>CAVOIE010000007.1:0-190737 GCA_963696055.1 uncultured Actinomycetota bacterium | reverse complement strand
TCCATCCCGGCGTCCTCCCACTCCACCGAGATCGGCCCGTCGTAGCCGATCGCCGCCAGCGCCCGGAAGCTGGCCTCCCACGGCACGTCTCCGCGCCCGGTGGAGACGAAGTCCCAGCCGCGCCGCGGGTCGCCCCACGGCAGGTGCGAGCCCAGCCGGGTGTTGCGCCCGGTGATCCGCAGCTTCGTGTCCTTGCAGTCCACATGGTAAATCCGGTCCTTGAAATCCCAGATCAACGAGACCGGATCGATGTCCTGCCACATCATGTGGCTCGGATCCCAGTTGATCCCGAACGCCTCGCGGTGCCCCACGGCCTCCAGCGCCCGCACGGTGGACCAGTAGTCGTAGGCGATCTCGGACGGGTGGATCTCGTGCGCGAACCGCACGCCGCATTCGTCGAACACGTCCAGAATGGGGTTCCACCGGTCGGCGAAGTCCCGGTAGCCGGCGTCGATCACGTGGGCCGGCACCGGCGGGAACATCGCCACGTACTGCCAGATCGAGGAGCCGGTGAACCCCACCACGGTCTTCACGCCGAGCCGCTGCGCCAGCCGCGCGGTGTGCATCATCTCCTCGGCCGCCCGCGTCCGGACGCCTTCCGGATCGCCGTCGCCCCAGACGCGCTCGCCGACGATCGCCTGGTGCCGGAAGTCGATCGGGTCGTCGCAGACCGCCTGGCCCTTCAGGTGGTTGGAGATGGCCCAGACCTTCAGCCCGTGGCGCGCCAGGATGTCCAGCCGGTCGGCGATGTAGTCGTCGTCGTCCCAGCGCCAGGCGTCCAGATGGTCGCCGGACACCGCGATTTCCAGGCCGTCGTAGCCCCAACCGGCGGCCAGTTCCGCCACCTTCTCGAAGGGCAGGTCCGCCCACTGGCCGGTGAACAGGGTGAAGTTACGAGGCATCGGTTGCTCCTGTCGCTGAAAGGTGGTGGCGGGTGCCGGGGTCGGCGAGGACGACGGCGGTGCCCTCCTGGGCGGCGCTGCGCACCATCGCGTCCAGCACCTTTTGCACCGCCAGACCGTCCTCGAACCCGGGACTGGGCGCCGATCCGGCGGCCACCGCGGCCAGGAAATCCGCGGCCTGGCTGGTGAAGGTGTGGTCCCAGCCGAGCACATGCCCGGGCGGCCACCAGGCCTGCAGGTAGGGGTGTGACTGCTCGGTGACCAGGATCCTCGCCGCACCCGCCAGCCCAGGCGGGGCACCGGCGTCGTAATAGAGGAGCTCATTGAGCCGCTCCAGGTCGAAGCTGAGGTGCCCGCCGGATCCGTACACCTCGATCCGCAGCGCGTTCTTGCGGCCGGTGGCCATCCGGGTGACCTCCAGGCTGGCCACCGCTCCGGAATCCAGCCGCAGCGTGGCCCACGCGGCGTCGTCCACCGTCACCGGTTCCGGCCCGTCCGGACCCTGCCGGGTGTCCACGAAGGTGTTGAGCGTGGCGGACACGGAGGTGACCCGCGCGCCGAGCAGGAAGTGGAGCTGGTCCACCGCGTGCGAGGCCAGGTCGCCGAGCGCCCCGGATCCGGCGGTCTCCCGGCGCAGCCGCCAGGTCATCGGCGCGGCATCGTCCGCCAGCCAGTCCTGCAGATAGGCGATCCGCACCTGCCGCACGGTGCCGATCCTGCCCTCGGCGATCAGCTGCCGGGCCAGGGCCAGCGCCGGGACCCGGCGGTAGTTGAAGCCGACCATCGCCTGCACACCGGCGGCCCGGGCGGTGCGGGCGGCGGCCGCCATCAGTTCGGCCTCGGCCACGGAGTTGGCCAGCGGCTTCTCCACGATCACGTGCTTGCCGGCCTCCAGCGCTGCCACGGCCAGCTCGGCATGCAGATGTCCCGGCGTGCAGATGTCCACGATCTGCACATCGTCGCGGGCCAGCACGGCACGCCAATCGGTGGAGCCGTCGGCCCAGCCGTACCGGGCGGCGTCCGCGGCCACGCCGTGCGGGTCCCGGCCGGCTAGCACCCGCTGGGCCACCGCCGGGCCGCCGGGATAGAAGGCGGAGACGTTGCGCCAGGCATTCGAGTGCGCCTTGCCCATGAAGGCGTGCCCCAGCACTGCCACGCCCAGCGGCGGCCCGTCCGGATTGGCGGTCATCGTCTTCTCCTTCGTGCTCGTCGTCTGTACTGCGGCCCGGTCTCTCCTGCGGCCGGTCTCCGCGGCGCGGGCCTGCGGCGACCCCCGGGTCCGCGCCGCCGCGGTTAGAGGCCGCGCAGGAACGCCAGTCCGTCCTCGGCCAGCCGGTCTTGGCTCGGTGCCAGCGGCCGCCAGATCGAGGCGGCCGTGGCGATGGCCGCGTTGTCCGCGGTGAAGCTCTCGATGTTCAGCGGGCCGGCATAGCCCACGTCGTCCAGCGCCGCGACCAGCGCCGGCCAGTCGGTCTGGTCGCCGCCCGGGGCTCCGCGGTCGTTGCCGCAGACCTGCAGGTGGACCAGATGTTCGCCGGCGGCGCGGACGGCCGCGGCACTCGAACGTTCTTCGATGTTCAGGTGATAGCTGTCCAGTGCCAGCCCCACGCCGTGCCCGAGCAGCGGGTCCAGCGCCTCGAGCGCCTGCTCCACGGTGTTGATCAGCGAGGTCTCGTACCGGTTGAGCGGTTCGATCCCCAGCACGACGCCGGCCGCTTCGGCTCGGGCGGCCAGCGGCGCCAGATTCGCGCGCAGCTGGCGGTACGCCTCGGCCCGGTTCGTCGGCGTCCATCCGCCAGACCCGTCCCGTGCTCGAGTAAAACGGGCCGCACACGGCCGGCGCGCCGAGCTCGTGCGCCAGGTCGATGCAGGCGGCCAGATAATCCTGGGTGGCCTTCACCGCCCCGGCGTCGGCCAGGACCAAATCGCGGCCGGGTGCCATGGCGCCCACCAGGTAAGGCTTCAGGCCGGTGGCCGCGAGGGCGTCCCGGGCGGTGCCGGCGGTGAAGTCGCCGGGGTTCTCCAGCGGCAGTTCCACCGCGTCGAACCCCATCCCGGCGATC
This sequence comes from uncultured Actinomycetota bacterium, assembly GCA_963696055.1. Taxonomy (GTDB): domain Bacteria; phylum Actinomycetota; class Actinomycetes; order Actinomycetales; family Micrococcaceae; genus Crystallibacter. Next base: position 187,772 of record CAVOIE010000007.1, on the reverse strand, counting down.
TTCGCCAGCAGCTGCGGCAGCACGGCGTCGGTCAGCGGGGACTGCCACACCCAGGTATTGACCCCGATCAGCCGGTCCATCCTGTACCTCCCTCAACTGCGCCACTGCCGTGCGCGAACCGCCATGCTGCCGTGCTGCCGTGCTGCTGTGCGCGAACTGCCGTGCCCGAACTGCGGCGCCGCCGTGCGCCTATCCACCCGAACAGGCCGGGCGGGAACAACGTGTCCGGCCGGACCCCCACATCCGGCCGGACACGCCTGCTTTACGGAATCTGGCGCTTCTGCCAGACCTCCGGGTAGCCCGGCAGATCCTCGCCGCCGAACTTCGCGTAGTGGCCATCCGGCATGCCCTCATTGCGCTTCAGCCAGTCGTCCAGCTCCCCGGCCGGGATCGGCTTCTGCGGCAGCACCCACTCGGCCGGAACCTCCTCGCCGGCGAAGATCTTCTGCACCGCCAGCAGCGGCGTGCGCCACTGGAAGTTGGAGTAGACCGGGGCCAGCGCCTCGATGCCGGTGTCCTTCCACTTGCGCAGGAAGCTCAGCTCGTCCTCGCCAGTCATTACCGGCAGGTCCTTGCCGGCGTCCTCGAACGCCTCGATCGCGGCCACCGCGCCGTCGCCGGCATCCATCCAGACACCCTGCACGTCGCCGGTCGCCAGCGCGTCGGAAATGATCTTCTTGATCTCGGTCGGATCGGCGCCGGTGAAATGGTCGGTGGCCTCGATCCCCTTCTCCTTAAAGATCTTCTCCGCTGCCGCCCAGCGCTGCTCCAGCACGTCCACACCGGGCAGGATGCGCAGGGCCACCACCTTGTCGCCTTGCTTCAGCCGCTCGGTGAGGAAGTTGGCGGTGTCGATGCCCCAGGCGAAGCCGCCGATCGGGTGGATGAACGTGGTGGCGCAGTCGGTCTCCACGCCGCGGTCGAACACCACCACCGGCTTCCCGGTCTTGCAGGCCCGCTCCACCGCCGGCGTCAGCGCCGCCGTCGCGTTCGGCGAGATCACGAAGGCGTCGCACTTGCCTTCGCTGATGAAGTAGTCGATGTCGGCAATCTGGGTGTCGGAGTCGTCCTGCGCGTCGCGGGTCTCCATCTCGGAGATCACGCCCTCATCCTGCAGCACCTTCAGCTGCTGGTTCATGGTGATCCAGCCGGTCTGCCGCCACGGGTTGGAGATGGACGCGTTCGCGAAGCAGACCTTCTTGGCCCCCTTGGAGGCGAAGTCCGCGGTGTCGGTCATGTCGCCGGCGATGTACTGCAGCCACGGCTGCTTCGCGTCGCCCTGGAAATCGGCCGTGCGCTGCTCGAACTGCTCGTCATAGAGCGCCTGGCTGAACCACTCCTGGGCTGCCTCGGTGGTCTCCGCCGGGGCTGCCGCGCCGGGGCTGCCGGTGTTTTCGGTGATCGACTGATCGGTGGTGCAGGCCGTCATGGCCAGTAACGAGACGGCCGCGGTGAGCGCGACCGCGGTACTCAGACGTTTCCTCGTCATGTCAGTTCCCTCCCTTGTCGGTGCCCTCAGCGGGCTCTGGTGCCGCAGTGATTCGTTGTTGTTCGGATTGCGCGGCCGCAGAGCCTCCGCGGCGCTTGCGTTGCCAGGACTGCGCGGCGGCAGCCACGGCGACGATGATGATGGCGCCCTGCACGGTGGGCCGCCAGGTGGACGCCACGCCCATGAAGTTCAGCAGCGTGAACAGCGACTCCAGCGCGAAGGCACCGGCGGCGGCGGAGAGCACCCAGCCGCGCCCGCCGCCCAGCACCACGCCGCCCAGTACGACGGCGGTGATCGCCGTGAACTCGTAGCCTCGCCCCACGGACGGGTGGACTCCGGCGTAACCGACCAGCAGGATTCCGGCGACGGTGGCGGCAAGCGAGGAAAGCATGAAGGCGCGGGTACGCACCCACCAGATCCGGGCGCCGGTCAGTGCGGCGGCGACGTCGTTATCGCCCACGGCGAGCAGCGTGCGGCCGTAGGGCCGGCGCATCAACCAGAAGGCCAGCACTGCCGCCACGGTCAGGATCAGCACCGGATAGGGGATGATCCCGAGCACCGGGACGTCCTTGATGCCGCCGCGGCCGATCTGCCGGAAACTGTCCGCCGGATTTCCCTGGGCGGCGCCGCCGGTCCAGTACAGCACCAGGCCCAGCAGCGCCAGCATCATGCCCAGCGTGACGATGAAACTGGGCACCCTCAGCAACGTGGTGATCAGGCCGTTGATCAAGCCGATAACCGCGCCGAGGACGAACATCAGCAGCAGCACCGGGATCACCTTGGAGTCGTCGTCCCGGATCAAGTTGCCCGCTACGATCACCTGCATGGTGACGACGGAACCCATGGACAGGTCGAATTCACCGGAGACGATCACGAAGTACTGCCCGATCGCCGCGATCGCAATCGGGGCGGTGCGGCCAATGAAGCGGATGAGTGACTCGGGCTCGCCGAACGACGGGTTCAGGATGATGATGGCCACCAGCAGGACCAGCAGCAGCACGAAGACGCCGCCGCCGGGCGTCCGCAGGCCGCGCAGGAAGCGTTCGCCCCGGCTGGCCCGGTTCTGCTGCAGGACGGCGCGGCCCGCCGCCGGATCCAGGATCGTGCTCATGGCTGCATCTCCTGCTGGTGTGCGCCGTGCCGGAAGCGCGGGGGCCGGGTGACGATGGTGCGGCGGGCGTAGACGGCGACGGCGACCACGATCACCACGCCCCGGACCACGTCCTTCAGGAACGGGTTGATCTGCAGCACGGACATGATGTTGTCCAGCATCGCGAAGATCAACACCCCGCCCAGCGTGCCGACGACCGAACCCTTGCCGCCGGCCAGCAGGGTTCCGCCCAGCACGACGGCGGCGATCGACAGCAGGTCGTAGCCGCCTTGCGAGCCGACCGTTGGACTTCCGACGCCCAGTCGGCTGGCCAGCAACAGGCCCGCCATGCCGGCCAGGACTGAGCAGGTCACATGGGCCGTGATCACTGCGCCGGGGACCCGGATGCCGGACATGCGGGCCACGTCCCGGTCGCCGCCCACCGCATAGATGTGATGGCCGATCCGCGTGCGGTGCAGCATCAGCAGCACCAGCGCGGCGCAGGCAAGCATGATCAGCGTGGAGATCGGCACCGGACCCAGCCCGGTGGCGCCGATCAGCCGGAAGGAGAACGGAGTCTGGCCGAAACTGCCCTTGAAGTTCGTGGCCAAGTAGCCGCTGATGATCAGGCCCATGCCCAGCGTGGCAATGAAGCCGTGCACCTTGAGGCCTGCGACTATCAGGCCGTTGGCCAGCCCGATCACCGCCGAGACCCCGAGTGCCAGGGCCACGGCGGCCGGCACGTTCCCGCTCTGGTTGGCCATGACACCGGCACCGATCAGGCTGGCCAGGCTGGTCACATACGAGACGGAAAGATCGAGGCTGCCGACCAGGATCACCAGGGTTTGGCCGATGGCGATGAAGCCCAGCACGCTGGTGCCGGTCAGGATGGCGGAGATATTGCCCGGACTGAAGAAGCTTCGGCCGGTGGTGGCCACCAGGATGCTGCCGGCGATCAGGACCAGCAGGGCCACCAGATAGACGATCTGGGTGGAGCTCAGCCTGGCGAAAAAACTGCCGGCCTGTGCCGATGGTTTGGTCCGGGGTGCGGAGCGCGTCGTTGTCATGCCGTCCCTCCGGCCGTGCTGCCGTCCCCCGGAACGCGGGACCCGCCGTCGGGCTGTGGGTCTATGAGATGCCCGCCCTCGGCCGCCGTGCCGGGCACCCTGGCCCCGGTGGCCAGCCGGAGGATTTCTTCTTCGGTGGCTCCGGCGGGGAGTTCGCCGGCGAGCTGCCCGTCGCGCATCACCAGGATCCGGTCGGACATCCCGATCACCTCCGGCAGCTCGCTGGAAACCATCAGCACGCCCTTCCCCTCGGCCGCAAGCTGGCGCATCAGCCGGTACACCGCCACCTTGGCGCCGACGTCGATGCCCCGGGTTGGTTCGTCCAGCAGCACCACGCGCGGCGAGACGGCCAGCCACTTGGCCAGCACGATCTTCTGCTGGTTGCCGCCGGAGAGGTACTGCACCTCCTGGTCCAGGTCCCGGGCGACCACCTCCAAGGTGCTGAACGAACCGGCGACTTCGCGGCGCACGGTGGCGGTGCGGCCGGGGAACACTGCGCGGACCACGCCCAGCGCGTTGTCCAGCAGCGACTGGTTCAGGCTCAGGCCCTGCGCCTTGCGGTCCTCGGTGATCAGCGCGATGCCGTGCCGCACCGCCTGGCGCGGAGAGTGGGGCCGGGCCGGCCGGCCGTCCAGCTGCAGGGTGCCGCGGGTAAACGGTGCGGCGCCGAAGACCGCGTGCAGCAATTCCGTGCGGCCGGATCCCTGGAGCCCGGCGACTCCGACGATCTCGCCGGGCATCAGCCTCAGCCCGATGCCGTCCAGCTGGTCGTTGCCGGCGCCGTCCAGTTCCAGCAGCGGGGTGGGCGCCGTGGCCTCGCCGGGAGCGCCCGCCGGGCTTGCGGCTGCCGGGCTTTCCGTTGCCGGCTCGGGCGGCAGCTTGTCCGGGAAGTAGGCGGAGATGGGCCGGCCCACCATCATCCGCACCAGCGACGCGTCGTCGAGTTCGGCGGCGGGTTTGGTGTCCACGATCCGCCCGTCCTTGAGCACGGTGATGGTCTGGCAGAGGTCGAAGATTTCGCGCAGCCGGTGCGACACGTAGAGGATTCCGGTGCCGCGTTCGGCCAACCGCTGCACGATCCCGTACAGCAGGGAGACTTCCGGGCCGGACAAGGCGGCGGTCGGCTCGTCCATGGAGATGATCCGGGCGTCGTAGCTGACCGCCTTGGCAATCTCCACGATCTGTTGCTCGGCCACGGACAGCGACCGGGCCAGCGAGGTGGGACGGATGAACCCGATGCCGAGGGACTCAAGGAGGTCGGCGGTGGCGGCGTTCATCTTCGCCCGGCTGACCAGCAGGCCCTTGCGGGGTTCGCGGCCCAGATAGATGTTCTCGGCTACGGTGCGGTCCGGCAGCAGGTTGAATTCCTGGAACACCGTGGACAGCCCGGCTTCGTGTGCCTGGGTCGGGTGGCTGAACTGCACGCTCCGGCCGCCCAGCAGCACGGTTCCGGAGTCCCGCTGGTAAACTCCGGCCAGGATCTTCATCAGGGTGGACTTCCCGGCGCCGTTTTCCCCCACGACGCCGTGCACCTCGCCCGGGTGCAGCGTCAGCGCCGCATCCTGCAGCACCGGGTTCCCAAAGAAACTTTTGGTCAGCCCGCGCACTTCAAGCACAGGCTGATCCCGCACAGGCTGATCCCGCACAGGCTGACCCTGTTCCGGGCCGTTTCCGGCCACATCGCTGCTGACAATGCCCTCCACGCCCCCCACTGTGGCATGGATCACATACTTTTGTCGATAGTCCAACATAAGTTGTTAAAACGTCTTTCTTAGTCTGCCTAGAGACAAACAGAAGTGGCGCATGCTCTACTGAAAGTGTGTTGAAGTCCGACGTCGCCCCGCAGCGCCTGGCTGCGCAGCCGGCCGCTGGAGCCAGCGAGGTATTCCAGCTGCTCCGCGATGGCCAGCCGCGCACCCGCGCCGAACTGGCACAGCTGACCGGCCTGGCTCGGTCCACGGTGAGCGCCCGCGTGGATGCGCTGATGCGGGTGGGGCTGATCGCGCCTGTCGGCGGCGCGACGTCGACCGGCGGCAGGCCGCCGTCGTTATTTGCGCTCAATCCGGCCGCGCGGCTGGTGGTCGGAGCGGACCTCGGTGCCACGCACGCGCTGGTGGTCGTAGCCGACCTCTCCGGTGCGGTGCTGGCCGAAGAACGCGCCGAACTGAGCATCGCGAGCGGTCCGGACAGCGTGCTGGGCTGGCTCTGCGACGCGGTGGCCCGGCTGCTGAAAGAAGCCGGCCGAAGCGCGGCGGACCTGGGCGCGATTGGCATCGGGTTGCCCGGGCCGGTCGAGCATGACACGGGCCGGCCGATCAATCCGCCGATCATGCCGGGCTGGGACCGGGTGGACGTTCCCGCGCTGGTGCAGCAACACTTCAAGGTGCCGGTGCTGGTGGACAACGACGTCAACATCATGGCGCTGGGCGAGCAGTCGACCGCCTGGCCGGACACCGCCGACCTGATGCTGATCAAGGTGGCCACCGGGATCGGCGCCGGCATCATTTCCTCGGGCCAGCTGCAGCGCGGCGCGCAGGGCACCGCCGGGGACCTGGGGCATGTGCGGGTGCCGCGCGGAGACGGCGTGGCCTGCCGCTGCGGGAACACCGGTTGTTTGGAGGCGCTGGCCGGCGGGCCGGCGCTGGCCGCGGCGCTGTCGGCCGAGGGGAAGAAGGCCCACAGCAGCCAGGACGTGATCGACTTGGTGCGCTCGGGCGACCTGCAGGCGATCCAGGCCGTGCGCCAGGCCGGCCGGGACATCGGCGACGTGCTGGCCACCTGCGTGAACCTGGTCAATCCGTCCGTGATCGTGATCGGCGGCCGCTTGGCGCAGGCCGGAGAGCACCTGCTGGCCGGCATCCGCGAAGTGGTCTACCGGCGCTCGCTGCCGCTGGCCACCGAGCACCTGCGGATTGCCCCGTCGGTGGCCGGGCAGCGGGCGGGCGTGCTGGGGGCCGTCTCGCTGGCGATCGGGCATGTGCTTTCGCCCGAGGCGGTCGAGGCCGCGGCGTCGGCGTAAACTTCTGGCTCGCTCCGATGGTCTGAAGTTATCGTTTCGCAACCTGCTGCAGCCGCCAGAGCTGCTGTTCCGCGGCTAGCGTGAGACAAACGCTCATCCATTGACGGCAGGGGAGTCATGCGCACATTGGTCAAGGTGGCGGCCGGTGCCGTTGTCCTGCTGGCGTTGGCCGGCTGCGGCGGATCGACGGCGGGCTTTTCCGCGTTGACGGACAAGTCCGCCGCAGCTGTCGAACTTCCCGCCCATATTGAGGTGGCGGACGTGGCCCCGGGCAGCGTGAGGTTGCTCGCGGAGCAGGATGATCATGCGTTCTATGTGGCCAACGCACTCCCGGGCGGTGTCTGCCTCATCTACGCGAATCACAAGCATGAATCCGACTGGCAGGCAGGCTGTGCCTTGACTGAACCCCGCCAATTTTCGCCCACGGAGCCCAGCCGGCTCGAGATCAGCGGCAGAGGCCTCACGGCCAAGCTGGCAGTGGACGGCTACGACGCGAGCAAGGACCTCGCCGACGGCTGGGAGCAGCTGCACCCGAACCTGCTGGTCCGCGGACTCTAGCCCAGCTCCTCGCCCAGGTAGCTCTCCAGTTGGTCTGCCAACTCTTTGGGGTGGCTGAGCGCCACGCAGTGGCAGCCGGGGATTTCGTCCGGGACAATGCCCAGCCGCTCGGGCACGATCCGGCGGAACAAATCGGCGGGGAAGAAGCGGTCGTCCTTGCACAGGATGAACTTCGTCGGCACGTCCGGGTGGGCCTCGAGCGGCCAGGCCTTGTCCTGGGAGGCTTCCGATTGGCCGCGTTCATAACTCAATGCCTCCTCGGCCAGCTCGCGCGGGACACCGTTGTAGAAGCAGATGAACGGGTCATCGTTGCCGGTCAGTCCGCCGTCCTTGGCGGCCTGCTGCTTGGCAGCTTCGCCGTATCCGGTATTGCTCCACCAGTCCGCGGGCCGCTCGCCGGGGGCCGGGACCATCGCCGCAAGGTAGACCAGCAGCTTGACCGGGAGCCGGGCAGCGATCAGCGGTGCGGTGAAGCCTCCGAACGAATGGCCGACGACCACCAGGTCCCGCCGATCGCCGATCTCCCGGACCACCGCGTCTGCCGTCTCGTCCAGCCCCTTGGTTTCGTCTTCGCTGGGCAGATCGGGAGCCACCACGTCATGCCCACGGGCACGCAGTTGGGCCTCCACCAAATGCCAATACCAGCCAACATCCCCGGCCCCGTGGATCAACACAAAGGTGGCCATGTCTACAAACCTCCCCTAGCTTGAGTGGCCCCGATTATGGCAGGGCGGGCGCCAAAGGTCACTGGTACGGGTACGTAGAGTGTCCGTCAGCAACGAAACTCTGCGCCGGGCATCGCCGCGTCACCGATTCGGAATGCGGCAGGAGCAACCCCATAGACTGGGGATCATGACCCAGACTTCTGCGGCCGATCCAGCGGCCGACCGCGCCCGCCTGCTCGAACTGATCAAGGAACTGGCCGTGGTGCGCGGCAAAGTCACGCTTTCCAGCGGCGCCGAGGCCGATTACTACATCGACTTGCGCCGGGTCACCCTGCACCACGAAGCCTCCCGCCTGGTCGGCAGGGTCATGCTGGCCATGCTGGATGAGGCGGGCATTGAGTTCCAGTCCGCCGGCGGACTGACGATGGGTGCCGACCCGGTGGGCACCGCGCTGATGCACGCCGCGGCAGACGCCGGACGTGCCGTGGACGCTTTCGTGGTGCGCAAGGCGCAGAAGTCCTACGGAATGGGCCGCCAAGTTGAAGGTCCCGACGTGAAGGATCGCTCCGTCGTCGTACTGGAAGACACCTCCACTACCGGCGGCTCCGCCCTGACCGCGGTGGAGGGCGTGCGCAACGCCGGCGGACAGATCAAGGCGGTGGCCGTCATCGTGGACCGCGACACCGGCGCCAAGGAACGCATCGAAGCTGAAGCAGGCGTGCCGTATCTGTTCGCCTTCGGCAAGGACGAGCTGGGCCTGGACTAACCGCGGCAGGCAGCCCACCAAACTCATGGATGTACGCAGGAACAAGGCCGCCCGCCAGCTGCGCCTGGCCAGCGACGTGCACCGGGTCTCGCGGCGCTCGTTCCTGATCGGCGCGGCATTCGGCCTGGGCACCGCCGCGGATCTGGCGGCCACCCGCGCCATCCAGGACATGCGGAACGAACCGCAGATCCTCACGCTGGCGGACGAGCGCGCGGACCGGCGCTTCCCGCGCTCCAGCTGGGTAGTCTTCCCGGGGTACAAGACCAGCTGGGAGGAAGGGCTGTGGATCCTGAACTCGCTGCGCAACGGCTTGGCGGAGCGCGGCCGCTTGGCGGTGGCGGGCTACTCGAACCGCGGACTGGATCTTGCTGAGCTGACCGAGGTGCTGCAAAAGCACATCCAGGACAACAAGCTGCAGAAGCTCTACTTCTACGGGCACAGCTTCGGCGGCATGGTGGCGGTGGAGATGACCGCGCGGCTGCGGGCCAAGGGCTTCCCGGTGGAACTGATCCTGATGGACTCGTCCCCGTACAGCCGCTTCGATGTGCTGGACAAGACCATGTTCGAAGGCGTCGTCTTCCTGTACGAAGCCGGCTACCGGGTGCCGAGTTATCTGCGCGGGGGATACGAGCTGGGCGAGCGGATTGTGCACAAGAACGAACGCAGCTGGCGGCAGATCGTGGAACAGACCATGGAGCAGTTGTCCCCGCTGGCCGTCTCCAGCACGCTGATCCAGTCGCAGTCCTCGTACATTTACCACTTCGACGCGCACCGCTTCAGCCACAGCATCGGCGAGACCAAGATGGCGTGGATGGGGAACCCGGGGGATCAGACGATCAACTACACCACCGCCCGGCGCAGCTGGCTGGTGAACTACGAGGCGAACTTCCTGACCAACAACCTGGTGACCGACGGCGCCCGGCCGGCCCACGCCAGCCCGCAGTGGAATTCGGCGATCTACGTGCCGATCATCCAGCGGGTGGAAAACGACTACTTCCCGCTGCCCGTGGGCGGCACGAAGGCGCAGTTCTTCTAGCCCCGCTTCCAAGGCGCGGCCGTCGCGTCGGCTCGGGCAGCCGCGGCTAAACGAGTGGGATCAGGTCGGCCACCGAGTCGACCGTTTGGTTGGGCCGAAACGGGAAGCGCGCCACGTCGTCGGGCTGGGTGATGCCGGTGTAGACCAACACCGTGTGCAGCCCGGCCTCCATGCCGGCGACGATGTCTGTGTCCATCCGATCGCCGATCATCGCCGTGGTCTCGGAGTGGGCATCGATCTGGTTCATGGCCGAGCGGAACATCATCGGATTCGGCTTGCCCACAATGTACGGCATGCGGTTGGTGGCTTTGCTGATCAGCGCCGCGATGGCTCCGGTGGCAGGCAGCACGCCCTCCGTGGACGGGCCAGTGGCGTCCGGATTGGTGGCGATAAAGCGTGAGCCGGCCAGGATCAGCCGGATGGCTTTGGTGATCGCTTCGAAGGAGTAGGTTCTCGTTTCGCCCAGCACCACGTACTGCGGGTCCCGGTCGGTCAGGATGAAGCCGGCCTCGTGCAGCGCAGTGGTCAGCCCGGCCTCGCCGATGACGTACGCGCGGCCGTGCCCCTCTGAGGCGGGAGTCTGGTTGCGCAGGAACTGGGCAGTGGCCAGCGCCGACGTCCAGATGTTCTCCTCCGGCACCTCCAGCCCGGCCTGATGCAGCCGTGCGGCCATATCCCGGGGAGTGAAAATGGAGTTGTTGGTCAGCACCAAGAACCGCTTGGAAGTGTCCACCCAGCGCTGGATCAATTCGGCTGCACCCGGGATGGCGGTGCTCTCGTGCACCAGCACGCCGTCCATGTCGGTGAGCCAGCATTCGATGTCGGCCGGCGTGCGGATCTTCTGCAGATGCATGGTTCCCTTTCTGCCCGAGCGGGTACGGATGCACCCCGCAGCGCTCGCGGGAGGCGCCTTCGACCCCAGTCTGTCACCTAGGCTTGTGGGGTGGAAATAAACGCAAGCGAAGCCGAGGCCGGACAGCCGTCGACCGACGGCCGGAAACGCGGATCGGACGTTCCCGCGGCGGGCCCCGACGCTGCCGCAACCGACCCCGGCGTTCCCGGCACGGACCCGGACGTTCTCGCAACCGACCCCGGCGCTGCCGCAACACACCCCGACGCTCCCGCAACTGACCCCGACGCTCCCGCAACTGACCCCGACGCTCCCGCGACCGGCGCCGCGGAGGCGAGCATCGGCGTCGGGCCTTGGGAAGGTACGTTGCCGGAGGGCGACCACTGGGATCCGCAACTGCTGGCCGACGGCGACCGCCGCAACGTGACGGACCAGTACCGCTATTGGAAGCACGACGCGATCGTCGCGGATCTGGACTCGCGCCGGCACAATTTCCACGTGGCCATCGAGAACTGGCAGCATGACCTGAACATCGGCTCCGTGGTGCGCTGCGCCAATGCCTTCCTGGCCAAGGAAGTGCACATCATCGGACGACGGCGGTGGAACAGGCGCGGGCGCGATGGTCACCGACCGCTACCAGCACGTCCGGCACCACCCCACGGTGGAGGACTTCGTGGCCTGGGCGCAGGGCGAGGGGCTGCGGATCATCGGGATCGACAACTTCCCCGACTCCGTGCCGCTGGAGACCTACGACCTGCCCGAGAACGCCGTGCTGGTGTTCGGGCAGGAGGGGCCAGGGTTGACGCCGGAGGTCCACGCCGCCGCCGACGCCACGCTGTCGATCGCTCAGTTTGGTTCCACCCGCTCGATCAACGCCTCCGCCGCCGCGGCCATCGCCATGCACGCGTGGATCCGCCGCCACGTCTTTGCGCAGCCGGTGGGAACGCCCGCTCCGTAGGCGGTTCCGGCCGGGGGTGGGGGCGGCCCCAGTTCGCGCCGGCTTCGAGGTGGGGCGGGCGCCGGGGCCCAGAGTTCGCACCGGCTTCGGGAACCCGGAGGCTCGGCCGCGCGGAGCCCTCTCGGTTCGGCGTCGGAGTAGCTTCCCACCTATAGCAGTAACGTCCCATGTTTGGCGCTATCCACAGGCCCCTGACCTGCGGAAACGTTCCAGGCCTCTCCGAAACGTGGGAGCGAACGTCCAGTTCCGGACGTGTGAGGTCTCCGGCCGAAAAACTCTTCCGGGCTGGGGGAGACGCCGGTGTAGCGCCGCACTGGAAGGGCCGGGCGGTCAGCCGCCGGCCCAGCTGTCCACGTTCAGCAGGAACTGTCCAGGTCTTGGCTGTCCACAGGCCTCTGACCTGCGGCGATGCTCACGGCCCCGCCAAAACGCGGACACCGATGGCTTGGTCAGGGGTGATGTAGCCGTGGGAGTTCGGGGCAGTGCTCCTCCGTGGCCGCCGCCGTCAGCCGAGCAGGTCTAGCAGTGTTCCGGCGCCGATTGCCCGGGCACCGGCGCCCTCGACCCGCTCGCGCAGGCCTCGGTCCGAGGTCACCACGGTCACCGAGGCCTCGGGGTCGGCGCCGAACGCCTTCTCCACCTGGGCCACGACCTCGTCGTCGCCCGATCCGGCCGCGTGCACCACCTCCAGCCGCACCCCGCGGCGGTGCGACGCCGCAGCGTGGCCCGCCCCGCCGTCGTCGCTCGGGGCCGCCGGACGCGAGGTGGCGCTGTCCGGAGAAGGCTGGGCCCCGCCGTCGTACTTATGGGGACCTTCCGCGGCGGCATCCTTCGCCGCGCCTTCCAGCACGACGACGGTGCGCGGCCAGACGGTGCCCGCCGGCACCGCCAGCAGGTCCGCCGGAAGCCCCGGCTCCAGCGCGGTGCGCAGCGAGGCCAGCAGCCGGCGGGCGGCACCGGCGCGGTCCTTCCACCAGCCGTCCGGCCGGGAGCCCACCACGTTCGCGGCGTCGATGACCAGCAGCGGAGGGTGCTCCAGCAAGGTGCGCAGCCGGGGCCAGGCCTCGCCGAAGTGCGGGTGCAGCGGCAGTTCGTCCACCTCATGCAGCGGCACCCAGGCCAGGGCAAGGCTCTCGGCGTCGGTAATGGCCGGTTCGAACGGCCGCACGGTCCTGGCCGCGGCGGTGGTGTAGGTCCAAAAGCCCAGGTCCAGCACAGACGTGAACAACGGCGCCAGTGCGTCGATCGGGACGTCGGCTTCCTCGTTCGCCTCGCGCAGAGCGGCATCGACCGCCAGTTCGTCCTGGTGGCGCGCGCCGCCCGGGATTCCCCAGGTGCCGCCGAAATGGCTCCACTGGGCCCGGTGCTGGAGCAGGATGCCGCGCTCGCGGTCCACCGCCAGCAGCCCGGCCGAACCGAACCGGCCCCACATCCGGGTGCCGTCCGGTCCTTCCACCCAGGCGTCGCCCGGGTCGCGCGGACCGTGGAACGGCGGCGGGAAATCAGTCATGGTTCCAGCTTGCCACGCCGGGCCACGCCGCGGGGAGTGCCGTGCGTCGGTGCTACCGGGACTCCGGGGCCGCAGTGCGACGGCGGAGGGGGACGGCGGCTGCGAGGGTGGACGGCGACGGCGGCTGCCACGGCGGCGTACGTCGCTGCGCCCGACAAGTGAAAAGCGGGTCCGCGGATGTAACCCGGCTTCACAGACGCCCGCCCGGATCCGGCTACGGCGGCAGCCCCGGGGTGACTCGAACCTGCGGAGCGGACGGACTCGAAGCCGCTCCCAGGGCGCGACTCGATAGGATGGGCCCAGAGGCAACGCCTTCGAATCCGTATCGCTAGCCAAGGAGTCAGCATGCCCGTTGCAACCCCTGAGATCTATGCCGACATGATTGACCGCGCCAAAGCGGGCGGCTTCGCCTACCCGGCGATCAACGTCACCTCCTCGCAGACCCTCAACGCAGCCCTGCAGGGCTTTGCCGATGCCGGATCCGACGGCATCATCCAGGTTTCCACCGGCGGTGCCGCGTACTGGTCCGGCTCCGGCGTCAAGGACATGGTGGCCGGCTCGCTGGGCTTCGCCGCGTTCGCCCGCGAGGTGGCCAAGAAGTACCCGGTCAACGTGGCGCTGCACACCGACCACTGTCCCAAGGACAAGCTGGACAGCTTTGTGCTGCCGCTGCTGGCGGAGTCCGAGGCGGCCGTGAAGCGCGGCGAAGACCCGATCTTCCAGTCGCACATGTGGGACGGCTCGGCCGAGACGCTCGAAGAAAACCTGAAGGTGGCCGAGGACCTGCTGGCCCGCACCGCCGCGGCCAAGATCATCCTGGAAGTGGAGATCGGCACCGTGGGCGGCGAGGAAGACGGCGTCGAAAACGAGATCAACGAGAAGCTCTACACCACCGTGGACGACGGGCTGAAGACCATCGAGGCGCTTGGCGCCGGGGAGAAGGGCCGCTACATCACCGCGCTGACCTTCGGCAACGTGCACGGCGTCTACAAGCCCGGCGGCGTGAAGCTGCGCCCCGAACTGCTCAAGCAGATCCAGGCCGAGGTCGGCGCGAAAATCGGCAAGGCGAACCCGTTCGATCTGGTCTTCCACGGCGGCTCAGGCTCGTCCGAGCAGGAGATCGCCGACGCCGTGTCCTACGGCGTGATCAAGATGAACGTGGACACGGACACCCAGTACGCCTTCACCCGTCCGGTGGCCGGCCACATGTTCGCCAATTACGACGGCGTACTGAAGGTCGACGGCGAGGTGGGCAACAAGAAGGCCTACGACCCGCGTGTCTGGGGCGCGGCCGCCGAGAAGTCCATGGCAGCCCGCGTGGTGGAAGCAGCCCAGCGTCTGGGCTCTGCCGGAAAGTCGGTGAAGTAGATGACCGAGCCCTTCCGCACCAACCTGCTGGGCCCCGAGCCGACCTACCTGCCGGAAGAGACGGACGTCCTGGCCCGTCTGGACGCCGGCGACGAAGCGGTGGATCTGGCCGCGAAGTTCCCGACCTCCTCGCTGGTGTGGGCGATCCTGGCCGATGAAGCCTACGCCGAGGGCCGGACCGTCGAGTCCTATGCCTTCGCCCGGGTGGGCTACCACCGCGGCCTGGACTCGCTGCGTCGGGCCGGTTGGCGCGGTGCCGGACCGATCCCGTGGGAGCACGAACCGAACCGCGGTTTCCTGCGCGCTCTCTACGCCCTGGGCCGGGCCGCCGGTGCCATCGGCGAGGGCGAAGAAGTGGACCGGATCGGCAAGTTCCTGGCCGACTCCGACCCGAAGGCCAAGGCGGCCATCGAAGGCGCCTGACGTGTAAATCGGTTGATAAGAAAACGGGAGTTGGCCTCGAGCCAGCTCCCGTTTTCAAACCCATGGATTCTTCTGGCTTGCCGGCTGCTTCAGCGGCGGCAGGCACACGCCGTCTATTCTTCGTCCCGGTCTGGGGGATCACATGATTCCCGGTGGCCGCCGACGTCTCCCTGGGATCGCGGGCGGAAGACTGCTCCGGACTCCGGCGCGTAGGCGAACCAGTCGCCCGCGCCGGAGGCCTCGTCCTCGGCCTTCAACCGGGCCAGTTGTTCCCGATCATCGCGTATGTCCGCGGCCCGCTGGCCGAAGGCGGCGGTTGCTTCCGGAGAACCGGGGCCCTTGCCTCTGAACCGGCGAACGCCTGCGCCGTTCTCATAGGACCGGAACTCCACCTCGAAGCCTGCGCCCAGCTCCCGGGCGACCTGCTGCGCCAGCCGGGTACCGTCCTTGGTGAACCGGGCAGCCAGTTCCGGGGTCCGCCATTCCAAATCGTCGAGGGCATCGTAGTAGCCCTGTTCCCAGCGCCTGAGATCCCGAATCAGCCGCTCGCTGAGGCCACACTCCGCGTAGTCGACCGGCCCGTCAAACCACAGCACCGTGTCTGCATAATCCGGGAACATCCGTACAACGGGAACCTTGTCCGCGGCCCAGTCCATGCGGGGAATCTACCACTGAAACAGCACGCAAAGACCGCTGCCCGGCACTGTCTGGCCCTTTCGCGGCGATGCGTTGTTGGGCATGATGGCGAGATGGAACCCGCATCCAATGACGCACCCGCCGCAGCATTCAACGGAGCCGAAGCGTGAGCAGATCCGAGACCATCGAGCAGTATCTCCGCCGCCTCGGGTCGAATGATCCGACGCCGGGTGCGGGCGCGGTCGGGGCGATCCATGCAGCACAGGCCGCGGCGCTGATCGGGATGGTCGCGAACTTCTCCAAACCGGCGGAAACAAGCAGCGGCGGCGGTTCAACATCCGAATCCGAAGATGGAACGTCTGGAACGCCGGAAACGGACTTCGAAACCATTCTGGCCGAGGCGGACGAGCTGATGCGGACCGCACTGCAGGAGGCTGAATCCGACGAAGAGAAGTTCCAGCGGGTGGTCGACTGCTACAAGCTTCCGTCCGGATCCGAGCAGGAGCGGGCCAAGCGCAGCGCGGCGATCCGCGAGGCGCTGGTCGAAGCGACGCTTCCGGCGAGGGCGCAGCTGGACCTTTCCACCGCCGTCGTGCGTCTGGGCGAGGAGCTGCTGGATGTCTGTAAAGCCGACCTGCTCAGCGACATCGCTGTGGCGGCCGAGGCGGCCCGCGCCGCCGCGGCCACCGCGCGCATTACCGTGGAGGCCAACTTGGCGTCGATGGCGGAGGAGTCTCTGCAGGAATCACTCCGGGAACATACGCAAAAGGCGGACCGGGTGGTGCGCCGGGCAGAGGAGCTTTCCGCGCTGGTGCGGCAGCGCGTGCTCGAGTAACCGCGGCGCGTACCGCAACGAGCAACGCAGGGGCCCCGAGTAGCCGCGCACGCCGCGAGGCGCCCAACATCACCCGGCCCGGCCGTTGCGGCTAGGCCTTCGTGCTGGCGATCTGAATCAGGTTGCCGCAGGTGTCGTCGAGGACGGCGGTGATGACCGGTCCCATGTCGGCGGGCTTCTGGATGAACTCCACGCCCAGTGCGGTGAGGCGCTCGTACTCGGCGTGCACATCCTCCACGCCAAAGCTGTTGAAGGGGATGCCATCGGCCACCAGGGCTTCCTTGAAGGGCTTCACCGCCGGATGGCCGGACGGTTCCAGCAGCAACTCCACTCCGTTGGGTGCCTCCGGCGAAACAACCGTCAGCCACCGGTCCGCGCCGAGCGGCACGTCATTCTTCAGCTGGAAGCCCAGTTTGGTGGTGTAGAACTCGAGCGCCTTCTGTTGGTCGTCGACGAAGATGCTTGCGGTGGTGATAATCATGGTTCTTCCTTCGTGGTGGTGGACTGTTGGAAACGCGTGAGCCATTCCCGCGCGGCGGCCAGCGGCGCAGGGTCCAGATGGTGCACGGTGGTGCGCCCCCGGGTGCTGGAGGATATTAATCCGGCCTCGCGCAGAATGGCCAGATGCTTGGTGACGGCCTGGCGGGAGATCGCCAGCTGGTGCTTGTTGATCAAACCCACGGTCAGCTGGAACAGCGTCTGGTCGTTGGCCGCGGCCAGCTCCTCCAGCAGGATCCGCCGCGTCGGATGACCGAGGGCCTGGAAAACTGCGTCCATCCCTTCATGATACGCAACCCAGAGGTTGCCAGTCCAGTGGCGTAGGTGGTTTCGCAAGCCAAAGCCGGCGACCGGTCCAGTCCTCGGCGAGCAAGCCAGGGCCGGCGACCGGTCCAGCCTCCGACCAGTAAGCCAGCCAACGACCGTCCGGGCCTTTCGCCGCAGCGGCTGGGAAGGGATGATGCAGGTATGGGTGCCAACACCGCGTTCACGGTCACCGAGCAGGTCTACGTTCCGCCGGCACGGGCGTGGGCGCTGTTGACCGACTGGGCTGCCGCGCCGGCGTGGATGCCCGGGGTGAGCGAGATGCACGCCGAAGGCCCCTTGGTCGCTGGCCAGACCATCGACTTCCACTCCCAGGGCCATGACCGCAGCTGCACGGTGAGCCAACTCGACGTCGGACGCAGCATCACCATTGCCTCGTCGCAGGGGGACGTGCAGGCGTACTACCGCTACGAGCTCGACGGCGATGGCGGCGCCACCCGCCTGACGCTCACGGCCGACGTCGTCATCAGTGAGGAACTGGCGGACATGGCGGACCAGATCCGGGCCGCGATGGCCGAGGCGGACGCCGGCCAGCTGGCCGGTTTCAAACGTTTCGCGGAAGCCGCGCCCTGATCCGGCGCTGCCGTCCACCGGGCCCAAGCTCAGTAGAATCGACTGCTGGGACCGCTTGAAAGGACTGTGTTGGCCAAGCTCTACTTCCGCTACGGGGCAATGAACTCCGGCAAATCCACCGGACTGCTCCAGGTTGCGTTCAACTATGAGGAGCGCGGGCAGCGCGTGCTGCTGGCCAAGCCGAACCTGGACACCAAGGGGGACAGCAAGATCGTCTCCCGGCTGGGCATGGCCCGGGACGTCGACTTCATGATCCCGCCCGGCGAATCGGTGCGCGAACACTTCGGCCGGCTGGCCGCCGGCGAAGATCCGGATGCCCTGCTGGAGCACGTGGACGTCCAGCCGGTGGCATGCCTGCTGGTGGACGAGGCCCAGTTCCTGGAGCCGGCGCAAGTGGACGACCTGTTCCGGATCGCGGTGATGGACAACGTTCCGGTGCTGGCCTACGGCATCCGGACCGACTTCCGCACCCAGGCCTTCCCCGGCGCCCGCCGGCTGCTGGAAATCGCCCACACCCTCGAGGAGCTGAAGACCATCTGCCGCTGCGGCCGCAAAGCCGTGTTCAACACCCGCCGGGTGGGCGGGGAGATTGTTTTCGACGGCGAGCAGGTGGCCATCGACGGCGAGGACGTCTGGTACGAGTCGCTCTGCGGAACCTGCTACTTAGAGGCCTCGGGCGGCCAGCTGTAGGTCCGAGGGCGGCCCATAACGACGGCGGTGCGTCGCCTACCGTCACGGGCCGGCGGGCAGCCCCAGCCGTTCGGCCAGTAGCCGCCTGCCGTCAGGGGCCGGCCAGGCCCAGCCGTTCTGCCAGTCCCATCGCGTTGAACGGCGCGTGGACTTTGGCGTCGTTGTCGAAGTACAGGTACGCGTCCCGGCCCGCGCCGTCAGGACAACCGGAGCCGGAGAGCCAGCCGCTGACCGCCGTCGCCAGCCGGTCCAGATCCGAGTCCGGATAGCCGCCGGCATAGAGTTCGTCCTTGCCGTGCAGCCTCACGTAAATGAAGTCCGCGGTGATCTCATGCAGCATCGGCCACTTTCCGGCGCTGTCCGCGAGCACCAGGGCTGCGTTGTGCCGGCGCAGTTGGTCGTAGAACTCCTCAGTGATGAACGTGGTGCTGCGGATTTCGACGGCGTGGCGCAGCGGACGGTCGGCGCCGTCGTCGGGAATCCAGGTCCGGTCCGTCATCAAGTCCGTGTGTTCGGCGGCCAGCGCCGCGGCCGCCTGCGTGTTCCGGGGCAGCTGCGCCAGGAACTTCTCCATCACTCCGGCGTCGTAGGTGGCGCGTTCGGGCAGCTGCCAGAGGAACGGGCCGAGTTTGCCGCCGAGCCCCAGCACGCCGCTGGCATAGAAGTTGGCCAACGCCTCTCGGACGTCCTTCAGCCCCTTGAGGTGTGTGATGTAGCGCCCGCCCTTGACCGAGAAGACGAAGCCCGGCGGAGTTTCCTCGTGCCATCGGCGGAAGCTGGAAGGCCGCTGGAGCGAGTAGAAGGTGCCGTTGATTTCCACCGTGTTCAGCCGGCCGGAGGCGTACTCCAGTTCGCGGCGCTGCGGAAGGCCCTTGGGGTAGAAGGTGCCCCGCCAGCGGGGATACCGCCAGCCGGAAATGCCGATCCGGGCCACCGGTTGAGAGACCGCCATGTTCGGCAGGCTACCCCGCCATGCGGCCGCAGGCCAGAGTGGGGCGGCCTGAAAGCTGCAGCCCCGGCGGCCCACCGCCGTCGTCCTTCGGGCCCGCCGTCGTGTTCGGTGCAGCGCGGTGTCCGCCAAGCCAATCGAGTGGAGAAAAGTGGCTGCGAAAGCACGGGATTTGCAGCCACTTTTCACCACTCGATGGCGGCGGGCCGACAGCACGCCGCAGCTGCGCAGCGGGGAGCAGCGTCGCCGCGACTCCGGGCAACGATTTCCCGGCATCCCAAGGCCAAAGGTCCAGCTGCCCACACCCCGCCGGGCACCGATTCCGGGCCGCACAGGCGCATCGGCTAAACTTGGTGGGTAAGAGCCCCAGATACTCCGCGTGGAGTGAGGGGCGTTCTCATGCGCGGCAGCGGCTCCTTCTTGTACAGACTGTCCGGGGCTTCCGCCGCATCGAATGGGGGAGGATCCCATGCCAGCAATTGTGATCGTCGGAGCTCAGTGGGGCGACGAAGGAAAAGGCAAGGCAACCGACCTGCTTGGCGGCCGCGTGGATTACGTGGTCAAGCCGAACGGCGGCAACAACGCGGGCCACACCGTCGTCGTCGGCGGGGAGAAGTACGAGCTGAAGCTGCTGCCGGCCGGCATCCTGTCCCCCAACGCCACCCCGATTATCGGCAACGGCTGCGTGGTCAACCTGGAAGCCCTCTTCGAGGAGATCGACGGACTCGAAGCCCGCGGCGCCGACACCTCGCGGCTGCGGGTCTCCGCCAACGCCCACCTGGTGGCCCCGTTCCACCAGACCATGGACAAGGTCACCGAGCGCTTCCTGGGCAAGCGGGCCATCGGCACCACCGGCCGCGGCATCGGCCCGGCCTACATGGACAAGGTGGCCCGGCTGGGCATCCGCGTGCAGGACGTGTTCGATGAATCGATCCTGCGCCAGAAAGTCGAAGGCTCGCTCCGGCAGAAGAACGAACTGCTGGTCAAGGTCTACAACCGCCGCGACGTCCACGTGGAGGAAGTGGTGGAGTACTTCCTGTCCTTCGCCGAGCGGCTGCGCCCCATGGTCATCGACTCCACGTTCGTGCTGAACCAGGCGCTGGACGAGGGCAAGGTAGTGCTGATGGAGGGCGGCCAGGCCACCTTCCTGGACGTGGACCACGGCACCTACCCGTTCGTCACCTCCTCCAACCCGACCGCCGGCGGCGCGTCCGTGGGCTCGGGCATCGGCCCCACCCGGATCAACCGCGCCGTGGGCATCATCAAGGCCTACACCACCCGCGTGGGCGCCGGCCCGTTCCCCACCGAACTGTTCGACGACATGGGCGAATACCTGCAGAAGAAGGGCGGCGAGTTCGGCGTGAATACCGGCCGGCCGCGCCGCTGCGGCTGGTACGACGCCGTGCTGGCCCGCCATGCCTCCCGGGTCAACGGATTCACCGACTACTTCGTGACCAAGCTTGACGTGCTCACCGGCATCGAGCAGATCCCGGTCTGCGTGGCTTACGACGTGGACGGGGTCCGGCACGACGAAATGCCGATGACCCAGACCGAGTTCCACCACGCCAAGCCCATCTTCGAGTACTTCGACGGGTGGACCGAGGACATCACCGGCGCCAAGACGCTGGAGGACCTGCCGACCAACGCGCGCAACTACGTGCTGGCGCTGGAGAAGATGTCCGGCACCCGGTTCTCCGCCATCGGCGTCGGCCCGGACCGCGACCAGACCATCGTGATCCGCGACCTGATCTCGGAGTAAAGCACAGCAGACAACGACGGCGGTGCGCGGCTTGGCTCCCCTGGCGCCTGCCGTAATGGGTGGCGCAGCGACCGTCGGACGAAGGGCGCGGACAGCGATGTCCGCGCCCTTTGCCGTCGGGGCGGCTGCTCTGCCGGACGGCCGATTCCGGGACGGGTGGCCTCGGTGTATGGTCGGACCCATCTTTGGTGCCTGATACGCGGGGTGGACGGATGGGCGGGACGATGGTCGTGGTCGAGCGGGGAGACGTGCTCGGCGAGGAGTACCGCCGCCGCATCACCGAGGTCTATGTGCGTAGCTTCGCGGCGGACTTCGTCGCGTTCTCACGCGATTCCGGCAAGTTGGCCGACGCGTTCGAGCACATGCTGTTGCTCGAACGGTTCTACATCGCCTTGGTGGACGGGGAGCCCGCCGGCCTCGCATCGCTCACCGAGGGTGACCAGACGCTGTTCGCGCCGCAATGGCGGGAGATTCGGCGGCACCTCGGGTTGATGCGCGGGCTGCTCGGCTATGTGGTGATCCGCAAATGGTTCATGGCCGCCTCCGACGCCGCACGGCCCGGGCTCGCCGAGATCGGGTTCGTCGCCACCGAGCCGGCCTATCAGGGGCGCGGTGTTGCCACCGCGTTGTTGCAGCACCTGCTGGCGCTTCCCGGGTATAGCGAGTACGTGCTCGAAGACATCAAAGACACCAACGCAGCAGCCCTCGGCCTCTACGCCAAGCTCGGTTTCACGGTGTACAAACGTCGGAGCGTGCGCCTTGCCCGCCGCGTCGGCTTTACGCAGCTCGTGTCAATGAAGCTCGTACAGGCAGATGCGCAGCCTGCGGAGGGCCGGTTGCCCGAAGGGATGTGAGTGGTCCCGCCCCGGGAAACGTTGCCGGCACGGCTACCGGCTGCCGGTACCGCGGGGGCAAGTCCGCTACCTCGGGGTCAGCAACGCCGGCTCGAGAACGAGACCGCCGTTATTGCGGAGGGCCTTGTGAGCTGCTGCACAGTGCGGTGTGTGGGGTCGGGACTGCTGTCCTGGTGGTGGAGCGAGGTGGTGTTGGGGGCGAAGGATTGGCGTGGTTTCGGGGTTTTTGGACCTGCGGGCGGCTGGTTTGAGGGGTGTTTGGGCCGGTGGTGGGGGCGATTTGCGGGGAGGCCGGGAGGGGTGTATTGTTTTCTGAGTCGCTGCTGCTGAAGCAGAGAAAACAGCGGCCAAACCCCCTTGAAAATATTGCCAGGTTCTGGTGCGTTTTACGCGTCTGCTGGTGGTTGTGGGGGCCGGGATTCGGACCTGAATCCGCCGGGAACGGCGATTTGCAAAGGTCGCGGGAACCGGGTAAGTTAGAAAAGTTGCTCCGGAGCGATGGAGGGCCTGTGAGGGTCGTCTTGGTGCCGGGTGCTCCTGTTGTTTGAGAACTCAATAGTGTGCCAAGTTTGTTGATACCAATTATTTATTGGTTGAAGTGCCGTGGCGTGCCGCCCCTGTGGTGTGTCGCGGTTTTATCAGCCTGGTTTGAATTTAGTGCAGTGTCTTTGGTCGTTTTCCCGGCTATTGGTGCTGTGTCTGTTTGAAACATTAACGGAGAGTTTGATCCTGGCTCAGGACGAACGCTGGCGGCGTGCTTAACACATGCAAGTCGAACGATGATCCGGTGCTTGCACCGGGGATTAGTGGCGAACGGGTGAGTAACACGTGAGTAACCTGCCCTTGACTCTGGGATAAGCCTGGGAAACCGGGTCTAATACCGGATATGACCTGTCACCGCATGGTGGTGGGTGGAAAGATTTTTTGGTCTTGGATGGACTCGCGGCCTATCAGCTTGTTGGTGGGGTAATGGCCTACCAAGGCGACGACGGGTAGCCGGCCTGAGAGGGTGACCGGCCACACTGGGACTGAGACACGGCCCAGACTCCTACGGGAGGCAGCAGTGGGGAATATTGCACAATGGGCGCAAGCCTGATGCAGCGACGCCGCGTGAGGGATGAATGCCTTCGGGTTGTAAACCTCTTTCAGCAGGGAAGAAGCGAAAGTGACGGTACCTGCAGAAGAAGCGCCGGCTAACTACGTGCCAGCAGCCGCGGTAATACGTAGGGCGCAAGCGTTGTCCGGAATTATTGGGCGTAAAGAGCTCGTAGGCGGTTTGTCGCGTCTGCTGTGAAAGCCCGGGGCTCAACCCCGGGTCTGCAGTGGGTACGGGCAGACTAGAGTGCAGTAGGGGAGACTGGAATTCCTGGTGTAGCGGTGAAATGCGCAGATATCAGGAGGAACACCGATGGCGAAGGCAGGTCTCTGGGCTGTAACTGACGCTGAGGAGCGAAAGCATGGGGAGCGAACAGGATTAGATACCCTGGTAGTCCATGCCGTAAACGTTGGGCACTAGGTGTGGGGGACATTCCACGTTTTCCGCGCCGTAGCTAACGCATTAAGTGCCCCGCCTGGGGAGTACGGCCGCAAGGCTAAAACTCAAAGGAATTGACGGGGGCCCGCACAAGCGGCGGAGCATGCGGATTAATTCGATGCAACGCGAAGAACCTTACCAAGGCTTGACATGGGCCGGACCGGGCTGGAAACAGTCCTTCCCTTCGGGGCCGGTTCACAGGTGGTGCATGGTTGTCGTCAGCTCGTGTCGTGAGATGTTGGGTTAAGTCCCGCAACGAGCGCAACCCTCGTTCCATGTTGCCAGCGCGTAATGGCGGGGACTCATGGGAGACTGCCGGGGTCAACTCGGAGGAAGGTGGGGACGACGTCAAATCATCATGCCCCTTATGTCTTGGGCTTCACGCATGCTACAATGGCCGGTACAATGGGTTGCGATACTGTGAGGTGGAGCTAATCCCAAAAAGCCGGTCTCAGTTCGGATTGGGGTCTGCAACTCGACCCCATGAAGTCGGAGTCGCTAGTAATCGCAGATCAGCAACGCTGCGGTGAATACGTTCCCGGGCCTTGTACACACCGCCCGTCAAGTCACGAAAGTTGGTAACACCCGAAGCCGGTGGCCTAACCCCTTGTGGGAGGGAGCCGTCGAAGGTGGGACCGGCGATTGGGACTAAGTCGTAACAAGGTAGCCGTACCGGAAGGTGCGGCTGGATCACCTCCTTTCTAAGGAGCTTCCTCGAACCGTTCCTGGTCCGCCACAGTGCGGGTTGGGTGGTTTGCAGGGCAAGCCCGTTGCGGACACGAAAGTTGTCCGGCGGGTGCTCATGGGTGGAATATCAACGGATTCGGTGCTTGTTTCGCGGTTTCCCGCATGCCAGTACGGTGCCCTCTTTGGGGGGTGCCTGGAACGTGTGGGGGGAAACGTGGGGGGCATCTTTTGGCACACTGTTGGGTCCTGAGGCAACAGGACCTTATCTTGCAGCGATGCGAGAGGGGGACGAAGTTGGTTTCCTCTTGTTCCCGCATCCTTCGAGGCATTGCACTTTGGTGTGGTGCCGGCGGGGGTGACGGGGTTGTTGTTTGAGAACTACATAGTGGACGCGAGCATCTTAAAGCAATTTTTTTGATGAACCTGGTTTGGCTTCGCCCTTTTGGGGGCGGGGTTGTTCCACGGTTCTCTCGAGAAGCTTTATTTGATCTTTGTGGTCAAGTTTTTAAGAGCACACGGTGGATGCCTTGGCATCAGGAGCCGAAGAAGGACGTGGGAATCTGCGATAAGCCTGGGGGAGTTGATAACCGAACGGTGATCCCAGGATGTCCGAATGGGGAAACCCCGCCCGGCGCGCGAGTGACCGGGTGACCCGTACCTGAACACATAGGGTGCGTGGAGGGAACGCGGGGAAGTGAAACATCTCAGTACCCGCAGGAAGAGAAAACAACAGTGATTCCGTTAGTAGTGGCGAGCGAACGCGGAAGAGGCCAAACCGGTCCATGTGTGATAGCCGGCGGGCGTTGCATGGCCGGGGTTGCGGGACTTTCCGCTGCTGTTCTGCCGGACAGCGAAAGTGAGTGCGTGCGTATAGGTGAACGGTCTTGAAAGGCCGGCCGGAGAAGGTGTAAGCCCTGTAACCGTAATGCGTGACGCCGCTTGGAGAGTATCCCAAGTAGCACGGGGCCCGAGAAATCCCGTGCGAATCTGCCAGGACCACCTGGTAAGCCTGAATACTACCTGATGACCGATAGCGGACAAGTACCGTGAGGGAAAGGTGAAAAGTACCCCGGGAGGGGAGTGAAACAGTACCTGAAACCGTGTGCTTACAATCCGTCGGAGCAGCCTTGTAGCTGTGACGGCGTGCCTTTTGAAGAATGAGCCTGCGAGTTAGTGTTACGTCGCGAGGTTAACCCGTGTGGGGAAGCCGTAGCGAAAGCGAGTCTGAACAGGGCGTTGCAGTGGCGTGATCTAGACCCGAAGCGGAGTGATCTACCCATGGCCAGGTTGAAGCGCGTGTAAGAGCGCGTGGAGGACCGAACCCACTTCAGTTGAAAATGGAGGGGATGAGCTGTGGGTAGGGGTGAAAGGCCAATCAAACTCCGTGATAGCTGGTTCTCCCCGAAATGCATTTAGGTGCAGCGTTGCGTGTTTCTTGCCGGAGGTAGAGCTACTGGATGGCCGATGGGCCCTACAAGGTTACTGACGTCAGCCAAACTCCGAATGCCGGCAAGTGAGAGCGCAGCAGTGAGACTGTGGGGGATAAGCTTCATAGTCGAGAGGGAAACAGCCCAGACCACCAACTAAGGCCCCTAAGCGTGTGCTAAGTGGGAAAGGATGTGGAGTTGCCCAGACAACCAGGAGGTTGGCTTAGAAGCAGCCACCCTTGAAAGAGTGCGTAATAGCTCACTGGTCAAGTGATTCCGCGCCGACAATGTAGCGGGGCTCAAGTACACCGCCGAAGTTGTGGCATCAGCGTATTATCCAAGCCTTCGTGGTTCAGGAGCGCTGGTGGGTAGGGGAGCGTCGTGTGGGCAGTGAAGCTGCGGCGGAAGCCAGTGGTGGAGCCTACACGAGTGAGAATGCAGGCATGAGTAGCGAAAGACGGGTGGGAAACCCGTCCGCCGAATGATCAAGGGTTCCAGGGTCAAGCTAATCTGCCCTGGGTAAGTCGGGACCTAAGGCGAGGCCGACAGGCGTAGTCGATGGACAACGGGTTGATATTCCCGTACCGGCGAAAAACCGCCCATGCCAATCCGGTGATGCTAACCGCCCAAACCGTTCATCCGTGCCCTTCGGGGCCAGTATGGGCGGGGCGCGCGGGACCCGATCCGGGGAGGTAAGCGTATTAACAGGTGTGACGCAGGAAGGTAGCCGAGCCGGGCGATGGTAGTCCCGGTCCAAGGATGTAGGGTGAACGGTTGGCAAATCCGCCGTTCGTGAAGCCTGAGACCTGACGGGACCCCCGTATGGGGGGATTCGGTGATCCTATGCTGCCGAGAAAAGCATCGACGCGAGGTTTTAGCCGCCCGTACCCCAAACCGACACAGGTGATCAGGTAGAGAATACCAAGGCGATCGAGAGAATTATGGTTAAGGAACTCGGCAAAATGCCCCCGTAACTTCGGGAGAAGGGGGGCCCGGACCGTGACAAGGCCTAGCGTCTTGGAGCGGGTAAGGGCCGCAGAGACCAGGGGGAAGCGACTGTTTACTAAAAACACAGGTCCGTGCGAAGTCGCAAGACGATGTATACGGACTGACTCCTGCCCGGTGCTGGAAGGTTAAGAGGACCTGTTAGCCCCTTTGGGGGCGAAGCGGAGAATTTAAGCCCCAGTAAACGGCGGTGGTAACTATAACCATCCTAAGGTAGCGAAATTCCTTGTCGGGTAAGTTCCGACCTGCACGAATGGAGTAACGACTTCCCCGCTGTCTCAACCATAAACTCGGCGAAATTGCACTACGAGTAAAGATGCTCGTTACGCGCAGCAGGACGGAAAGACCCCGAGACCTTTACTATAGTTTGGTATTGGTGTTCGGTGTGGCTTGTGTAGGATAGGTGGGAGACTGTGAAGCCCGGACGCCAGTCCGGGTGGAGTCATCGTTGAAATACCACTCTGGTCACTCTGGACATCTAACTTCGGCCCGTAATCCGGGTCAGGGACAGTGCCTGATGGGTAGTTTAACTGGGGCGGTTGCCTCCTAAAAAGTAACGGAGGCGCCCAAAGGTTCCCTCAGCCTGGTTGGCAATCAGGTGGCGAGTGTAAGTGCACAAGGGAGCTTGACTGTGAGAGCGACAGCTCGAGCAGGGACGAAAGTCGGGACTAGTGATCCGGCGGCACATTGTGGAATGGCCGTCGCTCAACGGATAAAAGGTACCTCGGGGATAACAGGCTGATCTTGCCCAAGAGTCCATATCGACGGCATGGTTTGGCACCTCGATGTCGGCTCGTCGCATCCTGGGGCTGGAGTAGGTCCCAAGGGTTGGGCTGTTCGCCCATTAAAGCGGTACGCGAGCTGGGTTTAGAACGTCGTGAGACAGTTCGGTCCCTATCCGCTGCGCGCGCAGGAAATTTGAGAAGGTCTGTCCTTAGTACGAGAGGACCGGGACGGACGAACCTCTGGTGTGTCAGTTGTACTGCCAAGTGCACCGCTGATTAGCTACGTTCGGATTGGATAACCGCTGAAAGCATCTAAGCGGGAAGCCGGCTTCAAGATGAGATTTCCATCCCCCTCGGGGGGAGAGGACCCCAGCCAGACCACTGGGTTGATAGGCCGGATGTGGAAGCGAGGACGAAAGACTCGTGGAGCTGACCGGTACTAATAGTCCGACAACTTACACCACACCACCCCCTCGGGGGTGGGTGATCAAAACATGCTACGCGTCCGCTATGTGGTTCCCAGACAACAACCCTGTTGTCAGCCGGGAACAAAACAATTGAATACAAGTTCCAAGCAACAAGCTTGTAACCACAGATTTGCCGCCAACACCCCCACCAGGGTTGAGGGCGTGCACGAAGGGTTACGGCGGTCATAGCGTGGGGGAAACGCCCGGTCCCATTCCGAACCCGGAAGCTAAGGCCCACAGCGCCGATGGTACTGCACTCGGGAGGGTGTGGGAGAGTAGGTCACCGCCGGACATTCTTTACAAGGGAAGGCCCCGCCAACGACGGCGGGGCCTTCCCCCGTTAACCCACCACACCGTTGTGACACTGTCGCATGCGTGGCCCGCGGGCGTAGCATGCTCGTCATGGGGGACGACGAACTGCTCCACCGCACGGCCGAACTTGCTGCGGACTATCTGCGTTCGCTGCCGGAACGCCCGGTCAAAACGGGAATGGACGTAGCGGAGTTGCGCCGGGAGCTGGTGGGAGAACTGCCGCAGCGGGGCGAGGACCCGCGGAAGGTCATTGAACATTTGGCCGACGTCGGCGGCCGGGCTGCCGTGGCGATGGCCGGCCCTCGCTATTTCGGCTTCGTGATCGGCGGTGCCCAGCCCGCGGCCCTTGCCGCCGACTGGCTGACGGCCACGTGGGACCAGAACGCCGGACTGTATGTGGCAGGCCCGGCCGCGTCGGTGGTGGAAGAGGCAGTGGGCCAGTGGCTGCTGGACCTGTTCGGCCTGCCGCCGGACTGCGGCTTCGGGCTGGTCACCGGCTGCCAGATGGCCCACTTCACCTGCCTGGCTGCGGCGCGGACGGCGGTGCTGGAACGTGCAGGCTGGGACGTAGTCAGCGACGGTCTCTTCGGCGCACCGGAGATCGCCGTCGTTGTGGGAGAAGAAGCCCACAGCACCGTGTTGTCGGCCTTGCAGTATCTGGGCCTGGGACGCCGCCGCATTCACCTGGTGGATACGGACGAGCAGGGCCGGATCACGCTGGAATCACTCGACGCAGTGTTGGAACGAATCCCCGAGGGGCTGCCGCTGATCGTGAACCTGCAGGCCGGCAACGTGAACACCGGCTCCTTTGATCCACTCCGGGCGGCGGTGGAACGCGTACGACGACGGGACGGCGCCTGGGTGCACGTGGACGGCGCCTTCGGGCTGTGGGCTGCTGCGAGCCCAGAGCTCCGGCACCTGCTGGACGGCGTGGAGTTGGCGGATTCCTGGGCCACGGACGCGCACAAGTGGCTCAACGTACCCTACGACTCCGGAGTAACTATTGTCCGCGACTCCGATGTGCATCAGCGGACCATGTCCCCGCCGCATGCCGCCTATTTGGAGTACGGGCAGGAGCGGGACGAGGTGGCCTGGGTGCCGGAGTTTTCCCGGCGCGCACGTGGCTTCCCGGCCTACGCCGCGCTGCGGACCCTCGGCCGCGACGGGGTGGCGGACCTCGTGGGGCGCTGCTGCTCGCTGGCCTCGCGGATGGCCGGACAACTGGCCGGAGCCGACGGCGTGCAGATCCTCAACGACGTGGTGCTCAACCAGGTGCTGGTCCGGTTCACGCCGGTGGACGGCTCCGACCCAGACGAGTTCACCCGCGAGGTAGTGCACCGGGTTCAGGAGGAGGGGACGCTCTGGCTCTCCGGCACTACCTGGCATGGTCAGGCAGCCATGCGGATCAGCGTCAGCAACTGGTCCACCACTGAAGCGGACGCGGACCGGAGTGTGGAGGCCATCCTGCGCTGCGCCGGTGAGGCCCGCTGAGGCAAGGCCATCAGCGCAAGCCGACGCATCGCCGTCGTACTGGCGTGACTCCACGTGGCGGCCACTCCGCCCAAGCGGGCCGTACGCCGTCGTCCCCTGAATGCAACGTTCCCACCTGCGCCGATGGAGTTGACCTTAGGTAGGCTGGAAGGAAACACGCCGCCAGCAAGACGGGAGCGCATCATGAAGATCAGCGTCGGACAGCTCAACCCCAGCGGGGACATGTCGGAGAACCTCGCCGAGGTGCGCTCGCTTGCGGAAGAGGCCAAAGCCGACGGCGCGCAACTGATCGTGTTGCCGGAAGAATCGATGTTCACCGTGCGGCATGTGCAGGGCGATCTGGCCGCTGCCGTGGACGCCAACTGGACCACGTTCGTGAAGCAGCTGTCCTTCATCGCCGCCGAGGTGGGCATCGCGATCATCGCCGGAGGCTACGAATCCAGCGGTGAGGAGCGGCCGTACAACACGCTGGTGATCGTGGACTCCACCGGCCGGATTGTGGACACCTACCGCAAGCTGCACCTGTACGACGCGTTTTCCTATCAGGAATCCAAGCGGATCAAGCCCGGCGACGGCGGCCTGAAGATCGTGCAGCTGGGGGAGCTGAACATCGGCGTGCTCACCTGCTACGACCTGCGCTTCCCCGAGCTGGCGCGGGCGCTGGCCTCGCAGGGCGCGGACCTGCTGTGCGTGCCGGCCGCCTGGTTCAAGGGCGACCACAAGATCGAGCACTGGGAAACGCTGCTGCGTGCCCGCGCCATCGAGAATACCTGTTGGGTGGCCGCGGCCGGGACCTCGAGCACGAACACCGTGGGTCATTCGGCGATCCTGGATCCGATGGGGATTCCGGTGGCCTACCTGGACGACGAACCCCGCGGCGTGGTCACCGTTGACGTGACCCGGCGCCGGATCGACGAGGTGCGCGAGTTCCTGCCCGTGTTGAAGAACCGCCGGCTCGCCAGCACGGTGGAGATCGTTCCGGCGCACTGACGCTGGGGACGAATAATTAGCGAGCCTCTGTGGGTAGCGGTTCCCGGCACGAAAAGAGTCCAGGCCCCGGATTTCTCCGAGGCCTGGACTCTTCCTTGGTTGAGGCGGTTATTTACCGTCCGGTCCGGAAGGACCAGTTGGTGGCTGACAGCCGGTTGCCGGAGGCATCCTTGATGCTGCTGCTGAGCCGGATCTTGTAGGTGGCGTTAGCCTTCAACTTGCTCGACGGATTCAGGGTCGCCGTCTTGGTGCGCGAGTTGTAGCTGACCTTGGCCGAAACAGTCTTGCCCTTGCTGTCGACCAGCTTGAAGCTGGAGCGGCTGACTCCGGAGACTGCTTCACTGAATTTCACCGAGACGTTGCTGCTCCGGTTGATCGACTTGGCTCCGGCTGCATGCGTCCGCTTGGACACCGTGGGCCGGCTTTCCGTCTTGAAGCTCCAGCTGGAGGCCGCCAGGCGGTTGCCGTTGACGTCCGTGATCCCGTTGGTGAGGCTCACCGTGAAGCGGGTGCTGCTCGCCAGGATCGCCTTGGGCTTTACCGTAGCCGTGCGCTTCGCAGCGTCGTACTTGACGGTTGCCGGTACCAGCTTGCCCGCGGAGGTCTTCAGCGTCACTGTGCTGGCGCTGACGCCCCGGACCGGTTCGCTGAAGGTCACCGCCAGGTCCCGGTTGGTGGCCACGTTGGTGCCGTTCACCGCCGGGGTCCGTCCGGCGATGCCCGGTCCGGCTTGGGTGGTGAAGTTCCACGTGGTGGCCGGTAGGGCCTGACCCTGCAGATCCCGGATGCCGCTGGTCAACTGCACCGTGTAGGTGCGGTCGGTCAGCAGGTTGGCGTTCGGGTTGAGCGTGGCCGTCCGGGTTGTGGAGTTGTAGGTCACCACTGCGGTCACTGCCGTGCCGGCCGAGTTGGTGACTCGGAAGGTGTTGGCGTTGACTCCGGTGACCGGTTCGCTGAACGTGGCGGTGATGTTGCTGTTGGTTGCCACGTTCCTGGCGTTTGCCGCCGGGGTGCGCCCAGTCACGGACGGAGCGGGTCCGGCAGTGGTGAACGTCCAGGTGGTTGCCGGTAGGGCGTTGCCCTGCAGATCCCGGATGCCGTTGGTCAACTGCACGGTGTAGGTGCGGTCGTCCAGCAGGTTGGCGTTCGGGTTGAGCGTGGCCGTCCGGGTTGCCGCGTTGTAGGTCACCACTGCGCTAACTGCCGTGCCGGCCGAGTTGGTGACCCGGAAGGTGTTGGCGTTGACTCCGGTGACCGGTTCGCTGAAGGTAGCGGTGATGTTGCTGTTGGTTGCCACGTTCCTGGCGTTTGCCGCCGGGGTGCGTCCGGTCACCGACGGAGCGGCTCCGGCAGTGGTGAAGTTCCAGGTGGTTGCCGGCAGGGCATTGCCCTGCAGATCCCGGATGCCGTTGGTCAACTGCACGGTGTAGGTGCGGTCGGCCAGCAGGTTGGCGTTCGGGTTGAGCGTGGCCGTCCGGGTTGCCGCGTTGTAGGTCACAACTGCGCTAACTGCCGTGCCGGCCGAGTTGGTGACCCGGAAGGTGTTGGCGTTGACTCCGGTGACCGGTTCGCTGAAGGTGGCCGTGATGTTGCTGTTGATCGCCACGTTGGTGGCGTTCGCCGCCGGGGTGCGCCCGGTCACCGACGGAGCTGGTCCGGTAGTAGTGAAGTTCCAGGTGGTAGGTGCGAGCGTGTTGCCCGATGTGTCCCGGATGCCGTTGGTCAACTGCACGGTGTAGGTGCGGTCGTCCAGCAGGTTGGCGTTCGGGTTGAGCGTGGCCGTGCGGGTTGCCGCGTTGTAGGTCACAACTGCGCTAACTGCCGTGCCGGCCGAGTTGGTGACCCGGAAGGTGTTGGCGTTGACTCCGGTGACCGGTTCGCTGAAGGTAGCGGTGATGTTGCTGTTGGTGGCCACGTTGGTGGCGTTCGCCGCCGGAGTGCGGTCCGTCACCGTAGGTGCCGTGGTATCGGTCAGGTCAACGGTCTGGTCGGTGAACCGGAGCCGCTCGACGTTGGTGATGGTGTCGGTGCCGTCGTCCCCGCTGCCGCGGACATGGGCCACAGTAGTGACTCCGTTGGCGGTGGTGATGTCGTATTCATCGCGTGCGCCGGAGAAGTTGGCGGTGTCGACGTCCCCGGGCTTCCCACCGTTGAGGATTTCCCTGCACGATGAAAACGTTGCCCGGGTCAATCTTGCCGGCCATGATGTCGGCCTGGATGTCCTTCAGGGTGGTGACGGACTTTATTTCCGTACCCTGAGCATCCCGGACGCTCAGCCGGACGTTGAGCCACTTGTCGCCATCGATGATGTCATCCGCGCCGTTGCCCCAGATCTGGTCGCTCCCGCCTCCGCCGATGATGATATTGCCAGCACCGAACTCGGTGGCGCCTGCTGGCAGCAGGTCGGCCAGGCCGGTGATCCGCTTGATCCCCTCAGCATCGAGCACATTGCTGAGGCCGGCTACACCGACCTCGTTGTCGGGATCTGATGGAGCGACGTCATCACCGCGCAGGACGTCGTTCTTGTCCCAGCCGGAGAGGGCCTCGACCAGCAGGAACCGGTCCCTGAGGGCGTTCGGGCCCTCCACGACGATCATCCGCATGTCGGAATCGGCGGCCTCCACGGACCGGGCGTGAGTCACCCAGTCGAAGCCGTAGACGCCGTGGTTTCGTTCGATACCCGGGCCGGCGACCATGATGTCGTCACCGCCCTCGGCGTCGTAGTCGTCCTCGCCGCTGTCGCCGATGAGGACGTCGTGGCCGGGGTTGTTGATGTCGTCGAAGAACGGTGCGCCGCTGTCGCCCTGGAGCAGGTCATTGGAGTTGCCGCCTTCCATCCAGTCATCGCCGCCGCCGCCGAACACGGTGTCCGGGCCGTCGCCGGCCATGATGAGGTCGTCGCCCTCACCGGCGAAGGTCGTGTTGCCGTTGAGTCCGCCGTTGGAGAAGTCATCGCCGTCTCCGGACATGATGATGTCCAGTCCGGGGCCGGCGTCGATCGCGTCGTTGCCTGGCCCGCCCTTGAGCACGTCATCCCCGTGGGAGTCGGTGATCCGGTCGTTGCCGGCACCGCCGAGGATGGTGTCGGCGCCGTCGTTGCCTTCGAGGATGTCATCGCCGCCGTTGCCCCAGATGGTGTCGTTGTCGACGCCAGCCCAGATCCGGTCAATCCCGTCGGCGCCGTCGACGTCGTCTTTGCCGTTGTAGGTCGCCTGGGCGTTCAGGCCCGGGCGGTCCACGCTGTTGGAGACGCGGTAGCGGATGGTGCCGTCGGCCATGCGCATCAGCAGGGCGGATTCGTCACAGACGGAGGCAGGATCATCGGCGACGTGGTTGCTTCCTGCATTGGTGACGATGTTGCTCATCTCGAATTCGCAGTCCGCCACACCGAAGACATCCGCCTTGAGGGCGGCGGCATCGGTATTGCGCATCACCAGCTCGGCCATGGAGTTGCCTTCTAGCTGGGTCCGCAGGTTCAGGCCCGAGGTACGGGACAGGTAGTAGAGCCGATCGCCGTCCTGTAGGTCCGTCATCTGGCGTTCGAAGATGTAGTTGAAGGTGGAACCGAGCAGCCCGCCGAAGAGGTTCTGCGCCTCGGCGAGGCCGCCCACCCAAAGATCAACCGTGTCCAGGCCGGTCTTGGAAGCGGCACCGTTGTTCGCCCACTCGCCGTTGCTGTTGACGAAGTCGTAGGCATCGGTCGGTGTTTCCGCCGCGGGATCCGGGCTCATGTCGAAGATCTTCTGTGCGGCGGCGCGCTTGGCATCGATGGTGGTGGCCCCGGTGATGCTGGGGTGCGTGCCGTAAGCGGCCATGAAGTTGACCACCGAGTCCGGATGCTTCAGCGCCTGCCCGAAGTCTACCCAGCTGCTGTAGGGCTTTAGGGAGGACTCGCTCGTCTGCTCATAGAGCTGCTTGCGGAAGTTGTTCAGCGACGGAACGCCGGTGTCCCGGCCGCGGGCGATATTGAGTGAGGCCAGATCGAGGGGCAAGCCCAGGACGTTGTTGCGCAGCGTGTCGGTGACGAACTCATCGAGTTCGGCGCCCACCTGGTCCGTCATGCCCATGGCGATCGCGCCGGCGGCCTGGTCCGGGGTCATCGTGCTTTCCCCGTTGGCGTAGTATGCCGGTGGATTCAGGAAAGCATCCAGCAGCGGGAGACCGATGTCTTCGCCGCTGTTGGTGGTCCGGTCCACCGTGTCCGTCAGCATCGAGTGCCCGAAGCGGTAGGTCGCGTGGGCGAATTCGGCGTGGATCGCGGGGTTGATACCCGTGTCTGACTGGGTGAAGACGTTGAACGGATTGATGCCCGGTTGGATCTTCCTTGCGAAGTCCTCGAAGACGATGTGCTGGTACTCCATCTCCGTGACGAACCGTGCAGCCTGGAAGAGACGCTCCCCGTTCCATTCGCCGTTGGGAAGCTTCCACTCGTTCAGGTCCAGATTCAAGGACGTCAGCAGGTCTTCCATGTAGGTGACCAGTCGGTTGTGCTCCGAGTGGAAGACCTGGTGGACGGCGGTGAGTCCGATGTTTTCGTTGACGCGGCCGTCGCCGGCAACGAAGTGCGCGTCGAGCATTTCGTCGTCGTAGGTGCCAGGGTCCTGCCGGCCGGTAGTGGGAGTGATGCCGTCATTTTCGTCGGCTGTCAGCGCCGCGCCGCGCGAGTCGAACGGTGCCGCGTTGTGGGAGATGTCATCCAGGAACGCGATGCCGATCCGCTGGACGTTCGCCGGCGGCGCGACGGGGTTCTCCAGGTTACCTTCCACGAAAGTGTTGTCTTGGGTGATGTACTGCGGCAGGCCGCTGGGACCCCGCAGGAAGCGCCCGTACTGGTCGGTGGCCAGCATCGGGATGTTCACCACGTCGGCGTCGGAGAGCTCCAGGCCGAGCATGGACGCGGCCTGGGCCTTGATGTCCGCCCAGGTGGCCATGCCGCCGGGGGCTCCTTCGACCAGTTCGCCGGTAGAGACCGGGTCGCCGCTTTCGTTGAGCTCATAGTCCCGGAGGAAGACCTGATGCGACGGGTTTGAGGAGTAGGTCTGGCTCTGGTCGACCCACGGGGAGTCAGTGTTCGTGCCGTCCTGGATATCGTCGGGCGTGCCGAGCACGCCATCAGGCCCGGGCTGGTTCTCCGCCCGGTTGAGGACCATGAAATTCGGGCCGCCCTCGACATACAGCGGATCGTCCGTTGCCAGCGGCATCATGACCATGTTGGAGGTCTTCTTAGTGAAGTCCACGCCGTGGTCGAAGAACTGGCCGAACAGAGCAAAGAAGCCGTTGTATGGCGGCGAGAGTCCAAAGTCGGTGGTGACATTCGGGATGTCGAGTGTCTCGCCTTCGGGCACGCAGTTCAAGGGCTGGCCGTCGGCGTCGCAAGGAACCGCCGTCGGGCCGTCGTTCACTGTCCGGTGCGCCTTGCCGGCCGCGGCGATCGCGGCAGGATTGCTGGCGGTCTGGTCCACAATGACATTGCTGATGAAGCGGGGGTCGGCATCAGTCACGGTGGTGTTGACGGACTTGTACGACTGCCCCCCGGCCGTGGTCCGCCACTCCGGTTCTGCCAGCCGCGGGAACGGCAGGCTGGAGGAGCCGTAGTGCCCCTGGTTGGGCACCAGGTTGTTATCAGTCCCGTCCACGGTGCGCAGCCCGTAGGGCAATAGTGGATTCGCGATCTGGTTGGGGCCCGAGCCGAGGAGCGGCTGGCCCGCTACGGGCTTTCCCTCGGCATCTTCCTTGGTTGCGTGGTTCTCCGCGATCTTGATTTGCTTCAGGATGAACCTCATGTCCCCGGCATTGAGGGTCAGGCCCTGGCCCACCGGCGCTGCCAGCGCCGCGGGAGCCAAGGCTGAGGGCAGCACGCCCGCGCCCAGCACCAGTGCAGCCAGCCCTGCCGTGAGTTTTTGGGGGACGGATGGCTTCCCCCTTTGGGCACGTTCGGTGCCCCTCCTGTGTTTTGGATGGGCGGATTTCTTGAACATGATGACTCCCCTAGTCGTGTTGTGTGGCTGGCCACAGCATCCGACGAGGACCTTGGGGAAATCCTTGGAAGCTTTTGCTTCAACTTCCGCGCAGCAAAAAGCCCGCCCCCTGCCCCGGCTCTCCGATGGGAGGGCCGGGGCACTGGGGACGGGCTTTGCTGCCGGTGAAACCTTGGGCGAGCCGCCCTACGCGGTCAGCTGCCGCTTGGAGGAGATCACGCCGGTGTCGAAGCCGGCCAGGTGCAGTCCGCCGTGGAAGCGGGCGTGCTCGATCTTGACGCACCGGTCCATCACTACGTTGAGGCCGGCGGCCTCGGCCTTGGCCGCTACCTCCTCGTGCCAAGAGCCCAGCTGCAGCCAGATGGTCTTGGCACCGACGGCCAGCGTCTCCTCCAGCACGGTGGGCAGGTCGTCGTGCTTGCGGAAGACGTCCACCAGATCCGGGACCTCGGGCAGATCCGCCAGCGACTTGTACACCGGCTGGCCCAAAATCTCTTTGGCCACCGGGTTCACAAAGTAGACCTTGTACGGCGAGCTGGACAGCAGGTACGTGGCCACGAAGTAGCTGGCCCGGCTGGGTTTGTCCGAGGCGCCGACGATGGCGATCGACTTGGTGTTACGCAGGATGTTCAGCCGTTCCGGTGCGGACGGTCCCACCCAGGTGCGTTCTGCGGTCGCGGTCACTTGGCGGCTCCTGTCTCAACGGTTTCGCCGGCGCCGGGGCGGGCCGACGGAAGGGCACACGCGGCGCCGTCGTACTCCGGGGATGCGAACTCGGAGGCGTCGAAGTCCCCGGTCTCCACGCGGGTCTCCACGCCCTCGCTGGCGCTCGCTTGGTCGACCACTGCGGTGGCAAGCGCCAGGGCCTGGTCCAAATCCCAGAGGATATCGTCCACGTCTTCCAGCCCCACCGAGATGCGGATCAGGTCCTCGGGCACGCCGGCGGCCACCAGCTGGTCCGCGGTGAGCTGCTGGTGCGTGGTGGATCCCGGGTGCAGCACCAGGGTGCGGGCGTCGCCGATGTTGGCCAGATGGCTGGCCAGCTGCAGCGACTCGATGAACTTCTGGCCGGCAACGCGGCCGCCCTTGACGCCGAAGCTGAACACGGAGCCCACGCCCTTGGGCAGGTACTTCCGGCCGCGCTCGTAGTGCGGGTGCGCGGGCAGGCCGGCGTAGCTGACCCAGGAGACCCGCTCGTCGGCCTCCAGCCACTCGGCCACCTTGCGGGCGTTGGCCAGGTGCTCGTCCATCCGCTGCGCCAGCGTTTCCACGCCCTGCAGTAGCTGGAACGCGGACTGCGCGGACAGCGACGGTCCGATGTCGCGCAGCTGCTCGGAGCGCAGCTTGGTCAGGAAGCCGTACTCGCCGAAGTTGCCCCACCAGGACACATTGCCGTAGCTGGCCACCGGCTCGGTCATCTGCGGGAACTTGCCGTTGCCCCAGTTGAAACGGCCGGATTCGACGACGACGCCGCCCAGCGTGGTGCCGTGCCCGCCGAGGAACTTGGTGGCGGAGTGGATCACGATGTCCGCGCCGTGCTCGATCGGCCGGATCAGGTAGGGAGTGCTCAAGGTGGCGTCCACCACCAGGGGGAGGCCGGCGTCGTGCGCCACCGCGGCCAGGCCCGCGAGGTCGGCGATGTCGCCGGACGGGTTCGCCACGATCTCGGTGTAGACGGCCTTGGTGTTCTCGCGGATGGCCGCGGCGAAGTCGGCCGGGTCGGTGGAGTCGACGAACGTGGTCTCCACGCCGAACCGGCGCAGCGTCACGTCCAGCTGGGTGATGGTGCCGCCGTAGAGCTTGGACGAGGCCACAATGTGGTCGCCCGCGCCGGCCAGCGCCGCGAAGGTGATGAACTCGGCGGCCATGCCCGAGGACGTGGCCACCGCGCCGATGCCGCCCTCGAGCGAGGCGATGCGCTCCTCGAACGCGGCCACCGTGGGGTTGCCGATGCGCGAGTAGATGTTGCCGTACTTCTGCAGCGCGAAGAGGTTCGCGGCGTCGTCGGTGTCCTTGAACACGAACGACGTGCTCTGGTAGATCGGTACGGCCCGCGCGCCGTGCTCGGCGTCGGGCGTGCCGCCGGCGTGCAGGGCACGGGTGCGGAAACCGAATGTGCGTTCAGCCATCAGGCAGCTCCTTCAAACTTGGGTTCCCGAGGCAATGACGGTCCTGGCAGCGCGCCCGAGTGCGGGGGCGCCGTCCGGATCAAAGATTGCTTGCGCTCTCTCCATCGCTTCTGGCGGTAGCACCTTTCCGGTAGGCCGGATGGTTGCTGCGGTGTCAAAGAGCCAGATCTCTCAACCGCTCGGGATGGTCCCGTCCATTCTCGCAACTTCCGCCGCCGCCGCCAAAATTTGTTGAGCCGCGTTGCGTGCTGCCTTGAATTCCCAGTACGACGGCGGTGCTCGCCTCGGGTGCCCCGCGTCCGGCGGTGCCCGGCTTGGGTCCCCGCGCCCGGTGGTTCCCGCCTGGTGCCCCGCGCCAGGTGGTGTTCGGTGTGGGTGCCCGGGTCCGGTGGTCGACCAAGCGAGCGCCAGCGAGCGCGTGGAGACCCTCACCCCGTCTGCCGCTCAACGGCCCACCCGGGATGCACGCAGCCAACGCCACCCGTAGATTGGGTCCATGGCTGAGCTCACGGCGCTGCAGCGCCTCGCACAGGAACACGGCGTCGGCATTACCTTCCGCGGCTGGGACGGTACTGAGCAAGCGGTCGCTCCGGCAACCCTGGTTGCCGTCCTGACCGCGCTGGGTGTCCCCTGCAAGACCGACGACGATGTCACCGTCTCCCTCCGGGCCGCGGAACTCGCGCCGTTGCAGCGCACGCTGCCGCCCGCCGTCGTCGTCCGCCAGGGAGACGCCGCCGAGGTCCCGGTCAACGTGAGCGCGGGCGCGCGGCCCCGGGTGCAGATCGTGTTGGAGGACGGGTCGCGGCGCAACCTGGAGGTGGTGGTCGGCGGGCCGCACGAGGCGGCGGGCGTTCCGCGGGACCGGCTGGCCGCGCTGGTACCGGCCGACCTCCCGCTGGGCTGGCACACGCTGGAGGTGACCGAAGCCGGAAGCGAAGCGGGAACCGAGGCCGGATCCGGCCAGTTCGCGTCAGGCCAGACCCCAGCCGGTCGGGGCCCCAGCCGATCAGGCCGCAGCCGGCCGACCCGCCACCGGCCAGCCCGCGGCGAGGCCCGGCACCGGCCAGCCCGCGGCGACGCCCGGCAGCCAGGCACGGTGCGCGCTGGTGGTCACCCCGCAACGACTGACCTCCGCCGACCGGCTTTCCCGCACCTGGGGCCTGATGGCGCAGCTGTACTCCGTGCGCTCGCGGTCGTCCTGGGGCATCGGCGATCTGGACGACCTCGCCGTGCTGGCCGAAACGGCCGCCGCCAAGGGTGCCGGGTTCGTCCTGATCAACCCGCTGCACGCCGCGCAGCCCAAGCCGCCGGTGGAGCCCTCGCCCTATCTGCCCACAACGCGGCGTTTCGTCAACCCGATCTACCTGCGGGTGGAGGACGTGCCTGAAGCCCGGGACATCCCGCTGGACAACACTTTCCACAACGCGAATCTGGACGCCGGCATCCTGGACCGTGATCCCGTTTTTGCGGCCAAACTGCAGGCGCTGGAAGCGGTCTTCGCGGTGCCCCGGTCCGCGGAACGGCAGCAGCAGTTCGACGCCTTCCGCGTCCAGGAAGGCGAGGGGTTGGAGCGTTTTGCCCTGTGGTGTGCGCTCGCCGAAGCCCTCTCTCCCGGCGCTCCCGAGTGGTCGGATCCGGAGTTCATCGAATCGCAGCGCAGCGCACTGAAGGACCGGATCGAGTTTCACCAGTGGCTGCAATGGCTGTGTGACCAGCAGCTTGAGGCCGCGCAGCGCCGCGCCCTCGATGCCGGAATGAACCTCGGGATCGTGCATGACCTCGCGGTCGGCGTCCATCCGGCCGGCGCCGATGCCTGGGCGTTGCAGGAGGTGCTGGCCGCCGGCATCTCGGTGGGCGCACCGCCGGACATGTTCAACCAGCAGGGCCAGAACTGGTCCCAGCCCCCGTGGCATCCCGGCCGCCTCGCCGAGTCCGGCTATGCCGCCTACCGGGACATGCTGCGGACCATCCTGCGCCACGCCGGCGGCATCCGGGTGGACCACATCCTCGGGCTGTTCCGGCTGTGGTGGATCCCCGTCGGCGGCCCGCCCGGCGAAGGCGCCTACGTGTACTACGACCACGAGGCACTGATCGGCATTCTCGCCCTCGAAGCCGAACGGGCCGGCGTGGTGGTGATCGGCGAGGACCTCGGCGTCTTCGAACCAGGGGTCCAGGACTATCTGGCCGAGCGCGGCATTCTGGGCACCTCCATCCTCTGGTTCGAGTACGACGGCGCCCACCCCCGCCCGCCGGAGAGCTACCGCCGCGCCTGCCTCACCAGCGTCACCACGCACGACCTGCCGCCCACCGCCGGCTACCTTGCCGGCGAGCACGTGGACCTGCGCGAATCGCTGGGCCTGCTGAACCGGCCGGTGGAGGAGGAGCGCACCTTGGACCAAGCTGCCCAGGAGTCGGTGCTTTCCCTGGTGCGCTCGCGGGTGCCCGCTGCTTCCCAGCACGACGACGGCGCCGGCACCTCCGGCGAGCAGCGCACCATCGAGGCGCTGCACGCGTTCATCGCGCAGACCCCCTCGGTGCTGCTGGGGGTTGCGCTCACCGACGCCGTGGGGGAGCGGCGGACCCAGAACCAGCCGGGCACTGCTGACGAATACCCCAACTGGCGGATCCCGCTGGCCGGTCCGGACGGGGAAGCCATCCTGCTCGATGACCTGGCCGCCAACGAACGGTTCGACTCCCTGGTGCGCGCGCTGCGGGAACGGTAGGCGGTCCAAACGGGTGCGCGCAGTGATGCCGGACGAGATAGCACGTGGTCGGCTGCCCACGTTCAGCAGGAACTGTCCATGTCTTGGCGCGGCGTCCGGCGCTGACTAGGACAAACGCCAAAGCTCCCTGCAAAACATGGACAGTCCGGGGTCGTGACTGGAGGAAACGCCTACCTCGCGGCGCGGACCGCATGGCTTCCGACGAAGCACGCGTTCGGCGCGTAGCCCGCCGTGCCGGCGAACCCGGAGGCGCCGCGCGCCGTCACAGCCGGGCCAGCAGCGCCTCGCCTGTTTCGGCCCGCCGGTAGAACACCTCGCGGCCGGAACGCATGGTGGCCGCCAGGCCGCTCTCGGACATCACCTTCAGATGCTCGTTGACCGTCCCGGCGGCGAGATCCAAGCAGCGGGCGAGCTGCGTCGTCGTCATCGGTACATCGAGTTGCGCGAGGATCTGCGCCCGGGTCTTGCCGAGCAGCCGGGCCACCGGGCTGTGCGTCGCCTCGCGGCTGGCTTCCCAGAGCCGGCCGACGCCGCGCGGTGCGTAGGTCAGCGTGGGCACGAACGGCCGGACGTTGAGTACCAACGTGTTGGGCCAAACGAACGCGTTCGGCACCAGCAGCAGGCCGCCGCCGGGCTCGGGCACGTCGTCCGCCTCGCAGCCGCGCATGATCTCCAGCCCGGTGGGCGTGGGGCGCACGCTTGGGTGCAGGCTCTTGAACACCTCGAGGATGCCGTCGCGGGACAGCTGCGCCAGACGGCTGTCGATGTCCGCGAGCAGCAGGGAGCGCAGGCGCGGCCACACGGGTTCGACGGCGGTGCTCCAGTACCACTCGAGGGCGGCGGTGATGCGAGGGATGCCGGCGTCGATGTCCTCCGCCAGCCGCTGCAGTTCCTCGCGGGCGTAATCGGCCGGGCTCTGGCTGAGCAGGTGGGTGACGTCGCGCTGCCACACCTCGGGCGGCACAGCGGCGACGGCGGCGAGGCCCTCGGTAAACGTGCCCTGGTACTTCGGGGTGGGCGTGATGGAATCAGCCAGGAAGCCATTCGGCGGAACCAGCGCGGTGAGCAGGCGCAGATGGTCGCGGGCTAGCGGATCGGCCGACTCGGAGATGCGCCGCTTGGTGACCTCGATCCAGGGCCGGTGGATTGGCGTGCCGACCTGCAGGGCGCGCAGGCTGGCGACCGTTTCGCCCAGCGGCGCCGCCTCGAACCGGACCTTGGTCAGGTCCTCGCTGCTGAGCGTGATGTGCATGGGATCAGCGTAGGGTGCCGGTTGACGTCGGTCGAGGATTCGGGGAGGACCGAATCGCGGCCGGGACCGGAGTGGGGTCCGGAGCGGCTTCTGCGTGCCGGCTGTTTGGCTGCTGGCGGCTGACACAACCGCCGTGGAAGGGCGCCGTCCGGGGCTGCGCGTTGCGACGTCCCGGGCTGGGCGCGATTCTGGCGGGCGCGCCGCCGAGCCGCAGGCAGCTGGCCCAACCGCGGACGGCATCCGGGCCGGTCCTCTTCTTCGCTGGGCGTCGGACTTATTCCCGGATTCGGGTTCTGCCGAATCGTGGCTCCTGCCTGAACATGCGCGGAACCTGAGGTCATGACTACTTCATCGCAGACCCGCCGACACCCCGACGTCGCTGACCGAACACACCGTTTCGCGCCGGCCCTCACCAACCCATCCATCCATCCGGATACGGCTAGCGTGCCGTCGACCTTGCCAGTGCCGGCTCGCGAGTCTGCCCGCCCGGGGGACATGGGCGGGATCCGGCCCGCGGTAATTGCCATACTCCATGCTTTGGCGGCAACTGCTCGCAGGCTCAGCGCTTCGTGGCAAGCCGGCGCCGCCAAAGACGCCCTGGTCGAGGAACATCGCGACAAAGTCCGTTCGCAGATTTATCTCGTCGGCGGCCGGTACTGAAGGCAACTGGCTGGGGCACCGACGTGAGGCCCTTTAGGGGACCGGGACCTAGGGATTATCCACAGTTTCGGCGCGACGCTGGCGGCCCAGAAATCAACGGGTCATCCTCGGTGTCATGCAGACTCCAGGAATGATCGCCGAGTATGTGGCGAAAAAAGGAGGTACGGCCTTCGTCAAGGATCTTCAGAGGGCGGGCATCGGACCGGACGCGCTCAAGGCGGCTATCTCGTCCGGTGCCCTGACGTCCGTGCATCGGGGGCTCGTCGGCACTGCCAATGCGGATGCGAACCTCCGCATCGCCATGACGGCCGGAGGGCTGATTACATGCGTCTCGGCCGCAAGGGAGCTCGGACTATGGACCATAAAAGACCCGGCCCATTTGCATCTGTGGACGGATCACGGCCGACAGCCTGAGACGGTGATCAAGCACCGGGGCCGCCTGGTGCGCCCTGGTAGGTGGGGTTACGTAGGAATCGTGGATTGTGTGCTGCACGCAATCCGCTGCCGTCCGCGCTTGGAAGCGCTGGTCATTGCCGAGTCGGCAGTGCGCCTAGGACGAGTTTCAAAGGAAGAGCTTGTGGATCACCTGCCGGGTACGCGAAATAACTTGCGGCGGCAGTTGGTGCAGGGCATAGGTGATGACGCCGACTCGCCGTTGGAGGTTATTGCCCGGGACCTCTTTCGCGCTGCTGGTCTCCACGTGGAAACTCAGGTCCGGATCCAAGGAATCGGACGGGTGGACATGGTGGTGGAAGGCCGCCTCATCGTTGAGCTGGACGGCTTCGACTTTCACTGGGACCGCGCAACCTTCCTCCAAGACCGGAGGCGGAACAATGCGGGTATTCTCAGCGGGCTGCCCACCCTCCGATACGTCTACGAGGACTTGGTCTTCACACCGGAGCGCGTTGTGGCTGAGGTTTTGACCGTGGTGCGGAGATCAGCCTGATAGAACCTGTGTGGTTCGCTCCCACGTATAGGGCTAACTTCCCACGTTTCGGAAGGGCCGAATCGCCCTGACTAGGCGAAACATCGTGGGCCGGAGTTAAGACGTGGGAGCGAACGGATGGTGGCTGGAGCGCGGGCTGGGCCAGCAGGGCGGCGGCTCGGGCGGGCAGGGAACCCGCGTCCCGCCCCGCTCCTACCGCGCCCGGCAGATGGCCTGGATCTCCGCGATGCACGGCTCGTTCTGCAGCGACGTGGTGTCGCCCAGCGTGGTTCCCTCGAACAACTGGGTCAGCAGCCGCCGCATGATCTTGCCGGACCGGGTCTTGGGCACGTCCGGCACGA
This sequence comes from uncultured Actinomycetota bacterium, assembly GCA_963696055.1. Taxonomy (GTDB): domain Bacteria; phylum Actinomycetota; class Actinomycetes; order Actinomycetales; family Micrococcaceae; genus Crystallibacter. The sequence continues at coordinate 143,188 of CAVOIE010000007.1, read as the reverse complement.
AGACCACGTCCCGCGGCTTGGCGATCGGACCGATCTGCGTGGCCACGTGGTCGCGCAAAGCCTTGATGGCGGCGGCCTGCTCGGGGGTCGGGGCCTCGGCGGCCGCCCCAGCCGCCCCGTCGACCAGCGGCCCCGTCGGCCGCCCCAGCCGCTCCATCAACCCTCACCGAGCTCCCGATCAGCGACTTGTCCAGCGGCACCACAAAAGCGGTCGCGGCGTGGCCGGTCTTCGCGTCGTAGGTCGGGCAGACGCCGGCTTCCACCACGGCCGGATGCGAGACCAGCGCGGACTCGATCTCGATGGTGGACAGCCGGTGCCCGGAGATGTTGATGACGTCGTCGGTCCGGCCCAGGATCCAGGTGTCGCCGTCGGCATCGAACCGGGCGCCGTCGCCGGCCAGGAACCAGCCCTGCGCCGCGTACTTCTCCCAGTAGGACGTGAAGTAGCGCTCCGGATTGCCCCACACGGTCCGGGCCATCGACGGCCCGGTCTTGGTGACCACAATGTTGCCCTGCTGTTCGGCACCCACCCGGGCACCGCCGTCGTCCACAATGTCCGTGGCCAGCCCCGGCAAGGCGCGGGTGGCGCAGCCGGGCTTGAAGGACGCGTCCGTCTGCCGCGGCGAGAGCACGGTGGCGCCGGTTTCGGACTGCCACCAGGTGTCCACCATGGGAATGCCCGACGACGGGTCCCCGGCCACCAGCGAATCGCGGCCCACCTGGCTGCGCAGCCAGCGCCACGCCTCCGGGTTCACCGCCTCGCCCACGGTGCCGGCCAGCCGGATGGAGCCCAGGTTGTACTCGGCGGGGATGCCGTCCGGGAACCAGCCCATCAGCGACCGGACCAGCGTGGGCGCGGTGTAGTAGCTGGTCACGCCGTAGCGCTCGATGACCTCGAAGTGGCGGCCGGGGTGCGGGGCGTTCGGCACGCCCTCGTAGATCACCTGCGTGACCCCGTTGCTCAGCGGCCCGTAGATCTCGTAGGTGTGCGCGGTGACCCAGGCCAGGTCCGCGGTGCACCAGTGCACGTCCTCCGCGCGCGCATCCGGGTCCGGGTTGCTGAACAGGTACGAGTGGCTGAACGAGGCCTGCGTCAGATACCCGCCGGTGGTGTGGACCAGGCCCTTGGGCTGGCCGGTGGTGCCGGAGGTGTACATGATGAACAGCGGCGTCTCGGCGTCGAACGCCTCCGCCCGATGCACCCGGGGCTGCGACTCCACGACATCGTGCCACCAGACGTCTCGGCCTTCCACCCAGTTGATGTCCGTGTGGCCGGTCCGGTTGATCACCAGCACGTGCTCAATGGCGTTCTCGCCGGAGACGGCCACGTCCGCGTTGGCCTTGACCGGGACGGCGGTGCCGCGGCGGTACTGGCCGTCGGTGGTGACCAGCAGCTTGGCGCGGGTGTCCTCTACCCGGAACTTCAGCGCCTCCGCGGAGAAGCCGCCGAACACCAGCGAATGCACCGCGCCGATCCGCGCGCAGGCCAGCGTGATGACGATGGTCTCCACCAGCACCGGCAGGTAGATGACCACCCGGTCGCCCTTGTCGATGCCCAGCGCCAGCAGTGCGTTCGCGGCCTGCGAGACCAGTTCCTGCAGCTCGCGGTAGGTCACCGTGCGGCGGTCGCCGGGCTCGCCCTCGAAGTGCAGCGCCACCTTGTCGCCGAAGCCGGCGTCCACGTGCCGGTCGGCGCAGTTCACCGCGGCGTTGAGCGTGCCGCCGTCGAACCAGCGCAGCTCCGGGCCGCGGCGCGCCTCGGTGTCCACCGGGGTGGCCGAGTGCGCGGTGTGCCACGGCTCGGCCCACTGCAGCCGGGCGGCGGCGCGCTCCCAGAACGCTAGCCGTTCGGCCTCGGTCTGCGGCTCCGGCCAGGCGGTGACCTGGTCGCGGTACGGCGCCGCGCCCTCTTCAAGCACGACGGCGGTGCCTCCGGCGGTGGTCCGGCCGGCGGCGGTTTCGGCTACTTCTATGCCCATCTCTTGACTGCCCATTTCTCCGCAACTCCCAGGAGCGCGTCGGTGATTTTGCCGATGATGGCCAGCAGGACGATGGCCAGCAGCAGCCGGTCGGTGCGGCCGTTGTTTTGTGAATCCGTGAGCAGGAAGCCCAGGCCCATGGAGGAGGCGATCAGTTCCGCCGCCACCAGGAACAGCCATGCCTGTGCCAGCGCCAGCCGCAGGCCGGAGAACACGGCCGGCACCACGGCCGGCAGCTGCACGGTGGTCAGCAGCTTCACGCCCTTCAGGCCGAACGCGCGGCCGGCTTCCACCAGGTTCTTGTCCACATGGCGCAGCGCCAGCGAGACCGTGGTGAACACCGGGAAGAACGCGCCGATCAGGATCAGCGTGACCTTGGAGTCCTCGCCGATCTTCATCCACAGGATCAGCAGCGGCACCCACGCCAGCGACGGCACGGCACGCAGCGCGCCGATGGTGGGGGAGAGCAGCACGTCGGCAACCTTGGACAGGCCGATCAGCGCGCCGAAGACCAGGCCCAGGGCGGCGCCGAAGGCGAACCCGAGCAGCACGCGCTGGGTGGAGATGGCCACGTGCTGGGCCAGCTCGCCACGCTGGATCAGGTCAACCGCAGCCTCGATGACCGCCCCGGGAGCCGGCAGCTGGACGGAACTGAACAGCCCGGCCGAGGTGCTCCACTGCCACGCAGCCAGCACGGCGGCCGGCAGCAGCAGACCCAACAGCAGGCGGGCCCAGCCGTTGCCCAGCACACCGGCGGCGGGCCGGCCGTTGGGCTGGCGCTGTTCCGGCGTGGGACCGCCCTGATCCGGACGGTCTGCCGCTGCGGTCTTGAGGACGCCGGAGGCTTTCAGGCCTTCCTGGCTGGTGGCGTACACGCTGTTGCCGGATGCGCCGGGGTTGCCGAGGTGCGTCATCAGGATTCCTTGATGGCCGACGGATCGGCCTTCTTCACCAGCGAGTCGTCCAGCAGGGTGGCCAGGGCTTCGTCGATGTCGGCCTGGCTCTTCACATCACCGGTCTCGACGAATGCCGGGCCGACCTTCTCCAGCACGGCGCGCTGCTTCTCGCCCGGGGCGGCTTCCACGTCCAGGTTGCTGCGCTCGGTGATCACCTTGGTGGCGACCTCAAGGTCCAGGCCGGCGACGTCGGCGAGGATCTGGGCGGTTTCCTCCGGGTTTTCGGCGGCCCAGGCGCGGGCCTTCTCGTAGGCGTTCACCACCGCCTGGGCGAGTTCCGGCTCTTCCGCCAGGAAGGACTCGGTGGCGTTCAGGAAGCCGTAGGTGTTGAAGTCCAGGTTCCGGTAGAACAGCTCGGCGCCGTCCTTCTCGGCGCCGGCCATGATCGGGTCCAGGCCGGACCAGGCGTCCACCGAGCCCTGCTTCAGCGCAGTCAGGCCGTCGGCGTGCTGCAGGTTCTCCACGGTGACGTCGTCGGCGGAGAGCCCGGCTTCTTCCAGCGACTGGAGCAGGAAGAAGTAGGGGTCGGTGCCCTTGGTGGCGGCGACGGACTTGCCCTTCAGGTCCTTGACGGAGTCGATGCCGGAGTCGGGCAGGGTGACCAGTGCGGCCCATTCCGGCTGCGAGTAGAGGCTGATGGTCTTGATCGGCGAACCGTTGGCGCGGGCCAGCAGCGCTGCGGAACCGGCGGTGGATCCGACGTCGACGGCGCCGGAGCGCAGCGCCTCGTTGGCCTTGTTGGAGCCGGCCGACTGCAGCCAGTTCACCTCGACGCCGTCGTCGGCCAAGCTGGCCTCCAGCCAGCCCTTTTCCTTGATGATCAGGCTCAGCGGGTTGTAGGTGGCGAAGTCGATGTTGAGCACACCGTCGCCGGTGCCCTCGGCCGCGCTGGCTTCGGAATCTTCGCCGGCCACGCAGCCGGTCAGGGCCAGCGAAGCGGTGGCGGCGACGGCGGCCGCGCCCAGGATCGAGCGGCGGGAGAAGCGGCGGGCAATAGACATGGAGGTCCCTTCGAACGGTGCGCGGAACAGGAGAAGTTCCGCGGTCACGGGTGGATGTGGGCGCGGGCGGCCCGGGAATGCTTGAGGGTGGAGAGGGCGGCCCTAATGGCCGTCGACGCCGAGGCTTTCGAGCAGTGAGCGGCGCATTCGGGCCAGCTCCACCGAACCGCGGTCGCGCGGGCGGCTGCCGGGAACGTCGACGGTGCGCACAATCGTGGCGCCGTCATTTTCGCGGCCTTCTTCCTTGCCCAGCAGGATGATCCGGTCCGCCAACTGCAGGGCTTCGTCCACATCGTGGGTCACCAGCAGCACGGTGGTGGGTTCGGCCGCGTGGATGTCCAGCAGCAGATCCTGCATCTTGATCCGGGTCAGCGCGTCCAGTGCGCCGAACGGTTCGTCCAGCAGGAGTACCCCCGGGTTGCGGGCCAGCGCGCGCGCCAGCGAGGCTCGCTGCGCCATGCCGCCGGAGACTTCGCGCGGGCGGTGCTTGGCGAACTTGTCCAGGCCCACCAGTTCCAGCAGCCGGGCCACCTTGGACTTGCCCTGCTTGGCGCTGGAGGTCTTGGGCAGGCCGATGGCGACGTTGGCCTGCAGGGTGTGCCAGGGCAGCAGCCGCGGTTCCTGGAACGCGACGGCGCAGCGCGAGTCGATGCCCTGGACCGGCGTGCCGTCGATCTCCACGCTGCCGGCGCTGGGCGCGTCGAGGCCGGCGGTGGCGCGGAGCAAGGTGGACTTGCCGCAGCCGGACGGGCCCAGGATGGCCAGCACTTCGCCGGGGCGGACGTCGAAGTCCACGTCACGCAGCACGGTATGGGCATTCGCGCCGGTACCGAAGGTACGGTTCAGGCCGCGGAAGGAAACAGCAAGGGCCGAACCGGAACCGGACGCGGGTGCAGCGGAGACGGGAGCCACGTGGCGGGACGACGACAGTACTGCAGTCATGGGATCACTCCATCGATCCTGGCAGTAGCACCCTACGGTTCAAGCCGTGCGGCCCGGCTTCCGCCGGCCGTACCCGTGGCTTGTCACCTCGTTATCACCGGCAGTCTGGGATGGCTTCCGGTGACCAGGGTTGCTGCGGCGTCGTCGATCCAGGTCTCTCGGCCGCTCGGGATGGTCACCACTAACTAAACGGCACTCCCGGCATCCGCGGCAAACGGCCCGTCATAAAGCGGCGTAACAAACCGCGGCACAAAGTTCTCACGGACGTCGGCAGCCGGAGCGTGTGAATCCCTAGACGCCGTGCCGGGCCCGATGGCAGGATGTGCCGGATGAAAATCAACCGGCACATCCTCGTGTTCGACGCCGCTGACCTCGACGCGGAGAGCAGCTTCTGGGCAGGCCTGCTGGACGGAACCGTCGAGGCGGATGACGACTGGCACACGGTCTTCGTGGACGGCGAGCCCCGGCTGGCGTTCCAGTTGGCGCCCGGTCACACGCCGCCCGAATGGCCCGACGGCGCGCCGCAACAAATGCACCTGGACCTCTACATCGAGGACCTGGCCGAGGCCCACGAGCTGGCAACGTCGCTCGGCGCCAAACTGCTGAAACCCGCCGACGACGCCGCGGCCGGGTCCGGATTCCAGGTCTACGCGGACCCCGCCGGCCACCCGTTCTGCTTCTGCTGGGCCAGGCGGTAACCGTACCGGCGGGAGCTTTGCCTGAACTGGTCGCTGCACAGAGGAAAACGTGCTGCGAGGCCCGAGGTGCCACACCACGAGTCGACCTCCCGGCTCAGAATCAGCGCTGGATTCTGGAACGCGTCCTTAAGCCGCAGGCTGGATGTTTTGATTTGATCGGAAGAGGTTGCTGGGGTCGTAGATGGCCTTGACAGCGGCCAAGCGGTCATAGTTGAACCCGTAGGCGGACTTCACCCGGTCCGCCCCTTCTTCACCCAGATCATTGACGTAGACCCCGTGGGCGACGAAAGGCTGCATCGCTTCGAATAGGGCGCGTGCCCAAGCGACGTTGCGTCCCGTTTCTGCAGGGTCGCTCCATTGGGCCAGGATGAGGAGCTCGCTCTGGGAGCGTCGATGCGGGAATGCAGTGGCTGCGGGATCGACCCGGGCTGCCGCGCCGTGCAGTTGCTGCATACCGATGCCGCTGGCCGGTGAAGGCAGTTCGGACGCAAAGTGGAGCAGGATGTCGATGGCGTGGTCACTGAGGTCGGTGATGAAGCTGGATTTCCAATAATGGTTTTGGTTCAGCGGAAAGCCCGCGTCGTGTGAGCTTTGCAGGGCGCAATAGTCGGTGGGCTCTACCTCGTCCTCCGTTGGGCCGAGATCGCGCAGCGGCTGGAGCGCTGAATCCGCTCCCTCGTGCTTGCCGCTCCAACACACGCCGACGCCGAAGACCGGCCGGCCCGCCTCGTCGCGGCCCAGACTGGCCGACATGGAAAGTTCGTCGGGACATGCGGCGGCGAATCCGGGGTAGAAGCGTAGAACCTCCCTTGTCCGCTCGGCCGGGAACGAGAGCCCTCCTGCCAGGACGCGTCCGACAGGATGCAACTGGTAGGTGAACGAAGTCACTACGCCGAAGTTTCCGCCGCCTCCCCGGATCGCCCAGTAAAGGTCCGCGTGATCGTCTGGACCCGCCCTCAAGAGCTGTCCCTCCGAGGTCACGATGTCGGCGGAGAGGACGTTGTCGCAGGCCAGGCCGTGCTTCCCGTTGAGCCACCCGATGCCGCCGCCGAGGGTTAGGCCGGCGATGCCGGTTACTGAAACGACCCCGAGCGGCGTGGCTAAGCCGCATGCCTGCGTGGCCCGGTCGAGGTCGGCCAGGAGCGCCCCGGACTCCGACTGCGCTATCTGGCGATCTGCGTCGACCCGAATGGCTTTCATGGATGAGCAGTCCAGCATGAGGCCACCCGCACCGACGGCACTCCCTGCCACGTTGTGCCCGCCGCCCTTCACCGATACAGAAAGGAGGTTTTCCCGGGCGAAGGCAACCGCTCGGTGGATGTCTTCGATGTCAGCTGGACGGACGATCACGGCCGGACGGCGGTCAATCATCGCGTTGAAGACCTTGCGGGCATCATCGTAACCGTTGTCCCCGGGGCGCAGGAGCCGGCCCCGGAGGCCGGAACTCAAGCGGTTTACAGCGGCCGGGCTGAGCGGTGGCAAAGGGAACTGGATAGCCACGCAAATGCACCTTTCCTCCGGACGCCGCTGCCCCTCGTTGGCGCGCGTCGGGTTCAATAGGTGTCATTGAGGCTACGCCTCCCGGCATTGTTGTCAACAAGCCAGGGCCCAGATCCTGACCAATGCTGCAGAGTGGGCCTTGATAGGCGGCGGCCCCCTTCAACAGGGAGACGCGGTCGGACTCTGACATGGAGCGCTGCACCCAGTCTGCAGGATCGCGGAGAGTACGTTCTGGGCAGGCTTTCCTGTTGGTGCGTCGGGCCACCGAAGCGGTGCGTTTCGGTGGGCCGACATTTGCTCGGCGCAAGAGTCTCCTTGAATGGGAGAGGAGGCACCGGCGTCGTACTGATGCTGTCAGGCGGGCGGATCCGCGGGGATCAACACCGTGGAGAACAGGCGGCGGTGCCGGCCTTCGCCGGGGCCGTTGGGTGCTGCCTTCTCTGCGGCCGCACGGACGGCCGCAGAGAACTCCGCCAGTTCCTCGTCCGTCATCCAGAGCGCGGTCTGCCGATACCCGGCGCCGTCGCGGACAAAATCCGGGGTGTCCCGCGCGGTGTACTGGTCGAAGGCCTCCAGCAGGCCGGCCGCGAACGCCATGAAGCCGCGCCGGTGGTCCTCGGCCGTCATGGACGTCAGCTCGTCACCGGTCACCGAACTCTTGGTGGCGTCCAGCCGATAGGTGCGCTCGGTGGTGCCGCGGACCGGCCGCTCCTGGGCCACCGCCAGCACGCCGGCCTTGGCCAGCGTGCCGATGTGCCGGTAGAGCGTCGCGGTGGGGACATCCGGGAGTTCCGCGGAGATCTCCGCGGTGGTCAGTTCGCGGCCGCCCAGCAGCGACTGCACAATGCGCAGCCGTACCGGATGCAGGATCAAGTCGGCGCTCGGTGAGGGGGACATGACTCAACATTCTCACAGTTGACATTGTTCGCACAACTGATAATAATGATTCTTGTCCGGCGACGATGCCGGCTTCGAACCGACTTACTGACAAGCAATAACGATCCGAAGGGAGGCGCAATGGCGGCAATACGGGTAGGGAACAATGAGGTTCTGCTGGAGCTGGACCGGATGGAGAAAGTGGCTGGGCTGATCGGGAATCAGGCCTTCCCGTTCTCGGCCGTGACCTCCGTGGAGGTGCTGGCGGATGCCTTCGACGGCGTGCACGGGCTACGTTCTCCCGGGCTGGCGATTCCGGGCCGGACGCGGATCGGAACCTGGCGCGGCCGCGGCAAGACCCTCGCCGTCGCCCGCCAAGGGACACCGGCACTCCAGCTGGACCTCTCCGGCCAGAAGTACGCCCGCGTGGTCGTCTCGCTGCCGGACGCCGAGGACGTCGCTGCGCGGATCCGTGCCGCCGCGGGCCTGCCGGCCGGGCAGCAGATCACCGAGGAGGAAGTCCGCTTCTCCTCCGGAACGGTGCAGTTGGTCGGCACCTGGGCCACGCCGGCCGGAACCGTCCGCGGAGCCGCGCTGATCCTGCCCGGCTCCGGGCCGGTCGACCGGAATGCCGACCACAAACGGATGCCGCTGGGCATCAGCCGAGACTTGGCCCGCGAGCTCGCCGACCACGGCATCGCCTCGTTGCGCTATGACAAGCGCGGCACCGGTTCCTCGGATGGCACCTTCCTTGCCGCCGGCTTCCGTCAGAACACCGACGACGCCGCTGCCGCCCTCCGCTGGATGGTCGCCCAGAAGGCCGAGGGCCTGCCGGTGTTCCTGGTGGGCCACAGCGAAGGCGGCTACCACGCAGCTGCCGTGGCGGCGGACCCCGGCACCCGGCTGGACGGCGTCGTGCTGCTCTCCACCTCGGCGCACACCGGCTTCGAGACAGGCAGGTGGCAGACGGCCCAGATCGGCGACGCGCTGCCGGCGTTCCCGCGCTTGGTGTTGAAACTGCTGCGGAAGGACCTGGTCACCATCCAAGCCAAGTCGGTGGAGAAGCTCCGGACCACCACCGAAGACGTGGTGCGGATGCAGGGGCGCAAGATCAACGCGCTCTGGCAGCGGGAGTTCCTCGACTTCGACCCGGTTCCGTACCTGGAGCGCCTGCAGCTGCCGGTGCTGGCCGTCACCGGTGCGAAGGACGTGCAGGTGGACCCGGAGGATCTGGACGTCATCGCGGCCACCGTGCCGGGCCCGGTGACCACGCGGAAGATCGAGGACCTCTCCCACCTGCTGCGCCGGGACCCGAAGACGCCGACCCTGTCCGACTACAAGCGGCAGATCCGCGTGCCGGTGGACGCCGAACTGCTGGAGCTGGTGGGCAGCTGGGTGGCTGAGCACGCCGACGGCGCCGCTTCCGGGACGGCCGACACCCAGCAGCTGTCCCGCTAACCCTGCCGGTGTGGCCTAATAGCCCACACCGGGGCCCGCTAGCTGCCCGCCCCACTGTCCGTCTGCTTCCGCCGCCATGGACTGTACCGATAACGCCCCTGATCTTCGCGGATGGGGGCGTTATCGGTACAGTCCTTTTTCGGGCGAAAGGCCTTCGGCGACCGCGAAGGTACCGGTAAAAGGAACTCATGGGTAGGGTGGCGCCATGGCACACCAGAATGATCCCGAAGTCGTCAGCCGGCTGCTGAGCACGCCCGCCCGCTGGGCCGTCGTCGGCCTGTCCACGAACCCGCACCGGGTAGCCATGCGCATTTCCAGATACCTGATGGACCAGCTGGACATGGAGGTGGTCCCGGTCAATCTGCAGGGCGACGACGTCCACGGCCTGACCGGCTACCGAAAGCTTGCGGACATTCCGGGCCAGATCGATGTGGTGGACTGCTTCGTCAACTCGCAGAAGGTCGGCCCGGTGGTGGACCAGGCCATAGAGGTCGGCGCGAAGGCCGTCTGGCTCCAGTTGGGCGTCGTCGACGAAGCCGCCGCGGAACGGGCCAAGGCCGCCGGGCTCGAAGTGGTCATGGACACCTGCCCGGCCATCGAAGCCCCGCGCCTCGGCCTGTAAGCCGTCAGCTAAGCCGTCAGCGGCCCGCCGCCTCGCCTGCTAGCTGACGACGCTGCGCGCTACGCCATCACTCGTACATCGCGATGAACCGGCCAACCACTCCGCCGGCCCGGAGCTTGTCGACGGCGCCCGGGATGTCGGCGTGCGTGATGTGGTTCATCGGCGGGTTCAGCTGGCCGGTTTTCATGAGTTCGTAGATGCCGGCCAGGTCTTCCTTGGTGCCGGACTTTGAGCCCCTGATGGTGAGCTGGTTGATGATGATCGGGTACGTGTTGATGGTCGATTCCAGCCGCCCCATGCCGACCTGGACCAGGGTGCCGAACTCGCCGAGGGTCTCGATGGCGGCCGAGGTCGTGGTGCCGAAACCGGCGTAGTCGACGATCAGTTCCAGGTTCTTGTCCTTGAACTCGTCTATCGAGTTGGCGACGCCGGCCAGGCCGATCTCGTCGGCCAGTTTCTGCGTCTCGGGGTTGACCTCGGCTCCGTAGACCTCGGCGCCGGACAGCGCCGCGGAGCGCGCGCCGATGTAGCCCAGCCCGCCCAGGCCGATGACGCCGACCTTCATTCCCTTCCTGGCCCCGCCGACAGCCATGATCGCGTGGTAGGCGGTCAGGCCGGCGTCGGTCGCCATCGCGCCGAGGTCGAAGGGCACTTCGTCGGGCAGGGCGACGAGGTTGTCATCGGTCGCGCGAAGCTTGGCGGCGAAGCCACCGTCCCACTTGCCGTAGCCGAGCGCGTCCCCGTCCGACATCACCGGGGACAGGCCCACCCGGTCGCCCACCTTCCAATGGTCCATGCCTTCGCCAACCTCGCTGATCACCCCGGCGGACTCATGCCCCATGGTGCGGGGCAGCCCGTGCTGGAACAGCGCCATCCATCCCGGATCATCGAGCGTGGTGACATCCGAGTGGCAGACACCGGATGCCTTGACGTCCACCACCACCTCGCCGGGGCCGGCGTGCGGCTCCTCCACCTCGTTGAGCTGCAGCGGCTTGTTCGTCCCGGTAAATTGCCATGCCTTCATGATTCGAACCTCCCTGAGCGGCGGGACGGTCTACGCCCCGGACCGGCCGATATTGGCGACGCAATTTCACCCTAGTCCTGTCGCGGAAAGGCCTACAGGGGTCCGAGGAATCGAGCGCATCTTGGGCCCCGAATTCATCCGCCCAGCCCGGCACTGCGGCGTGCAGGCGGGGAGGCTGCGGAGCCGGCGGGAGGCGAGGATCCGTCGTCGTTCGGGGACGTCCGTAACATTCGGCAGCGGATCGTCATGGCCCGTCACAAGCTTCACAGCGCCGGAGCCGGCCGGGCAGACTCTTCCCCAAGATCAAGAGTCCCAACGACAAGCTCTGGCTGGTTGGGCGGCAACCCTCTTCCGTAGCGGGGTGCCCCAGATGAGGATCCGGCCGCGCACAGATCCGTGCCCGGCAAGTACGGCCCCCTCCGGGCTGCGTCGTCGACCGTGATGGTTGCTGCTCGGCGCAGGCAGGCGGGAGCCCCTGCACGAGGAGGCGCCATGACCGCCGTCGTCATTGAAGAAAACCAGCAGACCCGCCGTTCGCCCTGGACCGGGCACGCCAGCCGCGAAGAACTCGCCCACTGGCAGCAGATCGCCGAGGGCGTGGCCGCCGTGCTGAGCGCGGACGTGCTGGAGCGGGACCGCCGCAACGCGGATCCGCAGGCCGAAGTGGAGCTGCTGCGCAGTTCCGGCCTGTTCAACCTGATCATCCCCAGCGAGTGGGGCGGCGAGGGTGGCCACTGGGAAAGCGCGCTGCACGCCGTGCGCATCCTGGCCCGCACCGACGCGTCGATCGCGCAGATCCTGGCCTACCACTACGCCAACCTCGGCGCCGTGGTGTTCTACGGCAACACGCAGGTCCAGGAACGCCTGCTCCGCCGCTCGGCCCAGGGCCGCTGGTCCTGGGGCGACTCGGTCAACCCGGTGGACCCGAACCTGGAACTGGTTCCCGACGGCGGCGGCTACCGGCTGGACGGGGTCAAGCACTTCTCCACCGGAGCGTCCGTGGGCGACGCGATCCTGGTCAACGCCGCGATCACCGCCGGTCCCGAACAGGGCAAGTTCCTGGCCCTGGCGCTGGAACACGACCGCGCCGGGATCTCCTTCCTCGGCGATTGGGACGCGTTGGGCCAGCGCCTCTCGGCGAGCGGCTCCGTGAAGTACGACGGCGTCCTGGTCACCTCCGCGGACATCATCGGCGAGGTGGGGGAGGAGCCTTTCTCCAGCCTGGTGACGCCGTACATCCAGTTGGCGTTCGGCAACCTCTACCTGGGCATCGCGCAGGGTGCGCTGGAACGCGGACGCCAGATCACCCTGGCGCGCAAGAACTCCTGGTTCCTCAGCAGCGCCGAAACCTACGCCCAGGATCCGCTGACCCAGCGGGTCTACGGGGAACTGTCGTCCCGCGTTGCAGCCGTTGAGGCCTTGGCGGACCGGACCAACAAACGCTTCGACGCGGCCATCGCCGCCGGCGGGGAACTGACGGCCGAAGCACGCGCTGAGATCGAGATCGAGATCGCCCGGCTCAAGGTCGTCTCCACCGAGGTGGGCGTGGAGGTGGCCAACCGCATCTTTGAAGTCACCGGGTCCTCCTCCGCGAAGACCGAGGTGGGGCTGGACATCTTCTGGCGCAATGTCCGCACGCACACGCTGCACGACCCGGTGGACTACAAGAAGGTCGAGGTCGGCGCCCACTTCCTGCTGGGCGAAGTCCAGCCGATCTCGCTCTACACCTGATCCGCACCCGTCCCACCCCGCGCAGAATCCCCATTCACCCGACCTCGGCCGTGCGCGGCCGAGAATCCAGGAGCACCATCATGACCGAAACCCTTGACCACGCAACCGCAGCCTTCCACGCAGAGCCTTCCTTCCACGCGTCACCGGCCTTCGAAGCGGCCGCCGCCAAGTACCGGCCGATCTTTCAGCGCATCGCCGCGGGAGCGCTGGACCGCGAACTGGCCCGCGAGCTGCCGTTTGAGCAGATCGGCTGGCTGAAGGACGCCGGCTTTGGCGCCGCCCGGATCCCCGCAGAACTTGGCGGCGACGGGCTGGACTGGGAGGAGTTCACCGAACTGCTGATCGAGCTGGCCGCCGCGGACAGCAACATTCCGCAGGCGCTGCGCTCGCACATAGCGCTGGTGGAGGAGAACCTGTACCAGCACGGCCGCGGCGGGGACCGCAGCAGCTGGCTGCGGCGCTTCGCCTCCGGCCAGCTGGCCGGCAACGCGTGGACCGAGCCGGGCGCCGGCGGAACCGCCACGGTGCTGTCCGAATCCGGCGGCAAGCTGGTGCTGAACGGACGCAAGTTCTACACCACGGGCACCATCTTCGCCGACTGGATCGACGTCACCGCCAAGCGGACCGACGGATCGGACGTCTCGGTGATCATCTCCACCAAGACAGCCGGCGTGGAAACCTACGACGACTGGGACGGCTTCGGCCAGCGGCTGACCGGCAGCGGCACCACGGTGTTTACCGACGCCGAGGTGGACCCGGCAAACGTGTCAGCGTTCGCCGACCGCTTCCCGTACCAGACGGCGCTCTACCAGCACATCCTGCTGGTGGCCCTGGCCGGCATCGCGCAGGCCGTCACCACCGATGCCGCCATAAACGTGCGGGAGCGCAAGCGGGTGTTCGGCCACGGCAACGCGCCGCTGGTCCGGCACGACGCGCAGATCCTGCAGGTGGTCGGCGAGATCAGCGCCAAGGCCTACGCGGCCAGGGCAACCACCCTGAGCGTGGCGCGCAGCCTTGACCGCGTCTTCGCCTCGCGGCAGGAAAGCGCCGACGCCGAGAAGGCGGCCAACATCGCCGTCGAACTGGAATCCGGCCAGGCGCAGATTGTGCTCAGCACGCTGGTGCCCGAGGCGGCCGGCGAGCTGTTCAACACCCTCGGCGCCTCCTCCACCAGCACCGGCAAGGCGCTGGACCGGCACTGGCGCAATGCCCGCACGGTGGCCACGCACAACCCGTTCATCTACAAGTCCCGGATCGTGGGCGATTGGGAAGTCAACGCCACCGAGCCCCCGTTCGTCTGGACCATCGGCGAGGCCAATGCCGACGCCGCGCGCCAGCCACACAGCCCCGCCGCCCGTTCCGCGGCCGTCTAAGAAGAAGGCAAGCCATGTCTGTTTCCAACCCGCAAACCCTCGCGGCTCCGCAGGCCGCCCCCGCCGGAGCCCCCGCCGCTACCGGCGCCGGTTCGCACGACGCCGGTTCACCCGGCGCCGGAACCGCGCCGCGGCTCACCGGCCGGCTGGGCGTCGCCAGCATCGTGCTGATCGTGGTGGCCGCCGCGTCGCCGCTGGGCGTCATCGGCGGAACGGTCCCGCTGGCCATCGCCAGCGGCAACGGCGCCGGCCTGCCGTTCATCTACCTGCTGGCCACCGCCATCCTGCTGTTGTTCGCCGTCGGCTTCACCACCATGACGCCGCACGTGCCGTCGGCCGGCGCGTTCTACAGCTACGTGGACAAGGGCCTGGGCCGCCGCGCCGGGCTGGGCGCGGCCTTCGTGGCCTTGCTCTCCTACCTCGCGCTGGAAGCCGGCGTCTACGGGCTCTTCGCCCCGGCCGTCGACGAGGTGGTCCGCGCCTACGGTGGCCCCGCGCTGCCCTGGTGGGTCTGGGCCGCCGCCGCGCTGGTTGCCGTGGCCTGGCTGGGCCACCGCAACATCGAGTTGTCCGGCAAGGTGCTGGCCGTGCTGCTGGTGGCCGAAGTGCTGATTGTGCTGGTCCTGGACGCCGCCATCGTCTTTGGCGGCGGCGGGTCCGAGGGCCTCTCCGCCGGGTTCATCACCCCGTCCACCGTGCTGTCCGGGGCGCCCGGGATCGCGCTGCTGTTCGCCATCCTGAGTTTCATCGGCTTCGAGGCCACCGCCGTGTTCCGGGACGAGGCCCGCGACCCGGACAAGACGATCCCGCGCGCCACCTACGTTGCCCTGCTGGTGGTGGGCGGTTTCTATGCCCTCTCCAGCTGGCTGCTGATCAGTGTCTGGGGCGATGGCGGCATCGTGCAGAAGGCCACCGACGCGCCCGGCACCCTGCTGTCCGAGACCACCGCGCTCTACCTGGGCGCGGCCGGAAGCCACATTGTCCAGGTCCTGCTCGCCAGCAGCCTGTTCGCGTGCATCCTGTCCTTCCACAACATCAGCTCACGCTATTTCTTCCAGCTGTCGGGGCAGGGCATCTTCCCCACCAAGCTGGCCGACACCCACGTGAAGCACCGTTCTCCGCACCGGGCCTCCGCGGCGGCCACGGCCGTGGTGGCCCTGTTCCTGCTGGCCGCGGTGGTGGCCGGGTGGGATCCGATCGTGCAGTTCTACACCTGGTTCGCCGGATTCTCCTCGCTGGGCGTGGTGGTGCTGATGACGCTCACCAGCGTCGCCGTGCTGGTCTTCTTCCGCCGGCAGGCAGCACCGGTCCGCAGCTGGAGGCGCTCCGTCGCCCCGGCGCTCGGACTGCTCGGGCTGCTGGGTATCCTGGGCCTGATCCTGCAGAATCTCCCCACCTTGGTCGGCAACAGCGTGCCGCTGGCAATCGCCGTCGTCGTGCTGATCCTGGCCTGCTTCGGGGCCGGAGCGGTGGTGGGATCGAAGCGGCCGCGGGCCATAGCCGGCGCCGCACCGTCGTCGTCATTCTGACCCTCGCGTGAAGCGCAACATTCTTACCCCGCGTGACGCGCAACATTTCCCTCCGCGGCGCCTGCGGGTGTCCAATGGAGGGGTACCCATCCAGAGCGGCCGAGAGACCTGGCTTGTTGACGCCGCAGCAACCCCCTCGATTCGAGGAAGGTGCTACCGCCAGGACCGATGGAGAAGCTCGATCTCTCGTTGGTTCCTCAGGGCCACTGCATGCCCGCCGGGGACCGGCGCGGGCTCTTCTCATCAGTAAAGGAGCCTGACATGACCTTGAACAATCCCCAGCGACACATCCGCTTCAACGCTTTCGACATGAACTGCGTGGTCCATCAGTCCCCGGGCCTGTGGCGCCACCCCGCGGACCAAGCCGACCGCTACAACGACCTGGGCTACTGGACCCACCTGGCCCAGGTGCTGGAGAAGGGCAAGTTCGACGGCCTCTTCATCGCCGACGTGCTGGGCACCTACGACGTCTACGGCAGCACCAACGAGATCCCGCTCTCCGCCGGCGCGCAGGTGCCGGTGAACGATCCGATGCTGCTGGTGTCGGCGATGGCCGCAGTAACCCAGAACCTGGGCTTCGGCATCACCGCCGGAACGGCCTACGAGCACCCGTACCCGTTCGCCCGCCGGCTGGCCACGCTGGACCACCTCACCAAGGGCCGCGTGGGCTGGAACGTGGTGACCGGCTACCTGCCGTCGGCCGCTCGGAACATGGGCCAGGAAGACCAGCTGGAACACGACGAGCGCTACAACCACGCGGACGAATACCTTGAGGTGGTCTACAAGCTGCTGGAAGGCTCGTGGGAAGACGACGCCGTGGTCAAGGACCGCGAATCCGGCGTGTACACCGACCCGAGCAAGGTCCACGAGATCCGGCACGAGGGCAAGTACTTCAAGGTGCCCGGGATCGCCATCACCGAGCCGAGCCCGCAGCGCACCCCGGTGATTTTCCAGGCGGGCGCATCCAAACGCGGCACCGAGTTCGCCGCTGCCAACGCGGAGGCAGTGTTCGTCACCTGCCCCACGAAGGAGACGCTCGCGGAATCCGTGAAGAAGATCCGCGATGCCGCTGAGGCAGCCGGCCGCGGCCGCTACGACATCCGGATCTACGCCATGCAGACCGTGATCACGGCCGCCACCACCGAGGAAGCCCAGGCCAAGTACCAGGACTACTCCTCCTACGCGGACATTAACGGCGCGCTCGCGCTGCTCTCCGGCTGGACGGGCATCGACATGTCGCAGTTCGATCTGGACGACGTCATCGGCGAGGACGTGAAGTCGAACGCCATCCAGTCCTCGGTGGAGAACTTCAAGAAGGCTTCCGGCGACGTGGACAACCCCTGGACCATCCGGCAGATGGCGCAGTGGATTGGCGTTGGCGGCTTCGGCCCCGTGACTGTTGGTTCGGGGGCCGAGGTCGCCGCCAAGCTGGTGGACTGGGTCGAGGAAACCGACGTGGACGGTTTCAACCTGGCCTACGCCATCACCCCGGGCACCTTCGAGGACGTGGTGGAATACGTGGTGCCGGAGCTGCAGAAGCTCGGAGCCTACCCCACCGAGTACGCGCCGGGCACGCTGCGCAACAAGCTCTTCGGCCGCGGCGACAAGCTGCCGGAGAACCACCGCGCGGCCGGCTTCCGGCTGCAGAACGCCCTGGTCCGCTGACCTCGGCCGGTTGCCTGGCGTCGTCCTAGCCACGGTAACCACCTGAACAACGACGGCGGTGCGCCGCCCCTCATCGGGGCTGCGCACCGCCGTCGAGCTTTCCCCATCGACTGTACCGATAACGCCCCTCGCCGCGGCGGGAAGGGGCGTTATCGGTACAGTCGAATGGAGGAAAGCGGCGCTACATCTTCGCGTAGCGCGCCCGGGCACCCAGATAGAGCCCGTAGCAGATCAGCCCGACGGCCACCACGGCCAAAGCGGCCGGCCCGAGCGGCTGCTCGCGCAGCGCCTTGAGCGCGCCGTCCAGGCCCTTCACGTCCTGCGGGTCGTTCTGCATGGCGGCGACCGCCAGCAGCAGCCCGAGCACAAACAAGGCCAGCCCCTTGCCGACGAAGCCGACGATGCCGACCCAGGTCACGGCGGTGCGGACTCCGCCGGCGGGCAGCGGCTTGAGGTCCGCCAGGAAGTTCCGGAACAGGCCTTTGATCACGTAGAAGATTCCGGCTCCGATGATCACCGCGCCGATCAGGAACAGCACCACGGCTCCGCCCGGCCACTGCATCAGCTTGGTACTGGCGTCCTGCGATTTCTCGCTGCTGTTGCTGCCGGAGCCCAAGGCGAAGCTGCCGAAGGTCACCGCTATGGCCCCGTAGACGATGGCCAGGCCCACGGACTTTGCCCGGTAGCCCCACTTTTTCTTCTTTTCCAGGTTCCGGCCGCCGAAGACCGCTTCGCTGACCTGCCACAGGGCCAGGGCCGCGGCGCCCAGCATGCCCGCCCAGAGCAGGAACAGTCCGCCCGGGTGCTTCGCCAGGCTGGAGGCCGCTCCGGACTGGTCCGCCTCGCCGCCTCCGCCGAAGGCCAGTCGCAGCGCGATCGCGCCGATCAGCACGTGCAGCAGCCCGCTGGCCGCGTACCCGGTGCGTGCCACCCACTCGAATGTCTTGGAGTCGGCGGCCTCCTCGGTCTTGTCCACGGCCTTGCCGGCCGCCCGCTTGGCTTCCCTGCCGGTGTCTGCCATGGCTCTCCTCTCCTGGGCCGGCCCGCCCGGCACGTCCTGGCGCCGGTCAGGAGCCCGGCGCCGGCGCGCGAGCACGCCGTTGTTCCCCGTGAAACATCCGTGAAACCATCCTGCCACCGATGTCACCGCCGCGCACCGGGGCGTGGACAGACTGGCCGGCGCTTTGGCCTGCGGCGTTTCCTCGGGAGGCGCACCGTGCAGCCCGTGACCGGCCGGGCGGGTAGCAGTAGGCTCGTGCCTATGGACGCGAGTGCGCTGCGTGAATTCTGCCTCTCCCTGCCCGGGGCGTTCGAGGACTTTCCCTTCGGCCCGGAGGCATCGGTGTTCAAGGTCCGTGCGCCCGGGCGGGCCGCGAAAATGTTCGCGTTGTCGGACCTGCAGTCCCCGCGGCTGAGCATCAGTCTCAAGTGCGAACCCGTGCTCGCGCAACAGCTGCGCACGGCGCACCCGGAGATCACCGGCGCCTACCACATGAACAAGACGCACTGGAATGGAGTGCGCTGCGACGGCGCGCTGCCCGATGACATGCTGCGCGACATGATCGAGGACTCGTACGACCTGGTGGTGGCGTCGCTGCCGCGCCGGGACCGCGAGTCGCTGGGCTGGATGGGCCTGGCACGCGGCGACGACGTGCGGCAGGGCTGAGCGGTGCAGGCCAAGGATCTCAGCGGGGCGGAGCTGACGTACGACGGCGAGGGGCTCACCCGGGTGCGCCGCACGCCGCCGGGCTACCGGACTACCGAGGCACACGCCGCGGTCGGCGTGGGCGAGGATGCGTTCCGCCGGCTGGCCGAGGGCCTGATGGGCTGGGAACTGCACCGGCTGGCCGGCCTGCGGGTCGATGCGTCGACGCCTGCGGTTGCCGAAGGTGTGGAGGTGGTGCCCGGCTTCGGGGTCGGGCCGCTGCGGTTGTCCGCACCCTGCCGCGTGGTGTGGACGCAACGGAGCTCAACCCGGACGGGTTTCGGCTACGGCACGCTGCCCGGACATCCGGAGTCGGGCGAAGAGGGCTTTGTGGCGTCGCTGGAGGAGAACGGGCTGGTGGTCTTCGACCTGTTTGCGTTCAGCCGGCACTCCAACTGGTTTTACCGGGCAGGCGGCCCGGTGGCGGAAGCCGCCCAGCGGCTGGTCACCCGGCGCTATGTCGCCGCCGCCAAAGCGCTCGCCGGCGGCTTGGCCGGGTGAGTGGTCATGACAGGATTGAAGGACACCTAGAGAAAGGCTGAATCCGCGTGATTTTCATTGTGGTCAAGTTCAAGGTCAAGAACGAGCACGCCGACAACTTCCCGGAGTTGGTCCGGGAGTTCACCGACGCCACTCGCGCCGAGCCGGGCAACCTGTGGTTCGACTGGTCGCGCAGCGTGGAGGATCCGAACGAGTATGTCCTGGTGGAAGCCTTCAAGGATGACGCCGCCGAAGCGCACGTGAAGAGCGAGCACTTCAAGAAGGCCATGCAGGAGCAGCCGCAGTACCTGCAGGAAACTCCGCGCATCATCAGCCGCCAGATTGACGGCGAGGGCTGGGACGAGATGGGCGAAATGAGCGTCGCCTAGCAGTCTGCAGCGGGTGGCAGGCAGGTGGGGCAGGCAGCGCCTGCCCCACCGATGGTTATGAACAGGCCGCGTCCAGCCTGCGTACCGGGGGAGGGTGTGGCCCATGAACGACGGCGAGGTGCTGGCCGGCGGTGTCGCCAACGCCGGGACGATCATCAAGGTTGGCGATGAGGTTCGCCGCCCGGCCACGGCACAGACTGAACTGGTTTTCAGCCTGCTTGAACATGCCAGGGCCAGGGGCTTCACCGGAGTGCCTGAGCCACTGGGCATTGATGAGCGGGGCAGGGAGCGGCTGCGCTACATCCCGGGAGAGGTGGCCATTCCTCCGTATCCGCGGTGGTCGCTTTCCGCCGAACTGCTGGCGTCGGTCGCACGCCTGCTGCGCGCATTTCATGACGCAGTTGCCGACTTCGTTCCACCTGCGAACGCCATATGGAACACCGAACTGGCCCATCCCGCGGGCGGGCAGATCATCGGGCACAACGACGTGTGCGTAGAGAACGTCGTGGTGCGCGACGGACGGGCAGTTGCATTGATCGACTTCGAATTCGCTGCCCCGACCCATCCGCTGCACGATCTCGCGGTCTTGGCACGGCATTGGGTCCCTGTTGACACCCAACAGGATGCGGCGCGTTGGGGACGTTCAGGTTTTGATGTTGGTTCCCGCTTGCGGATCGTGGCCGACGCCTACGGTATTCCAACGGGCACGCAGCGCGACGAGTTCTTGGACCACATCGTCAGTGGCATTCACCGATCCGGCCCCTTCGTCCTGGCCCGCATCGCGCGCGGAGAGCAGGCGTTCATCGACATGTGGGAACGCAGCGGTGGACAGGAACGGATCACCCGGCGCATCGCCTGGATTGACTCGATCCGGTCCGAGCTGGCCGCGGCGCTCAACACCGCCTAGAACCTGCCGGCGCTGCGCGGCCGTGTCGCAGGAACCGCCGGATCCGGCACGCAGAATTTCCTGCGGTCGACGGCTGAATCCGATCACGTAGGGATGGCAGCGGTCCGGTTCTTCGCCACAATGGGGCGCATGGAACAGTTCACGCCGCGCACCGCCATCGTTACCGGTTCCGACTCGGGCATTGGCCGGGCCACCGCCGTCGCCCTGGCTAAGGCCGGCATGGACGTCGGGATCACCTGGCATTCCGACCGGGACGGAGCGGAGGCCACCGCGGAGGAGGTCCGCGCGCTCGGCCGCAGCGCCGCCGTCGTCCACTTGGACACCACGGACCTGCCCGGCTGCGGGGATGTGGTTGATTCCCTGGCGGAGCAGCTCGGCGGGCTGGACGTGTTCGTCAACAACTCCGGTACCGGCGCCATGGCGCCGTTCCTGGACCTTGACTATGAGACGTGGCGGAACGTGGTTGCCACCGATCTGGACGGCGCGTTTGTCTGCATGCAGCGCGCGGCCCGGAAAATGGCGGCGGCCGGCACCGGCGGCCGGATCATCGCGGTGACCAGCGTGCACGAACACCAGCCGATGGTCGGCGCCGCTCCCTATGATGCCGCCAAGCACGGACTCGGCGGACTGGTGAAGAACATGGCGCTGGAGCTCGGCCGGCTCGGCATTACGGTGAACGCCGTGGCACCGGGCGAGATTGCCACGGCCATGACCGGCAACGAGGATCAGGACCCGCAGGGCATTGACCGCCCCGGCATTCCGTTGGCCCGGCCAGGTGATGCCCGTGAAGTGGCGGCCGTGATCGCCTTCCTGACCTCCGCGGACGCCGGCTACGTGACCGGGGCGTCCTGGGCCGTGGACGGCGGCATGCTGCAGATGGGGCCGCAGGCGGGGGCAGCCGTCACCGGGCACGATTGGCGCGAGGTATAGCCATGCAACGGCCCGGCCCGCGATGTCCGACGGTGCCGGAGGCAACGTCCGCCGATAGGGCGTACGCCGCCGTCGTTGGTTAGCCGGCGGCGGTCCGCTCCGTGGAGCCGCGCACCATCAGCGAGCTCTCCAGGGTGAGCTGGGGCTGCTCGAGCTCGCGGCCTTCCATCAGTCCGCGCAGCTGTTCTCCGGCCCTGAGGCCCAGGCGGGCGGCGGGAAGGTGGACGCTGGTGAGGCCGGGGTTACTGGTGGCGGAGTAGGGCAGGTCGTCGAAGCCGGCGACGGCGAGCTGGTCCGGGATCCGCACGCCGGCAACGCGCGCTTGCTGCAGCACGCCGTACGCCTGGGTGTCGGTGGCGCAGACGACGGCGGTGACGCCCGCTTGCTGCCACTGGGGCCAGGCGGCGGCAAACGCCTCGGCCGACGCGCCGATGTCGATCGTGCTGCTGATCAGGTGGGCCGGGTCCACGGTCATTCCGCGCCCGGCCGCCTCCTCCAGGAAGGCCGTTCGGCGGATGGTGAAGGTGGCTGTACCGGTCACGCTGTCCAGGTACCCCGCTCGCTGGTGGCCGGAGGAGGCCAGATGCGCCGCGAGTTCGCGGGCGCCGTGGGCCACGTCGAGGTTAACGGACGGCGCATAAGCCTCCAGCCCGGGCGCGTCAAGCAACACCGTGGGGCCGGTGGTGGAGAGGTCCTCGAGGAACGCGGCATCGGGGGCATCCACCAGCAGACCCGCGGGGCGCAGAGCGCGGAGCCTGCGGATGTCATCGGCGCGGGGAAATTTGCCGGGCTCGGTGACGGAGAGCAGCAGCTGGTATTCCGCGCCGAGGGACTCTCGGACGCCGGCAACGACCTTGGCGAAGAACGGGTTGGAAATGTCCGGCGCCACCAGAACCACAATGGAGCTGACTCCCTTGGCCAGCGAACTGCCCACGCTGTCCACCACGTAGCCAAGTTCGGCGATGGCCTGGCTGACTCGGGAGATGTTGTCCGCGGACACCCGCCCGCGCGTCTTGCCGTTCGCCACCAGGGAAACCGTCGCCGTGGAGACGCCGGCGCGTGCCGCAACCATCGCCGCGGTCACCCGCCCACCGGGGCGCGGCGGGCGCTGGGGAGGGCGGGTGGAATCCATGAGCCCATGATAAGCATCTCCAGGCACCGCAAGGCATCAAGCGCTTGACCCGCGTTAACGTCAAGCGTTTGACGTGAACGAGAAGCGGGTGTCACACTTCCTGTGACTGAATACCCGCTGCGGCGGACCCCCGATGACGTGGAGAGAAAACATGGACGCCACTTCCGCGACGCCCGGACCGAAGAAAATCATCCTGGACTGCGACCCGGGGCACGACGACGCCGTGGCGCTGCTCCTGGCCCACGGCAACCCGGACATCGAGCTGCTCGCCGTGACCACCGTTGTCGGCAACCAGACCCTGGCAAAAGTCACCAAGAACGCTCTGGCCGTGGGGACCATCGCCGGCATCACCGGCGTCCCGTTCGCCGCCGGCTGCGACCGCCCGCTCGTGCGCACCATCGAAACCGCGCCGGACATCCACGGCGAGTCCGGCATGGACGGCCCCGCGCAGCCGGAGTCCGCCATTGAACTGGACCCGCGCCACGCCGTCGATCTCATCATCGACACGATCATGGCGCACGAACCCGGCACCGTGACCCTGGTCCCGACCGGCGGCCTGACCAACATCGCGATGGCCGCCCGCAAGGAGCCGCGCATCGTCGAGCGGGTCAAGGAAGTGGTGCTGATGGGCGGCGGCTACCACGTGGGCAACTGGTCCGCCGTGGCCGAATTCAACATCATCATCGACCCCGAGGCCGCCCACATCGTCTTCAACGAGAAGTGGCCCCTGGTCATGGTGGGACTGGACCTCACCCACCAGGCGCTGGCCACCCCCGACGTTGTCGAGCAGATTGAAGCCGTCGGCACCGGTCCGGCCCGCTTTGTCCGCGAACTGATGGACTTCTTCGCCCAAACCTACAAGGACGCACAGGGCTTCGACTACCCGCCGGTCCACGACCCGTGCGCCGTCGCCTACGTCATCGACCCCACCGTGATGACAACCCGCAAGGTCCCGGTCGACATCGAACTGCAGGGCAAGCTGACCCTGGGCATGACCGTCGCCGACTTCCGCGCCCCCGCACCGGCCGACTGCCACACCTCCGTGGCCGTGGAGCTTGACCGGACCAAGTTCTGGAACCTGGTGACCGATGCGCTGGTCCGGATCGGCGAGGTAGACCTGGGAACCACCGCCAGCACAACAACGACGGCGGCGCCCGACACCGCGGCGCCCCTCGCCAACGGGGTGGCAGGGAAATGAGCGTCGTTCTCGACGAAGCCAAGGCAACCACCCGCGGCGGCACCACCGCCCTAATGGTTGCCCTGCTGACGGCCTGCGTGGCCTTCCAGCTCAACGCCTCCATGCTCAGCCCCGCCCTGGTCACCATGGGGGAGGAACTGCAGACCGACCAAGCCGCCATCGGCCTGTCCCAGACCTGGTTCTTCACCACCGCCGCGCTGTTCTCCCTGTTCCTGCCCCGGCTGAGCGATATTGTCGGCCGCAAGCGGATCCTCGTCGGGATGATGCTGCTGACGGCCGCCGGCTCCGTGATCGCCGCGCTGGCCCCGGACATTACGTGGCTCTTCGTGGGCCGCATCATCCAGGGCGCCAGCGGCCCCACCGTGCCGCTGTGCCTGATCATGCTGCGCACCGCCGTGCCCAACCTGCGCACCTACGGCACGCTGATGGGCGTCGTCCTCGCGGTCAACGGCGGCGTGGCCGGCGTCGATTCCTTCCTCGGCGGCTACATGGCCGAGCACTACGGCTTCCGCAGCATCTTCTGGTTCATGGTGGTCCTCGGCGTGATCGCCGCGCTCCTCGTCGCTGTCCTGACGCGCGAGAGCAAGCCGCAGGCCGGGACGCGGATGGACTGGACCGGCGTCGTCTTTATTGTTGTCGCAGTCGGTGCCCTGCTCACCGCGCTCAACGAGGCGGCCAAGCTGGTCGGCGGGTTCTCCAGTGGGACCCTGGTCCTCTCGTTGGTGCTGATCGCCGTGGCCGCCGCCGCGTTCGCCGCCTTCTGGGCCACAGAAAAGCGCGCGAAGCAGCCGATGGTCGAGATTGTCCATCTGCGCCAGCGCTCCACGTGGGCGCCGCTGCTGACCACGGTCCTGACCATGACCGGAATCTTCGCCGTCATCAACGGGATTGTCCCCGCCTACGTACAGGCCGCCGCACCCGGCTTCGGCATCGGCCCTACCGAAACGGCGCTGCTCATCCTGACCCCCTACGCGCTGCTGGGCTGGGTCTTCGGCCCGATCAGCGGGCGGCTCGCCCCGGTACTGGGCTACACCAATGTGCTGCGCATCGGCATGATCGGCAGCATCGTCTCCCTGGTCATCATTGTGCTCTTCGGCCTGAACAGCCTGCCGCTGATGGTCGCCGGTACTGCGCTGCTCGGCATCATGTACGCCGGCACTGCGAACATCATGCTCAACGGGCTCGGCGTGGTGCTCTCGCCCCCGGGCAACCCCGGCTTCCTGCCGGGAATGAACGCCGGAGCCTTCAACCTCGGCGCCGGGCTGAGCTTCCTGGTGCTGCCGGCGGTGCTCGTGGGCAGCTCGGCACTGGGCGACCGCGGCTCTTACTTCACGGTGGTGGTGGTCGGCCTGGTCATCACGGTCGCGGCCTTCGCCGCCTCGCTGCTGATCCCCAAGCCCGTCGATGCCGAGGTGGCAAAGTGAGTCCGCAGGCCGGACGCATCGTCGTCGTTGGTTCGCTCAATGCGGACCTGACCATCTACACCGAGCGGCTGCCCAACCCCGGCGAAACCCTCCACGGCGAAGGGTTCGCCGTGAACCCGGGCGGCAAGAGCGCCAACCAAGCCGTGGCGGCCGGCCGGCTGGGCGGCAACGTCGCCCTGATCGGCGCCGTGGGCGAGGACTCCAACGGGGACATGCTGCTGGCCTCCGTGGCAGGGGCCGGGGTGGACGTTTCCCGCGTGCGCCGCGCCGCCGACGTCGAGACCGGCGTCGCCGTCATTACCGTTGACGCCGCGGGGGAGAACAGCATCGTCATTTCCCCTGGCGCTAACGGCACCGTAGTCCCGGATGACGTAGTCGCGGCCATTGAGGTTTTCGACGGCGCCGCCGTGGTTTGCCTCTGCCTCGAGGTCGGCCTGGACGCTGTGGAGGCGGCAGCAAGATCAGGGCACGACGCCGGAGCAACAGTGCTGCTCAACCTCTCGCCTTATGCGCCCGTGCTGCCAAGCCTGTCCGAACTCTGCGACGTCCTGCTGGTCAACGCGCACGAGGCTTCGCAGTTCCTCGGCGGCGCCGAAATGCCCGGGGCCGATGCCGCCGCTGGCGACTGGGAGCAGGTGCGCTTGAGGTTTGCGGCGCAGGGGCTGGACCGCGCCGTGGTCACCCTGGGCGCCAACGGCTCCATTGTGCTGGATTCGCAGGCCGAGGAGGGACGCCGGATCACCCGGATTTACCCCACCAAGGTTGATGCCGTGGACACCACCGGCGCCGGCGACGCCTTCACCGGGGCCCTCGCGGCACGGCTTGCCGCAGGGGAGACCCTGGCCGAGGCGGCGGCGTTCGCTTCGGTCGCTGCTGCTTTAGCTGCCACGAAGAAGGGAACGCAGGCCGCGTACCCGCGACTGGAGGACGTGGAGCGCCTGCGGCCTGGCGCCTGACGTCCAGAGAGGCCGAACGCGATGGCCGGGTCTCCATGCGGCCGCGAGCGGCCTTAGTCGACCGCCGGGAGGCGGGCGGCCTTAGTCGACCACCGGGAGGCGGGTGGCCTTGGTCGGCCACCGGTGAGGCGGGCGGCCTGAGTCGACCGCCGTCAGGCCAGAAACTTGTCCGCGGTCAGCGGCAGGTCCCGGACGCGGATGCCGGTGGCGTTGTAGGCCGCATTGGCCACGGCCGCGGCGGCCCCGACGATGCCGATCTCCCCGATCCCGCGTGCCCCCAGCGGGCCGGCGTGCTCGTCGACCTCCTCCAGCCAGTACGCTTCCAGCTGCCGGACGTCCGCATTGGCGGGCACGTGATACTCGGCCAAGTCGTGGTTCACGTACATGCCGAACCGCTCGTCCATCACGCTGTGCTCGTGCAGCGCCATGCCGATGCCCATGGTCATGCCGCCCAGGAACTGGGACCGGGCGGTGCGCGGATTGATGATCCGGCCGGCGGAATAGACGCCCAGCATCCGGGACACCCGGATCTCGCCGGTGTCCGCGTGCACCTGGACCTCGGCGAACTGGGCGCCGAAGGAATGCAGCGCGTAGTTTGTGCTGGCCGGGTTCTTTTCGCCGTTGCCCTCCGACGTGTCCTCGGCGGAGGGAAATGCGCCGTGTTCCTTGCGGAACATTTGGGCCGCGCCGATGATTGCCGAGCCCCAGCTGGATGTTCCGGAGGAGCCGCCGGCCACGGTGGCCACCGGCAGGTCCGTGTCGCCGATCTGCAGCCGGACCTGTTCCGGGCCGCACTCCAGCGCCTCGGCGGCAATTTGGGTCAGCGCCGTCCAGGCGCCGGTGCCCAGGTCCACCGCGCCGATCTGCACGTCGTAATATCCGTCGGCCGTGAAGCGGATCCGCGCGGTGTTCGCCGGCTGCCGCCGCGCCGGATAGGTGGAGGCTGCCACGCCGATCCCGGTCCGCCAGCCGTCCACCAGCATGGTCCCCGGCTGCGCATTGCGCCGCTCCCAGCCGAACCGGCGGGCGCCCTCGCGCAGGCAGGCCAGCAGGTGCCTGCTGGCGAACGGCTTGCCGGTCTCCGGATCGATGGCCGGTTCGTTCCGCACGCGCAGCTCGATCGGGTCGATTCCGCAGGCCTCCGCCAGTTCGTCCATGGCCACTTCCAGACCGAACGAGCCCGGGCACTCACCCGGCGCCCGCATCCACGACGGGACCGGAACATCCAGCGACGCCAGCCGGTGGGTGGTGCGCCGGTGGTCGGCCGCATACATCATCCGCGATATCCCCGCGGTCTGCTCGGCGAACTCCTTGATCGCCGACGTCTGCTCCACGACGTCGTGCGTCAGCACGGAAATCCGCCCGTCTCCACTGGCGCCCAGCTGCAGCCGCTGGATGGTCGGCGTGCGGTAGCCGGCCAGGAAGAACATCTGCTGCCGGCTCAGCGCGTACTTCACCGGCCGGCCACCGGTGACTTTCGCGGCCAGCGCGGTCAGCACCACGTGCGCATGCGGCAGCCCCTTGGAGCCGAAGCCGCCGCCCACATGCGGCGCCACCACGCGGATTTGCTCCACCTCCACGTCGAAGAGCGGCGCCAGCGTCTTGCGCGCGTTGTGCACCGACTGGGTGGAATCGAACACCAGCAACCGATCGCCGTTCCACTGCGCCACGGTGGTGTGCGGTTCCATCGGATTGTTGTGCTCGGCCGGGGTTGTGTAGGTGCGGTCAACAACGACGGCGGCGCTCGCCAGGGCGGCGTCCGGATCTCCCGTCTGGGTGTCGGTCTCGAGCCCGGCGTTGATCACGTCCGGTTTGTACAAGTCTTCGTGGTCCGCGCGCAGCGCCGCGTGGTGCGGCTCTCGGTGGTACTGCACGCGCACGTGGGCCGCCGCCTCGCGAGCGCTCTCGGGGGAATCGGCCACCACGGCCGCAACGAACTGCCCGCGGAAGCCCACTTCGTCCGACTGCAGCACGGCCAGTTCCTTGTCCTCGGCGTTGGCCAGCCGCGGAGCGTTCAGATGGGTGAGCACCGCGACCACGCCGTCCATTGTTTCGGCCGCGGCGGTGTCGATGGCGGCGATCCGGCCGCGGGCGATCGTGGATTGGACCGGGTACAGGTAGGTGGGGTTTTCCGCCGGGTGCTCGTAGGCGTAGGGGGCCAGGCCGAGCACCTTGGCCCGGCCGTCGACCCGTTCCAGGTCCAGTCCGGTGGCTGCGGGCTGCCGCAGGTTCATGCTCGGTCCTCTCCGCCGGCTGCCGGGCTCCCGGTCCGGCCGCCGCTCTGGTCGCTGCCCGGCCCGCCGCTCCCGCGGCCGTCTTGGCGGTCACCCCGGTCCAGTCCGCACAGTTCCCGCAGCACGGACACCACGGTGTTGCGGACCATCGGCACCTTGAAGGCGTTGTCCGGCAGCGGGACCGCATGCTGCAGTTCGGCGTCGATGGCCCGGCGGAACTTCTCCTCGGTGGCCGGCTTGCCGCGCAGTGCCTCCTCGGCGAAAGTAGCCCGCCAGGGTTTGTGCGCCACGCCGCCCAACGCAAGCCGCACATCGGCGACCGTTGGCGGGGAAGCGGGACCATCGCCGTCGTCCGCATCAGTGGGCTCTTCCAGCCGCACCACGGCCGCCACGGACACCAGAGCGAAGGCGTAGGACGCCCGGTCGCGCACCTTGCGGTAGGCCGAGCGTGTCCCCTCCGGCAGCGGCGGCAGCAGCACCGCGGTGATCAGCTCACCGTGTTCCAGCACCGTGTCGCGCTGCGGCTGATCGTGGGGGAGCCGGTGGAAGGAGTGCAGGCCCACGGTGCGGTCGCCGGACGGCCCCAGGATCTCCACCCGGGCATTCAGGGCGGCCATCGCCACCGCCATGTCCGAGGGGTGCACGGCCACGCAGTCCATTGAGGCGCCGAGGATGGCGTGGTAGCGGGTGTAGCCCTCCAGCGCCGAGCAGCCGGAGCCGGGGTTGCGCTTGTTGCACGGGGTGGTGACGTCCTGGAAGTAGACGCAGCGGGTGCGCTGGAGCAGGTTGCCGCCGGTGGTTGCCGCGTTGCGCAGCTGCCCGGAGGCGCCGGAGAGCAGCGCCTGCGAGAGCACCGGGTAGTGCTCGCGGACCAGCGGGTGGGCGGCGAGGTCGCTGTTCGGGACGGTCGCGCCCAGGCGCAGGCCGCCGTCGTCGGTCTTTTCGATCTGGTCCAGCGGCAGGTGCGAAATGTCCACCAGGTGGTCGGGCGCGGCGACGCCCAGCTTCATGTGGTCCACCAGGTTGGTGCCGCCGGCCAGGAAGGCGGCGGCCGGATTGCCGGCGACGGCGGCGACCGCCTCGGGCAGGCTGGCGGCGCGGGCGTAGTCGAAGGGCTTCATCCGGGCTGCCCCGATCCGCCGGCGGGCCGGTTCAGGCCGGACTGGTTGCTTCTACCGGCGGTCTGGCCGGTTGCGGGCCGGGCCTGGTCCATTCCATTGGCTGGCTGCGGAATGGCCGATTCGGTCGCCGGGCGGCCGGTGCGCCCGCCCACTTGCTCGCCCTCGAGGGCCTGCCGGATGGCGGCGACGATGTTCACATAGGCCCCGCAGCGGCAGAGGTTGCCGCTCATCCGCTCGCGGATCTCCTCGTCGGGCAGTTCCGGGGATTGTGGGGGCGGGGAGTCGGTCAGTTGCCCGTCGGCACTGCCCTCCGGCGTCCTCGGAGCGGTGGACCCATCGGTGTGGCTGGCGGTGACGTAGCTGGGATCGCCGCGGGCGGCTTCGTCCAGCATGCCGACGGCGGAGCAGATTTGCCCCGGGGTGCAGTAGCCGCACTGGAAGCCGTCCTGGTCCAGGAACGCCTGCTGGACCGGATGCAGTTCGCCCTCCGAGGCAAGCCCGGCCGCGGTGACCACGCTTGCCCCGTCCTGGGCCACCGCGAAGACCAGGCAGGAGTTGATCCGCCGGCCGTTGAGCAGCACCGTGCAGGCACCGCACTGGCCGTGATCGCAGCCCTTCTTCGGCGAGTAGTTGCCCAGCCGGTCGCGCAGGGCATCAAGCAGCGTGGTGCGCGTGTCCAGCGTGAGCGTGGTGGCGCGGCCGTCCACCTGCAGCGAGATTTCGGCGTCCATCGGCTACCTCCGGCGTCCGGGTCCTCCATCATGATCCTGCTGTCCACCCGCATCGACTATTCAGCAGGCGGCGTTTCCAGCTCCGAGAAGGCCGCCTGTTGAATAGTCGATTGAGAAGCAGGCATTGCGTTGCTGGAAACTTATAAGAGTCCTTCCCGGGCCACAACCCCTCGCCGGTCCGCGGTGGCTGCTTCGGGATTAATCCCCTGGTGGCTGAGCCGTCTCCCCCTGTCTCCAGACGCAGCCCCATCGACTGTACGGATATGGCCCATTTGCCCGCGGCCACTGGGCCATATCGGTACAGTCGTTGGGCTGTGGAAAACCCGTTGAGGCCTGGTCCCGATGGGCCATGATGAAATATGCCCGACCCATCCCAGCTTCCGCACGGCATGACCACATCGTCTTTCCTCAGGGATGACGCTTTGGCAGCGGGCATGAGCCTGAAGCAACTTCGCGGGGCCAGATTCAGTACTCCCAGTCGCGGCATCCGTATTCCCCAGCAGAAGGACCTGACCTTGACGGCCAGCGTCCGGGCCGCCTCGTGGGTCACCGAAGGGGCAGCGATCTCCCACCGCACCGCAGCCAAGCTGTGGGGCTTCCCTCTGCCGGCGTGGATGGCGGAGGACAATTCAGTCCATGTGACCCGTCCGGCCGGTTCGGGGGCCATGAGGCGAAGGGGAATCACCGGGCACCGGGCGGAACTTCGTCCGGGCGAAGTGGTTGTCCAATGGGGGGTCAGGGTCACTTCGCGAGGAAAGACATGGCTGGACCTCGCAGCTGAGCTGCCGGTGGAGGATCTGGTGGTGATTGGGGACTACTTGGTTCGGATTCCCCGGCCGCGGTTGGAGTCGCGTTGGGAGGCCTACGCCGAGATCGACGACTTGCGCACGGCCATCCGGGGGCACAAAGGCAAACGCGGGATCGCGCGGGCAGCCGAGGCGGTTGAACTGGTGCGGATAGGCGCAGATTCGGCCCCGGAAACCCGGCTGCGTTTGGCGCTCCTCGACGCCGGTCTGCCGGAACCTGAGCTGAACCGGCCGCTGATTGATGACCGGGGCGTCGCCTGGCATGAGCCGGACATGCAGTACCGCCGGTACAAGATTGCCATCGAGTACGAGGGCGCCCACCACAGGTCGGCCGAACAGCTGGAACGGGACATCACCCGGAGCGAGAATACGACGGCCGCGGGATGGGTGGAACGCCGCGTTAGCAGGGCCGACATGCGCGAAGGCGCACGCGGCGCCGTCGCCAAAATCCGCAAGGCCTTGCTGGATCGGGGATGGAAGCCCTAGCTAAACCCGGCGGCTCACAGAAACGACTGTACCGATGAGGCCCACCCGCCGTCGGGAGAGGGGCCACATCGGTACAGTCGATGCGGAGAGGGCGCTGCCGCGGGGCGCGGGAGCGAAGGAGCTACGCGAAGTACTTCGGCAGAGTTCCCTCGTGAGCTTCCTTCAGTTCGGCCAGCGGCACGGAGAATTCGCTCTGGAAGTCCAGTGCGCCGTTCTCGGTATCCACCACGCCGATGCGGATGAACGGGAAGCCCCGAGCGCCACACATGTCCTTGAAGCGAACCTCTTCGCTGCGGGCCACGGAGACGACGGCGCGCGCCTGGGACTCGCTGAACAGCAGCGTGAACAGGTCCACACCGTCGCGCTCGCAGACCTCGCCCAGGCCGATCCGGGCGCCGACGCCGAAGCGCAGCGCCATCTCGGACAGCGCGGCGGCCAGCCCGCCTTCGGAGATGTCATGCGCGGCGTCGATCATGCCGTCGCGGGAGGCATTGATCAGCAGTTCGCCGAGCAGCTTCTCGGCGGCCAGGTCCACAGCCGGGGGCTTGCCGCCCAGATGTCCGCGCAGGTTGGCCCATTCGGAGCCGTCCAGCTCGTCCCGGGTGGTGCCCATCAGGTAGATCGCCTGACCGTCCTCGCGCCAGCCCGACGGCGTGCGGCGTGCGACGTCGTCGAACTTGCCGAGCATGGCCACGACCGGCGTCGGGTGGATCGGGGTGGAGCCGGTCTGGTTGTAGAGCGAGACGTTGCCGCCGGTGACCGGGACGCCCAGCTCCATGCAGCCATCGGAGAGGCCGCGGATTGCTTCGGCCAGCTGCCACATGACGTCCGGGTCTTCGGGGGAGCCGAAGTTCAGGCAGTCGGACACCGCCATTGGCACGGCGCCGGTGGTGGCGACGTTCCGGTAGGACTCCGCCAAGGCCAGCTGCGCGCCCTGGTAGGGATCCAGGTAGGTGTAGCGGCCGTTCGCGTCGGTGGCCAGGGCCACCCCGAGTCCGGTCTCTTCGTCCACGCGGACCACGCCGGCGTCGTCGGGCATGGCCAGCGCGGTGTTGCCGCCCACGTAACGGTCGTACTGGTTGGTCACCCAGTCCTTCGAGCACATGTTCGGCGACGCCATCAGTTCCAGCACGGCCGCCTTCAGGTCCTCGGCGGTGGCCGGGAGGTCGGCGCCGGCGGCGGAGGCGCGGAAGCTGTCGGCCTGGAGCTTGTCCTGCCACTCCGGGCGGGCGTAGGGCCGGTTGTAGACCGGACCCTCGTGGGCGACGGTGCGCGGGTCGACGTCGACGATGGTTTCGCCGTCCCACTTGATCACCAGGCGGCCGGTGTCGGTGACCTCGCCGAGCCAGGAGTACTCCACGGCCCACTTGGCCATGACGGCCTCGAAGGCTTCGACGTTCTCCGGGGAGACCACGGCCATCATGCGTTCCTGCGACTCGGACATCAGGATTTCGCCCGGGGTCAGGGTCGGGTCGCGCAGCAGCACCGAGGTCAGCTCAACGTCCATGCCGCCGTCGCCGTTGGAGGCCAGTTCCGAGGTGGCGCAGGAAATGCCGGCCGCGCCCAGGTCCTGGATGCCCTCCACCAGGGAGCCCTTGAACAGTTCCAGGCAGCACTCGATCAGTACCTTCTCCGCGAAGGGGTCGCCGACCTGCACCGCGGGACGCTTGGAGGGCTTGGTGTCGTCGAAGGACTCCGAGGACAGGATGGAGGCGCCGCCGATGCCGTCGCCGCCGGTGCGGGCGCCGAACAGCACCACCTTGTTGCCCTTGCCGGAGGCGTTGGCCAGCCGGATGTCCTCGTGGCGCATGATGCCCACGGCCAGTGCGTTCACCAGCGGGTTGCCCTGGTAGACGGAGTCGAAGACCACCTCGCCGCCGATGTTCGGCAGGCCCAGCGAGTTGCCGTAGCCTCCGATGCCGGCGACCGCCCCGTGCACCACGCGGGCGGTGTCCGGGTGGTCGATCGCGCCGAAGCGCAGCGGATCCATCACGGCCACCGGGCGGGCGCCCATGGAAATGATGTCGCGCACGATGCCGCCGATGCCGGTCGCGGCCCCTTGGTAGGGCTCCACCATGGTCGGGGAGTTGTGCGACTCGATCTTGAAGGTCACGGCCCAGCCGTCACCCAGGTCGGTCACGCCGGCGTTCTCGCCGATGCCCACCAGCATGTGCTTCTTCATGTCCTCGGTGACCTTGTCGCCGAACTGGCGCAGGTGGACCTTCGAGGACTTGTAGGAGCAGTGCTCGGACCACATGACCGAGTACATGGCCAGCTCGGCGGCGGTCGGACGGCGGCCCAGCACCTTGACCACCTCGTCGAACTCGTTCTGCTTCAGGCCCAGTTCGGCCCAGGGCATCTCCGTGTCAGGGGTCTGCGCGGCATGCTCCACGGTGTCGATGTTGAACTGGCGCCCCTCGACGCGTTCGACGGCGTCAGCCGCCTGGCCGAAGCTCTGGACGTGTTCGTTGCGGACCTCGGCCGGAGTCTCCAGCCGGGTATTAGCGCTCGTCTGATTGGTCTCGGTCATTACTTGGCACCTGCCACAATCTTCGTCAAAACTGAGGTGAAAATCCCCAGGCCGTCGGTGCCGCCGCGCAGTGCGACGTCGCCGAAAGCGGAGGAATCGGGGCCGAAGCCGGCTTCCACGGCGTGTTCGGGGTGCGGCATCAGGCCCACCACGTTGCCGGCCGCATTGCTGATGCCGGCGATGTCGCGCCGCGAGCCGTTCGGGTTCACATCCACGTAGCGGAACACCACGCGGTTCTCCGCTTCGAGCTCGTCCAGCGTCTTCTCGTCCGCGACGTACTGGCCGTCCTGGTTCTTCAGCGGCACCACAATCTCGGCGCCGGCTTCGTACTGGCTGGTCCACGCGGTGTCGTTGTTCTCCACCCGGAGCCGCTGATCGCGGCAGAGGAAATGCAGGTGGTTGTTCTTGATCATCGAGCCGGGCAGCAGGTGGGCCTCGGTGAGCACCTGGAAGCCGTTGCAGATGCCCAGCACCGGCAGCGGATAGTGCTTCGCCTTCGCGCCCTCGCTGATCTGGTCCATCAGCGGTGCGAAGCGGGAGATGGCGCCGGCGCGCAGGTAGTCGCCGTAGGAGAAGCCGCCGGGGATAATCACGCCGTCCACGTCCTGCAGGTCGTGGTCGCCGTGCCACAGGCTGACCGCGGTGCCGCCGGCAATCCGGACCGCGCGGGCCGCATCGCGGTCGTCCAGCGTGCCGGGGAAGGTCACGACGCCGATGCGCGCACCGGAGAGGCCGGCGTCGGGCGCTGGGGAGAAGTCGCCGATCAGGGGGGTCTCGGTCATTATTCGCCGGCCCCGATGGTCGCCTCGGTGATGACCTCCACCCGTGTGACGTCTTCGATCACCGGGTTGGAGAGCAGCGTGGTGGCGGCGTGGCGGGCCTGGTCCAGGATGTCCTGGGTGACCTCGCCGTCGACCACCAGTTCGAAGCGCTTGCCCTGGCGGACCTCGCTGAACCCGGTCTGGCCCAGACGGTTCAATGCGCCGAGAATGGCTTTGCCCTGCGGATCAAGGATCTCGGGCTTGGGCATGACATCAACAACGATCCGGGGCATCCGGTCACTCCTGTGCTTGGATTGTGCTCTTCAAACGAAGCGAGGCGCGCGGAATCCAGTGCAGTATCAGTCCAACAATCGGTGCCGTCTCACGCTGACCAGCGCTCCGCGAGCTTGCGGGATCCATTCTACCGGCATCCGGAGGCGCGGATTTTACGGGACGACGACGGCGAAAGCCGCCAACACCGTGCCGTTGTTCCGCCGGACTCGTACCATGAATGACATGACGGACAAGCCGCAGTCCATGCTGTTGCCCATCCTGGCCGCCGTGGTGCTGGCCGGTCTCGGGCGGATGGTGATCCAGAAGATCCGGGAAGACCGGCGGGCCGCGGGCGCCGCGCGTGAGGACCTCGGCCAAAAGGTGAGCGAAGTCATGCGCGGCCGCCACTGACCCGGGCCGGGCTCCATGGGCCCGGCCGGTGATCGAGCGCCTCGGCCTCATCCACCAGCCCGAGGCCTGAGTCGGCCACCCCGACCTGGTCGGACGCCCGGAGGTCTAGTCGACCACCCAGATATCCAACCGGACCTGGTCGGGGAGCCTGGTGCCGCTGCCCAGCAGGATTCGGGACGACAGCCAGCTCCATTCCGGTCCGCCGGCCAGCGCCCGGGGCGAGCAGCGGAAGTAGATGCGCTCCGGCGGCACGGGTTCATTGCGCACCAGGGCGGCGATGTCCTCGGGCGAACCGGTGCGGATGCCGAAGTTGTTGATGTAAATGCGTTCGCCGGAGTCCGTCTCGATGGCGTACTTTGCCTCGAGCTCGGTCAAGGTGGATGACCGCAGCAGCTGGAAGTCGGCGCCGCCGGCCAGCACGCGTCCGTTGAGCTGGGGGCCGGTAACGGTGCCGCCGGTAATCGGGATGATGCGCCGTACGCCCTCGGCGGTCTCGCCGACTTCGATCGGCTCCGATACTTCTACGGCAATGCTGGCCAGGAACGTCAGGCCCGGGGCAGACGGTACTGGCGGGACATCGGCAGTTGCGGCGGAGGGTGTTTGGGACCGGACACCGGCAGCCGGTGCGACGGTCGCGGCGGCAGCTCCGGATGGTTGCGTCATCATGCTCCGAGACTACCCCGCCCACTAGTCAGCACCCGCCCTTTTCGGCGCTCAGAGGCCGGCTGCTGAATAGCGGATGAGAAAAGGAGGGCGGCTGCCGATGAGTGGACGCAGGGGAAGTACGACGGGTGGGGGCTGAAACGGATTTCCGGGGTCAGAGCTTGCCGGGCTCAGACCTTCCGGTCAGACCTCGCCGGTCAAATCTTGAGGATCAGACCTTCCGGTCAGACCTTGCCGGTCAGGCCTCGCCGGCGCGGCTGCCGAGCAGGGCTTGCATGCTGTTCCACTCCGAGATCTTGCAGCCGTCGGTCAAGGAGAATTGCTTGTCCACTTCGCGTCCGCTGATCGTTCCGGTGACCCGGGCCTGTTGCGGACCGCCGTATTGCTGGGTGCAGATGCGGTTGTGGTCGGGCAGTTCGAAGAAGACCCTCTCTCCGTGTTTGGTCAGCGCCGCGCACGCAGCCTCGGCGTCGCGGACCGTGGACCCATCGGCGGGCCGGCTGTCTTTGCAGACCAGCTTCCGCTCCACCCGGGCATCGCTGCCGGCGGAGGTCAGCACTATGGTCAGATCGGCATCCATGGCTGTTCCTTCCTGAGTGCTAGGCGGGGCGGACTCTGAGGGTGCGGGCTTCGAGCTGCCGGGGGCTCCGGGGGAGGCGGTCCCGGGGGAGGCAGGAGCCGAGGGGGCCGGCTCGTTGCTCGGGCCGCAGGCCGAGAGCGATGGCACGGCGAGCAGGCCGATAATGAGCGCCGCGGCCCGAAGCCCTCTGGCTCGCCGCGGGGCCGGACGTCTTGCTTGGACCGCCATGATCGTTCCTCCGCTCTCATGTTCCCAGTGTTGCCGGCCCCATCAAAGGTGCTTCGCGAAACTCACGGACGCTCCACCGTCACGGTGCTCCCGAAAACCACGGCCGCTCGCCATCGAGGCGTTGCCCGATATCCCCGCCGTCCAACAGGTCCAGCGCCTCCAGCAGCCTGCCGCGCAGCACCTGTGCCTCGGCGGCAAAAGCCCGCTGGGCGGCCACATACTGCGCCCGGCCTTCGGCGGTCTCGATCCGCACCGGCTCGTAGCCCCATGCGGACAGATCGTACGGGGAGGCCTTCATGTCCAGCTCCCGGATCCGCCAGGACAGCTCGAAGCAGTCCATCACCAGCTCGCTGGGCAGCGCGGGGGACAGCTTGTACGCCCACTTGTACAGGTCCATGTTGGCGTGCAGGCAGCCGGGCTGTTCCAGCTGCCGCTGGTTCTCGCGCGTGGGCCGCAACGTGTTCAGCGGAACGGCCTGCGGCGTATAGAAGCGGAAGGCGTCGAAGTGCGAGCAGTTGATCCGGCTGCCCTCCACCACCTGGTCCGTTCCCTCGGCGCCGAGCCGCAGCTCCAGATAGTCGTGCCGGACGCCGTTGAGCTGCGATTTGTAGGCCATAGCCCACTCGTGCAGCCCGAAGCAGCCGAACCGCGCCGGCCGCGCCGCGGCACCGGCCAGGATCTCCCGCGAAAACGCCACCGCGGTTCCCCGCGCCGCCAGGAAAGCCTCCGCGTCGAAGGTGACCGCACCGCCGTCGTGCTCCAGACCTGCCGAGCGGCACTCGGCGGCAGTGAGCGCGCGGTAGAACTTCCAGCCGAGGCGCTCGCGGGCTTCGGCGCCGGACAACACCACGCCCGCTCCCGGATGCCAGCGCAGCAGCTGGCCCGGCTTGAGGCTGTAATAGGTGAACAGGAAGTCTTCCACCGGGTGTTTCAGCCCGGCGGAGCGGCGCTGCAGGTACGGCTCGGTGAAATGCCCGGCCCGCTCGCCGTGGGCCCGGGCGCGCGGCAGCCATTGCCCCGGTTCAAGAACCCGGGGCCGGTCGAGGAGGGCCTGCTGCGCCATGGCTCCATTGTTCCAGCAGCGGCGCCAGTTTGGCACCGGCTGAAGGGCTGCCGCTTATAGCACTGCTGTCTGCTGCCGGAAAGTCCCGGCAGGGCTCTCGGTCAAGACGCACCCAAAAAAGGTGAAACAGTTCTTTCAGACCAGCCGTTACGGTACTTTTGGTTTCACAGGTGCACCAATGTGGCTGTTGTCACAGTTGGGGGAGGGGGCCGGCCTCGCACGCCGGTACGTCCAATACCCTGCGCGGCCGTTCACCGCGCGGGGTACAGCATTCGGTTGCGCCTGGGGCCGGGCCAAAGCGGTCGGGCTCACCGGATGAAAGGCTACACCTCTCATGACCAAGCAAAGCAGCAGCTTTGTGCGCCGGCAGGGAATGCGATCTGCCGCAGCACTCGCACTGGGGATCCCGTTGATCCTCTCCGGGCTGGCCGGACCGGCCGCGGCCGCACCCGCCGATCTCCCGCGCAGCATCGCGTCCAACCCGGACGGACAGCAGGCCATCTATGAGGACGGCCGCTACATCGTGATGCTGGATTCCGCCCCGCTGGCAACCTATGAAGGCGGTGTGGCCGGTATTGCGGCCACCAAGCCCGCCAAGGGCGAGAAGCTGAACGACGGCACCGCCCACGCCAAGAAGTACCGCGCGCACCTGACCAACAAGCAGGACGACGTCGCTGCCTCCGAAGGCGTGAAGATCCAGAAGAGCTTCACGACGGCGGTGAACGGCTTCGTGGCCGAGCTGACCGGACTGCAGGCGGCGGAACTGGCCAAGAAGCCCGGCGTCGTGGCGGTGGCGCCGGACGAGCAGCACCGGCCCGACTACTCCAGCACCGACCACCTGAACCTGCCCGGCCGCGACGGCGTCTGGGCCGAGCAGTACGGCGGCGCGAAGAATGCCGGCAAGGGCACCGTGGTCGGCGTGATCGACACCGGCTACTACCCGGAGAGCGATTTCCTGGCCGGCGAAAAGGTCAAGCCGCTGCGCGGCAAGGCCAAGGTCGGCGAGCCGTTCCTGACCGCCGACGGCAAGATCGCCATGCTCAAAGCAGACGGCAGCTTGTTCCAGGGCGAGTGCCAGCCGGGCCAGGAAGGCTCCGGCTTCGACGGCTCCGAATGCAACTCCAAGGTGCTCAGCGCCCGCTACTACGCGGACGACTTCCTGCGCACCGTACCGGCAGAGAACCGGCATCCGAAGGAGTCCATCTCGCCGCTGGACATCGCCAGCCACGGCACCCACACCGCCAGCACCGCCGCCGGCAACAGCGCTGTGACGCAGACGGTGGCCGGCCGCGACTTCGGCACCGGCAACGGCGTGGCGCCGGCCGCCAAGGTGGCCGTCTACAAGATCTGCTGGGAGGACAACGACGAAGACACCGGCGGCTGCTACACCTCCGCCTCCGTGGCCGCGATCGAACAGGCCATCAAGGATGGCGTGGACGTGCTCAACTACTCCATCTCCGGCAACAATGACTCGGTGCTGGACCCGGTGTCGGTGGCGTTCCTGAGCGCCGCCGAGGTGGGCATCTTCGTTTCCGCCTCCGCCGGCAATGCCGGCCCCGGCCCCACCACCGTCAACCACAGCGCGCCGTGGGTGACCACGGTTGCCGCCAGCACGTTCTCCAACGAGCTGCAGGGCACGGTTGAACTTTCCGACGGCACCAAGTACCGCGGCACGTCCATCATGAACCGCGAGGTTCCGCAGACCAGCCTGGTCCTGTCCGCCGAGGCCGGCGCGGCAGGCGCCACCGCCGACGAGGCGAAGCTCTGCTACCCGGGCAAGCTCGACCCGGCCAAGGTTGAAGGCAAGATCGTGGTCTGCGACCGCGGCGTGAACCCCCGCGCGGACAAGTCCGTGGCGGTGAAGCAGGCCGGCGGCGTCGGCATGGTGCTGGTGAACGTCGTTCCCGGATCGCTCGATCTGGACCTGCACGCGGTGCCCACCGTCCACATCGCCGACGCGTCCATCAAGGACAAGGTGGCTGCCGATCGGTCGCTGACCGCCGCGCTGCACAACAAGGACACCACCGGCCTGGCCCAGAGCCCGGCCCCGCAGATCGCCGCGTTCTCCTCGCGCGGTCCGTCCACGGCGGTGGACGCCAACCTGCTCAAGCCGGACCTTGCTGCCCCCGGCGTGAACGTCCTGGCCGGCGTCTCCCCGGTCCTTGGCGGCGAGACCCACGGCTTCATGTCCGGCACCTCGATGGCCGCCCCGCACGTGGCCGGTCTCGGCGCGCTGCTGCTGGCCGAGAACCCGCAGTGGTCGCCGGCCACGGTGAAATCGGCGATGATGACCACCGCCGGCGATCTGGTGAACGAGGACGGTTCGGTGAACGAAGACCGCTTCGCCACCGGTGCCGGCCACGTGGATACCGCCCGGATGGGCGACCCGGGCCTGGCCTACGACGCCGACGTCAAGGACTGGCTGGGCTTCGTCCAAGGCACCGGTCTGAATCTGGGGCTGAAGAAGAAGGACACCATTCAGTCCAAGGACCTCAACGTTCCGTCCTTCGCCCTCGGGAAGCTGGCCGGCGAGGTCACGGTGGAGCGCACGCTCACCGCGCTGGAACCCGGTTCCTACACGGTGGACGTGGACCTGCCCGGCGTGGCCGTAAAGGTGTCGCCGAAGAAGCTGTCCTTCACCAAGCCTGGCCAGGAACGCACGTTCAAGGTCACCTTCGAGAACGTGAACGCCCCGCTGGATGAGTTCGCCATGGGCAGCGCTGGTCTGGACGGAAGAGGGCAAGGGCAAGGGCAAGGACAAGGGCAAGGGCAGCGGCCAGCATACGGTTGCATCGCCCATCGCGGTCCGGCCGGTCACGGCCGTGGCCCCGGTCAGCATGGCCTTTACTTCCGACGCCGGTGACGGCACCGGTTCGTTCAAGGTCACCTCGGGCACCAACTCGCCCGTCGATCTGGCGGTCGAGGGCCTGGCCAAGGCCAATGCCGCCGAAGTGGAGAAGGTCCCCGGCCAGCCGGCCGTCATCGGTTCCAACGGCAGCACCGGATTCGCCCCGCAGGCCGTGCCGGAAGGCGCCACGCTGGCGCAGTTCGCCATCAATGCGGCGAACGCTGGAGCGGACTGGGATCTGTACGTGTTCACTCCTGCCGGCACGGTGATCTCCGCCGCCACGGCATCGGGCAGCGAGTCGCTGGTGATCAACAACCCGACGCCGGGCACGTACTACGCGATCGCGCACCTGTACTCCAGCCCGGACGGCAAGGCCAGCAAGGGCACCATCAACACGGTGGCGCTCAGCGGCGATACCGGCAACTTGACGGTCAGCCCGGACCCGCTGAAACTGCGCAACGGCAAGTCCGGCACGGTGCAGGCCGCCTGGTCCGGCCTGAAGCCCGGCAGCTGGGTGGGCCTGGTGAAGTTCAGCGACGGCGCCTCCACGGCGGTGACCGTCAATGTCTCCGGCGACGGCACCATGGCGCAGGAACCGGCAGCTGAAGGCGGCGCGGTGATTGTCGACGGCGGTGCCTCCCAGCAGTCGGAGCAGCGCTCCGGCCGGTAGCGGCAGCGTCCCCTCGCCACGGGACATCAGGGCATGAAGAAGGCGGCCGGTGGGCTCAACCACCGGCCGCCTTTGCTGTCCGCACGGACCCATCCCGCCCATTCGGGCGTCAGGCCCCTATTCGGCACATGCGGTCATTCGGCCCAGTCCCGGGTTATCCAGCGCATCCGGCCGGTCAGCCCCGGTCTTGGCCTTCGGCGTCCCGCGCGGCCGCGATCAGGGCATGCATCGCGGCGTTCAGCTCCCGCAACTGTTCACGTTCCAGACCCAGGCGCGAGAGCATGGTTCCCGGCACGGCCAGCGCTTGCTCGCGCAGCGCCACGCCGGCATCGGTCAGGCCCACGGCCAGCGCCCGCTCGTTGCCTGCCATCCGCTCCCGCGTGACCAGTCCGGACTGCTCCAGCCGCTTGAGCATGGGGGAGAGCGTGGCCGGATCCTGCTGCAGCGCCTCGGAGAGATCCTTGACCATCCGCGGACTCTGCTCCCACAGGGCCAGCATCACCAAATATTGCGGGTGGGTGATGCCCAGCTTCTCGAGCACGGGCTTGTACGAAGCCACCACGCTCCGCGAGGCCACCGACAGCGCGAAACACAGCTGGTGCTCCAGCAGCAGGTCTTCCGTTGTTCCCGCTGTCACGGTCATCACTCCCGGTCAGTTAGTGCACTAATTGTTCGTCCCCTATTATGGATTCGTACGCCCGCGGAGTCCACCGGGCACCGGAAGAAGGATCACGCACATGCCCGAGAAGAAGTCCCGCGTCAACGCGTTCATGCGGGCCACCGGCAAGTTGCGCTGGGTCTTCGGCCCGGCGCAGAAGAGCGGCGTCGACCATCCCATGACCGAGGAGAACAAGGCCCTGCTCAAGCAACGCGAGGCCGAAGCATCGCAGTGGGAAACAGTCACCCGGGCCGATGGCAGCACCTACATCGTGCCGAAGAAGCAATCCTAGGAACCCGGCGGCCCAGCGCGGGCGCGGCCGGCTGTCCACCTCTCGGAACCCTGTTATTCCGTACCGCTCCTCGTTACACTGATGCCACGGATTCTTCTGAGCAAGAGGTGAGTCAGATGGCTGGGACTTCACGTTTCATGAACCGATTCATGCGAGCCACGGAGAAGGCGGCAAAGGTGTGGGGCCCGGCGGACCGGATCGATGCGGATTCCCCGGTTGTCCACCGGCACGACGCCTCCGAGAAGGCGTCGGAGGAGCAACTGTCGCAGATCGAAGTGGAGCGGGGGGAAGCCGGTCACTCGTACGCGTACCGCAGGCCGCACAAGGCCTGACGCCGACCACCCGCCTGGCGGCGGCCAAGCCATTCGCGGCGCGCAGCGGCAGGCAACGCTTGACGACGCCGGTGCGCCGCGCCGTCGTTGTTCTATGGGCCGCCGTGCGGGAGCCGGAAGACGTCCGCTTCAACACCCATCACGATCCTGTCGCCCGGCACCGCGTCCTGGAGGAACCGGGTGACGGTGGCCAGATCGGTGGAGAGGCAACCCCACGATTCCGCCATGCCGGCGTGGAGGAAGATGGCGTAGGTCAGGCCGGGCCTCGGTTCCATGTCCGGCGGCCGGTTGTAATTGATGACGGCACCCTGCTCGTAGAGCCCGTCCTGCATCAGCTGCCACATATTTTCGTCCGGCCCCGCACCCGCGCCCTCGAAGTACCGGTTGTAGTCCGGCCCGGCCCGCCCGCCCCACCGAGAGGACGGCACGATCCGGTGGTAGTCCAACTTGGTGCCCGGATCCTCGCGGCCGAAAGCCTCGGTGACGGTGAATGAGCCGCTGGGAGTCAGCTGCGAATCGACCAGCACATCCCCCGGGCGGCCGAACCCGGCCGTGCCCGCGTAACCGGACGCCTGCCATTCCTGCGCATAGCCCCCGGCCACTTTGACGCAACCGGTCAAACTCACGTTGGTCTCCCCATAGGCTTTGGCCGTGGCGATGGTGACCCGCTGCGCGTCACCGACCGGGTAGGACACCTGGTTCTGGCTGAGGCGGCGGCAGGGGCCTTCCACGCTGGCTGGAACAGTGGACGTGGAGGGGCCATCGGGCGGTATTCCGCCGGACGGGGCGGCGCAGGCCGGCTGTGTCAGCAGGGCGGCGGCGACCAAAGCCGCAGCTACACCACGTCTCCTCATGGTCCCATCCTTGCAGCATCCCCGGCCGGGTGCAGCGCCTGCGCGGGCGGCGGGACGGGCTCCCGACGCGGAGAGCGGGGAGCCATTCCACTAGATCGATTCATCACCGATCCGTGCGATTGCAGGAAGCTTTAATCGAGTAGCCGTTCCGGAAAAGCCCGTAGCGGGTACTCACGACAGCCCGGCCGACTGCTCCTAGGCTCAATGACAGGGGGCCCGCTAGCCGCGGCATGTTCCCAGGCGGGCCGGTGCCACACAAGCCCCGGTATCCGCCGGACGGGGCCGAGAACACGCGCCCAGGCGAAGAACCATCATGGGGGCGAATGTGGAATTACCAGGAGAGGCGTCGTCGGCGCCGGCCGCCCGGGAGGCGGGTACTGCCCTTGCTGCGGAGCCCGGACTCCGGGACGGCGCGCGCCCCGCCTCGGAGGCGGCCGTGTTCTTCAGCCGGAAGCCGGTGGAGCCGCGGACGCTGGTGGACAT
This sequence comes from uncultured Actinomycetota bacterium, assembly GCA_963696055.1. Lineage (GTDB taxonomy): Bacteria > Actinomycetota > Actinomycetes > Actinomycetales > Micrococcaceae > Crystallibacter. The sequence goes on along the minus strand of CAVOIE010000007.1, from coordinate 98,689 downwards.
CATCCGCGAAACAATCGAGGCATATCCCAACGCGCCCGCCATTGATGACGGCAACGTTCTGCTGACCTATGCGGCGCTGGGAGAACGGATCGACGACCTCGCGCGCCAGCTCTGGGCCGCCGATATCGGGGCCGGAGACCGGGTGGGCGTACGCGTCCCCTCAGGATCTGCCGACCTGTACATCGCCATCCTGGGCGTTCTCGTTTGCGGAGCGGCCTACGTGCCGGTGGATGCCGATGAGCCGGACGAGCGGGCGGAAACAGTCTGGGCCGAGGCGCGGGTGTGCGCCGTGGTGACCGAGGGCCTGGCCGTCACCCCGATGTCGGGAATCCAGACAATGGGCAACAGCCCGCAGCCGCATCCCGATGACGACGCCTGGATCATCTTCACCTCCGGTTCTACCGGCAAGCCGAAAGGGGTGGCCATTACGCACCGGTCCGCGGCTGCCTGGGCCGACGCGGAGGCGGAGCTGTACCTGCCGGAACGGCCGCTGACCCGCGGAGACCGCGTCCTGGCCGGGCTGTCCGTGGCGTTCGACGCCTCCTGCGAGGAGATGTGGCTGGCCTGGCGCAACGGTGCCTGCCTAGTGCCGGCGCCCCGGTCCGTAGTGCGTTCCGGGCCGGATTTGGGGCCGTGGCTGACCCAGCGGGACATCACGGTGGTGTCCACGGTGCCGACCCTGGCCGCAATGTGGAACGCGGACGCGCTGAAGAACATCCGGCTGCTCATTTTCGGCGGTGAAGCCTGTCCCGCAGAGCTCGTGGCGCGTTTGGCCGGACCCACGCGCGAGGTATGGAACACCTACGGTCCCACCGAAGCGACCGTCATCGCCTGCGGCGCTGCCCTCGACGGCACCGGCCCGGTGCGGATCGGCCTTCCGCTGCGCGGCTGGGATCTGGCGGTGGTGGACCCTGAGGGTGTCCCGGTCCGGTGGGGCGAGGAGGGGGAACTGATTATCGGAGGCGTTGGCCTGGGCCGCTATCTGGACCCGGCGAAGGACGCCGAGAAGTACGCCCCGCTGCCGGCCCTCGGCTGGGATCGCGCCTACCGGAGCGGGGACTTGGTGCTCGCCGACCCGGACGGCTTGATTTTCGTGGGCCGGGCCGACGAACAGGTCAAACTCGGCGGCCGCCGGGTGGAGCTGGGCGAGATCGACCGAACGTTGGCCGAGCTCGACCAGGTGGCGGCAGCAGCGGCTGCGGTCCAGGCCACGCCCAGCGGAAACCAATTGCTGGCCGGTTACCTGGTGCCCGCGGAGGGCGCCGACATCGACCTCGCGGCTGCCCGCGACCGGCTCACCGAAGTCCTTCCGGCACAACTGGTTCCGGTGCTCAGCACCATCGACGAACTGCCCGTCAAGACGTCGGGGAAGGTGGACCGGAAGGCCCTGCCATGGCCGCTGACCGGTGCGGAGACGGACGCCGGGCCGGCGCTCAGCGGGACGGCGGCGTGGCTGGCGGGCGTCTGGCAGGACCTGCTCGGACCGGCACCCCTGAGCGAAGACAGCGACTTTTTCGCCAGGGGCGGGGCCAGCGTTGCCGCGGCGCACCTGGTGGCCGCGCTGCGGGTCCGATACGCGGAAGTCTCCATTGCGGACATCTACGCCCGGCCAACGCTCGGCAGCATGGCCCGGTACCTCGACTCGCTGAACGCAGACGCCGTCGAGGAGCGGCATATCCGGCCTGTTCCCTGGTGGACCGGGCTTTTCCAAGCGCCGTTGATTCTGGCGCTCTACGGCATCATCGGCCTGCGCTATGTGGTGGGCATGGCAGTGGTCTGCATGGTACTTGTCCACACCACTGAAGCCCCTTGGGTGCCGGATCCGCCCGTGCTGCCGACCGTCTTGGCCTGGATTGTGCTGTACACCTTGCCGTTCCGCGCCGCACTGTCGATCGTTTCCGCCCGCGTCCTGTTGTGGCGTGTCCGCCCGGGCGCGTACCGTCGGGGCGGCTCCACCCACCTGCGGCTCTGGGCCGTGGAGCGGATCACGAACTTCTGCAAACTCGATCCGATGATGGGCACACCGCTGGCAACCTGGTATGGCCGGGCCCTCGGCTGCCGGATCGGACGGAACGTCCACCTCGACGCGCTGCCGCCGGTCACGGGGCTGGCCGTCATCGGTTCGGGTGCCTCGATCGAATACGAAGCGGACCTGGCGGGGCACTGGCTGGACGGCGACACCCTGCAGATCGGCCGCATCCGAATCGACGGAAATGCCCGGGTGGGCACGCGCTCGACGCTGCTGGGCGGTGCACACGTTGGCTCCGGCGCGGAAGTCGAGCCCGGAACCTGCGTGACTGGCCATGTGCCCGACGGCGAGCGGTGGGCCGGGTCGCAGATGGAGCGGGTGGGCGCAGCAGGGGAGGGGTGGCCGGCCGGGGACCGGACCGGGCGGGCCCGTCTGCCCGTTGCCTTGCTCTACCCGCTCTCGCTGTTCGGTTTGACGCTCATGCCGATCGTCGCCGTCGTGCCAGGCGCCCTGCTGATGCTGAGGCAGATCCACGGCATCACGGATTTGGAGACCGCGCTGTGGACCCTGGCGGCGTGGGCGCCGGTCTTCGTGACCATCACCCTTGTGGTGTTCCTGGCCTTGACGGCTGGCATAGTGCGGCTGCTCAGCCGGCTGCTGAAACCGGGATTTCACCCCGCGCATGGAATCAGTGGATGGGCCGCGTGGCTGACCAATGTGGTGTTGGCGAAATGCCTGGTTTCGGTGTATCCCGTCTATGCGAGCCTGATCACTCCAGCATGGCTGCGTCTGCTGGGCGCGCGGGTGGGCCGGCATGTGGAGATCTCCACCATGGAAACCGTGCCGCATCTGACGACCCTTGAGTCCCGTTCGTTCCTGGCCGACCACTCCCTCGTTTCCGCGTTCCGCGTGCGGAAAGGTTGGCTCCACCTGGGCGAGTCCAGCGTCGGTGAAAAATCCTTTGTGGGCAATTCCGGTGTGGTCGGCCCGGACGTGCACGTGCCCGAGCACTCCTTGATCGCGGTGCTGTCGTCCGCCCCGCCGGACATGCCGCCGTCGTCCAATTGGTTCGGCCGCCCTCCGGTAGAGCTGCCGCGGCCGGCCGACAGCGGCAATTCCACACGTACCTACGAGCCGCCGGCCCGGCTGGTCGTTGCCCGCGCCAGCGTCGAAGTCTGCCGACTGCTTCCTGTCATCATCACCGCCTGGCTGGCACTGGCCACTGTGTGGATCCTGGCGCAGATCTACTTTGAGGCCGGCCTGACGATGGCAGCCATCCTCTCGGGACCCGTGCTGCTGGGCGCCGCGCTGGTCGGCTGCTTGACCGCCCTGACCGCCAAGTGGGCCCTGATCGGCCGTTTCCAGGCCGCGGAACATCCGTTGTGGAGTTCCTTCGTCTGGCGCAACGAGTTGGCAGACGTCTTTTCCGAGTCCTTGGCCGTGGCCGGAGTCATCCGGATGAGCCTGGGCACGCCCATGTTCAACGCGTGGCTGCGCCTGATGGGGACGAAGGTCGGCCGCAGGGTCTGGTGCGAAAGCTGGTGGCTGCCGGAATTCGATCTGATCAGTCTGGGCGACGGCGTCACGGTCAATCGCGGAACCGTGCTCCAGACCCACCTGTTCCATGACCGCATCATGCGCATGGACGAGGTGAGGCTCGACGATTATTCGACGTTGGGGCCAAATAGCGTCGTGCTGCCGGGAAGCCGTCTCAGTTCCCATGCGACGGTGGGTGCCGGTTCTCTGGTGATGCGTTCGGAAGTGGTCCCGCCCGCCGGCCGGTGGGCCGGCAACCCGCTTCGTAAGCAGGATCCGGCGGTCGGCCCGGACCGGACCGGGCAGCCCCAGCGGCCCGCGCATCGGGCTACCGCAGCCGCCGGTGCCGACCGGCCGCAGGCATGGGGATGACATGAAAGATGGAGCCGCATGGCCGGAGTAACCGAACGCCAGACCCGCCAAGCATCGCGACTGGTGGGGGTCGATGCCGCCCGGGGGCTTGCCTTGCTCGGGATGATGGCCATCCACATCCTGCCAGGCTGGACCGAGGACTTTCAGCCCACCGCGACGTGGGAAATTTTCGCGGGTTCGTCGGCGGCGCTCTTCGCTTTCCTGGCAGGCGTATCGCTGTCGTTTTCCTCGGGCCGATCACGGCCGGCCACAGGAAGGACCCTGACCGCGGCGCGGGTCGGGCTCGCCGTCCGGGCTCTCATCATCGCAACTCTTGGCCTGCTGCTGGGCCAACTGGATCCACCGGCGGCCGTCATTCTGACCTATTACGGCATGCTCTTCCTGATGGCGATCCCTTTGCTGGGCTTGGGCCCGAAAACTCTGGGATGTCTGGCCGCAGGCTTCGCCATCATCGGCCCCTACCTGATGCAGCAATTCAGCCGCCGGCTGCCGGATCTGGAGGGATACGACCCGTCCGTGACCGCCCTGTTCACGGAACCAGGGGCGGTGCTGAGCGCCATAATGTTCACCGGTTCCTTCCCCGCGGTCCCCTGGATGGCTTACATCTGCGCGGGCTTAGCCGTCGGCCGGCTGGACCTCCGCGCGCTGGACACGCAGATACGGATGATGATCGCCGGTGCCGTCGTGGCCGTTGCCGCCTGGCTGCTCTCCCTGTTGTTGCTCGGCCCGTTGGGCGGTCTGGAGCGATTGATCGAGCTATCACCGAACATGGGTGAGGAAGGCGTACATGACATGTTGACGTGGGGGCCCTCGTTCGGCCTACCGACGTCGACCGGCTGGTGGTTGACGATCATGGCGCCCTATTCCAACACGCCGCTGGAAATCCTCAACACCCTCGGCACTGCCGCCGTCGCGCTGGGGGCGGCCCTCATGCTCGGCCGCAAAGCTCCGCTGGCGCTTGCCCCGCTCAGCATCATCGGCGGGATGACGCTGACGTTGTATTCGGCGCACGTCGCGTTCTTGGCCACCGGCTGGCTCTCGGACACCCCCTACCTGTCCTTGCCGGTGCAGGTGGCCGCCGCCATCCTCTTCACCGTGTTGTGGCGGAATATCACGGGCACGCCGCGGGGCCCGCTGGAGCGGCTGGTGGCCTCCGCGTCCACCGCGGCCAGGAACCGGGTGCTTCGCCCGGTTGCCGAATCGAGCCAGCTAACGAGGGAGGCCGGCCCCGAGAGTTAAAGACCGGCAACGGATCGGTATTTAAGTGTGGGCGGGAGCCGATTCCGCCGGCCGCTCATTGAATGTTTCACCGTGGAATACTTGTGGTGTGGAAATGGACCGTTGCCTGGCTGGAAAAGCGCTGTACGACGAGCGCGCTAAGCTGCTGCACGGTCTCTGGATGGCTGACGCTGCGGCGTGGGAAGAACTACCTGAAGAGGTCAAAGAACGCTGGTGCGGCTACGCCGACCAGCAGTCGGCCGAGCGGCGACCATCTGACCCAGAGACGGGCGGCGACGCGGCCGATCAAGCCACACCGCGCCGACCCCACTAGGCCGGCCGCACTACTAGGCCGGCCGCACTACTAGGCCGGCCCCACGCGGCCGCGACGAGCGGGCCGCGTCAGCGGCCGGTGCCGCCATACACCGTGGCTTCCTCATCGGTGTCCAAACCGAACGCGGCGTGCACTGCCCGGACGGCGGTGTCCAGCAGATCGGCGTGCGTGACAATCGAGATGCGGATCTCGGAGGTGGAGATCATGTCCACGTTCACGCCGGCCTTGTGCAGCGCCTCGAAGAACTTGTAGGAGACGCCCGGGTTGGAGCGCATGCCGGCGCCGATCAGCGAAAGCTTGCCGACGTTCTCGTTGTAGAGAATGCCTTCGAAGCCCACCACGTCCTGGGCCGCTTTGAGCGCGTCCAGGGCTTCCTTGCCTTCCACCATGGGCAGCGTGAAGGAGATGTCCGTCTTGCCGGTGCCGCGGGTGGAGATGTTCTGCACGATCATGTCGATGTTCGAGTGCGCGCCGGCCACGATGCCGAAGATTTCCGCGGCCTTGCCGGGAATGTCCGGCACGCCCAGGATGGTGACCTTGGCTTCGGAGCGGTCGTGGGCGACGCCGGAGATGATGGGCTGTTCCAAGGGTTCTCCCTCTTGAATCTTGATCTTGTCGTCGGGGCTGGGCAGCACCCAGGTTCCCTCGTTGGTGCTGAAGGACGAGCGCACATGCAGCTTCACGCCGAAGCGGCGGGCGTACTCGACGCAGCGCAGGTGCAGGATCTTGGAGCCGGAGGCCGCCATCTCCAGCATCTCCTCGCTGGAGATGGTGTCGATCTTCTTGGCACTGTGCACTACCCGTGGATCGGCGGTGTAGATGCCGTCCACGTCCGTGTAGATCTCGCAGACGTCGGCGCCCAGGGCCGCAGCCAGCGCCACCGCGGTGGTGTCGGAGCCGCCGCGGCCCAGCGTGGTGATGTCGTGGCTCTCCTGGCTGACGCCCTGGAAGCCGGCCACAATGGCGATCTCGCCCTTTTCAATGGTGGTCAGCACCCGGTGCGGCGAGACGTCGATGATCCGCGCCTTGCCGTGGATGGCATCGGTGACCATGCCGGCCTGGCTCCCGGTGAAGGACTGCGCCCTGGAGCCGAACTCCTGGATGGCCATGGCCAGCAGGGACATGGAGATGCGTTCGCCCGCGGAGAGCAGCATGTCCATTTCGCGGGCGCTGCGGTCCGAGGAGATTTGGTTGGCCAGGTCAAGCAGTTCGTCGGTGGTATCCCCCATGGCGGACACGACGACCACCACTTGGTTGCCGGCGGCCTGGGTGTCGACCACGCGTTGGGCCACGCGCTTGATCCCCTCGGCGTCCGAGACTGAGGAACCGCCAAACTTCTGCACTATCAGGCTCATGTGGGCTCTAAACAACTCCTGGGTTGGGGCCCGGACCGTGCCGCGCGATGCGGCGGCCGGGCTCATGGAATGCTGCCGCGGGCCCTGGCTGCGGACACGGCGCGGCAAGGGCAATTCTAACGCCGCAGCCGTGGCGGCGGAGAATGCGGCCAGTCAGTGTGACTGGCCATGGTCATAACGACGCCGGTGCCTCACCGAAGTGCCGCAGCGCACCGGCGCCGGTGGGGCAGCAAGAGGTCCGGCTGCCTGCGGATCGAGTGTACGGATATGGCCCGTGTCCGGTCGTCGGATGGGCCATATCCGTACACTCGTTTTCGGCTAGCGGGTGCCGAGCTGGTCCTCCCCGTTGCCGAGTACGGCCTGCAGGAAGGACTGCGTCCGTTCGTGCTGCGGGTTGGTGAACATGACCTCGGGCGTGGCCTCCTCGACCACCTTGCCGCCGTCGAACATCATCACGCGGTTGGACACGTCGCGGGCAAACTGCATCTCGTGCGTGACGATCAGCATGGTGATGTCGGTGGTGTCGGCGATGTGCCGCAGGATCCCCAGCACTTCGCCCACAATCTCCGGGTCCAGCGCGGAGGTGACCTCATCCAGCAGCAGAATCTCGGGATCCATCGCCAGCGCTCGGGCAATCGCCACCCGCTGCTGCTGGCCACCGGAGAGCTCCAGCGGGTGGGCGTCCGCCTTGTCCGGCAGCCCCACGCTCTCCAGCAGTTCCATGGCGCGGGCCGTGGCCTGCTCCTTGGACTGGCCCAGCACATGCACCGGGGCCTCGATGATGTTCTCCAGCACGCTCATGTTGGGGAACAGGTTGAACTGCTGGAACACCATGCCGATCCGCTTGCGGATCTGCTTCTGCGCCTTCTCGCCCAGCTCCACCCGCTTGCCGTCGCGCTCCTCGTGGGTGAGCGGCTCGCCGTCGATGTAGATGTAGCCGCCGCTGAGCTCCTCCAGCGTCATCACCAGGCGCAGGATGGTGGTCTTGCCGGAACCGCTGGGCCCGATCAGGGTGACCCGGTCACCCTTGGCCACCTCGAAGTTCAGGTCCTTCAGGACCACGTTGTCGCCGAACCGCTTCTCCACGTTCTCGAACTTGATGGCGGGAACGTTGACCGCGGGGCGGGGCGCGGGGACGGTGGCGGGATCAGTAATTGTAGGCAAGGCGTTTTTCCAATCTGGAGATGAGCAGGGAGGTCGGGTAGCTGGCCAGCAGGAAGATGACGCCGGCCAACGTGATGGCCTCCATATATCTGAAGTGGTTGCCGCCGAAGGTCAACCCGGCCCGGACCATCTCCACCACGCCGATGGACAGCAGGAACGGTGTGTCCTTGAACATCGAGATGGCGTAGTTGCCCAGCGCCGGAACGGTTGCCCGCAGCGCCTGCGGGATCACCACGGCAACCCAGGTCCGGGACCTGGACATGGACAGCGCCTTGGTGGCCTCCCACTGGCCCTTGGGCACCGACTCGATGCCCGCTCGGTACACCTCCGCCATGTAGGTGGAGTAGTGGATGCCGAAGACCGCAATGCCGATCACGATCGCATCGACGCTCAGGAACGTCCAGTAGGCGAACAGCAACTGCACCACAATCGGCGTCATGCGGATGAAGTCGACGACGAAGTTGATGACCACCGCCACCGGCTTGGGCACAGACAGCCGCAGAATCGCGATGACCAGTCCGAGCACTGCCGCAATGGCGGTACTGACAACCGTTACCAGCAACGTCACTTGAAGAAAGGCCAGCAGGAGCTCCGGGAGGACAGCCCAGGCGGCGTCCCAATCCCATAATTCGTTCATCAGCCCTTACCTCCTTCCGCCGCCACAGCGGTGTCCGGCGCCTTCAGGCTCAGGGTGTTGCGCAGCGATTCACCGCGGCCCAACTTGTGCTTGGCCTGAACTTCAAGGCCGTTCATCATCAGCGTCAGGATGTAGGCCAGCACAAAGTAGATGACCAGGCTGACGCCGTAGGCGAAGAAAGTGTCAGTGTCCTTGCGCAACTGCTCCGTGTGGTAGGTCAGGTCGGCCAGCGTAATGAAGCTGACGATCGCCGTGCCTTTGAGCATGTGGATCAGGTAGTTGGTCAACGACGGGATCATCAGCGCCCAGGCCTGCGGGAAGATAATCCGGCGCATGCGCTGTGTTTTGGACAGGCTGAGCGCCGTCGTCGCCTCCCACTGACCGGTAGGCACGGAGTTGATGGAGCCGCGCACCACTTCGGCGCAGTAGGCGCCGTAGTTCAGTCCCAATCCCAGAATGCCGCAGAGCAGAGCCGGAAGGTCCACGCCCAGCTGCGGCAGCACGAAGAAGAAGAAGAACAGCTGCACCACCAGCGAGGTGCCGCGGAAAAATTCGATGAAGACCCGGCAGAGTCCGCGCAAGAACACGTTGTTCAGGCGGGCACCCAGTCCCAGGACCACCGCAATGACGATCGCCAGCAGGGCGCCGCCGAGGGTCAGGAGGAGGGTGATGCCCAAGCCTTCCCAGATCCTCGGCGCCGCCTCGGCCAGCGCTGCAAAATTTGCCTCCATGGGGATGGACTAGCCCGCTGCTCCGGAGCAGAGTTGCTCGGTGGTGAGGTCCTTCGGCGGCAGGTTCTCTTCGGTGAAGCCGAAGTCACCCAGCACGTCCACGTAGGTTTCCGGGCTCTTGGTGATCTTGCCCAGCTCCTGGTTGTAGGCCTCGATCAGTTCGGTGTCGCCCTTGCGGAAGACCGTGCCGCCGGCGCCGATCTGCTCCTGGCCGTCGATGGTGGCCACAAAGGCGTCGGTCACCTCAACGCCGGCTTTCGGATTGTTCTCGGCCAGCCAGTTCAGCGAGATCGCAGTCATCGCGAAGGCGTCGGCGCGGCCGGCGGCCACGGTGTCCATGCCGTCCTGGGCGTTGCCCACCGACTGCACGTTGTCGATGCCGAGTTTGTCCGCGTAACCGGCTTCGATGCCGCCGGAGAGCACGGCCAGCTTGACGTCCCCGGCCTCAGCTACGGAATCCATGTCGGTCAGGCCCTTGGGGTTGCCCTCTTTGACCATCAGGGCGGTGGTGTACATGATTTCCGGATCGCTGAACGCGGCCTGTTCGCAGCGCTCGGGCAGGATGGACATGCCTGCGCTGACCAGGTCGAACCGGCCCGCCTTCAGCCCGGGTATCAGGGCGTCCCAGTCCACCAGCTTCGCTTCAACGTTCTCCACGCCCAGGTTCTTGAAAATTTCCTTGTGCATGGCGATGGTGCCGCCGGTGGGCTCCCCGCCTTCCTGGAAGGAGTAGGGGGCTTCGCCGGCGATGCCGACGGTCACGGTGCCTTCGTCCTTGATTTTGGCCAGCGTGTTGCCGGTCGCGGCGTCTTCGCCGCCCTCGGCGGAGGCGATTTGGCCATCACCGCATCCTGCCAGCAGGAGCATGCCCAGAATGCTGACACCCGCCAAGGCGGTTCGTGACCTCGTCAGTCGCGCGTTCATCATTTCCTCTTTCGGTCGTGTAATGGGGCGAACCACCCAGCCCGCGCTGTCCAGCGCAACCCAGCCGACCCGACCCGAATTCGGTGGTGACTTTTGACAACGCTAATGAACTTCTGGTCAACATACAATTAGAGAGTCAGCGTGTATGTTTGTCGACAATCGGCAAACAGCAGTGAAAAGTCATGCGGATGCAGGGGCCCCGACGCCTTCTTCCCCAGCTGATTACAATTTGGCTACGGGGTGGTTGAACGGCGGACGCCCGCCGTAGACCAGGCAAGCGCCTGCATCCGAGCGCCGGAAGAGTAAGGAACCAGATGCCGCATAACTCCGCACCGGCCGGCGCGCCGGCTTTCCTGCGCGTGCACCGTCCCTCCACGGTGGACCTGATCGCCACCGAGTTGCGGAACGCCATCTACTCCGGCGGTCTTCCCGTCGGTTCCCCTTTGCGCGAGGTGGAGATCTCCCGCCAGCTCGGCGTCAGCCGCAGCCCGCTGCGCGAGGCCGCGCAGCGATTGGTCCAGGAAGGCCTGCTGACGGCCATACCGGGGCAGGGCCTGCGGGTGGCGACCGTTTCCGAGGAGCGCCTTCCCGACTTGTTTGAAGCGCGCATTGCCGTGGAAGCGCACGCTGCCCGGATCCTCATTCGAAACAACGACGCCGGTGCCCTCACCAAGGTGACGGCGGCCTTCGAGCATCTGGTCGAGGCGGTCAAAGGAACGGATGCCCGGACCATCGGCGACGCCGACCTGGACTTCCACTTCGCCCTGGTCGAGGCCGCTGGCAACACGCGGCTGACCCGGTACATGTCCACGTTGGTAGTGGAAACCCGGTTGGCAAGTTTCAGCAGCAAGGAGGGCTATGTGGTGCGCCGAGATGTGACGCCTTCCCATCAGGCCATCATGGCGTCCTTGGAAGCTGGCGACGCGGAGGCAGCCGCGGCCGCCATCGCAGAGCACCTCACCGAAGCCACCGCCCGGATGACCGGCGAGCTGGCCGAGCGAGGCATCGAAGTGGAGACCGTCGCGGGGGCGCCCGAGCCCGGCGCCGTCTACGAACTCGGACCCATCGACCACACCCCCGGCTCAACCGACTAGGCACCCCGTCCCTTGCGGCCGGAAGCGGACGCGGCTTAGACACCTCGCTCGTTCCTCGCTCGGCGATGCGCCGCTTACCGCTTCCGGTCGCGGATGTGGCGCCGTGGTCGACCAAAGGCGCTTGCGCCTGCGTGGAGACCAACCCGCCGCAGATCGTCCTTGCTACATTCACCCCATGGCGCATCTGCTCAGAGAACTCGCACTGCCCGGAGTGACACTTCGCTATGCGGACATCCCCGGCGGTGAACCCGCGGTTGTTTTCCTTCACGGTGCCGGCGCCGATCATGTCATGTTCGAGGCACAGGCCGCCGCACTCGCTGAGCGCGGACAGCGGCTGGTCCTGGTTGACCTGCGCGGGCAGGGACAGTCCCAACCCAACACGACCCCGCTGACCTCGGAGTTGTTTGTTACGGACGTGGAAGCGCTCATCGCCGAGCTGGATCTTGAACGCCCCGTACTCGCGGGCCACTCGCTGGGTGGCAACATCGCACAGGAACTTGTCCGGAGGAACCCCGAAAAGTATGCGGGTCTGATCGTGATGGACTCCACCTGGAACGCCGGGCCACTCACGTCCGGAGAACGGTTCCTGCTGCGGCTGGCGGGGCCCGCGCTCGCGCTTGTTCCGGCCCGGTCTCTACCGAAGGTCATGGCGAACGCGTCGGCCGTGACCGACGCCGGAAGGACCGATGCCGAACGCGCGTTCTCGCAGGTCACCAAACGCGGGTTCATCGATGTGTGGCGGGCCACCGTGCAGTTCGTGGCCCCAGATGCCGGATACCGTACGCCCATTCCCTTGCTCTTGGTTCGCGGAGCGGAGGACAAGACCGGCAATATCGCCTCGGCCATGCCGGCGTGGGCGGCAGCCGAGAACGTGGCCGAGCACGTCATCCCAGATGCCGGACATCTCGTGACTCAGGATGCGCCGACCGCCGTCACGGAGGCCGTCATCAAGTTCCTGGCTGCTGAGACCCGCTGATCCGACGCGCCGCGCACGGTGTGGCGCCGACGGCCCGTGGCATTAGGTCAGGATGCGGCGGCCTTCGAACGCGCGGCCCAAGGTGACTTCGTCCGCGTACTCCAGGTCCCCGCCCACGGGCAATCCGGAGGCCAGTCGGCTCACGGGGATGCCAATGGCCTTGAGCATGCGCGCCAGGTAGGTGGCCGTGGCTTCGCCTTCCAGGTTGGGATCGGTGGCGATGATGATTTCTTCGATCTGCTTGTCCGAGAGCCGGTTCAGCAGTTCCTTGATGCGAAGCTGCTCCGGGCCGACGCCGCCAATCGGGTTAATCGCGCCGCCGAGCACGTGGTACCGGCCCCTGAAGGAACGGGTCCGCTCGATGGCGATGACGTCCTTGGACTCTTCCACCACGCAGATGGCCGTCGGATCCCGGCGCGGGTCGCGGCAGATGTTGCAGGTGTCCTGTTCGGAGACATTCCCGCAGATGGAACAGAACTTCACCCGCTCCTTGACGTTGGTCACGGCATCAACGAGCCGCTTCATGTCGGCCGGATCGGCATCCAAAATATGGAACGCGATGCGCTGCGCCGACTTCGGGCCGATGCCAGGCAAACGGCCGAGCTCGTCGATCAGCTCCTGGACAGCACCTTCGTACACTGAACCTTCATTCTCCGCGTGCGGTCAGGAACCGTCGTGGCTTCGTTCTTCGATCAGGCGTCCGCCGAGCAACCGTTCGATGGCTGCGCGGCCCACGAGCCCGGAGTCCTCGATCGACTCGTCGTCGTCGCTGGGGATGTCCTCGACGTATTTCAAGTTTAGGTCACGGCCGGACGGGGACGGCGTTGCCGGGCTTGCCGTTGCCTGCGTCGCCTTGGCCTGATCCAGCAGCTGCTGGTAGCGGCTGCGCTTCTGGCCGGACACCGGCCGGTCCGGCGTCGTCTCCCACTCTTCGGCGGGTGGTTCGTCGTTGGCATAGGGAATGTCATCGTACGGCGAAGCCGGGGCCGAGGGCGCCGGGGCGCCCTGAGCTGAAATCTGTGCGCCCTGGAGCTGCACGTTGGGCTGGGCGGCTCCGTTGGGGGAGGCCGCTTCCGCTCCCGCGGCCGAACGATCCACGGCCGACTTCACGGCGACCGCACTGGGGACACCGGCGCCAGCAGCAGAGGACGCCGAAGACATCCGCTCGGCCAACTGGGCGAACACCGGCTTCTCCCCGGGCAGGGCCGGGGGCCGCTGGCCGTTGCCGGAGGCGCTGTTCGGTGAATCGGCCGACGGCGCCGAGGCGGCAGTGGTCCCGGACATGCCGCTGGGAGCTGACGCACCCGATGCCGCGGAGAAGCCCGAGGCTGGGGACATGCCGGAGGCCGCGGTGGCGGCAGTGGGCCCGGACATGCCGCTGGGGGCGGAGAGGCCGGAAGCTGCCGAAGCACCGGATGCGGCGGACGGTGCGGATCCAGTCGAGGAAGCGGACAGCGGCGAGGGAGCCGGCATGCCTGATCCTGCGGATGGGCTGGAGGCGCCGGACGGAGCCGAGACAGCCGACGGTGCCGACGTGCCAGATGGGGCCGCCATGCTCGAGGCGGCAGACATGCCCGATCCGGATCCGGGCGGCACCGAATCCGGGGCGGGCGCGATGCCGACCGGTGGAACTGGCGGCCGCGGGGGCCGATGCGGGAATCGGCGGAGTGCTGTGCGCAGTGGGCTCCGGGACAGGCGCGGGCGCGTTTACCGTAGCGGTGTTGGCGGACCATCCACCGTCTGCCGGCTGCTGCCGGCTAGTTGGTACTTTTGGGCCGGACTCACCCGCTGTCACCGAAGCGTCTTCGACGGTCAGGATCCGCAGGTCCATGCCGAGGACCTGCTGGATGGCCTGCCGCAGGTTCTCCGCGTGGTCGCCGTTGCCGAAGTTGGTCGCGGAACCCTGGTTCTTGAAACCGAGGGTTAGCGCCGTGCCGTCCAGGCTGAGCGGCGAGGCATTGGCGCTGACATTCATCCACGTCACCTTGCGGATGCCGCTGAGGGTACTCAGGATCTCCGGCCAGGCACGGCGGATCATCTCGATCTGGCCGGAGGCCTGCGGGGCAGCCTGCTCTTGCCGCGAAGGCTGCGCCGGCGCCGCGGCTGGTTCCGGACGGGACGGCTGCTGCTGGGCGGCCGGTGCTTCCTGGGCAGGACGCCGAGCCTGCGGCTGCTGAGTCGGTGGCTGTCCCTCTGCTTGAGGCTGCCGCTGGTTGGGCGCCTCGGCGGTGCGCGGCGCCCCGGGCTGCTGGGTCTCGGGCGCTGACGCGGCGTTCACGGGCGCTTGAGCGGGTGCCGGGGTGGTGGGCTTCTCCGGTGCGGGGGCCGGTTCCGGCATGGCGCCCCAGGATCCGCCCCAGTCAGCCGACGTCTCGGTCGCCGTGCTGGCGGCGGTTTCTTGCGGACGAGCGGTGTTGGCCGTTCCCTTCACGCCGGCGTCCTGCCGGCCCGCGTCCTGCGGATTTCCGAAAACGGACGACGGAACGGTTGGACCTGGCTCGGCGGGTGCCGTGGATTCGACGGGCGCGGAGGAGCCCCCGGACGCGGCTGCAGCAGCGGCCGGCGGCACAGGAGCCGGGGCAGCAGGCATCTGGGTAGCAGACGCCGCGGCACCGGACACACCCGCGGCGCGTGGATTCGCGGTTCCGGAGCTTCCCGAAGCCACAGGTGGCGTACCCCCGGAAGGGGCGGGAGCTCCGCCGTCGTGCTGTGGGGCAGGCTGCGCAGCAGGCCGGGCATGGGTGGCGGCCGACAGCCGAACCCTGCTGGTCCTCGCGCGGCCAATCGGCGGTGCTCACCCGCGGGGGAGTGATGCGCTCGGCGTCCTGGCGCGGCGATTCAGCCGCGGCCGGGGTCGGAGTTTGCGCCTTCTGGGCATTGGCTCCGCGGAGCGCGGCGCGGGCGGCCGCCGGCCCGGAGAGCTGGGGATCAGCGGCAGCGTGGGCGACGGGCGCCTGGCCGCCGTCGATCGGTGCGGAGACCGGGGCTCCGCCGTAGCTGAGCCGGCGTTCGATCCGGTCCACCCGGGCCGCGACGCCCTGCTCGCCCTGATCGGCGGACGGCAGCAGGATCCGCGCGCAAAGCAGTTCCAGGTGCAGGCGCGGCGAGGTGGCACCGGTCATCTCGGTCAGTGCCTGATTGGTGATGTCCGCGGCGCGGGAGAGTTCGGAGGCGCCCAGCTGGTTGGCCTGGGTCTGCATCCGGGCGATCTGGTCCTCCGGAACGCCGCGCAGGATGGCGTGGGCGCTCTCCGGCATGGCCCGCACAATGATCAGGTCGCGGAAACGCTCCAGCAGGTCCTCGACGAAGCGGCGCGGGTCGTGGCCGGTCTGCACCACGCGGTCCACCGCGCTGAACACCGTCGGCGCATCCGCCGCCGCGAAGGCATCGACGACGTCGTCCAGCAGCGAAGCGTGCGTGTAGCCGAGCAGGGATACGGCCAGTTCGTAGTCCAGTCCGGCAGGCCCGGCGCCGGCCATCAGCTGGTCCAGCACCGAGAGCGAGTCGCGGACGGAACCGCCGCCGGCGCGGATCACCAGCGAGAGGACGCCCGGGGCCACCGGCACGTTCTCCTGCCGGCAGAGCAGTTCCAGGTACTGCATCAGCGGTTCCGGCGGCACCAGGCGGAACGGGTAGTGGTGGGTGCGCGAGCGGATGGTGCCGATGACCTTGTCCGGCTCGGTGGTGGCGAAGATGAACTTGATGTGTTCCGGCGGCTCTTCGACGATCTTCAGCAGCGCGTTGAAACCGGCGGACGTGACCATGTGGGCCTCGTCGATAATGAAGATCTTGTAGCGGTCGCGCACCGGGGCGAAGGTGGCCCGTTCACGCAGGTCGCGGGCGTCGTCCACACCGCCGTGCGAGGCGGCATCGATCTCGATGACGTCCAGGCTGCCGGGACCGCCGCGGCCCAGTTCAACGCAGGAGTCGCACTTGCCGCACGGGGTGGGGGTGGGGCCCTCGGCGCAGTTCAGGCAGCGGGCCAGAATGCGGGCGGAGGTGGTCTTGCCGCAGCCGCGCGGGCCGGAGAACAGGTAGGCGTGGTTGACGCGGTTCTTCTGCAGCGCCGCCATCAGCGGATCGGTGACGTGTTCCTGCCCGATAACGTCCGCGAAAGTGTCCGGGCGGTAGCGACGGTAAAGGGCTGTACTCACGATGAAACCCTATCGGTTGAAACTGGGCCCGCGCACGCCGGAGCGCTCGGGCTGGGGATAGGTGGCAGGCGGGGGTTAAGTAAAGACCCCTCATGCACCTGACAGAGCCCGCTTACCCTTGCTACCTTCCGGTCCTGGGGGAGTTCACAGGATGACACCGCATGAGGGGCCGACGAATAGTCTACCCGACTTCGGGCGGCGTCCCGAAATCCCCGGAGCCGCTGCCGAACAGCGGGCCCCAGATCCGTGACAGCAACCCGGGTTGCGCGTAAAGCAGTACGCCACCGGTGCGCGCGGCGTTGAGCAGGAGCGGGGGCAGCACGAGCCGGAACCCGTTCTGCACCCAGGGGTGCCGCCACCTTTCACGCGCGCATACTGGCGCAGCTACCCTTCGATCCCCTGGCTTTCCCTCTCGGCGCTGTCCAAGATCGCTGCAAGGCCGGCGTCGAAAGCCGTGATGGAATCCAGGCGTTGCAGGCCTGCATGGTGCTTTTCAAGCAATGGGTACCCGGAAAGGCGGGCAAATACGCCGGGGCTCAACCATGGGTCGTGGCCGCCCGAATCCGGCAACCGCTGTACCTCCAGGGAAATCCCGGTGCCAAGGGCCAGGGTGAAACTCTCCAGTGCGGCGTAGTAGTGGACCACCCGGTCTGCCGGCAGGCCGGCGTCCGTCAGGCACTGCAGGACAAATTCGATGGCCTGAAGCTCGCCCGGTCCATAGGTGTCCGTGGCGAAGGATTCGCTGCCCAGTGCCGGGTGCTGCATAAACACCTTCAGGAGCCCGGTGATATAAGTTTCCAGCCGCGTCCGCCAGTTCTCCACAGGGGCGGCGGAGCGGGTGCGCTCCAGGGCGAGGTCGAACAACCTGTCCAAGGCAGCCCGAATAATCGCGTCCCGGTTCCGGAAGTGGCGGTAGACCGCTGTGGCGTCGACTTCGAGTTCCTGCCCGAGTTTGCGGACAGTCAGCCGCTCTCCCGGTTCCTGGCGTGCCAGACGCAGGGCGGCGTCAACAATGGTGTCGGCGTCAAGCCGGATACGCCGGTCTGGCGGATGGGCGGGCTGTGCCATCCTCTGCCCCACCTTCCATCCGATCCGGGTTGTTCCTCAAGGTACATGATCTAAGGGGGTTTCCACCTGCGTCAATCGCGAGGTCATCATTGATGTCAACAACGTTGACCAAATGTGATCCGCGCCATATTGTGACTGGCAGAGCTGGATTTACCTACGAAGGGACCCTTGGTGCACGCGGAGACTCTCCTTGAGAACGGATGGCTGTACACCGGCAATGACGCCGGTCCCATCCAGGCCGGCCTGGCCATAGCGAACGGCCGCATCCTTGCCATCGGAACCAGCGAAGAACTGGAAGCCATGGTTGACGCCGGCACGCAGCGGGTGGACCTGCAGGGGCAGTTGGTGGTCCCAGGTTTCCAGGATGCCCACATCCATCCGATCTTCGCGGGCATCGAAATGCTCCAGTGCGACCTGACGGGTACCGAATCGGCCGAGGAAGCGCTGGCGGTCATCGCGCAGTACGCCGCAGACAACCCCGAGCAACCCTGGATCCTTGGTGCGGGCTGGTCAATGGAGCTGTTCCCGGGCGGAACGCCGCTACGCCAGCAGCTTGATGGGATCGTCCCCGGGCGCCCGGTCTTCCTCCAGAACCGCGACCACCACGGAGCCTGGGCCAACACCGCAGCCTTCGAAGCTGCCGGGATAACAGCCGAGACCCCCGACCCTGAAGGTGGACGCTTCGAGCGTGAGTCCGATGGCACCCCCGCCGGCACCGTGCACGAAGGAGCGATGGACCTGTTCAACCACGTCAAACCGGCAGTTCCCTACGAACTCGCCTACCAGGGACTGCTGGCCGCGCAGCAGGTTCTGCTGGCGCAGGGCATCACCGCCTGGCAGGACGCCTGGGTGCCGATTCCGGAGGGGGACCACGCCGACAATCTCAAGGTCTACATGGACGCCGCGAAGGCCGGGGACCTGCTCGTGCGGGTCAGGGCTTGCCAGTGGTGGGACCGGACGGCCGGGATCGGACAGCTGGAAGTCATCCGGGAGCGCCGCGACGACGTCGCGGGCGCCTTCGACCCGGCAGTACTGAACGCCAACTCCGTCAAGGTCATGGTGGACGGCGTCGCGGAAAACTACACCGCGGCCATGCACCACGTGTACCTGGACCACCACGGGCACGACACGGAGAACCGGGGCATCGAGTTCTTCGATCCGGCCGACATGCAGGAATTCGTCACAGCGATCGACGCCGCTGGCATGCAGGTGCACTTCCACGCGCTCGGTGACCGGGCCGTCACGGACGCACTCGACGCCGTGGAGGCTGCCCGCCGTGCCAACGGCACCAACAACAACCGGCACCATCTGGCCCACCTGCAGGTGGTCCGGTCCGAGGACACCCGGCGCTTCGCGGAACTGGGCGCCGCGGCCAATATCCAGGCGCTCTGGGCCTGCCACGAGGACCAGATGGACACGCTGACCCTTCCGTTCCTGAAACCGGGAGCCGAGGACCGCCACTACCCCTTCGGCGAATTTGCGGCCCAGGACGCCCGCCTGGTGGCGGGCAGCGATTGGCCGGTCTCCACGGCAGATCCCATTGCCGCCTTCCACGTGGCCGTCAACCGCACCTCGCCCGAATCCGAACTGCCGCCCCTCGGCCCCGAGTCCCAGAAACTCAGCCTCAAGCAGATCCTGGACGCCTACACGCAGGGAACCGCTTGGATCAACCATCTGGACGAGCAGACAGGAACCCTGGAACCGGGAAAGCTGGCGGACCTGGCCATCCTTGATGCCAACCTTTTCGAGCTGCCAGCCGAGGACCTGCACCGGGCGGCCGTTACCCAAACCTGGATTGGCGGGAAGCGCGTGTACCAGCGCCCCGCCGCAGAATCCGCAGCCAACCGTGAAGCCGGGGTGTCGAATTGAAGGCAGTAGTAGATGGAGCCCGGAGAAACCGGTCACGCTTCATCGCGGCAGGAGCCGCCGCCGTCGTCGTAGGCGTGGTCCTCAGCGGCTGTTCTGCGGGGACGCAGGCTTCACAGACCGATCCCGACGGCGAGAAGTTCACGCTGAGTGCCTCCAGCCCGGAACCGGGCACGGAGATCGACAACATCAACTGGGGCATGTATGCAGAGCCCTTCTCCCTTGATTACGCCTACGCCTTCGATTACCCGGATAACACCGTGCTTTCGAACGTGTGCGAGTCACTGTTCCGCTGGAACTCGGACCTCACGACCTCCCCTGGGCTGGCGACCGGTTTCGAGAATCCGGACCCGCTGACCTGGATCTACACCATCCGGGAAGGCGTGAAGTTCCATGACGGCACCGAGATGACGGCTGCAGACGTTGTCGCTTCGATGACCCGCCACATGTCTCCGGAGGTGGGATCCTTCTGGGCTTCCTCCTACCAGAACGTGGAATCGATCGAACAGACCGGGGACAACGAGGTCACGGTGACAATGGCTCAGCCGGACTACCTGTTCAACGCATCGTTGGTGGGCACTCCCGGTGTGGTGGCATCGGCCAAGACGCTTGAGGAAGCGGGCCCGGACTACGGCAACTCCACCACAGGAGTGAACTGCACCGGTCCGTTCCAGTTCGAAAGCTGGGAACCGGGGGAGAGCATCACTCTTGAACGGTTCGAGGACTACTGGGATCAGGATTTGAAGGCCAAGGCCGGTCAAATAACCTTCAGGATGCTTCCGGATGCCAACGCACGCACCAACGCCTTCCAGACCGGCGAGCTCGACGGCGGGTTCATGATCCCGTCCAACGCAATCGACATTCTGCGGGCCAACAAAGACGCCGGCACGATGTACTTCGGCACTGACAGTTCCGTCCAGAGCATGGTCTTCACCGATCTTGAGGGGACCTTCAAGGATGTTCGGGTCCGGCAGGCACTGATGATGGCCACCAACCGTGGTGCCCTGATCGATGCTGCGGAACAGGGCTACGCCAAGGAGACCGATGCCCTGACTACACGCAACGTGTGGAATGAAGCTTCGCCTGAGGTCGTCGATGACGCCTTCGAAGCGTTGCCGTCCATGCCCTACGACATGGAGGAAGCGCGGAGACTTGTCCGGGAAGCCGGAGCCGAGGGAAGTAAATTCGTCTTCGCAACCGCCTCGATCAACGCCGCCATGGACATCTCTGTCAGAGCCATCGCATCGGCAGCCAAGGAAATCGGCCTGGATCCCGAGATCCGGACCATGTCCAACGACAAGTACACGACACTGTTCTCCGATCCGGAGGCGCGGGACGGCGTGGACCTGCTGATTACCTCCTGGTATCTCTCCGCCAATGAGCCGCTGGAAATGTACACCGTCCTCCGGACGGGCGACTTCAGCAACTACGGCGGCTGGAGCAACCCGGAGTTCGACGACCTGGTTAATGCTGCCCTGGCCGTCCAGGATCCCGACGAACGTGCGCAACTCACCGCGGAGGCGGCAAAGCTGGCCGGTGAAGAAGTCGTATGGGGTCCGCTCTACGAAACCGTCACCACAATGTGGCTGGGCAACCGGATTACCGGTGCGGACCCGTCCATCAACTACATGTATTTCCCGTGGGCAGCCAAGATAGGGGGTCGCTGACATGACCACTGCAGTTCAGGCACCATCCGCAGCAGGCGCTCCGGGGCCGGCCCCGGCCAAAAAGGCCAGGGGCCGGGCAACCCGGCCCATCGTCTACATCCTGCAGAAACTTCTGGTTCTGGCCGTGACGCTTTTCGTAGCGTCCCTGGCCGTGTTCTTCTCCCGCTTCCTGGTCCCCGGCGACCCGGCGCGTTTCCTGCTCCGGGGCCGCAGCCCGAATCCTGAAGCACTGGCGGAGATCACCCGCCAGTTCGGACTGGATAAACCCGCCTGGGAGCAGTACCTGAACTGGCTCGGCGGGATCTTCCAGGGAGACTGGGGACGGTCCCTGACCTACCGCCAGGATGTATCGGAAGTCCTCCTGAGCCGGCTGCCCACTACGCTGCAGCTGGTGGCACTGGCGGCCGTCTTCATCACCGTCCTGGGGCTGTTGGCCGGAATCGTGGCCAGCTTGAACAAGGGCTTCGGCGACCGGTTTATCCTCATTACCCTCACCGCTGCCGGCGCCGTTCCGCCGTTCGTGGCAGCGATCGGCTTGGTGGCGCTGTTCTCGGTCGGCCTTGGCTGGTTCCCTTCGTTTGGAAGCGGCGATGCCGGCTGGGAGCGAATATGGCACCTGACTTTGCCCGCACTGGCATTGGGAGTCACCTACATCGCCATGGTGGCCAGAGTGACTCGCTCCTCCATGAACGAACAGCTGGTCCGCGAGCACGTGGAAGTGGCAACGAGCCGCGGCCTCAGCCGCGGGTCGGTGGTGAAACGGCACGTCCTGCGCAACGCGTTGGGACCCATCCTGACCGTCAGTGGTGTGCTGGTGGCCGGCCTGCTGGTATCCAGCGCCATCATTGAGCAGACTTTCGGCCTCGCAGGAATCGGGCAGCTGCTGGTGCAGTCGATCGACCGTCTCGACTTCTCCGTCGTACAAGCGATCGTCATGGTTGTTGTGGCCGCCTTTGTCCTGGTCAACACCCTTGTAGACCTCGTTCAGCCCCTTATCGATCCGCGCATCGCGGCCGGAACGGAGACCCGATGACTCTGACACTCCGCCTGCCACAGCAGGCTGGCCTGCGCCGCCATGCGCAGTACCTCTCACCCCTAGGGTGGGCTGCCGCGATTTTCGCCGTCCTGGTGGTATTCCTGGCGGTGTTCGCTCCATCCTTGGCGCCCTATGATCCGGACTACGTGGACCTGAACAACGTTCTCGCCGGACCGGGAGCCGGGCACTTGCTGGGTACTGATGCGCTGGGCCGCGACCTGCTGAGCCGCCTGATGCACGGCGGCCGGACCTCACTGCTGGGACCGGCGATCGTCATGGTGGGATCCACCGTCCTGGGCATGCTCCTGGGCCTGGCCGCAGGTTGGTCCCGGGGCTGGCTGGGCCGGTTGCTCAGCAGGTTCTTCGACCTTCTCTTTGCCTTCCCGGCCCTTCTGCTGGCCATGCTGGCCATTGCGCTGTTCGGCAAGGGACTCACCGCTCCCATCATCGCTATGACCATCGCCTATGTTCCGTATGTGGCACGCCTGACCCAGGCACTGGTGACGGCAGAACGCAGCCGCCCCTACGTCCAGGCCTACCAAGTGCTCGGATTCCGGACGCCTTGGGTGGTTTTGGGCAGGGTCCTGCCCAACCTCATTCCCACCGTGGGCGCCCAATCCACTCTCAACTTCGGCTACGTACTGGCTGACTTGGCGGCGCTGTCCTTCATTGGGCTGGGCATCCAGCCGCCAACCAGTGACTGGGGCGCCATGATCGAGGAGTCCCGGGGTGCGCTGTTGGGCGGGCACCTGCTGCCGGCCTTCTGGCCGGCCCTGGTAGTGGTCCTCGTGGTGGTAGCCGTGAACATGATTGGCGAGGAACTTTCAGATCGAATCGGAGGAAAACTCGCATGAGCCGGCTTTTGCAGGTCGAGGACCTCACCCTGGGCTTCCCGGACAAGGCGCCGCTGCTGGACAAGGTCTCCCTCCATGTGGATGACGGCGAGGCCGTTGCCCTGGTGGGAGAGTCCGGTTCCGGTAAGTCCCTGACCATCCGGGCAGCGCTGGGACTCCTCCCGGAGCGCTCGCAGGTATCCGGAACGGTCTCCGTCCTTGGACTGGACACCCTGACAGCCAGCAGGCAACGCCTGATGGACCTGCGCCGCAAGGACGCGTCGATGATCTTCCAGGATCCCCGGGCCGGGATTAACCCGGTCCGTACTGTAGGGGACTTCCTGTGGGAGACACTGAGGTTCCAAGGATTCTCCCGGGGCGAGGCTGCCAAACGGTCGGTGGCAGCGCTTGAACAGGTGGGGCTGCGGCGGGCCAAGGAGCTCACCGGCCAGCACCCGCACCAGCTCTCCGGTGGCATGCTCCAGCGCGTAATGATCGCTGCCGCACTGCTGAACTCCCCGAAACTGCTGCTCTGCGACGAACCCACCACAGCCCTGGACGTCACCACCCAGGCCGGAATCGTGAGCCTGCTGCGGGAGCAGCAGCAGGCACGGGGTATGGGCATGCTGTTCATCACCCATGACCTAAACCTTGCCGCCAGCCTCTGCGAACGTGTCTACGTGCTGCGCAATGGCCGGGTCGTGGAGCAGGGGGCGACGCAGGAAGTGTTCCTTGCGCCGCAGCAGGATTACACACGCCAGCTGGTCAACGCGACGCCCGTCATCGAACTGGACAAGGTCCCGGAACCGGCCACAGCGAATGGAGTTCAGCCGCTGCTGACGGCCTCGGGCCTAACAAAACGCTACGAACTGGCGCGCGGCGAAACACTCACTGCACTGGACGGTGCCGGTTTTACCCTTCCCGAAGGCGGCTCACTTGGTGTCGTTGGCGAGTCGGGCTCCGGCAAGTCAACCCTCGCCCGGCTGGTTGTGGCGCTGGAGACAGCTTCGGAAGGCGATCTTGTCCTGGGCGGGAACGCCCGTCCCCAGCGCCGGCTGTCCGCGGGGGAGCGCAAGATGCTCGCCAAGGACGTACAGATCGTTTTCCAGGACCCCTACCTCTCCCTGGACCCCCGCATTGCGGTGGGCAAGGCCGTGGCGGACGTCTTCCGCCTGCACCAAAAGCAGGGGCGCAACGAGGCTTTGGCCAGTGCGCGGGAACTCCTGGGGCGCGTGGGAATCGCCGACGAACGCTGCGATGCGCTGCCCCGGGCGCTCTCCGGAGGCCAGCGCCAGCGTGTAGCGCTCGCGAAAGCGCTCGCCGCCCGTCCCCGGCTTCTGGTCCTGGACGAAGCGACCAGTGCGCTGGACGTGTCCGTCCAAGCCCAGGTGCTCGATTTGGTGGAAGAACTTCGAGACCAGTTCGGCCTGACCATCCTGTTCGTCACCCATGACCTGGCGGTTGTCTCGCGTCTCTGCTCCGAGATCCTGGTGATGAACCAGGGCAAGATTGTGGAACAGGGGCCAACCGCACACATCTTGGCGGACCCCGGCGAGGAGTACACCAGGAGCCTCATTGGTTCCCGCCCCCGCCCGCTGTGGGAAGCTGAGCCGGCAACGGCCTGAGCCGGCAAAGAACCTGAGCCAGTCAAGAAACTGGATCGTGCCAACGCTGGCGGCAGTCCCTGCCGTCAGCGTTGGCAGACCCTGCCTCCAGACCTCCCGGACGCGTTCTTAACGCGCCCTGAAACAGGAGAACACCCCGTGAATACCACCGTTTTCGAACGAAACGTGCCCCAGCCCGCCGTCGTCGCCAAGGCGTTGCAGGACGCCGTGCA
Source organism: uncultured Actinomycetota bacterium (assembly GCA_963696055.1). Lineage (GTDB taxonomy): Bacteria > Actinomycetota > Actinomycetes > Actinomycetales > Micrococcaceae > Crystallibacter. Next base: position 73,918 of record CAVOIE010000007.1, on the reverse strand, counting down.
CAGTCCATTCTGGATCGATGACCTGCAGCACGCAGCCCCGCGCCATCCCCGGCTGGAGGGCAGCGCCAGCGCTGATCTGGTGATCGTCGGCGGTGGGTACACCGGGCTTTGGACGGCCCTGCGCGCCAAGGAACGGGAACCAGACCGGAGCGTGATCCTGCTCGAGGCAGAACGTGTGGCCTGGGCTGCCTCCGGCCGCAATGGCGGCTTCTGCGAGTCCAGCCTCACCCACGGGTACGAGAACGGGAAGAACCGCTGGCCGGACGAACTCGACACGCTGGAACGGCTTGGCCTGGAGAACCTGGAACGGATGCAGCAGGCCGTTAAGAAGTACGGCATGGACTGCGACTGGGAGCGCAGCGGAGAACTCAACGTCGCCGTCGAACCACACCAGGTGGAGTGGCTCAAGGAGGAGGCAGCAGAGGGCAGCGTCTTCCTGGACCAGGAGGCGGTCCGTGCCGAGGTGCAGTCGCCTACCTATCTTGCCGGGCGCTGGCACAAGGACTCCGTCGCCATGGTCCATCCCTACAAGCTGGGTTTGGAGCTGGCGCGGGTCGCCGGTGAGCTGGGTGTCCGGATCTACGAAGATACCCGGGTGCGGGCGCTGAAGGACCACGCCGGCGGTGTCACAGTCCTGGCCGACAGCGGGCAAGTGGAAGCGGGCCAGGTGGTGCTGGGCACGAACGCCTATCCGTCACTGCTGAAGCGGAACAGGCAGATGACCGTCACCGTGTATGACTACGCGCTGATGACCGAGCCCCTCACCGCGCAGCAGCTGGAGGCCATCGGCTGGAGCAACCGGCAGGGTATCGGCGACATGGCCAACCAGTTCCATTATTACCGGCTCAGCAAGGACAACCGGATCCTGTTCGGCGGTTACGACGCGCTGTATTTCCGCGGCGGACGGGTAAATCCGCGGCATGAGGACCGCCCTGCGACGTGGGAGAAGCTTGCCGCCCACTTCTTCACCACCTTTCCGCAGCTCGAAGGGGTGAAATTCAGCCACAAGTGGGCCGGGCCGATCGATTCCAGCACGCAGTTCAGCGCGTTCTTTGGCACCGCGCGCAGGGGCCGGGTGGCGTACGCCGCCGGCTTCACCGGGCTGGGCGTCGGGGCTACGGCCTTTGCCGCCGACGTCCTGCTTGATCTTTTGTCCGGCCAGGAAACCGAGCGCACCCGCGTGGAGATGGTTCGGAAGCGTCCCCTGCCGTTCCCGCCCGAACCGCTGGCTTCCGTGGGTATCAACCTGACAAGGTGGTCCATGGACCGGGCCGACCACAACTACGGAAAGCGCAACATCATCCTGAAGACGCTCGACGCCGTCGGGCTGGGATTCGATTCCTGAGCCGGGCCTGACGCGGTGACCGGCGCGGCAGCGGACACTGCCGGGTAAACGCGCCGGAGCGCCGGGGAAAGCCGTCCGTTGCCGAAGGGCCAGGAGCGGGCATCGCAGCGGAGCGCCGTAACGGTTAAATGCCGGCGGCCTCCCACCAGCGCAGCACGCGGGCGCAGCGCAGGGTGGCCCAGCGGCCGATGTCCTCGGGTGTCCAGCGGAACCACATCCGGCCCGGATGCGGCCGGTAGCCGCCCCAGTTGCCCGGGCTGCGCCGGTGCGAGGCGATCGCCTCGACCGCCATCGACATCCGCTCGTCCTGCGGGCAGTTTTCGGCGCGGAAATACTCCAGCCCGCGCAGGATGTCGAAGTGCCACTGCGGCGGGAACCGGAACTGGGCCAGGGTCGGATGGGCCAAGCCGCCGGTGCGGTGCGAACGGTAGAGCGAATGCATCAGCAGGAACTCGCGGCCGCGGGCCTCAGCGGCGGCCACCGGGACCAGGCCCCCGCTGTGCCGGTACGCTGCCAGCCCCTCCAACGTGCTGATGGTGGTGTGGAAGGAAGCATGCTTGCCCATCGAGGTGTGCGGCTCGCAGTTCCAGCCGCCGTCGTCGAGTTCTTCGGCAAGTAGCCAGCCCACCGCGTCGTCGATTCGGGAATCGCCGTCGAGCCGCTGGCCCAGTTCGGAACTGACCAGCACCGTCATGGCGGTGACGCAGTTTTCGGCCCGCTGCGGATGTCGATCAAAGCTGATCCCGCCGTCGAAGTACTCCGCCCCGTCCAGCAGTCGCAGGCACCCCGAAACTGCCTGCGGGTGCCCGGGCGGCAGGCCGAGCCAGTGCAGCAGCAGCAGGGTGAACGTGGTGGACGTCCACTTGGGGTTGTAGAGCCCGCCGCCCCAACTGCCGTCCGGGTCCTGCGCTTGGAGCAGCACCGCACCCCAACCGTTGCCCGCGATTTGGGCCTGTGCCTTGGCCACTTCGTAGTCCGGTGCGTCGCAGAGATCGCGCAAGGTTTGGAACCGGATGGACGGGTCGCCGGCCAGCAGCCAGTCCACAATGCGCGCCGATGGAACGCTGCCTTCTGCGGGCTCCGGATTGGTGGCCACGGCACATCATTCCCCTCAGATGAAGGCTTCCCCTGAGACCCTCACCTCTCCTATGGCGACATTTTGCCACTGCCTGATCCAAGCTTCCAGAGCGGATGGGCCGATCCGTCCGGTGGGCGTGGAATTCGTTCCGGCCGGCCCCGCCTTGCCTGCTTTGGAGCCTGCTTCAGCGCCAGCTTCAGCGCTGCCTCCGCGCCGGCTTCAGCGCTGCGGGCGGCGCCCGGTGCCCGCCGTCCGCAGCCGCAGGGTGCCGGTTTCCACACCTGCGGATGCCGTCCACAGCCAGATGCCCAGTGTCCGCTGCCCTCCTGGCCGATTCGGCAGATCGGCCCGGTTTCGGGTACTCTGGTATCTGCTCTTGTGAGCAAACATCTGGAGGATTCGCCTAGCGGCCTATGGCGCACGCCTGGAACGCGTGTTGGGTTCACGCCCTCGGGGGTTCAAATCCCCCATCCTCCGCCAAGAACAGCGGCCCCGATCTGCACTGCAGACCGGGGCCGCTGGTTTTCGTTAACGACGACGGCGGTGCTGGCGGTGGCGGGCGGCTTGGGTGGGCGGACCACGTCTGACGACGACGGTGCTCGCCGCCGCCTAGGTAGCCTGTGGTGCCCAACCTTTCGCCCGTAACTTCCCACTTATAGCAGTAACTTCCCACGTCTTGGCGGTGAAAAAGCCCCTGACCTGCGCGTTTATTTCAGTGAACGCTGAAACATGGGAAGTTGCGGCAGGAGTTCGGATTGAGGCAGGCGTACTGCCGTCAGGCGTGTCGGCGGAGCCGGGCCCGTCAGCCTGTTGGAGCCTGCAGAGCCCTCAGACCTGCTGGAAATGCCGGGCCGTCAGCCTGCCCCGAGCCCGCAGAGTTCTTAGGCCTGCTGCCGGAGCCGGGCGAGCCGGCGGCGGGCGGCGGCTTCGCTGGGGCCGGTCTTGCTCAGGCCCAGCCGGACGACGCCGAGCACCAGCCAGGTGGCCGGCTTGATCAGGAGCCGCAGCGGCAGCGGAGTGCTCGGCCGCAGGCCCAGCAGACGGCGGTGATCCTCGGGCAGGGTCTCGACGGCGGCGGCGAACAGGATGCTGTAGCCCAGCCGTTGGGAGCGGGGCAGCGGCGGGTGGCGGACAAACTCTACTGTTTCCTGCATGGCAGCCGAGGCGGTGAGCTCGGGCCGGTAGCTGTCCAGTTGACGGCGCAGCTCGGCAAAGCTGCGGGGCGGATCGGTGACCTGCATCAACTCGCCGGCTTTGGCCCATTCGGCCACATATTGATCGGGGCCGCCGGGCAGCTGCCTGCCGTACGTGAGATAAGAAGTGACAAAAGCATCGGTAAAGGTCAGGTGCACCCAGCGGAGCAGATGCGGATCGTTGGCGTAGTACGGCTGCTGCTCGCCGGCCGAGTCGGTGTAGGTGCCGCGCACGCGTTCGTGCAGGTGCAGCACCAGCTCGCAGGCAGACTTGGCCGCGGCAGTGTCCCCGTACGTCACGGTGAAGATCCACCGGATGGTGTTGGCCAGCCGGGCCAACGGAGCGGCGCGGTACGCGGAGAAGTCATCGACGCCGGCCAGCGCGCCAGGGTGCAACGTCTGGACGAGTAGGGAACGGATGCCCGCCACCAGCGTGGTCATCGAGCGGTGGACCGTCCAGACCGCGGAATCCGGCGCGAAGTAGCCCGCGTCGTCGCCGTTTTCCAGCTCGAGTTCCCACTGCGGGATGGTGTCGCTCTGACCGGAAAACGTGCCGCGCAGTTCATCGCGCCAGCGAATCAGGATGTTGCCCACACAGCCATTATGGGTGCGCGGGCGGAGGTAGTGCACGGGGAACACGGGTCTCCACGCGTTCGCTGGCGCTCACTTGGTCGGCCACCGGGGTGCGACCGCCGGGCGCTGCTACTTCTTGGCGAGCAGCTCCGGGTAGTACTTCTCGGTCACGTCCGGGTGGGCGCGCAGCCGGCCCTTGAGCATGTTGGCGCCGAAGCTGGAGAGCATCGGGTTGGTCGGGTCGTCGGTGCGTCCGCGGGACTCGGCCTTCAGCTCATCCGGCAGCGGGACCGGATCGATCACGGCATCCAGGCGCGGCGACCAGAAGAACGGCACCGAGTAGCGGTCCACGCCGGGCGGCGGAGCCTGCACGCGGTGGATGGTGGCGGTGATGTAGCCGTCGGTGGCGACCTCCAGCATTTCGCCCAAGTTCACCACCAGGGCGCCTTCGATCGGCTCCACCGGCAGCCATTCCTCGGACTCCGGCGGCCGCACCTCCAGGCCGCCGATCATGTCCTGCAGCAGCAGGGTGACGAAACCGTAGTCGGCGTGGATGCCCACGCCCTGGTCGCCGGCTTCCTCCACGACGCCGCCCACGTAGTGCACCAGCTTGCCCATCCAGTGCGGCGTGTCGGCGAACGGCTCGTCGAAGTAGTCCTCCGGCAGGCCCAGTCCGACGCCGATGGCGGCCAGCAGGTCGTGGCCCACCGAGGACATGAGCTCGGCCCAGGCCATCGCCTTCTCGCGCAGGTCCGGCTGCACGGCGTCCGGCCACTGGTTCGGGCCGCGCAGCAGCCAGTAATTCTGGTCGTCCGAGTAATCGGTGACCGGCTCGCTCTCCGGCGAGTAGTCCAGCTGCTCGCGGGCATCGGCCCGGCCCTGGGTCCGCTCGGTGCCCATCCGGGTGTAGCCGCGGAAGTGCGGGGAATTCCGGTTGTCCAGCTTGAGCCGCTCGTCCAGCGGCAGCTCGAAGAAGCGCTTGATCGCATCGAAGAGCTCGGCCACCTGGCCGTCGGCCGCGCCGTAGCCCACGATCTGGAAGAAACCGACGCGGTGCGCGGCGTCGCGCAGCTGGTCGATGAACTCCGGATTGAAGCTGCCGTCCGCCAGCCGGGCGGTGCTCATGTCGAGGACAGGAATGGTTCCCTGAAAAGCGTTCATGCTGGCAGGCTAGCACCGGCTCAGCTGTCAATTGTTACGGACGTTACGATTTACTGCGCCGGCACAGGTTTGCTTGACGTGGGCGGGAATCAGGCGTGAAATACACCCCCGGTTACGCCGTGTTACAGCGTCTGCGCAATCGCCGCCCAGGTCCGCAGGAAGGCCGCGCCGGCCTCCTCGTGGACGGCCTTCGGGAAGCCCAGATGGGCCGCGGTCAGCACCGGGTACGGCTTCTGCGGCACGCCCTCCGCCGGCCGCACGTCCACGTGCAGCACGGCATGGCCGTTGTGGTGGAGCAGGTCGGACATGGCGTAGTCCGTGCGCGAATCGCCCATGGTCCGCCAGGCGTGCGGCACCACGCCGTCGGCGGCCAGCATCTCCAGCGCCCGCTGCGCGCCCAGGTCCTTGCCCAGCTGCACCGATTCGATGTCCGTGGCGATGATGTTCGGATCCACCCGGTAGTCAATCCGGTCGTCGCTGTCCGGCAGGTGCTGGTCCAGCCGGGTGGCACCCATGTCGAACCGGCGCATCAAAGCCAGGACCTCGGCGTCGAACTTTTCCTGCACCCGGCGGTACTCCCGGTTCTCCGTGCCCACCACCTGTTCCACGGACACCATGGCCTTCTTGGTTTCGTCGAAGAACATCAGGCTGGAGTAGCCCGAGCTGACCAGCTTGCGCACCTCGGCGGCGAACTCCTGCGGCGGGGCCAGCGAATGGTCCACATGGATGGTGCCGGGGCCGTCCGCGGTGAAGCTGAACCAGACGGCGCCCTTCTCGCAGACCGCGTAGCAGCGCACCCCGGCCGGCATCCCGGCGGCCAGCATCGGCTCCATCACCTGCTCGCGGATGAAATGGTCCGAGCGCCCGGTGTTGAACACGATCGGCCAGCCGCGCTTGGCCATCACCAGCAGCGAGTGGATGATCTCCGGCGGCACGGTGCGCGTTACCGGCGAGGAGACCGGGCCGTCCACGTCCAGCAGCAGCCCGATGGGTGGCTGCTCGGGGCGGGCGGGGGTACCGGCTGTCAGGGTCATGATCCCAGTATGGTCGCCTGCCGGGACGGTTTGAACCCCACAAGTTTTTCCCAAGCCCGCATGGAAACGATGTGTTCCTTAGATCCATTGGGGAGTGGAAGCGGTACCGCAATGACAACGCTAATTGGGGATAGCGCGGTTGCATCGGAGCCGGAGGGCAGCGCGAGCCTGCCGTCCGGTCTCTCGCGACGTGTGTTTGGAGTTCTGCTGGGAGCCGGCGTGGCCGGCGTGGTGGGTGGCGCCGGACTGCTCACGGCCAGCCAGCAGCGGGCAGGCGGCATGGGCCCGGGAGGCGTGGAAACGTCCTTCGGGAGCGTGCGGCTGGTGTCCGCGGAGCGCCAGCATCGGTTGGCGTACGACGGCGGTGTTCCCGCCCCGGGCGCGGCATCCTCCGCTGCGGCGGGGTCGGCAGGCACGGCGCCGGGTGGGCCCGGGCACGCGGGCCACGGCGCTCTTGTGGCGGCGGCGCCGCAGCCGGCGAACATGACCTGGGGCGACCACTTGCTGGTGGAGCTGGAGGTACAGAACGCCTCGGACGGCCACGTGCTGTTCGCGCCCGGCCAGCTGCGGCTGAAGGTCGGCGACGGCGGTCCGACGGTGACCAACCGGGACTCGGACGACGCCGCCACGTTGGGCCCGCGGAGTACCGAACGCTTCTGGATCAGCTTCCTGGTGCCGGCGGACGCGCAGAGCTTCTCCGCGGAGTTCACCGATCCGTGGCTGCACTCAGCGCCGCTGGAGCTCCAAGTGCCCCGGGTGGCGCTGAGACCCGGCTGGCTGGACGAAGGCGGCCATCATGACTGAACAGGTTCCGGAGCCGGACCACGGCGCAACGAATGGGGCCACCGCGGATGGGGCCGCCACGGGTAGGATCGGCGCGGCCGGTGTGGAGTCCGGGCTGCCGGAGGGGTCCCGGAAGACAGCCAGCGTGGGGCGCTGGAACTTCCTCAAATACGGGGCCGCCGCCGGGCTCGGCGCGCTGGCCCTGGGCGGACTGGGCGGCGCGGCACCGGCCCAGGCAACGGCGGCTGGACTGAGGAGCCCCGCCCGGTCCGCCCCTTCCACGGTCCGAATGCCAGGCACAACACCGGCCGGGGGAGCCCAGCCGGCCGGCACCCAGGCCGGCGTCACCACCGGAACCCGGCCCTCCGCCGTCGTGCCCATCCCGGGCGTGCTGGACCTGTACATCAACGAGGGCTACCTGAAGATGGTGGACGACTCGCTGGTCTACCACCGCGGCTTCGGCGACCGGCCCACCGGGCTGCGCGACGCGTCGCCCAGCCTGGCCGTGGTACCCCGGGTGTTCACCGCGGACGGGCGGTTGGTGGAATCGCGGACCTATCCGCTCGGCGCCGCGCTGCCGCCCCGCGGCACGCCGCTGCCGTACAGCCCGGACCCGGCGAATCCCGGACAGTACTTCATCCGGCGCAACCACTGGGCCAGCTACTTCCCGGCGCGCACCATCATCGCCGAGGCCGGCTCGACGCTGCGCTTCCGGGTGCACAACCGGCTGGCCAAGCAGCACGAGTTCGTCCTGCACGACGTCGGCCCGGACCACGCGGACGCCGGCACCGGTCCGCTTGCCCCGGGCGAGAGCGCCCTGCTGGAGCTGCCCTGCCCGCCGGCCGGCACGTACATCTACTCGGATCCGACCAATGCGCCGGTGGAGCGGACGCTCGGGCTGTTCGGCGCGCTGGTGGTGATGGACCCGGTGCACCAGTGGGACATCACGCCCGGCAAGGCCAGCTTCGAACGGCAGTGGGTGTGGATCTGCCACGCGGTGGAGTCGAACTGGGCGGCGATCGAGGCCGCCGGCGGCACCGTTGACCCGCTGCAGACCAAGGCCGTGCCGCGGTACTTCACGCTCAACGGGCGCAGCGGCTACGAGTCGCTGGCGATGACCCGGAACGAGGCGCTGAACCTGGCCAGCGAAGAGGAAACCCTGGTCTCCGGGTATCCGCGGCAGCTCGATGTGCGGCAGTTCGGCGAAGGCACCACCGCCGGCACCCTGCGCGGCGGCCAGCTGGTCCGGCTGATCAACCCCGGCATTGTCTACCACCAAATCCACTTCCACGGGAACCATCTCTGGACGGTCCGGCGCAACAACTACCACTGGCCGCGGAGCGACGGGTATGTGGACGAGAAAGGCCACGTGGTGCTGCAGCAGTGGGAGGACGTGGTGGAGCTGGAGCCGATGGACCGCAAGGACTGCATCATCCCGGTCAAGCGGCCGCCGGATGCCCTGGACCCGGTCTGGTACGCCCGGACCACGGACTGGGAGTACCCGATGCACTGCCACGCCGAGCCGTCGCAAACCGCCGCGGGCGGCATGTATCCGGGCGGCCTGGTGGCGCACTGGAACCTGAAGGCACCGATTCCCGGGGAGGGAGAATGAGCAACGTGACCGTGCCGCTGGCCAGCAAACGCGCGGCGGAAAAAGCCCGCAAACGCGCAGAGGAGCGGAAGCGCCAGAAGGCCGAGCGGAAGCGTCTGGAAGCCGAGCGGAAGCGGGACGCGGCGGCCCGGAAGCGCGAAGAAGAGCGCAAGAAGCGGGAAGCGACAGAGAAGAAGAAAAAGGAAGCAGCGGCCCGCAAGAAGAAGGAGGCGGAGCAAGCCCGCAAACGCGCCGAGGAAGACCGCAAGAAGCGGGAAGCGGCAGAGAAGAAGAAAAAGGAAGCGGAGGACCGTAAGAAGAAGGACGACGACCGTAAGGGCGGTGGCGGGTCCAAGCCGACCGCCACACCCAAGCCGACCGCCACCCCAAGCCGACCGCCACGCCGAAGCCGACGACGATGCCGACCGCTTCGCCCGGCCCCACGGCAGAGCCAACCAGCGAGCCGACGAACGAGCCAACCCAGGCACCGACGTCGTCCCCCACCGGGGAACCGACGCAAGAGCCCACGTCCGAGCCGAGCCAGCAGCCGACGCAGAGCCCGCGGCCGGGCGACGACGACCGGCCGCGGCACAGGTTCCGCAGCCAGGTGGACTTCAGCTCCGACCAACTGGACCTGGACCGCCCGGTCACGGAGTTCCGGCAGACGCCGCACGCGTCCGTCAACCTGGGGGTTTTCAACCGGGACCTGAGGTTCGACGACGGCGCGGAGTTCGAAATGTGGAGCTTCGACTCGCCGCAGTCCGGCCGCGGCTTCCCCGGGCCGCTGATCCGGCCGCTGGAGGGGAAGGTCTTCCACGCCACCGTGCATCCGTCGATGGGCCCGCACACCGTCCACTGGCACGGGCTGGAGCCCGACCCGCGCAACGACGGCGTCGGGCACACCTCGTTCGAGATCGGCGGCACCTACACGTACCAGTGGGCGCCGGAGCCGGGCCGGCCCGGAGATCCCAACTTCGGCGCGGCCGGCACCTACTTCTACCACTGCCACGTCAACACCACGCTGCACGCGCAGATGGGCATGTTCGGCCCGGTGATCGTGGATCCGGTGGTGCATCCGGACTATCCGGTGACGCCCGGGGCGCGGCGCGCCTTCGTCGACGGGCCGGAGTATGACATCGACACCGAGTCCATCTTGATCCCGTACTCGCTGGATCCGCGCTGGCATGAAATGCACCATGCGGCAGGGCTCTCCGGCGAAGACGTGGGGCTGAACCGGTTCGAGCCCAAGCACTTCTACCTGATGGGCGGCGAGCTGGTGCGCCGGCGCTCCGGCGACAACCGGGTGTGGAGCCTCTCGGCGCTGCGGGCCAACGTGGCCGGCGGCGCGAAGAAGCCCACGCTGCTGCGCATCCTGAACGCCAACTACCTGCCCAACCACATGCACTTCACGACGGCGGACGGCGAACCGGTGCGGATGGCGGAGCTGATCGCCCATGACGGCCGCCCGTTCCGCGACACCTCGGTGCCCGGTGCGCCGTCGCCCACCTGCCGGGAGGCCGGCTACCCGCTGCTGGCCGACGTGCTGGCTTTCGGCGCCGCCGAGCGGTTCGACGTGATGCTGCACCCGCCGGAGCCCGGGGAGTACCGGCTGCGGGTCGAATGGGAGGACTGGATCACCGGCGAGATCCTGGGCGTCCGCGAGGTGCCGATCACCGCCACCTGACACCTGGATCGGTCCGGGATGCGGCACCCGCAGCGTAACCATTTGGCTACGGTCGGCGGCTCCCAGCGGTTTGCGTTTCATTCGGCGCCGGAGTTCCTTAGGCTGGGTCCGTGATCTTCAAAGCCGTCGGCGACCATCGTCCCTATCCCGAACATGGCCACGTCAGTCCCAAGGATTGGGCCGGCGTGCCGCCGCGCCAGGTGCGCCTCGACGAGCTGATCACCACCAAGTCCACGCTGGACCTGGATGCCCTGCTGGCCGAGGACTCCACGTTCTTCGGCGACCTGTTCCCGCATGTGGTGCAGTGGAAGGGGAACCTCTATCTGGAAGACGGACTGCACCGCGCGGTCCGCACGGCTCTCCACCAGAGGGCCGTCCTGCACGCCCGGGTCCTGGTGGTCGATGACTGATACCAGCGTCCCGCAGCAGCCCAAACGCCAGCCCAAGCAACCCTTGGACTGGCAGGGCCAGCGCGTCATCACCGAAGAGGATCTGGATGTTGCCTTCGAAGACGACGGCAATGTGGAGAAGCCGCACATCTACCACCGCCGGATCCTGCACGGAGTGGTGCTGGTGCTGCTGGTGGGGCTGCTCATTGCCGCGGTGCTCACTGCCATGGCCGTGGCCCGCGGAGACCTGAAGATCCCCGGCTGGGGACCGCCGCCGCCGCCCGTTCCGGTGACTTGCCCGACCGGGACCTACGACTATCCGGACAACGGTTCCTTCCGGCTCAACGTCTACAACGGCACGCAACTGGAGGGACTGGGCAGTACGGTGGCCGCCCAACTGGCCAAGCGCGGCTACGACATCGGCTCCGTCGGCAACAAGACGCTGAGTTTCTACGGCATGAGCGCCGTCGTGGTTTCCGGCAAGGCCGGCGAGGCAAACGCCTTCAACCTGCAGCGGAACATTCCGGACACCGAGTACGTGGGCGACGGCCGCACCGACACCAGCGTGGACGTGGTGGTCGGCGCCGGCTACAAAGAACTGATTCCCGCCAAGCGGGTGGACCAAACGCCCGGCCTGCTCAGCTGCCCGCGGCTCTCGCCCGCCCCCGCCGAACCGACTAAGTAGCGTCCCACGGGTGGACGGCCCAGTAGCGCCCTAGGCGCGGACGGCCCGGCCGCCATTCCGGCCGTGCGCGAAAAAGTACAGCAGCGTGGCCAGCACCATGACCACGGCCAGCATCAGGTACATGCCGGGGTAATCGAGCACCGGAATGAGCGCGCCCAGAACGATGGGTCCAAGCCCACCGCCCACGTCCAGCATCAGGAAGAACGTGGAGGTGGCGGTGCCGATGCGCATGGTCGGCGACTCCTTGACCGCGATCGCCTGCGCGCCGGACAGGACGGTGCCGAAGCCGATGCCGCTGAAGATCGCCGATCCCACAATGGTCAGGATGGTGGGCTCCGGAATCAGCAGCAGCAGGCCCAGCACAAACGAGACCAGCGTGGGATACATGACGCTGTTGTCGCCGCGTCGGTCCTGGATCCGGCCGGCAAACAGCCGGGAGACCAGCACGGCCCCCGCGTAGACCATGAAAAACACGCTGGCCGCCGCGGCGGAGCCGCGTGTCTCCGCATAAGAGGTGAGGAAGGTCAGGATGCCGGAGTAGGCAACTCCCGCCAGCAGGATGACGCAGGAGATCGGCAGGGCGGCCGTCTCGAAGATATCGCTCAAGGTCATCCGGAACCGGCCAGGGCGCTTCGCGGCCGGCAACTCCGGCACCCGCAGGAACAGCGCCACCATCAAGGCGGCTGCGGAAGCTGCGGCGCAGAAGTAGAACATGGCGTGATAGTTGCCCAGCCCGGCCAGCAGCACCCCCACAAACGGGCCCACCGCCGTCGAAAGCGTGGTGGACAAGCCGAAGTATCCGGTTCCCTCGCCGCGCCGGGTATGCGGGATCAGGGTCTGCGCGGAGGCTGCCACGGCGGTGGTGCCGGCGCCGAAGGCCATGCCGTGCACAATGCGGAGCACCAGCAGCCCGGCCAGTGACCCGGTGGGAATGTAGAGCAGCGAGGCGACCACGAAGACGGCCATGGTCACCAGGATCAGCTTGCGGCGGCCGACAAGGTCCAGCAGTCGGCCCGCAAAAATCCTGGCGATGACCGAGCCAAGCACGAAAGCGCTGGAGGCGAAACCGGCGGCGGTGTCGGACGCCTGGAACCGGGCCACGGCGTAGAGCGCCATCGTGGTCATCAGCAGGTAGAAAACCATGGAGATGAAGAGGTTGACGGCGATCGCCAGGATGAAGTTCTTCGTCCAGAGTTTCGCCGGTTGCTGATCCATCCCGCTATCAGTCCTCTCCACGTCGGGCCGGGGCACGGCCGTTGCCAATTGGTGCATGCGCAGTCATGCGGAACCGATCCAGGCGGAACCGATCCGCAGCGGCGCAATCAGGTGCTCCGCCGCCATCGCTCGGGGGACAGCGGACGCCACAGTCAAGGGGAAGCGGACCACCTCGGGACAGCAGGAAGGCCGTCAGCCGATTCAGTAGGGTCCGTGGCAGGAGTCCTCATCCATGAGGTGCCAAGCCTTCCCACTCTACTGCCGGCCGTCGTTCCACCCGGCAGGGCGCGATATGACATTGGCCACCGGGCGCTGAGCACCGGACGGGACCCGACGCGCCAGACACGTGGCCTGAGCCCACCTTGCACCCTTCAACAACCTATCGCGCCGGGAGTAGCATGGCGGCCAAGCGCCGCCACGGGACCAAGCGCCAATAAGGGCCCGCGCGGTCATTGGACCCGGCGGCGGTCGAAGGCCCGGGCGGCCGGCAGACAGAGCGAGGAGAACGAGATGGGCGAGGCAACCGCGGAAGCGCCGTCAGCCGACCTGCTGGTGGACCTGATCATTTCCCTGGACGGGTATGCCTCGGCCGAGGGCTGGCCCGGCTGGTGGGGCTTGGAGGGGCCGGAATACCTGGCCTGGCTCGACCAGGAAGGGCAGAAGGATTACACACTCCTGATGGGCGCGAACACCTATCGGCTGATGTCCGGGATGTCGGAGGAAGCCGCGGCCCGGGACTCCGGCTTCTCCGAGGAGGAAGAGGCCAGCCTGAGCGGCCTCGCAGCCGTGCCCAAGGTGGTGTTCTCCTCCACAGTGCAGGAGCCCCTGGCCTGGCCGAACACTGAGCTGGTCAGCGGGGACGCGGTTGAGGCCGTGCGGGAGCTGAAACGGACCCGGACCGGGACCCTGAGCACGCTCGGCAGCCTCAGCCTCACCCGGTCGTTGCTGACCGCGGGCCTGGTGGACCGGTTCCGGCTGGTCGTCTTCCCGGTGATCACGGGTAAAACGGGGTCCGAGCGGATCTACGACGGCTATCCCGACGTCGCGCTGGAGATGGTGGACAGCAAGACCTTCGACGGCCGGCTCCAGTTGCTCGAGTACGTCCCCACCCTGCTCGACGGGCCGCCGGTCCGCGGCCCGCAGTGAGTGAGCGGGCCGCAGCGGGTTAACAGCAAACCGGCGGGACGCACGAAAACGTCCCGCCGGTTTGTCGCTCAGCTAGTTCAGTTGCAGCCGTCCGGGCCGCACACCGCTCCATCCGCGCTCGCCGACTGCGGCAGCACGGTCAGCGGGCTGCGCTCGTTCCACGCCTGCCGGATCGCCTGCGCGAACGCCTCGGCCGGCTGCGCGCCGGAGATCCCGTACTTGCGGTCCAGCACAAAGAACGGCACCCCGTTGACGCCCAGCGCGCGGGCCTCGGCAATGTCGGCGCGAACCTCCGCGGCAAAGCGGTCGCCCGCCAGCGTCTCGCGGACCTCCGCTTCGTCAAGGCCCAGTGCGACGCCGGTGCTCACCAGATAGTCCGCGTCGCCAATGTCTTTGCCCTGCTCGAAATGGCCGGAGAGCAGGGCTTCCTTGGCCTGGTCCATCAGGCCGTGTTCCTTGGCCAGGTGCAGGAAGCGGTGCGCGGTGAAACTGTTCGCCACCACCACCTTGTCGAAGTCGTAATTCAGCCCCTCGCCCGCGGCCTGCGCGGTCACGTGGCCGAACATCTGCTTCACTTGGTCCTCCGGCATGCCCTTCATTCGGGACAAGTACTCGGTTTCGGTGCCGTCGTAGTGCTCGGGCAGCGTGGGGTCCAGCTGGTAGCTACGCCACTCGACGTCGATCTGGTCCTTATACTCGAAGCCCTCCAGAGCCGTCTCGAAGCGGCGCTTGCCAATGAAGCACCAGGGGCACGCGATGTCTGACCAGATCTCAATCTTCATGGACACGTCAACATGTTCAGCGGTCGCTGTATTCCGCCGCGGGCTCCACGCCGGTCTCGTCCGCTAGCTCCGCACGGCGGCGGCCCGCGCCCTTGACGCCGAAGCGGTAGGCCAGGAACAGCAGACCGATCCAGACGCAGCCCACCACCAGCGCCACCCGGGTGTCCGGCATGATGCCCAGCAGCACCACGATGAACGCCATGAACGCCAGCGCCAGATAGGACGCGACCGGCCAGAACGGCACCGGGAATTCCGACGTCGGCAGGCCCTTCCGCGCAATCTCCCGCTTCATCGCGATGTGCGAGAGCAGGATCATCAGCCACACCCACACCGTAGCGAAGGTGGCGATCGAGGCGACGATCAGGAACAGGGACTCCGGCAGCAGCGCATTGAGCACGACGCCGGCCAGCAGCACCGCGGCCATCGTCGCCACCGTCATCCACGGCACCCCGTGACGGGAAATCTTCGCAAACGCCTTGGGCGCGTGGCCCTGCTCGGCCAGCCCGTACATCATCCGCCCGGCCCCGAAGGTGTCCGAGTTGATCGCCGAGATGGCGGCGGTGATCACCACGGCGTTGAGGATGTGCGCGGCGGCGGGGATGCCCAGCATGTCGAAAATCTGCACGAACGGGCTGGTGGAACCGTCGATCCGGTCCCACGGCGAAATCATCATCAGCACGGCCAGCGTGCAGACGTAGAACAGCAGGATCCGCAGCGGCACGGTGTTGATGGCGCCCGGAATCGCCTTCTTGGGGTTCTCCGCCTCGCCGGCCGTGATGCCGATGGTCTCAATCCCGCCGAAGGCGAACATCACAATCGAGAAGGAAGCCAGCAGCCCCCAGAACCCGTTGGCGAAGAAGCCGCCCGAGCCCAGCATGGTTTCCAGCCCCGGGTTGGCCCCGGCCGGCAGGCCGAAGCCGAAGACGATGATCGCCGCGCCGCCCAGGATCATGGCGATGATCGCCACCACCTTGACCAGCGAGAGCCAGAACTCGGTCTCGCCGAAGACCTTGACCTTGACCAGATTGATCGCGGCAATGAAGAAGACGACGGCGAGGATCCAGATCCAGCGCGGCACGTCGGGGAACCAGAAGCCCATGTAGATGCCGAATGCGGTCACGTCCGCGATCGCCACGATGGCCATCTCGAACGCGAACGTCCAGCCGGTGATGAAGCCGGCGAACGGACCCAGGTAGCGGCTGGCGTACTGGCCGAATGAGCCGGAGACCGGGTGCCGCACCGCCATCTCGCCCAGCGCCCGCATGACCAAAAACACGGCCGCGCCGCCGATCGCGTAGGCCAGCAGCACGGCCGGCCCGGCAGCCTGGATGGCCGCGGCCGAGCCATAGAACAGCCCGGTACCGATGGCGGAGCCGAGGGCCATGAAGCGGATGTGGCGGACAGTCAGGCCCCGCGCGAGCGCAGAAGCGAATTGCGGCATGGAAAAAACAACCTTGCTGAAGGGGAGGCGGTCGGCGCCGAAAATGCGCCAATCAATTCTACGCCCGGCACGCCTGCTTCAGATCACGACGGCGGTGCCCCGGCTCCGCTCCCGGGCCGCCATCTGCGGAACCTCCACGGGTGCAGGATCAGGGGTGCGGCGGTTGCTGCCCTAGATTGCGGGACGCTCTCTTTCGTTCAGGGCGGCGGGCAGGTTGTGGTCCGCACCCCAGCTGGCGAGCAGCCGCAGCCGTTCGGCGGAGGGGCTGCCGGGTTCTGCCGTGTAGACCATCAGGACCAGGCCCGGCTCGGCCATGATGGCGAGTTCTTCATAGGCGAGGGTGAGCTCGCCGACCACGGGATGGTTGAAGCGTTTGGTACCGGTCCCGTGGGTGCGGACGTCATGGGCGCCCCAGAGCCGGCGGAAGGTGTCGCTTTGGGTGGAGAGCTCGCCGACCAGATCCTGGAGCGCGCGGTCATGCGGATCGCGGCCCGCTTCCGTGCGCATGATGCCGACGCACATCCCCGCGAACATTTCCCAGTCGGGGTAGAAGGACTTGGCGGCCGGGTCGAGGAACTGGAACCGCGCGAGGTTGGGGGTGCGTCCGCCGTCGCCGATCAGCGGGGAGTAGAACGCGCGGCCCAGCGCATTGGTGGCGAGCAGGTTCTGGTACGGGTCGCGGACAAAGGCAACGCCGTCGGTGATCGCCTCCAGAGCCCACTGCAGGCTGGGCCGGGCCGCCTGTTGCGCCGTGGCCCGACGGCGAGGGCGCGCGGAGGCGGGGATGCCGTCGGCTGTCCGGGCGAGGTCGAAGAGGTGGGCGCGTTCGGTGTCGTCGAACTGGAGTGCCCTGGCCACCGCCTCAAGGACGGACGCCGAGGCCCCGGCGATCGCGCCGCGCTCGAGCTTGGAGTAGTACTCCACGCTGACGCCGGCGAGGACGGCCACCTCGGTGCGCCGGAGCCCGGGGACGCGTCGATTCACTCCGCCGGGCAGCCCGGCCTGTTCTGGCGTGATCTTCGCCCGGCGGGACATCAAGAAATCCCGCACCTCCGCCCGATTATCCATGCTTTCAGGGTAGGGGAACACGTCGCTGCGAAGGGTGCCCTGTCAGTACACCTTTCGACAGGGACTCCCGGGGACGGGGTGTGCGCGATTGACTGGTGGGGTACCAACGAAAGGAGCACTCCCCATGCGTGGAGTTGTGATGTATGCCCCGGGCGATGTCCGGGTCGAAGACCGTGAGAAGCCCACTATCCTCGAGCCTACCGACGCCATCATCCGGGCGGAGGCAGTCTGTGTCTGCGGTTCGGACTTGTGGCCGTACCGCGGCATCGAGAAGCTCCAAGGCCCAACACCGATGGGGCACGAATACGTCGGAGTGGTTGACGAAGTGGGTGCAGCTGTCCGCAACGTGAAGGTCGGCGACTTCGTCGTCGGTTCCTTCGTCGCGTCCGACAACACGTGCGAGATCTGCCAATCGGGCTACCAGTCCCGCTGCGTTCACAGCGTGATGATGGGCTCCGTCGGCACTCAGGCGGAATTCATCCGGATTCCCTTGGCCGACGGCACGTTGGTCAGCACCCCGGGAGTGCCGGATGCCGATCTGATTCCGTCGCTGCTGGCGGCCTCCGACGTGCTGGGCACCGGATGGTTCGCAGCTGTGGCTGCCGAGGCCAAGCCCGGGAAGACCGTGGCCGTCGTCGGAGATGGGGCCGTCGGACTGTCGGCGATCCTGGCCGCCAAACAGCTGGGCGCCGAGCGCATCATCGCCATGTCCCGCCACGCCGACCGGCAGGCCCTGGCCCGTGAATTCGGTGCCACCGACATCGTCGAAGAGCGCGGCGAGGCCGGCATTGCGAAGATCAAGGAGCTCACCAACGGGCTGGGCGCCCACTCCGTCGTCGAGGCCGTCGGCACGCAGGAGTCGATGGAGCAGGCGATCGGTGCCGCGCGTCCCGGCGGGCACATCGGCTACGTGGGTGTCACCCATGATGTGAAGCTGGACGGCCTCGGCCTGTTCTTCGCCGGGGTTCACCTGCACGGCGGGCCCGCCCCGGTGCGCCGGTTCCTGCCGGAGCTCATCCAGCTCATCTGGGACCGCAAGATCGATCCCGGCAAGGTCTTCGACCTGACGCTCCCGCTGGAAGACGCCGCCAAGGCGTACCGCGCGATGGACGAACGGAGCGCCACCAAGGTGCTGCTCACCGTTTAGTCCCGGGCGCAGCTCTCCGCCGGGAACTGCATGCGCAAAGCGGCCGCCCGGGTGGTCCGCGAAGACAACGAAAGGAGTCAATCTTGAGCACGCAACTGCAACCCAAGAAGCCGACCGCCAAAGGCCCTGCCGACTGGTTCACCGGCGACGTGTACTTCAACCAGTACTACGCCGGCGAAGCGCCCTCCCGGACCCGGCTCAACCTGGTCCGATTCACTCCCGGCGCGCACACCGCGTGGCACAAGCACGCCGTCGGGCAGACCCTGCACGTGACCGAAGGCGTCGGCTACGTGCAGTCCCGCGGCGAAGCGGTCATCGAAATCCGGCCCGGCGACACCGTCTACACCCCGCCGGGAGAGTGGCACTGGCACGGCGCCACCGCCGACAACTTCATGTGCCACCTCGCCCTCTGGGAAGCCCCGGAACCCGGCAGCGACGAACCGGAAACCACCTGGGGCGACAAGCTCACCGGAGACGAGTACCCCGTGCCGTAACCGACGGCGGCACCCACGCACCGCCGTCGGGCGTTTCTGCAAACCTCTTGACCACCTTCCGGACGTGGACTAACCTACAACCAAATGGTTGTAGATCAAGTCAGTGACACCGAGTTGGACCGCCTGTTCCAGGCGCTCGCCGATGCCACCCGCCGCGACATCGTGGCCAAGGTGCTCACCGGAGAGTTCTCGGTGTCGGGGCTGGCAGCGGGCTACGCCATGAGTTTCGCCGCGGTGCAGAAACACGTGGCGGTTTTGGAGCGGGCTTCTCTGGTGGTTAAGGAGAGGCGCGGCAGGGAGCAGATGGTGCGGCCTCATCTTGAGGGAGTGCGGAGAGCGCGTCGACTGCTCGATCAATACGAGATGCTCTGGCAGCAACGGATTGAGCGGATCCAGGACATTCTCGACGACGAATAGAAGGGCACCATCATGCCGGTTATCGATGTCATCAAGGACGAGGACGCGCTGAAGTTCACGATCGTCGCCGAGTTCGACGCCCCCGTGGGGCGGGTGTGGCAGATCTGGGAAGATCCGCGCCAGCTCGAACGCTGGTGGGGCCCGCCCACCTGGCCCGCCACCTTCGACAAGCACGAGTTCACACCGGGCGGCAAGGCCAGCTACTACATGACCGGGCCGGACGGCGAGAAGGCAGCCGGTTGGTGGAAGTTCACCGCCATCGACGCGCCGAACACGCTCTCCTTCGAGGACGGATTTGCCGACGACGACGGCGAGCCCGTGGCGGACATGGGCACCACCTATGCCACGGTGACGCTGGAATCCGTCGACGGCCGCACCCGAATGACCACCGAGTCGCGGTTTGAATCCGCCGATCAGTTGCAGAAGATGCTGGAGATGGGCATGGTCGAAGGCATGCAGGGAGCCATGGGCCAGATCGACGCCATCCTCGCGGAAACCGCAACGGTCTGAGCCCTGTAACGGAACACCCAACCGGAAGGAACTGCGCCCGTGTCCACATTCTCTGATAGCCAGCCCATGATTGTCGCCTTGCCCACCGAGGACCGCCGCAAGTCCCACGAGTTCTACACGGCCCTGGGACTCAAGGCCACCGGCGAACCCGGCGACGATGGCTTGCCCGAACCGCTCCAGTTCGACGTGAACGCGGGCCTGCGGCTGATGTTCGTCCCGCCCGGAGGCTTCGGCTGGGTCACCAACAACCGGCCCACCGCCACGGGCGAGCAGACCGAATGCCTGCTGGGACTGCCGGTCGCCTCGCCGCAGGACGTGGACACCATGATCGGAACGGCCAGGCAAGCCGGCGGCAAGATCGTCATGGAGCCAGCCCAGCAGCCGTGGGGCTACTCCGCGGTCTTCGCCGACCCGGACGACCACCTCTGGCAGGTCACCGCGGGCTAGCAAGTGCAGTCTTGTCCGTCTCCGGTCCAGCCCCTTCCCGCGTCAACGGGCGGGGGCTGGAGCGGGATGGGTGGTGGCGAACCGCCGACGGTACTCGGAAGGGGTAATGCCCAACTGCCGGGCGAACACGCGGCGGAGGGTCTCGTCACTGCCGAACCCGCTGCGTTGGGCCGCCGCCGTGATGCTGCAGCCGTCCAGTAGGAGTTGCTGCGCACGATCCAGCCGGACCCGTTCCACCCAGCGGGCCGGCGTGGTGTTCAGCTCGGCTTGGAACAGGCGGGTCAGGTGCCGAGGACTCACAGCCGCTGCTGCCGCCATGGAACGAAGGCTGTACTCTGCCGTCGGATCGGCCAGGACCGAGGCGGTCAGCGCCTCCAGCACGCTGTTGCGGGACGGGAGTGCCGGCAGCGTGGAGAACTGCGACTGCCCGCCGGGGCGCTGCATGAACACCACCAGTTCGCGGGCAATGCTGCGCGCCGCGGCCGGACCATGGTCGTCCTCCACCAAGGACAGGGTCAAGTCGATGCCAGCGCTGATGCCGGCGGAAGTGGTGTACCGGCCGTCGTGGACGTGGATGACATCCGGCTCGACCTGCACCTTGGGGTAGCGGAGGGCAAGGGTTTCGGCATGCCGCCAATGGGTGGTCGCCCTGCGACCGTTCAGCAAACCGAGTTCGGCGAGCACGAAGGCGCCGGTGCAGACCGAGGCGACCCGCTGCGACCGCTCGGCGAGCAAGGCAACAGAGGCGAGCAGTCCGTCGTCGAGCGGGTGCTGTGCGAGCCGGTCCCCGCCGGCAACCATCACGGTGTGGAGCGGCCCGGCATCGGCAGCCGCCGTCGTGCCGGACAGGGTGAGTCCGGAGGAGGTGGTGACCGTGCCGCCGGACGGCGAAACCAGCACGGGTTCATAGGGGTGGCCGGCCAACACCGCCTGGTGCAGCACCTCCCCGGGGCCGGTCACATCGAGCATGGTCACCCCGTCGAAAACGATCACGCCCACCCGGTGCGTCATGGCCGAATCTGTGGTTTTCGTGGCTGAAGAGACATGGCACTAGCGTACGTGAGCGGGCGAGGATGGAAGGAACAGAACCGAGAGAAAGGGTTACCCCATGGCTGAATCAATTGCCGGCGTGCAGATTCCGGACAGCGCCCTCGCCCGTGAGGCCACCGAGCTGGTCCGCGAGACAGCGTCCCCGCTGATCTTCGACCACTCCCGGCGGGTGTTCGTCTTCGGCTCGCTGCGCGGTCGTGAGCAGGGCTTGGAATTCGACCCGGAGTTGCTCTATGTCGGGGCCATGTTCCACGACCTGGGCCTGACCGAGCGCTTCCGCCGCACGGACCAACGCTTCGAAATCGACGGCGCCGACGAGGCGCGCCGCTTCCTGACGTCCCATGGCATCACCGCCGAGTCCGCAGACCGGGTGTGGAACGCCATCGCCCTGCACACCACCCCGGAAATTCCGCTCCACATGGCGCCGGAGGTCGCGCTGGTCACCCGCGGTGTGGAACTGGACGTGCTGGGCATCGGCTACGACGCCGTCACGGACGAACAGCGCGCCGCCGTGGTTGCCGCGCACCCGCGGCCGGACTTCAAGAACCAGATTCTCGCCGCTTTCACCGAAGGCATCAAGGACCGCCCGGAAACCACGTTCGGCAACGTGAAGGCTGACGTCCTGGCCCACTTCGTGCCGGGATTCCAGCGCGGGGATTTCGTCGAGGTCATCAAGAGCAACGACTGGCCGGAGTAGGCACCGCGGCCCTTTTAGGGCGCGCACACCGGAGAAGGACCACGACGGCGGTGCGCACCGCCGTCGTGATCCTCCTTTCGCTGGGCGGCGGCAGCGCCCGGAGAGCTACGATTCAGACATGGACGACCGGATCACGCTGCGCTTCCTGGCCTCGCCGACCGATGTCTCCGAGGACGGGACCACGGTGCAGGCCGGCCGGGTGCTGGAGTGGATCGACAAGGCCGGCTACGCCTGCGCCACCGGGTACAGCGGGAGCTACTGCGTCACCGCGTACGTCGGCAACGTGCACTTCACCCGCCCGATCCGCAACGGCGACCTGATCGAAATTGACGCGCGGATTGTGCACACCGGCCGGTCCAGCATGCAGGTGGTGGTCACGGTCGACGCGGCGGACGTCCGCGAACGCGAGTTCCGCCCCGCGATGGACTGCATCCTGGTCTTCGTGGCGATGGGCGAGGACCGGCGCCCGAAGCCGATCCCGCAGTGGTCGCCGTCGGACGATGAATCCGCCCGGCTGGCCGGGGGCGCGGCCGGCCGGATTGCCGCGCGGGCGGAGATCCGGGACGCCATGCGCGCGCAGGCCTACACGGACGCGGGCACCACGGCGAAGGAGCATTTCAGGTTCCTGGCCGCCCCGTCGGACGTGAACTGGGGCGGGAACGCGCACGGCGGCATCGTGATGCGCTGGATCGACGAAGTGGCCCGGGCCTGCGCCATGTCCTGGTGCGGCCGCGACGCGGTGGCCGTCTACTCCGGCGGCATCCACTTCCTGAACCCCGTGCACATCGGCGACTTGGTGGAGGCGGAGGCCCGGCTCATCCACACCGGCCCGCACAGCATGCACATCGCCGTACACGTCCGCGCCCGCGACCCGCGCGGCGGCGAGTGGCGGCCCACCACCCAGTGCATGACCATCTTCGTCACCCGTAACGACGCCGGCCACGCCGCCGAAGTGCCCCAGTTGATGCTGCGCACCGACGAGGACCGGCGGCTGGATGCCCATGCCCTCGACCTGATGCGACGCCGGGCCGAGCTGCCGCCGCTGCAGTTCGCCGTCGAGCGGACGTACTGACCAGACGAGCGGACGTACCGATCAGGCGAAGTTTCAGCCGGCCTGGTGCAGCCGGTCGGTGGGCAACGGGAGCTCTATCGTCTTGGTCAGGTCGATGGACTTGGCAATCGGACCGGTCAGCGCGGGGGAGACCGACACGGTGGCGCGCCGAACCTCCCTGATCAGCACCTTCACGCGCTCGCCGTCCACGTCCAACCACCAGTCCTCGGCCAACAGCCGCAGCCCCAGCTCGTCCAGCAACGCCTCGGCCTCGTCCAACTCGGACGCTTCCCCGCGCCGGCGGTGCAGCAGATCGAACGGCACGAATCCGCCGTCGTCCGTCATATGGATGTAGCCAACATGTTCGCCGTCCAGGGCGCGGATGTGGTCGAAGGTGTTCTCGGAGGGGAGCGGGGTGGCCATGGTGGCAATCCTAGCCAGCTGCGGCCGCGCATCGACGGCACGGTGCCGACACCCTTCGGGCAGTTGCCCCCGTTCAGGGATAAGGTGGCGGAGCGTTAGAAGCAGGGAGACGGACGTGGCAAGCAAAGAGGACGGGAGCCCCCGGGCAGTGCTGCCTGCAGGCGCAGCGTTAGGGGACGAAGAGACCGTCGTTCAGCTGAGGCGCCTCAGCAGCCGGCGTCGGGCCGTTGCCTTCCGGCTGTTGCCGAAGGACCAAGCCGTGCGGGTCTTCGAGCAACTGGGACCCGCGTTGCAGGCCGACCTGTTGGACGGGCTGCAGGATGCTCAGGTGGCCGCGTTCTTCGACGGCCTCGCGCCGGACGACCGGGTTACCCTGATCGACGAAGTGCCTGCGACGATAGCGCAGCGGCTGATGCGCGGTTTGACGGAGGAGCAGCGGGAGCTGACCTCCGTGGTCCTTGGGTATCCGCGGGGTTCGATCGGGCGCAGAATGAGCCCGGAATTCATCACTGCTACCCCGGATCTGACCGTCGGGCAGACCCTGGAACTGCTGCTCCGCCGGCTGGATGACGCGGAAACGGTGTACCTTCTCCCGGTCACGGACGCCGGGAAACGGCTGGTGGGATTGGTCAGCCTGCGGCGGCTCCTCGCCGCGGACCCAGACACGAGGGTGGACGCCGTCATGGGCGACGCCTACTGCCAACCGGCCACCGCGTCCGAGGAAGACGCGGCGCGCCTGTGCACGGGACGGAAACTGCTGGCCCTCCCCATCGTGGACAGCGAGCGGAGGGTGGTCGGGATCCTCACGGTTGACGACGCGCTGCGCATCCTGGAACAAGCCGAGACCGAGGACCAGTCACGCATCAGCGGCAGCGAGCCGCTGCGCCGTCCCTACCTGTCCACGCCGATTTTCAGAATCGTCAAGTCCCGTGTTGTCTGGCTGCTGGTGCTTGCGGTGGGCGCGACCCTGACGGTCAGTGTGCTGGAAGTCTTCGAAGCGACTATTGCCCAGATGGTGGTGCTGTCCCTCTTCGTGCCGCTCCTCATCGGCACGGGCGGAAACACCGGCAATCAGGCGGCCACCACCGTCACGCGGGCGCTGGCGCTCAAGGAGGTCACCACCGGCGACCTGCTGAAGGTGCTTGGCAAAGAGGTGCGGGTAGGGGCAACGCTGGGCCTGCTGATCGGCGGGCTGGGCTTCATCGTCGCCGCCGCCTTCTACGGGCCCTCCATCGGACTTGTGATGGGGGCGTCGCTGCTGGCCATCTGCACCATGGCGGCGGCGGTCGGTGGCCTGATGCCGATGCTGGCGCGGTTCCTCAAGGTGGACCCTGCGGTCTTCTCCAACCCGTTCATTTCCACCTTCGTGGACGCCGCAGGGTTGCTGGTGTACTTCATGATTGCCCGGACCGTCCTGGGGATCTGAGACGAAGCGCCCCGGAGGCCGTAGGCTACGGGCATGGCCATCATCTACGACGCGGTGCTGAATCCCTCCAAGCAGGATCTCCTGAAGACGTGGCTGCCGAACCAGCCCTGGTTCCGGGAACTCGGAGCCGACGCCGCCGAGCTGGAGCACCTCGGCGCCTTCCGCTTCGATGACCCGGCCGGCGAGGTCGGAATGGAAACACACCTGCTCTCCGCCGGCGGACGGACGGTGCACGTCCCGCTGACCTACCGCGGTGCCCCGCTGCCCGGGGCCGAGGAATTTCTGGCCGGCACCATGGAGCACTCGGTGCTCGGCGACCGCTGGATCTACGACGCCTGCGCCGATCCGGTCTACGCCACCGCGCTCGCCACCGTCATGGTGCAGGGCGGCTCCGGTGCCGAGCAGTTCCTGGACGTGGACGGAACGCTCGAACCGCTGACCGGAGCCATCCCGGTGCGCGGCAGCGGCGGCGCCGGCGGCATCGTCCCCGACATGACGACGGCGGTGCCCACCACCTCCGGCAGCGTCACCACCATCGACGCCGGCCCGCTGACCCTCACCGTCTACCGCGCGCCGGACCCCAGCGAGCAGCCCGGCACCAAACTCACCTGCTCCCTGCCCGGCCAGCCCCCGCTGATCCTCGCGTCCGCCTGGTAACGGCCACGGGACTGCCGGTCCGGACAACCTGACCGGCAGCCCGCTCCGGCTACGGCTGCCGCGAGGCGCGCTTCTTGCGCAGCACGACGGCGGCGGCCGCGCCGGCGGCGATGACCAGACCCGAGCCGATGCCCCAGGCGAGGACCGGGACCGGAGCCGAGCCTTCGCCGTCGTCCGCCACTGCCACGATGGTGCGTGTCCCGGCCCGGTTGTCCGCCGGCTCGGCCACCGCGGTTTCGGCGGGCGCGGCCGTTGCCTCCGCGTTCGGCCGCGCCCGGGCCGGGCTCGACATCGCCGACCAGGTCGAGGGTCAGCGTGTACGGGATCTCCGTTTCCTTCGCGTCCTCGAAGTACAGCGGATCCACGGCCACCCGGACGTAGTAGTCGCCGGCCAGGTACAGCGTGCGGACGTCGTGGATGCCCTCGGCGGCGTTGCGGTAGCGCACCGGCGAGGCGAAGTTCGCCGCGACGACCGTCCCCGGGCCGCCCATCTTGGTCATGCCGTGGGCTCCGGTCGAGGTGCCGTCGGTGATGCTCACATCCTGGCGCAGCGGGTTGGCAACGCCCACCTGCAGGTAGGACGGGTTGAAGATGTTCTCTTTGTAGTCGCCGAGTTTGGCGACTACGCGCAGCTGCTGCCCGTAATCCACGGGCACCTTGTAAAAGTGCACCTCGCCCGGAATGAGCGTGGCCGTGTAGCTGCCCGGTGCCAGCTCCGGGGCGGAGTTGAAGCTGCTGCCCGGTGCAGCCTGCCGCGGTTTGGCGCCCGGCTTCAGCAGATCGAGCTTGGTGACGGCGTCGTAGGCTTCGGGCAGCCCGGTGCTGTCGGCCTCCGGCTCGGTCAGGAAGAGCAGCTCCATCGGCAGCGGGTCGTTCTTCCAGCCGGGACCGCTGCGGGTCACGCTGACCAGCAGCTCGCCGCCGTCGGCGGGCTCCAGGCACTCTTTGTCGCCGCTGCCCATGGCCGGGGTGGAGAGCACCGCGGTGACCGGGCCGTCGGAGAGCCGGGCCTCATCGCGGGCTTCGCGGACCGAGGTCAAACAATCCTGCCCGTCCGGGCCGAGGACCTCCAGCTCCAGGCTGCTGTAGGTGGACATGCTGCCGGACCGGATCGGCATCACCATCGAGGCGCTGACGTGCAGGCGCTCGCCGTCGTCCAGGTGCACCTTGTAGAACTTGCGCGTGCCGCCGTCGTAAATCTTGTTGCTGCCGGTGGCGAAGGTGTCCAGATACTGGCCGGTGGCCACCTCCGCGGCGCTGGCCGCGCTCTTGCCGCCGGTCACCGGGATGCCGGCAAAGTCGTAGGGATTCAGGGCGCGGACGGTCTTGATCACCATCTGCTCGCGCAGCGTGTCCGCGTTGTCCGCGTCCGCGTAGGTGCCGCCGGAGGCCTTCGCGATGCATTCGAGTTCCTTGCGCGCCTGCGCGTCCACCTTGAAGCCGATGCTGTGGATGGCCAGGTCCACGCCGTCCTTGGCCAGATCCTTCGCCACCTCGCAGGGCGGCGGCGGCGAACAGGTGTCGATGCCGTCGGACACCAGCACGATGCTGCGCGGTCCGTCGTCGGGAAGTTCCGCTGCAGCCTTCCGCAGCGCCTCGCCCACCGGGGTGTAGCCGGCGGCCTTGATCGAGTCGATCTGCTTCAGCAGCTTCCCGGGATCTGCGGTGCCCAGCTCGGACAGCACTGTCACGTCCTTGCAGCCCTTGGCCTTGGCCTCCAGCGAGCTGTCCGTGTTGGTGCCGTAGACCATCAGGCCCAGCTGCGATTCCGCCGGCAGGGATTTCACCAGGTCCCTGGCCGCGTTCTTGGCGGCGTCCATCCGCAGCGTGCCCTTGGCGTCGGCGTCGGGGTTGAGCATGGAGCCGGAGGCATCCAGGATCAGCATCACCGGTGCGGCCTCCTCGGATCCCGCGGCGGGCGCCTGCGGAACCGGAACCTGCTGCGGCAGGATCATGCCCAGCGCGGCGGCAAGGCCCAGCGCACTCTTCAGGACCATGGTGCTGGCACCCACAATCGACCCCCGGATTCTCTTCGGATGAAACGTTGACGCATTCGACTATATCCAGCCGCGGCACGGCTATCGGGCCGAAACTGCGGCGCCGGTCCTTGTTCACTTGAAGGCTCACCCGAAGGTTCACCCGAAGTTTCAGCACGCCTCGTCGGCCACCCCAAGCAGGCTTCTCGATTTGACCCGCGGGAGGCACGGAAGATAAGTTTTCGTGGCGTAGGTCACCGGCCGCCCCCTGCCGGGGGCACGCGGGAAAGACCTGAAATCGCTGTGGCCGGACGCCGAAGATGCCTGTTCCGGCCGGTTCGATGGAAACTCCCTCAGATGCGCAGCCCTGCCGTAAGGAACATGCATGAGCACCACCAGTACCGAACCTCATCTGCGGCGGGCTCTGTCCAGCCGCCATATCCAGCTGATTGCCATCGGCGGGGCCATCGGCACCGGCCTCTTCATGGGCTCGGGCAAGACCATCTCGGTGGCCGGCCCGTCGGTCATCTTCGTCTACATGATCATCGGCTTCATGCTGTTCTTCGTCATGCGGGCCATGGGCGAGCTGCTGCTGAGCAACACCGAATACAAAAACTTCAGCGACTTCGCCGGCGACATCCTCGGCCCGTGGGCGGCGTTCTTCACCGGCTGGACCTACTGGTTCTGCTGGGTGGTCACCGGCATCGCGGACGTGGTGGCGATCGCGCACTACGTGGCCTTCTGGTGGCCGGACCTGCCGCTCTGGGTCCCGGCGCTGGCCTGCATCCTGCTGCTGCTGGCGCTGAACCTGCCCACCGTGCGGGCCTTCGGCGAGACCGAGTTCTGGTTTGCGCTGATCAAGATCGTCGCCATCGTGGCGCTGATCGTGGTGGGCCTGGTCATGATCATCACCGGTTTTGAGCACGACGGCGCCCGCTCCTCCTTCTCGAACCTGTGGGAGCACGGCGGCATGTTCCCCACCGGCTTCATGGGCTTCGTAGCGGGCTTCCAGATCGCCGTGTTCGCCTTCGTCGGCATCGAGCTGGTGGGCACCACCGCCGCCGAGACCAAGGACCCGGAGAAGAACCTGCCCCGCGCGGTGAACTCCATCCCCATCCGCATCCTGATCTTCTACGTCGGCGCCCTGATCGTGCTGATGGCCGTGGAACCGTGGACCGCGTTCAGTGCCGACGCCTCGCCGTTCGTGGGCATGTTCGCGCTGGCCGGACTGGTGGGTGCGGCCGGCGTGGTGAACTTCGTGGTGCTGACCTCGGCCACCTCATCGGCGAACTCCGGGATCTACTCCACCTCGCGGATGATCTACGGCCTGTCGCAGGAGGGCGACGCGCCGAAGCGGTTCGGCAGGCTGTCCGGCCGCGGCGTGCCGCGCAACGCCCTGCTGTTCTCCTGCATGTTCCTGCTGGCCGGCGTGGTGCTGCTCTACGCCGAGGGCAGCGTGTCCGAGGCCTTTACCCTGGTCACCACCATCTCGGCGCTGTGCTTCATGTTCGTCTGGACCATCATCCTGCTCAGCTACGTGGTCTACCGCCGCCGTCGGCCGCAGCTGCACCAGGCCAGCAAGTTCAAGATGCCCGGCGGATCCTTCATGCCCTACGTGGTGATGGGCTTCTTCGCCTTCATCCTCTGGGCGCTGACCACCCAGTCGGACACGCTGACCGCCCTGCTGTTCACCCCGCTCTGGTTCATCGGGCTTGGCATCGGCTATCTGGTGCTGCGCCGCAACCCGGAGCACGCCCGGATCCGCGCCGCCCACGACGCCAAGGTCGCCGAGGAGAAGGCCAACCGCGACGGCCGCGAACGGGAAACCGTCAGCGCGCGGTAGAAGGCTTCCATCGAGTGACCACAAACGCCCGCTCCCCGGCCTAAACTGCTCCGGGGAGCGGGCGTTTTCACATGTGCTCCGCTCGTCTTCCCGACCCCTCGTCCGGACACCTCTTCCCGCCCGCGCCCGAACACGCAAGAATGAACGCGGCACGGAACGAGCGGCATCCACGACGGAAGGCAGCCCCATGGCACTGGACCTGAACCCCTACCTGCAGTTCAGCGGTAACGCCGCGGAGGCGATGGACTTCTACCACTCCGTGTTCGGCGGTGAGCTGAACAAGATGACCTACGCCGAGGGAATGAGCGACGACAACCCCGAGACCGCGGCGAACATCATGCACTCGTCGGTCTTCGTGGACCGCGGCTTCCTGTTGATGGCCTCGGACGTGCCGGCCGATATGTCCGCCGCCGACAACGGTTACATCTGCCTCAGCTCCAGCGGAGAGGATCCAGCCGAGGACGCCAAGCTGCGGGGCTATTGGGAGGGCCTGAGCGCCGGTGCGACCGTCAACCAGCCGCTGGAGCAGGCACCGTGGGGCGACTACTTCGGGCAGCTCACCGACCGTTTTGGCGTGAACTGGATGGTCAACATCACCGGTGAACAGAACTCCGACGTAGCCCAGTAGCCGTCAACCGACAGAACGAGGAACACATGGCCATCACTGATTTCGAACGCTACCCGCTCACGTTCGGGCCCAGCCCGGTCCACCATCTGCCGCGGCTCAGCCAGCACCTGGGCGGCGCGCAGCTCTGGGCCAAGCGGGAGGACGTGAACTCGGGACTGGCCTTCGGCGGCAACAAGACCCGCAAGCTGGAGTACATCGTCCCGGACA
Organism: uncultured Actinomycetota bacterium; assembly: GCA_963696055.1. GTDB lineage: Bacteria > Actinomycetota > Actinomycetes > Actinomycetales > Micrococcaceae > Crystallibacter. The sequence continues at coordinate 43,777 of CAVOIE010000007.1, read as the reverse complement.
TCCTCGCCGAGGGCGCGGACACCATCGTGTCCATCGGCGGCTTCCAGTCCAACCACACCCGCCAGGTGGCGGCGGTGGCTGCCAAGCTCGGGCTCAAGGCGCTGCTGGTGCAGGAGAGCTGGGTGGACTGGCCGGACCCGCTCAACGACCGGGTGGGCAACATCCTGCTCTCCCGGCTGATGGGCGCCGACGTGCGGCTCGACCCGGCCGGCTTCGACATCGGCATCCGCGACTCGTGGCAGAACGCCATCGCCGAGGTGGAGGCAACCGGCGGCAAGCCTTACCCCATCCCCGCCGGCGCCTCGGAGCACAAGCTCGGCGGACTGGGCTTCGCCAACTGGGCCTATGAAGTGCAGCAGCAGGAGCAGGAACTCGGCATCTTCTTCGACACCATCGTGGTCTGCACCGTCACCGGCTCCACCCACGCCGGGATGATCGCCGGCTTCGCCGCGCTGGAGGACGCCGGCGGCCGTCCGCGCCGCGTGATCGGCATCGACGCCTCCGCCACCCTCGCCAAGACCCGCGAGCAGGTTGGCCGGATCGCCCGCAACACCGCCAAGCTCATCGGCCTGGAGCGGGACCTGCGCGACGACGAGATCACCGTGCTGGAAGGCTGGGCCGGCGACGTCTACGGCATCCCGGTCGACTCCACCCTCGCAGCCATGCGGCTCAGCGCCTCGCTCGAAGCGATGATCACCGACCCGGTCTACGAGGGCAAGTCCATGGCCGGCATGATCGACCTGGTCAGCAGCAAGCAGATCCCCGCCGACAGCAACGTGCTCTACGCCCACCTCGGCGGCCAGCCCGCCCTCAACGCCTACAGCGGCCTGTTCCGGAGCTAGAAAACAACGACGGCGGTGCTCGCCTGGGTGCCGCCGGCTCCGGATTCGGCGTGGCTGGCAGACCGGCGGACAGCCAGCGCCCGCCGGTTACGGCAGCCGCCCCGGCCTGGGCCGGACCGCGGCACCGGCTTCCTCGGGCCGCAGCTCTACCGGGCTGAGCAGGACGGCCGTTCCGCGGTGCAGAAACCCGCTGGACAGTGGCTGGCAGCGCAGGCCGCCGCGTCCGCGCATCGCGGCGTGGGCGCCCGGTGCCAGCATCCGGTCCATCCAGACGCAGGGATGGGCGTGCCGGCCGCCGCGGAACCGCACCTGTTCGCCCCTGGATTCCACCGTGAACTCCTCGCCGATCAGCGGCACCAACTGCGCGCCCCGCAGCACCACGTTGCGCCGTGCCAGGAGCGGATCAAAGCGCGGAACTTCCAGCTCCGCGGCGATGGCCTCGAGCGATTCCACCGCCATAAACGTCACCGCCGCATCCATGTGGGCCGCCTTGCCAAAGAACCGGTCGCCCACAATGCCCTTGCCCGCCACTATTTCGGCCCGGTCACGGTCTTCGGTGGGTACCTCGGCAGCGCCGTCTTTGGCCCGGCCAAAGTAGGCATGAGCCGGTGACACCAGCAGGTGCAGGATCTCGACCGGGTACCGGTACGTCGTCATGCCTCCAGCTTGCCGCATTGACGGAGGGCTGGAGCCGTATTCAGCCGAATCCCCGGAACAACCAAAACTATTCCTCGCGGGAATCGTCAGCGGGCCAGTTGGATCAGGCTGATGTAAAGAGTCATCACCGCAAGCACAGCCAGAACTTGCCACAGAATGACGTGTTTCCTGGCCGCAGGCCTGCGGTGTATTTCGTGCTGGTAATCAACGAAATCAAGGGCCAGAGCTGATCACGATGGCGCCGCCGAGGTTCATCCAAAACCCGTTGCCCGCCACATTGAACAGCGTGATGAAAAGAAAGATAAGGCCCATACCGAGCAAATCGCGGAAAACTTTTCCGCCGCTGGAAAACTTCCATGCCAGGTAATTTTTTGGCTTTTGCTGTGTTTCGGCCACGGTTGGATCGTTCGTTGTCAATGCATTTTCCTCCGGCTTGGTCTGCCGTCATTGTGGCATGCCAGCGGCTGAGGCCGGTGTCCGGGCCAGTTCCACGATCCACTCGGGTGTGTGCTGCCGCAATTTCCTGTCTGTTACTACCCGAAGTTTGGCGGCTACAGCCATGACGCGTTCGTCCTCCGGGGCGCCGGAGACTCTGGTCGAGGGCTGCCTCGCCTCCCGGCCCTCAAGAGCCGTGACCTTTTGTGCCAGACTGCCGTTCGAGGCGACCTGAAGGATTCTGGCTTCTTCTTCCCCAGCGAGATTACTCTCGGCAAGAAGCGCTAGCACTCCCAGCCCGACTACCCTCCGTTCAAGGTCGGAGGCCATCGACGCATCGAGAGCCCACTCGGCCCGCTCCCACCACTGCGCTCGGCGGTTGGCTTCGGCCTGCGTCTGCATGCTGCGCCAGCCAATGAAGGCAGCAATGAGGGCAGCCAAAAGGATAGCCAGTGGACCCAGCGAGGCCAGAACGTCCCAGCCATCAGGAGCGTCGCTTCGGACGACAACCTCTACCGGATCGGAAACCTGCTGCGCAACCATGGCTACAATCTAGGCCACGCTTCGGCCATGAGGCAGGCACAGGACGGTGCCGTCGGACTTCGCCTACACAATTGTCGGACGGAGAGCCCCGCGGGGGCGGATTAGACACCCGCCCGAAAACTGGGATGATCGGGCCATGAGCAACCCACTGATGATCACCTCGGACTTGGCGCGTGCGGCTCGTGCCCTCACGCAGGTTTCCGCCAAGGTCATTGCGAGGAACGCCGGCATGGACAAGCAGCAGGTGCGCGACTTTGAGAAGGGCAACCTCTCGCTGACGCCGGAGCAGAACGAGCAGCTGCGCCGGGCCCTAGGACAGTTCGGCGTCGTCTTCATCGAGGACGACGACCACGGCGGCTACGGCGTCCGCCGCAAGTTCAACGCCACCAAGGTCAAGCGCCTGGAAACCTGGGAAGGCGAAGGCGGCACCGCCTACGAGGACGACATCTAAGGCACTCCCCCAACGAAGCGGAAGCAGCTAGCTGCGGCGGGTACCTAGCCGGACGGATCCGACCAGACACCCGCAACAGGTCCGATGCCGCGTGGCGCTATCACCCCACGGGTTGACGCAGGCACTGATCTGCACGGCATCATCGGTGGACACGCTGCTTTGGCGCTAGACCTTGGCGGGTTGTTGTTTGGAGTAGGTCTTGAGGTCGAAGTCGGGGTCGGCGGCTTGTTCGGGGGTGAGGCTGCGGCCGGCGGCGAGCAGGCGGCGGGCGGCCATGTGGTCGGCGGGCTGGTTGACGGACTCGACCGCGGCCAGGGTGCCGTCGCGGAAGCAGAACACGGAGAACTTCTCCTCTGCCGGGTTTCCGCGGAGCACGGTCTGGTCGCCGGGTGCTACCAGGCCGGCGATCTGCAGGCGCAGTGGTCCTTGGTTGGACCAGAACCAGGGCAGGTCGGCGTAGCCGCCGGACTCGCCGCCGGAGCCGGGCTCGGCTGAGCCGATGGATCGCGGCGCGGCGGCGTGCCGGGCCTGGTCGGTGGCGTTCTGCACGGATTCCAGCCGCGTCCGGGTCCCGGCGTGGGCGTTCGGGAAGGATGCGCAGTCGCCGAGGGCGTAGATGTCCGGGTCGGAGGTGCGCAGCGACCCGTCCACCACGATGCCGTTCTCCACTTCCAGGCCGGCGGCCGCCGCGAGTTCGGTGCGCGGGGTGACGCCGACGCCGACCAGCACCAGATCCGCCGGATAGCGCTGCCCGGTGGTGGACACCGCGGCGGTGACGTGCCCGTCGTCGCCGTCGAACGAGGCGATGCCCTCGCCCAGCCGCAGGGTCACGCCGAGGCGCTGGTGGGCCTCGGCGAAGAAGCCGCTCATCACCGGGGTCAGGGCGCGTCCCATCGGCCGGTCGGCGAATTCCAGCACGGTGACGTCCAGGCCGCGGGCGCGGGCGGCGGCGGCGAACTCCAGCCCGATGAAGCCGGCGCCGATGACGACGACGGAGCGCACCGCGTCGAGGCGGGCGTGCAGGGCCTGGGCGTCGGTGAGGGTGCGCAGGCCGTGGATGCCGGCCAGGTCCGCGCCGGGCACGGCGAGTTCGCGGTTGGCGGCGCCGGTGGCCAGCACCAGCTTCGAATACGCCAGCGTGGTGCCGTCGTCGAGGGCGACGGTCCTGGCCGCGCGGTCGATCGAGGTGACGTGCACGCCGAGGCGGGCATCGACGTCGTTGGTGGTGAAGAACTTTTCCGGGCGCAAGGGCAGCGGGACCGGATCCTTGCCGGCGGCGAGGTAGTCCTTGGACAGCGGCGGCCGCTGGTACGGGTGGTGGGGTTCCTCGCCGAGCAGCGTGATCGGGCCGGTGTAGCCTTCCTTGCGCAGCGAATCCACCAACTGGATGCCGGCCTGGCCGTTGCCAACAATGACAATCTTCTCTGGGGTCTGCATGGTGGTCGGTTCCTGCCTAGATCTGGTCGTCCGGGACGTCGACTTCGATCTGTTCGAGACCGTCGCCGACCATAATCTGGCAGCCCAGCCGGCTGCGCTCATCGTCGCGCGGGCCAGCAGTGCATTCAAGCATTTCTTCTTCGTCGTCGCCGATCTCCGGCAGTCCGCCGAGGTACTCCTCGCGCACGTAGACGTGGCAGGTGGCGCACATCGCCTGGCCGCCGCATTCACCGACGATGCCATCAACGCCGTTGGTGACGGCCGCCCGCATCAGCGAGGTGCCGGGGTTGACGTCCAGGACATCAACGTTGCCGTCGGAGTGGTGGAAACTGATCTTTGCCATGGTTATTCCTTCTTAATTCCAAGTGACGGGGAGGCTGGTAATGCCGCGGAAGACCCAGCCGTCCCAGGTCTCGGTCCGGGCGTTGTCGGTGCGCAGCCCCGGGAAGCGCTTGTAAGCCAGCGGGACGGCGATCTGCCCGATCGAGGTCTTGGCTGCCCAGTGTCCTGCGCACAGGTGGACGCCGCTGCCGAAGGCCAAATGGGATGTCTTCGGGCGGAAGATATTGAACTCATCGGCCGTGGGGCCGAAGTGCGCCACATCCCGGTTGGCCGATCCCACAACGACGCCGAGACCCGCGCCGGCCGGAAGCCGGACGCCGCACAGCGTGGTCTCCCGGGTGGTTTCCCGCGGGTACATGCCGATGGGGGACTGCCACCGCACTGTTTCGTCGAATACTGAGGGCCACAGCGCGTCATCCTGGAGCACCTTTTCGAGCTGTTCAGGATGCTGGCTCAGGGCCCACACGATGTTGGTCACCATGTGCTGGGGTTCGTTCATGCCGCCGGAGATGGTGAGTTTGACGTTGGCGGCCACGTTGTCGAAGGGAAGCCCGCTGTTGGCCAGTGCCGACGTCATCGACGCGTCGGGATGCTGCTGGTAGAACGGGATGAGTTCGTCGAGGATGGCATCCAGTTCCGCCTGCGATGCGTCACAGCGGTCCCAAATGGCCTGATCGTCCAGCACGTTTCCGGAACCGGCAATGAAGTCATGGGACCAGCGGCGCATCTGATCTACGTGCACGTCCTTGAGGCCGAGCAGGTCAATCAGGTTCTGCGATGCTACCGGTGCGGCGTAGTCCCGGTTGAGGTCGGCCTTGTTGGGGCCCTGGTCCTCCAGCACGTCGAGATAGGCGAGCGCGTTGCGTTCGAAGACCGGTGCCCAGGCTTCCTTGATGTTCTTCGGGCGCAGCACCGGGTTGATCGGGGCGCGGTCGGCGGCGTGTTCCGGATCGTCCTTGCGCAGCATCGGCTGCGCGCCAAGTGCCCGGTTCATTGCGGCGCCGCTGACGTTGGCGCTGAAGATTTCCTGGTCCATCTCCACTGCGTGGCAGCCCTCGTAGTTGGTCACGAGGAACTTTTTGATCGCCGGGACCCAGGCGACCGGCGACTCTTGCCGCAGCCGCTCGTAGGTCGGGTACGGATCGGTCATCATCCGCGCCGGGTCAACCCAATCGGCCACCGGGTAGGCTGCATCCGCTACGGCCTCGGCAAGCGGGGTTGCAGCCAGTGCCGCGCCGCGGGTGTCCGCGACGTCCAAGGGTGCGGCCGCGGTGCTGCTGCCGGAATCTGCTCCAAAGCCGAAGGGGCATTGGCCTTCGAGGGCGGTAGACATCTGTCCTCCTGATATTAACTAGGTCTTGGTGACTAGTGTCACCCGCGCTCTTCTCCTAGTAAACTGTGGATATTCGGACAACTTCTTCGATTCAGTAGGATTAGATGGCAAAGTTCACCTTGCGGCAACTGGAGCTCTTTGCCGCGCTCCCGGATCATGACACGTTGAGCTCTGCCGCGGCGGAGCTGCACATTTCCGAGTCGGCTCTCTCCCATGCGCTCAGCGAATTGGAGGCGGCTGTAGGGGAGCAGCTGTGTATCCGAAGGAAAGCCCGGGGCATGCGGTTGACACAGGCGGGTCAGTATCTCGCCGCCAGGGCCCGCACCATCCTGAAGGAAACAGACGGGTTGGTCAGTGAGTTGGCCGGCGTCGGAGGGCAACTGAAGGGCCCGGTCGCACTGGGGTGCTACACCGGGCTGGCCAGCAACGTCTTGCCGTCCGTCCTGGAAGGGTTCGGCAAGTTGCACCCTGACGTGGACATCAGCATCAAGGTAGGCGACCACGGCGACCTGTTGCCGCTGCTCGAGACAGGCGCCCTGGATGTAGCGATCGTTTACAACATCGGCATGTCTGCCAGGCTCCAGCGGCAGGAGATCTACCAAACGGAAGTGATGGCCGTGCTGGCCGAGTCGCATCCGCTCGCCTCCCAGCCCGACCTCGGCCTTGCTGAACTGGCCCCGGAACCGCTGATCATGCTCGAGTCGCAGCCCAGCACCGGCTACACCCAGCTGATGTTCGACGAGCTCGGGCTCACTCCGACCTATGCGGCCCGGGTTCCGCAGATCGACTTGGTCCGCGCCTTGGTGGGCCGAGGACTGGGCTACAGCCTGCTGATGTCTCGGCCTAACCAGATACCCGTCACCACAGAGGGCTTGCCTATTGTCTCCAGGCCCTTGCGTCCCCGGGCCGGGGTCACGTCCGTCGTCGCCGTATGGCCCGACGGCGTCGCCCTCAGTGCGCGCGCACGTGCGGTCATGGACTACGCCACCGAAGTGCTGGAAGGGGCCGAAACGGTCTGATCCTCAGGGCTGCCGTTGCAGCGCCATCGCCGAACTCGTGGCCTAGTGTCGAACGATGCGGTACTCATCAGTAGAGACCATTTTGCGTTCCCCTATAGGGACTTCCCGGATCCACAAGATGTGGTGAGAAGGCATCGTGTCTTCCACGTATCCGCTGTAGCGAAGTTTGCCCTTGCTGTGTACGTCAACGAGGTCGCCGTGTCGCAGGGCAGCAGATGTGGATGCGGCGTCTGACATGTTTGCCATGTGATCGGGTGCATTTCTCTAGGTGGCAGGTTGATCTGAAGAGATCAGCCATGGCGGTTTATGAACAAGATTGGTTGCACCTGCGTGCGAGCCTCGCAGTCAGAAGCGGTCCCGGACGTGCCGCTCTCGGCCGTATAGTGCCACGACCATCAGAATGATGACTCCGTAGATGATTCGGCTCTGTGCCTCGGCCAAGCCGTTGCTGACGATGATGGTGGACAGGCCAGTCAGGATGAGGGCGCCCAGCAGCGTCCTGGTGAAGCTGCCCCGGATGGAGCCGAAGGTGGTTCCGCCGACGAGGACGGCGGCCAACCCGGAGAACAGGTATGGTTCGCCGATCGATTGTGCCCAACCGGAACTGAAACTCGCTATGAACATCCCTGCGATGCCGGCGAGTGCACCCGAGGCGGCGAACACAAGTGTCCACACCGCGGTGGTGTTGATGCGGGTCAGCTTCGCGGCACGGGCATTGATTCCCGGTTGCGTAGAGGCTGCGGCCGGCGGGTGTGCGGGTGAGCCCCAGCCACAACAGCACTGCAGCGGCCGCCACAATCAGGATGATGGGCGGAATCGGCAGGCCGAACGTCTTGCTGGTGACTCCTGCCAAGGCGCGCAGGGAGTCTGGTGGCGCGGCAGCGTAGTTGCCATTGGTCAGGAACAGTGTGCCTCCCGTGATGACGGCGCCCATGCCCAGCGTCATCATCAGCGGCTCAACCCTCAAACGATGACAGAGATAGCCGATGGTCGCGCCGAGACCGCCGCACACGGCGATGGTCACGAGGAATGCCACCGGGACGGGCCAGCCTTGTCCACCGGCGAGGTTGGCTGCGACGAAGGCGCCGAAAATCACGTAACCGGGGATCGCCAGGTCGAGTCCGCCCAGGATCACCACCAGGGTCTGGCCCATCGCGGCGAGCGCGAGCAGCGATGCAATGATGAGCAGCGCCGTGGCAGATCGAAGGTTGGCGATGCCCGGGACGGTCACGAGTAGCCATGCGACGACAACGGCGAGCACGAGCACCTGCAGGATCGGCAGTTGCAGCACCAGCATCCGGGTGCGGGACCAGAGCCCCTCCCGGGATCGGGCCGGAGCGAGGGTGACGTCGACTGATGGTTGGGCGGTCATGCGGTTCTCCGTGAAATTCGAGGGCTAAGCAGCGTTGCACCGAGCACAACACCGACAATCAGCAGCAGTCCGTAGGTGAATTCGATGAGGTTCGGTTGGACCCCAGCGGAAGTCAGCAGCTGCTGGAGGAGGTAGATGGCAAGCGCCCCAAAGAACGTCCCGAGTAGGCCGCCCCGTCCGCCGCCGAGACTGGCGCCGCCGAGAACTGCCGCTGCCAGGCCAAGGAGTGCATACGTGGTGGCAAGCGAGGAACCGGAGGCCTGCAGCAGGGCCGACAGGGCGATCCCGGCGATGCCGGCGAACAAGTCCGCCCAGCGCGTAGCCGAGCACCCGGATCGCGGTCACGTTCACGCCGGATCCGTAGGCTGAGGAGTCGCTCTCGCCGGTGGCGAGCAGGTTGCTGACAAAGACAGTCCGCTTCAGCAAGAACCACACGAGCGCCGCGGCGCCCAGCGTGATGACCGCACCGGGTACGACGCCGATGGAGCCTGCCAGCGGCCGAGTCCAGTTGTCCGGCGCGACGACGGGGTTCTTTGCGATGGTCAACGAGGCGCCGATGAGCAGGAACAGCACGCCGGTGGTCGCCACCACCGGGTGCAGGCGGACGACCGCCACAAGAACGCCGTTGATGGCGCCGACCGCCATCGCGATGGCAAGCAAGAGAGGGATCGCCAGCGGCCAGTCACCCAGTCCGGCGGGGATCAGGACGGCGACGAAAACGCAGTTGATCAGTGTGGCCAAGGGGCCCACGGAGATATCTATGCCTCCAGCCAGGATGGCCGGTGTGGATGCGAAGCCGACCAACACGAACGGTGCGAGGGTGGCCAGCGTCGTACCGATCCGGCCAGGGGAGACGAAGCTGGGAGAAACAATCAGGTTTATCAGCAGCAGGACGGCGCAGAGCAGCATCGCAAACGCGAATGGCCATCGTTGAAACATGCTCAGCACCCGGTTCATGCGACACCTGCGACTTTCTGCCCGAAATAGGCTGCGACGATAGCTTCATGGCCGATCTCGGCCCGCGCAATTTCCGCGAACACGCTCTGGTTCCGGAAAACGAGGACGCGGTCCACAAGCTCCACGTGTTCTTCGACCTCGCTGGAGAGCATGACCACACTCATTCCCTCCGCGCAGAGCTGCTGGAGGGCAGCGTAGATCTCACGTTTGGTGGTGATATCCACGCCCCGGGTCGGATCGTTCAACAAGAGCACCGCCGGGTCAGTTGCCAGCCACCGGGCCAGCAGTACCTTCTGCTGGTTCCCGCCGGACAGCGTTGAGATGGCGTCGGTGGCATTGCCGAATTTGATGCTCAGGCTCTTTGCGGCCGCGGCAAACCGTTCGGACATGCGCTTGGAACTCAGCAGCGGTCCCCGGCCGTCTTTCTGCATGGTGGGCAGCGCGAAGTTTTCCCGGATGGACATCGGTTCGAACAGAGATTCTCCCCGACGCTCCCGCGGCAAGTAGGCGATGCCAGTTCCGCCGGAGTCGGGGTTCCTCGTGCTTTCTCCGCCGGCCGGGACCTGAGTCGACGACTCCGTCGCCGTCGATGAGTCCAGCCAGTCGCCTCAGGAACTGGTCTTGGCCATGTCCTTCAAGGCCCGCGAGGCCGACGAGCTCGCCGCGGCGCAATGCGAAATCGATGGGTTCTGCTGCCGGGGCAAGCCGGATACCTTCCGCCGCAAGAACGGTGGGGCCGAGTTCGCGGTCCAGCGTTCCGCGTTCGACGACGTTCGATGTACCCGTCATATCCGAGATCAGTTCGGCAATGGACATGCTGGCGCGGTCCACGGTGGAGATGGTCCGCCCGGAGCGGAGCACTGTGACACGGTCAGAGATCTCCTCGACCTCGTCCATGCGATGCGAGATGAAGAGGATGGCGCAGCCCTCGGACTTGAGCCGCCGCATTTCCGCGAACAGGCGGTCACGCGTTTGCACATCCAGCGCCGCTGTCGACTCATCGAGAACGAGGACGCGAGGGTCGCGGACCAGCGCTCGTGCAATGCAAATGGCCTGCCGGTCTGACAGGGAGAGGGCGCCGGCAGGAGAATCCAGCCGGATGCCGTCGACCAGGCGGCCCAGCACTTCTGCGGCCGTCGCGCGTTGTTCCGCACTGCTGCGGCGGCGCCGGAACATGCCGTCCGTTCCGAGCCAGATGTTCTCGAGAACTGACTGGCTGCCGGCGGTGAGTACCTCCTGGAAGACCGTTGCGATCCCTGCGGCATTGGCCTGCCGGGGGGAGCGGAAGGTGAGGGCATCGCCGTCGAGCATTAAGTCACCGTCATCCGGCCGGTGCACGCCGCCAATGATCTTGACCAGCGTGCTCTTACCCGAGCCGTTCTCTCCGAGGAGGGTGTGAACCTCGCCCGGTTTGACGTGCAGGTGGCCGTCGGCGAGAGCGATGGTTGCCCCAAAGCGTTTCCGCAGCGCTGACAGGTGCAGACCTGTCGACCCTTCTTCCATATCACTCCTCCTCGAGTACGTCATGTGACGCATGCCACGAATCATACTAGACGAAACGTATCGCATCGGTCTACTGTTCTCTCACAGGCGCATACGGCGCTGACTCAAGGAGGAGTGCAAAGATGAAGAAGCGCACGAATGTAGGGCGCCCTGCCCTGATCGGGACGGCAGTTGTCACGCTGGCGGCCCTCGGACTCGCGGGGTGCTCCGCGGCTGCTGCACCAGATGCCGATTCGGTGGCTCAGCCGGCCGCTTCGGCGGCCGCGGGCCAGTGTGGCTCCGTGCCGGACCTCGGAGCAAACGATCCGGACGGGCTGCTCAAGGAGTTCAGCGCCGAGACAGCCGCTGCCTACAACGCCTACCCGCTGCCGATCAAGAAGTCGGTCTGGGCCGACTGGAAGTCGGAGAAGAACGGCGGCTACACGGCAGCCATTGTCGGCATGCCGCCGGCCAGTGCATTCGTCAACGTCATGCTGGACACGGTCCGGAAGGAGCTGGCCGCTGCCGACGTCGAAATCGTCGCCGACCTAGCGCCGGACGACCCCACCAATGTGCCGCTCCAGCTGCAGCAGTTCAGCCAGGCCGTGGCGCTCAAGCCGGACGTCATCTTCTTCATTCCGTTGGCCGGTGAACCGTCGGTCGACGCGGTCAAGGCGGCAGGCGAGGCCGGCATTCCCGTGATCTCCCTGCAGTCCATTGTCGACTCGGAGTATGCCGTATCCGTAACGGGCAACAGCGTGTTGCAGGCGATGAACGTCGGCGCGAGCACCCTGAGCGCCATAGGTGGCAAGGGCAACGTACTTCGTGTTACCGGAATTCCGGGAATCTCGAACGAACTGTACGCAGAGGACGGCTTCCAGAACGTGCTCGAGCTGTGCCCCGACGTGTCGGTCGCCGGCGAGGTGACCGGATTCTTCGAAGCGACCACCGCGCAGACTGCCACCCTGCAGTACCTCGCGACGAATCCAGCCGGAGTCGACGCCGTCCTGCAATCGGGCACTATGGGCCTCGGTGTGCTCAACGCGTTCGAAGAGTCGGGACTCGAAGTGCCGCCTATTGCGGACATCGGTGCCACCCAGGGCTTCGCGAGCTGGGCAGCGCGAGAATACCGACTACCCGTATGTCGGCTCCACGACTCCCACCGTCAGGCAGTCCCAGGTGTCGGTCGACATCGGACTTCGCATCCTCAAGGGCGAAGGGCCGAAGATCAACCAGTTTGTCAACGACCCCTTCGTTGTAGACCGGTCGAATCTCGAGGACCTGGTGGATCCGGCGTGGAAAACCACGGATTCCACTGATCTCGCCGGCGACCCGGAGATCGTTCTTCCCGGACGACGTTCTCAATGAGTACTTCAACAACCCGAGCAGCTGACGCCGTTCCGGGGACGTATAGCTAAGATGGCAGCCAAGCCTGCAGGTGCGACGTCGCCCTAGTTCCACAGCGTGGACGACGAGACGTGCACGGGCGGTTGCTCATCTTGATCGGCGTGCACCAATTGGTGCACGCCGATCAGTAGTCAGAGGAGACAGATGAAAATGGGCTGGTTGCGCAGCGATGGGAAAGCTCAGCTCGTGATTTTGGGTGGGCTGGATTGATGCCGCCCGTGCTGGACACCCGATCGGTATCACCCGCCGATCGCCGGGACTACTGGTCGGAGGGGATTGCCCAGCATTTCTTCCCGATGCGCGTAGAGGCAGTCGGGGCCACGTCGTTCGAGGCCCAATTGGCCGGTGGCGACATGGGGCCGGTCGCGGTCCGATCTATCCAGGGCCTCCCGCACCGGGTGGCACGTACACAGCAAATGATCGCGGCCGGCGATCCCGAATGCATCCTGCTTTACCTGCTGACTAGAGGGTCGATTTTTATTGAGCAGGACGACCGCAGTTGTGTCCTTCGGCCGGGAGCGATCGCATGGCAGGACACGTCGCGGCCTTCGACGTTCGAGGGCCGCGACGGATTCGAAGTACTGGTGTTCAGCGTTCCTAAATGGTTCATCGGATCGCGGGCCGATGGCATCGCCCGTCGTACCGCAACACAGATCGGCGGAGGGACGGGGCGACTCACGCCCCTCGCAACGCCCTTTCTTGCGGGTCTCGCCCGGACCGTGATCGAGGGCGAGGGGTTGCCGAGCCGCGACGCCGAGGGCGCCGCGGAAATGATATTGCCGCTCCTTCGTAGCCACGATGACGAGGAGGGGCAGAACGATGCGACGCCGCGCTCCGAGATGCTCCTCGCCCGCATGCGGCGGTATGTCATGGAGCACCTTCGGGATCCTGAACTTGGCCCGGAGCAGATCGCCCGGGCCCACTACGTGTCCACACGCTACGTGCACAAGCTCTTCGCGGCGTCGGGTGCCGGCGTGTCGGCCTGGATCCGCGAACAGCGGCTCGAAGGCGCGGCAGGGGAGTTGCGAAAGTCGCCGGAAACATCCATTGCGGCTGTTGCCGCGCGGTGGGGCTATCTCAACCCTGCCAGCTTCAGTCGGGCGTTCCGAGAGAAGCACGGTTGCGCCCCGCGGGATCTCAGGCTTGTCCCGCAGCCGGGATGACCTGCTCCGGCGTTGAGCCCGTCCGTCCTCACCTGGCGACGTCTATAACGTCCAGATCCCGGCCAACGACCATGCGTCCGTCGAATCCCTTGGCGCAGTCTGCCCAGACTGATTCGGGCTGGACGACAGGAACGAGGTGGGAGAGCACAAGTGTGCCGACATTCGCCTCGGCCGCGATGGCTCCCACTTCTGTCTTCAAGGTGTGCGCCTGGATCAGATGACGGTACAGGCCCTCTTCTGCCTCGCTTCTAGGGGCGGGGAACAGTGCTGCCGCCCAGTCTTCGTCGATGACCTCGTGCACCAGCACGTCGGCGCCCTGGGCCAGCCGCACCATATTCGCGCATTTTGCCGTGTCGCCGGAGAACACGACGGACCCGTCGTCCGTATCGAACCGGTAGGCCAGAGCAGGGAATACCGGAGCATGGTTCACCAAGGTAGCCGATACCTTGACACGGTCATCTTCGAAGAAGGTAAATGGCTCCATATCCGGCGCTGGTGTGCCATTTGGATCCTTCAGGTACCTTTCGGGGACGGGAACATCCATGGCTTCCCACAATTGGGATGGCGTTGGCTTCCGGTTGTCGAAGATGCGGTCGTTGAGGTCGGTCGCGAACATCTGCATCATGAGATCGGTCATCTCTTTGGTGCCAGGCGTCGGGTTACTCGGGTTGACGGGCTCAGGAGCCGGACCCTTGCCGAACAGCGGGGGAAGCGCCCCGCGGTTGCCGGGACCCCAGACCGGAATCCGGCTGACACTTTGCAGGCCGTTATAGATTCCGTTGACCAGCACGTTGTTCAGGTCAACCACGTGGTCCGAATGCAAGTGGGTCAGGAAAACGCCGGCAAGGACGTCGAGCGGGCCCTCCTGGGGTGATTTGTTCTCAGGCCCGAGGTCGGCCTTGCGCAGTTGGGTGAGCACGCCATGTCCGGCGTCAATCAAGTAGTAGCGGTCGCCGACAACCAAGGCGGAGGCGATGCCTGCGCTGTCATTGCCTGGAAAGTGGGTGGGCCCTCCGGCCGTGCCGAGCAGCACCAGCTTGGTCTTCGATCCCGAGGATGGCGGCGGCCCGAACCTGCGTTGGGCCGTCTCGGCCGTGCTGGCTTCACTGGGCGTGCAGGCCGTCAACGCGAGGCCGGCGGCACCGAGTCCGAGTCCCGCGATTAAGCGGCGGCGGCCAAGGCCGGCCCGCATTTCGGCAGGTAGGTCAACACACATACGTATTCCTCGTGTTCTAGGAGTAAGGGCCGATCCCCACCGCGCCAAGCGCATCGCGTGGTTTCGCCGGGAGGGAAGATGAGTCTGAGTCATCGGGGAAGCCCGCGCCTTGACAGGGCGGGCTTCCCCGATGACGCGCGATCAGGCCTTCGGGTAACCGGCCTGCCGGAGGCGGCTGCCCCAGATCCCGGACTTGCCGGGAGCGATGATCCCGTTCGGGTCCAGCGTGTCCTTGATCGTCTCGTTGAAGCGACGCTGTGCGTGATCGTTGAAGCCGAACTGATCGGCGGCGAGATCCATGAAGGACAGGTGCGCGCGGTATTCGCCGTAACCGCGCCTGCCGGCCTCGGCCACCATCCGCTTCGCCACCGCGTACGCCTTGTCGACCTGTTCCGGGTTCTTCGTGTCGAACGGAATCACATTGATGAACGTGGTTGCCCGCGCGTTGATCGGCAGCATGCCGCCGAGGAAGTCCAGTCCGGCCTCGGCGCACATTTCAGACATCAGCTTCTGGGCGGCCTGCGCGTGGTGGGACGTCAGCGGGATCACCGGCGAGAAGTCGACGTGGCCGCCTTCCTCGCCACCGGACCAGCCGGCCATCTTGTACAGATCCTGGCTCGGCACGCCGATCTGCACCCGCTCGTGCGGATTCGGCAGCGTCTCCCACGCGTCGGCGCCGTGCTTCTCGCCGGAGATGTCGACGCCCGGGATCTGCAGGAAACGCGCCTGGAGCTTCGCGAAGTTGTGGTCCACGACCGCCTCGTCGCCGTAAAGTGCAAACCGCATCATCCAACGGCCAACGCCGAGCTCCTTGGCGATCCGCTCGATGACTTCCTCGGGCATCGGGCCGTCGCCGTCGTACCATTCGGCGCGGGTCGAGAGCATCGAGGCGATGCACAGCGTGTTCGACAGCTGCGGGCGCATGTCGATGGTGCCGGCAAGCATGAGCTCGCGCAGCGCGTCGACGACGGCGGGAAGCTGCGAGTCGTCCCACAGGCGCAGCCAGAGCGGCATGTAGATTTCCGGCTTCGGCATGAGCCAGTAGCCCATCTTCGTGACGATGCCGTAGTTCGACTGCATGAACATTTCGGTAGAGGTGGGGCCAAGGCCACGCTTGTACAGCGGCCAGGTCGGGTTATTGTCCATTGCGCCCGACCCGGTGCGCAGCAGGTCACCGTCGGGGAGCACGACCTCGAACCCGCAGTGCGAGGCCTGGTCGATCGAGTAGGGCATGTAGGTGAGCCCGTGCTCAAGGGTGTTGGAGACGACGCCTCCCCAGCCGATGTCGACGATGGAGGCGACGAGGTCGTGTCCGCCGGCCTTGATCGCGTCATGCAGGTCGTACCAGCTCACGCCGGGCTCGACCATCGCGTAGCCGAGTTCCTCGTTGATCTCCACGCCGGTCATCTCCCGGAACGAGACCATCACGGAGCCTCGCACCTGGGGTGCGGCACCGCCGTAGCCGTTGTTCTTGCCACGGCCGATGGGCCACAACGGAACCTTGTACTCATTGGCGATCCGCACCACTGCCTGGACGTCCTCGACGCTCGTCGGGCTGACGACGGCGGACGGGAACGTTGGTGGCGGTGCCCGGAACCTGGAAGGGATCCTGGAAGTCCTCCAGCGACGCGGCGTCGGTGGCGACCTTGTCCGCGCCGATCGCCGTGGCGAACTCGGTGAGCGCCTTTTCGAGTTCGGCCTCAGAGACTCCCGGTGGGGTCGGTAGCGTCGACGTTTCGGTGGTGCTGCTCATCGTCATCATCTCCTTTGATGCAGTGAATGTGGGTGGTGCGTGCTGTCCATGGTGCGCCACCTCACATCTGCGTAGGGGGTCCGCGCGCGCCATGGTGCAGTCCGTGCACAGAAGTGTGCACGGACTGCACCATGCAACCGATCGGGTACCGGCCCGTATCGGTGCGTGGTTGCGTGGGATGAGTTACTACGAGGTGAACGGAGAAGATCCATGGCTGCTGGCCGCTTGGAAGGAAAAGTTGTCCTGCTGACGGGTATCGGAGGTGGGATGGGCCGTGTGACCGCCCGGCTGTTCGCAGCCGAGGGCGCGATGGTGGTCGGGAGCGACCTCAATCCTGACAGTGCGGCTGAGACGGTCCGCCTGGTCGAGGCCGACGGCGGATCGATCGAGTCAAGCGCGCCGGTGGACCTGAGCGACCGGGCCGACATCGACCGCTGGATTGCCGACACCGTGGAGCGCCACGGCCGGATCGACGTTCTCTACAACAACGCCAGCCTGCCGCGATTCGCGCCGTTTGCCCAGATGAGCGCTGACGACTACCGGTTCACTCTCCAGAACGAGCTGGACCTGGTGTGGCATGCCTGCCAGGCAGCATGGCCGCACCTGGAGGCATCCCGTGGCGCGATCGTTAACATCGGCTCGGGGGCCGGAAGCCAGGGCGCACGAGCCCTGCCGCAGGCCGCCCATGCCGCCGCCAAGGGGGCGGTCATCGCCCTCACCCGACAGCTGGCGGCAGAAGGAGTCGCGGCCGGCATCCGCGTCAATTGCTTGAGCCCGGGGGTCATGGCGACGCCGCCTGTGCTCGCCATGTTCGACGAGTTCGGCGAGGATGCGCCTGTCGCTCCGATCGTTGAGCGCACCATCGATGGCAAGCCCGGGGACCCGCTCGCCGTCGCCTATGCGGGCCTGTATCTCGCCTCCGACGAGGCGAAGTGGGTCACTGGGATCAACCTCGTCGTCGACGGCGGAGCCAGCGCCATCATGTAGTCAAAAAACAGGCCGAGACGCGTCGACGGCGGTGCCCGCATAGGCGAGCGCCGCCGTCGACGTATTTAACCATCAGTGGATGGGTGCATTGAGGTCTCCCAGCAGGGAGCCTGAATGCACCCATCCCCACCGTCAGTTCTTGGATGCCTTCGATTTGGAGTTCGCCAATTTATCCGCGATGCCCATGAGGGTCGGTGATCCGGTGGCGGCGATCAGCGCGGCCTCCACCGGGCGCTTGAGCTTGACCGAGACGGGTTCCTTCACCCCTCCGAGAACCGCTTCGCGTCCCATGGCCGGGTTCTTGTGGCAGCGGACGGGCACGTTGAAGATCAAACGGCGCAGGCACGAGTTGTCATGATCGCACCAGACGATCTCATCGAGCCTGCCCTGGAGCACCTTGTTGGGGAATTCGGGATCGGCCAGCAGCTGCCGGGCGAGCATGATGCCGTCCGCGTGGCCGTTGGTGATCGCGTCGGCACTCTGCTGCGGATCGTAGGTGCTGCTCAGCAGCAACGGAGTGTTCGGCAGTGCGGCACGGAACGCCTGAGGCTCAGCATGCTCCAGCATCGACCCCGACGACGAGGGAAGGTTGTCGTCCATCGACTCGTAGTTCCCGTCGGTGAGCGCGATGTACCCCAGGCCTTCTTTCGCAATGATCGCCGCGACCTCCGCAAACCCCTCGGGACCCTGCCCGTCCGGCAGATGGTCGTTCACGCTCATCCGAAGACCCACCGGGTAGTCGGGGCCGACCTCGGCCCGGATCGCGCGGACGGTGTCCGTCAGGATGCGGGCGCGGTTCTCGGCGCTGCCGCCGTATTCGTCGGTTCGCCAGTTGGTGCGCGGCGAGAGGAAGGAGGAGTAGAGGTAGCGCATGTGGGCACCGAGTTCGATGCCGTCGAAGCCGGCGGCCTTCGCACGCCGGACAGCGGCGACCGTCTGTTCCTGGACCTTCAGGATCTCTTCCTTGGTGATCTCCATCGGGAGTCGGGTTCGTGCGCCCGCCGGGGATGTAGAACCCGTGCGGGAGGCGGGGCGCGCCCATGTGGACAGGTTTCGGGCTCGCCGCCAGCGTGGGCCGTCCTTCACCCGGCACGCCCATGGCCCCGAAGCTCGGAAAGATCTGGGCAAAGATCGGCACGTCGTGCGCGTGCACGGCATCGACCATGCGCTTGAGCCCCGGGATGAAGTCGTCCCGGTCGAACCGCATCAGCGGCTGGAACGGTGCCTCTTGGTTCCCTCGCTCGGTGGCGACGCCGCCGCCGATGATCAGCAGCCCCGCGCCGCCGCGGGCACGAGTGGTGAGGAAGGCGATGGTCTGGTCGCTCGGGTGACCGTCCTTCGTGGGCTGCAGCACGGCCATCGGGCTGAGCACGAAGCGGTTCTTGATCGTCAGGCCGTCGATCTTCCAGGGGCTCGAGAGAACCTCGGCGACGGTGGTGGCTTCTGGGGACATTCGTTTTCTCCTTGGTAGATCATGACCGCGGCCGGTGGGAAGCTCCCAACAAGCAGCGATGGCAAGGCCTCGGGATCCGCTCACGACGCCGAAAAGCCGCCTGGATCTCGTGAAAGGTATCGATTCTAAACGTATCGTATTGAATACGATAGTGTGGCTTGCCGCTGTGATCAAGACCACCAGGCCCAGAGGTGGCAGTCCCGGGGTTCCAGGATCCGCATGGAGTGGGTGGCTGTCCTTGCCCTGGGCTTGGGCGGCCCTGTCTCGGCTCCTGAGGCTGCAGTTTATAGGGGTTTGTTGCCCCAGCGCACGGACCTATGGTGTACGTTTCGTATTGGAAGTCTCGAACTCGAAGGTGGATGCATGGCGGTCAGAAGCGAACAAAGTCATAAGGCGATTCTTGAAGCCACCATGGCGCTGCTTGACGAGTCGGGGCCGGATGCGCTCACTGTCCAGAAGCTCTCCATCGAGCGCATTGCGCGCGAGGCCGGCGTGAGCAAGACGACGATCTATCGTTGGTGGCCGAGCAAGGCTGCCGTTGTCATCGACACTTTTCTGGAGAACCACGTCGCGCGTACTCCGGTTCGTGAAGATGTGCCTGCAATCGACGCCCTGCGTGAGCATCTCTCCTCGCTTGCAGTGATTTATGCAGGTCCGGAAGGGCGGCTTATCTCCCAGCTCGTCGCGGAAGCTCAGTATGACTCGGCGACCATGGAAGAATTCAAGGATCGTTTCTGGCTTCCCCGGACCCGTGCCGTGACGGCGATGGTGCGTCAGGGCGATGGAAGAAGGGGCGATCCGTCCCGACCTTGAGCCAATGCTGGTGACGGAACTGCTCTACTCCCCGGTGTACTTCCGGCTTCTCTTCCAGTCCGGCCCCCTGGACGCGGATGCGGCCAATGCCATCATGCAGTCCGCGCTCGAGGGGCTCGCGAACCAGCCCTAGGTTGCCTTCGGCAGTCGAAGGGCGAACCATCGTATTGCCGGTCCGATACGGTCCGTATAGGATTGGTTCAAGGGCTCGGCTACGTTTTCCGGGGCCGTTGTTGCGCGCGTCTGTCGCCACACCCCTGTGGACGTCCTGTCCGTTCAGATGAATCATGCGAACCTGCCGAAAGGACACACCTCGTGATCCCCGCCCTAGCACCCCATGACGCCGTCGTCGTCGCTTACCGCAGAACGCCCATCGGACGCGCCCGCAAGGGCTCGTTGGCAAACGAACGGCCCGAGGACCTTGCACTGGCCGCAGTCGCCGGAGTCCTTACGGCAACACCGCAACTCGACTCCACCGAGTTGGCCGACGCCTACTTTGGTTGCGCGGTTCCTGAAGGGGCGCAGGGGGACAACATCGGCCGGCGGGTCATGGTCATGGCGGGGATGGACCATCTTCCCGCCGTTACGGTCAACCGCTTTTGCGCCTCGTCCCTGCAGGCGACGGCGATGGCGGCACAGGCTGTGCGCGCCGGGGACGGCGAGGCTTTTCTGGTCGCCGGTGTTGAGCACACGTCCTCGACGCCGCCAGTGACGACTTCTCCCTATCCGGGTTTTGCGGCTGCGGGGAACCGCGCTGGTGAACTCTTCGAATCCGGGGCGGAATGGTCAGACCCGCGGAACCGCGGCGAGCTGCCGGACATCTACATCGACATGGGCAAAACCGCCGAGTTTGTTGCGCGTTCCACGGGCACCACTCGGCGGGACCAGGATGAATGGGCGCTTGAGTCACAACTTCGGGCCGCGCGAGCCATCGATGCCGGATACTTTGCCCGGGAAATCGTGCCGGTCACCACTGCGGATGGCAAGGTGGTGATGGCCGACGACGGCCCACGTCCAACAACAACCATGGACGGGCTGTCCGGGCTCCAGCCCGTCTTCCATGCCTCGGGTACCGTCACCGCAGGTAACGCCAGCCCGCTCAATGACGGGGCCTCCGCCCTCATCGTCATGAGCGCCGGCAGGGCCAAGGAATTGGGGATCACCCCGCTGGCCCGCATTCTGGGGACAACGGCCAGCGGGCTTTCCCCGGAGATCATGGGGCTGGGCCCGGTGGAGGCCTCACAACGGCTCATGGCCCGACTCGGGTTGTCGATCGACGACATCGACGTCGTGGAATTGAACGAGGCATTCGCCGCCCAGGTCGTCCCCGTTGTCCGCCAGCTCAAGGCGGACCCAGCGAAGGTGAACCCGTTCGGCGGGGCGATCGCGCTCGGCCACCCCTTCGGTGCCACCGGGGCCCGGCTTGTTGGCACGCTCATCAATGGCTTGCAGGCCAAGGACGCCACGCTGGGACTGGCCACGCTCTGCGTCGGCGGCGGCCAAGGCATGGCCTTGGCCATCGAGCGCCTGTCATGAGCCCGACGACGATGACTATTGACGATCCGGTCCGCTCCATGCTGGAAGCCGACCGGAGTCTAGAGCGCCTGGGCGTCACGGTGGAAGGCGCCAGCGGCGGTCGCTCGGTCGCAGTTCTCGAGGTCGAACCGCAGATGGCCAATGGGCATGGCATTGCCCACGGTGGCTTCGTTTTCAGTGTTGCCGATACTGCCTTCGCGATGGCAGCGAACACGCTGGGCCCCAGCATCGCGACGGCTGACGCATCCATCACCTACCTGTCTCCCGCACACGTCGGCGAGCGATTGGTTGCCGAGGCCGAGGTCACTTTCAATGAATCGCGGCGGGTCATCGTGGACGTCATCGTCCGCGCCGGAGACCGCACGGTGGCCATCTACCGCGGAACCGGCCGCGCACTCCGGGCGCCTGCCGGTTAGGACCGCGCACGACCCTGCAGACGGAACCCATCGCTCACGACATCGAGCGATGGGTTCCGTCGTCTCCGGGCAGCAGCATCCACACGCAAAACCGCTCCCCTGGAAGGACCGATTTCTCGGCCACATCCAGGGGAGCGGTCTGCCAGCGCTTCCTAGCCCAGTGAGCGTCAGGCCGAGACGCGGCCCCGCACGAACTCTTCATCCGGGGAGTCCGTGACCGGCAGACCCGAGGCCACCAGCGAGGCCCGGAGCTGCTTCATGAAGCGGTCGGGCAGCTTCGGGGAGGGCGCGCGGAGGGCTCCGCCGTTGAAGCCGGCGAGCCACTCCTGGTACTTCCACTGGGTGCGGTTGATCATGTTGGTCCCGGGCGTGGAGGTCGAGGACACGGCACCGTTGGCCTGGCGGGCGGGATGGACCTGCCAGTACAGCTTCATCGCTTCCTCCCACTGTCCGGACTGGGCCAGTTCGAAGGCGCGGGGGTAGTAGTCGCTCATCCAGTTCGTGTTGCTCGTGCCCGAGAACTGGAAGTCCAGCACGGACATCAGCGGGATGGTCTCGGCCTCGATCGGGCAGGAGATCAGTACCTCGTCGCGGAAATGGTGGTACATCTCCATGACGCCGGGGATGCCGGGGTAGGCCTGCTCCGCCTTGATCGCGACGATGTTCGGGATGGCATCCAGCACGCGCCGAACGAAGGCCACATCCATCCCTGCCGGGTGGATCCGCTCGAAGCCCCAGGCCGGAAGCGGGAACAGCATGGTGGCCAACCCGGTCTCGTCGCAGAAGGCCTTGGTGTAGTCGAACACCTGCTCGTGGGACGTCGGCCAGAAGGACGCGGGGTAGGCCAACAGTGCGCGGTCGACGCCGGCGGCTTCGGCAAGCTTGGCGGCCCGGATGTTCTCTTCCAGCGTGTTGAAAATGGCGTGGAAAAAGATGCCAAAGTCGGGCCCGGCGGCTTCGCGCGCCACAGCGGCAATCCGGGCGTATTCCTCCACCGTGACATTCACTTCGGCAACCAGGAGGGTGCCGGCAAAGCCGAGTTCCTTCAGCTTGAGTACGTCGTGGCGGATCGCGTTCTCGTTGATCCCGGAAAAATCGGGTGTGTAGGACGGGTGGGTGACGGCGATCGTGCCACGGAACTTCTCTTTCGCCCAGGCGCGGGCCTCGGACGGTGTGTAATCCACCATGGGGTTCTCCTTAATCCTTATTTATTTACGAGTAGTGACAATGCCGACCGGCAGGACGGTGCCGATGCCCTCGGCCCGGGCTCGGTTGAGGAGCATCTCGGCAACCACGACGTCCTGCAGGCCCGAGCCTGTCGATTTGTAGATCCGGATGCCCTGCTCCGGGTCGATCCGGGTTGCACCGCTGAGCACGGCGTTGAGCGTGACGACGACGGAATCGACGTCGACGCCGTCCGCGCGGGCGGCGATCATGTCGCCGCTGCCATTGACCACCTCGTCATACGTGTCGACGACGACGACGGCGGCCCGCCCAATCAGGTCGGCGGGCAGTTCGCGCTGAGCCGGCGTCGTCGAACCGATGGAGACGATGGCGGTGTTCGGGCCCACCCAGTCGCTCAGCAGGGTGGGCGACTCGTCCCTCGACCGAGCCGCGCAGAGGATGAGGTCTGCACCCTCGGCTGCCTCT
The DNA here is from genome assembly GCA_963696055.1 of uncultured Actinomycetota bacterium. Classification (GTDB taxonomy): domain Bacteria; phylum Actinomycetota; class Actinomycetes; order Actinomycetales; family Micrococcaceae; genus Crystallibacter. The sequence goes on along the minus strand of CAVOIE010000007.1, from coordinate 20,513 downwards.
TGGGCAGAGCCAACCGCGACGGCCGGGGCACCGGAGACGCCGTCGAACTCGCGGGCAAAAGCCTCACGATTCGAGGGGGTAGGACTGAACACACGGATGCCGGCGAACTCAACCAGATGGGACAGCGCCGTGAGGTGCGACCGCGCTTCGAAGCCCGAGCCGATCACGCCGATCTGCAAGGGCCGTTGCGGTACCAGCGTTGAGGCACCGACGGCGGAGGTCGCCGCCGTGCGCAGGCCGGTGACCCGGTTGCCGTCCACCAGCGCGACCAAGTCCGCGGTGTCCTTGTCAAAGAGGGAGATGAGATAGCTGACGCGGAGCCCGTCCGCGAAGGATCCGACGATCGATTTCGCGCCGAACAGCTGGCCGCTTCCCGGGACGGACGGCATGATCCGCATCCACTCGCGTTCGGACTGGGCAAAGATCCTGCCCGGCGTCCGGGCCTCGTCGTCGGCGGCGCTGTAGGCGGCACGAATGGCCCGGATGGCCTCGGACCAGTCAGACAACTTGGCTACGTCGGAATCTGTCAGGAACAGCGGAAGGTTCTGCGGCAATTCGCCATCGGTACTCACGGGCTTTCACTCCTTCGTGTTACGGGGCCCCGCAACGAGCGGGGCGGAGAATGAGATGGGCATTACATCCGATACGAATCGTATCCCATATACTCGGCAGCACAACCCCGTCTCAAGAAGGAGCGTTCAGCATATGGGAATCGCCACTGTGAATCCGACCACCGGCTTGACCGAAAAGGAATTCGAGCCCCATTCATCCGAAGAGGTCCAGGCTCGAATCGCCGAGTCCGCCGGGGCAGCGGTCCGACTCCGCGCCACCTCCTACGAGCAGCGGGCGGCCTGGATGCTTGCTGCCGCGGACATCCTCGCCGCGGAGGCGAACAGCCTCGCGGAGCTCATCACCGTCGAGATGGGCAAGCCCATCGCGCAGTCGGTCGCCGAGGTGCAGAAGTCCGCGAAGGCCATGCGCTTTTACGCCGAGAACGCGGAAGCGTTCCTCGCCGACAGCCCCCTGGAGGATCCGGCGGCGGTGGGTGCCTCCCAGGCCTGGACCCGCTACGAGCCGCTCGGCACGGTCCTGGCCGTCATGCCATGGAACTATCCGCTGTGGCAGGTGATCAGGTTCGCCGCCCCCGCGCTGATGGCGGGCAATTCCGGCCTGCTGAAGCATGCGTCCAACGTGCCCCAGGCGGCGCTCTATCTGGACACCCTGTTCGAGCGGGGCGGCTTCCCGGCCGGCTCCTTCCGCACCCTGCTGGTCGGCGGCGGCGAGGTGGCCGACGTGCTGGCTGATCCGCGGGTTCAGGCGGTGACCCTGACAGGCTCGGAGCCCGCAGGGCGTTCCGTAGCTTCGATCGCAGCCGATCACGTCAAGAAGGCCGTGCTGGAACTGGGCGGATCCGATCCTTTCGTCGTGATGCCCAGTGCCGATATTTCCGAGGCGGCGGCCACTGCAGTGCGGGCCCGGATCAACAACAACGGCCAATCCTGCATCGCCGGCAAGCGTTTTATTGTGCACACCGACGTCTACGACGCCTTCGCCGCCGAATTCGCGCAGCGGATGGCCGACCTCGTCGTCGGCGACCCGCTCGATCCGCAGACCGAGGTGGGCCCGCTGGCCACCCGCTCGGGCCGCGACGAACTGGCCGAGCTGGTCGAGGACGCCCGTGAGCGCGGGGCCCAGATCCTGGCCGGGGGAACCACTCCGGACAGCAAGGGCTTTTTCTATGCGCCCACGGTTGTGGCCGGGCTGACCGACGACATGCGGCTGGTCCAGGAAGAAGCCTTCGGGCCGGTTGCCTCGCTGTACCGCGCGAACGATCGCGAGGATGCCCTGCGGATTGCCAACCAAACCTCCTTCGGCCTGTCCAGCGCGGTCTGGACGCGGGACGCAGGGGAGGAGGAGTGGTTCCTGCAGAACCTCGAAGCCGGGGCCGTGTTCATCAATGGCATGACCGTTTCCTACCAGGAGCTGCCGTTCGGCGGGATCAAGCGCTCCGGATTCGGGCGGGAACTGGCGGCGGAAGGCATCCGCGAGTTCTGCAACCTGAAGACCGTCTGGAAGGCCTGACACAACGCAGCGAGCGGCTCGCCGGAACCCTTGCGAGCACAAAGTGATCGGTGTTACATTATCCGAAACGAAACGTACTGAACCGAAGGATTCCAAATGACCGACGCAGTCAATGTCGACGTGGTGGTGATCGGGGGAGGCCCGGTAGGGGTGACCGCGCTGGCGCTGCTTGGCCGGGCGGGTCTGACCGCCATTGGCCTGGAGCGCGACGCCGAGGCCTGGCCCACCGCCCGTGCAGTGCACTTCGACGGCGAAACCTTCCGCACCCTCCAGTCACTGGGGGTTGCGGAACGGTTCGCGGATGTCACGTTGCCGATGTCTTCGATGCACATCGAGAACGAGGCCGGCGAGGTGCTCATCTCCATCCCCACCGGACGTTTCGGGAGCCAGGCCTGGCACGACGACCTCACCTTCCACCAGCCCGACGTCGAGCACTTGCTCAGGGATGTTGTCGACAAGCTCCCCGGCGTCGAGCTCCGCTGCGGAAGCGCGGCCGCCGGCGTCCGAAATGTCGACGGCGGCGTCGAGGTCACCGTGCGCGATGCCGATGGCCGCGAATCGATGGTCCGCGCCCGCTGGGCCATCGCGGCCGACGGCGCCCGGTCCGAGGTGCGCAATGCGTTCGGCATCGTCACCGAGCGCATCGGTGAGGACGCCCAGTGGCTGGTGGTGGACGGAATCCTCAAGGACAGCCCCGGCCTGGCAACCGACATGATCTTCCTGGGCCACCACACCCGGCCCGCCCTGTGGATCCGCCTGCCAGGCGACCGGGTGCGGATGGAATTCATGTTGATGCCGGACGACGACCCCGAGGAGATCGTGACGGCGGAGTCGGTCGAACGGATCAGCCGCGGCGTCCTGCCCGCTGACAAGTTCACCGCCGACCGGCAATCCATCTACACATTCCGGGGCCGCATCGCCGAGCAGTGGCGGGTGGGCAACGTCTTCCTGGCCGGAGACGCTGCGCATCAGGCGCCGCCGCTGTTCGGGCAGGGCCTGTGTGCCGGAATCCGGGACGTGGCCAACCTCGTCTGGAAGCTGGACCTGGTCAAGCGCGGCTCGGCGGATGAGTCGCTGCTCGACACCTACGAGACCGAGCGGAAGCCGCATGCGCGGTTCTGGGTGGAGCAGGCGGCCACGGCTGCGGGCTTCCTTCAGACCACCGACGCCGAGGTGGCGAAACAGCGGGACGAGTTCATCCGGACCAACCCCGCCGCCTCGGCCCCCGTGTCCCCGGCCCTGGGCCCGGGCCTCCACGAAGGCGACACCGACAAGCGGGCGGGCTACCTGGGCATCCAGCCGATCCTCGCCGACGGAGTCCGCCTGGATGACATGGTCGGCGCCCACTTCCTGGTGGCGACCTCCCGCGACCTCTACGACGCCGTCCCGGCCGAACTGCGCGCCCAGCTCGAGGAGGACGGCGACGTCGTCGTCCTGCTCGATCCGGCCAAGGTCGGCCAGATCCTTGAAACGGCGGGCGCCTCCGCCGTCGTCATGCGGCCGGACCGCTACATCCTGGGTCTCGCCGACACGCCCGAAGCGCTCGAGCGCATCGTGCGCAGCATCCCCACCGTCGACCGCGCCGTACCGGCGCCCCTCTAGACCAACACCCGCCAGAAATCGGCACAAGATAGGAGATCACCATGGCCTTCAGCCCGATCACCCACCTGCGGCACTTCGACATCGCCGTACCCGACTACCAAAAGCAGATCGACTTCTATAAGAACCACTGGGGACTCACCGTGATGGAGGACGACGGCGGCGTCACCTACTTCGCCGCCGAGGGCTCGCCCGAGCAGTATTCGGTCCGGGTCCGCAAGTCCGACGAGAAACGGCTCGACCTGGTCTCCTTCGGCGCAGCCGACCGCACCGCCGTCGACCAGCTCGCCTCGGACCTCATCGCCAAGGGCGTGCAGCTGGTCGGCGAGCCCGACGACGTCAAGACGCTCGGCGGCGGCTACGGCTTCCGGTTCTTCGACCTGGAAGGGCGCACCATCGAGGTCTCCGCCGACGTCGCAACCCGCAAGCACCGCAAGGTCGAAGAGCGCGAGGACATCCCGGTCAAGCTCTCGCACGTGGTGCTGAACTCGCCCGAGCCGGAAAAGATGCGGGCCTGGTACGAGCAGCACCTGGGGTTCCGCCTGTCCGACACCCTGAACCACCCGCAGACCGGCGACCTGTTCTACTTCATGCGCTGCAACGCCCAGCACCACAGCATGGCCATCGCCCGCGGTCCGCATGCCTCCCTGCAGCACGCCTCGTTCGAGCTGCGCGGCATCGACGAGTACATGCGGGGCAGCGGCCGTCTGATGCGCGCCGGGTTCCGGAAGATCTGGGGTCCCGGCCGGCACCGCGCCGGCGACAACACCTTCACCTACTTCATTGACCCGAACGGGAACACGATGGAGTACACCACCGAACTCGACGCGGTCGACGAGGACACCTGGCATCCCAGCATTTTCGACGTCCGCGAGCCGGAGACCTCCGACCAGTGGGGCACCGGCGGCGAGATGGACGAGTTCATCACCAAGGAGATGTTCAACGACCCGGACAAGGGCCTGTACGTGGCCCCGCCGGTCTGACGGGAAGCCGCCGTGGCCGGGAAATCATCAACCGAAACAGTCGGTCCGCACGGCTTCGCGCTCGGCACCTTCGAGCTCGCGGGGCAATCTTTCCCCGGGGTGGTCTTTGGTAACGCCATCGTAGATCTCCGATCCGTCCTGCCCGGCGCGCGGCAGATCGGAGATCTGTTCGGGGTTTCAATGGCTGACGGTCCAGTGCGATGAGCCTGCGGCAAAGCCATTTCGTGCCGCCCGTTCCGTACCTCATAGCCGCCCATCACGGCATGCTGGACGGGCTGGATGTTGACACCATGCGTGCAACGTCCAGCGCCTCCCAGTTGGAGGGGCTGCTCTCGGGAGAACTGGACCTGGCGGTCACGGCCATAGACAACCTGTTTGAGTGGACGAAGGCCGGCGCCGACCTCCGGCTCGTCGCCCAGGTCGAGAAGACCACGCCCCTCGGGCTCTATGCGCGAGATTCGGCGGAGTCCCTCGCTGATCTGGCGGGGCGCCGATTTGCGGTGGATGCGCTGTCGAACGGTTTCGCCCTGGCCGCCCGCCGTGTGCTCCAGGACGCCGGCGTCGAGGTCCACTACGTCGAGGTGGGCGGAGTTCGCGAGCGTTTCGACGCCCTGGTGGCAGGGGATGCGGACGCGACGCTGCTCGGCCCGCCGATCGACGAGCTCGCCGTCGCGGCCGGCATGCGCTGCCTGGCAGCCGTGAACAGCCTGCTGCCGGACTTTCCCGGCCAGGGGCTGGTGGTCCGGGCCCCGCTTGTCGGTTCTGAAGAGCTGCACGACTACCTGCGTGCCTTGGTCGGCGGCGCGGAGTACTGCCGCTCGCTTTCGGCCGACGACGGCGTGGCCTTCCTGACGCAATGCGGCTTCTCCACGGCGGCCGCGGCGGCGTGGGAAGCCCGGCCGGACACCCTGGAAGTCAGCTCCTCAGGCCTCGCCGTGCTCACGGACATCCGGCGGAGCCTCGGCATGCTGCCACAGGGTATCGAACTCGCCGCGCTCTGCGATGCTGGCCCGCTTCGCCGGGCCACTGAAACCGTCGAGCGATAAGCGCAGGCACTGCGAAACCTGCCCGGACCGCAAAACCTGCGCACAGCAGACCCCCGCTTCGATCAGAACCATTGTGATCGCGGGCACTACATGCGATACTGTACGTATCGAACTGAAGCACCACAGAAGCACTACCGAGGAGAAGACATGAAGCTAGGGAGAATCGCTGTCGCAACGCCCGACGGCGAACAAATCCGGCTCGTAGCAGCCCGGCCCGAAGAGGGGCGCGTCGTCGACCTGGCCCGCGCCTACGCGCTGACCCTGCAGCGGAAGGCGGCCGATCCGGACCGCGCCCGTGCCATCGCCCTGACCATGCTCCCGGGCAGCCTGTCGGCGGGAATCGGTGGCGGCGACGCCTTCCTGGACGCCGCCAACGCTGCCCTCGACGCGGCAGATGACGCCTCGTTCGCCATCGACGAGGTCTCCTGGCGGGCGGCCGTTGACTCGCCGGTCATCCGCGACGGCCTGACCTTTGAGCAGCACATCCAGAACTTCAGCCGTACCGTGGCCAAGGCGGCGCCAGCGCGTTCGATCTACAATCGCCCCGGATACTTCAAGGGGACCACCGCCACGTCCCTGGGGCACGACGAGGTCCTGTCCTACCCGGACTTCACCGAGGCCCTCGACTGGGAGCTCGAGATCGGCTACGTGGTCGGCAAGTCCGGAACGGACCTGACCCCGGACCAGGCGCCCGACCACCTCTTCGGCATCACCATCTTCAACGACTTCAGCGCCCGCGACGTACAGGGCGTCGAAATGCCCATCGGAATGGGCCCGCAGAAGAGCAAGGACTTCGCCTACGGCATCGGACCCTGGGTAGTCACCATGGACGAAATCGAATCCATCGAGGGACTCAAGGGACAGGTCCGGGTCAACGGCGAAGTCCTGTCCGACACCAAGGTCGAGGACTTCGTCTACACCCCGGCCGAACTGCTGGCCTACGTCTCCATTTCCGACCGCCTGCAGCCCGGCGACATCATCGGCTCCGGCACCATGGGCTTCGGAGCCGGCGTCGAGATCGGACGCTTCCTGCAGCCGGGCGATGTCATCGAGCTCGAACTCGAAGGGGTCGGGACGCTGCGCACGCCCGTCTCCACCGAACGCCACAAGGCCCCGTGGTGGCCCGAGCCCCGTACCTACCCGCACGAGGGATGGCAGGCATGACCACCAGACCACCCGTCCGCCGGGTAGTCACCGGACACGACGACCAAGGCCGCGCCATCATCCTGTCGGACGGACCGGCGCCGAATCACTGGTCCTCCGAGCTGATCCCGGGCTTCGGTGCCACCGTCCCCTGGCTCACCCAGGGGCCCATCGACCACGTCAGCGACCAGGACCCGGCCACCGCGGACGCGGATCTGCCGAGCTTCCCCGGCCCGGGCGAGACCATCCTCCGCATCGCCGACTTCCCGCCGGACTCTGTCTATCCGGATGAAGCCGACTCGGTGATCTTCAGTGAAATCGACGGGCACGAAGAGGCCGAAGCCGGCGCCGAACACAGCAACGGAAAGCACTTCTGGTTCCACCGCACCGATTCGCTGGACTACGCGGTGGTCCTCGACGGCGAGATCACGCTGCTGGTCGACGAAGGCGAAACCACGCTGCGCGCCGGAGACGTCGCGGTCCAGCGCGCCACCAGCCACGCCTGGTCCAACCGCACCGACCGGACGGCGCGGATGTTGTTCGTGCTGATCGGAACCGAGCCCCTGTCGGCGGCGGAGATCGCGGCCCGGCGCCAGGAGCATGCGCACTCTTTGGAGCGAACGTGATTGTTGATGCCCAAGCCGCCGACGGCGAGGTGATCTGGCAGCCCGGCCCATCGGCCGGCGCCGACACGGAAATCGGTCGCTTTGCCGGTTTCCTGCGCGCGCAGGGACTGGAGATCGGCCAGGAGTATGACGAGATCTGGCAATGGTCGGTCGATCATCCGGAGACGTTCTGGGAGCTCTTCGCCCAATTCGCGGGCGTGGAGTTCGGCGGCTCCCACGGGCCCGTCTGCACACCGGATGCCATGCCGCACACGCGGTGGTTCCCCGGCCGCACCCTGAACTTCGCCCGCCACCTGCTCGAAGGACATGACGGGACGGCGCTGATCGCCGTCGCCGAGGACGGGTCCCGGGAAGAGATCAGCTGGGACGCGCTGCGGCGCGAGGTCGCCTCGCTGGCGAAGCACCTGCGGGACCGGGGCGTCGGCCCCGGTGACCGGGTCGTTGCTGTCCTTCCCAACGTGGCCGAGGCGGTGGCGGGGCTCCTCGCTGCCGCCTCGATCGGGGCCGTCTGGTCCGTCTGTGCACCGGAATTCGGCGCCGGAGCGATCGTTTCGCGGTTCGCCCAACTGGACCCGAAGGTCGTCATCGCCGCGCCGAGCTACCGGCTCGGCGGCAAGGAGCGCGACCGCCGGGAAGAGTTCCGCGAAATCTTCGCCCAGCTCCCGACGGCGGAGCACGTCATCTGGGTGACCCGGCACGGCACCACGCCACCGGTCGAAACACCGGTGCCGGCCGTCAGCTGGGAGCAGGCCGTGGCCGCGCCGGCGGAGCCGGTCTATCACGACGTCGAGTTCAGCCACCCGCTGTGGGTGCTGTTTTCCTCCGGCACCACGGGCATCCCCAAGGGCATCGTGCACGGACACGGCGGCGCGCTGCTCGAGGAGATGAAGATGCTCCTCATCCATTCGGACCTGCGGCCGGGCGACAGGTACTACAACGTCGCCTCGACCAGCTGGGTGCTGTGGAACTCGCTGATCTCCGCACTCGGTGTGGGGGCGACGGCGGTGCTCGTCGACGGGAACCCCACGTTCCCGTCGGTCGACCGGGTCTGGCAGGTGACCGCGGCAGAGAACGTCGCGGTCCTCGGCGTCAGTGCCGGTTTCGTGCACGCCTGCGCCAAGACCGACCTGGTGCCGATGAACGACCATGACCTGTCCGCCCTGCGTTCGCTCCAGGTCACCGGCTCGCCGCTGTCCGCGGACGGTTATCGCTGGGTCTACGGCAACGTCGGCGACATCTGGCTGAGCTCGATGAGCGGCGGCACGGACATCGCGTCGATCTTTGTCGGCGGAACACCCACGCTGCCCGTTCGGGTGGGCTACATCCAGGCGCCCGCCCTGGGAGTCCGGGTGGAGGCCTGGGACGACGCCGGAAGCCCCACCACCGGGAAGGGCGAGCTCGTCGTCACGCAGCCGATGCCGTCGATGCCCCTGCAGTTCTGGGGCGACGACGGCAGCCGCTACCACGACAGCTATTTCTCGACCTACCCGGGAGTGTGGCGGCACGGCGACTACATCGAGTTCAGCTGGCGCGGGATCCTCATCCACGGCCGGTCCGACTCGACGCTCAACCGCAACGGACTCCGGCTCGGCTCGGCGGACATCTACGCCGCCGTCGAGACCCTTCCGGAGGTCGCGGAAGCGCTGGTGATCGGCGCAGAGCTGGGCACCGAGTACTACATGCCGCTCTTCGTCAAACTCGCCGACGGCGCCGACCCCGCCGCGGCAGAGGCAGCGATCGTGAAGTCCATCCGGGATAGTCTCTCCGCCCGCTACCTGCCCGACGAGATCGTGTTCATGCGGGCAATCCCGCACACCCGCACGGGCAAAAAGCTGGAAGTCCCGGTGAAACGCCTCCTGCAGGGTGCCGCGCTCGACGACGTCGCGGACCTGGGCGCAGTCGACGACCCCGAATTGCTCGAAGAGTACGCCCAGTTCGCGCTCGGACGGCACGCCGTCGCGAATTAGCCGGACCTGCTAATCCGGCTGGGGGAGGCCCTCCGGGCTCCAGGATGGGCCTTCCCCGAACATTCTTCCAACCGGCCGCTTGGCCATCAGTAAAAGGACATAACCATGCGGTTCTCCATTCGAAATCTCACGTCCGTGGCAGCCATTGCCGCCGCGGCCCTCGTCCTCGCCGGCTGCTCCGGTGGGGAGTCTTCGGCTTCCGCGGGCGGAGCTTCCGCCGGTGCCAGCGAAGTGACGGAGCTGAAAGTCGGTGTCACGCCGATCGCGAATGCTGCCAACCTCTACATTGCGATCGAACAGGGCTATTTCACCGAAGAGGGCCTCGACGTCACGCCCACCATCATTCAGACCGCCTCCACCGCCATTCCGTCGCTGCTCAACGACGAGCTGCAACTGGCCCTGATGACGTCGGTCCCGACCGTGACCGCGGCGTCGAAGGGGCTGCCGATCAGCGTTGTGTCGGGCAGCGACCGGTACCCGACCGACGGCGCTGCGGACACCACCGCCCTGGTGGTGGCGCCCGAGAGCGGAATATCTTCCCTGGCCGACGTCGCCGGCAAGACCGTCGCGCTCGTCGGACTGAAGTCCGCGCCGGATCTGGCCCTGCGGGTGGTCCTTGAAGAAGCAGGCGTAGACCCCTCCGACGTCGAGATGGTCGAGATCGCTTACCCAGACATGGTCTCCGCCCTGAAGTCCAACCGCGTCGATGCCGCCTTCGTCGTCGATCCGTTCCTCTCCGCGGCCAAAGCGGCGGGTCTTGACGTCGTCTCGCAGCCGTTCACCGAAGGCCTCGGTGGAATGAATGCCCTGCTGTGGGTGGGTAGCGATGCGTTCGTGCAAGCGAATCCGGAGACCGCTGGAAAGTTTGCCTCCGCCATCAAAAAGGCGGGGGAGTACGCGAACGAAAACCCGGAGGCGGTGCGTGAGGTGCTTCCGGAATTTACCTCGCTCTCGCCCGAAGCCATCGCCAAGTCCGTCATCCCCAGCTGGGACGGAGAGATCTCGGACGCGGACATCCAGGCCTATGTGGACCTGATGAAGCGTGAAGGGTTTATTGCCGAGGACGCCCCGGGCGTCGAAGACCTGCTCTGGGCGCCCAGTGGCAACTAGCGGTGCCGTGATGGTTCCCGCACGTCGTCTTCTTGCCGGGCGTTGGGGTTCGCCGCTGGCCGCCCAGCTGGCCGTGGTGGCCGTGCTGCTGGTCATCTGGCAGATCACAGCCGGCCTGGGCCAGCTCGGAGCGGTCCCCACGCCGGTTGAAGTAGGCCGGGCGTTGCTCGCGGTTTTCGCGAGTGGCGCCGTCTGGGAGCCGCTGGGCACCACCCTGGCCGGGTGGGCGATCAGCCTGCTGCTCGCCGTCGTCGTTGGCATCGTGGTGGGGTTCCCGCTCGGAACCAGCCGGCTGGCATATCGGCTGTCCGTCTTCACGCTGGACTTCCTGCGCACCATTCCCGCCCTGGTGTTGGTGCCCCTCGTCGTCCTGCTCTACGGCTCCGGCCTGGAAAGCACCATTTTGCTGGCCTTTCTTGGAGCCGTCTGGGCGGTCATCATGCAGACAATTTACGGGGCACGCGATGTGGACCCGACGGCCCTGCAGACGTTCATGTCATTCCGGGTCCGCCGCTGGGACACGGTCAGGTTCCTCCTGGTCCCCACCGCGTTGCCCTACATCGCTACCGGGGTCCGACTGGCGGCGGCGATCTGTCTGCTGGTAACCATCAGCGCGCAGGTCGTCATTCCGGCCGGGGGACTGGGCGAACAGATCCTCACCGCCCAACTGGGCGGAGCGGTACCGACCATGTACGCCTACATCTTCCTGTGCGGTGCGCTTGGAGTCGGCGCAAATGCAGCCTTCGGCAAGCTTGAAGCTAAGGCCCTGGCCTGGCATCCCTCTCATCGAAAGGTTGCGGCATGAGCTCACGGCTCGCACGGCTCCTAGTGCCGGCTTTGTTGCCCCTCGTCCTCATCCTCGCGTGGTGGTATGCCAGCGCAGGCGGCTCCTCGATCTTCTTCCCTCCGCTGTCGCAGATTCTGGAGAGGTTTCAGGAGCTGTGGCTGTTCGCGCTGGTCCCGGAACACGTCGTGCCGAGTCTTCAGTCGATTCTCTGGGGACTCGGGATCTCGATCGTGCTCGGCGTGGGACTGGGGGTGCTTCTCGGCCTAAACGGCTATGTCGCAACAGCCGTGAACCCGGTCCTGCAGTTCCTCCGTTACCTTCCGGCGGTCGCGCTGCTGCCGCTGGCCATCCAGCTGATCGGCATCGGTCAGGAGATGCGGGTCACCATCATCGTGCTGGGCGCGCTGTGGCCGATTCTGCTCAACACCATTGACGGCGTCCGCGGGATTTCCCCCGGCCTGGTCGACGTCGCAAGATCCAACCGCCTGAGGCCCTTCGACTGGATCTTCCGCGTCGTCATCCCGAGCGCGAGTCCGCAAATCTTCGCCGGGATCCGCGCGAGCCTCGCCGTTTCCGTCATCTTGATGTTCGCTAGCGAGCTGTTGGGAGCGTCCCGCGGGATCGGTTACTTCATCCTTGAGGCCCAGCGGCAGTTCTCGCTGCCGGAGATGTGGTCGGGAATGATCCTGCTCGGGATCATCGGCTACGCCTTGAACGTCGTCCTGATGGCGATCGAATACTTCGCACTCGCGTGGCACCGAAAGGCACGGATATGACAACAGGAGATCTGGACATGCAAGCCACCAAAACCCCGGTGCTCGAAGCCGTCAACATCAGCAAATCGTACGGCGAGAAGCAGGTGCTGGCCGACGTCTCATTCTCCGCTGAGGAGGGAGAGTTCGTCTGCATCGTGGGACCGTCCGGGACGGGAAAAACCACGCTGCTGAGAACGCTTTCAGCGCTTGGTACCGCCAATTCGGGAGAGGTGCGCGTCAACGGCACGGCCATCACCCGCCCGCCAGCGGAAGTGTCGGTTGTCTTCCAGGACTACAGCCGCTCGCTGATGCCGTGGATGCGCGTGGGCAAGAATATCGAGCTGCCGCTCCGCCGCTACAAGCTGTCGCCAGCCGAGCGGGCCACGCGGGTGACCGAGGCGCTCCGCGATGTGGGACTGGAGCACGCCAAGGACCTCTATCCGTGGGAAATGTCCGGGGGCATGCAGCAGCGTGCGGCCATCGCGCGGTCGCTGGCGTACCGCCCGCAGGTCCTGATCATGGACGAGCCGTTTGCCTCCGTGGACGCCCAGACCCGCGCGGACCTTGAGGACCTGATGCTCGACATTCGGGCACGCCTCGGCGTGACAATCGTGCTGGTCACGCACGATATCGAGGAAGCCGTCTATCTTGGCGACAAGGTCATCGTCCTGTCGGGCAGGCCCGCCTCGGTGTCCGCCACCGTCGACGTTCCGCTCGGGCGCACCCGGGACCAAATCAGCACCAAGTCCCGCCCGGATTACCTGGAACTCCGCGCCAAGATCCACGCCATGATCATGCAGAGCCCGAGCTCCGTTTCCGGCTGACGTGGGACTCGCTCACGCTGGAATCTGGGGTAGGGCGTTCTAGCGAGCTGCACCCCAGGTTCTGTGCGTTCCCGTATGAGAGATTCTCAGGGCAGCGATGTGGCTTACGGCCTGCCTTCATGTGCACGACCATCACCTGGGTGTGCCAGTCGGAGGGCCCCTGTGAAGGAGCGCGGAAGCGTTTTCCCCATGGCATGCTGATACTCAGTGAAGCCCCGCCTGGTAGGGAATGGAAAGAAGCGCCAAGGATGAGTAAGGGAACCGACTTCAGATCCTCGCAGGGTGCTTCCAGAACGCGGTTGGACCTCAACCTGCTCGAGCCGCTCAGCGTCTTCCTTGAGGAAAGAAGCGTGAGCATGGCCGCGGTCAGGCTGAGAGTGAGCCAGCCAACCGCCTCAAACCTTCTGGCCAAGCTGCGTCGGCATTTCAACGATCCGCTGTTGGTGCGGCAGGGGAACGCCTACACGCTGTCTTCGCTGGCGCTGCACCTCAAAGAGGATCTTCCGAGCGCTCTTCAGGCCGTGGAGCGGATTACGACGGCGCAAATGGCCTTCGACCCCCTGAGCAGTTCCCGGGAATTTCATATTCTTGGCACCGATTACGCCACTGCCCGAGTCGGAGCGCCTCTGCTGCGATTGCTGGCCACATCGGCCCCGAACATCCGCATCCGTTTCGACCACGTGCTTGCTGCTCATGTCGACGGGGCACCGGATTCACTTCGGGATGTCGACGGAATGTTTCTCCCGCATGGCTATCTCGCCCAGCAACCCCATCTGGATGTCTTGACTGACGAATGGGCCTGCGTGGTGGCCGCCGGATCGCCGGAGGAGCCAACACCGCAGCAACTTCTTGAGTCGCCCTGGATCATGACCGTCAGCGGCCGCGGCGCCTTCACCCCCGCCGCCCGACAGTTGCAGATCGCGGGAATCGATCCCGCCGTCACAACCATCACGCCGAACTTTTTCGTTATTCCGGCGCTGCTGGAGGGGTCAAACAAGGTGGCTCTGATGCCGCGCTTGTTGGCGGAGAAGGTCGTGCACATAACCGAGACACTCCGGATTGTTCCGCCGCCTATTCCGCTTTCGCCGATTTCTGAAGCCTTTTGGTGGCATCCCGACAAGGAGCATGAACCGGCTCATCGATGGCTGAGACAGCAAATGTCGCGAGCCTGTGAGCCTCTGTTGGCCTCTGACTAATCAGCCCAGAAGCAGCGCGGATCAAGCAGTCGGAACACCTTCAGACGAGTAATGCGGTGGCTGCTGCCGCGGCATCGATATTGGAAAGCTTGATATCGCTTATCCAAAAATGTCGCTTCCCTAATAGTTGGACCTGGATCAAAGTGGAAGTACCTGGCCAGCACAATCCCTGAAAAATCCGCTGTAGAGAGAGTCAACGATGATCCAGCTCCTTTCCCACCTGTCCCACATCGAGATCTACGCGACCGATCTGGAAGAGTCCGTCCGCTACTACGAAGAGCAGGTCGGACTGCGTGTAGTCGACCGCGCCGACGGCAAGGTCTACCTGCGGTGCTGGGGCGACTACTACGCCTACAGCGTCGTTCTGGTCCAGGGCGACGAACCCGGCATGGTTTCCATGGCCTGGCGCACCTCCAGCGAGGAAGCGCTTCAGGAAGCAGCCCGCAGGATCGATGCCACAGCGTACGCCGGCGAATGGAAGGAAGCCGGTGCGGGCCTTGGGCCTTCCTACGTTTTCACCGGCCCCTTCGGACACGTGATGCAGCTCTTCTGGGAGGTCGACCTGTACAAGGGCGAGGGTGAATTCGCCTCCGTTTACCCGGACCGGCCCTCAAAGCGAAACGACCGCGGCATTGCTCCCCGCCAGTTGGACCATGTCACGATCGCCTCCCCCGACATCGAGGGATTCGCAACCTGGTACAACGAGGTGCTCGGGTTCCGGATCATGGCGTACGCCGGTTTCGAAAACCCCAACATCACCTTCTTCGGTGTGCTGACCACCAACGAGAAGTCACACGACCTGGGGATTCTGCTGGATGCCTCCGACCGCCCCGGCCGCATCCATCACTACGCGTTCTGGGTGGACAACCAGGCCGAATTGGCGCGCGCGGCCGACCTGCTCATGGAGAACGGAACACCGATGGAGTTCGGTCCCGGCGTCCACGGGATCGGCGAGCAGGATTACCTCTACTTCCGCGAGGCCAGCGGCCTGCGCATTGAAGTCAACACCGGCGGCTACCGCAATTACGTGCCGGACTGGAAGCCCAACCGGTGGACCCCTGAGCTGGGCGCCAACGACTTCTACTGCAACCGGGAGCTGCCGCAGTCAATGCTCGAGGCCTTCCCTCCGGCCAACGCACCGACTGCCACCGAACAGGGGCTCGTCCCAGGCAGCGAAGCCGAACTGATCCAGAAAGCCGCGCTGCAGAAGCCGGCCTTCCAGAATTAGCCGCGTGTGGCCCTCTTTCCGCACCAGCCGGAAAGAGGGCCCGCGACAGCTATCAATTCCAGCGGCCACATCCGCGTTGCCTATGCCGGGCATACGCGCCGGAGCTGGACGATGAAAGGCACAACTTATGACTGTCCAATTCTCGATCGGCACTTTTCAGGACGGCGGATCAACCTTCCCGGGGCTCGTTATCGATGAAGCCGTGTACAACATCTCCACGGTGCTCCCCGGAGTCGTCAACACGGCCACGCTTCTGCAAGGCTGGCAACAGAATTTTGATGCCCTCAGCCTGTTCGCCGAAGACCAGCAGCGCCGCGCTGAGGCGGCCGCAATGCCGTTGGCTGGGCTGCAAATCCTGCCGCCGGTCAGCCCCATCGGCCAATTGCTGGCAGCGGGCGCCAACTATCGTCAGCACGTCATCGAGATCACGGTCGCGCACAAGCTCGGTGACCCGGGTGCTTCCGAAGACGAGCTTCGGGAGCAGGCCGCCCGGGAAGTGGATGAGCGCGCGCGCACCGGTGAACCGTACGTGTGGGTGGGAGCCACATCCGGGGTAAGCGGAGCGAACGACGACGTGGTGCTTCCGCCCGTCGGGACGGATCATGACTGGGAGCTGGAACTCGGCGTCGTCATCGGCAGCGAGGCATATCAGGTGTCCGAGGACGATGCCATGGGTCATGTTGCCGGATACACGATCTGCAATGACCTGACCACTCGAAGCCTGGTACCCCGAAAAGACATTCCGATGATGGGCACGGACTGGATGCGGTCAAAGAACCATCCGACGTTCTTTCCCACCGGGCCGTATCTGGTCCCGGCCGCGTTCGTCCCGGATCCTCACAACCTGGAGATTTCGCTGGCGCTGAACGGCAAGGTCATGCAGAAGGGTCACACCGGCGACATGATCTTCAACATCCCCAAGCTGATCTCCTACATCTCATCGCTCATTGCGCTGCGTCCCGGTGACATGATCATCACCGGCTCACCGCAAGGAAACGGCTCGCACTGGGGCCGCTTCCTCCGCGACGGCGACGTCATGGAAAGCACCATCACCGGGCTGGGCAGCCAACGCAACGAGGTCCGTGGTCCGCTTCCTCACTGACGGAATCCACATCGCCCGCGGCGTGCGGCTCGAGTCAGCGGTGCCCAGACCTCAAAGAGGTTGGGGCGCCGCTGGCTTTCGTTCGAAGCGAGATAAACATTTTTTGGTAAATAATACGAATAGGGCAGGGGATCGACCTATTCCTTGATTAGGCGCGTGTGATCAATTGCTGTTGTGCCCAGGCCAATTGCCACTTTTCCAACGGCGTCTGTGCGTTGAGCTGCAATCCCTGTTCCGGTTCGGTACGCCCCTCTGTCAGGTCCGCAAGGAGGCGCTCGGCTGCCAGCGATGAATAGTCGAGGTAGCCATGGTCGTCTCCGCCATAGAAGGTGTCCCGATGTGCTTCGTTGAGCGGGGATTTGGTGATCAGGCGGACGGGCAGGTCGGGGTTGGCGATGAAGGCGCGTCCGAAGGCCACAGCATCCACCGTTCCGCTCGTCACCGCGCGAAGGGCCCGCTCCCGGTCATAGCCACCCGTGGCGATGATTCGGCCAGCGTAGTTCTTGCGCACCCATTTGCTGTCGATGTCGTCTGCTGGCCGACGTCCCGTCACGGTGTCATCGCCCACGATGCCCGGCTCCACAAGGTGCAAGTAGGCAAGAGCACGTGAAGCGAGGGCGTCCAAAACATAGGAGAAAAGCGTCGTCGGATCAGAGTCGGCCATGTCCTGAAAGGTACTGCTCGGGGAGAGACGGACGCCGACTCGTTCTGCCCCCACCACGTTGGTTATCGCGTCGACCACCTCCAGGAGCAGACGGGCGCGGTTCTCAATGCTGCCACCGTAGCGGTCCGCGCGCTGGTTCGAACTGTCCTGCAGGAACTGGTCGATCAAGTACCCGTTGGCCGCGTGCAGCTCTACGCCGTCAAACCCGGCGGTCCGAGCGTTAGCGGCTGCCTGTGCGTACTGATGGACGATGGCCGGGATTTCCTGGTCTCCAAGGGCCGCGGGATGACGTACGGGACGCGCCCGTCGCGCGCGAAGGTGAGGCCTGAGATCGCGATGGCGGAGGGACCGACCGGCGTCTTACCCTCGGGCTGGAGGGTCGGGTGTGAAGCCCTGCCCGTGTGCCATAACTGCGCCACGATGGCACCGCCTTCGTTGTGCACCGCGTCGGTGACTGGCTTCCATGCCTGGACCTGTTTGTCGTTCCACAAGCCCGGAATGTCTGGGTTGCCCACGCCCTCGGGAGAGATGGCAGTTCCCTCGGAAACAATCAATCCGGCGGAGGCACGCTGGGCGTAGTAGAGCCTCGCGGAAGGACCTGGACGGCCATCGGGCAGGGCACGGCTACGGGTCAGCGGGGGCATCACGACGCGGTTGGACAGCAACAGGGCGCCGAGCTTGACGGGATCGAACAGAGTGACGTCGTGCATAGCTTTTCTCCAAAAGGTGAACGTGCCGCCAAGGTGCGCTTCAAGCTTGTCTTGGGGCCGGGAACGGTTGCTAATGACGGGCTAAGCGTCTGCCGGTGCGAGGACGATGTCGAAGCGGGTTCGTGCCCAGGTTTGGTTGCCGAGGTCGCGGCCGTCGGGGGTGGGGGTGCCGGCGGGTTGTTGGTCGAATTTTTTGATCAAGGAGTCTTTGACGCCGAAGACGGAGTCGCCGATCTCGATTTGCGGGTCGCCCTCGACGAAGATGTGGGTGACCAGGGTGCGCAGGTTTTCCGCGGTGACCATGAAGTGTAGGTGCGAGGCACGCACGGGGGAGCGGCCGACTGCTTCGAGCATCTGCCCTACGGGTCCGTCGTGCGGGATGGGGTAGGGGGTAGGGGTCAGGCCCCAGAATCTGTAGTTGCCGTCCTGGTCGGTGTAGAGGTGGGCGCGTCCGGCGACGCGTCCGTCGGTGTATTGGACGTCGTAGAAACCGTCGTCGTCCGCTTCCCAGACCTCGATCCGGGCGTTTGGCACGGGGATGCCTTTGGTGTCGGTGACCGTTCCTTCGACCCAGCAGGGCTGGCCGGCGGCGCCGCCGGCGATGTCTCCGCCGAGGGGGATTTCGGGAGAGTCGTTGACGAAGAAGGGTCCGAAGACTGTGGCTTCGGTGGCGTTGCCGACGGTTTCGTTGTTTACCGCGATGGTCTGCATCGAGGCGCCGAGAACGTCGGAGAGCAGGATGAATTCCTGGCGCTTGTCGTCAGTGATGTGCCCGGCGTTGGTGAGGAACTCGATGCCTTTGTTCCATTCGTCCTCGGTGAGGCGGACTTCGCGGATGAAATTGTGCAGGTGCCGGGTCAGCGACTGCATCAAGAGCTTCAGCCGCGGGTCTTCGGTTTTTTCGAAGGACGCGACGACCGTGTCGACGAGTTGCTGCTCGACGGCCTGCTGCTCTGCGCTGATGCCGCTTCTTTCGGCGGGAGCGGTGGTTTCGGTCATGACGGTTTCTCCTAAAGCCCGGGTGTGGCGCCTGCGGTAGCGGCGCGGAGCAGGTCGGCGAGGTTCTCCGCCGTGGGTTTGCGTGGGTTGGAGTCAGGGATCACGGGCAGGATGAGGTCGACGGCTTCGGGGATGTTGTCTTCGGTGAAGCCATAGTCCTTCAGCGCCCTGGGGGCGCCCAGGACCGTGCGGAGGTTGTTCAGGCCCTGAACGGCGTCGTCGGATCCGAACGCTGCCGCGATGCGTGCTGCCGCGTCCGGTGCTTCCGGGGCGTTGAACGCGAGCACGTAGGGGAGCACGGTGGCGTGGGTCTGGGCGTGGGGCATGTTCCAGGTTCCACCGAGGACGTGGCAGATCTTGTGATGCATCCCGGACCCGGCGGAGGCGAACGAGACCGCGGCGAGGTAGGCGCCGTAGAGCGACTGCTCGCGGCCGGGCAGGCCTTGCGGATCCAGCTTGACCGCGGGGAGGCCGGCGTTGAGCGCGCGGATCCCTTCGGCGGCGAGGGCCTGGTTGATCGGGTCTGCGCGCGGACCCCACATCGAGTCCACGCAGTGCGCCAGCGCGTTCAGCCCGGAGGCGACGGACAGCTCGGCCGGCAGCGAGAGGGTCAGTTCCGCGTCGTAGACCACGGTGGCCGGCAGCACCTTGTTGTCGGTGCCGGTGGTTTTGCGGGCGGCTTCGGTCAGACCCCAGACGTTGGTGGCTTCGGAGCCGGCGTAGGTGGTCGGCACCGCGACGATCGGCAGGCCGGTGGTCATCGCGATGGCTTTGGCCAGCCCGGTGGTGGAACCGCCGCCGACGCAGACCAGCAGGTCAATGCCGTGCTCCTGGGCGGCGGCGCGGGCCTTTTCGGCCTTCTCGATCGGCACGTGCGGGGCGACGTCGTCGTAGTCCAGCGCCACGTCGATGCCAGCGGCGACCTTGCGGGCGATCGGGGCCTCGAACTCCGAGGCGATCACCATCACCCTCCGCGCTCCAAGCCGGGCCACTTCCGCGGCCAGATTCTCCGCGGCTTTACCCGATCCGAACAGCACCCGCTGTCCCAGGGTCTCATGATTGAAGATCAACATTTCCACTCCTCCTAGCGGGCCTTAGGCTGCGGCAACTGGCTTGGGCGTGGGCTGGTAGGCCAGGAATTTCCAGTCATCGTCTTCCCGGACCCAGACCCCGATGGCGCTGTTCTCCAACCGCTTGGCGGCACCTGCGGCGGTGATATCGGCGTTCATCTCGCCGACGACGACGGCGACATCCCCGACGACAATGATGTTTTCTATCGGATGCTCGATGCGGTGGTACACGTAATGACCCGCACGGCACTTCTGCAAGTACGACTCGAGGGAATCACGCTCCCCATTCGAATGCGTATACACAAGCTCCGGATGGCAGAGGGCAGCGAAAGCATCAAAGTCCCCGCTCACCACTGCCTCATAGCGCCGCCCCTCAAGTTCTCGGAGGTGATTCGTGGTCTGCTCTACATCCGTAGCGCTCAAAGTGTCTGACTCGGTCATCAGCAACCTGCTTTCAAGAAGGTGGGTTCGGCCAGATGGGCTCTCAGCCAACGGTAGCCAGCAGCACATCTAGTGTCAATCACTGGTGGACACTGGTGGACCTGACGAACACTCGGGTACTAGAGTGCGCATAATTTCTGGGCATTCTGCCCAAGAATGCCGTTCACTTCGTAATATGTTG
>CAVOIE010000006.1:0-563430 GCA_963696055.1 uncultured Actinomycetota bacterium | reverse complement strand
AGGCGGCGAGGACGAGCCCGACGGGGGCCCCGGCGTCGTCCGTACCTGACTGCACTGACGAGGTGCGGAGGCGGGCTGGCCGGGGTGACCGGTGCGCTGGAGCTCGGGGACAAGGGGATCGAGGTCACGCTTTTCAGGGACCACACCACCGTGAGGGTGCTGGCCGCCGACGTGGTCGCCGTGGACCGTGATGGCTGGCAGACGCTGTCCAGATAGGTTTGAGCGTGTCCAAGAGGTAGAGCCCAGCGATCGGCGGCAAGCAGGAGGTCATTCTGGTTCTGGGCGCCGGCGGTTGCGCTTGGTCTCGGAGCGCAACCGTTTTCCTTCGAGCCGACGACGCCGCGAGCCACTCGTCGGCCGGCTTGGTCGCCGGACGACAGGGGGAGCCACTGCGTCTCGCAGGACTGCCACGAGACGTTGCCTCGCCGCAATCCTGTTTTGCCGTTGGGAGCGGTGCTCGGAGGCGCTGACGGTCAGCACCGTGCCCGAGATCCTCTCGGAGAGCCGATCGATGGCGCGATCGCGTTGGACCTCGCTCAGCGCTGTTGTCGTGCCTAGGTCGAGACTGAGTTGCACACGTGAGTCGGCGGTGTTGACGCTCTGGCCGCCAGGGCCTGAGGCTCGGGAGAACTGCTCGACCAGCTCTCCCGCCGGTATCCGGAGGCCACCGGGCGCGCCGGGTCCCGGGGGCACAAGCAGGTCGTCCACATGATCATTGTGCCGCAACTCCGAGGCGGTTGCCGCGATCAGTACTGGGCGGAAGCAGCCGGGCGGGTGGCGGTTTGGGGCTTCTTTTCTTCACGCTCGCCCCGCTAGCATGTCGCGCATGGCCATCAAACTTGAGAACGTCGGTATCGCCGTCCGCGACCTCGAAGCAACGATCGCCTTTTTCACCGACCTCGGTCTGACGGTCGTTGGCCGCGACACGGTCAGCGGTGAGTGGACCGACACCGCCGTCGGACTTGATGGCAACCATGCCAAGATCGCGATGCTCCAGACCCCGGACGGTCACGGTCGACTCGAGCTCTTTGAGTACATCCACCCCGAAGCGATCGAGACCCCGCCCACTCGCCCCAACGAGATTGGCATGCACCGTGTCGCATTCTCGGTTGATGATTTGGACAAGGCCCTTGAGATAGCCGCGAAACACGGCTGCCGTCCGCTCCGCGCGGTGGCGACTTATGAGGACGTCTACAGGCTCACGTACGTCCGCGGTCCCAGTGGCATCATCGTCATGCTCGCTGAGGAACTGAAGAAGAACTGACCGCTCATCGGCCTCGTTGCGGCCCGTCGGTCCAACACGTCGGTCTGCTTCCTAGGCTGCTCGGTCCCCTCGGGTAGGCTGCGGGCATGACTCTACGTCCAGCTCTCGGCGCCTCGGCGGCCGTCCTGCTCCTCTCGGTGACGGCTTGTGGCCCCCTTGGGGTGAGTCTGGAGGCGGAGGGTACTCAAGTCCAGCGTGACCCGGCTGAGTGGGAGAACCAGCAGTTCAGCGAAGCGAAGTGGGGGCTGCCAGGCGTCCATCGTGCGGGAGGCGGCATCGGCGGCCCTGGCAGCGAAACAGGACTGGAGTTCACACCGTCGATGGCAGGCTGGTACCTCATCGGGATGGCGTGCGAGGGCGCAAGCTCCATCACTGTAACGGCCGCAGCGAGCGGCGATGTACTCGGCACCGGAAGCGCCGATTGCGGATCCGAAGTGACAACCACCATGGAACTGCCCGCCAGCAGGGTCATGATTGCAGTCGAAGGTGCCGAGACCAAGGGTATGTGGGCCCTGGCAGTGGCGCCGACCGAAGCCCCCTAGCTCATGTCGGAAGCGGCATAGGGCCGGGCCATCGGATCCATGCTCGTGCGGCGCAGGCTTCGTCAGGTCGGATCGCGAACGCCGGTGCGGCAGGTCGTGTCCTAGCGCCGGAAAGTCAGGTGGACCGTGCCGCTCTCGGCCGTCTCGGCGGTGACATCGTAGTCGGACTCCAGGCCGCGCAGGTCGTCCCAGAGGCGGATACCCCTGCCGAGGATGATCGGAGCGATGGCCACGTGGAGTTGGTCGACGAGCCCGGCCTTCAGGAAGTCGCGCACTACCGTCGCTCCGCCGCCGACACGGACGTCCTTGCCTCCGGCGGCTCTTTGTGCGTGGTCGAGCGCCTCCTGCGGCGTCGCGGCGAGGAAGTGGAATGTGGTGCCGCCGCTCATCTCGATCGACGGGCGTGGGGCGCCGTGCGTGAGCACGAAAACCGGGACCCGGAACGGGGGCTCGTCGCCCCACCATCCTCGCCAGTCCGGGTCGTTGGGGAAGTGGTGCAGGCCGAACATCCCCGCGCCCATGATCTCTGCGCCGAGCTCGGCGAAGTACGCCTGCGCATACTCGTCGTCCACCCCGGTGGTGCCCTTGCCCGAGGCGTCGTGTAAGACGCGTTCGCGGAAGGTCTTGGTAGCGACATACGCGTCGACCAGGCGAGACCAGTCTTCGCCCATCGGGTTGTCGGGGGTCTGATCCTCCGTCGTCGCGAATCCGTCGAGCGAGATGTTGAGGTCAACGCGAACGGCCATCGGTACTCCGAGTCGTGAGTGCTTGTAGGTTGCCATCACGATACTGGAACCTTTGAGCTCGTCAAGGAGAATTTGGGGCACCCGCGTTCAGATTGATGGATCGAGCCGTAGCGCGTCGATCACCGGCTGGGGGAGTGCAGCGGCGGCGGGCGGACGGGGTCTTCGCTGAGTCGACGCGGGCTCTTGACACGGCAGATGCGTGCTCTGCATTCTGGGCGGAGGTGCTCCATTGATATTCCACAGGCGAAGCAGGCATGCGGCCAGAGTGGCAGGAAACCGTGAAACGTCACCTCCAAAGACGCGCGGCAGGTAGCCGGCGCAGCATCATGGGCATGGCCTCGGCGATTGCGTTCCTGTTGCTCGTCGGGTGGGGGATGTTCTTCGCCGTCGTAGTGCCGGGACAGTACGAAGTGGCCGACCGGGCGCCTTTCGGCCTCGGACTGGCGTTTACGGCTTTCATCCTGGGGGCGCGCCACGCGTTTGACGCCGACCACATTGCGGCGGTGGACAACACAACACGCAAGCTGGTGGGGGAGGGCAGCCGTCCCGTGTCCGTAGGATTCTGGTTCGCCTTGGGGCATTCGACCGTGGTGATAGTCGCTGTCACTCTGCTGGCTGCGGGGCTGAATAGGTTGGCCGACCAGATTTCCGACGGCGATTCGTTACTCGCTTCCATAACCGGAGTTTGGGGTGTCGTCGTCTCCGGACTGTTCCTGCTACTGATCGGTACCCTGAACCTGTATTCGCTCATCGGGATCGCCCGCGTATTCCGCCAGCTCAGGAGCGGCGAATACAACGAAGCCGAAATCGAGGACCTGCTGCAAAACCGCGGCCTGCTCAACCGGGTGTTGGCACCGTTGGCCCGACAGGTCGACCGGCCTTGGAAGATGTATCCGATCGGTGTGTTGTTCGGGTTGGGGTTCGATACGGCGACGACGATTGGGTTGTTTGTGATCGGCGGCAGTGCCGCCCTGACCGCACCCTGGTACGTGGTTCTTGTCCTGCCGGTCTTGTTCACCGCGGGCATGACTTTGTTTGACACACTCGATGGCATCTTCATGAACCGGGCCTATCAATGGGCCTTCGCGCGCCCGGTCCGGAAGGTGTACTACAACCTCATGGTCACCGGCACGTCCGTCATCGTGGCTTTCCTCGTCGGAGGAGTGGGACTGTTGGGGCTGCTGGCCGAGAGGATGCAGGTAGATAGCGGCCCCGTTGCCTGGGTCGCTTCCGTGAACCTGGAGAACTTCGGCTTCCTGATCTGCGGGCTGTTTGCGGCAACGTGGCTGGCAGCGGTCGCCTACTGGAAGCTGGGCAAAGTCGAGGCCCGCTATTCGCTGCCGGAATGACTGCCTGCAACCCGGAGCGGCGCTGAGCGCCTGACGCAGCGATTCTCCGATGGCACCTGGGCGGGCTTCTTTCGGGCGTCAATGCGGATGGTTGCGCATTGTCCCCCACGCGCCTATCTTGGAGATCACGAGGTGGCAGACCATGCATGAGCTCTCACTTACGGAAAGCCTTATCGACGCCGTCCTGGACCGAACAGGTGATCGGCAGGTTACCCTCGTGAATCTCCGCATTGGGGCGCTCTCAGGTGTGCTGCCGGAGGCCATGCGCTTCTGCTTTGAAGTCGCCTCCGCCGGTACAGCGCTGGCCGGGGCCCGGCTCACTATCGATGAGCCCCGCGGTCTGGGCCGGTGCCGCAACTGCAAGAGGGATTTCGTGCTGGAAGACCTGATTCTGTTGTGCCCCTGCGGCAGCGCCGACGTGGAAGTCCTCGGCGGCCGTGAACTGATGGTGACCTCGGTGGAGGTGGCATAGATGTGCACTACCTGTGGCTGTGGAGACGCCGAAAACACGCGGGTGTCCGGCGTCGAGATTGCGCCGGCCGGCCACGACCATCCACATCCCCACAGCCATCCCCATGATCATGCACATGAACACGAGCACGACCACGGACACGACCACGGGCATGCCGCCAGCGGCCCGCAAACCATAGTGCTTGAGCAGGATCTGCTCGCCAAAAACGACCTGTTGGCCGCCCGGAACCGCGGCTGGCTGGAGGGCCGGAGCATCCGCGCCCTCAACGTGATGAGCTCGCCCGGCGCCGGCAAGACCACGCTGCTGGTCCGCACGCTTCAGGAACTCGGCGACCGGCTGCAGGCAGGCGTTATCGAAGGCGACCAGGAAACGTCGCTGGATGCCGACCGCATCCGCGCGCTGGGACGGCCAGTCATCCAGATCAACACGGGGGCCGGCTGCCACCTCGATGCCGACATGCTCCGCCGAGGACTCGATGCTCTGGACCCAGCCACAGATTCGACGGTGTTCATCGAGAACGTCGGCAACCTGGTCTGTCCGGCGCTCTTCGACCTCGGCGAAGCCGCCAAAGTGGTGATCATTTCGGTGACGGAAGGTGATGATAAACCCCAGAAGTACCCGCACATGTTCAGGGCGGCCGACTTGGTGATCGTCAATAAGTCGGACTTGCTGCCCTACGTGGAATTCGACACCAACGCGTGCCTGGAGCGCATCCGCCAGATTAATCCGCGGACCGAATTCCTGGTCGTTTCGGCCACCACCGGCGAGGGGCTGCCCCGCTGGTATGAGTGGCTCGAAGGCGACTCACCCGAGCCGGAAACCCTGACCGGGTCACTGACTACCGACGCTCACTGAGTCCTTCAAGGGCTCTGAAGGAGGCACCGATGCCTACCGAAACTTCCTTACAGGCCGAAGAAGCCCTCATCCACGTGCTGTGGATCAACGCGGGGCTCAGTTGCGACGGAGATTCGGTCGCGCTGACGGCGGCCACCCAGCCCAGCGTCGAGGAGATCGCGCTCGGCGCGCTGCCCGGCTTGCCCAGGATCGCAATGCACTGGCCGCTGATCGACTTTGAGTGCGGGCCCCAGGAAGGGGCCGACGACTTCCTCGAGTGGTTCCGCAAGGCGGACCGCGGCGAACTGGAGCCGTTCGTCCTGGTGGTCGAGGGCTCCATCCCGAACGAGCAACTCCATGAACCGGGCGGCTACTGGTGCGGCTTCGGCAATGATCTGGAGACCGGACAGCCGATCACCACCAGCGAATGGCTGGACCGGCTGGCGCCGAAAGCCACCGCGATCATCGCGGCCGGTACCTGCGCCACCTACGGCGGCATCCATGCGATGGCCGGCAATCCGACCGGTGCCATGGGTGTGCCCGATTATCTGGGGTACGACTGGAAATCCAAGGCAGGCATTCCGATCGTCTGCGTCCCGGGCTGTCCCATCCAGCCGGACAACCTCTCGGAGACCATCACGTATCTGCTCTACCAAGCGACCGGACAGGCGCCGCCGATTCCGTTGGACGAGTCGCTGCGCCCCACCTGGCTGTTCGGCAAGACGGTCCATGAAGGCTGCGACCGCGCCGGTTACTACGAGCAGGCCGATTTCGCCACCGAATACGGGTCGCCCAAGTGCATCGTCAAACTCGGCTGCTGGGGCCCCGTGGTCAAGTGCAATGTCCCCAAACGCGGATGGATGAATGGTCTGGGCGGCTGCCCCAACGTCGGCGGTATCTGCATCGGATGCACCATGCCGGGATTCCCGGACAAGTTCATGCCTTTCATGGACGAGCCGCCCGGCGGCAAGCTGTCCACCAATGCCGTCCGCCCCTACGGTGCGGCCATCAAGGCGTTGCGCGGCATCACGGCCAACACGCTGGACAAGGAACCCAAGTGGCGCCGGCCCGGACGTGAACTTCTGACCGGTGCCCGGCGCACCTGGTAACCCACCGGCTACTTCCAGACAAGGCGAAACACAATGACCTCCACAATTCCAACGCCTTCCCAGAGCAGCACAGGCGGCAGCAACCTTGTGGAGATGGCGTGGGACCCCATCACCCGGATCGTCGGCAGCCTCGGCATCTACACCAAGATCGACTTCGAGAACAACCAGGTTGTTGAGTGCCGCAGCACGTCCTCGATCTTCCGCGGCTACTCCTTGTTCATGAAGGGAAAGGATCCCCGCGACGCCCACTTCATCACCAGCCGGATCTGCGGCATCTGCGGCGACAACCATGCCACCTGCTCCTGCTATGCCCAGAACATGGCCTACGGCGTGAAGCCGCCGAATCTGGGCGAGTGGATCGTGAACCTCGGCGAAGCGGCCGAGTACATGTTCGATCACAACATCTTCCAGGAGAACCTCGTCGGCGTGGACTACTGCGAGAAGATGGTCTCCGAAACCAACCCCGGCGTACTGGCGAAGGCGGAGAACACGCGCGCCCCGCACGAGGCCGACCACGGCTACCGCACGATCGCGGACATCATGCGCTCGCTGAACCCGTTCACCGGCGAGTTTTACCGGGAGGCTTTGCAGGTCAGCCGCCTCACGCGTGAGATGTTCTGCCTGATGGAGGGACGCCACGTCCACCCGTCTACGCTGTACCCGGGTGGCGTGGGCACGGTGGCGACCATCCAACTCATGACCGACTACATCACCCGGCTGATGCGCTACGTCGAGTTCATGAAGAAGGTTGTGCCCATGCACGACGACCTCTTCGACTTCTTCTACGAGGCCCTTCCGGGCTACGAGCAGGTGGGCCTGCGGCGCACGCTGCTCGGCTGCTGGGGTGCCTTCCAGGATCCGGAGTTCTGCAATTTCGAGTACAAGGACATGACGGACTGGGGCCGGAAGATGTTCGTGACTCCCGGCGTCGTGGTGGACGGAAAACTGGTGACCACCGACCTGGTGCGGATCAACCTCGGGATACGAATCATGCTCGGTTCCTCGTACTACGAGGACTGGGAGGACCAGGAAATGTTCGTGACGCGGGATCCGCTGGGCAATCCGGTGGACCGCCGTCATCCGTGGAACCAGCACACCAACCCGAAGCCGCAGAAGCGCGATTTGGCGGAGAAGTACAGCTGGGTGATGTCGCCGCGCTGGTTCGACGGCACGGACAACCTCGCCCTGGACACCGGCGGCGGCCCGCTGGCCCGGCTCTGGTCGACGGCGCTGGCAGGGCTGGTCGACATCGGCTACATCAAGGCCACCGGCCACAGCGTGCAGATCAACCTGCCCAAGACCGCGCTGAAGGGGCCGGTCTCCTTCGAATGGCACACCCCGCAATGGAGCAACACGCTGGAGCGCAACCGGGCCCGCACGTACTTCCAGGCCTACGCCGCCGCGGCCGCGCTGCACTTTGCCGAGCAGGCGCTCGAAGAGATACGGGCCGGACGGACCAAGACCTGGGAAACCTTCGAGGTCCCCGACGAGGCCTTCAGCTGCGGCTTCACCGAGGCCGTGCGCGGCGTGCTGTCGCACCACATGGTGATCCGCGACGGCAAGATTGCCAACTACCACCCGTACCCGCCGACCCCGTGGAACGCTAGCCCGACGGATTCCCAGGGCATCTCGGGGCCGTATGAGGACGCGGTCCAGGGACAGCCCATCTTCGAGGAGAACGACCGCGAGCATTTCAAGGGGATCGACATCATGCGCACGGTGCGCAGCTTCGACCCCTGCCTGCCGTGCGGCGTCCACATGTACCTGGGCAAGGGGCAGACCCTGGACAAGCTGCACTCTCCGACCCAGACGATGACCGGCGAGTGAACTGCCATGCCAGCCGGGGATCAGCCACGCCAGATCGGTGACCGCATCGGCACGCTGCTGGACGCGCTCGGGGCCGGCGGCGCCGTCGCCCGGGGACGCGCGGAAGATCTGGTCCGCGAGGTGGCCGATCTGTATGGAGCGGGACTGGAACGGCTGCTGGAAATCCTCAAGGACCGCGGCGTGCTGGATCCCGCCACGATGCAGGCACTGACCGCGGACGAGCTGGTGTCCGCCGTGCTGCTCATCCACGGGCTGCACCCGCAGGACCTGCAGACTAGGGTTGCCGCCGCGCTGGACAGCGTCCGCCCCTACCTTGGCTCGCACGGTGGCGACGTGGAACTGCTGGAAATCAACGACGACGGCGTGGTGCGGCTGCGCTTGTTGGGCACCTGCCAGGGGTGCCCGTCGTCGTCCGTTACCCTCAAGTACGCGGTGGAGGAAGCGATTGAAACAGCGGCCCCGGAAGTGGCGGCCATCGAGGTTGTCGAGGCCGAAAGGGCCGCCGCCTCGCCGGCCGTGATACCCGTGGACGCGCTGCTGGTCCGGCTGAACAGGGAGCCCGATGGCTCCGGGGACCAGTCAACAGGCTCGTGGGAGCCGCTGCCCCAGCTCGCCGAGCTGGAACCCGGGGAAGTCGCGGGCTTCTTGGTCGGCGGCGGCTATTCCATCCTGGCCTGCCGGACCGGGCAGGACGTGTATGCCTACCGTGACTACTGCCCGCGCTGCACCCGCTCGCTGGAAGGCGCGACGCTGCAGCGGGCACTCGCGGCACCGGCCGGCGGCGGCCTGTTGCGTTGCCTGTCCTGCCGCAGCCACTTCGACGTGCGGCAGGCCGGTGCCTGTCTGGAGGACAAGGCCATGCATCTGGATCCGCTGCCCCTGCTCAGCCGTGGCGGCGTGATGTGCGTGGCCGTCCCGGTGTCCGCCGGGCACGGAGGCTGAGATGGATATTGCGCTGCTGCGCAAGATCGCGGCCACCAAGCGGACCGAGACCGGTGCGCGCTGCGAGATGTGCGGCGAGCCCATCGCGGAGCAACACCAGCACGTGGTCGATGTGGAAAGCCGCGGCATGCTCTGCACCTGCCGGCCGTGCTACCTGCTCTTCACGGACGCCTCCGCCTGGCTCCGCTACCGCGCCGTCCCGGACCGCTACCTCTCCTTCCCCGACTTCGAGCTCGGCCCGGGCCAGTGGGAGGAACTCGAGATTCCGGTAGGCCTGGCCTTCTTCTTCCACAGTTCCAAGTTGGAGCGCACGGTCGCCTTCTATCCGGGCCCCGCGGGAGCCACCGAATCCGAACTTTCGCTGGAGGCGTGGGGAGCGGTGGTGGCGCGCAATCCGAGCCTGTCCGTTGCCGCCGCTGATACCGAGGCGCTGCTGATCCGTGGTCCGGGACCCGAACGGGCCCAGGCGGACTGCTACTTGGTCCCGGTGGACGCCTGCTACGAACTGGTGGGCCAGCTGCGCCGTGTGTGGCGCGGGTTCGACGGCGGACAGCAGTCCCGCGAGCAACTCCGGATGTTCTTCAACCAGGTCCAGGGCCGGTGCCGGCCGGTGCGCGAGGACGACCGGAGCAGCGCCGGGCCGGAGGATGTGCCGTGACCGACTTGTCCTTCACTGTCCTCGACATCCAGCCCGAGCCCTACGCGGCGGCTCCCCAGCTGACTGCCCGGCTGCGCGTGACCGAGTCCAGCGCCGCCGTCGTCCATGCGATCGCGCTGCGCTGCCAGGTCCGCATCCTGCCGCAGCGGCGCGGCTATGGCCCGGACGAGGAACCGGGGCTGCTGGATCTTTTCGGTGAGCGCGGCCGCTGGCCCTCGACGCTGAAGTCCTTCCTCTGGCTGCAGTGCAGCGCCCTGGTCCAGGGGTTTACCGGCAGCACCGAGGTGGATCTGCCGCTACCCTGTACCTTCGATTTCGACGTGGCGGCGGCCAAGTACCTGAACGCCCTGCACGAGGGCACGGTCCCGCTGGAACTGCTGTTCTCCGGCACCGTCTTCACCAGAGGCCAGACCGGGTTCACGGTGGAACAGGTGCCGTGGGACCTCGAGGCTTCCTATCAGCTGCCGGTGGAGGCGTGGCGCCGGCTCATGGACCTGCACTTCCCCAACACCGGCTGGCTCCGGCTGGACCGCGAGGTGCTCGCATCGTTGGCCCGCTTCAAGGCGGTCCGGGGGCTCACCTCTTGGGAGGCAACCATGGAGGCGCTGCTGGCCGGTGCCGCCGCAAACGTTGTGGGTGAGCCGCCGCAATGAACATGGGACTGAGCCTGGCCCGCGCCGTCGCCGATGCTGTCCTCTACGAGGGGTACCTGCTCTACCCGTACCGGGCGTCGTCCCGGAAGAACCAGGCACGCTGGCAGTTCGGTATCCTCGGCCCGCCCGGCGCCGCGGCGGCGGGGCTCGGTGAGGAACCCTACCTGTCCGCGGACTGCCTGCTCACCGCTGGCCCGAACGCAGCGCTGGAGGTGCACCTGCGCTTCCTCCAGCTGCAGACCCGGACCGTGGAGGAAAAGTGCGACGACGGGGCGTTCAGGTCCGTCGGGCAGCTCACGCTGGGTGCCGACCGGTGGCTGACCTGGGACGAAGCCGTGGAGCAGGAGATCGCCCTGGGTCCGTTTGCGCTGGCTGACCTGGCCGGCGGGCAGGGGGACGGGCTGGCGCTGCCGGTCGAGGTGCAGGCCGGCCGGGACAGCGAGTTGCTCATCGACAGCGTAGGGCAGATTGCGGGGCGGCTGGTGCGCCGCCGTCGCCGGCTCCGCGGAGAGGTCAGGCTGACCGCGACGCCACACGACGACGGAGTGATGCGGCTGCATGTCACCGCGAAGAACCTCGGTCCCGCTGCGGACGAGCCCGGAGCCGCAGACAAGCAGGACGCCATCGCCTTGTCGTTCATCGGAACCCACGCTCTGCTGACCCTGCAGGACGGGGATTTCCTCTCCCTGCTCGAGCCGCCGGAAGCGGCAGCAGCCGCGGCGCGGTCCTGCACCCAGCACCGGTGCTGGCCGGTGCTCGCCGGACCCGAAGGCCAGACCGACGTGCTGCTCATCTCGCCCATCATCCTCTACGACCATCCCGCCGTCGCCCCGGAAAGCTCGGTGGAGCTGTACGACTCGACGGAGATCGACGAGATCCTCACCCTCCGGGTGCTGACCCTGACGGAAGAGGAAAAGGCGGAGGCACGGGCCACCGATCCGCGGGCGGCGGCGGTGATCGATCGCTGCGCCGCGATGTCACCCGAGGAACTGCAGCGGCTGCACGGCGTCCTGCGCGATCCCCACGCCCCGGCCTTCCCAACGCTCACCGAAGAGCCGGCGGCTGGATCCGGGGGCAGCAGCGGATCC
This sequence comes from uncultured Actinomycetota bacterium, assembly GCA_963696055.1. GTDB lineage: Bacteria > Actinomycetota > Actinomycetes > Actinomycetales > Micrococcaceae > Crystallibacter. The sequence continues at coordinate 551,946 of CAVOIE010000006.1, read as the reverse complement.
GAGAGTCTTCCGTGGTGGGATCCCGCGGCGGACGCCAGCGTGCATCCCGACGAGGACGCCGTGCTGATCGGAAACGTTACGGTGGCCCGCGGCAGCCGGGTACGTGTGAAACCGGGCCGGCGGGCAGATGCCCAGGACCTCTTTTTCGCGGGCCAGGCTGCAAGGGTCACCAGCGTCCATTTCGACGTCGACGGCAGCACGCACGTCGGCCTGGTCTTCGAAGAGGACCCCGCGGCCGACCTGCACGAGGGCTACGGCCGATCCTTCTACTACGCGCCGGACGAACTGGAGCCTCTTGATCCTGCCCCGTCCGGCGGACAGTCCGAAACCCAGCACGGAAGGGAAAACCAATCATGAGAGCAGTAGGCATGGTGGCCACCGGCATGCTTTCCGCCGTCGCGCTCGGCCTCCTCTACGCCGGGCTGCGGTCGCTCCCGGACATCCGGCGCTACTTGAAGCTGAGCCGGATGTGAACACCAGGAACCAACCACGCACAGCCGCCGGTGATACGGCCGCGGATTTCACCGGACGTACCTTGGTGGCCGGCGTCGGCAACATGTTCCTGCGCGATGACGGCTTCGGCCCGGAAGTGGCACAGCGACTGACCGCAGCCGGGGCCGGCCAACGACCCGGACTGCAAGTAATCGACTATGGAATCCGGGGAATGCATCTGGCGTACGACCTGCTGGCCGGCGTGGAAGCGCTGGTCCTGGTCGACACCGTCCCTCCCGCTGCGCCCGATGCAGAACCGGGCAGCATCCGGATCCTGCGCGTCGGTGCCGAAGACCTCGCGGACGCAGGGCCGTTGGATCCACATGGCATGGATCCGGCCGCGGTGTTGAACCGGCTACGTTCTCTGGGCGGCACACTGCCGCCAACCTACGTCGTTGGCTGCGTGCCGGCCGATACGACGGAAGGCATCGGGCTCTCTCCGGCGGTGGCGGCCGCCGTCCCGAAGGCGATCGCCGCCGTCGTCACCCTCTTGGAAGAAAACCTTTCCCATCGCAGCTAAGGAGGTACCGCCATGTGCCTGGGAATACCGGGGCGGGTCATCGAGCTCGTCGAGGGTTACGGCGGCCAGCTCGCCCTCGTGGATGTTGCCGGGGCGGAGCGGAAAATCAACATCGGCCTGCTCGACGACGGCCCGCCGGAAGCCGGCAGCTGGATCCTGATCCATATGGGCTTCGCCTTGCAGCGGGTGGACGCAGAGGGTGCGGAGGAGGCGATGACCGGCCTCGAATTGATGGGGCAAGAGCGGGAATCCGGGGGCGAATTGCCCTAGGCCGCGCATGCCGGAAATCGAACAGCACTTCTAGCGAGGAGGAAACCATGTCCGAGGAACAACCGTCAGTGTCCGGTGAACAGCGCGAACCCGAGACCGGCGGGGAGGGCACCGGTAACAAAGGCACCGCGCGCGCCTGGGGCAGCGAACCTCCGGCGAAAGAACCGGAGCACCCCGGGCAGGAGGAGACTCCGGCCGACGCCAGGATGGCTCCGGAAGGGGTCGGCGAGAGCATGACCCGCGGCGGCGAGGAAGTGGCCGGGCAGGACGGCAAGGAGCCTGGCCGGGAGGACACCGGGACCAAGGGGCCGTCCGGGCGTCCCACGGGCACTTCGACGACCCGCGATTCCACCGACGTCGGCACCGACGAGGCATCGGGGGAGGCTGCTCCGCAGGCACCGTAGCGCGTGGTTGCCCGCCCTTGGGCCAATGTTCCAAGGGTGACGTTCCCGGGGCTAAAGGGTTCGCGGGCTAACGTTCCAGCGCGATCGCCGCGCCGCGATGCTCGACGCCCTTGTTGGCGATCTCCAGGTGCCGGGCGGTGAAGTGCTGCAGCTGCCGCAGAGCATGCGGGGTCAGGACATCACACACCCAGTCCCAATGGAGAGAGACCACATCCCCGACGTTGAGCTTCTCCACGAACCCCGTTCCCGCCACGGCGAATTTCGCGGTCTCGACAACCGGCTCCCCGACGGAGAGAAACGTGCCGTCCCAGACCAGCTGGGGCGAGCTGACCACTGCCTCGTCACCGGCAATGGCGCGGACCTGTCCCCAGCGGATCCTGCAGCGGTCGAGCACGGTGAGCGCCGTGGCGTACCGCCGCTCATCGCGCAGTAGGCCCAGCCAGGGGTAAATCTCGAAGACATGGAAGCTGTGGTGCGGAACGCCGCCTGCCAGGACCCCTTCCACGAGGTGCGGGAACTGCTGGCCGGTCCGAGCGCGGAAGCGGTCCTCCATGGAATTGCCCATGTTCCGGATCCCCACGGAATCCAACAGGCTATTGCCCACCCAGTAGGCCTCCACGACGCGATGGTCCAACGGATCCGGGATGCCGGTCGCCCCGGCGATCAGCTCCAGATACGGGTAGGCGCCGGCGAAACCCTTGGCGAGTTCGCGGAGCCCCTTGTCGGTGACTCCGGTCTGTCCGTAGTGGAGCAGCGCGTCGCTGTCCAGCGGCCCGCAGCTGCCGCGGGCGTTGGGCGGGTAGGCATAACGGACAAACAACTGGGCGCCGTCGATGACCATGATGTGCCACCTTCCGCTAATGCGTGCTTCGACGGTAGCACCGGGCATGAGACACCGGCAAGGAACATGGGCGGCTCTCGCCGAGTCGTTGACAGGCCTGACCCCGAGGACAATGCTGTTTACACTGAAGCACCGCGGCCTCAGCGTCCCTGATGCCGCAACGGCGCAATGCCACAGCATCCGGGAGCGTGCCCATGACCGCTGAGTTCAACCGCCGGTCAATCCTGCAGGTCATCGGGCTGGGCGGCGGCGTCGCCTTACTGGCCGGATGCAGTGCCGGCCGCACCGCGCCGTCACAGACCGAAGGCAGCACGCCTGCAGGCATCAGCTTCCGTGATCAGCAGGGCCGGACCATCACCTTCGACCGGCCGGTCACCAGTGTCGTGACCATTCCCATGCCGGCGGCCTCGCTGCTGGTGGCAGTGGACGGCAGCGCAGATCACCTGGCCGCTATGCACAACGCATCATGGGTGGCGATGCGCGACGGCATCCTCGGCACCATCTTCCCCCGGGCACTGGAGCTTCCGCACGAGATCGCCACACAGGATTTCACGCCCAACGTCGAGAGCATCCGGGCGCTGAACCCCGACGTCGTCATCCAATGGAGCGATGCCCAGCTGGTGGCCCCCTTGGAAAACGCCGGGCTGAAAGTGATCGGCCTGGTCAACAACGGCAAGCAGGAGGACGTGGACGCGTGGATCGCCATGTTTTCCGCCATGCTCGGGAAGCCGGAACGCGCCACGGAGATCAAGGGCCACAGTGACCGAGAACTCTCGGAGGTCAAGGAACTCGCGGCCGGACGTAGCGGGCCCGGGCCGAGCATCCTGTACTTCAACCGATTTGTGGGCGGGCTCAAGGCGGCGGCCGCCAAGACCTACAACGACTTCTACATCAAGCTGGTAGGCGGCAGCAATCCGGCCACCGGACCGGAGGCGCTGCCTGGGACCGGGATGGTGGGACTGGACGTGGAGCAGGTCCTGAACTGGGATCCGGAGGTCATCCTGCTGGGTAATTTCGACGCCGCCATGCCGCAGGACGTGTACGACGATCCGGTCTGGAAGAACATCGCCGCGGTCCGGTCCCGGCGGGTCTACAAGGTACCGCTCGGCGGCTACCGCTGGGATCCACCGGGTCAGGAATCGCCGCTCATGTGGCACTGGCTGAGCGATATCGCCTTCCCGCAGGAGCAGTCCAGGTTGCGCCGCAAGATGACCAACTACTACCGGATGCTCTACAACTACCGGCCCACCAACGCGGACCTCGATCGGATCCTCTGGACCGAGCAGAACCGCCAATCCGCCGACTATCAGCAGTTCAATGCTGGATGAGGCGGCCCATCCACGGTCGAAAAAACGGGGAAAGGCGGTCCGCCGTTCCCCGCTCCGCAGGGACAGGCGTGAACGCTCCGGCGGCACGTTAGTTTTCACGCCGATCGCCGTCTCCGCCGGCCTGCTGACGGTCGTCTGCCTGGTGGCGCTGGCGGTGGGCCGCTACAACGTCCCGCTGTGGCACGTGGCGCAGATCCTCGCCGCCCAGCTCTTCCCCGCCGCCCCCGAGGTCAGCACCACGGAAGAGAGCGTCGTTGTGCTGGTGCGGCTGCCACGTGTCCTGCTCGCACTGCTGGTGGGGGCCGGGCTGTCGATCGGCGGGGCTGCCCTGCAGGCTATCTTCCGAAACCCGCTGGTCAGTCCCGAGATTATCGGGGTGTCGTCCGGCGCATCCTTTGGCGGCGCTTTGGCCCTGCTGCTCGGCTTGGGTTCCCTGCTGCTCGTCTCCGGCGCGTTCGTCTTCGGACTGCTGGCCCTCGTCATGCTCTTCTTGATCACCTCCGGGCGCGGCGGGACGCCCCTGCTGATGATCGTGCTTGGCGGGGTAGTCATTGGCTCCTTCTTCTCCGCGCTGGTCGCCTTCACCACCTACATCGCGGATCCGAACACCACCCTGCCGGCCATTGTCTTCTGGCTGCTCGGCAGTGTTGCCTCAGCTACCTTCGCGAAGGTCCTGGTGGCCGCAGTCCCGGTCCTGCTCGGCACCATCGTGCTCTTGGTTCTGCGCTGGCGGATCAACGTGCTCTCGCTGGGCGACGAAGACGCTGCCGCACTGGGACTACGACCGGCGACCCTGCGCTGGGTGGTGCTGGTCGCCGTCGCGCTGATGGTCGCCGGCGCCGTCGCGGTCAGCGGAGCGGTCAGTTGGGTGGGCCTGGTCATCCCGCATGTGGCCCGGATGTGGGTGGGGCCCGACCACCGGGTGCTGCTGCCGGTGTCATTCCTGCTCGGCGGAACCTACCTCATCGTGGTCGACACCATCGCCCGGACCCTGACCGCCGGGGAGATTCCGCTCGGAGTGCTCACCGCCCTGATCGGCGCACCGGTGTTCTTCCTCCTCCTGCGCCAAAACCGGGACAGGATCTGGGACAGTGCTTGAGCTTGACCGCGTAGGGTTCGGTTACAGCCCGCATAAGTGGACGTTCCGCGGCGTCAGCTTCCACGTACCCGCCGGCACCGCTACGGCCGTGCTTGGCCCCAACGGAAGCGGAAAGACCACACTGGTGCGCTGCGCTGCCGGATTGCTGTCGCCGGTGGAAGGTGCCGTCCGCCGGGACGGAGACGCCGGCTACGTGCCGCAAGCCCACGGCAGCGCGTTCGCCTACCCCGCACTGGAGATGGTGCTCATGGGGCGGGCCCGGCAGGTCCGCTTTTTCCGTTCGCCCGGACCGGCCGATCGGGCGGCGGCGCTGGATGCGATGGGCCGGATCGGCATCGCTGAACTACAGGACCGGCTGTTCCCCACACTGAGCGGCGGCGAGCAGCAACTGGTCCTGCTCGCCCGCGCCATCGCCACGGGCTGTCCCGTCCTGGTTCTCGACGAGCCCGCCACGGGTCTGGACCTGAAGAATCAGGCCCGCATCCTGACGCTGCTGCGTGAACTGTGCTCCGACGGCATGACCATCCTGCTGAGCACCCACCACCCCGACCACGCGTTGTACCTGGCGGATCGGGTGGTGCTCATGCGCGGCTCCGGGCCGATAACCGGGACGGCGGAAGAGCTACTCACCGACAGGGAGCTCTCCGCGCTGTACGGCGTCCCGGTCAGCACTGTGCTGTATGCCGACGAAAACAGGCAACAGCGCAGCGTCGTTGTCCACTACGGACCGCGCTGACCCGCTCCCGTGCCGAGACCCCCGCTCTTGTGCCAAGCGGCCAAGCGCCGCTATTGCTGCCGGGAAGGCGCAGCAAAGGGCGGCCCCGGGCAGCGGCTCAGGATACAGCCCGGTGGCGCGGGCTATTCGGGTTCATCAGCGAGTGCTTGCGGCTGTAGAACATGTAGATCAGCAGGCCGATGATCAGCCAGATGACGAAGCGCAGCCAGGTCTCCCAGTGCAGTTGGAGCATCAGGAACCCGGAGGCGAGAACGCCGAAGGCGGGGACCACCGGCATCAGCGGAAGCCGGAAGGACCGCGGCACTTCCGGCCGGGTGCGCCGCAGCACGATCACGGCCACACTGACCACCACGAAGGCGGCCAGGATGCCGATGTTGGTCAGGTCCGCCACAACCCGGATGGGGAGCAGCCCGGCTAGCAGTGCCGCCACGCCGCCGCCGATCCAAGTCACCCGCTGCGGGGTGCCGTGCCGGTCCGTCGCCGCGAACCACGCCGGCAGCAGCCCGTCGCGGCTCATCGAGAACCACACCCGGGTCATGCCCAGCAGGAAGGTGAGCATCACGGTCAGGATCGAAACCACGGCGAAGGCGGCAATGATCGTGGCCACGGTCGGCAGTCCGACCGACTCGAAGGCGGACGCGAACCCCGCGGTGGGGCTGATATCGGTGTAGTTCTGCATGCCGGTCAGCACCAGGGTGGCCAGCACATAGAGCGTCATCGCGATGCCCAGCGATAGCAGGATGGCCTTGGGCATGTACTTCTTGCCGTCCACGGATTCCTCCGCCGCGGTACTCATCGCGTCATAGCCGAAGACCGCGAAGAAGACGGTGGCCGCCCCGGCCAGCACCGAACCGAATCCGGAGGGCATGAACGGGGTGTAGTTGCCCGGGTTCACGTAGAAAAACCCCAGCCCGATGATGAAGAGGATCAACGCGATCTTCAGCCCCACAGCTATCACTTCGAACCGGCCGAAGGTACGGGTCCCGCGGCTGAGGATCCAAGCAATCAGCAGGCACACCAGAATGGCCGGCAGGTTGATCACGCCGCCCTGGACCGTGTCGCCGGTGCCCTGCATCCACGCCGGCACTTGAATACCGATGCCTTCCATAAAGGCGCTGAAATAGCCCGAGATGCCGATGGCGACGACGGCGACGATTGCCGTGTATTCCAGCAGCAGGTCCCAGCCGATGAACCAGCCGATGAGCTCTCCCAGCGCCACATAGCCATAGGTATAGGCGGAGCCTGCAAACGGAATCATGCCGGCGAACTCCGCGTAGGACAGTGCGGCCGCCGCGCTGGCCAGGCCGGCAATGAGGAAAGAAATGAGCACCGCCGGGCCGACCGGCTCCGCGTCGGGGCCGCCGTTGGCCACCAGCCCAGCCAAGGTGAAGATGCCGATGCCGATGATCCCGCCGACGCCGATCGCGGTCAGCTGCCATAGGCCCAGGCTTTTGGAAAGATGGCTTTCCCCGCTCTCTTCCACCATCTCTGTGATCGGCTTGCGCCTGAGGATGGATTGGGAACCGCTCCAGATGGACATGCCGGACTCCGATCTTCGAGCCTGCATCTGCCGCCGGAACCCTGCGCAAGGGGCGGCTCCGCCGAGCGGATGCCCTGTACGTGTTCGAGTATGGACCGCGCGGTGCGCGCAGGGAATAGTTTGCCGACCTTCAGCTGGAAATTTCGGCACTCCGGTGGCGATCTCGACCGTGCTCCCGCCTGTTCGGCTCGGACCGGATCCAACGACGGGTCAAGGCTCTTTTGCGCCGTTTGATGGGACAATAGGGGCAGGACACCTGTCACGGTGCTGGCCCGGCCCCGGCAAGTCCTGCTCAAAGGGAGACCAGGAGGGGATCCTGATGGACCCCACCACTATTGTCGTTATCGTTGTCATCGTCGTCGTCGTACTGCTGCTCATCGCCGCGAAAATGGCGATCCGGATCGTACGCCAATACGAGAAGGGCGTGCTCTTCCGGCTCGGCCGGGTCACCGGAGTCAGGGATCCCGGCCTGCGGCTGATCATCCCGGTCATCGACCGGCTGCAGATGGTGAGCCTGCGGATCGTGACGATGCCCATCCAGTCCCAGGGCATTATCACCCGGGACAACGTGAGCGTAGATGTCTCAGCGGTCGCCTACTACCGGGTGGTCGACCCGGTAAAGTCCGTCGTCGCGATCGAAAACGTGGTCGCGGCCATCGACCAGATCGCCCAGACGACCCTGCGGAAGGTCGTCGGCCAACACACCTTGGACCAGACCCTTTCTGAGACCGAACGGATCAACGTCAACATCCGTGAAATCCTCGACGTGCTCACCGTCGAGTGGGGAGTAGAAGTCACCTTGGTGGAGCTGAAGGACATCCAGCTGCCGGAAAGCATGAAGCGCGCTATGGCCCGCCAGGCTGAAGCCGAACGCGAAAAGAGGGCGAAGATCATCTCCGCCGAAGGCGAAGCCGTCGCCGCAGCGGCCCTCGGGGACGCCTCCGACACCATGATGGCCCACCCGCTGGCCCTGCAGCTACGGAACCTGCAGTCTTTGGTCGAACTCGGCGTCGACAAGAACACCACCGTCGTCTTCCCCGCTCCGCTGATGAGCACCATCGGTGAACTCTCCGCTTTCCTGGCCCGCGAAAACTTGGCTGCGGCATCCTCCAGCGACAAGACACCCATCAAAGCGGCATAACCGTTCGGGGTGGCGGTGACTCGTTTTCGCGGGCCCGACGCACGGCAGAACTGGACACCCTCGGATGCTGAAGTCCTCGTTGAACGTCTTATCACCAGCTCGGTTGACGGGACGTTCACGGCAGCCGACTTCCCACCATCCGCACCCCTGTTCTCGGTGCACTGTTTGGGTTAGGGTGGGCGCATGTCGCGGTTCAGCTATTTGGAGTGGCCCGTTGTACGGCAGCTCCGGTCGAGTGATTCACTCGGGCGGGGCGAGGCCGTAACATCGCCGCGGACCCGCGACATCGCTCCCCGGACCTCCACCGCAGACCGCGTGGTGCAAAGCGTGTGCCCCTACTGCGCGGTGGGATGCGGCCAGCGCGTCTTCGTCAAGGACGAGAAGGTCGTCCAGATCGAAGGCGACCCGGATTCGCCGATCTCGCGGGGCCGGCTCTGCCCCAAGGGATCCGCCAGCGAGCAGTTGGTCAACGCGCCGAGCAGGCAGACGCAGGTGCTGTACAGGGCACCACATGCCAAGGACTGGCAGCACCTTGACCTGGACACCGCCGTCGACATGGTGGCCGAGAGGTTCCTCGAAGCACGCCGGAACAACTGGCAGCAAAACGATGAGCACGGCCGGCCGCTCCGGCGGACCATGGGGATCGCCGGCTTGGGCGGGGCAACCCTTGACAACGAAGAGAACTATCTGATCAAGAAGCTCTTCACCGCGGCGGGCGCCATCCAGTTGGAAAACCAAGCACGCATTTGACACTCCGCCACGGTTCCCAGTTTGGGAACCTCCTTTGGACGCGGCGGAGCGACGCAATCGCTCCAGGACATGGCCAATGCCGACTGCATTGTTATCCAGGGTTCAAACATGGCCGAATGCCATCCCGTCGGCTATCAGTGGGTGACGGAGGCCAAGGCGCGAGGCGCGAAGGTCATCCATGTGGATCCGAGGTTCACGCGCACCAGTGCGGTGGCCGACAAACATGTTCCGATCCGCGCCGGTTCGGACATCGTCCTGCTGGGCGCCCTGATCAACCATGTGCTCAGCAACGATCTGTGGTTCAAGGAATACGTTCTTGCCTATACGAACGCGGCAACACTGGTGGTCAAAGACTTCCGTGACACCGAGGACCTGGACGGTCTGTTTTCAGGATTCGATCCTGAAACGGGCCACTACAGTCTGGCTTCCTGGGCCTATGAGCGGAAATCAGAGGCAGAAGAAGCGAGCGGACAGGAACCCGGCCACGAACACGGCGCGGATACCGCCGCCCGGGCCGCCGGGGATCAATACGGCAGCGGCGGCCCGCCCCTGGGGCGTCCGGAGTTCGAGCAGGACCCGACCCTTGAGCACCCGCGCACGGTGTTCCAGATCCTGAAGCGCCACTACTCGCGCTACACCCCGGAAATGGTCAGGGACGCTTGCGGCATTTCCCTCGAGGACTTCGACTACCTCGCGCGGGCCGTCACGGAGAACTCCGGCCGCGAGCGGACCACCTGCTTTGCGTATGCCGTCGGCTGGACGCAGCACACGGTGGGCGCGCAGTACATCCGCACCGCGGCGATCCTGCAGCTCCTGTTGGGAAATGTGGGCCGGCCGGGCGGCGGAATCATGGCGTTGCGGGGCCATGCCAGCATCCAAGGTTCCACCGACATCCCCACGCTGTTCAACCTGCTGCCCGGGTACCTCCCCATGCCGAAGGCCGGCATTGAGACGCTGCGCGAATACTGCGAAGGCATCGCCTCCCCGGAGCAAAAGGGCTTCTGGGCCGATGCCGATGCCTACACCATCAGCCTGCTCAAGGCGTGGTGGGGCGACGCGGCCAACGAAGACTCGGATTGGGGCTACGGCTACCTGCCCCGGATCAACGGCCCGCACGGGACGTACCAGACCGTGATGAGCATGCTCGATGACGAGGTGGAGGGCTACTTCGTCTTTGGCCAGAACCCTGCCATCGGGTCCGCAAATGGCCGGATGCAGCGGCTTGGCATGTCCCATTTGAAGTGGCTGGTGGTGCGCGACCTCAACCTCATCGAGTCGGCCACGTGGTGGAAGGACGGCCCGGAGATTGCCTCGGGCGAGCTGCGCACCGAGGACATCGGCACCGAGGTCTTCTTCCTGCCGGCCGCGACCCACGTGGAAAAGGCCGGTTCCTTCACCCAGACCCAGCGGCTGCTGCAATGGCGGCATCAGGCGATCCGGCCGCCGGGTGACTGCCAGAGCGAACTGCAGTTCTTCTACGAGCTGGGCAAGCGGCTCCGCGCCAAGCTGGCGGATTCGACCGATGAACGGGACCGGCCGTTGCTGGACCTGACCTGGGACTATCCCACCGACGAACACGGCGAGCCTGACGGCGAAGCGGTGCTCGCCGAGATCAACGGCCGCCATCTCACCGGTCCCAAAGCCGGCCAGCCCCTCTCGTCATACACCGAGATGCGCGCCGACGGCTCGACGGACGGGCGGTTGCTGGATCTATACCGGCGTCTACGCGGACGGGATTAACCACGCCGCGGACCGGAAGCCCGGCCAGGAACAAGGGCCAGTCGCCCCCGAATGGGGCTGGGCCTGGCCGGCCAACCGCCGCATCCTCTACAACCGTGCCTCGGCGGACCCCGAGGGCAAGCCGTGGAGCGACCGCAAGAAGTACATTTGGTGGGACCAGGAGCAGAACCGGTGGACCGGTGAGGACGTCCCCGATTTCCCCGTGGACCGTGCTCCGGGAAGCCGTCCGGATCTAGCCCGTGGGCGGTCCGGCCGCGCTGGCGGGGGACGACCCCTTCATCATGCAAGCCGATGGCAAGGGATGGCTGTTCGCGCCGAAGGGCATGGTGGACGGGCCGCTGCCGACCCACTATGAGCCGCAGGAATCCCCGGTGGCCAACCCGCTCTACCGGCAGCAGCAGAACCCCGCCCGACTGGTCTATCCGCGCGAAGACAACCTCAGTGCGCCCAGTGCCGGCGAGCATGGGGCGGATATCTATCCTTACGTCTTCACCACCTACCGACTGACAGAACACCATACGGCCGGCGGGATGAGCCGGTGGCTGCCGTACCTCGCTGAACTTCAGCCGGAGATGTTCTGCGAGGTGTCCCCGGAATTGGCGGCCGAACGTGGCTTGGAACCTTACGGATGGGCCACAATCGTCTCGCCCCGGGCAGCCATCGAGGCCAGGGTGCTGGTCACCGAACGGGTGCGCCCGTTGGTGGTGGGCGGCCGCACGATGCACCAGATCGGTCTGCCTTACCACTGGGGAGTCGGCGGTGACGCCGTCGTCAGCGGCGACGCGGCCAACGACTTGTTGGGGGTGACACTGGATCCGAATGTGCAGATCCAGGAGTCCAAGGCCGGATCGTGCGACATCCGTCCGGGGCGGCGGCCGCAGGGATCGGAACTGCTGGCCCTGGTTGCCGACTATCAAGCCCGCGCTGGCGTAACGCCCGAGACCGGCGCCGACAAGGTCACCGACCCCAACCGCGCGTTGGGCGACGACTCGACGAGGGAAGGCTAAATGAACAAGCTGACCGAAGCTCCCGGCCACATTCCGCACACGGGACACCCGCGCAAGGGCTTTTTCACCGACACCTCGATTTGCATCGGCTGCAAAGCGTGTGAAGTGGCCTGCAAGGAATGGAACCGCAACCCCCACGACTCGGAGTACGAACTGCTCGAGTCCTCCTACGACAACACCGGCGCCTTGGGAGCCGACACGTGGCGCCATGTCGCCTTCATCGAGCAGGACCGCGAGCACATCGAAAAGGCACGCGACTCCGGACGGGCGCTCGTCAGCCTCGGCATGCCTGGCATCGGGCCGCCGGGAAACCCCGGCGCCGCGGGGGAGCCGTCCGCCGCGGATACGGCACCGCCGGAAACGCCCGATTTCAGGTGGCTGATGTCCTCCGATGTGTGCAAACACTGCACCAACGCCGGGTGCCTCGACGTGTGCCCGACCGGTGCACTGTTCCGCACCGAGCACGGCACCGTTGTGGTGCAGGACGATGTCTGCAACGGGTGCGGCACCTGCGTGGCAGGCTGCCCGTTCGGCGTCATCGAGCGGCGCAGCGATGGCACGGCGGGGGTGAAGGCACAACGTGACTTCACCCCGGGGGAGCAGGCGCCGACCCGCAACGTAGGCGTCGCCCAGAAATGCACGCTGTGTTACGACCGGATGGTTGATGGCCAGACGCCAGCTTGTGCCCAGGCCTGCCCGACGACGTCGATCAAGTACGGCGAGCGCGAGGAGATGGTGGGCGCTGCGAAACAGCGGGTGGCCGAACTGCATTCGCAGGGGCTGACGGAGGCGCGCCTCTACGGGGCCAACGACGGCGACGGGGTCGGTGGCACCGGCTCCGTGTTCCTGCTGCTGGATGAGCCCGAGGTGTACGGTCTGCCGCCGGATCCGCGCGTGCCCACCGCCGACCTGCCGCGGATGTTCAAGCGGGCGGGACTCGCTGCGGCCGGCATGCTGGCGGCCACCGCCGCGGCCTTCTTGGCTGGAGGCCGCCGTTGACCGTCTCCGACTTCGACAACTACCGCCCGCCCGAACCGCCCCGCCGGTCCAGGCGGGGAGGCAAGCGGCGGCGCGCCGGAACGGGGGACGGCTCCGGCGAAATGCCGATGGTGCCGGAACCGGAATTCGCCTCCTACTACGGCCGGCCCGTGGTCAAACCGCCGCCGTGGGGCGACCCGATCGGCGCTTACCTCTTCCTGGGCGGCGTGGCCGGCGGCTCGGCGCTGCTGGGACTCGGCGGGCAGCTCACGGGCAGGCCGACGCTGTGCCGCAACAGCCGGCTGGCCGCCCTGGCCTCGGTGGGGATCGGTGCCGCTGCGCTGGTGGCCGATCTGGGCCGGCCGGAACGATTCCTCAACATGCTGCGCACCATCAAGCCCACGTCTCCGATGAGCCTTGGCTCCTGGATCCTCGCCGCGTTCAGCGCCGGGGTCGGAATCACGGCCGCGTCCGAGCTTGACCGCCTGACCGGATCACGGCTCCCGCTGGGGCCGCTGCGCCGGATGTTGCGCGTGATGGAGGGGCCGGCCGGGGTGGAGGCGGCCCTGTTCGCAACCCCGCTCTCCGCCTACACCGCCGTTCTGTTGTCGGACACCGCCAACCCGACCTGGAACGCGGCGCGCGAAGATCTGCCCTTCGTCTTCGTGGGTTCCGCCAGCCTCGCCGCGGCCGGTCTTGCCATGATCACCACGCCCGCCCAGGAAGCCGGGCCCGCCCGCGCGCTCGCGGCACTGGGCGTATCCGCTGATGTGATCGCCATGCGGGTGATGGAGCAGCGCATGGATCCGGTGGCTGCCGAACCCCTCCGCGAGGGTGCCCCCGGGCGAATGCTCAGGTGGAGTCAGCGGCTGGCCCTGGCCGGCGGCATCGGGGTCCTGGCCGGCGGCCGGCACCGGCCGGTGGCGGTGGCCTGCGGCCTGGCACTGCTGACCGCCTCGGCGCTGACCCGGTTCGGAATCCTGCGCGCCGGCATCCGCTCGACCGAGGACCCCCGGTACACGATCGAACCGCAGAAGCGGCGGCTCGCGGCGCGGCGGAAAGCCGGCATCGTCGACGATTCGATCACGACCGCCGGATAAGCCGGTGCCCGGCTAGAGCACTTCAATCCCCGACCCGGCAACGGTCTGCCCGACGACAGGGTGTCCCGGCAGCTCGCCGACCACGAGCAGGCCGCCCGACGTCTGCGCATCGGCGAGCACCAGCAGGTCATCTTCCGTGATGCCTGCTCCCGCGCGCAGGTGCGGGCGCACCCAGTCGAGGTTGCGCCGGGTGCCCCCGGAGATGTAACCATCCCGGAGCGCTTCCCGTGCGCCGGCGATGAGGGGAACCGCATCGCTGTGGATCACCGCACCCACCCGGGACGCACGGCACATCTTGTAGAGGTGGCCGAGTAAACCGAAACCGGTGACGTCGGTGGCTGCGCGGACGCCACTGCGCAACGCTGCGTCCGCGGCATCCCGGTTCAACTGGGTCATCACGGCGATCGCCTCGTCGAAGACCTCACCGGTCTGCTTGTGCCGGTTGTTGAGCAGACCCAGGCCAATCGGCTTGGTGAGCGTGATCGGCAGCCCCGGCTCGGCCGCGTCATTGCGCATGAGTTGCCCGGGCGCGGCGATGCCGGTCACCGCCATCCCGTACTTCGGTTCGGGGTCGTCGACCGAGTGCCCGCCGGTCACCGGACACGCTGCCTCCGAGGCCACATCCAGCCCGCCTCGCAGCACTTCGGTCAGCAGTTCCATCGGCAGGACGCCGCGGGGCCAACCGACCAGGTTGATCGCGCTGATCGGACGCCCGCCCATGGCATAGATATCGGAGAGGGCGTTCGCCGCCGCAATCCGGCCCCAGTCATAGGCATCGTCCACCACTGGAGTGAAGAAGTCCGCCGTCGAAAGCACCGCGAGATCCTTACCCACCTGCACGGCGGACGCATCATCGCCATCGTCGAGCCCAACCAGGACGCCGGGGCCGGCCTGTCCGGTCAAGCCGCGGACAACGTCCTCGAGCTCACCGGGCGGAATCTTGCAGGCACAGCCTCCGCCGTGCGCGTAGGTGGTGAGCCGGACGGCCTCCGCGGGTTCTTCCATCACGCCAGTGATCGGTTTCATGGGTCCAGCATAGGAGCGACGGGCGGTGTTAGCATGCTCATGGAGGCGTCCGGGTCCTGGTGGGCCCCCCGGTCTTCAAAACCGGTGAGACCGAGTACCTCGGTCTGGCGGGTTCGATTCCCGTCCGCTTCCGCCAGCCGCTGCAGTTGATGGTGACGCGGGGAAGGAGGGTCTGTGGGCCAGGAGGACCCGCGCCGGCAGATTCCGCGCACCGACCAACTGCTCGCCCATCCAGAGGTTCGCGATGCACGCAGCCGGCTCGGCGACGACGTGATCCGTTCCACCGTGCGGGCCGTGCAGGAACAGGCGCGCCGTGGCGACCTTGCCCCGGCAGACGTCGAAGCGATGGTCCTGGCCGCGGTAGCTTCCCGCACAGCCTCCTCGCTCAGGCCCGTACTCAACGCCACCGGCGTCATCGTCCACACGAATCTGGGACGCGCTCCGCTCTCCGGCGCCGCCCGTCAAGCGTTGCTGGCGGCGGCCGGTTATGTCGACGTCGAAATGGACTTGGCCACCGGTGGGCGATCACGGCGCGGGGCCGGTGCGCGGCAGGCTTTGCTGGACGCCTGTCCGGCTGCCGAAGAAGCACTGGTGGTGAACAACGGCGCCGCGGCCTTGGTGCTGGCCACTACCGCGCTCGCCGGTGCCGGCGAAGTGGTGATCAGCCGCGGTGAGCTCGTCGAGATCGGGGCCGGGTTCAGGCTTCCCGAGCTGATTGAATCGACCGGCGCCCGCTTGCGTGAAGTGGGGACCACCAACCGGACGCACCTGGCGGATTACGCTGCGGCGATCGGCACGCAAACCGGTTGCCTGCTCAAGGTGCATCCCAGCAATTTCCGGGTCAGCGGCTTTACCTCGGGCGTCGGCATCGGCCAGCTCCGCTCGCTGGCCGACGAACATCGGGTCCCCCTGGTTGTGGATCTGGGCAGCGGCCTGCTCGCACCGGACCCGATGCTGCCTGCGGAACCGGACATCTCCACCGCGCTGGCCGCTGGCGCCGACGTCGTCATCGCCAGCGGGGACAAACTCCTGGGCGGCCCGCAAGCCGGACTGGCCTTGGGCCGTGCCGAAGTGATGGCCCGGCTGACCCGCCATCCCTTGGCGCGGGCGGTGCGCGCGGACAAGCTGACGCTGGCCGCCTTGGAAGCGACCGTCATCGGGGAACAACCGCCGGTGACAGCTGCGCTGCACGCCGACCCGGTCCGGCTGCGCGAGCGTGCGGAACGCTTGGCGGCCGCCGCCGGGGGCCGCGTGGTCGAGCATGACGGAAGGGTCGGCGGCGGGGGAGCGCCCGGGGTCCCGCTGCCGGGCTGGGCTGTCCAATTGCCCGAACCGGTCGCCCGCCCGCTGCGCACGGGGGACCCGGTGGTGTTGCCACGGGTCCACGGCGGCGCCTGCCTGATTGACCTGCGTTGTGTGCCGGAGGCCGACGACGAGCGGCTGGCTGCCGCCGTTCGTTCTGCACTTGCGCACGTCCATGATGGGCCGAGAGCCGCAGGCTCCTGAGATGTTCGTGATGGCCACCGCCGGACACGTCGACCACGGTAAGAGCACCCTCGTGCGGGCTCTCACCGGAATGGAGCCCGACCGTTGGGCTGAAGAAAGGCGGCGGGGCCTGACCATCGACCTCGGCTTCGCCTGGACCCGGCTTCCATCCGGCAGGGACGTTTCATTCGTGGATGTGCCGGGTCACGAGCGGTTCCTAGGAAACATGCTGGCCGGCCTCGGGCCCGTCCCTGCGGTGTGTTTCGTCGTCGCCGTCGACGAGGGGTGGCAGGCACAATCCAGCGACCATCGCGACGCCATCGCCGCGTTTGGCATCAGCCACGGGGTAGTGGTGCTGACCCGCAGCGACCGCGCGCCGGAGCGGGCCGCCGAAGTTCTCGCACGGGTGCGCGCCGAGTTGGCCGGCACCGGGCTGCACAACGCGCCGGCGGTCACCGTGTCCGCGGTTGCCGGGACCGGGCTCGATGAGCTGCGCCGTGTACTGGACCAGATGGTGGAATCTGTACCGCGGCCCGACCCCACGGCGCGGGTGCGCTTATGGATTGACCGTTCGTTCAGCATCAGCGGTGCCGGGACAGTGGTCACCGGGACCCTGGCGGCGGGCACCCTGACCCGTGGCGACCGTTTGCAGATGTATGGCCCTCACGACCTCAGGACGGTGTCTGTTCGGGCCCTGCACAGCCGCAATCAAGCGGTTCCCTCGGCTGGTCCAACCAGCCGGGTGGCAGTCAATCTGCGCTCCGGTGTACCCGCCGATGCCGTGCACCGCGGCGACGTCCTTCTCTCCGAGGACAGTTGGCCGGTTGTGGACACGATCGACGTGCGCCGGACCATGGGTACGCCGTTCGGCGAGGCGCCGCGTGAGCTGGTCGCTCATATCGGCACCGCCGCCGTGCCGTGCCGGCTGCGTTCGTTCGACGGCGACCATGCCCGGCTCGCCTTCGATCGGCAACTGCCGCTTGAGCTCGGGGACCGATTGGTGCTTCGGACAACGGACAGCAGGTCGGTGTTGGCGGGGGTGCAAATCCTCGACGTCGACCCGCCGGCCCTCAAACGCCGGGGCGACAGCGCCAAGCGGGCGCAAAACCTCGCGGTAATGTCTCCCGATGGAGACCCGCTGATCGAAGTGGTCCGCCGCGGTGCGGTCCGCGTGAGCCACTTGCGGCGGATGGGGGTTGCTTCCCTCGGAAAGGTCCCCGGCCAGGTCCAGGCATTTGGTGATTGGTGGGTGCATCAGCCGGTCTTCGAAGCCTGGCAGCGGCGGCTGCGGCTCTCGGTCCAGGAGCTTGCGGAGACGGACCCACTGTCGGCCGGCCTGTCCCGCGGGGCTGCCCGGGAGTTGCTGGGACCCGAAGGCGCAGCATTGCTGGACGCGGTGGTGCGCGAGGCGGGTCTGGAGCACGACGGCGGCTTCATCCGCCTCCCGGGATCCCGCGGCGACCTCGGACCCGCGGAGGCGGCCGTGCGCGCGGTGGAGAGAGGCCTGAGCTCCCGGCCATTCGCCGCGCCGGAGGCCCACGACCTGAAGGACCTGGGGCTGGGCGACCGCGAACTTGCCGCAGCCAGCCGCAGCGGCCGGCTGCTGCGGCTGGCGGGCGGCGTGGTCCTGCTTCCCCAAGCGCCGGCGATGGCCATGCGTGCATTGGCCCGCCTGCCGCAGCCCTTCACGACCAGTGAGGCCCGCCAGAGTCTGGACACCACCAGACGTGTTGCCGTCCCGCTGCTGGAACACCTCGATGAGCTGGGGTGGACCCGGCGCCTCGACTCCGGCCACCGCACCCTCCTCCGTCCGGCTGAGGAATAGGCCGATTACCGCCAATCGAAGGCGTCGGCAACCGGTACGGTTCAGTTAGCAGCCGATAACTAAAGTTTGTCTCAGGCAACTGTCTTCTGGTTTCGGCGGCACGGGTCGAAGCGCCCGGTTCCCCGTGTTTCCGGGCCGTTTCCGTTGTTGCGCCACTATGACGGCCATGTTTCCGGCGGAGACGGGCCGTGGCCATAAGGTTGCATCTCGATAACAACCGGATCTGAAGCGAAGTTTTTATACCCAACGCGGGGGGTTCCGGTTTACGCTCTAATGCGTGTGAGACATGCCACGTTCGGCGGGAAGCTCGTTGAACTTCAGGCGACGGGGTGTATGTCCGTCCTCTGCAGCACTGCCGGGGACCTTTCAGAGACAGAAACAAGGAGGCGGAATGCGTTTCGGACGTACTTCCAAAGCTATCGGTGTCGCGGCTGTTGCAGCCCTGGCCCTGAGCGCCTGTGCGACTTCGGGTGGCGGAAATTCCCCCGAGGGCACGGGCGAGTCCACCGCGGCCGCAGCCGGCGGTTCAATCAGCGTCGCTGAGACCAACGCTTTTAGCTCATTCAACTCGGATTCCGCCACGGGCAATGTCGACATCAACGGCAAAATCGCCTACATGACGCACGGCGGTTTCTACTACGTTGACAATCAGCTCAAGGTGGTCCGGAACGAAGAATTCGGAAAGTACGAGAAGGTCTCCGATGACCCGCTCGTGGTGAAGTACACCGTGAACGAAGGCGCGAAATGGTCGGACGGCAATGCCGTTGACGCCGGCGACCTGCTGCTGAACTGGCTGGTCGAATCAGGCTATGCCAACGACGCCAAGACGGACGAAGAAGGCAACGTCACCAGCGGAACCAGCTACTTCGACTTCGCCGGCGACACCAGCGGGCTGGGACTGACCGAGATGCCCGAGGTCGGCGATGACGGCCGTTCGATCACCCTGACCTACTCCAAGCCGTTCGCTGACTGGGAGATCGCTTTCGGCGGCCTCAATGACGGCGGCATCGGACTGCCGGCCCACGTACTGGCCGAGAAGGCCGGCTTGGCCGACGAGCAGGCCCTCGTCGACCTCATCCAGGGCTTGAAGCGCGGAAACCCGGATGATCCGGCCAAGGAGAACAAGGATCTGAAGGCCGTCGCGGATTTCTGGAATACGGGCTTCGATACCAAGTCGCTGCCCACCGATGAGTCGCTCTACCTCTCCAGCGGCCCGTTCGTCGTTGATTCGATTACTCCGGATCAGTCGATCACCCTGGTTCGCAATGAGTCCTACACCTTCGGACCGCAGCCGTCGGTTGATGAAGTGACCATCCGCTTCATCGGTGCCGCCCCGGACCAGGTCAGCGCCCTGAAGAACGGCGAGGTGGACATCATCGCCCCGCAGCCCTCGGCGGACACCGTGGAACTGCTGCAAGGCATCGCCGGCGTCACCGTGGACGTCGAGGACCAGCTCGCCTATGACCACATCGACTTGAACTACAAGGGTGTGTTCAAGGAAGCCAGCGTCCGCGAGGCCTTCATGAAGGCCATTCCCCGCCAGGCGATCGTTGACCGCATCGTGAAGCCGCTCAAGGCGGACGCCGCACCGCTGGACTCGCAGTTCTTCGTCCCGGCCCAGGACGCCTACGAGGCCTCCGCAGCCAGCAACGGCTCCGGGAACTACACCGAAGCGGACATCGAGGGCGCCAAGAAGCTCCTGGCCGGCGCCAAGCCGGAAGTCCGGATCATGTACAACAAGGACAACCCCAACCGCGCCGACGCCTACGCGCTGATCCAGGAATCCGCCGAGAAGGCAGGCTTCAAGATTGTCGACGGCGGTTTGGGCGCCTCCGACTGGGGTGCTGCGTTGGGCAACGGAACCTACGACGCGACGATCTTCGGCTGGACCTCGCCTGGCGTGGGCGTCTCCGGCGTTCCGCAGATCTTCAAGACCGACGCGGGCTCCAACTTCAATGGCTTCTCGGAGCCGGCAGCCGACAAGCTGATGGACGAGTTGATCGTGACCACCGACGCGGCGGAACAGGACAAGCTCGTTACCCAGATCGACAAGCATGTCTGGGATTCCTTCTACGGACTCCCGCTGTTCCAGTCCGTGGGCCTTGATGCGTACAACAGCGACCGCATCGAGGGCGTGAAGTACCAGCCGAACCAGACAGGCGTCTTCTGGAACTTCTGGGAGTGGAAGGTTAAGTAACCTTCAAGCCTGATCCTAGGCAAAAGCATGCAAGGCGTCGGGACCCTGAATACCTCGGTCCCGACGTCTTGCAGCTTTTATGATCCATTTCCTGCCACAAGTAGTTGGGTTTTCCCAATAGTCGCCAGCCTGCGACTGCATTACGCTCATTTGTGACACCGAGGGATCCACAAGACTTCCAGAACCACATCAGCGAGGTTGAAAAACGCTATGGTGACCTACATTGTGCGGCGGCTTTTTACTGCCGTGCTTATTCTCCTGGGTGCCTCCTTCCTGGTCTACCAATTGACAGCCCTGTCAGGTGACCCCCTTCATGACCTGCGCGAAAGCAATTCGCCCAACAAAGAGCAGTTGATCCAGCAGCGGATCGCGCTCCTGGACCTCGGTACGCCGGCCCCGATCCGGTACTTCGGCTGGCTGGCCGGCGCGGCCAAGTGCGTCGTTCCCTTCGTCGGGCAGTGCGACTTGGGTTATGCGCTGAACGGCCAACCGGTCACCGAGGCCCTTGGCCGCGCCATGGGAATGACGATTCTGCTGGTGACCGCTTCGGCTGTTCTCGCCATCGTCATCGGCGTTTCGCTCGGCATCGTGACGGCGCTGCGCCAATACAGCGGGCTGGACTACGGCGTGACCTTCATGGCGTTCCTCTTCTTTTCGCTTCCGGTGTTCTGGGTCGCCGTGCTGCTGAAGGAATTTGGTGCCATCGGTTTCAACAATTTCCTTCGGGATCCACACATTCCGGTTTCATCAATTCTGATCATCGGCATAGTCAGTGCTGCCGTGTGGTACGTCTGTGCCAAGGGAAGTTACCTGAGGAAACTGGGGATGGCAGGCATCGGCTTCCTGCTGGCCGCGGCGGTGATGTGGGGGCTGTCCGTGACCCAGTGGTTCAAGACACCGGGTCTCGGCTTGGTCGTCATCGTCATCAGCGGCATCGCGATCGCCTTCGGCATCACGTTGCTGGCCGCCGGCTTGAAGAACCGCAAGGCCCTCTATGCTGCGCTGATCACGGTGGGCATCGGCACCGTCATTTACTTCCCGATCCAACCGCTGCTGGCGCAGGCCACCGGACTGATGGTCTTCTTGCTGGCCCTTGCCACCGTCTTGGTCGGACTTGGCCGTCGGCTGGCTGATGGGCGGTTACGACCGTCGCCAAAACATGAACGCCGCCGCGATGACCGCTTTCCTGGTCGGTGGCCTCATCCTGCTGGACCGGTACATGCAGGCCTGGCCCGCGTACTTCAACAACGGCAGAATCAACGGGCGGCCCATCGCCACCATCGGCTCCGAGACGCCGAACCTGCAGGGAGACTTCTGGGTCCACGGGCTGGATACCTTCACCCACCTGCTGCTGCCGACCGTGGCACTGCTGCTGATCTCGCTGGCGTCGTACAGCCGCTACGCCCGCTCCTCCATGCTGGAAATCATGAACATGGACTACATCCGCACCGCCAGGGCCAAGGGATTGAACGAAAGGACAGTGGTCATGCGCCACGCCTTCCGCAACGCGCTGATCCCGATCGCCACGATCGTCGCTTTCGACATCGGCGGTTTGATTGGCGGTGCCGTGATTACCGAGCAGGTGTTCGCGTTTGCCGGCATGGGCCAGCTGTTCGTCC
Organism: uncultured Actinomycetota bacterium; assembly: GCA_963696055.1. Classification (GTDB taxonomy): domain Bacteria; phylum Actinomycetota; class Actinomycetes; order Actinomycetales; family Micrococcaceae; genus Crystallibacter. The sequence goes on along the minus strand of CAVOIE010000006.1, from coordinate 529,848 downwards.
AGTCCTTGGATCGGACCGATCCGAATCCGGTGATGGGCGTCTTCCTGATCACCGGCATTCTGGCCTTGACTGTTCAACCTAGTCGCGGACCTGGTCTACTCCGCGCTTGATCCGCGAGTGAGGGTAAAGGCATGAGCACCACGTCAACGAAGCCCGTTGCCGCAACCGACGAGAACAAGGCGGGCTTGAGCCAGGGCCAGATTGTCCGCCGGCGCTTCCTCGGTAACACCGCCGCCGTGATCAGCTTGGTGGTTTTCGCCCTGATCCTGCTGATCGCCTATTCATCGAGCGGAATGTTCGGCCTGCCGGGCTGGTGGAAGTACACGCACAACGGCGTCAACGACCTGGTCAATGGCGGCCGCCCCACGCTGCAGCTGTTCCCCTTGGGCCTGGGCGAGCACCCGTTCGGCCAGGACCGGTTGGGCCGCGACACTTTTGCCCAGACCATGCGCGGTGTCCAGATTTCGGTCGCCGTCATGTTCCTCATCGGCCTGGTGGGCGGGGCCATCGGCGTCGTGGTCGGGGCGCTGTCGGGCTACTTCCGCGGCTGGATTGAAGCCGTGCTGATGCGGCTGACCGACGTCGTGATCGTGATCCCGCTGATCATCATCGCGGCCGTGATGGGCCAGGTGGCCGGTCGCGCGGTAGGCGCCGATGTCCAGCCGTACTTCCTGGGCCTGTTCGTCGGCGCCGTCGTGTGGACCGGGCTGGCGCGCTTGGTGCGCGCCGAATTCCTGTCCCTGCGTGAGCGGGAATTCGTCGACGCTGCACGGATCGCCGGCGCATCCAACGCGCGCATCATCTTCAAGCACATCCTGCCGAACGCCGTCGGCGTCATTATCGTCTCGGTGACCCTGAGCATGTCTGCGGCGATCCTGCTGGAGACCAGCCTGTCCTACATCGGGATGGGGGTGAAGGCGCCGGACGTGTCGCTGGGCTCGCTGATCAGCCAGAACCAGGAAGCGTTCCAAACCCGTCCGTGGCTGTTCTGGTGGCCGGGTCTGTTCATTGTGGCGATCTGCCTCTGCATCAACTTCATCGGCGATGGGCTGCGCGACGCGTTCGACCCGCGGCAAAAGAAGTTCAATGCCAAGCGGGCGAAGGCCGCTGCGGTTTCCGCCCATCCCGAGACCGGAACCACCCAGACGACGGGCGTCTAAGATGCGTATCCGACGTCTTCCCGGCCGGACGAGGTTCAGCTCAGTTGGCCAGCGTCACGCACGCTGAGCACCACCAGTGCGGTCCCGGCGGCGAGCACGGCCCAATTCGGTGTCCGGCCCACCGGGACGCTGTCCGCCTCGCCGATGCGGATCCTGTCCGCGGCCAGAAGTTCTGCCCAGCGTTTCCGGACCTGGTAGGCAGCCGCCCCCGAATCGGAATTCGCGAGATCGCCGGGACGGATCGACTGCGCCGGCCCGTACGTGGTCTCCGGAAGGCCCTGGACATGGTCGGTGCGGGCGCGGTGGACGCCGAACATCCCGGGTGCGGGGGCGGCCCACGCGCTGTACTTCCCGCGCGGGGTAACCAGGGTCAGAGCGTACTTGGTGTCCACGGTCACCAAGGCGTTCCACGGCACGGAGATCGTCCGGACCGGGTTGCGCAGCACCACGCCTGGTGGTCGCCGATGACGACGGCGGGGTACCAGGCCAGCCACCACGTCACGTAGGCGATGGTCAGCAGCGGCCAGGAGCCGAGCAGGCTGTCCGGCCCGTGGGTCAGCACCGAGGACACCAGGCTGACCGCCACGATCGCCCAGACGACGCCGGTGAACCAGATCGCGGAGCGCGGACGGAAGACCGTGGAACTGGCAGCAGCAGACGTTGTCATGCCCCCATAGTTTCAGGACTGGCCACCAGTTCTCCACTAGCATCAACCAACTGCGACAGGTTGGAAGGGAAAGACCAGCTATGACTGAAATCATCGATCCGACGCTGCCGGTAGGAAGCGTGGAGACGGCTCGCAGTTCAGCACCCGTCCTGGAGGTCACCAACCTCAGCGTGGACTTCGGCGTGGACAAGGAATGGGTGCCCGCCGCGATCAACCTCAGCTACGACGTCAAGGCCGGCGAGGTCCTGGCCATCGTGGGCGAATCCGGTTCCGGCAAGAGCGCCAGTTCCATGGCGCTGCTGGGCCTGTTGCCGTCCAACAGCCGCGCCACCGGGAGCGTCAAGCTCAACGGGCGCGAGATCCTGGGCCTGAGCAGCGCCAAGCTTCGGCAAGTCCGCGGCAATGATGTTGCGGTGATTTTCCAGGAACCCATGACCGCAATGAACCCCGTCTACACCATCGGGTTCCAGATCGTTGAAACGCTGCGGTTGCACAACGCCATCTCGCCGGATGAAGCCAAGCAGCGGGCGCTGCGGATGCTGGAGCTGGTCGAGCTGCCCGACCCGGAAAAGGCCTTCCGGTCCTACCCGCACCAGCTTTCCGGCGGCCAGCGGCAGCGCGCCATGATCGCCCAGTCGCTTTCCTGCGACCCCAAGCTGCTGATCGCCGATGAACCCACCACCGCACTGGACGTCACCGTACAGGCCGAAATCCTCGACTTGATGCGCAATTTGCGCAACAAGCTGGACAGCGCCATCGTGCTGATCACGCACGACATGGGCGTGGTGGCGGACCTGGCGGACAAGATCGCCGTGATGCGGCGCGGCCGGATCGTGGAAACCGGAACCGCGGTGGAGATTTTCAACAATCCGCGGCATGAATACACGCAGGCCCTGCTGGCCGCCGTGCCGCACTTGGGCGGCGGCTCCGCCGACGACGTCGAAGTGGACATCACGGCCGCCTTGGCCTCGGCAACCGGCGCCTCGCTCAGCATCAACGAGACCGAGCTGGAACGGCGCGAACGCGAGAATGCGGAAGCCCTGGCACGTTCACTCCACGAAGCAGCCAGAGGCGAGGCCGTGCTTGAACTGGCCAACGTGGCCATCGAATACCCGAAGCAGGGGCGTGTCCCGGCGTTCCGGGCAGTAGAAGGCGCCAACCTGTCCATCTACCCAGGCCAGGTTGTTGGTCTGGTGGGGGAGTCGGGCTCGGGCAAAACGACCATCGGGCGCGCCGCCGTCGGGCTGCTGCCCGTCGCCGAGGGCTCGCTGCGCGTGGTCGGGCAGGAAATCGCCGGCGCGCGGCCCAAGCAATTGCACGCGCTGCGCCGCCAGGTGGGCATGGTGTTCCAGGACCCGTCGTCCTCGCTGAACCCCCGGCTGCCGATTGGCGAGAGCATCGGCGAACCCATGTACTTGGCCGGCGTCGCCAAGGGGGGCGCCCTGCAGCGGCGGATTGAGGCGCTGCTGGACCAGGTGGAGCTGCCGCGGGCCTACCGCAACCGTTATCCGCACGAACTCTCCGGCGGCCAGAAGCAGCGCGTGGGCATCGCCCGGGCACTGTCGCTGGAGCCCAAGCTGATGGTGGCGGACGAACCCACGTCCGCGCTGGACGTGTCGGTGCAGGCCACGGTGCTGGAGCTGTTCCAGAATCTGCAGCAGGAACTGGGGTTCGCCTGCCTGTTCGTCACGCACGATCTGGCCGTCATCGATGTGCTGGCCGACCGCATTTGCGTCATGCGGCACGGCCGGATCGTTGAGCAGGGCACCCGGGACGAGATTCTGCGCAACCCGCAGGAACTGTACACCCAGCGGCTGCTGGCCGCCGTGCCGTTGCCGGATCCCGAGAAGCAGCGCGAACGCCGCGAGCTGCGGGCCCTGCTGCTGGCCGCCGGCGACTGAGGACCCCTGGATTTCCGCCATCCATAGTGTTGCGCCCCTGCCCAAGGTGAAACGACGGGCAGGGGTTCAGCCCGATCCCGGCCGGTGCGGTCAGTTGAGCGCACCGGCCGGGCTATCGTTCTGATCATCGAGGCGGATGAAGCAAGCCCAAGCCGGGCGTAACGCGGGGTTTTTGGCACCGTCATCGGCGTCGGCTTCGGCCTCCGTTAGGCCATCAGTGGCACGCCGGATTACAATGGAGTGCCTACCCGCATCCGGGCACGGCGCTGGCTGTCCGATATTAGGCCCAGGTTCCATGTAATCCACGGAAGAGTAATCCCGCATGTCTGAAACCACCGCATCGACGCAGAGCGCCGTTCGCAGCGACCTTCGCAACGTCGCCATCGTAGCCCACGTCGACCACGGGAAGACCACCCTCGTGGACGCCATGCTGAAGCACACCGGTGCCTTCTCCAGCCACGGCGAAACCGAAGAGCGCGTGATGGACTCCGGTGAACTGGAACGTGAAAAGGGCATTACCATCCTGGCCAAGAACACCACCGTGTTCTACTCCGGCCCGGCCGCCCAAGGCGAGACCATCACCATCAGCGTGATCGACACCCCGGGCCACGCCGACTTCGGCGGCGAGGTGGAGCGCGGCCTGTCCATGGTGGACGGCGTGGTCCTGCTGGTCGATGCTTCCGAGGGCCCGCTGCCGCAGACCCGCTTTGTGCTGCGCAAGGCGCTGGCCGCCAAGCTCCCCGTCATCCTGGTGGTCAACAAGACCGACCGTCCGGACGCCCGCATCGACGCCGTCGTTGCCGAGGCGATGGACCTGCTGCTGGGCCTGGCTTCCGACCTTTCCGACGAAGTCCCCGATCTGGATCTGGATGCCGTCCTCAACGTTCCCGTGGTCTACGCCTCCGGCAAGGCCGGCCGCGCCTCGCTGACCCAGCCCGCCGACGGCACCCTGCCGGAAGACGAGGACCTGGAGCCGCTGTTCGCCACCATCATGGAGCACGTGCCGGCCCCGTCCTACGATCCTGACGGCGTGCTGCAGGCCCACGTGACCAACCTTGACGCTTCCCCGTTCCTGGGCCGTCTGGCGCTGCTGCGCATCCACAACGGCACCCTGCAGAAGGGGCAGACCGTGGCCTGGGCCCGGCAGGACGGCCAGTTGAAGAACGTTCGGATTTCCGAACTGCTGGCCACCAAGGGCCTCTCGCGTGTTCCGGCGGAATCCGCCGGCCCGGGCGAGATTGTCGCCGTCGCCGGCATCGAGGACATCACCATCGGTGAGACCCTGACCGACGCCGAGAACCCGCAGCCGCTGCCGCTCATCAAGGTGGACGATCCGGCCATCTCGATGACCATCGGCATCAACACCTCGCCGCTGGCCGGCAGGGTCAAGGGTGCCAAGGTGACCGCCCGCCAGGTCAAGGACCGGCTGGACAAAGAACTGGTGGGCAACGTCTCGCTGAAGGTGCTTCCGACGGAGCGCCCGGATGCCTGGGAGGTCCAGGGCCGCGGCGAGCTGGCACTGGCCATCCTGGTGGAGCAGATGCGCCGCGAAGGTTTCGAGCTGACCGTGGGCAAGCCGCAGGTGGTCACCAAGACGATCGACGGCAAGGTCCACGAACCGATGGAGCACATGACCATCGACGTGCCCGAAGAGTACCTCGGCGCGGTGACCCAGTTGCTGGCCGCCCGCAAGGGCCGGATGGTCAACATGGCCAACCACGGCACCGGTTGGGTCCGGATGGAATTCATTGTTCCGGCCCGCGGCCTGATCGGCTTCCGCACCCGCTTCATGACCGAAACCCGGGGCGCCGGCATCGCCGCCTCCATTTCCGAGGGTTACGAGCCCTGGGCCGGGCCGATCGAGTACCGCACGAACGGCTCGATGGTGGCCGATCGGTCCGGCGTGGTCACGCCCTTCGCGATGATCAACCTGCAGGAGCGCGGCTCCTTCTTCGTGCAGCCCACCTCGGAGGTGTACGAAGGCATGATCGTCGGCGAGAACTCGCGCGCCGATGACATGGACGTGAACATCACCAAGGAAAAGAAGCTCACCAACATGCGTGCCGCTTCCTCCGACAGCTTCGAGAACCTGACCCCGCCGCGGAACCTCACGCTGGAAGAGTCCCTCGAATTCGCCCGCGAGGACGAGTGTGTCGAGGTCACTCCGGAGGCGATCCGCATCCGCAAGCTGGTCCTGGATGCGAACGAGCGGCTCAAGGCCGCCCGTGCGCGCGCCAGGGCATAAACTGGACCGTATGACAGAGCAGAGGCAACCCGCCGGAGACCACGGCGGGTTGCCTTCCGCTTTAACCCAGCCGGCGGGATTGACCCATCCGCAGCGGCGCCGGAACCGCGTGAAGCACGACGGCGGCGTCCCCCTTTCCAAGGCTGGGGCACCGCAGTCTTCGGCGCGGTCGTGACGGCGGTCGCGGGGACCGCCCTGCACTCACAGATTCTCTATGCCCAGCACGCCAGCTATCCGTGGGGGGCCGCAGCGGCCCTGCTGTTCGCCCTGGCGGTGATGGTCTGGGCCGGACTCAAGGCGCGCAATGTGCTGATAGCCGGGCTGACCGGCGTTCTCTCGTATGTCCTCGTTGGCCTGATGGCCTTGGCGCCGGGGACCGAGCCGCTGATTGTCACGGGGACGTCCGCTGCGGTGGAATTGCCGATTGCCGTGGCCGGCCGGATCTGGATGATCGGGTTGGTCCCGGCCACGCTTGCGGCGATGCTGGTCTGCATCTGGGCACTCAAACCGCGGCGGGCCAAGGCCTGATCCATCCGGGCAAAGCCTGATCCCGTGCGCCGGCGGGGCGGACAGTACGGTGCGACAGGTTGTCAGTAGGGCGCGAGGGCGGTCAGTTGGCCGTTCGGTCCAGATGGTGGGCCAGGAAGATTGAGGTAGCGGTCCCGTCCTCGTCGGCGGGCAGCAGCGCGTATTCCTCAAAGATTGCGCGGATCTTCGCCAGCATCTCCTGGCGGTGCGCGTCGTTGAGCTTGATGCCCATCCGCGTTGTTTCGATCTCGTCCGGGGCCAGGCCCTCGATCTCCTGCAGGAAGGTCTCCACCAGCACCGGTGCCGCATCCGGCATCTTGGCGCCCCAGGACATCCGGGTGGAGCGGTAGGGGACTTCCTTGGCTCCCCGATTGCCCTTGCGGGGTTCCTCGGCCTCCAAGAAGCCGGTGTTGAGCAGCGTGCGCACATGGTGCAGCGACGTGGCCGGATTCAGCCCGAGCAGTTCCGCGATCTCCTTGTTGGTCCGGGACCGGTGCAGGCAGAGCCGGAGAATACGCAGCCTGACCGGTGAGCTGAGCGCCCGCCCGGTGGCTTGCAGGTCCTGATCCGTAGGCATGAATCCAGCATACGACACCGGCGGCAGAATGATTGACTTTCCCCAATCGCTGACCGGCCCGGTGGCGGGAGCGAGCCTCTGGTCCCGCAGGCCCGTCACAGCCACCGTGGAAGTCGAACCTTTCGCGCCGCGGGAAGCATGGTGCCCGCTGGCCTCTGTGCCAACCGCCGGACAGCTACGACGGCTGGCGGCCGGCCCGGGGACCTCGCCGCGGCGGGGCGGGCGGAACCTGCTTCGCAGCGGTCACCGCGGACAGTTGAACCACGACGTCGCCGCGCCGCGCCGTCCTGACCGTGCAGGTCTCGGCATCCGCGGCCAGCAGTTCACCGAGCGCGTCCGTCAACCCGCCCTCTATCCGGTAGCGGACCACCACCCGCGTCCCGGGCGCGGCCGAGGCGAGGAACGCGACAGGAGCTGAGGGAGTAGCGGGTATCACGTGACCATCCTAGGGGGAGCGGCCTCCGGCTGGGGAGATAATGGTCCCAAGCGATACGCTTGGGGCTAACTGTTCAGAAAGGTGCTGACGGACGTGACGTACGTAATCGCACAGCCGTGCGTGGATGTAAAAGACAAGGCATGTATTGAAGAATGCCCGGTGGACTGTATCTATGAAGGTGAACGGTCCCTGTACATCCATCCGGATGAATGCGTCGACTGCGGTGCGTGCGAACCGGTGTGCCCGGTGGAAGCAATCTACTACGAGGACGACACTCCCGAGGAGTGGGCCGACTACTACAAGGCCAACGTGGAGTTCTTCGACGATCTGGGCTCCCCGGGCGGTGCTGCCAAGCTGGGCAACACCCACAAGGACCACCCGCTGATCGCCGCGCTGCCGCCGCAGAACCAAGACTGAACTCGATGAGTTCTTTCGGCCTCCAGCTGCCGGAGTACCCGTGGGATGCCATGGCGCCGTACGCGCAGAAGGCGGCAGAGCATCCCGGCGGCCCCGTGAACCTGTCCATCGGCACCCCGGTCGACTCGACCCCGGCCGTGATCCGCCAGGCACTGACCGATGCCGCCGACGCCCCGGGCTATCCGACCACGCACGGCACCGCCGAACTGCGTGAGGCGATAGCCGACTGGTTTGCCCGCCGCCGCAATGTTCCCGGCCTGGACCCGGCGGCGGTCATGCCCACCGTCGGTTCCAAGGAACTGGTCGCCTGGTTGCCCACGCTGCTGGGCCTCGGCGAGGGCGACGTGGTGGTGCGGCCCGTCGTCGCGTATCCCACGTACGACATGGGCGCCATCCTGGCCGGCGCCACCCCGGTGGCCGCCGACAGCCTGGCGGACCTGGACGCGCAGACCCGGAGCCGGGTGAAGCTGGTGTGGGTCAACTCGCCCGGGAACCCCACCGGCATAGTCCGGGACCGGGACGAACTGCGCGCCCTGGTGGAGGACGCCCGGAAGCTGGGCGCCGTCGTCGCCTCCGACGAATGCTATGCGGAACTGGGCTGGGGGAGCTGGGACACCGCGCGCGGCGGGCACACCGTGCCCAGCGTGCTGGATCCGGCGGTGGCGCAGGGCTCGCACGAGGGCCTGTTGTGCACGTATTCGCTCAGCAAGCAATCGAACCTCGCCGGCTACCGGGCGGCCTTCCTGGCCGGGGACCCGGAGCTGATGCGCAACCTGATCAACAGCCGCAAGCACGCCGGCATGATCGTGCCGTTCCCGGTGCAAGCCGCGATGCGTGCGGCGCTGCAGGACGACGCCCACGTGCAGGAGCAAAAGAACCTGTACCGGGGCCGGCGGGAGCGGCTGCTGCCGGCGCTGGAGAAGTTCGGCCTGGAGGTCCACCATTCCGAGGCCGGGCTGTATCTGTGGGGAACTGCCGGTGAAGATACCTGGACAACCGTGGGCCGCTTTGCCGAACTGGGCATCGTGATCGGACCCGGGGTGTTTTACGGCGACGCCGGAAACGGCTTCGTGCGGGTGGCGCTGACCGGCACAGATGAGCGGATCGACGCCGCCGTCGAACGGCTTACCTGACCCCGCGAAGGTGGCCGCTGACTGTGGATACGAACAAAAATGTGAGTCGCGGATTAGATATATCGGTGACTGTACGGGTAGCGTTTTACCCGAGTATGTGCATGCTCAGAGCCACAAGCGCCCGGCGTGCCGTTAGCTTCCAAACCTCCTGAAGGGGACTCAATGACTGAGCAGACCGGTGCCACGCTGCACTTTGCCGGCGGCGAACTCGAACTTCCGCGGCTCAAGGCCGCCGAAGGCAATGACGGTTATGACGTATCCAAACTGCTGAAGCAGACGGGCGCGGTCACCTTCGACCCGGGGTTCATGAACACCGCGGCGACCACCTCCGCCATTACGTACATCGACGGCGACGCCGGCGTGCTCCGCTACCGCGGCTACCCGATCGAGCAGCTTGCCGAGCACTCGTCCTTCCTGGAAGTGTCCTACCTGCTGATCTACGGTGAGCTGCCGACTCCCACGGAGCTGGAAACCTTTGACCACAAGATCCGCCGCCACACGCTGCTGCATGAGGAGCTCAAGGGCTTCTTCGGCGGGTTCCCGCGCGATGCGCACCCGATGCCGGTGCTGTCCTCCGCGGTCAGCGCCCTGTCCACCTTCTACCAGGACTCGCTGGATCCGTTTGATGACGAGCAGGTGGAACTGTCCACCATCCGCCTGATGGCCAAGCTGCCGGTGATCGCCGCCTACGCGCACAAGAAGTCCATCGGCCAGGCGCTGTTGTACCCGGACAACTCGATGAACCTGGTGGAGAACTACCTGCGGCTCAGCTTCGGCCTGCCGGCCGAGCCCTACGAGCTGGACCCGACCGTGGTCAAGGCGCTGGACCTGCTGCTGATCCTGCACGCAGACCACGAACAGAACTGCTCCACGTCCACCGTGCGCCTGGTGGGCAGCTCGAACGCCAACATGTTCGCATCCGTCTCCGCGGGCATCAACGCCCTGTTCGGGCCGCTGCACGGCGGCGCCAACGAGGCCGTGCTGAACATGCTCCGCCAGATCCAGGCCAGCGGCCAGGAGCCGGAGCAGTTCATGGAGAAGGTCAAGAACAAGGAAGCCGGCGTGCGCCTGATGGGCTTCGGGCACCGCGTCTACAAGAACTACGATCCGCGCGCCCGCCTGGTGAAAGCCACGGCGCACGAGATCCTGGGCAAGCTCGGTGGCAACGATGAGCTGCTGGACATCGCCATGCGGCTGGAAGAGAAGGCGCTGGCGGATGATTACTTCATTGAGCGCAAGCTGTACCCGAACGTGGACTTCTACACCGGCCTGATCTACAAGGCCATGGGCTTCCCGGAGAAGATGTTCACCGTGCTGTTCGCGATCGGCCGCCTGCCGGGCTGGATTGCCCAGTGGCGCGAGATGATCAAGGATCCGCAGACCAAGATCGGCCGCCCGCGGCAGCTGTACACGGGCGCCCAGGAGCGCCAGTACCCGGCCCGCTAAACACCCAAATAACGACGGCGGAGCCCCGCCTCAACGCCGAACGGCCCCTGGAGCAATCCAGGGGCCGTTCGTTTTGCTTCAGGCGGGATCATCGACGCGATTAGCCGTCCGGCTCCATCAACCGGTCTAGCCGGCGTAGCCGTTCGGGTTGTTCTTCTGCCAGCGCCAATGGTCCTCGCACATCTGCTCCAGCGTCTTCACGGCGGACCAGCCCAGTTCGGCCAGCGCGGCAGAGGGATCGGCGTAGCTGACCGCGGCGTCGCCGGGGCGCCGGTCGGTCAGCTCGTAGGGGATCTCGAACCCGGCGGCCTTGCCGAACGCGGCGAGGACCTCCAGCACGGAGGATCCCTTGCCGGTGCCCAGGTTCCAGCGGCGCACTCCGGACCGTTGCGCGATGAAGTCCAGCGCGGCCAGATGCCCGGCGGCCAGGTCCATCACGTGGATGTAGTCGCGCACGCCGGTGCCATCCGGCGTCGGGTAATCGCTGCCGAACACCCGGACCTTGTCCCGCCGGCCCACGGCCACCTGGGCCACGAACGGCAGCAGGTTGTTCGGTACGCCGGTCGGATCTTCGCCGATCTGTCCCGACTCATGGGCGCCCACCGGATTGAAGTAGCGCAGCAAGGCCACGTGCCAGCGCGGGTCGGAGGCGCCCAGATCGGACAGGATGTCCTCGATCTGCTCCTTGGTCCGGCCGTAGGGGTTGATCGCGTCCAGCGGCAACTTCTCGGTCAACGGGACTTCCTCGGTGGAACCGTAGACGGTAGCAGAGGAGCTGAAGACAATCGTGCGCACGTTGTGGGCATCCATCGCCCGGAGCAGGTTCAGCGTTCCGCCGACGTTGTTGTGGTAATAGTGCAGCGGTTTCTCGACGGACTCGCCCACCGCCTTCAGCCCGGCGAAGTGGATCACCGCGTCCACGCTTTCGGTCCCCAACACGCGGTCCAACGCGGGCTCATCCAGGAGATCGGCCTGGTAGAACCGTGCTTCCCTGCCGGAGAGCTGCTGGACCCGGCGCAGCGATTCCGCACTGGAGTTGGCCAGATTGTCGAGTACCACTACGTCATGGCCAGCCTCCAGCAGGGCGAGGGTGGTGTGCGAGCCGATGAAGCCGGTTCCTCCGGTGACCAGAATTCTCATGCCTATCAGCTTAGTAGCTGGCCCCGGTTTCCCCGGACGTGTCCACTGCCCGGCCCAGTGGAGGGGCTGGACCGCAAGGTCTAGAGTTGAGCTACCGGCAGCAGCAGGATCCCGTGCAATAGACCGCAGCGGGAGCACCTCGGCTGCGCTGCTCTCGCCAAGACCAGCGAAAGGATGCGGACCGGATGCACCACACAGGTGGACCGGGGTGGCGGGTTACCGCCGACACCTCAGGGCATATGCTGCTGGCCCTGTATCTTCGAGACGTTGCCGACCTTGCCGGAGCCGGATCGCCTGCGGTCTCACCGGTGTTGCCCACGGTCCGCACCGCCGATCCACGCCAACTGACCGCGCACGTCGGTGGTCCCTCGGCGTTGCGGGGCGAGTGGGAGCAGTGGTGGGAGGACCTGGTCCGGGAGCGGCCGGGAAACGCCGCCAAGCTGACTCCGCCATCGTTTCCCGCCTTTGCCGACAGCCCGGCCTTGCAGCGGCTCCTTCAAGCCCACTTCGGCGCAGCGATGAGCTGGTCCCGGGCCAGGATGGCCGAGTATGGAAAGTTGGCGCAGGAGCGTGAAGCCAAAGGCAGGTCAGGGCTGATCCGCGAACTGATCCAAGACCGGGAGATGGAACTGGGCCGCGCGGCGCGGTCCTTCGAGTTGAAGTTGATCGAACTGCCGCTGTGCGAGCCCCGCGCCTGGTTCGTGGAGCCGGACCGCATCCTGATGTCCCAGACGCTGATGGACGACGAGACCACCTTCCGCAGCTTCGTTCAGCCGATCGTGGAGCTGATGGTTTAGCTCCGATCGAACGGTTCAGGCCCCGGTGCCCTGCGCCACCGTCATCACCACGTAGCCGGTGTCGGTGTCGGCGGCGACCCACGCGCCCTCGTCCCGCTGCCAGCTCAAGCCCGCATAGGCCACCGATTCAAGGCCGAGGTGCTTCGCGGACGCGACCGCCCACTGGGCAACGGCCCATCCCCGCTGATCGGCGGCGGCCACCCGGAGTTCCCGCCCGGCGACGGCCATCTCCAAGCCCGGATGCACGGCAGCCAGCTGTGACAGCACCGCAGTCGGGTCGCCGGTCGTCTCCGCGTCCTTCAGCACGCAGTTCAGGGCGGCGGGGGAGTGGCCGGTCAGTGCCGAGGCGAAGGCCCTGGCTTCGGCCTCGTGGTCCGCGTAGGCCATGGGGTAGGCGCTGCGTTGGACCCTCTGGGCGGCGTCGGTCACCGGCAGCGACTCATAGTCTGGAATCTGTTCGAGCACCTCATAAAACTTGTTCGCCGCATACACCGGGTCCTGAACCTGCTGTTCGGTGCCCCAGCCTTGCGACGGCCGCTGCTGGAACAATCCGCGGGAGTCGGGGCCGGCCGTGTCGCCATAGTCAATATTGCGGAGCTTGGACTCCTGGATGGCCGTCGCGAGGGCAATCGACGCTGCCCGGGCAGGCAGCCCGCGCTCAATGGAGACTCCGGAGATCAGCGCGGCGTTCGCGGCTTGGTCCGGTGCCAGTTCAAAGCTCTCTGACCCAACGACGGCGGTGCACCGCTCCCTGACCAAGGTTTGGCTCCGGTCTATGGCGGTGGCGGCGAAGTAGACCGCGACGCCGACCAAGGCCAGCAGGACGATCAGGCTGACCAGGCTTCGTCTCCGGCGTGTGCGCGCTGCCCTGGACATGGCGGTGGCGTGGGAACGCCGCTAGTTGGCGTGCAGGGCCGCGTTGAGCTCGACGCTCTGGCCCTTGCGCGGCAGGACTTCCACTGCGCCGCTGGTGGAGTTGCGGCGGAACAGCAGACTGGACAGGCCGGAAAGCTCTACGGCTTTGACTTGGCGGTGGTCCCCGCTGGCCACGTCGAGGAGGCTGACCCGGGTGCCGGCGGTGACGTACAGGCCGGCCTCGACAACGCAATCATCGCCGATGCTGATACCGACGCCGGAGTTGGCGCCCAGCAAGACACGCTCACCGATGCTGATGCGTTCCTTGCCGCCGCCGGAGAGCGTGCCCATGATCGAGGCACCGCCGCCGACGTCGGAACCGTCCGCCACGACGACTCCGGCAGAGATGCGGCCTTCCACCATGGACGTTCCCAGCGTGCCGGCGTTGAAGTTGACGAAGCCTTCATGCATCACCGTGGTGCCGGAGGCCAAATGCGCGCCCAAGCGGACTCTGTCGGCATCAGCAATCCGCACGCCGGAAGGGACCACGTAGTCAACCATGCGGGGGAACTTGTCCACGCCGTACACAGTCAGTGGCCCGCGGCGGCGCAGACGGCGGCGAACGGATTCGAAGCCCTCCACGGCGCACGGACCGAAATTGGTCCACACCACATTGGCCAACTGGCCGAAGAGGCCGTCCATGTTCAGCGAGTTGGGTTCGACGAGGCGATGGGAGAGCAGATGCAGGCGCAGGTAGGCATCGGCCGTGTCCGCCGGAGGGGCGTCCAGGTCGATGCTGCGGCTGAGGACCTCAAGATGGGTGCCGCGGTCGGCGTCGGCGCTGTCCGCGGCGTCGGCCGCCAGGTCGTCTTCGGCTTCCCGGCCGGCCGGCGGGGTACCCAAGGCCGGGGCGGGATACCAGACATCCAGGATGGCGCCGGTGTCGGTGACGGTGGCCAGACCGGTGCCGTAGGCGGTCCGGGGCGCGGTTACAGCCGTGGTGCTCTCAGTCATGGTTTCAAGTCTACCGAGCGGGCCTGACGCATCGGGTACGTTGAGGGCGCCGCGGGTCGGCTGGCTAAGCTGGGGAAGTGACTTCTACCATCGCCCTGGACCTGACCGCAGACGTGGCCGACCTGACGGCCGCGCTGATCGACATCAACAGCGTTTCCGGGAACGAAACGGCTCTGGCGGACGCCGTCGAGAACGCCTTGCGCACCCTGCCGCATCTGGACGTGGTGAGGGATGGCGACGCCATCGTGGCCCGCACGCAGTTGGGGCGGAAGGAGCGGGTCATCCTGGCCGGGCATCTGGACACCGTGCCGTTGCCGACCGCTGCCGGCTCCCGCGGTACCGTGCCATCGGCCTGGGACGGGACGGTGCTTTACGGGCGAGGCGCCACCGACATGAAGGGCGGGGTGGCCGTGCAACTGGCCCTGGCCGCCGAACTCACCGCGCCGGGCCGCGACGTCACTTACGTGTTCTACGATCACGAGGAAGTTGAAGCGTCGCTGAGCGGGCTGGGCCGGTTGGCGCGCAACCACCCGCAGTTGCTGCAGGGAGACTTCGCCATCCTGCTGGAACCCACCGATGGAACCGTGGAAGGCGGCTGCAACGGCACCGCCCGGTTCGAGGTCGGCACCGTCGGACAAGCAGCGCATTCCGCACGGGCATGGATGGGGATCAATGCGATTCACGCTGCTGCGGAGATCCTGGTCCGGCTCCGTGACCACGAACCGGCCACCGTGAGGGTGGACGGGCTCGACTACCGCGAGAGTCTGAACGCTGTAAAGATCAATGGCGGCACGGCCGGGAACGTCATCCCGGATGGCACGTCGGTGGAAATCAACTACCGGTTCGCCCCGGATAAGTCGCCCGAGGACGCCGAGAAGTATGTGCGCAACCTGCTGGATGGCTTCACCGTGGTGCGCACCGATGCTGCGGCCGGGGCCCGTCCCGGCCTGAACCATCCAGCCGCCGCCGACTTTGTCGCCGCCGTGGGGGCGGAGCCGAAGCCCAAGTACGGCTGGACCGACGTGGCACGCTTCAGCGAACTGGGCATTCCGGCGGTCAACTTCGGCCCCGGCGATGCGCTGCTGGCCCATACCGACAACGAACATGTGCCGGCCGAGGCCATCCGCGAATGCCTGGCGGCGCTGCGCCGTTGGCTGACGGACTGAATTGCTAACCGGATAGGGGCCGGCAGCGGTTCGACGGGGAAGGGGAGGACGCCTAGGCATCCTCCCCTTCTATTTCGCCGACCAACAGCCGATATCAGACCTTGACGGCCATCGGCTGCGTGGTCAGCGGCTCCGTCTTGCCTGAGGTCCGACTGCTGAGGAACCGCGACAGCCAATTCGCCAGCCAGGACAGCGCGAAATTGATGATGATGAAAAGGACAGCCGCCACCGTCAGCGCCTGCAGGATCGGCCCGGCCGAACCGTAGATCTGCAGCGACCGCAGCAGTTCCGCGTAGGTGATGATGTAACCGAGCGCGGAGTCCTTCAAGATCACCACGAACTGGCTGACCAAGGCCGGCAGCATGGCCACCAGCGCCTGCGGCAGTTCAATGTTCCGTAGTGACTGGCTGCGGGTCATGCCGATGGCCATGCCGGCCTCGCGCTGCCCCTTGGGCAGGCCGAACACACCGGAACGGACCAGTTCGGCAATGACGGATCCGTTGTAAAGCGTCAGAGCCACCACGACGGCGTAGAACGGAATGTCCGCCGGGGTGCCGACCTGCAACTGCCCGAACAGCAGATAGAAGAAAATCATCATCAGCAGCACGGGGACGGCGCGCAGGAATTCTACGATCACGCCGCATAGCCAGCGGAGCGTGGCATTCGCGGCGAGCCGGCCCACGCCAAAGAGCAATCCGAAGACCACAGATGTGACGATTGCGACCGCGGCGGCCTTAAAGGTATTGATCAGGCCCGGAAGAATGGTGAATTGCCAGACGTCGGCGGTCAGGAAGGGGGTCCACAATTCAGGTGCCAATTGCCCTTTGTCGCCGAGGCCCTTCAGTACGAAGAACGCGGCCGTCAGAAAAATCACGATCCCGACGACGTTGGTTCCCAGAATGCGTGCACGGGCCTTGGGACCGGGCGCATCGAAGAGGATGCTTTGCTTGGTACTCATCGTGACACCGCCAGTTTCCTCGAGAGCCATGTGGTCAGCAGGCCGACCGGGATGACGAGTATTACGAATCCGGCGGCGAAAGTGGCAAAAATGGCGAGAATGACATCCGGCCGGAATTCGATCATGGTCTTCATCAGGCCGGCTGCCTCGATGACCGACGCCGCCGTTGCCACCGTGGTGTTCTTGATCAGGGCGATGAGCGTGTTGCCGAGCGGAGCAATGGCGCCGCGGAAGGCCTGCGGCAGAATGATCATCCGTGCCGCCGGCAGGAAGCTTAATCCGATGGCACGTGCTGCTTCGGCCTGGCCCAGTGGGACCGTGTTGACACCGCTGCGGATCGCTTCGCAGACGAAGGCGGCGTGGTAGACGGACAAGCCGACAATGGCCCAGAGGAAGAAGTTGAACTCGAAGTCGCTGGAGAGGTTGAGCTGCAGCTGGAACACGAGGACCAAGATGCAAAAGGTCATGATGATGGTCAGCGGCGTGTTGCGGAAGATGTTGACGTACGTAGTGCCTGCCCAGCGGAAGCTTGGAACCGGGGAGATCCGCATCAGCGCCAAGACCGTGCCTAGGGCCGCTGACCCTAGGGCGGCCCAAAACGCGAGCTGGATATTGACCCAGAAGGCTCCGACGACGTCATAGGACTCCAGCGCCGTCAGGTAACTCTGGAAATACTCGGACAAACTGTCCATCCCCTTTCGGTGGGAAGAGGCAAGTCACGCTGTGGGGCGGGAATACCCCGCCCCACAGCAGCTGATGCTAGGCGCAGGACTCGCCCGGCTTCGGCGGGTTCAGTTTCTTGTTGTAGCTGTAGTCCACGCCCTCGGTGTTCTTTTTCAGGGCTGCTTCCCAGGAGCCGTCGTCGACCATCTTGTTGATCGCGGCGTTGATCTTGGCGCACTTGTCGGTGCCCTTCGGCAGGCCGACGCCGTACTTCTCCTCCGAGAACGGTTTCCCGACCACCTTGTACTTGCCGGCGTTGTTCGGCTGCGCGGCCAAGCCCGCCAAGATGATGTCATCCGTGGTCACGGCATCGATCTGGCCGCCCTGCATGGCGGTGACGCATTCTGCGTAGCTGGGCCGCTCGACCAGGTTCACCTTGGCGGCGTGCTCATCCTTGATCCGCTGGGCGGAGGTGGAACCGGTGACCGAACAGAGGTTCTTGCCGTTAAGCGATTCCGGGCCGGTGATGGAGTTGTCGTCCGCGCGGACCAGCAGGTCCTGGCCAGCCACGAAGTACGGACCGGCGAAGTCGACGGTCTTTTTCCGTTCATCGGTGATGGAGTACGTCGCAAAGATCATGTCCACCTGCTTGTTGGCAAGCATGTTCTCGCGGTTGGCCGAGGGCGACTCGACGAACTCGATCTTGTCCTCCGCATAGCCCAGTTCCTTCGCCACATACTTGGCTACATCCACGTCGAATCCGGTGTACTTGCCGTTGGAGGAAAAGCCCAGGCCGGGCTGGTCGAACTTGATGCCGATGCGGACGGTGTCGCCGCCTGCGCTGCCCCCGGAGGCTCCTCCGCCGCCACCGCTGCCGCTGCCGCCGCCGCAGGCGGACAGTACCAGCGCGGCTCCGGCTGCCATGGCAGCCATTCCGTAACGAATCTTTCGCATGTTTTCTCCTTGCGTTGTCGGCCCTCCGTCAGCGAAGGGCCCGGTGTGTCAGGGGTTAGTGTTCGAGAATCTTGCCCAGGAAGTCCTTGGCCCGGTCGCTCTGGGGGTTGGTGAAGAATTCTTCCGGCGTGGCCTGCTCCACAATTTTGCCGTCGGCCATGAAGATCACCCGGTCGGCCGCCTTGCGCGCGAAGCCCATCTCGTGCGTGACCACGATCATGGTCATGCCTTCCTTGGCCAACTGCACCATGGTGTCCAGTACCTCGTTGATCATTTCCGGGTCGAGGGCCGAGGTGGGCTCGTCGAAGAGCATCACCTTCGGTTTCATCGCCAGCGCCCGGGCAATCGCCACGCGCTGTTGCTGTCCACCGGAGAGTTGCGCCGGCAGCTTCTGCGACTGGTTGGCCACGCCCACCCGCTCCAGCAGGCCCATCGCGAGTTCCTTTGCCTCGGACGGTTTCATCCCTTTGACCTTGATCGGGCCCAGAGTCACGTTCTCCAGAATCGATTTGTGCGCAAAGAGATTGAAAGACTGGAACACCATGCCGACGTCGGCACGCAGTTTAGCCAGCGCCTTGCCCTCGGCCGGCAGCTTGTTGCCGTCGATGAGGATCTCGCCGTCGTCGACGGTTTCCAATCGGTTGATCGCCCGGCAAAGCGTTGACTTGCCGGAACCGGACGGCCCGATCACCACCACCACTTCGCCCTTGGTGACCTCCAGGTTGATGTCCTGCAGCACATGGAGGGCGCCGAAGTGCTTGTTGACGTTTTTCAAGGAGACCAGCGGCTGACCCGACGGGGTGGCAGACCTGGCTCCGGTTGCCGCCGCCGGAGCAGCAGGCGGCGTTTCACTGTGCGATTCGTCACTGGTCATGAAACGAATCTAGCGAAAGATTCCCTTCAAGCAATGCATTCAGCCCCGGACGGTCGGAATCGTGATTTAAGAGCAACCTGCCCGGCAGCGGCCAAAGACGCCGCATGATCAGCCGAATCGAGGGAAAACGGCCCCGGATGGCCGCCGGATCTGTAGCCTTGGGAAATGACAAACCAGCAAGACGTTCCGCTGCCGTCCCAACTTCCCGGCGCTCCGAAGACCCGTTTCAAGGGACCGGTGGAACTGCGGCGCGGCCAAGCGGACATCCCGCAGGCCGATCAGTATCTGTTGGATACCAAGGACCGGGCGGAATTCACGCATACGGATCCTTGGCGGGTGCTGCGGATCCAGAGTGAATTCGTGGAAGGCTTCGGCACCTTGGCCGATCTTGGCCCGGCGATCAGTGTCTTCGGCTCCGCCCGCACCAAGTCCGGCAGCAAGCACTACGCCATTGCGGAAGAGATTGGGCGTTTACTGGTCCGGCAGAACTTCGCGGTCATTACCGGCGGCGGGCCGGGTTCGATGGAGGCGGCCAACAAGGGGGCCAGCGAGGCCGGCGGCGTCTCCGTGGGACTGGGCATTGAGCTGCCGTTTGAGCAGGGGCTGAACAACTGGGTGGATCTGGGCATCAATTTCCGGTACTTTTTCGCCCGTAAAACCATGTTCGTCAAGTACGCTCAGGGGTTCATCGTGCTGCCCGGCGGCCTGGGCACCCTGGATGAGCTGTTCGAGGCCATGGTGCTCGTCCAGACCAAGAAGGTGACGTCCTTCCCGATCGTGCTGGTCGGCACCGGGTTCTGGTCGCCGCTGATCGACTGGATCCGCAACAGCCTGCTGACCGAAGCAATGATCGCGGAGGTCGACCTGGACCTGATCCGCGTGGTGGACACGGCCGAGGAAGCAGTCCAACAGATCGTCTCCGGATTGTCTTCCCGCACGGGTTTCTGAGCCAGCGGTACGGCCACTCTGGCACGATGGTCCTGTGAGCTTGTTTCTGGTTTTCCTTGCTATCGCCGTCGCCGGCGCGGCCGCTATTGTGGCGTCCGGACGCTGGGGGCGGAAGAAGGTAACGGCCGACGATGACGCCGGCGGCGGATGGGAAGCCGGACAGGTGGCCCCCCTCCACGGACTGAGCGAGCATGAGGCGCGGCTGCCGGCGGTGCTGCTGCCGGAACATCCGCGCGCCGAAGACCTGGACAGCCTGCGGTTCTCCACGGCCTTGCGGGGCTACCGGATGGACCAAGTGGACGAAGTGCTGGAGGTCCTGCGGGCCGAATTGGGGGCCAAGGAGCGCCTGATCCGGCAGTTGAGCCAGAAACAGCCGGGGCACGACGGCGGGGCCCGTCCCGCGCAGGAAGGGTGACTCGGGTGCGGGACCGTCTTCCGCGGGCCCGGGTGCTGCGGGAGGCCATGAACGCCGAGTTCCATTTCTGGCGGCAACGCATCGCCGGCTGGCCGTGGTGGATCCAGGTCAGCCTGCTCTATGCCGCCTCCCGGTTGTATTCGCTGGCGGTGTTCCTCGCGGTGGCCAGGCAGCAAGGCCCGAATCCGTGGACCGATGCGCATCCGGACTATCTCTCCTTCATCGGCATCTGGGACAGTGCCTGGTACCAGCGGGTCTATCTGGAAGGCTATCCGGCTGAAATTCCGCGCGGTCTGGACGGGCGGGCCGTGGAGAACCAATGGGCGTTCTATGCCCTCTTCCCGGGAATAGTGCGCGGCCTGGCGGCAGCCACCGGGCTGGGCTGGCGGGTGTTGGCCCCGCTGGTGGCCACCCTCGCCGGATTTGCGGCCGTGCTGGTGATCTTCAAGCTCTTCCGGCGCTACGCGCCGCACGGCACCGCACTGTGGGCCGTGGCGTTTGTTGCGGTCTTTCCGGTCTCGCCGATCCTCCAGGTGCCGTATGCGGAGTCGCTGAATCTGGCGCTGCTGGCGGCGGCGCTGCTGCTGCTGGTGCAGCGGAAGTACCTGCTGGCGGTCCCGGTGGTGGTGCTGATGTGCCTGTCCCGGCCGGTGGGCGTGCCGTTCGCGGTGCTCGCGGGCTTGCACCTGCTGTGGCGGATCAAGCGGCGCCGCACGGACCCGCTGGACACCCGGGAGTTCCTTGGTGCAGCAGCGCTGGCGCTGGTCAGTTGCGCCGCGGCCGTGGCCTGGCCGGTGTTGGCCTGGTCTGTCACCGGAGAGCCGACCGCCTACACGGATACGGAGACGGCCTGGCGGGGTGAGGATCTGGTCCTGTTCAGGCCGTGGTTCGACATGGGCGTGCACTTGTTCGGGCCGGTGGGCGGAATGGTGGCGCCCCTGCTGCTGGTCGCCGCGGCGGCTTGGTTCTTGTGCAGCGCACCGGCACGGAGCATTGGTTTCGATCTGAGGCTGTGGTGCGCCTGCTATCTGGGCTACCTGCTTGCCTTCCTGCACCCGCAGACCAGCACGTTCCGGTTGATGCTTCCGCTCTTCCCGCTGGCCTTGGCAGCGGCCTTCGTGTCGCGCAGCCGGGCCTACCGATCCTGCGTGGCGGTGATGTTCCTGGCAGGCCAGATTGTGTGGGTGGCCTGGCTCTGGTCCTGGTCGCAATTGCCCGGCGGCGGGGACTTTCCGCCGTAGCGGCAGGCCGGTGTCCGCCGCACCACGCGGGCACGGAATTAGCACCCGGTTGTGATGTACGCGATAATGGAAAGTGGTTGGACATGGCGGCCACACAAATGAAGGCCGTTGATGTGAGGTTGGCGGGCAGTGCGATCACGGATCGGACTGCCCCATGGCGGAAGGGAATTCCCAGATGGCTGCGATGAAACCGCGTACCGGTGACGGTCCGATGGAAGTGACCAAGGAGGGGCGCAGCCTCATCTTGCGGGTTCCCATCGACGGCGGCGGGCGTCTGGTGCTGGAACTCAACGCCGAAGAAGCGGGCAACCTCAAGGACTGCCTGCTGGGCGTGACCAGCGACGTGGCGAGCTAGGAACCGTTTGCTGTGAGCCGCGTTCCTGCCACCGCAGCTGAACTCACCGCCCACAACCTGGAGTCCACCCTGACAGAACCGCCGATGGCGCTGGTCCGGGCACATCCCCCGCTTGGTCGCGGAGAATCGCCGGTCCGGGGCGCCGAGGGCGTCGCGGTTGTTGCCGTGCCGATTGCCGCGGGCGACGGCGGTGCTGAGCGGGCCACGCCCCAGCCGCGCCATGGCGCCGGCGAAGCGGCGGCTGACTTCGGCGTCGACGTGGTGGCCTTGGCGGAGGTCCACGGGATCTCCGGCAAGGCCGGCGACGTGCTGGCCGTTCCGGCCCCGCCGAACTCCCAGGGGCTGCCCTCGCGGCTGGTGCTGATTGGGCTGGGCAACGGCAGTCCCGCGGAGTTGCGCAAAGCCGGAGCCGCTTTGGCCCGCGCGACGATGGGCACCGAGAGCGTGCGCACCACCGCGGTCGACAGTCTGCCCGAAGAGCTGCAGCAGGCGTTCATCGAGGGATTCCTGCTCGGGGGCTACCGCCCCCCGCGTGCCGGTGCCTCGGCAGCGCCGAAGCCAATGGCCGCGGTGTTGGAAGTCAGCGGCCTGGCGGAGGGGGCGGCCGCGACTGCCGCCGCCGGTGCCCGGGCCACGTGGCTGGCCCGGGACCTGGCGAACATGCCGTCCAACGTGAAGAATCCGGAGTGGATGGCCAGCCAGGCCGGCCGGCTCGCCGGGGCCAGCGGTTTGAGCATCCAGGTCTGGGACGAGCACCAGTTGGCTGCCGAGGGCTTCGGCGGGCTGCTGGCCGTGGGATCGGCGTCCCCGACTCCGCCCCGGCTGGTCCAGTTGGACTACACGCCGGAACGCCCCGGCAAGGACACCAAACACATTGTGATCGTGGGTAAAGGCATTACCTTCGACACCGGCGGATTGTCGCTTAAGCCGCGCGAATCCATGGTTCCGATGAAGACCGATATGGCGGCCGCCGGCGTCGTCATGGCTGTGCTCGCCGCCGCTGCGGAGCTGGGGGTGCAGCACCGGGTCACCGGACTGCTCGCCCTGGCCGAGAACTCCATCGGCGCCGGCTCCTACCGGCCGGGCGACGTGGTGGCCGTCTACGGCGGCACCACCGTGGAGATCGGCAACACGGACGCTGAAGGCCGCATGGTGCTGGCCGACGGGCTTGCGTATGCGACGGCGCGGCTGCAGCCCGACGTCCTGGTGGATGTGGCCACCCTCACCGGTGCCGCATCCATGGGTCTGGGCAAGCAGCACGCAGCGCTCTACGGCACCCGGCCGGGCCTGCTGCGTGCCTTCGAAGCCGCCGGCGAGGCAACCGGGGAGCGGGTCTGGCACATGCCGCTGGACGAGGTGGCCGCCGAGTACGGCTTCGCGCTGGAGTCCGGCATTGCCGACATCTCCCACATTGCCTCGCAGAAGTCGAAGGTCGGCGGCGGATCGATCACCGCGGCGCTGTTCCTGCGCGAGTTCGTGGGCGGGACGCCGTGGATCCATCTGGACATCGCCGGTCCGGCCCGCGCCGACTCCGATCGGGCCGAAGTCACCAAGGGTGCCACCGGCTACGGTGCCCGGCTGCTGTTGTCCTTCCTGCGCTCCTACCGGGGCTAGGCAGCTGCGCCCAAACCCGCAGGTGGGGCCCAAACCCGCAGGTGGGGCCCAAACCCGCGGGTGGGCGGGCGCCGTCAGCGTTTGACGGCCAGCAGCAGCCCGTCCCCGGTCGGCAGGATAGTGGACACCAGTTGGTCGTTCTCGCGGATAGCCTTGCCGACCTTGCGCAGCGTGGTGGTGGACTCTTCGCGGATGGCCGGATCCGAGACCCGGTCATGGTCCAGCGCGTCGTTGACAATCAGCATGCCGCCGCGCTTGAGCAGCCGGACTGCTTGCTCCACGTACAGCGGGTAGGAGGGCTTGTCGGCATCGACGAAGACCAGGTCATAGGCGTTGTCCGTCAGCCGGGGCAGCACGTCCGCCGCGCGGCCGGAGATGGTGCGGGTGCGGTTGCCGGGGACCCCCGCATCGACAAAAGCTTGGCGCGCCGCGCGCAGATGGTCGACATCTGCGTCGATGGTGGTGAGCACCGCGGCCTGGGGCAGCCCGCGCAGCAAGCAGACTCCGGAGACACCGGCGCCGGAACCGATTTCCACCACGGTTTGCGCCTTGGTCCCGGCAGCGAGGACGGTGAGGGCCGCGCCGACGCCGGGTCCCACGGCCGCCACTCCCAGCTCATAGGAACGTTCCCGGGCCCGCAGCAAGACGTCATCCTCGGCGGGAAGCCCCTCCGTGTAGGACCAACTCGTCTGCTTGTCGGCGCTCATGGATCATCGCTTTCTCTTCAGGTTCTTCGGGGGAAACGGCCAAGGGCCGCAGTGCCAAGCCTACTGCCAGAAATAGCCGGATTTCCGCGCATGCGGCGGTAACCAGGGCCATGGTCGGCAAAAGGAGCGCAACGCCGCTTTGGTTGGCGGGGTTCGCGCAGCTTGTTTACAGAATTCTCCCAGTTTTCTGGGCCAAGATGGTTACCCGGGACGCCAATAGCCAGACCGGCAGCATGCGCGCCGCATTCCCGGACACCAGGGACGGTGGGCGGCAGGCGGGCGGGCCGTGGAAGGGGCACTACGATGACGAAGCTTCAGGGCACCGCGCCGGACGCCGCGGCCGGCCAGGACCAGTGGGTTGCCCCGACCTGGGAAGAAGTGGTCCGCAACCACTCGGCAAAGGTCTACCGGCTCGCGTTTCGGCTGACGGGAAACCGGTATGACGCCGAGGACCTCACCCAAGAAGTGTTCGTCCGGGTCTTCCGGTCGCTGGATAACTTCAAGCCCGGAACGCTGGACGGCTGGCTCCACCGGATCACCACCAACCTCTTCCTGGACCAGGCCCGGCGCAAGAGCCGGATCCGCTTCGACGGGCTCAGCGACGAGGCCGAGGCCCGGCTGCCCGGCAAGGACCCCGGGCCCGAGCGCAGCTTCGAATTCAACAACCTGGACATCGATGTCCAGACCGCACTGGAAGAGCTGCCCCCGGACTTCCGCGCCGCCGTCGTGCTCTGCGATCTGGAGGGGTTGTCCTACGAGGAGGTTTCCGCAGCCTTGGACGTCAAGCTGGGAACTGTCCGCTCTCGCATCCACCGCGGCAGGACCATGCTTCGTGAAAAGCTCGCGCACCGGGATCCGGGCGGCAAGCGTCCGCGCCTGAAACTGCCCCGGATCGTCGGGGCCCACTGATCGTAGCAATGCTCCACCCGGACAAAGAACTGGCGGAGTACCTGGACGGTGAACTTTCCGATGATCGCCGGCCTGCCCTCGAACGCCATCTCAAACGCTGCAAGCGCTGCCGCCGCAGCGTGGACGAGTACCGCGACATTCAGGAGCGGCTCCGCGCCCTGGACGTGCCGCCCCCTGGCCAGGACCTGACCGCGCGCATCCTCCGCTGCAACCAGCCCGACGCGCCGACGGCTGAGGCCAAACCCACCGGAACGGGCGCCCCGGGGAGCAATCCCGCCGAAGCAGCATCGTTGATCGGGCCGTCCGGCGCGCCGGGGGACCGGCCCGGCTCGGTGGTTCCTGGTGCCGATTTCCAGGCCGCCGCGTCCGGTTCCCCGGCCCCCGACTCGGTTCCCGCAGGCAAGCGCACCGCGCGTTTGATGGTCGTTGTCGGCGGCGTCATGGCCGGTTGCGCCGTCGTGGCGTTGTCCGCAGCTTACGTCCTGGGCGGCGAAGCGCAGCCCGCGGCCTCGGGTTCGGCGCCCGGTCTGGCCTGGGCTCCGATAGCCGGGAATGCGGCAGCCGTCCGGCCTGTGGCCCTGGACAGTTCGGGACTGGAAGCACTGCGCCGCAGCGGTTGGACCTGCCCGGTGTTGCCGGGGCTTGGCTACCACATGCAAAGCGCAGAACAGTTGCTGGTGGGCGGCCAACCGGCCGTCAAGATCGACCTGCGCGATGGCAGCCACCGCGTTGTCATCACCGAACAGCGGCGGACGGCCGCCGGCGGGGAGGGATCAGGCTCGGCACGGCCCACGCCGCCGCTGAACGCCGCCACGGGTCATCCGGTGACCATGGACGGCTTCCAGAAAATCGCCGGACTCGATCGCGCCTTCTGGGTGCGCGGCGGCCAGGAGTGGACGGTAGTCCTCGACTCCGAGGACGTCACCTATACGTTGCGGTCAAACCTTCCGCTGGCGGAGATGCCGGACACCGTCAGCCAGGTGGTCCTGACGGAGAACTCGCGCCTGGAGCTGCCCCCTCCGGCTCCGTCCGACGACCCGCTCAGCCGCATCATCCGCGGGCTGGGGATGATGGTCCGCCCGCCGGCTTCCGGTTGATCCGCAGCCGGACGGGCCGAACGTCACAGGACCACACTCAAGGCCGGCCTGCAGCGCCAAAGTAGCTGACCGGCACAAGGAACGGGTAATCTTCAATCGTGTTTGGAATCAACGGCTCAGAACTGATCATCCTGGCAATCCTTGCCGTGGTGATCCTCGGTCCTGAGCGGTTGCCCGAGTATGCCGCCCAGTTGGCCAGGTTCGTCAAGCAGCTGAAAACGATGGCCGCCGGTGCCAAGGAACAGCTGCGTGAAGAAGTCGGCGACGATATTGTCGACATGGACTGGCGGAAGCTGGATCCCCGGCAATACGATCCCCGCCGGATCATCAAAGAGGCCCTATTGGACGACGACGACGATGCGCCGCGTCCGGCGCCGGCGGCACCTGCAGTGGCCGCGGCGGCAGCAACGGCGGCCGGCGCCGCGGCGCCCACGGGCTCACGGGCGCCGGGACGTCCCGCGTCCAAGCCAGCAGCGCGGCTGGCTGCGGGCGAACCCGCGCCGTTTGATTCCGAGGCGACCTGATCCAGCAAGGCCTGGAATGGAAGGCTAAGGCCTGGAAGGCTTCAGCGGGGGGTGACGCCCAGCGGGCGGCCGGCCAGCCCGCGCGGGCGCGCAGCCAGTTCCGCGGCAATCCGCCGCAGCTCGTCCGCGGCGATTCCCTCTCCGGGTTCGTGGTCCCCGTCCAGGACGATCGGTCGCCCAGCGTCGCCGCCGGCACGCAGCGCCGGTTCCAGCGGGATGCTTCCCAGCAACGGCACCGGCGACTCCAGCACCGCGGAGAGCCGCTCGGCGACCGCGCTGCCGCCGCCCGAGCCGAAGACCTCCATCTTCGACCCGTCCGGCAGCAGCAGCCAGGACATGTTTTCGATCACTCCCGCCACCTGCTGCCCGGTCTGTACGGCAATGGCGCCGGCGCGTTCAGCCACCTCGGCGGCGGCGGTCTGCGGGGTGGTGACCACCAGGATTTCCGACGCCGGCAGCAGCTGAGCCACGGAGATGGCCACGTCCCCGGTGCCCGGCGGCAGGTCCAGGAACAGCACGTCCAGGTCGCCGAAGTAGACGTCGGTCAGGAACTGCTCCAAGGCCCGGTGCAGCATCGGCCCGCGCCAGGCCACCGGCTTGTTGTTCGCGACGAACATGCCGATGGAAATAACTTTTACCCCGAACGCCACCGGCGGCAGGATCATCTCGTCCACTTGGGTCGGGGCCTGCGTGATGCCCAGCAGTCCGGGGACAGAGAACCCGTAAACGTCGGCGTCGACGATGCCCACCCGCAGCCCCTGGGCGGCCATGGCGCAGGCGAGGTTGACGGTCACGCTGGATTTGCCCACGCCTCCCTTGCCGCTGGCCACGGCGTAGACGCGGGTGAGCGAGGAAGGATCGGCGAACGGGTTGCCGCGTTCGGAGCCGCGCAGCTGTTCCTTCAGCTCGGCCCGCTGCTGCGGCGTCATCACGTCCAGCTCCACCTGCACGGCGGATACGCCGGGAACCGATGCCAACGCCTGTTCGACGTCGGCAGTGATGGTGCCGCGCAGCGGGCAGCCGGCGATGGTGAGCAGCACGCCCACGGCGACCCGTCCGGCGTCGTCAATCCGGACGTCCTTGAGCATGCCCAGTTCCGCGATGGGCCGGCGCAGCTCCGGATCAATCACCGTTGCGAGCGCGCGCCTGACGGCCGCCGGGTCCGGCAGCTGTGACGTGTGTGGATGAGCCATGAATCAGTACTCCTTGGCGCCGTTCTGGGCCTGCGGCAGCTTGGGCAGCGCGGCGGTGGCGTCGGAGGGCCTGCGCCGGCCGCGGCGGCGTTCGTCTCCGGACTCGTCGTCCATGAGTTCCTCCAGCACCGAGCGCAGCTCGCTGCGGACAAAGTCACGGGTGGCCACTTCGCGGATGGCGATGCGCAGCGCGGCCAGTTCGCGGGTCAGGTACTCGGTGTCGGCCAGATTGCGTTCGGCGCGCTGGCGGTCCTGCTGCAGCGAGACCTTGTCGCGGTCGTCTTGCCGGTTCTGCGCCAGCAGCAGCAGCGGAGCAGCGTAGGAGGCCTGCAGCGAGAGCATCAGGGTCAGCGCGGTGAAACCCAGCGCCGCGCTGTCGAACTTCAGCGAGTCGGGACCGAAGGTGTTCCAGGCCAGCCAGACCACGCAGAAGACGGACATCCACATCAGGAACTGCGGGGTGCCCATGAAACGGGCAAAGTTCTCCGTGGCGTGGCCGAAGGCATCCGGGTTGGGCCGCAGCCGGGTCAGCAGGCGGATCCGTGTCTCGCGCGGGGTGTCGAGTCCGGCGACTTTGATGTTGCGGTCTGTTTTCTCAGCCAACGCGTCCGCCTCCAATCACGGGGGAGTCGTCCTGCGCCCGCCAGTCGTCGGGCAGCAGATGGTCAAGCACATCGTCGACGGTCACCGCACCAACCAACCGGCCGGCCCTGTTGACCACCGCCAGGGCGTTCAAGTTGTAGGTGGCCAAGGTGCGGGCCACGTCGCTGACGTCGGTCTGGTCCAGCACGGGTTCCAAATCCGAGTCCACGATGTTGCCCAGCGCCTCCGGCGGCGGAAAGCGCAGCAACTGCTGGATATGGACCACGCCCAGGTATTTTCCGGTGGGTGTTTCCAGCGGCGGCCGGCAGACAAAGATGGCCGATGCCAGCGCCGGCGTGAGCTCCTCGCGGCGCACATGGGCCAGCGCCTCCGCCACGGTGGCTTCCGGCGGCAGGATCACCGGCACCGGCGTCATCATGGAACCGGCCGTGTTTTCCTCGTACTCCAACAGACGCCGGACGTCCTTTGCTTCGTCCGGCTCCATCAGCTGCAGCAGAGCTTCCTTCTGCTCCTCGGGCAGTTCGGCCAGCAGGTCCGCGGCATCGTCCGGGTCCATTTCTTCAAGCACGACGGCGGCGCGCTCCGCGTCCAGCGAGGTCAGGATCTGCACCTGGTCGTCGTCCGGCAACTCCTGCAGGACATCCGCCAGACGGTCGTCCTGAAGCTCGCTGGCGACCTCCAGCCGACGCTTCTGCGTCATTTCGTGCAGCGCCTCGGCAAAGTCGGCGGGCTTGAGGTCCTCATGGCTGGCCACGAAGGTGGCGGCGGCCTGCGGTTCGTGGCGGGCGCCCTGGAAGGCCTCCTGCCAGTCCACAATCAACGTTTCGTTGCGGCGCAGGCTGCGCAAGGGCGACGTCGAGTACCCGCGCCGGACGAAGAGCTGGGACACATACCAGTCGCCGTCGCGGGACTGCTCCATGCCGATGTCCAAGATGGTGGCATCGCCGCTGCCGTCGGCGAGGGTGACCCGCCGATCAAACATTTCGGCGACGACCAAGGTCTCGGCGCCGCGCTGTTCGAAGCGCCGCAGGTTGACCAGACCGGTGCAGATGATCTGTCCGGCGTTGATGGAGGTGACACGGGTCATCGGGACGAACACCCGCTTCTTGCCGGGGACCTCCACGACCAGGCCGACGACCAGCGGCGGCTTGGCGGGGCCGTAGTCCAGGACGACGGCGTCGCGCAGCCGGCCCAAGCGGTCCCCAAGCGGGTCGAAGACATCCAGGCCCAGCAGCCGGGCGACGAAGACGCGGTTGGTTTTTGTGCTCACCCCTTTAGGCTACGTGCTGGGCCCCGAAATCCGGGATCCGGCAAGCCATCGGTGTGGGATCCGGTGTCGGGCCGACGGGCACCGCAGCGGGCCGTCGCCGGTGCCTCAACCGGGTACCGCGTTCACCTGAAGCGATACCCGGACCATCTGCGGCCTATATCAGGGACAATGAGGGTATGTCGATGCTTGGCCGCACAGATTCCCGGGACCCCAACCGTGCCCTTCCACAGGGCGAGTTGATCGGTAACTACCGGTCATACTCTGGATGCCCAAAAAGTGGTGGACTACCTGGCGGACCAGGAGTTTCCCGTCCAGCACGTGAGCATCGTCGGCAATGACCTCAAGACCGTCGAGCGCGTCACCGGCAAGCTCAGCTACCCCCGCGTGGCCCTCTCCGGGGCGGCCACCGGCGCGTGGTTTGGCCTGTTCGTCGGGCTGCTGTTGATGCTGTTCGGCGGCGGCGAAACCTATGCACTGCTGATCTCGTCGATGGCGATGGGAGCGGCCTTCTGGATGTTGTTCGGCATCATTTCCTATGCGCTGCAGCGCGGCAAGCGGGACTTCACCTCCACCAATCAGGTGATCGCCACCAGCTATGACGTGGTGGTTGCGACCGAGGTGGCGCAGGAGGCCCGCAGGCTGGCCGCGCAGCTGCCGATGGCCGGGACCGCCCGTGCCGGAGCGCCGGTCAACCAGGCGGCGGCACCCTTTGGCCAGCAACCTCCGGCCGGCTATGGCCAGCAACCGCCCTTTGGCCAGCAGCCGCAGGCACCGGAGCGGCCCGCCCAATGGGGCGACGATCCGTACCGCCAGGGCAACGCCCCGGTCCAGCAGCCCCAGCCCCAGCCCGCCCGGACCCGGCGAGCCGGTAGGGCAGCCCGCGCCCGGCCAGCCGGTGCGGGGACGCTACCCGGACCTGCCGGACGGCCGCCCGCAGTATGGAATACGCGTTACCCCCGAACCGCAGGCCGCCCCGATGCAGCCGGCGGGACCGGCACAGCAGGCCGCCCCGACGCAGCCGGCGGGCCCGGCCGAGCCCGAGGACAGCAGCCAGCCGGGCGGCGCGCCCCAGCCCGACGGCAGTCCGGAAGGCCCGGAACGGAACGACGGTTCCTCCGGCGGTGACGGCCGCTCGGGTACGTAGCTTCCCGAAGCGCCGCAGCACCGGAACGCGCAAGGGGTCCGCCGTGGCGAACGGCGGACCCCTTGCGCGTTGTCTGGGTTCGGCCGTTGCCGGCCGTCCCGTTTACTCGCCGGACGTGCCGTAGATGCCGGCCATCCAGGACTCTACGTCCTCGGGCTTGCGCGGCAGGGCCGCCGACAGGCTCACCGGACCGTCCTCGGTCATCAGGATGTCATCCTCGATCCGCACGCCGATCCCGCGGTATTCTGCCGGCACCGCCAGATCTTCGTTCTTGAAGTACAGTCCGGGCTCGATCGTGAACACCATGCCGGGGGTGAGCACGCCGTCCAGGTACAGGTCGCGCTTGGCCTGGGCGCAGTCATGGACATCCAGGCCCAGGTGGTGGCTGGTGCCGTGCGGCATCCAGCGCCGGTGATGCTGGCCCTCGGGGGAGAGCGCCTCATCCAGCGGGACGGGCAGCAGACCCCATTCAGCCAGCCGCTCGGCGAGTACGGTGACGGCGGCGGTGTGGACGTCGCGGAACTTCACGCCCGGCTGTGCGGCGGCGAAACCGGCATCGGCAGCGTCGAGCACCGCCTGGTAGACCTTGCGCTGGATGGCGGTGAACGTGCCGTTGACCGGCAGCGTGCGGGTGACGTCGGCGGTGTAGAGCGAGTCGGCCTCCACCCCGGCATCCAGCAACAGCAGGTCACCGGCCTTCACCTGCCCGTTGTTGCGGATCCAATGCAGGATGGTGGCGTTGTTCCCGCTGGCGGCGATGGTGTCATAGCCCAGGTCATTGCCTTCTTCGCGGGCCTTGGCGAAGAAGGCGCCCTCCACCACGCGTTCGCCGCGTTCGTGCGTGAGCGCACGCGGCAGCACCTTGACCACCTCGTGGAAGCCGCTGACGGTGGCCGCCACTGCCTTCTTCATCTCCTCGACTTCCCACTCGTCCTTGAGCAGGCGCAGTTCGGACAACGCTTCGGCGAGTTTGCCGTCGAGCTGGTCGGACTCCTCCAGATCCACCCCGGTATTGATCCGGGAGGTGTCCACCAGGGCATCCACATTCAGGTCGACTTCGCGCAGCAACCGGATGCGCATGCCGCCGACGTGGACCACGCCGGCATCCTTGGTGATCGCTACTTCCAGCTCGCCCAGATCGGCGGTGGGCAGCCCAAGCCGCCGGTTCAGCTCTTCCAGCGTGGGCCGGGGCCCGATCCAGAATTCGCCGTAGCGGGCGTTCGCGTAGAACTCGGCGGAATCGCGGCCGGACATCGGGCGGAAGTACAGCGTGGCACGGTGGTGGCCGCCGTCGTCGCCCGCTCCTGCCTCGGTGGGTTCCATGACCAGCACCGCGTCGGGTTCGTGGTCCAGGCCTAAGCCGGTGAGGTGCGCGAACCCCGAGTGCGGGCGGAAGCGGTAGTCGGTGTCATTGGAGCGGACCTTCAGGGGACCGGCCGGAATGACCAGGCGCTCGCCTTGGAACTGGTCGGACAGGGCTCGGCGGCGTCGCGCCGCGTAGGGCGCTACGGCTGCCTGCTCGACGGCGGACGAGTCGGCCGGTGCCCAACGGCTGCCCATGAATTCCTTGAAGGCATCCGATTCGGGGCGCTGGGAGCGGTTATTGACACGGTCTTCCAGCGGCTGCTCTCCGGCAGGCTGCTGCGAGGCGTTTTCGGTCTGGTAAGTACTCACCGGTCCATCGTCTCACCGGGCCAAGGTGCTGCCAACATCCGCCGTCCGCGCAGGTCCTGGCGTAAATTGGTCCTGTGATGATCGACCTGCACGCGCATTCCACTGTTTCCGACGGCACCGAACCGCCGGCCGACGTGATGCGGGCAGCCGCAGCCGCCGGACTCGACGTGGTGGCGCTGACTGACCATGACAGCACCGCCGGCTGGGAGGCGGCACAAAGTGCAGCGATCGCGGCGGGCATTGGTTTTGTACCGGGCATGGAAGTCACCTGCCGGACCGCGGAGGGCATCAGCGTCCACGTCTTGTCCTACTTGCATGATCCGACCCATCCCGGTCTGCTCGCTGAAATCGGCAAGGCGCGCGAAGCCCGCATGACCCGCGCCGAACGCATGGTGGAACTGCTCGCCGAAGACTTTCCCATCACATGGTCCGAAGTCACGACCAACCATCTGGGCCACGGCGCGACGATCGGCCGGCCGCATATCGCCGACGCGCTGGTGGCCGCCGGCGTCGTGTCCGACCGCAGCGAGGCCTTCGCACAGATCCTGACCGCGCACTCGCGCTACTACGTGCCGCACTACGCCCCGGATCCGGCCACCGCGGTCGCCTTGATCCGGGAGGCCGGGGGAGTGCCGGTTTTTGCCCATCCGGTGGCCAGCAGCCGGGGCCGGATCGTCGGCGATGTTGTCTTTGCGGAGATGATCGACGCGGGCCTGGCCGGCGTGGAGATCGACCACCGGGACAACCCGGAACCGGGCCGGCAGAAGCTGCGCCGGATCGCCGCCCGGCATGATCTGCTGATCACCGGATCCAGTGATTACCACGGTGCCGGCAAGCCCAACCGGCTTGGCGAAAACACCACCGACGAGGCGGCGCTGGACCGCATCCTGGCGATCGGCACCGGCACGAAGGCCTACCTGCCGGGACGCCTCGCTCACTGAGTTGGTTACACCTTTGTTATGAGCGTTCTCCGGTCGGAGAGCCGAAAAATGTTAGAGTCATGCTGCACTTGACGCCTGCTCGGGCCACGTTTTCCGATGTCTTGGATCCGGAAATTGTCCGACGCGGGCGTCCATGTCCCGCGGTTGGCTGACGGACAGCAACCGCCTGTGTAGAGGACGGCGCGAACGTGATGCGCCGTCGTTTTTATGCCGCACAGCGGCTGGTTTTGGGGTCCGGGTCAGTTCCGGGCGGGACAGCGCGCTTCGAATCCTCCACCGGATTCCTTGGTCCGCTGCACTTTGGCCGGACAACATGGCAATCGAGCCTGACCGCTCGGCGCGCACTTGGTCTGGCTGGCATCCGGTGGGCCGGCCATGAACGAGAGGAACGGAATGACGCAGCCCAATGCGGATTTCTACCAACTCAGCGGCTGGACCGTGATCCTGCTGCTTGTGCTGTTCTATGGCGGCACGCTCCTGATGTCGGCGCTCATCGGGAAGAAGAAGGAAAACGCCGACGGCTACATGACCGCCGGCAACAAGCTGGGCTTCGGCATCTCGGCCGCCAGCATGACGGCGACGTGGATCTGGGCGTCGTCGATGTACGCCTCGGCGACGTCCGGCTACACCTACGGTATTTCCGGGCCGATCCACTACGGTCTCTGGGGTGCGTTGATGATCCTGTTCATCTACCCCTTTGGCCGGCGGATCCGCGCGGTGGCACCGAAGGCCCACACGCTGGCGGAAGTGATGTACGTCCGCCACGGCCGTTCCAGCCAGCTGATGCTGGCCGGCTCCAACGTGGTGGGCAGCCTGATCAGCCTGACCTCCAACTTCATCGCCGGTGGCGCGCTGGTGGCGCTGCTCTCCCCGTTCAGCTTCGGCCAGGGCGTCATCGCCGTGGCAGCCGGCGTGCTGCTCTACACCCTGTGGTCCGGTTTCCGCGCCTCGGTGCTGACCGACTTCGCCCAAGTGCTCGCCATGCTGGGCGCCGTCGTCGTGATCATTCCTGCGGTGTTCTTTGCCGCGGGCGGGCCGGGGATGTTTGAAGCGGGAGCGCAGAACCTGTCGCCCGAGCAGTCGAACTTCTTCTCCAGCGAGGCCTTCCTGAACCAGGGCGCACCCGTACATCGCGGCGGTGCTGGCCTACGCCATCGGCAACCAGACCATCGCGCAGCGGCTGTTCGCCGTGCGCGAGGACCTGATCAAGAAGACCTTCGTCACCGCCACCGTGGGCTACGGAGCCACCGTGATCGGCGTCGGCATGCTGGGCGTGATGGCCCTCTACCGGGTCTGGCTGCCGTCCGGCGGCGACCTGAACAACCTGATCCCGCAGATGGCTTCCACCTACCTGCATCCGATTTTGCTGGCCGTCTTCCTGATCATGATCATCGGCGCGCTCTCGTCGACGGCCGACTCGGACCTGTCAGCGCTGTCGTCGATCATGATGGCCGACGTCTACGGCCAGACCGTGGGCAAGGACAAGGCCAACGCCAAGACCATGCTCCTGGTGGGCCGCGTGACCATGATCGTGGCAACCGCCGCCGCACTGTACTTCGCCAGCGGGCAGATGAGCATCCTGGACTTGCTGGTCTTTGTGGGTGCGCTGTGGGGAGCGCTGGTCTTCCCGGTGATCGCCAGCTTCTACTGGGAAAAGGTCACGAACAAGGCTTTCACCGTGTCCGTGCTGGTGGCGCTGGCCACCTTCCTGCCGGTGCGTTTCGGCTGGCTGCCGATGGACGGCGCTGTCGGCATCGTGTTCGACGTCATTTCCGTGATCGGCATCGGCGTGGTGCTGGGCCTGATGGCCTTCGGCTTCTTTGGGCTCAAGTGGGCCAAGATCATTGCTGCAGCCGGCGCCATCATCTCCGCCCCCTTCGCGGTCGGCAACCTGCACGAGTACTCCGTGCTCAGCGGTTCGCTGGTCGCCTACGCGGTCAGCACCGTGGTCTGCTACCTGATGTCCGCACGCAGCACCATGGACTTCGACTTCGACACCATCAAGCAGCGGATCGGCGACTTCGACCCCAGCGAGCCCGCGCCGAGCACTACCGATTCTGACGCCGCGGGCCACACCGCGGCCCTGAAGTAAGGAGACCCATATGGAGACTCTGCTCCTGACGGTTTACGTCCTCATTTGGCCGGTCATCGTTGCCGGCACCCTCTACGTCATTTCCCGCGGCTTCTTCAAGGAATGGGCCGAGTCGCGCCGCGAGGGCCGCAGCATTATCTAGCCGCCGCTGCGGAACCCTTCTCCCGAACGACGGCGGGGCCCGGGAATCAGTTCTTGCACTGGTTCCGGGGCCCCGCCGTTGTCGATTCTGCTTCGGTGTCCCGCACGGCGCCGGTTGGCCGCCGGGAAGGACATCAGGTGGCCGGCAGTGCGGCTGTCCCGCCGGCGCCGACGACGGCTGCCTCGCCGGGATCGTTGGCCGTGTCGCCGGCATCGACGACCGTGGCATGATCGCCCAGCCGTTTGCGCATGACGTCGATGGCCTGCGGGTTCTGGTCCACGCAGACGAATCGCCGGTCCATCCGGGCTGCCACCGCGCCCAGCGTCCCCGAGCCGGCGAAGAAGTCCAACACCCAGTCGCCCGGCCTGCTGCTGGCGGCCACCATCCGGCGCAAAAGCCCTTCCGGCTTCTGCGTCGGGTAACCGGTTTTCTCCCGGCCAGTGGGGGAGACGATGGTGTGCCACCAGACATCGGTGGGCAGCTTCCCGCGGGCGGCCTTCTCCGCCGTCACCAGGCCCGGTGCCATGTAGGGCTCGCGGTCCACTTCGGTGTTATCGAAGTGGTAGGCCTTGGGGTTCTTCACATAGACGAGGATGTTGTCGTGCTTGGCCGGCCAGCGATTGCGCGCACGGGCGCCGTAGTCGTACGCCCAAATGATCTCGTTCAGGAAGCTCTCGCGGCCGAACAAGATGTCCAGCAGTACCTTGGCATAATGCACCTCGCGGTAGTCCAGGTGCAGGTACAGCGTGCCGTCGTCGGCCAGCAGCCGCCAGGCTTCGGACAAACGCGGTTCCAGGAATGACCAATAGTCGTCGAAGGCGTCGTCATAGCTGGCGAGCGTGCCTTTGACCGTCTGGTAGGACCGTCCCTTGAAGCCGATGCGGTCACCTTCGCCGTCGGCGCTGCGGACCATCGAGGTCTGCTGCCGGCGCTGAACCCGCCCGGTGTTGAAGGGCGGGTCCAGGTAGATCATGGTGAAAGCGCCGTCGGGCAGCGTGGGCAGGAAGTCGGCGTTGTCCGCCCTGACTACCAGCGAGCTGCCGTCCGGCGTCCACCGGGCGTCCGCCACTATGCCCCGCTGGCGCCGTCGGTGCCCTGCTGGGCCGCCTCATTGACGACCTCGCCGTTGCGGCGGCGGGTGCGCGAGCGCTTCCGCCGGGGCTTCTCAGCGGAGGCACCGGCCGAGCTCTCGGCCGGGGTTTCCTCGCCGCTGCGGCGCTGGCGGCGGTTGCCCGAGTCGGTCCGGCCCTGCGGGCCGCCCTGGTGCGCGCCGGCGCGGCGGGAACCGCCGCGTCCGCCGTCCTGCCGCTGGCCACCCGAACGCGATGGGCGCTTTCCGGTCTCACCGAGGTCCTCGAGCTTTTCGGCGTCGATGCCGGCGAGCTTGCGCTGGCTGCGCGGCAGCCTGCCCTTGGTGCCCTCGGGGATGTTCAAGTCGGAGTACAGGTGCGGCGACGAGGAGTAGGTCTCCTGCGGTTCCGGAACGTCCAGGCCCAGGGCCTTGTTGATCAGGCCCCAGCGGGGCACATCGTCCCAGTCCACAAACGTGACGGCGGTGCCCTTGTTGCCGGCGCGGCCCGTGCGGCCCACCCGGTGCAGGTAGGTCTTCTCGTCTTCGGGGCACTGGTAGTTGATGACGTGCGTGACGTCCTCCACGTCGATGCCGCGGGCGGCAACATCGGTGGCGACCAATACGTCCACCTTGTTGTTGCGGAAGGCGCGCAGTGCCTGTTCGCGGGCGCCTTGGCCCAGGTCGCCGTGGATGGCGCCGGCGGCAAACCCGCGGTCCACCAATTCCTCGGACAGCTTGGCGGCGGTGCGCTTGGTCTTGGTGAAGATGATGGTCCGGCCGCGGCCCTCGGCCTGCAGGATGCGCGCCACGACCTCGGACTTGTCCAGGTTGTGCGCACGGTAGACAACCTGGCGGATGTCCTTCTTGGTGATGCCTTCGTCGTCCGGATCCGCGGCACGGATGTGCGTCGGCTGGGTCATGTACCGCCGGGCCATGGCGATGACGGGTCCCGGCATGGTGGCGGAGAAGAGCATGGTCTGGCGAACCGCCGGTGTAGCGGCCAACAGGGTCTCGACGTCCGGCAGGAAGCCCAGGTCCAGCATTTCGTCGGCTTCGTCCAGCACCACAATGCGGACGTTCTTCAGGCTCAGATGCTTCTGCCGGTGCAGGTCGATGAGCCGGCCCGGGGTGCCGACCACAACCTCCACGCCCTTCTGCAGCATCTCGATCTGCGGCTCGTAGGCGCGGCCGCCGTAAATGACGGCGACGCGGGCATTGCGCTGCTTGGAAGCCGTGGTGAGGTCGTTGCTGACCTGGACCGCCAGCTCGCGCGTCGGCACGATGATCAGGGCCTGCGGTGCACCGGGAACCGGAAGCTTGTCGAAGCCCTCGTCATCCGGCCCCACGACGCGCTGCAGTGCCGGGATGCCGAAGCCCAGGGTCTTGCCGGTACCGGTCTTGGCCTGGCCGATGATGTCGTGGCCGCCAAGCGCCACCGGCAGGGTCATGGCCTGGATCGGGAAGGGGTGGGTGATGCCGGCGTCGAACAGCGAACGCACAATGTCCGCGCGGACATTGAAATCCGCGAAGGTCTGCTTGGGCAGTTCGTGCGGGCGTTCGTCCGAGGCCAGCGAGGCCTCGACGGCGAGTTCTTCGGCGCTGTTGTCGGCGTGGATGAGCTGTTCGCCGCCCACTTGGATGTTGTCAGTGTTCAATTACATACCGTTCATTCAGGCACCGACGCCGCCGGTGCTCAACGGTCCTGCCACAGATGATGGCGGCAGCGGAACAAAGCGGAAGCGTGGCGCAACCAGTGGAAGCCGATCGCGGGCTAACAACTGCTTTCCTCGCCGGCCGAAATGGCAACCAAGGAGGTTAAAGATCGCGTAGGGGCTGATCTGTTGATGGATTCAATTCACTCAATCAACGACCGGGCATCCAGTACTACACGATTAAGTCTACCGGTGCGGGGCAAACCGGGCATTCCGGCGCACCGGGGGGACGCTATCCGCCGGCCAATTCGAAGCGGAGGCGCCGTTCTTGAATGTCCGCCATGGACAACCGAACGCGCACGGTGGCCCCTGCCTCCAGGA
Source organism: uncultured Actinomycetota bacterium (assembly GCA_963696055.1). GTDB lineage: Bacteria > Actinomycetota > Actinomycetes > Actinomycetales > Micrococcaceae > Crystallibacter. The sequence goes on along the minus strand of CAVOIE010000006.1, from coordinate 490,943 downwards.
CCCCGGAGCACCGTGCCGTGACCGGCGGGTCGCTGAGCTGCACCACGCCGTACGGCTCCTGGCCGCCATTGCCCTGCCCGTTGCCGTTTCCGTTGCCTTTGCCCCGGCCCGCCACCAGGACCTTCCCGTTTCCGGTGCCGTTGCGGCTGCCCTGGTTTCCGTTTGCGCTGCCGTTTGCCTGGCCGTTGCCGTTGCCGTTGCCCGGGTTCCGGGTGCCGGTAATGACGACGGCGTCGAACTCCTCGCCCACCCGGTGGCTGAGCAGCGCAGTCTCCACCGCATCCAGCGCGGCGCGGTCCACCCGGCCCGCCAGTTGGTCGGAGGCCGCCATCAGTTTGGGCAATTCGTCCAGCGCGTCCCGTGCCCACTGCGGCACGGGTTCACCGGCACAGAGGGCATGGCAGATCACCAGCACAAACCGGTCCACCAGCCGGCGCAGCGGGGCGGTGGTGTGTGCGTAGGGAGCGGCGATGGCTGCCTGGTGCTGTTCGGCTGGCAATTCGCCGTCGAACGGCGTGTAGCCGGCGCCTCGGAACAGTGCCGTGGCCGCGTGCATCAAGGCCAGCTGCCGAGGATCGGTGGTGTCCAGGCTGCGGAGGTAGTCACCGTAGGCCACGTCCTGCGGCCACGGAAAGCCGAGTGCCTCGGTCTGCCGGCGGTACTGGGCTTCGGCCTCCGCGTCGGGGCCAGGCATCGTGCGAAGGATGCCGATCCGCCCCTCCAGCATGATCCGTGCCGCGGCCATTCCGGTCATCAGCGAGATCTGCGCATTCCAATCCTCCACCGGCAGCGGCGGTTTGGTGACAATAAAGTAGTGCCGGCCGTCGTGGGCGATCTCCTGGTCCGGAACGTTGAGGCTGGCGCCGCCCCGCTCGCGTTCCAGTTCCACCCGTTTGAGGCCCACTTCCTTCAACAGCAGCAGGGTGGGGGCCGCATCGCCCGAATCGATGTCCTGCTGCACCTGCTCATAGTTCAGCTTGGCCCGGGAACGCACTCTTGCCCGCTCCACCGTGGCCGCGGTGACGCGGGCACCGGCGTCGAGCTCGAAGCGCCACACATAGGCCGACCGCACTTGGTCCGCCAGCAACGACCCGGCCTGTTCGCCGATGACGTCCGGATGCAGCGGGATCCGCCCGTCCGGAGCGTAAATGGTCTGGCCCCGCCGCCTCGTTTCGGCATCCAGCTCCCCGCCGGCCGCCACGAAGGACGGGACATCGGCGATCGCATACCACACCGCGTAGCCGCCGCCGCGGGTTTCGATGTACATCGCCTGGTCCAGGTCGGTAGACGACGGCGGGTCGATGGTGACGAACTCCAGCGACGTCAAATCGGTCTCCGGCAGTTGGTGGGCGGCAACCGCGGCCTCCGCTTCGGCCAGGGCGCCCGCGGCGAAATCCTGCGGCAGGTCGAACTCTGTCCGCAGGTCATTCAGCACCCGGGCCAGCAGGTGCTGGGACTCATTGACCTTCGAATCCAAATGCGGGTACGGCACAGGGTCAGCCTAACGTCAGCCGCGCCGAATTGGGACGCTACCCTTGAATTCATGAGCACCGAGAGCACCGTGCCCGCGGCGGCCGGAGAGGAATCCGACCGCCGCCGGCAGTTCCTGATCGATCTGTACGGCGTCATGGCCTACGGCGAATTGTCCGCCTTCGAGCGGTTTTCCTCCGACGCGCGCTTTTCGCCCACGCTGCATGATCGCGCTGCGGTGGGGCGGCTGGCCGTGACCGAGTTTGAACATTTCGAGGCGGTGGCCGCCCAGCTGGAGCAACTCGGTGTTGACGTGGAGACCGCGATGGCCCCGTTCCAGCCCTCCATCGATGCTTTCCATGACCGGACCCGGCCGGCCGACTGGTACGAATCCCTGATGAAGGCCTACGTCACCGACGGCGTGCTGGGCGACTTCTACCTGCACATCGCCGGAGCACTCGACAGCGAGACGCAGAAGCTGGTGGCGCGGATCAAGGAAAACACCGAACAGATTTCCATGATCGCAGCCCGGCTCAAGCAGGTGCTGGCCGACGATCCGCGGCTGTCCTCGCGGCTGGCGTTGTGGGGGCGCCGCCTGGTGGGGGAGGCCTTGACCCAGGCCCAGCGGATCGGGATCGAGCGTGCCGTCCTGAGCGAGTTGATGCGTGGACAGGACCCGGACCGGCAGGCGCAGGCCACCGGCGAGCTGTTTGCCCAGCTGACCCAGAACCACTCCCGGCGGATGAACGATCTGGGCCTGACGGCCTGAGCGGGACCCTTCAAAGCCGGTGGGATCGCCGCTAGGCTGGCGGTGGCCGCCTTCGGGTACGCACTGGCGTTAGCCCGCGGAGCCGGCGGCCGGATCAGGCTGTGCAGCAGACCGGGAGGACATCGTGGGACGTGCCAAGGACGTACTGAGCAGCGAAGAGATCGACCGGCAGCTCCTCGGGCTGCCGCAGTGGCGCTATGCGGGCGGGGCGCTGGTCAGCGTGTTCACCCTGGACAACGGGCGCGAGGCACTGAGTTTCATCGCCGCCGTGGGCGACCTTGCCGAGGAGCAACAGCACCATCCGGACCTGGACTGGCGCTACAACAAGGTTTTCCTGCGGTTCACCTCGCACGACGCCGATGCCGAAGTCACCACACGCGACGTATCCGCGGCGGCGGCAGTCAGCGTGCTGGCGCGGAAGCTTTCCGCGGACGCGGATCCGGACGCTTACCCGGGGTAGCCCGGCTCAGCCCAACTCAGCCCAGCAGGGCGGTCAGCCGCTCGGTGTCCCGCTGCACGCGCCGGCGCCCGATCAGCCAGGCGCCGACCCACGCCGCCGGAATGGATACCGCCATCGGCAGCAGCCACGACAGGTAATGCACGCCGGGCTCGGACGCCAGGCCTGCGGCCATCAGGATGATCCAGAGCAGCACCGCCGCCGCCACCGCTATGCCGGGCAGCAACAGCACGCCGTAAGCGTGCCGGCGTGAGTCGACAGCCCACACCGTGAATCCGACGGCGGCGGCCACCAACAGCAGCAGGACCAGCGGGACCATTACGCTTAGAGCGCGCCGAAACCGACGGGGCGGGGGCCTTCGGCGCCGATCTCAATGTAGGCCAAGACGTTGGACGGGATGATGACCAGACGGCCCTTGGAATCGGTCAGGCGCAGTTCGGCACCGCCGTTCATGGCCCGGCTGGCGATTTCGGCCACTTCGTCCGGCGTCTGCGCCGAATCGAGCACAATTTCGCGGCCGACGTTCTGCATGCCGATCTTCACTTCCACGCTGATGCCTCCTGCTTGAATGCCTGTGTGCGGGTAGGTTCCCTACTGGCGAATCTATCCTAGGGTTCCTTCGGGAAGCGTGAAATTCCGCGCCAAGCTAAACGGTAGATCAGTTCGCTGGCGGCGTCTTGGTCCAGATCGCCCCCGGCACGCAGCCAGTGCCGCGCACTGATCTGCGCCATGCCGGCCAGGGCGCGGCCCAGCAGCGTCGCCTCGACCTCGGACAGCTTCGTGTCCTCGGCGATGACGTCGGCAATGGCGCTGGCCAGCCTCGCGTTGAAATCTTCCAGCCGGGAGCTGACATCGGGATCGTTGTTCAGATCGGATTCGAAGACCAGCCGGTGTGCCTGGCTGTCCTGCGCAATGAACTGGTAGTAGGCGCGGATGGTGGCGTGCACGCGCAGTTTGTTGTCCGTGGTCGAGTTCAGCGCGGCCATCAGCATGGCGTTCAGCGATTCCAGATGGTGATCCAGCAGGGCCAGATACAGCTCCCGCTTGCCCGGGAAGTGCTGGTAGAGCACCGGCTTGCTCACGTGTGCGGCGTCGGCGATCTCGTCCATCGCCGCGGCGTGGTAGCCGTTGGCCACGAACACCTCGTGCGCCGCCTGCAGCAACTGGCGCCGCCGTTCCTCCCGGGGCAGGCGGGTGGGTCTGGCAGCGGGGCGGGGTTCTGTCGTCACGGCGGTACACGGCCTCTTCCGGCGCTCGGTCAGTAAACCAGCGCCACAATGCAGTAGGTGTCAGTCCCGACCAGTTTACGCACCAGTAACCGTCCGGCGGCGTAGATTGGAACAATGACCACCCAGGAAACCGGGCAACTGCCGCCGCTGGTGGAGCCGGCGGCGGCGCTCAGCAAGGACGAGATCGAACGGTACTCGCGGCATTTGATCATTCCGGAAGTAGGCATGGCCGGCCAGTTGCGGCTGAAAAACGCCAAGGTGCTGGTGATCGGTGCCGGCGGACTGGGCTCACCGGCCATGCTGTATCTGGCGGCAGCCGGGGTGGGCCGCATTGGCATTGTGGACGACGACGATGTGGAAGCCAGCAACCTGCAGCGCCAGGTCATCCACGGCATGGCCGACCTGGGGCGCAGCAAGGCGGCCTCGGCCCGGGACAGCATACTGGCGCTGAACCCCGGCGTGGACGTGGTGCTGCACGAGGTCCGGCTGGATTCGGGCAACGCGCTGGAAATCTTCGCCGGCTACGACCTGATCCTGGACGGTACCGACAACTTCGCCACCCGGTATCTGGTCAACGATGCCGCCGCGCTGCTGGGCAAACCCTATGTGTGGGGTTCCATCCTCAGGTTCGACGGACAGGTCAGTGTCTTTTGGGAAGCCTACGGTCCGAACTACCGGGATCTCTACCCGGAGGCGCCCCCGCCCGGCTCGGTGCCGTCGTGCGCCGAGGGCGGCGTGCTCGGTGTGCTGTGCGCGCAGATCGGCTCCGTGATGGTGAACGAGGCGATCAAGCTGATCACCGGGATCGGCCGGACGCTGCTGGGCCGCGTGCTGATCTTCAACGCCCTCCAGATGAGCTGGCGCGAGCTGAAGGTGCGCAAGGACCCGGACGCCGAGCCGATCACCCGGCTGGTCGACTACGAGGCCTTTTGCGGGATAGCGCCGGTGCGTGAAGTGGACGGCGACCACGCGGTGGACGCCCGCACCCTGTCCCGCATGCTGGCCGACCGTGATGCCGGCAAGCGGGACTTCCAGCTGATCGACGTCCGGGAGCCCGGTGAGTACGAGGTGGTCAGCATTCCGGGTGCGGTGGTGATCCCGAAGGGCCGGATCCTGTCCGGCGAGGCCCTCGAGGACCTGCCGCGGGAGCAGGATCTGGTTTTCCACTGCAAGTCGGGGGGCCGCTCATCCGAGGTGCTGGAGAGCCTGCTGGCGCAGGGCTATACCCGGGTGTCCCACCTGGACGGAGGGATCCTGGCCTGGGTCAGGGACGTGGAGCCGGCCAAGCCGGTGTACTGAGGGCCGCGGTGTACCGAGGCCGCGCCTGGCGATGTGGGGCCAGGCCGCCGTCCTGAGGCGGCGGATCAGGCGGTGGCTGCGTCGTCGTCGTGCACCACTGCCACCGGACAGGCGGCGGCATCCGCGGCTGCCGGCAGCGCCGGCTCCTCCACCGTGATGCCGTACAGCGCCTCCAGCGCGGCAATGTAGCGGTCCTGCTCGCCGTTGGCGGCAAGCTCGCGCGCCCGCACGGTGGGCAGGTGCAGCAACTGCTTGACCATGCGGCGCATGGCGAATTCGACTTCCTGGGCCGGGCCGGTGCAGCCGTGCTGCGAGCGGACCTTGTCCAGTTCGCTTTCCAGCACCTGCATGGTGTGTTTGCGCAGCGCCACGATGGCCGAGTCCACGCTGCGTGCCTGCTGGCTGGCCTCGAAGCTGCGGGCCGCGGTGGCTACGATTTCCGCCGCCTGCTGGAGCGATTCGGCCTGCTCCTCGGGCGCGGCCATGCGCACGGATTCCAGCGTGATCAGCTCCACGCCCTCCAGGCCGCCAACGGCAGGGTCGAAGTCGTGGGTCAGCGCCAGGTCGATGATGGTCAGCGGCTTCTCGACGCCGGTGCGCACGCTGGCCACGCGGTCCGCGCTGACCTGGTTGTCGCCGCCGCTGCAGCCGATGACCACGTCGGCGGCGGCGATGGCCGGGCCCAGTGCGGCATGCGTCAACGGGGTGCCGCCGCGGGTTTCGGTGAACGTTTCGGCGCGTCCGGAGGAGGAATAGACGCTGATGCGGCTGCAGCCGCGCTCGCGCAGAAGCGCCATGGTGGCCCCGGCGTACGCGCCGGTTCCGAAGAGCACAACCTGCTTGCCGGACCAGTCCGCCTCTGCCGCCAGATCCGTGGCCAGATCGAGGGCGACGGAAACAATCGAGAGCCCGCGGCCACCGAGGGCGGTCTGCGTGCCGACGTCCTTGGCGGTGCGGGAGGCGGTCTGGAACAAGCGCACCAGCCCGCCGCTGGCCGTGCCCTTCTCCTGCGCTTCGATCAGTGCCCGGCGCACCTGGCCGGCCACCTCGCGTTCGCCGACGACGGCCGAATCAAGGCCGGCACCGACGGCGAACAAGTGGCGGGCAACGTCCTCGCCGGTGTTCAGATCGAAGGAGTCGGCAACCAGCGATTCGTCCAGACCCGAGCTGCGGCTGATCTGTTCGATCAGGGCGGCGCGGGCGGCCTCCAGATCGGTTTCGCTCTCGGCTTCGCAGTACACTTCCACCCGGTTACAGGTGGCGAGGACAACGGCGCCGGAGACCGGGGACCCGTCTGCGAGCACGCCTGTATCGATCTGGGAGGTGCCGGCGCTCAGGCGGGCCACCGTTTCCAGATCGACCTTGGAATGAGTTGCAACGAGTGAAAGTAAGACCACAGCGCCTCTATCTTAGCGGGAAGGAAGCCTCAGCTCATTCAAGCTTCGCCCATTAACCCCGAGTTAACCTGCCGTCCGGGGCTCAGACATCGGTGATATTGCCCACTCCGGGCTGCGGGAAGCCGGACGCCGGACCGTTTGCCGTTCCGCCGGTTGGCCAGAAGTGCGGCCGCTGGATGAGAATCTATGTCATGACACTGAATGCTTCCCATCCCCTCGTGGACGGGCGTACCGCCGACTCCGACCTGATCACCGCCTACCGCGGCGGCAAGCCCGGCCGCCGTCCCGTCTGGTTCATGCGGCAGGCCGGGCGGTCCCTGCCCGAATACCGGGAAGTACGCCAGGGCATCGCGATGCTCGATTCCTGCCTGAAGCCGGAGCTGGCCGCCGAGATCACGCTGCAGCCGGTGCGGCGCCACGATGTGGACGCCGGAATCTTCTTCTCCGACATCGTCATCCCGCTGAAGCTGGCCGGCGTGGATGTGGACATCGTTCCCGGCGTCGGCCCGGTCCTGGGCGCCCCGGTGCGCACCGCCGCCGACGTCGCGGCTTTGCCGGAGCTGACGGACGAGGCGCTGGAGCCGATCCGTGAGGCGGTCCGGCTGACCGTGGCGGAGCTCGGCAAGAAGCCGCTGATCGGATTCGCCGGCGCCCCGTTTACGCTCGCGGCGTACATGGTGGAGGGCCGGCCGTCCCGCGACCATCTGGGCCCCCGCACCATGATGCATTCGGACCCGGAGACTTGGAACGCGCTGTCCGCCTGGGCCGCCGACGCGTCCGGCAAGTTCCTGCGCGCCCAGCTGGAAGCGGGTGCCAGCGCCGGGCAGCTGTTCGATTCCTGGGCCGGCTCGCTGTCGCTGGCCGACTACCGGCGGCGGGTGGCGCCGGCGTCCACCCGAGCCCTTGACCATGTCCGCGACCTGGGCGTCCCGCTGGTCCACTTCGGCACCGGCACCTCCGAGCTGCTGGTCGCCATGCGCGATGTCGGTGCCGACGTGATCGGCGTCGACTACCGGCTGCCGCTGGACGAGGCGAACCGGCGGCTGGGCGGCCGCACGCCGCTGCAGGGCAACATCGACCCGGCGCTGCTGTCGGCACCGTGGGATGTGCTTGAGGCCCATGTCCGCGATGTGCTGGCCGCCGGCAGCGCCGCTCCCGGCCACGTGGTCAACCTGGGCCACGGCGTGCCGCCGGAGACCGACCCGGCGGTGCTGACCCGCGTGGTCGAACTGGTCCATTCGGTGGCCCCGTAACCATGCAGCACCCCGCCCCGCAGCCCGCATCCGGCCGCCCCGAACGGCAGGGCGGGCGCAAGCCTAAGCCGAGCACCGCCGTCGTCATCGGTGGCGGAATCGCCGGTCTGGTGTCCGCGCGCGAGCTGGCCCTGGCCGGCGTCGAGGTGACGGTGCTGGAGCGCAGCCCCAGGTTCGGCGGCTGCGTGACGCGGCACGAGGTGGGCGGGCTGACGCTCGACGCAGGTGCCGAGTCGTTCGCCACCCGCTCCAGCGTGGTCTCCGACCTCGTCGCCGAACTCGGCCTGGGCGCCGAGCTGGTGCAGCCGAACCCGGCCGGGGCCTGGATCCAGCTTCCGGACGGCGCGCAGCGGCTGCCCAAGACGGGTGTGCTCGGCATCCCCGCGGACCCCTCGGATCCGGACGTGGTGCGCGCGATCGGCCGCCGGGCCGCGCTGCGCGCTTCCGGTGACAAGGTCATGCCGCTGGGATCGCTGCTGCGCCGCGAGCAGCTCAGCCTGGGCGAGCTGGTGCGCACCCGGATGGGCGATGCCGTGCTGCAGAAACTGGTGGCGCCGGTGGTGGGCGGGGTGTATTCGGCGGATCCGGATGTGCTGGAGGTGGATTCGGTGATGCCGGGGCTGCGCGCCTCGGTGGCCTCGCACGGTTCGCTGACTGCCGCGGTGCGTGCCATCCGCAAGGCCGCCCCGGCCGGATCCAACGTGGCCGGCATTGCCGGCGGAATGGGTCGGCTGACCGAGGCGCTGCTGGCGGACCTGAAGAACCGCCACGTTGCGCTGCATGCCGGTGCGCCGGCCACCGCCGTCACCAAGCACGACGGCGGGTGGCAGGTGGAGTCCGCGGCGGGCACCTTCACCGCCGACGCGGTGCTGATGGCGGCCGACGGCGGCGCCGCGGTCCGCCTGCTGGCCGGCGCGGTGCCGGGCCTGGCCGGGCTGGAACCCGCAGCGGGGCCCTCGGTGGCGCTGGTGACGCTGGTGGTGGACCTGCCGGAGCTGGATGCCATGCCGCGCGGCACCGGTCTGCTGGTGGCGCCGTCCGTGCAAAACGTCAAGGCGAAGGCGCTCACCCATGCCACCGCCAAGTGGCCGTGGCTGGCGGATGACGCCGGACCGGGCAGCCACGTGCTGCGGTTGTCCTATGGGCGCGCGGTGGGGCAGCAGGGAACCGAGGATTTCACCGGCTGGAGCGACGACGAGCTCTACCGGCAGGCACTCGCGGATGCCAGCGCGCTGATGGGCGTGGGCATCGGCGACGACGACGTGGTGGGTTGGAAGGTGGTGCGCTGGATCGGCGCGCTGCCCTCCGCCACGGTGGGACACCGCGACCGGGTGGCCGCGGTCCGCCGCGAACTGGCCGCCCACCCCGGGGTGGACGTGACCGGCGCCTGGCTCGCCGGCACCGGTTTGGTGGCGGTGGTGGGCGACGCACGCCGCCGCGCGCGGGAGCTCGCCGCCCGGCTGCAACCCGCAGCCTGATCTTCTACAATATGTAGAAGAACAAGTTTTCGATTAATTACGATGCAGAAGGCAGACTGGTAAGCATGAGCGAATCGGCAAAGTCAGAGTCAGCAACCACCGCCTCCGGCGGCACCGACGAGGAGCTGTTCTACACCCTCTGGACGGTTTTCAAGCGCACCGGTGCGCCGGCAGATCCGTCCGCCGTGGCAGCGTTCGATGAAACGGTTGCGGAACTGGCCGGCCGCAACGTCACGCTGCGCGGCGCCTACGATGTGTCCGCCATGCGCGAGGATGCCGACGTGATGATCTGGCTGCACGGCCCGCAGCCGGACGAACTCCAGGCCGCCGTGCGCGCCATCCGCCGCACCGGGTTGTTCGCCGCCACCGAGCTGGTCTGGTCCGCCATGGGTGTGCACCGCGACGCCGAGTTCAGCAAGAACCACGCGCCGGCCTTCTCGCTCGGCAAGGAGCCCGAAGCCTGGCTCTGCGTGTACCCGTTCGTCCGCTCCTACGAGTGGTACCTGCTGCCGGCCGAGGAGCGCGGCAAGATGCTGCGCGACCATGGCGTGCTCGGCCGCGACTTCCCGCAGGTGCTTGCCAACACCGTTGCATCGTTCGCCCTGGGCGACTGGGAATGGATCCTGGGCCTGGAGGCTCCCGAGCTGATCGACCTGGTGGACCTGATGCGTCACCTGCGCTACACCGACGCCCGCAACCATGTGCGCGAAGAGATCCCGTTCTACACCGGCAAGCGCATCAGCACCGCCGAAATCGCCGAGGTGCTCCGGTGAGCCAGCCAGCCGACCAGTCCTTCGACCCGCGCGCGGGCGTGGCGCCGGACGGGACCATGCAGCCGAAGAACTATGACGCCCTGCTGCTGGCCTCCTTCGGCGGACCCGAGGGCCAGGACGACGTCATTCCGTTCCTGCGCAATGTCACCAGCGGCCGCGGCATCCCCGATGAACGGCTCGAGGAAGTCGCCACCCATTACCGGGCCAACGGCGGCATCAGCCCGATCAACGCCCAGAACCGCGCGCTGAAGTCCGCCCTGGAAGCAGAGCTGGCCCGCCGCGGAATCAACCTGCCGGTGCTCTGGGGAAACCGGAACTGGGACCCCTACGTCACCGACGTTTTCAAGGAAGCGTACGACGCCGGACACCGCCGTGTGCTGGCCGTGAGCACCAGCGCCTACTCCGGCTACTCCAGTTGCCGGCAGTACCGCGAGGACTTCGGCATGGCACTGGTGGAGACCGGGCTGGCCGGAAAGCTGGAAGTGGACAAGGTCCGCCAGTACTTCGACCACCCGGGCTTCGTGGAGCCGTTCGTGGACGGGCTGGCGGAGGGACTGAACCGGGTCCGTGCCGACCTGGCTGCGCAGGGAGCAGCGGACGCACCGGTTCACATCCTATTCGCCACCCATTCCATTCCGATCGGGGACGCCGAGAACGCCGGCCCGCGCGGCGTGGAGTACGAGGGCGGCAGCGCCTATGTGGCGCAGCACCTGGCCACCGCGCGCGCGGTACTGGACCGGGTGCCGGAAGCTGCCGGCGTCGACTGGTCGCTGGTCTACCAGTCCCGCTCCGGCGCACCGCACGTGCCGTGGCTGGAACCGGACATCAACGACGCGATCGAGGAACTGCCGGCACAGGGCGTGAAGGGCGTGGTCATCGTCCCGCTGGGCTTTGTCAGCGACCACATGGAGGTGATCTGGGACCTGGACACCGAGGCACTGGAAACCTGCCGCAACCTCGGCCTGGCCGCAGCCCGCATCCCCACGCCCGGCGTGCACCAGAAATTCGTCGAGGGCCTGGTCGACCTGGTCTGCGAACGGACGCTGGAGCAGCACCAGTCGGAGCGTCCCGCGCTGACCGCACTGGGCCCGTGGATGGATGTCTGCATGCCCGGCTGCTGCGCCAACCGCCGCGGCGAGAAGCCGACCGTTGCGGGGATGGATTCGACCGTGGGGGTGACGCAGCCATGACGGTGACCGTTCGCATAGGCACCCGCGCCAGCGCGTTGGCCGTCACGCAGACCACCACCGTGGCCGAGGCCCTGGCGGCCGGGGGAGCACTGGAGTACGAACTGGTCCGCATCAAGACCGAGGGCGACGTGCTCAAGGGACCGCTGGCCCAGATCGGCGGCACCGGCGTGTTCGTCGCCGCCCTGCGCGAGGCCCTGCTGGACGACCGCTGCGACGTGGCCGTCCATTCGCTCAAGGACCTGCCCACCGGCGTGGCGGAGGGCCTGCAGATCGCCGCCATTCCGGTGCGGGTGGACGTCCGGGACGCGTTGTGCGCCCGCGACGGCCTGACCCTTGCCGAACTGCCGGCCGGGGCCAAGGTGGGCACCGGTTCGCCGCGGCGGGCAGCCCAGTTGCGCGCCGCCCGGCCCGACCTGGACGTGGTGGACATCCGCGGCAACGTGGATACCCGGCTGGGCCGGGTCAAGGGGCTGACCGGTGAGGCGATGGTCGAAGGAAAACACGCCGACCTTGACGCCGTCGTGCTCGCCGCCGCCGGCCTGTCGCGGCTGGGCCGCACGCAGCATGTCACCGAACTGCTGGATCCGTCGGTCATGCTGCCCGCTCCGGGCCAGGGAGCGCTGGCGGTTGAATGCCGGGTGGCCGACGCCGCCTCCGGCACGGCCTTGGCCGGCGCGCTGGCCGACTACGACGACGCGGAAAGCCGCCTGGCCGTGACCGCCGAACGCTCGCTGCTGGCACGGTTGGAAGCCGGCTGCAGCGCCCCGGTGGGGGCGTTGGCGCGGGTCGAATCCGGAACCCTGGTGCTGCGGGCAGTGGTCTGCAGCCCCGACGGCAGCCGGCTGTTGCACGGCGAGCAGCAGGTGCAGGCCGCCGGTGCCGAAGATGCCGTGGCGCTGGGCGCCCGGCTGGCTGAAGAGTTGCTCGGGCAGGGCGCCGGCGACTTGATGAGCCAGGCTGGCCACTGACCATGGCGTTGCTGCGGCAGCGAGGGGCGCCGGAGAACCAGCTCCAGGGGCTGCGGGTGGTGCTCCCGCGCACCCCCGACCGCGCGGCCGGAATGGCAGCCGAACTGCTCCGGCGCGGCGCGTCGTCCAGCGTCATGCCCCTGATCGATTTCGAGCGGACCGACAAGCCCGCCGAACTGGACGAGGCCCTCACCCTGCTGGCCCAGCACAAGGTGGACTGGCTGGTGATCACCAGCATCACCACGGTGCGGGCGTTGAAGGCCTGGGCCCTGGACCGCGGAACCAGCCTGGCCGGCCTGGTCGGCGACACCAAGGTCGCCGCCGTCGGCACGCCCAGCGCCAAGGCGCTTGAGGCGGAGGGGATCTCGGTGGACCTGGTTCCGCCCGGCAGCATGGACGCCGTCGGCCTGGTGGAAGCCTGGCCGCTTCCGCCCGAAGGCGCGGCTCGTTCGACCGAGCGGATGATGGTGTTGCTGCCGCAGGCGGACATCGCCGCCCCCACGGTGTTCGAAGGCTTGATGGCCAAAGGCTGGCAGGTGCTGCCCGTGACCGCCTACCGGACCGTGGATTATCCGGCCAGGCCGGAGCTCCGGCTGACGGCCGCACTGGAGATCGCCTCCCGTGAGCGCGCGGATGGCTTGGAGGTCATCACGGCCGCCGATTTCCGCAGCCGCGCGCTGGACGGCGGGATCGACGCCGTCGTCCTCACCTCGCCCAGCGTGACCCGGCGTGTGGCCGGTCTGCTAGACCCCTGGCCGGCCGGACTCCGGTTGATCGCCATCGGCAACAGTTCGGCACGGCAGGCCGCCGAACTGGGGCTGGAGGTCGCGGCCACGGCTGCCGAACCGACGCCGTCGGGCATTGCCGACGCGCTCGCACAAACCCTGGAGCGCCAGCCCATCGAAACGGAAGGAACGCCATGAGCTTCCCCTACCACCGGCCCCGCCGACTGCGGGCCACCGAAGCGATCCGCCGGATGACCGCGGAGGTCCGGACCCACCCGAACCAGTTGATCCTGCCGGCGTTCATCCGCGAAGGCCTCAGCGAGCCGGTGCCGCTGCAGTCCATGCCGGGCGTGGTCCAGCACACCGCGGATTCGCTCAAGCGGGCGGCCGCCGAGGCCGTGGAACTGGGGCTCGGCGGCATCATGCTCTTCGGTGTTCCCGCGGTGCGCGACGCCACCGGCAGCGCGGGCGTGGACCCCAACGGCGTCCTGAACCGCGCCATTGCCGATGTGAAGGCCGAGGTCGGCAACGACCTGGTGGTGATGGGCGACGTTTGCCTGGATGAATTCACCGACCACGGGCACTGCGGCGTGCTGGCTCCCGACGGCACGGTGGACAACGACGCCACGCTGCCGATTTACGCTGAGATGGCAGTGGTCCAGGCGGCGGCGGGAGCCGACGTGCTGGGTCCCTCCGGCATGATGGACGGCCAGGTGGCAGTGATCCGCCAGGCGTTGGACGAGGCCGGATACCAGGACGCCTCCATCCTGGCCTACGCCGCCAAATATGCCTCGGCCTTCTACGGGCCGTTCCGCGAAGCGGTGGATTCGCAGCTCACCGGAGACCGGCGCACCTACCAGATGGATGCCGCCAACCGGCGCGAGGCCATCCGGGAAGTGGAACTGGACCTGGCCGAAGGCGCCGACATGATCATGGTCAAACCCGCCATGAGCTACCTGGACGTCCTCTCCGACGTGGCCGAAATGTCCCCGGTGCCGGTGGCCGCCTACCAGATCTCCGGCGAGTACGCGATGATCGAGGCGGCCGCGGCCAACGGCTGGATCGACCGCAAGGCCGCCATCCTGGAGTCGGTCCTCGGCATCCGCCGCGCAGGGGCCGACATGGTGCTGACCTACTGGGCCCCGGAACTGGCCCGCTGGCTGAAGTAACCACCTGAACTCCCCGCCTGCGGGCACCACCCTGCCCGCAGCGGACCCAAGCTGTGAGATAAGGAACCAAGACCATGACTGAAGCCTCCCGCTCCGAGGAACTCTTCGAACGCGCCCGTCACCTGATGCCCGGCGGCGTGAACTCGCCGGTGCGGGCCTTCGGCTCGGTCGGCGGAACCCCGCGCATGATGGTCAGCGGCAAGGGCGCCTACCTCACCGACGCCGATGGCCGCGAGTACGTGGACCTGGTCTGCTCGTGGGGACCGGCCCTGCTGGGCCACGCCCACCCGGCCGTGCTTGAGGCTGTGCACTCCGCGGTGGACCGCGGCCTGTCCTTCGGCGCCTCCACGCCGGCCGAGTCCGAGTTGGCCGCGCTGGTCGTCGGCCGGGTCTCCGCCGTCGAGCGGTTGCGGATGGTCTCCACCGGTACCGAGGCGACCATGACGGCGGTCCGTCTTGCCCGCGGCTACACCGGCCGCAACCTCATCGTGAAGTTCGCCGGCTGCTACCACGGCCACCTGGACGGGCTCCTGGCCGCCGCGGGGTCCGGCGTCGCCACGCTGGCGCTGCCCGGTTCGGCCGGTGTCACCGAGGCGACCGCCGCCGAGACGCTGGTGCTGCCTTACAACGACATCACCGCCGTGGAAGAGGTCTTCGCGGCCCGCGGCAGCCAGATCGCAGCGGTCATCACCGAGGCGGCCCCTGCCAACATGGGCGTGGTCACCCCCGCCGACGGCTTCAATGCGGCCCTGTCCCGGATCACCCGCGAACACGGTGCGCTGCTGATTTTGGACGAGGTGCTCACCGGTTTCCGCACCGGCTATGCCGGCTACTGGGGGCTGACCGGGGGAGCGGCCGGTGCGGCCGACCCGTTCGTGCCCGACCTGCTGACCTTCGGCAAAGTGATCGGCGGCGGCATGCCCGTGGCGGCCCTGGGCGGCCGGGCGGACGTCATGGACTACCTGGCGCCGGTGGGACCGGTCTACCAAGCCGGCACCCTCTCCGGCAACCCGATAGCCATGGCGGCCGGCGTCGCGACGCTGACTGCCGCAACCCCGGAGGTCTACACGGCCATCGACTCCCGCTCGCGCGAACTGCAGGCCGCGCTGACCGCCGCCCTGTCCGAGGCCGGCGTGGACCACAGCATCCAGACCGCGGGAAACCTGTTCAGCGTGGCCTTCGGCACCTCGGCCAACGGGGTGCGCAACTACGCCGACGCGCAGGCCCAGGAAGCCTTCCGCTACGCGCCGTTCTTCCATGCGATGCTCGACGCCGGCGTCTACCTGCCGCCGTCGGTCTTCGAAGCCTGGTTCCTGTCCGCCGCGCACGACGACGCGGCGATGGACAAGATCTTTGCGGCCCTCCCGGCGGCCGCTCGTGCCGCCGCGGCGGCCACAGCAACGGCCTGACCCGCCGGCCGAGGCCTGCGCCCGGACGGACGGCGCAGGGCCCGGCCTCCGCCGTCCCGGGCCGGCCAGTGGCATGGCAGACTGGTCCTGACGACGGCCCCGTGGGGCCTGCGTGCCTAAACGTCAAACCAAGGGAGTGCAGATGGGCCTGTTGACCAGGCGCAGGCAAATGCAGGAAAAGCACGACGACGGCGGTGCCCGCCCGACGCCGGAGGCCGCCGTCCAGGTGCCGCCGCGGACCATGTGGTCGGACGGTTTGGGCCGCACGGCCACCCGTTCTGCGCAGCTGCTGCTGACTTTGGTGCTGGCCGTGGTCGTGATCTACGGGCTGCTGCAGCTGCGGCTGCTGGTCATCCCCTTCTTGATTGCCCTGATCCTGGCCGCGGCCGTGAGCCCGGTGGTGGGGGTGCTCCGCCGCTGGGGTTGGTCCCCGGCGCTGGCGACGGTCACCGCGTTCCTCGGCATCATCGTAGTGCTCGGCGGCGTGGTCACCGGAATCGTTTTTGCGGTCCGCAGCGAATCGGATGAACTGGTCCGCTCCGCCGGCGAGGGCTGGCTGCAGCTGCAGGAAATGGTAGCCAACTTCCCGCTGCCGGTGA
Organism: uncultured Actinomycetota bacterium; assembly: GCA_963696055.1. Taxonomy (GTDB): domain Bacteria; phylum Actinomycetota; class Actinomycetes; order Actinomycetales; family Micrococcaceae; genus Crystallibacter. The sequence goes on along the minus strand of CAVOIE010000006.1, from coordinate 474,758 downwards.
GCCAAGGACAGATCGACGAAGCACTGACGTCAGTGGCGGAGTTCCTCACCAGCGCCGCCGCGGGGCGCAGCGCCCTCAGCGGGTTGTCGATGGCGGCTGAGATCATCACCGGGGCCGTCCTGATGGCCGTTATCCTGTTCTTCTTCCTCAAAGACGGTCCGCGGATCTGGGGCTTCCTGCTCAGCTGGTTCCCGGCGGCCCGGCGGCCCAAGCTGGAAGAGGCCGGATCCCGTGCCATGGATGTGCTGGGCAGCTACGTGCGGGGGACCGCCACGGTGGCGGCCGTCGACGCCTTCTTCATCGGCCTGGCCCTGTTCATCCTCCAGGTGCCGCTGGCACTGCCGCTATCGGTGCTGATCTTCATCGGCGGATTCATCCCGATCGTTGGCGCCACCGTCGCCGGCATCCTCGCCACCCTCGTGGCGCTGGTGGCCAATGGGCCGGTGGCAGCACTGGTGGTGGTCGCCGTCGTGATTGTGGTGCAGCAGTTGGAAGGCAACTTCCTGCAGCCGGTGGTGATGGGCCGCTCGGTGAGCCTGCACTCGCTGGTGATCCTGCTGGCTTTGACCGCAGGGACCATCCTCGGCGGCATCATTGGCGCGGTCTTGGCCGTTCCGGTGACGGCGGTGTCCTGGGTGGTCATCCAGGTGCTCACGGGGCGGACCTCCGGCGAGCAACCCGTGCCGGTCCGGCAGCGCCGCTGACCCGAGAGGCTGACCAAGCACGAGAGGTCCCGGAAGCCGAAGCTTCCGGGACCTCTCCTTGTCCGCGGCAGCCGCTGGCGCCAGCGGCCCGGGACGGGATTAGAAGGCGGGGAACACGTCGCCGTTGGGCCAGGTCTTCTCGATGAACTTCTTCACATCCGGGCTGTGCAGCAGCTCGTCGAGCTTGGCGATGGCCGGGTTGTCGTCGCCGGCCTTCCAGGCCAGGAAGTTGGCGTACGGGTTGTTCTCGGCGGATTCGACGATGACGGCGTCGTCCGTGTTCAGTCCGGCGTCCAGGATGAAGTTGCCGTTGATGATGGCCAGGTCGACCTTCGGATCGTCAATCAGCTGGACCAGGATCTCGGGCTGGTTCTCCTCGAACTTCAGGTGCTTGGGGTTCTGCGCGTCGGTCAGCGTCAGCGCCGCAGAATCTTCCTTGATACCGGTCAGCAGGCCCTCGGCTTCGAGCATCTTCAGGGCCCGCGGCTGGTTACCCGGGTCGTTGGTGACCGCAATGGTTGCGCCTTCGGGGATCTCGTCAGCACTCTTATGCTTGGACGAGAACCCGGCGTACGGCTCGATGTGGATGCCTTTGCCATGTTCGAACTCGTAGCCCTTGTCGGCGACCTGCTGGTCGAAGAAGGCCTGGTGCTGGAAATAGTTGGCATCCAGCGAGCCATCGCTCAGGGCGATGTTCGGGGTCTGGTAATCGGTGAACTCCTTGAGGTCCAGGTCGATGCCGGCATCCTTGGCCAAGTTCTCGTCCACGAACTCCAGAATCCGGCCCTGGGGCACAGGAGTGGCCCCTACCGTGATCGTTGTGGGATTGGCCGGATCCAGCGTGGCATCAGCGCTGGGGGTGGCATCAGAACCACCGCAAGCCGTCAGCGCCAAGGCCGCGGCCAGGCCGGTACCAATGAGGGTTAGTGCTTTACGCATCTGTGTGCGTTCCTTTCAACTAACCGGGCAGGCCGACGACGGCGCATCCCGGATATGGTGCAGCTAGCGGCTACTGGCTGCATTTCTCCGCGGCCTCACGGCCGGCGGGAGCATAGGGGAGGGGACGGCAATGTCCCTGAAACGGGCTGTCCCTGAGCGGACTGCCCCTGAACTGACGGTGCGACGGTTCAGACGGCGGTGACGGGCTCGTGCCGGCGTTTCTTCGTGCCGGCTTGGGCAGCGCTGCGGTGGTCCACCCGCCGGGACGCGGCATCGCCGGTCCACTGGATCAGCTGGACGAGGACCACCATGATCACGATCGTGACCAGCATGACCGTGGTGTCGAAACGCTGGAAGCCGTAGTTGTAAGCCAGCTGGCCCAGTCCGCCGCCGCCGGTGAGGCCCGCCATGGCGGAGTAGCCCACCAAGGTGACCACCGTGGTGGTAAAGGCGGCGACCAGCCCGGGCAACGCTTCGGGAACCAGGACCTTGGCCACAATCTGCAGCCGGGTGGAGCCCATGACCATCGCGGCATCAATCTTGCCGGAGCTGACATCGCGCAGGGCGGTTTCCACCAACCGCGCGAAGAACGGCACCGTGCCGATAGTGAGCGACACACAGGCCGCCAAGGCACCGATCGACGTGCCGGTGATCGCCCGTGCCAGCGGGATCAGTGCGATCATCAGGATGGCGAACGGGATGGACCGGGTGATGTTCACGATGACGTCGGACACGATCCGGTTGGTCACCCGCATCGGCCGCAGGCCGCCCGGTGAGCTGGTGTAGAGGAAGATGCCCAGCGGCAGCCCGATCAGCAGGACAAAGGCCCCCGAGACACCCACCATCAGCAAGGTTTCCCCGAGGGCTTTGGGCAGCGCCTTGGTGATGGCCGGGTTGGTCATCAGTTCGTTGAAGAAGTTCATGCTGTCTCTTCCTGGACGACGCGGACGGCGACGCCCTGGCCGGTCAAGTGCCGGGCGAGGGAAGCGGTGTCCGCCCCGGTCGGCAGCTGGATGCGGAGATGGCCGAACTGGGTGCCGGCCAACGACTCAACGCTGCCGGCCAGCACGTTCAGGTCCATTCCGAAGGCGCGTGCGGCCCCGGTGAGCACCGGTTCGGAAGCGCTGTCGCCTGAATACAGGATTTCCATCACCGTGCCGCTCCCGTTCGTCTCCGCTGGCGGCAGTGGCAGCAGCGTGCTGGACAGCCGTCCGCCGAGATCGGCCGCCACGGTGCTCAGCGGGCCATGTTCGACGATCCGGCCGGCCTCCAGGAGCGAGACCGAGTCGCAGATGCGCTTGATGACCTGCATCTCGTGCGTGATCACCAGCACGGTCAGCTGGAGCCGTTGCGTGAGATCCTGGATCAGGATCAGGATTTCATCGGTGGTCTTCGGGTCCAGCGCCGATGTGGGCTCATCACAGAGCAGGACGTCGGGATCGGAGGCGAGGGCGCGGGCGATGCCGACGCGCTGGCGCTGGCCGCCGGAAAGCTGGGCCGGGTAGGCGTTCTCAAACCCCTCCAGTCCGACCAGCTTGAGCAGCTCGGCAACCTTCGAGCGGATCGCTGCCCTGGGTGTATTCACGATCTCCAGCGGATGGGCCACGTTTTCGGCAGCGGTGCGCGAATCCATCAGGTTCGCATGTTGGAAGATCATCCCGATGCGGCGCCGGGCCGTCCTGAGGTCGGCGTCCCGGGCCGCGCTGAGCTCCGCGCCGTTGATTGAAACCGAGCCCGACGTCGGGCTGTCCAGCAGGGTCAGGCAGCGCACCAAGGTGGACTTGCCTGCGCCGGAATGGCCGACGATGCCGTGGATGGACCCCTTGGGAACGGACAGGCTGACGCCGTCAAGGGCTACCACGTCGCGGTTGCCCTGGCGGTAGACCTTGCGCAGGTCGGTAACGGTGATCATGAAACCTCGGGGAATTGAACTCAGGAAGCATTGGCGGCCGCCATAGCATGCGCCGCCGCCAAGTCTTAATTATGACAGCCGGGGCAGTGCGCCGGAATTCGGCAGCAGGCTGCGTCATACGGCGACCCGAAGTTGACACGGAAGCGCCCTAGGGCTCCCGCCGATTTTCGGGCCTGCGGCGAAGCGTCATACGGCCGCGGGCATCAGGCGCACGGGCCAGACGCCGTCCACCAGGGCTTCCGGATCGGTGCGCCGCAGCCATTCCTGAAAGCTGGCTGCCTGCTGTGCGCACCAGCCGATTTGCCGTTCGTGCAGTTCGACGGCGTCGATGCACAATCCGCTATAGCGGCGGGCGAGCGCATCAGCGACTCCGATGGTTGCCAGCGCGTCGGCCGCCGACGTGTGCGCAGCCTCCAAGCGCACACCGTAGAGTTCGCACAGCGCGACCAGGGTGCGTTTTCCCCGCCGGTAGCGGTCCATCTGCTTATCCAAAATGAACGGATCGATCACGGGAGCCGCCGTCGGGGTTTGGAGGCCGTAGCGCGCGCATTCGTTCGCGAGCACGGTGAAATCGTAGGCGGCGTTGAAGGCCATGACGGGAATGCCGGCGTCAAAGAAGCCGGCCAAGGCCTCGGCAATCCCGGCGGTGGCGGTGGCAGCGTCGAGGCCCTCGGCGCGTGCGCGCTCCGTGCTGACCCCGTGGATCGCTGCCGCTTCGGCGGGGATTTCGACGCCGGGGTCTACCAGCCACTCGCGCTCCTGCACCGGCCGACCACCTTCGTCGACCAGGACAAGGGAAGCCGTGACGATCCGGGCAGTGTGCGGATCGCGGCCCGTGGTTTCCAGATCGAAGGCGGCCCGGGGACGTTCATGCCAGCTGTTCATGCCGGTAACCGTAGCCGCCGGGTCGGACGAAACCGGGGAGGCGCAGCGGCGCGTGCGAAACTCCGGGGCCTTGAGGTCCCTTGTGTAGGGCGGCACGGGCAGATCAAATTACAATGCTGTAATGCGGGAAGCGGTGGTAGAAGCGGTCCTTGACCTCGCAGCGATCGTGCCGCCCGGCCGCGTGCTGTCGTACGGGGATGTTGCCGAGTTGCTCGATGTGGGCGGCCCCCGCCTGGTCGGCAGAATTATGTCGCTGCACGGGGACGCGGCGCCCTGGTGGCGCATCATTCGCGCCAATGGTTCGCTGCCCGATGAGCTGATGGAGCGGGCGGTGGTGCACTACCGCCGGGAGGGGACGCCGCTGGCAGCGCCGGCTGCCGGGCCGGCGAAGGTGCGCATGGCCCAGGCCCGCTGGATGCCCCAAGAGGAAGAATTCGCGGCGATCGAGCGGCTGCGGCGCAAAGTGTCCGAGGCGACTGATGGGATGGGCGCATGATGGAGACGAAGGCACCGGCGGGGCTGAAGTTGGTCCGGCCCGAAACCAAGTCCGCCGGCGCCCCGCTGCCGAGCCAGGACCAGGCGGAAGTCATCGGCCTGTCCGCCGGCTGTGGCCCGGTGCTGGTGCTCGGCGGTCCGGGGACCGGGAAGACCACGGCGTTGGTGGAGCATGCGGTCCGCCGTGTGGAGGAAACCGGGCTGGACCCGGCTGGCCTGCTCTTCATGGCCCCGAACAGGCTGGCAGCCTCGCGGCTGCGGGATGCCTTGACGGCGCGGCTCGACCGCAGCCTGGGCACGTCCCCGGCCAGGACATGGTCCGCCTATGCCTTCGACCTGATCCGCCGTGCCCGCGTGGAAGGTCTGCTGCCGCTGGTGGAACGGGCGCCCCGACTGCTGTCCGGGCCCGAGCAGGACCACATCATCGCCGAATTGCTGGCCGGCCATCGCGCGGGCTATGGCCGGGGTGCCGGCTGGCCGGAAGACCTGCAGCAGGCGCTGGCGACCCGTGGCTTCCGGCAGGAGATCCGCCAGCTTTTCGACCGGTTGACCGAGTACGGCAGCACCGCCGCGCAGCTGGAGCACCTGGGCGTTGAGTGCGGCCGCCAGGACTGGACCGCGGCGGCACAGCTCTACCGTGAATACCGGGACTTGATCGACCTCCGGATGCCCGAGGCCTTCGACCCGGCCGGCATCATTACCTCGGCGCGCCAGCTGTTGCTGGAGCATCCCGGACTCCTGGACCGGGAGCGCAGCCGCCTGCAGCTGATCCTGGCGGATGACCTGCAGGAAGCCAATCCCGCCGTCTTCGAGCTGCTGGCCTTGCTCGTCGAGGGACAGGACGCCGTGCTCGCGGCCTCGCCGGACACGGTCGTCCAGGGGTTCCGCGGCGCCCGGCCGGATGTGATCGGCAGACTGCCGGGGCTCCTCGGCACCCGGGACAAACCCCTGCAGACGCTGGTGTTGACCACCTCGCACCGGATGGCGCCCGAAATCGCCGCGGCCTGGCAATCCACCGCGGCCAGGATCTCCCAGGTTGCCGGCGCCCACCGCGCCCGAGACCTCGTCCGTTCCGCTTCGCGCCCACAACCCGGAGCCGCCGCCGAGCCCGACGGAGATGCCGCGGCAGGGGATGCGCCTTCCGCCAGTGCGCACGTGGTGGCTTCGCCCGTCCACGAGCACCGCTATATCGCCCAGCGGATCCTGGAAGCCCGGTTGTTCGAGGGCTACAGGCTCAGCGAGATGGCCGTGATCGTCCGGACCGGCGGCCAGCTCTCCGCCCTCGCGCGCTATCTCTCCGGCCAGGACATCGCGGTCAAGGTTCCGGTGGCCGAAACCGCAGTGCGCGACGAAGCGGCCGTCCGGCCGTTGCTGGATGCCTTGGCCATGGCGCTCGATCCGGACTTGCTCACCGCCGACACCGCCGTTGCCCTGCTGACCTCCAGGATCGGGGGCGCAACGGCGATCGACCTGCGCCGCCTGCGCCAGGCGCTGCGGCGCGAAGAGCTGTTGGGCGGCGGGGGCCGGTCCAGCGATGCCCTGCTGGTGGAGGCGCTGGCCGACGCCGCGTTCCTGGGCACGTTGGGGAGGGAAGGCGGTGCCGCGCGGAGGGTCGCCCGGATGCTCCAAGCCGGCCGGGAGGCAGCGGCCGAGCCGGGAGCCAACGCGGAGACCGTGCTGTGGGCGCTGTGGTCGGCAGCCGGACTCGCGGACCGCTGGGCCGCGCAGGCACTGCAAGGCGGACCGGCCGGCGTGCGGGCCGACCGTGATCTCGACGCCATGATGGCGCTGTTCCAGACCGCCGAACGGTATGTCGACCAGCTTCCGGGCTCCAGCCCGCGGCAGTTCCTGGAGTACTTGCTGAACCAGGAACTGCCGATGGACAACCTGGCGCCGCGGGCCCAGTTGCGCGAAGCGGTTGAACTGCTCACGCCGGCCTCGGCGGCTGGCCGGGGCTGGCCCCTGGTCATCGTGGCGGGCGTGCAGGAGGGCGTGTGGCCGAACACCAGGCTGCGCGGAGAACTGTTGGGCAGCACCCAGTTCGTCGACGTCCTGGAGCACGGGGCCGAGGAGGCGCGGCGGATCGACGCGGTGGCCCGCCTGCGCGAGATCCGGTATGACGAATTGCGCAGCTTTTCCACCGCGATCTCCCGCGCTGAACGCCGGTTGATCTGCACGGCCGTGCAGTCCGAAGATGCCCAGCCGTCCCAGTTCCTGGACCTGGTCGATCCGTGGCTGGACCCGGAAACTCCCCGGCCGGCCACCGAAGTACTCCGGCCGCGGACCGTGCGGGCGTTGGCCGCGGAACTCCGGCAGGCCGCCCAGCAAGCAACTGACCGTCCGGAACAAGCTGCCGACGCTGCGGCGGTCCTGGCGATGCTGGCGGCCAGCCCGGTGCCGGTGCCGGGGGCGCATCCCCGCGACTGGTGGGGGCTGCTGCCGCTGAGCAGCATGGCACCGGTGGTGCCCGAAGGCGAACCGGTCCCGGTATCGCCGTCGAAGGTGGAGGCTGTCCAGAAGTCGCCGCTGGACTGGTTCATTCAGGCCGCCGGGGGCGAGGCCGCCACCGACTTTGCCCGCAGCCTGGGCACGTTGGTCCACGGTATTGCGCAGGACCTTCCCGACGGCACCGGCAGCGAATACGTCGCGGAACTTGTCCGCCGCTGGCCGCAGTTGGGCATGAAGGACAATTGGGAAGGCCGGCTGGACTTCAACCGGGCCGAGGGCATGGTCCGCCGGCTGGCCCAGTACGTAGTCCAGATGCGCGTGGAAGGACGGAGCCTAGCCGGCGTGGAGCAGGACTTCTCCGTGGATTTGCAGGGACCCGAGCGGGTGGCCAGGCTGCGCGGACAGGTGGACCGGTTGGAGCTGGACGCCGACGGACGGCTGCACATCGTCGACCTGAAAACGGGACGCTCTGCCCCGACGAAAGCGGAACTGGAACGGCACCCGCAGCTCGGAAGCTACCAGGCGGCGGTGCAGGCCGGAGGGTTTTCCGGGCATCAACCGGCCGCGGGCGGCGCATCCCTGGTGCAACTCGGACAGGACCTGAAGTCCGTCAAGGTCCAGCAGCAGGAAAGCCTGGCCGATGGCGATGACTGGGCCACGCCGATGATCCATGAGGCGGCGGCACTGATGTCTGCCTCGCAATTCGAAGCCCGGCACGATCCGCAGCGGTCCCGGAACGGCGGCCACGGCTGCCGGGCCCCGGAAATTTGTCCCCTGTGCGCAGAAGGAAGGCAGGTTACCGAATGAGCATCGGAGCGGTCACCACCACATACACCCCCGAAGAACTCGCTGGGTCGCTGGGCCAGCATCTGCCCACTGAGGAACAATCCGCCATTATCAGCTCCGCGCTGCAGCCCCTGCTGGTCATTGCCGGCGCCGGATCCGGTAAGACCGCAACCATGGCGGACCGCGTCGTCTGGCTGGTGGCCAACGGGCTCGTGCGGCCGGACGAGATCCTCGGCGTCACGTTCACCCGCAAAGCCGCCGGGGAACTGGCCGCCCGGATCCGTGCCCAGCTGGCCAGGCTGGAGCGCAAGGGACTGCTGCCGCACGAGGCGGACGATGCCGCCGGGTTCGTGGAGCCCAAGGTCTCCACCTACCACTCCTACGCCAACGGCTTGGTCAGCGACTACGGGCTGCGCCTGGGCATCGAACGGGACGTGGTGCTGCTGGGAACTGCGCAGTCCTGGCAGTTGGCCAGCCAATGTGTGGAAGCCTACGACGGTCCCATCGAGCACTTGGTGGCCGCCAAGTCCACGCTGGTCGGCTCTGTCATGCAGTTCGCATCCGAGTGCTCGGAGCATTTGGTGACTCCTGAACAGGCGGCCGAATACCTGGAGGCGGAGGTCGAGCGGGTCGCGGCCCTTCCGTATATTGACGGCAGCACCAAACCGGCCAAGCAGGACGTACGGAAACTGCTGGACCGGCTGCGGACGCGGATCACGGTGGCGGGCCTCGCAGCCGCGTACAACCGTGCCAAGCGGGAACGCGGCGTGCTGGACTACGGTGATCTCGTCTCGCTGGCGGCGCGCATCGCCCGCGAAGTGCCGCAGGCCCGCCAACTCGAACGCAGTCGGTTCAAAGTGGTGCTGCTCGACGAATTTCAAGACACCTCGCACGCCCAGATGGTGTTGTTCTCCGAACTGTTCGGGGACGGGCACGCCGTGACCGCGGTGGGGGACCCCAATCAGTCCATCTACGGCTTCCGCGGGGCTTCGGCCGGCCAGCTTTTCGCCTTCCAAGAGCAATTCCCGCTGGTGGACGACGACGGGCGCCGGGCCCCAGCCCCGGCGGCCTTCCTCACGGTGGCTTGGCGCAACAGTGAAAACATCCTGCGGATGGCCAACCGGATCTCCGCACCGCTGAACAGGGAAGATCCGAATCGGCCGCGCCCCGGCAGGATCAGCGTTCCGCCGCTGCGCCCGCGGCCCGGAGCCACGGACGGAACGGTTGCACTGGGGCGGTACGCGACGGAGGCGGAGGAAACCAACGCCCTTGTCGACGCGATTGAACGAGCGAGGATGACGGTCTTCGCCCGGGATCCGGAAACAGGCAAGGCGGAGCAAGTCAGCGCCGCGGTCTTGTGCCGGCGGCGAGCCCAGATCCCGGGCATCGCCAAAGCACTGGACGAACGGGGCATTCCCTACGAAATCGTCGGGCTGGCCGGGCTGCTGGCCCAGCCTGACATTGTTGACCTGGTGGCAACGCTGCGGGTCCTGGCGGATCCGGGACGCTCCGATGCACTGATGCGGTTGCTGGCGGGTGCCCGCTGGAGGATCGGGCCTGCGGACCTCATGGCCTTGGCCGACTGGTCGCGCTTCCTGGAGCGCAAGCGCCTCAGCGCCGTCCGTGCCGGGGAGGCTCCCGACCTGGACCGGGATGAGGGGACCGCGGAAACGGTCGTCGAACACGATCTGGCCGAGGCAGCGTCCCTGATTGAGGCGCTCGACCGGCTGCCCAGGCCGGGCTGGACCTCACGCTATGGGCGCTCGTTGACGCCTGTAGCGCTGGAGCGGTTGGCACGACTGGCGGACGAGGTCCGCTACCTGCGCAGCTTCATTGGCGATGACCTGACGATGCTGTTGGGTGAAGTCGAGCGCACCATGATGTTGGATATCGAGGTCGCCTCTAAACCCGGCCAGAGCATCCACCAGGCGCGGCGCAATCTCGATGCCTTCCACGACGCCGCGGCCGCGTTCATGCAGACCTCCCAGCGCGTCGACCTGCTGGCCTTCCTCGCGTGGCTGGAAGCCGCTGCCGCCGAGGAAGGGGGCCTGGACATGGCCCAGGTGGAGGTGCGCCACGATGCCGTGCAGCTGCTCACCGTGCACGCCTCCAAGGGGCTGGAGTGGGATGCGGTCTTCGTACCGGGGCTCAACGACGGAGCTTTCCCCTCGTCGTCGGACAGCCGGTGGAGCAGCGGCCACGCGGCGCTGCCCTGGCCGTTGCGCGGAGACCGCTCAGATCTGCCCCAGTGGGACACCGAGCAGCCGGATCAGCTGTCCTGGCTGAACGCGGAAGCGGACTACAAAGGTGAGGTCCAAGCCCACGGTGAAGACGAAGAGCGCCGGCTGGCCTACGTCGCCTACACCCGGGCCAAGCACCTGTTGGTCTGCAGTTCCGCCGGCTGGACCGGCAGCAAGGTGAAGCCAACGGCGGCCTCGGTGTTCCTGGCCGAACTGCACGAGTTGTCGCAGAGCGAACCCGGAACGGTGCTGGTGGCGCATTGGGTGCAGGACGAGGATCTTGGCCCGGAGAATCCGTTCCGCGCCGAAGTGGAATCGGCGCTGTGGCCCTTTGACCCGTTGGAAGGACCGCGGGTCTACCGCAACGGCGTCCCGCAGCGCCAGCGTGCCGGCCGGCGTGCGGCCATGGAGCATGCGGCCCAGGCCGTGCTCGAATCGCTGGCTCAGGACCGCCGGCCTCCTGCAGGTTCAGCGTGGGCGCATGAAGCCAGACTGTTGTTGGAGCGGCACAATGCCGCGCCGACTGCCGGAGAAGTGCAGTTGCCGGCCCACATCTCCGCTTCGCTCCTGGTGGACCTGGCCGATGATCCCGACGAAGTCACCCGTCGCCTGCGCCGTCCGGTTCCGCGCAAGCCCGGCATGTCAGCCAGGAAGGGGACGGCCTTCCACAGTTGGATCGAGGAATACTTCGGCACTACGGGGATGCTGGACTTCGAGGAGTATCCGGGGGCGGCCGACGCCTACATCGACGAGGCCTACGACCTGGACGGGCTGATCAAGACGTTCAAGGACTCCGAGTGGGCCAACCGGGTGCCGGCAGCCATCGAAGTGCCCGTGGAGACCCGGGTCGGCGACGTCGTGGTGCGCGGGCGCATCGATGCGATCTTCCGCGATGCCGACGGCTGCTGGGACCTCATCGACTGGAAGACCGGCACAGCGCCGACGGGCCGCCAGTTGGCCGTCAAATCCGTGCAGTTGGCCGTCTATCGGCTGGCGTGGGCGAGACTGCACGGTCTCAACCTGGATCAGGTCAAGGCCGCCTTCTACTACGTTGCCCAGGACCGGCTGGTGAGACCGCACGATCTTGCGGGTGAAGAGGAGTTGGAAGCGGCCGTCCTGCGGGCCTACGCCTAGGGGTGTACCCCGGGGGCGGGTCGGCGGCGTCGGTTACTGCTGGTTGATGACCGGCAACGCGGTGGTATCCACGGAGGCCGGGCCGTTCCCCGGCGCGTCTTCACCGTCTGTGGATTCTGCCCGGTCCGGACCTGTGGTCTCCGGGCCGGCCGGAGCCGGGCTGGCCGGCAACCCCGCGGACGCTGCCGACGCAGTGGGACCGGCCTCTGGATCCTCAACCGGGAGCAGCGTGACTTTCCGGTGGCCGGAACCGCCGGAGAGATGCACGCGGGGCGAGTCCGTGGTGCTGGGACCGGGGTTCCCCGCCGCGGAATCGGGTGCATCCGCGGAACCGGCGCCCCCGGCCTGATCCATGACGCCGTCCGTTGAACCGCCGTTCCCCGGCTTGCCGGCCGGGGCATCGCCGGCGGAGACTCCGGCGCCGGCTGGGCCGTCCGCGGCCTCCTGCTCCGGAGCGCCCGGCGCGGCCTCGGGAACGAACGCAGCCGCGGGAATGGTCGGGGGAGCAACCGGTGGCGGAGGCGCGGTGACACTGATGGGCTGGCCGCCGTGCTCTGCTACGTCGGATTCGAGCTCGTTGAGCATTTCCACGGCTTCATCCACCATGGTCTGATCGTCCGCTGCCAGTCCCCGGACCAGCCATTGAGCCAGGGCGAATTCGGCGGCCAGCGCCGCCCGGCGCATCAGGTGCGGGTCAACCGGATCCTTGCGGTACTTCCGGTAGGACTCCAGCACGACGTCGGCAAACGACTGTTCATGCACGGCCACCAGCCAGGCAAAGTCATCGGCCGGATCGCCGATGCGCAGATCGGTCCAACCGGTCACCGAGCCGACGCTGCCGTCATGGATCAGCAGGTTGTCTTCGTGCAGATCCCCGTGCACCACGCACGGGTTGAACTTCCACAGGGCCACGTCCTCCAGGGCGTGCTCCCAGCGGCGCAGCAGCGCGGGCGGGATCTTGCCCGTGGTGGCCGCCTGGTCCAGTTCGTTGAGCTTGCGCTGGCGGAACTGGTCGGCGGTGTAACTGGGCAGGTCGGCGGCATCGACCATGGCGGGTGGCAGGTCGTGGATGCCTGCGGTTGCCCGTCCGATGGACACCGGTACGGAAGCAGCGGAGGCGACCAGCGCCTCCAGCGCGAAAATGCTGCCCGGTACGTGGTTGTAGACGAACGTGCGCAGCTCGGTCTGCTGGACGGTTCCGGCGACAGTGGGCACCTGGAAGGGCAGCTCTGCCCGGATGGCAGGGGAGAAAGCCCGGAGCACCAGCAGTTCCGTCTCCAGCCGCATACTGGCCTCGGCGTGTTTTGGCGACCGCACCCGCCACCGCTTGCCGGCCGAATCGGTGAGCACGGCGGATTGGAAATCCGCTGCATCGTCTGGCAAGCCGGCAACGCCCGTGGGCGTCAACCCGGGTACGGCCGCGCTGGCTATCGCCGCCAGCTCCAGAGGTGTCTTTCTCACGTAGTCCACCGTACGTGCATCCGGTACCGGCAGCCTGTCCACGGCCGCGGCGAGTCGCCGGAACAGTGACGTAGACGGCGCCGGAACACACCGCCGTCGTGCATCCACAGCTGCCTTGGTCCGAATAACGGTCGGGGCCCCGCGGTGAGTACGGTAGATGCATGAGTCTTAGCACCGCCTCCGCAGGGTTCCCGCCGCTGGGCCAGCTGATGCTGGCGCGCACCACCATGGACCGCGGCTGCGAACGGCGCAGCCATCCCGGTCTGCTGGACGGCATCTGGGGCGCCGACACCACCTATGTGATGTTCATCGCGGACGGCAAAACGCTGGTCCGCGGCGGCAAGATCGTGCTGCTCCCGAGCCGCGAGCAGACCGCCACCGACCTCTCCGTCTACCTTGGACGGGCGGTGGAAGGGGCGGATGTGCCGGTCGGCACGGACATTGTGCTCGCCGTGCTGCCTGAAGGCACGGAATTGTCGGAGTACGACGGCGAGTGGCTGAGCCTGCGCGATGTGGCCGCGGAGCTCTCGGCCCAGGACGCCGGGCTGTTCGTGGAAGCCGTGGCCATTTCCAATTGGCACCTGATGCACACGCACTGTCCGCGCTGCGGGGAGCGCACGGAAGTCGAACAAGGCGGCTGGGTGCGCAGGTGCCCGGCCGACGGCAGCCAACATTTCCCGCGCACGGACCCGGCGATCATCGTCTCGGTGATCGACGAGGACGACCGGCTGCTGTTGGGCCGGAACAGTGCGTGGCCGGCCAGCCGCTATTCAACCCTGGCCGGATTTGTCGAACCGGGGGAGTCGCTGGAGGCAGCGGTGGTGCGGGAGATCGAGGAGGAGTCCGGCGTCGTGGTGCATTCGCCCACGTACCTTGGCTCCCAGCCCTGGCCGTTCCCGGCATCGTTGATGATTGGCTTCACCGCGGTGGCAACCGACGCGGTTTCGGTACCGGACGGAGTGGAGATCCTGGAAACGCGCTGGTTCAGCCGCGACGAACTGGCAACAGCGCTGGAGGCGGATGAAATCCAGGTTGCCAGCGGCATTTCCATTGCGCGGGCGCTGATCGAGCACTGGTACGGCGGCGCACTGCCGCAGGCCGGGCGATGAGCGCACCGGCCGCGTCCCGCCCGGAAGGCAGCCTCGAAGAGCAGATCCTGTCCGGGCTGGACGACGAACAGCGCCAGGTGGCCACCAGCCTGGCCGGACCGCTGTGCGTCCTCGCGGGCGCTGGCACCGGCAAGACGCGGGCGATTACCCACCGGATCGCCTACGGCGTGCACACGGGGGTGTATCAGCCGCAGCGCGTCTTGGCCGTGACGTTCACCGCACGGGCGGCCGCCGAGATGCGGACGCGGCTGCGCGACCTGGGTGTCGGCGGGGTGCAGGCCCGCACGTTCCATGCCGCGGCGCTGCGGCAGCTGCAGTTTTTCTGGCCGCAGGCGGTCGGCGGCCCGCTGCCCGGTCTACTGGACCACAAAGCCAGCGTCATTGCCGAAGCGGCCCGGCGCCTGCGGCTGACCACCGACCGGGCCGCCATCCGTGACCTGGCCGCCGAGATCGAGTGGGCCAAGGTCTCCATGCTGACGCCCGAGAGCTACGTCCGCCGGGCGGCCGGGCGTGCAGCGCCGGCAGGCTACGACCACACCACGGTGGCGCGGCTGTACCAGGCGTACGAGGACGTCAAGACGGACCGGAATATCATCGACTTCGAAGATGTCCTGTTAATCACGGTCGGGATCCTGCAGGAGGACGCGAAGGTCGCCGCCGCCGTGCGGGACCAGTACCGGCACTTCGTGGTGGATGAATACCAGGACGTCTCGCCGCTGCAGCAGCGGATGCTTGACCTCTGGCTGGGGGACCGCGACGAACTGTGCGTGGTGGGAGACGCCAGCCAGACCATCTACTCCTTCACCGGCGCGACTTCACGCCATCTGCTGGAGTTCACCAAACGCTTCCCCGGAGCCGATGTGGTGAAGCTGGTGCGGGACTACCGTTCTTCACCCCAGGTGGTGCAGTTGGCCAACTCGCTGCTGGCCGCCCGCACCCGGCAGCCGTCCCGCGGCGGGGACAGCTGGCCGACACCGCTGGAGCTGATTGCCCAGCGTCCGGCCGGACCCGAACCGACCTTTACCGAATGCGCCGACGACGAGGCGGAGGCGGCGCAGGTGGCCGGCCGGATCCGCGGGCTGCTTGACGACGGCGTAGCTGCCGCCCAGATTGCCGTGCTCTTCCGGACCAACGGTCAGTCGCAGGCTTACGAACAGGCGCTGGCCAGCGCCGGTATCGGCTATCAACTGCGCGGGGGCGAGCGGTTCTTCCAGCGCCGGGAGGTCCGCGACGCGATCCTGCAGTTGCGCGCCTCTTCCCGCGCCGCGGGAACGGAGCCCGTGCCGCAACTGGTCCGGGATGTGCTGGCCAACCTGGGCTACACCCGCGAAGCGCCGCAGGCCGGCGGCGCGGTGCGCGAACGCTGGGAATCGCTGGCCGCGCTGGTGGGCCTGGCCGAGGAGCTGGAGGCCGCCCGCGGCTCGGCGGCCGGCGGGGTGTTCACCATGCTGGACTTCGTCGCGGAGCTGGATGAACGCGCGGCGGCGCAGCACGCTCCCACCGTCCAAGGCGTCACCCTGGCATCGCTGCACTCCGCCAAGGGCCTGGAATGGGACGCGGTCTTCCTGGTCGGCTTGAGCGAGGGGCTGATGCCGATTTCCTTCGCCGACACGGACGAGGCCGTGGACGAAGAACGCCGCCTGCTCTATGTGGGCATCACCCGTGCCCGCCAGCATCTGGGGCTCTCCTGGTCGCTGGCTCGGACTCCGGGCGGCCGGGCCAACCGCAAGCCCTCCCGGTTCCTGGACGGGCTGCGGCCGGCCTCTTCATCCTCGGTGCGGAGCGTTTCCGGCCAGCGCCCGGCACGCCGCAAGCAAGCCGCGCCAGCGGTCTGCCGGGTGTGCGGCACCCTGCTGGGCAGCGGGGCGGAGCGCAAGGTCGGTCGGTGCCACAACTGTCCGCCGACCTACGAGGAATCGACATTCGAGGCGCTGCGCGAGTGGCGCAAGGACACCGCGAGCAATGCGTCGATGCCGGCCTTCGTGATCTTCACCGACGCCACCTTGGTGGCGATCGCCGAGGCCAGGCCGCAGTCGCTGCCGGAGTTGTCCAAGCTGGCCGGCGTGGGACCGGCGAAGCTGGAGCGCTACGGCGAGGACGTGCTGCGGATCCTGGCCGCGAACTGAGCCGCCGCGGTCTCTAGCGGTCGCCTGGCGCGGGCCTGGCGCGGGCTTGGACGCGGGCCTGGCGCGGGTGTCAGGACGCCGCGGCCAGCGTGCAGCCGCAGTCCGGATGCGGCGGATAGTCGTGCCGCGTCAGCGTGCCGTCGCCGCTCTCGAGTTTGAGCACGGCGGAAAAACTGCCCGGTTGGTTCCGTCCGTCCAGGAACAGCAGAGCCTGGATGGCCGCCAAACCGGCGGCGGCCACCGACTGCGATACCTCGTCGGCCTGGCTCCGGGCGGAGACCTTGCCCGGGGTGCTGGTCAGCCGGGCAAGCACCTCGGGCCACGTCGGATCGGCATCCGCCCGATGCAGTTCCACACAACCCAGGCAGCTTGTGTGACCGGGGACCACCAGGGGCCCGATCAAGGTGTCGTGTTCGCGGACCAGCACGCTCAGGTGCGGATGGCCCCGGCTCATCAGCGCCGCTGCGACCCGCGGGTCCGCCACATCGCGGTCAAGGTAGATGGCCAGGTTGAGCACGCGTGGAAAGATCCCCGCGGCCCCTTGTGCCGCTGTCTCGCCCGGCAACAGGTGGCAGGCAACCGTAGGGTCGATCTGCCGGGCGGCGCGCCGGACAGCCTGTCCTCGAGTGAGCCCGATGTCGGTGATCCGGAAGGCGCCCGAGCCCACGTCCGCCGGGCTCACCACGGCCGGATCCTCCAGCAGGAGCGTGCCGACACCGGCGGCCGTCAGGGCCGTGGCCAACGCTGCACCGGTGCGCCCCAGCCCGATGATTTGCACCACGCAGCGGCTCCGCGCGGCCAGCGGCCCCTCACCGTCAGCCGAGTAGACCGCGGACCAATGCCGTGCGTCCGGCGCCAGCCGGTCCGCGCGCAAACCGGACAAGCGTTCCCCGCCGGTATCCGGCACCAACACCGGAGCCAGCGCCGCAAGCAGCAAAGCGGCCCGGTCCGCCTCAAGGTCGCAGCCGGCGCGCACGGCGTCCAGCTCGGAGGCATCGAAGCCCTGACGCAGGCGGCGCAGGAACTGCCGGTCCGACTCCCCGGTTCCTTCGAGCACTAGTCCGCCGGCCCCCAGACCGAACTGCACACTGCCCGCGGCGAATTCGACCATGCGCAAGCCGGGATTGATTTTCAGCCGTGCCATGTCCGCCTCCTTGCCGTTTTCCCGTGACCGGGAGCGAGCTGATAGTCCATGCTGGCACGGCTGCCGCCGGCGCCCGACGGTTATCCACAGAAAACGGGGCAAATGCCATCGGCGGATGCGGGCGGTCGGAACCACCCGGTAACCTCAACGCATGTCCCGAGCAGAACAGACGCAGAAATCCCGTGGAGCAGCGGAACCCTCGCGGCCGGTGCCGTTGGTGGCCGACACCGGGGAACGCGTGCCGTTGACCACATCCAGCGGTGCTCCCGTGGTGGTCAAACGCTCCGCGCGCCGTCGCCGGACGGTCTCGGCCGCGTGGCGGGACGGGGCCGCCGTGATCTCCATCCCCGGCCACTTTTCGCAGGCGCAGGAACAGGAGTGGGTGCGGCGGATGCTGGCCAAGCTCGAGACCCGCAGCGCACGTCCAGCCGGCCGTACGGCAACCAACGACGCCGAGTTGGCCCGCCGGGCGGCGGAGCTGTCGCAGCGGTACCTGGCCGGTGAATCCGTGCCGGAAAGCATCCGCTGGGTGTCCAACCAGAACGACCGCTGGGGATCGGCAACACCGGCCCGGGGCAGCATCCGCATCTCGGACAAAATCAAAGAGATGCCCGCCTGGGTGGTGGACTACGTGATCCTGCACGAGCTCGCCCACCTGCTGGAGGCAGGGCACGGGCCGCGCTTCTGGCGGCTGCTGCAGCCCTACCCGCAGCTGGAACGGGCCAAGGCCTTCCTCTCGGGCGCAGCCTTTGCCATGGGCCGCGGCCTGCAGGACGACGACGATGTGGTGGACGGCGCCGACGAAAGCGATGGCTAGCTGCGGTCCCCGTTTCCGGAGTTGTCCGGACCGCCCTCTGCCGAACCGTCGTCATTCCCGTCGGGTGTTTGGCCCTGTTCCGGCGAATTTTCATCGCCCGGCTCCTCATCGAATCCGCCGCTCAAGAGTTTCTGCAGCGCCTCATCGACTTCGGCCTCGGAGGCGTCCAGCAGTTTCCGGCGGGCGCTGAAGCCGGCCGGATCGTCCAGGTCCTCGGGGGTGGGCAGCAGGTCGGGGTGGTTCCAGACGTCGTCGCGTCCCTCAATCCCACGCTCCTCCTTCAGCGCCGCCCACAGTGCTGCGGCATCGCGCAACCGGCGGGGACGCAGTTCCAGGCCGACCAAGGCCGCGAACGCGTGTTCAGAGGGACCGCCGGTGGCGCGGCGCCTCCGGACCGTTTCGCGCAGCGCCGGGGCGGACGGCAGGTTGGCCGCCGCGCTGGCGGTGAGTTCATCCACCCAGCCCTCGACCAACGCGAGCGCCGTCTCCAGCTTGATCAGCGCTGCATCCTGCTCCGGGGTGCGCTGCGGCATGAATACGCCCTGCGAAAGCGCCTGCTGCATGGATTCAGGGTTGCCGGGATCGATGTTGCGGGCGACTTCCTCGATCCGGCCCATGTCGATGTGGATGCCGCGCGCGTAGCTTTCGATGGCCCCCAGCAGATAGCCGGACAGCCACGGAACATGCGTGAACAACCGGGTGTGGGCCGCCTCGCGGATGGCCAGGAAGAGCAGGACATCCTGCGCAGGGATGTCCAGTCCTTCGCCAAAGGACTTCACGTTGGCCGGGAGCAAGGCCATCTTTCCCTCCACCAGCGGAACGCCGATGTCGCTGGAACTGACCACGTCCTTGGCCAGGGCCCCGACGGCCTGGCCCAGTTGCATGCCGAACATCGCTCCGCCCAGATTCTGCAGCATGGAATGCGCTCCGCCAAGCATCTGCTTCATCTCTTCCGGCACCTGCTCGGTGAGCGCGGAGGTCAGCGCAAACGCGATGCTGTTGGCGACCGGCTCGGTCAGCCGCTTCCAGGTGGGCAACGTTTCTTCGACCCATTCGGCGCGGGACCAGGCACGGCCGATGACTCCGGTGCCGGGAATCGTCGTGGCGGGATCAAGCCACATCTCGGCCAAGCGGAGCGCTTCGTCAATTGCCCGGGTCTGCTGCTGGGTCACCGAGGGGTCGCTGTCCGAGGCCGCCACCTTGCGGGCGCTTTCATGGGCCAGTTTCCAGTTGACCGGCCCTTCCGACGGCGCGTTCATCATGGCCTGGACCTGCTGGAACATCTGGGCCAACGCGTTGGGGTCGGAGGGCAGTCCTGCCGCCTTGGCCATGGCGGCGGGATCCATGTCCCCTGCCTGACCGCCGAAGAGCCTGGCGAACATCTCCGACAGCGGATCCTGCGCGTCGTCATCTGGCTGCTTGGGGGTCATCACTACCACCGGTCCTCGAGGGGTTGGAGCGGGCAAAGCCGCAGCGGCTGCCGGGGGAGGCAGCGGGGGACAGTACCCGGGATGTTGCGTCACTCCAACGTTACCGGCAGCCGGGATTCCTTGTCGCGCCGGAGCGTGTGCAGTTCGCTCTAGGCCGAGCAGGATCCGGACCGCTGATGCCAGGCCGACGGCGTACGCTAGAGCAGACGCTGTGCGCGCCGTCAGGCGGCAGTGCCGTCTGCGTACAAACCGGAGAGCTGCGAGAAGGAATCCAACGGGTGACACAGTCCACCAATAACGACGCTGGGCACGGCATGGACGGCCGGGACGGCGAGGGTGCCGGGCCGCAGCCGGATGCGCCGCGTCCCCGGGACCGCCGGGGACCGGTCATGGCCGTCGCTGCGGCTGTGGCGGTCGTGACCGGTGCGGCAGGACTGGCACTTCCGGCGGGCTATGTCATCGAAACGCCCGGTCCGGCCATCAACACCATTGGCGAAGTCTCCGGGAAGCCGCTGATCGAGGTTCCGGACCATCAGACCTATAAGACGTCCGGCGCCCTGGACCTCACGACGGTGTACGTGGAGGGTGGACCCAATTCGCACGTCAATATGCTCCAGGTCCTGGCCGCCTGGCTGGACCCGCAGCGAAGCGTTGCGCCCACTGACTTGGTCTACCCTCCGGACGTGACACAGGACGACATTCAACAGCAAAATGCCGCGCTGATGGCGTCGTCGCAGGAGTCGTCGATCGCGGCGGCCCTGACACAGCTGGATGTGAAATACTCGCAGACCCTGTCGGTAGCCGACTTCACCCCGGGCGCCGCGGCAGCCGGAAAACTCCAGGCGCGGGACACCATCCGGACGGTCAACGGCCGGCCGGTGACCGGCATCAACGTGCTGCGCGAAGAGCTAAATGCCAGTAAAGGCGCCCCGGTGGAGCTGGGCATCACGCGGGACGGCCATCAGGAAACCGTTGGCATCGCTCCAAAGGCGAACGGCGACGGCGACTACCAGTTGGGCGTCCTGCTGGGAACCGAATTCGACTTCCCGTTCAAGGTGAAGATCCAACTGGATAACGTGGGCGGACCCAGCGCCGGCATGATGTTTGCACTGGGCATCATCGACACGCTGACCAAAGGCGAAATGACCGGCGGCAAGCACTTTGCCGGGACCGGCACCATCGACGCCGACGGAACCGTAGGTCCGATTGGCGGAATCCGGCAGAAACTGGTCGGTGCAGCGGAAGCCGGAGCAACCGTTTTCCTGGCGCCGGAGGCTAACTGTGCTGAGGTTGCCGGCCATGTCCCGGACGGTCTGCGCGTGGTCTCGGTGGCCACCTTGGAAGACGCCGTCCACGCCGTAACGCTGATCGGCGAGGGCGGGGACGCCTCATCCCTGCCCGTCTGCGGCTGATTCGTTTCAGCAGGGGGCGGTCACATTCAGGCAACAGTAACGTCCGCCCGGCCGCAGCGGTTCGCCGGGGCCGGTGCTGACAAGGCAGAATGGGACAGGAACCCTCCGAGCCGTCCGTTCGTGGAACTAGGGGGAGTATCCCCGACAGCGGCGGGATTGCCCGCGATGCTAATCACGCAAATAACGAGGTAACGAGTGACGTTCGGACAAGACCGGTCCTACGGCGACCGGCCAACACCGCCCAGCAGTCCTGGCAAGAAGCGTTCCGCACTGGTCCCCACCCTGATTGTGGTGGCGGTCCTGGTAGTCGGCTTCGTCTTCTTCTCGCAGATCTACGCAGACATCCTCTGGTACAACCAGCTGGGCTATCTGGAAGTCTTCCTCAAAGAAAACGCCACCCGGATTGCCATTTTCCTGATTGCGTTCCTGATCATGGGCCTCGCCGTCTACTTCAGCCTTCGGGTGGCGTACCGTTCGCGTCCGGTGTACGCGCCGGACAGCTCGCTGCAGGACAATCTGAACCGCTACCAGCAGCAGCTGGAACCGGTACGCCGTCTGTTGATGATTGGCATCCCTGTGGTTCTCGCCGGTTTCGCCGGCACCGCCGCAGCATCGGCCTGGCAAACCGTCCTGCTGTTCTTCAACCAGCAGCCGTTCGGCCAGTCCGATCCTCAGTTCGGCCTGGACTACAGCTTCTACATGAACACGCTGCCGTTCCTGGGCTTCATCACCGGTTTCCTGGTCAGCGTGGTGCTGATCGCCGGCATCGCCGGGCTGCTGACGCACTACCTTTACGGCGGCATCCGGCTGGAGGACAAGGGATTTTTCGCGTCCACCGCTGCCAAGATCCACGTGGCAGTTTTCGCCGCGCTCTTCCTGATCCTGCAGGGCATCAACTACTGGCTGGACCGCTATGCCACCGTCCAGTCCGACGCCGGGAAGTGGACCGGTGCGCTGTACACGGATGTCCATGCGGTGATTCCGACCAAGGCCATCCTCGCCGTGGCCGCCGTGCTGGTGGCCATCCTGTTCATCGTCTCGGCGTTCGTCGGACGCTGGCGCCTCCCGATCGTTGGCACCGCGATGCTCATCGTGACGGCGATTCTGGCCGGCGGCGTCTACCCGTGGATCGTGCAGCGGTTCCAGGTGGAACCCAACGAGCAGAAGGTCGAAGCCGATTACATCCAACGGAATATAGCGCTGACCCAATTGGCCTATGGCTTGGACAAGATCGAGTCCACCAATTACAAGGCAACCCTGGAGGCTGAAGCCGGCGCGCTCCGCAAGGATGCGGAAACCACCGCCAACATCCGCCTGCTGGACCCGAACCTGGTCTCCGACGCGTTTGCCCAGCTGGAACAGTTCCGCCAGTACTACCAGTTCGACAAGACCCTGAACGTGGACCGCTACAAGATCAAGGGCGAGGTGCAGGACACCGTCATTGCGGTCCGCGAGCTCAATACCGCGGGTGTGCCGGCCGGCTGGGTCAACGAGCACCTGCTCTACACGCATGGCTACGGCGTGGTGGCCGCGGCCGGTTCCAGGGTCGAGCCCGACGGAAAACCCTCCTTCCTGCTCTCCGGCATCCCGACCCAGGGTGTGCTGGCCAATGACTCCAGCTATGAGCCGAGGATTTATTTCGGCGAAAAGTCGCCCGACTATTCGATCGTGGGGGCGCCCAAGGGCAGCAATCCGATCGAGATCGACCGGCCGCAGAGCGCCAACGCCGAAACCGACACCCGGAATACGTTCGACGGCCAGGGTGGTCCGAGCATCGGCAACTGGTTCAACCGACTGGTCTACGCCCTGAAGTTCCAGTCCACCGACCTGATGGTTTCGGATGCCGTCAACCCCGAGTCGCAGATCCTCTACGACCGCAGTCCCCGCGAACGTGTCGAGAAGGTGGCCCCCTACCTGACCGTGGACGGCAACGCCTATCCGGCGATCGTGGACGGCAGGGTGAAGTGGATCGTGGACGCGTACACCACCAGCAAGGCTTTCCCGTACTCGACGCCGCAGCAGTTGGAATCGGCAACGATTGATTCGACCACCCGGGAAGGGGCCACGGTCGCCCTGCCGGCCGAGGACGTCAACTACATCCGCAACTCCGTCAAGGCAACCGTGGACGCCTACGACGGCTCGGTGGACCTGTACGCCTGGGACGACCACGATCCGCTGCTCAAGGCCTGGCAGAAGGTCTTCCCGACCACGATCAAGCCGTACAGCCAAATGTCGGCGGACCTGATGGCCCACGTTCGCTACCCGGAGGACCTTTTCAAGGTGCAGCGTGAACTGCTGACCCGCTACCACGTGACCGATGTCGGCCAGTTCTACGAGAACTCCGACGCGTGGAGCGTTCCCGCGGACCCGACGCTGGGTGAGGGATCGTCGGTGAAGCAGCCGCCGTACTACCTGTCGCTGAGGATGCCCAATCAAGACCAGGCCTCGTTCTCCTTGACCACCCCGTTCATTCCGTTCACGCCGCCGGGCCAGCCGGCCCGCAACGTGCTGTACGGATTCCTGGCCGTCAACGCCGATGCCGGCACCGGTAAGGACGGAGAGAAGGCGAAAGACTACGGCACCATGCGGTTGCTCGAAATGCCGCGGGACATCACCGTGCCGGGTCCAGGCCAGGCACAGAACCTGTTCAACTCGGACACCGAAGTGTCGCAGGCGCTGAACCTGCTGCGCCAAGGTGCGTCCGAAGTGATCAACGGCAACCTGCTCAGCCTTCCGGTCGGCGGCGGCATGTTGTATGTGCAGCCGGTCTACGTCCAGTCCTCGGGTGCTTCCTCCTATCCGATCCTGCGCCGCGTGCTGGTGAGCTTCGGTGAATCGGTGGGCTTTGCCCCGACGCTGTCCGAAGCACTGGACCAGGTCTTCCAGGGCGATTCGGGTGCCACCACCGGTGACCAGGGCAATGTCGGTGAGACACCGGCGACGCCGGCGGCTCCGAGCACAGTCACATCCGAGCAAAAGCTGCAGACGGCGCTGCAAACGGCCCGCACTGCCATCCAGGACGGACAAGCAGCTTTGTCTAAGGGCGATTTCGCCGCCTACGGGGAAGCCCAGAAGCGTTTGCAGAAGGCGTTGGAGGACGCGATCAGCGCCGAGGGCGCCATCTCCGGAGCGACCCCGGGCGGCGGCTCCGGCGGGGCAACCGCGCAGCCTTCGCCGCAGCCAACCCAGGGCAAATGATCGATTTGCTTCACCATCCCGCGGCCGGTAATGTATTCACTGCGCCGCGGGGTGGAGCAGTTCGGTAGCTCGCTGGGCTCATAACCCAGAGGTCGGAGGTTCAAATCCTCTCCCCGCAACCAAGAGCAAAGGCCCCGTCCGATGTCATATCGGGCGGGGCCTTTGCGCGTCTGGGAGTGGCACCTTGGGCGGACCAGCGGGCGGAACGCGGGGAACGCTGTGCAGATAGAATGGTTTCACCCGTTCCCGATTTTCGCTTGGAAAGATCGCTGTTTATCCCATGCTTGAATCAGTGCCCAGCTATGCAGTGGCCGCCGGAGTAGCAGCCTTATTCAATCCATGCAGCCTGCTGTTTTTACCGGTGTGGCTTGCGATGGTCGCTGCCCGAGCCTCCGGCATCTCGACGCCAGCCGCCTCGCGCTGGTCCAGCGCCGCAGCGCTGGTCTTGACCGGTGGCTACGCTGCTTCGTTTTCAATGGCGCTGTTGGTGCCGGGCGGACCGGCGGTCGCGGCGGGCGCCCTGGCCTATGTCTCCGCCGGCACCGGGATGTTGATGGTGCTGCTGGCATCATTCCTGGTTGCCGGCGGCCGGGTGCCGCTGCTGCAAGCAGCGTCGCCGGTTGGTGGATCCCGCATCCGGCTCGCCGGCCTCGCCGTGGCCGGCGCCGTGACCGGCCTGGCGTCGTTGGCGCCGCAACTTCCGGAACTGCTGGCGGGAATGGAAGGGGAGCTGGGGCCTGGTGCCGGAGCAGCCGCCGTGGAGATCGCCGCTTATCTCCTCGGCCTGCTGGCCGGGTTCGGCCTTCTCTGTGCCGCCGCGTCGTGGCTGGGAGGCGCTGCCGGGCGGCGATGGCCCGGCAGCGGAACCGTGCTGGACAAAGCGCAGGGGTACCTGCTCCTGCTCGCCGGGCTGGGCACCGCCTACTACGCCTTCTTTGCCGTGCGGGACGCCGCAGGAACCAAGGTCGAGGACCGGCTGATCGACGCCGCGCACGGCGTCCACGGCTCGCTGACTGACGTGCTGCAGGCCATCCCTGTCTGGCTGATCCCGGTGGCTTACCTTGCGCTGACCGGCTGGCTCCTGCTGCGCAAGCCGAGACCCAGCGGCGACGGAGGAAAGTCTCAGCGCGGCGCAGCTGCTGTCCCGCTCCCCGCCGCCTCGTCGGCTGCAGCGCCCACGCCGGTATCCATGGGGCGTTCCCGACGTCGTCCGCTGCCGAAGCAGGACGGGGGAGAGGCGGCACAGCCGCGGCAGACGGCCGGCCTGCCGGAGGCAGACGAGCACCGGCCGCGGCACTTTAATCCGAAGGCACTCCGCCGCGCGCGGGTCGTCCCGGCCGGGCCGGGACACGCCGCCAGCCGCCGATCGCTCGGGGCAGCGAAGCCGCGCCGCTGACGTGAGAATGGCTCCGGCCGCACCTTTCGCCAGGTGCGGCCGGAGCCCTTCGAAATGCCTCAGCTGGCCAAGGTCAGTAGCTTTCCGACGTCGTTTCCTTGCCGGCCTCCAGTGACGACGGCGCCGTGCTGCTGCCGGCCTTCAGGGCGGCCAACCGCGCCTCGACTTCGGTCTGTTCGCCGAGGTCTTCCAGGCTTTCGAACTGGGCGTCCAGGCTGGAGGCGGCAAGTTCGGCCTGGCCGCGGACCTTCGCTTCTTCGCGGCGGATCTTTTCCTCGAACCGGCCGACCTCGCTGGTCGGGTCCAGAACGTCGATGCTCCTGATGGCGTCGTGGACCTGCGTCTGGGCCTGCACGGTCTTGGAGCGGGCGATCAGCTCATCGCGCTTGTTCTGCAACTCATTGAGCTTGGACTTCATCTGGTTGAGGCCCTGCTTGAGCTTTTCGACGATCTCCGTCTGGGAAGAGATCGTCGGCTCGGCGCCCTTGGCTTCGTTCTCGGAGGACATCTGCCGCTGGATCGCTACCTTGGCGAGGTTGTCGAACTTCTCGGCATCGGCGGCCTGCCCAGAGGACCGGTATTCGTCGGCCTTCCTGCTTGCAGCCAGCGCCTTGTTGCCCCAACTGTTGGCGTTCTCGAGATCCTGGTTGTAGTCATCCTGCAGCATCCGCAGGTTGCCAATGGTCTGCGCAACGGCGCTTTCGGCTTCGGCGATGTTGTTCGTGTAGTCGCGGACCATCTGGTCCAGCATTTTCTGCGGATCCTCGGCCTGGTCGATCAGAGAGTTGATGTTCGCTTTGGCCAGTTGTGCGATGCGGCCGAAAATGGAGTGTTTTACCACGGTGATGCCTTTCGATCTGGGTTACTCGAACTGTTTGCCTTCCGGGCAGCCGGTTGGCTGCCCGGCCTGTCTGGTCTAGAAGCTGCCGCCGGCTCCGTCCCCGCCGCCGAAGCCGCCGCCGAAGCCACCGCCAAAGCCGCCGCCGTCGCCGAAACCGCCGAAGCCGCCGCCGCCGAAAACGTCACCGCCTCCGCCGCCGAAGATCCCTCCGCCGCCTTGCGAGCCATGGCCGCCGTGCAGAATGGAATCGATCAGGATGCCGCCGAGGATGGCTCCGCCCAGACCGCCGCCACGGCCGCCGAACATCCCTCCGCCGCCGAAGCCACCCATGCCGCCGAAGCCGTCCACATCTTGCTGGGCTATCTGGCTGGCCTGCTGGGCCAAGGCAGTGGCCTGCCGGGCGTAGTTGAGGGCCTGCTCCGGATCGGAGTCTGCTATCGACAGCGCATAATCGAGGTTCCGTTCGGCCTCGGCCAGTCGCGTGCGGGCCTCGCTGCGGACCCCGCCGCGGCGTGCCTGAATATAGTCGGACGTGCCGGAGATCTGGGCCTGCGCCGACATGATGGCGTGCTGCAGGGCCTCCCGGGCACGCCGGTTGCGGTCCTGGCTGTCCCGGATTCCGGAGAGCGCATCATCCAGCGGCGCCGTGGCCTCCTCGAGCCGTTGCGCCATCATGATCGGATCGATGCGGCCTCCGGCTACCTGCTGCTTCACCGTGGACAGAGCTGCCTCCAGCCCCGCCACCGGACCGGCCAGTTCGGGATGTTGACCGGACGCCATCACGGCTCTGGCCTCGGCAATGTCCTGTGCGGCATCGGAAACGGTCCGTTCCATGCTGCTCCGGGCGTCGTCGAGGTCCTTGGCCGTCTTGGCGATGGCCTCCAGCAGGATGTTGGCCTGGTGCAGGCTTTCCTCCGCGGCACGCACAGCAATCACCGCGGCGCTGCGGTCTCCCTCGTCGAGCTTGCCCTGTGCGGTGTGGGCTGCGTTTTCGACGAAATCCAGCCGCTCTCCGGCCTGGTCGATATTGTCTGCGACCTGTTGGAGCGCGCTGTCGGTATAGCGGGCGCGCAGATCCTGCAACCGTGCCGTGCCGTCAGCCAGCCGGCCGCGGGTCTCCTGGGCGGCGGCGCGCGCCTGCTCGAGTGCCTGCGGCGCGGTTTTTTCCAGCTCCCGGAGTGCGTCGAAGTCCTCCTTGTGAGCCTGGAGAGATTCGTTGACCGCTTCACATCGGCGGATGATGTCGCCCAGCCAGGCTCGCTGTTCCTGTTCGGTGTCGGGAATGTGGTCGTCGAGTTGCTGCTGCAACTTGAACGACTCCATCATGTGGGACTTGGCTGCCGCGATGTCCTGGCGGAACGGCTGCACTGCTTCATCGCCGTACTGCGCCATGGCGAAGCCCAGCTCCTGCTCGCTGGACTTGATTGCGTCATCGGCGGCCACCAGCAGGCTTCCGGCCTTCTTCCGCAGGTCGTCCACGGACATGGCGTCATGCGGATCAATGGGACGGCCGTCGGGGCCCGCCACCAGCCCGGGCTGCCGGCGGGAGCCTTTCTTCCGCTTGGCACGGGCATACAGCAGGGCCGCGCCGCCGCCCACCACCACCACACCGCCGATCAGCAGCAGCGGGGCCAGCGAGGCCCCGCCGGCACCGGACGCTGCCGTCCCGCCGCCGCCCGTGGCAGCGTCCTTGACGCCGGCCACGGTGGCGAGGGCCGCGTCCGCCCACTGTCCCTTGCCCAAGATCGGCTCGATGGACTGGGCGATCTCCTGGTCGTGGGGCTTGACGGGATTGCGCCGCCCAGACTCGAAAAGGTATTGGCGGCTGTTGACGGCAACGGTCAGAATGCTGTCCACGGAGCCTAGTGAGTTCAGTCTGGCGGTGCCATCCAACCACTGCTGGGGGTCGGCCGGGTCGGTGAACTCGTCGACGTACACGATGTAGACGTTTAGGCCTTCGGACTGCTGCAGTTCACGAACGGCGTCCTCGACTTCGCCTGTCCGGGAGCCCAGCGCGCCGGCCTGGTCAACGACGAACGTGCCCGGCGGGAAGTCGACCGGCGGCACGGCTTGCGCCAGCCCGGCCGGGGCGAGGAAGACTGCGGTCAGGCCGGCTATGGCCGCCAGACGCCTGAACGGTGAACGCATGAAGGTCCCTTCGGCAAACGCAAACTGGGGCCGTGGTGCCCCGGCTCGTCAGCAAGGTCCGGACCCCAACCGGGGCGGATCCGCCATTGTGATTCTATGGTCCTGTATTTGACGCAGTCCACCGGCGCTCTGCGCCCGCGGCGAACGCGGCAGCGGCCGGCGTAGCAGGGCAGGAACGGCCCCTGAGCCGCTGCGTCGTAGCGCGGCACCCCCGCGGAGTGGCGTCACCTGAGCCGTTCCGCCGCCGGGCGCCGCCCCTCGGAGGGGCGAGCACCGCCGTCGTACGCATCCGGCTGCTTCCCAGAAACCTTTCAGGAAACGTGCGTCGTTATCCCAGCGATGCCGTGCATAGTGGACTGCAGACCAAGAAAGGACCTGCCATGACTGAGAACAATCAGGACCCGCAGCGGCCCGCGCGGCCAGTACCGCCCCAGCCGCAGAATCCGCCGGCCTTCGGGGCTGGCGAGCAGCGGTCCGCTGCCAACGACACCGAGCAGCTCGGTTCCCCGGCCCCTGATGCCGCCCGGCAGGTCCCGGCGCAGGAACAGACGCAGTCCCAGACGTCCCCGACGCTCCAGTACGGCCAGTACGCTCCGGGCACGTTTGGCCAGTATGGCGCACCGTCCTACGGCCAGGACACTTCATCCGGTCACGGCGGCCACGGCGGCTACGGCAGTTACGGACAGGGCGCGGCCGGCCTCGGCCACGGAACGGCTCCCGGCTACGGCGGCGGGCAGCAGACCGCGGTCGGCGGCAAGAAGCGTTTCGGCACCGGGACGCTGATTGCCGGCATGCTGCTGGCGGGTCTGGCCGGCGGCGGCGTGGCAGTGGGGTCGCAGGCGCTGGCGGACGGCACCACCGGAACGTCGATTACCGGCAGCCCGGCCAAGCAGGTGATCGTGAACAACACCGATTCGGTCAACGAAATCACCGCGGCGGCGGCCAAAGCCTCCCCGAGCGTGGTGACGATTTCGGTGGCCAGCGGCAACACCGGCGGATCCGGGTCCGGCATCATCCTGGATACCGAGGGCCACATCCTCACCAACACGCATGTGGTGACCCTGGGCGGGCAAACGTCCAGTCCCGACGTCGAGGTACGCACCAGCGACGGCAACGTGCACAAGGCCAAGGTTGTCGGCACCGACCCGCTGTCGGACTTGGCCGTGATCAAGATCGACGCCGGGGGCCTCACCCCCGCGACATTTGGCGACTCGGGGAAACTCAACGTCGGCGACACCACCATCGCCATCGGCGCGCCGCTGGGGTTGGCCGGCACTGTCACGGACGGGATCGTGTCCACGCTGAGCCGGACCATCAGTGTCTCGTCCTCGGCGGTTCCGGAAAAGTCCGGCGACAGCGCCCAGCCCAATCCGGGCGACCAGTTCAACTTCCAGTTCCCCGGCGAGAAGCAGTCCGCAAACCAGGGCAGCATCTTCCTGAACGTGATCCAGACCGACGCGGCCATCAACCACGGCAACTCCGGCGGCGCGCTGGTGAACACGAAGGGCGAGGTCATCGGCGTGAACGTGGCCATCGCGTCCGCCAGCCAAGACAGCGGCAGCATCGGCGTCGGCTTCTCTATTCCCAGCAACTATGCACAGCGGGTTGCCCAGGAACTGATCAAGGACGGGTCGGCCAGTCACGGCATGCTCGGGGTCTCGGTCACCGCCAAGGCATCGGGCAATTCCGCCGGCAACACGCAGTTCTCGGTCGGCGCGGACGTGGTCGAGGTGGTGAAGGATTCGCCGGCGGCGAAGGCCGGGCTGCAGAAGGGCGATGTGATCACCGGCGTGGAAAACCGTGTCATCGGCGACAGCCAGTCCCTGACCGCCGCCATTCGTGAACACGCCGCGGGCAGCACGGTCAAGGTCACCTATCTGCGCGGCGGCGACACGCACACCGCCGACGTGACCCTTAGCGAAGGCCACGCCTGACCTCCACGGTTCCTGCACGCGCCTGCGGCCCCGCCACTCACGGCGGGGCCGCAAGTGTTTACCGAGGTGGCGTTCCCGGTAAGGTTAGGGTGTTTGCAGCGACCCGCAACACCCGCGCGGGCCGTGGACGGCGGAAGGAAGCTCAGCGAGGATGCAAAAAGCAGCAGGCACAGCCTTGAACATCGTGGTGCTGGTCAAGTACGTACCGGACGCGCAGTTCGACCGCCACCTGGTCGGCGATCCGGCAACGGTGGACCGGTCCGAGAGCATCCTGTCCGAACTGGACGAATACGCCATCGAATCCGCCCTGCAGTTGGCGGAGGAGCGCGGCGGGCCGAAGGCCGGCAACCGGGTGATAGCGCTGACCATGGGCCCGGCGGCGGCGGCCACCGCAGTGAAGAAGGCCCTGCAGATCGGCGCCACCGAAGGCCTGCACGTGAACGACGACGCGCTGGCCGGCTCCGACGCCACCGGAACATCGCTGGTCCTGGCGGCGGCCATCCGCAGCCTCGGCGACGTTGACTTGGTGCTCACCGGCATGGCGTCCACGGACGGCGAAACCTCGCTGGTCCCGGCGCAGCTGGCCGAGCGGCTGGGCCTGCCGCAGCTGACCTTTGCCGCCAGCCTGGAGCTGGACGGCACCACGGTCCGGGCCCGCCGCGACGGGGACACCCACGCCGACAGCCTGGAAGCCGAACTTCCGGCACTGGTATCGGTCACCGACCAGATCAACGAACCGCGCTACCCGAACTTCAAGGGCATCATCGCGGCCAAGAAGAAGACGGTGACCACGGTAACGCTGGCGGACCTGGGCATCCAGCCCGCCGAGGTCGGCACCGCCGGCGCCTGGACCGCCGTCCGGACGGCCGAAGCACGCCCGCCGAGATCGCAGGGAACCATCATCAACGATGAGGGCGACGCCGGCATCCGCCTGGTGGACTTCCTGGCCGCCCAGAACCTGCTCTAGTCCGCCACGGCAACCGCGAAGGATATCGGCACCATGCCTACAGTTCTTGTCTTTATCGACCATCCCGGCCAGGCCCTGCACAAGGGCCAGCTGGAACTGCTCACGCTGGCGCGCAGCATCGGCGATCCGGTGGCTGCGTTCAACGGAGACCTCACCGACGCCGTCCGGACCACGCTCGGTGACTACGGCGTGGGCGCCATCTACCGGCCGTCCGCGGACCTGGACGGCGCCTTGGTGGCACCGAAGGCCGCGTTCGTGGCCGCTGCCGCCCGCGAAGCCAACCCGGCCGCGGTGCTGCTGCCCAACACGTTCGAAGGCAAGGAGATTGCCGCCCGGACCGCCATCAAGCTGGATTCCGGCGTCATCACCGATGCGATCGGCGTCTCCGCGGACCTGACCGTGACCAAGAGCGTGCTCGCCGGCTCCTACACGGTGCAGGCACAGGTCGGCAGAGGCACGCCGATTGTCACGGTGAAGGCCAACGTCGTGGCCGAGGCTCCCGCGGCCGAAGCGGCCGTGCCGGAACTGGCGACGGTCGACGCCGGGGACTTCGGCCCCGCCGCCCGCATCACTCATCGCGCGGAAAAGGCAGCCAGCGGCCGGCCCGCGCTGACCGAGGCCCGCGTGGTGGTGGCCGGCGGCCGCGGCACCGGCGGGGACTTCTCGCCGATCGAGGACCTGGCCGACGCACTGGGCGGGGCGGTGGGCGCGTCCCGGGCCGCTACCGATGCCGGCTGGATCGAGCACTCGGCACAGGTGGGCCAGACCGGCCAGACCGTCTCGCCGCAGCTGTATGTCTCGGCCGGCATCTCCGGCGCCATCCAGCAGAAGGCCGGCATGCAGACGGCCAAGGTGATTGTGGCGGTCAACAACGACGCCGACTCGCCGGTCTTCGAGATTGCCGACTTCGGCGTCGTCGGCGACCTGGCTGAAGTCTTGCCGCAGGCCGCCGCCGAGATCCGTCGGCGGAAGGGCTAGCCGCGGTGACGGCTACGGAGTTCATGCCGGCACGCGTCCTCGTCTTTGCCGCGCACCCGGACGACCTGGATTTCGGCGCGGCGGGCACCATCGCCCGCTGGACGGCCGCGGGCGTGCAGGTGAGTTACTGCATCATGACCGACGGCGATGCCGGCGGCTTCGACGACGAGCAGCGGGCCGGCATCGTGGAGCTGCGGGCGGCCGAGCAGGCAAAGGCGGCGGCGTTGGCCGGCGTGACCGACCTGCATTTCCTGCACCAGCCCGACGGTTACCTGGAGCCCACCCACGAGGTGATCCGGCAAACGGTGGAGCTGATGCGGCGGATTCGTCCCGACATCGTGCTGTCCATGCACCCGGAGCGGGCCTGGGACCGGATCCAAAAGAGCCACCCGGACCATTTGGCCTGCGGCGAGATCGTGACCCGCGCGATCTACCCGGCGGTGGAGAACCCGTATGCCTATCCGGAACTGCTGGAGGCAGGGCTGGCTGCCTACAAGGTGCCCTATCTGTGGTTCTACGGCGGCCCCGGAGACCGGGAGAACCATTTCGTGGACATCACCGACTGGGTCGACACCAAGCTGGCCGCCATCCGGATCCACGCGAGCCAGCACCCGGACCTGGCCGGGATGGACGCCCGGGTGCGGCAGAATCTGGTGGAGAACGCCGCGCGCGGCGGGCTCCCGGCAGGCCGTAGCGCGGAGGCCTTCCACGTGGTGGGAATCAACACCCCGGAGACGATCGCGGGATTCTGACGCCGGCAGGGCCGGCATGGCGGCGGGCACTCCGCCGCCGGAACCTGCCTGCCGGAACCCACCTGCCGGAAACCGCCCGCCGGCAGCGGCGCAGAGGCTAGCCGGCCGGAGTAGGGATGACGACGGCGAACGGCAGGCTGGGGGACTCTGCCCCGCCGGGTGCCTCGACCGAGACGGCCAGTTCGCGGGTCGTGGAGACGCCGTCGACCACTACCGGGTTCCCCGCGGTGATGTCCGCGGCCTCAATGGTGCCGGCCGATACCGGCGCGGAGCCGTCCAACGGAACCCGCCAGATTTGGTAGGTGCGACCCGCCGCGACGTCGTTGAACGTCAGGACGGCAGCGTTCTTGCCCAGCGAGATCGCGGCGTCGACGGTGCCGCCGCCCTCGACGTCCTGCTGGCTGGTGACGACGTCCGGAGCGTCGGCGACGTCCTGGTCGGAGGTGCCGCCCAAGGCTCCTGCTACGGCGATGGCACCGATGATCACCACGACGGCGGCCAGGGCCAGTAACAGCCACTTGGTCACCGTGGGCATCGGACGCCGCTCGTCCTCGTCTGCTCCGCCGGTCAACTGGTCGGCGTGCAGCACGGACTGGTCCTCATCCGCTGCTGCGTAGTCGTTCCCCTCGGTGGAATGTCCGGGGCTGGCCAGGCGATCAGATGGCTGTGGCGTATCCATAGGGTGCCAGTCTATCGGTCCCCGAGCGCGGCGGCTTCGTGGCCGGCGACACGATGCGGTTTCCGGCGGGCGCTACAGCTTCGCCCCGGCAAAGCCGTGCTGCCGCCAGGCTTCGTAGACGGCGATCGAGGCCGAGTTGGCCAGGTTCAGCGACCGCAGGGACGGCAGCATGGGCAGGCGCAGGCGGGCCGTCACATGGGCATCCTGCTTGACCGCGTCCGGCAGTCCGACCGACTCCGGGCCGAACATCAGCACGTCGCCGGGCAGGTAGGAGACGTCCGTGTAGGAGGTCTCGCCGTCGGAGGTGAAAGCGAAGACCCGTTCCGGTTGCAGGGCTTGCCAGGCCGCCTCCAGAGTGGCATGGACATGGACCACGGCCAGATCGTGGTAGTCCAGGCCGGCGCGGCGGAGTTTGGAGTCTTCGAAGGTGAAACCCAGCGGTTCCACCAGATGCAGTTCGGCTCCGGTGACGGCGGCCAGCCGGATGGCGTTGCCGGTATTGCCGGGAATTTCGGGAGTGTAGAAGAGGATGCGGAACACGGACTCCATCCTAAGCGCGCCGAAGCACCGGCCCGCGCCGGCCAGCACCGGCCGGCATGGCCGCACCGGCCATCGGCCGGCGGCCAGCCGGCAGGGAACCCGGAGCCGGTCAGCTGTGCATCCCTGCCAGCAGCCGGGCGAGCGAGGGGACATGCACCGTGTTCGGGGCCGGGCCGGAGGACAGGAACTGCTTGACTTCGCGCACCAGCCGGGCGGCGTTGACCACGTGCACCGGCGCAATTCCGTCCGGATCGTAGCCGCGCGTGTAATCGATCACCGGTTCGTGCAGGTTCCCGTCCGCGGAATGGATCACGATCCAGCCGGTGACATTGAGCTCCGGGAACAGCTCCTGCATCCGCCGCACCGCCGGCGCCAGCTGCGGCGGGTCCACCACGCGGCCGTCCTTGTGCAGGGTGCGCCCGTCCCAGCGGAAGTTCCCGCGCGGCAGCAGCATCGAGTCGATCAGGGCCAGCCGGTAGCCGGCCAGCAGTGCGTGGTCGATGTACCCGTTGTCGGCCGGCGAATGCAGGCCGTTGACCAGCCGGGCCGACGGTATGGCGGTCAGAATCTGCCGGCTGATTAATTGCACGCTCAGCGCCTCGCGGCGCAGCCTGGCGCCGGCACCGAAGATTCCGCGCTTGCGCGGTACCCCGTGGATTTGCTGGCGGGCGATATTCTCCGCCAGACCGGTGGAGGCCTCGGGGGAGCCATAGGCGGGCACAAAGACCGGCGCGTCCGAGGCCGAGGGCCCGCGCTGTCCGGGTGTCCGCCGGGGCGCGGCCGACGCCGCGAAGGACTCGGCGCTGTCCGTCGGTGCGGCCGGGGCCGAGGCGGCGCCGTAGGACCGGTCATAGCGGGACCTCGTCTGCGGGTTGCTCAGGACTTGATAGGCCAGGCTCACGCGGCGGAACTCGGCCGGGTCCCCGCCATGGTCCGGATGGGTGGCGCGTGCAGCCCTGCGGTACGCGGCCTTGATCTGCTGTGCGGTGGCATTGACCGGCAGCCCCAAGGCATCGTAGTGGGATGGGGGAGTCACCTGCCGCCTCTCTGTAGGGTCATGGGGTCCTGCGCGAAGCCCAGTGTAGCCGCAGGGAAGCGGCTGCCTGTGTCGTGCCGCGGTAGGGAGCAATCTGGCTGCCACAATGATCTGCTGTGACTTCCCTGCCGCCCGCCGCCCCGATCGCGGTCGCCATCAACCCGCATGCGGCGTTCGGGACCACCGCCCGCGCCGGTGCCGAAGTGATGGCGGAACTGGCCCGCCGCGGCCGGCACGCCGTCGAGCTGCGGGCGGAGACGTGGTCTGCGCTCGCGGAGGTGGTGGACGGCGAGCTGCGCCGCGGGATCTCCGCCCTGTTGGTGGTGGGCGGGGACGGAATGGTTCACCTAGCAGTCAACGCGCTGGCGGGCACGCAGGTTCCGCTCGGGATTGTGCCGACGGGCACCGGAAACGATTTTGCCCGGATGTTCAACCTGCCCGCGCAGCCGCGCGCCGCCGTCGGGCATTTCCTGCAGGCGCTGGAGCAGCCGCGCCGGGTGGATCTGGGGCGGGTCACCCGCGCCGACGGAACCACCCGTTGGTTCGCCGGGGTCCTCTCCGCCGGCTTCGACGCCGCGGTCAACGACCGGGCCAACCGCTGGCGCTTCCCGCGCGGCCGGCTGCGCTACCCGCTGGCGATGCTGCGCGAACTCGCCTCCTTCCGCCCGCTCAGCTACAGCCTGGTCGTGGACGGGGAGCCGCGGCGGACCGACGCGATGCTGGTTGCCGTCGCCAACGGCCGGTCGATCGGCGGCGGCATGCGCATAGTCCCGGACGCAGCGTACGACGACGGTGCGTTGGATCTGTTCATCGTCTCGCCGCTGTCCCGTCCCGCCTTCTTGGGCATCTTTCCGCGGGTCTATGCCGGCCGGCACACCAGCCATCCGGCGGTCCACATCGAGCGGGTGCGGACGGTCCGGCTGGAGGCCGCAGGGGTCACCGCCTACGCGGACGGCGAGCCGGTCGGCAGGCTTCCGGTATCGGTCGGCGTGGTGTCCGGTGCCCTGTCCGCGGCGGTGTAACGCAGCAGCAGCATGGACCCGGACTCCAGCACCTGGCGCAGTTCCAGCCGCTGCAGCGAATGGCCCGGAACATGGTCCGAGATCCGCTTGCCGGTGCCGCCGGCCAGCAGCGGGCTGACGGTCAGGCACAGCTCGTCGACCAGTCCCGCGGCCTGGAAGCTGCCGAAGAGGATGGGCCCGCCTTCGCTGTGCACCTGCTGGTAGCCGCGGGCGGCCAATGCCCTCACTATCAACGCGGGTTCCACCCGGGCGGTGCCGGCGTCGATCACATCCGCCACCGGTTCCAGTGCGCGGCGCCGGGTCGCGGGGGAGGCCGCACAGGTCAGCACGATCGGGCGCACCGGCGCGGCCGTGAAGAACTCGCTGTCCGGGTCAAGGTCCAGCGAGGCGGAGACCACCGCGACGGGCGGATGCGGACTCATGCCGCGGGCGGTGCGCCAGGCCTGCGACTCGGCCGAGAGCAGCTCGCCGCCGTAGCCCTCGGCCCGAATGGTCCCGGCCCCGATCACCAGCACGTCGGCCAGCCGGCGCAGCAGCAGGAAGACCCGCTGGTCCACTTCGTCGCCCAACGTCCCGGAGCGGCCCTCGTAGGTGGCCGCACCGTCCAGGCTGGCAACGAAGTTGAACCGGACCCACGGGCCGGACCGGGGGAGCTCGCCGTACCAGTCCAGCAGGTCCTGGTCGGTGGCCTGTGCCGGCCCGGGCGGCAGGAGGCGGCGGATCGGCCTGGTCACTGCGCCGCCGGTTCGTTGACGTCGCCCATGTTGTGCTTCAGGTAGGACGGTTCGCGCCAGCCCAGCACGGCCTCGGCCATGCGGATGGCGGCGCTGGCTTCGGGAACGTTGTGCATGCGCAGGATCCGCGCGCCGTTCATGATGCAGATGACGGCGGCCGCCAGCGAGCCGGACAGCCGTTCCTGTTTGGGCTGGTCCAGGGTTTCGCCGATGAAGTCCTTGTTGGAAACCGCCGCCAGCGCCGGGTAGCCGAGGGCGGCGATCTCACCGAAGCGGCGGGTGATTTCCAGCGAATGCAGCGTGTTCTTGTTCAGGTCGTGGCCCGGGTCGATGATGATTTTGTCCGCAGGGATACCCAGGTCCACGGCCAGGTCCACCTTGCGGCGCAGGAAACCGGCCACTTCCTCCACCACGTCGTCGTAGCGGGGCCGCGGATACACGGTGCGGGGAGCGGCGAGCGAGTGGGTGATGACCAGATGTGCCCCGCCTTCCGCCACGACCGCCGCCATGTCCGGGTCCTGGAGGCCGGTGGTGTCGTTGATGACGTTCGCACCGGCGCCGATGCTCGCCTCTGCCACCTCGGGCAGGAAGGTGTCAGCGGAAATCACCACGTCCGAGGCGGCGCGTACCGCCTCGATCACCGGAACAATCCGGTCCGCTTCTTCGCGGGCGGACAGGGCCGGCCCCGGGGCGAAGGGAACGCCGCCAATGTCCACCCAGTCCGCGCCCGCCGCCACGGCCTGCAGCGCGGCGTCGATGGCGGCCTCCAGCGCGAAGGTCCGGCCGCCATCGTAAAACGAATCGGGGGTGCGGTTCACGATGGCCATCAGCGCCACCTGCGAGCGGAAATCGATCCGGCGGGAGCCGAACTCGTGCACCGGGTGGTGCAGCTCGGGCAGGAAGGCGCCGGACGGCGTCCGCTGCGTCAATGGTTGGCTCACAGGCTGGTCAGCTCCTTGTCGGGGTTGGACAGGTCCGCGGGATCCACGGTGCGGCCGGACCGGATGAGGTCCTGGATGGACTCTTGGACGTCCCAGACGTTTACATTCATACCAGCCACCACCTTGCCCCTGCGCAGCCAAAACGCGATGAACTCCAACTTGTCCGGGTCCTGGTAGCTGCCCCGGAAGACCGGTTCGCTCTCCGCCGCCCACGGGAAATAGCCGGAGTACTCCATCCCGATGCCGAACTGGTCCGTGTAGAAGTACGGGATGTCATCGTTGGACGCCGGCCGGCCCAGCATGGCGGCAGCGGCAGTTTTCCCTTGCGCAATGGCATTCGCCCAGTGCTCGCTGCGCAGCGGTGCACCGTAGACCGGGTGATAGGCGCGGGCCACGTCGCCGGCGGCAAAAACGTCCTCGGCCGAGGTGCGCAACTGCTGGTCGGTATCGATGCCGTTGGACACCGTCAGCCCGGCAGCTTCGGCCACCGCCGTGTTCGGGACCGCGCCGATGGCTGCCAGCACCACATCCGCGGGGAGGCGCTCGCCGTCGTCCAGGAGAACGCCGCTGACCTTGCCGTTCTCGCCGAGGATTTCCACCGGCCGGCGGCCCGTGCGCAGCAGCACGCCCTCGCGCCGATGGGTGTCCGCGAAGATGCCGCCGATGGTTCCGCCCAGCGCCGAGGCCAGCGGGATCTCGCCGCGGCCCACGACGGTGGCCTCGTTTCCCAGCTGGCGCGCCGTGGCGGCAACCTCCATGCCGATCCAGCCCATGCCGAGCACCACCAGCCGCTGGTTCCCTGGCGCCAGCACCGTATGCAGGGATTCGCTGTCATCCAGCGTGCGCAGGTAGTGCACGCCTTCCAGTTCGGCCCCGGAAAGTGCCAACCGCCGCGGCGATGCGCCGGTGGCCAGCAGCAGCCGGGAGTACTTCAGGGTGATGGCATCCGAGAATGTGACGGTACGGGCGCCGGGATCGAAGGACTCCACCGTGGTGCCGCGCAGCAGCCGGATGCCATGCTCGGCATACCAACCCGGCGGCTGCACCAGCGCCGCCTGCGCGTCCTCGCGTCCGGCCAGGAAGTCCTTGGACAGCGGCGGCCGAATATACGGGTGTTGGTCCTCGGCACCGGCCAGCACTATTTCGCCGCTGTAGCCGCCCTGCCGCAGGGCCTCGGCAGCGGTGGCGCCGGTCAGTCCGGCTCCGGCAATGACCATCGGGTTCTCTGCCATGGAAGCGCTCCTTCAAAGTGCCGGCGGCACCCTGCGGGCCACGCCCCGACGGCCGCCGATCTGATGGAAGCACCGGCAGCTGCCTGTCGGGGCAGGGCCAGATGTTCTAAAATGGTTATGTTCGACTTTAGAAATCCGTTCCGCATAAGTCAATGCACCTGCCACCGGAATGAGCGCCATGACCCACCAGCCGTCACCCGGACTCCCGGCCGTCGCCGCCTTGGGCGACGACGTCCGCCGCAGCCTGTTCGAATTCGTCCGGCACAGCGCCGAACCGGTGACCCGGGACCAGGCCGCCGCCGCCTTGGACCTGCCGCGCAGCACCGTGTCCCTCCAGCTGGACGCGCTGGCCGGGCACGGGCTGCTGAGTGCGGAGTTCCGCAAACTCGGCGGCAAATCCGGCCCGGGCTCCGGCCGGCCGTCGAAGGTGTACACCGCGGCGGTGCCGGAAGTCTCTGCCTCCGTGCCGGAACGCTCCTATGACCTGGCCGGTGAACTGCTGGCCACGGCGGTGGAGGAATCGGCCAAGACGGCGCGCCCGGCGCACGAGCTGGTGGCCGAGGCCGCCCGGGCCAAGGGCTTGGAGCTCGGGGCCGGCGCGGCAGGTATGCATGCCGCACTGGCATCGGCGGGCTACCGGCCGCTGCCCGACGCGGCCGGATTTGCGTTGGGAAACTGCCCGTTCCATCTGCTGGCCCGGAGCCATGCGCAGACGGTGTGCGGACTGAACCTGGCCCTGCTGGAGGGGATGCTGGACGGCTGCGCGGACCGGGACCACAGCGTCGCCGCCGATCCGGACGGACCGTTCTGCTGCGCCAGAATCAACCGGCGGCCGCACGCCTGAGCTGCCGGGAGTGTGATGCCCCGGCGGGGAGCGGCCCGGTCGGCCGGGCGCGGCCGCCGGCCATCCCACGCGGCCGGCTGGGGCGCGGGCAGGCGGGCATGTAAAATGTTGGCGTGCCCGTGTACCTTGACCACGCGGCGACCACGCCCATTCTGGCGCAGGCCCTGGCCGCACTCACCCACGAACTCAGCCGCAGCGGCAACCCCTCGTCGCTGCACGGCTCCGGCCGCCGTGCCCGCAGGGTGGTCGAGGACGCGCGCGAGACCATCGCCGCCGCAACCGGGGCCCACCCGTCCGAAGTGATTTTCACCTCCGGCGGGACCGAAGCGGACAATCTGGCCGTCAAGGGGCTGTACTGGGCGCGGCACGACGCCGATCCCCGGCGCCGGCGGATCCTGTGTTCGCCCGTTGAGCACCATGCGGTGCTGGACACGGTGGAATGGCTGGAAAAGCACGAGGGCGCCGAGGCGGTCTGGCTGCCGGTCGACGCCGACGGCGTGGTCCCGGTGGAGGCCGTGCAGCGCGAAATCGACGCGGACCCCGCAGCCGTGGCCTTGATCACGGTCATGTGGGCCAACAACGAGGTGGGCAGCGTCCAGCCGGTGGCGGAGATCGTTGCCGCCGCCCGGGCGCAGGGGATTCCGGTCCACTCCGACGCCGTCCAGGCCTTCGGACACCTGCCGGTGGACTTCAAGGCTTCCGGACTGGACACCATGGCCATCACCGGACATAAAATCGGCGGCCCGGTAGGCGTGGGCGCGCTGTTGGTCCGCCGGGACGTGAAGCTCACCCCCGTGCAGCACGGCGGCGGACAGGAACGCGACATCAGGTCCGGCACCCTGGACACCCCGGCGATTGCCGCGTTCGCCGCCGCGGCGGAGACCGTCGTCGGGCACCTGCCGGAAGAAGCCCAGCGGTTGGCGGGCCTGCGCGAGAAGCTGATTGCCGGCGTCGTGCGCTCCGTTCCGGAGGCGGTGCTGCGCGGGACTCCGGACCCGGAACAGCACGGCCGGCGGCTGCCGGGCAACGCGCACTTCACCTTCCCCGGCTGCGAGGGGGATTCGCTGCTGTTCCTGCTGGATTTGGCCGGCGTCGAGTCCTCCACCGGGTCGGCGTGCACCGCGGGAGTGCCGCGGCCCTCGCACGTCCTGCTGGCCATGGGGCTGAGCGAAGAAGAAGCCCGCGGCGCACAACGCTTCACGCTCGGGCATACAACCACCGAATCCGACGTTGACGCATTGGTAGCGGCGCTGCCGGAGGCCTACGCGCGGGCCAAAAAGGCCGGCATGGCCGGGCACGTCTCCAGCATCCAGACCGCCGGCACGCAGGCGGATTGACCGGCGCCGCGCACGCCGCGTCGGCGCGAACGACGGTGCCGCCGCGGCTTGACACAGACAACCGCGGCTGACACAGACAACACAGCAGTAGGGAAACGAACTCATGAAGGTACTGGCAGCGATGAGCGGCGGCGTGGACTCCGCCGTGGCGGCGGCACGGGCGGTGGAGGCCGGCCACGACGTGGTGGGCGTGCACCTGGCCCTGAGCCGGATGCCCGGCACACTCCGCACCGGCAGCCGCGGCTGCTGCACCATCGAGGATTCGCGTGACGCCTGGCGCGCCTGCGACATCCTGGGCATCCCGTACTACGTCTGGGACTTCTCCGAGCGGTTCAAGGAAGACGTGGTGGACGATTTCATCGCCGAATACGCCGCCGGCCGGACGCCGAACCCCTGCATGCGCTGCAACGAGCGGATCAAGTTCGCTGCCCTGCTGGAGAAGGCGCTGGCGCTGGGCTTCGACGCGGTATGCACCGGCCACTACGCCAAGGTGATCGAAGACGAGCACGGCAACCGCGAGCTGCACCGCGCCGCCGACTGGGCCAAGGACCAGTCCTACGTGCTGGGCGTGCTGACCCACGAGCAGCTCAAGCACTCCATGTTCCCGCTGGCCGAAACGCCGTCCAAGGCCGAAGTGCGCGCCGAGGCCGCGCGGCGCGGGCTCTCCGTGGCAAACAAGCCGGACAGCCACGACATTTGTTTCATTTCCGACGGCGACACCCGCGGCTGGCTGGCCGAAAAGATCGAGATGGAGTCCGGATCCATCGTTGACCAGGACGGCCAGGTGGTCGGCGAACACGAAGGCGCCAATGCCTTCACCGTCGGCCAGCGCCGCGGACTGAAGCTGGGCCGGCCCGCGCCGGACGGCAAGCCGCGGTTCGTGCTGGAGATCCGGCCGAAGGAGAACAAGGTGGTGGTGGGGCCGGAGGCCTTGCTGGCCGTGGACCAGATGCGCGGCATCAAGGTTTCCTGGGCCGGCCTGCCGCTGCCCGAGGTGGAAGCGCAGACGGCGTTCGAGTGCATGGTCCAGGTCCGTGCGCACGGCGACCCGGTGGCCGCCCGGGCCCAGTCGGAACTCGACGACGACGGCCGGCAGCAGCTGGTGGTCACGCTGATCGAGCCGATGCGCGGTGTGGCGCCGGGCCAGACCATGGTCCTCTACCAGGGGAGCCGGGTGCTGGGCCAGGCCACCATCGATTCGGCCCGTTCGCTGAGCTGGGATCCGGCCAAGGTTTCCTGACCCGCCGCAGCCGGACTTCACACAGGAGTAACCGGTGCCATACCCGTGCGGGGCGAACCATAAACTGGGACCATGACCGACCCC
Source organism: uncultured Actinomycetota bacterium (assembly GCA_963696055.1). Taxonomy (GTDB): domain Bacteria; phylum Actinomycetota; class Actinomycetes; order Actinomycetales; family Micrococcaceae; genus Crystallibacter. The sequence continues at coordinate 431,813 of CAVOIE010000006.1, read as the reverse complement.
CACCTTGCCGATGACTTTGACCCGACCGCCAGTTCGCTCTCCGACCAGGTGGCTCCCGAGGTGATGGCCGAGCTGCTGGCGGTGCGCGGCAGCATCGACAACATCGATGCCACGCTGGTCTATCTGTTGGCCGAGCGGTTCAAGGCGACGCAGCGGGTGGGCTACCTCAAGGCCAGGCACAAGCTGCCCCCGGCCGATCCCGACCGCGAAACAGCCCAGATCGGCCGGTTGCGGCGGCTCGCCGAGGAGGCGCATCTGGACCCGGCCTTCGCCGAGAAATTCCTGAACTTCATCATCTCCGAGGTCATCAGGCACCACCAGGCCATCTCCGACGAGCACAACGGCGGCAACTGACATGACGGCAGGCGCCGACGCACCCGCTGCCGTGGTGCTGCCCAGCCAGGTGAGCGCCACCGGACTGGGCAGCTGGCCCGGTACGGATCCGGCCGAAGCGGCCCGGATCATCCGCGGCGAATTGGGCGAACCGAACCTGCCGCACCTGGTGGAGCTGCCCGACCGCGGCGCCGGCTCGGACCCGATCGCGCGGACGGCCGGATTGCTGGAGGAACTCTTCATCGACCTCCAGCCGCACGGCTGGCGGCTGGTGGACCGCCCGGGGCAGGACCACCGCCGGGCCGTTTCCGCCTTGCGCACCGACCTGAACGTGCTGGCCGATGTGGTTGGTGCCGAGGACCGCCCGGGCTCACACTTCAAGGTCCAGCTGCGCGGCCCGATGTCCTTGGCCGCCAACCTCTACCTCCACAACGGCGAACGGGCGCTCATCGACGCCGGCGCCCGGCGCGACCTGGCCCAGTCGCTGGCGGCCGGTGCGGCAGGCCACCTCGCCCAGGTCAAAGCCTCGCTGCCGGCCGGCACCGAGCTGGTGGTGCAGCTGGAAGAGCCGGAAATCGACGCCGTGCTGGCCGGGACCATTCCCACCGCCAGCGGCTACCGCACCCTGCGGTCGGTCGCGGCTTCGGAAGCATCCGCCGCCTGGGACCTGCTGGCTGCGGCCCTGCGCGACGCCGGTGCCGTGGAGGTGGTGGCCCAGATTCCGGCCACGGATTCCGCCCTGGACGCGGTGGCCGCCAGCGGACTGGACGGGTTCGCCGTTCCGGCCGGCGGGCTGAGTACCCGGCAGTGGGAAACCATCGCCGCGGCGGTGGAAGCCGACCGGCGCGTCTGGGCCGGCCTGATCGACCCCGCCGCCGGAAGCATCCCGCAGGTCACGGCGCTGGTTGATTCAGTAGTGCGGCCGTGGCGGCAGCTGGGTTTGCCGTTCAAACGCCTGCCCCAGCTGCGGATCACCCCGTCCGCCGGTCTGGCCGGGGCTGCCCCCGAGGCGGCCCGCTCGGTAGTCAAGCGGTTGACCCAGACGGCAGACGCGCTGAACCAGGTTGTCGCCGAGGCCTGATGCTGGCGGAACTTGTGGGCTTCAGCCTGGTCTTCGCTCATTGACTGGCGCTCTTTCGCTGGGGCGGACATTGGCTTAGCTCCTCCGGCTGGCGTGCCGGTCGTGAGGATGACGACGGCGCATCAGCCGTGCGCGTCGGCGGCACTTCGCCAGTTCCTGGCGTGCATGGCCCCGGCGGTCGGCCACGTGACTAGCTACAGCGTCGCCTGATCCTCCGGGTTGGCCTCCTCCAGCCTGGCCCTCCGCCCCTTCCGCCGCTGCCGTGCCACCGGGTTCGTGAATGGCCTCTGTGGTGCCGGGCAACGGTGGCGCGGTGGAAGTGTAGGTGTGGCCGGTGGGGGTGGTCGTTTTCACGCTGCGCCGGGGGCCGTCGAGGGGTTTGGCGGACCAGCCGTCGGCTTCCTTGGCGTGGTTGCAGCGTTCGCACAGGCCCTGCCCGTTGGCGAGGGTGGTGGGACCGCCCTCGGACCAGGCGACGATGTGGTCGATGTGCCGGATCGGCGCGTCGCACCAAGGACCGCCGCAGGACGCGTCCCGGGCCATCACCATCCGCCGGATCCCGTCCGGGAACTTCCGCGCCTTCGAGTCCATGCCCAGCAACTGCCCGGTCCCGGGCGCGGTATACAGGCGCCGGATCCAGACATCCTCCACGCCGCCGACCTTCAGGGTCCGCAGCCTTTCCTGTTTCGCCAGCTCGCGGGCGGTCTGCCAGCCCGGCTCGGTCCCGGCCGGCGGGGCCTTCTGCCCGGTTCCCGCACCGGGCGGCGCCTTCTGCCCGAAGCCGCTGCCCGGCGGGCCGGGCCGGTTCTGGTCCGGCGGGCTTTGGCCTGCCCGGTTCCCGCCGGCACCTGCACGGCCGGACGCGGCCGGGTCGGGTGGCAGGTCCTGGGGCAGGCGGATCAGGTCGCGGGCGTATTGGGCCGGGACGATGCCGTAGCCGGTGAGCCAGGCCGGTTCGTTCCCGCCCTGCAGCAGCGCCCGGTCGGTCATCACCAGCTGCACTTCCAGCCTGGCCGGGTCGGCGGTGCTGCGGCCGGTGACGCGTTCGAACACGGTATCGGCCATCACCTGCCCCCGGGTCCGGGGGTCCCCGGCGTTGGCCAGCCGGTCCGCTTCCCGGTGCAGCGCGGCCATCACCGCGACCCCTTGTGCCACCGGCAGCAGGGTCCTGACCGAGACCATCACATCGGGTTCGGGCCGGGAGGAGACATACCGGTCCGCTTCGGCCTTCGCGGCCCGCTTCACCACCGCGCGCGCGTCCAGCCGGTAGGCGGCGCGTTTGGCTTCGGCCTCCAACTGCCGGTTCCCCATCCCGTGCAGGCGTTCCGGGTTCCCGGCCAGCTCCTCATCCACCGCGGCCCGGTCCTCGGGGGTCAGGCAGTCGGTTTCAGTGACCAGGATCGCCGCCCGCCGCTCGTTCAGGTACCCCGCCTGAAGTGCTGTGAGCGTGTGCGGCATCTGGTTGACCAGGACCTTGGCCCGGCCCAGCAGCAAAGCGCCCTGGTTCGGGGACTCCCGCCGCGCCAACCCGACCTGCTTGGCGATCCCCTCGCCCTGCCGGGCGGCCGGAACCCCTTTGCCGGCCCGCTCGGCCCGCATCCGCTGATCCAGCGCGACCATGAGCCTGGCCTGATCCGCGGCGATCGCGTCCTTGGCGTCCTCCCGGGCAGTGATCTGGTCCACCAACTCCGCCGCCGATGCTTCCAAATCGACCGGCGGCAACGAGACCGCCGGGCCGTTGGCAGCGGGCACCCCACGGCCAACATGCGGCGCCCCGCCGGGAGGTTCAGTTGCTGCCGGATCAAGCATGAGTGCGTCTCAATCTTCAGCGCGCCGCCAAGCGGCGCGGCATCGACTACGAACGGTCGCGGACCAAAGCCCGCAGACGCCACCAGGAAATTCCCACCCGGTGGCCAACGTTTGGTGCTGAACTGCTACTAAAAACAGCCTATAAGCCGGGTCGGACACTTTCGGATGGAGCCGGATAGGAACTGAAAACGGCCCACGCTGACGCTTCGAATTCCAGGATTTGGCAGTGCTATAGAACGACGCGGCGCCGGCGGACCTGGCGACCGGAGTGCATGGCCTGCCCAAGCATGAAGAAACCCGGTGCACCGCAGGCAGGGGGTGCGGTCAGTGGCGTCGATCAGGCGCTAAACGAGTATCGAGTAGGTGAAGGAACCGTCGTATTCGAGCACGGTTCCGAACTGGCGCTGAATGACCTTGGTGCGGATCCGGAAGCGATGGTCGGATTCGTCCCACCATTGTTCGGTGAAGGCCGCGGCGTCGAACAAAAGCGGAAGCCGGACCGAGCGGCGGCCGGCTGCCAGGCGGCTGCGGCGCGAAATGATCCGCATTCGGCCGCCGGTGCCCACCGAAAACATCACGTCGGTGAGCAGACGGCCGCTCCGGCCCAGCGCACCGACGGCCGTGCCCCGCTTCTCGTCCCAGCTGGTCCGGTCCTCCATGATCCGGGTCCGGTTGTTCGAAGTGCAGTGTTCTGACGGCGGTCAGCTGCGGCTGGCCGAGAGCATTCAGCGAGGCCCGGTTCTCGATGCTGAAGGGCACCTGGCGCTGGTACTCGGGGAACAACGCGTTGTCGCTGCTGGCCAGGCCGAGGAGCGGCCGCAGCGCCGGGACCGGGCATCCCGCCACGTCGAACGTTCCGGAACCGACGCCGCTGACGGTGGCACCGTCGTCGTTCTCCGCACCTACAGCCAGCGAGAAGTACTGCTGCAGCTCGGGCTGGAGCCGCGCGAAGTCGGCTCCCATGGCCACTTGGTAGACGGACGCTGCGGTGTGCATGAGGCTACAGCCGTCCGGCGGCCTTGAGCCGGATGTACATGTCGGCCAGCTGGGGCGGCAGCTCGTGCGGGGGAGCGTCCACCACTTCGGCGCCGAGCTGGCGGATCTGGGCGGCGACGGCGGCCCGCTCCAGCACGGCCCGCTCCGCGGCGGCCGCCCGGAACGTGTCGTCGGCGGAGTCGCGCACGGTGCGCAACCGGTCCACGTGCGGATCGCTGACCGAGGCGACCACCACGGTGTGCTTGGCGGTCAGCTGAGCCAGGACGGGCAGCAGTCCCTCCTCGGCCGCCCCGGAATCCAGCGCGGTGAGCAGCACCACCAGGGACCGGTGCGAGGACAGGGCATGGATCTCGGCAGGGATCTGCGACCAGTCCGCTTCGATCAGCTCCGGGTCCAGCGGCGCCATGGCGTTGACCAGTTGGTTGAGCAGATTGCCTTTGGCCGCGGAGGCGACTTTGGCCCGCGGCCGCCGGTCGAAGGCCAGGAAGTCCACCCGGTCGCCGCCGCGTTCGGCGAGCACCGCCAGGAGCAGCGACGCTTCGATGCCGGTGTCCAGCCGCGGCTCGTCTTCGATCCGCGCGGCCGAGGTGCGGGAGGTGTCCAGCACGATCACCACGCGGCGGTCGCGTTCCGGCCGCCAGGTGCGGACGACGACGGCCTGCCGCCGGGCGGTGGCGCGCCAGTCGATCGAGCGCACGTCGTCGCCGCGGACATAGTCGCGCAGCGAATCGAACTCGGTGCCGGCGCCGCGGATCTGCACCGCAACCCGTCCGTCCAGTTCGCGCAGCTTGCGCAGTTTCGACGGCAGATGCCGTTTGGAATGAAAGGGCGGCAGCACGCGCAGCCGGCCCGGCAGATCGATGGTCATCTGCCGCGCGGCCATGCCCAGCGGACCGAGCGACCGGATGGCCACGTGGTGGGCCAGGAGGTCGCCGCGGCGCTGGGGGGTCAGCTGTACCTCGAGCAGCCTCCGTTCGCCCGGCGAAATCCGCACGCGCTGGTCGGGATTCGCGGCGCCGGCCGAGGGCTGCCAACCGTCGCGCAGCACGGCCCGCAGTGGCCGGCGGCCGTGGTTGGCCAGCAGCAGCCGGGCCGTCACGGATTCGCCCAGCCGGACATTCGCCGGCAGCCTGCGCTGCAGCCCCACCCTGCGCGGCGACAGCGCCAGCGCCAGGTCAACACCCACCGCGGCCGCCAAGAGCAGGCACCACACCAGGGCCGTGGCCGGACGCGGGAAGAGCAGCAGCGGGATGATGCCGGCCAGGGCCAGCAGGACAAAACGCCCGGTGATCGCCACGGCGTGCTCAGCGGGGGACCGGCACGGTGGCCAGAATGCTCTGCAGCACGTCGTCGGCCTGCACGCCGTCCATCTGCGCCTCCGGCCGCAGGCTGACCCGGTGCCGCAGCGCCGGCAGGGCCAGCGCCTTGACGTCGTCCGGAGTGACGAATCCGCGCCCGTTCAGCCATGCCCAGGCCCGGGAGGTATTGAGCAGCGCGGTGGCGCCGCGCGGCGAGACGCCCAGCTGGAACGACGGCGCGGAGCGGGTGGCCCGGACCAGGTCCACCATGTAGCCGACCACCTCGGGTGCGATCGCCACCCGGGCCACGGCGGCCCGGGCCTGGACCAGGTCCTCGGCGGAGGCCGCGGCCCGCACCCCGGCGCCGTGCAGGTCGCGCGGGTCGAAGCCCAGGCTGTGCCGGCGGATGATCTCGATCTCGGCGTCCCGGTCCGGCAGGTTCATGGTCAGCTTCAGCAAGAAGCGGTCCAGCTGGGCCTCCGGCAGCGGGTAGGTGCCTTCGTATTCCACCGGGTTCTGCGTGGCCGCCACGATGAACGGTTCCGGCAGCTTCCGCGATATCCCGTCCACCGAGACTTGGCGTTCTTCCATGGCTTCCAGCAGCGACGCCTGGGTCTTCGGCGGCGTGCGGTTGATCTCGTCCGCCAGCAGGATGTTGGTGAACACGGGACCCTCGCGGAAACGGAATTCGGCGGTGTGGGTGTCGTAGATCATCGAGCCGGTGACGTCACCGGGCATCAGGTCCGGGGTGAACTGGATCCGCTTGGTATCGAGGCTCAGCGCGGCGGAGAGCGAGCGGACCAGCAGCGTCTTGGCCACACCGGGCACGCCTTCCAGCAGCACATGCCCGTGCGAGAGCAGGGCGATCAGCATCCCGGTCACGGTGGCGTCCTGGCCCACCACGGCCTTGGCCACTTCGCCGCGCACATTATGCAGGGCCTGGCGGAGGCGGTCGTCGTCGGAGGGCGGCGTGGCCACGGCGGGGCCGCCGCCGTACTGGGCCGCCTGCCGCTGACCTGTCTGTTCGCTCATCGGTGCATTACCTCTTTCTCTAGCTGCTGAAGTTCTTGGGCCCAGGCCACCAGCCGGGCTTCGGTACCGGGCGCCTCGTCGCGCAGGATGCGGTCCAGTTCTGCCCAGGCGCGGCCGCTGTTCCGGGCCACCGCATTAACGACGTCGGCGCTGCTGGCTCCCGCGGGCAGGCGCAGGTGCGCGGCGAGCCGGGTCAGGGTGGCGGCGCGCAGGTTGTCCGCTGCATGGTTCACTGCCTTGGCATTCCGGTAGAGCCGGGCGCGTCCCTCGATTGTCTCGGCGGAGCGGACCAGGACCGGCAGCGGCTCGGACACCAACGGGCCGAGCCGGCGCCCGCGCCAGAGCATGGCGACGACGCCGACGGCCATCAGCCACAGGGACACCGGCAGCACCCACCCCGGCAACAGGCTCATCGGGTTGACCGGCTTTTCGGCCACGGGCATGTCCTGCGGCCCCGCCCGGTACCAGACCAGCCGGTCCGTGGCACCCAGAGTGTTCAGGGCCAGCGCCGCGTTGCCGGCCTGGACGATGGCGTCGTTGCTGAGCACCTGGCCGGCGCCCAGCACCACGGTGGCGCCGTCGTCGGACAGCACGTAGGGCGCGGCGTCCCCGGCAGCCGTTTCGAAGCCGAAGCACATCTGGCTGCCGCCGCGGTAGGACAAGCCGCCGCGGGTGATCTCGCCGGCCCTGCTGGGGCCGGGGAGCCGGCAGCCGGCCGGCAAGTTCCCGCCTTCGGCAGGGACCACGCCGGCCGCCCGGACACCGGGGGCGAGCGCCTGCAGGGCCGCGAAACCCGGTTCAAGCAGCACCAGGTGGTCGGCCTGGTGCTTTAACGGTTCCAATTGCTCCGCGGACAGGTAGCCGTCCGGGTCGTGGACCAGCAAGGTGGCGCCGGCCGTCCGGAGTTGGTCGCGCGTTTCCTGCAGCGAGCCGGTAGCAACAACCTGCACGCCGTGCTGGCGAAGCACTTCGGCCACGGCCTTGGCCCCGTTGGGAGCGGCGTTGCCGGGGGAGAGGTCGGCACGGTCGGCGGCGGGGCCGCGGAGCAATTGCAGGGCGACGACGCCGCAGAGCAGCACCAGCAAGACGAGCCAGAAGCTCCACCGGCGCAGCCTGCTGCGAAGCGTGGACCACACGCTGCCGCCGTCGCCGACCGTTTCCGGCCGGGTGCCGGCTGCGTGGTCCGCTGCTCCGCCGGCCGGGCTTCCGGCCTGGTATTCGGGTACCGCTGCCGGTGCTGCGGTTGTTCCGGCCGGCCTCATCGCGGGACCGCCAGCGGCGGAATGCTGACCCCGGCCGCGGCCGGCGATGCTGCGGCCAGGGAATCGTCCAGTGCGGCCAGCCTTTCGACATCGTCCCGGGACGCAGGAACTTTGCCGTAACGCACCGAGTCGAAACGGTTGGCCGCGGTCCGCAGTCGTCCGGCTTCGGTGCTGAACGCGGCAGCGATCCCGGCGGCTGCCTCGTCTGCGGTCCGGCCGGGCTGTGGATCCAGCACCACGCGCTCCTCCATCGACCGCACCAGCGCACGGAACCGCTCGGCGAGGGCTGTGTCCCAATCTCCTCGGGCGGCGGCCTCGCGGGAATTGTGGCGGTGCTCGTCGGCGGTGAGGGGGGCGGCGGCGTCGAAAATTTCCGCCGCTGCCCGGCGGCGGGCGTTGCGCCGCGGTTTGATCACCCACACGGCCGCGCCGATCAACAGCAGGGCGGCCAGGACCAGAATCAGCATGCCCAGGTTCGGGCTGAAGCCGTTCAGCTGCGAGATCAGCTCGGTGAACCAGTCGAGGATCCCCTTCAGCGCCGATTCCAACACTCCGGGGCGGGCGTCCTGGTACTCCTCCTTGGCCAGCTCGCGGACCAGCAGTTCGCGCGCCTCCTCCGGATCCGGGGTCAGCGGGGCCGCGGCGATCGCCAGTACTGCCGGGACCACCGTCACGGCCCCCACGGCCCGGATGATCCCGGAACCGCGGAGCTCGGCGCCGTTCCAGCGCCGAGTCCAGGAATGCTCCGGGTCTCCTGGCCGCCGGAGGCTTCGTGCTCGCGCAGCAGCACCACATCGAACCCCTCGCGCCGGATCCGCAGGTCGATGTAGACCAGGGCGATCACTGCGGCCTGGAACGCGTAGCCGATGGCCGAGAAGATCGACGACAGCAGCATCGAGGCCAGCGTGAGCGGTCCCATGGTGGACAGCATGCTCTCGGTCGACGTCGGATCGCCCAGCAACGGCCCGGCCAGTCCAAGGATGAACGAAATCGGCATGCTGATGACGGAGGTAATCACCGAGACGATGATGGTGCACAGCAGGATGATGCCGAAGGTCCGCCACCAGCTGCGGTTGGTCAGCTGCCAGGACCGGGCGAGCGAGTGGAAGAGCGGCGCACGTTCCATGATGATGACCGCCGGGGCCAGCATCAGTTTGATCCCGATCCACACGGACACCGCTGCCAGGGCAAGAATGATCAGCACGATGACCCAGACCGAGGACACGCCCAGCTGGTCGGCCAGGAAGAACGAGCCGGCAACGATCACCACCAGCGCAACAGCCGCCAGAGCCAAATACAGCAGACCCAGTCCCGCCAAGGCACCGATCCGGCCCTTGGCCAGGGCGAACATCAGGCGGAATCCGGTCTTCTGGTTGACCGCAGCCCTGGCCGTGGGAATGGCGAGCACGCCTTGCAGGACCAGGACCCCGACGCTGGACAACAGACCCAGCACCAAGGAGGAGATGATGATGGAGAGGCCGAAGGCCAGCGCGGATGTATCCGTGAGTTCCTCGTTGGCCATGACCTGCAGGCCGCCGAAGGCGGAAATGATCAGTCCGCCGACCAGCCAGGCCAGAGCGCTGACCACTACTTGAAGCAGCACCGCGGTGCCGAAGACGGCCGCCGCGTTCTTGCGGGCAGCTTGGAATGCGCCGTCGAGGATCTCGCCCACGCCGAGCGGGCGCAGCGGGATGACGCCCGGTTTCGGCGGAGCCACGTAGCCTCGGTACGGACCGGGACCGGTGGGCGCCGGCCAACCGCCGCCCTGCTGGCCCTGCCACGGGCCCGGCTGCCGGCCGGGTGCGGGTTGTCCCCACGACTGGCCGGGCTGTCCCCAAGGCTGGCCGGGCTGTCCCCAAGGTTGACCGGGCGCGGGTTGTCCCGGCTGCTGGCCGGGTGCGGGTTGTCCCCACGGCTGCTGCTGGTTCCAGCCGGGCTGCGCGGGTGGTGGCTGCTGGCCCGGCTGTGCCCACGTCGGTTGTTGTGCGGCAGGTCCCGGCTGTCCCCACACCGGCTGCTGACCCCAAGCCGGCTGCTGGCCCCAAGCCGGCTGTCCCTGCGGTCCCGGCGCTGCCGGTTGGCTCCAGCTCGGCTGCCCGGCCGCATCCTGCTGGCCCGGGCGCTGCGGACTGGCCTCGTTGCCCTGCCCGGCCGGTTCGGAAGCGCCGTCGTGGGAACCGGCGCCGCCGGACCCCTGCCGCTGCGGATCCCTGCTGTCATGCCCGGCGTCGTTGGCCCCGTGGCTCATCGCGTTCCGTCTTTCTGATCTCGTATGGCCGACTGCTTCAGGCCGTCGGCGAAGTGTTAGCCTCTCATCAGCCTATAGTTTCGGTCCGCGAGTTCCTAGAATCCCGGAGCGGGCCCTGACATGGGTTCGTTTTGGTGCGCCCGGTGTGCCGTTGCGGCAGGAACTCAGTGAAATAGGGGACAATTAGGAGCTATGAAGGCACGCATTCTGGTCGTAGACGACGACGAGGCCCTGGCCGAGATGATCGGCATCGTGCTGCGCAACGACGGATTCGATCCGGTGTTCTGCGCGGACGGTTCCCAGGCCCTCGAGGTCTTCCGCAGCAGCAAGCCTGATCTGGTGCTGCTCGATCTGATGCTGCCGGGATTGGACGGGATCGAGGTCTGCCGGCAAGTCCGCGGTGAATCGGATGTCCCCATTGTCATGCTGACCGCCAAGGCGGATACGTCGGACGTGGTCCGCGGACTCGAATCGGGCGCAGACGACTACGTGCCCAAGCCGTTCAAACCGGCAGAGCTGGTGGCCCGCGTGCGTGCACGGCTGCGCCCCGGAGACCAGCGGGCCCCGGAGACGCTGCGGATTGCCGACGTCGTGATCGATGTTGCCGGCCACGTGGTGCACCGCGGGGACGAGAGGATCTCGCTGACCCCGCTGGAATTCGACTTGTTGGTGGCGCTGGCCCGGAAACCGTGGCAGGTGTTCACCCGTGAATTGCTGCTGGAGCAGGTCTGGGGCTACCGCCACGCCGCAGACACCCGGCTGGTCAACGTGCATGTCCAGCGGCTGCGCTCCAAGATCGAGCGCGATCCGGAAGCCCCCGAAGTGGTGCTCACGGTTCGCGGCGTCGGTTACAAGGCCGGCCAAGGGTAAGTGGAGCCGGTTCTCAACCGGTGGAAAGCCAAGCTGAAGGCGGCAGCTGAGGCCGCTTGGCATGCCACGCTGCAGGGCCGCGACTTCCTGAACCGGAAATGGCGGCGCTCGCTGCAGTTCCGGACCGTCACCGCGGCCGTCCTGCTCACCGCCTTCGCGTTCCTCGGCGTGGGCGCGTTCCTCTCCAGCCAGATCGCCTCCGGGCTGTACCAGGAGCGCGTGAACCAGGCCGAGGCCGAGTCCCGGCGCGGCCTGTCCCAGGTCAAGACCATCTTCGAGAGCTCGTCCGCCAGCGACCGTGCCACGGTGGCCAGCATGGTGGGGGATACGTTGAAACTGCTGGAGGGCACCGGCGCGGAAGCCCCGCGCTATTATCTGCTGACACCGCTGCCGGGCGGGCAGAACCTCTACGTGTTCAGCCAGTCCAACACGTCCATCACCGCCAACATCATCCCGGAGGGGCTGGCCAAAGAGGTCGCTACGGGCAGCGGCCAGTACCGCCAAGCACTCGCGCTGCCGGTAGGCGACAGCGATGTGCCGGCCATCGGCTTCGGCACCCAGGTGCAGCTCCCGCCGGGCAACGCCTACGCGTTGTACCTGGTCTACGACCTCTCCTCCGTGCAGCAGACCCTGGACTTCATCCACCGGGTGCTCTGGATCGGCGGCGCACTGCTGCTGCTCCTGGTCGGCGGCATCGTCTGGCTGCTGACCCGTGCGGTGGTGCACCCGGTCAGCCAGGCGGCCATCGTGTCGGAGAAGCTGGCCGCGGGCCAACTGCAGGAGCGGCTGGAAGTCCGGGGCGAGGACGAACTGGCCCGGCTGGGCGCCTCCTTCAACCACATGGCCGGCAGCCTGCAGGAACAGATCACGCAGTTGGCCACGCTGTCCGAGATGCAGCAGCGGTTCGTCTCCGACGTCTCGCACGAACTGCGCACCCCGCTGACCACGGTCCGGATGGCTGCCGAAGTGCTGTACGAATCGCGCGCAGACTTCGATCCGATCAACGCCCGCTCCACGGAACTGTTGTACAACCAGGTGGAGCGCTTCCAGGCGCTGCTGGCCGACCTGCTGGAAATCTCGCGGTTCGACGCCGGTGCTGCGGCGCTCGACGCCGAGCCGACCGATCTGGTGGAAATTGCCCGCACCGCGCTTGACGCCGCCCAGCCGCTGGCGGACAACTCGGGTTCCGAACTGCGCCTGATCGCGCTGGAACCGCGCTGCATCGCGGACATGGACCGCCGCCGGATCGAACGCATCCTGCGGAACCTGATCGTCAACGCCCTGGAACACGGCGACGGGAACCCGGTGGAAGTGACGGTCGCGGCCACCGAGGAAGCCGTGGCCGTTGCGGTCCGGGACTACGGCATCGGCATGACGCCGATGGAAGCCTCACGGGTCTTCGACCGCTTCTGGCGCGCCGACCCCGCACGGGCGCGGACCACCGGCGGCAGCGGGCTGGGCCTGTCGATCTCCACCGAGGACGCGCGCCTGCACGGCGGCTGGCTGCAAGCGTGGGGTGAGCCCGGCAACGGTGCCTGCTTCCGGCTGACCTTGCCGCGGCACAGCGGCGGCATGCTCACGCATTCGCCGCTGCCGCTGCCGCCGGCCGGTGCCACCGGCATGCACGGGCACCCGGCGGCGGAGAACGTACTACTCGAACAGCAGGAGGAAAACGGTGTTCCGGACCCCAGCTGACCGCGCCCGGCTGGGCCGGCTGCGCGCCGTCGTCGTTATGGTCTTGGCCATGCTGGCGCTGGCCTCCTGCTCTTCCATCCCGAAGTCGGGGCCGGTGGCTACGGTGCAGGCCGACTCCGGCGAGAGCCGGGGGACCGGATACACCTTCAACCCGCCGGGGCCCTCGCCCGGGGACGATCCCAAGGCGATTGTCGAGGGGTTCATCCAGGCCGGTACGGCGCCACAGGACGACTACCGGATAGCACGGGAATTCCTGGCCCCGGATCTGGCAGGCGAATGGCAACCGGTGCACCGGACGCTGGTCTACCGGAACGTCGTGAAGACTGTAGGGTCGCCGTCCGAAACCGAATTCGTGCTCCAGGTGGAAGTTGACACCTCCATCAACGAATCAGGCGTGCGGACGCAGGCCGAGGAAGGCGCCACCGAATCGCTGCCGGTGGAACTGACCAAGGTGGACGGCCAATGGCGCATTTCCAGTGTTCCGGACGGAACCTTGGTCTCCACCGTGGATTTCCGCACCTTGTTCTCCCCGTACAACCTCTACTTCTATGACCCCACGTACACCTACGCGGTCCCGGACGTGCGCTGGTTCGCCAACCGGCAGGGGATATCTGCGGCGATCGTAGCCGCCATGTTGGAGGGGCCGGCGCCGTACCTGGCCGGTGCGGTGATCAGTGCCTTCCCGGAAGGATCGCAGCTGGTGCGCCGGGCCGTGCCCATCGAATCGGGGGCCGCCAGCGTGGACCTTTCCGCCGAAGTCCTGACCGGCACCACGTTCCTGCGCCGGCAGCAGATGCAACAGCAGCTGGAATTGACCCTGGGCGGGCTTAATACGGTCTCCACGGTGCGGATGACCGTGGACCAGCGAGAGGTGGATCTGGGCGGCGGACCCGATCATCAGTTCAAGGCCGCGGTGAGGAACCCGGCCGTTGGCAATGTACAGGTCGGGATCCTGAACGATGAACTGGTCTTTTACGAGGGGTCGCGGCCGGTCAAACCCGAGGACCTGCCATCCGTTGGCCGACTGAGTCCGCGCGAACCGGCGATGTCGCTGAACCAAAAGCGCTTCGCCTTCTTGACCGCCGAGCGAAACCGGATGTTCGTGATCGGCGAGGACCGTAAGGCGGTGGAAGCGGCTTCCGGGAAGGAGCTGACCGGTCCCAGCGTCGATCCGTTCGGCTGGGCCTGGACTGCTGCCGGTGACGGCAGCGGGAGGGTTTCGGCCGTCTCCATCGAGAAGCCGGACGAAACAGTTGCCGTCAGCGCCCAGTGGCTGACCGAGCGGACGGTGACCGAGCTGCAGATCTCCCGTGAAGGGTCCAGAGCCTTGATCATTACCCGCGAAGGCGAAAGCACCAGCGTGTATATCGCCGGGGTGGTCCGGGACCGGGACGGGCGGCCGCGCGGGATCACCACCCCCAAGCGGCTGAAGGCATCGGTGCCGGTGGACACCGGCGTGTGGGCGAATGAGGACACGGTCATCGTCATGAAGTCCTCGGCGGAAGAGGCCGTGACCGCGGAAATTCTGCACCTGGACGGCAGCAGCCAGCGGACTGCGCCGCTGCAAGGCATGGTGGAGATCAGCGCCGGCAACGGCGACCAGGATGTTTACGCCCAAACCAACGAGATGCTCTACATCCGGGTAGGCAACAGCTGGGCGCCGCAGCGTAATTCGCCATTGGTCATCGATCCATCCTTCCCGGGCTAGCCCCACCTCCACAGGCGGCTGTGGCCCGGCGTTGTCCACAACGGGACCGTCCCCGGTCGCCCAAGGGGACGGAGACTGCCAGCCTTGATGCATGGCAGGGAAACGGTGATGCGGACGACGGCGGACGTGGCCAGCGGGCTGGACCGGCTGTATTTCAGCCGGGCCGTCCAAGCCCTGCGGATCTGGTCCGGGCAGTTCGGGCGGCTGCTGCTGCCGACCGAGTGCGTGGCCTGTGGTGCAGCCGACCACGTGCTGTGCGCTGCCTGCAAACAGCGGCTGCGGCGCTCCACCCTGCGCCCGGTGGCGGTCGAGGAAGCGGCCGAATCACTGCCGCTTGACGAGGCTGGTCAGCCGCTGCCGGTGACGGCCGGCGGACCCTACCGACGCGAATTGTCCCAAGCGGTGCTGGCCTTCAAGAATCATGGCCGGACCGAACTGGCCCCGGTGCTGGCCGTCGCCTTGGCGGGCGCCTTGGACGCGGCCGCCGAGCGTGCCGGACGGCCCGCCGGTGCAGTGTTGGTGCAGGTTCCCGCCCGCGGAATCTCCCGTCGGCGCCGCGGCTATGACCCGCTGCAGCTGCTGCTTGCCCGGTTGGAGCGACAGGGGCTGCTGCCGGCCGGACTGCAGTTGCTGCCAGCCGTCCGGCCGGTGGGCTCGGGCAAACGACCGTTGCGTTCGGCTTCTGCGGGCGGGCAGAAGTCGCTGGGCCGGACGGCCCGGCAGCGGAATGTCGCCGGCAGCATGGCGGTGCCACTTCGTTACGTACCGCTGGTCGCCGGGCGCGGCTGCCTCTTGGTGGACGATGTGCTGACGACCGGGGCAACGATGGCCGAGCTGGCCCGGGCGATCCGTGCCGCCGGCGGAGTTCCGCTGGGTGGAGCGGTGCTGGCCGCTGCCTCGGCGGTGGCCGGACACGGCGGCGGACCACCCTCTTGAGCGCCGGACGGCCGGTGTTGGTGCGGATACCGCGGCGGGCCATCCTCTTGAGCGCCGGACGGCCGGTGTTGGTGCGGATACCGCGGCGGATCGGCAGGAAATGTTCGAGATAATGCGAGTTAAAGGTGAATAAAAGGCATCTGTGATCTAACGTGAAGTATGGGCTCCCGTAAGGGAGGATTCCCGTCTTCAGCGGCTGAAAGGAGTATCTCTTTCGGTCGCTGTTGTGTCATCTAGGCAACTATGGAGGGCACCATGGAATTCAACATCAACGGCCGCAACCTGTCTGTTTCCGATAGGTTCCGCGAGTACGCTGAGGAGAAGATCTCCAAGATCGAGCAGCTGGGCGACAAGGTCCAACGGCTTGACGCCAAAGTCACCAAAGAAGCCAATGCCCGCAATGCCGAGAGCTCGATGACCGTCGAACTCACCGTGCTCGGCCGCGGCACCGTAGTCCGCGCCGAGGCCAAGGCGGCGGACAAGTTCGCAGCTTTCGACATCGCCTATAACAAGCTTCTGGAGCGCCTGCGCCGCGCTCGGGACCGCCGCAAGGTCCATCACGGGCGCCATACCCCGACCGCCGTCCACCAGGCCACGGCCACGCTGGAACCAGCCAGCACGGACGTGCCGCTGCATGAAGAAGCGTTGGCCTCCGCGGCCGCTCTCCAGACACCAGCCGAGGAACGAACCGGCTACGAAATCGAAAACGACGTCCCCGCGGGAGACTCCCCGGTGCTGATCCGCCGCAAGGTCTTCCCGGCCGTGGCAATGACCCTCGATGATGCCGTAGACAACATGGAACTGGTGGGACACGACTTCTACCTGTTCATAGACAAGGCAACCAGCGCGCCCAGCGTTGTCTACCGCCGCCGCGGCTGGACCTATGGCGTGATCACTCTCGATGCCGACTGCAGCGCCGAAGAAGCGAAGGCGCGCGAAGAGCTGCTGGCCTACCGCTCGCAGGAGAGCGCCAACGCCTGACTGCCGCCGCGGCTGCCTAGTATGAAGGCATGACAGCGCGCATCAGTCCGGCCCAGGCCCGCCGCATTGCGCTGGCCGCCCAGGGATTGGCCAAGGAACGGCCCACCGGTCTTGTAACAGCAAGGCAGGTGGGCCGGACCTTTGACCGCATCCGGCTGCTGCAGATCGATTCGGTCAATGTGCTGGTGCGCTCGCACTACCTGCCGTTCTTCTCCCGGCTCGGCGGCTACGACGTCGACATCCTCCACCGGTTGGCCGGCAAGGCACCGCGCCGCATGATGGAGTACTGGGCCCACGAGGCCAGCTACATCAAGCCGGGGGATTTCGCGGATCTCCGCCAGTGGCAGCGGCGCCGCTGGGTGGGCGCCTCCGGAATGGACCCGGACCTCGTCCAGGATTTGACCGCTCGCATCCTTGACGCGCTGGCCTCTTCGCGCGGCCTGACTGCCCGGGCGGTGGCCGACCGGATCGGGCATGAAGAGACCAAGACCAAGACCGACTGGGGCTGGAACTGGAACGCCGTCAAACGCGTGCTGGAAACGCTGTTTGAACAGGGGCTGGTCAGCGCCGCCGCGCGCACACCACAGTTCGAACGGCTGTACACGCTGACGGAAAGAGTGCTGCCTGCGCCGCACGATGCCGGGGACCGGCCCCATCCGGAAGAAGCGATGCTGAGGCTGATTGAAGCCGCGGCGCGAGCCCACGGCATTGGGACGCTCAACTGCTTTGCCGACTACTTCCGTGTCCCGCGCCGGGCCGCGGCAGGCGCAGTGCGGGCGTTGGAGGCCGATGGCAGACTGGAACGCGTTGAGGTGGACGGCTGGACAGGAGAGGTCTTTCTGCACGCCGAGGCGGCACGGCCGCGCCGGGCCGCCGGCCGGGCGCTGCTGAGCCCCTTCGATTCCCTGGTTTTCGAACGCCAGCGGGTCGAACGCCTGTTCGACTTCCGCTACCGGATCGAAATCTACACGCCGGCGGCGAAGCGGACCTACGGTTACTACGTCCTGCCGTTCCTGCTGGGGGACCGGTTGTGCGCCCGGGTGGACCTTAAGGCGGACCGTTCCGCAGGCAGGCTGGTGGTCAGGTCTGCGCATTCCGAAGAGGACGCTCCGGCGGGCACGGCTGCGGAGCTGGCAGCCGAGCTCGCGGCGATGGCCGGATGGTTGGAACTGGACAGCGTGGTGGTTGAGGACCGGGGGGATCTGGCTGCCGGTCTGGCCCGGGAAGTTGCGAAACGGGCTCAGGGAACCAAAACAGTGGCTGGCACGTCTCTCACGTAGACTGAACAAGCCAGAATTCTGCGCGACTGACTGGGAGCAATGTAGTGCCAACGATTCTCGAGCGTGTGCTTCGTACCGGCGATAAGAAGACGCTGAAGAGGCTGCGCGGTTACGCCGATGCGATCAACGTGCTGGAAGAGGACTTTAAGTCCCTCACAGATGCCGAGCTGCGCGGGGAAACCGACACGCTGAAACAGCGCTACCAGGACGGCGACCTGCTGGATGATCTGCTCCCCGAGGCATTTGCCGCGGTCCGCGAAGCCGCCAGCCGCACGCTCGGGCTGCGCCACTTCGATGTCCAGCTCATGGGCGGGGCGGCCTTGCACCTGGGCAACATCGCGGAGATGAAGACCGGTGAGGGCAAGACGCTGGTGGCTACCGCGCCTGCCTACCTGAACGCGCTCACCGGCAAGGGCGTCCACGTCGTCACGGTCAACGACTACCTGGCCGAATACCAGTCCGATCTGATGGGCCGCGTGTACCGCTTCCTCGGCCTGACCAGCGGCTGCATCCTGTCGAACCAAGATCCGGCCACGCGCCGCGAACAGTACGCCGCGGACATCACCTACGGCACGAACAATGAGTTCGGCTTCGACTACTTGCGCGACAACATGGCCTGGAGCCGGGACGAGCTGGTGCAGCGCGGACACCACTTCGCGATCGTGGACGAGGTCGACTCGATCCTGATCGACGAGGCCCGTACCCCGTTGATCATTTCCGGCCAGGCCTCCGGCGACGTCAACCGCTGGTACACGGAATTCGCCCGCGTGGTGATGCGGCTGAAGGACACCGAAGACTACGAAGTCGACGAGAAGAAGCGCACCGTCGGTGTGCTGGAGTCCGGCATTGAAAAAGTCGAGGACTACCTCGGCATCGACAACCTGTACGAGTCGGCGAACACGCCGCTGATCGGGTTCCTGAACAACGCCATCAAGGCCAAGGAACTGTTCAAGCGGGACAAAGACTACGTGGTGCTCAAAGGCGAGGTGCTCATCGTTGACGAGCACACCGGGCGCATTCTGGCCGGACGCCGCTACAACGAAGGCATGCACCAGGCGATCGAGGCCAAAGAAGGCGTCGAGATCAAGGCCGAGAACCAGACCTTGGCGACCGTGACGCTGCAGAACTACTTCCGCCTCTACGGGAAACTGTCCGGCATGACCGGAACGGCCGAAACCGAAGCCGCCGAATTCATGAGCACCTATAAGCTCGGCGTGGTGCCGATCCCGACGAACAAGCCGATGGCCCGCATCGACCAGTCGGACCTGATCTACAAGAACGAGATCGCCAAGTTCGACGCCGTGGTAAAGGACATCGCCGCGCGCCACGAGAAGGGCCAGCCGGTCCTGGTCGGTACTACCAGCGTGGAGAAGAGCGAGTACCTCTCCAAACAGCTCGCCAAGCAGGGCATCCGCCACGAAGTGCTCAACGCGAAGAACCATGCCCGCGAAGCGGCGATCGTCGCCCAGGCAGGCCGCAAGGGGTCGGTCACGGTGGCAACCAACATGGCCGGCCGCGGCACCGACATCATGCTCGGCGGCAACGCCGAGTTCAACGCCGTGTCCGAGCTGGAACGGCGCGGCCTGGACCCGGCCGAGAACGCCGAAGAGTACGAAGCCGCCTGGCCGGCCGTTCTGGAATCGACGCAGAAGGCAGTGCAGGCCGAGCATGACGAAGTCAGGGCGTTGGGCGGGCTCTACGTGCTCGGCACGGAACGGCACGAGTCGCGCCGCATCGACAACCAGCTTCGCGGCCGTTCGGGCCGGCAGGGCGACCCCGGCGAATCCCGCTTCTACCTGTCCCTGACCGATGACCTGATGCGGCTGTTCAATGCCGGCGCCGCCGAGCGGATCATGAATTCCTCGCGGATGCCTGACGACGTGGCGCTGGAGTCCAAGATGGTGTCTAAAGCCATCCAGAACGCCCAGGCCCAGGTCGAGGGCCGCAACGCCGAGCAGCGCAAGAACGTGCTGAAGTACGACGACGTGCTCAACCGGCAGCGCGAAGCCATCTACACCGACCGGCGCCGGATCCTGGAGGGCGACGACCTTCACGAAAAGGTCTCCTTCTTCCTCGAAGACGTGGTGACCGCGATGGTCAACGAAGCCACCGAGGAAGGCCACGGCGACGACTGGGATTACGAGCAGCTGTGGACCAACCTCAAGCAGCTCTACCCGATTGAGCTGACGATCGACGAAGTGCTGGAGGAAGCCGGCGGCCGGTCCAAGGTCACGGCGGATTTCCTGCGCGCAGAAATTGTCTCCGACGCCAAGGTCTCCTATGCACAACGCGAGCAGACACTCGGATCGGAGACCATGCGCGAATTGGAGCGGCGCGTGGTGCTCTCGGTGATCGGCCGGAAGTGGCAGGAACATCTCTACGAGATGGACTACCTCAAGGAAGGCATCGGCCTGCGGGCCATGGCGCAGCGCGATCCGCTGGTCGAATACCAGCGCGAGGGATTCGTCATGTTCCAGGCGATGATGGAGTCCATCCGTGAAGAGAGCATCGGCTATCTCTTCAACCTCGAGGTCCAGGTCCAGCAGCCTGCCGAAGTGACTGCGCCGGGCATTGCGGACGCCCGGGCGGCGGCGGGGCCGCAGATCGTGGCGGCAGGTTTGGAAGCTCCGCAACGCCCTGCCTCGCTGCAGTTCACCGCACCGACTGCCACCGGGGAGGCCGAGACCCGGGTCGAGCGCCAAAACGCAGCCAAGGCCGGGGCAGCCAAGGACAAGAGGCCCGCGAAGAGCGGCAAGCGCCGGAAGTAGCCTGGGGCTGCCGGTCAGCCGATCTCCAAGGCCGTCACCTTCCACAGGCCGCGGACCAGTTCCAGTCGCAGTGCGATGGCGCGCACGCGCCGGGTGTCGGCAACCACAAGCGACGCTTCGTAGGCGCCCTCGGCGGCCCGGCAGACCCGGGAGGACCGGACCACCGCGCTGCGGTGCAGCCGCAGCGGCGCGCCGCCGCCGGACCGGAGTTTGGCTTGGTGCGCCTTGACGATGTCTGCGCGGTGCATCAGCTTTTCGTAGCAGGCGGGATCGAGCCAGCGGGCCAACTGCTGGACCGGCCGAGTGCCGGCGACCGCTTCCAGGCAGGCTTGCGCCACGGACCGCGCCGTCGCCGTCACCTGGCGCAATTCGGCCTCCGCTTCCGGGTCCGCAAGGGGAAGCAGTCGAACCGGCGGAGGCACGGCACGGGATCCGTCGGGCCGGTCCGCCTCCATCGGGTCCGATCTCCTGGGCTGCAAGCGGATGACGGGCGCGAAGTAGCTGTCGGGTCCGGACGGATTGACCCGGCGCACAGTCAGCGGCCGCGGCGCGCCGCTGGCGGGGGCCAGTGCGTGCGCCTGCGCGGCAGCCTCCGTGTGCTCTGCCCGTGTCTGTGCGGCCGGTAGTCGTCGAACGTTGTCCATGTCCTGCCCTTTCATTTCACTGGTGGTGCGCTGGCGTTGCTCTGTCACCTCGTTGTTCCGGGGCCCCGGCGGGATCGGGCCCCGGCAGGATCGGGAATGCTCCCTAACGCGGCGGGGGAACGACGAGGGTTTGCCCCGGCCGGATCAGCGAGGGGTCGTGGCCGATGGTTCTCCGGTTGGCGGCATGCCAGTCCGGCCACCGTTCGGCAATCTCCACGTCCGTCGCCAGCGGTCCGAGTTCGGCGGCCGCGAGCTGCCAGAGGGAGTCTCCGGCCGTGACGGTCACGGACCGAGGGGTTTCGAGATCATGCCGGGCCAGCGGCTTGGCGACGATGCCGGGCGCGGCTGCCGGAGGAACCGGTTGCCATGAGGGATCCACGGCCTCACCGGCCGGATGGGCCTGGTGCCACAGCGGATCGACGGCGGCGGTGCTCGCAGGTCCGGTCGCCGTGGGCGGTCCAGCCGTAGCTGTCGTAGGGGAGCCGTGGGCAACGGGAATAACCAACAGGTTGAGTCCGACGACGGCGCCCGCCAACCGCAGCAGAAAGGCTGGACTCGCCGCAGCTGACAGTGCTGCCAGCCGCAGGTGTCCGGTTTTCGCCAGCAGGGCGCCGGCCGCAGCTGCTGCCAGGCCCAGGAGAAGCCAGGACAGCACGGCGGCACCGGCGCCGATGGAGAGGACCGCCAGCGCGTCCTGATAGTTGTGCGGTGGCCACAACGACCCGGAGCCGATTTTCGTCCCGGCAAAAATCAGCACGGCACCGCTCCCGAGGATCAGCCCCATGGTGACGAGATCATGGATGGTTCGGCGCATCGGATGCCCCTTCGATGGGTCCCAAGATGTGAGTATTGTTGCTATTTGCTGTCGTTTGATGTTGTTTGACTGTTGGAGATCCATATAGTGTCACTGAGGGCGCTTTGATGTAAAGGGCTGTGAACCATTGACCTTGTTTTCCGTGCTTCTTAGGCTTGCGCCATGCGATGGGACGCCCTGTTCGAGGATCTGGAGGCACAGCTGCATGCCGCGGACCGGCTGGAGCTGGAAGCCGAGGTCAACGAACGCGCACGGATGGAGCTCGCCGCTGTGGATCTCGCCAACAGGCTGCGTGGACAAATGGGTAAGCAGCTACGCGTGAGCGTCGGGGAGAACCTCAAGTTCGACGGAGCGCTGGCCCACGTCGGCTCGACCTGGCTGGTGCTCAACGAGGGCGTGCGGAGCGTGCTCGTGCCGGTGGCCGCCGTTCAGCTGATCGAAGGCATGGGCCGGCATGCGGCGGCGGACCCGTCCGCGGCACGCCGGCTGGGGCTCGGGTCCGCACTGCGGGGGCTCGGCCGGGACCGGGCCCCGGTGGGCCTGTACCTCGCCGGCAGCTCCGGCACGGTGGCGGCCGAGGGAGTGATCGACAGGGTCGGGGCTGATTCCTTCGACGTCGCAGCCGTACCGTCCGGAGAGGACCGGCGGGCGGCAAACGTCCGTTCGGTCTACACGGTGCCGTTCACGGCCATCGCGGCACTCGTTTCCCGCCGCCTGGACTGAGCTCTCACTCCGAGTGGGACTTGGCTTCTTCGATCAGCCGGCGCGTCTGGGCGTACTTGTCCTGAATGTATTGGTCCAGCACAACCTGCTCCACCCGCCACTGGCCACGGCCGCCGATCTGGATCGCGGGCAGTTCGCCGCTGCGGACCAGGGCGTAGGTCTGCGACGAGGAAATCTGCAGCTCTTCGGCCACATCGGCCAGCGTGAGGAACCGCGGCATGGACAGATCCTTCGGAACGGGGACGGTTTTCTTCATTATGGCACCGTTTGATGTGGTTTGATCCAGCTAGGTGCACGGCTGTGGAGGCGGAGAGTTTTCCACAGATTGCGACCGTAACAGGAAGCCGCCATTCCCAAGCAGCACCTGCTCGACCAGAATGGTGCCACCCGCGGTGCCGGAGCAGGAGGTTCGGACCGCAGCATCGCTGTCCGTCCGGGCCCGGGGATTGAGGGGGGAGATCCTTGAGCGCTGCCATCACGGAGAAAACCGAGGCACCACGACTGAAGCGTCCGTCGTGGAAGGACCCACGGCTGCTGGTGGGTCTGTTGCTGGTGTTGGCTTCCGTGGCCGGAGTCTCCGCCCTGGTGGCCACCGCGGACCAGACCGTGGGTGTCTTGGCGGCCAAAGCGGACATCGCGGTGGGGCAAACGGTTTCCGCTGATGACCTGGTCGTCGTGGACGTGAGGCTGGGCGAGGCCTCGGCCCGCTACCTGGCGGCGGACGCCGGGCTGCCGGCTGGCGCGGTCGCTACTGCGCTGGTCCGGGGCGGGGAATTGCTGCCGGCGTCGGTGCTGGGGACAGCCGATGATCTGGACCGGAAACCGATCGGACTGAACATCGACAGCCCGCTGCCGGAGGGTGCCGGCCCCGGCTCCAGAGTGGACGTGTGGGTGTCCCTGCCCGACGGCCGGAACGGCTTCGACCAGCCTGAACTGCTGCTTGCCGCGGCCGAGGTATCGCAGTTGGCCGACGCCACCACGACGTTCGGCTCGTCCGGAGCGGAACGCCTGCACGTGCTGGTCGGGGATGACACCCTGCCGGCGCTGCTGCACGCGCTCGCTAACGGCGCCCGCATCAACGTCGTGCTCAATCCCGGCGGCACTTCATGAGCCTGCCGGTCCTCACCTTGGGTACGGCGGCCGTAGATTTCGTCTCCGGCCTGGAGCGGCTGCACGGACCGGTGACGGTGGTCCGGCGTTGCACCGAACTGGCGGAACTGCTGGCTGCGGCGCAGTCCGGACTGGCCCGGGCCGCCATCGTCGCCGGCCAAACCCAGGACCTTGACGGCGGGGTGCTGGAGCGGCTGCTCAGCGCCGAGGTCTCGGTGGTGGCGCTGACCGACGACGACGGCGAACGACTCCGGCTCCAGGCGCTGGGGATCCGTACCGGCGCGGAAACGGTCGAGCCCGCCGCCTTGGCCGCGCTGGTGGCCGAGTCCGCGGCGCAGTTGCAGGGCTCCTGGCCTGCGGCGTTACCTGCAGCCGGAGTCGCCGGGCGAATGGCCGGCCTGGCGGACCCCGCACGGGCACTGCAGCCGCGCGCAGCCGCCCCAGTGCAACCCGGACCGCCGGCCGCGGATGGCCAGCTGGTGGCGGTGTGGGGTCCTGCCGGGGCGCCGGGCCGCACTACCGTTGCGGTCAATCTCGCCGCCGAATACGCAGCCGCCGGGCAGCGGACTTTGCTGGTCGATGCGGATACCTATGGGGCCAGCGTGGCAGCGTTCCTGGGCCTGCTGGACGAATCCGCGGCCCTGGCCCATGCCTGCCGGATGGCGGACCAGGGCGTGCTGGATAGGGAGGCCTTCGAGCGGGTCTGCCTGAAGGTGGCGGTGACCGGCACCTCCCTGCGGGTGCTGACCGGGATTACCCGGGCGGACCGCTGGACCGAGCTCAGGCCGTCGGCACTGGGAGCCGTCCTGGCGCTGGCCCGCGCGGTGGCGGACGTCGTCGTGGTGGATTGCGGTTTTTCGCTGGAGCACGAAGAAGAGCTGAGCTTCGATTCGATGGCGCCGCGGCGCAACGGGGCGACCTTGCGGGTGCTGGAGCTGGCGGACCGGGTGCTGGCCGTGGGCAGCGCCGATTCGGTCGGGTTGCCGCGGTTGATCCGGGCCCTGGACGAACTGGGGCGCGCGGTCCCTTCGGCGTCCGCGGAGGTAGTGCTCAACAAGGTCCGGGCGGCAGCAGTGGGGGCTCGGCCGGAGGCGCAGTTGCGGGAGGCGTGGGAGCGGTTCGGGCCGGTACGCGAGATCCGCGCCCTGCTGCCGGCCGATCCTGCGGCCGCCGATGCGGCGCTTCTGGGCGGTTCGGTCCTGCTGGAGTCCGCGCCGGACTCTGCGCTTCGCCACGCCATTGCCGGGTTGGCGGGAAGCCGGCTGCCGGCACCCAGGCGGGGACTGCGCCGTCGGGCCTTGGTCAAAGTGAAGTTTTGAACGTGCCGCGTTAGGCTTGCGCAAGGACCGCAAAGGCGCGGTTTGGACACACCTATCGGAGGCGTTTTACATGTCGACTGGATCCAGCATGGCGGATCTGTCCAGCTCAGCAACGAACGATGAGGATTTCATCGCCAAATACTACGAGCACCTGGCGGCGGACGACGCGGCCAGCTACAGTCCCGACGTGCTCAGTTCCCGGGCACTGGCGCACCGGGAGCTGGCCGCCCACCGGCCACCGGCCGAACCCGTGATCAGAATCCATGACGAACCGGACGCCAGCGTCGTCATGATCGTCACCGATGACATGCCGTTCCTGGTGGACTCGGTCACTGCGGAGGTGGTGCGGCACGGCATCGCCATCCGGATGATCATGCACCCGACTTTTGTGGCGACCCGCGACCGGGACAGCCACGACCTGACCGGCGTGGAGCGGGTGCCGACCAGCGCCGGCGTCTCCAGCGGGGACACTGCCGCGCTGCCAAACCTGGCCGCGTTCGAGGCCGGCAGTGACAAGGTCCTGCGGATCGAATCCTGGATGGCGGTGGAGACCGCCCGCATCGACCCGGCGAAAGCCGCGGAGCTGGAAGCCGGGCTCAAGAGTGTCCTGGCGGACGTCCGCCACTCGGTCGAGGACTGGCCGGCCATGCGGCGGCAGGTGCGGCAGGTGGCCGCGTCGCTGGATTCGGTGGTGGGCGCCGAGGAGATTCCCGATCTGGTCGAGGCCAAGGCGCTGCTTGAATGGCTCGACGACGGCAATTTCACCTTCCTGGGCTATCGCGAGTACGACCTGGTCACCCAGAACGGCGAAGACGTCCTGCTGGTCCGCCAGGACAGCGGGCTGGGCATGATGCGCCGCACCGCCGACGCGCGCCGCGTCCAGCACCTGACCGAAGAAGGCCGTGCCCGCGCCCGGGAGAAACGCGCCCTGGTGATCACCAAGGCGAATTCGCGCTCCACCGTGCATCGCGCAGCGTATCTGGACTACATCGGGGTGAAGAGCTTCGATGCGCAGGGCAACGTCGACGGCGAGCGCCGCTTCATCGGTCTCTTCGCCACCAGCGCGTACAACCGCTCGGTGAAGAACGTCCCGATTATCCGGCAGAAGGTCGCGGCCGTGCTGCGGCACAGCGGTTTCCCGGCCGATTCGCACTCCGGCAAGGACCTGCTCTCGATCCTCGAGACCTACCCCCGCGACGAGTTGTTCCAGATGGACACCGAGGAGCTGGCAACGACGGCGATGGGCATCCTGCGGCTGCAGGAGCGGCGCCGGACCCGGCTGTTCCTGCGCGCGGATGTCTATGGCAGGTTCGTCTCCGCGCTGGTGTTCCTGCCGCGCGACCGCTACACCACGGCCGTCCGCCTCCGCATCGAAGGAGAGCTGCGCCGCACCTTCGACCCGCAGAGCATTGACTACGAGGCGCGGATGTCCGAATCCGCGTTGGCCAGGCTGTTCTTCCGGATCCGGCTCAAGCGGGATTCCGGGGTGCCGAAGGTGGATACCGCCGACCTCGAGCGCCGGCTGGCCCAGGCCTCCCGGTCCTGGTCGGAGGGCATCGACGAGGTGCTGCGCGCCAACTTCGACGGCGAAGCCGCCGCCCGGCTCTCGGCGAACTGGAAGGACGCGTTCCCGCCCAGCTACCGGGTGGACTATGAAGTGGAAGACGCGCTCGAGGACATCAGCCGGTTCCGCAGCTACGAGGGTGGCGAGGCCGGGGCCGCCCCGGTCCTGCATGTCTACGTACCCGAGAAAAGGACCGATGTCCTTGCCGCCGACGCCCGGCTGAAACTGTACCTTCCCGAGGCTCGGTCGCTGAGCAACATCATGCCGGTACTGCAGAACACCGGGCTGGAAGTTCTGGACGAGCGGCCCTTCGAGATCATGACGGCCGGCGGCGAAAACTACTTCCTGTACGACTTCGGCCTCCGGTACCCTGCCGGCGTCGATCCGATGGCCACCGGCGACCTGCTCGAGGACGCCTTCGGGGCTGCCGTCACCGGCCGCAGCGAATCGGACGGCTTTGACCGGCTGGTGCTGGCCGAAGGAATCGGCTGGCGCCAGGTGGCAGTGCTGCGGGCCTACACGCGCTACCTGCGGCAACTGGGCAACCTGGTGTCCTACGCTTTCGTCTCGGATACGTTGCTGGCCAACCCGGACGTGGCCCGGGCACTGCTGGCGGTGTTCAACGCCAGCTTTGATCCGGACCTCGACGGCGACCGCGAGGCGGCGGTCGAGGCTGCCCGTTCCGACTTGGCGGCCGGCCTGGACGCCGTCCCGACGCTGGATGCCGACCGGGTGCTGCGCTCGCTGGCCAACCTGATCGGGGCAACGCTGCGCACCAACTACTTCCAGAACAAGACGTACTTCAGTTTCAAACTCAGCCCCGCGCGGATCGACGGCGCGCCGTTCCCGCGGCCGCAGTACGAAATCTGGGTCTATTCGCCGCGCGTTGAAGGCGTCCACCTGCGGTTCGGCGAGGTGGCCCGTGGCGGCCTGCGCTGGTCCGACCGGCGCGAGGACTTCCGCACCGAAATTCTTGGACTGGTCAAGGCACAGACGGTCAAGAACGCGGTCATCGTGCCGACCGGCGCCAAGGGCGGGTTCTACGCCAAGCGACTGCCGGACCCAGCTGTTGACCGTGCCGCCTGGATGGCGGAAGGGCAGGACAGCTACCGCACCTTCATCCGCGGCTTGCTGGACATCACCGACAACCTGGTCCGGACCGAGTCCGGCCAGGAAGTCGTGCCGCCCGAGCGGGTGGTCCGGATGGACGGCGACGATACCTACCTGGTGGTCGCGGCCGACAAGGGCACCGCGAGCTTCTCCGACATCGCCAACGACATCTCCCTGGAGTACGGCCATTGGCTGGGCGACGCCTTCGCTTCCGGCGGCTCGGTCGGCTATGACCACAAGGAAATGGGCATCACCGCCCGCGGGGCGTGGGAATCGGTCAAGCGTCACTTCAGCGAACTCGGCGTCGACACCCAGACCGAGGACTTCACCGTCGTCGGGGTGGGAGACATGAGCGGCGACGTGTTCGGCAACGGGATGTTGCTCTCCGAGCACATCAAGCTGGTCGCTGCCTTCGACCACCGGCATATCTTCCTGGACCCGGATCCGGACGCCGCGGCCTCCTTCCAGGAGCGCCGCCGGCTGTTTGAGCTTCCCCGCTCGTCCTGGGCCGACTACGACGACAAGCTGATCAGTGCCGGCGGCGGGGTCTACCCGCGGACGGTGAAGTCGGTTCCGGTCTCCGAGCAGGTCCGGGACGTCCTCGGTTTGGATCCGCAGGTCACGAGCATGAGCCCGCCCGACCTGCTGCAAGCCATCCTGAGGGCACCGGTGGATCTGCTGTACAACGGCGGCATCGGCACCTATGTGAAGGCGTCGACCGAGTCGAATGCCGAGGTGGGGGACAAGGCCAACGACCCCATCCGGGTCAACGGCAACGAGTTGCGGGTCAAGGTGATCGGTGAAGGCGGCAACCTGGGCATGACCCAGCGCGGGCGCATCGAAGCCGCCAGCCAGGGGATCATCCTCAACACCGACGCCATCGACAACTCGGCCGGCGTGGATTGCTCCGACCACGAGGTCAACATCAAGATCCTGGTGGACCAGATGGTCGCCGCCGGGAAACTGCCGGTGGAGGAACGGTCCGGCCTGCTGCACTCGATGACCGAGGAAGTCGGCCGGCTGGTGATCCAGGACAACATCGACCAGAACGTCCTGCTGCTCAACGACCGCCAGCAGATCACCAAGTCGAGCCCGAGCTTCGAACGCCTGATGGACTGGCTGGAGAACCATGCGGAACTGGACCGGGAGCTGGAGGCCCTGCCGACCACGGAGGAACTGCACGAACGGATCGACGCCGGCCTGGGCCTGACCTCGCCGGAGCTGTCCGTGCTGGCGGCCTACTCCAAGATTGAGCTGACCCAGGCCCTGACCGCCAGCAATTTGGCCGACGACCCGTATTTCGACCGTGTGTTGCGCGGGTATTTCCCGCGAGAGTTGGTCGAGCGGTTCGGCGACGAGCTGTCCGGCCACCCGCTGCGGCGGGAAATCATCGCCACCGTGGTGGCCAACGACATGATCAACATGGGCGGCATTACCTTCGCCTTCCGCGTCCTGGAAGAGACCGCTGTCTCGGAGGCCGACGTCGCGCGGGCCTTCGTGGCGCTGCGCGAGATCTTTGAATTCGACAAGCTGGTGGAGGAGCTGAACGAGCTGCCGGCCAGCTTCCCGACGGACCTGTGGTGCACCGTGCACCTGGACATGCGCCGTTTGCTGGACCGGGCGGTGCGTTGGTACATCAACCATGTGGACAGCGGTACGCCGGTCGCTGACGGCATCGCCGCGTTCAAGCCGCAAATGGACCCGCTGCGCAGCCAACTGGTCAAGTACCTGCGCGGTGACGACCTGGAACGGGTGCGCGGATGGCTCTCCAGCGCGGAAGAACGCGGGCTTCCGGAGGAGATCGCCCGGCAGTGGGCCGAGCAGTTCGAGAGCTTCGGCTTGCTCGACGTCGCCCGGATCTCCGGACAGGTGGACGAGCCGGTCGCGTCGGTCGCACACGTCTACTACACGGTCTACGACCGGTTCGACGTCGATGATCTGCTCGAGCGCATCACGGCGCTGCCGCGGGCGGACCGCTGGCAGTCGCTGGCCCGGGCCGCCATGCGCGACGACCTGTACACCACGGTCACCGACATCACCGTTGCGGTGATGCAAAGCACCGAGCCGGGGGAGCAGGCGGAAGCCAGAATCGATGAGTGGGAGCAGGCCAACGCCGAGAACATCAAGCGTGCCAGGGACATGTTCGAAGAAGTGAACCAGCTGGAGCAGGACGACATGGCCTCCCTGTCCGTAGCCCTGCGCCTGATGCGCTCGACAGTGCGGCGGTAGCTTGGCCATTTTCACCGACCCCATCCGCGACTACGCCGACTTCAGACCGGGCGATGCAGAATGGCTCCATCTGCTGGTCGGCGACTGGCAACTCATCGCGGACCTGGCGTTCGCCGACCTGGCCCTGTGGTTCCCGACGCCGGAGGGCAGCTACGTCGCCCTGGCGCACGTGCGCCCGTCGACCACCCACACCGTGTTCCACCGCGACTTCGTCGGCGAGCGCATCCGCGCCGACCTGAAGCCCTTGGTGGATGCGGCGCGGGAGTCCCAGACGATCGAACGGTCGTCGGAGGCGGACTGGACCACGGAAATGGCCATGCGCGTCGAGGCGGTTCCCATGGTCCGCAACGGCCGGACCTTGGCCATCGTGACCTCGCACATGGACCTGTCCAGTTCGCGGATGCCGTCACGGCTGGAGCTGACCTACCGGCAGTGCGCCTACGACCTGCTGAAGATGGGAACGCTGGGGCTGTGGCCGGACTTCGCGTCTCCGACCGGGTCGCGCCGCGGCGCTCCCCGGGTCGGAGACGGGCTGATCCGGCTGGATGCCGACGGGGTGGTGGAGTACGCCAGCCCGAACGGCGTCTCCGCCTTCCGTCGGCTCGGCGACGTCGAGTCATTGGAGGGCCGCTCCCTGGCCGAGGTGACCACCGCCCTGCTCAAGGACCGGCGGATGGTCGATGAGACACTGCCGTTGGTCGTGACCGGACGCATGCCTTGGCGCACGGAGATCGAATCCCGCGGCGTCTCGCTCTCGCTCCGGGCCATACCGCTGCGGAACGAGCGGGAGCGATTCGGCGCCTTGGTGCTGTGCCGGGATGTGTCGGAACTGCGCCGGCGGGAGATGGAGTTGGTGTCGAAGGATGCCACCATCCGGGAGATCCATCACCGGGTCAAAAACAACCTGCAGACGGTGGCGGCCCTGCTGCGCATGCAATCGCGGCGGATGGTCAGCGACGAGGCCAAGCAGGGGCTGGAACAAGCCATGCGGCGCGTGGCGACGATCGCGCTGGTCCACGAGACGCTGTCCCAGGGGCTGGCGCAAAACGTCGACTTCGATGAACTGATCGGGCGTCAGTTCCGGCTCTCGGCCGAGGTCGCTTCACCCACACAGGCCGTCCGCACCGAGCGCAGCGGCGAGTTCGGCGAGCTGCCCAGCGAATTCGCCACCCCGTTGGCGCTGGTCATCAATGAACTGGTGACCAACGCCGTCGAACATGGATTGGCCGGACGGCACGGCACAGTCCTGCTGACTGCCCGGCGGTCCCGGCGCGGCGAGGAAGAACTGCTGACCGTCTCGGTGGAAGACGACGGTGTGGGCCTGCCCGAGGAACCTCGGCGGGAGGGCCTGGGGCTGCAGATTGTGCGGACCTTGGTCACCAGCGAACTGGGCGGCCGCATCGAGTGGACGGCCCGCGACGGCGGCGGAACCTGCGTGCGGATCGATGTGGTGCTCAACAGCCACGGGGCCCGCTGAGCCGGAGACCGCCGTGCCCTGGGACGGCAAGAGGCCGCTGCCGGAAGTGAATCGGCAGCGGCCTCTGTTCAAACCTGGGTTCGGGTCAGGACGCCCGACGGGCCCGGGCAGCGCGGCGCTTGAGCGCGCGGCGCTCGTCCTCGCTCATGCCGCCCCATACCCCGGCATCCTGGCCGGATTCGATGGCCCACTGCAAGCAGGTATCGATTACCGGGCAGCGTCGGCATACGCTCTTGGCCTCTTCGATCTGCAGGAGTGCCGGCCCGGTGTTCCCCACAGGGAAGAACAGTTCCGGGTCCTTATCCAGGCATGCCGCGCGGCTACGCCAATCCATGCTGATCACATACTCCTCTAAATGGTGTCCGGTTTAGTCCGGCTGGGAAATCGTGAAAACATTCACGAACAGACTCATAGAAAAGGGAGCCGAACAGGCCCCCCTTTGCTTCGCCATCCAGCGTTTCACGTTAAATCCATGTAAACAAGGGGTCTTGCCGACTTAACCGGCCGAAGATCGTGAGTCATTCATCACACGGGTGGTTGATTCGGCTCCCGGTCCGGAAGCCCTACCTGACTATCTAAGGTAGGGTGCGAATGTGTCAATGCCTGCCCCCTTGTCCAGCCCTGCCTCCCGCCCGATCGCCATCAAGATCATCGCCATAGCCGTCGTTTTGGAGGCGCTCGCGTTGCTGGCCGGAGCAGCGCTGTATGGCTACGGACTGGCCACGCACACCCCGATATCGTTGGCCGGCAGCCTCTTCCTGCTGGTCCTGATGGTGGTCTTCGGCATCTGGCTGCTGGTGGTCGGGCACTATCTATTCCGCGGCTACCGCTGGACCAGGGCCGCGGCCTTGGTGTGGCAGGTGTTCGTTGTGGTGGTCGCCATCTCGATGATCCAGGGCAGCCAACTGGTGCTCGGCCCGGTCCTGTTGGTGGCGGCCGGCGCCTCGTTTGTCCTGCTGCTGACCAAGCCAGTGACGGCCTTCCTGGTCAAGGGTTCCGCCCCGCGCGCTCTGTAGCCACCGCGACCTGCAACGGCACCGCTGCGCCGGATCCGATCCGGTAGGCCCGTCCCGGCGGTCTCCACCCGTCGTCGAGCCTGATGCCGAAGAAATCCGCATCGTTGCCGGCCCGCGGAGACAAAATGATGCCGCGGCCACCGGCGCGGGCCTGCAGGGCCAGCGGGACCTGCTGCAGCAGCAGCGGCCCGGGGCGGGCTGTCGCCACGGCCGCCGCGCCGGCAGCAACCAGGGCGGCAACCGCCTCCTGGGCCCGGGGGCCGAGGTTGGCGGCGTCGTCGACCAGCAGCACGGTGTTCGGCGCGACCGGCGCGTGGCGGGCCCAGAACCCGTTAACGTCCGCGCCGTCGGGCGGTGCCGAGCAGGGCCGCAGCCCGTCGAGCGCCTGTTGCAGGACCGCCAAGAGATTGGTTTTCCCGCTGCCTTCCGGGCCGAGGACCAAGGTCACCTCGCCGGCGGGCAGAGGCAGCGGCGAAGGCTCCAGTTCGTCGCCTTCCACGCCGATCACCGGATTCCCGTGCCAGACGCGTGGCAGCGCGCTCGCGGGGACGGTCCGCGGCAGCGCCTCGATCCGGAACGGGCGGCTGCGGGCCGCGGCCGGCGGGGGAGTTCCCGCCGCGGCGGTGATCAACTGGCAGACACCGCCCTCGCCGCCGATCCGTCCCTGGACAAGCGCCCTGCCGGGCACCGGTTCCATCGGAGGGAGCCGCGGCCAGCTCATCAAGGTCTCGGGTCCGGCGCCGGTCGGAAGGTGGAGCCTGTTGGCCAGCAGCGGCAGGAACCGGCTGCTGGCCAGCTCCCGCTCTCCGGTGACGGCCAGGACGACTCCCGTCGCTTGGCCATCGCGGGCGATGTCCTGCACGCAGTCTTCGGCCCAGCCGAGCCGGCCGGACCGGAAGCCACTGAGCCAGCGGCCCCATCCGCTCACCAGCAGGACCAACGGGACGCCGGCCGCCGTTCCGGCCGGATCCGGCGCCGACGCCAAGGCGCCCAGCCGCGAGGAGACCTCGTTGGCCAGACGGCGGAGGACCCGTGCCGCGCGCTCGACGTCCTCGGGTCCGACGTAGGCTCCGATGCGCTCCGCGCGCGAGACCGGGCCCAGCGATCCGTCACCGTCGAGGACGTAGCAATGACGCTCCGACGGGCTGCCGAGCAGCTGTGCCGCCAGCGCCCGGAGGAACTCCCGGTGCCCGCCACCGTCGACGCCGAGGACCGCCAGATGCCCGTCGCGCTCCGGCCACCAGCGCAAGGGCTCCTGCCGCTGCAGGGAGGGCAGATCCAACAGCCCGATCGTGATGCTCCGGCCTGCATGCGGCGGGGGCGGGTCACCGGCCAGGTCGGAGACAGCGAGATCGGCGGGCAGGGCTGGCAGCAGCCGCCTGGCTCCCGGCAGGCCCAGGCCGCCGGCGACGCGGGCGGCTTCCGCGACCAACTGCTCGAGCTGGTCGGTGCCTTGCCCATCGTCCGGAGCCGGGCCGTCTTCCGCCCGCAGCCACTCGTCCACGGTCCGGAAGACGTGAGCGGGGGCCGGAAGCGGCAGGGTGCTGGAGGCCGACTGGAACAGCACGGCGTCCCCGGTGCCGATGCGCAGATAGGCCCTGCCCCGCGCGGTCACCGGGATGTCCGCCGCCACTGGCGAGTCGAGCAGGTCCCGCGACTCGCCCGAGTTCTGTGTCCGGAGCGCAACCATGGTGGTGACGTTGGCGCGGATGTCGGAGGAGACGGCACCCTGCGGCCGCTGCGTGGCCAGCACCAGGTGGATGCCCAGGGCGCGGCCGACCGTGGCCACGCGCATCAGTTCCGGAAGCGCCTGCGGCGCGTCCTCGCCGAGCATCCGGAATTCATCCACCACGACGACGAGCCGAGGCACCGTGCCCGGCGGGCAGGCCGCGATGTCGCTGAGGCCGAGGCCGGCCAGCAGCGTTTCGCGGCGGCGCACCTCCGCCTGCAGCCAGTCCAGCGCCCGGTTCACCGCTTCGAGCGTCAGATCCGTCAGCAGGCCGGCGCAGTGCGGCAGCCGGGCGAGCGGGCCGAGTCCGGAACCGCCCTTGAAGTCGAGCAGCAGGAAGTTGACGGTATCCGGCGACCTGGTCAGCGCCAGCGAGAGGACCAGGCTGCGCAGCAGTTCGGACTTGCCGGACCCGGTGGTCCCGGCGACCAACAGATGCGGCCCGTGCACGGCCAGGTCCAGCGCCAGCGGTCCGCCGGCGCTTGCCCCGAGGACGGCGGTCAGGCCGGGACCGCCATCGCCGTCGGACCAGCGCTCGGCAAGGGGCTGCGGCCGAAGCATTGCCTGCAGCCGGCAGCCGGCGGGCACGGACCCGATGGGCTCCGGGCGCTGAACCGCCGCCGCCAGCCGGGCGAACCGGTCCAACACCAGGGCGGAGGCAAGGTCCGCCGAAAACCGGACGTTTCCTCCGTCCCGGATCAGCCGGCTGTCCGCCCCCGTGACCTCGATCCGGGTCCCCGGCCCGGCGGGACCGCCGAACCACAGCGCGGCCGCCGGGGCAGTGCAGTCCGCCAGCACCCGGGCTGCCTCGGCATGGCGTCCGGCCACCAGCAGGACGGCGCTGCCGCTTCCGGCGGACAGCAGCTGCGCCAGCTGCCCGGGCCGCTCCGCCAGCTCGACTCCCGGCAAAAACCGCGCCACCGACCGCGCCGGTTCAGGCAAGGCGTAGCCGACCACCTGCAGCCCGCTTCCGCCGGCCCGGGCCGCTGCCTGCAGCAGCACCGAACGCAGCATCCCGTCCAGCCCTTGCACTGTTCCGTCGAACCGCAGCGAATGTTCGGCCAGCAGGTCCACGCAGAGCGGAACGTTCTCCAGCAGGGGAGGCTCCGCGACCGGCGCCTCCGCCGAACCGATGTGCGCCGGCAGGCTGGCCGTGCCCAGGCGCACCCAGGCGTGTGCCGGATTCGGCTGGCCGACCTGCTGACGTACCGTTGCGCCCCGGGCCGGTGTTCCGGGGCGCAGCAGGGACACCGTGAGTGCGGCGGCGTCCGGGGCCGCCAGCCGGCGACGGCGGGCATCCGCTTCCGCCGCCGCGGCCACTGCCGCCCGGTAGCGGCGGCGCCGGCGGCGTCCGGCGGCGTAAGGCACGGCGGCGGCCAGCAGGGACATGGCGCTGAAGGCCAGGAAGAACCACATGCCCGTTAGCAGGGCCAGGGCCAGGCCGGCGATCAGCGGGAGCCCGGCCAGCAACAGCGTCATGCTGGTCTGCGGTTCCGGGCGTTTTTCCGCCACCGGGACCGGAACGGCCAGATCGGCGTCCGGCTGGAACTGCTCGCCGGGTTCGCTGCCCACAATCAGCCGCAGCTGGCTGTTGCCGAGCCACACGGGCCGCCCCGCCGCCAGCACCAGCTGCCCGACACGCTTGCCGCCGCAGGCGATGCCGTTGGCCGATCCGGCGTCGCGCAGCAGCACGTGCCGGTCGGTTACCTCCAGCGTCGCGTGCAGCCGCGACAAGGATGGATCCGCGATCGTCAGCGTGCAGGCATGCCGGCCCACGGTGAAACTGCCGCGTTGCAGCACGAACAGCCGGCCGGCGTCCGGCCCCGCGGTCACGGCCAGCCCCAGCGGCGGCAGCGGGGAAGCATCCCGGCACGGGAAAAAGGCGCCCTCCGGGGCACAGACGACGACGGCGCCGTCGACCAGCGGGGGCGCCCCGGCGGTCAGCGAGTCCAAGCTGTGGCCGGCAACGGTGAATGCCACGCCGGCCAGCGGCCCGCGCAACCAGTCGGCCAACGGCGCCGCGCTGTTCCCGGCCGCCAGCCCGCAGACGACGTCGGCATGGTCGGCGAGCCAGGCGGCCGCCGGGCCCGGGAGTCCGGGCGCGGCCGCCAGCGTCAGGTGAAGGACCATGACACGAACCTAGGCAGATTCTCCGGCTCCTTTCCTGTGCGGCAGGCCGACCTGTGGATAACCGGTGGACCTCAAGCCCCCCGGTTCAAGCGATACGCTTGACTCTGGGCCGGAAGCGGCCGCCACGTTGACCGAACGAGAAAAGGCCTTAGCTCTTGAAGATCGCTGTCATTGCTCTGGGAAAGATCGGGCTGCCGTTGGCCGTCCAGTTTGCTTCGAAGGGGCACGACGTCATCGGTGTGGACGTGAACGCCGCCGTGGTGGACCTGGTCAATGCGGCCACCGAGCCGTTCCCCGGCGAGGCGGGACTTCAGGAAAAGCTGGCCGAGCTGGTGCCCGCGGGCAGGCTGCGCGCCACCACCGACTATGCCGAGGCGGTGCCCGGTGCGGACGCCGTGGTGCTGGTGGTGCCGCTGTTCGTCGACGCCGAGGCCAAGCCGGACTTCGGCTGGATGGACGCCGCCACCCAGGAACTGGCCCGGCATCTGACCCCGGGAACCCTGGTCTCCTACGAGACCACCCTGCCGGTGGGCACCACCCGGACCCGGTGGAAGCCGATGCTGGAGGACGGTTCGGGACTGGTCGAGGGGCAGGACTTCCACGTGGTCTTTTCCCCGGAGCGGGTGCTGACCGGGCGGGTGTTCGAGGACCTGCGCAAGTACCCCAAGCTGATCGGCGGGCTGTCCGAGGCCGGGACCGCCGCGGCACAGAAGTTCTACGAGGCGGTGCTGGACTTCGACGACCGCCCCGACCTGCCGCGCGGCAACGGCGTCTGGGACCTGGGTTCGGCGGAGGCCTCCGAGCTGGCCAAGCTGGCCGAGACCACCTACCGCGACGTGAACATCGGGCTGGCCAACCAGTTCGCCCGCTACGCCGCCACCGCCGGGATCGACATCTACCAGGTGATCGAAGCCTCCAACTCGCAGCCGTACAGCCACATCCACCAGCCCGGCATCGCCGTCGGCGGGCACTGCATCCCGGTGTATCCGCGGCTGTACCTGTGGAACGACCCGTCGGCCACCGTGGTGGCCGCGGCCCGCGCGGCGAATGCCGGGATGCCGGACTACACCATCGGCCTGCTTGAGGGCGCCTACGGCGATCTGGCCGGCGCCCGCGTGGTGGTCCTCGGCGCGGCCTACCGGGGCGGCGTGAAGGAAACGGCGTTCTCCGGGGTGTTCGGCGCGGTGGAGGCGATCACCGCACGGGGAGGCACCGCCGTCGTGCATGATCCGCTGTTCAGCGATGCGGAACTCACCGCGCTGGGTTTCACCCCCTACCAGCTGGGCGAGCCGGCCGACGCCGCGGTGGTGCAGGCCAACCACGCCGCATACGCGCAGCTGGGCCCGGACGACCTGCCCGGCGTGAAGGTGTTCATCGACGGCCGGCGGGTCAGCTCGGCCGAGCGCTGGCCGGGCGTGGCCTACCGGGTGATCGGCAAGGCCTGAGGCCACCGGCAGCAACACCGAATTGACGACGACGGCGGCGCTCGCCGCGAGCGGAAAGAGGGAACCTATGGTGTTCATCGCCGATTCGGCCGATGTGGCCGACGCAGCCCGGCTGGGCGAGGGAACGAAGATCTGGCACCTGGCGCAGGTCCGCGAGGATGCGGTGCTGGGCGAGAACTGCATCGTGGGCCGCGGCGCCTACATCGGCACCGGGGTGCAGGCCGGGGACAACTGCAAGGTCCAGAACTACGCGCTGGTGTACGAGCCGGCGCGGCTGGGCCACGGCGTGTTCATCGGGCCGGCGGTGGTGCTGACCAACGACACCTACCCGCGCGCCGTCTCACCCGACGGGTCGCTGAAGAGCGCCGACGACTGGACCCCGGTGGGCGTGGACATCCGCGACGGCGCGTCGATCGGCGCCCGGGCGGTCTGCGTGGCGCCGGTGACCATCGGCGCCTGGGCCACCGTGGCCGCCGGCTCCGTGGTCACCCGCGACGTGCCCGACTTTGCGCTGGTGGCCGGGGTGCCGGCCAAGCGGATCGGCTGGGTGGGCCGGGCCGGGCAGCGGCTGGTCCAGGACCCGGCGGACCCTTCCGTCTGGGTCTGTCCGGCCACCGATGCGCGGTACCGGGAAGAAGACGGCGTCCTGCAGGAAGCCACGAACGAGGTTGCGAACCAAACGCGAGGAGAACAGCAGTGAGCAAGGACTTCATACCGGCGGCCAAGCCGATCATCGGCGACGAGGAGCGGGCCGCGGTGGACGCGGTGCTGGCCTCCGGCATGCTCGCCCAGGGCTCCGAAGTGGCCGCCTTCGAGCAGGAGTTCTCGCAGGTGCTGCTGGACGGCCGGCATGCGGTGGCGGTCAACTCCGGCACCTCGGGCCTGCATCTGGGCCTGCTCGCCGCCGGCATCGGGCCGGGGGATGAGGTGATCGTGCCGTCGTTCACCTTCGCCGCCACCGCCAACTCGGTGGCCCTGACCGGGGCCACACCCGTGTTCGCGGACATCGAGCCTGAGCACTACTGCCTGGCCCCGGATGCGGTGGCCGCCGCCGTGACGCCGCGGACCAAGGCGATCATGCCGGTGCACCTGTACGGGCACCCGGCCAACATGGACGCGCTGGGCGCGCTGGCCGCGGAGAAGTCGCTGCTCTTGTTCGAGGATGCCGCCCAGGCCCATGGCGCGTCGCTGGGCGGCCGCCGGGTGGGCACGTTCGGCGAGTTTGCCATGTTCAGCCTGTACCCGACGAAGAACATGACCTCGGGCGAAGGCGGCATGGTCTCCACCGGCAGCGACGAGGTGGCGCGGCGGCTGAAGCTGCTGCGCAACCAGGGCATGGAACGCCAGTATGAAAACGAATTGGTGGGCTTCAACGCCCGGATGACCAACCTGCACGCCGCGATCGGCCGGGTGCAGCTGGGCAAGGTCGGCGGCTGGACCGCACAGCGCCAGGCCAATGCCGCGTTCCTGGACGCGAACCTGGCCGGCGTCGGCACGCCGAAGGTCGCCGACGGCGCGGTGCACGTGTACCACCAGTACACCGTGCGGATCGGCGCGGGGGAGCGGGACCGTTTCGCCGCCGCGCTGAAGGACGAATACAACATCGGCTCCGGCGTCTACTACCCGATCCCGAACCACCGGCTGCCCTCCTTCGACATCGCCGCGGACCTGCCGGTGACCGAGGCCGCGGCCGCCGAGGTGCTCTCGCTGCCGGTGCATCCCTCGCTGGACGCCGAGGACCTGGACCGGATCGTCACCGCGGTCAACGCCCTCGCGAAGGCAGGTGCCTGAGCATGGCAGGGACAGGGAAAACCGTGCTCCGGGCCGGGCTGATCGGGCTGGGCATGATGGGCCGGCACCACGCCCGCGTGCTCCGCGAGACCGACGGCGTGGAACTGGTCGCCGTCGCCGACGCCTACGGCGACCCGCACGGCGCCGCACCCGGGCTGCCGGTCTATTCCGGGGTCGAGGAACTGATCGATGCCGGGATCGACATCGCCATGTGCGCGGTGCCCACCGGCCTGCATGTGGAGGTGGGCCTGGCCCTGGCCGAAGCCGGCATCCACACCATGGTGGAGAAGCCGATCGCGGACACCGTCGCCGGCGGCGAGAAGCTGGCCGCCGCGTTCGAAGCCCGCGGGCTGGTCGGCGCCGTCGGCCACATCGAACGCTACAACCCCGCGCTGCAGTCGCTGCGTGCGCGGCTGGAGTCCGGCGAACTCGGCCGGATCTTCCAGATTGCCACCCGCCGGCAGGGGCCCTTCCCGGCGCGGATCGCCGACGTCGGCGTGATCAAGGACCTGGGCACGCACGACATCGACCTCACCGCCTGGCTGGCGCAGGCCGCCTACGCTTCCGTCAGCGCCAACACCACCATCCGCTCCGGCCGCGAGCACGAGGACATGGTGGCGGCCACCGGGCTGCTGGACAACGGCGTGATCACCAGCCATTTGGTGAACTGGCTCTCGCCGACGAAGGAACGCGTCACCGTGGTCACCGGCGAACGCGGCGCCTTCGTGGCCGACACCCTGACCGCCGACCTGACCTTCCACGAAAACGGCACCATCAACACCGAGTGGGAATCCGTGGCCAACTTCCGCGGCGTCTCCGAGGGCAACATCACCCGGCTGGCGATCCCCAAGCGCGAACCGCTGAAGGTGGAACACGAAGCGTTCCGCGACGCGGTGCTGGCCAACCGGGGACTGCTGCAATCTGCCCCCGCCGCCGCGGCTTCGGAGCACGACGGCGGTGCCGGCACCGACCGTCCGGCCGCGACGATCGTGACCATGCGGGAAGGGCTGAACACCTTGCGCGTGGCCGAAGCCATGATCGCCAGCGCAAAGGAATCCCGCACCGTCGGGCTGCAGGCCTGATGGGCCTGCGGATCCTGCTGGCCACCCGGATCTATCTCCCGGAGGGCGGCGCCGCCGCCTACCGGCTGGCCGCCACGGCGCGCGCGCTGACCGAGGCCGGCCACGAGGTGACCGTGCTGACCACCCGGCCGCCGCGGGGGCTTCGCGCCGCCGCGGGCGCGGCCGCCGGCCGGGGTGCCCGGATCCGGCGCTGGCCGGTGCTGCGCGATGCCAGCGGTGCCGTCCGGGGCTATCTGCAGTACGCCAGCTTCGACATCCCGCTGTTCTTCCGCCTGCTGGCGCAGAAACCGTTCGATGTGCTGCTGGTGGAACCGCCGCCGACCACCGGCGTGGTGGTCCGGCTGGCCGCCGCGCTGCGCCGCCGCCCCTACGTCTACTTCTCCGCCGACGTCAGCTCCGACGCAGCCGCCGGGATCGGCGTGGACCCGCGGGCGGTCGCGGTGCTGCGGGCGGTGGAGCGCTGGGTGGTCACCGGCGCGTCCGGTGTGCTGAGCATTTCCACCGGCGTGACGCTGGCGCTGGCCCGGCTGACCGCGGGCCGGGCCAGGGTGGCAGAAGTCGGCACCGGCATCGATACGGACACCTTCAGCCTGGCCGGTCCGGGGGATGCGCATCCCGGCCCCACCTTCGTCTACGCGGGGACAATGTCCGAGATCCAGGGCGCCGGCGTCTTCGTGGACGGCTTCCTCAAGATCCTGGACCGCTACCCGGATGCCCGGCTGCTGATGTACGGCGGCGGAGTGGAGCTGGAGGAGCTGCGCCGGCGTGCGGCGCCGGCGGGGGAGCGCATCCGCTTCATGGGAACGGCCGACGGCGGCACCATCGCCCGTGCGCTGCGCACTGCCACCGCGGGGCTCGCCTCGGTGCGGCCGGCCCGCGGCTATGACTTCGCCTTCGCCACCAAGGCCTTCGTCTCGCTCAGCTGCGGAACCCCGGTGGTCTACGCCGGCGTCGGACCGCTGCGGCAGCTGGTCGCCGAACACAGGCTGGGGCAGAGCGTGGACTGGGACGCCGGCCAGGCCGCCGAGGCCATGGCCCAAGCGCTGGAACAACCGGTGGACGACGCCGAACGCCGCCGGCTGTCCGACTGGGTGGAGCGGAACTACTCGCTGCGCAGCGTGGGGAACCGGGCCGCCGCAGCCATCGCCGACGCCGCCGAAGCCTTCCGCGCGCGCTGAGGCGCCGGTCCCCGCCCCCGGCCCCCCCGCAACGACTGTACCGATATGGCCCTATTCAGGGCGTGACAGGGGCCAGATCAGTACACTCGTTCAGGGGTTGGCGGGTTGAGGAACCGGACGACTGACCGCCCCGGACCGTTGAGGTCAGGGGGTGAGCACGGCGGCGAGGATGCCCCGGGATACGGCTTCGTCTTCGGCGGAGCTGAGCGCCGCGGCGGCGCCGTGCGCGTTGGCCTTGTACTTGTCCACCTGCTCCGTAGTGAGCGACGCCAACGCGCGCGCCAGCGACTCCGTGCTGAAATCCTCGGTCACCACGCCCAGATCGTAGGCCCGCATCAAGGCAGCAGTCTCCGGGGACGGGCTGAACACCAGGGCCAGCCGGGCCTGGACGAAATCGAAAAACTTGTTCGGCAGCATGAACTGGTGGTTCATGGTCTGCGGCGGAAGCGAGAAGACCCCCACATCGTAGGCGTTGAGGGTCGCCGGCAGCTCTTCCGGCGGGACCGCGTCGTGGAAAGTGATGCGCGGGTCGCTGG
Organism: uncultured Actinomycetota bacterium; assembly: GCA_963696055.1. Lineage (GTDB taxonomy): Bacteria > Actinomycetota > Actinomycetes > Actinomycetales > Micrococcaceae > Crystallibacter. The sequence goes on along the minus strand of CAVOIE010000006.1, from coordinate 389,619 downwards.
CGGCCAGGTCCTTGAGCTGCTGCCAATAGCGTCCGCCGTCGCGCGCCTTGACCAGGTACAGATCCAGCGTGAAGCGGTCGTCGAGCATCTTGACCGCCTCGATGGTGCCCTCCAGATTGCGGCCGGGCACCGCCGCGCCGCTGTGCACCAGCCGGATCTTCCCGGGCAGCGGCGGGGACGGTTCCAAATGCCGGAACGGCCCGGCGTTGCGGACCACCTCCACGGTGCAGCCGAACTGCTCCGCATACATCCGGGCGATGGAACCGTTCACGGCCGTGATCGCCGTGGTGCGCGGCAGGTACTTGGCGCAGATGCTGCGCATGTACGGAGCGACCAGCAGCTTCCACGGCAGCACGTGCGAGCGTTCCTCCGGAGCCCACTCGTGCATATCGCCCCAGACCGGGGCGCCCTGGGCGACCGCGTGGGCCAGCGGCAGCGCCCGGGCCTCGTTCGCCACCACCAAGTCGAAGCGGCGCCCGGCAACGAGTCCGCGGGCCTGCCTGACCGCGGGAGCGCTGAGCTCCACCGCGGAATGCTGGCGCAGCGCCAGCAGCAGCACGCCCAGCGGCGTCTGCGGAAGCGACGGCAGCGACGCGTCGATTTCCAGATGGTGGGTGGCTCCGGGCGGACGTTCACCGTAGCTGAGCGTGGTGACTTCACCGGCTTCGGCCAGCAGCTTCAGCTGCCGCAGCACGCGGGAATCGGCCTGGATATCCGAGAAAGAGATACACAGGATCTGCTGGGCCACCACTGCTCCTTGTCACCGTTGCCGGGCGGATGCCGGACATTGAAAGATTACCGTCCGGGGACCGAACGGCGGCGCCCGGCGGGCACCCGGCGCGCCGGACCGGCGCTGCTGCCGGATCCTGCCGCCGTGCGGAAGATCCGGGATGCCGTGCAGGACGCCGGGCTAGGATGGCGAGGGAAGCCGGACCCGCCCCGGCAGCAGCCGAAAAGGTCCAGGAGCCACGTGAAGATCGCCATCACCAAGAGCACGTTGCGGATTCCGCCAACGTACTTCGCCACGGCGCACGCCGAGCGGTTGAAGGATCGGCACGAGTTCCACGTTTTCACCTTGGTGGCCCAGATCGAGGACCCCTCGGTCACCGTCCCCATCACTGATTTCGTTCCGGCTCCGGGGCTGGGCTTCCGCCGCCGCGAACTGGTGATGCCCGCGTTCATGCGGTCCATGGCCGCGGCCGTGAACCGCTTTGGGCCGGACATCATCCACCAGCACTTCGCCACCTGGTCCCAGCCGGCGGTCAAGGCATCCGCCGTCTCCGGAGCGCCGTTGATCACCACCATGCACGGCTCCGATCTGGTGGCCCTGGCGAATCCGGCGGACACGATGATGGCCCGGTGGCACCACCGCAACGTCCTGGCCGCCGCCGCACACAGCTCCCGGCTGCTGGTGGTCAGCAACTACATGGCCGGACTGGCAGCCGACCTGGAACTCGATACCGGAAAGATCCAGGTGCACTATCAAGGCGTGGACACCGATTACTTTGTCCCAACCCGCCATCAGTCCGATGAGATGCCGGTGGTGCTGTTCGTCGGCGCGCTGAACATGCAAAAGGGCATCCGCGACCTGCTGGACGCCTCGCTGGCCATCGCCCGCAAGGCCAGGCACCGGCTGGTGGTGATCGGCGACGGACCGTTGCGTGACGCCGTGGCCGAGCACGCGGCCAGCCATCCGCACATCGATTTTGTGGGCCGCCAGGACCGGGCCGGTGTCCGCTCTTGGATGCAGCAGGCGCAGATCCTGGTGGCGCCCAGCCAGGAAGCCGGCGGCGCACGGGAAGCGGCCGGCCTGGTGCTGCTGGAAGCCCAGGCCTGCGGGACACCGGTGCTGGCCTACCGCAGCGGCGGCATTCCGGAAATGATGGAGGACGGCGTCACCGGCCTGCTGGCACCGGAAGCGGACTTCCGCCAGCTGCAGGACGGGCTGCAGCAATTGCTCCAGCTGGGCAGTGCAGAGTATCTGGCCATGCGCCGGGACGCACGCAAGTTCGTGGTTGACCAGCGGAGCCTGGCGGGCAGCGTCCGGGAGCTGGACGGCCACTACCAGGATCTGGCGGCGCAGCCACGGGCCCCGCGTCGGCGATGAGCGCTGGGTGCTGCGGCCGCCCGGACCATTCCCGTTGTGGAATACTAGGCGGGTGAGTCGCTGCTGGGTCGTCGTGCCGATGTATAACGAGGCCACCGTCGTCGGCTCGGTCATTGCGGAGTTGCTGCAGACCTTTCCGAACGTGGTCTGCGTTGACGACGGCAGCACCGACGATTCCGCCGCCATGGCACGCAAGGCGGGCGCCGTCGTCGTGGTCCATCCGGTGAATCTTGGCCAAGGTGCCGCGCTGCAGACCGGATTCGAATATGCCGTGCAGGATCCGGAGCTGGACGCGGTCATCACGTTCGACGCCGATGGCCAGCACCGGGTCCAGGACGCCGCGGCCATGCTGAACCGGGTCCGGGACGGCGAGGCGGATGTGGTGCTCGGCTCCCGGTTCCTCGACGGCCGGGCCGACGTGTCGGCGCTCAAGCGGCTGGTGCTGCGCACGGCCGCCGTCCAGTCCAGATTGTCCACCGGCTTCCGGCTCACCGATGCCCACAACGGACTGCGTGCGATGTCCGCCGAGGTGGCGCGCAAAATCCACCTGACGCAGAACCGGATGGCCCACGCGTCCGAGCTGATCCATCAGTTCTCCGCGCTGGAGGCCCGGGTGGTGGAGCAACCGGTACACATCGTCTATACGGAATATTCCAAGTCCAAGGGGCAGTCCCTGCTCAACGGCGTCAACATCCTCGCAGACCTCTTCTTCCGGTGATCCCATGCTCATAGTCGTCCAAATTGTCCTGGTCCTGGCCGTCGCGCTCGGCGCGCTGGCGCTCATGCGCGGGGGCCAGAATGCGCGTCACCAGGCCCTGCGTCGGATCGTGCTGTTGTTGTTCGCCGTGCTGGCGGCGCTCTCCGTGTTCTTCCCCGGCATGCTGACCGCCGCGGCGAATGCGCTGGGCATTGGCCGCGGCACCGATCTGGTGCTGTACGGGCTGATCGTGTGTTTCCTGATCTTCATGGCCAGTTCTTTCCAGCGCACCCGCCTGCTGGAGGCGCGGATCACCAAGTTGGCCCGCCGAATTGCGCTGGATGAAGCGCCCCGCCCGGAGGACGCGGCCGGACCCGAGGACCCGGCGAGGCCGGGGACCGGCCCATGACGCTGCCGGAAGCGGAGATCGTGATTGCCGTGCACACGGCGGACCGGCCGGTGAGACGCGCGGTGGAATCCGTGCTGGCCTCCGCGCCGGGCCGGGTCGGCGCCACGGTGGTGTGCCACAACATGGATCCCGGTCCGGTGCGCGAACAGTTGGCCGGCCTCCCGGAGACCGTGCGGCTGCTCGAACTGGCCGACGGCATTCCGTCCCCGGCCGGCCCGTTCAACTACGGCCTAAACCAGGCACGTGCCGGGTTCGTCGGCATCATGGGGTCGGACGACACGCTGGAGCCCGGAGCCGTCTCCGCCTGGCTGGATGCTGCCCGGGCCACCGGCGCCGCCGCCGTCATCGCGCCGGTCCGCTACCGCGGCGGCGCGCGGATCCTGACCCCGCGCGCCCGCGTGTTCCGTGGGCCGCTGGTGGATCCGCTGCGCGACCGGCTGGCCTACCGGACCGCGCCGCTGGGACTGATCCGGCGCGAGGCGGTCAGCCGGCTGGGGCTGCGGCTGAGCCAGGGGCTGCGCACCGGCGAGGACCTGGAATTCGGCCTGCGGCTGTGGTTCTCCGGCGAGAAGATCGCCTATCCGGCCCACGCCCCGGCGTACCTGGTGGGGCAGGACGCGGACGAACGCGTGACGGCCGCCGTGCTGCCGCTGAGCAGCCAGTTCCAAGACGTCACGTCGCTGGTATCCGGGTCCTGGTTCCCGGCGCTGCCCGCCGCCCAGCGGGAAGCCATCGCGGTGAAACTGTTGCGCGGCCACGTGATCAGCGCGGCCGTCCGCCGAGGTGCGCAGTTCGCCTGGGGAGCCGAGGACCGGCAGGCGATCTCCGCCGTCGTGCGTTCCCTGACCGCCGCCGCACCCGGCGCGCCGCGCCTGCTCAGCGCCCCGGACGAACGCCTGCTGCTGGTGCTGCGCGACGCGGTCTCCGGCGGGAAAATTTCGGCTGAAGTACGACGGCGGGCGGCCGCCGGCGCGCTGCAGCGCACCTTCACCCGGCGCTGGCTCGCGAATCTCCGGCGGGAAGCGCCGCTGCGGACCAATGCCAACTCTGTTGTAGTGGCGGCCGTGGCACGCTACCTTGATCCGGATGAAAGGCGCCCCCTGTGATTGAGGCCCAAACCCTGCTGATTCTCTCCTTGTCACCGTTGCGGCGGGATCCGCGCGTACTCAAGCAGATCGACCTTTTCAAAACCCGCTACAACGTCATCACGTGCGGCTACGGATCCTCGCCGGACGGCGTGGCGGAACATATCCAAATCAACGACCAGCTGGTGGGGTGGCCGCGGGACCCGCAACGTTTAGCCTTGCGGCGCTACACGGACGTTTACTGGAGCATTGGCGGTGTTGCCGAAGCGTTCCGACTGCTGCGCGGACGGCACTTCGACGCAGTCCTTGCCAACGACCTGAATACCGTTCCGCTCGCCGTGAGCCTCGGCAGCACTCACGGCGTGCACGCAGACCTGCATGAGTTCGGACCGAAAGAGCATTTCGACAAGCCTGCCTGGCGCGTCCTGGTGGCTCCCTACATGCGGTGGATCTGCCGCACGTACCTGGGCAAGGCCGCCTCGGTGACCACCGTTTCGAAGGGAATCGCCCGGCAGTACGAAGCCGACTTCGGCGTGAAGGCAGACGTGGTGACCAATGCGGCACCCTATGTGGACAAGGCCCCGCGCAAGACGCCCGATACCATGCGCCTGATCCACAGCGCAGGGGGACAGCGCTACCGGAAGATCGAGGACATCATCGAGGCGTTCCGGGACGCACCACAGCACCTGGAACTCGACCTCATCGTGATGCCCAATGAGCCCGACTATGTCGCCGAACTGAAACGCCTGGCGTCTGAGATCCCTCAGGTGCGTTTCCGCGACCCAGTCCCGTACGACAAGCTCGTGGATACCGTGGCAGAGTACGACGTGGCCATCGCCTATCTCCCGCCGACGAACTTCAACCTAGCCCAGGCCCTGCCGAACAAGTTCTTTGAAGCCGTCCAGGCGAGGACGGCGCTGATCATTGGGCCTTCGCCGGCCATGGAGGAACTGCTGCAACGGCACGGACTGGGAGTTGCCGCGTCCAGCTTCTCGACCCAAAGCCTGCGGGAAGTCCTGCTGGGGTTGACCCCGGAACGAGTGGATGACTGGAAACAGAATGCACACCAGGCAGCGCGGGAACTGTCGTCCGAATACCAGAACAAGGGGTGGGAGTCGTCTATCCACGCCTTGATGACAGCGCCCGGGCGAGTGGCGGAGTGAAAGCAAAATCTCTGCATGTTCTCCATCTTTACGATGCTGCTGACGTTGGCGGCACGTTGGTGAGGTGCGCACGCCAGCAATCGTTGCCTTGGAGGCAGTTTGATGTTCCGCCACCCGATCCCGACATACGGCGGTTGCGAAATTCCTTGGGTCAAGCCACATGGCAGGTACGACGAGCCGTCAGCATCCTCAGCGCGGACCTCCTTCACGTGCATTCGGGATCGCGGGTAGGTATAGTGCGGTCCCGCCCGTACAAGCCCTTCGTCCTGCACTTCCACGGAACAGACATACGGACGCAGTTTTACGATCCTGCCCGGCATGAGGCCATTCAGTGGGGAGCCGACCACGCCGCTGCCGTGCTCTACTCGACGCCGGACCTGGCGGCGCATGCGCGCAAGGCACGGCCCGACGCCCTTTACTTGGCGAACCCGGTGGACCCGGAGCAGTTGCCGCCGTGGAACCCTGCGCAACGGCAGCGCGTGGTCTTCGCCTCGCGATGGGAAACTTCCAAAGGGGGCCGGCGTCAACTCGACTTGGCGCGGTCCTTGGTCCAGGCGCTTGGCGATGACGTGGAATTCGAGGGCCTGGACTGGGGAGACGGGGCAGCCGAAGCTGCCGCCTTTGGTGTCCGGTTGGTCCCGCGCATGGCCAAGGAGCGCTACCTTCGGTGGCTAGCTCAGGCGCACTGCGTGGTCGGTCAAAGTGCAGGCATCCTGGCCATGAGCGAACTCCAAGCCGTAGCCATCGGAGTGCCCGTGGCGATGTCGCCGCTGGGCCGAGGCTTCTACCCGGACCCGGTCCCGGTCCTGCAGGGGGAAGCCGAAGCGCTGATTGAACAGATCCGCTGGGTCTTGAAGGATCCTCGGGCAGCTTCGGCGAGTCTAGGGGGCCCTTCCTGGGTCGATGCCCACCACTCGCCGCGGCAGGCTGTCGCGCAGTTGGCGGATTTGTACGCGTCCGTCGCCGCAGTGCACGGATAGATACCTGGAGCCCATTAGGCTTGGAGGATGCGGATTCTCAGCGTCGTCGGAGCGCGCCCCCAGTTCGTCAAGCTTGCCCCGATCGCGGAAGCCATGAACGGCCGTGCAGAACACGTTATTGTGCACACCGGCCAGCACTACGACGAACTGATGTCCGACGTGTTCTTCCGCGACTTGGGAATCCCTGTCCCGGACCACAACTTGGGTGTAGGTTCGGCCAGCCATGGGAAACAGACAGCTGACATGCTTGCGGGAATCGAGGGGGTGCTGGAGCAGGAACGGCCGGATTGGGTCCTGGTTTATGGGGACACCAATTCCACCCTGGCAGCGGCTGTTGCAGCGGTTAAGCTTCATCTGCCGCTGGCGCACCTCGAAGCCGGCCTCCGCTCCTTTAACCGGCGGATGCCTGAAGAACACAACCGTGTCTTGACGGACCACGCCGCCGACCTCCTCCTGGCCCCGACAGAGGTGGCCATGAAGCATCTGGCGGCGGAGGGCCTGAGCGCCCGCAGCCTGCAGGTAGGCGACGTCATGACCGACGTTCTCTTCCAAGTCCGCGACAGGGTATTGCGCGAGAAGCGGCCGCTGCCTGCGGGGCTGGCGCCGCAAAACTACTATGTGTGTACCATCCACAGACCGGATAACACTGACGACTCCGAACGCCTTCGAGCCATCGTGACGTCCCTGGCTTCCCTCGACAAACCCGTACTGCTGCTGGCCCACCCGCGCCTTCAAGGTCTGGCTGCGCGCCACCGCATCGATCTCGCCATGGGGAACCTGCGGGTCGCTGCACCTTTGGCGTATCCCGATTTGGTGAACGCCGTGAGCAACAGCGCGGGCGTAGTCACCGATTCCGGCGGTCTGCAAAAGGAAGCCTTCCTTCTGCGCACGCCTTGTACCACCGTCCGCCCGGAAACCGAATGGGTGGAAACAGTTGAACTTGGCTGGAACCAGTTGGTGAGTGACGATCTATCCCAGCTGGCCCGGACGGTCCAGCGTCCGCATCCGGCCGCTACCAACGATGAGCCTTACGGAGACGGTCACGCTGCGGTGCGGGTGGTCTCCGCTCTGCTGGAAAGCCCCCATCCTTACCGGGCCTGAACCCGGAAAGCCGAACGGCCACAGCCGTGCAGCGGCCATGACCGTCCTGGATAACCCGCAAGCACTTTCGCTACCTTGGGCTGCCGGAGTTGGCTGCAGCACCACGACTGGCGCTTTGCGCATCGGCTGGCCGGAATTTACGGCGCAGCGGAGTAGTCCGCCCGGCCGCTGTCCGGACGTGGAGCGGCCAGACATCTTCGTTCTGGTTAAAGGATGCTCAAACCGGCCCCTATTGACGCGCTTCCGAAGTCCCGCCTAGACTCGCAGCACTTCACCTCGTTCCATTTTCGTAACATTTCCTCGTTTGCTACATGAAATGGTGCAAAATGACCCCGACTTTGATGCGGCGACTTGCCGCCGAATTGATCGGCACGGCAATACTAGTGCTTTTTGGGGCTGGCTCGGTGCTGGCGGCGCTGACCGTGGGCGCCGGGAGCATAAATTATCCGGGGATTGGGTTTATTGCCCTAGGATTTGCCATTGCCATCGCCGTGGCCATTTACGCGTTCCTAGCGGTCTCGGGTGCCCACATCAATCCGTCTGTGACCTTCGCACTGGCGGTGACCAGGCGATTTTCCTGGGTGGAAGTAGTTCCCTATATCATCGCCCAGTTGCTCGGCGCTACTATCGCCAGCCTCCTGCTGGTGGCGTCATTCGGCGGACGCGCGGTGGACTTTGGCGGAGGCGCGACCACGCTGGGTGCTGGGGTCTCCTATGGCCAAGGCATTGTTGCGGAGGCAGTGGGTACCTTCCTGCTCATGCTCTCGATCATGGCGGTGGCGGTGGACCAACGCGCGCCGAAGGGCTGGGCTGGCCTGATCATCGGGCTCGCTGTCGCGGGGGCCATCCTGGTTATGGCGCCGCTCACCGGCGGTTCGCTCAATCCGGCCCGAACCTTTGGCCCCAACCTCGTGCAGTCCATCTTCGGCGGCGCCGTCGAATGGTACCAGTACCCGCTCTACATCATCGGTCCCTTCATCGGGAGCTGTGCCGCCGCGATCGTCTATGACTTAGTCGTCCGGCCGCGCGAGGTCCCCGAGGGTGAGCCACGCGCCGACGATGTGTCAATGTCGGCGGAAGATGACAAGAAAACCGATTCCGACAAAGAATAGAAAACCAGGTTGAGATAAAAATGCGGCTGCGCAGGTCCGTTGGCTTTAGCGCGGTTTTGGGATAATAACGGAGAGGGAAAAACCATGACGGGAAATCGTGTAGTCGTCTATAAGGGCCCGGGGAAAGTTGCGGTTGAAACGATCGACTACCCCAAGCTGGAACTGCCTTCCGAGGTCGCCAGCAAAATGGGAATCCAGCAGAAGGCACCGCACGCCGCGATTCTTAAGCTGGTCGCCACCAATATCTGCGGAAGCGACCAGCACATGGTCCGCGGCCGCACCACCGCCCCGGTCGGTCAGTCGCTCGGGCACGAGATTACCGGCGAGGTGGTCGAGACCGGTGACGACGTGCTCTTCGTGAAGGAGGGCGATATTTGCTCGGTGCCCTTCAACATCGCCTGCGGCCGCTGCCGGATGTGCAACGAAGGGAAAACCGGCGTCTGCCTCAACGTGAACCCCGCCCGGCCCGGCGCAGCCTACGGCTATGTGGACATGGGCGGCTGGATCGGCGGCCAGGCCGAGTACGTGATGGTCCCTTACGCGGACTTCAACCTGCTCAAGTTCCCGGACCGGGATCAGGCGCTGGAGAAGATGCTGGACCTGACCATGCTCTCCGACATCTTCCCCACCGGCTATCACGGTGCGTTCAGCGCCGGCGTCACGACGGGCTCCACGGTCTACGTCGCCGGGGCAGGACCGGTGGGACTGGCCGCGGCCTTCTCCTCGCAGATCCTGGGCGCCGCGGCTGTCATCGTCGGCGATATGAACGCCGACCGGCTGAAGCAGGCCGCAAGCTTCGGCTGCGAGACCATTGATCTGAGCAAGGAAGGTTCGCTGCCGGACAAGATCGAGCAGATCCTGGGCGTCCCGCTGGTGGATGCCGCGGTGGACGCGGTAGGTTTCGAGGCCCGCGGGCACGGAGCAAATGCCGGGGAGGCGCCTGCCACGGTGCTGAACGACATCATGGGCGTGACCCAGGTGGGCGGTGCCCTGGGCATCCCCGGCCTCTATGTCACCGGCGACCCGGGCGGCGTCGACGAAAACGCCAAGGTCGGCCAGATCGGCGTGCAACTGGGCACCGGCTGGGCGAAGTCGCTCTCGTTCACCACGGGGCAGTGCCCGGTGAAGCGGTACAACCGCAAGCTGATGAACCTGATCCTCAGCGGCAAGGCCAACATTTCCAAGGCCGTGAACGCCACCAGCATCAGTCTGGACGAGGCACCGCAGGGTTACCGGGAATTCGATCAGGGAGCGGCGAAGAAGTACGTGATCGATCCGCACGGCATGGTCGCCGCGTAGGGGCGGTTGTCCTAGAAACAGCGGCTGCGCCCCGGTCTGGTGACCGGGGCGCAGCCGCTGCGCCTTAACGGCGCTCGTCTACCGGGTTCTCGGTTTTTCGCAGGCCCGCCAACGCGGCCTGCTCGGCGAAGTCGGGGACGCTGGCCACCACCTCGTCGAAGGCGCCGGCCGCCGCCACTGTTCCGCCGCGCATGAAGAACACAATGTCCGCGTCCCGGATGGTGGCCAGGCGGTGCGCCACCGTGATGACCGTGACGTCGCCGTGCAGTTGGCGGATCGCCGTCGTCACCGCCGCTTCGGTGGCGGTATCGAGGGCGGAGGTGGCCTCGTCCATGACCAGCACCCGCGGGTTGTCATAGAGCGCGCGGGCGATGCCGAGCCGCTGGCGCTGCCCGCCGGAGAGGGCCATGCCGCGCTCACCCACCAGGGCGTCCAGACCGCCGTCGCGCTCCATCACCGTGTCCAGCAGTTGCGAGCGGCGCAGCGCAACGGTCACCCGCTCCGAGTCCACGCGGCCCCGGTCCCAGGCCAAAGCGACGTTCTGCGCGATCGACGCGTCGAAGAGCGAAACTTCCTGCGGCACATAGCCTATGCGCCGGCGCCAGGAGTCGAGCACGAACTCCATCGGTTCGCCGCCCACCAGGACGTGTCCGTGACTTGGCTCGAGCAGCCCCAGCAGCAGGTCCACCATGGTTGATTTGCCGGCGCCGGAGGCACCGACGAAGGCCACGTGGCTGCCGGCCGGAATCCTGATGTTCACGTTATGGAGGGCCGGCGCCGCCGCAGCCGGGTAGCTGAAGGCGACGTCCCGGAGCTCGATGTCCGCGGCGTTGTCCGGCAGTTCGTGCTGCGGACGTTCATCCCGCTGCCGGTTCATTTCCGCTTCGCCCTCGTGGATGTCTGCGACGATCTGCCGGGCAAAGGACGCGCTGGTGTTCACCGAGGACTGCACCGCCTGCATGCGCGTCAGCGAGGGGATCAAGCGGAAACCGGCGACGGCGAACAGGCCGATGGCGCTGACCGCTCCGGCCGGCCCGCCAGTGAGGTAGCCCACGCCGCCCAGCAGCGCGAAACCGAGGACCAGCGCGGTCTCCAGCACGTAGCGCGGGATCTGCGAAATCTGGATGGCGCCGGCACGCGCTATCGACGACTTGGTGCGGGTGCCGTGCACCTGTTCCTGCACCTCGGGTCCGCGGCCGGCCAGCGTGATTTCCTTGAGCGCGCCCAGCGCCTCGTACAGGGTCTTGGCCGTCCGGTTGGACCATTCCCGGTTCTCCCGCCCGATCGCCACGGCGCGGGGCGAAATCACCTTGGCCAGCAGCAGCGCCACCAGGCCCAGGTAAATCATGGTCACCACCGCTATCAGCGGCTGCGCCACGAAAAGCACGACGACGACCGCGGCCAAGGTGCCCAGCTCGCCGAACAGGCTCATCGCCGGCATCAGCACGCCGGAGACGGTGATGCCGACGCCCACGTCCACGGACCGGACGATCTCGGCGGAGTTGCGGCCCAGCCGCTTCTCCCACGGCGAGGCCAAATAGGCGGCAAACAACCGGTCACCGATGGCCACCTCGTGCCTGGCAAAGCGCTTGGTGGCGAAGCGCAGCAGCAGCACCGCCAAAATGCCCTTGAGCACAATCAGCAGGCAGATGAAGGTCAGGATCGGCAGCGCCATCCCGTTCTCGGACACATTGCCCACCAGCGGCAGCTCCGCGTCGGAGCTCCCCACCAGGGCCGGCAGCAGCGCGGCGATCAAACCCAGCGCGACCACGTCCAGCAGGGCCAACGCCGCGGACGCCGTGCCGTAGCCGGTGAGGAAACGCCGGCTGCCGGCCGGCAAGGTACGCAACAGCGGCACAAGGACGTCGAAGATGCTTTTCATACTGTCCCTCAGCCTATTGCATCGCGCCATTATCACCCGCGACAGCTTCTGACCAGTGGCTGATGAAAGTTGGTGCGGGTTTTCCACAATCCGCCGGTTGGGGCTAGCCCGTCAGAAGATTGGTCGCTTAGGGTTCAGTGCAAGCGGCGCCCGCCGGTCTCAACTCCGCGGGGCGGTTGCGCTTGGGGGTTGAAAAGGGGGAAGGATGGATGCCATCCGGATCGTCGAGGGTGAGGTCCGCGAGCTGATCCGCCAACGCGGGTTGGACCCTGCCCGCCAGGGCCCGGAGGTCCGACGGCTGGTGGAAGCGGCCGTGACCGACTATGACGAGCGGTCTTTGTTGGGATCCCTTCCGCCCCTCGGCCAACTGGACCATGCCCGCAAGTACATTTTTGACGCCGTGGCCGGATTCGGGCCGTTGCAGCCGTTGCTGGACGATCCCTCGATTGAAGAAATCTGGATCAACTCCCCGTCGGAAGTGTATGTGGCCAGGGGCGGCGAGTCGGAGCTGACATCGGTGACGCTCACACAACAGCAGGTGCGGGACTTAGTCGAGCGGATGCTCAAGTCCTCCGGCCGCCGGTTGGACTTGTCCTCGCCCTTTGTCGACGCCGCCCTGCCCGATGGGTCACGCCTGCACGTTGTCATTCCGGACATCACCCGCCAGCACTGGTCCGTCAACATCAGGAAGTTCATTGCCCGCGCTTCCCGGTTGGAGCACTTGGTCGAACTGGGATCGCTGACGCCGGAAGCATCCCGGTTCCTTGGGGCGGCGGTCAGCAGCGGACTGAACATCCTAGTATCTGGGGCTACGCAGGCGGGGAAGACCACGATGCTCAACTGTTTGGCAGCCGCGATAGGAAGCCGGGAGCGCGTTGTCACGGTCGAGGAAATATTCGAACTGCAGTTGCCCCTGCGCGACGTCGTCGGACTCCAATGTCGGCAGCCGAATTTGGAAGGCGAAGGAGCCATACCGCTGCGGCGCTTGGTGAAAGAGGCACTGCGGATGCGCCCCGATCGGTTGATCGTCGGAGAGGTCAGGGAAGCGGAAAGCCTGGACATGCTCGTGGCGCTTAACAGCGGGCTGCCTGGCATGTGCACGGTCCACGCAAATAGTGCTCACGACGCAATTACCAAGATCTGTACGCTGCCACTGCTGGCGGGCCAGAACATCTCGTCAGCCTTTGTGGTTCCAACGGTGGCGTCGTGCATCGATCTCGTCGTCCACTGTGCCCGCCGGCCTGACGGCAGGAGACAGGTCGTGGAGATTGTCTCGCTGGGCCGCCGAGTGGAGAACGGCATCATCGAGACGTCCACCGTTTTCAGCCGGCAGGGTGGCCAACTGGAGGTTAGTCCCTCCGCGAGTCCGGCGGAGGAAAAGTTTGTGCGCGCCGGCTACGAAGTGATGCAACTGCTGGAACCCGTGTCATGACGGCGGCGGCGGGACTTGTCGGCGGAGTCGGCTTGTTCTTGATCTGGTGGTCTTGCTGGGAAAAACCGCCGGTCAGACGCTCACGGCAGCGGCGGCTTAGCCGGCTCCAGCTCATGATCAATCAGGCCGGTATTGAGAAGGTCTCGTCCAAGGCGCTCCTGGCCAGCTGCGTGGGCATGGCAGCGGCAACCTTCCTGATCGTTTTTGCCGTGACGGCGTCGGGCCCGATCGCAGCATGTTTCGGATTGTTCGGAGGCTGGCTCCCGCTCGTTCTGGTGCGCTGGAGGGCGCGCCGCCGCGCTGCCGCCCTGCGCGAAATCTGGCCGGACGTCGTCGACCATCTTCGGTCGGCGATCCGGGCGGGGCTGTCCCTGCCCGAGGCACTGGTTCAGCTGGGAACGCGTGGGCCGGTCGAGTTGCGGCCGGCCTTCAGCGCGTTCGCCACCGATTATCGGGCGGGCGGGCATTTTGACGATGCGTTGGAACGGCTCAAAGCCCGGCTGTCGGACCCTGTGGCTGATCGGATCGTAGAGGCGCTGCGCATGACGCGGGAGGTTGGCGGCACCGACTTGGGCAGGTTGCTCGGGACTTTGGCGGACTTTCTCCGCGACGGCGCACGGACCCGCAGCGAACTCGAGGCGCGCCAGTCCTGGACGGTCAATGCGGCCCGACTGGCCGTTGCTGCGCCCTGGATCATCTTGATGCTGCTGGCCACGAGGCCCGAAGCAGTGGCGGCCTACAACACCGCGTCCGGGGCCGCCGTCCTGCTGGGCGGTCTCGTGGTGTCGCTGGTGTGTTACCGCCTCATGCTGCGCATTGGATCACTCCCCGAAGAGGAGCGGGTACTCCGATGAACCATGCGGGGGCATTGACGGTGTTGATAGGCCTTGCCCTGGGAGCGGGGCTGTGGCTGACGGCTACGCGGTTGCCGTTCTTTCGGCCAAAGAGGTTTGCCGATCGTATTGCGCCGCAGTTGAAAGCGATCGAGATGAAATCGCGGCTGCTGGACAGCGGACCGGGAAATGTCACGCCGTTCGGTCCCTTGGAGCGGGTTTTCCGGCCGGTGCTCCGGGATTCGGTCGCGTGGCTGGGGACATTCAATTTCGGTTCAACCTTGTTGTCGAAGCGGTTGCTTCAGGCCGGACGCAAGCAGAGCGCAGTCGATTTTCGGGCCGAGCAATTGCTGTGGGCGGTGGCGGGATTCCTCATCGGCATCGTGTGGATGATTACGACGGCGGCGGGAGGCTCGCTGGATCCGGTCCTGGCGGTGATTTTGACGGTTGGGTTGGCCGCTGGCGGGTTCATGTTGCGGGACTATCTCTTGACGGCCCAGATACATCGCCGCGAGGCAAAGATGCTCGCGGAATTCCCGAGTCTGGCGGAGTTGATGGCGCTGGCAGTCAGCGCTGGGGAAAGTGCTACCGGTGCACTGGAGCGAATCTGTCGCAGCGCGCACGGCGAATTGGCTCAGGAATTTGCGTTGGTACTTGCCCAGACCCGCTCGGGTACACCGGTGCTAACGGCGCTGCAGGAGTTTTCACACCGGACCCGCTTGCCTGCGTTGGTGCGCTTTGTGGATGGGATCACCGTGGCAGTTGAACGCGGGACCCCGCTTGCGGATGTTCTGCGGGCTCAAGCGCAGGACGTGCGCGACATGGCGAAACGGAATCTGATGGAGTCGGCCGGAAAGAAGGAAATCGGCATGATGGTGCCCTTGGTTTTCGGCGTCTTACCGCTAACGGTGTTGTTTGCCGTGTATCCGGGAATTGCGCTGATCAATCTCGGATGGTGAAGCCCGGAAGGGAAGGAACCTCATGAGCCAAGTAACAAACCGGGAAGGAACGAGGACATGACGAATCTATCGCTCAGGGTCGTTGCCGCGATATCGCTGATGTGGAGCGGAGGGCTCGAGCGCTTGCGAAACTCAGTTCGGTCCGCGGATGGCGAACGCGGAGATGTCCCGGGGTGGGTGATGATCACGCTGATGTCGGCAGTCCTGGTGGCAGGAATCTTGGCCCTGGCCAAACCGGCTCTGGAAGGGCTGTTCAATGATGCCATTGGTCGCGTGACGCAGCCCTGACGTGGGACAGCGTCCGTGCTTTCGCCGATTGCGGCGGTCTACCGAACCAGCCGTCTGCCGGAGTCCCGGCCAGGACCGGGGCCGTTCAGCCGAACGTGGTTCAGCAAGCGTGGACTTCGTGTTGGTCGGTGGAGTTCTCACCCTGATCTTTGTGTCGATCATGCAGTTGACCCTCGTCCTGCATGTCCGCAACACACTCATCGACGCCGCAGGATCCGGTGCCCGCTACGGAACCTTGGCCGATCGCGATGCCGCCGACGCGCGGGAGCGGACAGTGGCCCTGATCTCCGCCGCGTTGACCGGTGATTATGCGCAAGATGTTCACGTCGAGGAGGTCCTCCGGTCCGGTGTACGCACGTTGCGGGTCACGGTCCGAGCCCCACTGCCGGCACTGGGACTGGTCGGTCCGCGCGGCGCCTTGGAAGTCCACGGTCATGCGGCGCTTCCACGCTGACCGCCTGCGGCAGCGGCTGAGGGAATGCCTCGGCGACGGTCCAAGAGGGGACGCGGGGAGTGCGGTCGTTGAGTTCGTTTTCCTGGGAACGTTGCTCTTGGTGCCGATGATCTATTTCGTTATCGCCGTTTCACAGGTCCAGGCCGCCTCTTTTGCGGTGGTGAATGCGGCGGACCAAGCGGCGAAAGTGTATGCCGGGTCCGACGAGGCCACAGTTGGAGGTCAGGCAGCGCATCAGGCGGCGCTCTTTGCCGCAGGAGACTTCGGTATTGGCCCGGACCAACTGGATCTCAACATCAGCTGCGGCAACGGTGCGTGCCTGGAAGCCGGTTCGTCGGTCACGGCGGAAGTTTCGATTCTGGTGCCGCTGCCGCTGCTCGGTGGCACTGGACTCAGCATGGCGACCGTGAACTCCTCGGCAACCCAAATCGTGGAACGGTACGGCTAATGGTCGAGAAAGCGGCGAATGCCGGAGTTGCACGTGGCTGTGTGGGAGCCAGTAACCTGCGGCGGAGGAGCGACGAAGACGGCCAAGTACTGGTTCTGCTCATCGGCTTCGTCTTATTGAGCCTGCTGATCCTGACCGTGGTGATGGGCGCCTCCACCGTCTACGTCGAAAGGAAGAAGCTGTTATCCGTCGCAGACGGTGCAGCGTTGGCAGCCGCAGATACTTTCGCCTTGGCCGACGTCGAGGCTGGCTCAGGTGCTCCAGTGCCATCGTTGGACGGCGGATCGGTGCGGGGCTCGGTCCTGCGCTACTTGTCAGAGACGGATGCCTACGGGAGATTCGACCAGTTGACGGTTGGCGGCGGCACCGGCTCCCCGGAGCGGCGTACGGCGCATGTCGAGCTGAGCGCCGTGGTCCGGCCACCGATTGGTCAATTTCCTGGTCCCGGCAGGCATACCGGTGACCGTCTTCAGCGACGCACGCTCCGAGCTTAGACGCTGACGCGGAGTGCGGAGCACAGTCGGTGCCCGGCATGATTCATTGCCTTGGCAGTTACCGAAGCGCCTGCTGATGCAACTGCTGCAGGACGGTTTCGCCCGAGGCATCCAGCACGGAAATATGCCCTCCGTCCTCCACCAGGTGCAGTTCGGCGGAGGGCAGCCGGCCGGAAAGCCAGTGCGCCGTCGCCACCGGAACGTTCCGGTCAACTGTTCCGTGCCAGATGAACGCCGGTACACCAGCGTCTTCCACGGTGAATCCCCACGGAGACGCGGCCAACCTCATGTCGTCGCGCACTCCAGTTGTGCCGTTCCGCATCGCGTCGGCGAGGAAGGCAGCGAAACGCGGTGCTGCCCCCGACCGGGCGGCGACCGCTTGGTCCGCCTCCGGCATGTTTTTGCCAGAGGCAGCGATCATCTTCTCCGGGCTGCGGGTGCCGAATTTCATGAAGGCCAACACGGCGGAGGTCAGCCGCGGCCGGTGCTGCGCGAACTTAAGGACCCGCGCCACGTCGGGCGACCGGCCGTCGTCAAGACCGGGGACGTCGGAGGGGCCGGACCCGGAGACGATGCTGACGCCGTCGATCCGGTGCGGCATGCGGTGCAGGCAGGCGAGGGCGGACGGGGTGCCCATCGAATACCCCATCACGCTGAATGTCTGCAGGCCCAGCCGGTCCGCGAACACGTCGACGTCGTCGGCCCATTCGAGAAGGGTGCGGCCCGGTTTGGGTGTTGACCCGCCGATGCCCGGCCGGTCCACCGCCAGCAGCCGCACGCCTGCCTCCGCAGCCGCGTCAGCCAGGTTGAAGAACGCGGTTTCCAACTTGCCGCTCGGCGCACCGTGGTGGTGCAACACCGGAGGGCCGGAAGGGTCGCCAAGATCGAAGTAGGCCAACGTACGGCCATCACCCAAAGCGCAGAACTTCTCCTCGTACACGGTGCCCCCCCGTTCAGTCCGGCCAAAACCCGATCAGCCTAGCAGCAGCCGGACGGGCCGCAAATGATCGGCCGAGCCTGCGCGTCGGTGGTGTGCGGTCACGTCAAGGAGCGGAAGCGATGTACCGTGTTGGACCTCTAGTCGCCCCACTTGGTGGTGGTGAGGTAACCGTAGTATTTGCCGGAAGCAGGTCGGAGCGGGTCACCGATGAACCCAAACCGGCTGTGGTCATTGTTGTACGCCTCGACTGCTGCGAGGAATTCCTTCATCACGGACTGCCCGTCGCCTTGGCACACCCCGCTGTAGATGCAGCGGGCGACCGAGCCGGCGACAGCCGGACTGGAGAAACTGGTGCCGTGTGCCGTGTTGTAGAGGCCTCCCGGGTACGTGGAGGTGATGCAGACTCCGGGGCCTGCAACGGTATGCGCAATGTCCGCAGGTTGAGTCGCGAAATTGGAGAAGTTGGCGAACTGGTCGTCGGGGCTGGGAACGGACCCTCCGCTGCAGATGGGCGTTGCCTTGCCGCCGGGGTGGCCGTCGTAGTCCGCCATGGCTGTGGCGGTGAGCACCTCGTCATAGGTGGCCGGAATGGTGTTGGCCAAGTCCGCCGCCGCATTGCCGGCGGCTACCGTCCAGGTGACTCCCTCTTCGGATCCCTGACAAATCATCTTGTGCAGGGCATCGACCCCGTTGCCGCAATTTCCCTGGTCTTGGCCGGGCCCGCCGATGCTGATGTTGGCGACCTGGATGTCGTTCTGCGGGTCCGCGTCCGTGCGGGTTGAGACTACCCAGTCGGCGGCGCATAGCAGGGCAGCTTCTGAGATGGTTCCGTCGTCTGCCATCACCCGGACGGACCAGAGCGGGGCGCCGTAGGCGGTGCCGATGACCCCGAAGGTGTTGTTCTTCGCCGCAATAACGCCGGCAACCATCGTTCCGTGGCCGTTCCGGTCGACGGGAGTTGCACCGACCGCGGTGCCAGACGAGCAGTCCACGCCGCCGACGACGTTCAGGTCCGGGTGGGTGGCGTCGATGCCGGAGTCGATGACGGCGGTGTTGACCGCAATCTCCTGGCCGTCCTTAGCTGCCTCCCGCGGGGTGCCGCCGACTCGCTGCCACCAAGTGGGCAGGAAGCCGGTGACCGCGGGCGGCTGATTGGCGGCGGCCTGGTCTTCTGCCAGCGTGAATTCCCGCTCGGGGGCAATGAAATCAACGGTTGGATCGGCACCGAGCTGCGCTTCCTCCGCGGCCGTCATGGTTCCCGAGTAGCCCTTCAGCGCATGTTCGTAGGTGCTCGAGAGAGTGAACCCGTATTTCTTCCCCTGGGCCGCGGCGGTGGAGTCAACATTCGTGACGTTGTCCTTGAGGACGACTGTGTAGCTGTCTTCTTGCTCGGCGGCTGCGGGTCCGGAAGCGGCGACGACGGCTGCGCCGGCCAGAACCACCGTGCTGAAAGCCCCCAGCAGTCTTCGTGACTTATGTGGATGCGGCGGCCGGCTGTCCTGCCGGCTTTCGGGCTTTTGCCGTTGTCGCCGGGTGCGAACCGGGCCTTGACTTTGACTGGACATTGCAGCCTCCCCACAAGGTGGAATGTAAATCAGGATGCCCTCGTCCCCGTGCGCGGAGCGTGAACATCCTGCACTTCCGCACTCCCAAAGGTTATTGCAAGCTCCGCGCCGGTGCTAGGGGCAGGCGGAAGGCGCAGGCAGGTTTTCCTGCCAGTGCCGCCCACGACGCACGCCCGGAAGTCACGCTGAGCGGTGCCGCGGGGGTCATGAAAACGAAGGCCTGACCCGCCGGGGGGAGAGGATTCCCCACCATGGCGTACGCTTGGAGAACCATGGCTGAGATCGACTTTCCCGCTGAAATCCGCGCGTTGCGCGCCACGTATGACTCCATCGAAGCAGTCTCCGACGTGGAGACGATCCGCAAGGATATCGCCGAACTGAGCGAGCAGGCGGGCGTGCCGGACCTGTGGGACGACCCGGCCGCGGCGCAGAAGATCACCTCCAAACTGTCGCACCGCCAGAGTGAACTGGAACGGTTGGAAAAGCTCGCGGCACGGATCGACGATCTGGAAGTCCTGGTGGAACTGGGCCAGGAGGACGCCGGCGACGCAGACTCCATGGCCGAAGCGGCCAGCGAACTGACCTCGCTCAAGAAAGCGTTGGCCGAACTCGAAGTCGTCACCTTGCTGTCGGGGGAGTACGACGAGCGCGAGGCAGTGGTGACCATCCGCTCCGGCGCCGGCGGCGTTGACGCCGCCGACTTCGCGGAAATGCTGATGCGCATGTACCTGCGCTGGGCCGAGCGCCATGGCTATGCCACCCAGGTGCTGGATACGTCCTACGCCGAAGAGGCCGGCCTGAAGTCGGCCACGTTCGAAGTCAAGGCGCCGTTCGCCTTCGGCACGCTCTCGGTGGAGGCGGGAACCCACCGGCTGGTCCGGATCAGCCCCTTCGACAACCAGGGCCGCCGCCAGACCTCGTTCGCCGCCGTCGAAGTCATCCCGCTGATTGAACAGACCGACTCGATCGACATTCCGGACAACGAGATCAAGGTGGACGTGTTCCGCTCCTCGGGTCCGGGCGGTCAGTCGGTGAACACCACCGACTCCGCGGTCCGGCTGACCCACCTTCCCACCGGGATTGTGGTGTCGATGCAGAACGAGAAGTCGCAGATCCAGAACCGCGCCGCCGCGTTGCGGGTGCTGCAGTCCCGGCTGCTGCTCTTGAAGAAGGAGCAGCAGGACGCGGAGAAGAAGGCGCTCGCCGGCGACGTCAAGGCGTCCTGGGGTGACCAGATGCGCTCCTATGTGCTGAACCCCTACCAAATGGTCAAGGACCTGCGCACCGAACACGAGGTCGGGAACACCGGCGCCGTGTTGGACGGCGAGATCGACGACTTCATCGACGCCGGCATCCGTTGGCGCGCCAACAGCCGCCACGCGGAAAACTAACCTCAAGGCTGCACGAAAGCCCGGTCCCTCCCTCTGGAGCGGCCGGGCTTTTCGCCGTCCGGGGGAGCTCCGCAACCGAATCGTGACCTGCCCCGGGGGCGCCGATGTTGACACCGCTGTGAGCAGCGCCATAGATTTGCTGTAATCTGAATCACCTTTCAGGTTTGGGTCACCCGACCATCAGGTTCAGACAGTTCCAGATTTCTCCTCAGCAGATTTTTCAACGAAAGGCATCGGAGTGAAGGCAACAAAGAAGTTCCTGATGGCCGCAGCGCTGGCCACCGGACTTGCCGTGAGCGCATGCGCTCCCAGCACCGGCGGCGAGACCGCGGGGGCGGCCGGCGAGGCCAGCAGCGCGCCCGAGAGCATCAACGTGGGCATCGTGTATTCCGAATCCGGCCCGCTCGCCGCTTATGGCGCGGCCTACTACCAGGGCCTGCAGGCAGGCATCGACTATGCCACCGAGGGCACCGGCGAGGTCAACGGCACCAAGCTGAATCTGACCTATCACGACGACGGCGGTGATCCCGACAAGGCGGTCAACCTCGCCAAGGACCTGATCGGCAAGGATTACAAGATCCTGGCCGGCACGGTGGTGTCCGGCATCGCGCTCAAGCTCGCCGAACAGGCGCAGCAGAACAAGGTGCTGTACATTTCCGGCCCGGCCGCCACCGACGCGCTGCAGGGCATCAACGACTACACCTTCCGTTCCGGCCGCCAGAGCCTGCAGGACGTGGCCACCGCCGGAACCTTCGTGGATGACCTGAAGGGCAAGAAGGTAGTGGTGTTCGGCCAGGACAACGCGTTCGGCCAGGGCAACCTCGCCGCTGTCAAGGCCGTGCTCGGCGAGCAGGGCGCCGAGGTCGACGACGTCCTGGTGCCCGAAGACGCCACCGAGTTCACCCCGTTCGCCCGCCAGTTGATCGATGCCAAGCCGGATCTGGTCTTCGTCGCCTGGGCCGGCGCCACCTCGGGATCCATGTGGCAGGCACTGAGCCAGCAGGGCGCGTTCGACGCCGCTCCGATCGTCACCGGTCTGGGCGACGCCGCCACCTTCGGTGCTTACGGCGCCGCTTCGGACAAGATCAGCTTCCTGAACCACTACTTCCCCGGCGCCGCCGGAAACGACGTGGAGAAAGCCATGATCGAAAAGGTTGAGGCCGAGGGCAAGAAGGCGGACCTGTTCACCCCGGACGGTTTCGTTGCCGGTCAAATGATCGTGCAGGCCGTGAAGGAAGGCGGCACCGACGTCGACGCCATGGTTTCCGCGCTGGAGGGCTACACCTTCGACGGACCCAAGGGCGAGACAACCGTCCGCGCCTCCGACCACGCGCTGCTGCAGGACATGTACCAGGCCAAGCTGGTGGAGCAGGGCGGCGACTGGGTGCCCGAGCTGATCAAGGCGATTCCGGCCGACACCGTGGCACCGCCGGAAGCCAAGTAGCCACAACCGGCAGCCGAGGCCCCGCAACACGGCTCCGGCTCCAGGTACCGCAGGCTCAGGGGCGCCGCCCGACCCACCAGGTGGGCGGCGGCCCTGGCCGCGGACCGTCCCGGCAACCACCACGGTCCGTGACCGCACAGAAAGTGACATGATGACCTCCCCAGCTCAGCCCGCGCTCCTGGTGCAGGGCCTCGGCCTGCAGATCGGCGGCGCCCGCATCCTCGAGGATGTCGGATTCTCCGTGGCCACCGGCGAAATGGTCGGCGTGATCGGACCCAACGGTGCCGGCAAAACCACGTTGTTCAATCTCATCTCCGGCGTGCTCAAGCCGACCGAAGGATCCGTCAAGCTCGACGGCGCCGACGTCACCTCGGCGTCGATCCACCACCGGGCACGGGCCGGGCTGGGCCGGACGTTCCAGACCTCGAGCCTGTTTCCGCGGCTGAGCGTGCTGGAAAACGTCCGGCTGGCAGCGCAGGCCGCCCTCGGCGGCAGCCTGTCGGTATTCCGGTTCCCGTCCCGGACGGATGCCGCAACGTCCGTCGCGCAGCAGAACGTGGCCGAGGTCGGGCTGGAGGACAAGCTGCATACCGCCGCCGGAGACCTCTCGCACGGCGACAAGCGCAAGGTGGAGATCGCCATGCTGCTGGCCGGCGACCCCGCCGTCATCCTGCTGGACGAACCGATGGCCGGCGTGGCCTCCGGCGATGTCCCGGGACTCAGCGCGATCATCCGCCGGATGCACCGCGACCGCGGCTGCACCGTGATGATGGTGGAGCACCACATGGATGTGGTCCTCGGACTGGTGGACCGGGTAGCGGTCATGCACCACGGCAAGCTGCTGGCCATCGACACCCCGGACGCGGTGATGGCCAATCCCACCGTCCAGAGCGCCTACCTGGGAGAACCCGTATGAGCCAGCACCCGCAGCCACGCCCGGACGCAGCACCCGCCGGGGTTCCCGGCGGGCCGGCCCAGGCCACCGCCGTGCATCCGGCGGCAGCGCAGGCCACCGCCCCCGCCCGCCCGGTGCTGGAAATTTCGGGCCTGACCGCCCACATAGCCGGCCAGCAGGTGGTGGAGGACGTCAGTTTCTCCGTCCCGGCCACCGGCATCACCGCCCTGCTCGGACGCAACGGCGTGGGCAAGACCAGCACCATCAAGGCCGTCATCGGCCTGATCTCGCGGACCGGCAGCGTCACGCTGGACGGGGAGCGGATCGATAAGGAACCCACGTTCAAGATCATCCGCCGCGGCGTCGGCTACGTCCCGGAGGACCGGGAGGTCTTCTCCAAGCTGACCGTGGCGGAGAACCTGCGGCTGGCCGAACGGGACGCCTCCCCGCGCCGCCAACTGGTGGAGGAACTCTTCCCCGACCTGCTCAAGCGCGCCGCGCAGATGGCCGGCACGCTCTCCGGCGGCCAGCAGCAGATGGTCTCGCTGGCGCGGGCGCTGCTGAACGAGAACAAGCTGCTGCTGATCGACGAACCCACCAAGGGCCTGGCGCCCAAGATCGTGCAGGAAGTCGCCGAGACGCTGGAACGGGCCGCGGAAACGGTGCCGATCCTGCTGGTGGAACAAAACCTGCAGGTGGTCCGCCAGTTGGCCGCCGGAGCGGTAGTGCTCTCCGGCGGCAGGGTGGTCCACACCACCGCCAGCGCGCTGGAGTTCCTGGACAACGAAGACCTGACCCAGCGGCTGCTGGGCGTCCACGCCGACGCCGGGCACGGCGAAGACGCCGACGCAGGGCACACCGAGGACGCTGCCGCCCCCGAAACCCTTACCGACCGGAACGGAGCACAGAAGTGAGCACCATCGTCTTGCTGACCGTCACCGGCCTGGGGCTGGGCGCGCTCTACTTCCTGGTGGCCTCCGGGCTGAGCCTGATCTACGGCCTGATGGGCGTGCTGAACTTCGCGCACGGCTCCTTCCTGACCCTGGGCGCGTTCGCCGGCTGGGAATTCGCCCGCCGCGCCGGGGCCGACAACTGGTGGACCTTCCTCGGCTCGCTCCTGGTCGGCGCCGTGGTGGGCGCGCTGTTTGCCGCCTTCACCGAATTCGTGCTGATCCGCAAGCTCTACGAGCGGCATATCGAACAGGTGCTGGTCACCGTCGGCCTCTCGCTGGCGTCGGTCGCGCTGTTCGACGGGATCTGGGGCACCGACACGATCCACATCTCCGGGCCGGCCTGGTTCCGCGAGACCACCGGCATCCTCGGCGCGCAGATCGCGAACGACCGCTTTGTGGCCATCATCGCCGCGGTGCTGGTGTTGCTGGGCCTGGTGTTCTTCCTCAAGCGCACCCGCTACGGCATGATCATCCGCGCCGGCGTGGAGAGCCGCTCCATGGTCACCGCGCTGGGCATCGACGTCCGCAAAGCCTTCACGCTGGTCTTCGCCATCGGCGGCGCCGCGGCCGGGCTGGGCGGCGTGCTCGCCAGCCACTACTTCCAGTACGTCTCGCCGCTGCTGGGCGGTTCGCTGCTGATCTTCGCCTTCATCGTCACCGTGATCGGCGGCCTGGGTTCGCTCACCGGCGCGGCCATCGCATCCGTGGTGGTGGCGCTGCTGCAACAGTTCGCCAACTTCTACCTCAACGGCACCGGGGATTTCGTCGTCGTCGTGGCCCTGGCCCTTGTCCTGCTCTTCCGGCCCTCCGGCCTGCTCGGGAGGAAATCATGACCACCAGCAAGACCGACCCGCAGGCACAGCCTGCAACTGCCGGCCGCCCCGCAGGCCTCGGCGAGACGGACACCGCAGGCGCGGCGCGCCCGCGGCCCCGGAAGGACAAGAACGACGGCGGTGCTGCCGCCGGCGGCCGCCGCCTGCTCGCGTGGGGTGCCGGGGGAGCGGGCGTGGTCCTGCTGGCCCTGCTGCCGCTGCTGAACCTGTCCCTGCCGGGCGTGCTGCCCGGGCCCACCTACACGCCCGGTTCGCTGCAGCTGCTCGCCATGTGCATGCTGATGGCCGCCGCGGCGCTCAGCTACCACCTGCTGCTGGGCGTGACCGGGCTGCTGTCCTTCGGCCACGCGCTCTACTTCGGTGCCGGGGTGTACGGGCTCGGCGTCATCCTGGATACCTTCGACATCCCGCTGTTGCCGGCCATGGGCCTGACGCTGCTGCTGGTGATCGTGCTGGCCCACGTGGTCGGTGCGGTGGGGCTGCGCGTGACCGGCATCCCGTTCGCCATGGTGACCTTGGCCTTCGCCGAGGCCGGCCACGTACTGGTGGGCCGCAACCCGGGCCAGGCCACCGGCGGCGAGGAGGGCCTGACCCTGGCCACCGAGAACCTGCCCGAGGCCCTGCTGGGCGTGGCCAACACGCGCAACCTGTACTGGCTGGCGCTGATGGTCCTGCTGGTGGTCTTCGCCGTGGTGACCTGGGTGCAGTACAGCCGGGCCGGCCATGTGGCCGCGGCCGTGCGGGAGAACGAGCTGCGCGTGCGGGTGATCGGCCTGCAGCCGTACCTGGTCAAGCTGCTGGTCTTCGTGGTGGGCGGCGTGCTGGCCTCGGCGGTGGGCATGGTCTACCTGCTGCTGCAGTCCGGGGCCGTGCCGCGCAGCCTCTCCGCAGACTTCACCATCACCCTGCTGGTCATGGTGGTGCTCGGCGGCGTGGGCTCACGCTGGGGCGCGATTATCGGCGGCGTGTTCTACACGCTGCTGGACCAGCGGCTCACCGCGCTGGCGCAGTCGGAAGCCATCGCCGGCCTGCCGGACATCCTGCGGATTCCGCTCTCGGAGCCGCTGTTCATCCTCGGTACACTGTTCATTCTGGTGGTCCTCTTCCTGCCCGGCGGCATCACCGGAGCGGTGCACAGGGCCACCCTCAGCCGCGGCCAGCGCCGCCAGGCAGCCGCCCGGCAGCGCCAAGCACTGGAGAATGCCGAGTGAACCAGCAGCACAACCAGCAGGACGGGCTCCATACCCTCGGCCGCTGGACTACCGACCGCGCCGTGTCCACGCCGGACCGGGTGGCGATCGACGACCGCGGGGTGGTCCTGCGCTACCGCGAGCTCGATGCCCGGGCCGTTGCCCTGGCGTCCCGGCTGCGCGCCGCCGGCTACGGGGCGGGGGACCGGATTGCCACCCTCACCGGCAACTCCGCCGACCACGTGGTGCTGTTCTTCGCCTGCGCCAAGGCCGGCCTGGTCCTGGTGCCGCTGTCCTGGCGGCTGTCGCCGCGGGAAATCGCCGAGCAGCTGCAGCTGGCCGACCCGGCGCTGCTGCTGGTGGAGCACGAATTCGACGCGCTCGCCGCGGCCGCCGCCGCGATGCTGCCGCTGCCGCCGCGCACCGCGGCACTCGGGCCCTCGGGGGTGGAACGGCAGGTGCCGCACCCCACCCGGCGGGCGGCAGGGACCGTGGTCGAGGCCGCGGTGCAGCGGGCAGTGCGCGACGACGATGCCCTCCTGATGATTTTCACTTCCGGCACCGAGGGGCAGAGCAAGGCCGCCATCCTCACCCATGCCAACTGTTTCTGGACCAATCTCTCGCTCTCCCGCACCATGGAGCTCTCCAGCTCCGATGTGGTGCTGGCGGCGCTACCGCAGTTCCACGTGGGCGGCTGGAACATCCAGCCGCTGCTGGCGTGGTGGACCGGCGCCACGGTGGTGCTGGAACGCACGTTCGATGCCGGCCGGGTGCTGCAGCTGATCGCCGAGCGCAAGGTCACCACCATGATGGGCGTGCCCGCCCAATACGCCATGCTCGCCGAGCACCCGGACTTCGCCTCCGCCGACCTGTCCCGGCTGCAGCACGCCATCGTCGGCGGGGCGTCCATGCCGGCACCGCTGCTGCGGATCTGGCACCGGCGGGGCGTGGCGCTGAGCCAGGGCTACGGGCTGACCGAGGCGTCGCCGAATGTGCTGTGCCTGCCCAATGAAGATGCCGCGTCCATGATCGGCTACGCCGGCAAGCCCTACCCGCACGTCAGCGTGGCGGTGGCGGATCCGGCCACCGGCGAGATCCTCACCGGCGAAGCCACGGGCGAGCTGCTGGTCTCGGGGCCGGGCGTCTTCGCCGGCTACTTCCGCAATCCGGCGGCCACGGCCGCGGCGCTCGCC
This sequence comes from uncultured Actinomycetota bacterium, assembly GCA_963696055.1. Classification (GTDB taxonomy): domain Bacteria; phylum Actinomycetota; class Actinomycetes; order Actinomycetales; family Micrococcaceae; genus Crystallibacter. The sequence goes on along the minus strand of CAVOIE010000006.1, from coordinate 362,472 downwards.
GGCGGCTGGCTGCGCACCGGGGACCTGGTGGAACGCACCGCGGACGGCTTCTACCGGATCGTGGACCGGATCAAGGACCTGTATATCTCCGGCGGCGAAAACGTGGCGCCGGCGCAGGTGGAGCAGGCCCTGCTGTCGCATCCCGCGGTGGCGGAGGCCGCCGTCGTCGGCGTCCCTGACGAACGCTGGGGGGAAACGGGACTGGCCTACGTGGTGGTCCGCCCGGGCCAAATCACCGACGCCGAAGAGCTGGCCGAGCACTGCAAGGCTCAGCTGGCCTCCTTCAAGGTCCCCGCGCGTTTTGACTTTGTGCCGGCCCTGCCGCGGACGGCACTGAACAAGGTGGCCCGGGGCCGGCTGCGGCAGGCCGCGCTCAGGCCAGAGCATGCCGCACAGACCGCAGCAGTTGCGGGATCGGAGCAGGAATCATGAGTGCCGCACCACGCACCGCCCGGGGCACCCGGACCCGTGCCAAGCTGCTGGCGGCGGCGGAGACCGTGTTCGCGTCGGTGGGCTACCACGACGCCTCGATCGTGAAGATCACCGAGCAGGCCGACGTCGGCCTGGGCACGTTCTACCTCTACTTCCAGGGCAAGCAGGCCATCTTCGACGAAGTGGTCGAGGACCTCAACCGGCGGGTCCGCCACGCGATGACCGAGGCGGCCAAGGCGGCCGGCAACCGGCTCGAAGCCGAGCGCGCCGGGTTCAAGGCGTTCTTCCGCTTCACCGCGGAGCACCCCGCGCTCTACCGGATTATCCGGCAGGCCGAGTTCGTCTCGCCGGGCGCCCTGCGGATGCACTACACCCGCATCGTCAACGGCTACATCGAGGGGCTGAAGGCGGCGCAGGCCACCGGCGAGGTCCGGCCGATGGACCCGGACGTCGCGGCTTGGGCGCTGATGGGCATCGGCGAGTTGATCGGCATGCGCTGGGTGCTCTGGGAGGACGACGCCGGTGCGCAGCCCGTTCCGCGGGAAGTGCCTGACCATGTTTTTGAAGAAATGATGCAGTTTATCGAGCGGGCCCTGGCCCCCGGACAACCGCACGGGACGGAAGGACAACCCCATGGCTGAACAGACTCTGACAGGCCGCAGCGCCGTGGTGACAGGCGGGGCCAGCGGCATCGGCGAAGCCTGCGCCCGGGCCCTGGCCGGGCGCGGCGCCAAGGTCACCGTGGCCGACCTGGACGGCGCCGCCGCCGAACGCGTGGCGCAGGAGATCGGCGGTGTCGCGTGGCAAGTGGATCTCAGCGACACCCGCGCGCTGGAGACCGCGACGGTGGATACGGACATCCTGGTCAACAACGCCGGCATCCAGCGGATCAATCCCATCGAGGACTTCGCGCCGGAGGACTTCAGGCTGATGCTGCGCCTGATGCTGGAGTCCCCGTTCCTGCTGATCCGCGCCGCGCTGCCAGGCATGTACCAGCGCGGCTTCGGCCGGATCATCAACATTTCCTCGGTGCACGGGCTGCGGGCGTCGGCCTACAAATCCGCGTACGTCTCGGCCAAGCACGGACTCGAAGGCCTCTCCAAGGTCACCGCGCTGGAGGGCGGCGCGCACGGCGTGACCAGCAACTGCATCAACCCCGGCTACGTGAAGACGCCGCTGGTGGAGAAACAGATTGCCGACCAGGCCCGGCTGCACCAGCTGCCGGAGGAGGAGGTGGTGGCCCAGGTGATGCTCACCGAGAGCGCGGTCAAACGCCTGACCGAACCGCACGAAGTGGCCTCGCTGGCCTGCTGGCTGGCCGGCGCCGATGCCGGTATGGTCACCGGCGCGTCCTACACGATGGACGGCGGGTGGTCCAGCCGATGAGCGCCGAAGCGGCAGCCCTGCCTTATTCGACCCTGCCTTATTCAACGCTGGACGTTCCGGTCCGCGGCGGCACCTTGCGCACCGGCGTGTGGGGACCGCCGAATCCGGATGCGCCGGCGGTTCTGGCCGTGCACGGCGTGACGGCGTCGCACCGCACCTGGGGCCTGCTGGCGCAGGAACTCGACGGCGTGCGGCTGATCGCCCCGGACCTGCGCGGCCGCGGCCGCAGCAACCAGCTGCCCGGACCGTTCGGCATGGCCGCGCACGCCGACGACCTCGCCGCGGTGATGGCGGCACACCAGGTGGGCAGCGCCGTCGTCGTCGGTCATTCGATGGGGGCGTTCGCCTCCGTGGTGCTGGCGCGGCGGCATCCGGAACTGGTGCAGTCGCTGGTGCTGGTGGACGGCGGACTGCCGTTGCAGGTGCCGGCCGGGCTCAGCGACGACGAGGTCATCCAGTCCGTGCTGGGGCCGGCGGCCGAACGGCTGGCGGCGACCTTCCCCAGCCGGGAAGCGTACCGGGACTTCTGGCGCGAGCATCCGGCCTTCGCCGACCACTGGAACGCGCTGGTGGAGGACTACGTCGACTACGACCTCGCCGGCGAACCGCCGCTGCTGCGGCCGTCGACGAACTACCAGGCGATGGCCCGCGACACCGCCGACCTGAACGGCGGGGCGGCCCTGATGGACGCGCTGGAGTCGCTGGCGGTGCCGGCCGTGCTGCTGCGCGCGCCGCGCGGCCTGCTGAACGAAGACGCGGGCCTGTACACGCCCGGCTACGTGGACCAGTGGGCCGGCCGGCTGCCGGCACTGCAGGTGCGCGACGTGCCCGGAACGAACCACTACACCATCGTGATGGACAGCCCGGGTGCCGCCGCGGTGGCCGGGGCCGTGCGCCAGGCGGTGGACGAGCAGGTGAAACGACACACCCGCACCGCTGCAGGCTAAACCCAAGACTGCGTGCTTATAGTCGAGAGGCTGAGGTTTCTTCCCCCAAGCACAGGCCCTCGTCCTCGGCACTGAGGCACAAAGTAGTCATGATTCGATTCGATACCGTCACGAAGATCTACGATCAGAACTCGCGTCCTGCCCTGGACAGGATCAGCCTGGAGATCGACCGCGGGGACTTCGCGTTCTTGGTCGGCTCCTCCGGGTCCGGAAAATCAACGTTCATCCGGCTGGTTCTGAAAGAAGACCGTGCCACCCGCGGCGCGGTCTACGTCGCCGGCCAGAATGTGGCCAACATTCCCAGCTGGCGCGTGCCCAAACTGCGCCGCGGCATCGGCGTGGTGTTCCAGGACTTCCGGCTGTTGCCCAACAAGACGGTTTTCGCGAACGTGGCGTTTGCCATGCAGGTGATCGGACGCAGCCGTGCCGTGATCCGCGAGACGGTGCCCGAAGTGCTCAAGACGGTGGGCCTGGAGGGCAAAGACCACCGCATGCCGCACGAACTTTCCGGCGGCGAGCAGCAGCGCGTGGCCATTGCACGGGCCGTGGTGAACAAGCCCGGGATCCTGCTGGCCGACGAGCCCACCGGCAACCTGGATCCGACCACCTCCTTGGGCATCATGAAGGTGCTGGACCGGATTAACCAGAACGGCACCACCGTGGTGATGGCCACGCATGACAACGTGATCGTGAACGAAATGCGCAAGCGTGTGATCGAACTGCGCGACGGCGTGCTGGTCCGGGACCAGGCCGAAGGCATCTACCTCGGCGAGCCGGAGGAGGCCAAATGAGACTGGCTTTTATCCTCGGTGAAATCGGTTCCGGCCTGCGCCGGAATCTGTCCATGGTGGTCTCCGTGGTGCTGGTGACGTTCATTTCGCTCACCTTCGTGGGCGCTGCCGGCATGCTGCAGATGCAGATCAACCAGATGAAGGGCTTCTGGTACGACAAGGTCCAGGTGGCCGTCTTCCTGTGTGTCGACACCTCGACGGCGGCCAGCTGTGCGTCCGGCCCGGTGACGGATGAACAGCGCGCCGAGATCGAGGCAACGCTGACCAGCCCGGCGGTGGAGCAGTACGTGGACACCTACCTGTACGAATCGCAGGAGGACGCGCTGGGCCACTTCCGCGACCAGTTCGCGAATTCCCCGATCGTTGATTCGGTGACGGCCGACCAGCTGCCGGAATCCTTCCGCATCTCCCTGGTGGATCCGCAAAAGTACGAGGTCATCAACGAAATCTTCTCCTCGCTGCCCGGCGTGGAGGTGGTGGTGGACCAGCGCGAAATCCTGGAGAAGGTCTTCAACGTCATGAACATCGCCTCGCTGGTGGCGGTGGGCATCGCCGTCGTGATGATTGTCTGCGCCATCCTGCTGATCGCCACCACCATCAGGCTCTCGGCCTTCAGCCGCCGGCGGGAGACCGGCATTATGCGCCTGGTCGGAGCCTCGAAGGCAGTGATCCAGCTGCCGTTCGTGCTGGAAGGCGTCATCGCCGCCGTGGTCGGAGCCCTGCTGGCCTCGGTCACCCTGTGGGCCGTGGCGCATTTCTTCATCGGCGACTGGCTCGCCAGCCAGTACCCGGACACCGCATTCATTTCCTCCAACACCATGCTGGTCATCGGCCCCGCGCTGGTGCTATTGGGGGCCGTCCTGGCAGGAATATCGTCCCTGCTGACCCTGCGCCGCTACCTGAAGGTTTAGAATCGTGAAACGTGAGCAGAACTTGACCATGGGGAGCCAGGCTGTGAGCCGTTCAACGCCGCGGAAGAAATGTCTTCCGCAGGGAATTCTGAGTGCAGCCATGGCGGCTCTGCTCGCTTTCTCGCTGGGCTCTGCCGGACCGGCCCAGGCCGACGACCTCGACGACCGCAAGGCGGCGCTGGAACAGGAAATCGAGGAGATCGAGCATTCCCTGGAGTTCCTCAACGCGGACATCGTGGAGACGGTCAAGGAACTCAAGGAGTACCAGAGCCGGCTGCCCGGGGCCCAGCAAAAGCTCTCCGAAGCCGAGGGCCGGGTGGACGCGGCCGCCAACAAGGTCGCAGCACTGGCGCAGCGCGTGGACTTGGCGCTGCAGACCAAGGACAAGATCAACCAGCAGCTGGCCAGCGACGCCGAAGAGCTCAAAGAGACCAAGAAGGTCATCGGGCAGATCGCCACCCAGGCGTACAAACAGGGCGGCGTGCCGTCCAACCTGTCGCTGTTCTTCGGATCCGACGGCGACGCGAGCCTGGCCAGCACCATCGACCTGGCCGACCAGGCGCTGCGCAGCCAGAACGCGGCGCTGAACAAGCTGGCCCAGCAGAACGCCACCAACGTGAACTCCCAGGCGCGGCTGGAAGCCGTGGAAGAGGAAATCCGGGACCTGAAGGCTCAGGCCGAGGAAGCGCTGGCGGCAGAACAGGCCGCCCGTGACGAGGCCGCGGCCGAGAAGCAGAAGGTCGACCAGCTGATTTCCGAGACCTCGGCGCTCTCCGACAGTCTGCAGGCCCGCAAGCCGGAGATCGAGCAGGAACTGGCCAAATCCGAGCAGGCCCAGCAGCAGGTTCTCTCGCAGATCAAGGAGCGGCAGGAACGGCTGCGCCGCGAGGCGGAGGAGAAGGCCCGGCGTGAAGCCGAAGAGCAGCGCAAGGCCCAGGAAGCGTGGGAACGCGAACAGGCCCGGATCAAGGCAGCCCAGCAGGCGGCGCGGAATAGCGGCCAGCCGGTGCCGCAGATCATCCCCAAGGTCAAGCCGCCGAAACCGGCCAGCTCTTCACCGTCGTCCTTTGGCTTGATCGCCCCCACCAGCGGGGCGATCACCTCCGGGTTCGGTTGGCGGAGCACCCCTCCGGGCACCATCGACTTTTTCGGCACCGGCGGCTACCTGCACAGCGGGATCGATTATGGGCCCGGCTGCAACGCCCCGGTCTATGCACCGGCCGCCGGCACGGTGGCGCGCGCAGACGGCTCGGTCTGGGGCGGCGGCAACAGCGTGACGATCAGCCACGGCTGGGTGGCCGGCAACGTGCTGGACACGAACTACTACCATCTGAACAAGTACGTGGTGTACGCGGGCCAGCGGGTCGGGCAAGGGCAACTGATCGGCTATGTGGGCAGCACCGGCAACTCCACCGGCTGCCACCTGCATTTCGAAACCATCCTGAATGCCGAATTCGTGAACCCGCTGAACTTGCTCTGACGCCCCGGTCGGAGCGGGCGCTGCGGGACTAAAGGCCGCAGCGCCGTTATAATGGAACGTTCCGACGACGAAGGAGTTACCCCGTGCCCAGAGAAAGTGGCCGAAAGGTAGTGGCCACCAATCGAAAGGCCCGGCACGACTACCACATCATGGATACCTACGAGGCCGGGATGGCCTTGATGGGAACCGAGGTGAAGTCCCTGCGTGAGGGCCGCGCGTCGCTGGTGGACGGCTTCGCCATCTTCTACAACGACGAGCTGTACCTGGAGTCCGTCTACATCCCGGAATACCTCAACGGGAGCTGGACCAACCACGCCGCCCGCCGCCGCCGGAAACTGCTGCTGCACCGGGCCGAGTTGGAGAAGATCGCGCGCCAGACCCGCGAATCCGGCTACACCATTGTGCCGCTGCAGCTGTACTTCAATGACGGCCTGGCCAAAGTGGAGATCGGCGTGGGCCGCGGCAAGAAGGATTACGACAAGCGGCAGACGCTCCGCGAGAAGCAGGACAACCGCGAGGCCCTGCGCGCCATGCGGGAAAAGAACCGCGGGGCCTGATCCGCGCCAGCCGCGGTTGTGCGGTGAGGCACGGGCCCGGACCCTTGCTGCCCCGGACGTCAGCCGGCCGTGATGGACCGGCCCACCAGATCGAGCCATGAAGCCAGCCCGCCGCCGGCCAGTGCCGCCCGCTGGCGCTGCGCTCCGTTGCCCTCCAGGCGCAGCCGTGCGCACTGCTCATGCACCCAACCGCGGTCGCCATGGTGTTCCAAGGCGTCGTCGATGTGCCGGAGCAGCAACTCCAGGACATCGAACGCCGGCCAGAGGGTGGCCGTGTCGAGGTGCACCAGTTTGTCGGAGAGCCCGAACCGGGCAGCCTGCCAGAGCGCCACATCCAGGTGCTCCGGGAAGTGGTTGGCAACCGGGCGCCCCGCGACGGCGGCGGCCTGTTCGGTAGCAACGAGCGCCCGGGCGAGTCCGGCCAGCAGCACGCTGTCCGCGGCCGTCAGCTGGCTGTCGGAGGCCCGGATCTCGATGGTGGGGAACTGGTCGGAAAGCCGCGCGAGCCAGGAGATGTGTCCCGGGTCCGGTGCCACTCCGGAGGCATACAGCTGACGCACGCGGACGCGGTAATCATGCAGGTCGGCAAAGTACGGTGGACACCCCTGGATCTGCCACCGGCGGTAGAGGATGGTCCGCCAGCTGGCGAAGCCGCTGTCCGCATGCCGCCAGAACGGTGAGTTGGCCGCGACCGCGGTCAGCAGCGGCAGCCAGGGCCGCAGCCGGTTAAGCACCTGCAGCCGCACCTCCGGATCCGCCACTTCGACGTGGATGTGCATGCCGGTGACGTACTGGTCGGCGACCAGCGCCGGTGCACGCTCGGCAATACCGCGGTACCGGGGAGAGTCGGTCACGGACGCCGGGCGCAGATCGGCGTCGAAAATCACTCCGATTCCGGCCGCGGCCGCCCCGGTTGCCATCGCGCTGTGGGCCAAATCGCGACGGAAGTCCAGCAAAGCCTCGGCGGCTTCGGCCAGCGTGCGGCATACCGGCGTGGCGGTCTCTACCTGGCAGTCGAGCAACTCGGTGCTGACCCAGTCCGGGTTGGTGTCCAGGCGCAGGGCCGCCCGCACAGCCGGCCCCGTTGGCACCGGCTGTGCCGTGCGGGGATCCATCAACAGGAATTCTTCCTCGACGCCGAATGTGGCCCAGATGTTAGCCGATCCCGGCGGTGTGCCCTCCGTTGCACGCACGACCATGGTTCGAGCGTAATCTCGCCCGCGCATGCTGGCTAGAATAGTGAGGGAATAGACCGCTGTGGCTATGGGTTACACTGGATGGTCCGGGCAGGTGACTGGCCGGCACACACGGTTATTTTGATAACTACATACGGGGATGACAGGTTTCGACGATGTTAGTCGCGCCAGGGGAAGCGGGCCGAGGATGCAGAGTTATCTCGGAAACGCTCTCTGCAAACCAATAAGTGCCGAATCTAAGCGCACTGACTTCGCTCTCGCTGCCTAAGTAGCGGTGCAAGTCCGTCAGCCCGGGGATGCTCTCGCCCCGGATGCTGGCGTCATTAAGAGAGCCACTGCTGGATACCTTCGCCGTTGGGGTATTCGGAACATTTAGACGGCTGGGCCCGGGTCAGCCACCTGTTTGCAGGATGGCTGGGGCCAAGAAAACCCGACGCAAACTGCGCCCGGAGAAGTCCTGGCAACACGACATCGGACGGGGGTTCAATTCCCCCCATCTCCACTGATTGAGCCCCGGATTTCCGGGGCTTTTTCTTTTCCCGCGGGGCGGCTCGAGCCGCCACCGCCCAGCGCTCAGGAGCCCGGCGGTGCCACGTCGACGATCCCGATGAACCTGGCGCCGATGCCGTCATACTCGCTGCGGACCCATCCCGCGGGCAGTTCCGGCAACTCTCCGGGGTCATGGTGCTGGCAGTAGACAAAGCTGAATTCCGGCCACCATTTCTTCGGCCGGGCGGTCTCCGTGTGGCCACATATGATGCACTGCAGCGTCGTCCAGACAGGCCGTTTCCCCGTGCGGTTTGCGCGTGACTGGGCCAGCCAGGCCGGCGGGTTCGCGTCCAGCGCGGCGAGCTCCTGCTGGGATATGCGGGACGGAATGCCGTGGCGTTTCGCCATCTCCGCTGGGATATCGAGGAACTGGGCCGCTTCGCGTCTGGTAATCATCACCTACCACCTTGGACCGGCACGCCACCTGCCGCAACTTTGTGCCGGTCGCCGGCTTGCTTCGCGCTTTCAACTGGCGGCGTCTACGGGGCTCAGACTCAGGTTATTTTCAGGATGAATCCTTTAGCTGCGTTGACAACGCGGGACAGGATGGGAAGCTGAACAGGAAGGTGTTTCGGCAGTGGTTGGGGTGCGCATCAAGATGCCTGGGGGGCACGAAAATGAAAGCAGTAGAACACATCTGGGAAGTCCAATTATTAGGGGGATGGCAGATCCGGCATGGAACAATTCCTGTCAAAGTAACCATCCGGCAGCAGCGCCTGATCGCCGTTCTGGCCCTGTACGGCAGCCAGCCACGCGCCTTCCTGGCCGGGCTGCTCTGGCCCGACAGTTCCGACAAGCAGGCAACGGGGAGCCTGCGGGAAACCATCTGGATGATTACCCACCAGCTGCCTGGGTTGTTGGTGGAGAGCAGGGATCCGCTGGCGCTCGCTCCGGACGTGGCGGTGGATGTGCATGAAATCAGCCGGCGAGTAGCCGCGCTGGAGGGGGACCGAAGTGCCGGGCTGCCGCCGGCCATGCTCGATCGGCTGCGCACCGCCGAGCTGCTGCCCGGATGGTACGAGGACTGGGTCGTGGCAGAGCAGGAGCGGTGGAAGCAGCTGAGGCTCTCGGCGCTGGAGCGTCTCGCCAGCCGATATCTGGAGCGCGGCGAGACCGACCAGGCCAACGATGCGGCCGGATTTGCCATCGCGATTGAGCCACTGCGCGAAAGCGCCCAGCGGCTGTTGCTGGAGACGCACATAGCCGACGGCAACTATGCCCAGGCCTTGCGGGCGTTCGAAGTGTTCAAGTCCCGCCTGTGGAGGGAATTCGGGGTGGAACCTTCGGCCAAGATCACGAAGATCATGGCGCCGCTGCTGACCTAGCCGGGTGTCGCCGGGCGGCAGGGCGAAGCCGGCCGGGATGGCCGTTTCGTCCCTTGCGCGCCCGGACTACGGCTCGGCGGTCAGCGACGTGGCGTACAGATCCAGCAGCGCCGGAAGCCCGCCGGACTCCATGGCTTTTCGCTGCCGCTCGGCGCCGGTTCCCGTGGCGAAAACCCGTTCAATGCTTGCGTCCACCCAGGCCGAATCGCCTTCCTCCTCCAAGGCGGGCCGGATGTAGCGCAGCAGCATGCCCACCACGTCGCGCGCCGGCAGCAGCAGGCCGGACTCCGGGTCCACCAGCCGGTCGGTCAGGCCCTGCCGCCCGGCCTGCCACACGGCGGCATCCAACAGCTCGGGCTCCGGCTGCAGGAAGGTCCGCGAGGCGGCTTCGTCGGCCAGCACCGTGGAGATCAGACCCCGGATGACCGCCGCGATCAACACGGCGTCCTGGGCCTCGAGCTGCACATCGGCAGCACGGACTTCGAGGGTGGGGTAGCGGTCGGAGAGCCGCGCCAGCCAGGTGAGCACGCCGCGGTCAATAATGACGCCGGAGTCCACCAGGCGCTGGATCCGGCGCTCGTAGTCGGCGGCGTCGCGGAAGACCGGCGCGCAGCCCTGCACCGGCCAGCGGCGGTAGTGCACTATCCGCCAACTGCCGAATCCGCTGTCGCGGTCCAGCCAGTAGGGCGAGTTGGCACTGAGCGCCACCACGGCCGGCATCCACGGCCTGATCCGGTTCAGGGCCTGCACTCCGGCTTCTTTGTCCGGGACGGATACATGGACGTGCTGGCCGTTGACGAACTGATCGGCCACGATGCCCTTGGCACTGGCCTTGAGCTGGTGGTAGCGCTGGCTGTCCGTGACTTCCGGGTAGTCGTCCTGGATCCGCGGTGCGGTACCCGTGGCCGCGGCGCGCACGCCGGTCTTCCGGACAGCCGCATCGAGTTCCCGGCGGAAGTTCAACAATGACTCCTCCGCTTCGGTGAGCGTGGAGCAGACAGCGGTGGCGGTTTCGATCTGGCAGGTGAGCAGTTCCCGTTGGATTTCCCCACGGGCCACGTGTAACGATCCTTCAAGGTTTTCCGCGACCTTGTCCGCCATCGGGACGGGCAGGCCGGTGGTCGGATCCAGCAGCAGGTACTCTTCTTCAATTCCCAGAGTCGCCAAGGGACACCTTTCGTCTGCTTCATGGCTCGGACAAAGCCGAGCCTAACCGATCAACCGGCGCTTGTGTGCGTGGCCAGCATCACGGACGGTGCGGTACCAACGCAAAGCAGCGCGCCGACGTCGTGCTCACGAAGCGAGCAGGCAGCCGGGGTGCGGATCACTGTGCACCCACAGCGCGGCGGCCGCCTGGTCGCCCAGATCCAGTTCCCGGGCGGATCCGGTGGGACCGAAACGAACCACCAACGCACCGCCGAAGGGGCGCCGGCCAACCACTTCCACGCGGTCGTCGAGCCTGATCTGCTCGGAGCTGAAGAAGCGCAGCAGATCGGCGTCGGCGTCGCTGATCCGGGTGATTCGGCCGGTGTGGCCGCCGTCGAGGTCCTCCAATTGCACGGCGTCGGGCACATGCACCGTGCCGTCCGCCGACGGGATCGGGTCGCCGTGCGGATCGCGCTGCGGATCGCCCAGCTTGGCTGCCATCCGGTCGATGAAAGTGTCGGAGACGGTGTGTTCGAGGAGTTCGGCTTCGTCATGCACCTCGTCCCACGCATAGCCGAGTTCCTGGACCAGGAAGGTCTCCAGGACCCGGTGCCGCCGGACCATGGTCAACGCCAGACGGCGGCCGGCGCTGGTCAGCTCGATGGCGCTGTACGGCCGGTGGTCCACCAGCTGCAGCTCCACCAGCTTGCGCACCATCTCGGAGACGGACGAGTTGGCCACGCCCAGACGCACGGCCAGCTGGGAGGACGTGATGGGCTTGTCCTGCCACTCGGTGAAGGCATAGATCACCTTGACGTAGTCCTGCACGCTGGACGAGCCGCTGCTGAGCGCGGTTCTCCTGGCCGGTGGCATGCGGTTTCACCCTTTCGTCGTGGTTCCGTGACGGACTGCAGGCTTACAGCCTGGTGCTGCTGGTTTCCGGCTGCACGGCGGTGCGCCGGCCCTCCGACCGGCGGCGTACCATCTGCCAGATTACCCCGGTTCGCGGCGCGGACAGGTAGACCACGAGGAACACCAGCGCTTGCGCCAGGACGACCGCCGCACCGGTAGCGACGTCCAGGTAGTAGCTGGCATAGATGCCGGCGACCGAGGCTGCGGCAGTGACCGATGCGGCGATCACCAGCATGGCGTCGAACCTGCGGGTCAGCAGGAAGGCGGTGGCGCCCGGGGTAATCAGCATGGCCACCACCAGCACGATGCCCACTGCCTGCAGCCCGACGACGACGGTGAGCGCCAGCAGCCCGAGCAGCAGTATCGACAGCCAGCGGGTGTTGAGCCCGATGGCGTGCGCGTGGACGCGGTCGAAGGCGAACAGGGTGAGGTCGCGGCGCTTGAACAGCAGCACGCACAAGGTCACCGCACCCAGTCCGAGCACCTGCAGCAGTTCGCCGTCGCTGACGCCCAGAACGTTGCCGAACAAGATGTGCTGCAGATCGGTCTGGCTGGGCGTTTTGGAAATGATGGCCAGGCCGGCGGCGAAGAACGCGGTGAACACCACGCCGATCACGGTGTCGCCCTTCAACCGGGTGGAGGAGCGCACACCGCCGATCAGCGCCACCGCGGCCGCGCCGAAGACGAAGGCGCCGAGCGAGAAGGGCACCCCGATGATGTAGGCCAACGCAACCCCTGGCAGCACGGCATGGGAGACCGCGTCGCCCATCAGCGACCAGCCCATCAAAATCAGCCAGCAGGACAACACCGCGGACACGATGGAGGCTGCCAGCGTGACCAGCAGCGCGCGGGTCAGGAACCCGTACTGCAGCGGTTCCAGCAGCCAGTTAGCTAAGTCCACGGCGGACTCCTTCCGCGGGGACGGTCAGCGCGGAGCCGAAGGCCAGCGCCAGGTTGTCATTGGTCAGCACCTCGGCCGGTGATCCGTGCGCCAGTACTTTCTGGTGCAGCAGGATCGCCTCATCGCACAACTGCGGGATGCCGGCCAGATCGTGGGTGGAGATCAGGATCGTCTTGCCCTCGCGGCGCAGCTCTTTCAGCAGGGAGATCAGGCCCGCTTCCGAGGCCTTGTCCACGCCGGCGAACGGCTCATCGAGCAACAGCAGCCCGGCGTCCTGGGCTATGCCGCGGGCCACAAAGGCGCGTTTGCGCTGGCCGCCGGACAGCTCACCGATCTGCCGGTGCTGCAGGTGGCTCAGGCCCGTCCGTTCCAGCGCCGCCTCCACGGCTTCACGGTCCCCGCGGCGCGGCCGGCGCATGGGGCCAAGCCGGCCGTAGCGGCCCATCGTCACCACATCCCGCACCGACACCGGGAAGGTCCAATCGACATCTTCGGACTGCGGAACATAACTGACCAGGTTCAATTTGCGCGCCTGCCGGTGCGAGAGGCCGAACAGTTCCACCGTGCCGGCGGACGGATGCGCCAGCCCCATCAACGACTTGAACAGCGTCGACTTGCCGGAGCCGTTGACCCCGATCAGCCCGCAGATGGTCCCCAATGCCACCGTTACGCTGACGTCGTCCAGGGCAACGACGTCGTTATAGGCCACGCGCAGGCCGGCCACCGAGATAGCGGGGGCCCCTGCCGGGATGACGTGTGTGCTCATGGCGCCAGTCCTTCCTTGATCAGGGAGATGTCGTGCTTGATCAGCTCCAGATGAGTGGGGACCGGGCCGTCCGGTCCGGAGAGCGAGTCCACGTACAGCGGCGTGATGAACCGGGTACCGGTAGCTTTTGCCACCTGCCGCATCGATTCCGGGTTGACGGTCGATTCGCAGAACACCGACGGGACCCGGTGTTCGCGGACCTGTCCAATCACGTCTTTGATCTGCCGGGGCGTGCCCTCGGAATCCGAGTTCACCGGCCAGAGATACGCCTCATGCAGTCCGGCATCGCGGGCCAGGTAGGAGAAGGCCCCCTCACAGCTGACCAGAACGGGAACGGCCGCCGGATCCGCGAAGGCTGCCTTCAGATCTTCCATCACCAGGTCCAGTTCGTGCCGGTAGGCCGCGCCGTTGCGGCGGAAATCATCGGCGTGTGCGGGCACGAGCCGGCTGAAGGCGCGCACGATGTTGTCCACGTAGATCTTGGCCGCCTCCGGCGACATCCACGCGTGCGGATTCGGCCGGCCTTCAAAGTTGCCGGCGGTGATGTTCACCGGCTGCACGCCGTCGCTGAGGACCACATGCGGTGCCGGGACCGCGTTGAGGAACCGTGCGAACCAGCGTTCGAGTCCCAGCCCGTTGTCCAGGATGAGGTCGGCACGCTGCGCTTTGACCAAGTCCGACGGCGTGGGCTGGTAGCCGTGGATTTCCGCGCCGATCTTGGTGATGGAGACGACCTCCACATGTCCGCCGCCGATTTTGTTGGCCATGTCGGCCAGAACGGTGAAGGTGGTCAGGACGAGCGGCCGTTCGCCCGCCGAGGCGGCAGCGGGCGCCGGCGGACGGGCGCAGCCCGCCACCGCCAGCATGGCGGCCACCGCCAGGAGGCACGCCTTCACCCAAATTTTCGGCATGCCTAAATTTTGCCGGACGGTGGGCCTCAATACAAGCCAAGGGGTACTGTGACGTCACTCAGCCGCTCAGACCGCCCGGGCCCGCCAACTGTGGGTCAGGTACGGCAGGCCGATCGGCGCGCCGGGGGAGTAGCCCAGATGGTCGTGCAGGTACCAGTCGAGGTTGGCCAGCACCTTCGTCCTGGTTGCCTCGTTGGCGCGCAGGTAATAGCTGCGGGTCTTGGCCAGCTCCATCACATCGAGCGTGCCGAGCGGATCCTGCCACCGGGTCTCGTGCCCTTCGAGTCCGCTGAACTCCGGACCGATGCGGGGACGGAAATCCGGCTTCAGCACGTCGCCGGCATGCATGATGCGTGTGAGCCGGTGTACCCACGGCACACCGGTATCCAACTGGTTCCACACCAGTCCCAGGACGCCGCCGGGCTTCAGGATCCGGGCGGCCTCGGTACTGGCCCGGAGCGGGTCCGTCCAGTGCCAGGCCTGGGCCACGGTGACAACGTCCATGCTGGCCCCGGCAATCCCGGTCTGCTCCGCGGTACCCACCAGGGTGGTCACGCCGGGCAGGTTGCGCTGAAGCTGGGCGAGCATGTCCGCGGACGGGTCTACCGCAACCACCTTCAGCCCCCGCGCGGCCAACGCGGCGGTGTATTTGCCGGTGCCGGCCCCCAGATCGGCGGCGGTGCGGGCGTCGGCCGGCAGCAGCCAGTCCACCGCGTCGTCCGGGTAGCCGGGGCGGATGCGGTCGTAGTGTTCGCCGCCCTGCTGGAACGTGTCGCCGTATGCCCGGCGCCGCTCGTCGTCCATCCGGGGGCCGCCATGTGCCACGTGTTGCTCCTCGTGCAGCGGCCGGTTACCGGCTCTCGCCGTTGGCGTCGATGCTGCCGGCCGCCTCGTCGTCGTACGCTGCCGTGGCCGAACCCGCCGGCCGCTGTCCGCGCAGCTCGGGGTTCAGGCGGTGCAGGGCCGCCTGGTGCAGCAGGCCGTTGGTGGCCAGCGCATTGCCGCCGAACGGGCCGTCTTCGCCCTCCAAGGAGCTGAACGAGCCGCCGGCTTCGGTCACGATCGGGACCAGGGCGGCCATGTCGTAGAGGTTCAGTTCCGGTTCGCAGGCGATGTCCACGGCGCCTTCGGCCACCAGGCAGTAGGACCAGAAATCGCCGAACGCGCGGGTGCGCCAGACCGATTCGGTCAGCTCGAGGAAATCGTCAAGGTTCCCGCGTTCCTTCCAGCCGCCCAGGCTGGAGTAGGACAAGGATGCATCCTCCAGCCGGTCCACGGCGGAAACCTGCAGCCGGGTGGCCGCGGCCAGCGAACGCCCGGTGTAGGCGCCGGTTCCCTTGGCCGCCCACCACCGCTTGCCCAGCGCGGGGGCACTGACCAGGCCGACCACCGGCTGGCCCTCGTCCACCAGGGCGATCAGCGTGGCCCAGACCGGTACGCCGCGGACAAAGTTCTTGGTGCCGTCAATCGGGTCGATGATCCAGCGGCGGGCGCCGTGGCCGCTGCTGCCGAACTCTTCGCCCAGCACCGCATCGCGCGGCCGGGACCGGGAGAGTTGCCCGCGGATGGCTTCCTCGGCGGCGCGATCCGCGTCGGTCACCGGTGTCAGATCCGGCTTGGTCTCCACCTTCAGGTCAAGGGCCTTGAACCGGGCCATGGTCTGCGCGTCCACGGAGTCGGCCATCACGTGGGCCAGGCGCAGATCGTCGTTGTAGGTTTGCGGAGCGTGGGTCATAGGTTTCAACTTATCGGTAAGTGCGGCGCGGACGCGGGAGGCAGCGCCCGCAACCGGGCGCCGGACCTAGACCGTGCCGAGCTCTTTGGCCTCCGGCCGTTCCTCGGCGCCGAGCAAGCGGCGCAGTGACGCCAGCCGCGCGGCCCCGGCATCACCGGCGCTGCCGGCCGCCACGTAGGCGTCCAGGCCGCAGTCGATGGCCGCCGCGTCGTGTTTGCAGCCGCGCGCGCAGTCGGCCGTGCCGGGCTCCAGATCCGGGAACGCCGACAGGATACGGTCCGGATCCACATGGGCCAAGCCGAAGGACCGGATGCCCGGAGTGTCGATGATCCAGGTGCCGGCGGGCGCATCCAAGACTTTCAACGCCAAGGCCGACGACGAGGTGTGCCGGCCGCGCCCGGTGACGGCGTTGACCCCGCCGGTGGCCCGCTGCGCCCCGGTCAGCGCGTTGACCATGGTGGACTTGCCCACGCCCGAGTGGCCCAGCGTGACGGTGACCTTGCCGTCGAGGTAACCGCGCAGCTCTGCCACGGCCTCGGTATCCAGCCGGGCGGACAGGCCCTCGTCGGAGAGCGTCTCCACACCGGAGGCGTCCACGGCCGCGGTGCGGCTGACGATCACCGGCAGGTCCAGATGCTCGTAGTTGGAGAGCAGCTCGGCGGGATCCTTCAGGTCCGCCTTGGTGACGCACAGCAGCGGGCTGATTCCGGCGTCGTAAGCGGCCACCAGCGCCCGGTCGATGAACCCGGTGCGGGGTTCGGGATTCGCCGCGGCCACCACAATGACGAGCTGATCCGCGTTGGCTACCACCACGCGCTCCACCGGGTCGGTATCGTCCGCGCTGCGGCGCAACAGGGTTCGGCGTTCCTCCACCCGGACCAGCCGGGCCAGGCTGTCCGGTTCGCCGGAAACATCGCCGACCAGCGCCACGAAGTCTCCCGCCACCACCGGGGTGCGGCGCAGCTCCCGCGCGCGGGCGGCGACGACGACGCGCTCGCCGTCGGTGTCTTCATCGACGACGGCGGTGTAGCGGCCACGGTCGACCGTCACGATCCGACCGAACTCGGCATCCTCGTGCGCGGGACGGTCCTTGGTGCGCGGACGCGTTCCGCGCTTGTTGGGACGGATGCGCACATCCGATTCATCCCAGCTTCCAGTGCTACGCGCCACCGTCAGCCCTCGGTGGCCGAGGGAGCCGGTGCGGCAGCGTACATTTCCTGCCAGAGCTGCGGGAACTCGGGCATGGTCTTGGCCGTCGTTCCGATGTCCTCGACCTCCACGCCGCGCACGGCCAGGCCGATGATGGCGCCGGCGGTAGCCATCCGGTGGTCTTCGTAGGAATGGAACAAGCCGCCGTGCAGCGGCCTGGGGCGGATCCGCAGTCCGTCGGCCGTCTCCTCGGCGTCGCCGCCCAAGCGGTTGATTTCCGCCACCAAGGCAGCCAGCCGGTCGGTTTCGTGGCCGCGCAGGTGGGCGATGCCGCTCAGGCGGGACTCGCCGTCGGCCAGCGCGCACAGGGCCGCCGCGGTGGGCGCCAGTTCGCTGGTATCGGCCAGGTCCGCGCCGGTGATCTTCTCGCCGCCGACCACGGTCAGCGTCCCGTCCTGGAGCGTGACCGTGGCGCCGAGCCGGGGCAGGATCTCCCGCCAGGCGTCGCCCACCTGAGTGGTGGAAGCGGGCCAGTTGGGCACCCTGATCCGCCCGCCCGTGGCCAAGGCCGCGGCAAGGAACGGGCCGGCATTGGAGAGATCTTGCTCGATCCGGGTGTCGAAGGCACGGATCGGGCCGGGGGAGACCACCCAGTGGTTCCGGCGGGAATCGTCCACGCTCACGCCGAGGTCGCGCAGCAACTGCACCGTCATGGCGATATGGTCCAGGCTCGGCACGCGCTCGCCGACGTGCTCCAGATGCAGGCCGTCGCGGAAGCGCGGACCCACCAGCAGCAGGGCGGAGACGAACTGCGAGGAGGCGCTGGCATCGATCGCCAGATGGCCGCCCGCCACACCGCCGGTGCCGGTGATGCGGAACGGGAGGCTGCCGCGTCCGCCGTCGTCCACCGCCACGCCCAATTGGCGCAGCGCGTCGATGGTGGGGGACATCGGCCGGCGCCGCGCCGCCGGGTCGCCGTCGAACTCCACCTCTCCGGTACACAGTGCCGCCAGCGGAGGCACGAAGCGCATGACGGTGCCCGCCAGGCCGCAATCGACACCGGCGGCACCGAGCGGGCGCGCCGGATCAATCGGTTGCACCAACAGGTCGGGGCCGAACCGGCCGTCCCCCTCCGCCTCGGTAATCCGGGCACCCAGGGACCGAAGCGCTTCCACCATCAGGACGGTGTCGCGTGAATGCAGCGGGGCGCGCAGCCGGGACGGACCGTCGGCCAACGCAGCGAGCACCAAATAGCGGTTGGTCAGGGACTTTGAGGCAGGAATCTGGACCGTTGCATCGATCGGCTTTTCTGCGTAGGGAGCCGGCCAGTTGTTGGCAACCATGGGCATTGTGTTCAGGATCCCACCACGTCCGAGGTGGCTTCCCGGACTACGCGTTCGGCCTTTTTCAGCTGTTTGCGGGCGTCCTTGCCCATCGAGCTGGCGTTGCGGCGCGCGCCCTTGCTGATGGAACGGACGTTGCGCCGGGCATCGGCCGCCAGATGCTCGGCACGCCAGGCCAGCCCGGGCCGTCCGGCGGTGTCAACGGCTGCCAGCATGACCGCTCCGATCAGCGACAGGTTCTTCAACAGCCGGTTGCGGCGCACTCGCCTGGCTTCCGGTGTGGTCGAATCGGCCGCGCGGTACTCCACCAGCGTGTTGACGGCGGTGGTGCCGGCCAGCAGGGCCGCAGCAGGCCGGGAGAACCTGCCCATGCCCAGCAGGACGCCTGCTCCAACCTGGGCTGCGCCGATGACTCGGGCAATCGTCTTTTCCTGCCCGACCAACGCTCCTGCCGCGGGAAAGAGGGATTCTGTCTGCTGAACCAGCGGACGCAGGGACTCGGCCGTTTCCTCAGCGTGTCGCAAACGGTCAAAGCCGGTGGCTACGAAGCTGGTGGCCAGCAGGGGACGGGCGGCAAGGCGGACGATTGACATGGAAGCCTCCTGGGCGTCGGCGTGCGTCGAAGGAATCTGTGCCCTTCCCCTCGGCCGGACCGCGGGGAGGCGGCACTGGACACTAGTCTGGCACTTTTGTTGGCACCGCACACCTTGCACGCCGGTTCGGCAGCACCGGCGGGGAATAGCCGGGCGGCATCGAACGTTACGTCTGGAGAGGAATGCCGGTGCATTGTCTCCGGTCTAGGACGTGTCGGAACGAAGGGAATACCTGTGACTACAGCGCTTGCCGAACCGGCCCACGCGGGGCCGGTAGACGGCGCAGCATCGGCCCAGGGGTTCGTGAAGCTCAGCGTAGACTGGGAGCCAATGACGACTGAGAATTCGGACGCCACCGAGAACCGCAGCAACCCCGGAACAACGGGGCAGCCGGATGAGGTTGACGTCCAGACGGAAACTGCCGACCAGCGCCGTGCCCGCTTTGAACGCGACGCCATGCAGTATGTGGACCAGCTGTACTCGGCCGCGATGCGGATGGCACGCAACCCCAGCGATGCCGAGGATCTGGTGCAGGAGGCCTACGCCAAGGCTTTTTCGGCGTTTCATCAGTACAAGCCGGGGACCAACCTCAAGGCCTGGCTGTACCGGATCCTGACGAACACTTACATCAACCTCTACCGGAAGCGCCAGCGCGAACCGCAACAGTCCAATACGGACCAGGTAGAGGACTGGCAGATGTTCCAAGCCGCCTCCCACACTTCCTCGGGACTGCGGTCTGCGGAAGCCGAGGCCTTGGACCACTTGCCGGACTCCGATGTGAAGGATGCCCTCCAAGCCATCCCGGAGGAATTCCGGCTGGCCGTTTACTTCTCTGATGTAGAGGGCTTCGCGTACAAGGAAATATCGGAAATCATGAACACCCCCATCGGTACCGTGATGTCCCGCCTGCACCGGGGACGCAAGCTGCTGCGCGAGCTGCTTGCCGACTACGCGCACGAACGGGGCATGGGCGGTACCAAGGACAGGAAAAACGCCGCAGCGACGGTGGGGACACAACAGGAGAACGTCAAATGAGCGACTGCCACGGCCTGGGCGACTGCGAAGACGACCGGATGCAGCGGATTTACGAGTACGTTGACGGCGCACTCTCCCGCGACGACCTTGCGGAGATCAAGGCGCATCTGGACAGCTGCCAAGAGTGCGCCGAAGAACACAATCTGGAATGCCTGATCCGTTCGGTGGTGAAGCGCTCCTGCCAGGAGGCTGCACCGCAGACCCTCAAGGAACGAATCTTGGACAAGATCGGCCACATCAGGGAATCAGACACCGTTTAGGCTTCTGGGCTGGCCCGCCTCCCGGCACGGCCGGCCAAGCACACAACGCAAGAACCCCCGCCGCCCAATCGGGCACGGGGGTTCTTCCGTCAGCATCAGCCGTGCGGGCTGGTGCCCAACCGCTTAGGTGTTGGGGCGCTTGCTGTGGTTTGCGCCGCCGCGCTTACGGTCACGACGCTTGCGTGCACGCTTGCTCATGGCTGCCTCCTTTGCTGGATGAAAAAGAACTGCGCACCAGTCTTTCATATGCCCGGGCCTGCTCCTAACTGAAGGAACTGTACGCCGGACGTCAGCGCAGGGCCGCCGTAATGGATGCCTTGGCCTGGTCCAGCACCGTCCTGATGGTCTGCACGGCCACCTCGTCCACCGTTCCTGTGGCGCTGCGCCGGCGCAAGCGCACCCGGACGTCGTCGCGGAAGTCGTTGAGCAGGTGCTCCAGTTCCTTCACCGTCCGAAGCCCGGCAGCGTCGGCCGCCCGCGGCGATGTCTTGGCTTTACTGCGGGCGGACTCGGCCGAGGCGGCAAGATCCGCGCGCAGCCCCTTCATGGAGCTGCGCAGCTCGTCCCGCAACCCATCGGCGAGACGCCGCACGGATGCCGAGATATCAGCTTCGACGCCGGCCAGCTCGTCCTGGCGGGCGGCCAGCTCGCGCCGTCCCGCGTCGGTGATGCTGTAGACCGTGCGCCGTCCGTCCGAGGCGGTGGCAACCAGTCCCTCCTCCTCAAGTTTGGCCAGCCGTGGATACACGGTGCCCGCGCTGGGGGAGTAGGTGCCGCCGAACCGGTCGCTGAGGGCACGGATGATGTCATAACCGTGCTTGTCTCCTTCGGCCAGCAAGGCGAGAAGATAGAGTCGCAAGGCGCCGTGGGCGAATACGGGAGGCATCAGTTCACCTGGCTTCCGGCCGTGTCCCGGTGGAAAACCGCTAAGGTACCCGAGACTGTGGTGGAGCGGACGGTGAGACCGCGGCCTTCGGGACCTATCCGGGTCTTCACTTTCTCCGAGAAGCCGAAGAACTTCTGGTCGTTGACGGTGATGCTGCCCGTCGCCGAAGAAGCAGCCACGTCCACGCCGTACTGTTCGGGCACCCGTACGGTGACGTTGCCGGAAACGGAGTTGACTGCCAGATCCTGCGGCGCCCCCTGCAGATCGAAGCTCAGATCACCGCTGACCGTGCTGGCCCGGACATGGTCCAGGTTGCCGGACGCCGTGACTTCGCCGGAGACACTCTTCGCCGCCAACGTACCGCCGTGGTGGCGGACGATGATCTCGCCGCTGACCGTATTGACGGTCAGCACGCCGGTCGTTTCGTCGGCCATCATGGACCCGGACACAGTGCTCAATTCCGCTGTGGCAGCAGTGCCGGATACCAGGCCGTCCCCGCTGACGGTGGAGGCCTTGACGGGAACGTCCCGTGGCAGGGCGATGCTGATCACGGCCTCCTCCCGGTAGCCGGAGACTGCCAGGTTGACCTGCCGTGCCAAGAAGCCCAAGGGGCCCTCGCCGCCCTTGTTGTGGCTGATCTCCAGCGTGCCGCCGCGCAGTGTCATCTCCAGCGGCGCGCCGGCGACTTCGGAAACCTCCACCCTCACGGTGCGCTCGTCGTGCACGATGACGTCCAGCCGCCCCTTGACGATGGAGGCCTTGAGCATGCGGACTCCGTCAACGTCGATGGTTTGTGGGCCGTCGATGCTCCACGTATCGTTCATGGCTTGTCCTGCCTGTGGTGATACACCGCTCCGAACGCGATATATCTCGTAATGAAAGACACGATATATCGCGAATGGGGTGCTGGCAAGGGGTCTGCCGTCCGCAGTTACAGGAACGGCGGGACCGGAGGATGACCGGTCCCGCCGCTTGGGCGATGAAGCTGTCCCGCCGGGGGCGGAAGGCACGCCGCTAGAACGGCTCGGGCAGGTCCAACCACGGATACCAGCCCCGATGCAGGACCAGCCAGGCGAGCAGCCCGTAGCCCGCTTGACCCGGGGCTCCGCCGTTACTGGCCAAATCGGTGCGCCACTGCTCGTGATTGAGCAGGGGCGTGAAGGTGTCCACGAAGACGTGTTTGCGGCGCGTGGTGACATCGCCGAAGGCGGTCGACAGCTCGGCCAGCTGGGCATTGCGCTGGGCATCCAGTCCGGGCGGCGGACCGACAACGAAGACCTTGACGCTGAGTTGTGCCGCGCCGTCGAGGATGTTGGCCAGGTTCAGCCGGCTGCGGGCCGTGGACAAGCCGAGTTCGAGGTCGCGGCCGGACAGGCCGATGATGAGCCGGTTTTCGAAGCCGTCGTCGAAACGCCGGCCGGCTTCTTGAAGCCAGCGGCCGGCCAGTTCCTCCGTCCCCTCGTTCGGCGACGCCAGCACGAAGGATTCCAAGGTGGCTGGATCAGGGTTGGTCCGGGCCAGGGTTCGGCCCAACCAGCCGAGGGCGCGCGGGTCTCCCACGCCGGCCAACAGCTGTTCACCCACTGCGGCGATCCTGATTCTGCGTTGCTCCACGAGTAGCTTCCTGGTTCGACGTTTCGGAGACGGTGCTTATAAGAGACGGTGCTTATAAAGAACGGTGCTTAAAAGAAAGTGGGCGGGGCGCCCTGTGGCCCCCGCCCACTATCCTACTTACCGGCGTTCAAAGGCCTGCTTGACCAGGACGTCCTGTTCCACCGCATGGCGCTTGGCCGAGCCGGTGGAGGTCGCCGCGGAGGCCGGACGGGACGCCAGGCGCAGCGGCCTATCGAGAGCCTCCGGCAGGTACAGACCCATGAACGGCCATGGACCCTGGTTGGCGGGCTCGTCCTGCGCCCAGACCACGTCGGCGTTCGGGTACTTCGCCAGTTCGGCCTTGATCTCCTCGACCGGCAGCGGGTACAGCTGCTCCACCCGGATGAGCGCGGTCTTGGTGTCCGAGTTCTTCTGGCGAGCGGCCAGCAGATCGTAGTAGAGCCGGCCGGAAACCAGCACCACGCGGTCCACGTCGTTGCCGTGGAGGTCCTGGACGTCGCCGATCACCGGCTGGAACGTTCCGGTGGTGAAGTCCTCGACCTTGGCGGCAGCAGCCTTCAACCGCAGCAGCTGCTTGGGCGTGAAGATGATCAGCGGCTTGCGGGGCCGGCTGTAGGCCTGGCGGCGCAGCAGGTGGAAGTGCGAGGCCGGGGTGGTCGGGTTGGCCACGATCATGTTGTCCTCGGCGCACATCTGCAGGAAGCGCTCGATCCGGGCCGACGAGTGGTCGGGGCCCTGGCCTTCGTAGCCGTGCGGCAGCATCAGCACCAGCGAGGAACGCTGGCCCCACTTCTGCTCGGCCGAGGAGAGGAACTCGTCGATGATGGTCTGGGCGCCGTTGACGAAGTCGCCGAACTGCGCCTCCCAGAGCACCAGCGCATCCGGCCGCTCCACCGAGTAGCCGTATTCGAAGCCCATCGCCGCGTATTCGGACAGCAGCGAGTCATAGATCCACAGCTTGGCCTGCTCGTCCGACAGGTTGCTCAGCGGGGCCCATTCTTCGCCGCTCATGCGGTCGTGGAAGACGGCGTGGCGCTGCACGAAAGTGCCGCGGCGGGAGTCCTGGCCGGCCAGGCGTACCGGGACACCTTCCATCAGCAGCGAGCCGAATGCGGCCAGTTCGCCGAAGCCCCAGTCGATGTTGCCCTCGCGGGACATCTGCTCGCGGCGCTCCAGCAGGGCCTTCAGCTTCGGGTGGACGGTGAAGTCTTCCGGAATTTCCAGATGCGCCTTGCCGATCTTCGCCAGCGTCTCTGCGGAGATGGCGGTGCCGGACGGCACGTTGTCCGTGTCCTCGGACTGCTGCGAGAGCGGGCGCTCCAGGTCGGACACGGCCGCGGAATCCTTGGTGATGATCGGGATCGGCGAGGTCTGCGCGGCATGGGTTTCGGCGAAGACCCGCTCCAGCCGTTCCTGATAGTCGCGCAGCGCCTGATCGGCCTCGTCCTGCGTGATGTCGCCGCGGCCCACCAGCGCCTCGGTGTACAGCTTGCGGGTGGAACGCTTGGCTTCGATCAGGTTGTACATCATCGGCTGCGTCATCGAGGGATCGTCGCCCTCGTTGTGCCCGCGCCGGCGGTAGCAGACCATGTCGATGACGACGTCCTTGTGGAAGCGCTGGCGGTACTCGTAGGCCATCTGGCCCACGCGGACCACGGCTTCCGGGTCATCGCCGTTCACGTGGAAGACCGGGGCCTGGATCATCTTGGCCACGTCGGTGGAGTACACCGAGGACCGCGAGGACTGGGGCGAGGTGGTGAAGCCGACCTGGTTGTTGACCACGATGTGCACGGTACCGCCGGTGCGGTAGCCGCGCAGCTGGGAGAGGTTCAAGGTTTCCGCCACGACGCCCTGTCCGGCGAAGGCCGCGTCGCCGTGGATCATCACCGGCAGCACCGGGAACTCGTCGCCGCGGTCCAGACGGTCCTGCTTGGCGCGGACGACGCCTTCCAGCACCGGATCGACGGCCTCCAGGTGGGAGGGGTTGGCGGCAAGGTAGACCTTGGTCTCGTTGCCGTTGTCGGAGGTGAATTTTCCTTCGGTGCCCAGGTGGTACTTCACGTCGCCGGAGCCCTGGACGCTGCGCGGGTCCTGGGTGCCCTCGAACTCGCGGAACACCTGTGCATAGGTCTTGCCGGCGATGTTCGTCAGCACGTTCAGCCGGCCGCGGTGGGCCATGCCGATGGCGACTTCGTCCAGACCGTCGTCGGCGGCGTCGGAGATCACTGCATCCAGCAGCGGAATCAGGGATTCGCCGCCCTCCAGCGAGAAGCGCTTCTGGCCCACGAACTTGGTCTGCAGGAAGGTCTCGAACGCTTCGGCGGCGTTCAGCTTGCCCAGGATGCGCAGCTGCTCTTCGCGGCTGGGCTTGGCGTACTCGCGTTCCAGCTCGTTCTGGAACCATTCGCGCTCGGCCGGGTTCTGAATGTGCATGTATTCGACGCCGGTGGTGCGGCAGTAGGCGTCGCGCAGCACGCCCAGGATGTCGCGCAGCTTCAGGCGGTCCTTGCCGCCGAATCCGCCGGTGACCCATTCACGGTCCAGGTCCCACAGGGTGAGGCCGTAGGTGTTGATGTCCAGGTCCGGGTGCTTGCGCTGGACGTACTCCAGCGGGTTGATATCTGCCATCAGGTGGCCGCGGACGCGGTAGGCGTGCACCAGCTGCTGGATGCGGGCCACCTTGTTGACCTGCAGGTCGACGTCCACCTGGTTGTCCGGACGCCAGCGGACCGGCTCGTAGGGGATGCGCAGCGCTTCGAAGATCTCGTCGTAGAAGCCCTGTTCGCCCAGCAGCAGCGATTCGATCAGGCGCAGGAACTCGCCGGAGCCGGCTCCCTGGATCACCCGGTGGTCGTAGGTGGAGGTCAGCGTGATGATCTTGCCGACGCCCTGCGCGGCGATGGTCCGCTCGCTGGCGCCGCGGAACTCGGCGGGGTATTCGAGGGCGCCGACGCCAACGATGGTGGCCTGGCCCTTGGACAGCCTGGGCACGGAGTGCACGGTTCCGATGCCGCCCGGGTTGGTCAGCGAAACGGTGGTGCCGGCGTAGTCGTCGGCGGTCAGCTTGCCGGCGCGGGCCCGCTTGATCAGGTCCTCGTAGGTATGCCAGAACTCGGAGAAGTTCATGGTCTCGGCACGCTTGATGTTCGGCACCACCAGCAGGCGGCTGCCGTCGGGCTTCGGCATGTCGATGGCGATGCCGAAGTTCACGTGGGCCGGCTGGACCGCGGCCGGCTTGCCGTCGATCTCCTCATAGTGGACGTTCTGGCTGGGGAACTGGCCCAGCGCCTTGATCACGGCGTAGCCGATCAGGTGGGTGAAGGAGACCTTGCCGCCGCGGGCGCGGGCCAGGTTGGAGTTGATCACCACGCGGTTGTCGATCAGCAGCTTGGCCGGAACCGCGCGCACCGTGGTAGCGGTGGGCACGCTGAGGCTGGCGTCCATGTTGGTGGCGATGGCCTTGGCCGGGCCGCGGAGTACGGAAACGGTGTCTTCTTCGGCGACGGCGCTGGGCGCGGACTTGGGCAGCTGGGCCGGGATCGGCGCAGGCTTCGGCTCCGCCTTCGCGGCGGGCTTGGCCGGGGCATCGGCCTTGTCGGTGGAGGTGTTCGGGGCCGGCTCGTTGTCGGCGGGAATCGGCTTGGTTCCTGCCCGACCCGCGGCAGTGCTCTCAGCCGAGGCCTTGGGCGTGTCCTTCACCGGAGCGGGGCGGGACGGAGCCGGGGCAGCGGTGTCGTTCAAGCTGCCGGCGCCATTGGCCGCCTCGAAGATGCTCCACCATTTCTTGTCCACGGAGTTCTTGTCCTGGAGGTACTGCTCGTAGATTTCGTCAACGAGCCATTCGTTACCGCCAAATTCCTCGGGTAGACGAAGGTTGGGATGCTCTGGCACTTGTAATACGCCTCTTCCGTGAGTTGCCGCTTGCCCTGCAGATCACACGCTTCCCTGGCTGCCTTCCGGACCTGCCGGTTAGCAGCGGAAATGCGAGTGCGCGTCTGGCGCGCACTAGATCTGGACCAGTAGCCAGTCTAATGACACTTTCGCAACGCAGGCTAATCTTTACCACCCGTGCCGCCGATCATCACTCCGATTCGTTCGCTGACCGTGTGCCTCTAGACTTTGCGGGGGAGCCTGGCCGGCCCACCGCGGTGGAATGGCGCAGTCTCCGGGGCACCGTACGGTTCCCGCACCACCTGCACCGGCCGTCCTGCCGGCCGCACGGCGACGAGGAAAGTGAGCACCCATGCGCCTGATTAACCAGCCGATGACCGACTTGACGTATTCGGACGTCTTCCTGGTGCCGTCGCGCTCGGACGTCACTTCCAGGTTGCACGTGGACTTGTCCGCCGGCGACGGCACGGGCAGCACGATTCCGCTGGTGGCGGCGAACATGACCGCGGTCAGCGGACGCCGCATGGCGGAGACGATGGCACGCCGGGGCGGGCTTGCCGTGCTGCCGCAGGATGTGCCGCTGGAGGTACTCGCGGAGGTCACGGGCTGGATCAAGGACCGCCACACCGTCTTCGAAACGCCGCTGAAACTGACCGCCGGCAGCACCGTCATTGACGCCCTGCACCTGATGGACAAGCGCTCGCACGGCGCAGTGGCGGTGGTGGACGACGCCGGCAAGTGTGTGGGCGTGGTGCGCGCCGAGGACTGCGAGGGCGTGGACCGCTATGCCTCGCTCGAATCGGTGATGGCGGCCCACCCGCTGCTGCTGGAGGCCTCCATGTTCGACGCCGGGGCGGACACCTCGCTGCGCCAGGCCTTCGATTTGTTCGACTCGGCATCGGCGAACTTCGCGCCGGTGGTGGACGACGACGGCGTGCTGCTGGGCGCGCTCACCCGTTCCGGCGCGCTCCGGTCCACCATCTACACCCCCACGCTGGACCCGCAGGGCAGGCTGCGGGTGGCGGCCGCCGTCGGAATCAACGGCGATGTCAAGGGCAAGACGGAGGGGCTGCTGGAGGCGGGCGTGGACGTGCTGGTGGTGGATACCGCGCACGGACACCAGCGCAAGATGTTCGATGCGCTGGACGCCGTGCGCAGCCTGGATCCGCAGGTTCCCGTGGTGGCCGGCAACGTGGTCAGCGCCGAAGGGGTTCGCGATCTGGTGGAGGCCGGCGCAGACATCGTCAAGGTCGGGGTGGGGCCGGGCGCCATGTGCACCACCCGGATGATGACCGCCGTGGGCCGCCCGCAGTTCTCCGCCGTGCAGGAATGTGCGGAGGCCGCCCGCGAGCTTGGCGCGCATGTGTGGGCCGACGGCGGGGTCCGCTATCCGCGGGACGTGGCGCTGGCGCTGGCCGCCGGGGCCAGCCAGGTGATGATCGGCTCCTGGTTCGCCGGGACGCACGAGAGCCCGGGGGATTTGCTCACCGACAGCAGCGGCCGCAAATACAAGGAGAGCTTCGGCATGGCTTCGGCCCGTGCCGTCCAGAACCGCACCCGGCGCGAGGACGCGTTTGAGCGCGCGCGCAAGGCTCTCTTCGAGGAGGGGATTTCGTCCTCGAAGATGTACCTTGACCCGCGGCGTCCCGGCGTGGAGGACCTGCTGGACGAGATCACCGCCGGCCTGCGCAGCTCGCTGACCTACGCCGGTGCGCAGAACCTGGTGCAGTTCCGCGAGCAGGCCATTGTCGGCGTGCAGTCGGCCGCGGGCTATGAGGAAGGCCGCCCGGTTCCGCAGAGCTGGTAGCGGTGCCGGCCGCCCGCGGCGGCGGTCCGCCTGCTAGGCTTGTGCGCATAATGGACAGCTATTCTAGGAGCCGGTCCGTGACGCGCCCCGCAGGTGCATGCCGCACCGCGGGAGCCGCCCAAGCGGTGGTCAAATGCAAGGCGTCACCCAGCACCGGCAAATCCCGTGCACGTGCCCATCACACACTAGCCGCCAACGCGGCCGGTCAGGAGCCCTCTAGTCCGGGCTCGGATGACCACCCTCCATCTGCCCGCCTGATATGCAGGACGGGGGCGCGCTAAATGGAATGGATCCAAATCGCCGCCGGCATGCTGTTGATCCTCGGCACCGGGTTCTTCGTCGCCGTTGAATTCGCCTTGGTGGCCCTCGACCAGCCCACCGTGCAGCGCGCCATCGACAAGGGCGACCGCGGCGCGGTGCCGCTGATGAAGTGCCTGAAGTCCCTCTCCACGCAGCTCTCCAGCTGCCAGCTCGGCATCACCTTGACCACGCTGCTGACCGGTTTCTTGATGGAACCGGCCATCAGCAGCCTGCTGCGGCCGCCGCTGGCGGCGCTCGGACTGGCCGAGGCGGTCATTCAGCCCATCGGCGCCGTGGTCGCCATGGTGATCGCCACCCTGCTCTCCATGTTGCTGGGCGAACTGGTGCCCAAGAACGCTTCCATTGCCCTGCCGATGGCAGTCGGCAAGCTGGTGGCGCGGCCCCAGCTGGTCTTCACCGCCGTCTTCAAGCCGTTCGTGCTGATGCTCAACGGCTTCGCCAACAAGGTGCTCCACCTGTTCGGGCTGGAGGCCAAGGAAGAGCTCTCCGGGGCCCGGACTCCCTCCGAGCTGGCGTCGCTGGTGCGCCGCTCCGCCGAAATGGGCACGTTGGACGCCGGAACCGCGAACTTCTTGGCCAAGACGCTGTCCTTCTCCGGCCGGACCGCCGCCGACGTGATGACGCCGCGGATCCGCGTCGAGTTCATCGATGCGGACCAGACCGTGGCCGACCTGATTGCCGCGGCCCGCCGAACCGGCTACTCCCGGTTCCCGGTGCTCGGCGATTCCCCGGACGACGTCCGCGGCGTCGCGCACATCAAGAAGGCCATCGGCGTCCCGCGCAAGAAGCGTGCCGCCCTGCCCGCGGCCACCATCATGACCGACGTGCTGCGGGTGCCGGAGACGGTGCACCTGGATTCGCTGCTGTCGGAACTGCGTGCCGCGAACCTGCAGTTCGCCGTCGTGCTCGATGAATACGGCGGAACCGCGGGGGTGGTTACGCTCGAAGACCTGGTGGAGGAAATTGTCGGCGAGGTCGCGGACGAACACGACCGGGTAAAGCCCGGCGTGTTGCAGAGCGCGGCGGGCAACTGGTATTTCCCCGGCCTGATGCGCCCGGATGAGGTCACCGAGCAGATCCCGCAGCTGTCCGTGCCCGACGAGGCAAGCTACGAAACGGTGGGCGGCTTCATCATGGCCGAGCTGGGCCGGATCGCCGTGGTCGGCGATACGGTTCCGGTGGACGGCGGCACGCTGGAGGTTGAGCGGCTGGACGGGCGGCGGGTGGACCGCGTGCGCTTCATCCCCGATCCGGCAACCGGTGCGGCACTGCCCGACGCCGGCAAGGCGGGTGAGCTCTGATGGCGGCGATGGGTATTTTCTGGTTGGTCGTGCTGCTGATCGGCAACGCCTTCTTCGTCGGCGCGGAATTCGCCGTCATGTCCGCCCGCCGCAGCCAGATCGAGCCTCTGGCGGAAGCCGGCTCCAAACGTGCCAAGACCACCCTGTGGGCCATGGAGCACGTCTCCCTGATGCTGGCCTGCGCCCAGCTGGGCATCACGGTGTGTTCGCTGCTGATTCTGAACGTGGCCGAACCGGCGATCAAGGAACTGCTGCTGCTGCCGCTGGAGGGGTGGCTGGGCGTTCCGCACGAGGTCTCCTACGGGATTTCGTTCGCCGTGGCGCTGTTGGTGGTGACCTTCCTGCACGTGACCTTTGGCGAAATGGTGCCGAAGAACATCTCCGTGTCGGTGGCGGACAAGGCCGCGTTGCTGCTCGCTCCGCCGCTGGTGGCCGTGTCCAAGGTGGTGCGGCCGGTGATCGCCACGCTGAACTGGTCGGCCAACCACATTCTGCGGGCGGTGCGGATTCAACCGAAGGACGAGGTGACCTCCACCTTCACGCTGGAGGAGGTGCAGTCGATCGTGCAGGAGTCCACCAAGCACGGACTGGTGGACGACGACGCCGGACTGATCTCCAGTTCGCTGGAGTTCTCGGCCGTCACGGCGGCCACGGTGATGGTGCCCCTCGACCAGCTGGTGACCATCGGCGTCGACACCACGCCGGAGCAGTTCGAGCGGGTGGTGGGCCGGACCGGGTTCTCCCGGTTTGCGGTGGCCGACGCCGACGAGAACCTCACCGGGTACCTGCACCTGAAGGACGTCATGACCATCCCCGAGGACCGGTTCAATAAGACGATTCCGCTGACCAAGGTCCGCACGCTGGCCAATCTGGCGCTGGATGAGGAAATCGAGGACGCGCTGGGCGTCATGCAGCGGACCGGGTCGCATCTGGCCCGCGTGCTGGGCGCCGACGGGACGACCCACGGCGTGCTGTTCCTCGAGGACGTGATCGAAGTGCTGGTCGGCGAAATCCGCGACGAGACGCAGGCCCAGGGGCTCCGCCGGACCGGCGAATAACAGCCCTCCCCAGGGCGCGGAACTGCTGCGGCGGTTCCGCGCCTCCGCGTTTCGGGCGCCTGGCGGGTCGATATTCGGGAGCAGCGGCCGGGGGAGAACGCGGGCCGACCTTCCCGAGAGCAGGCGAACACTATGCGCCACATTGGACGCGGAGAGTAAGGGGCGCTGATGGCAACGGATAAATTTGCCGCCGATGCCGGGATCGCAACTCATCGAGCAGCAGCAGGCCTTACCCTTCCGCACCAATGTGGCGTATAGCGTGCGTGGCCCGCTGGGCATCCGTTTGGGTGCTCCCGCACCCTCCGCGCGTCTCCGCACGGTAATGCGAACGGTTCGCAATGCGCTAAGCTGGAAATCCTTATTGTTATTGATTCTCATCTGTGAGTAGAACCGAGGTCGCCCGTGAGGCTCTCCCGTACCACCCCTGCGTTGGCAGGCCTGGCCGCGGCGGCATTGTTGCTGTCCGGCTGCGCGGCCGCCGGGGGCGCGGACAAAGCGCACGGCGCCGTGAGCGTGGTGGCCTCCACCAATGTCTACGGAGACCTGGCCCGCAGCATCGGCGGCGACCATGTTGACGTCACGTCGATCATCGACCGGATGGCGCAGGACCCGCACTCCTATGAGGCGACGGCCCGCGACAAGCTGGCGGTGTCCAAGGCCGACCTGGTGCTGGAAAACGGCGGCGGCTACGACACGTTCATGCACACCCTCGCCGACGACACGGGCGTCGACCACAAGAACATCATCACGGCGGTGGAACTGTCGCCGCTGCCCGGCGCGGAAGCCGAGGCGCCGCACGCTCCTGCGTCAGCCGGGGCCGACGCCGACGGCACGGACCACGGCCACGCGGGCCACGGCCACGGCGGCTTCAACGAACACGTCTGGTACGACCTGCCAACCATGGCGAAGGTGGCCGATGCCATTGCCGCGAAGCTGTCCGCGCTGGACCCGGAACAGGCGGGCACCTTCAAGGCCAATGCCGGGCAGTTCCATGCCGGACTGGACAAGCTGCAGGCGGAGGTGGACGGACTGGCCGCAGCCGCCGACGGGCAAGCCGTAGCGGCCACCGATCCGGTGCCGCTGCACCTGTTCGACGCCCTGGGGCTGGAGAACAAGACCCCCGAGGCCTTCATGGAGGCGGCGGAGGAAGGCAGCGACGCATCGCCGCAGGCGCTGAAAGAGGCCGAAGACCTGGTCACCGGCGGGTCGGTCCGGTTCGTCGCCTACAACGAACAGACCGAGGGACCGCAGACGCAGCGCCTCCGCCTGTTGGCGGAGAAGGCGGGCATCGCCGTCGTCGATTTCACTGAAACCCTGCCGGAAGGCCAGGACTACCTGGGCTGGATGAGGTCGAACCTGCACGCCGTGGAGAAGGCGCTGCGCGGATGAGCGGGGCTACGACCGCCGCCGTCCGCTTGCAGGGTGCTTCGCTGTCCTTCGGACGGCGCGTGCTGTGGCACGACCTGGATTTGACCATCCAGCCGGGGGAGTTCTTCGCGGTCCTCGGTCCCAACGGTTCCGGCAAGACCAGCTTCCTGCGCGTATTGCTGGGCCTGCAGCCGCTGAGCCACGGCACGGCCGAGATTAATGGGCGGCCGCTGGAACGCGGCAGCCGGGACATCGGCTACATCCCGCAGCAGAAGACCTTCGCTCCGGAGACACCGCTGCGGGCCCGCGATCTGGTGGGCCTGGGCTTGGATGGCCACCGGTGGGGCATCCGGCTGAACGCGCGCAAACATCGACGGCGGGTGGACGAACTGCTGGAGATGGTCGGTGCCGAAGGATACGCGGAGGCCCCGGTCGGGCAGCTGTCCGGCGGCGAGCAACAGCGGCTGCGCGCGGCCCAGGCACTGGCCTCCGACCCCCAAGTCCTGCTCTGCGACGAGCCGTTGCTCTCGCTCGACCTGCACCACCAGCAGGCGGTCAGCGCGATGATCAACCGGCAGTGCCATGAAAAGAACAGTGCCGTGGTGTTCGTGACGCATGAAATCAACCCCATCATCGACTACGTGGACCGGGTGTTGTACCTGGCCGGCGGTCAGTTCCGCGTGGGCACGCCGGAAGAAGTGATGACCACCGAGGTGCTGTCGCGGATGTACAACAGCCACGTGGAAGTCATCCACAACCAGGGCCGCATCATTGTGGTGGGCCTGCCGGACGCCACCACGCACCAGCACGGCGAGGGGGAGTAGCCATGGACCCCTCGGAACTGCTGAACGCGGTCTTCAACTTCAGCGACTACGGCGAGTTGCTTCCGTTGGTGCGCAACTCGCTGATCGCCGGCGCCGTCCTGGGCCTGGTCGGCGGCCTGATCGGCGTGTTCGTGATGATGCGGGACCTGGCGTTCGCCGTGCACGGGATCGCCGAGCTGTCCTTCGCCGGGGCGGCCTTCGCCCTGCTGATCGGCGCCAACGTGGTGTTCGGGTCGCTGATCGGCTCGGTGATCGCCGCCGTCGTGCTGGGTGTGCTCGGCATGCGCGCCCGGGACCGGAATTCGATCACCGGCGTGATCATGTCCTTCGGGCTGGGCCTGGGCATCCTGTTCCTTTCGCTCTATCAGGGCCGCTCGGCGAACAAGTTCGGCCTGCTGACCGGGCAGATTGTCTCCGTGGACACCGTGCAGCTGAACCTGCTGGCCGCGGGGTCGGCGGTGGTGGTGCTGGGGCTGCTGGCCATCTGGCGTCCGCTGACCTTTGCCAGCGCCGATCCGGATCTGGCCGAGGCCCGCGGCGTGCCGGTCGGTGCGCTGGCGATCGTTTTCATGTTCCTGCTGGGGCTGGCCGTGGCGCTGTCCATCCAGGTGGTCGGTGCCCTGCTGGTGCTGTCGCTGGTGATCACCCCGGCGGCCGCCGCACTCCGGGTGAGCAGTTCGCCGCGGGTGGTGGTGCTGCTGAGCGTGCTGTTCGCCGTGTCAGCGACCCTGGGCGGAATCCTGCTGGCTCTCGGCGGCAGCCTGCCGATCAGTCCCTACGTGACCACGATTTCGTTCCTGATCTACGTGGTCTGCCGGCTGGCCGGCGCCCGGCGGCAGCGGCGCGGCAGGGTGGGGCGGCGCACGGCGGCCGCGGTGAAGGTCAGCGCCGGCTAAGCGCCGGGTTGCTGGGCGCGGCGGTTACCTGGGCGGGGCGGTTACTGGGCAACGGGGTTGCCGGGCGCGGCGCTGCAGTCGGGGCACAGCCCGTACATTTCCACCGTGTGCGCCACCTGCGTGAAGCCGTGCTCCCGTGCCATCCGCGCCGCCCACTGTTCCACCGCCGGAGCCTCGATCTCCACGGTCTTGCCGCAGTTCCGGCAGAGCAGGTGATGGTGGTGGTGCTCGACGGCGCAACGCCGGTAGACGGCCTCGCCCTCGCCGTTGCGCATCACGTCCAGTTGCCCGTCGTCGGCCATGGACTGCAGGATCCGGTAGGTGGTGGCCAGCGAGACCGGCTCGCCGCGATCCTGCAACAACCTGTGCAGTTCCTGCGTGCTGACGAAGTCTTCCAGGCTGTCCAAGGCGGTGTCCACCGCTACCCGCTGGCGGGTCACTCGCTGCTCCGGACCGCGGCGCTGCGCCTGCGGTTTGGCTGACGGGACGGACATGTCCGCTTCGGCTCCTTGCTGCTGGTTCTGGACGCCCGGGGGCTCTTTCCAGCCTACCAGCAGGCCTGATTCGCCGGGCCTGCGCGGCCCCATACCGCCTTCCGCCCGGCGCGGTTAGGGTTGTGCCATGCAGCTGACAAAATTTACCCACTCCTGCGTCCGGCTCGAAGAGAACGGGCATGTCCTGGCGATCGACCCCGGCAATTTCTCCGAGGTGGAGCAGGCCCTCGACGGAGCCTCCACCGTCCTGGTGACCCACGAGCACGCGGACCACCTCGACCGGGACCGGGTGCTTCCCTTGCTCACGGAGACGGACGGAATGCAGTTGTACGCCCCGGCCTCGCTGGCGGCCGAGCTCCGAGCGCTCGCCCCGGAAGCGTCGGCGCGGATCCACACCGCAGAACCGGAGACAGAGTTCGAGGTACCGGGGTTCCGCATCCGCACCTTCGGCGGCCAGCATGCATTGATCCATCCCCACATTCCGGTGGTGGCCAACGTCGGCTACGTCATCAACGACAACCTGTACCACCCGGGGGATTCGTTCATCGTGCCGCACGGGCTGATGGTGAAGAACGTGCTGGTGCCTATCCACGCTCCCTGGTCGAAGACGGCCGAGGTGATCGACTTCGTCACCGCCATGCGCGCCGAGCATGCTTACCCGATCCACGACGCCGGGCTGAGCGACCGCGGCCTGCCGTTGGTGGAAAAGCACGTGACGCTCTTCGGCGGCTACTACGGTACCGGCTACCGGCACCTGTCGCCGGGGGAGAGCGTGGAACTGGACTGACCGCGGGGGCGGGCGGTGTCCGGGCGCGGATGCTTGGCCCGGTACCCGCCGCTGTGATGAACTGGCCGGACACCGGCGGGCAACGACACCCGCCAGCAGTCAGGAGGAGATCTCATGAGGACTCTGATGGACGTGCAGACACTGCGTGAACGGATGATCTCCGGCCAGCGCACCGTACTGCTGGATGTCCGCTGGAAACTCGGCGACCGCGACGGCGACGGCCAAGGCCGCTACCGGCAGGCGCATATTCCCGGTGCGGTCTACGTTGACCTGCCGGCGCAACTGGCGTCCGCACCGTCCGCGGCGGAAGGGCGCCACCCGCTGCCGGAGCCGGAGGCCTTCCGCGAGGCGGCGCGGGACTGGGGCATCAACAACGACGACGTGGTGGTGGCCTACGACGACAACGGCGGCCTGAGCGCCGCCCGGGTGTGGTGGCTGCTGCGGGACGGCGGCTTCGACACCGTGTACCTGCTCGACGGCGGACTGGCCGCGTGGCGCGCGGAAGGGTACGAGCTCGACAGCGGCGATGAGCTGGCGTCGCTGGGCAACGTCGAATTGGGCAGCGGGCGAATGCCCCGGCTGGAGCTGGACGAGGTGCTGGACTTCGCCGGAACCTCGGTGTTGCTTGATGCCCGCGCAACCGAACGCTATCGCGGCGAGCTGGAGCCGGTGGACCCGCGCGCCGGCCACATTCCAGGCGCGGTGAGCGCCCCGACCACGGAGAACCTCGCCCCCGACGGGCATTTCCTGCCCGCCGCGGAACTCGCCGCGCGGTTCAAGGACTTGGGCGCCGACGGTCGCGACGTGGCGGTCTATTGCGGCTCCGGCATTAACGCCGCGCACCAAATCGCGGCCCTGGCCGAGGCCGGCATCGATGCCGCCTTGTTTCCTGGTTCGTGGTCCCAGTGGTGCGGGCATCCGGACCTGCCGATAGCCACCGGGGCCGAGCCGTGAGCGGCCCCCGCCCGTCGTCGTGCAGCATGGAAGCCGGAGCGTCACAGTCGGTGAGTCCCGGTGGCATGGCGGTCCGGCAAACGGTAGCGTCGGGCTCATGACACTTGGCCGTCCGGCACCCCCGCCGTTGGGGAAACCCCTATCACCGCAGCAGGAACAGTTGGTCCACGCGGCCGCGGACCGGCACACATCGAGGAGCAGCATGAACACGGCCCTGGCCTATGGGGTTGAGGCCCCCGGTTCCGGACTGGTCCCGCTGCAGGTACAACGCCGCGACCCGGACGCGCACGACGTGGAGATCGCCATCGCGTTCTGCGGCCTCTGCCATTCCGATGTGCATACCGTCCGCGGGGAGTGGCGCGAGATCGACTATCCGCTGGTGCCCGGCCACGAGATCGTCGGCCGGGTCACCGCCATCGGCCAGGACGTGACACTGCACGCCGTGGGCGACCTGGTGGGCGTGGGCTGCATGGTGGACTCGTGCCGGAACTGCGCAGCCTGCGATGAGGGGCTGGAACAGTACTGCGACAAGGGTGCGGTGGGCACGTACGGCGCCCGCGACCGGCGCCACGGCGGGGAGGTGACGCAGGGCGGCTACGCAAC
Source organism: uncultured Actinomycetota bacterium (assembly GCA_963696055.1). Classification (GTDB taxonomy): domain Bacteria; phylum Actinomycetota; class Actinomycetes; order Actinomycetales; family Micrococcaceae; genus Crystallibacter. The sequence continues at coordinate 325,343 of CAVOIE010000006.1, read as the reverse complement.
CTCCGTCGTCGTCGATGAGAATTTTGTGCTGCGGATGCCGTCGGAGCTGGATCCGGCGGCGGCCGCGCCGCTGCTGTGCGCCGGCATCACCACGTACTCGCCGATGCGCTACTTCGGCGTGGAAGCCGGCGATTCGGTCGGCGTGGTGGGCCTCGGCGGGCTGGGGCATATGGCGGTCAAGCTGGCCAAGGCCATGGGGGCGGCCGTGACGGTCTTCACCAGTTCGGCGGACAAGGCCGATTCCGCCCGTGCGCTCGGTGCGGACCACGTGGTGGTGACCGGCGACGACGAGGCCCTCGCCGCCGCCCGGCGCAGCGTGGACCTGGTGATCGATACGGTGTCCGTGGCCCACGACCTCGCGCCGTACTTGCGGACAATCCGGCGCGACGGCGCGCTGATCCAGCTGGGCGTGCCGCCCGAGCCGATGCCGCCGGTGCCGGTCAACCTGCTGATGCGCCACCGGATTGCCTACGGCGCGTCGAACATCGGCGGGATCGCCGAAACCCAGGAGATGCTCGATTTCTGCGCCGAACACGGGATCACCGCCGACGTCGAACTGGTGCGCGCCCCGGAGCTGAACCAGGCCTATGACCGGATGGTGGCCGGCGACGTGGCCTACCGGTTTGTGCTGGACATCGCCTCGCTCAACGACTGAACCTCCGCGGTCCGCTAAACCGCTGACGGCTGCCCAACTGACTGACTCACTGACCGACTGACTGACCGACAAGGATTGCATCAATGAGCACACTGTTCACCAAGATTATCGAGGGCGAAATTCCCGGCCGCTTCGTCTGGAAAGACGACGACGTGGTGGCTTTCCTGAGCATCGGTCCGCTCGCGGACGGACACGCGCTGGTGGTGCCGCGGCAGGAAGTGGACCGCTGGACGGATGCCCCGGCCGACCTGCTGCAGAAGCTCACCGCGGTCGCCCAGACCGTCGGCAAGGCCCAGGTGGAGGCTTTCGGCGCCGCCCGTGCCGGCCTGATCATCGCCGGCTTCGAGGTGGACCACCTGCACCTGCACGTTTGGCCGTCGAACTCGGAGGCCGAGTTCGACTTCAAACGTGCCCAGCAGAACCCCGATCCGGACGTGATGGAGGAATCCGCCAAGCGGCTCCGGGCGGCGCTTCGCGACGCGGGCCACGGGGACTTCGTCCCCGAAGACTGACCCGGAGCTTTCCGCCTGGGCTAAGCGAGGGCCTCGTGCAGGGCCGCCCGGACACGCTTCTCGGATACCGAAAACGCCGTGCCGAGCTCCTGCGCGAAGAAGCTGATCCGCAGTTCCTCCAGCATCCAGCGCACCTTGTCCAGTCCGGAACCGTCCAGGTTGCCCGGTTTCAGGGCCGCCCGGGCGTCGTCGTACTCGTCTTCGAGCCGCTGGACCACGGACATCTGCTGTGCGTCCCGGCCCACGGCGGTGGGCAGTTTCTGCAGCCTGCGCTCGATACCCTCCAGATAGCGCGGCAGCTGGCTCAGCTGGGCGTATCCCGTGGCGGCCACGAAGCCGGGGTAGACCAGCTGCTCCAGTTGGCTCTTGATGTCGGAGAGCGGACTGATCAGGGCCAGGCTGGCGTTGGACTTCAGTTCTTTCTGGATCCGCCGGGAGCTGGAGAGGATCTTCTCCACAATGGCGGTCACGGTGAACACGGTGTCGATCAGCTCGGCGCGGACCTGTTCGTACAGGGCATCAAACCCGGCCTTGGTGAACGGCAGCTCGGCGGGCACCAGCTTGTCCACCGCGGCCTGGGTGCAGTCATCGATCAGCGACGCCACCGAGCCGTGCGGATTCTGCGTGAAGGTCAGCTTCTCCGTGTTGTTCAGGTGGTCCAGCACGTACCGCTGCGGCGAGGGGACGCGCAGCACCAGCAGCCGGATGACGCCCGCGCGCATGGCCGCCTGCTGGCTCGCCGGGGTCTGGAAGACCCGCACACCCGCCGTGGCGCCCTCATCCACCAGCGCCGGATAACCGGTCACGGTGTGGCCGGCCACCTCGCGCTTGACCTCGCGGGGAAGGTCTCCGTCCGGCCAGGCGGTCAGGCCGCTGCGCTCCTGCACGCCGCCGGTCGTCAGTCCGGGGGACGCCGACGACGGTGCGCCGGCAGCCGGGGCGGCTCCGGCACCCTGCCGGCCACCGTGCTTGCCCTGTTTCTTGCCGGTGGCGCCGCGGCCCTTGTCCGGCGACGGCCGGCCCGGCGTCGCGCCCAGAGACTCGGCGATCGCCCGCCGGTTGGCCGGTGCCAGTTCCAGCTGCAGCTTGGCCAGGTCCTTGGCCTCGTCCAGCACCTTCCCCTTGCCGTCCACCACCTGGAAGGTCATCCGCAGGTGCGGCGGCACGGTGTCCCAGTTCCAGGAACCGGGCGGGATGATGTGCCCCTTCAGCCGGCGCAGCACCAGTTCCAGCGAGGGCTCCAGCGCATCCTCGGCCGGATTGAAGTCCGCGGCCAGGGCTGCCGCCGCGCTCCGGGCCACGTCCGGCGCGGGCACGAAGTTCTTGCGGATCTGCTTGGGCAGCGACTTGATCAGCGCCGTCACCAGTTCCACCCGAAGGCCGGGGATCTGCCAGCGGAAGGGGGCGTCATCCAGCTGGTTCAGGAACAGGACCGGCACGTGCACGGTCACGCCGTCGGACGGATCCGGGGCCGCGCCGGGCGCCACCGGCGAGAACTCATAGCTCAGCGGAAGCTCGAACGACCCTTGCTGCCAGGTCTTCGGGAACGCCGATGCGTCCAGTTCCTCGGCGTCGGCGGCCAGCACGGCGTCCGGATCGAAATCGAGCAGCGTGGGATCGTCCGCGCGTGCGTCCTTCCACCACTTGTCGAAGTGCCGTTCGGAGACCACCTCGGGACCGATCCGCTCGTCGTAGAACTCGAACAGCGTCTCGTCGTCCACGCGCAGGTCGCGGCGGCGCATCCGGGTTTCCAGTTCCTCCACCTCGGCCAGCAGCCTGCGGTTGCGGTGGAAGAACTTGTGGTGCGTGCGCCAGTCGCCTTCCACCAGAGCGTGGCGGATGAACAGCTCGCGGCTGAGCTCCCGGTCGATCCGGCCGTACTGGATCCGCCGCTGCGGGACAATCGGCACCCCGTAGAGCGTGACCTTCTCGTAGGCCATCACCGAGCCCATCTTCTTGGACCAGTGCGGCTCCGAATACGTTCGCTTGCACAGCTGCGGTGCAATCTCTTCGGCCCAGGCCGGGTCGAAGGTAGCCGCCACCCGGGCCCAGAGCCGGGACGTTTCCACCAGCTCGGCGGCCATTACCCAGTCCGGCGACTTCTTGAACAGCGCCGAGCCCGGGAAGATGGCGAACCGGGTGCCGCGGGCGCCGGCGTATTCGCGCTTGCGTTCCTCGTACACGCCGATGTGGCTGAGCAGGCCGGCCAGCAGGGACTTGTGGATGTCGTCGTGCTTGCCGGCGGGGTCCACCTCCCGCCCGGAGCCCAGCGTGATGCCCAGCGGCTTGGCAAGCTGGCGCAGCTGCGCGAACAGGTCCTGCCACTCCCGGACCCGCAGGTAGTTGATGAACTCGGTGCGGCAGAGTTTGCGGAACTGGGTCGAGGAGAGCTCCTGCTGCTTGTCCTGCAGATAGCGCCACAGGTTCAGGACGCCGGTGAAGTCGGACTTCTCATCCACGAAGCGCTTGTGCTTCTCGGTGGCCTGCTGTTGCTGATCGGTGGGCCGTTCCCTCGGGTCCTGGATGGTCAGCGCCGCCGCCAGCACCATCACCTCGCGCACGCATCCGCGCTGGCCGGCTTCCACGATCATCCGGCCCAACCGCGGGTCCACCGGCAGCAGCGCCAGCTTGCGCCCGACGGCGGTGAGTCCCGGTTTCGCCGTCGTCCCGCCCTTGGTGCCGGGTTCGGGCAGGGCGCCCAGTTCACGCAGGAGCGTGACGCCGTCGTTAATGGCACGGGTCTCGGGCGGCTCCACGAACGGGAACGCCTCAATGTCCTTGGAATCCCGGGCCACACCCATGGCGGTCATCTGCAGGATGACGGCGGCCAGGTTGGTGCGCAGGATTTCGGGATCGGTGAATTCGGGCCGGGAGTCGTAGTCCTCCTCGGAATAAAGCCGGATGGCAATCCCGTCGCTGACGCGGCCGCAGCGGCCCGAGCGCTGATTGGCCGAGGCCTGCGAGATCCGTTCAATCGGCAGCCGCTGGACCTTGGTGCGGTGCGAGTAGCGGGAGATGCGCGCCGTGCCGGTGTCGATCACGTACTTGATGCCCGGGACGGTCAGCGAGGTCTCGGCCACGTTGGTGGCCAGCACAATCCGGCGCTGGCCGCCGGGGGAGAAGACGCGGTGCTGCTCCGCCAACGAGAGCCGGGCATAGAGGGGCAGGATCTGGGTGCCCGCCAGCCGGCGGTTGGTCTTGATCCGGGCCGCGAGCGCGTCGGCGGCATCGCGGATTTCGCGCTCGCCGGAGAAGAAGATGAGGATATCGCCGGGTGCTTCCAGGGACAGCTCGTCCACTGCATCGCAGACGGCGTCGAGCGGGTCCCGGTCTTCCTCCAGCTCGTCCACGTCCGGGTTGTCGGCATCCGTGCCCGCCGGCTGGTTCAGCGGGCGGTAGCGGATCTCCACCGGGTAGGTCCGGCCGGAAACCTCGATGACGGGAGCAGGATCGTCGTCGGTGCCGAAATGGCGGGCGAAGCGCTCCGGGTCGATGGTGGCCGAGGTGATGATCACCTTCAGGTCCGGGCGCTTCGGCAGCACGCGCTTGAGGTAGCCCAGGATGAAGTCGATGTTGAGGCTGCGTTCGTGCGCCTCGTCGATGATGATGGTGCTGTATTTCTTCAGCAGCTTGTCATGCTGGATCTCGGCCAGCAGGATGCCGTCGGTCATCAGCTTGATCCGGGTATCTCGCCCGACTTCACCGGTGAAGCGGACCTGGAAGCCCACTTCCTCGCCGATCTTCACATCCAGCTCTTCGGCAATGCGCTCGGCCACGGTCCTGGCCGCCAGCCGCCGGGGCTGGGTGTGGCCGATCAGACCCTTCTCGCCCAGGCCCAGCTCCAGGCACATTTTCGGGATCTGGGTGGTTTTGCCGGAACCGGTTTCGCCGGCGATGACGGTCACTTGGTTTGCGGCAATGGCCGCCATGATGTCCTCGCGCCGCTCTGAAACCGGCAGGGCCGAGGGATACGTGATATTCACAGCCATGATTGATCACAGTCTAGCGGGCTGGGCCGATGGCCCCCGCCCGGCCGGAGAGCGGGCCGCGGCCGCAAGCGGCCTGTGGACGAAAATAACTATCCGGCGACATTAGGCTGCAATTTGTCCGGTAGGTGAGACGTATCTCATATGGTTGTCCTGACCCCGCGGGTCTGATTAGACAATGTGACTCCGTTCACAGGTAAGATCTTCAGGACGCTTTCCGCAGGGATCGCCTGCCACATCTTCCGGCGCCGACGACGCTGCCGTGTGTGGCGGACCGCAACAGCTGCGCCGGGGAGGGGCAGCAAGGCGGAAGTGTGCCGGACTACCGGTACATGATGGACATTCGAAAGGAACACCGTGAAGAAACGTTCGACCATGTTCGGCCTGGGGGCAGGCCTGCTGGCCACCACCCTGCTGGTTTCCGCGTGCGGCAGCGCAGCCCCGTCCGAGGGCGACGCCGCCGAAGGGGCTCCCGAATCCGTGGAAATCGGCATCACCCAGATTGTCTCGCATCCGTCCCTGGACGCGGCCCGCGAAGGGTTCAAGAAGGCGCTGGCTGACAACGGCTACGTCGAGGGCGAGACCGTGACCTACGACGAGCAGAACGCACAGACCGACCAGGCGACCGCTACCTCCATCGCCGGCAAGTTCGCCAGCGACAAGAAGGACCTCATCCTGGCGATCGCCACGCCGACCGCGCAGGCCGCCGTCCAGGCCATCGTGGACACCCCGATCCTGTTCACCGCGGTCACCGATCCGGAGTCGGCCGATCTGGTGGAAAGCATGGATGCCCCGGGTTCCAACGTCACCGGCACCTCCGACCGCAACCCGGTCGAAGAGCAGTTGGCCCTGGTCAAGGAACTGAACCCGGACGCCAAGTCCGTGGGCATTGTCTACTCCTCGGGCGAGGTCAACTCCAGCGTGCAGGTCGAGTGGGCCAAGGAAGCAGCAAAAGAACTGGGCCTGGAAATCAAGGAAAAGGCCATCTCCAACTCGGGCGAGGTCCAGCAGGCCGCCGAGTCGATGGATGTCGACGCGTTCTACGTGCCGACCGACAACAACGTGGTGTCGGCCCTGGAATCGCTGATCCAGGTGGCCGAGTCGAAGAAGATCCTCACCATCGCCGCCGAGGGCGACTCGGTGAAGCGCGGCACGGTGGCCACCTACGGCATCAACTACGAAAAGCTGGGCTACCAGACCGGCGAAATGGCCGTGAAGATCCTCAAGGGCGAGGCCGAGCCGGCCTCCATGCCGGTGGAGACCCAGTCCGAGCTGGAACTCTACGTCAACACCGCTGCGGCCAAGCGCATGGGCGTCACCCTGCCCGACGGCTACGCAGACAAGGCTGACCACGTCTTCGAGTAAATCGATGGCACTTCCAGCTTGAGCTGAAGAAGTTCCGCAGTCCGTCCGGCGGCCCTACCCCGGCCGCCGGACGGACCCCCACGAGAGAACCAAGGTCCTTTACCTATGATTACCGCGGTTGAGCTTGGGCTGATCTACGCGATCATGGCCCTGGGGGTCTACCTGACCTTCCGCATCCTCAATTTTCCCGACCTGACGGTCGACGGCAGCTTCACCACCGGTGCCGGCGTTGCCGCCATCAGCATCATCAACGGCGTGCCGCCGGTCCTGGCCACTATCCTGGCGTTCATCGCCGGCATGGCTGCCGGCGCCGTCACCGGCCTGCTGCACACCAAGGGCAAGATCAACGGCCTGCTGGCCGGCATCCTCACCATGATCGCCCTCTATTCCATCAACCTGCGCATCATGGGCAAGTCCAATCTGCCGCTGTTGCGTGAAGAAACCCTGATCACCCCGCTGCGCGAAGCAGGCATGCTCGGTGGCATCGGCGCCATCGCCATCTTCCTGCTGGTGGCGCTGGCGGTGAAGGTGATCATGGACTGGTTCCTGCACACCGACGTGGGACTGGCCATGCAGGCCACCGGCGACAACGAACAGATGATCCGCAGCTTCGGCGTCAGCACCGACAACCAGAAGATCCTTGGGCTGTCCCTGTCCAATGGATTGGTGGCACTCTGCGGGGCCTTCATTGCCCAGTACCAGGGCTTTGCCGACATCGGCATGGGCATCGGCCTGATCCTGGCCGGCCTCGCCTCGGTGATCATCGGCCAGGCAGTTTTCGGCACCCGCCTGATCTGGATCGCCACGCTGGCCGTGGTGCTCGGCTCGGTGTTGTACCGCGTGGTCATCCAGTTGGCCCTGCAAGCGGGGCTGGAGCCCAACGACATGAAACTGGTCTCCGCCGTGCTGGTGGTCATCGCGCTGGTCCTTCCGCAGTGGAAGGTCTTCGCCCGGGTCGGCGGGCTCGGAAAAATGAAGAAATCCCTGACGGGAGCGAAGGGCTGACATGCTGGATATCAAGAACGTTCACAAGACCTTCTTCGCAGGCACCGTCAACGAGCGGGTAGCCCTGCAGGAGATCAACCTGTCCTTGGCCGCCGGCGAGTTCGTCACCGTGATCGGCAGCAACGGCGCCGGCAAGTCGACCATCCTGAACATCACCTCCGGCAAGCTCCGCCCGGACACCGGCACGGTCAGCATCGACGGCCAGGACGTCACCAGGCTGGCCGACCACCAGCGTGCCCGCTACGTTGGACGCGTCTTCCAGGACCCGATGGCCGGCACCTCGCCGGAAATGACCATCGAAGAGAACCTGGCCATTGCCTACGAGCGCGGCAAGCGGCGAGGGCTGCGGCCCGGCGTGACCCGCAAGAAGCGCGAGTTCTTCGAAGAGGAGCTGCGCTCCCTGGAACTGGGGCTGGAGAACCGGCTCAAGGCCAAGGTGGGACTGCTCTCGGGCGGCCAGCGGCAGGCCCTGTCGCTGTTGATGGCCACGTTCAGCAGCCCGAAGATCCTGCTGCTGGACGAGCACACCGCCGCCCTGGATCCGCAGCGCGCGGAGCTGGTCAGCAGGCTGACCGCCGAGGTGGTGGACCGGCACCAGCTGACCACCCTGATGGTCACGCACAACATGGAGCAGGCGCTGCGGCTGGGCACCCGGCTGATCATGATGCATGAGGGCCGGATCATCCTGGACTTGGATCAGGAGCAGAAACTGAAGGCCACCGTGCCGGACCTGCTGCACGAGTTCGAAAAGATCAAGGGCGTGGTGGACGACCGCACCATGCTCCAGTAGCAACCGCCGCTGCCGCAGCAACATCGCGCGGCAGCGCACGACGGCGGCTGTCCCACCTAAGCGGGTGGGGCGGCCGCCGTTTCCGTGCCCGCGGCAGCAGCCAGCCGGCCGGCGAGCTCCGCGGCGCGCTGCCGGAATTCCGCCGGTTCCAGGATCTCGAAGGCGAAACCGACGGCGGCCAGCTGCACCAGTGGATAGTCGAGCGAATCGTAACCTGCGCGCAGCACCGTGGCGCCGCCGTCCTCGGACAGGGTGGCGATGTTCGGCGGGATCCGCTCGGCCACCGCCTGCAGCGGAGCGTCGATCCGCACCACGACGTCGAACTGGTACGGGGACCGCGTGATCGACTGCTGGACGTAGGCGGCGAGGTCCGGCTGGGGCAGTTGGCGCGGAGCGAAGCGTTCCCGGGGCGTGGGAACGGACTCGAACCGGTCCACCCGGAAGGTGCGCCAGTCCTGCCGGCCGGTGTCGAAGGCCACCAGATACCAGCGGCGGCCCGTGTCCACCAGACGGTAGGGTTCGACCAGCCGACGGGAGGATTCGCCGTCCGCCTTGGCGTAGCGGAAGCCGATCACGCGCCGTTCCGCGACGGCACTGGAAATTCCGGTCAGCACCTCGGGGTCCACCGCGGCGGTGGGGCCGGCCAGCGTGACCACGGCATTCTTCAACGTGGAGAACTTGGGCCGCAGCCGCGAGGGCAGGACTTGCTCCAGCTTGGTCAGGGCGCGCAGCGAGGCTTCGCCGACGCCGGCCACCGGGCTGGCCGTCACCGCGCTGAGGCCCAGTGCCACGGCCAGGGCTTCGTCGTCGTCAAGCAGCAGCGGCGGAAGCTGGGCACCAGCACCCAACTGGTAGCCGCCGGCCACCCCGGGGGAGGCGTTGATGGGATACCCCAGGCTGCGCAGCTTGCCGATGTCCCGGCGCACCGTGCGCTCGGTGACGCTCATCCGCTGGGCCAGGGCGGAGCCGGTCCACTCCCGGCGCATCTGGAGCAGGGAAAGCAGTTGCAGCAACCGTGCTGACGTTTCGAGCATGGGCACCTGTGTCTGAAGCGGGCGGGACTGCGGATGCATTCCGCAGCGGTCCGAAGCCGGAATTTCCGGACTAAGGCCAATCTACCCATGATCACGGACAGAAGCTGTCCTGAATGGCCGCCCTCAAGCCTGGAAGGGGGCAGCAAAGACTGGGCAAGCAGGGGCGGCCCCGCCAAGATGGACTCGAGGGTCCGCGTGGGGGAGTTTCAGGCGTGGCGGAGTTCCAAGGTGGCGGGAGCGGCAATGTCCTTTAAGGCGGCAGTGGAACTGGTCGAGCAACTGACCTGGCATTGGGACGCGCAGGCGCGTCCCCGGTTGCAGGGACTCACGGACGAGGAGTATTTCTGGGAGCCCGCCGAGGGTTGTTGGAACGTCCGGCACCGTGGCACCAGCACCGCCCAGATGGCCGTGGGTGCGGGAGATTTCGTCATCGAATTCGCAGTCCCGGAACCCACGCCGCCGCCGGTAACCACGGTGGCCTGGCGCCTGAACCACATCCTGGTGGGGGTGCTGGGGAGCCGAAACGCTTCGCACTTTGGCGGCCCGCGGGTGGGCTATGAGACCTTCGATTATCCCGGGACCGCCGCCGGCGCCTTGGCCTTGCTGGACGAATACTACGCGCGGTGGATCGGGGGCGTCCGGGCCCTCGGCGAGGACGGTTTGGGCCGGCCGTGCGGCCCTGCGGAAGGCCCCTTTGCCGACCGGTCCATGGGAACCCTGGTGCTGCACATCAACCGGGAAATGATTCATCATCTGGCGGAGATTGCGCTCTTGCGGGACTTGTTCGCCCACCGCCAATAACAAGACGAAAGCCCGGCCGAAGAACGGCCGGGCTCGGGGCGGATTGAGGCTCGGGGCGGATTCCGGCCAGGCAAGAACGGTCAGTTCAGACCAGCCGGGTGAGTTGGGAGTAGGGGCGGCTCGGGGCGGAGCCGGCGGTCCAATCGGCCCGTGAGCGCTCCGGCGGGGTGGTGCCGCGGCCGTCGCGGATGATCAATCGGAGGGTGGCGACGATGACGAAGAGTGCCAGTGCGGTAATCAGAAGGAGTTCCATGCCTCAATGGTGATCCTGCTATGGCGGAAAAAAGAGTGGCAGAAACGACCATAAAGGACAAAAAACTGCCATACTGGTTGCATGTTGAAAACAGTTGCCGTGGTGGTGCTTCCGGGGGCCGCGCCGTTCGAGTTTGGCGTGGTCTGCGAAGTCTTCGGCATCGACCGGTCGGACCGTGGCACGGGCGTTCCGGCGTTCGACTTCCGGATCTGCACGACCGTGCCCGGGGTGGTCAGCAGCAAGCTGGGATTCTCGCTCAACGTCCCGCTTGGACTGGACGCGGCCGCCGACGCGGACCTGGTGGTGGTTGCGCCTTACCAACAGATGGACCCGGTCCCCGACGAACTGAGGAACGCCCTGCACGCCGCGCACGCCCGCGGCGCGTGGGTGCTGTCCGTCTGCTCGGCGGCCTTTGTGCTGGCCGAAGCGGGACTGCTGGACGGGCGCCGCGCCACAACGCACTGGCAGTACTCGCATCAGCTGGCCGCCAACTATCCGCAGATCGAAGTCGACGAAAACGTGCTGTATGTCGAGGACGACCGCATCATCACCAGTGCCGGCACGGCCGCGGGGATCGACGCCTGCCTGCACCTGGTCCGGACCGAACTCGGGGCCTCGGTGGCCACGGCCATCGCCCGGGACATGGTGGTGCCGCCGCACCGGGCCGGCGGGCAGGCGCAGTATATTGACCGCCCCATGTCGCTGGCCGGCTGCCACACACTGAAGGACCTGCTGGTGTGGCTGGACGAAAACCTGGCCCAGGACGTGACGGTTGCACAGTTGGCGGAGCGGGTGCATATGTCCGAGCGCACCTTCGCGCGCCGGTTCCGGGCCGAAACCGGGGCCACCCCGGCCGCGTGGATCAACGCCCAGCGGGTGCTCCGCGCGCAGGAGCTGCTGGAGGAATCGGACCTGAACATCGACGAAATTGCGCGGATCACCGGGTTCGGCCAGGCGGTGCTGCTGCGCCACCATTTCGCCAAGTCCGTTGGCGTGAGCCCGGCGGCCTACCGCCGCACGTTCCGCGGCAGCGGCGTCGCCACCGGTGCGGCGACCCAGGACCGCCAGCCCGCGGCCAGCGCCGCCCGGTAGGGCAGGTTAACGAAGGAATCCCCGGCCGTGGCCGGGGATTCCTTGGTCCTGCATCATCAGTGCCCTCGATAGGATTCGAACCTACGGCCTTCTGCTCCGGAGGCAGACGCTCTATCCCCTGAGCTACGAGGGCGCGGCACCGGCTGTTCGCCTAGTGCCCTGCGGGACCTATTGAGCTTATCAGCATCCGACCCACCAGAAGAAATGCGCAACGCCGCACGCCGGAAGGAACCGCTGCGGGGGAGTGGCCGGCGCCGCCCCGGAAAGCCCGGTGCGAGCCGCGTCACAGCCGGAGGGCAGAAAGCCGGGCGGTACAAGCGATTGCCCTATGCTTGTGGGGTGACTCCTGAAGAACTTTCCGCTGCCATTGCCGCCTGCCTGCAGGCCGCCGTCGACGCCGGCGATTTCGCCGTCGATATGCCGGACGAGGTCCGGGTGGAGCGTCCGAAGAACCGGGAACACGGGGACTGGGCCACCAACATTGCCATGCAACTGGGCAAGAAGGCCGGCATGAACCCGCGCCAGTTTGCGGAGATTCTCAGCGCCCGCCTGGAGAAGATCGACGGCGTCGCCCGGGTTGAGATTGCCGGACCCGGCTTCCTCAACATCACCGTGGATGCCGCCGCGGCCGGTGTGCTGGCCAAGAGCATCGTCGAAGCGGGAACCGGCTACGGCACCAGCGACGACCTGGCCGGGCAGCGCATCAACCTGGAGTTCGTCTCCGCCAACCCCACCGGGCCGATCCACCTGGGCGGCACCCGCTGGGCCGCGCTCGGCGATTCGCTGGCGCGCATCCTGGTTGCCCAAGGCGCGGACGTGGTCCGCGAGTATTACTTCAACGACCATGGCTCGCAGATCGACCGCTTTGCCCGCTCGCTGCTGGCGAAGGCCAAGGGCGAGGCAGCGCCCGAGGACGGCTACGGCGGAGACTACATCTCAGACATCGCCGACGCGGTGCTGGCACAGAACCCCGATGCCCTCTCCGCCGCGGACCCGCAGGAAGAATTCCGCAGCCGCGGCGTGGAACTGATGTTCACGGCCATCAAGAAATCGCTGCATGAATTCGGTGTGGATTTCGACGTGTACTTCCACGAAAACTCGCTGTTCGAGGACGGCGCCGTCGAGAAGTTGCTGGAAGAGCTGAAGGGCTCCGGCAGCCTCTACTTCAACGACGGCGCGTGGTGGCTGAAGTCCACCGACTTCGGCGACGACAAGGACCGCGTGGTCATCAAGTCCGACGGCCAAGCGGCCTACATCGCCGGCGACATCGCCTACTTCAAGAACAAGCGCGACCGCGGGTTCGACCTGTGCATCTACATGCTCGGCGCCGACCACCACGGCTACGTCGCCCGGTTGAAGGCCGCCGCGGCCGCGATGGGCGACAGCGCCGACCGGGTGGAGGTGCTGATCGGCCAGATGGTCAACCTGGTCAAGGACGGCAAGCCGATGCGGATGTCCAAGCGCGCGGGCACCGTGGTGACCATGGAGGACCTGGTCGACGCCGTGGGCGTGGATGCGGCCAGGTACGCTTTGACCCGCTCGCACGCCGATTCGAACATCGACATCGACCTGGACCTGCTGGTCAAGCACAGCAACGACAACCCGGTCTACTACGTGCAGTACGCCCACGCGCGCACCTGCGCCGTCGCCCGCAACGCTGCCGCCTCCGGAGTGGAACGCAGCGCGTTCGACGCCTCGCTGCTGGACCACGCCACCGAGAATGAACTGCTGGCCGTGCTGGGCGCCTACCCCTCGGTGGTCGCCATGGCCGCGAAGTTCCGCGAACCGCACCGCGTGGCCCGCCACCTGGAAGTCATCGCCGGCGCCTACCACCGCTGGTACGACGCCTGCCGTGTCACCCCGATTGGCGACGGCGAAGTCACCGACACGCACCGTACCCGGCTGTGGCTGAACACCGCCGTGACCCAGGTGCTGGCCAACGGCCTGGGCCTGCTGGGCGTCAGCGCCCCGGAGAGGATGTAATGCCCGCAGCACACGTATCCAACGCCGCGTCTGAGCTGGCCCCGGACTGGCTGACCTGCCCGCAGGATGTCAACGCACTCGACGCCAAGCTGTGGGCCCAGGACGTGGCCCGCGGCGCAGCCGGAGAGCTGGAAATCTCCGGCCTGGGCGTCCGCGAACTCCAGGAGCAGTTCGGCACGCCGCTGTTTGTGGTGTCCGAGGACGACTTCCGCGCCCGCGCCCGCGCCTTCAAACAGGCCTTCGACGACGCCTTCAGCTCGCTCTGCGGCGGCGTGGATGTCTACTACGCCGGCAAGGCGTTCCTCAGCGTGGAGATTGCCCGCTGGGTGGCCCAGGAAGGGCTGCGCCTGGATACCTGCAGCGGCGGGGAGCTTGCCGTCGCCGCCCGCGCGGGGATCCCGGGCGAAAACCTGGGCCTGCACGGCAACAACAAGTCGGACGCCGAGATCCACCGCGCCCTGGACATGGGCCTGGGCCGCATCGTGGTGGACAGCCTGGATGAACTGGCACGGGTCGGGGCCATCGCGGCCGCCCGCGGCGAGATGGCCAACGTGATGCTGCGGCTGACCCCGGGCGTACACGCGCACACGCACGAATTCATTGCCACCGCGCATGAAGACCAGAAGTTCGGTCTCTCGATGGCCGGCGCCGGCCAGCGGCAGGAGGACACGGGGCACGACGGCGGGGCACCGGCCCCGTCCGCGGGCTCGCCCGCCGCGCAGGCCGTGGCGGCGGCGCTGGCAGACGAGTCGATCAACTTGCTGGGCCTGCACTGCCATATCGGCTCGCAGATCTTCGAGCCCGAAGGCTTCGCGCTGGCGGCCGAGCGGCTGCTGACCTTTATGGCTCAGATCCGCGACGAACACGGCGTTGACCTGCATGAACTGGATCTGGGGGGCGGCTACGGCATCGCCTACACCGAAGCCGACACCCCGCGGCCCCCGGCCGAACTCGCCCAGGCGATGGCCGCCGTCGTCCGCGCCGCCACCGAGCGGCTGGGCATCCCGGTGCCGCGGATCTCGATCGAGCCGGGCCGGGCGATCGCCGGGCCGAGCACCTTCACCCTCTACTCGGCCGGCACCCGGAAGACCGTGCAGGTTGACGTGGACGGCGGCGGCAGCCGTCCGCGGCGCTACGTGTCCGTGGACGGCGGCATGAGCGACAACGCCCGCCCGGTGCTCTACGACGCCGATTATTCGGCCGTGTTGGCGTCCCGTGTGACGGAGGCGGCGCCGATTATTTCCCGCGTGGTTGGTAAACACTGCGAGAGCGGTGACATTGTAGTCAGGAACGTTTACCTGCCCGAGGACATCGAGGCGGGGGACCTGCTGGCGGTGCCGGCGACCGGGGCCTATTGTTGGGCGCTCTCCAGCAACTACAACTATGTGGCACGGCCGCCTGTGGTTGCCGTGCGCGGCGGCGAGGCGCGGTTGATCATCCGCGGCGAAACCGAAGACGACCTGCTGGCCCGCGACCTGGGCTGAACCCGACGGGCAGCAGGGGTGGCGAGCGAGATAAGAGACTGAGAGTTTGGGCAGCATGAAAACGCTGAAAGTGGCACTGTTGGGATGCGGGAATGTCGGAGCCCAGGTGGCCCGGATCCTGATTGACGACGCCGAAGTGCTCGCCGCGCGCACCGGCGCGCGGCTGCAACTGACCGGGATCGCGGTGCGCGACGTCGCCGCCAAGCGCACGGTGGAGCTGCCCGCCGAGCTGTTCACCACCGAGGCCGATCCGCTGGTCAAGGACGCAGACATCGTCATTGAGCTGCTCGGCGGGCTGGAACCGGCCCGGACGCTCATCCGCAGCGCCATCGACAACGGCGCCGCCGTCGTCACCGGTAACAAGGCGCTGCTGGCCGCCGACGGACAGGACCTGTACGCCCGTGCCGACGAGGCCGGCGTCGAGCTTTCCTTTGAGGCGGCAGTTGCCGGCGCCATTCCGCTGCTGCGGCCCATCCGCGAGTCGCTGGCGGGCGACCGCATCACCAAGGTGATGGGCATCGTCAACGGCACCACCAACTACATCCTGGACCAGATGGATTCCACCGGCGCGCAGTTTGCCGATGCGCTGGCCGCCGCGCAGGAGCTCGGCTACGCCGAAGCGGACCCCACCGCAGACATCGAAGGCCACGACGCCGCAGCCAAGGGTGCGATCCTCGCGGAGCTGGCCTTCCACAGCGCGTTCGACCTGGCCGACGTCCAGTGCCAGGGCATCAGCTCCATCTCCGCGGACGACATCGCCGCGGCGAAGGATGCCGGCTACGTGATCAAGCTGCTCTCCATCGCCGAGCGGCTGCGCGGCGTAGACGGCCGCGAAGGCGTGGCCGTGCGCGTCCACCCGACCCTGCTGCCGCTCAAGCACCCGCTGGCAGCCGTGCACGGGGCATTCAACGCGGTCTTCGTGGAGGCCGAAAACGCCGGCGAAATGATGTTCTACGGCCAAGGCGCCGGCGGAGCGCCGACCGCCTCGGCCGTGGTGGGCGACGTGGTCAGCGCCGCCCGGCGCATGGTCGGCGGCGGCCCGGGGCGGACCGAAACCCCGACGGTGGCCTTGCCCGCCGTCGGCCTGGACTCGGTCAAGACCAGCTACTACATCGGCCTGGACGTGGCCGACCAGCCGGGCGTGCTGTCGCAGATTGCCGGCGTCTTCGCCGAGCACGGCGTCTCCATCGAGACCATGCGCCAAACCATCCACACCGAAGACCCCCTGGGCACCGCCAACGACGGCGGCCAGGCGACCGCCGAGCTGCGCTTCGTCACGCACCGGGCGTCCGAGGCTTCGCTGGCCGCGACGGTCGAGGCCGTGCGCGGACTCGATATTGTCAACGCTGTTATCTCTGTCCTGCGAGTAGAAGGAATCTAAGTGGCCCACCAATGGCGCGGCGTCATCCGTGAATACGCTGACCGGCTGCCGGTAACGGAGCAGACCGAGATCATCACCCTCGGCGAAGGCGGCACCCCGCTGGTGCGGGCCAGGGCGCTCTCCGAACTGACCGGTTCGGAGGTGTACCTGAAGGTGGAAGGGATGAACCCCACCGGCTCCTTCAAGGACCGTGGCATGACCATGGCCATGACGGCCGCGGTGGAGGCGGGTGCCAAGGCCGTGGTCTGCGCGTCCACCGGCAACACGTCCGCCTCGGCGGCCGCCTACGCCACCCAGGCCGGGTTGAAGTGCGCGGTGCTGGTCCCCGCCGGCAAGATTGCCATGGGCAAGATGAGCCAGGCGATCGCACACGGCGCCGAAATCATCCAGATCAACGGCAACTTCGACAACTGCCTGGAAGTGGCCCGCAAACTCTCCGAGGCCTACCCGGTGTTCCTGGTGAACTCGGTGAACCCGGCACGCATCCAGGGCCAGAAGACGGCGGCCTTCGAGACGGTTGACTACCTGGGCGACGCCCCGGACATCCACGTGATGCCGGTGGGCAACGCGGGCAACATCACTGCCTATTGGAAGGGCTACCAGGAGTACGCCGCGCCGTACGAGTCGGCCACCGCCGGCATGCTCGGCCCGGTCGCCACCAAGACCCCGACGCTGTGGGGCTTCCAGGCCGCCGGTGCCGCCCCGCTGGTGCTGGGCCACCCGGTGACCGAACCGGAGACCATCGCCACCGCGATCCGGATCGGGAACCCGGCGTCGTGGGACACCGCCATCGCCGCCCGCGACGAGTCCGGCGGACTGATCGATTCCGTGACCGACGACGAAATCCTGGCCGCGCACCGCTGGCTGTCCTCCAAGGAGGGCGTCTTCGTGGAGCCGGGCTCTGCTGCGGGCGTGGCCGGCGTGATCAAGAAGCACGCCGCCGGCGAGGTGCCGTCCGGCAAGACCATTGTCATTACGGTCACCGGCCACGGACTGAAGGACCCGCAGTGGGCACTGCGAACCGAGGATGGCAGCGAAGCCTCGCCGATCAAGGTGGACTTCGACGTGGTCAGCGTGGCCTCCGCCCTGGGTCTTGAGTAGCAGCATCTTGGCGGGGGAGGACGCCGCGCTGGCCGGCCGCATTGCGCCCGGCCAGCGCATCACGGTGCGCGTGCCGGCCACCAGCGCCAACCTGGGTCCGGGCTTCGACAGCCTGGGTCTGGCCCTGGCGTTCTATGACTCCGTCACGGTGGAGTCAACCGACGACGGCGTCTTCCAGGCATCCGTCCGGGGCGAGGGCGCGGCCAACCTGCCCACCGACGAATCGCACCTGATCATCCGCACCCTGCGCAGCACGCTGCGCGAGGCAGGGTACGACGCCGGTGGGTTGCGTTTGGAAGCCGAGAACCTGATCCCGCACGGGCGGGGGATGGGTTCCTCCGCCGCCGCCGTGGTGTCCGCCGTGCTGTTGGCCGATGCCCTGCTGCCGGAGCAGGCACGCCTGGGTGCCGGGAAGATCCTGCAGATCTGTTCGGCGCTGGAAGGCCATCCCGACAACGTGGCGCCGGCCCTGAGCGGCCAGTTGGCCATCTCCTGGGAGGAGGACGGGGTGTTCTACAGCACCTGCGTTCCGATCTGCCAGGACATCGTGCCGGTGGTGGCGATTCCCTCCTATGAACTCTCCACCGAAACGGCACGGAACCTACTGCCGTCGTCGGTGCCGCACCACGTCGCTGCCGCCAACTCCGGCCGCGCCGCGCTGCTGGTCCACGCGCTCACGCGCGACCCGTCGCTGCTGCGGGCCGGAACCGAAGAATGGCTGCACCAACGGCACCGGGCGCCGGCCATGCAACCCAGTGCCGCGCTCATCGACGCGCTGCGCAGCCAAGGCCACGCCGCCGTCGTCTCCGGCGCCGGACCCACCGTCATGACGCTCGCCGCGGACGAGGCCGAGGCAGTGCTGGTGCAACGTGCCATCGCCGCACACCTGGAGCAGCACGACATGCCGGGGAGTTGGCGTGTTCTCAAACTGGCAGTGGACACAGATGGTGCTAAAGTGGAAGTGCACCCCCGGGATTAACCGGCGAGGAATCCT
Organism: uncultured Actinomycetota bacterium; assembly: GCA_963696055.1. Lineage (GTDB taxonomy): Bacteria > Actinomycetota > Actinomycetes > Actinomycetales > Micrococcaceae > Crystallibacter. Next base: position 306,907 of record CAVOIE010000006.1, on the reverse strand, counting down.
GCCCGGATGCTCCGGATCACGCAAGCCGAGCAGCCGTTGAGGCAGGATCCCCGTTCCAGGTGCAGCCTTTCAGGAGCCTTCCGCGGCACTCAACGGCGTTGCTGCCGGCCATCGGCCGGACAGGACCTCCCTCGTTCCAGCCGGACGGCTTGTTTCAAAGGCTTTCATATCTGTTCACCCGGACTTTCCTCGGCATGACGCCGGAGGCAATAACGGACCCCGGCCGGGCTTCTCATGCATGGTCGGGTGGCAAACAACGCGGTGCGCTTCATATGCATACCGCCCGACGAGGGGGAAGGATCCTTCGTGACCGAAACCACTGACCTGACTGCAGGTGTGGAAACAATAGACGCTCCTGCACCGAAGAGTGCAGGCCTTGCCGGCCTGAAGCTGGCCCAACTGCAGGTGCTGGCCGGACAGCTCGGCATCACCGGCGGGTCGCGGATGCGCAAGGGCGACCTTGTCACCGCGATCTCCGACCACCAGCGCGGCTCCTCGGTGGCAGACCGGGCAGCCAAGAAGGCCGACCAGCCGGCGCGCACCGAAGCTCCTGCTCCGGCCAAGGAAGAGACCACCGGCACGGCAGGCGAGGGCGCAGGCACGTCCGGCGGAGACCTGGACAAGGCCGCCGAGCGGGTCAGCCGCACCCGCAACCGTAACCGCCGCGCCAGCAGCGACGGCACCGTGGCATCCGCCGACGGCGAGGCCACGGCCGCAAACACCGCCACCGCTGCCGCGGCGCCGGCCGAAGCCCCTGCCCAGGCTCCCGCCGCGGAGACCGTCCAGGCCGACGGCGAAGTCCGCCAGGAGCGCCGCGGCCGCAGCCGCAACCGGCGTTCGGAGTCCGGCCAGCAGGAGGCAGCCGAGACCAAGACCGATGCCCAGCAGGAAACCGCCGAGGCCGGCCAGCAGGACGAGAAGAAGGACGGCCAGGACGGCGCCGCCCAGCAGCAGCAGTCCGGCCGCGGCGAAGGCCAGTCCGACCGCCGCAGCCGCGATCGCAACCGCAACCGCAGCGAGGCCGACCGCGACAGCCGGGATAATCGCGACAACCGGGATAACCGCAGACAACCGTCAGGACAACCGTCAGGACGACGGCGAGGACGGCGGCCGCGGACGCAACCGCAACCGCCGCAACCGCCGCGACAATGACAGCAACACCCGCTACCGCGACCGCAACGAGCGCCGCCGCGGCCGCGACCGCGGTCCGGACGTGGACGACACCGAGGTCTCCGAAGACGACGTGCTGCTGCCCGTCGCCGGCATCCTGGACGTGCTGGAGAACTACGCCTTCGTGCGCACCTCCGGCTACCTGCCCGGACCGAACGACGTCTACGTCTCGCTGGCCCAGGTCAAGAAGTACAACCTGCGCAAGGGCGACGCCGTCGTCGGCGCCATCCGCGCCCCGCGCGACGGCGATTCGGGCGGCCAGAGCAGCCGGCAGAAGTTCAACGCGCTGGTCAAGCTCACCTCCGTCAACGGCAAGCCGGTGGAAGACAACAAGGACCGCGTGGACTTCACCAAGCTGGTTCCGCTCTACCCCTCGGAGCGCCTGCGCCTGGAGACCGAGCCGAAGAAGATCGGCCCCCGCGTCATCGACCTGGTGGCCCCGATCGGCAAGGGCCAGCGCGGCCTGATCGTCTCCCCGCCGAAGGCCGGCAAGACTCTGATCCTGCAGTCCATCGCCAACGCGATCACCACCAACAACCCTGAGGTCCACCTCATGATGGTGCTGGTGGACGAGCGGCCTGAAGAGGTCACCGACATGCAGCGCACGGTCAAGGGCGAGGTCATTGCCTCCACCTTCGACCGACCCGCCGATGACCACACCACGGTGGCCGAACTGGCCATCGAGCGCGCCAAGCGCCTGGTGGAAATGGGCATGGACGTGGTGGTCCTGCTGGACTCGATGACCCGCCTGGGCCGCGCCTACAACCTGGCCGCACCGGCGTCCGGCCGCATCCTCTCCGGCGGCGTGGACTCGTCCGCGCTGTACCCGCCGAAGCGCTTCTTCGGTGCCGCCCGCAACATCGAAAACGGCGGCTCCCTGACCATCCTTGCCACTGCTTTGGTGGAGACCGGGTCCAAGATGGACGAGGTCATCTTCGAGGAATTCAAGGGCACCGGCAACATGGAACTGCGCCTGTCCCGCTCGCTGGCCGACAAGCGCATCTTCCCGGCCGTCGACGTCAACGCCTCCGGCACCCGCCGCGAGGAGAACCTGCTCTCGTCCGAAGAGGTCAAGATCATGTGGCGCCTGCGCCGCGTTCTCTCCGGGCTGGACACCCAGCAGGCGCTGGAACTGCTCACCGGCAAGATCCGGGAAACGCAGTCCAACGTGGAGTTCCTGATGCAGGTCCAGAAGACGACGCTCGGCTCGAAGGCTGAGAACGACAAGTAGCTGGTTTAGCCGCTCAAAATATGCCGGCCCCGCCCCTACGCGCGGAGGCCACGGCCCTTCGGCCCGCGTCCTCCGCGCTCCGATAGGCCCGAAGCCACTCCCTGGCCGGCATATTTTGAGCGGCTGTTGCTATTAAGTCACCTTGCCCTGCCCGTCCTTGTGGTTGCTATTTAGACTTGTTGTGAGTCGAAAGAGGTTTGAAGATGTTTGAGTCCGTTCAGGGGCTGCTGGATGAGCATGCCCAGTTGCAGAAGGAATTGAGCGACCCTGCTGTCTATGCCGACCAGGCGCGTGCGCGGAAGCTGGGGCGGCGGTCCGCGGAGCTGAACGGCATTGTGGAGGCGCACAAGCGCTGGTCGCACCTGTCGGACGATCTTGAAGCGGCACGCGAACTCGCCGACGAGGATCCGGAACTGGCGGCCGAGGTGCCGGGCCTGGAGGCCGAACTCGAGACCGCCCAGGAACGGCTCCGGCGGCTGCTGATCCCGCGCGATCCGGACGACGCCCGCAACGTGATCATCGAGGTCAAGGGCGGCGAGGGCGGCGACGAGGCGGCACTGTTCGCGGGCGACCTGCTGCGGATGTACATGCGTTACGCGGAATCGCGCGGCTGGAAGACCGAAATCATCTCCGCGACGGAGTCCGATCTGGGCGGGTACAAGGACGTCCAGATGGCCATCAAGGGCAACTCCAACGACCCGGCCGAAGGCGTATGGGCCCGGCTGAAGTTCGAGGGCGGCGTGCACCGCGTGCAGCGTGTTCCGGTGACCGAATCGCAGGGCCGCATCCACACCTCCGCCGCGGGCGTCCTGGTGCTTCCCGAAGTGGATGAGCCGGAAGAAGTGGACATCCACCAGAACGACCTGAAGATCGATGTGTATCGTTCCTCGGGCCCCGGCGGCCAGTCCGTGAACACCACCGACTCGGCAGTGCGCATCACCCACCTGCCCACCGGCATTGTGGTGGCGATGCAGAACGAGAAGTCGCAGCTGCAGAACCGTGAGGCCGGCATGCGGGTGCTCCGTGCGCGGCTGCTGGCCCACCAGCAGGAGCAGATCGACGCCGCAAACTCCGAGACCCGCAAGTCGCAGATCCGCACCATGGACCGGTCCGAACGCATCCGCACCTACAACTTCCCGGAAAACCGGATCGCCGACCACCGCACCGGCTACAAGGCCTACAACCTGGACGCGGTGATGAACGGCGAACTGGAACCGGTGATCCAGTCGGCCATCCAGGCGGACGAGGAACACCGGCTGGCCGCCCTGGGCGAGGAAAACTAGCCAGCGGTGCCCGGCACGAATCTTGCCGACGCCCTCTCCGCCGCCGCCGCGCGGCTGGCCGAGGCCGGCGTTCCTTCGCCGCGGGTGGACGCCGAGTTGCTCGCCGCCCACCTGCTGGGCGTCTCGCTGGGGCGCGTCCGTGCGCTGGCGCTGATGGACGCGGAGTCCCCGGACGGCCTCGAAGACCTGGTGGCCGAACGTGCCACCCGGGTTCCGCTGCAGCACATCACCGGCCGGGCCTTCTTCCGGCACCTGGAACTGCAGGTGGGACCGGGCGTTTTCGTGCCGCGGCCGGAGACCGAGACCGTCGCCCAGCATGCGATCGACCAGGCGCTGGCCCTGCCGGCGGCCAAGGTGGTGGACCTGGGCACCGGCTCCGGCGCCATCGCCGCCGCCGTCGCCAGCGAAGTGCCCTCGGCCATGGTCTACGCGGTGGAGCTGAGCGACCTGGCGCATGCCTGGGCCGAGCGGAACCTGGCACCGCTGGGGGTCACCCTGCTCAGGGATGACCTGCGCACCGCACTGTCCGAGCATGACGGAACCTTCGACGTCGTCGTGTCCAATCCGCCCTACATTCCCGCCGAAGCGGTCCCGCGCGAGCCCGAGGTCGCCGAGCACGATCCGCAGATGGCGCTCTACGGCGGGGGAGCGGACGGGATGGAACTGCCGGCCGCCACCGCGGCAACCGCCGCGCGGCTGCTGAAGCCCGGCGGCTACTTCATCATGGAGCATGCCGAGGTCCAGGCCGCAGCGGTGCTGTCCCTCCTGCAGGCTGCCGGATGCTGGCAGCAGGTGGCTACCGAGTACGATCTAACCGGGCGCGAGCGGGCCACGTCCGCTCGACGGTTATGAGAATGGAACAATGAAACTGTGAGCACCACGTTCAACTGCACCGACGCCGCAGACCGCAGCGAGGGACTGGCGGCAGCACAAGCCGCCCTCGCAGACCGGCAGTGTGTTGTCATGCCCACCGATACGGTCTACGGGATCGCCGCCGACGCGTTCTCGCCCCAGGCGGTGGCCACCCTGCTGGCCGCCAAGGGCCGCGGGCGGAAAATGCCGCCGCCGGTGCTGGTGCCGCGGCCGCAGACCATGGACGGCCTCGCCACCGACGTGAGCGCCGAGGCCCGCGCCCTCGCCGATGCCTTCTGGCCGGGCGGCCTGACGCTGATTTTCCGGGCCCAGCCGTCGCTGACCTGGGACCTGGGTGAAACCAAGGGCACCGTGGCCCTGCGCATGCCCGACGACGAGCTTGCGCTGGAATTGCTGGCGGCCACCGGACCGTTGGCCGTCTCCTCCGCGAACCGCACCGGGCAACCCTCGGCGCAGACGGCCGCGCAGGCCATGGAGCAGTTGGCCGAGTCGGTGGACGTCTATTTGGAAGACGGTTTTCGTCCGGCCGAAGGTGCGACGGCGGTGCCCTCCACCATCGTGGACTGCACTTCCAGCCCGCTGCGCGTGGTGCGCGAAGGCACGATCAGCCTGGAAACCCTGCGCACCGTCGTCCCGGATGTCCTGGGCCTCGGGGAGACGGTGGAAGCATGAGCCGCGCTTCCGCTCTTCCGGCCGGCAAAACGGCCAGCAGCGACCGAGCCCTGTGGCTGTGGTCGCAGATCCTGCTGGACTCGCTGGCCTGGGTCGTAGCGATTCTGCTGGCCGTTTTCCTGCGCTACGAGATGGCGCTGAGTGCTGCCAAGATTCCCGGCATCATCCTGCTGTGCGCGCTGGCAATAGCGGCTCAGGTGGCCGTCGGGTCAGCCTTCGCGCTGTACAAGGGACGCTATAGTTTCGGCAGTTTCCACGAGGCCAAGCTGCTGGTCATGGTGACCATCTCGGTGTCGGTGATCCTGACCCTCGGACTGCTGACGTTCGGCATCTCGCTCGGCATCGCACGCGGGACCGGCTTGATTGCGTTCCCCTTTGCCTGTCTGTTCATGGCGGCGGTGCGCTACCTGAAGCGGATGTATGTGGAAAGCAAGGCCAAGCCGGGCGAACAGGCCGAACGGACGCTGATTTTCGGCGCCGGTTTTGTGGGCAACAACATCGTGACCCGGATGAGCAACGATCCCGCCTCGCCGTGGCTGCCGGTGGGGTTGATCGACGACGATCCGGCCAAGAAGCACCTGCGCATCGCGTCCGTTCCGGTCCTGGGCAGGATGGAAGACCTGCCGGAGATCGTGCAGCGCACCCATGCGACCGTGCTGCTCGTGGCGATCGCGGACATCGACTCCGTGCAGATGCGCAAAATCTCCGACACCATCGCGGGCCTGAACGTGCGGGTCTTGGTGGTGCCGCCGCTGAAGGACATGCTGACCGGACGGCAGGACTTTTCCTTCCGCGAAGTGGCGATTGAAGACCTGATCGGGCGCCAGCCGGTGGATATCCACGTGGAAGAGATCGCCCATTACGTGACCGGTAGGCGGGTGCTCGTGACCGGCGCCGGCGGGTCCATTGGTTCCGAGCTGTGCCGGCAGATCCACGCCTTCCAACCGGCGGAACTGATCATGCTGGACCGCGACGAGACAGGCTTGCAGGGCACCCAGATTTCCATCACCGGCCAGGGTCTGCTCACGGGCAAGGACACCGTGCTGGCCGACATCCGCGACGCCGCTGCGCTCGAAACCATTTTCCTGGACCGCAAGCCGGAAGTGGTGTTCCACGCTGCGGCGCTGAAGCACGTCTCGCTGCTGGAGCAGTATCCGGAGGAAGCCTGGAAGACCAATGTGCTCGGCTCGCTGAACGTGCTGCGTGCTGCACGCGCTGCCAGGGTCGAGACTTTCGTCAATGTTTCCACGGACAAGGCCGCCAACCCCACCACCGTGCTGGGCCACTCCAAGCGGGTAGCCGAGAAGCTGACAGCCTGGGTCGCGCAGCAAACCGGACTGAAGTACGTCTCCGTCCGGTTCGGCAACGTGCTGGGCAGCCGCGGATCGGTCCTGCCGCTGTTCAGCGAGCAGATCCGCAAGGGTGGTCCGGTCACCGTTACCGACGCCGAGGCCACCCGGTTCTTCATGACCATCCCGGAAGCTTGCCAGCTGGTGATCCAGGCCGGCGCCATCGGAACCGGCGGCGAAGTGTTGATTTTGGACATGGGCGAACCGGTGAGGATCCTGGATGTTGCCGAGCGGATGATCGCCATGTCCGGCCGGGACGTCGAGATCGTCTTCACCGGACTGCGCCCGGGAGAAAAGCTGCACGAGGACCTGATCGGGGAGGGCGAGACCGATTCGCGGCCGCTGCACCCCAAGATCTCGCACGCGAGCATCGAGGGACTTGATCCGGACCGAATGAGCCTGACCGACTGGAAGAGCCGGCAGCATCTGGTCTCCGCATCGACCGGTGCGCTGGACACCGTCCCGCTGGCGGTTGCCCCCGACGACGATCTTGAGTCCGACGGGCGGGAGCGGGCCTCGTGATCACGGCCGTGCTGGCCGTCGCGGCGGCCCTTCTGTTGAGCCTGCTGCTGCCGTTCGCGCTGATCCCGCTGCTCAAACGGCACGGGGTACTCGATGTGCCGAACGAACGTTCTTCACACACGCGGGCGGTGGTGCGCGGCGTCGGCATCACTGTGGCCGTCGGCCTGCTGGCCGGGCTCCTGATTGCCGGCCTCGGCGGTGCCGCGGAAGCACCGCAGTTGCTGCTCGCGGTTGCCGTCGTGGCCGCGGCGGCCGCACTGTTGGGCTGGGTCGAGGACTTCCGCGGGCTGTCCATCCGCGGCAGGGCCGCACTGCAACTGGGCATCGGCGCCGGCGGAACCGCGCTGGCCATCGAACTCACCGGCCAGACGTGGTGGTGGCTGCCGCTGGGCGCGCTGGCCTTGGCCGCGTACATCAACATTGCCAATTTCATGGACGGCGTCAACGGGATCTCCGGGCTGCACGGCACCGCCGTGGGGCTGATGTTCGCCGCAACCGGGGCAGTCACCGGCCACGGCTGGCTGGTGGTGGGCGGTGCGGTAGTGGCTGCCGCGTTCGTGGCGTTCCTGCCGTGGAATCTGGGGCGGGGCAACGTCTTCCTGGGCGACGTCGGCAGCTACCTGTTGGGAGCCTCGCTGGCCATGCTCGGCATGACCGCTTTCCTGGACGGAGTGCCCGCCGAGTACCTGTTGGGGCCGGTGGCCATCTACCTGGCGGACACTCTCGCCACGCTGCTGCGCCGGATCAGTGCGGGGGAGCGGTGGTACGCGCCGCACCGCACGCACGCCTACCAGCGGCTGACGGACGTGGGCTTCAGCCACCTGCAGTCGGCGCTGCTGGTCACCGGGTGCTCGCTGTTGACCGGTTTGTGCGGGTACTTGGCCGCCGAAGCGGACCTGATGGGCAAGGCTGCCGCAATCGTGGCAGGCGCCGCCGTGGTGGTGTTCTACCTGCGTTCGCCGGTGGTTTTCAGCCGACGCTCATCGAACGCTGCCGGCCCGGCTGCGTAACAGCCGGCCCTGAATCGCCGCCCAGTTCTATCTCATGTAGAATTATTCCGGCCGGTTCCGGCCAGCTCACTTCGCCTGCGACCGAAACGGATAATCCAATGCGCGCATCCCGCCACGACGGCACTGCTGCCGCCGGCGGAGCCATCGTCGCATCCGGTCCGACCCGGTCGCCTTGGCTGAAGATCCTCCGCGCTTCCGTGGTGGCAAGCGGCGCAGCCGCCGTGCTGATCATCGCGGTGTCGGCCCTCGTGGCCGGCGCAGTAGGTGCGCTGAGCGCCCTGCTCGGTGCCCTGCTGGTGATGCTGTTCTTCGCCATTAGTTTGCTGGTGGGCCATTTCGTGGGCCGGTCGAACCCCTCCGGAGCCATCGGAGCCTTCATCGCCACCTACGTCATCAAAGTGGTGGGATTCGGCGCCGCCTTGTTCCTCCTCGGAACGCCGGACTGGCTGGAGCGGACCTGGTTCTTTGTCGCGGCGGTTGCCGCCGTGATCGTGTGGCAGGCGGCAGAAGTGTTCGCTTTTTCGCGCACCAGGCATCAGCTGTACGCCGATCCCGAGCCGGCGCCGGAAGACCGTCAGCAGCAGGCTAAGGGGGAGTCCTCCCATGGCGGCTAAAGACTCATCCAGCCCTACGAATAACGGTCCCGGCGACGACTCCACCTATCAGGGCGGCAACACCGTCCTGACCTATATAGTTGGCGGGATCATCGCCTGGGGTTTGATAGGCTGGGGCTTGGACTATCTGCTGGATACCCGCTGGCTGATTTTCGCCGGCGCCGTTCTTGGCGCTGGAGGCGGATATTACTTGGCCCGCAAACACAAGCTCACGCGCGGCGCTCGGCGTCGCCATGAGGGCGGCCCGGGGGACCACACCTAAATGTCAGAAAACTTCATATGGTGGCATGCCTTGACGGCGACCCACCCTGAAACGCCCAAAGATGGACACTGCAGAGAGGAAACGCGTTGATCGCGCTTGCGCTTCCGGCGGCCGCTAATGAAGGTGGCTTCGTCCCACCGACCCTCGAAGACATGCACCTCCCGGAGATTCTTCCGTGGATGGCACCGTACGGCGAGGGCTTCGGCAAGCAAATGCTGCTGGTCCTGCTGTCCGTCGTTTTGATTTCCTGGTTCTTCATCGTGGCGGCCCGCCGCCGCCAGCTTGTCCCGGGCAAGCTGCAGTACCTGGGCGAAATGAGCTACAACTTCGTCCGCAACTCGGTGGGTAAGGACATCATCGGTGAGCGCGACTTCAAGCCGTTCGTGCCGCTGCTGTTCTCCTTGTTCTTCTTCATCTTGGTGAACAACCTCTTCGGCTCCATTCCGCTGATCCAGATGCCGACCACGTCCCATGTGGGCACCGCCTACGCCCTGGCCGGCATCGTCTACTTCACGTGGATCATTCTGGGCATCAAGAAGCACGGCATCGGCTACTTCAAGCTGGCCGTGGTGCCCTCCGGTGTGCCGAAGGCCATCCTGCCGCTGGTCGTCTTGATCGAGATCATCTCCACCTTCCTGGTCCGCCCGGTCACGCACAGCCTGCGTCTGTTCGCCACCATGCTGGCCGGCCACCTGATCATCATGCTGGCCGCTGCCGGCACCCAGTTCCTGCTGGTGGATGCCGACTTCTGGTTGAAGCCACTGGGCATCCTCACCCTCGCCGGCGGCGTGGGCATGTACTTCTTCGAAATCCTGATCCAGGTTCTGCAGGCCTACGTGTTCGTCCTGCTGACCGCGATCTACATCCAAGGCTCCCTGGCCGAGGAACACTAAATTTCCCCTCTGGGGAAGAACCTTAACCAACAACCTGCCCCTAGGGCATCTTGAAAGGAAAAAAATGGAAGGCAACATCCAAGGCAATATCAACCTCGTCGGTTACGGTCTCTCCGCTATCGGCGGTGCCATCGGTGTGGGTCTCGTGTTCGCTGCTTACATCAACGGCGTTGCCCGCCAGCCGGAGGCACAGCGCGTGCTGCAGCCGATCGCGTTCCTGGGCCTGGCGCTGACTGAAGCTTTGGCCATCCTCGGTCTGGTGTTCGCGTTCGTCCTCTAATCAAGGCAACGCGAACCATCCACACCGAATAGATAGGACGGGTGAGATATGAATCAGGCAATGATCCTCGCCGCCGCGGAGGGTGCTAACCCTCTGATCCCTAACGTCTGGGAAATCCTCGTCACGTTGATCGGCTTCGCGATCCTCATGTACATCGTCGCCAAGTTCGTCGTTCCGACGTTTGAGAAGACGTTTGCAGAGCGGACCGAAGCCATCGAGGGCGGGATCGCTAAGGCGGAGGCAGCTCAGGCCGAAGCCAGCGCTGCACTGGACGAGTACAAGCAGCAGTTGACGGAGGCCCGCACGGAAGCCAACCGCATCCGTGAGGACGCCCGCGCCGAAGGCGCCCAGATCCTGGCGGAGCTGAAGGAGAAGGCACAGTCCGAAGCCGCACGCATCAGCGAGCAGGCCCAGGTCCAGATTGACGCCGAGCGTCAGGCTGCGGTGACTTCACTGCGCAGCGAGGTCGGATCCTTGGCGACCGAACTGGCTGGCAAGATCGTTGGCGAAGCGCTCAATGACGACGAGCGTTCCGCGCGCGTCGTGGACCGTTTCCTTGCCGACCTTGAGTCCCAGAGTGCAGGTGCTGCTAAATAATGGCCGGTGTATCGAGCGAGTCGCTGAAAGCGGCACTGCAGGAGCTGGAAGCTAAGCTTCCCACCGCTTCGCTGTCCCTGGCCGAGGAACTCTTCGGGGTCCTGGGCGTGTTGGACAGCAATGCCGGACTGCGCCGTGCCCTGACCGATCCGTCGCGCGACAGCAAAGAGAAGGCCGACATGTTCGGCCGCCTCCTCGAGGGGAAGGTCTCGGCGGATGCCCGGGACATCGTCACCTCGCTGGCTGCCTCGCGGTGGGCCTCCGCGCGCGACATCGGGGACGCCTTGGAGACCCTGGCGGCCACCACCGCCGTCGCTGTTGCAGAGAACAAGGGCCAGGGTGTTGACGGACTCGAAGGTCTGGAGAGCGACCTGTTCGCGTTCAACCGCATTGTCGGGTCGGATCACGACCTGCAGCGCGCTTTGGTTGAGCCCCAGGCTTCGGACGAAGCCAAGACGGCCCTGGCACTGCAGTTGGTGCCGGGCGCGGGTCCCGCAGCCCAGCTGCTGATCCGGCAGGCGGTGTCCGCACCGCGCGGCATCAAGCCCACGGCACTGGTAGAGCGGTTCGTCCAGCTGGTGGCCAAGCGCCAACAGCGCTGGATCGCTGAGGTCAGCGTCACCCGTCCGCTGACCAGCGAACAGGCGACCCGCCTGCAGGCCGGCCTCGACCGGCTGTACGGCCGCGCACTGAAGATGAACGTCAACGTTGATCCGAGACTGGTTGGCGGCGTGCGGGTCATGGTCGGGGACGAGGTTGTGGACGCGTCCGTGATCTCCCGCCTGGCTGAACTCCGCAGGAGTCTCACGGTGTAGTTTCCTCACGGAGACTGGGACCGGAAGCCTCACACAGACTGAATTACACACCGGTCATCGCGCACCAAGCGATGATCATAAACACAGGAGAGCAGGGACTGCAGATGGCCGAATTGACCATCAACGCCGACGACGTCCGCAATGCGCTGAACGAGTTCGCGGCGTCCTATGAACCCGGAAGCGCCGAGCGGGTCGAAGTCGGCCACGTGACCAGCACCAGCGATGGCATCGCCCGTGTCGAGGGCCTTCCCTCGGCCATGGCGAACGAACTGCTGCGTTTCGAAAACGGCGTCCTGGGCTTGGCCCAGAACCTCGACACCCGCGAAATCGGCGTGGTGATCCTCGGCGAATTCACCGGCATCGAAGAAGGCATGGAAGTCCACCGCACCGGTGAGATCCTGTCCGTGCCGGTCGGCGACGCCTACCTGGGCCGTGTCGTGGACCCGCTGGGCCACCCGATTGACGACAAGGGCCCGATCGAGTCGACCGAACGCCGTGCGCTGGAGCTGCAGGCTCCGGGCGTCACCCAGCGTAAGTCCGTGCACGAACCGCTGCAGACCGGCATGAAGGCCATCGACGCCATGATCCCGATCGGCCGCGGCCAGCGCCAGCTGATCATCGGCGACCGCCAGACCGGCAAGACCGCCATCGCCGTCGACGCCATCCTGAACCAGAAGGCCAACTGGGAGTCCGGCGACGTCAGCAAGCAGGTCCGCTGCATCTACGTCGCCATCGGCCAGAAGGCATCGACCATCGCTGCCGTCCGCCAGACCCTGGAAGACAAGGGCGCGCTGGAGTACACCACCATCGTGGCGTCGCCCGCGTCCGACCCGGCCGGCTTCAAGTACTTGGCGCCCTACGCCGGCTCGGCCATCGGCCAGCACTGGATGTACGGCGGCAAGCACGTCCTGATCATCTTTGATGACCTCTCCAAGCAGGCCGAAGCCTACCGCGCCGTGTCGCTGCTGTTGCGCCGCCCGCCGGGACGCGAGGCCTACCCGGGCGACGTGTTCTACCTGCACTCCCGCCTGCTGGAGCGTTGTGCCAAGCTCTCCGACGAACTGGGCGCAGGCTCGATGACCGGCCTGCCGATCATCGAAACCAAGGCAAACGACGTCTCGGCCTACATTCCGACCAACGTCATCTCCATCACGGACGGCCAGATCTTCCTGCAGTCCGACCTGTTCAACGCCAACCAGCGTCCGGCCGTGGACGTCGGCGTGTCCGTCTCCCGCGTGGGTGGTGCAGCACAGGTCAAGGCGATGAAGAAGGTCTCCGGCACCCTGAAGCTGGACCTGGCCCAGTACCGCGACATGCAGGCATTCGCCATGTTCGCGTCAGACCTGGACGCCGCGTCACGCCAGCAGCTGACCCGCGGTGCCCGTTTGATGGAACTGCTGAAGCAGGGCCAGTACACGCCGTACCCGGTGGAAGACCAGGTTGTCTCCATCTGGGCCGGTACCAACGGCTACTTGGACGATGTTCCGGTCGAGGACGTCACTCGCTTCGAGGCGGACTTCCTCTCGCACCTGAAGCACCGCAGCTCGGTCCTGACGACCATCGCGCAGACAAACCTGCTCGAGGATTCCACGGTGGACGAGTTGAAGTCGCAGATTGCCGACTTCAAGCAGGGCTTCTTCGGGGAGGGTGACAGCCGTCTGGTTGGCGCCGGCCGCGAAGAGCACGACCCCCTGGCCGAAGACGAAGTCGCCCAGGAACAGATCGTCAAGCAGAAGCGCTAATTCATCTTCGTTGATCGGGCGGGACCACACCGCGGTCCCGCCCGGCCGCCGAGGACGAGGAAAGGAAGAGTATGGGAGCCCAGATTAGGGTCTACCGCCAGAAGATCGCATCGACTTCGTCGCTGCGGAAAATCTTCAAGGCGATGGAGCTGATCGCCGCCTCACGCATTGGCAAGGCCCGCAGCCGTGTCGCGGCTTCGATGCCGTACGCCAATGCGATCACCCGTGCCGTTTCTGCTGTGGCTTCGCAGTCCGAGATCGACCATCCGCTGACCACCGAGCCGGAGCAGATCCGCCGGGCCGCCGTGCTCGTGCTGACCTCCGACCGCGGTCTGGCGGGGTCGTACTCCGCGTCCGTGCTGAAGCAGGCCCAGTCGCTGACCGAGCTGCTTCACGGAGAAGGCAAGGAAGTCCGCCACTACCTGGTCGGCCGCAAGGCGCAGGCCTACTTCGACTTCCGGAACATCCCGTACCAGCAGGTGTGGACGGGCGGCACGGACTCTCCGGAGTTCAGCACCGCCCGCGAGATCGGCGAGGAACTGCTCTCCGACTTCAACACGCCGTTCGAAGACGGTGGCGTGGACGAGATTCACATCGTCTACACCCGCTTCAAGTCCATGGTTGTCCAGGAGCCCGCGGTCATCCGACTGCTGCCGCTGGAGGTTGTGGAAGAAGAGGCCACCGCGGAGACCGACCTGCTGCCGCTGTACGAGTATGAGCCGGAGCCCGAACAGGTTCTGAACGCACTGCTGCCGCGCTACATCGAATCGCGTATCTTCGCGGCATTGCTGCAGGCTGCGGCCAGCGAGCTTGCCGCCCGCCAGCGAGCGATGAAGTCCGCAAGCGACAACGCTACGGACCTGATCGAGAAGTACACGCGTCTGCGCAATAACGCGCGTCAGGCAGAGATTACGCAGGAACTCACCGAAATTGTCGGTGGCGCGGACGCCCTGGCAGCGTCCTAACCAGTCCCTGCAGCAATAGCACACATAAACCACGCCATCGAAACTGAGAAGTGAGAAAGATGACTGCCCAAACCATCGAGCACGGAACCGGTTCCGTCGCTACGGGCGCTACCGGCCGTATCGCCCGTGTCATCGGCCCGGTTGTCGACGTCGAATTCCCGGCGGACGCAATCCCCGCAATGTACAACGCCCTCACCGCTGAGATCACCCTCAACGGCGAGACCCGCACCATCACCTTCGAGACCGCGCAGCACCTGGGCGACAACCTGATCCGCGCTATCTCGTTGCAGGCTACCGACGGACTGGTCCGCGGCACCACAGTGCAGGACCTCGGCTCCCCGATCACCGTGCCCGTGGGCGACGGCGTCAAGGGCCACATCTTCAACGTCCTGGGCGAGCCGCTGGACGTCGAAGCATCCCAGCTGGAAATCACCGAGCGCTGGCCGATCCACCGCAAGGCACCGAACTTCGCCGAGCTGGAAGGCTCCACCGAGATGCTGGAGACCGGCATCAAGGTGATCGACCTGCTGACCCCGTACATCAAGGGCGGCAAGATCGGCCTGTTCGGCGGCGCCGGCGTGGGCAAGACCGTGCTGATCCAGGAAATGATCACCCGTGTGGCCCGCAACTTCGGCGGTACTTCCGTGTTCGCCGGTGTTGGCGAGCGTACCCGTGAGGGCAACGACCTCTGGGTGGAAATGGAAGAAGCCGGCGTGCTCAAGGACACCGCTTTGGTGTTCGGCCAGATGGATGAGCCGCCGGGAACGCGTCTGCGCGTGGCCCTGTCTGCCCTGACCATGGCGGAGTACTTCCGCGATGTGCAGAAGCAGGACGTGCTGCTGTTCATTGACAACATCTTCCGCTTCACCCAGGCCGGTTCCGAGGTCTCCACGCTGCTGGGCCGTATGCCTTCTGCCGTGGGTTACCAGCCGAACCTGGCCGACGAGATGGGCGTGCTGCAGGAACGCATCACCTCCACCAAGGGTCACTCGATCACCTCGATGCAGGCCATCTACGTCCCCGCGGATGACTACACCGACCCGGCTCCGGCGACCACCTTCGCCCACCTGGATGCGACCACGGAACTTTCCCGTGAAATCGCCTCGCGTGGCCTGTACCCGGCCGTGGATCCGCTCACCTCGACGTCGCGCATCCTGGATCCGCAGTACATCGGACACGACCACTACAACACCGCTGTCCGCGTGAAGCAGATCCTGCAGAAGAACAAGGAACTGCAGGACATCATTGCCATCCTCGGCATCGATGAACTGGGCGAAGAAGACAAGATCGTCGTCGCCCGCGCCCGCCGCATTCAGCAGTTCCTGTCGCAGAACACCTACACCGCCAAGCAGTTCACCGGCGTCGAGGGTTCCACGGTTTCCATCAAGGACACCGTGGAAGGCTTCAAGGCCATCTGCGACGGCGAGCTCGACCACATCGCCGAGCAGGCCTTCTTCAACGTGGGCGGCCTGGACGACGTTGAGCGTCAGTGGGCCAAGATCCAGGAACAGACCGGGAAGTAAGGCCTGTGGCTAATATTTCTGCTGAACTGGAAGTTGAGATTGTCGCCGCGGACCACTTCGTGTGGTCCGGCCAGGCAACAATGGTCAAGGCGCGGACCAGCGACGGCGAGATCGGGATCCTGCCCGGGCACACCCCGGTGCTGGCAGTCCTGGCCGCCGGCGAGCTGGCCATCGAGCCTGTCTCTGGTGACCGCATCACCGTGAATGTCGACGGCGGGTTCTTCTCCGTCGACAGCAACCGGGTTGTCATCGTCGCGGACAATGCGACGGTTGGCGACGAGGCTACGGCGACCCGCTAGCCGCCGGTGAACGGTCTCGACATCACGTTCGCCGTCCTGGCAGCAGTCTTCCTGCTGCTGGTGTTGGCACTGATTGCCTTCGGAGTGCGCCGCTATCAATTGCGGCGCACTCTGGGCACCTTCGACGCCTCCATCACCATGCTGCCCGGCAGCTGGCAGATGGGGGTTTGTCGTTATACGGACACGCATTTGGAATGGTTGCGCCTGCTGTCGTTGAGCCCCAAGCCGCGCTATAGGTTCCGGCGCAGCTCGCTGGAACTGCAGGGATGGCGGCAACCGACCGAAGCCGAACGGGCAAAGATCCAGCCCGGGGCGATCGTCGTGATGCTCACGCATGAGAAACAGGATCTGTCGATGGCGATGACGTTCGACGTCTACGCGGGTCTGTCTTCCTGGCTGGAAGCCGGACCGGTGATCGGCATCGGCACCTGGCGCTAGTCCTGAAAGTGGCGGCGCGGTTCCCCCGGGAGCCGCGCCGTCAGCCGTTTAACCAGCACAGCCGTGACACAACCGTAGGATGGAATTCATGGATCAGGTGATCGTGGTGCGCGGACCCAGCACGCTCAACGGGCGGGTGGAGGTCTCGGGCGCCAAAAACAGCGTCTTGAAGCTGATGGCAGCAGTGCTGCTGGCGGAGGGCCGATCCACCATCACCAATGTGCCGGATATCCAGGATGTCTGGATCATGTCCGAACTGCTGCGCCGGCTCGGTTGCGCGGTGGACTACGACGTCGACGCGGCCAGCGTCCACATCGACGTTCCTGCGGCTCCGGCACACCAGGCAGACTACGACCTGGTCCGCGCCATGCGGGCCTCCATCTCCGTGCTGGGCCCGCTGGTGGCCCGCTGCCACCAAGCCGAAGTGGCGCTGCCCGGGGGAGACGCCATCGGCAGCCGCGGACTGGATATGCACCGGGCCGGGCTGGAGCAAATGGGTGCGCGGATCAGCATCGACCACGGCTATCTGGTGGCCAAGGCGCCAGACGGACTGCACGGCGCCCACCACCGGCTGCCGTATCCGTCGGTCGGGGCTACCGAAAACCTGATGATGGCGGCAACGTTGGCCAGGGGAGTGACGGTGATCGACAATGCCGCGCGGGAACCGGAGATTACGGACATTGCCGACCTGCTGGTTTCGATGGGCGCGCGGATCGACGGGATCGGCTCTCCAACCTTGGTGGTCACCGGCGTCGAAAGCCTGCACCCGGTGCGCCACAGCACCGTGCCGGACCGGATTGTTGCCGGCACCTGGGCCTTTGCCGCTGCCATCACCGGCGGAACCGTGGATGTAGCCAAGTCCAATCCCGGCCACCTGGCCGTGGTGCTGGACAAGCTGGCGCAGGCCGGCTGCCGGATTACCCGCCGGGACGACGGCTTCACGGTGGAAGGACCGCAGCGTCCGGCCCCGATCAACGTTTCCACGCTGCCGTATCCGGGCTTCCCCACTGACCTGCAGCCGTTCGTCGTCGCCCTGAACGCGGTAGCCAACGGGCACGGCATGGTCACGGAAAATGTCTTCGAAGCGCGCTGGGGGTTCACCGCCGAATTGTCCCGGTTGGGCGCGGTGGTGAGGCTGGACGGGCACCATGCTCTGATCAAAGGGGTCCCGCAGCTTTCCGGTGCCCCGGTCGAGGCCAACGACATCCGTGCCGGAGCCGCTCTCGTGATCGCGGGGCTCGTGGCGGAAGGGACCACCGAGGTGCACGGGGTGGAGCACATCGACCGGGGTTACGAGCGGTTCGACGAGCACCTGCGGTCCTTGGGCGGAGATGTGGTCCGGCTGGGGCCACCGAAGTTGCCGGCCTGACACCGGAAACGGCAGAACCCCTCCGGATCCGTCCGGAGGGGTTCTGCTGGCGGCGCGCTGCCGTGAGCCGCGCGGTGCCGAAGCGAAACTAGATGACAGTGACGCCGGTGGCCTGCGGGCCCTTGGCTCCCTGGCCGATCTCGAAGTTCACGCGCTGGTTCTCATCGAGCGTCTTGAAGCCGCCCGACTGGATCTCAGAGTAGTGAACGAAGACATCTCCATCAGCCTCATCCGGAGTGATGAAGCCGAAGCCCTTTTCCGCGTTAAACCACTTGACGGTCCCCTGTGCCATTTAAATCTCCTCATCGTAAAACAGAAATCAAGCCGGTACACCTCGTACCAACCCGGTTACTCCGTGGAAGATCCGAACAACAAGGCCATCGGGCCGGGCGCTGAGGGAGCTTCACACTCGCAACACGTCTTGCGAGCATGAAAAACTCACCTACACAAAGACTGAGTTAAGCATCACATAAGCAACATGGGCGGTCAACGGTACAAAGGGCGATTCAATCCAATATTAAGCAAGAGTTCGATTCGTGGTCAGAGCTGCCGTCAAGTTCAGCGCGGCAGCGGATCGAGCCAGCGGCCCCCGCGCAACACCGCGGTCAGGGCCAAGTCTCCGGTGGTCACCAGCAGATCGGCCCGGAAGCCGGGGGAGAGCGCTCCGGCTTCCGCCGCCAGTCCCAGGACCGCGGCCGGAACGGCGGAGGCGGAGGAGACGGCGGTTTCAAGCGGGACCCCGGCGGCGACCGCGCTCCGGACGCAGTCCAGCAGTGTGGCCGTGCCGCCCGCCAACGCGCCGCTGGCGGCCACCCGGGCCACGCCGCCGCTGACGCTCACGTCGTTGGCGCCCAGCACATACCCGCCGTCGCCCAGCCCGGTGGCCGCCATCCCGTCGGATACCAACACGATGTTGGCGCCGCCCACCAGCTCGAAGACGGTCAGCACGGTCTCCGGATCCAGGTGGATTCCATCCGAAATGAGTTCGACGACGGCGCGCCCCGCCGAGGCGGCGCGCAGGCAGGCCGCCGCAGCGCCGGGGGAGCGGTGGTGCAGGGGCGGCATCGCATTGAACAAGTGCGTGACGAGCGGCCGCCGGCGGGACCGGTCCCGGCCGGCCCGCGCCAACCCCTCCGCCGCCCGGACCAGGGACGTGGCGGCTCTCGCGGCGTCGGCGTCGGTATGCCCGAGCGACGGCGTCACGCCGAGCGCCGTGAGCAGATCAACGAGTTCGTCGGCACCGTCCAACTCCGGCGCATAGGTCATCGAGACCAGCTGCCCGCCGGCGGCCTCGACCAGCCCGGCGGCGACACCGGTGTCCGGTGCGAGCAGATATTCGGTGTTCTGCGCGCCGCAGCGGGCCGGCGAGAGAAAGGGCCCCTCCGCGTGGACGCCGGCCAGCACGCCCTCGCGGGACAGTTCCCCCAGCAGCCGCACGGCCGCCAGCATGCTGTCCCGGGAACCGGCCATGGCGCTGGCCACCACGGTGGTGGTGCCGCTGCGATGCAGGAAGTCGGCGGCGCGCCGGGCGCCCTCCTCATCGACCGAGGAGAAGTCTCCGCCAAAGGCGCCGTGGCAGTGGGTGTCGATCAGCCCGGGCAGCAACAGGCTATCCGCCGGCAGGTCCACCTGGCGCCAGCCCGCGGGATCGAAGCGCGAGGCGGGGCCGGCGTAGCGGATCCGGTCGCCCGCAAAGGCGACGACACCGTCGTCGAGCGTGGTTCCTGACGAGACGATCCGGCCCCGGACGTACTGCGGTTGCGGACCAGCCTGCCCGGGGGAGCTCATGGTCCGATTCTAGGCCGCGCGCCGTCCCGGCAGCGGATGGGGCGGCCGCCGGCTCAGAACAGGCGGGACTCGGCGTCGTCCACGCCGCGCATTTCGTCGTAGTCCAGGGTCAGGCAGGCAATGCCGCGGTCGGTGGCGAGCACCCGCGCCTGCGGTTTGATCTGCTGCGCGGCGAAGATCCCCTTGACCGGGGCCAGCAGCGGATCGCGGTTGAGCAGTTCCAAGTAGCGGGTCAGCTGCTCCACGCCGTCGATGTCGCCGCGACGCTTGAGCTCCACAGCCACGGTGCCGCCGTCGGCGTTGCGGGCCAGGATGTCCACCGGTCCGATCGCCGTCATGTACTCGCGCCGCACCAGCGTGTGACCCGGCCCAAGGCGGTGGATCTGCTCGGCCAGCAGGCGCTGCAGGTCGGCCTCCACACCGTCCTTGACCAGCCCGGGATCCACGCCCAGGTCGTGGCTGTACTCGTGCAGGTGCTCGTGGATGCTGATCACCAGGCGGTCATCGCTCTTGGCATGCTGGACGTGCCAGACTTCCTGGACTCCGGACTGGGCGTCGTCGGTCTCCGGTTCGGCAACGCGCAGCGTGGCGGGCGGGCTCATCCAGTTCAGCGGCTTATAGGAACCGCCGTCGGAATGGATCAGCACGGAACCGTCCGCTTTCACCATTAACAGGCGGGTGGCCAGCGGAAGGTGGGCGCGGAGGCGGCCGATGTAATCAACGGAGCAACGGGCAATGACAAGACGCACAGTAGGCCACTTTACCTTCTGCCGGGCGGGTGGTTCGGCCCGGGCCGCGGCGGTGGGGCAGAATGGATGGCATGCCCCGATCCAACCGTCCGCGCCGCCGTTCGGGGACGGGCAGCAGCAAGTGGACCCGGGAAAGCGAACTGGACCTGGACCGCGCCCGCGCCGGCATCCCCGAGCGCCAGAACGCTCCCGACGGGGAATGGAACGTCCGGCGGATCACCGGCTCGAACGCCGCCAAGGACTACACCTGCCCGGGCTGCCACCGGACGATCGGCCCCGGAATCGAGCACCTGGTGGCCTGGCGCGCCGACTCGTTGTTCGGCGGCGAAACCGCGCTGGCCGAGCGGCGGCACTGGCACCCGCGCTGTTGGCAGACCCGCAGTTTCCGTTACCGCTGAGCTGCTGTCAGGCGCGGTCCTGCCGCACGATGAAGACGTCCTTGAGCAGCAGCATCACCGATGCCGCGACCGGAATCGCCATCAGCGCGCCGAGGACCCCCAGCAGCGAGCCGCCGGCGATGACCGCGATCACCGCGACCGCCCCTGGGACCGCCACAGCCCGCTGCATCACGCGCGGCGACACGAAATAAGCCTCGATCTGCAGGTAGGCAAAGTAGATGACGGCGAACAGCGCCGCCGTCTGCCAGCTCACGGTCAGGGCCACCAGCGAGACGAGCGCACCGGCAATCACCGCGCCAATCAGCGGGATGAACGCCAGCAGGGCGACGACGAAGGTCAGCAGTGCGGTGAACGGCACCTGGGCAATGCTCATGGCGATGAAGGCCACCGTTGCGTTGATCAGTGCCACGCAGGCCTGGCCGATCACGTAGCTGCCCACGCTGCTGCTGATCTCTTCGGACAGGCGCTGCACCTGCTGGCGTCTGGACCGTGGGGCCAGCCGGTAGGCCCATATTTTCAGCGCCGGAAGCGACGCCAGGAAGTACAACGTGAGCACCAGCACGATCAGCGCCCCGAACGCACCCTGGAGGACGGCACTGCCAACGCCGAGGACACCGCCGAAGATCCCGGTGACGTTCGCGGAATTGCCAAAGAACTTCGCCAGTTCCACGTCAATGCGTTCGCGGACCTGGAACTGCTGATCGATGCTCTGGAAGAACGACGAGTTGAGGAAGTCGTTAACATAGCGCGGGGCGTTGGCCACGATCTGGGTGGTCTGGTTGACGATGGTCGGGATCAGCGTGGAGATAAAGGCGGCCACCAGCCCCGCCAAGATCAGCACCACAATGATGACGCCGGCCGGCCGCGGGAGCCCCTTGCGTTCCAGCCAGCGGACGATCGGGTCGAGCCCCAGGGCAATGAACAGCGCCGCCGTAATCCAGGCCAGCAAGGCACCGACGTTGATGAGCACAAAGTAGAGCAGCAGGGCGAAACCGACGCCGACCGTTGCCATGAAGCCGAAATGGATCGGATGCCGCGCCGGGGACATGTCCGCGCCGAGCTGCTGGGCGGGCGAGGGTGCCGGCAGCTCCGCCTCGGGCGGCATCTCGAACCGGACGCGGGGCCTGGCCCGGGGCATGGAGGCTCCGATGCGCCCGAGGGCGCTCAGGACCGCACGCTGGCGTGCCGCCGTCACGGGCGCCGAGGCCGCTGGTCCGGCCGGTGACTCGGCGGCAGCCCGATGGTCTTCGGCATCCTGCCCGTTGCCGGCACCGGGCATCGGACCGTCCCCGTGTTCGTTCACGCAGCATCCCTCTCTTCGCCTGCAGCCGCTGAAGCTACGGGCGGGCGCTTCTGTGTCGCGGTAGGCAGCAACGGCGCAGGATGCGGTCAATTCTGAGCGAAAGACTACCAGTATGACGGCGTGCCGGAGCGGAGGAGTGCAGGCAACGGGGACGTCGTCGGGCCGGCAGGGAAGCCGGATTCGCCCGGACCGCATGACCGTTCGTTACCATAGGGTTATAAAGTTTAACCGACGCCGGGCAACCGGCCCGGTCCTCAAGGCTTGGGCGGACCCGCGGCCCTTCCTTCCTGCACGATCGACGATTGGTATTTTTGTGCGTTTCAAGATTTCCGTGGCCCTGATGGTGATCGGACTGTTGGCCATCGCGCTGGGCATCGCCCAGCGCACCGTCTGGGCCCCGCCCGAGCGGGCATCCGCCAGCTACACGGCGGACGCCACCGCGCCGGTAACCGTCATCGAACCGGAAGTCTTTGGTGTCCACGAGGAAGAGGTGGACGTTTCGGTGGAGGCCGACGGCGACTTCCTCCTGGCCATCGGGCGTGCAGGCGACGTCGACGCCTGGGTCGGGAAAGCCGCGCACACCTCCCTGACCGGCATCGAGGACGGCCAGCTCCAGGGGACCGTGACCGAGGGCGACGCCAAGGTGCCGAATCCGGCCGGGTCCGACCTTTGGGTGAGCGAGGAGCGGGCCGAGGGCAGCATCGAGCACCGTTGGCTGGCTCCGGCCGACGGCGAGTGGTCCATCCTGCTGGCCTCCGACGGCAGCGCGCCGGCTCCGACCAACGTGACCGTGACCTGGCCGAACGACACGTCCGTTCCGTGGTCGCTTGCCCTGATCATCCTGGGCGCCCTGCTGGTGGTGCTCGGCGTGGCGATGGCGGTTGTATCCCGCCGTCCGAACCGCCCGGCCCCGGGCAGCGACGCGCCGGGCAACGACTCGGGCCCCGGCAGCGGTACCGACAAGCGGACCATCGCCGGTCCGGAGACCGCGCCGCAGTCCGTGACCGACGCCGCCGTGCCGGCCGGCCGCGCTGAGGAAGCCGCACCGGCCAAGCCCGGTGTGGAGAGTCCGGAAGAGGACTCCCGTCCCTCCGGCCGCCGTTCGCTGATGGTCCGCCCCGCGCTCGGTCTGCGGGCCGCGGCGGCGGCGGGCACCGCCGTCGTGCTTGCCGCCGGCACAGTGCTGCCCGCACAGGCAGCTGCTTCCCCGGATGCCGAGGAGGCCGCCGGCGCTCCGGTCGTGCTGGAGAGCCAGCTGACCCGGATCATGGATTCGGTGGCGGCGTCGGTATCAGATGCAGACAAGGCCCGGGACGCCGACAAGCTGGAGCCGCGCGTCGGCGGGGCGGCGCTGACGGTCCGCGAGGCCAACTACACGGTGCGGGCCGAAAACGGCAAGGCGACGGCTCCGGTCCCCGTGGCCGCGGGACCGATCCTGGCCTCGATGGTCAGCACCAGTGCCCAGTGGCCGCGGACCGTGGTGGCGGTGACCGAAGGCAAGGACAACCCGGTGCCGCAGGTGATCGTGTTGACGCAGCAGGATCCCCGGTCGAACTACCGGATGGTGGGCGCGATGCAGATGCTGCCGGGAACAACATTCCCGCAGGTCTCCACCGAGAGCGGCGGCACGCCGGCCGTTCCGCTGGATGCCGCGGACGGACTGCTCTACTCGCCGCAGGCAGCCGTGAAGATGGTTGCCGAAAACCTGGACAGCGGCAAACACCAGAACAAGATTGGCAAGAACACCTTCTCCGACCAGATCCAAAAGATCCAAAAGGACCAGGTCAAATCCAACAAGAGCGCGGACATCTCCTTCCGCCGCAGCGTGGACAACAAGTCGCTGAGCGCGCTGCGCACGGCCGACGGCGGCGCCGTGGTGTTCGGCCACATCAAGTCGGTGACCAAGAGCGTGCCGGCCGAAGCCGGCGCCACCGTGGAACTCTCGCCCGAGTTCGCTGCGCTGGCCGGGGAAGACTCCACCACCGAAGGCGTGGACGTGACGTACAGCGAAGCCGTCTTCCTGCGGGTGCCGCCGGCCGGCTCCGATGAAGAGCTCACCGTGGTCGGGGTGGCCCAGGGCCTGGTGGGCGCCAAGCTGAAGTAGCGTCGGCCCGGCCGGGACAAACCCGGCCGGGCGGCGTCGCTTTCCGCCCCGCAATTCCGGACGCCCACCGAGACGTATTAGTGTGATGTCATGACCACTCCAACTCCAGAGCAGGGCCCCGCGCCGTCTTCCGTCAGCCTGCGCGGCGCCGTTGACCTGTCGGCCCTGAAAAGGCCGCAGCAGCCGGCTTCGGCTGCGCCGGCCGCGGACGCCGGGGCGCCGGCGGCGGGCGGCGGCGACACCGCAGGCTACATCGTCGAGGTCAACGAGCAGAGCTTCCAGGCGCTCGTCCAACTCTCCGCCCAGGTTCCCGTGATCGTGGAGTTGACCGCATCGTGGAGCGACCTGGCGCAGCAGTTGGCCTCCGCCTTGGCAGAGGTGACCAACGAGTTCGCCGGCCGGTTTGTCCTGGCCCGGGTGGACGTCGACGCCAGCCCCGGCATCGCCCAGGCCTTCCAGCTGCAGAGCGTGCCGGCCGCCGTCGCGCTCTTGAAGGGGCAGCCGATCCCGCTGTTCCAAGGCGCAGCGTCCGCCGACGAGCTGCGGCAGTTCGTCAACGAGTTGCTCAAGGTGGCCCAGGCCAACGGCGTGACCGGCACTGCTCCCGGCGCGGCGGACGCTCCGGTCGAGGAGGAGAAGCCGCTGCCGCCGCTGCATCAGGAAGCCTTCGACGCCATCGAGGCCGGCGACTACGCCCGGGCAGCGGCGGCGTACCAGAAGGCGCTGGCCGAACAGCCGGCCGACAACGAGGCCCGCACCGGGCTGTACCAGGTGCAGTTGCTGGAGCGGCTCCAAGGAGCCGACGCCAACGAGCTGCGTAGAGCCGCCGCCGACCAGGCCGACGATCTGCAGGCCCAGTTGGCCGTAGCCGACCTGGACGTGTCCGGCGGACATGTCGAGGACGCGTTCGCCCGGCTGGTCGGCTTCATCAGCCGGCATGCCGGCGACGAACGGGAAGCGGCCCGGGCGCGGCTGGTGGAGCTGTTCGATGTGGTGGGCAGCGCCGATCCGCGGGTCTCCAAGGCACGTCAGGCCTTGGCCCGGGCGCTCTTCTAAATGGTGCAGGCTTCAGCCGGCGGCCTGTTCGAGCCGATGCGGCTGCGCGGACTGCAGCTGGCCCACCGCGGCTGGGTGGCTCCCATGTGCCAGTACTCGGTCCGCCGGGACCATGCGCCCGGCACGCCGAACGACTGGCACCTGATGCACCTGGGCCAGTTCGCCGCCGGCGGCGCGGCACTGATTCTTACCGAGGCGACGGCGGTCAACGCCACCGGCCGGATCAGCCCGCAGGACACCGGCATCTGGACCGACGCGCAGGCGCAGGAGTGGAGCCGGATCACTGACTTCGTGCACCGCTACGGGTCGGCGGACACCAAGATCGGCGTCCAGCTGGCCCACGCCGGGCGCAAGGCTTCGACCTATCCGCCGTTTGCCCCGGAATCCGGTTCCGTGCCGCACGCCGAGGGCGGCTGGCAGGCCGTCGGCCCGACCGCCGAGGCTTTCGGCCGCTACGCCGCGCCGGCGGCGCTAAATCCGGCAGGCATCCGGCAGATCGTCGCCGATTTCCGCGACGCCGCGACCCGTGCTGTCTGGGCCGGTTTCGACACGATCGAGATCCACGGCGCCCACGGCTATCTGCTGCACCAGTTCCTGTCCCCGCTGGTCAACACCCGCACCGACGAGTGGGGCGGCTCGGCGGATAACCGCGCGCGCCTGCTCCTAGAGGTGGTGGACGCGGTCCGCGGCGTGATCCCGGAGGCCATGCCGCTGCTGCTGCGTGTCTCCGCCAGCGACTGGTCGGACGGCGGCCTGGAACCGGAAGCGGTGGCCGACGTGGTGTCCCGGGTGGCCGCCCGCGGCGTGGACCTGGTGGATGTGTCCAGCGGCGGCGCGGTACACGGCGTGACGATTCCGCTGGGCCCCGGCTATCAGGTGCCCTTCGCTGCCGCCATCCGCCGCCAGACCGGCGTCCCGACCGGCGCCGTCGGGCTCATCACCACGCCGGCGCAGGCCGACTCGGTCATCAGGGAGGGCTCGGCCGACGCCGTACTGCTGGCCCGCGCGGCACTGCGCCACCCGCACTGGTGGCAGCGCGCCGCCGTCGAACTGGGTCACGACCTGGCCTGGGCGCCGCAGTACGAGCGTGCCGCCGTGGCGGAGAATTATTAGTCCTTGCGGATGATGCTCAGGCGCTCGCCGCGTTGTTAGCGTGGCAGTATGACTTCGCACCCATCACAGCCTCCGGCCCAGCAGCCGGACGACCAGAACCCCGGCCAGCCGCCTGTGCCGGCCGGCGGTGCCCAGGCCCCCGCCTTTGACGCCCCGGCTCCCGCCTACGGTACCCAGGCCCCCGTTCCCGCCCTGGCCGTGCGCGGCCTGGCCAAGCGGTTCGGCGAGAAGATCGCCGTGAACGGCGTCAACCTGGACGTGCCGGCCGGGTCCTTCTACGGACTGGTCGGCCCCAATGGCGCCGGCAAGACCACCTCGCTCTCCATGGCCACCGGGCTGCTGCGGCCCGACTACGGCCAGGTGTGGGTGCACGGCGTGGACGTCTGGGCGGAGCCGCTGAAGGCCAAGCGCCTGATGGGCGTGTTGCCCGACGGCGTGCGGCTGTTTGACCGGCTGACCGGCGAGCAGTTGGTCACCTACGCCGGTTTGCTGCGCGGCATGGACCGGGAGACGGTGGCCGCGCGCGTGCCGGACCTGCTGCGGGCGATGGACCTGACCAATGACGCCGGCACCCTGGTGGTGGACTATTCCGCCGGTATGACCAAGAAGATCGCGCTGGCCACGGCGTTGATCCACGCGCCCAAGCTGCTGGTGCTGGACGAACCGTTCGAGGCGGTGGACCCGGTCTCCGCCGCGAACATCCGCGACATCCTCCACGACTACGTGGCCTCCGGCGGAACGGTGATCGTTTCCAGCCACGTCATGGACCTGGTCCAGCGCATGTGCGACCACGTGGCGGTCATCGCCGGCGGCAATGTGCTGGCGGCCGGGACCGTGGACGAGGTCCGTGCCGGTGCCAGCCTGGAAGAGCGATTCGTCCAGCTGGTCGGCGGCCGGACCCAGGCGGAGGGGCTCGAGTGGTTGCGCACCTCGTAAGGCTGAAGCTGACGCTGCTGCGCAACGGCTTCAAGCGCAGCCCGTGGCAGCTGGTCGGCGTGATCCTGGGCGGCCTGTACGCCATCGGCGTGCTGGCCCTGCTGATCGCCGGACTGTTCTTCCTCAGCTACACCGAGCCGGAGATGGCTCGCATGGTGGTGGTCCTGGGCGGATCCGCCGCGTTCCTGGGCTGGGCGCTGATCCCGATGATGGCCACCGGCGTGGACATGACACTGGACCCGGCCCGCTTCGTCACCTATGCCGTGCCCATGCGGCAACTGCTGCTGGGGCTCGCCATCGGCGGCCTCGTGGGCATCCCGGGCGTGGTGACCCTGGTGGCAGCGCTGGGGCAGGCGGCCGCATGGTGGCAGCACCCGGTAGCGCTCGTGGCCGCCGTGCTGTGTGCGGCGATCGCCACGCTCACCTGCGTGGTGCTCTCCCGCGTCACGACGTCGGCGTCCACCACGCTGGCGAGCTCGCGCCGGTTCAAGGACCTGAGCGGGGTCATCGGCATCATCCCGCTGGTGCTGCTGGGACCGATCATGATCGGCATCACCGAGGGCTTCCGCAGCTCGCAGGACTTCCTGCCCTCGCTGGCCGAGGGCCTGGCCTGGTCTCCGCTGGGCGCCGTGTGGGCCGTGCCGGGCGACCTGGCGCTGGGCCACTGGGGCGCCGCGGCGGCAAGGCTGCTCATCGCGGTGGCCTTCCTGGCCGTGATGGCCTGGCTGTGGAAGCTGAGCCTGGCCCGCGCGCTGGTGACCCCGCCGTACAACGCGGTGTCCCGCAAAGCCGGCGGCAAGCTGGGCTGGTTCTCGCGGATGCCCGGCACGCCGGCCGGTGCGGTGGCGGCACGGGCGCTGATCTACTGGTTCAAGGACCCGCGCTACGGCGCATCGCTGGTGACCATTCCGCTGATCCCGGTGGCGGTCTTCTTCGGCCTCTCGCAGGCCGGCGACTTCACCTTCATGCTCTGGCTCGGCCCGATGATCGCCTTCCTGCTGTCCTTCGGCATTTCCGCCGACATCGCCTACGACAACACGGCATTCGCGCTGCACGTCAGCACCGGCGTGAGCGGCCGGGACGACCGGATCGGGCGCGCCGTGGCCTGCGCGGTGATCGCCCTGCCGGCCACCGTGCTGCTGACCGTGCTGCCGTTCGTCTTCATCGGCGAATGGCACCTGCTGGCCCCCGTGTCCGGGGTGGCGCTCGGAGTGCTGCTGACCGGACTGGGCCTGTCCAGCGTGGTCTCGGCCCGGTACACCTACAACGTGCCGCTGCCGGGGGAGAGCCCGTTCAAGACCCCGCCCGGTTCCACCGCACGGATGATGCTGGTCCAGGTCGGCGGCCTCGGCGTGCTGGTGCTGCTCTCGCTGCCGGAGCTGGTGCTGGCGCTGGTCGGCGTGTTGACCGGCGACGCGCTGTGGGGCTGGCTGGCCCTGCTGGTCGGCGTCGTGCTGGGCGCGGTGCTGCTGGTGGTCGGCATCGTGCTGGGCGGCCGCTGGTACGACCGCCGCACGCCGGAACTGCTCCAGGCTGTGGCGAAAAACAAATAGCAGACCGACTCGCCTGCTGCGGCAAGGGAGGACGACGGCGGAGCGGCCCTCCGCCGTCGTCCTTCCTTTTTCAGGGGTTAAGATGGTTGGCATGAGTCTTCCCCCGGATCCTTTCGAAAACGACCCCCGCGCGCCGCAGACCCCGGGCGGGTCCACCGCGACGATCGAGCGTGAAGAACTCCGCGAAGAGCTTGAGCCAGGCGACCGCGAACGCTTTGCGCATTATGTCCGCAAGGAAAAGATCATGGAGTCGGCGCTGTCCGGCGAACCGGTGATCGCCCTGTGCGGCAAGGTCTGGGTGCCCGGCCGCGACCCGAACAAGTTCCCCGTCTGCCCCGACTGCAAGGCCATTTACGAAGGCCTGCGCCCCGGCGGCGACGATTCCGGCAAGAAGAAATAGCCGCTCCCACTGACCCGAAGCGGGCCCTTTCGGCGCCCGCTTCGCTTTCGCCTGCCTGCAAAGAAAGTTAGCCCTGGTTCCTTGATGACCGAATCCACTGCCGTCCGCGCGCCCGGCGCCATGTCGGCTGCCTACCGGCCGCTGACGCTGGGCCTGCTGGCAGTGATCACGCTGGCGGCCTTCGAGGCAGTGGCGGTGGCGACGGCGATGCCGGTGGTGGCGGCGGATCTGGAGGGAAAGTCCGCCTACGGGCTGGCCTTCTCCATGTTCCTGACCGCCTCGCTGCTGGCCAGCGTGGTGGCCGGCGTCTGGTGCGACGCCAAGGGCCCGCGCCCGGCGCTGGGCGCAGGGTTGGTGCTGATGGTGGCCGGCCTGGTGCTGTCCGGGGCGGCCGGAGAATTCTGGATTTTCACCGCCGGCCGGGCCGTGGCCGGGCTGGGTGGCGGCTTCGCCATCGTGGCCGTGTACGTGATCATCGGACAGGTTTATCCGCAGCGGATGCAGCCGGTGGTGTTCGGCTGGCTGGCCGCGGCCTGGGTGGTTCCTTCGCTGGTGGGACCGCTGGCTGCGGGCGTGGTCGCGGAGTACATTTCCTGGCGCCTGGTGTTCTACGGTGTGGCCCCCATTTTCCTGCTGGCCGTGCTGGTGATCTGGCCGCGGACCCGCAGCGTGGGCGCACCGGAGAACCCGACCACGGACCGGCGCGCCGGACGGCTGCAGGCGGTGCGCGGCCTGATGCTGGCCGGCGGCGTGTTCCTGGCCCAGTGGGCCCTGTTCGAAGCGGTCGCCGGCGGACCCGCCTGGCAGCTGGTGCCGTTGTATGCGCTGGCCGCCGGGGGAGCGGTGCTGGCGCTGGTGGCGCTGCCCAAGCTCATGCCGGCCGGCACGTTGCGGCTGCGCCGCGGGCTGCCCAGCGTGATCGCCACCCGCGGGCTGATCAACCTGGCGTTTTTTGGCGCCGAAGCGTTCATCCCGCTGATGTTGGTGGCGGCGCACGGGATCTCGCCGGCTACGGCAGGGCTGGCGCTGACCGCCGGGGCGGTGGGCTGGAGCATCGGCTCGTGGGTGCAGGCACGCGTGCAGACCGCGCGGCACCGGATGCTGGTGGTCGGCTCCGGCATCCTGACCGCCTGCATGGGGCTGATGGCGCTGGTCTCGCCGCCGTCGGTGCCGCTCTGGGCGCTTATTGTGGTCTGGGCGCTGGCCGGGTTCTCCATGGGGGTGGCGTTGTCCACCACCTCGGTGCTGGTGCTGCAGATGTCCGCACCGGAAGAGCGCGGACGGAACTCCGCGTCACTGCAACTGGCCGACCAGCTGGGCGGCGTGGTGGGAACCGCCGGGGCGGGAGCCCTGTTCTCGCTGCTGCGGGATCCGGACAACCCAGGCGCGATCGGCGTCTACGTGGTCATCTGGCTGGTGCTGGCCTTAGTGGCCGCCGGCGGCATCGCCACCGGGTGGCGCAGCGCGGAACGGACGGAAGACAGACAGGAACAACGGGAGGAGGCCACCGAATGAACAACGACACACTATTTGGCGCGGGACCGGTGCTGCCGCCGGCATACCCGGAGCGGGCCGCATGGGGCACGGCGCCCAAGCTGCGCCAGTGGCAGGCAGAGGCCCTGCAGAAGTACTTCGAGATGGCACCCCAGGACTTCCTCGCCGTCGCCACGCCCGGCGCCGGCAAGACCACCTTTGCGCTGCGCGTGGCCACCGAACTGGTGGAGCGCGGGCTCATCAACCGGATCACCGTCGTGGCGCCGACCGACCACCTCAAGCGCCAGTGGGCCGACGCCGCCGCCCGGGTGGGGCTGGCCATCGACCCGAACTTCAAGAACTCCGACGGTTCGCACGGCCGCGACTTCATCGGCGTCGCCGTCACCTATGCGCAGGTGGCGATGAAACCGATGCTGCACCGGGCCAAGACCGAAGCCGCGAAGACGCTGGTGATCCTGGACGAAATCCACCACGGCGGCGACGCGCTCAGCTGGGGCGACGGCATCCGCGAGGCCTTCGAACCGGCCGTCCGCCGGCTGGCGCTGACCGGTACCCCGTTCCGCTCCGACACCGCTGCCATTCCCTTCGTGGAATACGCCGAAGACAAGGACGGCATCCGCCGCTCGCGGGCCGACTACACCTACGGCTACGGCAGCGCGCTGCGCGACCACGTGGTGCGCCCGGTGATGTTCATGGCCTACTCCGGCGAAATGCGCTGGCGGACCAGCTCCGGCGATGAGTACGCAGCGTCGCTCGGCGAGGCCGCGGTGACCAAGGACATCACGGCGCAGGCATGGCGGACGGCGCTGAATCCGCAGGGCCAGTGGATCCCGTCCGTGCTGGCCGCCGCCGACAAGCGGCTCACCGAGGTCCGCCGGGCCGTGCCCGACGCCGGCGGCCTGGTGATCGCCACCGATCACGACGACGCGCGTGCCTACGCCGGCCAGCTGAAGAAGATCACCGGCGAATCCCCCACGATCATCCTCTCCGACGACGCCGGTGCCTCCGAGAAGATCGAGTCGTTCTCCGCCGGCGACAGCCGCTGGATGGTTGCCGTGCGGATGGTGTCCGAAGGCGTGGACGTCCCGCGGCTTTCGGTCGGCGTCTACGCCACGTCCACCGCCACGCCGCTGTTCTTCGCCCAGGCCGTGGGCCGCTTTGTGCGTGCCCGGAAGCGCGGCGAAACGGCGTCGGTGTTCCTGCCGTCGGTGCCGAACCTGATGGAACTGGCCAACCAGATGGAGCTGGAACGCGACCACGCGCTGGACCGGCCGGACAAGGACAACGACGAAGGCTTCATCCCCGAAGAGGCGCTGATGGAGCAGGCCAACCGGGAAGACAAGGCCTCCGGCGAGCTGACCAAGCAGAAGTTCGAAGCGCTGGACTCCCAGGCCTCCTTCGACCGGGTACTGTTCGACGGCGCCGAGTTCGGCACCGGGGGAGAGATCGGCAGCGAGGACGAACTGGACTTCCTGGGCATCCCCGGCCTGCTGGACGCCGAGCAAGTGGGCGTGCTGCTGCGGCAGCGCCAGCAGGAACAGCAGTCCCGCAAACGCCTGAGGGCCGGAGGAACTGCCGCCGCGGAGCCGGCACCGGCCCTGGTGGATCACCGGCAGCTGACCGAACTGCGCAACCAATTGGCCAAGAACGTCTCCGCCTGGTCGGCCCGCTCGGGCATGCCGCACGGCGTGGTTCACTCGGAGCTGCGCCGGGTCTGCGGCGGTCCGGCCGTGGCCCAGGCCAACGAAGAACAGCTGAACAAGCGCCTCAAGAAGCTCCAAGACTGGTTCATCGGCCGCAAATAACCCCCCGTCCCGGCTGCCAGGACGCCACGTCGCTGCGCAGGCCGGACGCGTCGTCGCCGCTCGCGGGACGCGTCGTCGCCGCTCGCCCCGCTGTTCGCTCCCATGTTTTGGAAGCGGCTCGAATGTTTCGCCTAGTCAGCGCCTCGAGCAGCGCCAAGACGTGGGAAGTTACGGCTAAACGTGGGAGCGAACCTCATGGCGCGCGGCTGGCCGGCGGATCCCCGCGCAGGCACGGGCGCTTTTGGTCGATCACCGAGCCGGGGAGTTACTTGATGATGTCGATGCCGTTGTCGCTGAATTCGGCCAGCGTCTTCTCCACCCGCTCGGCGTTGATTCCCGCCGACAGCGTCAGGTTCACCGACGTGGCATAGCCGGCCTGAACGGCATCCAGCGCCGTCTGCCGGACGCAGTAGTCGGTCGCCAGCCCGGCCACCACTACTTCATCCACCTCGTGCTCCTGCAGCCAGTCGTCCAGGCTGGGCATCTCGGTCTCTTCTTCTTCCTCGTCGCCCTCGCGCTCGCCGGTGGCTACTTCGTCAGCCGGTGCCAGCAGGCCGTCGAAACCGGAGTAGCCGGCGTCGAACTGGCCCTTGCGGAAGTAGGCGTCGATCCGATCGGTGTCCAGATCGGGGTGCAGGTCGGCTCCGTGAGTGCCTGCCACGCAGTGCCGCGGCCAGCTGTCCACGAAGTCCGGTTCGTCGGAGAAATGGCTGCCCGGCTGCACGTGCCAGTCCTGCGTCGCCACCACGACGTCGTAGTCCTCCGGCCGGGTATCCAGATGCTCGCTGATGTCGGCGGCGGTCTGCGCTCCGCCGTCGACCGCTAAGGCGCCTCCTTCGCAGAAGTCGTTCTGGACGTCGACGATGATCAGTGCGCGGGTCATGACTGCTCCTCGAACTCGGTGGGAATGGCGGCCTCACCGCGCTGCAGCCGGTGTACGGCGCCGGGCAGTTCGACCATGGAGGCGGTGTGGCGGTCAGCGGCGCGGCGGACGCCTTCGGCACCGGTCCAGCCGTCCGCCAATTTGCCGTTGGTGACAAATTGCTGCAGCAGCGGCCGGTCGTTGCCGTCGTCCAAAGGCCGATGGCCAATACCGATAACCTCGGCCGTGGCGGCACCCCGCTGGTTGAGCCGGCGGAGCGCATACTTGCGGCCGCCCATGGAAATCTTGTTCTTCGAGGCCTTCGCCACCGAGACCTGCTCGCCGTCGGGGCCCTCGCGGCTGACCAGCTTGTAAACCATGCTGGCGGTGGGTGCGCCGGACCCGGTAACCAGCGCGGTGCCGACGCCATAGGAGTCTACCGGGGCCGAGGCCAGCGAGGCGATGGCATATTCGTCCAGGTCGGAAGTGACGGTAATGCGGGTGTGGTGGTTGCCCAGGTCATCCAGCAACTTGCGTACCCATTGCGCCTGGGCAATGAGGTCGCCCGAATCCAGCCGCACGCCGCCCAACTCGGGACCTGCCAAGTCCACGGCCGTACGGACGGCGGTCTCGACGTCGTACGTGTCCGCCAGCAGGGTGGTTCCCACGCCCAGCGAAGCCAGCTGCGCTTCGAACGCCTTCTGCTCGCTGTCATGCAGCAGGGTGAAGGAATGGGCGGCAGTGCCCACGGTCTTGACGCCGTACCGGTAGCCGGCTTCCAGATTGGAGGTGCTCCAGAAGCCGCCAATCACCGCGGCGCGGGCCGCCGCGACGGCAGACTCCTCGTGCGTGCGCCGGGACCCCATCTCGATGCAGGGCCGGCCGCCGGCGGCGCCGGTCATCCGGGAAGCCGCCGAAGCGATGGCGCTGTCGTGGTTCAGCGCGGACAGGATGAAGGTCTCCAGCACGCAGGCTTCGGCGAAGCTTGATTCAACAATCAGGATCGGCGAATAGGGGAAGTAGGCCTCGCCCTCGGCATAGCCGTAGATATCGCCGGAAAAACGGAAATCGGCCAGCCAGTCGATGGTCTTCGCGTCCACCACGTCCGTGCGGGCCAGGAAATCCAGCTGGTCCTCGGAGAAGGTAAAGTGCTCGATGCCCTCCAAGATCCGGCCGGTGCCGGCCACCACTCCGTACCGCCGCCCCTCGGGCAGCCTCCGGGCGAAGGCCTCGAAGACGGACCGCCGGTGGGCCGCCCCGGAATGAAGGGCGGCCTGGAGCATGGTCAGCTCGTAGTGGTCGGTGTACAGGGAGGTGCTGGGGTGTCTCCAGCCGGCTGCAGTGTTCACATCCACGACTCTAATCCTGTGTTCGCCGTCTGAGTACATCAGGGCCGCCGGCGGACCCGGAAGCGCCGCCTGCCTACAATGGAAGTCATGACCGTGAGCATGCTTCCCTCCTGCACCACCGTGCTGGACGCGGATATCGAGACATCCCGCCGCACGGAATCGTCCGAACTCACGGCCAAAGACGTCCCGTGGGTCGTCATCGTGTGGAACGATCCGGTCAACCTGATGAGCTACGTCAGCTACGTTTTTCAAAGCTACTTTGGCTATTCGGAGGCCAAAGCGAACAAGCTGATGCTCGAAGTGCACCAGGAAGGCAAATCCGTGGTGGCCAACGGCAGCCGCGAGCAGGCCGAGCGGGACACCGTGGCGATGCATTCGTTCGGCCTGTGGGCCACCTACCAGAAGGCGGACCAGGCGTAGATGGCCAAGGCATTCAAGCGCACCCGCAAGGGGATTACCGGGTTCCTGGAGCCGGCCGAGCGGGAGCTGATCGGGAAACTGTTCGGGGACGTGATCTCCATGCTGGAGATTGACCGGAAGGACGAGGATCCGCTGGCGGCGATGGTGGGTCTGGACCTGGACGCCGCTAAACCCCAGGATGCGGCCCTGCTGCGGCTGCTTCCCGACGCGGTGCAGCACGACGACGGCGAGGCGCTGGAGTTTCGAAGGCTCACCGAGCGCTCACTCCGCGAAGACAAGCTCGGTGCGCTGCGCGCCAGCGCACTGCTGCTGGAACAAACACCCATGCAGCTGACCGATGAGCAGGCCCGGCTGTTCGCACGCGCCACCAACGACGTCCGGCTGGTACTGGCCGAGCGGCTGGACATCCACACGGATGAGGACGCGCAGGCGCTGCATGAGATCGACGATTGGTCCCAGGCCGAGGACCTGGAGACCTACCTGGCTCTGGTCTACAACTTCATGACCTGGCTTCAGGAGACGCTGATGCAGGCTCTTTTGGACGGATTGGAACGGCATCGGGGCGACGAACGCTAAAGCTCCGCGGCGCAGCGAAGGGAAGCCGCCGCCGTAGGCAGGGCTGTGAGATGGCTAACAGAAGCCGCGCAGAAGTTCGCCCTACCGGCCGTGCACGTCTTATCCTCTAGTGAATATGAGCCCGGAAAGGCAGTGACACCCCCAAATGTTGATCCAACCCGCAGCTCCGATCGGCATCTTCGATTCCGGGGTGGGCGGGCTGACTGTTGCCCGCGCGGTCATCGACCAGCTGCCGAACGAGTCCATTCTGTATGTGGGCGACACGGCGAACGGCCCCTACGGCCCGCTGCCGATCGCCGAGGTGCGGGCGAATGCCCTGGGCGTGATGGATGAACTGGTCGACGCCGGCGTGAAACTCTTGGTCATTGCCTGCAACTCGGCCTCCGCCGCCGTGCTGCGCGACGCCCGCGAGCGTTACACCGCCCGCTACGGTATTCCGGTGATCGAGGTGATCCAGCCGGCCGTGCGCCGCGCCGTCGCCTCCACCCGCAGCGGCCGGATCGGCGTGATCGGCACATCGGCCACCGTCGGCTCCCGCGCCTACGAGGACACCTTCGCCGCCGCGCCACACCTCGACGTGACCTCGGTGGCCTGTCCGCGTTTCGTGGAATACGTGGAGGCCGGCGTCACCGCGGGGCAGGACCTGCTGTCCACCGCCGAGGAGTACCTGGAGCCGCTCAAGCGTGCGGACGTCGACACCTTGGTGCTCGGCTGCACGCATTATCCGCTGCTGACCGGGGTCATCTCCTATGTCATGGGCGACGGCGTCACGCTGGTTTCCAGCGCGGAAGAGACCGCCAAGGACGTCTACCGTTCACTGGTCTCCCATGACCTGCTCCGGCCGGAAGGCACGCCGGGCCAGCACCACTTCGTCGCCACCGGCGATGCCGCGTCCTTCGAGGTGCTGGCCCGCCGGTTCCTGGGGCCGGAGGTGATTGCGGTGGAGCATGTGGACCACGTGGCCGCACACTATCCCACCGGCAGCATGGCCCGGATTACGCCGGAGATGGTTGCCGCCGCGCGCGCCGGCGCGGCATCGGAGCCCAGGGTCTCGCCGTTTGCCGGCGCGGCTCGGCTGCCCAACCAGGGGGAGCGCGCATGAACCTGACCATCATCGGCTGCAGCGGCTCGTTTCCCGGGCCGCTGTCCCCGGCGTCGTGCTATTTGGTGACGGCCGACGACGGCGAACGCATCTGGCGGATCCTGCTGGACCTGGGCAACGGCGCCCTGGGGACCGCACAGCGTTACATGGAGCTGGAGGATATCGACGCGATCTTCTTGAGCCACCTGCACCCGGACCACTGCATGGACCTGTGCGGACTCCACGTGGCCGTGCGCTGGAATCCGGGCGGCTGGTCCAAGGGCCGCATTCCCGTCTGGGGGCCTGCGGCCACCGCGGACCGGATGGCCACGGCCTACGGACTCGAGTTGGATCCCGGCATGACCGAGGAGTTCGACTTCCACCACTGGGCGGAACGCGAACCGGTGAAGCTGGGCCCGTTCACCATCACGCCCTACCCGGTACGCCATCCCGTGGATGAGGCCTACGCCATCCGCGTCGAGGCGACCGAGCCCACCCCCGACGGACCGGTGACGCGGGTGCTGGCCTATTCCGGTGACACCGACAGCTGCCCCGAGCTGGTTGAAGCAGCCACCGGGGCCCACATGTTCCTGTGCGAAGCAGCCTTCCATGAAGGCCGCGACGACGCGGTCGACGGCGTGCACCTCACCGGAAAGCGCGCCGGCGCGGCCGCCACCGAAGCCCAGGTCCGGCGGCTGCTGCTGACCCACCTGCCGGTTTGGAACGATTCCGTGCGGACCGTCAACGAGGCCCGCGAAACCTACCAGGGCGATTTGGCCGTGGCGGTGGCCGGCGTCAGCTACATCGTCTGACTCCTGGCCGAGACTCACAGCTTGCGCCGCGGCGCCTGCGCGCGGCAGCCGGCGCCGTCGTGCCTTGGCTGCACCGCCTTAGCCGCACAGCCTGCGCGCGGCAGCCTGCGCCGTCGTGCCTTAGCTGCACCGCCTTAGCCGCACAGCCTCCGGCTCCCCGCCTGATCCGCGGCGGCCGGCGCGAGCCGATAGGCTGGTGCCATGACTGATGTTGATTCCAGCTCCGCCCTGCCCGCCGTCACCGCCCGAGCCGACGGCCGGACGCCGGAGCAGCTGCGCCCGATCAGCATCACCCGCGGCTGGTCCAACCAGGCCGAAGGCTCCGCGCTGATCGAGTTCGGCAATACCCGCGTGCTGTGCACCGCCTCGCTGACCTCGGGCGTGCCGCGCTGGCTCAAGGGCGAGGGGCGGGGCTGGGTCACCGCCGAATACGCCATGCTTCCCCGAGCCACCAACACCCGTTCCGACCGCGAATCCGTCAAGGGCAAGATCGGCGGCCGCACGCATGAAATCTCCCGGCTGATCGGCCGCTCGCTTCGCTCCGTGATCGACACCAAGGCACTGGGGGAGAACACCATCGTGCTGGACTGCGACGTGCTGCAGGCCGACGGCGGCACCCGCACCGCGGCCATCACCGGCGCCTTTGTCGCCCTCGCCGATTCGCTGCACTGGGCCAAAGAGCAGAAACTGATCGCCCGTTCGGCCCGGCCCCTGACCGACACCGTGGCCGCCGTGAGTGTAGGAATTATCGACGG
Organism: uncultured Actinomycetota bacterium; assembly: GCA_963696055.1. Taxonomy (GTDB): domain Bacteria; phylum Actinomycetota; class Actinomycetes; order Actinomycetales; family Micrococcaceae; genus Crystallibacter. Next base: position 268,446 of record CAVOIE010000006.1, on the reverse strand, counting down.
CGTGCCGATGCTGGACCTGCCCTATGTCGAAGACGTCCGCGCGGAAACCGACATGAACGTGGTGGTGACCGGGTCCGGCCAGTTCGTGGAAGTCCAGGGCACCGCCGAGGGCGCACCGTTCGACCGTGCGGAGCTCGACGCCCTGCTGGACCTTGCGCTGGCCGGCACTGCCCAGCTTTCCCAGATCCAGCGCGACACGCTGACGGAGACGCTGGGAGAAGTCATCCGTGGCTGAAACCGGAACTGAACATGGTGCGCTGAACCCACAGGGCACACAGGAGCCGCAAAGCGCACAGGGCGCCGGACCGCGACTGGTCCTGGCCACCCATAACCAGGGCAAGCTGCGCGAACTGCGCGAACTGCTGCGCGGCCAGATTCCTGGGCTCGACGTGGACACGCAGGTGATCGACGCCGCTGCCGCCGGTGCGCCGGACGTTCCCGAAACCGGCCTGACCTTTACAGATAATTCCCTGTTGAAGGCGCGCGCGGTGGCCGAGGCGACCGGTCTCGTGGCGGTGGCCGACGACTCGGGCTTGGCCGTGGATGTGCTCGGCGGGGCGCCAGGTATCTTCTCCGCTCGCTGGGCAGGCAAACACGGCGACGACGAAGCCAACCTCCGCCTCCTGCTGGCCCAGCTGGCCGACATTGCGCCCGAACATCGGGGTGCGGCATTCGTCTGTGCCGCGAGTGTTGTCTCGCCGCGGCTGGAAGCCGTCGAAGAAGGCCGCCTGGCCGGCGTCCTCCTGACCGAACCTCGCGGCACAGGAGGATTCGGCTACGACCCGATCCTGCAGCCTGCCGGCATGGACCGCAGCTGCGCGGAACTGCTGCCCGAGGAAAAGAACGCCATCAGCCACCGCGGCCAGGCGTTCCGCGCGCTGCTGCCGCATCTGGTGGCGGCACTGAGTTAGGAAGCGCCGCATTCGGTCAGCCAAGCTGACTACCGTCGATCCGCCTTTCTATCTTCGGCCCCGAATCGCGGCCGGCGCTCAGCTTGTTCTCAGTCAGCACTTCAGTCGAGAGGCTCCCGTCCTCCACAGCCTGCGTAGAGTCGATAGTTGGCCACACCCGTAAAAGACTCCCCGTTAGTGTCCGACCCGGCTTATAGGCTGTTTTTAGTAGCAGTTCAGCACCAATCGTTGGCCACCGGGTAGGAATTTCCTGGTGGCGTCTGCGGGCTTTGGTCCGCGACCGTTCGTAGTCGATGCCGCGCCGCTTGGCGGCGCGCTGAAGATTGAGACGCACTCATGTTTGATCCTGCGGCACCTGAACTATCGGCGGCGGCCCCGGCTGCCGTGGTGCAGTCCGCCGGTAGTCCCGCTGCCGGGATGCAGTACGCCGGGGACCGGCTTGTTGGCGGGACGGTGCCTGCTGCGAGTCTGGCCTCGGCCGGCGTGCCCGCTGCCAACGGCCCGGCGGTCTCGTTGCCGCCGGTCGATTTGGAAGCATCGGCGGCGGAGTTGGTGGACCAGATCACTGCCCGGGAGGACGCCAAGGACGCGATCGCCGCGGATCAGGCCAGGCTCATGGTCGCGCTGGATCAGCGGATGCGGGCCGAGCGGGCCGGCAAAGGGGTTCCGGCCGCCCGGCAGGGCGAGGGGATCGCCAAGCAGGTCGGGTTGGCGCGGCGGGAGTCCCCGAACCAGGGCGCTTTGCTGCTGGGCCGGGCCAAGGTCCTGGTCAACCAGATGCCACACACGCTCACAGCACTTCAGGCGGGGTACCTGAACGAGCGGCGGGCGGCGATCCTGGTCACTGAAACCGACTGCCTGACCCCCGAGGACCGGGCCGCGGTGGATGAGGAGCTGGCCGGGAACCCGGAACGCCTGCACGGGATGGGGAACCGGCAGTTGGAGGCCGAAGCCAAACGCGCCGCCTACCGGCTGGACGCGCGCGCGGTGGTGAAGCGGGCCGCGAAGGCCGAAGCGGACCGGTATGTCTCCTCCCGGCCCGAACCCGATGTGATGGTCTCGGTCAGGACCCTGCTGCCGGTGGCACAGGGGGTCGCGGTGATGGCCGCGCTGCATCGGGAAGCGGACCGGCTGGCCAACGCCGGGGACCCCCGGACCCGGGGGCAGGTGATGGCCGATACCGTGTTCGAACGCGTCACCGGCCGCAGCACCGCCGACCCGGCCAGGCTGGAAGTGCAGCTGGTGATGACGGACCGGGCGCTGCTGCAGGGCGGGAACGAACCGGCCTGGCTCACCGGCTACGGCATCGTCCCGGCCCAATACGCCCGCGACCTGATCCGCCTGCCCCAGGACCTGCCACCCGACCCGGCCGCGTCCGGCCGTGCAGGTGCCGGCGGGAACCGGGCAGGCCAAAGCCCGCCGGACCAGAACCGGCCCGGCCCGCCGGGCAGCGGCTTCGGGCCGAAGGCGCCGCCCGGTGCGGGAACCGGGCAGAAGGCCCCGCCGGCCGGGACCGAGCCGGGCTGGCAGACCGCCCGCGAGCTGGCCAAACAGGAAAGGCTGCGGACCCTGAAGGTCGGCGGCGTGGAGGATGTCTGGATCAGGCGGCTCTATACCGCGCCCGGGACCGGGCAGCTGCTGGGCATGGACTCGAAGGCGCGGAAGTTCCCGGACGGGATCCGGCGGATGGTGATGGCCCGGGACGCGTCCTGCGGCGGTCCCTGGTGCGACGCGCCGATCCGGCACATCGACCACATCGTCGCCTGGTCCGAGGGCGGTCCCACCACCCTGGCCAACGGGCAGGGCCTGTGCGAACGCTGCAACCACGTCAAGGAAGCCGACGGCTGGTCCGCCAAACCCCTCGACGGGCCCCCGCGCACCGTCGAGACGACCACGCCGACCGGCCACACCTACACCGCCACCGCACCACCACTGCCCGGCACCATTGCGGGCGGGCCAACGCCGCCCACGGCTCTGCCCGGCACGACACAACCCCTCTCTGTACCCGGTGGCATCGACGCGCCGGAAGGGGCGGGGAGCCGGGCGGCAGGAGTTCTGGCCGAAGGAGATCAGGCTGGACGAGCGCGGGACGCTGACGCCAGACACAGGGCCGACCCCGTACACCACGCGCGCCTGCGTCTGGCAAAGTGTCGCCAACGCGCACGACTGAAGCGTCGCCGTATTCCGCACATCCAGCGCACCACCACCGATCGCGCCTGATACCGGTTACGGCGACAGCATCCGGCCGCCTTCGCAGTAGCGGCGACGCCGAGTCCGGTTCGGACCACGGGGTTCGGTAAGGCAAACTTGTATGCGATGACCATCATGACCTTTTCCTCCCTGTCAGCCCACATCCCCGCACAAACCTCTGGCGATACCAGTGCACTCACCGGCGTAGCCGACTGGGCTGTCGGCTTGATGGAGACCATTGGTGCCCCTGGCGCCGGACTGGCCATCGCGCTGGAGAACCTTTTCCCGCCGCTGCCAAGTGAAGTGGTGCTTCCGCTTGCTGGCTTCACAGCGAGCCGCGGCAGCTTCAGCCTCATCGAGGCACTGATCTGGACCACGCTGGGCTCGGTCTTCGGGGCTTGGGCGCTGTATGGTCTGGGGGCTTGGCTGGGCAGGGGGCGGATGCGTGCCATCGCCGAGAAGCTTCCGCTGATCGATTTGGAGGACGTGGACAAGGTCGAGGCCTGGTTCAATCGACATGGCTACAAGGCTGTGTTCTTCGGCCGGATGATTCCCATTTTCCGAAGCCTGATCTCCATCCCAGCTGGCATTGAACGAATGCCTGTGGCCAAGTTCCTGCTGCTGACCAGTGCCGGCAGCTTGATCTGGAACGCCATTTTCGTGCTTGCTGGCTTCTACCTGGGGGAGAACTGGCACATCGTTGAACAGTACGCGGGCATCTTCCAAAAGATCGTCATCGTCGTCGTCGTTCTAGCCGTGCTCTACTGGGTGACCACCCGGATCCGCAAGATCCGGAACCGCCGGAGTTAGCATCCCGGGCGGCCGAACCGGTCCTTACTAGACTCCCGCTACAGGTCCCAACGCGCCCGGCAGCGCAGCGGCTGAGCCTGGTGCACCCTACCGCTCTGCTCGGCGGCTTTCGCCTGCCGTCGCTGCGCTCAGCGTAGCTTCAACAGGCTGCACGCCAGGCCGTCCGTCGGCTGCTGCGCACCGTAATCGGGGGGCCTTGCCCGTACGGCTGCCGGGCCAACCCTGCAGGAAGTCAACCGCTCATCAATGGGCGTCTCCCGCAGATTCCGCTGCGCGCGCGCCTGCAACCCGCCCGCCTCCGCTGCCCGCGCCTGCAACCCGCCTCTCTGCCGCCGCCTCCGCTGCGCGCGCCTGCAGCCCGCGTCTGCCGCCCGCGGCGACTTGCTCTATCCGGCCGTGACTTGCTCTATCCCGCAAGGCACCTTCGCCGCGGCCCAGGTGGCGCCCCGCCGGCGTCTCCGATCCGAGCGCACGCCTAATCCCCAGCGCCCGAATCCAGCTGCGCCCGAAATCAGCCCCATCTTGACAAGTGCCTTCGAGGTTGTATGGTTAGTTGCATCAGTAACTAACCCGTCCACCGAATAACCGGCGGACGGTTCCCATGGAAGGAGCGGCTGTGATCGACGATTCAAGGCCGATCTTCCTGCAGATTGCGGAGCTGATCGAGAACGACATCGTGGACGGGGCGCTGGCCGAAGAGGGCCAGGTGCCGTCCACGAATGAGTTCGCCGCTTTCTACCGGATCAATCCCGCCACTGCAGCGAAAGGCGTGAACCGCTTGGTGGATGACGGGATTTTGTACAAGAAGAGGGGGATCGGCATGTTCGTGGCAGCCGGCGCCCGTTCCCGGTTATTAGCCCAACGACGCGACGACTTCTTCAGGGAGTACGTCCAGCCGATGACCCGGGAGGCACGAAAACTGGGCATCAGCACCGCACAGCTGACCGAAATGCTCCACCGCACCGAGTCCACCAGCGACATGACAGAGGGAAGCGTGTCCCGATGAACAACCCGACCACAGCCGCCGCGATAGAACTGCGGCAGGTGACCAAGACCTACCGCGATGCCACGGCGCTCGACAACGTCAGTCTCCGCCTGGAAGGCAACCGGATCTACGGCCTGCTGGGCCGAAACGGCGCCGGCAAGACCACCCTGATGTCGGTGCTCACCGGCCAAGGCTTCCAGACCAGCGGCGAAGCGCTGGTCTTCGGCCAGCACCCTTATGAAAACGACGGCGTGTTGTCCCGGATCTGCTTCATCCGTGAATCGCAGAAGTACCCGGACGACTTCAGTGCGCGGCAGGCTTTCAAGTCCGCGTCCTTGTTTTTCGAGCACTGGGACCAGGCTTTCGCCGACCAGTTGGTCGAGGAATTCCAGCTGCCGCTCAAACGCCGGATCAAGAAGCTCTCACGCGGCCAACTCTCCGCCGTCGGCGTGATCATTGGGCTGGCGTCCCGCGCGGAAATCACATTCTTTGACGAACCGTATCTGGGGCTGGACGCCGTGGCCCGGCAGATCTTCTACGACCGGCTGGTCGAGGACTTTGCCGCGCACCCGCGGACCATCATCCTCTCCTCGCACTTGATCGATGAAGTGGCGAACCTGCTGGAGCACGTGGTCCTGATCGACCGTGGCCGGATCATCCTGGATGACGACGCCGAGGCCATCCGCGGCACGGCCGTCACCGTCGCGGGCAACGCCTCCGCCGTCCAGTCGTTCGCGGCCGGCCGCGAGGTGCTGCATCGCGAGTCGTTGGGCTCGCTGGCTTCGTGGACCGTCGAAGGCCGGATGACGAATGCCGAGCGTGCCGAGGCGGCCGAACTAGGACTGGAGCTGGCACCGGTGTCGCTCCAGCAGTTGGTGGTGCGCAAGACCATGGCAGCAACCGATGCTGTCGTCGATACCGACTCCGAACTGGAGGTCCTGAAATGAACCGCGTCATCAACGTTGCGCGCATGCAGCTGATCAACAAGTGGACCTTCCTGGGCATCCCCGCCATCATCATGGTGTCGGCCTTCCTGATAACCCTCGCCATCTGGGCGATGATCCCGGCCAGCGGCGAGACGTTCTACTCCGGCGCTTCGCAGGCGGTGATGTGGTACTTCTTCGCGCTGGGCATCCAGTCACTGACACTCACCTTCCCGTTCTCGCAGGCCATGAGCGTCAGCCGGAGGACCTTTTACATCGGCACCGTGGGACTGTTCGCCACCGTGGCGTTGGCCATCAGCGTGCTCTACTACCTGCTGGGCCTGGTGGAAGTTGCCACCAATGGCTGGGGGCTCAATGGACAGCTGTACGCCCTGGGGTGGATCGCCGGCGAGCATGCGGTGGTACAGATCCTGTTCTACTTCATCGCCATGGTGGCGCTGTTCATGATCGGTTTCTGGTTTGCCACCATCTACAAGCGCTGGCAGGCCACCGGGATGTTGATCACATGGATCGCGATTGCCGTGCTCCTCATCGGCCTGCTGGGCCTGACTACCTGGCAGGGCTGGTGGCCGGCGGTGGGGCAGTGGTTCGTGGCCCAGACACCGCTGAGTGTCTCCGGCTGGGCGGCGCTGTTCTGCGCGGTCCTGGCCGGCGGGTCCTACCTGACACTGCGCCGCGCCGCCCCCTGATCAAATCACTGACCAACGCTCAAAGCATCAGCAGCACGGCGGCTCCCGCGCACCAAGCGGGGGCCGCCGTGCCGCGTGTTGGCGGACCTAGACTGTCCTGGCCATCAATTAGGGTTGATCCGTGGCAATTGACTTCACGGCGATCGATTTCGAGACGGCAAACGGGTTCAGGGGCTCGCCATGCTCCGTCGGCTTGAGCAAGGTCCGCGGCGGCCGGATCGTCGAGGAAGCCTCGTGGCTGATGCGGCCGCCGGAAGGCTTCGACCATTTCGATCCACGCAATGTCCAGATCCACGGCATTACCGCCGGCATGGTTGCGGCAAAGCCCCGCTTCGGGGAACTGTTCGCCGACATGGCAGATTTCATCGGCACGGACGTGCTGGTCGCCCACAACGCTGCCTTTGACATGGGCGTCATCCGGTCGGCCCTGGAAGTCTCCGAACTGTCCGGCCCGGCCTACGACTACGCCTGTACGGTCATCCTTTCGCGACGCAGCTATTCGCTGGTGTCCTACTCGCTCCCGTTCGTGGCCGAAGCCGCCGGCGTGCCGTTGCTGAACCACCACGACGCCGTGGCGGATGCGCGGGCCTGCGCCGGCATCATGATCGACATTGCCAGCCGAAATTCGGCCGCAAGCATTCCGGACCTGCTGACGGCGATGAAAATGCGCACCACACGCCTCGAGGCCTACATCCACGGAACAGCAGCCGTCTCGAAACCGACGCGGACGGCGTTGGAACGCCAGGAGCTGGGCTCTGCCGGGGGCGCGGCACCCTCTTCCGCCTGGACCTACTGGCCGGACGAGGGCAGCAACCCCGAGCCGAACCCGGACGCCGACGACTCCCATCCGCTCTACGGCCAGACCGTGGTCTTCACCGGTAATCTGGGCCTGTCCCGGCAGGAGGCGAAGAACCGCGCGGCGGAACTGGGAGCGCGGCCGGCCAGCAACGTGACCCGCAAGACCACGGTGCTGGTGGTCGGAGACGGCTTCGTCGCCTCCGATCTCAAGAGCGGCCGGGTGACCGCCAAAGCGCACAAGGTGCTGCAGTTGCATGGCAAGGGCCAGCAGATCGAGGTGCTGTCCGAGGGCGAGTTCCTGCAGATGATCGGCGGACGCTGGCCCGCGCACAGCGCCTGACGAGAAGCGGCCCCGCACGCTGCCTGGCGGGAAGCGACCCCGCACGCTGCCTGGCGGGAAGCGACCCCGCGCACGCGCGGCTGGAAACGCCGGGCGTCAGAGCCGCAGGCGGACCCCGGTGAGCTCTTCGGACAGGTCGATCAGCCGGGAGGCAGCGTTGCGCTCGAGGGCATTCCGCTTCGGCGCGACGACGGCGGGGTTCCCGGTCAGTTGGAAGCGTCCGTCCGGGCCCCAATAGTCGCCGTTGCGCACGCCGTCACCGGCCGCCGCCTGTACCAGCGGCCACGCTCCCGAATCCTTGCCCTGCGCCACCAGACCGAACAGCAGCCGCTGCCGGCGACTGGCCGGTTGTGAGAGCTGCAGGCCCGGCCGGTCGGGCGTGAAGTATTTCCGGGCGTAACCCGGATGCGCCACCACGGAGGAGGCCTTCGATCCCGCTGCTTCCAGCCGGTGGGCCAGCTCAAACCCGAAACTCATCACCGCGAGCTTGGACAAGGCATAGGACCGGTAGCTGGAGTACTTCGCCGGCACTGCGGCCCGGCGGAAGTCCGGGCGGGCCCAGCGGTGGCTGATGCTGCCCACGTGCACCAGGCGGCTGTGGCTGAGGGCCAGGGCAGGCATCAGCCCCGCGATCAGCGCGAAGTGTCCCAGATGGTTGGTGCCGAACTGCAGCTCGAAGCCGTCCACGGTGAATTGCAGATCCTGGGAGCCGATGACCCCGGCGTTGGCCAGCAGGGCGTCGATCCGCCCGAGGCCGGCCAAGTCGTCGACCGCCCGCCGGACCGAGTTTAGATTGGCCAGATCGAGCTGCTGGAAGCGCACGTCGGCTCCGGGGACCGTAGTCCGGACCGCTTCCATCGCAGCGCGGCCGCGGGCCTCGTCGCGTGCGGCCATCACCACCGTCGCTCCGGCTGCGGCCAGCTGCTCGCTGGCGAAATAGCCAAGACCGGCACTGGCGCCGGTCACGATGATGGTCTTGCCGTTTTGGCGGGGCAGGGCCGGCGGCTGGCTGTCGTGGCGCATGCCTTAACCCTGCGTCTGGGCCAAGAAGCCCTCGGCCATGCCGAGGATGGTTTCGGGTCCCTCCAGGGCGGCCAGCCACTCGGCGGGCAGCGCAGCTTCGCCGTAGTGCGCGCCCAAGAGGTTGCCGGCCAGACTGCCGGTCGCGTCGCTGTCGCCGTCGTGATTGATCGCCGCGGCGACGCCCCTGCGGAAGTGTTGCTCCGGCGTCGTACTGTGGGCAGTTGCCAGCACCGCGTACAAGGCGATGGAGAGAGCTTCCCCGGCCGCCCGGCCCGTGCCGAGTGCCGCGGTCAGGTCGGCAGGTGCCACCGGGCCGTTGGCGGAAAGCTCGACGGCGGCCCGCAGGCGCCCGGGCAGGTCGGCGGCACCGGCATCCTGCTCGGCGCGGGCCAGCATGGCCACGGCGGCACCCGGCAGCGTGGCTTGTTCATGCACCAGCAGCCGGATGAACGTTGCCAAGGTGGCCGCGGTGCGGTGTGCCGCCGGATGACCGTGGGTCAGCGCGGAACCGTCGGTGGCCAGTCGCTGGACGGTCTGGTCGTCGACGAACGGCAGCAGGCCGAAGGGCGCGGAGCGCGTCACCGTGCTGCGGTCCAGAGCGTCCGGGTTGACCGGACGGGCCCGGGTTCCCATCTCGCCGGTGGCCAGTCCGGAGAGGCAGGCCTCCGCGGGTGAGCGCCGGGCGTGCAGGACGGACTGGCCGTCGATCCAGCGCGGCTGCGGCGCCGGCGCGTTGTCCGGAAACCGGCCTTCCTGCGTGGCGTACCAGCGGAGGTAGGCGAGCCAGAGGCATGCGGCTTCGTCTGCGGCGGTGCCGGCATTGGCCCACTCCAGGGCCTCGGTCAACCCGTCGAGGGTGTACAGCGTCAGTTGGGTGTCATCGGTGAAATGCCCCGGCTCCGGCAGTTGCGAGAAGTCGCGCAGCCCGTCGGAACCGAAGCGCCCGGAGATCACGTCGAACGAGTCCGACGCAACGGCGGCTCCCAACTGGTCTCCCAGCGCGCCGCCGAGCAGGCAGCCGCGCACCCGCGAGGCGTAGTCCGGGACAGTCTGGGCAGTCGGGTCGCTGGGCCGGGAACCGGGAAGCGGGGCATCGGTAGTCACGACTACAGCTTAGGCGGGCAAGCGGAGATTTCGCCCGCTGTGCTTCCCCGGAAACGTTCAGGGTTTTCCCAGAACCCGGTGACAGAGTGGAGTAGTTTTGAGTCAATCGCCGGCGTCCCGCCGGCCCGGCAGAAGGACAGTACTCATGGCAGCAGCCCATCCGGCGGCATCCGCATCCGCCCCAGCCGTGCCCGCCGCCCCACCCCGGCTCGGCGAAGGACGCAGCTACTCGGCCCGGATCGCTGCCGAGGTGGCAGGATCGTTCCTGTTGTTTTTCGGTGCGCTGGGGATCGGCATGTTCAATCCGCAGGGCTCCTTCGGCGTTCCCTTCGGCTTCGGCTTTGCCGTTGTCGCCGGCATGCTCGCCTTCGGCTACATCTCCGGTGGCCACTTCAACCCGGCCATCACGCTTGGCAGCGCGCTCGCACGCCGCACCGCCTGGAAATCGGTGCCGTTCTACGTCCTGGCGCAATTGGTCGGCATGTCGCTGGCGGCCGTGGTGCTGTGGGTCATTATCGGCAGCCATCCGGCCGGCGCGCAGTCTGCCGGTGTGTTCGCTTCCATCGCCAACGGCTACGCCGGCGGTGACGAGTTGGGCTTCTCGATGGCCGGCGTCTTCCTGGCCGAAACCATCGCTACCGGCCTGCTGGTGGCCGTCTATCTGGGCGCCACCTCATCGCGTGACCGGTTGCGCAGCGCCCCGTACGCCGTGGGCCTGGCCTTCGCCGTGCTGACCGCAGTGATGCTGCCCGTCTCCAACGCCGGCATGAACCCGGCCCGTTCCACCGCCGCGGTGTATTTCGCCGGAAGCGGCCCGCTGAGCGAACTATGGCTGTTCTGGGTGGCGCCGCTGCTTGGTGCCCTGATCGCGGGGCTGTTGTACCGCAGTGCCGAGATGGCACCGGGAGCGCGGCGGAAAACGGACGACGGCGGTGCTCCGGTTGGGTCTGCCGCCGCACCTGTGGAGGGCGCGACCGCCGGGACGGCCGGCAGGAGTGATGTTCGCGACGTCGCTGTGGAGGACCAGTCGGACGAACCGGCGCCTGCGGACGACCAGGGCGCGGCCGAAGCCCGCGACTTCTTTGACCGCAAGCCGAACCGGCCCCGCCCGGACACCGAATAACCCACAAGCTGTAGGCGCAACGGCACGTCCCGATTCCGGGGCGTGCCGTTGTGCTTGTCCGAAACTGTCCTGACCGGCGGTTAGTTTTGAAGCATGAGGTTATTGCATACGTCGGACTGGCATCTGGGCCGCTCATTCCACGGCGTCGGGATGCTGGAGGCGCAGCGCGCATTCGTCGACCAGCTCCTGAAAACCGTGCGCGACGAGGACATCGATGCAGTGCTGATCGCCGGCGATGTGTACGACCGCGCTTTGCCCGGCGTAGATGTCGTCAACCTCTTTTCCGAAACGCTCTCCCGCATCCGTGCCGCCGGTGCCACCGTCATCATGACCAGCGGCAACCACGATTCGGCCACCCGGCTGGGCTTCGGCTCCGGCATCCTGGCACACGGCGGCGTCCATGTCCGCACCCGGCTGGACCAACTCGCAGATCCGGTGGAGTTGGACCTTGGCGGGGCCACCTTGGCCGTGTACGGAATCCCATATCTCGAACCGCGGATGTGCGCGGACGAGCTGGGGGCCGCGGCTCCGAGCCATACCGCAGTGACCCGGTCTGCCCTGGACCGCATCCACGCGGACCTTGCCCAGCGGAAGGCCGGCGGGCCCGTTCATTCCCTGGTCATGGCGCACACGTTCGCCAGCGGCGGTATCAGCTCGGACAGCGAGCGGGACCTGAGCATCGGGGGAGTGGGAGCGGTTCCGCTGGACCTGTTCGATGGTTTTGACTATGTGGCGCTGGGACATCTGCACGGACGGCAGATGCTGAGCGAGACCGTGCGCTATTCCGGCTCGCCCCTGCCGTATTCCTTCTCCGAGGCCGGGCATGAGAAAGGCGGCATCATTCTCGAGTTCACCGCGGACGGACTCAGCTCGGTTGACAACGTTTCCTGGCCCGCCCGGCGCAAGCTCGCCGTGCTCAAGGGAAGCATGCGGGACTTGCTGGAATCTGCTGACCACGCCTGGGCTCAGGACGCCTATTGCCAGATCACCATCACGGACGACGAACGCCCGCTGAAGGCCATGGAACGTCTGCGCGAACGTTTCCCGGATACCTTGGTGCTGAGCTTTGAACCAGCCTCCGGGCCGCGGCGGGACAGCATGAGCTACAGCCAGCGCATCGCCAAGGCCCAGGACGACCTGCAGGTCTGCTGCGGATTCCTGGACCATGTACGCTCCCGGCCGGCCGACGAAGCCGAACGGGCCCTGCTGGCGGACGCGCTGCAGGCAGTGCAGGCGGCGGAGGTATCGGCATGAGGATCCACCGGTTGGAAATACAAGCCTTCGGGCCCTTCGCTGCCCGCGAAAGCATCGACTTTGACGAGCTCGGCTCGCAGGGCCTGTTCCTTCTCAACGGCCCGACCGGTGCCGGCAAGACCAGCATTCTGGACGCCATCTGTTTTGCGCTATACGGATCCGTTCCGGGCGCGCGCCAGCAGGGCAAGCGGCTGCGCAGCGATCACGCCGAACCGGCGACGGAGCCCGAAGTCGTCTGCGAATTTTCGGCGCGCGGCCGCCGCTTCGAAGTGACCCGCAATCCGCAATGGGAGCGACCATCGTCCCGGGCTCGGTCCGGGTCGGTGACGGAGCAGGCGCACACCCTGCTGCGCGAAAAGGTGAACGGCACGTGGGTCCAGAAAAGTGGCCGCAACGACGAGGCCGCCGCTGAATTGCTGACTGTCCTGGGCATGAGCCTGGAACAGTTCACCAAGGTCGTGCTGCTGCCACAGGGCGACTTTGCAGCGTTCCTGCGGGCCGACGCCAAAGAGCGCCGGCCGCTGCTGCAGCGCCTCTTCGCAACCGAGCGCTACGAGGCCGTGGAGCAAACGCTGGCCGACGAGGCGGCCAAGGCGCGTTCGGCTTATCAAGCCGCCGTCACGGGAGCGGGCCAACTCTTGGAACGGGCAAAGGAGGAAGCGGCCCGGCACCTGGCTGCCGAGGACATGCCGGACCAGCCGCTGGCAGCTGCGGACCTGCTCGCGGTCTTTGAATCGTCCATCGCAGCCGCTGCCGCTTCGGTCCAGGACGCGGCCAGCCGCGGACAGGAAGATCTGGGCCGGTTGCGGGACGCCATCGGCAGGCGCGAGCTGGCACTGGCCGACCATGCGGCCCTGGCGGAACTGGAGAAACGCTCCGTTGAGCACCGCCAAGCCGCAGACGGCCACGCCGCGTTGACCGAAACGCTGGCTGCGCACCGGTCGGCGGAATTGTTGGCAGCGCCGATCCGCCATCGTGACCAGGCCTCGCTCGCGATGGAACGCGCCGCCAAGGAATTCTTGGACCGGATCGACGCGGCAGAGACCCATCCGCTCTATCCGGCGTTCGTTTCCAGCCGACCGGAACCGGATCACGCCGGACAGGCGCTGCTGGACGACGCGGCCGACCGGCTCGCTGCCGAGCTCGGACGAATCCGGGCCCTCCTGCCCGAAGAACAGCGGCTGCAAACGGCCCGTTCCGACGTGCAGCGGTTCGAGCGCCGCGCGGCGCAGCTGGCGCAGGACCTGGCTGCTGCCGCCGCTGACCGCGAACAGCTCCTCGCCATCGGCCGCCGACTGCACGATCAACTGGCCGAACTGGCCGAGACCCCGGACGTCGGCCTGCTCACCGAGCGCCTGGAACAAGCCCAGCTCGTCCGGGAAGCGGTGGCGGACCATGCCGCCTGTCGGGCCAAGACCGAAGCGGCGCGCGCGCGCCGCGACGCAGCGCACACCCGGCAACTCGAGCGCAAGGAAGCCTGGTTGTCCCTGCTGGAACAGCGCTTGGACCAGGCCGCAGCCGAGCTGGCTGCCACCCTTGCCGAGGGGGAATCCTGCCCGGTGTGCGGCGGGACCGAGCATCCGCAACCAGCAGTGGCGGCCTCCGGCCAGCTGGTCACCCGGGAGCAGGAAACCGCGGCGCGGGATGAACACGCGGCCGCGGAAGCCCGGTACTCCGAGGCCCGCGAGACCTGCGGCAACCTGGAACAGGAGCTTTACGCCCTGGCCTCCCGCGGCGGGGCGACCGATGCCACCGAAGCCGCCGCGGCCGTGGCCAGTGCGCAAGCAAGCCTGGACCACGCCGTAGCGGTGCAGGACCGGCGCCGCGAGCTGCAGGAACGTTCGGCCGCCGCCACGCAGCAGCTCGAAGAGATCGGAGAGCAGCTCTCGGCCTTGGCGGTGGCTCAGGCCGGCGCGGACTCCGAACTTAAAGCCGGAAGGGAACGCGCGGAGGAACTGGAACGGAAGCTGAGCGAGGCGCTGCCTAGTGGGGGCAGCCTGCACGACCATGCGGCGTCGTTGTCCGGTCTGGACCATCTGCTGGCCGATGCCGTACGGATCCTCGCGGAGCACCGCCATTGCGGCAACGCTTTGGACCAGGCTGAAGGCGACCTCGCCGCGGCGATCGGCCAATCCAACTTCGCCACCGAAGAAGAAGTCCGGGTGTCGCTGCTGGCGCCGGCACAGTTGCAGGAACTGGAGCGGCGCCACACCGCCTACATCGAAGCCGGCCAGCGCCTGGTGGTGTTGGAGTCCTCCGAATCCGTCATCCGCGCCCGCACCGCCCTGGAGAACGGGGAAACGTTGCCGGAGCCCGGGGACATGGACGCGGCACGCGATCAAGCCGCGGCCCTTGACCGCAAAGTCCGGGAGCACCAGGTGCGGCACGGCGTGTTGGCCGCATCGCAGGAACAGTTGGCGGCGTACCGCCGGCGCTTCGAGGAAGAACAAATCCGCCTGGCGCCGGTGGCTGCACGGCACGAACTCCTGCAGTCAGTGGCAGACACGGTCAGGGGGCTGGGCGAGAACGAACGAAAAATGACGCTGACCACTTATGTCCTCGCCGCCCGGCTGGAACAGATCGCGGCCGCGGCTTCCGAACGCTTGATCGCGATGACTGACGGCCGGTACACCTTGGTCCACGACGACTCCAAATCCGGCAACAAGAAGTCAGGCCTTGGCCTGCATGTCAGTGACGAATGGACCGGGCAGCGGCGCGACACCGCGACACTCTCCGGCGGCGAGTCCTTCATGGCCTCGCTCGCGCTGGCCCTGGGGCTGGCCGACGTCGTCCAAGCCGAAGCCGGCGGCGTGGACATTGAAACGCTCTTCGTCGACGAGGGGTTCGGCAGCCTGGACGAGCAGGCCCTCGAACAGGTCATGGATGCCCTGGAGGGACTGCGCGACGGCGGCCGGGTGATTGGCCTTGTCAGCCATGTGGCGGAAATGAAGCAGCGGATCGGCGCTCAACTTCAAGTCACGAAGGGACGCCACGGCTCATCCGTTCGCACGGTACTCACCGGGGTCGCGTGACCACCGGTATGATGGTTGCGTTATCCGGGTTGTGCGCATCGGGAGGCGGGACGATGCGCGGTTCGAACCGACGGAAAAACCGATGACATCTCCTGATTCAGACGCGCCCGCCCGGCAACGCGCCGCGGCCGTCGCTCCCGCCGGTAGGCGCAAGCGACGCAATCCCTTCGGCCGGTACGCGCGGCTGGCCCGGATGGCCGGTACCTCTTTCCTGGCCATCGGATTCCTGGCCCGGCTGCCGCTGGCGATGCTGACGGTCGGGGCGCTGACCCTGGTCACGGTCACCACCGGGTCCTACGCCTCGGGTGGCTTCGCCGCGGGAGCGGTGGGCATCGGTTCGGCCGCGGGGGCGCCGCTGTTCGGCTACTTGGCGGACCGCGCGGGCCAACGGCCGGTGCTCCTGATCGCCGCCGCGGCTCACACCTGCGCCATTGGCTTGCTGCTGACGTGCGTCTACATCGGCACCAGCGGGGCCGGAACCGCAGCGGTGCTGGCGGCGTCGTTCCTCGTCGGGGCCACGTGCCCGCAGGTGGGCTCGCTGGCGAGGGTGCGCTGGATGGCGATGACGCGCAGCGACAAGCCGGCGCTGGACACGGCGTTGTCCTACGAAAGCACGGCGGATGAACTGACGTTCGTGCTGGGGCCGGCGCTGGTCGGGCTGTTGGCCGCGCTGATTGCGCCGTGGCTGCCCTTCGTACTGGCCGCCGCCCTGACCGCCACCATGGTCACAGCTTTTGCCGTCCACCCCACGTACCGCACCGTGGTCCCGGTGACACCCGAACTGGTCAAGGCGCATCCGGCGGCGGCTGCGGCCGCCACCCCGGTGCGGATCAACTGGCCGCTGGTTGCCATCCCGGTGCTGGGCATGGTGGCCATGGGCACGTTCTTCGGGGCAACCCAGAACGCACTCAGCGCCTTCGGCGGCACCTTCGGAGCGGCCGACGCGGCGGGTCTGCTGTACGCCCTGCTGGGCCTGACGTCGGCGTTCGGCGCCCTCTCCGTCGCCTATTGGCCGGCGCGGTGGACGCATGCCTGGCGCTGGGTTGTCTGTGCTGCCTTGATGGCCGCATTCTGCTTCTTACTGCTGCTGCCGGGCGACGTGCTGCCGATGATTTTCGTGCTGCTGCTGGTCGGCGTACCCGTGGGGCCGACCATGGTCACCATTTACGGCATTGGCAGCGTGGTCGCTCCGGACGAGCGTCTGGGCACGGTCATGACGCTGCTGGCCAGCGGCGTTGTCCTCGGCTCGGCGCTGGGTTCCGCATGGGCCGGTGCACTGGCCGAAACCTCCGGGCATTCCGGTGCCTTCCTGGTCTCGATTGGCGCCGCGGGCATGCTGTTCGTGCTCGGCCTGGTTGCCGCCGCCGTCGTCAGCCGCCGGCGGCGCTGAGCCCGCTCAGTGCAGTTCTGCCTCGATGGTGGCAGCAGAGCGCTTCAAGGCCGCCGCGATCTCCCGGTCGGGAGTGTCGGTGCGGATGTATACCACGGCTATGGCCGCCGGCAGCTGGCCCGGAACGGAGACCGGCACCGCCACCGCGGAGACCCCCGGGATGACCTCGTCATGGCTGACGGCGTAACCGGTTTCCTTGGCCAGTTGGGCTTCCGGCCGGATCTGTTGTCCCGGAGCGTGCTGCTCCCACTGTTCCCGGGTCAGCGCAGATTGAATGGCGATTCCCGGTGCTCCGGCGGCGAAGGAATGACGCGTGCCGGGGTGCTGGACCAGTGCCGTCGTGTGCCGCGGTTCCACCGTGAACAGCGTGACGCAATCGTGCTGATCCCAGACGGCGATGAAAGCGGTCATCATCAGGTCGTTCGCCAGCGTCGTTAACTCCGGCAGCGCTGCCGACTGCAGGTCGCGCGACACACCGCGTGCCAGCGCGGCCAACCCCGGGCCCGCCTGCACACGACCCGCCGAATCCCGCATCAACAGCGAATGGTCCTCAAGCGTTCGCAAGATCCGGTAGGCGATCGAACGGTGCACTCCCAAAGCCTCGGACAACTCAGCGATGGTCATCGGCGCCTGGGCATCGGCCAGGATCTCCAGCGCTCTAATGCCGCGCGATAGAGTCTGCGAGTGCGCCGCGGCGGGCTTGGTGGGAGTCTGGCTCATCGGTCCATCCTAGGAAGAGTAACTGCGCGGAGCGTCTAGGTGGAGACGGAGCCACCAATGCTGTGCCACGCCTCACACCCTCCATTGTTCTATATCGGGACGAAGTGTCCAACTATAGAACGGCGACATCATGTTGATGCCTCGGCGCGGGCGGCCCGGTCCGGCGCGCGAGGGGGGTGGCTGTTACCCAATTGATATCACCGGCTCCTGTGGGCCCTATCACTCTCCGGTAATATGGCTCCAGTCACATTACCGACCGTTCGGTAAATACCGTTCTGTGAACTCAACGGAGAAACTATGTCCACGTCAGAAGAGCTGGCAGGCAATATCAGCCCAACAGCGCGCCGCGAAGAGCGCAAGGTGCTCGCCGGCACCTTGGTCGGTACCACCATTGAGTGGTACGACTTCTTCATCTACGCCCAGGCTGCCGGCCTGGTGCTGGCCTCCCTGTACTTTGCCCCGTTGTCGCAGGAAAGCTCCGGCTTGGCACAGATCGTGTCGTGGGCCTCGCTCGGGATCAGCTTCCTGTTCCGCCCGCTCGGCGCCATCGTCGCCGGACACCTCGGCGACCGCCTCGGCCGGAAGATGATGCTGGTCTTCACGCTGGTGCTCATGGGCGCAGCCACCGCGCTGATCGGTGTGCTGCCGACCTACGCCCAGATCGGCATCTGGGCCCCCATCCTGCTGGTGTTCCTGCGCATCCTGCAGGGCTTCTCGGCCGGCGGTGAGTGGGGCGGCGCTGCCCTGATGTCCGTCGAGCACGCCCCGGTGAACAAGCGCGGCTTCTTCGGCGCGTACCCGCAAATCGGTGTTCCGTGCGGCATGATCCTGGCCACCGGTGTCATGTGGCTGCTCAGCACGATGCTGTCCGAAGAGGATTTCATGAGCTGGGGCTGGCGCGTACCGTTCCTGTTCTCGATCGTGCTGATCGTGGTGGGCTACTTCATCCGCCGTTCGGTGGACGAGTCCCCGGTGTTCAAGGAGATGCAGGAGCGCAAGAAGGAATCGGCCGCTCCGCTGGGCCAATTGTTCAAGCACAACTGGAAACAAGTCATCCAGACCGCGCTCATCTTCATTGCCAACAACGCGGCCGGTTACCTGCTGATCGCATTCTTCGCTTCCTATGCCACCAAGCCGGCGGATGCCGGCGGCCTGGGCATGGACCGTCCGTCCGTGCTGCTGGCAACCACGCTGGCCGCCTTCGGCTGGTTGATCTTCACCATGTACGGCGGCATTCTCTCCGACAAGATCGGCCGCATCCGGACCTTCCAGATTGGTTACGTCTGGGTCCTGCTGTGGCAGATCCCGATGTTCATGCTGATCGATACCGCCAGCATCGTGCTGATGGGCATTGCGATGTTCGTCCTGACCATCGGACTGGGCCTGTCCTACGGTCCGCAGTCGGCCCTGTACGCCGAGATGTTCCCGGCCCACGTCCGCTACTCCGGCGTATCCATCGGCTACGCCATCGGCGCGATTCTGGGCGGCGCGTTCGCCCCGCTGATCGCCGAAGTGCTGCTGGGCGCGACCGGGACCACCATCTCCATCGGCATCTACATCATGGTGCTCTGCGTCATCTCGCTCGTCGCCGTGTCAACGGTCAAGGAGACCAAGGGCAAGAACCTGCGGGTGGAGGACGCCCATCGGGAGTACCTGCAGCAGCATCCTGAGGCACGCGATTCCCACTAGGGGCTGCCAACACTGCTCATGCGGACCGCCGCCGGTAATAGTTACCGGCGGCGGTCCGCTGCTGTATGGGCTGCGGACGGCCGCTACCGTGGGAGCGCGGCCAGTACCTCGTCGTCGCTGACCTGGTTAAAGTGCCGGTAGGCCTCGCCGACGGCTCGAAAGCCCCGCGGCTGACGCAGGCAGAACACGGCGTCGGCCAGTTTTTCCAGTTCTGCGCAGGTCTGCGGCGGCCCCACCGGGACGGCGACGACGATCTCGCGCGGCTTGCTCTGCCGAACAGCCTTGATCGCGGCCTTCATGGTGGCGCCGGTCGCCAGACCGTCGTCGCACAGGATGGCGGTGCGGCCGCCCACCTCTGTCGTCCGTCCGTGTAGATACGCCTCTTGGCGCCGCTGCAGTTCGGCACGTTCCGTGGTTTGGACGGCTTGGAGGCGCTGCTCGCTGTAGTTGCGGCGGCGCAGCTCGGCCACAATGTGGTCCACCATAACGACGGCGGTGTGCCCGCCGTGGGCGGCCAGTGCGCCGAAGGCCACCTCCGGTTGGTCGGGAATCCCCAACTTGCGGACAATGAGGGCATCAAGATCGGCGCCGAGTTCCTTCGCCAGAACGGCGGCCACGGGAACGCCGCCGCGGGCCAGTCCCAGCACGGTAACGTCGTCGCGCCCGCGGTAGTCGGCCAATTCGGCCGCCAACTGATGCGCCGCATCGGACCGATCGATAAAAGGGGAGGGAGCCCCGCCCAACAGTCCCACGGCCTCCAGTATCCTCTCCCGCGGCCCAATCGGCGAGGGATGGGCGAACTGGGCCGGGGGAAAATCGTCCGGGCAGGGGACAGCATCATAGTGGTCGCCTCAGGTCATCGTTTTAGGGCGCGATGGGTAGTTCTCCCCATCGCGGCCGCGCCGCTACCCGGATAAGCTCGTGTCAACGGTCGGGCTCGGAACGGGGGCCCGCACCGCATCGGCCGGGCTTGCGCCCGGGCGTGGAAGAGCCGGAGCCGCAGGATTCCCCCCAACGCCTGCTGCTCCGGCCCTTTCGTTTAACCCGGGCCTAAGGCCCCGGTGAGGTTGTCTTCAACCGTGGTCGGCGCCGAATCCGTTGCCGCGGTAGAGCTCAGCGACGTTGGCCTTCAGGTAGACATCAGTGCCAGGCTGCCAGGGCTCGAGCCAGTCTCGGAGCCACGGAGAGTGGTCGGACGGGTTCACTTATATCCGGCTTCCCTCGCGCCCGCGCACTGAAGAGGGCCGTCCGGCAGCTAGCGAGGGGAGTGCCGGGCGGCACCAAGGGCTTTGGCCTGCGCGCGCGTTGTCTTGACCGCGTTGTCTTGCCGCGGGGTGGACTGGACGGACAGATAGCTTTCCCGAAACGGGTGGATGCCCCTGACGCGCACTACGTGGCGTCAGGGGCATCCACCCGTTCGGATATCGGGAGGCGGCGCTATTTCTTGAGAGTGTCCGCATCTTCGACGAGCAAATCGTCGAACTTCTCAAGATCGTCGCTGAGACCTGCGTACACTTCAGGCTTCTTCGACTTGAGGTAAGCGCCGTAGACGATGCCTCCGACGACAGCGAGCACGAGTATCCACGGCAGCACGAGCACATAGGGCTCCTCGGAACCTGCGACGAGCGGGAACTGAACAATCGCCATGATGCTGAAGACCGCGAGCGCGATAAAGCCAATGGCCGGTGCGATCAGGGTCGTCCAGAGTCGCGGGTCGCGCTTCTTGCGGAAGTAGACGACGACGGAAAGGGCGGCGATCGCCTGCACGATGATGATCGAGAGTGTCGCGAAGCCGAGACCCACCGGAACGAGTGTGAGGATCGACGGCAGATCCGGGAAGGCGAAACGGAAGATCGCCGCGATGACTAATGCAAAAATCAGGTTGGTCAGCAGCGCGCGCTGCGGCGCTCCCTTCGAGTTGGTCTTAGCCAGCCACCGCGGCAGCACACGTGCGCGACCGAGCGAGTAGAGGTAGCGTCCGGCCGAGTTATGGAATGCCAGCTGCGCGGCGAAGAGGCTGACCACGACGAGCACCAGGGCGATGACGACGAAAACTGGCCCAAGATGCTTGTCGATGAGCATCAGGGTGAGGTCGCCCGCCTCGAGATGCTCGACTGCCGTGGCCTGCGCGATGTCGGGACCGATCGAACTGACGATCGCCCATGCGGCAAACGCATGCATGAGACCGATGATGATGATGGCCGCGTAGGTCGCTTTGGGAATGGTCCTGTGCGGATCCTTCGCTTCCTCACCGAAGAGCGCCGTTGCCTCGAAGCCGATAAACGCGGTGGCCGCGAGCAGCAGGCCGATCCACAATGATCCGCCCATGATGATTTCAGGCGTGAACACCGAAAAATTGAAGCCCTGCTGGAAGAGCACGGAGAAGCCGAACACGAAGACCATGATGATCTCGAGCACGAGCGCGACACCCAAAACGACGGCGCTCACATGAATACCTGAGATGGCGAGCAGGTAAACGATGACGAAGAGCACCAAACCGGTCCAGAACCAATCGAGCGTGAACGCCTCACCGAAGAGTTCGGGCATGACGACCATGCCGGCGAAGAAGCCGATGGTTCCAAGGGCGCCGGCCACGAAGGCGTTGTAACCGATCGTGGCGATGATGCCAGTGATGAGGCCCGCAGTCTTGCCCAGGCCTTTCACCGCGATCGCGTAGAAGCCACCAGCGTTGGTCAGCTCCTTCGTGATCTGTGCGTAGCCGATCGCAAAGAGCAGCAGGGCCGCTGCGACCATAAGGATCGCGACGGGTACACCGCCGCCGTTGCCGTGCGCGATCGCGAGCGGGAGCACAACGATGAGCACCGTGACTGGAGCCACCGCAGCGAGTACGAGAAAGACGATCGAACTTACTCCGAGCTGGTTGCGAGCCAACACCTCGGTCTGTTTTTCAGACAACAGAACTCCTCGAATGAGTTGTGGTGAATTTCGGAAACGAACCACGCTCCCGGACTAATAGAGCCAGTGTGGACCGGATACAGCAGTTCCGGCTTGTCATTCCGTGCATGAAGTTAGACAATGCGCGCCGTAAGCTGGCCGGGCCGAGCGGCGGCTGCAGCCCTTTAGGCAGGGAAGGACGAACGGCCGGTGTAGCCGAAGTCGGAGAGCAGGTTGACCCCGTTGACCGCCCGCGAGCGGTGTGAGGCCAGGTAGCTGACCGTCCAGGCAATGTCTTCGGCTGACTGCAGCGGAAAGGACGGCTGGTCCATGGCCGCGTCGCCGAGGCCGCGCCGGGCCAGGGGTGTGTCAACAATGGACGGGCAGACACTGTTGACCCGGATCCCGTACTCGTCGAAGAGTTCGACGGCGAGGGCGCGGGTCATCTGCACCAATGCGCCTTTCGACGCGTTGTACGCAAGCATGCCTGGTACCGCGACAAAACCGGAGTCAGAGCCGACCATCGTCACGCTGCTGCCCACGGACTTCTTGAGGTATGGCAGGGCATGCTTGACCGCCAGGAAGGTGCCGACAACGTTGACGTCGAGTACTTCCCGGAAGCTCTTCGCCGTGACGTCCTCGCAGGCCGCTCCCATTTCGCCTTCGATTCCGGCACAGGTGACGAGCGCGTCGAGACCACCCAACTGCTCGGCCAGATCGGTCACCGCCTTGTCCACCTGCGGGTCTTCTGCGACATCCGCGCAGACTCCGGCCGCCCGCCCTGGTCCTGTGCTGCCGAGTTCGGCCAGCGCTGCATCCAGCCGGCCCGGATCGCGTCCCATGATGCCGACGTCGGAACCCGCCTGGACAAACAATTGCGCCACCGCCAGCCCGATACCAGAGGAACCGCCGGTGATGAGGACGCGCCGGGGGAGCTGGGTCCCGGCTGATGGTGACGATGACATGCGTACTCCCGCTTTCCTCCACTCGTTGGGTGTCCCGCCGCCAGCCGTGCTGAGGTGGACATGAGTCAAAGTAGTCACAGATCCCGGGCAATGGAAGAGCGGTTCGGAATTCAGACTGTCAGTCTGTTTTTTATACTTCTTGCCAAGGATTCTCCTTTTCCTGAACTGCCGGTATAGTCGGCCCGAACAGTCCCCATCCCGTCCGTACGAGGAGTCTCATGACGCAGTTGACCCGCGATGAAGCCCTGGCCATCGCCAGAAACGCCCTGCCGATGTTTGGCATTGGCCCCGGCGCCGCCATCGACTTCGTCAAGCAGCGCGAGAACGTTGTTTTCCGCGTGACCGACGGCGATGCCTCCTACGCGGTGAGGATCCACAGGCTCGGGCACCGAACTGACGACGAAGTCCGGACCGAGGGCGCCTTCATGGCGGCCCTTCACCAGTCAGGCGTTCCCGTTTCGGATGTGGTGCGGACAGTCTCCGGCGGTCTTTTCGCCGAGGTAAGTGGCAGCGACGGTGAGGCCTACCAGATTGATGCCCAGCACTGGGTGGACAACAGCAGCCCGCTTGGCGATGCAGGTGATGCCTGGATGGGGGCCGATGCGCTGACTGTCGGGGTTTTCTCGCGGCTGGGGGAGATCTGTGCCCGGTTCCATAGCGCTTCCCGGCAGATCGGGAAGATCCCCGGCTATTCCCGGCCAGCGTGGGATGTGGACGGACTCACCGGACCCGGGGCTTTGTGGGGCGACCCGCGGCGGCTTGCCGGGACAGCTGAGGACCGCCGCCTGATCGATACCGCCGAAAAGCGCATCCGCGAGCGCCTGCTCAGCCTGGGCACTGCGCCCGAGTTCTTTGGCGTAATCCATGCGGACTTCACGCCGGAGAACGTGCTGGCGGCCGGCAGTGGCTTCGTTCTGATCGATTTCGATGACTTTGGCGAGGGCTGGTGGCTCTTCGACCTGGCCACCATCTTGTTCTGGTACCACCGGCATCCCCACGCCGATGATTACCGCGCCGCCCTGCTGGACGGCTACCGCAAGGCGGCGGAGATTCCGCAGCGGGCCCTCGAAGAATTGGATACCTTCGTCCTGGCGAGGGCGCTCACATACCTTGGGTGGGCCGCCGATCGTCCTGATGATGAAACGAGCGGTTTCCTTCGGGCCGAAGTCCTGCCGGTCGTCCTCGAGATGTGCCGCGACTACACAGGCACACTGGCAGAGGTGCATTCCAAGGGACAGGCCGTGGGGGACCAGCAATTGCTGGACCGCCGGGCGGCAACCATCGGGCCCTATTCCCCGCTGTTCTATGACCGGCCGCTGCACTTGGTCTCGGGGGAAGGGGCGTGGGTCGTCGATGCCGAAGGCAGGCGCTATCTGGATGCCTACAACAATGTCCCGCAGGTCGGCCACGCGAATCCGCGGGTGGCCGAAGCGGTGTGCGCGCAAATGAAGACGCTCAACGTCCACACGCGCTATCTCAGTGCGCCGATTGTGGACTATGCCGAGCTGCTCCTGCGCACCTTTGACGCCCCGCTCGACCGGGTGTACTTCACCAACAGCGGTTCCGAGTCCAACGAACTGGCACTGCGCATTGCACGGCACATGACTGGCTGCAGCGGCATGATCGTGACGGACCACAGCTACCACGGCAACACCATCAGCCTGGCCGCGCTCACCACCGGCCTCACGGTTTCGGAACCGCTCGGTGACCATGTCCGGACCATCCACGTTCCTGACCTTGACGGGGAGGGCCAGGCCGGCCGCCCCGGCGATATGCTGCAGGCAGCCCTGGCCGCAGTCGACACCGCCATTGCCTCACTGCAGGAGGCGGGCCACGGGGTCGCGGCGCTCCTTATTGAGCCGGCATTCTCCACCGAGGGGTTGCCCCGCGTGCCCGAGGGCTACCTTGAGGGCCTGGCTGAACGGGTCCGGGCAGCCGGAGGGCTGGTGATCGCGGACGAGGTGCAAACCGGCCTCGGGCGGTTGGGCGACGAATGGTGGGGCCATCAGGCCACGGGAATCAAGCCCGATGTGGTGACCCTGGGGAAGCCGTTGGGCAATGGCTACCCGCTGGGTGGAGTCGTCACCACCGAGCACATCCTCGAATCATTCAGCAGCACCAACATGTATTTCAATACATTCGCGGGCACACCTGCGGCAGCCGCTGCCGGCCACGCCGTGCTCAACGAGATCATCGACCGGGGGCTGGTTGCCCGTGCAGGTGAACTCGGTCGGCATGTAGCGGCGCGGCTGGGCGAGCTCGTCGAGCGCCATCAGCGGGCAGCAGCGGCCAAGGGACGCGGTCTGTTCTTCGGGCTGGCGCTCGTCGACAGCGCCGGAGGCCCCGACGGAGATCTGGCCAAGCGGATCGTCGAAGCTTTAGTGGGCGCCGGCATCCTGATCAGCCGAATCGGACCGAACGAGAACATTCTCAAGATCCGTCCGCCGCTGGTGATCGAACGGGACGAACTGGACCGGGTTATCGACGTACTGGATGCCGCGTTGCTGGCCGAAGCCGGGCAGCCGGCGGCGCGGGTATGAGCGCCGCGGAACAGGAGCACATCACCATGGACCGCGCCCCCGGGCAGGGGACCGTACCGGAACTGCCAGAGCCGCTTCCGCTGCGGAAACGGCAACAACTTCGCACCCGCCAAGACCTGGTGCGCGCGACGATCGACATCATCGATGCTGCAGGCGCCAAAACCGCCACCATTGATCGGATCACGGCACGTGCCGGAACATCAAGGGCAACCTTGTATGCCCATTTTCCGGGCGGACGAAAGGATCTGATGTCCGAGGCCTACCGGACCATCGGGCAGGATCTCATCGACGTTGCGGAGCGCGATGCCGCCGGGCAGGACGATTGGATCGAGAAGCTCTGCGCCTACCCGCGGGCGATGCTCGACTTGGCCGCCCGCCGTGAATTGAGCCTGTTCTACAACGTCTCCGGACCCCAGCACTTCGGCATCGGCAGGCGGCGGGGCAGCGCCTCGAAGCATACGCTGGATACTTTTGTCCGCGAGCTGCGTAACGCGCAGGACAAGGGCGGCCTCCGCGCCGAACTCGACATCGAGGCCATTGCCGGCCTGCTGATCGGAGCCATTCGGGAAGCAGGCATCGATGCCTCCCGGGATCCGGGCACGGCCCCGCGCAACCTGTCGGCGTTCCGCCAGCTTCTGGAAGCCCTCGCGGGCCGCTAGCGGCAGGCGTCGTCCGTCCCGCACACTGCCCAGCAGGCGGGCCCGCACATGGTTCGGGCCTGCCGGCTGCGTTCCTCGTTATGGGTTCCCACCAAGGCCGCTGTGGGAAGCGCCGCGGTCAGGTGCGCCGGTACGTGCTGGGCGGGACACCGAAGGCACCGCGAAAGACCCGGCTGAAATGTGCGGCATCGGTGAAGCCCCAGCGGGTGGCGATGGCACCGACTGCGCGGTCGGCCTGTAGCGGATCGCGCAGGTCGCGGCGGCAGCGTTCCAGCCGGCGGGCGCGGATCCATCCGGCTACGGTGGTGCCGGCGTCGTGGAAAATGCTGTGCAGGTGCCGGGTGGAGATGAAATGGGCTGCGGCGATGGCTGCCGGTGACAGCTCCGGGTCGCCCAGGTTCGCTTCGATGTGCTGGCGGATCCGTGCCAGCAATTCGCTATGGGGGCCGCGCTGTGGCGGCCCGTCCCCACTGCGCAGCTCGCTGTCGAACAGGGTTGCCAGCAGGTCTACGGCGTTGTGGGCCAGTCGGTGGCCGCTGGGACCCGAGAGCAGCTCGAGGTTGTCAGCCAGTTGGACCATAAACGGGCTAATCATCCGGCCGATGCCGGCATCTCCGGCCATCCGGACGGCCGTCAGCTCGGCCACCGACTCGGTCGGCAAATCCAGCGCGTCGTGCGGGAACATCAGCACCAGGGTGCGGAAGTCGTCGTCGAACTCCAAGGTGTAGGGCCGGTGGGTGTCATAGACGGCCAGGTCGCCCGGGCGCAGCGTGGCTTCGCGGTTGTCCTGGACGAGCATGCCGGTGCCGGACAGCTGCAGGTTGAGCTTGTAGTAGAGCCGGTCGGACCGGGTGATCAGCGCGGGCGTGCGCAGCACCTCGTGGCTGTTCGCGGTCACCTCCACCACCGACAATTCGTCCAGGACACGGGACCGCAGGCGGCCGCGGAAACCGGCGGGGGAGTTGGTGCGGGCCTGCAGCGGCACAAAGGACTCGGAAATCAGCGTATTCCACTCCGAGAAGGAGTGTGCTTCGGCGACCTGCACCGTAGAAGGGGCAGGAGGAGCGGGTGCCGCAGGGGGCGCGGAAGGCGCGGAGCTGCGGAAATTGCCGGCGCCGGCGGTGCGGGGGTGGCTGTGGGTGCTGCGTTCGGGATAGGTAATCGTCACGGTGGCCCCTTCGCTTGGAACCTGAATCAGGTGTGTCTCACGACACAGTCCCCACACCATAGCGCCTGCGCGGCCGCCTTGTCATCTATTTTCCACAACCGGCGAAAAAAGAAGTGGTTCAGGAATCCGCCGAGACCATTCGGAGCCAGCTGTCCAGATGCTCGGTCAATTGCTCGGGGGAATGATGCTCAGGGGTAAGGGAGGCGGTGATCTGCGCGCCTAACAGGAAGGACATGAGCTGCCCTGCCAGTACGTCATCGCTGGCTTGGGCGTGGACTTCGCCAGCCTCCCGCGCCTCGGCCAGGAAGCGCATGAAGTCCACGCGCCACCGTTCCATCGAGTCGGCATGGAGTGCAGCCTTGTCCGGGTCGTTGAGGGCCTTTTGCCAAAACGGAATGACCAACCGGGCCTCGCTGATGGTCACTTCGGTGACCGGCAGGACTTCCAGACAGTAGCGGCGCAGGGCGTCCAGGCCGCTGTGGCCGCGGATGGACTCGGCCACCCGCCGGTTTGTCTGGTCGAAGACGTAGCCGAAGGCAAAGGTCAGGAGGTCGTCCTTGGCGGGGAAGTAGGGCTTGAGGGCGCCGTTGGCGAAGCCCGCTTCCGCGGCAATTTCCCGCATGGTGGCACCGTCGATGCCGTGCCGGGCGATGATCCGCCACGTGGCCTGGACCAGGTCGATCCTGCGTTGGTCGTGGTCGACGATCTTCGGCACCGGCCGCCTCCTGATAAAACGTTCGTAGAAAAAACCCTTGCCATGAATCCTACTGAGGGTTATTCTCTACGAACATAGAAAAAAGAACGTGGTGTCGCTCACAGTCTCTGCCGGCCCGCGTTTTCCCAGCCGTTCGTGAAAGGGCCGCCATGACCACCGCTGCTGCCGCCACTGTTTCCTCCTACGCTCTGGCCTCCGCCGAAGAAATCACCGCCGTCCGCGCCATCCTGGCCGAGGCGGGACTGGCGGGGGAGAACACCCGTTTCGCCTACCTCGGGCTGCTGGACCCGCCCCGCCGGGGCGGCGAAGGGCTGAAGGAACGGCGTTTCCGGGCCTTCCTGCTCGATGTCACGGGTGCCGCACCGAAGGACGTGACCGTCTCCGTCACGTCCGGCAAGGTCCTGACGGTGGCCGAGCTCGACACCTCGGTGACCGGCGAGCTGCCGGTGCTGGAGGAGGAGTTTGAAGTTGTCGAAGCGATCCTCGCCACCGATGAGCGCTGGCTGAAGGCCATTGCCGACCGCGGCCTGGAGATCGACAAGGTGCGGGTGGCGCCGCTGTCTGCCGGCGTGTTCGAGTACCCGGAGGAGAAGGGGCGGCGGATCCTGCGCGGCCTGGCGTTCTACCAGAACTTCCCCGAGGACAGCGCCTGGGCGCACCCGATCGACGGGCTCGTGGCCTACGTGGACATCGTGAACAAAACCGTGGACCAGGTGCTGGACTTCGGTATCATGCCCGTTCCGGCCGAGCACGGAAACTACACGGATCCGGAACTCACCGGCGAGCTCCGCACCACGCAGAAGCCCATCGAGATCACCCAGCCCGAGGGGCCCAGCTTCACGGTCACCGGCGGCAACCACATCGAGTGGGAGAAGTGGTCCTTCGACGTCGGCTTCGACGTCCGCGAGGGCGTGGTGCTGCACAACATCGGCTTCCAGGACGGCGACCGCACCCGCTCCATCATCAAGCGGGCTTCCATCGCCGAAATGGTGGTCCCGTACGGCGATCCGTCGCCGGTGCGCTCCTGGCAGAACTACTTCGACACCGGCGAATACCTGGTGGGCCAGTACGCCAACTCGCTGGAGCTGGGCTGCGACTGCCTGGGCGAGATCACCTACCTCTCGCCGGTGATCGCCGACGGCTTCGGCAACCCGCGCGAGATCCGCAACGGCATCTGCATGCACGAAGAGGACTACTCCATCCTGGCCAAGCACTCCGACCTGTGGACCGGGATCAACTACACCCGCCGCAACCGGCGCATGGTGGTCTCCTTCTTCACCACCATCGGCAACTACGACTACGGCTTCTACTGGTACCTCTACCTGGACGGCACCATCGAATTCGAGGCGAAGGCCACCGGCATCGTCTTCACCAGCGCCTACCCGGGCAAGGGCTACGAGTACGCCTCGGAGATGGCCCCGGGCCTGGGCGCGCCGTTCCACCAGCACCTGTTCAGCGCCCGGCTGGACATGGCGCTGGACGGCTTCACCAACCGGGTGGAGGAAGAGGAAGCGGTGCGGGTGCCGCTCGGCGAAGGCAACGAGCGCGGCAACGCCTTCAGCCGCCGTCGCACGCTGCTCAAGACCGAGTCCGAAGGGGTCCGCGAAGCCAATATGCCGGCCGGCCGGACCTGGCACATCTCCAACCCGGAATCCACCAACCGGCTGGGCGAGCCGGTGGCCTACAAACTGATGCCGCAGGGCCAGCCCACGCTGCTGGCCGACCCGGAGTCGTCGGTGGCCAAGCGCGCGACCTTCGCCGCCAAGGACCTGTGGGTCACCCGGTACGCCGAGGAGGAGCGCTACCCGACCGGCGACTTCGTGAACCAGCATGCCGGCGGCGCCGGGCTGCCGGCCTACGTGGCGCAGGACCGCAGCATCGACGGCGAGGACATTGTGCTCTGGCATACCTTCGGCCTGACCCACTACCCGCGGGTGGAGGACTGGCCTATTATGCCGGTAGACACGGCCGGATTCAGGCTCCGCCCGGATGGTTTCTTCGACCGCAGCCCCGTGCTGGACGTGCCGGCAAGCAAGCCTGCCGCCGGCGGGCACTGCCACCGCTAACCGGGGGGTGTGGAGATGACCGCGGTTGCGCAGTGGGGATCCACGGCACAGCACGACGCCGGTGCCCGGCTTGTGCTGCTGGCCCGGCTGTGCGCCGTGGTCGCCTTCACGTCCATCGCCGCCCACCTGTGGATGGCCTGGCAGCACCTGGACACCCCGTGGCAGAGCCTGCTGATGCTGGCCATGGCCGCGTTCTGCCTGCCGTGCGCGCTGAAAACCTGGCGCCACGGCGGGTCGGGACCGGCCCGGATGCTGATGTTCGCGGCGCTGGCCATGGTGGCCTTCCACACCCTGCTGCTCACCGGGGTCGGCTCGCACGGCGCCGGCCACGCGGGGGGCCACGCCGGGCACGGGTTGGCCGCAGCCGCTGGCGGCCCTGCGATCGCTGGCGGCCACGCCGGGTCCGCCGTCGGGTCCGTGTCGCTGACAGCAGCCCTTCCGCACACCGAAATGATGCTGGGCGTCATCCTGCTGGAACTGGCGGCGGCCATGTCGGCGGCCATCTACCTGCACCGACTGCGCCAGCGCCAGCAGAAGCACACAACTGCCTGACGGTTGGGTCGCTGTGCGGTGCGCTAGGTCCCTCGCCGTTTGGCAGCCGAGTGCTCCCGGCGTATGAATGAGGGGTGACCCCAGCCTCCGACTCCGCTCCAGAGAACCGTCTCGACGCCGGCATTTCGGTCGGCCCCGACCGCGCTGACGGCGCCGAGGCGGGCTTCGTGCCGGATCCCGGCCGCTGGCGGATCCTGGCCGTGCTGCTGGTGGCCATCTTCATGTCGCTGGTGAGCGTCAGCATCGTTAATGTGGTGCTGCCGTCCATCCAGATTGGGCTGGGGGCCTCCGATTCGGACCTGCAGTGGGTGCTTTCCGGCTACGCGCTGACCTTCGGTGTGGTGCTGGTGGCCGCCGGCCGGGCGGGCGACATCCTGGGCCGCGGGCCGTTGTTCATCGCGGGCGTTGCGGTCTTCACGCTCTCCTCGGTGGCCGCCGGGCTGGCGCCCGACCCGCTCAGCCTGAACATCACGCGTTTTCTGCAGGGATTGGGTTCCGGACTGTTGAATCCGCAGGCCGTGGGCATGATCCAGCAGTACTTCCGCGGTGCGGAACGCGGCCGGGCCTATGGCGCGCTCGGCAGCGTGATTGGCATTTCGGTGGCCATCGGCCCGTTGCTCGGCGGGATGATCATTGAGTTCGTCGGGGTGCAGCAGGGGTGGCGCTGGACGTTCCTGGTGAATGTCCCGGTCGGCATCCTGGCCATTGTGCTCGCCTTGTTATGGTTCAAGCCCCAGCGCGGCGCCGCCGGCCGCGCGGATGCAGCCAGAGCCGATCGCGACCTGGATCCGATCGGTGCGGTGCTTCTGGGCCTGGCGGTGCTGGCGCTGCTGCTGCCGTTCGTGGAACGCGGGTCCGGTCCTTGGATCTGGCTGCTGCTCCCCGGCGGCGCGGCGCTGCTGGCGCTGTGGACGTGGTGGGAACATGCCTACCGAGGTCGCGGCCGGAGCCCGATGGTGGACCTGCGGATCTTCCGCACGCACAGCTTTTCGAACGGCTCCGTCATTGCCGGCCTGTACTTCATGGGTGTGACCAGTGTGTGGGTGCTGGTGGCGCTCTACATCCAGCAGGGTCTGGGCGGCACGGCGCTTGAGGCCGGGCTGATTGGCCTGCCCGCCGCACTGCTCAGCGCGTATGCCTCGCATTGGTCCGGCAAGCGCGTGCTGGAGCAGGGGCGGCAGTCGATTGTCGTCGGAATCCTCTGCGCGTTGCTGGGGCTGGGCCTGACCATCGCCGTCATTCAATGGGAGGCGGCCGGCGTGCTCAGCATCTGGTGGATGCTGCTGACGTTGTCCTTCATCGGCATGGCGCAGGGCCTGATCATTACACCCAACCAGACGCTGACCCTGGCCGAGGTGCCGTTGGAGTATTCCGGCAGTGCCGGGGGAGTGCTGCAGACGGCGCAGCGAATCGGCACCGCCGTGGGCATCGCGGTGATCACCGCCGTCGCCTTTTCGGTCCAGGCCCGGGCCGGCTGGACCGCGGCGATCACCGCGGGACTCTGTGTCACAGCCGTCTCGGTCACGGCCACGCTGGTGATTGCCGTCTCCGATGCCCGCCGCAGTTCGCGGGTGTCCACGCTGCGGGCCGGCGGCAGCTGAGTCAGCGCCGGCGGACTTCGATGTGCCCCTCGCGGACGCGGGTCTCGTAGGCCGGCTGTTCGGAACTGGCAGGGCCTCTGACGACGCTGCCATCCGCCAGCCGGAACGTGCTGCCGTGCCAGGGGCAGGTGATGCACCCGTCCTCCACCGTGCCCTCGTCCAGCGGTCCGCCCATGTGGCTGCAGACGCTGTCCAGCGCCCGCACCGCGCCGCCGCTGCGGTACAGGACCAGCGACAGGTCACCGACCTGCGCCAGTTGCGGCGTGTTATCGGCCAGCTCGCTCGCGGCCAGCACACCGGTCCATTCGGCCGGCCCCTCCCGCCACGCCGTATGGTTGACGTTGACCCCGCGCGAGTAACTCAAATGCCCGCCGAGGTAGCCGCCGGACATCAGCAGGCCGAAACCGCCCAGGGCTATCACCTTGGCGACGCCGCGGTGACCGCTGCAGCGGGCCACCAGCGACGCGGTGAAGCAGGCCAGTGCCGACGCGTTGGTGGCGGCATGCACGATTCCCACCCGGCGGTCCTCGCCCTGGGTATCCGACCAGTCGTTGAGCCCGGCCCAGGCGGTGGGAGCTGCGGTCAGGATTCCGGCCGTGACCAGCAAGTCGGCGGCCGGCTCGGCGCGGCGGCCGCCCACCGTGTCCAGCAGCGTGGACATGGTCCACGCGCCGATGGGCAGGTCGGTCATCAGCGGATGCAGCGGATGCCCCAGGTAGCTGCCGCTGAGGATGTTCCGGACCGGCCGTGGTTTAACCAGGCGGCCCACCAGACCGGCCACCGGCTGGGCCACCTTGTCCAGCGCCTCGGTTTGTTCGATCCGTGCCATCAGCTTGTGCAGAGCAGACATCGGCGTTCCTCTTCCCCATAGAGCGTTGGCCAACGGCAGCCCCGCTGGCCGCTGACCGGCCCCCAGTAGCTGCCAGTGTTGCACCGGCGGGCGGAAGCGGCAAGGGTGCGCAAACGCCGGTGGGCGGCCTCCGTACGGAAGCCGCCCACCGGCGTCGTTAGTCAAGCGGGCTAGAGGGAACTAGACCTGGTTGCCGATCTTGAAGCCCTTCGAGGCCTGGCCGCGGAAGGTGCCATCTTCGTCGTCCTCACGGGTGAAGGAGAAACCGTCGGCGCCGATGGTCACCTCCATCTCGGAGTTGTCGGTGCGCTCGACGACTTCCTGCGGGTTGCCGTCAAGGTCCAGCACCAGGGAGGCCTCGGTGTACCAGGACGGGACCACCGGGTTGCCCCACCAGTCGCGGCGCTGGTTGTCGTGCACGTCCCAGGTGATGACGGGGTTGTCCGGGTCGCCGGTGTAGTAGTCCTGGGTGTAGATCTCCACGCGGTGGCCGTCCGGATCCAGGATGTACAGGTAGAACGCGTTGGAGACGCCGTGGCGGCCGGGACCGCGCTCGATCCGGTCGGACATGCGCAGCGCGCCCATCTTGTCGCAGATCTGGATGATGTTGTGCTTCTCATGCGTGGAGAAGGCCACGTGGTGCATGCGCGGGCCGTTGCCGCCGGTCAGGGCGGTGTCGTGCACGGTGCCCTTGCGGTGCATCCAGGCAGCGTAGGTCACGCCGTCGGAGTCCTTGATGTCCTCGGTGACACGGAAGCCCAGGTCCTCCAGGTACTTGCGGCCGCGCGGGACGTCCGGGGTGACCTGGTTGAAGTGGTCCAGGCGCACCAGTTCGCCGGCGGAGTAGAGGTCGTAGCGCATGTGCAGGCGCTCCACGTGGTCCACCTCGTGGAAGAACTCGTACGGGAAGCCCAGCGGGTCCTCCACGCGCACGGAGTCGCCGATGCCCTTGACGAAGCCTTCCTTGCGGCGCTCGGTGCGGCAGCCCAGTTCCTTGTAGTAGGCCTCGGCACGGTCCACGTCCTCCGGGCTGCGGACCCGGTAGGCGAAGGCGGCGACGGCAGCGATCGGGCCCTTGCGCAGCACCAGGTTGTGGTGGATGAACTCTTCGAACGAGCGCAGGTAGATCGCCTCGTCGTCTTCGTGGCTCACGTGCAGGCCCAGCAGGTCCACGTAGAACGCACGGGACTTGGCCAGATCGGTGACCACAATCTCCATGTAGGCGCAGCGCAGGATGTCCGGGGCCGGGACGGAGGGCTTGGGGATTTCGTTGCTCATAATTCTCTCTCCTTCGAGCGGTGGGGGTGGGGTTAGGCGTCGGTCACTGCGGCGGCGTCCTCGGCCTTGCCGAAGACCGGGTTGTGCACCTCGCCGAGGTTGATGTGGACCGCCTGCTGGTCGGTGTAGAAGTCGATGGAGCGGTAGCCGCCCTCGTGGCCCAGGCCGGACGCCTTCACACCGCCGAAGGGGGTGCGCAGGTCGCGGACGTTGTTGGAGTTCAGCCACACCATGCCGGCCTCGACGTTCTGGGCGAAGTTGTGCGACCGCTTGAGGTCGTTCGTCCAGATGTAGGCGGCCAGTCCGTACTTGGTGTTGTTGGCCAGTTCCAGGGCCTCTTCGTCCGTGTCGAACGGGGTGATGGCCACGACCGGCCCGAAGATTTCCTCCTGGAAGATCCGGGCATCCGGAGCCACGTCGGCGAAGACGGTCGGCTGGATGAAGTTGCCCTCCGGGAACTCCGCGGGGCGGCCGCCACCGGCGGTCAGGCGGGCCTCTTGCTTGCCAATCTCAACGTAGGACATGACCTTGTCGAAGTGCTCCGGGTGGACCAGGGCGCCGACCTCGGTGCTCTCGTCGTGCGGGTAGCCCACCTTGACGCGCTTGGCCTGCGCGGAGTAGCGCTCCACGAACTCGTCGTAGATGCTCCGTTCCACCAGGATGCGCGAGCCGGCGGTGCAGCGCTCGCCGTTGAGGGAGAAGACGCCGAAGATGGTCGCGTCGATGGCGGCCTCGAGATCGGCATCGGCGAAGACGACGGCGGGGGACTTGCCGCCCAGCTCCATGGACAGGCCCTTCAGGTACGGGGCCGCGTTCGCGAAGATGATCTGGCCGGTGCGGGACTCGCCGGTGAAGGAGATCAGCGGAACGTCCGGGTGCTTGACCAGCGAGTCGCCGGCGAAGCCTTCCTCGCCGTAGCCGTGGACGATGTTGAAGACGCCCTCGGGCAGGCCGGCTTCCTCGAAGATGCCCGGCCACAGGGACGCGGACAGCGGGGTGAACTCGGCCGGCTTCAGGACCACCGTGTTGCCGGTGGCCAGCGCCGGGCCCAGCTTCCAGGACTCCAGCATGAACGGGGTGTTCCACGGCGTGATCAGGCCGGCGACGCCGATCGGCTTGCGGTTGACGTAGTTGGCCTGGCGGCCGGGGACCTTGAAGGCGTCGTCGTGCTGGGAAACGATCAGGTCCGCGAAGAAGCGGAAGTTCTCCGCCGCGCGCTGGGCCTGGCCCAGGGCCTGCTTGATCGGCAGCCCGGTGTCGAAGCACTCCATTTCGGCCAGTTCCTGGCCGCGGGACTCGACGATGTCGGCGATCTTGTGCAGCACGCGGGAGCGCTGGCGCGGAAGCATGGTCGGCCAGGGGCCGTTCTCGAAGGCGTCCTTCGCGGCGGCGACGGCCGCGGCGACGTCGGCGACCTTGCCGGAAGCTGCCTTGATGTACGGCTTGTTGGTGACCGGGTCCAGCACGTCGAAGGTGTCGCCGTCGATCGAGTCGACGAGCTTGCCGCCGATGTAGTGCTGCAGGTGGGTGGGCAGGTTGTCCGGAACAAAGTGCTCGGCCATGATGGTCCTTTCCAATGGGGGTTGCGGTCTCGGGTAGTCGGTTGGGTCTAGAGGGGCGAGGGCGGCATGCCGTCCGCGGCCAGGTAGGCGTTGAGTGTGTTGGTCCGGTGCGCCCGGGCCGCCTTCTCCACCTCGCTGGTGCTGGCACCGGCGTCGATCAAATCCAGCAGGTGCTCGTGTTCTTCAACGGAGGAGCGGGCCCGGCCGGGGATGTGGCTGAAGCTGGAGGCCCGCATTGCGTTGAGCCGGTTCCAGCCCCGGTGGACCAGGTCCAGGATGTGCGGATTGGGGCAGCGCTCGTACAACACGGCGTGGAACCTGTCGTTGAGCTGGGTGAAGCGGGGCGGATCGAAGTCCTCCAGGCAGCGGCGCAGCTCGGCGTTGATCGCGCGCGCCTCCGCCATGTCCACCGCGGAGAGCAGCGGGGCGGCCAAAGCCGTGGCGGCTCCCTCGATCACGGCCAGCGTCTCCATGGTGTGCAGGTACAACTCGGCGTCAACGGCTGCCACCGTCGCCCCGATGTTGCGCTCGAAGGTCACCAGGCCCTCGGCCTCCAGCCGGCGGATCGCCTCGCGCACCGGCACCGTGCTGCAGCCCAGTTCCGCGGCGATGGTGCCGAGGACCAGCCGGTACCCTGGCACCAGCTCGCCCTTGGCGATCCGCTCGTGCAGCAGCTCGTAAGCCTGCTGCGATTTGCTGGGGGCCAGGGTGGTCACTTCGGCTGCTCCGCGACCCAGGCGTCGTAACGGGCGCGCCAGTCGGCGTTCATCGGGAACAGGCCCTCGATCTTGTTGCCTTCCTTGACCATCTCGAAGACGAAGGTGTCCTGGCGTTCCTGCTCCACGACCTCGTCGGCGATCTCCGCGGCCAGCGCCGGCGGGATGACCAGAATGCCGTTGTCGTCGGCCACAATGATGTCGCCGGGCTGGATGGTGGTGCCGCCGCAGGCGACGGTCACGTCGGTGTCCCACGGCACGTGTTTGCGGCCGAGGACCGCCGGGTGGGCGCCGTTATAGAACGTCGGGATCTCCAGCGCCGCCACCTCGGACAGGTCGCGGACGCCGCCGTCGGTAATGATGGCTTCCGCGCCGCGCACCTGGGTGCGCAGGGCGAGGATGTCGCCCAGCGTGCCCGAACCCTTCTCGCCGCGGGCCTCCATGACCAGGATCTCGCCCGGGCCGATGGCGTCGATGATGCGCTTCTGCGCGTTGTAGCCGCCGCCGTGGGACTTGAACAGGTCCTCGCGGTTGGGCACGTAGCGCAGCGTGCGCGCCGTGCCGATGACCTTCTGGCCGGGCTTGGTGGCCAGCAGGCCGTCAACGCTGACGTTGTTCAGCCCGCGCTTGCGCAGCGCGCCGGAGATGGTGGCCGTTGCGACGGAGAGCAGCTTGGCCTTGACGTCCTCGGTCAGGGCTGACTTGCCGGTGACTGCCGGGGCCAGGCCTGCGGCTTCTTCGCTGCCGAAGGCATCGACCCGGTCCTGGTCGGTGATCTTCGGGGTGTTGCCGAAGGAGGCGAATTCCGCTTCGCCCTGAGTGACGGTGGTGGACAGGCGGCCGGTGCTCAGGCCGGCGGCTTCGTCCGATACCTCCACCTCGACGACGTCGCCCGGCACGATCACGGACGATCCGGCCGGCGTGCCGGTGAGGATGACATCGCCGGGGTGCAGGGTCATCAGCTGGGACAGATCGGCCACAATCCGCGCAAAGGAGAAGATCAGGCCGGCGGTGGTGTCGTCCTGGACCACCTCGCCGTTGACCCAGGTGCGGATCCGCAGCGCGTCCGGGTTGACCGAGGCGGCCGGCAGCAGGGCCGGGCCGATCGGGGTGAAGCCGTCGCCGGACTTGGAGCGGATGTTGGAGCCCTTGTCGGCATACTTGATGTCGTAGACGCCCAGATCGTTGCTGGCGGTCACCTGGCCCACGTAGCTCCAGGCCTCCTCGACGGAGACGCGGCGGGCGGGCTTGCCGATGATCAGGGCGATTTCACCCTCGAAGGCCAGCAGTTCGGTGTTCGCGGGACGTTCAACGGTGCCGCCCGAAAGCGCCAGCGAGGAGGACGCCTTCATGAAGTAGGAAGGGTTGGCGGGAACCCGTCCGCGCTGTGCCGCCCGGGAACTGTAGGAGAGGTGTACGGCCAGCACCTTGCCGGCGTCCTCCAGGATCTTGCTATCCACCGCCTGCAGCGTGGCGGCGGACTGGGTGACGTTGCCTTCGGACAAAGCATCCTCCTGTGAAGTACGAAATCGTATACGATCCATCATGGCGTGTGGCGGAAGCCACGTCAAGGGGATGGCGAAACATTTCTCGACCGATCGGTCGGGGGCAGGATCGGCGTGCAGGGTGCGCGCGGTGGACGATGTCGGAAGGCAACTCCGTGCGTTTCCCATGGACTCCCTTTCGCAGTTGGTCTGTGCCCCTCTTGGCGCCACTAGTCCTACACATTGGGCTGTTTCGATGGCGGGTCGAATATATGTCCGAATAAAATTGGGGTATGGCACTCGCACCGTTGGACCGGACCGGGGAGATGGAGGAATCTCTCTCCGGGGTGCGCGACGCTGCTGCAGGACGTCGCGGCCTGCTTCACCGCCGGGTCCGGGTCGCTGAGCACCCGGGAACTGGCCAACATGGTAGCCGCGGTCGAGGACGTTTCGAAGTTGGTGGAGTTCCTGCAGGCCGCCGGGGCCCATGCGGTGGAGCGGGCGGACATCGCCGCGAACGGGGAGACCGAGGCCGGGGCCGGCGCCCTTGCGGACGCGGCTGATGCCTCCGGTGCGGCGGGGTGGGCGAACCCGGCCGCGGCCATCGCCGGCCTCCGGGACCGACGCCGGCGAGCCCGGCGGTGCTGACGACGCCGAGCAACCCGGCAATCGCGGGTTCGAAACAGCGGCAGCGCCGGCGTAAGACCGAGTTCCGCAACAACGCCGAATACCTGCGCTCCCGGCTGGGGATCGGCATCGTCGAAGCGCGGCGCCGCCTGCGGGTCGGCAGCCGCGGTGACCGCGCCGGTGCGGTTCGACGGCGAACCCGGCACCCCGGCGCTGCCGGTGCTGGCGGAGGCGATGGCCGCCGGGGACATCAGCGGGAACGCTGCCGTCCTGGTCACCGATTCGATCGCCCGTGCCCGCCACGCCGCCGACCCCGGAACGCTGGAGGCGATGGAAGCGTCGCTGGTCGCCCAGGCCGCCGAATCCGATACAGACACGCTGGCGATGGTCGCGAAGACCTGGGAAACAGCCGTGGACCAGGACGGTGCCGAGCCCTCGGACGAGGAACTGCGGTCCCGGCAGGGCATGTTCTACCGCGGACGCCGGAGGGGCTTGCACCAGTTCGTCATCAACACCACCGACGACCAGTACGAAGCCCTCGCCACCGTGATGAACAGCGCCGCGAACCCTCGCATCCAATCCGACGCCATCGAAACCGCCGCCAACCACAACGCGGCCAACCACCGGAACGATGACGTCCCTACCGCAACGGATTCCGAATCCGACCCAGACAACACCGGAACCACAGAGGTCGGCGCTGGCTGCGACGCCGGAAGTGGCGTTGCCGGAATCGAAGATGCCGGAACCACGGACGGTGGGTCCGGCAGAAGCAGCGACGCCGACGGCAGCGCCGAAACCGCAGATGCCGGGATGGGCACCGACGACGATGGCCCTGCAGCACGGAAAACTACACGGCGTCGGAAGCCGGTCCTGCAGGGGTGGATCCGGCAGTTGTGGAGGGAATGGACGATTTCACCCGGGCGCAGAAGCTGCTGGCCGGTCTGGTCGGTGCCTGCCGGATCGCGCTGAACACCGGCAGGCTCCCGGACTCGGGCGGGCACCGCACCCAGGTGATGGTGACCGCCGGCTACGAACAACTGGCCGGGTTGCTCTCGGGCGGCGGGAGCGCGGTGTTCAACGGCCCGCTCTCGGCCAAAACGGTGCGGCGGATGGCCTGTGATGCCGAGATCATCCCCGCGATCCTCGGCTCGAAGGGCGAGGTGCTGGACTTGGGGCGGTCGCAACGGTTCTTCAGCCGCGCGATCCGCCGGGCACTGCTGATTCGGGACAAGGGCTGTGCCTTCCCGGGATGCACCATGCCCGCGTTCTGGACCGAAGCGCACCACATCGTGCCCTGGTGGGCCGGCGGCCGCACCGAGGTCAACAACGGAGTCTGCCTCTGCGGCCTCCACCACGACCTGATCGAACAAGGCAACTGGAAAATCAACGTCCTCGACGGCATCCCGTGGTTCACCCCGCCCGACTACATCGACCCCGACCGCAGACCGCTGCGAAACACGTACTGGCAAACCCACCTCCCTGCCAGACCGATCCCGGCAACGCATGAATGAAGCGGAACTGCAACCGGCACTATTACGGCGTCGTCCGTCCCAGGTAGCTGTGGACGCCTAGTTCAGCCCACGCTGGGAGCACGGTTCGGCGGTGCGGGGATAGCGAGGTTCCCGGTGGTATTGCCGCCGGTCCGCTCCCCGGGCGACTCTGCGGACGATGCCCTGGCTGCCGGCGGCCCGGTCGTGGGTGGCACGGAAGATAATCCGGCGGCGGGGAAAGCAGCGGCGGCAGGGGCGGCGACAACGTCGCCAGACCTATCGGATTCGGCGGAGCCGATAGGGGGCGACATCAACGCCGAGTGCTCGGGCAGCGGGGTCTCCGCCAGATGCCGCAGGCTCACGGCAACCTCGTGCGCCGTGGGACGCGCGTCCGGGTTGCGGTTGGTCATCCGGGTCAGTAAATCTTTCCAGTGGGCCGGGAGCGAGTCCGGAACCTCCGGGTCGCGCAGCACCCGGGCCAAGGCGGCCTCCATTGGCGTTCCGGGAAAAGCCTTCTGCCGGGTGAGGCATTCGAGCAGGACCAACGCCAGCGAGTACACATCGCTGGCTCCGGTGACAGGCTGGTGCAACGCCTGTTCCGGGCTGAGGTAGTTGGCGGTTCCGATGGTTGCGCCCTGGGCCGTGGTCATGCTGGCTTCGACCATCCGGGCGATGCCGAAATCGGACAACTTGGGGTGGTGGCGGGTGTCCTCGACGTGGCCGTTGGCCAGCAGGATGTTCGCGGGCTTCACGTCGCGGTGAATCACGCCCTCGTTGTGGATGTAGTTCAGTGCGTCGGCCAGATCGGCGCCAATCTGCGCCGTTTCGACGGAGGTGAGCGGGCGGCCACGCAGTCTGCGCCGAAGGTCGGCCCCTTCAATCAGTTCCATCACCAGGAAACTGGTGGTGGCGCCGTCGTCGGCGGTGTGCAGGCCGGCATCCAGCAAGGTGACCAGACCGGGGTGATTCAGGGTGGCCAGCAGCAGGGTTTCGGTGTGCTGCCGCCGGTACTCGTCGTCATCGGGCGTGGTCGGCGCGAACATCTTGACGGCCACGTCGCGGCCCAAGGATTCATCCACCGCCCGGTACACGGACGCTGCTCCGCCGGTGCCGATCAGCTCCCGTGTCCTGTAGCGCCCGCCCAGGATTGTCTCCATCAAGCCTCCACGCCCCGGGATTTTGCTGTCGTCGGCAATTGTACCGATGATCAGCCTGCTTCGCGTCTATGGTTGCACGCGAAAAGGGTTATCCGGCGAGGAATTCGATGGCGGCGGTCTTAAAGGTGCGGGAAGTCACCGCATTGGCGTGTGTACGGGCCGGCAGCCACATCAACTCGGCCGCCTCCGCAAGCTCGGCCAGCTCCGGAGCGGTGGCCGCCAGATCGTCCCTGTCGCCGGCCACCAGCAGCACGGGCATTTTCGGCACGGCTTCGGCGGGCACGAACGGTTCGGTCTTGACCGCTTCGATCATGGTCATCAGCGCGAAGATGTCGTTGGACGGCACCAGCTTGGCCATCCGCAGCAATTCGGCGGTGTTGACGTCCTCGATCGGCGTCCCGTCGGCCAGGAAGCGCTGCGCGGCACGCAGGTCGAAGTCGGCCAGCGGGTCTGCGCTGCCCGGGCCGCCGAGCACCATCCGTCGGACCAGTTCCGGCTGGGTGGCGCCGAATTCCCAAGCCAGCCGCGCGCCCAAGGAGTAGCCGATCAGGTCCACCCCGGTGTCGCCGTCGTCCTCTTTCAAAAGCCGGACCTTGGCGTCCTGGATCAGCTGCAGCAGGTCGGCGCGGATCCGGCTGGGCGCGTAGGCATCCATTTCTTCCGGAGCCGTGCTTTCGCCGTGCCCCGGAAGATCCACCGTCACCACCCGGCGGCCGGCCTGGGTCAGCGCCGTGACCCAGCCGGCATCCTCCCAGTTGAGCTTGGCCGAGGAGGCAAAACCGTGTAGCAGGATCACCGGCCGGCGGGGACCTTCGGTGCCCTCTGCGGCCTCGTACACCTGCACGTGCAGATGCGGATCGACGCCTTCAACGGTGCGCTCCCGGTGGGTTCCCATGCTTAGTCCTCGTCGTCGAGCGCCGCGGTCAGGCGGACGCGGCGCTTGGGTGCTTCTTCCTTCGGTACAGTGCCCACAATACCGGCGGTGTCGTCGGGGACCTCGAAGACGATCAGCGGTTCGCCCACCTTGATGGTGTCGCCGGGGCCGCCGTAGATTTTCAACACCTTGCCGGCCTGCGGCGAGGGCAGCTCAACGGCGGACTTGGTGGTCTCCACTTCCACCAGCGGGTGGTTGCGCTCGATCTGCTCGCCCTCGTCGACCAGCCACTCCAGCACGGTCGCCTCGATGAGGCCTTCGCCCAGATCGGGCAGGGGGAACGAAATTTCAGCCACGGCGATACTCCAATACTCGCTGGATCCCGAACAGGATGCGGTCAATGTTGGGCACGTACTCGTCTTCCAGATCTCCTGACGGGTACGGTACGTCGAATCCGGTGACCCGCTCAACGGGTGCACGCAGGGTGCCGAAGCAGCGCTCGGTGATCAGCGCTGCCACTTCGGCGCCCAGCCCGGAGGTCAGCGGCGCTTCATGCACGACGACGGCGCGTCGCGTCTTGGCCACGGATGCCGCCAGTCCCTCGGCATCGATGGGCTTGAGCCAGCGCAGGTCCAGCACCTCGACGTCGATGCCGTCTTCGGCGGCGAGTTCGGCCACCTGCAGGCAGCGGGCCACCATGGCGCCCCAGGCAACCAGCGTCAGGTGCTTGCCTTCGCGGACCACCCGCGAGCCTTCGGGGGAGTAGCCGTCGGCGCTGGTGTCCACCGGCCCCTTCTGCCAGTAGCGGGACTTCGGCTCCATGAAGATCACCGGGTCCGGCCGGGTCGCGGCGTGCTTGAGCAGGTGGTAGGCCTCGT
The DNA here is from genome assembly GCA_963696055.1 of uncultured Actinomycetota bacterium. Lineage (GTDB taxonomy): Bacteria > Actinomycetota > Actinomycetes > Actinomycetales > Micrococcaceae > Crystallibacter. The sequence goes on along the minus strand of CAVOIE010000006.1, from coordinate 225,367 downwards.
TCGGGCTGGAGGGTGAGACCACCTTCAGGCCGGGCACGTGGGCAAACAGCGATTCCAGCGACTCGCCGTGGTGCTCCGGGGCGCGGATGCCGCCGAAGCTGGGTACCCGCAGCGTAATGGGCATCGGCATGGTGCCGCGGCTGCGGTAGTTCATGCGGCCCACCTGGCAGACAATCTGGTTGATCGCCGGGTAGGCGAAGCCGTCGAACTGCACCTCGGGGATCGGGTGGTAGCCGGCCATGGCCAGGCCCACCGACATGCCCAGGATGCCGGATTCGGCCAGCGGCGTGTCAAAAACCCGGTCTTCGCCGAACTGCTTCTGCAGGCCATCGGTGATCCGGAAGACGCCGCCGAGCAGCCCGACGTCCTCACCCAGCACCAGGGCCTTGGGGTTCTCGTCGAGCACCTCTGCCAGCGCGCGGTTCAGTGCCTGCTGCATGGAGAGGGTCTCGACGGCGGCGACCATGCCGGGCTCCACCACGTCAACGGACGCCTGCTGGGCATCGGTTGCGAACGTGTTGTCGATGGCGGCTTCGAGGTCGCTGAGAGTGGTGTGCTCAGACATGCTCGGACTCCTCTCGCCAGGCGCGTGCCTGGGCCTTCAGGGCGTGGGTGGGTTCCTGGTAGACAAAATCGAACATTTCGGTGCCCGGGCGTGAGCCGAGCGCTGCCACGCCGTTGCGGATCCGTTCCTCTTCGGCCTGGGCGGCTTCGAGGGCTTCGGCGAAAAAGTCCTCGCCGGCGATGCCCTCGGCCAGCAGCCGGCTGCGCATCCGGGCCAGCGGATCCTCGCCGCCGTCGGCGCGTTCCTCGGCCAGCGTGCGGTAACGGCCGGGATCGTCACTGGTGGAGTGCGGGCCGCGGCGGTAGGTCATGGCTTCCACAATCGCCGGGCCGTTGCCGGAGCGGGCGTGGGCCAGGGCGGCAGCCGTGGCCTGGTGGACGGCCACCACGTCATTGCCGTCCACCTGCAGCGACGGCATGGCGTATCCGGCGGCGCGGGCGGCCACCGAGCCGCCGGCCACCTGGCGCTCGGTCGGCACCGAGATGGCAAAGCCGTTGTTCTGGATGAAGAAGACCACCGGGGCCTTCATGACGGCGGCGAAGTTCATGGCTTCGTGCACGTCGCCCTGCGAGCTCGCGCCGTCGCCGAAGTAGGTGACGGCCACGCCGAGCTCGCCGGCAGGGGTGCCGGAAAGCGTCTGGCCGTGGGCCCAGCCGACGGCGTGCAGCACGGAACCGGCCACCACGGCCTGGATCGGCGCGAAGCGGGTGGCCTGCGGATCATAGAGTCCGCCGTGCCAGCTGGCCTTGTGGGTGGACATGTACTCGACCATGTCCACACCAACAGTCCGGGCCACACCCATTTCCCGGTAGGTGGGAAAGACGAAGTCCCGGGCCATGTCCAGCGCGTAGCCGCTGCCGACCTGCGCGGCTTCCTGGCCCAGTTCCGGAGCGTAGCCGGGGATCAGTCCCTGGCGCTGCCAGCGGATGGCCGATTCGTCCAGATGGCGCACCGCCACCATCAGCCGGTAGAGCTCCTTGAGGTCTTCGGCGGACAGGTCGGACTGGGCCGACGGGTCCAGGGCAAGAGTGTCGCTCATGCCTGCTCCTCCACGTAGTTTCGGTGCCGCGGGCCCCGCTCATGCGGGGCCGACGGCGTCGGTTGCTTACCGTGACGATAGTCACCCGGGGGAGAGGTGCGCAATCTGCAACTAATTCACCGCACAACGTGCGCAGTTAGTCTGCCTGTAAGCACGGTTATGTGGACAGACTGCTAATGCCTTCAGGGAAGGCGGGAACTTTTTGCAGTATTTCTGCGGGCGTTGATTTTCGCTGCGGCGGCGATGCCGGCGATGAGTGCCAAGGTGGAGAGCAGCTGGATGCCAGTGGTGGGGGAGAAGAAGCCCAGCACCAGAATGATCGCCAGCAGGGCCAGGCCGATGTAGGTGACGGCAGGGAAGCCGCGCATGCGGAACGGCAGTTCGGTGCCGTCCCGGTCCGCCCTGCGACGCAGCACCAGCTGGGACAGCAACACCATCGCCCAGACCACCAGGCAGGTGGAGCCGACCACGTTCAGCAGCACCGGCAGAACCCTTTCCGGGAAGATCAGTTCCAGCACGGTGGCAATAAATCCGAACGCCACCGAGGCCAACACTGCCTGGACCGGAACCCGCCTTCGGCTCAGGCGGCGAAGAGCGCCGGGGGCCTCGTTCCGCTCCGAGAGGGAGTAGATCATCCGGGAAGCGCCGTACAAGTTGGCGTTCAGGGCAGAGAGCAGGGCGATGGCCGCGACCAGCGTGATGGCCGCATCTGCTCCGGGGATCTGCGCGGCGGACAGTACCGCGGCAAAGGGCGATGCCAGCGCCTCCGAATCCCACGGCACCGTCAGGGCGATCACCAGCACGGAGCCGAAGTAGAACACCAGGATGCGCCAGACGACTGTGCGGATGGCCTTGGCGACGCTGGGGCCCGGGTTTTCCGTTTCCGCCGCAGCAACGGCCACAATCTCGGTGCCGCCGAAGGCAAAGATCACTACCAGGAGCCCGGCGCCGATACCGGCGATTCCATTGGGGGCGAAGCCGTCACCGCCGAAGATCACACCCAGTCCGGGGGAGGGAACATCTGGCAGCCAGCCAAAGAGCAAGCCGGCGCCGACGGCGAGGAAGGCCAGGATGGCGATGACCTTGAAGATGGCGAACCAGAACTCGAATTCACCGTAGTTCCGCACGCCGAACAAATTGACCACGGTGAAAACCACCATGAACACCAGGGCCAGCAGCCAGACCGGCAACACCGGCCAAATCGTGGCCAAGAGTCCGGCGGCGCCAACCGCCTCGGCGGCGATGACCACCACCAACTGCAGCCACCACAGCCAGCCGATGGTGGCGCCTGCGGTGCGGCCCAGTGCCTTCTCTGCATAGGTGGAGAAGGCGCCGCTGCTGGGGTTGGCCGCCGCCATTTCGCCCAGTGCCCACATCACGATGATCACCAGCGTGCCCGCCAGCAGATAGGAAACCAGCACGGCCGGCCCGGCAGCCTGGATGCCCGCTCCCGAACCCAGGAAGAGGCCCGCACCAATGGCGCTGCCAAGGCCCATCATGATCAGTTGGCGCTGCTTCATGGCGTGGCCGAGGCCAGCGGGCGCTGGACCGGTGGGGCTGCGGTGATCGGTAGTAGAGGGTCGCGGTCGGGGCATCGACTGTCCTGTTGTTTGGTGAAATCGGCCCGGAGGCTGACAATTTGTCTAGCGGTTTCCGCAACTGGCGGCTACCGAACGCGAAAGGACGCCCAGCGTCATGCAGATCGACTCTCTCGATGCCGACATCGTCACGCTGTTCACGGAGGATCCGCGGATGTCCGTACTGGAAGCCTCGCGGGTACTGAAAGTAGCGCGTGCCACAGTACAGGCCCGGTTGGACAAGATGCAACGCGCCGGCGTGACCTCGGGCTGGGGGCCACGGCTCTCGCCCGAAGCGCTGGGCTACGTGGTGCGCGCCTATTGCTCCTTCGTGATCCGGCAGGAATCCGGCCACGACGCCGTGGCGGCGGCGCTCGCCGATATTCCGGAGGTATTGGAGCTGCATACGGTGTCCGGCGAAAGCGACCTGCTGGCGTGTGTGGTTGCCCGCTCGAACGCCGATTTGCAGCGTGTGCTTGATCAGGTGATGGCGACCAACACGGTGCTGCGATCTTCCTCGGTGATCGTGCTCAACAGCCACTTCCAGGAGCGGACGCTTCCGTTGGTCAAAGCTGCTGCGGATCCCCGCTGACCGCAGCCGGCCCGGCGGAGCCAGCAGCGCCGCCGTCGTCGTGAATTTCGACATCGGGAATCACCGCCGCGCGGCCGAGCCCGGCTGCGGTTCCGGCGATCGCTGCGAAGACAGCAGGCAGGGCTCCCGTCTCCGGGGCGAGGCCGGCAAAAACTGCCCAGGTGAATCCGCCGATGCCGACGGCGAAGACCAGCACGTGGATCCACTGCCGCCGGACCGGGCGCAGCAGCAAGCTGAGTACCAAGGCGAACGGTGCGCCCAGGAGCGAGGCAAAGAAGAAGCTGCCCATCAGGACCAGGCCCCACAAGCTCAGGGCAGCCGAGGCAGGGGACAGTGCCGTATGGATAATGCTGACGGTCAGCGAAAAGACGAACCACGAGCCGAACGCCACCAGCCAGCCCTTGAAGAACGCGTACCGACCGAGCACCGCCCGGTGGTGGGCGGGGCGGGGCTTAGCCCCGTAGCGACGACGCAGGATTTCGTCGTTGTCCGGCCACTCAAACCGGCGGCGCTGCTCCTCTGGCTGCATGACGAAAGCCTACGGGTCAATCCGAGGTGGTCGGCTCGGGCTTCTCCAGACCAGCGAAGGGGGCGAGGTCCCGCCGGAAGGCCTCGATGCTGTTTTTCGGCAGCACCGTTGCGCCGTAGCCGAGTCCGATCGATTGCGGAGCCCAGTTGAACTCCTGAACTTCTGCCGCCGCCTTGCCGGACGGGTCGCGGGAAGCGTCCACCAGATTGATGTACAGCCACTGCGATTCCGCCAGGGCCGTTCCGTTCCACGCCCAATACTCGTCGGGATCATCGGTCCCGAACTGATCGTGTAGTTCCTGCTGCCAGGCTTCCTCGTCGCCGTTCGGCGAGGACTCGTGATCAAGTTTCACGGCGTCAAAACCATGGAGGCCCGCCACGCCGTCCACAATGTCGATGATCCGCCGCCAGTCTTGGGGCGACCGGGGCGCCGAGTCGCTCCTGCGCCCAGCCGAATTGTAAATCAGGTAGGCCGATTCACCCCCATACCCATTGCCGCCTTCAGGAAACCACCCGGCTTCGCCGTCGGTCTTCCACTCCATGCCGTACTCGCTGCTTAACGCGGATTCCACCTCGCCCAGCAGGACCTTCGCCAGCGGCTCGGTCTCTTCCTGTGTCGGAGCGGACAGCACCTCCTCGGCGTCCGTAGAGGCATGGCCCGGATAGTCGCGCCAATCGACCGTAACCTGACTGCCGTTGGAGTCGACATACGTCGATGTGGGCGCTGCGGTGCAGCCGACCAGCATAAACGTGGCCACAAGGGCACTGGCGCTGCGTGCGGGCTTCGCTGTCCCCGTCCCTGCGTTTCCCATCTCAGCCCTCCGTGCCGACACATGCTATTGGCCCCCACGATATCCGCCCGCGTCACATTCGGTCGGCCGGCGGGATGTGGTTGGGTCAAATTGACCATAACGCGCTATCATCTGTTCTAGTCATTGTGACTTTTACTCACTTCCGGAAGGAGGCAGCCATGCCGGTCTATTCGGCCAACGTGTCCGAGCGCGCGCAGCAGCCGCCGGAGCTGGCCATCTCCACCGTCATCTTCGCCCTCCGACCGGACCCGGAGGCCGGGGCGCCCACGTTGTGGCTGCCGCTGGTCCGCCGTACCCGCCAGCCGTTCCGCGACCTCTGGGCGTTGCCCGGCGGGCCGCTCAGTCCGGACGAATCGCTGCAAGACGCGGCGGCACGGAATCTGCAGGAAACCACGGGGCTGCAACCGAGTTACCTGGAGCAGCTCTACGCTTTCGGCGGTCTGGACCGTTCACCGGTCCAGCGCGTCGTCTCGATTGTCTACTGGGCCCTGGTGAAGCCGGACGAGGCGGCGCTGGCCCGCGAAACGGAAAACGTCCGCTGGGTGCGCGCCGACGACCTCGGCCAGTTGGCCTTCGACCACAACCAAATTGTGGAGTACGCCCTGTGGCGGCTGCGCAACAAGGTGGAGTACAGCTCCATTGCCTACGCCTTCCTGGGCTCCACGTTTACCTTGGCGCAGGTTCGCGAAGTCTATGAGGCGGTGCTGGGCAAGCAACTGGATCCGGCCAACTTCCGCCGCCAACTGCGCGCCACGCCGGACATCGAACCCACCGACGAGTACCTGCAAGGCGGCCGCCACCGGCCGCCCCGGCTCTATCGCTACACCGGCAGCGCCGCCCAACTCAGCGCCAGCCCGCCCGCCTAGCCGACCCACCGAAAACCAGACCTGACCTTCTGCTCAGAACAACGGAGAACACCATGCCATCGGTCAACAGCACCATCCAGCTGATCACGCGCGAGGAAGCGCAGGCCGCCGGCTCGGGCGCGCCCTCGTCCACCTGCACGCCGGGCCTGGCCAAGGGTCCGTGGTCCTTCGACGCCGCGTCGGCGAGCGGGGCGTGGGCGCCGTCGTACGGGCCGGGCGCCTCGTTGGCCGACCCGGCGCCGGCCGCCACCCCGCGGCAGGGCGAGATTCCGGCCGAATACCGGCTGGCCAGCGACGCAGAGCTGGACGCGCGCATCCTCGCAGCCAAGGACAAGCTGGGCGAGAAACTGGTGATCCTGGGCCACTTCTACCAGCGCGATGAAGTGGTCAAGTACGCCGACTTCGTGGGCGATTCCTTCCAGCTGGCCCGCGCCGCCAAGGAGAAGCCGGAGGCGGAGGTCATCGTGTTCTGCGGGGTGCACTTCATGGCCGAAACCGCGGACATGCTCTCCGGCCCGGACCAGGCGGTGATCCTGCCGAACCTGGCGGCCGGCTGCTCGATGGCGGACATGGCGGACATCGATTCGGTGCAGGCCTGCTGGGACCAGCTCGCCGGCGTGCTCGGCAGCGGGCCGGATGCGGACGGCAAGGTCCCGGTCATCCCGGTCACCTACATGAATTCGTCGGCCGCGCTCAAGGGTTTCTGCGGCGAGAACGGCGGCATCGTCTGCACTTCCTCGAACGCCGAGACCGTGCTGGAATGGGCCTTCGAGCGCGCCCACCGCGTGCTCTTCTTCCCCGACCAGCACCTGGGCCGCAACACCGCCAAGGCCATGGGCGTGCCGCTGGAGCAGATGCCCATGTGGAACCCGCGCCAGGCACTCGGCGGCAACGACGAAGCCGCGCTGCTCGACTCCCGGGTGATCCTCTGGCACGGCTTCTGCTCGGTGCACAAGCGCTTCACGGTGGACCAGATCGAGAAGGCCCGCGCCGACCACCCGGGCGTCCGGGTGATCGTGCACCCCGAATGCCCGATGCCGGTGGTGGACGCCGCGGACGAGGCCGGCTCCACCGACTACATCCGCAAGGCCGTGGCGGCGGCCACCGAGCCGACGGTCTTCGCCATCGGCACCGAAATCAACATGGTCAACCGGCTCGCCGCCGAGTACCCGCAGCACACCATCTTCTGCCTGGACCCGGTGATCTGCCCGTGCTCCACCATGTACCGGATCCACCCCGGCTACCTGGCCTGGGTGCTCGAGGCCTATGCCGGCACCGGCGAGCTTCCCGGCGGCGAGGTCCTCAACCGGATCACCGTGCCCGACGCCGTGGCCGTCCCCGCCCGCGTGGCGCTGGAACGGATGCTGGCAGCCAAGCCGTGAACAGCACACCGGCCCGGCGCATCGCGGTGGTGGGGTCCGGCATCGCCGGGCTCTACGCCGCCGCGCTCGCCGCGGAACGGTCGGACACCGCCGTCACGCTGATCACCAAGGGCTCGCTCGCCGAGTCCAACACCTGGCACGCGCAGGGCGGCATCACCGCGGTGACCGCACAGGGGATTGCCGCGGGTGACTCCGTGGCGGCCCATGCGGCGGACACGCTCACCGCGGGCGCGCAGCTGAACGACGACGGCGCCGTCCGCCTTTTGTGCGAAGGCGCGGCGCGGGAGATCGCCACCCTGGAAGACTGGGGTGTGGCCTTCGACCGGCACGGCGGCGGATTCTCGCTCGGGCTGGAGGGTGCGCACTCGGCGGCGCGGATCCTGCATGCCGGCGGCGACCGGACCGGAGCCGGCATCGCCGAAGTCCTGATCCGGGTGGCCCGCCGCTTGGCCGAAGCCGGCCGGCTGGAGATCCTCGAGCACACCATGGTGCGGCGGCTGCTGACGGGCGGCGACCGCGTCACCGGGGTGGAGCTGACGGACGTGCGGACCGAAGGCGAGGGCGCGGCACCCGCGAAACTGGACACCGACGTCGTGATTCTGGCGACCGGCGGTGCGGGGCAGCTGTTCCCGGCCACCACCAACCCGGCCACGGCCACCGGCGACGGCGTGGCGCTGGCCTGGGAGGCCGGCGCGGTGCTGGCCGACCTGGAGTTCATCCAGTTCCACCCCACCCTGCTGGACCCTGCGGCCACCGGCGGCAGGCCGTTCATGATCTCGGAGGCGGTGCGCGGCGAGGGAGCCGTGCTGGTGGACGCTGCGGGGGAGCGGTTCATGCCGGCGCTGCATCCGGCCGCCGAACTGGCGCCGCGGGACGTGGTCTCGCGGTGCATCCACCAGCAGCTGCGGCTGCAAGAGGAACGCGGCCTGGTGCCGCAGGTCTTCCTGGACGCCACCGGCGTGGAGCGGGAGAGGGGCTCCGGCTTCCTGGCCGCGCGGTTCCCGCTGATCGATGCGACGGTCCGCTCGCTCGGCTTCGACTGGGCCAGCCAGCCGCTGCCGGTGCGTCCGGCCTCGCATTACTGGATGGGCGGCGTGCAGACCGATACCGATGGGCGGACGTCGGTGCCCGGGCTCTTCGCGGTGGGCGAGGTGGCCTGCACCGGAGTGCACGGGGCCAACCGGCTGGCCTCCAACTCGCTGCTGGAGGGGCTGGTCTTCGCCCGTCGCGCGGTCGCTGCGCTGGACCGGCCGGAGCATGCGCCGGAGTTCGACGCGGTGCCGCTGGACGTTGGCGTCCCGGACGGCGAGGCCGCGGCCCAGCATGCCGGTACGGTGCCGCCCGCCGGAACCACGCCGTGCACGCGGAAACAGATCCAGACCGTGATGGCGGCCGCCGCCGGCGTGGTCCGCCACGGTGCCGAGCTGCAGGACGCGGCCCGGCAGCTGGCGCAGTGGCATACACCGGCCACCGGTGCCGCCTCGGCCGAGGACGCCGCGCTGCTGACGGTGGCCCGGCTGGTGGTGGCGGCAGCCGCCGCACGGCAGAACAGCATCGGCGCGCACTTCCGCAGCGACTGCAGCCAGAGGCCGGCGGACCGAACGCGGCTGGCCTTCGTGAATGCCCGCGCGATTGCTGCACCCGCCTACCTTTCCAGACCGTCCCAGCGAATCCTGCAGGAGCAGCCATGAACCCTACCCAGCCGATCGACATCCAGCCGATCGACGGCACGGCCCTGGAGCGGATCGTCGCCGGGGCGCTCGCCGAGGATGCGCCGTGGGGCGACATCACGTCCAACACGCTGATCCCTGTCGACGCCACCGCTACCGCGGAGTTGGCCGCCCGCGAACCCGGCTTCTTTTCCGGCGGGCCGGTGCTGGCCGAGGTCTTCCGCCAGGTGGACCCGTCCGTGCAGGTGGAGCTGAAAGTCGACGACGGCGCCGCCTTCGAGGCCGGAGACATGCTGGCGGTGCTGTTCGGAAACGCCCGGGCCATCCTGCTGGGCGAACGCGTGGCACTGAACCTGCTGCAGCGGCTGAGCGGGATCGCCACCCAGACGGCGGCCTTTGTCTCCGAAGCCGCCGGTACCGGGGCCCGGGTGGTGGATACGCGCAAGACCACGCCGGGACTGCGGGCGCTGGAGCGTTACGCGGTGCGCTGCGGCGGCGGACACAACCACCGCTATTCGCTCTCCGACGCGGTGATGGCCAAGGACAACCACCTGGCCGTACTCACGGCCGACGGCACCCGCGACCTGACCGAGGCGCTGCGGGCGGCGAAGGCCAAGCTGCCGCACACCGTGCACTTCGAGGTGGAGGTGGACCGGGCCGAGCAGATCGAGCCGGTGCTCGCCGCGGGCGTGGACACCATCATGCTGGACAACTTCAGCCTGGACGGGCTCCGTGCCGGCGTCCAGCAGGTGGCCGGCCGGGCGTTGGTCGAGGCCAGCGGCAATGTCCGGCTGGAGACCGTGGGCGCGATCGCACGGACCGGGGTGGACATCATCTCCTCCGGCGCGCTGACCCACAGCGTCCGGTCGCTGGACCTGGGCCTGGACATCCGGATTGCAGCGGACCCGGCGGAGCGAGCGGCCGCTCCCGCGGCCGGCGCGGCGGCGTCGTCGTGATTTATCTGGATGCCGCGGCCACGGCGCCGGTGCGCCGCGAGGTCCTGGAAGCGATGTGGCCGGCGCTGACGCAGGACTTTGGCAATCCGTCCAGCCACCACACCGTGGGAGAGGCGGCGCTGCGGGCGCTGGACTATGCCCGCGGCAAGGCGGCGGAGGTGCTGGGCTGCCGTCCCGGCGAGATCATCTTCACGTCCGGCGGGACCGAATCCAACAACCTGGCGATCAAGGGGATCGCGCTCGCTGCCCCGCGCGGCAGGCACATCGTCACCAGCGCGGTGGAGCATCCGTCGGTACTGGAGGCGGTGGACTACCTGGTCCGGTTCCACGGCTTCGAGGCCACCCGGCTGCCGGTGGACGCCGCGGGCACGGTCCGCGTGGACGCGCTGGAGGCAGCGCTGCGCGAGGACACCACGCTGTGCACGGTGATGTACGCCAACAACGAGGTGGGCACCATCCAGCCGATCACCCGGATCGGCGCACTCTGCCGGGCCGCGGGCGTGCCGTTCCATACCGACGCCGTGCAGGCCGCCGGCTGGCTGGACCTGGACGTGTCGACGCTGGGCGTGGACGCGCTGAGCGTGTCCGGCCACAAGCTGGGCGCGCCCAAGGGCTGCGGGCTGCTCTACGTTGCCGGCCGGATTCCGCTGGAGCCGGTGCTGCACGGCGGGGGACAGGAACGCGGCCGGCGGTCCGGCACCGAGAACGTTGCCGGTGCGGTCGGCGTGGCGACGGCGCTGTCGCTGGCGGACGGCGACCGGGCGGCCGACGTGCAGCGGCTCACCGGCTACCGCGACTACCTGATCGACACCGTGCTGCGGGAGCTGCCGGGCACGGTGCTGACCGGCCACCGGACCGAGCGGCTGCCGGCCAGTGCCTCCTTCTGCTTCCCCGGAACCTCCGGCGAGGCGGTGCTGCTGGAGCTGGAGCGCCGCGGCGTGGTCTGCTCCAGCGGTTCCGCCTGCGCCGCCGGGTCCGACGAGGCCTCGGCCGTGCTGCTGGCCATGGGCATCGACCGGGCCGTGGCGCAAACCGCGGTGCGGCTGACCTTCACCGCCGGCGTGAAGGAATCCGAGATCGCGCTGGCGGCCCGTTCCGTCGTCGCCGCGGTCAAAGAGGTCCAGGCGCTGCGGCGCTGAGGCGGTTCCCGAGGGCGCGGAAATTGCACCGCGTGGGGACACATCGTGCGGTGCTCTACCGGACCGGTCCACACAGTGGCTACGGTAGGAACCTGACGGAGGGGGAGCAGGCCATGACGACAGGGAATCTACTGGGCCGTGGTGCTGCTGCGGCCCTCTGCGTGGCGCTGGTGTCCGGCTGCAATCTGCTGCCAACCAACGACGGCGGAGCCTCGGCCAGCGCGGGCGCGTCACCGGCGGCGGTGGCGGGCGGGGGCGGTTCCCACGGAGCCACGGCACCGCTCGGGAAAGCGCCCGTGCGTAAAGCCACCATTGACGGCTGGAAGGTCTACACCGACCCCGACCGGGTGCTCAGCTTCGAGCTACCCGCCGATTGGGTGGTGCAGCGGCAGGTCAAGCCCAGCCAACCCTCGGATAAGGGACTGCATCTGGATATCCGCGACTCTTCCGGCGAGCTGGCCGCCCAGCTGCACACCCGGCTGAAGCTGCCGAAGGCCACCTGCAGCGCGGGCGGCGTGACCGAACTGCGCGTGCTGCTCAGCGAACCGGCGAAGGTGCCCGCCGTGAAGTCCGCTGACACCGTTGAGCCGGTGTTCGTTTACCGGACGCTGCTGGGCTACAAGTACTTCGGTTCCTATGGGCTGACGGACAAGCCGGCCGGCGACGGTGTCCAGGCCTGCATCGTGGAAAACACCGTCAACGGCCCGAAATCCGTGGGCACCTACTCCTTTGGCACGGCCGTGCGCCACGGCACGCCGGCGCCGGGCGAAAAGACCGGCCTGCTGGACAAGTACGGGCTGATCGCCGAGGCAGAGCGTTTCATCACGACCAAGCGCTTCAAGACGGTGCAGCAGGTCATCATGACATTGCAGATCACCGGAGACACGCCGTCCTGACCCAGCCTGAACCCTAGCGGCCCGGAAGGTTCAGGCCCACTTTCAGCTTGAACCCTGGCTGCGCGGAGGTCCGAGGGGCTGCCAGCCTGGACCTTGGCTGCGCGGAGGTCCGAGAGTGCTGCCAGCCTGGACCTTGGCGTCCAGGCTGGTCGCCGTACACTGGGCGCCACATTGGAAACACCAAGGCCCGGCTACTGCCGCATCAGCGGCAGCAACCGGGCCTTCTTCCCGCAGCTGAGGATCCACCCGAGCCGGCTGTCGGCGAATGTGGCGTCGAGTGTACACAGCACCGGTGAAAGTGGCGCCGGGGTACCCAGCGCCGGGTTTACCCAGCTCGGGGTGGTTGTGGCGCCGGGGGTACCCAGCGCCGGGTGTACACAGCACCGGGTCTACCGAGCACCGGTGGATGTGGCGCCGAGTGTACACAGCACCGGTGGATGTGGCGCCGGGTGTGCACAGCACCGGTGGATGTGGCGCCGGGTCTACCGAGCACCGGTGAATCCGGCGCCGCTGGCGGGGTCAGTCGTTCTTCAGGCCGGCGTGCAGCTTGTCGGTCAACCCCTGGAGTTGGTCGAATTCATCGACGGTGAGCAGCGGCGCCAGCATGGAGTGTAGGTGCTTGACGTGCTCGCGGCCGATTTCCTTCTGCAGCGCGCGGCCTTCCTCGGTCAGCGAGATCTCGATGCCCCGCTGGTCGTTCTGGGCCGTGCGGCGGAGGACCAGGCCTTTCTTTTCCAGCCGGTCCACCATCCGGCTGAGGCTCGGCTGGCTGATCAGCAGCGCCTCGTTCAGCTCGTTCAACCGGCTCCAGCCGCCCGGGCACAGGCTCAGATTGAAGAGCACGTCGTACTCCCGCATCGCGAGCTTCTTGAACTCGGGCAGTTGCTGCATCCGGCGCATGACCGCCACCTGGGTGCGGAACAGCGATTCCCAGGCCTCCGCCGTCGTCCTGATATCAGGGCTGGAGGAATCAGCCATTCGTCACCGCCTCGCCGGCAGCCTGCTTGGCGTCGCGGGCGGCCTTGCGGCTGGCGTGAGTGGGGGCGTCCGGCACGTGTGCCGGCTTGCGGGCGGCGAACTCCTTCTTCAGCACCGGCAGCACCTCTTCGCCGAACAGGTCCAGCTGCTCCAGCACGGTCTTCAGCGGCAGGCCGGCGTGGTCGATCAGGAACAGCTGGCGCTGGTAATCGCCGAAGTAGTCGGCGAAGGCCAGTGTCTTCTCGATCACCTGCTCGGGGCTGCCCACGGTCAGCGGGGTCTGCGCGGTGAAGTCCTCCAGCGACGGGCCGTGGCCGTAGACCGGGGCGTTGTCGAAGTACGGGCGGAATTCGTTGACCGCGTCCTGCGAGTTCTTGCGCATGAAGAACTGCCCGCCCAGGCCCACGATGGCCTGGTCTGCGGTGCCGTGGCCGTAGTGCTCGTAGCGCTCCCGGTACAGGCCGATGAGCTGCATGTAGTGCTCCTTCGGCCAGAAGATGTTGTTCGCGAAGAAACCGTCGCCGTAGTAGGCGGCCAGTTCGGCGATCTGCGGGGTGCGGATCGAGCCGTGCCAGACGAAGGGCGCGACGCCGTCCAGCGGCGCCGGCGTGGAGGTGTAGTTGTGCAGCGGCGTGCGGTGCTTGCCCTGCCAGTTGACCACGTCTTCGTCCCAGAGCTTGCGCAGCAGGGCGTAGTTCTCCACGGTCAGCTCCAGCGAGTCCTGGATGTTCTTGCCGAACCAGGGGTACACCGGGGCGGTGTTGCCGCGGCCCAGAACCAGGTCCACGCGGCCGTCGGCCAGCTGCTGGAGCATGGCGAAGTCCTCGGCGATCTTCACCGGGTCGTTGGTGGTGATCAGCGTGGTGGCGGTGGAGAGCGTGATCCGCTCGGTCTGCGCGGCGATGTAGGCCAGCAGGGTGGTGGGGGAGGAGGAGAAGAACGGCGGGTTGTGGTGCTCGCCGACGGCATAGACGTCCATGCCGATTTCTTCGACCTTCTTGGCGATGGCCACCGCTGCCTTGATCCGCTCACGCTCGGTGGGCATGCGGTTGGTGGTCGGGTCCAGGGTGACGTCGCTGACGCTGAATACGCCGAGTTCCATGATGTACCTCTCGTTGCTTGGTTCGAAATCAGTTTACATGCATTTGCATTCACTGTCTCCAACGGCGCGTCGGGCGGAAAGATTCCCCGCCCTGGTGGGGGCCGGGGCACGGCAACGCTGCCGGCCGGCGATCAGGCTCGCGGCGACCGGGTGTGGCGGTGTTTATGCCCGGGTCAGGCCCGTGGGGAGCCCGGGCCCGCCGGTGTTTAGCCCGGGTCAGGCCCTGGGGACCCCTGCCCGCCGCTGTTTAGTCCCAGGCAGGCACGCGGCGGCCAAGCCCGACGGTGTTTACGGCTGCTGGTCCTTGGAATCGCTCAACTGGCGGCGCAATGCGGCCAGGATCCTGTCCAGACTGACCGCGACGTAGCCGGCCGCCGTGCCCGGGGTTTCCGTGGTGACTGAGCCGGCCAGATCCGCTGTCAGCTGCTGCTGGGCCGCGCCGGCAGCATCCAGTTTCTCCGGCAGGTCCTCGGCGGCCAAGCTCCTGACCGCGGCTGCCGTGGCCGTCAGGGCCTCAGACATGGGTTCCAATACGGGCGCGGGGATGTGCAGGTGGTCGTCCCAGATCACCGCGCCGAGCACCTCGGTGATGTCCTGGGTGTGGAAGGCCGCGCGTTCCAGCGTGCGCAAGTTGCTCCAGTCGAGCTCCAGATCCCGGTCATGGAACTTCCGCCGCGGGTTCGCCTTGCGGCTGCGGTCGGCGGTCTGCACGGCCTGCCGGACCTGCTCGCCCAACCGGACGATGTTGTCGCCGTTGGAGGCCCACTCCTTGCGCTCCGGCGGCCAGTCCTCCAGCAGCGCTTCGGCCATCTCCTCCAGCTGGCCCGCCAAGTCGGACTGCAATTGCTGCAGGCTCCGGCCCACCGCGCTGAAGTTCAGCGGCGGGAACAGCAGGAAGTTCACCGTGATGCCGACGAGGACGCCCACCGCCATCTGCACGGCATAGCCGAGCGAATAGTCGCCGGCGTCGGAGCCGCCCACCAGCAGGACGAACAGCGCGGCCATCGGAACCCAGTCCCGCCCGGCGCCGAGCCGCGGCAGCCCGGCGACCAGGACCCCTAGGAACACCAGCAGGCCCACGGTCACCACATGCAGGCCCACCGTCAGCAGCAGCAGCCAGGCCAACGCAATGCCCAGCAGCAGCCCGGCCAGCGTCTGCAGGGACGTCTTGATGGAGTCCGCCACGGTGGAGTACATGCTGATCAGCGCACCGAGCGGGGCGTAATAAGGGTAGTTGGCCACCTCGCCGGGCAGTTGCAGGGCGATGAGCCAGGCGACGGCACACGCCAAGGCCGTCTTGAACGCCAGCTGGATCCGCTGCCAGCCGCCGATCTGCTGGCTGTACCGTCGCAGCGGCGCCGGAAGCCGGTCCACGAACCCGCTGATGGCCCGGGCCAGCCGGCCGGGCGTGCCGGCTTGCACGGCGTCAGGTGCGTTCGGGCATGCGTTGCACCTTCCGGGGAGTCGGGGCACCCGCCGGGGTCAGCGCCCGGCCGGAACCAGTTCTGCCTCGAGTGTATTGCGCTGGTCCGACCGGCGCTCGCGCCTGCCCTCCACCAGCCGGTACAGCACCGGTACCAGCACCAGCGTCAACGCGGTGGAGGAGACCAGGCCGCCGATCACCACCACGGCCAGCGGCTGCGAAATAAAGCCGCCCTCGCCGGTCAGTCCCAGCGCCATCGGCGTGAGCGCAAAGATGGTGGCCAGCGCGGTCATCAGGATGGGCCGCAGGCGGCGCCGCGCACCGTGCGTGATGGCGTCCGCCACGCTCATGCCGGGCTGCCCGTCATGCGGGCGCCGGTACTGGTTGATCAGGTCGATCAGCACAATCGCATTCGTCACCACGATGCCCACCAGCATCAGCATGCCGATCAGCGACGGCAGCCCCAGCGGAATCTGCGTCAGGACCAGCAGCCCGATCGCCCCGGTGGCCGCGAATGGAATGGAGACCAGCAGGATCAGCGGCTGCACCAAGGACTTGAACGTCGCCACCATGATCACGTAGACAATGGCGACGGCGGCCAGCAGCGCCCAGCCCAGCTGCGCGAAGGATTCGGCCTGCTGGGTGGCCGCGCCGCCCAGGCTCGCCGTGACGCCGGCCGGCAAGTCGGTGCTGTCCAGCACTGCTGCCACCTCGCCGCTGAGCGCACCCAGGTTGTCTCCCTCCGGGGTGACGGAGACGACGGCGGTGCGTTCGCCGCCGCTGGCACTGATCGACGTCGGCACGTCCGTTTCCTTCACAGTGGCCAGATCGGTCAGCGGCACCGGCCCGGCGGCGGTCGGCAACTCGACGTCGCGCAGTTCCTTGATGCTGGCGAAGTCGCTGCCTTCGCCGATGAGCACGGGGAAGTCGGTGGTGCCGATCCGCACGGTGCCGCCGGGCAACGGGCTGATCGTCGACGCCAGCAGACCGGCGACCTGTTCCTCGTCCAGGCCCGCGGCCACGGCCTTGGCCCGGTCCACGGACACCTGCACCACGGGTTCGGCCGCGGAGAGGTTGCTGGAAGCCTCGGCGGCTCCCGGCAGGTCCTGCAGCCGCTTCACCAGCCGGTCGGAGGCGTCCCGCAACTGACCCGGTTCGCTGGCCGAGATCTCCACGTCCACGGTGCTGGAGGTGCCGAAGCCCCCGCCCTGCGTGCCCAGCGTGAACGTCGCGTCACCGGGCAGCTTCTCGACGGCGGAGCGCACCTTGTCGCGCAGCGCAGCCTGATCTATGCCTTCTTCCGTGATCACCGTGTACTGGGCCACCGAGGCGCCGGCGGACAGGAACGTGCCCACGCCGCCGCCGGCATTGCCCATGGTGACCTGGACGTCCTTGATGCCGTCCATGCCGGCCAGCAAGTCCTCGACCGGAACCGACGCCTTGTCGGTGGACCTGAGGCTGGTCCCGGCCGGCATCTGGAGCCGCAGGCTGAAGCTGTTCTGCCCGCTGTCGCCCAGCAGGTTGGTCTGCATCAGCGGCACCATGGCAGCGGTGCCGCCCAGCACCAGCAGGGCCGCCAGGGTGGTAACCACCGGATGCCGCTGCGTGCCCGCGAGCACCGGCAGGTAGCCGCGCTGCAGCAGGGACCGCCGTTCCTTCTCCGAAGCCGCTTCGCGGACCGCCAGCGCGTCGGGCAGTGACTGGGGCGGCGGCGACTTGACGAACCAGTACGCCAGCACCGGCACGATGGTCAGCGACACCGCCAGCGAGGCGAGCAGCGCCAGCGCCGTGGTGACGGCGAACGGCCGGAACAGCTCACCGGCCAGATCGCCGACGAACGCGATCGGCAGGAAGACCGCCACCGTGGTCAGCGTGGAGGCAGTGATCGCGCCGGCGACCTCGCGCACCGCCGCCATGATCGCGTCGCGCTTGGCTTCGCCGTAGTTCAGGTGCCGCCTGATGTTCTCGACCACCACGATCGAGTCGTCCACCACCCGGCCGATGGCGATGGTCAGGGCGCCGAGCGTGAGGATGTTCAGCGAGTAGCCCAGCGCATTCAGGCCGATGAACGTGGCCAGCAGCGACAGCGGGATGGAAATGGCGGTGATCAGCGTGGCGCGCACCGAGAGCAGGAAGACCAGGATGATCAGCACCGCGAAGCCCAGCCCCAGCAGGCCCTCGGTGGTCAGGTCTTTGATGGATTTTTCGATGAACGGGGCCTGGTCGAACACGGTGGTAATCTTCGCGCCGTTGCCCAGTTCCGCCTCCAGGTCCGGCAGCATCTCCTTGACGGCGTGCGAGATGGCCACCGTGTCGCCGTCCGGCGTCTTGGTGACGGCCAGGGCCAGGGTCAGGTCACCGTTGGTCCGCGTGATCGAGGTTTGCTCGTCGTCGGCGATGGACACCTTGGCCACGTCGCCGATGGTGGCGGGAGCCGCCGCGGCGGCCGCCGGCTGCTGGCCGGGTTGTGTCTGGCCGGGAACGGTGTCCGGGACCGGAACCTGGCCCTGGTTGGCCGAGTTGCCGGGCGGAGCCGGCTGCCCTTGGCCCGGGAACTGTCCCGGTGCCTGCCCCGCCCCCGGTGAGGCAGGGGCGGAAGGCTGCCCCGCCGTCGTTGTTTCAGCGGGGGAGAGCGGCAGGTTTTCGATGGCTTTCAGGCTGTTCAGCGGGCTGCCGATCTGCACCGAGAGGCTCTTGCCGTCCTGCTGTACGGCGCCTGCGGGGACCAGCCCGCCGCTGCTGGCGAGGCTGTTCACCAGGGCGGAAACACCGACGCCGGCCTTCGCCATGGCCTTCTCGTTCGGCAGGATGGCGATGTGCCGGCCGGGGCCGCCGGAGACCTCGGCGCCGCGCACGCCGGGGATGTTCTGCAGCCGGGGCACGGTCAGCCGGTTCAGCTCGGTGCTCAGCTCGCTGAGGTCCACCTTGGACGAGACCGCCATGAACACGATCGGGAAATCGTCGATGCTGCCGGCCAGCGACAGCGGCGAGACATTGTCGGGCAGCTGCTGGCGGACGTTGGAAATGGCCCGGTCCACCTGGCTGCGGGCCCGGTCCAGGTTGGTGCCGTAGACGAACGTGAGGTTGACGGTGGAGAACCCCGTGCGTGACACCGCCGAGGACGATTCCAGGCCCTCCACGGCGGTGAGCGCGCGCTCCAGCGGTTCGCTGACCTGCTTGTCCACCACCTCCGGGGACGCACCGGGCATGGAACTGACCACAGTGACCCGCGGAAACTCCAGCGAGGGGATGAGTTCCTGCTTCAGCGAACCCATGGTGATCACGCCGAAAACGGCCACAAAGACCGTAATCAGCGCGATCAGCGCCCGGTTCGCCAGGGACAGCGTTGCCAGCTTGTGCATAGGATGAAGCTTAGTTTGTCAGGGCTGGGCCGCAGTACCGGACCGGCGTCAGGCGAGCTCGAGCACCTTGTTGGTGTCCGCGGTGATCTCGGCCAGCAGCGACGGGTTCTCGTTCAGCTTGGCGCCGTAGCCGGGGATCATTTCCTTCAGCTTGGGCTCCCAGCCCTTGAACTCCAGCGGGAAGCAGCGTTCCAGCAGGCTGATCATGATCGGCGCCGCGGTCGAAGCGCCGGGGGAGGCGCCCAACAGGGCGGAAATGCTGCCATCGGCGGAGGCAATCATCTCGGTGCCGAACTGCAGTGCGCCGCCCTTCTTCGGGTCCTTCTTGATGACCTGGACGCGCTGGCCGGCGGTGATCAGTTCCCACGCCTCGCCCGTAACTTCCGGGTGGAAAGCACGCAGGGCCTTGTTCTTGCCTTCGCGGGTCTTGAGCACCTCGGTGACCAGGTACTTGACCAGGCCGAAGTTGTCCTTGGCCACGGCCAGCATGGGGACCAGGTTGGACGGGCGCACGGACAGCGGCAGGTCCAGCAGCGATCCGGTCTTGAGGAACTTCGGCGAGAATCCGCCGTACGGGCCGAAGAGCAGGGAGCGCTTGCCGTTGACGAAGCGCGTGTCCAGGTGCGGCACGGACATGGGCGGGGCACCCACGGAAGCCTGTCCGTACACCTTGGCGTTGTGGGCGGCAATGACGGTTTCGTCCGTGCAGCGCAGGAACTGCCCGGACACCGGGAAGCCGCCGAAGCCCTTGGACTCGGGGATGCCCGAGCGCTGCAGCAGGTGCAGCGCGCCGCCGCCGGCTCCGATGAACACGAAGCGGGCGTTGACCTTGGTCTTTTCGCCGGTGGCGTTGTTCTTGACTTCCAGCGTCCAGCGGCCGTCCGTGTTGCGGGAGACATCCAGCACACGGTGGCCGTAGTTCAGTTCGACGCCGTTGGCGGTCAGGTAGCCGGCCAGCTTGCGGGTCAGCGAGCCGAAGTCAACGTCGGTGCCGCCCGTGACGCGGGATGCCGCCACACGCTGCTGCGGGTCGCGGCCGCCCATGATCAGCGGGGTCCACTCGTTGATGGCGGCGTGGTCTTCGGTGAACTCGATCTGTTCAAACAGCGGTTCGTTCTTCAGCGCCTCATGGCGGCGCTTGAGGTAGTCCGCGTGGTCATCGCCCCAGACAAAGCTCATGTGCGGCAGCGGGTTGACGAATTCCTTGGGCGAGGCGATGTGGCCCTCGCGGATCATGTGCGACCAGAACTGGCGCGACACATGGAACTTCTCGTTGATGCCCACGGCCTTGGCGGTGGGAACGGACCCGTCTGCGGCGGCGGGGGTGTAGTTCAGCTCGCAGAGCGCGGCGTGCCCGGTTCCGGCGTTGTTCCAGGGGTCCGAGGCTTCCATGCCAACCTCGTCCAGGTTCTCGAACAGGCTGATGCTCCAGTCCGGCTGCAGCTGCTTGATGAAGGAGCCGAGGGTGGTGCTCATGATGCCGCCGCCGATCAGCGCGACGTCGACGTTGTTGGATGATCCCGAGGGGGTGTTTGCAGTCAACTTCAATCTCCAATAGCAGCTTTGCCAGCATTCAGAAGCCTAGCGCGATGCCACAGCGAGACTAAAATTTGCCGTCTCCGTTGTGACCCAATAGACAGACGCCGCGGGGGTCGCCGTAGTAAAGCAGTGGTGAAACTGCACAGGCGGCCGCTGCGGCAGCAGCCTCACCCCAAGTTTAGGCAGGGCCCAGCTGAATCAGATTGTAGACCTCGTCCAGCATCGGGCTGGCCGGATAGCTCTCCACCCGCGGCCCCATGGCCAGCGCCGAAATCGGGAACGCCAGCGGCACCGCGGGGACCGCGCGGGCCAGCTGCTCGTTGATGCTGTGATACGCGTCCACGCGGTCGTCGCCCTCCGGCAGGGTCTTGGCCCGGGCAATCTTGCTGCGGATCTGGGCGCTGTCGTAGCCGAACTCCAGCGACTTGCTGCCGAAAAGCGGACCCACGAAGTTGTCCGGGTCGCGGTAGCTGCCGCTGAGGCCGGCCAGATGCAGGGCATGGTCGTCTGAGCCTTGGACCGCTTCCAGATAGCCTTCGTCCCACGGAACCGGCATCGGCTTGATATTGATTCCGACGGCGGTGAGTTGGCGGCTCAGCTCCGCGTACACCTTTTCGGGAGTGGGCAGGTAGGCGCGCGTCACGTCGAGCGGATAGTAGAAGGTGAGTTCACCGCCGTCGTACCCGGCCTCTGCCAGCAGTTGCCGCGAACGCTCCGGGTTGTACTCGTAATACGGGATGGTCTCGTTGGTCACGCCCAGGCTGCGCGGGATGAATTGCATGGCCTCGGTGGTGCCCTGCAGGTAGAAACTGTCGATCAGCGTCTTCCGGTCGATGGCGTGGGCAATGGCCTGGCGCATGGTGATGTCTTTGAGCCCGGCGGCCGCCTGGTTCATGCCCAGGTACGCCACCGAGAACGGGTCGCGCTGGAGCACCTGCATGCCGGCCCGGACCAGGTCCGCGTAGGTGGCCGGGGTGACCAGGTCGTAGCCGTCGATGTCCCCGGCCTGCAGCGCCCGCAGCCGGGCGGCCGGATGCGGCAGCGTCTTGAACACCACGGTGCGCACGTCGCCGGCCGCGCCCCAGTACCCCTCGTAGGCGGAGAGCGCCACGCGGTCCTGGTCCCAGTTGGCGAAGGCGAACGGGCCGGTGCCCACCGGCGCCAGTCCGTAGCGGGAGACCTTGTGGCCGCTGCGTTGCTCGGTCAGCCGGTCGGCCTTTCCGGCCTTGAGCGCGGCCGGCGAGGAGATGGCGAAGGCCGGCATGGCCAGCGATGCCACCAGCCCGGTGAACCGGTTCGTCAGGTTCAGTTGGACCTCCAGCGGTCCCACCACCTCACAGTTTTTGTAGAGCGATTCGCCCTCATCCCCGGCCAGCGCGCCGAAGACCGAGCGGAAAGCCAGCCCGCCTTCCACCGGCTGGGCGTCCGCCGGGAGCCGGTACCAGCGTTCGAAGTTGGTGCGGACCGCTTCGGCGTTGAACGCGGTGCCGTCGTGGAAGGTGACGCCTTCGCGCAGCCGGAAGCGATAGGAGCGGCCGTCATTCAACTCGGACCATTCGACGGCGAGCCGGGGCGCCGGCACGCCGGTGGCCGGATCCACGCCGATCAGGGTCTCCAGCATCTGCCGGGTCACCCGGTACGACTCGGTGTCCAGTGCCAACGCCGGGTCCAGGGTCACCGGAGTGGCCGCGATGCCCATGGTGAACGTGGTGTCTTCGGGCGATGCCGTCGGCGTGGCGGCCGCCGTCGAGGACGCCGTGGGCCGCTTGGGTTGGGAGGTGCAGCCGGCAAGCAACACAGCCGCCGCCGCTGCGCCGGCCTTCAGCACGGTGCGGCGCGCGGGAAGTGATGTCACGCTTGTTGGCTCCTCGGGGCAGGCGGGGATGATCCTCAAGTCTAATCGACGCCCGTCGTGCACCCGCGGCACCGAATTCCCGGTGAGAGGTAGGCCACATCCGGCCCTCGATGGGGCAGGATGGACTCATGATCGAACATGCCGACGACGCAGCGCTGCTCGAGGTCCGGGATCTGGCCGTTGCGTTCCGCACGACGTACGGGGAAGTCTCTGCCGTGGAGGGCGCCTCGCTGCGCTTGGAACAGGGCCAGACGCTGGCGATCGTGGGGGAATCCGGTTCCGGGAAGTCGACCACGGCCATGTCCCTGATCGGCCTGCTGCCGGGCAACGGCCGGGTGACCGCCGGGAGCATCCGCTTCGACGGCCAGGAGCTGGTGGGGCTGCCGGAGCAGCGGATGCGGGCCATCCGCGGACGCCAGATCGGTCTGGTCCCGCAGGATCCGATGTCCAACCTGAATCCGGTCACCAAGATCGGCTCGCAGGTGGCAGAGACGCTGCTGGTGCACGGGATGGCGACCAAGCGTGACGTGGACCGGAAAGTGGTGGAGGTGTTGGAGGCTGCGGGACTGCCCAACGCCAAGGAACGCGCCAGGCAGTACCCGCATGAGTTCTCCGGCGGCATGCGCCAGCGTGCCCTGATCGCCATCGGCCTGGCTTGCCGGCCGCGGCTGCTGATCGCGGACGAGCCGACGTCGGCGCTGGACGTGACGGTGCAGCGCACCATCCTGGACCAGATCGACTCGATGACCCAGGAATTGGGCACGGCCGTGCTGCTGATTACCCACGATTTGGGACTGGCAGCCGAACGCGCCTCCGAGCTGGTGGTGATGCACCGGGGCACGGTGGTGGAAGCCGGGCCGGCGCGGCAGCTGCTGGAGGATCCGCAGCACCCGTACACCCAGTCTTTGGTGAAGGCGGCGCCCAGCGTGGCCGCCGTCCGCCTGCTGCCGGGCGCCTATGCTTCCAGCCCGGACACACGGGCGGAGCGTGCCGAAAAGGTGTTCCAAAACCACGACGCCGGTGCCCCCTCCCGCGACGCCGGGGCCACCTCGCAGCGGCCGGCTCCGGACAACATCGTGGAACTGCGCGACCTGACCAAGGTGTACAAGATCCGCGGCCAGGCCGAGGATTTCTACGCCGCAAAAAACGTCACCCTGGACGTTCCGCGCGGACAAACCGTCGCGATCGTCGGCGAATCCGGCTCCGGCAAGACCACCACCGCGCGGATGCTGCTGAAACTGATCGAACCGACCAGCGGCACCATGACCTTCGACGGCATGGACGTGGCCGCCCTGTCCAAGCCGCAGCTGCGGGAATTCCGCCAGCGGGTGCAGCCGGTGTTCCAGGATCCGTATTCGTCGCTGAACCCGATGTTCACGGTCGAACGGATCGTGGACGAGCCGCTGTCCACCTACAAGCGCGGCAATGCCAGGGAACGCGCTGCCCGGGTCCGTGAACTGATGGACCAGGTGGCCCTGCCGCAGAGCATGCTGCGCCGCTATCCGTCCGAGCTCTCCGGGGGTCAGCGCCAGCGTGTCGCCATTGCCCGGGCGCTGGCACTGAAACCGGACCTGATTGTCTGCGACGAGCCGGTGTCGGCCTTGGACGTGCTGGTCCAGGCACAGATCCTGAAGCTGCTCGGCGACCTTCAGTCCGAACTGGGGCTGAGCTACCTCTTCATCTCGCATGATCTGGCCGTCGTGCGGCTGATCTCCGACTACGTCTGCGTGATGAAGGACGGCGAACTCGTGGAGGCGGCCAGCTCGGAGGAGGTCTTCACCAATCCGCGGCACCCGTACACCCGGCGGCTGCTGGCCTCCATACCGAGCAACGAGCTGGACATCGAGGCGGAGGATCCGGAGATTGCCTCCTAGGCCAGCCGGTCCCGGTTCCAACCGGGAGCCAGACGACCACCGTCCGGAAGGTTTTGGCTTCCGGACCGGCGTACGAAGCGCCGCCGTCGCCACCGGTTTCGCCGTCTTCGTGCTGGTGATCGGCACCGTGCTGCTGGCCTTCGGCGCGATCATCTTCATGGGACAGGGCCAGTGGGGCGCCGTCTGGCTGCTGGCGCTGCTGGAACTGTTCTTCATCGCCGGCTTTGCGGCCATGCTGCATATGGCCCGGCAGCGCCGCCGCAACGGCGGGAAGCCACCGGCCACGTCGGCCGGCTGACTGGCGGCTACTTGGCCCGGGTCTTCGGATCCAGCGCTTCGCGCAGCGATTCGCCCAGCAGCGTGAAGCCCAGCGCCGTGATGGCGATGCAGAGTCCGGGCAGGAAGGCCAGTTGCGGGGCGATGCCGAGTTCGGCCTGGGCGTAGGTGAGCATCCGGCCCCATTCGGCGGTTTGTGGCCGCCCGCCGCCCAGGCCCAGGAAGGACAGGGCGGCGGCGTCGATCACCGCGGTGGCCAGCGTCAGCGTGGCCTGCACGATCACCGGGCCCAGGCTGTTGGGGAGCTGATGGTTCATGACGATGGCGCCTCGGCTGAGGCCCAGCGTCTGGGCCGCCAGCATGTAGTCGGCGCTGCGTTGCGAAATCATCGATGAGCGCAGCAGCCGCGCGAAGATCGGCACCTGCGCCACCCCGATGGCGATCATGACCGCGAAGGCGCCCTGGCCCAGGATGGCCGCAATCGACACCGCCAGCAGCAGGTTCGGCACCGAGAGCAGGATGTCCACCGCACGCATGATCACGTTGTCGATCTTGCCGCCGAAGCCGCCGGCAATGATGCCCAGGAGCATGCCGCCGGCCAGCCCGATGGCCGTGGACATGACGCCGATGACCAGCGAGGCCTGCGCGCCCCAGATCAGCTTGCTCAGCAGGTCGCCGCCAAAGCGGTCCAGCCCCAGCGGGAAGCCGTCCACCTCGCCGAAGCCCGGGATGTGGGTGGGCGTGATATAGGTGCGGCCGGGCAGCTCTTCGCCGCCGTAGCGGGCCAGCAGCGGGGCCAGCAGCGCCACGAGCAGGAACACTCCCACAATGACGGCCCCGGCGATGGCCTGGGGGTTCTTGCGCAGCCGGCGGAGGGCGTCCTTCCAGAGGCTGGTGCCGCCGGTGTCCCGGACCACCGGGACCGGTGCGGCGACGTCGGTATCGCCGCCGGGCTGGGGAGGCAGTGTTGTGCTCATCAGACACGCACCCTCGGGTCGATGACGCTGTAGGAAACGTCCACCAGCAAGTTGATCAGCGAATAGATCAAGGCAATGAAAATAATGAACCCCTGCAGTACCGGATAGTCCAGATTGAAGATGGCGTCGCGCAGGAACCTGCCGATCCCGCTGAAGGCGAAGACCGTCTCGGTCAGCACCGCGCCGGAGACCAGCAGCCCCAATTGCAGCCCAATCGTGGTGGTCACCGGCAGCATCGCATTGCGCAGCACAAAGCGGTTGCGGATGGTCTTCTCCTGCAGCCCCTTGGCCCTGGCGGTGCGCACGTAGTCGGCGTTCTGGACCTCCAGCACGGAGGCCCTGGTGATGCGGACAATGATGGCCAGCGGAATGGTGCCCAGCGCGATGCCGGGCAACACCAGGTGCATGAAGGCGTCCCACGCCGCGTCCCACTCGCGGGTGAGGATGCCGTCCAACACGTAGAAGTCGGTCACGTGCGTTGCATCGATGCGCGGATTCTGCCGCCCGTCGGTGGGGAACCAGGGCAGCTTGATGGCGAACATCCATTTGAGGATGAAGGCCAGGAAGAAGACCGGGACGGTGATGCCAATCAGCGACAGGACCACCGAGGAGTGGTCCGGCCATCTCCCGTAGTTCTTCGCTGCCTGATACCCCAGCGGAATCCCGATGCCGACGGCGAAGATCAACGCCACGATGGTCAGTTCGAGTGTTGCCGGAAACCGGCTGCCGAACTCTTCAAGCACCGGCCGGCCGGTCAGGATCGAGGTGCCGAAATCGCCTTGGAGCAGCTTGCCCATGTAGACGAAGTACTGTTCGATCAGCGGCCGGTCGAAGCCGTAGAGCTCGTTGATCCGCGCCACCGCGTCGGGTGTGGCACGGTCGCCCAACAACGCGGTGGCCGGGCCGCCGGGCAGGCTGCGCACCCACAGGAAGAGCAGCAGCGAGAGCCCGAGGAGCGTCGGGATAAGCAACACGATGCGTTTGCCAATGACTCTGAGCACAGTATCCTTCCGACGCCGGTGCAAGCGCCTCGTCCTGTTGCCGGGGGTGGAAACGCCGGGACCCGCACTGGGCGGGCCCCGGCGGCGGGAGTTACTCGGTCAGTTTGATCATGTTGAAGACCTCGTCATTCACCGGGCTGGCCGGGAAGGACTCCACCCGGGGCGCGAAAGCGAGCGACGGCGCGGGGTGCGCCAGCGGGATGGCCGGGACGTACTCGGCGATGTCGGCGTTGATCGCCTCGTACAGCGGCGTCTGCTCTTCTACCTTGCTGGTGCCGCGGGCCTCGGCCAGCTTGTCGAACAGTTCCTTGTTCTTGAAGCCGAACTCCGGCTTCTCCTGTCCGAAAAACACGCCGACGAAGTTGTCGGTGTCGTTGTAGTCGCCGGTCCAGCCCAGCAGGTGGATGCCGTGGTCCTCGCTGGCCTGCACCTTGTCCAGGTAATCCGGCGCCCACTTGTCCGGCTGCGCCTTGACCTTGATGCCCACTTCCTCCAGCTGGGCGCTCACGTTGGTGAACACCTGCTCCGGAGTCGGCATGTACGGCCGCGAGACGCCCGTCGGGTAGTTGAACTGCAGCTCCAGTCCGTCCGCGTAGCCGGCCTCGGCCAGCAGTTCCTTGGCCTTGGCCGGGTCATACGGGTAGGTCGTGACGTCCGCGTTGTAGCCGTTGACCATGTCCGGCACGAACTGCGAGGCCACCTTGGTTCCCTCGGGCAGCGTCTGCTTGACCAGCGCGTCCTTGTCGATCGCGTAGGAGAGTGCCTGGCGGACCTTGAGGTCGGAGAGTGCCTTCACCTTCTGGTTGATCCCCAGGTAGAGGATGGTGAACGGATCGCGCGGAACGATCTTGAAGCCGGCGTCGGCCAGTGCCTGGGTGTCGGCCGGCGCCACCAGGTCGTAGCCGTCGACCTGTCCGGCCTCCAGGGCCTGGCGGCGGGCGTTCGGATCGTCGATGATCCGGAAGATGATCTTGTCGATCTGTCCGCGGTCGCCCCAGTAGCCGTCGAAGTAGGAGAGCTCGAGCGACTGGCCGGCATCCCAGCTGTCGAACTTGAACGGGCCGGTGCCCACCGGATGTCCCTCGGCGTATTCGCTCAGTACCGGAGCCTCGGCCGAGCCGCCCACCTCATCGGCCTTGAACTCTTCCATCGCCGTCGGGCTCTGCATCGCGAAGGCGGGCAGCGAGAGCGCGGCGATGAACCCGGCGAACGGCTTGGCCAGCTTGACGGTCACTTCGGTGTCGCTGGCGGCTTTGCAGGAGTCGTAGACGGCGGTTTCGGGGGAGTCGGAGTAGCCCTGGAAGAGCGAGCCGTAGTAGTAGCTGACCGCCTGGGACTGCTGGACGCCGGTGAAGTTGTACCAGCGGTCGAAGTTGTAGCACACCGCTTCGGCGTTGAAATCGGTGTCGTCGTGGAACTTCACGCCCTCCTTCAGCTTGAAGGTGTAGGACAGTCCGTCGTCGGACGCTTTCCAAGATTCGGCCAGCAGCGGTGCCGGATCGGCCGTACCGGGCTCCACGCCCACCAGGCCCTCGAAGATCTGCCGGCTTACGCGAAACGATTCGCCGTCGCTCGCGTACGCCGGATCCAGCGACTTCGGATCGGAGGATGCGGCAAAAACGAACGTCGAGTTGACGCCGCCTTTGCTTTCGGCGTCCGTTCCGCCGCCGCGCTCGCTTTCGGCACAACCGGACAGGATGAGTGCGCCGGCGGCCAGGCCGGCTATAGCGGCTGCTGTGCGCCGGCCTCGGCGCGGGCCACCTGAAGTGGTTCCAGTGAATGACATGGACTGCTCCTCGTGGACGTGAGGTGGGGCGCCGACCGTGTGTGCGGCGACCGGCGGAGCCGCGCTATGGCACGGCTCCGCTTGATGAGAGCTTAGTCACAGGAGAGATCGAAAGCATCGGTTTCACGTTCGGGCGTGGGACAAAAGCATCACAATTTGGTGACAGCGGCCCTTTAAGCACGACGCCGGTGCGCATCTCCCGTCGGCAGGCTCCGCGCGAGGGGCGGACAACGGCGGGGCCGCGGTGTTAACCGGAAGAGCCCCGCAGCGTCTGGGCTGCGGGGCTCTTGGAAGGTGGTGCGCAAGGCGGGACTTGAACCCGCACGTCCGAAGACACTGGAACCTAAATCCAGCGCGTCTACCAATTCCGCCACTCGCGCATCTGCTCCCGGCCTGACTCCGGCCGATCAGGAACAGCAATTAGTCTACCGGCATCCGGCCAGGCCTTCGGCAGGCCCGAACCGTCCGCAGCGGGCCTAGTTGTCCAGGCCGAGGTCGCGGCGCAATTTCGCCACGTGCCCGGTGGCGCGGACGTTGTATTGGGCCAGAGCCACCTTGCCCTCGGGATCCACCACAATGGTGGAACGGATCAGGCCCTCGTAGACCTTGCCGTAGTTCTTCTTTTCTCCCCAGGCCGCATAGGCCTCGGCCACGGCATGGTCCGCATCGGAGAGCAGCGGGAAATTCAGTTGCTCGTTGTCGGCGAACTTCACCAGCTTGGGAAGCGGGTCGGGGGAGATGCCCAGCACCGCGTATCCGGCGCTCTTTAAGGAGTCGAGGCTGTCGCGGAAATCGCAGGCCTCCTTGGTGCAGCCCGGTGTTGACGCGGCCGGATAGAAGTAGACCACAACGTTTTGGCCACGATAGTCGGCCAGCGACACCGTGTTTCCGGCCGAGTCCTGAAGGGTGAAATCCGGTGCGATGTCGCCGGTGGACAGTCGTTCGGCCATGGGGCAGCTCCTTAACGATTTAGGGTTTCAGCACCAGCATAGCCAAGTCGGCCCCCTGACAGCCCGGGCAACGTACGTATACTTATGGGCATGCCGGATTTGAAGAATTGGCCGATGCCACGGTTGCTCTCCACCGCCGCGCGGTTGGTCGAGCACGAATGGAACGACAAACTGGCCGGCCTCGGGCTGACCCACGCCGGTGTCATTGCCCTCGAGGTGCTGGCCGCCGACGGCGAGATGACCCAGGCGCAATTGGCCACCCGGGTGCGCGTTCAGGCTCAGACCATGGGCAAAACGCTGGGCCGGCTCGAAGTCCACGGGCACATTGTCCGGGCACGCAGCGAGGTGGACCGACGGCGGCAGATCGTGCAGATCAGCGACGAAGGGCACCTGGCGCTCAAGCAGGCCGCCGAACTGGAGCGGCTGCTCAGCAGCGGCAATGGCGACCAGATGGACGAGCTCAAGGAACGGTTGACCGTCATTATCCGCAGGCTCGGCAACACCCGCTTTGGCATCGGTGCGGGCGAACCCATCGACATCGCCGAGCTCGAAAGCTTCGAGGACGGCGACTGACCCGTCCCTTCACCGGGGCGGCCTCGGTCTTCACCGGCGGGCCCAGGCACTCACCGGCGGGCCCCAGGCACTCACCAGCGGGACGCTGACGCCCTTAAGTAGGTGCGGAATCCGGCAAGATCCGCCACCACGTCGGCGGCAGATTCCCCTCCGTGCGTGATGCCTGCAGACTGGCCGGCATAGACAGGAGCCTGGGCGACGTCCGCCTCACGGCGTGCCGCGTCGATTGCCTCGGTGATCGACGGCGATGCGGCCACCTCGCCCTGCAGAGCTTCGAGGTCTTCGGCCCAGCGGGCGCTGAACTGGTTGCGCAGCGCCCGGCCGCCGAATTCGGCCGGCCACGGCACCTGCTGGGCGATGTCGAAGGCACGGGTGTAGACCGTGTCATCCAAGCCGGCGCCGGCGATGGCTTCCTTGACCCTGGCGTGACTGATGGATTCGGCGCAGGCCGCGAACCGGGTGCCGATCCACGCCCCTTGCGCGCCGGCCGCCAGCACCGCCGCCACCCCGCGCGCCGTGGCGATCCCGCCGGCTGCCAGCACCGGCTTGTCCGTCTGGTCCAGCGCCAACTGCAGCAGCGGCAGGGTGGCCACGTCATTGCGGCCGTGGCCGCCGCCTTCGCTGCCACGGACCACAACGACGTCGATGTCCCCTTCGAGCGCACGCTGAACATCCGCGGCGTTCCCCACCTGCATGGCCACCAACGAACCGGCGTCGCGGACCATTGCCGCGCCCGCACCGGGATCCCCGAAGCTCACGCAGACCAGGTCCGGACGGTGTTCCAGCACCACGCGCAGCGGCTCCAGCGATTCCTCCAGCACCCACGCCATCAGCCCCGCGCCCCACGGCTTGCCCGGGGCAGCGGCCAAAGCAAGTTCGCGCTCCAGCCAATCGGTGGCTACGCCGCCGCCGATGCCCACCATGCCCAGTCCGCCGGCGGACGAAACCGCCGCAGCCAGGCGACCGCCGGCGGCCCCGGCCATCGGGGCGTTGAGCAGCGGTTGGGTCAGGCCAAGGCGGCCGCACAAATCACCGGAAGCTGGGGACGGGCTCATGCTTTCGGGTTCACCAGGATTTTCACATGCTCCTCATTGTTATTGATGAGCTGGTCGAAGCCGCCGGAGACGAGATCGTCCAGCGGGATTTTGGCCGTGATGAACGGGGCCAAATCGAGCTTGCCTTCCTGCACCAGCTTGATGGTGCTGGGATGGTCGTTCGCATAGCCGATGGTGCCGCGCAGGTCGATCTCCTTGAGCACCAGGGAAGGCATGTCCACCTCGGGTTTGTGGCCCCAGATAGAGACATTGACGATGACGCCGCCCGGCCGGACGGCATCCATCAGCATGTCCAGGACCACCGGGACCGAGCTGCACTCGAAACCCACGTCGGCCCCCTGTCCGCCTGTCAGGTCACGGACCTGCTGGGCCACGTCCCCTTCCCTCGGGTCGAACACCTGGTCCGCGACGCCGGTGTCCCGGGCCATCCTTTTGCGCGCCTCGCTCAGTTCCGAGATATAGACGGTCAGGCCGGATGCTTTGAGCACGGCGGCGGTCAACAAGCCGATGGGTCCTGCTCCGCCGACAATGGCGGTGTCGCCAGACTTTGCCCCGCTCCGTACATAGGCGTGGTGTCCCACCGAGAGCGGTTCGATCAGCGCGGCCTGGTCCAGCGGGATATCCCCGACCGGGTGGACCCAACGCCGTTCCACCACGATCTTCTCGGACAACCCGCCGCCGCGTCCGCCTAAACCGATGAAGTTCATGTCCTTGGACAGCTGGTATTCATGGCCGGGGCCGGTCTCTACATCGCTGTGGATGATGTAGGGCTCCACAACGACGTTCTGGCCGACTTCCAGGTCGGTGACTCCGTCGCCCAGGGCCGAGACCGTGCCGGAGAACTCATGCCCCAGGGTTACCGGCGCCTCTTCGCCGGAGATAGGGTGCGGCGAGCCCTTGGGCGGAATGAAGATTGGTCCTTCCAGATACTCGTGCAGGTCGGTGCCGCAGATGCCGCACCAAGCCACGTCGATGGCAACCGTTCCGGGCTTGAGTTCCGGTTCCGGAATGTCCTCGATCCTGATGTCCCTCTGGGCGTAGTAGCGGGCGGCTTTCATGACGGACTCCTCCGACGCAGGCTGGGCCTTCATCCTACTGACCATGAGCAGCTTATTGAATGGCGCGTTAATACTGGGTGAGCAAGGGGCACATCTCCAGGATCTGGTCGCCGGCGGCCCCAATCTCGGCCTCCGGATTCTCGATGTTGTCGGACACGGCCTGCAGCGGTTCTTCCAACGGCTCAGCGACGCGCTCGGACAGATCGCGGTACTTCTCTGCTGCCTCGGCGAGGAAAGACTTCACGCTCTCGTCGTCTGGCTCGCTCATCGCGAAGGCCTGGACACTGGTGGCCGTCTCCACCGTGATCGCCTTGATCTGCTCGCAGGAGTCGGCTACGGTCATGCGTCCGGCCGTTTTCTTTCCGCACCTTAGACAACAAGAAACCCCGCCCGACCAAGCGTTTCGCTTAGTCAGACGGGGTTTGTCTGTGCACCCCCCGGGACTCGAACCCGGAACCCATTGATTAAGAGTCAATTGCTCTGCCAGTTGAGCTAGAGGTGCATCTGTTCCTGAAGGCTTTAGCAGCGGTTTCCCTCTGTTTTTTCCCTCGCAACGACATGTAACTCTAGCAGGACATTTCCGCGAAAGTGAAATCGAGGAGGGCTTTGTAGCCTACTTCACAGGAATGGACAGCATCCGGTCGTTTCCGGTGCCGTTGGTCAGTACCCAGAGCCCTCCGCCCGGGGCCGCAACAACGTCTCGCAGTCGACCGTACACGCCTTCATAAAATGCCTCGGGCTCTCCGGCGTCGGTGCCATCCAGCTCCACCTTCCACAGCCGCTGGCCGCGCAGCGCGGCGATCCATGCCGTGCCGTCCACCAGAGCCATGCCGCTGGGGGATGCGTCGGCCGTGGACGGCCAGACCACCTTGGCGTCGATGAAGCGAGGGTCGCCCGGGGCGCCGGTCACCTCCGGCCAGCCGTAGTTGCCGCCGGCTTCGATCAGATTCAGCTCATCGTCCCGGTCCGGACCGAACTCGGTGGCCCAGAGCCTGCCGTCCGCATCCCAGGCCAGTCCCTGCACATTGCGGTGGCCATAGCTGTACACCGGGCTGTTCCCGAAGGGGTTGCCGGGCGCCGGGTCGCCGTCGGGAGTGACGCGCAGGATCTTGCCGCCGAGCGAGGAGCGGTCCTGCGACCGGGAGGATACCCGGGCATCACCGGTGGCGATGTAGAGGTAGCCGTCAGGGCCGAACTTGATCCTGCCTCCGTCGTGGTTCCCGGCTTTGGGGATTCCGGTCACAATCTCCCGCGCGTCGCTCAGCTGGCCGTCCTTCCAGCGGTAACTGACCACACGGTTGTCCTCTGGCGAGGTGAGGTAGACGTAAAGCCGCGCATCGGCGTCGAAATGCGGGCTGGGCTCCAGCCCCAGCAAGCCTCCCTCGCCGGTGGTTTCCAGCGGGGACTCCACGGGTACGGCACTCACGGTTTTGCCGTCCACCACGTGCTTGATCAGGCCGGTGTTATTCTCCGAAATGAGGGCGCTGCCGTCGGGCAGCACCGCGATGGACCACGGCTCGTCCAGTCCCGAAGCGGCCGTGCCCACCTCCGGGGCGGATGCACCGCTGCCGCCGGTCTGCGGTGTGCCACTGACCCCGCCGGTGCACCCGGCCAGGACGGTGGCCAGCACCACGGCCAGCCCCAGTCCGGCATGCCGCAGCGGCTGGACGCGATCTTTCCTGTTGGCGTGCACGCGCTATCCCCTTCGCCGGTCCGGCCCGTCTCCGTTCTCAGCCGCGACGGACGGCTCGATAACCGCTTCTCCCGCATAGCCGAGCCATTCGGTTTCATCGTAGAGCGGTTCGGCCGTGGGCGGCGACTGCTCGGCCGCCGCGTCTTCGACCTCCGCCGGCGGGGGCTCTTCGGTTTCGGCGCCCGGTGCGGTGGTGGTGCCGCTGGCGCCGGGGGAGTCCGGCATCGTCTCCTCCACCATCACCTCTTCGTCGGCAGCCGTGCCGCTGACCTCTTCCTCATACATGGCGTCGGCGACGTGCTCCTGGCGGGTGCCCGGGTCCCCGAGCGGCCGGTCGGCGTCGGCGTCGCGTGCCTGCCGCTCCTGGTCACGGGCCACGTCCGTGAGATCCACCGGAGATTGCGAACTGCGCGACGGCGGCGCCTGGCTCGCATCGGCGGTCCACTGCGGTCGCGTCGTCCCGGCGGTCACTGTCGCCCCGGGGCTCGCGTCGCTCGTCCCGGCGGGTCCAGCGACCTTCTCGGTCGGCTCGGCGTCCCGTGCCGGCGGTGCGCTGGCAGCGGCGGGTTCGGCCCCGCCGTCGTGCTCTTGATGGACGGCGCTGGGCGGCTGCTGGGCCTCCGAAAATTCACGCTCGGCAACGGGTCCGCGGTCAGCCGCCGGCACACGGTCAACTACGGGATTCTGGCCGGCGGCATCGGCAGGGCCGTGAGTGGGAAGGCCCGGCGTGTGGGCCAGAGTTCCGGTCTCAGCGGAGCTTGAGTTGCGGGAGAACAGCCACCACAGCAGGGCGGCAACGATCACGACGACGACAATCCCTATGACCCATATCCACTCCACGGACTTCACCTTCCAGTTGATGGTTATGGTGCAACTGGTCCCGACGTTACGTGCGGGGGAGAACGGTGTCCATAGAGCCGGCGGCCCGGTCCGGAGCGCTGGTCCGGGGAGGGCCCTGCCCGGAAAACCAGGCCTGGGAAGCGGCACGGCTGCGCCAGGAAGGGTGGGTGGGCTACGCCCGGAAGAGTGGTGGGCTACGCCCGGAAGATCAGCTCCGCCATGAAGCTGTGGAAGTCGGGCTGGTCCTCGGACTGGTCGATGATGCGCTCCTCGCCGGGCAGCTTGCCTTCGGCCTGCACGCCGAAACGGAACGTCTGGCCCGTGCTGGTGCCCACTTCGTATTCGCCGCCGCCCAACTGCACGGCGTGCGACAGATTGGTCATGTTGATGGCCACGGGAATCCCGCCGGCGGTCATCCCGGTGCCATCGAACGGCGCGATGACCAGTTCCTGCGGCCGCCATCGGTAGCCGATCACGTAGCAGTGCCCGGTGCCGCCGCCCGGTGCTCCCTGCAGGTTGTCAGGACGGCTGCTGCCGAAGACCAGGTTGTAGTCGCCGTAGTTGGGAATCTGGGAATCAAAGATGGCGCTGAGCGCGTCCTTGAGTTCGTCGCTGGTGGGCATAGTGGCTTTCGGATCTGCGGGATTGGCTGGGCGGCGGCGCCGGCGGCGGCGGAAGCGAGCATGGCTCCCGTCCAGCCTAGGGTGCCGGACCCACAAAAAAGCGCCTGGCCCTTGTGGTGCCCGGCGCTCGATTGCGGTGGTGGATAGGTCAGACGGCGTCGACCGCTTTCACCGGCATGGCCGCGTGATCGGTTTCCCACGCGTGGCTGCGCGGCACCGGCCCTTGGTCACGGCGAACAACGACGGCGAGGCGCGCCAGGACGGCGGCCATCCCCACTACGATCAAGGCTGTTGAGACTGTCATGGCTACATTCTCGACCGCCCGGACCGTCAAGTTCAATCTAACGCTGCTAAGCACACTATGTAGGATCGCTTTATGGACATCAGACGGCTCCAGATTCTGCGGGAACTCGGCGACCGGGGGTCCGTCGTCGCGACGGCGGCTGCGATGAAGGTCACAGCCTCGGCGGTGTCCCAGCAGCTCAAGGTGCTGCAGGAGGAAGTGGGCGTCACGCTGGTGGAAAAAGCCGGCCGGGGAGTCCGCCTGACCGAGGCTGGACTGGCGATGGCGGCGGCCGCCTCGGACGTGTCGGCCGCCATGGAGCGGGCGCAAGCCACCGTGGACGGGTACCGCAGTGGCTGGCAGAACCAGATCCGGGCGGCGTTCTTTCCCAGCGCGGCGGAAATGTTCCTGCCGGGCCTGATGTACCGGCTGCAGGAGATCGAGGGGCTGCACTTCGAGCCCTGCCTGGAGGATCCCTCCGTGGACGGCTTCTTGCGACTGGCGGCCGACTATGACCTGGTGCTGGCGCACAGCCAGCAGGGCGTGGAAACCTTTGCCCGGAGCGGGATCACCGTGCTGCCCTTGCTGGACGAGCCGCTGGATGTGGCCATGCCGGCCGGGCATCCGCTGGCCGAACTTGACGCCCTCAGGCCCGAGGATGTGGTGGCCTATCCGTGGATCGGCGTGCCCCCGGGGTTTCCCTTTGAACAAGTGTTGCGGCAGATTGAAGCACGCACCGGCCGGCTGGCCAAGCGGACCACGCGCTACGCGGACCTGCGCGTCATGGAGGCGATGGTGGCGGCCGGGCACGGGCTGGCGATCGTGCCGCGCTTCACCTCGCGGAAGGCGCAGACGGCCCGCGGCTTCGTGATGCGGCCGCTGGAGGGCATCCGCGCCAGCCGAAGCATCGTGGTGTTGGCCCGCAGCGATGTAGCCGAACGCAGCAGTGTGCACCGGGTCATCGGCATGCTGCAGCAGGAAGCTGCGGCGATAGCCAGCCAGCAGGGCTGAGGGGACGGACCAGATGGAGGCGCCTGTCCACGGGGTGCTGTTGGCGGCCGGCGCCGGACGGCGGCTGGGCCGCGGGCCGAAAGCGCTGCTGGCCGGCGCCGACGGCGTGCCGCTGGTCCGGAAGATCGCGGAGATGCTCCGGCAAGGCGGCTGCGCCAGCGTGGCGGTGGTCCTGGGCGCCGGCGCGGCCGAGGTAGGTTCCGTCGCGAATCTTTCCGGGTACACGGTGCTGGTCAACGAGCAGTGGAGCGAAGGGATGGCCGGTTCATTCCGACTCGGCGTCCAGGGCGCGCCGCCGGAGCAGGCGGTGCTCGTCGCGCTGGTGGACCAGCCCGGCATCAGCCCGGAACTGGTGGCCCGCCTGATCCACGCGGGTCAGCCTGGGCGGATCACCGCCGCCGGCTACCAAAGCCCGGACGGAACGCTGCGCCGCGGAAATCCGGTGCTTTTCGCACCCGGCTTGGCGGCCCAGGCGGCGGAGCAGGCAAGGGGCGACGCCGGTGCGCGCCCCTTCTTGTCGGCGCACCCCGAGCTGGTGGACCTGGTGGACTGCTCGGATCTGTCCGACGGCGGCGACATCGATACGCCGTCGGACCTCGGCCGGCTCGGCTAGGACCCCGGGCGGCCGGGTCTCGGTGCGGCTGGATCTCGATGCGGCCGGCTCTCGATGCGGCCGCAAGCGGCCTTACTCGATCACCGACGGGTGCGGCGGCGCGCGGTCTTGCTCGGTCACCGGGGTATGTGGCGCGGGCGGTCTTACTCGATCACCGGGGGAGTGCGGCCTGAGCGGCCTTACTCGATCACGGGGGGGTATGGTGCGGCGGGCCGTACGCTGGGCGCCACATTCGCTGGAGAAGGGCAAGGCTATCTGCCGGCAATCAGCTTGAGGATGCCGCCGTTCCGGGGAGTAAATAGCTCCAACGACCTGTTTTTCTTATCCTCCGGTGGTGAATGTGGCGCCGGGTGTACGGCGGTCGGGGTGGCAGGCTCTCGGGGCTGCCGCAAACGGTCTTAGTTGATCACCGGGCGGTGCGGCGGATCCTAGCGCTCGCCGGGGCACGGTAAATCGGTCGCTGCAGCATCCATGGCGGCTGCAGCGACCGATTTACCCCGCCTTCGTGGCTGGGGCAGGGCTGCTCCGGGAGGCGGCTGGTTCTCGGTGCGGCCCGGATCTCGGTGCGGCCGCAAGCGGCCTTACTCGATCACCGGGGTATGCGGCCGCGGGCGGCCTTACTCGATCAGCGGGGGGAATGAGGCCCGCGGGCCGTCTTACTTGATAACCGGGCGGTCAGTACTCCACTTTGTCCGGCAGCCGGTCCCAGAGCCGGAACGGTGCCAGGTAGTCGGTCGTTTCGTAACCGTCGCGGACCACCGGCATGAGCTGCTTATCGCCCTCGGGGCCGAAGTAGTCGTAGAACAAGGCGTCGTCGAATCCGGAGCTGGCGGCGTCGTCGCGGTCCGCGGCATAAACAACCCGCTCGATCCGCGCCCACAGCGCCGCGGCCAGGCACATGGGACACGGCTCGCAGCTGGAATACAGAACTGCGCCGCTCAGATTGAACCCGGTCTCCGCGGCGGCACGGCGGATCGCCACCACCTCCGCGTGCGCCGTCGGATCGTTCGTGGCGGTCACACGGTTGACCCCGTCGAAGACCTGTCCGTCCCGCGTGACCACCGTGGCGCCGAAGGGGCCGCCGGACTTGCCGACGTTCTCCACGGCGATTTCAACGGCGCGGGCCAAGTACTCGTTGTTTCCGGCATTCATGGGCGCAGACTAACAGGCGAGCGTGGCCAACACCACAGATAGGGGTGCGTCGGCGGCGCCTCGGCGACGTCGGTGAGGCATCGCCGTCGTAATATGCCCCGAACACTGCGGCGCGGGTCATAGAATCAAACCCATGAGCGCGGACGAAACCCCTGATATCAAGCCCCGTAGCCGGGTAGTCACCGATGGCATCCACGCCGCTCCGGCGCGCGGCATGTTCCGAGCAGTGGGAATGGGGGACGACGACTTTGCCAAGCCGCAGATCGGCGTCGCCAGTTCCTGGAACGAGATCACCCCCTGCAACCTTTCGCTGAACCGACTGGCCCAGGGTGCCAAGGAAGGCGTGCACGCCGGCGGCGGTTTCCCCATGCAGTTCGGCACCATCTCCGTCTCCGACGGCATTTCGATGGGCCACGAGGGCATGCACTTCTCGCTGGTCTCCCGCGAGGTGATCGCGGACTCGGTGGAAACCGTGATGCAGGCGGAGCGGATCGACGGCTCGGTACTGCTGGCCGGCTGCGACAAGTCGCTGCCCGGCATGCTGATGGCCGCGGCCCGGCTGGATCTGGCCGCCGTCTTCCTCTACGCCGGCTCGATCATGCCCGGCTTCGTGAAGCTTGAGGACGGATCCGAAAAGCAGGTCACCTTGATCGACGCCTTCGAGGCCGTCGGCGCCTGTGCCGCGGGGAAGATGAGCCGCGGCGACCTGGACCGGATCGAACGCGCCATCTGCCCCGGCGAGGGCGCCTGCGGCGGCATGTACACGGCGAACACCATGGCCTGCATCGGCGAGGCCCTGGGCATGTCGCTGCCCGGCTCGGCCGCGCCGCCCTCGGCGGACCGCCGCCGCGATGTCTTCGCGCACAAGTCCGGCGAGGCAGTGGTGAACCTGCTCCGCAAGGGCATCACCGCCCGCGACATCATGACCAAGAAGGCGTTCGAGAACGCCATCGCCGTGACCATGGCCTTCGGCGGCTCCACCAACGCCGTGCTGCACCTGCTGGCGATTGCCCGCGAGGCGGAGGTGGACCTGACGCTCGAGGACTTCAACCGCATCGGCGACAAGATCCCGCACCTGGGCGACCTGAAGCCGTTCGGCCGCTACGTGATGACTGACGTGGACCAGATCGGCGGCGTTCCCGTGATCATGCGCGCACTGCTCGACGCCGGTTTGCTGCACGGCGACTGCCTGACCGTCACCGGCAAGACCGTGGCCGAGAACCTGGCGGAGATCAACCCGCCGGACGTCGACGGCAAGATCCTGCGCGCGCTGGACAACCCGATCCACAAGACCGGCGGCATCACCATCCTGCACGGCTCCATGGCCCCCGAGGGCGCCGTGGTCAAGAGCGCCGGCTTCGACGCCGACGTCTTCGAAGGCACCGCGCGGGTGTTCGAACGCGAGCAGGGTGCGCTGGATGCGCTGGACAACGGCCAGATCAAGGCCGGCGA
Organism: uncultured Actinomycetota bacterium; assembly: GCA_963696055.1. Lineage (GTDB taxonomy): Bacteria > Actinomycetota > Actinomycetes > Actinomycetales > Micrococcaceae > Crystallibacter. The sequence continues at coordinate 185,869 of CAVOIE010000006.1, read as the reverse complement.
CGTGGTGGTGATCCGCTACGAGGGCCCCAAGGGCGGTCCGGGCATGCGCGAAATGCTGGCCATCACCGGCGCGATCAAGGGCGCCGGGCTGGGCAAGGACGTGCTGCTGCTCACCGACGGCCGGTTCTCCGGCGGCACCACCGGGCTGTGCATCGGTCACGTGGCGCCGGAAGCGGTCGACGGCGGTCCGATCGCCTTCGTGCGCGACGGCGACCGGATCCGCGTGGACATCGCGGCCCGCAGCTTCGACCTGCTGGTGGACGAGGCCGAGCTGGCCACCCGCCGGGAGGGCTGGGAGCCGTTGGCACCCAAGTTCACCACCGGCGTCCTGGCGAAGTACGCCAAGCTGGTGAACTCCGCCTCCACCGGCGCCTACTGCGGCTAAGCGGCGTAAGGTCAGCGGCAGCACGGCGCCTCACCGGCGGCCGTACTGCCGCTGAACCACGACGGCGGGTGCGCTCCCAGCGCGGACCGCGCCCCGCCGTCGTACTCAAGATGGGTCCATGTTTTGGACACAATTGCCCAAATAGTGAGACACTGATGTCTCAGGTTGACACTGGTATCCGCGTGGCACGAAACTGAAGCCATGCAAAGCGTATCCGTGGTCGTCCTTATCAAGCGCGTGGCGTAAACGCCCGTCTGGTTCGACCACGTCACGCGCTAAACCCCATCGGAGCCAACCGGCTCGACGGGGTTTTTTTATTTGCAGAAGAGCACAGGGCCTTCTTCCGCTCGCGGAGGTAAGGCAAGCACATCAGAAAACGTAAGATCCGCAAAGGAAAATCCGATGACTAAGGGATCGCCAATCAGCCCCTCGCTGATGGCCAACAAGGCGCCGGCTACGGCCGACGCCGCCAAGACCAAAGATGTAGCTGCCTCTGTCTCTTCCGTCGTGGACGGCCTCAGCCCGGTAGTCGGGCCGAACAACATTGTGCCGCCCACGGAAATGACCGGCTCACAAGCCGTTGTCCGTTCGCTGGAAGAACTGGGCGTCGATGACGTCTTCGGGTTGCCAGGCGGGGCCATCCTCCCCACCTACGACCCGCTCATGGATTCGGCCAAGATCAACCACATCTTGGTCCGTCATGAACAGGGTGCAGGCCATGCCGCACAGGGTTATGCCATGGTCACCGGCCGGGCCGGCGTCTGCATTGCCACCTCCGGCCCGGGCGCCACCAACCTGGTCACCGCCATTGCCGACGCGCACATGGATTCGGTGCCGATGGTGGCGATCACCGGGCAGGTGTCCTCGGCCGTGATCGGCTCGGACGCGTTCCAGGAAGCGGACATCGTCGGCATCACCATGCCGGTCACCAAGCACTCCTACCTGGTCACCAAGGCGCAGGACATTCCGCGCGTGCTGGCCGAAGCGTTCCACATTGCCACCACCGGCCGCCCCGGCCCGGTGCTGGTGGACATCGCCAAGGACGCCCAGCAGGCCATGATGACCTTCTCCTGGCCGCCGAAGATCGACCTCCCCGGCTACCGCACGGTGGTGCGCGGGCATTCCAAGCAGGTCCGCGAGGCAGCCAAACTGATCGCCGCCGCCGAGCGCCCGGTGTTCTATGTGGGCGGCGGCGTGATCAAGGCCCACGCCTCGCAGGAGCTGCGCGAGCTGGCCGAGCTGGTGGGCGCCCCGGTGGCCACCACGCTGATGGCCCGCGGCGTGTTCCCGGATTCGCACCCGCAGCATGTGGGCATGCCCGGCATGCACGGTTCCGTCTCCGCGGTCACAGCGCTGCAGCAGGCCGACGTGCTGATCACGCTGGGCGCCCGCTTCGACGACCGCGTCACCGGCGTGCTGAGCACCTTCGCCCCGGGCGCCAAGGTGATCCACGCGGACATCGACCCGGCGGAAATCTCCAAGAACCGCACGGCCGATGTGCCGATCGTCGGCTCCGTCAAGGAGATCATCCCGGAACTGGCCGACGCCTGCCGCGAGCGGTTCGCCGCCGAAGGCACGCCGGACCTCTCCGCCTGGTGGGCCACGCTGGACCGGCTCCGCGAGACCTACCCGCTGGGCTTCGCCGAACCCGACGACGGACTGGTGGCCCCGCAGCAGGTGATCCAGCGAATCGGCGAACTGACCGGGCCGGAAGCCGTCTACGTTGCCGGCGTGGGCCAGCACCAGATGTGGAGCGCCCAGTTCATCAAGTACGAGCGCCCGCACGCCTGGCTGAACTCCGGCGGCCTGGGCACCATGGGCTACTCGGTGCCGGCCGCAATGGGCGCCAAGGTGGGTAACCCGGACCGGGTGGTCTGGGCGATCGACGGCGACGGCTGCTTCCAGATGACCAACCAGGAACTGGCCACCTGCCGGCTGAACAACATCCCGATCAAGGTGGCGGTGATCAACAACTCCTCGCTGGGCATGGTCCGCCAGTGGCAGACCCTGTTCTACGACGGCCGGTACTCCAACACCGACCTGAACACCGGCCACGACACCGTGCGCGTGCCGGACTTCGTCAAGATGGCCGACGCCTACGACTGCGTGGGACTGCGCTGCGACCGGGTGGAGGACATCGACGCCACCATTCAACAGGCGCTGGCGATCAACGACCGTCCCGTGGTGATCGACTTCGTGGTCAGCCCCAACGCGATGGTGTGGCCGATGGTCCCCTCCGGTGTGAGCAACGACCTGATCCAGATTGCCCGCGACATGACCCCCGTATGGGAAGAGGAGGACTAGGCATGGCCCGCCATACCCTTTCAGTGCTGGTGGAGGACGTCCCGGGTGTGCTGACCCGCGTCGCCAGCCTCTTCGCCCGCCGCGCGTTCAACATCCATTCTCTGGCCGTCGGCCCCACGGAAGCTGACGGGTTCTCCCGCATCACCGTGGTGGTCGAGGCCGAGGGCGATCTGCTGGAGCAGGTCACCAAACAACTGAACAAGCTCGTCAACGTCATCAAGATCGTCGAGTTGGTTCCCGAAACTTCCGTGCAACGCGACCACATCCTGGTCAAGGTCCGCGCGGATGCCGCAACACGGCTGCAGGTAACCCAGGCAGCAGATCTGTTCCGTGCCTCCGTGGTCGACGTGTCCACCGACTCGTTGGTTGTGGAGGCCACCGGCACCGCCGATAAGCTCGAGGCCCTGCTTGCAGTGCTGGAGCCGTTTGGCATCCGCGAAATAGTCCAATCCGGAACGCTGGCCATTGGCCGCGGCTCCACGCTCCATGAGCGACCGCGCGCTGCGTTCCGCCTAATTCCTTTCCACGAAATATCCAACAGGAGAAACCCAAAGTGACTGAGCTGTATTACGACGACGACGCCGACCTCTCGATCATCCAGGGCCGCAAGGTCGCTGTCATCGGTTACGGAAGCCAGGGCCACGCCCACGCGCTGAGCCTGCGCGATTCCGGCGTAGACGTCCGCGTTGGCCTGGCCGAGGGCTCCAAGTCCCGTGCCAAGGCCGAGGCCGAGGGCCTCAAGGTCCTCTCCGTCGCCGACGCAGCCGCCGAGGCCGATGTGATCATGATCCTCACCCCGGACCAGGTCCAGGCCAAGGTCTACGCCGAATCCATCGCGGACAAGCTCGAAGAGGGCAACGCGCTGTTCTTCGGCCATGGCTTCAACATCCGCTTCGGCTTCATCCAGCCGCCGGCCAACGTCGACGTCGCCCTGGTTGCCCCGAAGGGACCGGGCCACATCGTGCGCCGCGAGTTCGAAGCCGGCCGCGGCGTGCCGGACCTGATCGCCATCGAGCAGGACTTCACCGGCGGTGCCAAGGCGCTGGCCCTGTCCTACGCCAAGGGCATCGGCGGCACCCGCGCCGGCGTCATCGAGACCACCTTCACCGAAGAGACCGAGACCGACCTGTTCGGCGAGCAGGCAGTGCTCTGCGGCGGCGCCTCGCAGCTGGTGCAGTACGGTTTCGAGACCCTGACCGAGGCCGGCTACAAGCCGGAGATCGCCTACTTCGAGGTGCTGCACGAGCTGAAGCTGATCGTCGACCTGATGGTCGAGGGCGGCATCGCCAAGCAGCGCTGGTCGGTCTCCGACACCGCCGAGTTCGGCGACTACGTCTCCGGCCCCCGCGTCATCACCCCGGAGGTGAAGGAAAACATGAAGGCCGTCCTCGCGGACATCCAGAACGGTTCCTTCGCCAAGCGCTTCATGGACGACCAGGCCAACGGCGCCAAGGAATTCCTGGAACTGCGCCAGAAGGGTGAGGACCACCCGATCGAGGCCACCGGCCGCGAACTGCGCAAGCTGTTCTCCTGGATCAAGTCCGACGACGACTACACCGAGGGCGTCGCAGCCCGTTAGTCCCGTGCCACGGCCGGCGCCCGTTGCGGGCGCCGGCCGTCACTTTTTGCCTTCCCGGCGGGCCCGGCGGGAAGGCTCCGCGCCCGCCGGGCCCGGTAACAACTGGGGGACCGGGCGGTAGCCGTTCTAGACTGGACCCACCCCATCTATACGCACGGCCATCACCATGCATGCAGCGAAGGAACAACCCCTGTGGAAAAACCAGTAGTTCTCCTTGCCGAGGAACTCTCCCCAGCTACCATCGAAGCCCTCGGGCCTGACTTCGAGATCCGCCAGACCGATGGAGCCGACAGGTCCCAGCTGCTGGCCGCGATTGCCGACGTCGATGCCATCCTGGTTCGCTCCGCCACCAAGGTGGACGCCGAAGCCATCGCCGCGGCCAAGAACCTCAAGATCATCGCCCGCGCCGGCGTGGGTCTGGACAACGTGGACATCAAGGCCGCCACCCAGGCCGGTGTCATGGTCGTGAACGCACCGACCTCCAACATCATCTCCGCCGCGGAACTGACAGTCGGCCACATCCTGGGCCTGGCCCGGAACATCCCGGCCGCCAACGCCTCGCTGAAGGACGGCGAGTGGAAGCGCTCCAAGTACACCGGCACCGAGCTCTACGAGAAGAAGATCGGCATCATCGGCTTGGGCCGCATCGGCGCGCTGATCGCCGCCCGCATGCAGGCTTTCGAGACGCAGATCCTGGCCTATGACCCGTACGTGACCAGCGCCCGCGCCGCCCAGCTGGGCGTGCAGCTGGTCAGCCTGGACGAGCTGCTGGAGCAGTCGGACTTCATCACCATCCACATGCCGAAGACCCCGGAGACGGTGGGCATGATCGGCGCCGACGCTTTCGAGAAGATGAAGGACACCGCGTACGTGGTCAACGTGGCCCGTGGCGGCCTGATTGACGAATCCGACCTGTACGACGCGCTGAAGGGTGGCAAGATCGCCGGCGCCGCCGTCGACGTCTTCGTCAACGAGCCCAGCACCGACCTGCCGTTCTTCGAACTGGACAACGTGGTGGTCACCCCGCATCTGGGCGCCTCCACCGTGGAAGCCCAGGAAAAGGCCGGCATCTCCGTGGCCAAGTCGGTGCGCCTGGCGCTGGCCGGCGAGCTGGTGCCCGACGCCGTGAACGTGGCCGGCGGCGTCATCGCCCCGGAGGTCCGCCCCGGCATCCCGCTGATCGAAAAGCTCGGCCGCATCTTCACGGCGCTGACCCACGATTCGGTGACCCAGATCGACGTCGAGGTCGCCGGCGAAATCGCCGAGCTGGACGTCAAGGCGCTGGAACTGGCCGCGCTCAAGGGCGTGTTCAAGGACGTCGTCTCGGAGCAGGTCTCGTATGTCAATGCCCCGGTGCTGGCCGAACAGCGCGGCATCAACACCCGCCTGATCACCACGATCGAGTCCGAAGAGTACCGCAACGTGCTCACCATCCGCGGCGCACTGTCGGACGGTTCGCAGATCTCCGTGTCCGGAACGCTGACCGGCCCCAAGCAGATCCAGAAGATCGTGGCCATCAACGGCTACGAGGTGGAAATGCCGATCAGCGAGCACGTCATCGTGTTCCTCTACGAGGACCGTCCCGGCGTCATCGGCACTCTCGGCCGGCTGCTGGGCGAGCAGGATGTCAACATCGCCGGCATGCAGGTTGCCCGCAACGAGGACAGCAAGAAGGCACTGGCCGTGCTGACCGTGGACAGCGCCCTGCCGCAGGACCTGCTGGACCAGCTCACCGTCGAGATCGGCGCCGTTGTCGCCCGCGAAGTGGACCTGCAGGACTGACGTTTCCGGCGTCGTAAAGCCCGCCCGGTCCGCGCTGCCTATGCAGGACACGGGCGGGCTTTGGCCATACAGGCATGTCGATTCCTCGACTGCACGCACCTCATGAGAACCTTAATGCCGGGTCAAATTCGACCTCTGGCCTCTTTGCCGCCGTATGGAGTGATTTTTTGGAAATCCGGTTCAACGCTGCGTCGCGTTTCATGCGCAGCCGCTCGCTCGTACTCACGGTTGCCGTCCTCATCGCGGCGATGGTTCTCTCCATTTTCGTGCAGGGCCGGGCGCAGGCAGCGCTGACCCGGGTGGTCGATGAAAACACCCGCGGCGTCTACGACATTCTGGTGCTTCCCGGCGGCACGGCGGGGGACGAACTGCGCCAGCCCGACTTCCTCTCCGGCAACGGCGGCATCGCCGCGTCGGACCTCGACCAGGTCCGCGGGATCGACGGCGTCTCGGTCGCCGCACCGATTTCGCTGGTGTCCAAGGTCGTCCAGGACATCGAGTTCCCGCAGCTGAAGGCCACGGACTACGTCGGCTACAACGCGAACATCAAGCAGTACCTGAAGTCGCAGGGGATCCAGGACGCGGTGCCGGAAGGCGAGTGGCCGGCGCCGGACTCCGTGTTCAACCCGGAAGCGACCAACTACCGGATCACCGCCAAGGCGGTCAGCTCCGACGGCCTGAGCGACACCGTCTTGTTCGAAACCGCCGCCGAAGGCTCGCTGGGCCAGGCGAAGCTGGAGGAACTGGACGTGCCCGGCGGCACCAGCCTGCGCACGGTCGCGCCCAAGGGCGAGACCGGAATCAAGTTCCCGGATCCGGCCGGCGGCAGCATGCACGGCGATTTTGACACCACCATCGCGCTGCCGATGCTGCCGCAGATCACCGAGACCGTGGTTGCCGTGGATCCGGCCGCCGAATCCGCGCTGCTCGGCGACGCCGGCGACTTCCTGGCCCCGCTTAAGCAGGCGCCGGAAGCCACGGACCGCAACGCCCAGGAACTGGGCCAGTATTTCTCTTCGCAGTTCGGCATGGGCATGTTCTCGGAGGGCGGCGAAGGCGCCGCCATCGACGGGCATCCGTTCCAGTTCTGGAGCCCGTTCTTCGTGCAGTACCAGAACGCGGTGGAAGCCGGCACGCTGGACGAAAAATCGCAGGTCATCCCCATGGTGGTCCGGTCGGGCACCGACCTGGACCTGACCTATTCGGTCAAGATCGAAGAACTGGATGACTCCGGCAACACCGTCAAGGAAGTCGGCACCGTCAGCAAGGAGCTGGGGGAGGGTTATCTGCCTTTCGCTTCCAGCAAGCCGTTCCAGCTGCGCTGGCCCGGCGGCGAGGACTACAACTACCTGCTCGGCTCCGGCGGCGTCCAGATGGTTGCCGGCCTGCACCAGCCGCCGGTGTGGACCACAGACTTCATGTCCAACCCGGATTACGTGCTCGGCGACGCCGCCAGCAACGGCAGCGCCGAACAGACCGCCACGCCCCAAGGCTGGATCCAGGTCAACAAGCTGCCGGAGAAGACCCTGCAGTGGCAGCTGGAGCCGGACCAGAGCCAGCGCGGACCGGTAGAAGAGCAGTCCTACCGCAGCACCGTGGATTCCGGCACCGAATCCGCCACTCCGCTGCCCTTCGTCTACGGCACCTTTGACGCCGCCGCGGTCCGGGAAGCCGCCGGCGACGTGAACTACCTGCCGCTGGGCGGTTATGACCCGACGCCGGTGACTATCACCCACGATGCCGAGGGCAAAAAGATCGACGAAACGGTGATGAAGCCGGGCCTCAGCGGCGCCGGCTTGGCCGTGCAGTCCGCCGGTGCCATCACCGACTTCGCCGGGCTCGCAGCGGTGCGCGGCACCAGCGCAGACGAGGCCGTGATCGACGCCGTCCGGGTCCGCGTGAACGCCGGCGGTTCATGGGCCGACGCCGAAGACCAGATCAACACCGTCGCCGCCGCCATCGAGGACCTTGGCCTGCAGACCCAGGTCGTGGCCGGCTCGGCCCGCGAAGAAGTTTCCATCTACGTTCCCGACTACCACAAGGACGCCTCCGGTACGGTCAGCGACCTCGGCACCGTGCAGCAGTCCTGGGTCCGCCAGGGCGCGGCCGGCGAAGTCCACGGTGCCCTGAGCGCATCCAGTGCGGCGCTGTTGGCCCTCACCGTCGGCGGCGCGGCACTGCTGACCGCCGCCAGCGCCGTGGCCTTCACCCGCTCCCGCCGGACCGAAGCGGTCACGCTGCGGGCCATGGGCTGGAACCGGCGCCGCATCCGCTCCTGGTTCCTGAACGAACTGCTGGTTGGCGGCGTGGCCGTGCTGGCGGTGGCGGTGATCGCCAGCGCCATCAGCCGCAGCGCGGTGACCTTGTGGGTCTCGCTCATCGCGCTGGTGGTTTATGGTGCCGCCGCATTCGTCTCGGCTGCCATGCTCAAGCCGCACCCGAAGACGGATACCGAACCGTCCGGTGCCGCCGGCGTGCCGTCCGTGAAGACGCCGCTGCAGTTCGCCGCCCGGCAACTGAGCACCAACCGGTTCAACACCGTGGCGATTGCCTTGGCCGTGGCCGTCCTTGGCGCCGCGGCCGGAGCGCTGGTCGCCGTGCTGGCCGACATCCCGCGCGCGGCCGGCAGCACCGCGCTCGGCTCGCTGGCAGCCTCGCAGCTGAGCGGGCTCAACATCGCGCTGGCGCTGCTCGGCGTCGTGACCGCACTGCTGCTGGCGCTGATGACCACCCGGTTTGAAGCTCAGCGCAAGCGCGACCAGTTCGCCATCCTCGGCGCCATGGGCTGGACGCCCACGCTGCTGCTGCAGGCCCGCCGCGGCGAGGCCGGCATCACCGCGGCCGTCGCCCTGCCGCTGGCGATCATCGGCGCCGTCGTGACCGCCCTGTTTATTGCACCGCACACCGCGGTGTGGGCCGCTGCCGCTGGCATCGTGGCCGTGCTGCTCTGGTTTGTTTTGATGACAAGGACTCGGAAATGATTGAAGAACGCCTGACTACCCGTGCTGCCATCAAGGAGCGCACCGAGGACCATGCCATGCCGGTGGAGCTGCGGGGCATCACCATCCGGTACGACGGCGGTGCCGAACCTCTGGTGATCGCCGAGGACTTCGACCTCGGCCTGGAAGCCGGGACCATGCACTGCCTGGCCGGCCGCAGCGGCTCCGGCAAGACCAGCATCCTGACCGTGGCTGCCGGACTGCAGCAGCCCACAGCCGGCGAGGTGTTCTGGCAGGGCGATGCCCTCACCACCATGGACGACGACGAGATCTCCGACCGCCGCCGCGCCCTGATCGGTTACGTTGACCAGGGCGGCGCCCTGATCGACGGCATGAGCGCGCTGGAGAACGTGCTGCTGCCGGCCGTGCCCGACGGCCAGGTCGAAGAGCGCACCGAGATGGCCAAGGACCTGCTGGACCTGGTCGGCCTGGGCCGCCGCATGCGGCACCGCCCCGGCCAGCTCTCCGGCGGCGAACGCCAGCGCGTCGCCATCGCCCGCGCCCTGATCCTGGGCACCAAGGTCCTGGTGGTGGATGAGCCCACCGCCAACCTGGACCGCGAACAGGCCAACAAGATCATCCACATCCTGAAGGACACCACCCAGGACGGCATCGCCGTGCTCGTGGCCTCTCACGACCAGGAACTGATCAAGGCCGCCGACAGCAGCACCAAGATGAACTAAGGCCTCCGGCCTGGCCGCACCAGGCGGGTTAAGGCCATCCGGCCTGGCCGCACTGGGCGGGTTCGGCCTCCGTCGGCGGACTGCAGGGCGGACGCGCCAAGTTCGGGGTCTCGCCGGGGCCAGTTCCCTCCAGGACCCGGTCCCGCCGGCCCGCTGCTAACCCGGATCCGAGTTCCGACTCTTCTGGTGCAGGGTAAATCCGGTCACTGCAGGGTCCACGGTGCCTGCCCCGACCGATCAACCCTGCACCGACAGCGGAAAGTCCTTGCTGCTAAGCAGCCGGCGGGCGGCCATATGCGTAGACGGCATTGTTGTACGCCCGGAGAATGCGATTCCGGAGGCTCGCCTCGTGATCAAGTTGCGGCCAGCGCACGCGGACCAAGCACCAGCCGCTCTCCATCAGCGCAGTTTCGCGTTTCCGTTCTTCCAAGAGCACAAAGTCAGTCGGCGCCTTGCCGTTGTACTTGGTGTCGCCGTCGAACTCCAGAATCAGCATCAGCTCGGGCCATGCCAAGTCTGCCCGATATCGGCCTTCAGTCGTATCAATTTCGTACTGCAAGACCGGAGGCGGGAACCCCCATTGCATGACTTTGAGCCGGAGCCTAGTTTCGCCAGCGGATTCGCTGAGTGGGTTTGCAGCGGCCAACACGCGCCGAGCCTTGCTGATATGCGCGTAGCCGGTCTGTTCTTCAAGGATCGCGCTAACCCCTTGGCGGCTGGCACCGCGGTGAAGGGCCGAATCTGCAATAACCGTTGCCAGCTCATGTGGCAGGAGCTTGGCACAGTCGACGACGGTGCGTTCCTTGCTCGTCAAACGGAGGCCGTCCAGCGTCATCACTTGTTCATCGGGAACGATTAACTTGTGTCGCACCACGCCAGCAGAATTGTCCCCATGCCGTGTCCCTTGGGTCACGTGGATCTCATTCGTCGCGTTCCAGACGTCCATGCCCCACAGGCGGGCAGCCGAGACATGGGTATAGATCAGGTCCGATCGCGCACTGAGATGATGGGCTCGAACGGCCCAGACATCGCGATCCCACGGCTTCAGCGTCCGCCAGAACGCTGCCGAGGCGTAAACACCGTGCCTCACTCTCACGATGTTCCGCGACCGGAGCGCAGCAGCTATCTCGGTTTCCTCATAGTTTAATCGTCGTAACTCAGCAAAGGTCATCAGCCGGGCGTGGGGGATATCCACAGGACGGGGAGCGGAAGAAGTATGCATGGCACCAATGTGCCCGTGGATCGGCGACGCAGTCCACGGCCGCTCCGAAGCTGTGGAGAACTGAACTCTCCTGCGCATTTCGACAACCGCCGAACGCAGAGGGTAATTTCATAGGGTGACCTCCTCTGAGCCCAAGACCCCGTACTACATCACCACGGCCATCACGTACCCGAACGGCGTGCCGCACATCGGCCATGCCTACGAGTACATTGCGACGGACGCGATGGCCCGTTTCAAGCGGTTGGACGGCTACGATGTGATGTTCCTGACCGGCACCGATGAGCACGGCATGAAGATCGCGCAGACGGCGGCCAAGGAGGGCATCACGCCCAAGGAACTGGTGGACCGGAACACGGCGGCCTACAAGTCCGCCCACCAGGTCCTGGAGATCTCCTACGACCGGTTCATCCGCACCACCGATCCCGACCACTACGAGGCCTCCCAAGCCGTCTGGAAGAAGATGGAAGAGGCCGGGGACATCTATCTGGGCAAGTACGAGGGCTGGTACTCGGTCCGCGACGAGGCCTACTACGCCGAGGACGAGACCGTGCTCCGCGAGGACGGCAAGCGCTACTCCATCCAAACGGACACCGAGCTGACCTGGACCGAGGAGGAGAGCTACTTCTTCCGGCTCTCCCAGTACCAGGACAAGCTGCTCAAGCTCTACGAAGAGCAGCCCAGCTTCGGCGCGCCCCGCAGCCGCTTCAATGAAGTCATCAGCTTCGTCAAGAGCGGGCTGGAGGACCTGTCCATCTCCCGCACCACGTTCGACTGGGGCGTCCCGGTGCCGGGCAATGACAAGCACGTCATGTACGTCTGGGTGGACGCGCTGACCAACTACCTCACCGGCGTCGGCTACCCGGACACCGAGGCCGAGTCGTTCAAGAAGTACTGGCCGGCCGATGTCCACGTGATCGGCAAGGACATCTCCCGTTTCCACGCCGTGTACTGGCCGGCCTTCCTGATGTCCGCCGGGCTGGAACTGCCCAAGCGCGTGATGATCCACGGTTTCCTGAACAACAACGGCGTCAAGATGTCCAAGTCCTTGGGCAACGTGGTGGCCCCGGCCGATTGGGTTGCCCAGTACGGCCTGGACCAGGTGCGCTTCTTCCTGCTGCGCGAGGTCCCCTTCGGCGCCGACGGTTCCTACAGCCACGACGCCGTGGTGGGCCGGATGAACGCTGACCTGGCCAATAACCTGGGCAACCTGGCCCAGCGTTCGCTGTCCATGGTGGCCAAGAACTGCGAGGGCAAGGTCCCGCAGCCCGGCACCTTGGCGCCGGAGGACCACGAACTGCTGGCCCGCGCCGAGCGCCTGCTGGAGAAATCGCGTGCGGCCTACGAGGTACAGGACTTCCACGGCTCGCTCGAGGCCATCTGGACCGTGCTCGGCGACACCAACGCGTACTTCGCCGAACAGGCCCCCTGGGTGCTGCGCAAAACGGACGTGGAGCGGATGAACACGGTGCTCTACGTGACGCTGGAGGTGCTGCGCATTGTCTCCATCCTGGTCCAGCCGGTGATGCCCACGTCCGCGGGCAAGCTGCTGGATGTGCTGGGACAGCACGACGACGGCGCCCGCGACTTCGCTGCCATCGGCACCGCTTTGGTGCCGGGAACCTCGCTGCCGGCTCCCACGCCGATCTTCCCGAAGTACGAGGAACCGGCCGCCGGCTAGCCCCGGTGCGGGCCGCGGCAGGGCGGCCGACTAATCCCGGTCGGCGGCAGGGTCGCTGGCTAACCTTGGTCTGCGGCAAGGCACGCCTCGGCGGACCTTAGCATCCGACGAATCGCCTTAGCTCAGGACGAAGCGCCTCAGCTAAGGCGAAGCGAGGAAACGCTGGGGCGCTGTGCTGTTCATCATCCGCTCCACGCGTTTTTGCTGGGCCACCGCCTGCGCCTCCAGTTCCTGAAAACGGAGTGCGTCCAAGCGGGGATCCATGGGCGCCAGCTCAGCCAGGATTTGCCACATGCACTGCTTGCCGCGCAGCGCGGACAACAGCGACTCCAGCTCTAGTTGAGTCCCCACGCCGCCTGAAGCACGCGTCGGATTGAGCGGGTTCAGCCTGCTGATGACGGCGCCGGCCAGCGCACCGAGCCGCTTCAGCTTGTGGCGCCCGTGGCCGAAGCTGCGGTGCAGTGCCTTCAGCTCTTTGCGCTCTGCGGACAGTTCCTCCCGCAGCTTCCGGAGTTCGGCTTCTTGGGGCGTGCCGGCCCAGGCCTGACGGACGGCATCGAACAATTGCACCCCGGCGGCCGAGCCCAGCAGGTGGTAGTCCAAATACGACGCGATGTCCTTGTGGTTCAGCGTGCCTGTCGACAGTTTGTCAGCGGCCATGGCCTTCCTTTCTGCTGCCTGTCATCTCAGGCGGACGGATTCCGCCGTCGTTGTTAATGTCTTTGTTAAATACTGTCCTTACCCACAAACGCGTGCACTCATTCGCCCAGTTCCTCCGGGCGGCGGAACTTGGTCCGCTTGCCGTGCGCGCCACGGTTCCACAGCCAGGTGAGCACCCACAGCACCAAACCGAGGCCGATCATCAGCCCGGCGATCTGGTACTCAATGGGATCCTGCGCCCACGGTCCCACCAGGAAGAGGCAGGTGAACATGCCCAGGTAGGGCAGCACCGTCGGGGTCCGGAAGTGCTTGCGGTCCACCCGGTTCCGGCGCAGCACCAGCACCGCCAGGTTCACCATCGTGAAGACACCCAGCAGCAGCAGCGCGGTGGTGCCGCCGAGGGCAGTCACGGTCTCGGCGCCCATCAAGTTGGTGACCACGAAAATCAGCACGAAGGCAATGAGCGTGGTGAAAATGATCGCGGCCCAGGGTGAGCGGCGGTTCGAGTGCACCTTGCCCAGGAAAGGCGGCAGCACGTCCTGGCGGGCCATGCCGTAGAGCAGGCGGCTGGCCATCAGCATGTTGATCAGCGCTGTGTTGGCCACCGCGAACATGGACAGGAACGGGTAAATGACGTCCACCGGCAGGCCCGGCGCCCCGACGGACACGACTTCCAGCAGCGGAGTGGGGCTCTCCGACAACTGCCCAACCGGCACAATGGCCACCGCGGTGATCGACACCAGCAGGTACACAATCACGGTGATGCCGAGGCCGGTGAGCATGACTTTGGGGAAGATCCGGGAGGGGTCCTTGGTTTCTTCGGCCATGTTGACCGAATCCTCGAAGCCTACGAAGGAGAAGAAGGCCAGTGAGGTGGCGGCTGTGATGGCCAGGAAGACGCTTTTGTCATTCGAGGTTTCGAAGACCATCACCCGGCTGAAGTCCGCATTGCCCTGGCTCATCGCCCAGAATCCGATGACGATCACGATCAGTAGGCCGGCGAACTCCACCAGGGTCAGCACCACGTTGAACTTGACCGATTCGCTGACGCCGCGGAAGTTGATCGCAGCCAGAACCGCCATGAAGATGATGGCCACCCAGGTCACCCCGGTCTGGTTCCAGTCCAGATTGAACCCGGCAATGAAGTTCTCGCCCAAAAACTTGGCGGCGGTGGAGGCGGACGTGATGCCGGAACTGAGCACGGCGAACGTCACCAAGAAGGTGAGGAAATGGATCCCGAAGGCCTTGTGCGTGTACAGCGCGGCGCCCGCCGCCTGCGGGTACTTCGTCACCAACTCCAGATAGGAGAACGCGGTGATGGTGGCCACGATGAACGCCAGCAACAGGGGTGCCCAGGCGGCGCCGCCCACCTCGCCGGCCACTTGTCCGGTCAGGGCATACACACCGGTTCCCAGGATGTCGCCCACGATGAAGAGCAGCAGAAGTTTGGTGCCGATGGCCCTCTTCAGCTCCGGCTGCTTTTCGGTTGCGGTGGATTGGCTCATGCTCGACCTCCCTCCATGCGGCGCTTGTCGCTGGTCTATCGGGCCAACGTAGCATTCGTCACAGACGGTGTCTGCGGCGGAGACCCGGGCGGGGGAGGAGTACGCCCAGATTGCTGATCCCTAGGCCGGCGGCCGCCCAATCGGTAGAGTGTCGGCTACTCCACGGCGGAAGGATGATCCGATGACCTACAAGACGCTGGCGCTCGCCAGTCTGCGTCCGGCCACTGGCGCCGCCGTCTTCCACGGCTCCGAACACGGTGCGCACGCGTCCTTCTTCGTCAACTCCCGCGGCGCCGAACGCCACCGTCACCCGTATGAAGAGATCTTTGTCCTGCTCGACGGCGAGATCGACTTCACCATCGACGGCGACTCCGGTCATGCAACGGCCGAGACAGTGATAGTGATCCCCGCCCATACCTGGCATGAGTTCACGGCCACCACCCCCGACGGCGTGAAGATGGTCAACATCCATCCCGTTGCCCAGATGCAGACCGAATGGGCAAGGTGAGTCCGGACCGCCGCCGCCAAACGGAACCGCGCCCTCGGGCGACGGCGGAACGCGCCCGCAACCAGCTGCCGGCCCCGGACCTCAACCACTCCAGCAGGTGCCCTTCTCTGGCCTGAGAAAGGCACCTGCTGATTCCTCGATGCGGGGACAGCGCGGCAGGAGGAGGTCGTCGCGCCGGAGGCCGAGTCCGAAGAGGGGTATCAGTAACCGGCCCTTGCATCCACAAGCCCGTCAAGTTCCTGCCCGGCGAGGAAGCGCTGCACGTTGGTCTCGATCCGGCTGCGGTAGAGCGGCATGATCATTTCCAATGTGTCCGCGGAGTGAGGCGTTATCAGGCAGGCCGGCTCGTCCCAAAGTGGGTGACCGTCCGGCAGCGGTTCCGGATCTGTCACGTCCAAGCCGGCTCCTGCGATGTCGCCCTTCCGCAAAGCGGCCACCAGCGCTTCCGTGTCAACCAATCCGCCGCGGGCGATATTGACCAAGACAGCCGACTCCTTCATCAGGGAGAACTCGTGTGCTCCGAACAGTCCTCGTGTCGTGGGCGTCAGTGAGGCCGCGAGTAGCACCACGTCTGCGTCCGGAAGAATACCCGGCAGTTCGGTGATTCCGATGGTCCGTTCGGCACCCGGCACCGGATCTTGAAGCCTCCGCACGGCGGTGACTTTGACGTCAAAAACTCTCAGCAGCCGGATGGCTTCCAAAGCGACTCCGCCGGCTCCGACGACAACAGCGTTCATTCCGTGAAGGCTTCGGCCGGAACGTTCCGCCCAACTGCGTGCCACCACTCGCTTGGGCAATTCTCGCAACAAGGCTAGCACCAGAGCCAGCGCGTGCTCGGCCACTGGTTTGGCATAGGCTCCCTTGGCGCTGGTCCAGACGATGTCCGGCCGTTCAGCCAATGATTCGGCGAACGCTTCGATGCCCGCTGTGGGCAGCTGCACCCACCGGATACCGGCCTCTGCCCGGACCAACTCGCGCAGTTCGGAGGGGGCCGTGGAGTAATCGACAACAACTCCTGCGGGCTGGCTCTGGACAAGAGTGCCGCCCGCGTGCCGAATTCCGTCGGCCAGGGAGCAGCTTTGAGGGCCGAGGAATGTGATGCCGTGCCCACCGAGGGGGCCGTTCATATGGTTCACGAAACTCTCCTGTCATGTGACTTGTATCATTCAGATTCTCAAGATATATTTCCAACATATCGTAATCCACGTCACAAAAGAGGTGCACATGTCTCAGCGCGGTATCCACGCTGATGGGGGAGCAATGTTCCGTGATGAGGGGCAGGACGGTCTGATGCACCGGGCTTTCTTGCGCGGAATGGGCCTCAACGCAGAGGAGGTTCGTCGCAGTCCGGTTATCGGCATTGCCAACAGCGCCAGTGATCTGAACCCGTGCAACCGCGGACTGAGCGAATTGGGTGACTACGTCAAGGAGGGGATCCGTGAAGCGGGAGGTCTCCCGCTGGAATTCCCCACGATCTCCATTTCGGAGCCGTTCACCCGGCCGACGAGCCTGTACCTGCGGAACCTGATGTCCATGGACGTCGAGGAGATGATCTCCACGGCCCCGATCGACGGCGTTGTGTTGCTGGGCGGCTGCGACAAGACGGTTCCAGCCCAACTGATGGGCGCGATCAGCGCAGGGAAGCCTGCCCTGATGGTCACAGCCGGTCCGCGATCGGTTTCCTGCCATGGTGCGAACCGCCAATTTACTGTCGACGACGCGTGGCCGCTTTGTGATCGCCGCCGGGTGGGCGAGATGGAAGACGCCGAGTGGCTCGATCTCGAAGGCAACATCAACGTCAGCGTAGGTACCTGCAATGTGATGGGGACAGCAAGCACCATGGCGGCTATCGCGGAGGTCCTCGGCTTCGCGCTCCCCGGTAGTTCGTTGTCCGATGCCGTGACAGAGGCGCGTAAATCAATCGCTCGCAGGACCGGCATCGAGGCCGTTGCCGCGGTCCGGCGCCAGCAGCACCCGCGCGGGCAGGTCACCATCGAGTCTCTCGAAAACGCGTTCCGAACGGTCATCGCCCTGGGCGGATCCACCAATAGCCTGATCCACCTTGAAGCAATTGCCGGTCGTGCCGGGATCACCATTGGCAAGGAGCGCTTTAACGAATGGTCGTGTGATACGCCTTTCATCACCAATGTTCGCCCGGGTGGAGTGAGGACCCTGCCGGAGTTGGAAGCCGCGGGGGGAATCCCTGCGGTCATGGACCGGATTCGGGAAAAGCTCCATGTAGAGGCACCCACGGCCACCGGCAGGCAATGGGGCGAGGAACTCGATTCCCGTGATTTCCCCGAAAGCGATGCCATTGCCAGTGCAGCCGAACCGCTGCAGCTTGCTGGTTCGCTAAGAATGTTGGGAGGAAATCTTGCCCCCTCGGGAGCGGTGATCAAGGTCGCCGGGGCGACAGCCTCAAGTCTTCTCAAGCACCGCGGCCGGGTGGTGATTTTCGACGGCGTAGAGGACCTCAACGCCAGAATCGACGATGACGACCTGCCGGTGGATGCCGACAGTATCCTCGTGCTTCGCGGCATGGGAGTTCTCGGCGCGCCAGGCATGCCCGAAGTCGGTCATATCCCGATTCCGGCCAAGCTTCACCGTCTCGGTGTCACGGACATGCTGCGCATATCAGATGCGCGGATGAGCGGGACGTCCACCGGCACGGTCGTACTGCACGTAGCCCCCGAATCCGCGGCCGGCGGGCCGCTGGCTTACCTCCGCGACGGCGATGAAGTAGAAATCGACGTGGCCGCCGGACTCCTGCGGCATTTGGTTCCCGACGCGGAGTTTTACGCGCGTGAACCGGTGCCGGGCCGCGCCCAGGCTGAGAGGGGCTTTGCCTGGCTGCACGGCCAGCATGTGCTCCAACCCGACCTGGGTTGCGACTTCGACTTCCTCCGCGCCCCGGAGATGTCCGGCCCGTTGATCGGCGCCGCAAGAACAGCAAGCGAAACGTTTTCAAGTATTGCGACATCGAAAGAGCAAGCATGAACAGTCAAGGAAAGCCCATCACCCTCGCTGCCAAGGGGATCCGAAAGTCTTTCGGGGACAAGGAAATCCTGCGAGGCATCGACCTCGAAGTCCATGAGGGAGAGCAGATTGCCATCATCGGGCCGAGCGGCTCCGGTAAGAGCACCTTCATTCGCTGCCTGAACCTGTTGGAAACCCCCGACGGAGGTTCGCTCGAAGTGTTGGGGGAGCAGGCCTTCCAAGCCGGTACAAAACCGCCTGAGCGGTCCGTGCGCGAGCTGCGGAAGCAAGTGGGGATGGTCTTTCAGTCTTTCAATCTGTTTGCGACCTATACGGCCCTTGAGAATGTCAATCTCGCTCAGCGTCGTTCCCTGGGCCGCAGCCTGGGAGATGCCACCGCGCGTTCGCATGAACTCCTCGAGCGTGTTGGGCTCAAGGACCACATGCACAAGCACCCGGCGCAGCTTTCCGGAGGCCAACAGCAGCGAGTTGCGATCGCGAGGGCGCTGGCTCTGGACCCGAAGATCATGCTCTTCGATGAACCGACTTCGGCCATCGACCCGGAAATGCGCATTGAGGTGCTGCATGTCATGCGGGACCTTGCGAACTCGGGGATGACCATGCTCATGGTGACCCACGAAATCCAGTTCGCCGAAGAAGCGGCTGACCGTGTCATGTTCATTGCCGACGGCGAAGTCTTGGAAATCGGCCCGCCGGCACAAGTGCTCGGAGCCCCACAGCATCCCCGCACCCAGCGGTTCGTTCAAGCGGTCAGCGGGGTCGTCTGAATGCTGGAGCCGAGCTACATCCTTGAAGGCCTGTTGGTCACGCTGCAGATCTGGATCGGTGCACTCATACTGTCCATTGTCCTGGCTGTGCCGGTGGCAGCACTGCGTCGTTCCGAGAATCAACTGCTCAAGTTCGTCGGAGCCCTTTGGGTCGGACTGGCACGCGGGATTCCGCCCATCGCCTGGCTGATTATTATCTACTTCGGCCTCTCGCTCGGAATCATCTCCGAGGTGCCGGTCGTTGCGGCCATCGTCGGTCTCGGAGTCGTCAATTCCGCCTACATCGGTGACAGCATCCGGGCTGGCCTGGACGCGGTGCCGCGGGGGCAGTGGGAGGCGGCCAGTGCAGTCTCGCTGTCCCGGTTCGAGGCATTGCGCCGGGTCATTCTGCCGCAGGCAATTCCCATCATGATCGCCTCCACGGCGGCCTATTCCATCACCCTGCTGAAGAACACCGCCATCGCCTCGATCATCGGCGCGAATGAAATGGTTTTCTACGCTTACAACGCCGTGCAGATCGGGGCGCCGGCCATCGGTTCCTTCGTGATTATCGGTCTGGTCTACCTCGCCTTCACCGTGCCGGTAGGTTTCCTGGCCCGCTGGATTGATACCAAAGCGTCGAAGGGGATCGCAGTCTGATGTTCGATTTCACCGATTCGCTCCTCGGGCTGTTGCCGGGATTGTGGGTCTCTCTGCAAATGACCGCCGCCGCCGTGGCTGTGGGCATTCCCCTGGGTTTCCTTGCAGGGCTGGCACTCAACGGACAGCGCAAATGGCTCCGTTACGTGGTTATGGGCCTGGTGGAAGTCTTCCGCGGCTTCCCGGCCCTGCTGACCTTGTACCTGGTCTACTTCGGTCTAGCCAAAGCGGTGGACCTTGACCGGTTCAGTTCCATCACGGTGGCCTTCGGAGTCACCGTCGCCGCCTACACCGCAGAGATCTTCCGGGCAACCATTGCCAGCGTCCCGAAAGGACAGCTAGAAGCAGCCTCAGCGCTGGCAATGGGGAAAGGCCAGATCACTCAACGGATCATTGTTCCGCATGTGCTCCGCGTGGTCGTGCCGCCCATCCTGGGCATTGTGATTATCGCGTTCCAAGGAACCGCACTGGCCTATGCCATTGGCGGCAAGGAATTGATGGGCCAAGCCTACTCTCGGGGTATCACCAGCTTCCAGATGCTGCCTGAACTGCTCACCGCCGCCCTCCTCTATCTGGTGGTCACCAGTTGCTTCGCCTGGTTGGAGGTAGTTGCCGAAAGGCGTGCCGCCCGCATCTCGGGGCGCAGCGTTCCCGGCAGGCGGACCTTGGCCAGGCCGAAGGCCACCGTCCGATAACCCGACCGCACCGATCTGCACTCGAACATCACCGTGTACGTCCGTCATCTCAACCACGTCCAAAGGAGGACATCTTCATGTCACAGAAAAACTTTCGCCGCACCGCTCTCGCCGGTGGCCTGCTCACACTGATGCTTTCGCTCGCTGCCTGTGGCGGTGCCAGCGAACCGGCGTCCGCAAAGGTTGACCCGGACTGCGTACCCAAGCATGAGTTTCCCACCATTACCGAGGGTGTCCTCAGCGTGGCGGCGTTCAACTCGCCGCCGAAGTTCCACGCGCTGTCCAACAGCGGGCCCTTCGAGGGAGTGGATGCAGAACTGATCTCTCTCTTTGCCGAGGAGAACTGCCTCTCGGTGGAGTTCAAACCGATGACCGGCCCGGCCGCTCAACTGGACCTCAAAGACGGAAAGTCGGACATGATGGGCGGGTTGATCCTCAAGAGCGAGGCCCGCGGCGAGATCTTCGGCCAGACCAAGGGCTATATCACCTATGAAACGGTCGGCATCACGTCAAAGGAGGGCTACAACAGCGTCGATGACCTGCAGGGCAAGAAAGTGGGGCTGATTTCAGGGTCCACCTATGTCGAGCCGGCAAAAGAAGCTCTCGGCGCCGATCTGGTCGAGGAATACCAGAACGATGTCAATGCATTCGAAGACCTGACCGCCGGCCGCGTTGACGCTTTGGTGTGGCAGACCATGCAGGGTACTTTCCACAGCTCCACCAACCCCGAATTCGGCACCGAGGTTATCGAAGAGGATGCTGATTACCCCATCCTGACCGGTCTGCTGGAGAACAACTGGCCGCATACCAAGGACGTGCCCGAGTTCACCGCAGCCATCGACGACTTCTATGAGCGGGTCAAGGAAGACGGCACCGCCGCACGTGTGCTGGAAAAGAACGGGCTGAAAAACAGCGACTTCTACATCAACGGGCGCTAGTCCTACTGCATCAGGAGGGCCGGCCCGGCCAGGCCGGCCCTCCTGATCCCACCAGGCGGCCAGCGCGGACCGCACGCAGGCGTACGACACACGGCGAATTGAAAGCGGACGATGAGTCTCAGAGCACGAATCAAGGATTTCAGCAGTTTGGTGCAACTTCAGGCACCGACGTTGCCGACCACAGCCAGCGCGCTGCAGAAGGCGCGGGACGTGGAAGACATCCGGGACCTGGCACGACGCCGGACCCCCGGCTTCGTCTTCGACTATGTCGACGGCGGGGCCTTCCGTGAAGAATCCGTTGCTGGCAATCACACCTCCTTTACCGGACATCGCTTTGCGCCCCGCGTTCTTCGACCGGTCGGCCAGCCGGATCTCTCCGCCGAGCTGCTGGGCGGCCGCAGCGCCTTGCCCTTCGGTCTGGCCCCGACAGGACTGACAGGGCTGTCCCATCCCGAGGGCGAGAAAGCGGTGGCGCGGGCTGCGGCATCCTTCGGTGTGCCAGTCAGCATCTCAACCATGGCAACGAGCAGCATCGAAGATGTCGCCACGGCCGCTCCGGATTCCAGACGTTGGTTCCAGCTCTATCTGCGTACTGACCGGGCCAAGTCGCTGGACCTGATCCGGCGGGCCTTGAACAACGGATATGAGTCATTAGTTCTGACCGTTGACACTGCTGTGGCCGGTAGGCGGTTGCGAGACGATCGGAACGGGTTGGCGCTGCCGCCCAAGCTTCGGGTCGACACCTTCTTAGATACGGCGCGCCATCCTGGCTGGGCGCTGAGATTCCTAGCCAACGGAACGCCGAAGCTGGCCAACTTCTCAGAAAGCGCCAACTCCATTTCCGAGCTCGTGGGCAGTATGTTCGACCCACAGCTCTCCTTTGATGACCTGGACTGGCTCCGGGAACAGTGGCCAAAGACCCTGATCGTCAAAGGTATTCTCCGCCCCGATGACGCACGCACCACATTCGATCGCGGTGCCGACGGAGTCTGGGTTTCCAACCACGGCGGCCGGCAGATGGACCGCACGGTTGCCCCCATTGACGTCATCGCAGATATCCGCGCCGCCGTCGGCCAGCACCGGCCCCTGATCCTCGACTCGGGGATACGGTCCGGGCTGGACATCGTGGGCGCGCTCGCGGCGGGGGCAGACTTCGTGCAGATAGGGCGCCCGTTCCTCTATGGACTAATGGCCGGCGGCCAAGCAGGAGTCGAACGCGTCCTGCAAATCCTCTCCGACGAGACACGGAACGCCATGCAGTTGCTCGGCGCGGCCAATGTTGCCGACCTTCGGAAGAGCCTCCTTCAGGCTTCGGTCGCAGAGTCTGGACCGGAAACCTCAGACCAACCGTGGGGCGGACTCCCGGCCTATACCGGCTAGATGTCTCCCATCCAAATCCCTGACCTCATACGAAAGGAATCCAATCCCATGACCATCAGCAGCAAAGACCTCGTGGTGGAGTTCTACGAAAAGTACAACAACCGTGATGTTGAGGGTGCCATGGCCTACATCGGCGACACCTACATCCAGCACAATCCCTGGGTAGCGGACGGGCCGGAGGCATTCCGGCGGTTCGTGACGTTCTTGCGAGACAACTTTCCGGATGGCCGGAACGAGGTCAAACGGGTCATCGCCGACGGTGATCTGGTTGCGTTGCACGTTCATTCGGTACGCGTTCCTGGCGAAGAAGGCCGTGCCATCGTCGACATCTTCCGCACCGAGAACGGAAAGATCGTCGAGCACTGGGACGTGGTCCAAGCGATCCCGCGGGAAATCTATCCGCCGATCAACGACAACGGTTACTTCTAGGCCGCAGCGCGTCAGGATCGCCATTCCTGCCCCGTGGCGAGTCTGGCGGCCTTAGGATTTTACCTATGCTTCGAATGCTAATGGAGGGTCAGGATGCCGATAATGACTGACAGCGAGGGTGTCCGAGGCATGCCCAAACCGGTCAAAGTCTCGCTAACACAGCAGCTGTATCAGGCGATCCGCAGCGACATCATCACAGCGGTGTTCCGACCCGGGTCCGTGGTGATTGAAGCGGACCTGGCGCGCGAGTACCAGGTTTCCAAGACTCCCGTCCGCGAAGCACTGCAGATGCTTGTGGTGGAGGGGCTGATGTCGGTGCTGCCCCACCGGGGCTACTTGGTTCGGACCATGGGCCTGGCGGACGTCCGCGATGTCATGGAGCTTCGGCTGATGCTGGAACCGCAGCTTGCGGCTGCGGCCGCCCTGAACTCATCCGAAGAGATCATCGAAGCGCTGCGTGTGCAACTGGCCAAGCAATTCGATGAGGGGTCGTCCCTGACCGACCGGACATCGGCGGCCCGGGAATTTCACATGCTCTGTGTCCGCGCGTCAAAGAACCAGCGTGCCCTCGGTTTGGTGGGAGGGCTTTACGACGAAACCACCCGCATCCACCACTTGATGCCGGGAGCAGTCCAGCACCTCTATTCGGATACGGAACAGGCAGCGCACCAGGGCATTCTGGATGCGATTGCGAACAACGACTCCATCGCAGCCGCGGCTGCGATGGAGGAACACATCAAAGAATCCAACGAAGCACTGCTCCAATCGTTCTACACGCGCTGAGGGCCCTGACTACGCCCGGATCTCGCCGCAGCACAGGCAAAGCGGCGCATCGACTCTTCAGCAGGTGCCCTTCTCAGACCTGAGAAGGGCACCTGCTGATTCCTCGATGCGGGGACAGCGGGGGAGATGGGGGAGAACGACGGCGTGGCCTGACTTGGCCTGCAGCCTCCTACCCCGGCCCCTCGCCCGCGCCGCGAGCCCGGCCGGCGAGCCCGGCTACACCGCCCGGCCGGCCCGCCCGCGCCGCGAGCCCGGCCCCCCGCCCGCGCCGAGAGCCCCCGGCTACACCGTGGCGAGGCCTTCCACGGGGGAGAGGCGGGCGGCGCGGCGGGCCGGCATCACGGAGGCCAGCAGCCCGGCCACCACGGCGACGGCCAGCACGGCCAGCAGCTGAAGCCACGGGACATCCGGCACCACGGTGGCGAACGCCCCCAGCGCTGACTGCGCGCCGAGCCAGCCGTACACCGCGCCCAGCACCGCGCCGATCAGCGCGGCGACGCCGGCGATCAGCACCGCCTCCAGCGCCAGCATGCCGCGCAGCTGCGACTTGGTCAGTCCCAGCGCCCGGAGCAGCGAGGACTCCTGCGTGCGCTCCAGCACGGAGAGCGAGAGCGTGTTCGCCACGCCGACCAGCGCGATCAGCACGGCCACTGCCAGCAGGCCGGTGACCACCAGCAGCAGCACGTCGATCACCTGGTTGAACGCGGCCCGTTCCACCGCGGCACCGGAGATCTGGTATTCGTTCACGTCCAGTCCGGCGGCCAGTTGGCTGCGCAGGTCGAGCAGGGCCCACGAGTCCAGGTCGCGGTCCACCGAGACCCACAGCTGCGGCAAGGACGAGTAGTAGTCCTCGCTGTCGGCGGCGGGCAGTTCCGGCACGCCGATCTCCGCGGCCACGGCGGAGGAGATCAGCGGGGGCAGCGTCCAGCTGTCGGCCTCCACCACGGTCAGCTCCTTGGCGCCTTTGCTGCCGGTGACGGTCAGGGTCTTCAGCTCGGAGCCCTGCGGCATCAGCACGGTGTTCCCGTCCAGCGCCAGCGTCTTGTCCTGCAGCAGGTCCAGCTGCTCCGGCGCCAGCTGGTACACCCCGGTGCGGGCCCCGTGCACCTCCGCGTAACCGCCGTTCGTGACCAAACCGGCGGCCGCCACGCCGTCGTAATTCAAAGCGGTGGCCGCAGCCGATGCATCCAGCGGCCGCCCCGCCGACGTGAGGTCGCCGACCGAGAGGTCCACCGGGTACTCCGCGCCCAACTGGCCGTCGAAGGCGGTCCGCGCGGTCTGCGCGCCGGTCATCATCATCGCCACCAACGTCACGCCGATCAGCAGCGCGGTGGCGGTAGCGGACGTCCGGCCGGGGTTGCGCACGGCGTTGACCGCCGCCAGTTTGCCCGGGACGCCGGCCGGCTTCGCCAAGGTGCCGACGGCGGTGACCAGCGGCGGGATGAACAGCGTGGCACACATCAGCAGCCCGATGAAGGACAGCATGCCGCCGGGCAGGGCGATCAGCAGGTCCGCGGACACCGCGCCCAGCGCGAGCACGACGGCGCCGCCCACCGCGAGCGCGAGGCCCACCGCGAGCCGGACCTTGCCCTTGCTGTTGCCGGCACGGGCCTCGTCCGCCGGGCGCAGGGCGGCCAGCGGGGCCACGCGGGTGGCGGCGCGGGCCGGAGCCAGCGCGGCCAGCACCGTCATCAGGATCCCGACCAGCAGGCCGATGATGACGGCGGACGGCGGAACGGCCAGCGTGGCGAACTCGGTGTCGGGCTGCCTCTGGAGCACGGCGATGATGCCGGCCATCAGGCCCACCGCGGCGAGCACGCCCACCACGGAGGCTGCAATGCCCACCAGCACGGCCTCGGCCAGCACCGACCGGCGGATCTGGCCGCGGTCGGCACCGATGCAGCGCAGCAGGGCCAGCTCGCGGGTCCGCTGGGCAATCAGCACCGAGAAGGTATTGGAGACCACCAGGGCAGAGACCAGCAGCGCCACCAGTGCGAACGCCAACAGGATAATGGTCAGCTGGTCGGCGCCGCCGGTCAGGCTGGCCACCACCTCCTTGGTCTGGTCGGCGGCCGTGTTCACGGAGGCCTCCGGGAACCCGGCGGCGGCCAGCGCGGCGGTGACTGTTTCCTTGACGGCGGCGGTGTCGGCGCCGACGGCCAGATCAAACTGAATGTTTCGCAGCCACGAATTGTCCGCGCCCGCCAGCTGCTGCTGCAGGGCGTCGGTGGCGAAGAGCTGAGGCTGGACCATCATGAACGGATCCTTGGACGGCTTGACGATGCCGGAGACCGTCAGCGCGGTTCCGCCGGCAGCCACGTCCTCGGCGGCGACCATGCCGGCCGGCGGAGCCAGTTCCAGCTTGTCGCCCACGGACAGGCCCTGTTTCTCCGCGGTCCCCGCGTCCACGGCCACCTCGCCGTCGCCCGGCAATGCGCCGTCCAGCAGCTCCAGGTTTTCCAGCCCCGCCGGCGCGGTGTTCTGCAACGCGCCGTAGCTGGCACCACCGGCGGAACCGAAAGCGATGGACGCCTGCCGGTGCGCGTACACCGCGCCCACGCCCGCCGCTCCGGTCACTGCGTCCAGCGCGGAGGCATCCAGCTGCTTGTCCGGGCCTTCCGAAACCACCAGGTCAGCGTTGCGGAATGTGGCGCCGATGCTGTTGCCCAGCGAGGCTTCCGTGGAGGCGTTCACCATCAGCGTGGCGGTGAGGAACCCCACCGCCATCACCACGGCAAGCCCGACGGCGATGAACCGCCGCGCGTGCTGCCTCACCTGTGCGAGTGCTACCTGCAACATGGACTACGCCCCCAGCTTGGCCAGCGCGGCCAGGATCGCGTCGGTGTCCGGACGGTCCAGCTCGCCGACCAGGGCGCCGTCGTTCATCAGCACCACTCGGTCCGCGTAGGAGGCGGCCACCGGATCGTGCGTGACCATGATGATGGACTGGCCCATCTCCTGGCAGGACCGGCGCAGCAGCGAGAGCACCTCGGCGCCCACCTTCGAGTCCAGGTTGCCGGTGGGCTCGTCGCCGAACACCACGTCCGGGCGGGTCAGCAGCGCCCGGGCCACGGCCACCCGCTGCTGCTGTCCGCCGGACAGCTCGTGCGGGCGGTGCGCGAGCCGGTCGGTCAGGCCCAGCGTCTTGGTGACATAGCCGAACCACTCCTTGTCCACCGTGCCGTTGGCCAGCGAGATGGGCAGCGTGATGTTCTGCTCCGCGGTCAGGGTCGGGACCAGGTTGAACGCCTGGAATACGAACCCGACGCGCTCACGGCGCAGCTTGGTCAGCTGGGAGTCGTTGAGTCCGGTGATCTCGGTACCGCCGATCCAGATGTTGCCCGAATCGGCGGTGTCCAGCCCGGCCAGGCAATGCATCAGGGTGGACTTGCCGGATCCGGACGGGCCCATGATCGCGGTGAACTTGCCGGCCTCGAAGCTGGCGTCCACATCCTTGAGGGCGTGCACGCGGGTGTCGCCGGTGCCGTAGGTCTTGTTCAGCCCGCGCGTTGCCGCGGCCGGGGCGGCGCCGTCGGGGGCGGTGTCGGCGAGTGATTGCTCAGTTCTAGTGGTCATACTCCTACGGTATGGAACCGGTGCCCCGGAGCGGATCCGTCGCCGGGCTGGTATTCGCGGCCGCCCCGCTCATACCCAGGGTGGAGAAGCCGCGCGGGTGGTCGACCAAGCGAGCGCCAGCGAGTGCGCCGAGAAGCCGCGCCGGTGGTCGACCAAGCGAGCGCGGGGGAAGCCGTGCCCGGTGGTCGACCAAGCGAGCGCGAGCGAAGCCGCGCCGGTGGTCGACCAAGCGAGCGCCAGCGAGCGCGTGGAGACCCGCCCGACCCGCAGCCCGCCGCCCTCGCAGCCCGGCAGCACCCTCCGGCAAACCACCAGGACAGGCTAAATCGGTGGGTGCACCGTCCATGGAGGGTGCACCCACCGATCTACCCTGCCTCGGCGGAACGGACCGCAGCCAGGCCCAGCCCCGAAGGCAAAACAGCCCGGGACACGCCGCATATGGTGAAACCTTTGTGCTCTGCGCGGCAGCGTGGAATATGGAGCCATGAAGCTTACGCGCCTTGCCACGCTGCCCCTTGTCTCCCTGCTGGTCCTGACCGGCTGCGCGCCGAAGGAGGAGCCGGCCCGCCCGCTGACGTCGGCCACCGCGACGCCCACACCGACCTCAGGGGTGAACACAGGGGACATGCCGGCCGCGCTGGCGAAACTGGCTACCGCGCTTTACGAGGGCGGCGACCTGAAGGCCAACAAGCGAACCGCAACCGCGCTCGCGGACCGCAAACCGGTGGACACCAAGATCACCGTGAAGGCGGCCACCGGCGAATGGAACAAGCAGAAGATGGCCGTCCTGACGTCGGACAAGGACGTGACCCTCGCCGTCGAAAAGGACGGCACCTGGACGGCGGTCGGTGGCTGGTGGCCGTCGCTGGGCGTCAAGAAACCCGTTCTGGGCGGCAAACGCCACGTCCTGGTCATCGGCTCCGACGCGCAGAAGAGTAAGGGCGAGAAAGTTCGCGAAGCACGAGCCGACGCCCTTCAAGTGGTCGGCGTGGACGGCAAGGGCGGCGGCGGCATCCTGGGCATTCCGCGTGATCTCTGGGTGAATATGCCGGGCGGCGGGCAGGCGAAAATCAATGCGGCCATGATGCGGGGTGGGCCCAAGGCGCAGCAGAAGGTCGTAACGGATGTGACCGGCCTGAAGGTGGAGGGCTACATCCTCACCGGTTTCAAGGGCTTCGAAAAACTGGTCGATGAAATAGGCGGAGTTACCGTCGACGCCCCCGTCCCGGTGCTGGACGTCAAGGCGGGAAAGAGCAAGCTCGACGGCGGGACCGCGCTGGACTTCGCCCGGGAACGTAAGACCCTGCCGGGCGGCGACTTCGACCGCTCAGCGCACCAGGGCGTCCTGCTGCTCGGATTCGCCGCACTGGCAAAGATGAACGGTCCGGCCGGGCTCGTCGACCTGCTCTCCGCCGCCGACGCGGTGGTGGAGACCAACCTGACCGCCGAGCAGGCGCTGACACTGGGTGCCTGGGCCTACAAGGCGGATCCGCGCAAGGTCGGCGGCGAAGTGCCCGAGCCCCCGTTCGGGTACAGCGCAGACGGCCAGTTCATGCTGCCCCTGGACGCGAAGACACGCAACATCTTCGACTCGTTCGCCGACGGCAACCTGTAGCTCGGACGAGGGAGTTCGGCCGGCTAAAGCTCGGCCGGCTAAAGCTCGGCCGGCTGTAGCGCGTCCCTGGACCTGCACGCCACACGCAGTTCCGTCCCCGGATCCGCCCGCTACGGCGCAGCAACCCCGGTTTCGTAGGCGATCAGCACGGCCTGCACCCGGTCGCGCGCATCGAGCTTGGCCAGAATGTGGCCCACATGGGTCTTCACCGTCGCCTCGGACAGGAACAGCTGCCCGGCGATCTCCGGGTTGGACAGTCCCTGCGCAATCAGCGTGAACACTTCGCGCTCCCGGGGCGTCAGCGACTCAACGGCCGCGTGGTTGCGGCTGGCCGCCGGACCCTGCGTCCGCAACAGCGGTGCCACATGTTCCAGCAACCGCCGCGTGGTGGACGGCGCGATCACCGCGTCGCCCCGGTATACCGTGCGGATGGCGCCCAGCAGCTCCTCCGGCGGCGCGTCCTTGAGCAGGAATCCGCTGGCGCCGGCCTGGATGGCGGCCAGCGCGTACTCATCCAGATCGAACGTGGTCAGCACCACCACCTTCAGCTCCGCCCGGTCGGAACCGGCCGGCTGCGCGGCGGCGGTGTCCAGCAGCCGGGTGGTCGCCTCAATCCCGTCCATGCCCGGCATCCGCACATCCATCAGCACGACGTCGGCGCGCACCTTCCCGAGGGCGCTCACGGCTTCGCGCCCATCGCCTGCCTCGGCCACCACCTCCAGGTCCGGCTGGGAGTTGATCAGCATCTTGAAGCCGCCGCGGACCAGCTGCTGGTCGTCAACGAGGGCAACGCGGATAGGGGAGTCGGTCATCGGGATCTTTCTGGCTCGGGCTGGGGGACTCGTAGGGGTAGGGGACTGTTCGGGGCCGGGGACACCTTGGAATCGGCACGGTTCGGGGCTGGGCGCCAGGTCAGGTTCAAAGCCCGTCGGAGCGGGGGATCAGGCCGCAAGGCCACTCCACCGCCAGCGGGAAGGTTGCCCGGCATCGGCGTCAGGCTTCGGTGTATGGGATGAAGGCGCGGACGGCGAATCCGCCGCCGGTGCGCGGTGCGGCTTCGACCGTTCCATCGTAGAGCGCCAACCGCTCGGCCATCCCGGTGAGGCCCTGCCGGCTCCCCGCGGTGGCCGGGTCGGCGGCGGCGCCCCGGCCGTCGTCGTTAATCTGCAGTTCCAGGCCGCGGACAGTCCAATCCAGGCGCACCTGCGCGGAGGCCCCGGGCCCCGCATGCTTCAGGACGTTGGTCAGGCCTTCCTGCACCACCCGGTAGGCGGTCAGCTCGGCGCCCGCCGGCATCAAGCGCCGCGGCTGGCCAAAACGTTCCAGCTGTACGTCCAGCCCGGAGCGGCGGACGGTGTCCACCAGGGTCTCCACGTCGGCCAGCGTCGGCAACGGCCGGGTGGAAGCGATTTCGTCTCCGCGCAGCACGCCCAGCAGCCGGCGCATGTCCTGCAGCGACGTGCGCCCCGTTTCCGCGATGGTTGCCAAGGTGCCGGTGGCAATGGCGGGGTCCTGCGCGCTGGCGTACCGGGCGCCGTCGGCCTGCGTGATGATGACCGAAAGCGAATGCGCCACGATGTCATGCATCTCGCGGGCGATGTGGCTGCGCTCATCCGCGGCGGCCAGGTCGCGCTCCTGCTGCCGTTCCACCTCCAGCCTGCGGGCCCGGTCCTCCAGCGCCTGGACCGTCAACCGCCGGTTGCGCACCAGATCGCCGAAGGTCCAGCAGACCAGCACGACGGCGTCGATGGCCACCAGATTGAGCGCGTAGACGGTGACGGTGCTGGGTGTCAGCGGCCCGATCTGCAGATACTGGACCACGTAGATGGCTCCGCCCAGCAGGGCCAGCACCAGTCCTCCCAAGCTCGCCCAGCGAGGCCCGTACGCTGCCAGCGCGTAGACCGTGGCCAGAACCAGCGCGTGCGTCGGCAGCGTTTCGCTGACGAAGGCGACGTTGAGCAGCGCCGCCGCCGCCATCGCCGCGCCGGAGAGCACCGGGCGGGTCCGGCGCCAGGCCAGCGGCACCACCAGCGCGGCCGACAGCACGAACCAGTCGTAGCGTGACATGGCCAGGAACGGAAGCACGACCATCGCCAAGAGCGCCAGCATCAGGATCAGGTCAACCTTGCCGGTGTTGGCCTGGAGCCAGCGGTAGATTTTGTGGTGCACGCCCATGATCCACAACTCTAGGATGTCCGCGCGGACGGCCGCGTCATGCCGCGGTCTGAGATTTGTGCCCGGGCAGCGGGCGGACACGTCGCGCTATTCAGCAGGCGGCCCTTTCGGCTGGGAAACGGCCGCCTGCTGGATAGTCGATGAGCCAGTGGGACGCTGCGGGCGGCCCGGAGTTCACATAGTGGGACGGTTTGCCCAGAATGTGGACCCCCTCCCTAAAATAAACCCATGAGCGCAGCAACGAAGGCATTCTCCCTGGCAGTCATTCCCGGCGACGGCATCGGTCCGGAGGTCGTGGCGGAGGCGGTGAAGGTCCTCGAGGCGGCAACCGCCGGCGGCGACGCCACCTTCGAGCTGACCGAGTACCCGCTGGGCGCCGAGCACTGGCTGGCCACCGGGGAGACCTTGCCCGAGGAAACGCTGGAGCAGCTCCGCAAGCATGACGCCATCCTGTTCGGCGCCGTCGGTGCCGCCCCCGGCGACACCCGCATCCCGTCCGGCATCATCGAACGCGAGATGCTGCTCAAGCTGCGCTTCTCGCTGGACCACTACGTGAACCTGCGCCCGGCCAAGCTGCTGCCCGGGGTGGCCAGCCCGCTGGCGAACCCCGGCGAGGTGGACTTCGTCGTCGTCCGCGAAGGCACCGAAGGTCCGTACGTGGGCAACGGCGGTGCGCTGCGGGTGGGCACGCCGCACGAAATCGCCACCGAAGTTTCGGTCAACACCGCCTACGGCGTTGAGCGCGTGGTCCGCGACGCCTTCCGCCGCGCCTCCGCCCGCCGCAAGAAGCTCACGCTGGTGCACAAGCACAACGTGCTGGTCCACGCCGGCCACCTGTGGCGCCGCACCGTGGAGACCGTCGGCGCGGAGTTCCCGGACGTCGCCGTCGACTACCTGCACATCGACGCGGCCACCATCTTCATGGTCACCGACCCGGCGCGCTTCGACGTGATTGTCACCGACAACCTGTTCGGCGACATCATCACCGACCTGGCCGCGGCGATCACCGGCGGCATCGGGCTGGCGGCGTCGGGCAATATCAACATGGACCGCACCGCGCCGTCGATGTTCGAACCGGTCCACGGCTCGGCCCCGGACATCGCCGGCCAGCAGAAGGCCGACCCCACGGCGGCCATCCTGTCCGTGGCGCTGCTGCTGGAGCACCTGGGCCTGGCGGACGCCGCCGCCCGCGTGCAAAAGGCGGTGGAGGACGACGTCGCAGCCCGGGGAAGTGCCTCCCGCACCACCGCGCAAATCGGCGATGCCATCAGCGCCGCTTTGGCAGTAGGCTAGTTAGCGGTTACTAACCAAAATCATTTATTGACGCACAAGGGCGTGCCCTCACCGCGGAGGAACCCATGACTGAAACCCTCGAATTCACCCAGCAGCTTTCGGACCGACCGAAGAGTGCCGAGGAGCGCGCCGCCATTCTGGCGAACCCGGGCTTCGGCAAACACTTCACGGACCACACGGCCGTCGTCGACTACAAGGTCGGCAGTGACGGCAACGGCGGCTGGTCGAATGCGCGGATCGAGCCCTACGGGCCCATCATGATGGATCCGGCCGCGGCGGTGCTGCACTACGGCCAGGAGATTTTTGAGGGCCTGAAGGCCTACCAGCACGACGACGGATCGGTCTGGACCTTCCGCGCGGAGGCCAACGCCGCCCGGCTCAACACCTCGGCCCGCCGGCTGGCGCTGCCGGAGCTGCCCGAGGAGACCTTCATCGAGTCGCTGCGCCAGCTGGTCGCCACGGACAAGGCCTGGGTTCCCACGGGCGACGGCGAGGCGCTGTACCTGCGACCGTTCATGATCGCCACCGAGGCGTTTCTGGGCGTGCGCCCGGCCCATGAGGTGTCCTACCGCGTGATCGCGTCGCCGGCCGGCAACTACTTCGGCGGCGAGTTGAAGCCGGTGTCCATCTGGCTGTCCGGCTACTACGCCCGCGCCGGCGAAGGCGGCACCGGCGAGGCCAAATGCGGCGGCAACTACGCCGCGTCGCTGGCCGCCCAGCTGGAAGCCGAAGCCAACGGCTGCCAGCAGGTGCTGTTCCTGGACAAGTTCAACGACAACGCCATCGAGGAACTCGGCGGCATGAACGTGTTCTTCGTCTTCAAGGACGGCAGCCTGGTCACGCCGGAACTCAACGGCCACATCCTGCACGGCGTCACCCGCTCCTCGGTGATCGAGCTGGCCAAGGACCGCGGCCTGGACGTGCAGGAACGCAAGATCACCATCGACGAATGGCGCGACGGCGTGGCCTCCGGCGACATCACCGAGGCCTTCGCCTGCGGCACCGCCGCCGTGATCACCCCGATCGGCGAGCTGAAGGCGGACGGCTGGTCCATCGCGTCCCCGAGCGCCGGTTCCGGCGAAGTGGCCATGTCCATCCGGCAGGAACTGCTCGGGATCCAGACCGGCGCGGTGGAGGACTCGCGCGGCTGGCTCACCCGTCTGGTCTAGGCTGGCTCACCCGCCGGCCTAGGCCGGCGCACCGCCCGGCCTAGGCTCGCTCACCCAACTGACCTAACCGCCGCTTCCCTTCCGGGGCCGGCCGGTCCACACTGGGTCCATGACCGGGGTGGCCTACCTGCTTGCCGTGATCTTCGGCTTGGTCCTGATCACCGTCGGGATCGCCGAGGCGTTCTACTTCCGCGACCCGCGCTTCCACAAGCTGTTCCTCATCCGGCCGCAGGACGTGGCGGCGGTGCGGCTCTGGACCATCAACCTGGGCTTCTACAACCTGCTCTGGGGGCTGGTCTTGATCGCCGGGGTCTTCATCGCCGCCAGCGGCAGGACGGCCATCGGCGAGACCATGGTCGTCTTCACGTGCATCGCCCACGTGATCCTCGGGGTGGTGCTGTGGTTCTCCGAACGCCGCCTCTGGCAGAGCGCGCTGGCCCAGGCCATCCTGCCGCTGATCGTCCTCCTCCTGCTGCTTTTGTTCTGACCCAGGAAGAGGACGACGGCGGGGTCCCGCCTTGAGGAGGAGCCTCGCCATCAGTGCGGGCTCAGCCTTCCGGCGGAGCCTCGCCATCAGGGCTACCGCTTCCGGGCAGCGGCTTTGCGTTCGGCGGCCTTCCGGGCCTTCTTGGATACCGGCTTCAGCGCCTTGCGCTCAGCCTCTTCGGCGGCAATCCGGTTCTTCCGGGCATCCACCAGATCGTTCCAGACCGCGGAGGCGAAGCTGCCGCCGTCGCGCTCGTAGACCTCGTACGGGAAGGACGCGAAGATGCCCGCCGGCGAGGCCGCGTCCGGAAGGTCCTTCCCGCGCTTCAGCGCGTAGGCGTCGCCCAGCGCCCAGGTCTCAGACAAGTAGCGGGCCAGATTGTCGCGAATGAACGCATTCGCGTCGGCGGAGTCGGCAGCCTGATCCAGCAGTTTCTGCAGCCGTGAAGCCAGCAGGCCCGAGGCCTCGTCGGTGAGATCGGCACCGCCTTCCGCCGCGGCGTCGAGCTCGGCGGTGAATTCGGTGACCGCGTCTTCCCAGTCGGTCGTCTCGCGGTTCTTCTGCCAGGTGGGGAACCAGACAATGTCCCCGTTGGCATGGTTGTGGATGTGCTGCATCCCGCTGTGGCGATCGGCCGCCGCATGGTCATGCTCGGCCACGTCGTATTCGGCCAGCAGCTCCGCCAGGGAGATGGTGTTCTTGGTTTCCGCCATGGAATTCTTCCTATCGTGCAGCAGCAATGGGTCCATCAGGGGAACCCCGCTGCGCGCGAACTAATTCCGCGGTGATCCCTGCCACCGGCTCGTCACCCGCCGCTAGACGACGCTCCCGTCGATCTCCAGCGTGGGCAGGTGTTGGGCATGCGCTGCCAGCCAGGTCCGCGCTTCGGCCTCGTCGTCGAAGTACCGGGAACAGCCGTCATCAGCGAAAATCCGCAGGAAGAAGTTCCCCAGCACACGGTCCACCGGCCCATTCCCGACCACCGCCACGGCGAGGGAGGGCGTGAAGGTGTGGGCGATCGACCGCACCTCGGCGGTTGCCCAGCGCACGCCGGCCATCCTCAGCAGCACCACCACCCGCCGCTCGCCGACCAGGTCGAAGAGGCGGTCAACTACCTGCTGCGCCAGCTCGGCGTTGACGCTCAGGCCGCGGTGGAGCGTCAGCACCAGCAGCCCATCATCGTCCAGTTGCACATCGTAGGCTGAGTGAACTTCCTCCAGCACTGATCCCCCCATCCGGCCGGTGATGTGCGCATCCTCCGGCCATCGTCGTGCCGCCGTCAGCGGCCCGTGCAGGCATTCAGCCTATGCGACCGAAGTCACATTGCCCGCACCATGGGGTGGGAATATGAACCGATTCCTTCATATTGCGCGAATATTACGACGACGGTGCGTGCCTCCCGCTCTGCAGTCCTGCGGCGCTGGGCGGGGGAATGCGAGGATGGCTCTGTGACCGCTGAACAGAATTCCGCCCTCGTCCGCAGCAGCGGCCTGACCCGCTACCGGCTGGCTCCCAACCCCGGGCCCATGAGCCTGGACGGCACGCAGTCGTACCTGATTGCGGCGCCGGAGAGCAGGGGAGTGGTCGTGGTGGATCCGGGGCCGCTGGACGAGATCCACCTTGCCGAACTCGCGGCAGCCGGTGACGTGGAACTTATCCTGATCACCCACCACCACATTGACCACACCGAGGCCAGCGAGCGTTTCCATGAACTGACCGGCGCTCCGGTGCGGGCGCTGGACCCAGCGCTCTGCTTCGGCGGCGAGCCGCTGACGGACGGCGAGGTGATCCGGGCTGCCGGCGTCGACATCCACGTTCTGGCCACGCCGGGGCACACGGCCGACTCGGTCAGTTTCCGGCTGCCTGCCGACGGCCCGCACGGCTCGGTCCTCACCGGCGACACCATCCTGGGGCGCGGGACCACCATCATCGCCTATCCGGACGGTCGGCTGGGCCCATACCTGGATTCGCTGGCGCGGCTGGAGATCCTCGGCCCGGCCAAGGTGTTGCCGGCCCACGGCGGGACCCTGCCGGACCTCTCGGCGATCTGCCGCGAGTACGCCAGCCACCGCCAGCTCCGGCTGGACCAGATCCGCTCCGCCCTCGAGCATCTCGGCGCCGACGCCAGCGTGGACGACGTCACCGACCACGTCTACACCGACATCGACGCCGCCGTCCGCCTCGCCGCCGAAGCCTCCGTCGCGGCCCAACTGGACTACCTGCGCGGCTGACGGGCTCGTCCGGCTTGGAATCCATCCTCCGGAAACCAGTAGGCTAAACCCATGCGTATAGCCCGGTTTGTCCTCGATTCTGACCCCCAGTACGGCATCGTCGAAGGCGAGGAAGGCAGTGAGCAGGTCACCGTCATCGCCGGCGACCCGTTCTTCAACGGCGTCCAGCCCACCGGAGCCCGGCACAAGCTCGAGGACGTCCGCCTGCTGGCCCCGATCATCCCGCGCAGCAAGGTGATCGGCATCGGCCGCAACTACGCCGAACACATCAAGGAAATGGGCAACGAGACCCCGGCCGCACCGCTGATGTTCCTCAAGCCGAACACCTCGGTGATCGGCCCGAATGAGCCGATGGTCCTGCCGGAGTTCTCCGACGAGGTCTCCTACGAGGCCGAACTCTGCGTGATCATCGGGAGGATCTGCAAGGACGTCCCGGTGGAGCGCGTGGACGACGTCATCTTCGGCTACACCTGCGGCAACGACCTCACCGCGCGCGACGCGCAGCGCACCGACAACCAGTGGGCCCGCGCCAAGGGCTTCGACGGTTCGGCCCCGCTCGGTCCGTGGATCGAAACCGAATTGGACACCGAGGACCTGGCCATCCGCGGCCGGCTCGACGGCGAACTGAAGCAGGACGGCAACACCTCGCAGATGATCTGGGGCGTCAAGGAACTGGTCTCCTACGCCTCCCAGGCCTTCACGCTGCTGCCCGGCGACGTGATCATGACCGGCACCCCCTCCGGCGTCGGCACCATCGAAGCGGGCCAGCGCTACGAGGTGGAGATCGAGGGCATCGGAACGCTCTCGAACACCGCTCGACGCTGAACCTCATGCGTGCCAGCCGTCGGTCGTTCGCAGCCTTTGCGCTCGGATCGCTAGCTACTTTTTCCGTGGCTGCCCGTGCCACGCACTACCTTGGCGGCCCCGCGTGGCTGACCGCAACCTTCCTCGCCGTCGGAATCCTGTTGGCGCTGTTTTACCTGTATCGATTCCTCAGCACATGGCTGGGCCGCGGCAGGCGTCCAAGGTAGCGGGCGCTGGACCGAAACAGGGGACTGGCGCGGCAGACTAAACTGGGAGCCATCATGACTAATGCTGCTGCCATTCCCACTGTCGACGACGAAACTCCTGTCCGCGTACGCTTCTGCCCGTCTCCCACGGGCACCCCGCACGTGGGCCTGATCCGTACCGCGCTGTTCAACTGGGCCTATGCCCGGCACACCGGCGGCACCATGGTGTTCCGGATCGAGGACACCGATGCTGCCCGCGACAGCGAGGAAAGCTACCAGCAGTTGCTCGACGCCATGAAGTGGCTGGGCATTGACTGGGATGAGGGTGTTGAAGTCGGGGGTCCGCACGAACCCTACCGGCAGTCCCAGCGCGGTGACATCTACCAGGACGTGATTGCCAAGCTCAAAGCGGGCGGCCACGTCTATGAGTCCTACTCCACCCCGGAGGAGGTCGAGGAGCGGCACCGGGCGGCGGGCCGCGACATCAAGCTCGGCTATGACAACTTCGACCGGCACCTGACGCCGGAGCAGGTCGCTGCCTTCAAGGCAGAAGGCCGTGAGCCGGTGTTGCGCGTGCAGATGCCCGACGAGGACATCACCTTCACCGACCTGGTCCGCGGCGACATCACCTTCAAGGCCGGCAGCGTGCCGGACTTCGTGGTGGTTCGGGCGAACGGCAAACCCCTCTACACGCTGGTCAATCCGGTCGACGACGCGCTCATGGGCATCACCCATGTGCTGCGAGGGGAAGATCTGCTCTCTTCGACGCCTCGTCAGATCGCGCTCTACCGGGCACTGGTGGACATCGGAGTTGCCCGCTACATGCCGCTGTTCGGCCACTTGCCGTATGTGATGGGCGAAGGAAACAAGAAGCTTTCCAAGCGCGATCCGGAATCCAACCTCTTCCTGCACCGCGAACGCGGTTTCATCCGCGAGGGACTGCTGAACTACCTGTCGCTGCTGGGGTGGTCGCTGTCCGCTGACGAGGACATCTTTACCGTTGACCAGCTGGTGGAGAACTTTGATATCCACGACGTGCTGGCCAATCCTGCCCGCTTCGACCTGAAGAAGGCCGAAGCCATCAACGGAACCCACGTCCGGCTGCTGGAGCCGGGTGACTTCAAGCTCCGGCTGGTTCCCTACCTGCAGCACGCCGGCCTGGTCGGCGAGGTGCTGACCGAACGCGAGCAGATGATTCTGGCAGATGCCGCACCCCTGGTGCAGGAGCGCATCACGCTGCTGGGCGAAGCGCCGGAGATGCTCGCTTTCCTGTTCAAGAACGACGACGAGATCGACGTGGCCCAAGACGCCCGCAAGGGGCTGCCGGAGAATCTCACCGAGGCGCTGGATGCCGCGCTGGCGGCGCTGGAGCCGGTCGAGGAGTGGACGGCGGAGAACATCCAGGCGGCGCTGCGTGCGGCCCTGGTCGATGGCCTGGGACTCAAGCCCAGGCTGGCCTTCGGCCCGGTCCGGACCGCCGTTTCGGGCCGGCGCATCTCTCCGCCGTTGTTCGAGTCGATGGTGATCCTTGGCAAAAAGTCCTCGCTGGCCCGGCTGAAGTCGTTCCGCGGCTGAGCGTGAATCGGAGCAGCGCGCGGTCCAGCCGACCGGTTTGCTGCTCGTTTTGCACTTTCGAGCAGGCATCCGGTAAAGTAATTACTCGTGCTGAGGCGCTAGGGAATGGGCAAAGGCCCGTTTCCATCGGCTCCGAAAGTGCCCTTTGGGATATGGTGTAATTGGCAACACAACGGTTTCTGGTACCGTCATTCTAGGTTCGAGTCCTGGTATCCCAGCGCTACAGCCTCCGCTTACGCGGGGGCTGGATTGTGCGGAGGCAAACTCCAAACAAACCTACGGCCCCATCGTATAGCGGCCTAGTACGCCGCCCTCTCACGGCGGTAACGCGGGTTCGAATCCCGCTGGGGTCACTGTCCGAGCAGGACAAGGCAGCACCGGCCTTTCAACAGTGCAAGCTATGCGGCCCCATCGTATAGCGGCCTAGTACGCCGCCCTCTCACGGCGGTAACGCGGGTTCGAATCCCGCTGGGGTCACCAACAGCCGGTCCCGGACATCATGTCCGGGGCCGGCTTTTGCATGCCGGGTGACGTGCGTCTCGCAGCGGCCATGGTCCGCGTGGTTGATCGCTTCTGCTGGCATGATGGGGAACGTGACCAGCATGGTGCCCGAGGGCCAAGACAGGGGAGCGGAAGCTGTCGCGCTCTTGGAGGACAGCCGCAGCACGCTGGAGGGGCTGGAGTTGCCGCTGGACGTGCCGGGCGCCGGCGAGGCACGCGGCGCAGTCCGGGCCGCGGTGGCCCAGCTGGACGACTATATTTTGCCCCGCTACCGCAGGCTGGAAGCACCGCTGCTGGCGGTGGTGGGAGGCTCGACCGGCGCCGGGAAATCCACGCTGGTGAACGCGCTGGCCGGGTATCCGGCGACACGCGCGGGAGCCATTCGGCCAACCACCCGCCAACCCGTGCTGCTGCATCACCCGAGCGACGAGGCCTGGTTTACGGACCGGCGCATCCTGCCCGGCCTCAGCCGGATCACCGGTACACCGGCACAAGCCGCCACCGAGGCATACGTCGGCGGGGCGGAGCCGGCAGGAGAACCGGCGGGAACCTCGCTGGTGTTGCTGGCGGACCGCAGCATCCCTGCCGGCATCGCGGTGCTTGACGCGCCGGATATCGATTCCATCTCCGACGACAACCGACGATTGGCCGGACAACTGCTGGCGGCGGCGGACTTGTGGATTTTCGTCACCACCGCCAACCGTTACGCCGATGCAGTGCCGTGGGCGCTGCTGTTGGACGCCGCGCAGCGGGACATCGAAGTCGCCGTCGTCCTGGACCGGGTGCCGGCGGACGTTGAGACGGAGGTCCGCACCGACCTGGCCGGACTGCTGCAGCGCCAGGGGCTCGCTGCGGCCCAGCTGTTCGTGATCCACGAGTCCCCGCTGGACGGGGAGGGCATGCTGCCGGCCGGGGCCGTGGAGCCGATCCGCGCGTGGCTCGAGGAACTCGCCGCCGACGCTTCCAGCCGTGCGGATATTGCCCGCCGTACGCTCGGTGGCGCCGTGCGGGCGTTGGCCCACACCGTACGGGCCGGTGCCGTCGCCACGGACGCTCAGTACGCCGCCGGCCAGAGACTGCGCAAGATGGTCGACGGCGCCTACGAAGCAGCCACGGTTCAAGCTCTCGCGGCAACGCAGGACGGCACGCTGCTGCGCGGCGAGGTGTTGGCCCGGTGGCAGGACTTTGTCGGAACCGGGGAATTTTTCCGCGGCGTCGAGAGCGGAATAGGCCGGCTGCGGGACCGGATCGGCGCGTTCTTTTCCGGCAAGCCAGCCCCCTCGGTGGTGGTCGAGGCGGCCATCGAGTCGGGGCTGCAAGCCGTCGTCGTCGAGGCCGCGGCCAAGGGCGCCGAGCAAGCCGACGCTGGATGGCGGGCGGATCCGGCAGGACAGGGCTTGCTCGGCGGCGACGACCTGTCCACTCCCAGCGCCGGGTTCTCGGATGAAGTGGCGCGCGAGATCCGGGCATGGCAGGCCGATCTGCTGGCACTGATCCGCAGCGAGGGCGAGGACAAGCGGTTCACCGCACGCATGCTGTCCTTCGGAGTTAATGGCCTCGGGGTGGCCCTGATGGTGGTGATTTTCGCGGCGACCGGCGGATTGACAGGTTTGGAAATCGGCGTCGCCGGCGGTACAGCCGTGGTGGGCCAGAAGCTGCTCGAAGCCGTCTTCGGCGAGGACGCCGTCCGCCGGCTGGCACGCAAGGCCCGGTCCCAGCTGGAGGAGCGCACCCGCAGGCTGATGCACGCTGAAGCGGAGCGCTTTCTGTCCAGAGTCCCGGCGCAGGAGCAGCAAGCCGAATCGATGCGCTCATTGGCCGACCAGCTGCAGAGTGTAGGAGCCAAAACGGACACGGAGGCACCGGAGTGAGCCGGCACCGGGGCAAGCCCGAAGCATCGCCGTTGGAGGCGCGGCTGGAGGCCCTGAATTCGGCTGCCGAACTTGGCGAGGGCGTGCTGCCGAAAGCGGAATTCGCGCGGGTCAACGACGTCCTGGAACGCGCCAGCACCCGTCGCTCGCTGTCTGCCGAACATACCGTCGTCGGGTTTTTCGGAGCGACGGGCAGCGGTAAGTCCTCCCTCTTTAACGCCGTTTCCGGAACCCATCACGCCACCGTGGCTGCACGTCGTCCGACCACATCGGAAACACTGGCCGGCATTTGGCGAACGGCCGGCAGCGAGCCGCTGCTGGATTGGCTGCAGGTAGCGCAGCGGCACGTCATGGCCGATGAGTCGCTGGCCGGACATGGCGGACTGATCCTGCTGGACCTGCCCGACTTTGATTCCACCGCCGTCGAGCACCGCGAGATTGTGCAACGGCTCGCGGGGCAAGTGGACGTCTTGGTCTGGGTCATGGATCCGCAGAAATACGCCGATGCGGCCGTGCACCACGGATTCCTGCGGCCGCTGGCATCCCACGGGGCGGTGACGCTGGTGGTGCTGAACCAGGTAGACCGGCTGGCGGAGAACCAGCTGCAGCCGGTCCTGGCATCGCTCAAGGACATCCTGGTCGAGGACGGGTTGGGCCGGGCGGACGCCTATCCCGTCTCCGCCCGGACGGGTGCCGGCATCGACGAGCTCAAGGCGGCGATTACGGCCTTCGCCGACCAGCGGCAGGCCGCCACGAACCGGCTCATCGCCGACGTCCGCAACGCGGCCCACGCGCTGGACCTGGACCTTGGCGCGGAACCCGCCGGTGTCAGCAAGCCCGCGCGCGCGGAACTGGCCGAACAGCTCGCGCAAGCCGCGGGCGTAGATGCGATCTGCGACGCCGTCGCAACGTCCTACCGTCGCCAGTCGCATGCCCGGACGGGATGGCCGGTGGTCCGCTGGCTGGGCAAGCTGCGCCGGGATCCGCTCAAACGGCTCAACCTGGACCGGAAAGACGTCAGCCCGATGCTCAATCGATCGTCGATGCCGGCGCCGGGCCCGGCGCAGCAGGCACAGGCCGACAAGGCTGTCCGACAGTTCGCCGACCGGGCCGGCGAGGGAGCCAGCGCACCGTGGCGCGCGGCCATCCGCCGGGCCGCACGCTCCGCGGAGGACACGCTCCCGGACGACCTGGACCAAGCCCTGGCGCGCACCGACCTGCGCTCTGACCGGGCGTCCTGGTGGTGGCCCGTCTTCGGCGTGATCCAGTGGTGCGCCTTGGCGGCCGCCTTGGCCGGGGCCCTCTGGCTGCTGGGCATCGCCGCACTGGGATACTTCCAGTTCCCGGTGCCGGAAACACCAAGGGTCGAGGGCTTCCCCGTGCCCACCTTGTTGCTGGCCGCCGGGATCCTCGCCGGGGTGCTGCTGGCGCTGGCATCCGGCCTGATATCGCGCCTCGTCGCCACCTCCAGGGCGGCGAAGGCACGACGGCGGCTGCGAGCCTCGGTGGGGCAGGTGGCGGAAGAGCGGATCGTCCAGCCTGTGGAGAAGGCGGTCGCCCTGTACAAGGAATTCCGGCAGGCGGTAGCGACGGCGGCCGGAGAATGACGGCGCCGGAAGGCCTGCGCGACCCGTGCCCAGTTCGGCGCGGGCCGGTAATGACAAGGGAGAATGCAAAGATTGGCCGATGAACCGATGATCAATGACCTGGATGAGGGCTCCCTGCTGGAGAGGATCTTTCCGCGCCTTGGCCCGGCCAACGTCCCGGTCGGCCCCGGCGACGATGCCGCCGTGATCGACGCACCGGATGCCCGGACCGTCATCTCGATCGACACGCTGGTCCAGGACCAGGACTTCCGGCTCGAGTGGCCCTCGGGATACCGGACCACCGGCTACGACGTCGGCTGGAAATCCGTGGCGCAAAACCTCTCGGACATCAACGCCATGGGGGCCGTGCCCACGGCTCTGGTCATCAGCCTCACCCTGCCTGGTTCGACGCCGGTGGCGTGGGTTGAGGACTTGGCCGACGGTGTGGCCGAGGCGATCCGGAAACTTGGCGCGGACCGGTGCTCCGTCGTCGGCGGCGATCTGGGCCGGGGCGACGCGCTGGTCGTCACGGCCGCCGTCACCGGCGATCTCGAGGGCCGCCGTCCGGTGCTCCGCAGCGGGGCGCGCCCCGGCGACATCGTGGCCGTGGCCGGGACGCTGGGGAAGGCGGCGGCCGGATTGAGCCTGCTCGACAGCACGCACCCTGCCGGCGAGGCCCGGGATGGGCTGCAGGCGCTGGCCAACATCCAGTCCCGGCCCGAGCCTCCACTGCACGCGGGCCCGGCGGCTGCCAAGGCAGGCGCCACCGCCATGATGGACATTTCGGACGGCCTGCTCCGCGACGCAGCCCGGCTGGCCCGTGCAAGCTCCGTCTCGGTGGATCTGTTCAAGGCAGCGCTGCAGGGCTTTGTCGAACCGTTAGGCGAGGCAGCGGATCTGTTGGGCGCCGACCCAATGGAATGGGTGCTCGGCGGCGGAGAAGACCATGGCCTGCTCTGCACCTTCCCGGCAGCCAAGGCCCTACCCGACGGTTTCGTGGCCGTCGGAACGGTCCGTGAAAGCGGAGCGGCTCGGGCGACGCTGGACGGCGCGGCCGTTCAGGCCATCGGGTGGGACCACTTCGGCGGTTGAGCAACTGCTAGTCGTTGCTCTTTCT
Source organism: uncultured Actinomycetota bacterium (assembly GCA_963696055.1). Lineage (GTDB taxonomy): Bacteria > Actinomycetota > Actinomycetes > Actinomycetales > Micrococcaceae > Crystallibacter. The sequence continues at coordinate 141,730 of CAVOIE010000006.1, read as the reverse complement.
CAGGGCCTCGGTGAGTTGTGCCGCAGCGCTGCAGACCACCTCGGCATGCAGCCGGCCGGGCTGCCGGGTGAGCCGTTCGATCGGGCCGGAAATGGAAACAGCGGCGATGACGCGCCCCGATGGTCCGCGGACGGGCGCCGAGACCGACGCCACTCCGGGCTCGCGTTCGCCGAGGCTTTGGCCCCAGCCGCGGCGGCGCACGCCGGCGAGGACCGTCGGGGTGAAACGGGCGCCATGCAGACCTTCCAGCAGCCGTTCGTGGTCCTCCCACGCCAACAGGACCTGGGCGGCGGAGCCGGCCTTCATGGAGAGCTGCGTCCCCACCGGAATGGTGTCCCGCAGGCCTATCGGCCGCTCGGCCGAGGCGACGCAGACACGTGCGTCGCCCTGCCGTCGGAAGACCTGTGCGCTTTCGCCGGTGGCGTCGCGGAGGTTCATCAGGACCGGGCCCGCCGCCGCAATGAGGCGGTCTTCCCCTGCGGCGGCGGCCAGTTCCACCAGCCGGCTGCCCAATACGAATCTGCCCTGCATGTCCCGGCTGACCAGCCGGTGGTGCACCAAGGCCAAAGCAAGCCGATGAGCGGTCGGCCGGGCCAGCCCGGTGGCGGCCACCAGCTGGGCCAGGGAGGTAGGGCCGGCCTCGAGGGTGTCGAGCACCATGGCCGCTTTGTCGATGACGCCGACACCACTAGGATTGTCCATAGAATGATATTGTCATCTCACTATTTGAGATGCAAGTCGTTTCGCTGGCGGGATCCGAGCCCGTACTGGAAGAGTTGAATCACACACTTGAAGCAGGTCTCCCGCTGGGAGGCACCGCCTGCGTTGGTAATTGATGGAGGGATCTGGCCATGGCCGGTAACACTGCGGGCAGGACGCTCGCTGAAAAGGTCTGGGAGGCGCACGTGGTGCGCCGCGGCGACGGGGAAGGCGCAGCCCGCCAGCCCGATCTCCTCTTCATCGACCTCCACCTGGTGCACGAAGTCACGTCCCCGCAGGCCTTCGAGGGCCTGCGGCTGGCCGGGCGCAAGCTGCGTCGGCCCGATCTGACCATCGCCACCGAGGACCACAACACTCCCACGCTGGACATCGACAAGCCGATTGCCGACCTGACCAGCCGGACCCAGATCGAGACGCTGCGCACCAATTGCCGGGAGTTCGGCGTCCGGCTGCACTCGCTCGGGGATGCCGAGCAGGGGATTGTGCACGTGGTGGGTCCCCAGCTGGGGCTCACCCAGCCGGGCATGACAGTGGTGTGCGGCGACTCCCATACCTCCACCCACGGCGCATTCGGCGCGCTGGCCTTCGGCATCGGAACCTCCGAGGTCGAACACGTCATGGCAACCCAGACCCTTTCGCTGAAGCCGTTCAAGACGATGGCCATCAACGTCGAGGGCACGCTGCGTCCCGGGGTCACGGCCAAGGACATCATCCTGGCCGTGATCGCCAAGATCGGCACCGGCGGCGGGCAAGGCTATGTCCTGGAATACCGTGGCTCCGCCATTCGCGCGCTGAGCATGGAAGCCCGGATGACCATCTGCAACATGTCCATCGAAGCGGGTGCCCGGGCCGGCATGGTGGCGCCGGACCAGACCACTTTCGAATACCTCAAGGGCCGTCCGCACGCCCCGGAAGGCGCCGACTGGGATGCCGCCGTCGAATATTGGCAGACGCTGCGCACCGAGGACGACGCCGAATTCGACGCCGAAGTTTTCCTGGACGCCAACACCCTGGAGCCTTTCGTCACCTGGGGCACCAACCCGGGCCAGGGTGTTTCCCTGTCCCAGGCGGTGCCGTCGCCCGACGACTTTGCCGACGAGAACGCCAAGGCTGCGGCGGAACGCGCGCTGGCCTACATGGGACTCGAAGCCGGCACCCCGATGAAGGAGATCCCGGTGGACACCGTCTTCCTGGGCTCCTGCACCAACAGCCGGATCGAGGACCTGCGCATTGCCGCAGATATCATCCGCGGGCGGCAGAAGGCGCCGAACGTGCGCATGATGGTGGTTCCCGGCTCGGCGCGCGTCCGGCTCGAAGCCGAAGCCGAAGGGCTGGACCAGGTCTTCAAGGAGTTCGGTGCCGAGTGGCGGTTCGCCGGTTGCTCGATGTGCCTGGGCATGAACCCGGACCAGCTGGCCCCGGGGGAGCGCTGCGCCTCCACGTCGAACCGGAACTTCGAGGGCCGGCAAGGCAAGGGCGGACGGACGCACCTGGTCTCGCCGGTCGTTGCTGCCGCGACTGCGGTGCGCGGCACGCTGAGCTCGCCCTCGGACCTGGACCCGGTCACTAACGACGCCGCTACGCGGTCTGCTGCCTAAGGAGCCTGAAGCATCATGGAGAAGTTCACCACCCATACCGGCATCGGTGTTCCCCTGCGGCAGTCCAACGTGGACACCGACCAGATCATCCCGGCGGTGTACCTCAAGCGGATCACCCGGACCGGCTTTGAAGATGCACTGTTCGCCGGCTGGCGCAAGAACGACGACTTCATCCTGAACCAAGAGCCGTTCAACCGCGGTTCCGTGCTGGTGGCCGGTCCCGACTTCGGCACCGGTTCTTCCCGCGAACACGCCGTCTGGGCGCTGAAGGACTACGGCTTCCGCGTAGTGCTCTCGTCCCGGTTCGCCGACATCTTCCGCGGGAACTCCGGCAAACAGGGCCTGCTGGCGGCGGAGGTGGCCCAGGATGACATCGAGCTGATCTGGAAGGAGCTCGAGAACCACCCGGGCACCGAGATCACCGTTGACCTGGCTGCGAAGACGGTCATCTGCGGAACCATCACCGCTCCGTTCGAGATCGACGACTACACCCGGTGGCGGTTGCTCGAAGGCCTGGACGATATCGGCCTGACCCTGCACCATGAGGCGGACATCACCTCCTACGAGGCCACCCGGCCATCCTGGAAGCCGAAAACGCTTCCCGCCAAGGTGTGACCGCAGGCATTCTGCACCGGATCGGCGCCGTTGGAGGAACTCGAACAGTTCCTCCAACGGCGCCGATTTGCGTGTATAGCCCCTATTATGCAAGTCCGTGGTCGTCGCGTAGAAGGGCGCGGAACGCGCGGTCCGTTTATTTCGGAATGGTCACGGATTACCAATATGCTTAGCTGAGCCCTAGGCCCAGTCCGGCGTTAAACTAGTTTGAGGAATCAGGTATCCATGGCAAGTGTTTTGACCATTCGTGGCGGCGTACCCTTGACGGGAAAGGTCCCCGTCCGTGGCGCCAAGAACCTGGTTCCCAAAGCGATGGTCGCCTCCTTGCTCGCCAGCGATGCCTCGGTCCTGCGGAATGTACCCGAGATCAGGGACGTGGAGATCGTCACCAGCCTGCTGCGCCTGCACGGCGTGGAGGTTACCAAAGACCCGGTGACCGGTGACCTGACGCTGGACCCCACGCACGTCAAGACGGCCCAGATGAAGGACATCGACGCGCACGCCGGCGATTCCCGCATCCCGATCCTCTTCTGCGGCCCCCTGATCCACGCCATCGGCGAAGCTTTCATCCCCGACCTGGGCGGCTGCCGCATCGGCGACCGTCCCATCGACTACCACCTCGATGTGCTGCGTCAGTTCGGTGCCATCGTGGACAAGCGGCCCGGTGGCATTTCCATTTCGGCACCCAGGGGACTGAGGGGCGCTAAGCTGACGCTGCCGTATCCCAGTGTTGGCGCCACCGAACAGGTTCTCTTGACCGCAACCCGGGCCGAGGGCATCACGGAGCTCAGCGGGGCCGCCATCGAGCCGGAGATCATGGACCTGATCGCCGTGCTGCAGAAGATGGGCGCCATCATTTCCGTCCAGACGGACCGGGTCATCCGCATCGAGGGTGTGCCGGAACTGGTTGGTTTCAACCACCGGGCCCTGCCCGACCGCAACGAGGCGGCCTCCTGGGCATCGGCGGCGCTGGTCACGAAGGGGGACATCTACGTTGAAGGCGCCAACCAGGGCGATCTCACCGCTTTCCTGAACACCTACCGCAAGATCGGTGGGGCCTTCGATATCGACGACGACGGCATCCGGTTCTACCACCCCGGCGGGAGCCTGTCGCCGCTGGTGCTCGAGACCGACGTGCACCCCGGCTTTATGACCGACTGGCAGCAGCCTCTGGTGGTTGCGCTGACCCAGGCGGAAGGCGTCTCGATTGTGCACGAGACGGTCTACGAAAACCGGTTCGGCTTTACCGAAGCCTTGATCCGGATGGGCGCGAACATCCAGGTGCACCGCGAATGCCTCGGCAGCATCCCGTGCCGCTTCGGCCAGCGGAATTTCCTGCATTCCGCCGTCATCTCCGGGCCGACTCAGCTCTCGGGTGCGGAGATCGACATTCCCGACCTCCGCGGCGGGTTCAGCCACTTGATCGCCGCACTGGCGGCCACCGGAACCTCCCGGGTCACCGGCATCGAGCTCATCAATCGCGGCTACGAGCACTTCCAGTCAAAGCTGGAAGGCCTCGGCGCGGACTTCGACGTCGAGTAGGCGGCCATGGGAGCAGCTACCAAGGAACGCGTGGTCATCGGCATGCTGGCCGGCGTCGTCCGGCCGGTCTTGAATCTGGTCTTGCGGCGCAACTGGACAGGAACCGAGAATTTCCCCCGTGACCGGGGAATTATCGTCTGCCCGAACCACAACACGGAGATCGATCCGCTGGTAGTGGGCCATTACGTCTACAACCAGGGCATCCTGCCGCACTTTCTGGCCAAGGCCGCGCTGTTCAAGATTCCGGTGGTCGGGCAGCTGTTGTCCGGGGCCCGGCAGATTCCGGTGGAACGGAGCAGTGCGGGTGCCAACCGCTCCTTGGAAATCTCCCGGGAGGTGCTGGATGAGGGCGGCGCGGTCATCATCTATCCGGAAGGCACGCTGACGCGCGATCCGAATCTGTGGCCCATGCGCGGGCACACGGGGGCCGCCCGGCTCGCCTTGCAGACCGGAGCCCCCGTCATCCCGGTGGCGCACTGGGGAGCCAACGACCTGCTGCCCCGATATGCCAAGAAGCCGAGCCTTTTCCCGCGCAAGACGGCTCATGTCGTGGCCGGTGCCCCGGTCGACCTGTCGGAGTTCGGCGGCATGCCGATCACCAAGACGGTGCTCGACGCCGCAACGAATAGGATTATGGACAGCATTACTGCGCTGCTTGCCGAGGTGCGCGGCGAAGAACCCCCTGCGCTCCGCTGGGATCCTTCAGCGCACGGGCAGAAATCGACCGGCCGGGACTTCGGTGCCGGTCCAGCGGTGCACACGGAAGAATTACCGCCAGAGGAGAAGTTGTGACCGAACGCCCCGACCTGCCTGCAACCATTGCAGTTCTCGGAGCAGGAAGCTGGGGCACTACCTTCGCCAAGGTAGTTGCTGACGCACACCCCGAGGTCGAAGTCCGGCTGTGGGCGCGGCGCCCGGAGGTGGCGGAGGAAATCAATACCCAGCACCGGAACACAAAGTACCTCAAAGACATCGTCCTGCCCGGCAACGTGGTCGCTTCCGCGGACGTGGCCGACGTCGTGGGGGACGCACCGCTGGTAGTGCTGGCCGTGCCGGCCCAGACCCTCCGGCCGCAACTGGCTTCCTGGAAACCGCTGCTGGATCCGGAGGCAGTGGTGGTTTCGCTCATGAAGGGGTTGGAGCGCGGCAGCGATGCCCGCATGAGCGAAGTGATCAAGGAAGAACTGGGGCTGTCCGACGACCGCGTGGCAGTCATTTCCGGCCCCAACCTGGCCATGGAGATCGCGCGCAAGGAACCAACCGCATCTGTGGTGGCCTGCACGGATGAAGATGTGGCGCAGTGGATCGCCAGGCTCTGCACGGCGGCTTACTTCCGCCCGTACACCAATCCCGATGTCACCGGCGTCGAGATCGGCGGAATCGTCAAGAACGTCATTGCCTTGTGCGTCGGGATCTGCGACGGCAAGGGCATGGGTGACAACACCAAAGCCACCGTCATCACACGCGGGCTCGCGGAGACCACCCGGCTTACCCTCGCCCTGGGCGGGGACGTGCAGACCATGGCCGGGCTGGCCGGGCTGGGCGACCTCGTCGCCACCTGTTCGTCGCCGCTGTCGCGCAACCATACCGCCGGCCGCCTGCTGGGCGAGGGGCTGACGCTTGATGAAGTGTCCGTTCAGATGACCCAGACCGCCGAAGGCATCAAGTCCGGCCGTGCGGTGTTGGATCTGGCCACTAAGCTCGGTGTCGACATGCCGATTACGGAGGCGGTGGTGGCGGTCCTCGAGGGGGAGATCGCCGTCGAGGAACTGGCCCCACGGCTATTGGCCCGCGAACTCAAATCCGAAGGTGAGCTGCAGTGAACCACGAATCCAGCCCGGCAGCGCCGGAGTCCACAGCCGGGCGCAAGCCCCGCGTCGCGGTACTTTTCGGCGGACGCTCCAGCGAGCATTCGGTCAGCTGCGTCACCGCCGCAGGGGTTTTGGGTGCCATCGACAAGGACAAGTACGACGTCGTTCCCATCGGTATTGCGCGCAACGGCCAGTGGGTGCAGGTCGCCGAAGATCCGGCCCAGTGGTCGCTGGCCTCGGGAGCCATGCCGGAGATTACCGCGTCCGCAGAACCGGTCATGTTGGCCAGCCGCGACGCCGCTCCGGAACTGGTGGTAGCGCCGGCCGCGCAGGTTCCGCAGAGCCTGGGCAACGTAGACGTGGTGCTGCCGCTGCTGCACGGACCGTTCGGTGAAGACGGCACGTTGCAGGGGCTGCTGGAGATGGCCGACGTGCGTTACGTGGGCGCCGGCGTGCTGGCCTCGGCGGTCGGCATGGACAAACACTTCATGAAGGTGGTCTTCGAATCGGCCGGCCTCGCCGTGGGCCCCTACGTGGTGATCACCGACCGCCAGTGGCAGCAGGACGCCGAAGCTGCGCTCCAGCGGGCGGCATCGCTTCAGTTCCCGGTCTTCGTCAAGCCCGCCCGCGCCGGATCCTCGATGGGCATTACCCGGGTGGCCGAAGCATCCGGGTTGCGGTCCGCCATCGAAGCCGCCCGCGAACACGACCCCAAGGTGGTGGTGGAGGCCGGCATCATCGGTCGGGAGATCGAAGTGGCCGTGCTGCAGGGGCGCGGCACCGAACCGACCCGCGCCAGCCTGCCCGGCGAGATTGCGGTCCAGCCCGGGGAACACCAGTTCTACGACTTCGAGGCGAAATACATCGATGGGGCCGCTGCCGCGTTGAGCTGTCCGGCAGACCTGCCGGCGGACGCCACCGAAAGGGTCCGGGAGCTTGCAGCCCTGGCCTTTGACGCTCTCGGGGGAGAGGGACTCTCGCGCGTGGACTTCTTCTACACGCCCGACGGCGAACTGATCATCAACGAGATCAACACCATGCCCGGCTTCACGCCCATCAGCATGTACCCGCAGATGTGGGCCAAGTCAGGACTGCCCTACACCGAACTGATCGACGAGCTGCTGTATCTGGCGCTGAACCGCAAGACCGGCCTGCGCTAGCCGCCGAAGCCAACGGTCGACCGGTCTCTACTCGGCGCTGGCGCGCCTCCATCGACCACCGGCAGCCCCCGGTGGTCGACCAAAGGCGCTTGCGCCTGCGCGTGGAGACCCGTCGAAACCTACAACGTGTCCGAGATGCTCAGGCACTTGCGTTCCTGCGGAATCTCCGAGGCAGCCGCGGACAGATCCATCAGTACGGAACTCTCCGCCACGTCGTCGGGCTTGAAAATCAGCTCCGTGGCCGGCGTGCGGCCGTAGGTCGTCGCCGTCCAATAACCGTTCTCGCCCTCGCGCAGCACCCAGTCCACGTCATTGACGGAGACACACTGATCCGTCGTCGGGCCCGGCACCTGCACTCCGCAACGCAGGATCACCTGCGACGGATCCCCCCAGGCGGCGGTGGCTTGGCTGCTCGTCTCGCGGCGCGGGAAGTCGGCCACGTACTGGGGCAGGATCACCATCATCGGCGCGCAACCGGGATTCGCGGCATCCGGTGCCGCGTCAACGGTGACCACGGGCGAGCAGGCCGTGAGGCTTCCCAACAATCCAAGCGACAACAGGACAGCTACGCGGCGGCGATTGGGGGAAACGCGGGTCATGCTGCTAGCGTATCCCGGTCCTTGCAGGCCGATTGTGCCGCAGTGACCGCGGCCACGCCGACGGGGATCCTGCAAGGGCAAGCCTGCCGCGGGCTTTATCCTATTAGGTAGCCCCTCCCAAGGAAGAGACCTCATTGACTGCTGAACATGACAACGAGTACCGCCCACGGCGGCAGCGCCGCCAGCGCAAGAAAGACCCCATTCGAACGGTCTTCTTCACGCTGCTGGGTATTGTTGTTGTGGCCGCAATTGTGGGCGGTGGCTACATTTTCAACCTCGCCAACTCGTTCAACAGCAAGTCGCAGACGATTGAGTCGGCCTTTCCGAGCAACCGGGCGGAAAAGGATCCCAACGACAAATCGGTCAACATCCTGCTGATGGGTTCGGACAGCCGGAACACCTCGGGGGAGAACCTCACCGAGACCTCGGACGGCAGCCGGTCGGACACCATGATGCTGATGCACATCCCGGAAAACCGGGAGAACGTCTACGTCATGTCGATCATGCGTGACACCTGGGTGGACATTCCGGGTCAGGGCGAGCACAAGATCAACGCAGCCATGGCGTTCGGTGGTGTGCCACTTGTGGTCGAAACCATTGAAGGCATGTTCGAGACCCGCGTCGACCACGTGGCGATCATCGACTTCTCGGGGTTCAAGGAACTCACCGATGCCCTGGGCGGGGTTGAGATCAATAACCCGGAGGCCTTCTCCGCGAATGGCTCGACCGGGGAACACTTCCCTGCCGGAACCCAGACGCTGAACGGAGAATCCGCCCTGTCCTTCGTGCGGGAACGCAAGGCCTTCAGCGACGGCGACTATTCGACGAGTGCGCAACCAGCAGTTGTTCGTGAAGGCCCTGATGTCCAAGTTCTTGACGGCGGAAACGCTGACCAACCCGGTGCGCATCAACGAGGTCGTCTCCGAATTCTCGCCGTTCATCAGCGTCGACAATGAACTTGATGCGATGAAGGCAGGCTCCCTGGGAGTGTCGCTTCGGGATGTGCGCTCGAGCGACGTTCAGATGTTCACGCTTCCGACGCTCGGCACCGGCACCTCTGCGGACGGCCAGTCGATCGTGGTACCGGACGAGGACGCCATCGCCGAGATTGCGGATGCTCTGCAGGCAGACCCTGGACGAATACTGGGCACCGCGGATCTGGAGTAGGGAAGTCCACAGCGCCGCCGCTGGGCTCTGTGGTCGCTGTACTGGGACTCGCAGGTCACAGCGCGGCCTTGGCTGCCCCAGACTCTCAGCTTCTTGAGCCGCCGTTTACCCACACCTCCGACTCGACGGCAGAACCCGCTAGCACCACGAATCCGGGAAACGGTACGACGGAGGGTCCTTCGCCAGAAGCGTCGAACCAAACAGAGCCCAAGATGAAGCCCGCGGACCAAGACAGCGATCGCAGTGCAGCTCCCACAGGCGACCAGCCGGAGAATTCCCCTTCCGACGGACAGCCTGGATACGATCCCGCGACAGGGCTCCAGATTGATCCGGCAACAGGCTACTTAATCGATTCGACATACGGGCTTTTGATTGATCCAGGCACGGGGTACTTGATCGACCCGGTGTCGGGCTACTTATTCGTTCCGGATAGCCAGTACCTCATGGATCCGGCCACTGAGGACCTCTACTACCGGGAGACCCTGCTGCCGGTGGATACGAAAGCAACTTCAGAGCCTTCCTCCAAGGCGTCGGCTTCTGCTAAGCGACGGTCGACGGCAACTCCAAGACCGACCCCCATGGCTTCCACTTCTACACCGTCGTCTTCGCCGATAGCCGCGCCGCCAACGGAGCGGGCCTCCGCCATTGGAGAGTCGCCCATCCTCAGGGGATCCGTCGTCGCTGGGCTGATGGGGCTCGGCGTTTTCTACTACGCCCGCCTGCGGTCTGGCAGGGGCGAACCTTACGGCCGGAACAAGAATCGATGACCCACGAACAGTTCAGGCACACGAAACTCAACTACGAGACGGACGGTGACAAGCGCCGTGCGCGTTCTTCTGCTTACCCATTCTTATTCTCCGGAAGTGAGTCCGCCGCAGCGGCGATGGTCCCAATTTGTCCGGCATTTTCGTAGCCAAGGATGGGCCGTGGACGTAGTTTCTCCGGTCGCCCATTTGCCCCGAGGGCGCAGGACCCTGCCCAAGGACCAAGCGGGAAGGCCTTTCCGCCGGCAGCAAGGAGCGCACGGGGAGAATATCTTGCGTGTCCCCTTCCTGAGACATCCCACCACGCGAGGTGGAAGGCTGATCGACCACCTGTTCAGTGCCGCCTGCAGCGTACCCGCTGGGCTCATGACGCCGCGCCCCGACGTCGTTATTGTGACAGTCCCAAGCCTTCCGATCTTGGCGGCGGGATACGCCGTCGCCCGACTCAGGCGCCTGCCGTTGGTCGTCGACATGCGGGACGCCTGGCCGGACCTCGCTCGTGATGCCCGCATCGTTAAGGGCAAGGCCAAGAGCGTGATCGAGCGATTGATAGTCGCCATTCAAAATCGAGCCGACCTGGTGGTGACGGTAACCCTCTTCCCCTCCCCGGCTTGCCGATGGGGTCGGCAGCCTGCGGTAGGCTCAGTTAACGCCGGAGAACTGAGGACGATCGTTGGCGGGCATCGCCGGCGCATGCAGATGGGATCATGTTGCAGACGAAGATTGCTGCCAATGCCGAAGCGCTGCGCCGCTGGCTGTCCAAAGCCGAAGTGGTCCTGGGGAACCACAGCGACCGCCTGAACGCCATCAACATCTTCCCGGTGGCCGACGGCGACACCGGGACCAATCTCTATCTGACCATCCGGGCGGCGGCTCAATCCGCCTCCGAAAACCCCACGTCCGACGTCGGCGAACTCTTGGCGGGTGCAGGTCGGGCCGCCATGGAGGAAGCGCGCGGAAACTCGGGCACCTTGTTGTCCGTTTTCCTGGCGGCCCTGGCCGAACCGCTGCGGGGAACCACCCGGTTGACCGGACCGCTGCTGGCCGCGGCCCTGCAGCGGGCCGAGATCCGCTGCTGGTCTGCGCTGAGCGAGCCGGTCGAGGGAACCATGCTCTCCGTCATCGCTGCGGTGTCGCGGGCCGCTTCGGCCGTGCACGGCGCGCCAGAACGGCGATGACAGCAACCACGGTCTGGCGGCGACGCTGGAAGCCGTCGTGGAGGAGGCTCTGGCGGCAGTTGTCAGGACCGAAGCCCAGCTCGGCGCCCTTGAATCGGCCCATATAGTCGACGCCGGGGCGGTGGGCTTCCTGCTCATCATGGACACCCTGCGTGCCAGCGCCCTGGGCGAGGAACTGCAGCCCGAACTGCTGGACGGACTGCACGGCTTCAACGTGCAGGATCCGCATTTGCACCTGGACCACATCGACGAAGGCGTCGAGGTCATGTGCACCATCAACCTCAGCCCCTTGGATGCCGCAACGCTGCGCTTGAAGCTGGACGAGGTGGGCGATTCGGTGATCATGAGTGCGGTGACCGAAGTCGACGGCGGGTACCGTTGGCGCGTCCACGCCCACGTCCCGGATGGCGATGCCGCGCTGGAACTCATCCGGGAGCTGGGTGAGCCGATGAATGTCACCATGACGGAGCTGGCGGGTCCGCCGGAGCACAGCCATGGCGGCTAACCTGCCCGATGAGCTGAGTGTTCCGCTGGAGCGGCGGCTCGGCAAGCGTTCGGCTACCGCACTGGAAAAGCATCTGGGCATCACCCTCACCGGGGAACTGCTCAATTACTTCCCGCGGCGATACCTGAAGCGCGGCGAACTGACCATGATCGCCGAGCTGCCGCGTGATGAGGACGCCAGCCTGGTGGCCCGGGTCCTGAAGTGCACGTCGCGCCGGATGCGTGCGCGCCGCGGCTCGCTGACCGAAGTGGTGGTGACCGACAATTCCTCGGACATCAGCCTCACCTTCTTCAACGGCTACCAGGCTGAACGCGAGCTGAAGCCCGGCACCCTCGCCATGTTCTCCGGGAAGGTGACTTCCTACCGTGGCAACCTCACGCTGACCAACCCGGACTACCAACTGCTCGAGGACGCTTTCGACTTCGACGCCGAGGAAGCCCTGCGTCCGGTTCCGATGTACCCGGCCACGGCAAAACTCGGCAGCTGGCGGATCAAGGCCGCGGTGGATGCGCTGCTGGACATCGTGGACCTGAGCCGCTTGGGCGACCCCATCCCGCCGGACATCGCCATCCGCGACGGACTGCTCTCCCTGGCCGAGGCCTATGAACAGATCCACCGGCCGGCCTCAATGGAGGCCGCCAACGCAGCCCGGGACCGTTTCCGGTACCAGGAAGCGCTGGTCCTGCAGGCGGCGCTGGGGCGGAAGCGGGCCATCGCGGCGGCCGAGCAGGCCACCGCGCGCCCGGGGCGGATCGGCGGCATCGCCGACAAGTTCGATGCCCGGTTGCCCTTCGAGCTGACCAACGGGCAGCGCGACGTCGGCCAGACCATCGCCGCCGAGTTGGCGGGGCATGCGCCGATGAACCGGTTGCTGCAGGGCGAAGTCGGTTCCGGAAAGACCCTGGTGGCCCTCCGGGCGATGCTTCAGGTGGTCGATTCCGGCGGCCAGGCGGCGCTGCTCGCGCCGACCGAGGTCTTGGCCAGCCAGCACTACGAGTCGATCAGCCGCACGCTCGGCCCGCTGGCCCAGGGCGGCATGCTCGGCGGCGACGCCGACGGCACCAAGGTGGTGCTGCTGACCGGGTCGATGACCGGAACGGCCAAGCGGCGGGCGTTGCTGGATGTAGCAACGGGAGAAGCGGGAATCGTCGTCGGCACCCATGCGCTGCTGTCCGAGACCGTGCAGTTCCTGGATCTGGGGCTGGTGGTGGTGGACGAGCAGCACCGGTTTGGCGTGGAGCAGCGGGACAAACTGCGCAGCCGTGCCGATACGCCGCCGCACCTGCTGGTGATGACCGCCACGCCCATTCCCCGGACCGTGGCGATGACCGTCTTCGGGGACCTGGAGACGTCGGTGCTGACCGAACTGCCCGCGGGGCGGGCGCCGATCAGCACACACATGGTGGCGCTGCAGGAACACCCTGCGTGGGAGGACCGAATCTGGCAGCGCGCCCGCGAAGAGGTCGACGCCGGCCGGCAGGTCTACGTCGTCTGCCCCAAGATCGGCGACGACGAGCTCGAGGAAGCGGATCCGCCGGACGATCTGCAGCAGGAACAACAGCGGCCGATGGCGTCGGTGGCCGGAATCATCGAGCACATCAGCAATCTGCCGGTGCTCGCGGGCGTACGGATCGGCATGCTGCACGGGCGGATGGAGTCCGAGCAGAAGGCCGCGGCCATGGCGGAATTCAACGACGGCACGCTGGACATCCTGGTATCGACCACGGTGATCGAAGTCGGCGTCGACGTGCACAATGCCACCATGATGGTGATCCTGGACGCCGACCGGTTCGGCATTTCGCAGCTCCATCAGCTCCGCGGCCGGGTGGGCCGAGGCGGTCTCCCCGGCACCTGCCTGCTGGTGACGCAGCTGGAGCCGGGCCACCCCAGCCGGGAACGGCTGCAGGCCGTCGCCGCCACCACCGACGGGTTCGAACTGTCCCAGGCCGACCTGCAGCTGCGCCGCGAGGGGGACATCCTCGGTGCCTCGCAATCGGGCGGCAAATCGACGCTGAAGCTCCTGCGCGTGATCAAGGACGAGGCGGTCATCGCCCGTGCCCGCGAAGACGCCACCGCCATCCTGCAGCATGACTCCACGCTGTCGCAGTATCCGGAACTGGCGGAGGCCATCGAGCTGTACCTGAACCCCGAACGCGAGGCCTTCCTTGAGCGCGGGTAGCCGGTGAGCCGGATCGTGGCCGGCGTGGCCGGGGGACTGACCCTGGCGAGCGTGCCGGGCGACAACACGAGGCCGACGACGGACCGGGTCAAGGAAGCGCTGTTCTCCCGGCTGGAGTCCTACGACGTGATAGCCGGCGCACGGGTGCTGGACCTCTTCGCCGGGTCCGGCGCGCTGGGAGTGGAAACCGCCAGCCGCGGCGCCGCCACGGTCGATTTGGTCGAGGCGGCGGACAAGGCCGCCGCGGTGTGCCGGCGGAACGCCGATCTGGTCAACCAGAAGCTGGGCCGGAAGACGGCCAGCGTTCACCGCATGAAAGCGGAACGTTTTCTCGACGACCTGCCGGCGGGACAACATTGGGACCTGGTGCTGATGGATCCGCCGTATCCGTTAGGGGAGGACGGGCTCAGCCAGGTCCTTGGGTCGCTGTCCGCCTACCTTGCCGACGGCGCCGTGGTCGTCGTCGAGCGCTCTTCGCGTTCCCCGGAGCCCACGTGGCCGGAGGGGCTCGAGCGGTTTGCGGTCAAGAAGTACGGCGAGACCCAGCTATGGTTCGCCGAGCCGGTCATGGAGCCGTCAGCGCCCGGCGAATGACTCAAGCTCGGGACCGGTGAGCACGGCCGCGGGGTGCGGACCGGCGGCCAGGAGCGAGTCGGTCCATTCAGGCGGCCAGCCGTCACGGCGGGCGGCGAGCACGATGTTGCCGGCCCTCGTGCCGGCGAACATGCCGGTCTCGGCGAGGGCGGCGACGGACCCGGCGGCCGAGTCCAGCTCCCTGGCCTGCCGTTTGGCGAACGCCAGCGGCGGATCGTCGCCCACGTTGACCAGCAGCACACCGTCGGGTTCCAGCACGTCCAGTAACTCTTCGTAGAAGCCGGCGGTGGTCAGGTGTTCCGGGGCGTCGTCGCCGGCAAAGACGTCCAGCACGATGACGTCGAACGCTCCCTCGATATCGCCGAAGGCCACTTCATGCCGTGCATCGCCGAAGTGGACCGTCAGATCGGTCCCCTCGGGCATGGGCAGGTGCTCGAGCACGAAGTCCAGCAGTTCCCGCTCCAGTTCCACGGCCACTTGTTCCGACCCGGGGCGGGTGGCCTGCACATACCGGGCCAGCGTGAGGGCGCCGGCTCCCAGATGAAGGCACCGCAGCGGGACTCCCCGCGGTCCGGCTAGGTCGACGACGTTGGCAATCCGGCGCAGGTATTCGTAGAACACCTCGTCGGGATGCCGCAGATTGACGTGTGATTGCTCCGCCCCGCCGATGCTGAGGACGTAGGACCCCGGAACGCGGTCGTCCTTGTCGATGCTGGCGTGCAGGCCGCTGCCGCCGAGATAGCGTTCCGCCACGGCTCAGGCGCCGTTCCGCAGGGAGGCGAGGCGCTGGGCCGCGTCTCGCAGCACCTCGGTCTTCTTGCAGAAGGCGAAGCGCAGCAGCGAGCGGGTCCGGCGGGCGCCGTCGGGGTGGCAGAACACCGGCACCGGGATGGCCGCAACACCGATCTGCTCCGGCATCCGCCGGGCCAGCTCCAGGGAGTCCGCAAACCCCAGCGGAGCGGTGTCCACGTTGACGAAGTAGGTGCCCTGCGGTGTGAAGACGTCAAAGCCCGCTTCCCGCAGGCCGGCGCTGAGCAGGTCGCGCTTGGCCTTCAGACCTGAGGCGATGCCGGTGTAGAAGGAGTCGGGCAGTCCGAGCCCCAGTGCCACCGCATCCTGGAACGGGGCGCCCGAACTGTAGGTGAGGAACTGTTTGACGGTCCGCACCGCCGCTACCAGGTCCGCCGGGCCGGAGAGCCAGCCGACCTTCCAGCCGGTGAAGGAGAACGTCTTTCCGGCCGAGGAGATGGTGAGGGTCCGCTCCGCCGCGCCCGGCAGCGTCGCGATCGGGATGTGCGGGGCATCGAAGGTGAGGTGCTCGTAGACCTCGTCGGTGACGATCAGCGCGTCGTAGCGGTGTGCCAGTTCGACGATCCGGGTCAGCGCCTCGCGCGAGAACACGCTGCCCATGGGGTTGTGCGGGTTGTTGACCACCACCATCCGGGTGCGCTCCGAGAAGGCTGCTTCCAGTGCGTCGAGGTCGGGCTGAAAGTCCGGAGCCAGCAGCGGCGCGGTGGTATGCCGGGCGCCGCTCAACCCGATGACCGCGCCGTAGGAGTCGTAAAAGGGCTCGAAGGTCAGGACTTCGTCGCCCGGTCCGGTCAGTGCCAAGAGGGTGGCTGCCAGAGCCTCCGTTGCCCCGGTGGTGACAATGATCTCAGTCTCCGGGTCGGGGGTCAGTCCGTAGAACCGTTCCTGATGGCGCGCGACGGCGGTGCGCAGCGTGAGCGTCCCCTTTCCCGGCGCGTACTGGTTGGCACCGTTGCGGATGGCGTCCATCGCGGCGGCAGCGATTTCGGCCGGACCGTCCTCATCCGGGAAGCCCTGTCCCAGGTTGATGGCACCGGTCCGGGCCGCCAACGTGGTCATCTCTTCGAAAATGGTCACGCCGAGCCCGCCGTCCTCGCCGAGGAGGTTCGAACCTGCCGCGGTCCGCTGCCACGGGGCAGCAACGTCGTCCCGGCGTCCGTGGACGAGTTGCCTCATTGCTGTGCTCATGACTCCCAGTCTTACCACTGAAGTGTTACCGCTGCGCTTGGTGCGCGGCCTGCCGGATCGGCTAGATTCGACTCTATGCGCCGTGCCGTCTGCCCAGGATCCTATGACCCGCTCCACAAAGGCCACGTGGAAATTATTGCCCGTGCCGCGAGCATGTACGACGAGGTCATCGTCGCCGTCTCGACCAATTACGCCAAGAAATACCGCTTCAGCCTGGAGGAAAGACTCGCCATGGCCCGCGAAACGCTCTCCTACCTCCGCGGCGTGAGCGTTGAACCGATGGGCGACGGCCTGCTCGCCGAATACTGCCGCAGCCGCGGGGCCGGAGTCATCGTCAAGGGGCTGCGCTCGTCGCAGGACTACCACTACGAACTGCCGATGGCCCACATGAACAGGCACCTGGCCGGCATCGAGACGGTGTTTCTCGCCGGGGAGAACAGCTATTCGCATGTCTCCTCAACGCTGATCAAAGAAGTTGCGTCACTGGGCGGAGACATTTCCGAGTTCGTGCCTAAGGCGGTCCTCAACCGCTTCCGGATGGGGGAGTCGGTAGGTTAATCTGCCGCGGCAATCCAGTCCGGTTTCGTTGCATCAGCTAATCTCGTACTCATGTCTCATGCTCCATTAGTACGCAAAGCCGTCGTCCCGGCCGCAGGCTTGGGAACCAGGTTCCTGCCGACGACGAAAGCCATGCCCAAGGAAATGCTGCCGGTCGTCGACAAACCCGCCATTCAGTATGTTGTCGAAGAAGCGGCGCGATCCGGACTGACCGACATCCTGATGATCACCGGGCGCAATAAGCGATCTCTGGAAGACCACTTCGACCGCGTGCCGTTTGTCGAGGAGACGCTGGAGGCCAAGGGCGACCTCGAGAAGCTGGCGGCCGTCCGTGAGTCCTCCGAGTTGGCGGACATCCATTACGTTCGCCAGGGCGATCCCATGGGACTTGGCCATGCGGTTCTCCGCGCCAAGCAGCATGTTGGCGACGAGCCCTTCGCCGTCCTGCTGGGCGACGACCTCATTGACGAGCGCGACGAGTTGCTCTCGGAGATGATCGCGGTGCAGCAGGCGACCGGCGGCTCCGTCATCGCCCTGATGGAGGTCGACCCGGAGCAGATCAGCGCCTATGGCTGCGCGGACGTCAGCACGGTTGAGGGCGCAGCCCATGTGAAGGTCCACGGCCTCGTGGAGAAGCCGGCCACCGCCGACGCGCCGTCGAACCTGGCCGTGATCGGACGCTACGTCCTGCATCCGGCCGTCTTTGATGTCCTGGAGCAGACCGCGCCGGGGCGCGGCGGGGAAATCCAGCTGACCGACGCGCTGCAGACCCTGGCCAAGTCCGAGGACGACGGCGGCGGCGTGTATGCCGTGGTCTTCAAGGGGCGCCGCTACGACACCGGCGACAAGCTCAGCTACATCAAGGCGGTGATCTCGCTGGCTACGGAGCGCGAAGACCTGGGACCCGAGCTGCGTTCCTGGATCGTTGAGCTCGCAGACCAGATCCAAGCGGAGTCGCCCTTAGTGGAGGCCGGTCAAGGCTGAAACCGGCGCGGGGCGGCCGGTTTGGGCCAGCGCCGGATCCAAGCTAAGATGATACGTCGGTCGTATGTTCTTTAGGAGTTTTCAGTACATTGGTCTTGAACCATGATCAAAGTTCGTCCTTGACCCTTGCGGTCAAGGACCTCGGGCGCAGCCCGGGCAGCATGCGGACTCTTGAAGAACATATAGCTGCGCCGAAGGATTTCGGGGCAGCGCTCATTGGCGTTCAGGAAGGCTCCGACATGGAGCTGGATCTGAAGCTTGAGGCCGTGCACGAGGGAATCCTGGTCTCCGGCACTGTTTCCGTGGCTGTCACGGGGGAGTGCGGGCGCTGCCTGGATCCCATCGCGTACGACCTTGACGTCAAAGTGCAGGAACTCTTCTACTATGAGGATGCTGAACTCCTCGAGGAAGAAGAACAGGACGAACAGCGGCGGGTTGAGCGCGATTTAATCGATCTCGAGCCGGTGCTGAGGGACGCAGTGGTGACCGCCCTGCCGTTCCAGCCGGTGTGCCGGGAAGACTGCCAAGGCTTGTGCCCAGAATGCGGGATGCGCCTTGAAGAGGATCCGGGTCACCATCATGAGGTTGTGGATCCTCGCTGGGCAGCCCTAGCTGGGCTGGCCGGCACGGCCGCCGACGAGGCGCCGAAAAGTAAAGAGTCAGACGAGAGAGAAGAGAGTTAGCCGTGGCTGTTCCCAAGCGGAAGATGTCCCGCTCGAATACGCGCGCCCGCCGGTCCCAGTGGAAGGCCACCGCGCCCAACCTGGTCAAGACCGTTGAGAACGGCCGTGTCACCTACAGCCTGCCGCACCAGGCAAAGGTTGTCACCGACTCGGCAGGCACCGCGCTGTTCCTTGAGTACAAGGGCCGCAAGGTAGCCGACGCGTAATAACGTCCGGTATGCCTTCAACTGAAGAGCTTTTGGAGCGTCTCGGTGTCGATCTCGACGCCGAGACGCTCCGTCTCGCTTTAACTCACCGTTCTTACGCCTACGAACACGGCGGCCTGCCCACCAACGAGCGCCTGGAGTTCCTGGGCGACTCGATTCTGGGTTTCTCCGTGACCGACGCGCTGTACCGGGACAACCCGGACCTGCCCGAGGGCGAGCTGGCCAAGCGGCGCTCCGCCGTGGTGTCCACCAGGGCTCTGGCCGGCATTGCCCGCTCGCTGGATGTGGGGCAGCACGTGCTGCTCGGGCAAGGCGAAAAGCTGACCAACGGCGCCGACAAGTCCTCGATTCTTGCGGACACCATGGAGGCGCTGTTCGGTGCCACCTACCTGTGCCACGGCATTGAAACCGCCCGCCAGCTGGTGATGCGCCTGATCGGGCCGCTGCTGGCCGACGCCGAAGCCCTTGGTGCCGGGACGGACTGGAAGACCAGCATTCAGGAACTGGCTGCAGCCCGGAAAATGGGCAACGTGACGTACCGCGTGGAGGGCTCGGGCCCGGACCACGCGAGGACGTTTGTGGCCACGCTCCTGATCGGCACCGCCGAACACGGCCGGGGCACCGGACACTCCAAGAAGGAAGCCGAACAGGAAGCCGCTGCCTCAACGTGGCGGGACCTGCGCGGCTCCTTCCCCGAATCGGTGGCGGAGAACAGCGGAACAGATGCCTGAACTGCCTGAGGTGGAGGTTGTCCGCCGCGGGCTGGCCCAGTGGGTCCGCGGCCGGACCATCACCGGCGTCGACGTCCTTGATGAACGCTCCATCCGCCGGCACACACTCGGCGCCGAAGACCTCCGCGGAAACTTGGTCGGCGCGCACGTCTCCGACGTCGTCCGGCGCGGCAAGTTCCTCTGGATGCCGCTGCTGGAAGCGGATGCGGCCGGCGGAGGAAGTGGATCCGACGGCGACGCCGCGAATGAGCCCAAGCTAGCCCTGATGGCGCACCTTGGCATGAGCGGACAGCTGCTCGTCGAGGACAGCGCGCAGCCGGACGAGAAACACCTCAAGGTGCGGCTGACGCTGAGTCCGGCCAATGGCCCGGACGGCTCTCCCATGCCTGCCCAGCTGCGGTTCGTGGATCAGCGGATCTTCGGCGGCATGTTCCTGGCAGATCTGGCCCCCACCCGCGACGGCCACGCCGGCGGCATCTCCGAGACCGGCCTGCCGCTGATCCCTGTCGAAGCCTCACACATCGCCCGCGACCCGCTGGACCCGGCCTTTTCCTTTGACACGTTCTACCAGCGCCTCCGTGCCCGCAAGACCGGCATCAAGCGCGCCATCCTGGACCAGGCTTTGGTCTCCGGCATTGGAAACATCTACGCGGACGAGGCGTTGTGGGCTGCCAAGCTGCACTACGCCCGCCCCACGGACACGCTGCGCCGCAAGGACGCGGAACGTCTGCTCGCTGCCTGCCTCGAAGTTATGACGCAGGCGTTGGCGGCCGGCGGCACCAGCTTTGACTCGCTCTATGTGAACGTCAACGGCGCCTCCGGCTACTTCGAACGGCATCTCAACGCCTATGGCCGGGAAAATGAGCCCTGCTACCGCTGCAGCGACCTGGGCCTTTCCACGAAGATCCGCCGGGACACCTTCATGAACCGCTCCTCCTACACCTGCCCCGTCTGCCAGCCGCGCCCGCGCAACGGCCGCTGGTAGAACCCAGGCCTAACGGTCCAGTTCTGCCAGCACCGCGTCCGTGTACTTCGGCCAGACCTCGGCTGCCCAGGGGCCGAAGGCGCGGTCGGTAAGGGCGACGCAGGCGGCACCGGCGTCGGGGTCCACCCAGAGGAAGGTGCCGGACTGGCCGAAGTGGCCGAAGGTGTTCGGCGAGCTGTTCGCGCCGGTCCAGTGCGGGTCCTTGTGGTCGCGGATCTCGAAGCCGAGTCCCCAGTCGTTGTCCTGCTGGCGTCCGAAGCCGGGCAGCACGCCGGACAGGCCGGGATAAGCCAGCCGAGTTGCTTCCTGGAGCGTGGAGGGAGCCAGCAGCGAGGGGTTCTGCAGTTCGGCGGCAAAGCGGGACAGATCCGCGGCGGTGGAGGTGGCGCCGGCGGCGGGGGATCCGTCCAGGCTGGTGTCCGCCATACCGAGCGGGGCCAGCACGCCTTCCCGCAGGTACTCGGCGAAGCTCATACCCGCCGCGGTTTCCAGCGTTTCACCGAGGACCTCGAAGCCGGCGTTCGAGTAGAGCCGCCGGGCCCCCGGGGCAAAGCGGATGGTCCGGTCGCCGAAGTCGTAGCCGGCGCAGTGGGCCAGGAGGTGACGAACCGTGGAGCCTTCGGGTCCTGCAGGCTCGTCGAATTCCAGCGCGCCTTCCTCGACCGCCAGCAGCACGGCATAGGCACTGAGGAGTTTGGTGACCGAGGCCAGCGGGAAGCGGCGTTGCTGGTCGCCGTGGGCGGCCAGGACTGTACCATCAGCGACGACGACGGCGGTGGCCGCGTTGTCCACCGGCCACGACTCGATCAGCTTGACGCTCTCCACAATGCTCCTAGTTCGCCGTCGGGCGGTAGTGGGCTGCCAGCCGGCGTAGCCCGTCCTCGATGCTGACTTCCGGTGCCCAGTCGAGCACTTCGCGCGTGCGGCGCTGGTCGAACCAATGCGCCGTGGATAGCTGCTCGGCCAGGAACCTGGTCATGGGCGGCTCGTCCTTGACGAGTCCGCGCTTGCCGGCGGCGGTCCAGGCGCGTTCGATCACTGCGCCGGCGCCCCGGGCCAGCCGGCCCGGGACCGACCAGTTCGGCGCCTTCACGCCCGCGGCGTCGCAAATCCCTGCGATCAGTTCGCCGACCGGGCGGGGCTGGCCGTTGGTGACCACCAGTGCCTGGCCATGCGTCTGGTCAATACGTTCGAGCGCCCGGACGATCGCCGCCGCCGCATTGTCGATGTAGGTGGTGTCGATCAACGCGGCGCCGTTGTCCAGCAGGGGCAGCCGGCCCGCCTTGGCACGTGCCACCACACGTTCCACCAACTGGGTGTCGCCGGGGCCCCACACAATGTGCGGGCGGATGGCGGCCACCCGGAAGTCGGCAGAGTCCAGGGCGAGGGCTAGAAGTTCGGCGGCGGCCTTGGACCGGGCGTAGTGGCCGCGGGCCCTTTCCGGATCAGCGGTCCCGGCGTCCGCTCCGGCGATCGCTTCGCCGAAATGCGCCACGGACGGGGAGGACACGAACACCACGTCGCGCACTCCGGCGGATTTGGCAGCGCCCAGCAGGGTGCGGGTGCCGTCGATGTTGGTGGCCACGAACTCGCTCCACTCACCGGTGAAGGAGACCTTCGCGGCCAGGTGGATGACGGCGTGCACGCCCTGGACGGCCCGGGCGACGGCGTCGGGGTCGGTCAACGAACCCAGCACCGTCTCGGCACCAGGGCCGATGTCGGCCGGCCGGCGCTGGAAGGTCCGGACCCGGTGGCCCTGTTCCAGCAGCAGCCGCGCGACGGCGCCGCCGAGCATGCCGCTGGCGCCGGTGACGAGGACGGTTCTACCGGTGGTCGATGGAGGCGCGCCAGCGCCGAGTAGAGACCCGTCCTGAACCGGTTCGTCGTTGCTCATGGCTTGGTGATCCGTCCGCCGGCCAGCGACTTGGCCGCCCATTGGGCCAGCCGGGCGCGGTCGATCTTGGAGTTGTGCCGGATGTCGGTGGGCAGTTCGGGCACCACCAGCACCGCCGCCAGATCCAAACCAGTAGAGCGTGCGACGGCGGCGCGTACCTGCGCGCCGAGCTCACGCGGCGCGGTTCCCGGCTTGGTGGTCGGCGGAAGCGTTTCCAGCACCGCAACGGGTACCTGGGCGCCCAACGGACCGACGCCGACGACGGCAGCCAGCCGGACGCCGTCGTGCGTTTCCGCCGCTTGCTCGGCGGCCACGGGAGTGGCGACGCCGGAAGCCGTAGTGATGACGTGCGCGAGCCGGCCCTCCGCCCAGAGCCGCCCATCGGCGTCGAGATGGCCCACGTCGCCGGTGCGGTGCCAGCCGGGCACGGACGCGCTGTGCTGCTGGGTGACCCAGAGACGGTCGTAGCGGTCCTTCACATGCGGGGCGCTGACCAGGATCTCCCCGGTGACGCCGGGGTCGGTGGTCGGCTGATCGGAGACGCTGCCGTCCGGAGCCACGGCGGCGATGGCCACCTTGGCGCCGGAAACCGGGGTGCCGACGCAGACCCCGTTGCCGGAGCCGGCGGCGCGGATGCCGTCCAGGCTGATGTCCGTGACCGGCAGTGCCTCGGTCATCCCGTACGGAGTGTGCAGGGTTGCGGAGGGCACCAGCGACTGAACCTTGGCCAGCAGCGGTTCCGGGATCGGGGCACCGGCAGAGAGCAGCAGCTCAACGCTGGAGAGCGCCACGCGGTGTTCGTCGGTCAGGCCGTCGGCCGTGGCCAGGACGTTGGCCAGCGCGGCCGGCGAGGCGAACACGGCGGTGGCGTCGACCGCGGCGGCGGCGTCGGCCAGGGCGGCTGCGGTGAGCGTCTTCGGTGCCGTGACGTCCATGTCCGGAGTGACCGACGTGGCTCCGAGGGCCGGGCCCAGCAGGGCGAACGGCGCGAAGCCGGCCACCAGCGACGTGCCGGCCTCCAGCCCGTAGGTGTCCTTCAGCGTGTCCCGCATGGCGGCCAGCTGCCGGTGCGTGTAGACCACGCCCTTGGCCGGACCGGTGGAACCGGAGGTGAAGAGGATGGCGGCGTCGTCGTCGGGCTTGGGATCGAGAGCGTAGGCGGTTGCCGCGGTCGCGGGTCTCCACGCGCTCGCTGGCGCTCGCTTGCGTCGGCTGACTTCCCACGGCGGGAAAAGCGTCCGCCGCGGGCCCCTCGTCAGCCTCCTTCACCACCGGGGTTCTGTTGTCGGTGGTCGATGGAGGCGCGCCAGCGCCGAGTAGAGACCGCCCGTCCGCCAATCTGGCGGCAGCGGCTTCCACCAGTTCGGGCACGGTGTGGGCGATTCCGTAGAGCCTGCGCTTGGCCTCGCCCATCTCGGTGACGCTGATGCGCTGGCCGGGCCAGTTGAACAGCCGGGCGGCAACGAAGGCGCGCTCGATGCCGACGATGAACTTGGGGCCGGCACCTTTGATGGCGCGGCTGAGCCCGGCCGGCCCGAGCCCGGCGTCGGCCACCACGATGACGGCGCCGAGCTTCAGGCAGGCGTAAATCAGGCTGGTCAGTTCGATGCCGGGCGGGACCAGCAGGTTGATCCGGTCGCCGGACTTGACGCCGATCCCGGCGAGTCCGTCGGCCAGCAGGTCCACCTGCCCGGCGAGCTCGGCCCAGGTCAGCGTCCGCGGCCCGGCGCCGGGGGCGGCCAGGGGCGCCATGTCGACGACGGCGGGGGAGTTGTCCGCGCGGCGCTCGTGGAGCTCGGCGAGCATCGGGCGGAAGGTCTCCACGCGCTCGCTGGCGCTCGCTTGCGTCGGCTGACTTCCCACGGCGGGAAAAGCGTCCGCCGCGGGGCCCTCGTCAGCCTCCTTCACCACCGGGGCGGCCTTTGGTCGATCACCGGTAATGGGGAGCCAGGTGAAGAGGGGGGTGGCGATGTCGCGGTCTTCGGGGAGCAGGTGGCCGGCGCCCTCGAAGCGGTGCACGTCCGCCTGCGGCAGCCGGTCCATCAGGTCGCGCAGGTAGCGGTCGGAGAAGACCGGGTCCTTGGGGCCCCACATGATCAGCGCCGGCACGTCCAGGGTACGGATTCCTTCGGCCACCTCGTTCAGCGTGCTCCAGCTGGGCGTGCTCTCGTCGGCCGGGATGTCCGCCACGAAGTTGCCCACGCCGGTGCGCCGGGCGGCGTGCCGGTAGGGTGCCATGAACGCGTCCTTGACGTCCCTTTCCAAAGGAGGATGCGCCAAGGCGTGGGTGACGCGCAGGAAGGCGGCCGACGTCGTCGTACCCCATTGATGGACGGCGGGGTGCAGCGCGAGTTTCAGCGGGGCGGGAAGGCCGAAGCCGGCGGGATGGACGGCGGTGTTGGTCAGCACGACGCCGGCGAGCTGGCCGCGGTGGCGGGTGGCCCAGCCCAGCGAGATGATGCCGCCCCAGTCGTGCCCGACGGTGACCACCGGGCCGGTGATGCCGAGCTCGGCGGTCAGGTCGCCCAGGTCCGTGATCCGGTCTTCAAGCCGGCGGAAACGCCCGGTGCGTTCGGAGAACCCCATGTCCAGCTGGTCGACGGCGACCACGCGCCACGGCGCCGCGGCGTCGCCGGCCGCGGCCAACAGGGTGCGCCAGAGGTAGGACCAGGTCGGGTTGCCGTGCACGCACAGCAGGGTGCCGGCCGGCTCGATTCCGCGTTCGGCCAGCTGCGGGCCGTTGTCCAGCAGGTGCCAGGTGTGGGCGCTGCCGGCCGGATCCACCGCGGCGGTGGAGGGCACGCGGACGCGGCGGGACCAGGCCGGGTCCACTCCGGGCCAGAGGGGGTTGTCTACCACGCAATCTCCATCATGGTGGTGTTCAGGCCGGAGCCTACTCCCATGCAGAGCACCCGGTCGCCGCTGCTCAGGGTCTGCGACTCCTGGGCCAGCGTCATCGGCAGCGAGGCCGGCCCCACATTGCCCCACTTCGGGAAGGTGATCGGCACGCGCTCGCGGACCAGGTCGACGGCCTTGATGATCGCGTTGGTGTACGAGGTGGAGACCTGGTGCGTGACGTACCGGTCCATCGCGGTCCAGTTCCAGCCGTCGCGGTGGGCCTCGTGCCAGGCGCTGACCACCAGTTCCAGCCCGTTGTCCAGCAGCCCCTTGGTGTCCGTGAACATTCCGGCGGGCCCGCCGACGCACAGTTCGTGGTGCTCGGTGCCGGCACGTGAGACGCCGCCAAGGATCCGGTGGGAATCGGGGTGGACGTCCGCGGGGCCGATCACGGCTGCGGCTGCCCCCGAGCCCAACGTCAGCGTGGCGAATTCGCGCAGGTAGTCGGCACGGGTGGAATCCGGACGGTTCAGGCGTTCGAAGGTGGTCTCTTGGGTGGGCTGGGCATCCTCGCCCGCGACGATCAGCGCATACTTGATTTGGCCGGAGTCGATCATGTTGGCGGCCAGCGTGATGCCGTTGACGAAGCCCAGGCAGGCGTTGGCCAGGTCGAAGTTCATGGCGGACGACGGCAGACCCAGTCCGTGGTGGATTTTCACCGCGACTGAGGGCTCCAGGTTTACGCGCGTCACTGATGTATTGATCAGCAGCCCAATTTGGTCCGGCTCCACGCCGGCCTCGGCCATGGCCTTGGCGCCGGCTTCGATGGCGGCGTCGTCGAACGATGAACCGGGCGACCACCAGCGGCGCTCAGTCACGCCGGCAACACGTTCGAGCAGCTTCCGGGAGAGCTTCAGGCGCTTCAGGCTGGGGGCGAGGCGCTCATCGAACTCGGCGGAACTGACGGCTACTGGCGCCTCCACGCTAGAGACGGCCAGCAAAGCCGCGTTGTCATGTCGAAACGTCGCGTTACCGATCAATATCCAGCCTTTATTCGTCTGTCGGGGACGGTCACCTGTACACGGAGAATCCGGCATGGGCACCCGAAGTCTTAACTATGCACCCCGGGCCGACGTTCCGCACATATGGACAAAGGCATTGGTTTGTGGCAATTGTCTCTGCTACTGCTCCGTGGCGTGTTTCGGAGCGCTCTTTAAACGCCGGTCGGCAAGGAACAGCAGCGCGGCGAGTGTGCAGGCGAGGGCGGGCCAATAGCTGTATCGGAAATCAGAGGCCGGGACAATCGGGATGTAACCGAGCAGGTAAAGCAAAGCCGACCAGCCGAGCGCCGCGATCGGGGGCCGGAGATATCCCGCCTTCGGGAGGAGCACGATGATGGCTACGGCTGCAGCCAGCCAGAACCACGCCCTGAAGAACCAAGGGAACGTTTTCGCACCCAATTCCACTACATAGTCGGACAGGATGTTGTCGGCCTTGCTGGGCTGTACGTGGTACTCGGCGGGGACCGAGTGGCGGCCCGCCGTGACCGGCGCGTACTCGCTCTTGCCGACGAACAGGAACCGGGCGTAGGTCTGCGCGCGGTAGTAGGCGTACCGGGCCGGGTGGGTGACGACGTCGCTCAGCCAGAGGTCGCGTACTTCCGACTGATAGGCGATCGGTTCGAACTGCTTTCCCGTTGCCCCGCGGCCGTAGCATTTCCAGTAGGCATCCCAGATCACGCCTTCGGACTGGCAGAGATCGCGGGCGTGGAGCAATTTGTTCTCCAATGCCTGCGGGATGTCCGCAGCCCGAAGTTCCTGGGCAGGCACGGTGAAAATGATGTCGTCGAGGAAGACTTGGGACAGCTGGCCGGTTGGCTTGGGCTGGAAAACGGCGTTGAAGGCCGAGCCGGCACCCAGCAACAGCACCAGGAACGCGACCGCCGCCGCGGCGTAGCCGCCCAGCAAGCGCCTCCTGCTCGAGGTCAGCCGTGCGCGCAGCCGCGGCGATCCGTTCCGCCAGGCCCGGTAGAGCAGGAAGACCAGGGGAAGGATCGCAAAGAACGCGTTTTTGCGGACCATGGCGCCGTACAGCAGGAAGAGCAGCGACAGGCCGAGAAGCGGGTAGCGGACGGTGGGGAAACGCTCGGCCAGCAAAATCAGGACCGTGCCGACAAAGAACGCGATCATCATCTGCACGTCCTTCCACAGCACACCCAAGAACGTGATGGTAAACGGCAGCAGGGGGACCGCGAGGGCCAGCGAGGACACGAGCCGGCTCCGGGTGAGATCGTGCAGGTAGATCGCCAGCAGCAGAGCGGCCAGGAACGTCAACCCGATCTGCACCAGCACCATCGAGCTGATTTCGCCGGTCAGCCTGTAAAGGCCCGTCCAGCTGACCGTCATGATGGCAGGGTGCCAGTCGTCCAGCGGGATCTGGCCGAGGACCTGCTTGAGCTGATGCGCGGAATCATTGGTCATGCGTCCCGGCCGGTTCGCCACCCACAGAAAAGCGGTCGCCAAAAGCGCGACCACGCCCAACACCGAAAGCCACCAGTAATCCGGCGCGGTCCATACGGTGCGCCCGCCGGAGGGTCTGTCCGTGTTGCTGCCGGCCGGCCGGGCAGCTGATCCGGTCATTTTTTCGTCCCGTCGAAGCGCACTTCTTCGGTGTCCGGCGGCCTCGCCTCAGCATCCTGGGGGTGCGGCGGAGGATCCAAGCGCAGATAGGCCAACCGGGCCGCCTCACGCCGTCCTCGCTTCAAGCCGTCGAGGATGATCCCGATACTGCCCACCAGAACCGCCAGCCCCATGAAAGCGGCAGCCAGGATCGCCGTCGGGATGCGGGGCACGAAGCCGGTTTGAAAATACTCCAGCACCACGGGAAGCCCCAGGCCAAGCGAAATTAATGCCAGCGCCGCTGCGATGATGCCGTGGAAAAGGGTGGGCCGTTCATGGCGGACGAGCTGCACCATCAGGTAGAGGATCTTGAAGCCATCGGAGTAGGTGTGGAGCTTGCTTTCGCTGCCCGGCGGCCGTTCACCGAATCCGACGTCGACCTCGACCTGCGGCAGGCGCAGCGAGGTCATGTGCACCGTGAGTTCGGTCTCGATCTCGAATTTCTTCGAGACGGCGGGGAAGGACTTGACGAAGCGGCGGGAAAACACCCGGTACCCGGACAACATGTCGGAGACCTGGGACCGGAAGAGCAGGCTCACCATCCGGTTGAACATCCGGTTGCCCATTTCGTGTCCCGGCCGGTAGGACCCGGCTTCGCCCGAGGATCGAACACCCAGCACGTGATCGTACGGGCCTTCCAACAGGGCCTCGATCATGCGCGGCAAGGCCGCCGCCTCGTACGTGTCGTCGCCGTCGATGGTGACGTAGATGTCGGCGTCGATGTCGGCAAACGCGCGGCGCAGAACGTTGCCCTTGCCCTTGCGCGCTTCGGAGCGGACGATCGCTCCGGCTGCCCTCGCCCGGTCCGCGGTGTGGTCGGAACTGTTGTTGTCATAGACGTAGACCGTTATCCCCGGGACTGCCAGCCGTAGATCCCGGACCACTGCGGCAACGGTCTGTTCTTCGTTGTGGCAGGGAACGATGGCGGCGATACGTTGCTCCGGAAAGCTGACTGGATCTGACACGGGAGGTTACACCTCTATCCGGACACGGCCTGGCCTTGGTTCCCGGTGGCCGGTGCAGACCGGCCGCCTCCGCTAGGTACTACACCTGTTTGTCCTGCGGGACAAGGCCGTGGCGCCGGGGAATACGCGGTGGACACGGTAGATTATTGAAGGAAACGTCCGCCGCGGGAGACACAACGTGCATCTTAAATCTCTGACTGTGCGGGGCTTTAAGTCTTTTGCGTCGGCGACGACCTTCGACTTCGAGCCCGGCGTCACCGCTGTCGTCGGTCCGAACGGGTCGGGCAAATCCAATGTGGTGGACGCCCTCGCCTGGGTGATGGGGGAGCAGGGCGCCAAAACCCTGCGCGGCGGCAAGATGGAGGACGTCATCTTCGCCGGCACCGCGGGCCGGCCCCCGCTGGGCCGCGCGCATGTGTCGCTGACCATCGACAACAGCGACGGCGCCCTGCCGATCGAATACTCCGAAGTCACCATTTCCCGCACGCTGTTCCGCACCGGCGGCTCCGAATACGCCATCAACGGCAGCAGCTGCCGGTTGCTGGACATCCAGGAACTGCTCTCCGACTCCGGCCTCGGCCGCGAGATGCACGTGATCGTCGGCCAGGGCCAGCTGGACAAGGTCCTGCACGCCACCCCCGAGGACCGCCGCGGCTTCGTGGAAGAGGCCGCGGGCATCCTCAAGCACCGCCGCCGCAAGGAGAAGACGGTCCGTAAACTGGAGTCCATGCAGGCGAACCTGCAGCGGCTCACCGACCTGACCGGGGAAATCCGCCGCCAGCTGACCCCGCTGGGCAAGCAGGCGGAAGTAGCCCGCCGGGCCCAGCAGGTGCAGTTTGAAGTCCGCGATGCCCGCGCCCGTCTGCTGGCGGACGAACTGGTGGAACTCAGCACCTCGCTGGAGCAGGAGGTGGCCGACGAGGCTGCGCTGAAGACCCGGCAGGCCGAGGTGGAGAAGACCCTGGCGTCGGGCCGCAGCCGGCTGGCCGAACTGGAGCGGCTGGCGGCCGAGGCCACGCCCAAGCTCAACGCCGCGCGGGACAGCTGGTACCAGCTCTCGTCCACCCGCGAACGCTTCCGCGCCCTCGCCAGCCTTGCCAATGAACGACGGCGGCTGCTCGGCTCTGCCGATCAGGAACCGGACAGCGGGCGGGACCCGGAGATTCTGGAGCAGCAGGCGGCCGAGGTCCGCGAGGAACAGGCCGAGCTGGAGTTCGAGCTCGAGGACCGCCGTGAGGTATTGGACGATGCGATCGAAGCGCGCGCCGCTGCGGAGCGGGCGGCGCAGGACGAAGAGAAACGGCTGACCAACATCCTGCGGGCCGCCGCCGACCGCCGCGAAGGTCTGGCCAAGCTGGCCGGCCAGGTGGGGGCGGCACGCTCCCGGGTGGAGTCTGCCGAGGCGGAGCTGGGCCGGCTCCGCACGTCGATCACCGAGGGCGAGGAACGCCGTCGCCACGCCCAGGCCGAGTTCACCGCGCTCGAATCCCAGGCGGTCGGGGTGGAAGAAGGCGAAGAAGGCCTGGACGCCGCCTACGAGGAGGCCAACGACGAACTGGCCGAGATCGAAGCAGAACTGGAGCAGCTGCGGGCCGACGAACGCGAGGCCGAACGGGAACGCGACGCCCTGACCGCCCGCAAGGAAGCACTCGAAGTCGGGCTGAACCGGCGGGACGGCAGCGAGACGCTGCTGGCCTCCGGCACGGACGGCGTGCTGGCCCCGCTGGCGGACCTCCTCACCGTGGAGCCAGGCTACGAGGCTGCCATTGCCGCGGCGCTGGGGCCGCTGGCCGAAGCCGTTGCCGTTGCCGGCCCGGACGCCGCCGTCCGGGCGCTGGAACTGATGAAGGCCGACGACGCCGGCCAAGTGGACCTGCTCATCGCCGGCCCGGTGGCCGACCGACTTTCGGTGGTCGACCAAGGGCGCGCCAGCGACCGCGTGGAGACCGTTCAAGGGGCCATCCCGGCGAACAGTTTGGTCCAGGCCAAGCAGGACGTCGAGGGCGCCGTCCGCGCGCTGCTGGCCTCCGTCGTCGTGGTTGAAGACCTCGAGGCCGCCGCCCGCGTGATTGCAGCCGATCCGGGGCTGACCGCGGTCACCCGCGAGGGCGACATCTTCACGTCCTGCTCCGCGCGGGGCGGTTCCGCCGGCGGCCCCAGCCTGCTGGAAGTCCAGGCAGCCGTGGACGAGACCGCGCAGCGGCTGGAGGCCGCGACGGCGCGCGGCGAACGGGCCAAGTTTGCGATCGCCGGCGCCACCTCGCGCCGGGACGAAGCCAAGCTGCGCGCCGACGCGGCCCTGGAACAGCTGCACGAATCCGATGCCCGGCTGGCAGCCGTCGCCGAACGGCTGGGACAGCTCGGCTCCGCGCTGCGGTCCGCCACCGGCGAGAGCGAACGGCTGGCCAAGCTGGTGTCGGCAGCCGAAGCCAACATCGTGACCGAGCAGCAGAAGTTGGCCGAGATCACCGAACGCCTCGGTGCCGCACAGGCCGCCGAGGACGCCCCGGCCGAGGCCGAACCGTCCACCGATAAACGCGATGCGCTCGCCGCCGCCGCGACCCAGGCACGCCAGGTGGAAATGGAAGCCCGGCTGGCGCTGCGCTCGGGCGAGGAACAGCTGACGGCCATCGGCAACCGGGCGGCGTCGTTGGAACGCGCAGCCGCGACCGAACGCCATGCCCGGGCACAGGCTGCAGAGCGTGCCCGCAAGCGCCGGCTGCAGGCAGCCAAGGCCGCCGCCGTGGCCCAGGGAGCCCAGCAGGCGCTGGCCTGGCTGGACGTCTCGGTGGACCTGGCCGAACGCGAACGGGACGAGGCCGAAGAGGTCCGCGCCGCGTGGGAGGCCGAGCTGTCCACCGTCCGCTCGTCCACCGATGCGCTCGCCGCCGAGTTGCGCGAACTGACCGACACCGTGCACCGCGATGAACTGGCCCGCGCCCAGCAGCGGCTGAAAATCGAGGCCTTGCAGACCCGGTCCATCGAAGAGCTCGGCCTGACGCCGGACCACCTGATTGCCGAGTACGGGCCGGACCAACCGGTACCGGTCGCCACTGCGGCGTCGAACGACAAATGGGCCGCGCTGCGGGCTCCGGTGGACGAAGAAGGCAACGCCGTGGTCGAGGGCGTTCCGTTCGTGCGCGAGGAGCAGCAGAAGCGGCTCAAGAAGGCCGAACGCGACCTGTCCGCACTGGGCAAGGTCAACCCGCTGGCGCTGGAAGAGTTCGCCGCGCTGGAGGAACGCCACCAGTTCCTGAGCACCCAACTGGAGGACCTGAAAGCCACGCGCAAGGACCTGCTGGACATCATCAAGGAAGTCGACGAGCGGGTGGAGCAGGTCTTCACCGAGGCCTACCGCGACACCGCCGTGCAGTTCGAGCGGGTGTTCGGCCGCTTGTTCCCGGGCGGCGAGGGCCGGCTGGTGCTCACCGACCCGGAGGACATGCTCAACACGGGCATTGAGGTGGAGGCCCGGCCGGCCGGCAAGAAGATCAAGCGCCTGTCGCTGCTCTCCGGCGGCGAGCGTTCGCTGACCGCGGTGGCGCTGCTGGTGGCGATCTTCAAGGCCCGCCCGTCGCCGTTCTACGTGATGGACGAGGTGGAAGCCGCGCTGGACGACACCAACCTGGGCCGGCTGATCACCATCTTCGAGGAGCTGCGCGAATCCAGCCAGCTGATTGTGATCACGCACCAGAAGCGCACCATGGAAGTGGCCGACGCGTTGTACGGCGTGACCATGCGCGGCGACGGCGTCACCACCGTGATCTCGCAGCGGCTGGAGCACGCCAAGGCCTTGGTGGACTAAGGAGGAGAGGCGCGACGGTGAAGATCCCGGGCGAAGCATCGCAGCTGATGACCATCGACGGCTGCCGGCTGCGCGTCCGCACGGTCGGATCCGGACCGGCGGCGTTCGTGCTGGTGCACGGGATCGGCGTTTCAGCCCGGTACTTTGAACCCCTCGCGGCCGAACTCGCCCGGCACGGCACGGTCCGGTTGGTCGACCTGCCCGGCCACGGCGGGCTGCCCAAGCCGAAGCGGGCCCTCGGCCTGGTGGACCTGGCCCGGTTGGTCCACGGCGCCATGGAACGGCTGGGGATCGGGCCCGCGGTGCTGGTGGGCCACTCGATGGGCTGCCAGATCGTCACCGAGCTGGCCCTGCTGCACCCGGGAGCGGTCACCGCCGTGGTGTTGCTGGCGCCGACCTCCAACCGCCGCGAGCGTACCGCGTGGAAGCAGGGCCTGCGGCTGTTCCAGGACGGCTTCCGGGAACCGCTGGCTTCGAACTCGATCGTCGTGACCGACTATCTGCGCTGCGGAGTGCGCTGGTACCTCTCCCTGCTGCCGGCGATGCTCGGCCAGAAGCTGGAGGACCGCATCGCCGGGGTGCGGGTGCCGGTGCGGATCGTCCGCGGCTGCCGGGATCCGATCGTGCCGCTGTATTGGTGCCAGGAGCTGGCCGAGGCCCTGCCGGGGACCACGGTGGACAACATCGACGGCGAGGGACACGTGATGATGTTCCGCTCACCCGTCCCGGTGGCGCAGCTGTGCCTGGTTCCGGCCGGACCCGGCGGGGACGCCGCCGTCGGCGACCGGTCGTGAACCGGCTGCAGCGGCTGCTCCGGGTGCTGCGGCGGGCCTTGGGCTGGCTGGAGGACTACATCTATCTCGGCCGGCATCACGTCCGCGGATTCCTCGCCAGGGCCGACCCGGCGCAGTACCGGGGGGCCGGCGCGCACAGCGCGAGCCCCGTCGTCGTTATTCCGGGTATTTACGAGTCCTGGACCTTCATGCTCCCGTTGATTCAGCATGTTCACGGCCGAGGGCATCCGGTGCATGTGGTCGAGCCGCTGGGTTACAACGTCGGCAGCGTCGCGCGGATGGCGGACGTCGTGGGCGATTACCTGCGTGGGAACGACCTGGAGAACGTGACGATTATCGCGCACAGCAAGGGCGGCCTGATCGGCAAACTCTTGATGACGACGGCGGAGTCCGCCGGGCGAGTGCAGCGGATGGTGGCAATCGGGACCCCCTTTTCCGGCTCCCGCTACGCGGCTTTTGCCGTGACGCCGATGGTCCGGGCGTTTTCGCCGAGGAACCGGATGCTGCGGCAGTTGCTGGGGAACCTGGACGTCAATCACCGGATCGTCTCCGCCTACAGTGCGTTCGACCCGCACATTCCCGGCGGCTGCTGGTTGGAAGGCGGCGTGAACATCCGGCTGGAAACCACCGGGCACTTCAAAATCCTTGCCGAGAAACGCGTCCACGACATCATCGACCAGGTGCTGGCCGGAACAATGCCGTCCTAGGTTCCGGCGGGTCTCCACGCGGGTCTCCACGCGCTCGCTGGGTCGCTGGCGACCGGGCTGTCGGTGGTCGATGGAGGCGCGCCGGCGCCGAGTCCGGGAGAAGGGCAGCGAACTGCTGGGCCGCCGCGGCGACGTCGCCTTGCTGCTGCTGCGCGACCTGCGGGAGGTCTACCTGAAAGCCTCCGGGGTCTCCGCCGACTGGGAGATGCTGGCCCAGGCGGCCCAAGGCATCAAGCACACCGATCTGCTCGGGGTGGCCCAGAAGTGCCACCCCGAGACGGTGCGCCAGATGCACTGGGCCAACTCGAAGCTCAAGGAGTCTTCGACCCAGATCCTGATCAGCTGAGCGAGGCTTAGACCAGCTGCCGGGGGATGCTGCGCTGCCAGTTCTGCGAGTAGACGCGGGGATTGCCCTTGTCCTCGTCCAGCTCGTACGCATCCAGCTGCGCGTTCACCACAAAGTCCGTCGGCGTGGAGGTCAGCACCGTCCGGGTCTGCACCTCGATCCGCCAGTCGCCGCGTTCGTAGCGGCGGATGGTCTGGGTTTCGCCGCGGACCGAATTCACGTCGTTCCCGCGGGAGCTGTACCACTCGTTGCTCACCCGCCGGATCTCCGTTCCGGTGTCATCGATCCGGAACCGGCCCTGGTCATTGATGATCTCCACCGTTGATGTGCCGGTCTCCAGATCGCGGATGGTCCGCCAGTGGTGGTTGCCCGGGTTCAGCAGCGTGGTCGCCAGCTCCGCGGCCGCTTCCGGTTCCGCGAAGGGACGCAGCTCGCCGTCGTCGGCCCGCGGCTTGCGCACCGGGATGTCCAGGGTGCCGCCGGAGAAGATGGTGACCGTCGCCGGTTCCGGCGCCGGCCACACCAGCGGCCAATAGGACGTCGAGACCGACAGCCGCAGCCGGTGCCCGGCCGGGAACGACTGCGCCAGCCCGTTGAGCGGGATCTCGATCCGGTAGCGCTCGCCGGGTTCCAGCGGCTGAGGGTGCTCGCTGCCGTCACGGTGCGTCAGGTTGAGCAGGCCGTAGGTGACCCGCGTGGCCTCCCCGTTCGGCGCCACGTCGGAGAGCCGGACCACCAGTTGGGCGACGGGCTTGTCCGAGGCGACCTCAAACGCGGCGACCGGCCGGCCGAAGACTTCAAGATCACCCTCCAGCGGCTCGGTCTCGTAGACCAGCGAGCCGCCGTCCTCTTCGCGCTGGTCGGAGGGCAGATCGGGCAGCGCCGCGTAGGACGCCCACTTGCCGGCGAACATGCCCACGCTCAGCGGCGAGAGGAGATCGACGCCGCCGCCGGGCTCCACCGGCGAGCCTTCCGGGAACAAGCCGTAACGGCCCAGTTGCCAGCGTTGGTTCTCGATGTTCGGCGACGGCCAGGACGGCTCGGCAACCCAGTGGCCGGGACGGTCCTCATAGGACGGTTCGGGGGAGACCGCGTCCTGCATCCAGGCCCGGACCATCGGCTCTTCCATCAAGCCGGTGTCCTTGTCCTTCAGCCAATGGTCCCACCAGCGCACCGCCTCCTGCAGGAAGCCGATGGCCGGACCGGGCACGCCCAGATGCGGGTACTTGTGCCCCCAGGGACCGATCAGCCCCTGGCGCGGTACATCCAGGTTCTCCATCAGCCGGAAGATGGCGTTGGTGTAGCCGTCCGCCCAGCCGCCCACCGCCATGACCGGGATCTTCACCTGCGAGTAGTCCTCACAGACCGACGCCGGTTTCCAATACTCGCCCCGGGTCTGGTGTTCCAGCCAGGTCTCCAGCCAGAGGCCGCTGCCGGAGAGCCGCTCGTGCCACATCTCGCGCCAGCGCTCGCCGACGATTTCCGGATCCGGCGGCAGGCTGTTGAAGGCGAACATGACGGTGGCCTCGGAGAGGTTGTCGGCCAGCAGGCAGCCGCCCATGTAGTGCATGTTGTCCACGTACAGGTCGTCGGTGGCCGAGGCACTGATGATCGCCTTCAAGGCCGGAGGCTGGCGGGCGGCCATCTGCAGGCTGTTGAATCCGCCCCAGGAGATGCCCATCATCCCCACCTTGCCGTCGCACCACGGCTGGTCGGCCAGCCAGGCGATCACGTCCTCGGCGTCTTCGTGTTCCTGCGGCCGGTATTCGTCAGTCATTACGCCGTCGGAATCGCCGCTGCCGCGCATGTCCACCCGGACGCTGATGTAGCCGTGGCCGGCCATGTAGGGATGGTTCAGTTCGTCGCGGCCGCGGGAGTTGTCCCGCTTGCGGTACGGAATGTATTCGAGGATGGCCGGCACCGGAAGCTGCTCGGCACCCTCCGGCATCCAGATCCGCGCGGCCAGCCGGGCGCCGTCGCGCATCGGAATGAAGACGTTTTCAATGGCGCGGACTGTGTGCGGAAAGTTCTCGATGGTTTTCATGCAGTGCTCAGTGCTCCTTTCGACTGTTCTCTGCACTTGGTGCCTGCACCGGGTGCGGTCTGCGCACCGGGAATGTCTGCACCGGGTGTGCCTGCCCGGGTGCGCGCGGGTGCCGGGCCGCGTGGCTGCGGCCCGGCACAGGCAGCTGGACTAGGCAGCTGGACTAGGCAACTGCCTAGCCGGCGGGGACGGGCTCGAACTCGAACGGCAGCAAGTCGACTGCTGCGTTGTAGCGCTCCACCAGCTGGTCCCGGTCATCGGCGCCCAAATACAGGATGCCGATGACGTAGCGGTAGCTGTCCTGGTTGGGCAGCTCGGACAACCGGTCGCCCACCTGCGCCTGCAGGGTGAAGCTGGCGTGCGGGATCTGCTTGGCCAGCCGGGCTATGTCCAGCTCGCCCGGGACGCGGGTCACGATGGCGTCTTCGTCGTGGAAGACCATGCACTGCGAGGCGACGGCGAATTCACCCTTGCGGTGCGGCATGGACGGTTCGACGCCCAGCGCAATGTCGATGGCCACCTCGTGGTTGGATACCCCGTCCACCTTGGCGAAGAGATCGCTGTGCGACTGCGAAATGCGGGTGTTGACCTCGATCAGCCAGAGCCGGTCCTCGGCCTGGTCCCACATGAATTCGGCGTTGAAGCAGCCGTTGTCGAACCCAACATGCCGCAGATACCGCTCGGCCAGCTCGATCATGCGCTGCTGCACGGTCTCCGGGACGCTGTTCGCCGGGTAGTCCAGCCGTTCGAAGCTGGTCCCGGCGGCGTCCTTGTGCATGTCGAAGACCCCGTGGGCGTTGTACTTTCCACGGAACATGGTGCCTTCCGGGGCGGCCTGGGTTCCGGAAACAAACTGTTCGGCCAGGCAGGTGTTGCCGCCGGCGTTCTGCAGCTCCGGCGGCAGGTCCACCATCTTCAGGACCTCGTTGAAGGCGTCGCCGACCTGTTCGATCTCCGCGCGGATCTGCCCGATGGCGTCGTTGAAGTCTTCTTCGCTGCGGACCTCGAATCCGAGGTTGGACGAGTGCGCCTTCACCGGCTTGACCCAGAACGGGAACGGAATGTCGATCTGCTGCAAGGCATCGTCGTCGAAAGGATCAAAGGAGGCAAACTGCGGAACCACCTCGGGGATGGACGCCTGCTGCTCCAACCGGCTCCAATACTTGTGCTCACACTTGAGCACGCTCTCCAGCGTCGGCGCGGCGATGCCGTATTCCTTGGCGAGGATGGGGCCGATGACGCTGGTGGGGAAGTCCCAGTGGGAGACGATCGCGTCCACGCTGCCGTCGAATTCCTTCAACTGCTGCCGCGCGGCTTCCAGCAAACCGTGGAAATCAATCTCCTGCGCGCCGACCAGTCGGTCGTAGTCCAGCAGGCTGTGGAAAGTGTAGTTTTCGGCTCCGCGGACTGTTTTCAGTTCGCCGGCCTGGAAATCGGTCAGACCCAGAATAAATACGTTCTTCAAATTAATGCCTCCCGTTGTTGGTGGTGACCCTCATGGACCGTGCAAGGTGCAGAGGCCATGGAAAAGGATCGGTTGGTCGGGTGGGATATTTCGACCCAACCACGCACCAGATAGGCCGTCAAGGCACCAACCGGGCCAGCGGGGTGGCGCCGGACCAGACGGACGCCGCCGTCGAGAGGGTGGGGCGGGGCCGCTGTGATTTACGGCATGATGGGGAGATGGCGCAGAAACAGGCACCGTCGGAGCAGCCCATGAGCGACTTCGTGAAGGGCTTCGACTATCCGATGTACGTGGTCACCGCGGTGGGCAGCAGCGGCGAGCGGTCCGGCTGCCTGGTCGGCTTCGCCACGCAGTGCAGCCTGAAGCCGGCACTGTTCCTGGTCTGCATCTCGCAGCAGAACCACACCCATCCCGTGGCGCTGGAGGCCGGCGTCCTCGCGGTGCATGTGCTGGCGCGCAGCGAGCGGGCGCTCGCAGAACTCTTCGGCGAAACCACCGGTGACGAGGTGGACAAGTTCTCCCGCTGCGACTGGGAGCCGGGACCGGAGGACGTTCCGCTGTTGGCGGACGCGGCACGGGTCATGGTGGGGCGGGTCGTGAAAAAGGTCGACCTGGGCGACCACACCGGTTTCCTGCTGTCCCCGCTCCAGACGCGCGGGGGCGAGGCCACCGACCTGTTGTCCTTCAGCGACGTCAAAGATTTCGACGCCGGCCATCCCGCCTGACGCCGGCTATCCCGCCCGACGCCGCCACCGTGCCTGGCGCCGCCATCCCGCCCGACGGCGGCTGCCCCGCCTGACGCCGGCTATCCCGCTCAGGTTCGAGGGCGGCGCCTCAGCCGTGCCTGCGGTTACTGTTGGGCCAGCCGCCCGCGGACCATCTCGCTGACCGCCTTGCCGTCGTAGCGGCCGGCCACCTTCTCGGTGACCGGCTTCATCACCGCTCCCATCTGCCGCATGGACAGTTCCACGCCGTCGGCCTTGAGCCCGGCGATGGTGCTGTCTACGATCTCGGCCACCTCGGCTTCGGTCAACGGCTTGGGCAGGTAGGCCTCGATGATTTCGGCCTCGGCGCTCTCCGCAGCGGCCCGCTCCGCTTCGCCTGCTTCGGTGTAGATCCGGGCAGTATCGCGCCGCTTGGCCGCTTCCTTCTGCAGCAGGGCGGTGGTCTGGGCATCATCCAGCTCCACCGGGGTCTTGCCGGACTTTTCCTTGGTGCTGATCTCGCCCAGCACATTGCGCACGGTGGTCAGCGCCGTCTTGTTCCCGGCTTTCATATGGGCGACGACGTCGGCCTGCAGCTGCTCTTTCAAAGTCACGTCAGTTCCTCGCTTCGGTGTAGGTAATCAGTGGGTGGGGTCGGTCGTGTTGGATCCGTTGTGCCGTCAGGTGGTGGCGTAGCGGGTGACGAAGTTGTGCAGGATTCGCTGCGGCACGGACACCGTTTTGCCGCGCACCTGCTCCATCACGGTTTCCGCCTGGTCCGGCGGAAAGTAGCCTGCATCCCGGTAGATCCAGATCCGGGTCAGCAGGCCTTCGGTGTCCAGTTCGGCGTGGAACTGGGTGGCATAGAGGTTGTTCTGGAGCCGGAACATTTGGTACGGGCAATGCTCGGATGCGGCCAGATGGACCGCGCCCGCCGGCAACATTGAACAGGCTTCCTTGTGTCCCACGAACGCGCTGAATTCCCGCGGCAGGCCGGACAGCAGCGGATCGGCGGCGCCGTCGTCGGTCAGTACCACCTGGGCTGCGCCGATCGGCTCACCGTATTGCCGGTCCACCACGCCACCGCGGTGCCGGCCCAGCGTGCCCACCCCGTAGCAGGCTCCCAGCAACGGATAATCGCGGGCGACGACGGTGTCCAGCAGCTGCTCCAGCTCGGCTTCCACCCGCAGCTGGACGGCCGACTTGGTCGCGTCGTCGTCGCTGGAGGTGAAGGGGCTGCCGCCCAGGATGAAGCCGCTGTAGTCGTCCAAATCGATGGCCGGCATCGGCCCGGCTTCCAGCCGAACCCGGCGCAGTTGGTCCGGCTTCAGGCCGCCGAACCGGGCGAAGGCCGCATACTCCTCATCGGCTGCGGTGTCGTCGGCCCGCGTGGCCAGGAGCAGGAACGGCTTCATGCGTTGATCGTACAGTCGCCGCGGCGGCCGTCGGTACGGCGGCTGGCCGGGGCGCCATAGGCGGAAGGCCGAAGCCGCCGCCGGCGGTCGGCACGGCCGGCTGAGGTGGCAGGCCGCATCCGTCGCCGCCGGCAGTCGGCATGGGCGCCTGACGTGGCAGGTCTGATCCGTCGCCGGCGGTCGGGCCGGCTCTGCCGTCGCGGGCGGTCAGGCGGGCTTCCACGGCTTGCTCCAGCTCTTCGGTTTGGCCGAGGGAAAGCGGTGCCAGACCATCTGGAACTGTGACACTGCTTCCTGGGCCGCCGCCTGTTCAAGCGCGTCCAGACGGCCGTAGAAGAAGGTATCCTCGCCTTCGTAGGCTGCCTTGGCCGCCACCCGGTGCAGCAGCTGCCGTGCCACCACGGCATCTTGGTGTTCGCCCAACACGCTCTGGATGTCGTGGGCCGCCTGGCTCAAGTCAGCGGCGCCGACGGGGGAGAGCGCGGCGGCCGCTTCGGCGGCATAGCGCAGGCGTTTGGCCCGTTTGCGGGCCTCATGCAGCGCTTTTTCGGCCTGTTCCGTTCCCTCGGCGGCGGCGAGGGCAGAGCTGGCCGCCGCACGCAGGCGCTTGAACTGCCGGCCGACCAGCCGGGGCACGACCTGACGGGCGGGTTCGAGGGCCAAGGGGGTCAGTTGCGGCTGATCCAGCCAGGCCTCCATGTCCGTCACCAGCCGGCGGTAGCGCTTGCCGTTGAGGGCCCGCACCACTTGCCGGTGTCCGGCGTCCAGCCGTTCCGCGAGCTCGGCGTTCAGGCGTCGGACGGCGGGTGCCGTGCCGGGCGTGCCCGGCAGCACCGTCCGCTCCAGCTGCCGGTCCAACGGCCGGGCTAGATTCACCGCTGCATTTCCGCCGGCCCCGTCCGTGGGCCCGTCCGGTCCGGGCCCGTCGGGGTGCTGGTCCGTACCGGTGCCGTTGTCCTGCTCGTGGCCCAGGGCTTTGCCGTCGGTCTGGTCCTCGACGGCGACAGCCAGCAACCGCCCCAAACGTTCGGTCTGCACCTCGGCATCCCTGGCGGCAGCCAGTTCGCCGGCGAGCCACTTCAGCTCGGTTTGCAGCAGGTCCGGCGGTGGGTCCAACAGCTTGCGGTAGGCCTTCAAGACCGAGCGCATCCGGCGAGTCGTGGTGCGCATCTGGTGCACGGCATCGGGGGCGTTCCGCCGGGCGGGGCCGGCCAGCTCGGCGAGCTGAAGAAAATTTGCGCGGACGGCATGCAGCAGCAGGTCGGCGGCCGGGCCCTTCAGGCTCGGTTCGGCGCGCGGCTGCGGAGGCGATGCGCCCTGCTCGCGACCGGCCCGCGCGCCCTGCCCGCGACCAGCCGGCGCGCCCTGCTCGCGACCCGCCGGCGCACCCTGCCCGCGACCGGCATTTGCACCCTGCTCGCGACCGGCCGGTGCACCCGTCGGCCCGCCCTGGTCCTCGCCTTTGGTGGACATGCCCGCAGTGTACCGCGGACGGTAAACGGTCCTCCGGTGCGGCTGCACGACGGGTGGTGGCGGCCGGTAGGCTAGACCCCGTGGACGCAACCATGATCTTCATTTACGTAGTCATCGCCATCGCCGTCATCGGCCTTGTGGCAACGCTGTTGCTGCGCGGGCGCAAGACCCCGCCGGGCACCTACACCACCACCCGGGACGCCAACGACCCGGCCGCGCCGCCGGCCGGGGGCGGCACCGACACCCTGGAAGCGCCCCGCGGGCCGACGGGCACGGCACCGCCCATCGGGGTGCCCACCGAAGAGGAACCGCTCCCGGCCGGCGTCGAAATTCCGGAGGACGCCGCAGCGCTGGAGACCATTCCGGTGGAGACTCCGGCGCCGGTGCAGGGCCGCCTGGCCCGGTTGCGCGCCCGGCTGGTCAAGTCCAACAACGCGCTGGGCAAGGGCCTCCTGGCGCTGCTTGCCAGCGACAAAATCGACGAGGACGTCTGGGACGAAATCGAAGAGACCCTGCTGCTGGCCGATCTCGGCACGGACCCGACGCTGGAGCTGGTGGACGCGCTCAAGGACCGGGTCAAGGTGGAGGGCAGCCGGAGTCCGGAGCAGGTCAAGGCCATGCTGCGCGAGGAACTGATCAAGCTGGTGGACCCGTCCATGGACCGCTCGCTGGCCGTGATGCGCCACGCGGACCGCCCCGCCGTGATGATGGTGGTGGGCGTCAACGGCGTCGGCAAAACCACCACGGTGGGCAAGCTGGCCCGCGTGCTGGTGGCCGAGGACAAGGACGTGATCCTGGGCGCCGCGGATACCTTCCGTGCTGCCGCGGCCGAGCAGTTGGCTACGTGGGGCTCGCGCGTGGGAGTTCCCACGGTGAAGTCCGACGTCGATGGTGCGGACCCAGCCTCCGTCGCCTTCGAGGCGGTCAAGGCCGGCATCGACCAGGAGGTCGACGTGGTCATGGTGGACACCGCCGGACGCCTGCAGAACAAGGTGGGCCTGATGGACGAACTCGGCAAGGTCAAGCGCGTGATCGAAAAGCAGGCCACGGTCGATGAAGTCTTGCTGGTGCTGGACGCCACCACCGGCCAGAACGGGCTGAACCAGGCCAAGGTCTTCGCCGAGGTCGTCAACATCACCGGCATCGTGCTGACCAAGCTGGACGGCACCGCCAAGGGCGGCATCGTCGTCGCCATCCAGCGCAGCCTGGGCGTGCCGGTCAAGCTAGTGGGCCTGGGCGAAGGCGCCGATGACCTGGCCCCGTTCGAAACCGAAGACTTCGTGGACGCGCTGCTGAACTAGTACGCCGCGAATTCAGGCCGCGATTTCAGGCCGCGGTGGAGCGCAGGCTCTGCCGCGGCCTCGTCGGCTGGGAGCCCGGTTCGGGCGGGAGGCCCGGCGTGCGCAGGGCGATGAGCAAGCCCCAGACCAACGCGGCGATCGCCAGCCACTGCACGTCCACGCTGCCCTCGGTCTCCGGGCCCAGCAGCCAACTGGTACCCAGCGATACCGCGCTGAAAGCCAACACGGTCCCCAGCAGGGTACGGGCCTCGGGCCAGAGGGCCAGCAGCAGGCTGGCCGCGGCCAGCAGGATGCCCAGCGAGCCCTGGACCGGCCAGTGGTCGATGCCCATGGTCCAGTGCTCCGGCACCGATCCGGTGGCACGCGACACGCCGAGGGCGTACCAGGCGTAGGCCGCCCAGAAGGGGATGGCCAGCACGGCCAGCACCAGCAGCGGCCAGTCCACCAAAAGCAGCGGCTTCTCGTACCGGGTACCGGCCCGCCGGGCGGACCACAGCAGGCCCAAGGACATGATGCCGAGCACCGCGGCCATGATCACCGGCCCGAAGCTGAAGCCGAGCAAGGCACCCAGGAGGAGCGCCGCCGTCGTCAGCCAGAGCAGGGCCAGGACCGGCCCGACGTCCCGCGGCCGGAACGCCGCCCAGCCGAAGGGCAAGGCCACCGCGAAGGTGGCGAGGACGCCCCAGCTTGTCTCCAACGCCGCAACCTCGGCGAAGTATGAGTCCTCCACGAACATGGTGGACAGATCGATGAGCCCGAAGCCGGGCAGTACGGCCCAGAACAGCACGGCAATCGCCGCGAAAATGCGTCCCCCAACGGTCATGGGTCAGAGACTAGCGGTGCACGGGGTCCTTGGCTACAGACGGGAGCCTGGCGCGGAAACGGCGATCGCCGGCGCAGTCGAATGTCGAGTCGGCGGAGGTTGTTGGCTGCTGGTGCGGGTCAGTCCGCCGCAGTCTGCTTGACCGGCTTGACCAAAGTCTCGCGGCCGAACACCAGCCAGAGCAGGGCGGAGGCCAGCATGACCGCACCGGTGACGCCGAAGGCCCAGGCATAGTTGAGCCGGTCGGCCAGCATGCCGGCCAGGACCGGGCCGATGATGGCCCCCGCGTCGGTGCCCATCTGGAAGACGGCCAGCACCTTGCCGCCGGTGCGGTCATTGCCGATGATGTCCCCCACGGCGGCCTGTTGCGCCGGCCCCAGCAGCCCGGATCCGAAGCCGGCGATCACCGAGGCCGCCACGAACACCGGCACGGAATCGATGAAGCCGATGGCTGCGATGGCAAGTCCGGCAACGGTGAGCCCGGCGACCACCAGCGGGCGGCGGCCCACGCTATCCGCGAGGCGGCCGGAGAAGGTCAGGGCCATGGCGTTGCCGACGGCGAAGACGGCCAACGCCAGTCCCGCGGTGGCCGGACCGGCACCCAGCACGGCTGCGGCGAAGAGCGGAATCAGCGCCATCCGGACCCCGAAGGTGGCCCAGCCATTGGCGAAAGCGGAGACGACGGCGGCGCGATAGCCGGGATCCGACAGTGCCTCGCGCAGTTCCATCGCGACCGGCGCCGGTCCGTCGTCGGCGGTCCTGGGCGCGGGCTTCTTCAGCAGGACGGCGACGACGGCGGCCGCCACCACCAGGGCCACGGCATAGACCAC
Source organism: uncultured Actinomycetota bacterium (assembly GCA_963696055.1). Taxonomy (GTDB): domain Bacteria; phylum Actinomycetota; class Actinomycetes; order Actinomycetales; family Micrococcaceae; genus Crystallibacter. The sequence continues at coordinate 97,071 of CAVOIE010000006.1, read as the reverse complement.
GAAGGGCATCCGCAGCCCGAACCCGGCCAGCAGTCCGCCGACCACCGGACCCAGGATGCCGCCCATGAGGAAGGTGCCCGCGTAGAGGCTGGAGACCCGGCCGCGTCCGTTCGGCGGGGCTAGTCGCAGGATCAGCGCCATCGCCGAAACCGTGAACATGGTGGAGCCCAGGCCGCCGAGGCCGCGGAAGATCAGTAGCTGCCAATAGTCCTGCGCCATCGCGCAGGCGCCGGTTGAAGCGGCCACGATCAGCAGCCCGGTGAGGTAGACGCGGCGCTCGCCCCAGCGGCCCACCAGCGCGCCGCCAACGGGCGCGAACACCAGTCGGGCGAAGGCAAACACACTGACGATGACGCTGGCGGCCGCCACACCGACGTCGAAACTGGCGGCGAACTGCGGCAGAACCGGCGCCACCAAACCGTACCCGAGCGCGATCACAAAAGCCGCCGCAATCAAGACCTTGATATCCCGCGGCAGCGGCGTCTGCGCCTCCCGGACCGGACGTTGCAGACCGGGCAGGCGGCTATGGCGCTCCGTGCGCCGTGAAACTGGCATGTCATTAAGCCTAGCCCGGTTGGATTGATGTCCTTGTGGCTGCAGCAGTGGCAGTGGCAGTGGCAGTGGGCCGACGCCGCAGGACCAGGCGAGCACCGGCGTCGTTCTTCAAGACGCGGGGCCGCCCCGCCCAAAACTGCCGCGCCGACCCTGCGAGGCGGGCACCGCCGTCGTGCGTTCAAGGTGCTGGGCCGCGCCGCCAAAAGTGTCGCGCCGACCCTGCGAGGCGGCACCGCCGTCGTGCGCTTGCCGCCGTAACACTGCCGAAACACGCCGGACAAGCCGGTTTTACCTGGGCGGGTTTCTTGTAACACCCCGGCAATACACGCTCCGGTTTGCCGAAACACGCCGTGGTCAGGCTTGAGTCAGCGGCGGGAAGCTACCTGCCGAAGGACGAGAGGGCGTGAAGATGGATCTGTCAGCAGGTCACGTCTGGGTAATGATTTCGGCAGCCTTGGTGCTGCTCATGACGCCGGGATTGGCGTTCTTCTACGGCGGCATGACCCGGGCCAAATCGGCCCTGAACATGATGATGATGAGCTTTTCCGCGATCGCGCTGGTGGCGGTGGTCTGGGTGCTCTGGGGCTACTCCATGAGCAGTGGCCAGGGAGTGGTTCAGCTCTTCGGCAATCCGTTTGCCGCCTTCGGCCTTGAGTCGCTGCTCAACACCGAGGACCTGATAAAGGCAGGCTACGGCGCCACGTTCGCGATCATCACGGTGGCGCTCATCTCCGGTGCCATCGCCGACCGGGCAAAGTTTGGCGCGTGGGTGGTCTTCGTGCCGATCTGGGTCACGCTGGTTTACTGCCCGCTGGCCTTCATGGTCTGGGGCGGGGGATTGCTCGGCGCCGACGGGGCCCTCGGGGCGTGGGCCGGGAAGGCCATCGACTTCGCCGGCGGCACCGTGGTGCACATCGACGCGGGCGTGGCCGGCCTCATACTGGCCCTCATCCTGGGGAAGCGCAAGGGCTTCGGCAAGGACCCGGCGCAGCGCCCGCACAACATTCCGCTGGTGATGCTTGGCGCCGCTCTGCTGTGGTTCGGTTGGTTCGGTTTCAACGGCGGTGCGGCGGCTTCGACCGAGGAAGCCGGCCTGATCTGGATCAACACCATGGCCGCTCCGGCCGCCGCGATGCTGGGCTGGCTGGTGACCGAGCGTGTCCGCGACGGCCGTCCCACCTCGCTGGGGGCAGCGTCCGGCGTGGTTGCGGGCCTGGTGGCCATTACTCCGGCCTGCGCGAACGTCTCCCCGGTGGGCGCCGTTGGCCTGGGCGTGGTGGCCGGCGTGCTGGCGGCGCTGGCGGTCGGGCTGAAGTACCGGTTTGGCTATGACGACTCGCTGGATGTGGTGGGTGTGCACCTGGTGGCTGGCCTGGTTGGCACGCTGGCGCTGGGCTTCATCGCCTTGCCCGTCGAGGGTGTTGGCGGCGGCCTCTTCTACGGCGGCGGCGTCGCCCAACTGTGGGCACAAACCGTGGCGGCGGCAGTATCCGTGGTGTTCTGCGCGGTGCTCACCGTCCTCATCGGCCTGGCGATCCACAAGACCATCGGCTTCCGGGTAACCGAAGAGCAAGAGGTCACCGGCGTGGACCTGACCCAGCACGCCGAATCCGCCTACGAGTTCGGCGGCCTGGGCACCGGCGGCACGTTCATCCCGCACCCGGCCACCGACCGCAGCGCGCATAACGACGGCGCACGATCCGCCATCAAGGAAGAGGTCAACGCATGAAACTGGTCACCGCGATCATTCGGCCGCAAAAGCTCGACGCCATCCGCAACAGCCTGGAGAGCTACGGCGTCCAGGGACTGACCATCAGCCAGGCCAGCGGTTATGGCCGGCAGCGCGGCCACACCGAGGTCTACCGCGGCGCGGAATACACCGTGGACCTGCTGCCCAAGATCCGCATCGAAGTGCTGGTCGCGGACGAACAGGCCGACGACATCGTTGATGTCCTCGTGGCCACGGCCAATACCGGCCACGCCGGCGACGGCAAGGTCTGGCTGGTGGACGTCCAAGAAGCCGTGCGGGTGCGCACCGGCGAACGTGGTGAGGCAGCCATCTAGGCCGCGTATTCTCCGGCTCGCTCCAAAGCCCGGTTGCTTTGGCCGCCCCCTGTGGCGGCCGGGCAGCCGGGTTTTGCTGTGCGCGCATGCCTCAGCGTGGTGGGGGGCCAGCCAATCGCGTGACGAACCAGTTGGCACCCGATGCTCGCCTCTCGCCGTGGTCACTTGGCGGGTGCGGCCCGTAGAGGTGCCGAAAAATGGGCCCGTTTGCGGGCTGGGAACTGAGCCACGTTGACGTTCAGGACGCCCCGAAGGCACTGTCATAGTTGGCCAGATCTGGCAAAATGTCTTCGGCATTCGGCATTCGGCATTCGGCATTCGGCGTCCGCCATCCGGTATTCGGCGTCCGGCGCCAAAGCACGCAGTGTGCTGATGAGCTCGGGGCGGAGACGCCTGATCTGTGTTGAGTTGGTCGACTTGGGTTTGTGAGTCTTGCCCTGCATTAACATCCGGGTGGATGCTGGATGAGGTGAATCGGAGCATACTTCGCAGCGGTCTCTCGGGAGGTTGCCATGTGGAAGCGTGGAGTAGCCGAGGTCGATGTGAATTGGGGAGCACCGGCCCGGGCGCCGCCGCAGGTGGAACTGGAATGTTGGTGGGGGGCGAACCTAAACGTGACAGTTGCGAACGTGGCCCTACCGGTCCCGGGCGCACCAAGTTCCGCGAGAAATGCTCGAACCGGATGCCCGGAGCCGCATTCTCTCCTATAAAGCGCTTGATGCGCGGCGCCCGGATCGGCCGACCATTACCACGGACCCGCGACGTATCCGCGATCAGTCGACCGCGGTTACGAAGGCCACTGGGGGCCACCAGAAGGTTTTGGCTATGTATGAGAGTAAAGAGCAGAAACATCGCCCGCTGACCGAGCGCGATGGTGAAAGTACGGACTTCGCCCACGCGTCAGGAACAGGAATCAACCGTCGTAAGGTCTTGGGATCTGGTCTTGCTATGGCCGCCACGGCGGGTCTGTTGGAGGCGGTTATCGCTCCTCCGGCAAGCGCCGTCTCCAACGGCCAGTCTGGCGCGCTCCAGAAAGTCAGCGGCCATGCCCTGTACCTCTTGCCGCAGGACCACAAATGGCACACGGGCGGAATCTACGACACCGGCCATTTCCAGGAGTGGCATTACTGGACCGGCTTCTTCACCGATGACGACACCGGGGAAGAGTTCGGCATTTTCTACAACATCACTAACAACCCGAGTGCTCCCGGGGGGCCCTCGCTGTGGGAGCAAGGCGTCAGTTTCTCGTTCGGAGACTTCGCCAAGAAGGAGTTGATCTGGGCGCACCAGCCGACTGCTGTTGGCTCATTGCAGGCGACACGGCCGCCGGACTCGACCTCGCCGGACGACTTCCAGTACAACGCCAAGGGCGAGAATGTGGAATTCACGACGGTGTACCGTGCCGAGCCGGACACGTGGCGCTTCAAGTTCACGGGTGTTGCCGCAAATAACGGGAACTCACCACTCGCCATGGACCTCGAGAACACGGCGAAGTCACCGTACGGCTACATGCCGGTCGGGCTTGGCGGCTTTGAGAATCAGAACATTCCCTGGAACGGGCAGAATCTGGATCCCGCAAACATGTACGCGCTGTCCTACTACTACACCGGTCCGATTTCGAGCAGCAAGGGCACCGTCACCATTGGCGGCAAGACCCGCCATCTCACGGGCACGATCTGGTTTGAGCACCAGTGGGGGAACTTCAACTCCGTGCAGCAGCCATGGACGACTGCGTATACCTGGGGGGCGCTGACGTTCAACAATGGCGACGTCTTCACCTGGCGCCAGTGGTACGGCGCGCCCAAAGGCTCGGCTCCGCTCCAACCGATTCTGGAGATCGGCCGCAACTCGTTTGGGACGCCCAATGGCACACCGGAGGGCGCCCTTACCTTCCACGTGGGGAACAACGCGGAGTGGAAAGCGTTGAAGACCTGGAAATCACCGGTGAGTGGGCGCAACATCGCCACTCAGGTGCAACTGACCAGCACCTTCGGGACCTGGTACCTCACGAACGTCTTCGACAACTACGAGATGCCCTGGGGCTACCCGCCCTACGGGAACAATCCCTATAGCTTTGTCGAATCCGCGATGTGGATCCATACCGGCTCGGTCGACGGGCCGGTTGTCGGCCACGCGTTCATGGAGCAAGCCAACCAGTTCACCCTGTACCAGGGTGCAGTTCCAGGGTAGCGACTGCGGAGGACCCAGGAAGGTCGGGTCGCACTGGATTTGGCACCGGGCTCATAGTCGATTCTGCCGGCCAGATGAAACCGCCGAATCAGCGCCCAATCTTTCACCGTGATCACCCAGCCAATCGTTCGGAACGGGTGGCTCAGTATTCAACCGTCATGATGGCTGACTTGGGACCGTCACCGACACCCTCCATAGCCGCTTCCTCACCTCGGGCAGCCGTGTTGTCCTCCACAGGGCCGTGCCTCCTGGCGTTTGTGCACATACGTCGAACGCCCGTTCTACCCGGGGCTTGCGCTGCGTAGCGTTGAAGTATGGCAGCGGAACCGTTGGACGAGGCGCAGGAGCCGGAGGAACACTCCGGCTCCACCGCCAAGCCCTCGGACTCCGCGTCGATGCCTTCTTCCGATCCCGGGGCCGTGTCCTCCCAAGAACTCTCCGGTGGCGATTCCAGTTACAGCGACGGCGCCGCTGACGCTCCTATTGCCCTCGAGCCCACTGATGGTTCGAAGGAACCTCCTGCACCATCCGTTGAAGCCGGTGCCTCCGCCCCGGACGCTGCTGCCGGGGTTGAGTCGCCGCCGGCGGTGCGGGAGCTGTGGGAGGAGGACTGGCGGGAGTTGGAACCGGCGGAACTGGCCGGGCTGCTCGCCGGCACCGACCCCGGCAGCCTCGACGACTGGTCCGTACTCGAATACCTCAAAGCCGTCCGCAAACACGAGGCCTGGACCCAGTCCCGCCGCACCCGCGGCCTGCACCGGATGGCCGTGCTCCGGCCCGCCACCGGCGCCGATGCCGGCGCGCCGGACGGGATCTGCCGGCACGCCGGCCAGGAACTCGCCCCCATCCTCGCCGTGCCCCGCCGGCAGGCGGCCGCGGAACTGGCCGACGCGCACCAGATCGCCACCCACCTGCCCGCCACCCTGGCCGCCCTGGACCGCGGCGCCCTCGACCTGCCCCGCGCCGCGGCGATCGCCCGCAAAGGCGCCGACCTGCCGCCGGGCACCCTGGCCGAGTACGAGGACACGGTCCTGCCCGGCGCCGGGACCATCACCCTTGACTCCGTCCATGCCCGCGCCCGCGCCGCCCGCGACCGGCTGCACCCCGTACCCCTTGAGACCCGGCACCGGGCCGCGATGGAACGGCGCACCGTCCAATACCTCCCGCAGGACGACGGGATGGCCGAACTGTTCATCCGCACCTCGGCAGAGAAAGCCCTGCTCGCCTACAACCTGATGCAGGCCCACGCCAGGAAACTGCAGACCGCCGAGGAGACCCGCACCCTCGGCCAGCTCCGCGCCGATGTCTTCACCGATATGCTCCTGCGCTACCCCGACCACGCCTACCAACCCGCCCCCGCCGCCGGCAGCGGCAGCGCCGCTGCGGCGACGACAACACCCGGGGAAGCCAGGGTCGCGGCGGAAAGCGAAACTTCCGCCGGGGACGCGGCGCCCAGGAACGCGGCCGCCGGTCAGGCACATTGCACCTGCTGCGGCGCGAACGCCACCGCCTCCGTCGCAGTCACCGCGCCGCTGACCACCCTGCTCGGGCTGGCCGAAGACCCCGGCGAACTCACCGGCTACGGACCCATCCCGCCGGAGATGACCCGCAACCTCACCGCGCTGGCCAAATCATGGCTCCTCGTGCTCACCGACGACTACGGCCAAGCCATCGCCGCCGCCAAAGACCTGCGTATCCCGCCCGAATGGCTCAAACGCCTTATCCGGCTACGCGACCGGCACTGCCGCGAATTCGGCTGCACCGTCCCCGCCGACCAATGCGACATCGACCACACCATCGCCTGGGAAGACGGCGGCAAAACAGTCCCCGAAAACCTCAGCGCGCACTGCAAACCCGGCCACAAAACTAAACACCACGGCCGCGGCACCGTCACCCAAGACAACGACGGCACCCTGCACTTCACCACCCGCTCCGGACACACCCACACCACCACCCCCGACGAAGGCTGGTCACTCACCTACCCCACAGCACAAGAGCAGGCCGGCAATGCAGCTAGTCGGGGAAAAAGCGCAGCAGGAGGGCCCGCTGACGGAGAAGATGGCGAACGATGCGACGAAACGCCACCGCCCTTCTGATAGAAGGAGTGCTCGCTGCCCCTCCGGTCGCTGCCTATGCGCGGCGGCACCTATGCCGTCACGTATCCGCGATGCTTCCAATCAGGGGAGCGGGTTGTCGCTCCGGGACGTGTCCCAGCCCGCAGGCCCGTTGCTGCCGGCCTCGTACTCTTCCAGCGGCACCTCGTCGTTTTCCCAGGCCTTAAGTACTGGTTCGACAATCCGCCAGCAGTCCTCGGCGACGTCTCCACGAACAGACAACAGCGGGTCGCCGTGCAAGACGCCTTCCAAGACTTCGCCGTAGGGCAGGAGATCGGCCGGATGCAGATCTGTCTTCAGAACCGCCCGGTCCAGGACGAAGATGTCTTTAGGGCCGTTGACGTCAATCTCCAGTTGCAGGGTTTCGGGCCCAAGGCCAATCCTCAAGCGCGTCGGTGCGTCGATGCCCTTGAACCCCACGGGCAGGTGACTGACCGGCTTGAAGGTGATGATGACTTCCTTCTGCGGCTGGGCCAAGGCTTTGCCTGAGCGCAGAAGGAACGGCACGCCGGCCCAGCGGCTGTTATTGATCGAAACCACAACCTCAGCAAGGGTTTCTGTTTTCCGCGCCGGATCCACGCCCTGTTCTGCGGCGTAGTCGGGTATGTCGCGGTCGCCAATGCGGCCGGCCGTGTAGCGGGCCCGCCGAGTGCTTTTGGCAAAATCGGAGTCGACGCTGCTGGCCCGCATCACGCTGCCGATGCGATCGCGCAGGTCCCGCTCGTTGATGGTGGCAGGCGCGTCCAGCGCCGTTAGCGCCATCACTTGCAGCAGGTGGCTCTGGATCATGTCCCGCAAGGCACCGGCGCCGTCGTAGTAGCGGGCACGTCCTTCCAAGGCCAGGGATTCATCGTAGAAAATCTCCATCTTGGCCACGTGTTCATTGCTGAGCAGGGGCTCCAACAGGCGGTTGGCGAAGCGCAGGCCAAGGATGTTGAAGACCGTCGCCTTGCCCAGGAAATGGTCTACCCGGTGGATATGGTCCTCGGGCACCAGTTTCAGCAATGTCTTGTTTAGCGATGTTGCCGATTCCAGGTTGGTGCCGAACGGTTTCTCCAGCACCAGCCGGGTCCCCTCCGGGACATCCTCGGGCCGGAGCACTTCGCAGGCCTTTTGGCTGACCGCGGGCGGCAAGGCGAAGAACACGGCCACCGGACCGTCCAGAGTAGCCAGGAGTTTGGCCAAGGCTCCCTCGGCGGTCACGTCGAGCGAGTGGTATTGGGTGCCCTGCTGGACGTCGAGCAGTTGCTGCCGTCCGTCGTCGTTCGCGGCCTCCGTGCTGGAATCAAAGGCACGGCTGACCCGTTGCTGCCAGCGCGCGTCGTCCCAGTCATCGGACCCGGCGCCCACCAGTTTCAGCCCGATGGTGTTGCCCTGTGCGATCAGTTTTCCCAGCCCCGGCAGCAGAAGCCTGCCCGTCAGATCGCCGGAAGCCCCCAAGATCAACAGCGTCTTGATCTGCATTGCGCCGCCGGTAACGGGGGAGGAAGCGTCCATGGTCTCGGTCTGTTCAGCGCTCACGACCCCCACCTTGCCACGGCCGCAACGCGGAGGGAACAGTGCAGAGGAAGCCGTGAGGAGGGAACGGTGCGGAGGAAGCAGTGAGGTGGGAACGGTGCGGAGGAAGCCGTGAGGTGGGAACGGTGCGGAGGGAACGCTTCGGTGGCAGTTGCGGGGAAGACGGTCCCGGCATACCAGCGTGGTTCCGGCATCCGCAGAAGCGGGAGTCAAATGGGGGCGCGACTGAGGCCACCGCCAGTTGATACCCTTAAGAGCTGAACTCCGGCGTGGCCCGGGAATTGTGAACCAGATCGACGAAAGTAGACACGGCGCGTGTTCAATTCACTCTCTGACCGGTTGACCTCAACCTTCAAGAATCTGCGCGGCAAGGGACGCCTGTCCGAGGCCGACGTCGATGCCACCGTGCGCGAAATCCGGCGTGCCCTGCTCGACGCCGACGTCGCCGTGCCCGTGGTGCGCGAGTTCACCGCCCATGTGAAGGAACGCGCTCTCGGCGAGGAAGTCTCGGGTGCCCTGAACCCGGGCCAGCAGGTCGTCAAGATCGTCAACGACGAGCTGGTCAACATCCTCGGCGGCGAGACCCGCCGCATCAAGCTGGCCAAGAACCCGCCGACGGTGATCATGCTCGCCGGCCTGCAGGGTGCGGGTAAGACCACGCTCGCGGGCAAGCTGTCCAAGTGGCTCAAGGGCCAGGGCCACAGCCCGCTGCTGGTTGCCGCCGACCTGCAGCGCCCCAACGCCGTGACCCAGCTTCAGGTCAACGGCCAGCGCGCCGGCGTGCCCGTCTTCGCCCCGCACCCGGGCGTGCAGTCCGAGTTCGATTCGGTGACCGGCGATCCGGTGGCCGTGGCCCGCGACGGCATCGCCGAAGCGCGGCAGAAGCTGTACGACGTGGTCATCGTGGACACCGCCGGCCGGCTGGGCGTCGACGCCGAGATGATGCAGCAGGCCGCGGACATCCGCGCCGCCATCAACCCGGACGAAGTCCTCTTCGTGATCGACGCCATGATCGGCCAGGACGCGGTCAATACCGCGCAGGCGTTCAACGAAGGCGTCAACTTCACCGGCGTCGTCCTTTCCAAGCTCGACGGCGATGCCCGCGGCGGTGCGGCGCTCTCCGTCGCGTCGGTGACCGGCAAGCCCGTGATGTTCGCGTCCACCGGCGAGAACCTGGACGATTTCGAGATCTTCCACCCGGACCGGATGGCCAACCGCATCCTGGACATGGGCGACATCCTCACCCTGATCGAGCAAGCGGAGAAGTCCTGGGACAAGGGCGAAGCCGAGCGGATGGCGCAGAAGTTCGCCGACCAGGAAGACTTCACGCTGGACGACTTCCTCGCCCAGATGCAGCAGATCCGCAAAATGGGCTCGATGAAGAAGATGCTCATGATGATGCCCGGCGCCGCCAACATGCGCCAGCAGCTGGAGAACTTCGACGAGCGCGAGATCGACCGCGTGGAGGCGATCGTCCGCTCGATGACCCCGCACGAGCGTGTTGCGCCGAAGATCCTCAACGGTTCCCGCCGCGCCCGCATCGCCAAGGGTTCCGGCGTCCACGTCTCCGAGGTCAACGGCCTGCTGGAGCGCTTCGGCCAGGCCCAGAAGATGATGAAGAAGATGGCGCAGGGCGGCGGCATCCCGGGTATGCCCGGCGTGGCCGGCCCCGGCGGCTTCGGCGGCGCCCGCAAGAAGCAGCAGGCCGCCAAGGGCAAGAAGAAGGCCCGCTCCGGCAACCCGGCCAAGGCGGCGCAGGAACTGCGCGAGGCCGAGGAACGGCGCAAGAACAAGGCATCGGTCCCGGCCGGAAGTGCCTTCGGTGCCCCGCAGGACGGACAGGATTTTGATCCGTCTGCGCTGAACCTGCCCAAGGGCTTCGAGAAGTTCCTCGGCAAGTAGTCCGCCCGGATTCCACCTGCAGTGATGAGTGCCCCGCCGGTCAGTCCGGCGGGGCACTCGGCATGAAAAGGGAAATGAAGGGGGAAGGTAAGCTGGGTTGCTGAATCGTTTAGGCAGAGACGACCAGGGTCGTTAGCCCCACCGGCGAGGCAGCGCAGCGAAGGAGTTTTGTGGCAGAGCAGGCACACAGCGGCGTGGATCGCCCGGCCGGACGGCGGCAGGGCGCCGTCGTGGTCATCGTACGCAGCGTCGGCGGTTCCGTGGTGCTGCTGAACGGTGCCGGCGGCCCCGAGCTGCCGGCTGCCGCGGTCCGGGCCGGCGAAGACCCGCGGTCCGCGGCGTCCCGTGTGCTCGCCGAATCCTCCCTGCCGGTGCCGCCGGGGCGCATCCTGGCGCTGGATTACCAGCCGGTGGCTGCCGCGGCGGCGGAAGCCATCACCTTTGTGTACGACGGCGGAACGTACGACGGCGGCGAGCTCGCCGCGGGTGCCGGGGGACAGGCCGTCTTCCTCCCGGTCGAACAAGCGGAAGCGGTCCTGGACAGTGCGCAGTCCGCCCAGCTGGCCGCCGGACTCCGCGCCCACGAACTGCTCACGGTGGTGGAACTGCGCAACGGACAGGTTTTGCGGACAGCGCAGTCGCGTGTGCCGGAACGGGAGCTGGCGCCGCAGGTCTGGGAAACCGAACCAGCGGCCGGCTCCAAAGGAATTGTCGGGTCCGGCGTTTAGTATTTCTCCCATGGCATTCGGCAGCGGAGAGCGGGTGGTCTTTGTCCACGGCACGGACAGCTTCGGTGCCGCGGCCTGGCCGCATCAGCACCGGCTGGCCGGACGTTACGACTGCCTGTTCCTCCGCCGCCACGGGTTTGACCTGCAGGCCGACCCGCTGCCGACCGACTTTGATGAAGACGCGCGGATTGTCGGCCGGCATCTCGGCGCCGGTGCCCACGTGGTGGCACACGCGCAGGGCGCCGTCGCCGCCATGATGGCCGCCGTGGAGCACCCGGACAAGGTGCATTCGCTGACGCTGTTCGAGCCGGCGTGCTTGTCCTTGACCGCAGATTTGCCCGCCACCCATGCCTACCGCCAACGGCTGGAGCCGTTGTTCGCTGCCCGTGGTGAGCTCACCGACGAGGAGTACCAGCGCGAGTTCGTCCGGCTGGTGGTCGGAGCCGAAGCGCTGCCGCTGGCCACCGCGGCCGACCGGGCACAGGCCAAGCGGGCCCGGCTGCAGGCGCCGCCGTGGAACGCGCCGCTGCACATTGTCCCGGGCCTGCCCACGCTGGTGGTCACCGGCGGCTGGGAGCCGCTGTATGAGGAGGTCGCGCACTATCTGGCCGGTACCGGCGCCATCCACCGGCACGCCGGCGGACACCACCGCCCGCAAGATTCGGACCAGGGCCAAGCACTGCTCGAAGCCTTCCTGGCCGGCAAGCCGCTGCCGGACTGACCCGATGATTTCCGCCCGTCGCTGCGCAGCCGGACCGAGCAGAGGTTGCTAGCGTTGAGCTATGAACCAAACAGGCTGGGAACCGGCGTCCGGACAACTGTGGTGGCCGTGGCCGCTGGACGAGGCCGGGGTGGCGGCGCTGCAGCAGCAATTCACCAACCGGTCCCTGCTGGGTGCCTTCGCCGGGGGAGTTCCGCAGCCCGGCGACAGCGTGGTGTCCGTGCTGCTGGCCGTGAACCCGGAACAGCGCGCGGCAGTCTTGGATACCGCAGGCAAAGCGGTGCCGGGCCCGGACGTCGCCGCCCTGGTCCGCGGGCTCTCCGCCGATCTGGGCGCGGCGGTGGAGATTGATGGCATCGAATACGAGGCGCCAGCACCGGAAGCCGCGCTGGAACTGGAGGTCGTGCCCGAACCCGACGACGCCGAGGATTTTGAAGCACCGGATGCCGCCGAGCTGCGCACCGTACTGATCGGCAAATTTCGGCGCGAGGACCTGATGATGTTCGGCGCCCTCAACGGCGTGGAAGTCCACGTCCTGGAATCCGGTGAGGGAAGCCCTGGCGGGCCCGCGTCCGGACAGCGGATCGTGTTGGTTCACGGCGAGGTGGCGCCGGGGCTCTACAACTGGCCCGCCTCGGCCAAACCCATCGTGGCGCTCATGGACCTGGATGGTTTTCGCGCGGTCGAGGCATGGCTGCCCGGAACCCGACGCGAGCCCGACACCAGTTTCTGGCACGCGTGGGAGGGGCCAGCCAAGCCGTTCCCGTCGGCCTCCCGCGCCGATGCCGAGGCGCTGCGGCTGCTCGGCCGGATTGTGCATCCGGAAGGCCCCGATCCGCGGCGGCTCAGCGAAGTCCTCGGACTGGAGCCGGGGGCCGTTCAAGGACTCCAGGAGCTCATGGCCTCTCCGGACGAGCCGGGAATCCTGGCCCGCGCCGGCCAACTCCTGCAACTGCCGCCGGTCGCCGCACGGCTGGCCGAAGGTTCGCTGCAGCCCGACCGGGTCCCCGGCATGGAGACCCTCGCGGTTCAGTCACTCGGCAAAGCACTGCTTGAACTGGCCAGCACCCCCGCCGAAGGGAAGGGGCCGCTGGCCGCCTGGCAGCGCGCCGTCGTCGCACGCCCCGGCATGCTGGCCGGCAGTGCCGCTGCGGCGGCCGCCGGGGCCGCGCTGCTGTTCCGGGCCGCGGGTCGCCGGCCGGCCAACGCCCGGTTGCTGCGTGCCGGCGCGCTGGGGCTGGTGCTGCAGGCCGCCGGGGATGTTGCGTTGGGCAGCTATCTGGCTTACCGCCGGCGCCGCTGATCCCCGGATACCCCGGCCAGCCGTTCGACGGCGTCGAGCCCGGCTTCGGTGCCGGGCCAATGCCGGCGCAGCGGCTCCGGTCCCGCCGACCGGACCATCGCGCGCAGCAGCCAGGCGGCCACCAGCACGTCATCGGCGTAGCCGAGCAGCGGAACGAAATCGGGAACCAAGTCGATGGGGGACGCCAGATAGACCAGCAGCAGGATCGGCAGCAGCCGCGTGCGGAACGGCAGTTCGGGGCCGGCCGCCAACCGGCGCAATAAGCGGAGCAGGTCGGGCAACAGGCGCAAGGCGTCCCGCATGCTGACGGTGTCCGGATGTCGCCGCGCGTACCCCCACAAGGCCAGGAGCATCAGGGCATACAGCAGCGCCAGCCCGCCGGCCACGGCGAGGACCGGTTCCCACCATTGCATCGCAGCATCCTGGCTTGTTTTGTCCCTTATGGATCAGGTTACCGGCCGGGGGCGGCAGCGGGATCGGCTGCAGGGCGACGTGTGGACAGTTCGGTGCCATTCGACGCCGCGGCGGGATCTGAAGGCTGGACTTGGCGGCCGGACCCGGTGAGAGCGGTTGCCGCCCTGGCGGTGGCGGCCGGACCCGGTGAGAGCAGTTGCCGCCCCGGCGGCGGGACCTGCCGTCGCTGGCCCGGCGGCGCTGCTCCGCACTGGCAAGTCGAGTGGCCTCCAGCCCCGGAAAAGAGGACTGGAATAAACGTGAAGCTTCAAGTATTATATTTACATGAACATTCAAGTAAACCCCCAGGACCTGCTCTCCGCCGACCTCAGCATGGGTACCGTGATGCTCAAGGTGGGGGACATGAAGAACATGACCAATTACTACCAGCAGGCGCTGGGGCTGGATCCTGTCTCCGAGGGACTCGGCGGGGTTTTCCTGGGCCGCGGCACCACGCCGCTGCTCCACTTGGCGCCGGCCACCGGGCTGCAGTTGCCGGCCCGCGGCGAAGCTGGCCTGTTCCACACCGCCTTCCTGTTCGAGAACCAGTCGGACCTGGCGGCCACCGTGGCCACTGCGGCGCAGACCGACCCCTCCCGCTTTACGGGCAGCGCCGACCACCTGGTCAGCGAGGCGTTCTACTTCACCGACCCGGAGGGCAACGGCATTGAGCTCTACTGGGACCGCCCGCGCGACCAGTGGTCGTGGAACGAGACCGCCGAGGGCAAGGAAGTCCACATGGACAGCCTGGCCCTGAACCCCCAGACCTACCTGCAGAGCCACCTGACCGAGGAGTCGCTGGCCAACCAGCGCCAGTCGGGCGCCGGGATCGGCCACGTGCACCTGCAGGTCGGCGACACCCACACGGCCGAAGAGTTCTACGTGAAGACCCTCGGCTTCGAGCGCACGGCCGGCTGGCACGGCCAGGCGCTGTTCGTCGCCGCCGGCGGCTACCACCACCACATGGCCATGAACGTCTGGAACAGCCGCGGCGCAGGTCCTCGCAAGGACACCCTGGGCCTGGGCGAAGTGCTGATCCACGTGCCCACCGACGACGAGGTGGGCGCCCTGGCGGAACGTCTGACCAGCGCCGGCATCTCGCATCACCACACCGGCGCCGAGCTGCGCTTCGAGGACCCGTGGCGCAACCAGCTGCGCATCGCCGTCGGCTAAGCGGAAACCCGTCCGGTGCGGCTAGGCTGAACGAGAACCATCGGTCTAGCCGCGGAAGGGCTTGCACATGTCCGGAACCACCGAAATCTTCGTTGCCACCCACGATGCCGCCGTCCGGCGCGCCGCTGAACTCGAGGCCAGCGTCGAATCCCGCGGCGCAACCGACGGACCCATGGCCGCGGTCGGGGATGCCCCCAGCCTCCGCCTCAATGGCATCACCGACCTGGAGGTTGAGATCCTCGGCGGCCTGGCTGCCAAGGCGGTCGCAGCCGCCGGCGGCGAGTCGCTGGACATGGCCGACGTCTCCAGCGACTACCTGATGGTGGCCTCGGACGCCATGGTCCAGTCGCTGGCTGAACTTTTGACCCACACCGACGACGCCGGTGCCTCCTTGATCCCGGAGGTCGCCTCGCTGTGGGCTGCCGAAGAGGACATGCCGTTCAGCGGCGAGATCGCCGAGGACCACGTCCGCCGGATCGCGCAGCTGGCGTCGCAGGCCGAGCAAGCCGAGCGCCAGCAGCTCTACGTCTGGTCCAGCACCGCCGAAGCCTAAGCCCCGGTAGTCGGCCCAGCGGTGGTCGACCAAGTGAGCGCCAGCGAACGCGTGGAGACCGTCCAGCGAACGCGTGGAGACCCGCCGCAAACCCCGACCCGCCGTCGAGTCGCGCGGATTGGTTCCTATCTGGCACAATAGACAGGTACTCGATCTGCGCGGCCCCTCTCTCCGTGTATGCATCTTGTCCTTTGAACCCCAACCATGGCCCGCCCCACGGGAGCAGACATACGGGTTCGCCCATTTTCAGAACCAGGAGTGACCACAACAGTGGCCGTAAAGATTCGCCTTAAGCGCTTCGGTAAGAAGTTCTCTGCCCACTACCGCGTCGTTGTCATGGATTCCCGCGCCAAGCGCGACGGCCGTGCCATCGAAGAGATCGGGCAGTACCACCCGACCGAAGAGCCCTCGTTCATCGAGATCAACTCCGAGCGCGCCCAGTACTGGCTCGGCGTCGGCGCCCAGCCGACCGAACAGGCTGCAGTCCTGCTCAAGATCACCGGCGATTGGCAGAAGTTCAAGGGTATTGAGGGCCAGGAAGGCACTCTCAAGACCAAGGAAGCCAAGGAAGCCTTCGTGGCTCCCGAAAAGGGCTCCGTGATCATCCCCGAGGCCATCACCCCGAAGGCCAAGAAGGAAGAAGCTGCCGAGGCTCCGGCCGAGGAAGCTGCAGACGAAGCCGAAAAGGCTGAGTAATGCTGGCCGAAGCGCTCGATCATCTGGTCCGCGGGATC
Organism: uncultured Actinomycetota bacterium; assembly: GCA_963696055.1. Classification (GTDB taxonomy): domain Bacteria; phylum Actinomycetota; class Actinomycetes; order Actinomycetales; family Micrococcaceae; genus Crystallibacter. The sequence goes on along the minus strand of CAVOIE010000006.1, from coordinate 81,063 downwards.
GTTGACAGTCCCGAGGACGTCAAGGTCACGCAGAAGAATAACCGCCGCGGTGACATCATCGAGGTGCGTGTTCATCCGGAGGATCTGGGCCGCGTCATCGGCCGCCAGGGCCGCACCGCCCGCGCACTGCGCACCGTGGTGAACGCCTTGGCCGATGAGCAGGTCCGCGTCGACGTGGTGGATACCGACCGCCGACGCTGATCCGGATCGGCGCTGCCCGGCGTCACGCCGGGCACCCATTCCATAACCTCCGGCCCCTGTACCAGCTAATGGTCCAGGGGCCGGACGTTTTTCACCCGACGTCGTTTCTATTCAAGGAGTCTGCATGCAGCTACAAGTTGCCCGGATCGGCAAGCCGCACGGCATTCGGGGCGAGGTCACCGTGCAGGTGTTGACCGACGCGCCGGCCGATCGCTTCGTGCCCGACGTCGAACTGACCGTGGAGCCGGCACGCCTCGGCCCGCTGACCGTGAGCAGCGCCCGCTGGAACAAGGACATCCTGCTGCTGGGCTTCCGCGAAGTCTCCGACCGCAACGGTGCGGAAGAGCTCCGCGGCGCCAAGCTCTTCATCGACACCGACGACGTCGAGGACGACGACGATGCCTGGTACGAACACGAACTGGTCGGCCTCGACGTGCGCGTGGGGGACGAGGTGGTCGGCAAGGTGTCCGGACTGAACACCCTGCCCGCCCAGGACCTGCTGATAGTGGAAAATGTCGACGGCGAGGAAGTCCTGGTGCCGTTCGTCGAAGCCATCGTGCCGGAGGTCGACGTGGAAGCCGGTTTCGTCCGGCTCACGCCGCCGGCCGGACTGTTTGAATTGAACGCCCCCGACGCGCAGGAAACCCCCGACGACGGCGAGGGGGAGCGCTAGGTGCGCATCGACGTCGTCAGCATCTTTCCGGAGTACCTGGCCGCGCTGGATTTGTCGCTGATCGGCAAAGCCCGGCAGGACGGGCTCCTGCAGCTGCAGGTGCACGACCTGCGCGACTTCACCACCGACCGCCACCGGACCGTCGACGACACGCCCTACGGCGGCGGTGCCGGCATGGTGATGAAGCCGGAACCCTGGGCCCAAGCACTGGAGTCGCTGGTCCCCACCCCGGTGGTCGACCAAGTGAGCGACGCCCCGGTGGTCGACCAAGTGAGCGCCAGCCGTCCCCGGTGGTCGACCAAGTGAGCGCCAGCGAACGCGTGGAGACCCCCGCGGACACCCACGTGCAGCCCGCCGCCGCCCTCCCGATCCTGATCGTTCCCTCGCCCGCCGGAGAGGTCTTCAACCAGGCCCTTGCCTACGAACTCGCCCTCGAGGACCACTTGGTCTTCGCCTGCGGCCGGTACGAAGGCATCGACGAGCGCGTCCTTGAGTGGGCCGCTGAGCACTTCCGCGTGCGGCCGGTCAGCCTCGGCGACTACGTTCTCAACGGGGGAGAGGTGGCCGTGCTGGCGATGGTTGAGGCCGTCGGTCGGCTGGTGCCCGGCGTCGTCGGCAATCCCGAATCGCTGGTGGAGGAGTCGCACTCGGACGGGCTGCTGGAGTACCCCGTCTACACCAAGCCGTCGGACTGGCGCGGCCGCGGCATTCCGGAAGTACTGCTCAGCGGCAACCACGCCAAGATCGCCCGGCACCGCCGCGACGAACAACTGCGCCGCACCGCCGAACGCCGCCCGGACCTGATCCTTGCGCTGGACCCGGAGACGCTGGACAAGGCGGACCGTGCCACCCTCAGCGCGCTCGGCTACGCCATCAGCCCCACGCAGATCCAGCCCGCTACGGGGAAGTCAGGGGCTGCCGTCGAGGCGACCCCGCACACCCCCTGATCTCGCAGCCAGGGGGATATCTCCCCACCAAGTCGGGGGTTGCTGCCGCAGACCTCGCAGCCAGCCCCTGACCTCGGCGCCGGCACCCGACCTCGCAGGTAGCCCCGGACTTCGCAACCGACATTGCGCCGGAATTACAGCTTCGGCCGCGCCATGTGGCAAAATAGAGGATTGTGTCCGCTGGGCGCGATCCTGCCACAGGGGGAGCGCTGCCAACAGCTGGATTCGCCGGCCGCCGATTCCCGGACGTGCCGGTTCTTGAATTTCGGCAGCGACTGTTGCAGGCAACGCCCTGACCGTCGCGCCGTAACCAAAGTGAATGACCTGTGGCGTTCACCAGGAGTGAGAAATGCATATCCTCGACTCTGTCGACGCAGCATCCCTGCGCGACGTTCCCGAGTTCCGCGCCGGCGATACCGTCAAAGTGCACGTGAACATCATCGAAGGCAAGACCGCCCGTATCCAGGTTTTCCAGGGTTACGTGATGGGCCGCCAGGGCCATGGTGTCCGCGAGACCTTCACCGTCCGCAAGGTTTCCTTCGGCGTGGGCGTGGAGCGTACCTTCCCGGTACACTCCCCGATCATCGACCACATCGAGGTCGTGACCAAGGGTGACGTTCGCCGCGCCAAGCTGTACTACATGCGCAAGCGCCACGGCAAGGCTGCCCGCATCAAGGAGAAGCGCGACTTCGGCACCGCCAAGTAAAGCTGCCAACCAGCAGCTTCTTGATCTAAGCAGTGCAGCAAATCTCTGGTTCCCCGGACGCCTCCGGGGAACCGCCAAGACGCCGGTCCGGACTTCCGGGCTGGCGTTTTGTGTTGGCCATCGTGGTCTGCGCGGTGGTGCTCAGCGCCATCGTGCGGGCCACGCTGGTGGACGTGTACTACATCCCCTCCGGTTCCATGGAGCCGCTGCTGGAGACCGGAGACCGCGTGCTGGTCTCGCGCACCGACTACCACTTCGGTGAAATCCGGCGCGGCGATCTGGTGGTCTTCGACGGCCGCGGCTCGTTCGCGCCCTTCAACAGCGGCAACTCCCCGTTCGTGGACCTCCTGCAGCAGGCCGGCCAGTGGCTGGGCGTTGCCGGCAGCGACACCATCTACGTCAAACGCGTGATCGGGCTGCCGGGGGACACCGTCAAATGCTGCGGCCCGGACGGCCGCCTGCAGATCAACGGGGAACCGGTGCAGGAGGACTACATTTTCGACGGCGACGCGCCCAGCGATGTGGAATTCTCCGTTCAGGTGCCCAAAGATAGATTGTGGTTGATGGGGGACCATCGCTCCGCCTCGGCCGATTCCCGTGCCCTCCTGGGTGCGCCCGGCGGAGGTATGGTTCCAGTTGAGCGGGTCATCGGTCGGCCGCTGAGCGTCATCTGGCCGCTGGACCGTGCGGCCGGGTTGGACCGGATACAGTTGGGTTCCCAGCCGGCGGACCAGCCCGCGGAGAATTGAGGATAGTGAGCATGGACCAGGACGACCCGAAGGACACTGGCGGATACCAGCCGGACGCCTCCGGGCCGCAGAAGCGCGATCGCAATAACCGCGAACGCAAGAACGCCGGGCGGAACTCGCTGTTGTCGTGGCTGAAGGAGATCGCCACGATCGTCGCGGTCGCCGTCGTCCTTTCTTTCCTGATCAAGACGTTCCTCTTCCGTGCCTTCTTCATTCCGTCCACCTCGATGGAGGACACGCTGGAGGTGGACGACCGGATCTTCGTCAACCTTCTGGTGCCGCAGCCGTTTGCGCTCACCCGCGGCGACGTGGTGGTTTTCCAAGACAACCTCAGCTGGCTGCCGCCCAATGGGGAGCACAACGCCGGCAATTGGTTCCAGCAGTTCCTCACCTTCGTCGGCTTGATGCCCGATGCCTCGCAGCAACATCTGGTCAAGCGCGTCATCGGTCTGGGCGGAGACCATGTGGTCTGCTGCGACGCCGACGGCCGGATCTCGGTCAACGGCAAAGCGCTGAACGAGTCTCCTTACTTGGCCCCCGGCTCGGACAACACGCGGATCCCCTTCGACGTGACCGTGCCCGAGGGTAAAATCTGGGTCATGGGCGACAACCGGAATCATTCCGCGGACTCGCGCGAGCATCAGGACGAGGCCTCGAAGGGCTTCGTCGCCGTGGAATCCGTCGAGGGCAAGGCCAGCGTCATCGCTTGGCCGCTGGACCGGCTGGGCTTCCTGGGCAACTACCCCGACGTGTTCGACGGCGTGCCGGCACCTTCCGCTGCGACCGGCACCGAACCGCCCGCCGTCGCCCGTCAGAACGAGTCCCAGTGACCACCAAAGCCCCCACGCTGCGTTTTGAGCGTTCGTTCGTCGAGGCCGGACACCGATTGGTCGCCGGCGCGGACGAAGTGGGCCGCGGGGCCCTTGCCGGGCCGGTCAGTGTAGGGATGGTGGCCATCGACGCGACGTCGGCCAAACAGATCCGCGGCGTGCGCGACAGCAAGCTGCTCACCCCGGCCGACCGGGTGGCACTGGTGCCCAAGATCCAGAAATGGGCACTGGCCTACGGCGTGGGCCACGCCAGCGCCGCGGAGATCGACGCGCTGGGCCTGATGGCGGCCATGCGGCTCGCCGGCGCCCGCGCCTGGGGCCAGGTAGTGGCCACCGCGCGCCCGGACATCGTGATTTTGGACGGCAACCACGACTGGCTCTCCGCCGGCGAGCCGTCACTGTTCGACGACGCCGCCCAGCCGGGCTGCGACGCCCCGGTCCTGACCCGGATCAAGGCGGACCTGCAGTGCCTCAGCGTGGCCGCCGCCAGCGTGCTGGCCAAGGTCGAGCGCGACGCCATGATGACCGGCTACGCGGCCGACTATCCGGAGTACGCCTGGGAGATCAACAAGGGCTACGCCACCGCCGCACACCGCGCCGCCCTGCTGGGCATTGGCCCGTCCGATCTGCACCGCCGGAGCTGGCGGCTGACGCCGGATCAGCCGCTGATGCCCGCGGTCGACATTGCCAACTAAACACCGCCAGCCAATCTGGGGCAGGATGGATACATGAGCGCCGAAGACCTTGAGAACTATGAAACCGATATGGAGCTGCAGCTCTACCGGGAGTACCGCGATGTCGCCGGCCTGTTCAGCTACGTCGTGGAAACGGAGCGCCGCTTCTACCTGGCCAACCACGTTGACCTACAGGCCCGCTCGGCCGACGGCGAGGTCTACTTCGACCTGACCCTGCAGGACGCGTGGGTCTGGGACGTCTACCGCTCCGCCCGGTTCGTGAAGTCCGTCCGCGTGATCACGTTCAAGGACGTCAACGTCGAGGAACTGACCAAGAACGACGACCTCACCCTGCCCAAGGACGGCCTCGGCGGCTGACTGGATGCCTAGCGGCAGGAGTGCTGGGGCGCAAGGTTTCAGCGTCACCTGCGCGGTTGAACGAGCAGTCCTCCACAGGTAACCCACACTGATGCGGCATCCACATCCGTCGCGTCCATCCTGCGCCGACGGACAGCGCCACGCCACGCTGGAGGCATGAGAGCGAAGGATGAACTCGGGCGGCGCGGCGAAGAGATGGCCGCGGCGTATTTGGCGGGTGCAGGCCAGCGCGTAATCGATCGCAACTGGCGCAGCCCGGACGGGGAGTTGGACCTCATCACCGTGGATGGGGCGTCCATCGTGGTCTCCGAGGTGAAGACGCGCCGCAGCACCGACTACGGCCACCCCTTCGAAGCCATCACTAACGCCAAGGTCCGGCGGCTCCAGTCTTTGGGGCACCAGTGGCTGCGCGACCACGGCCTGGCCGGCACCGCCATGCGGGTGGACGCCGTGGCGGTGCTTTACGGGCAGGCCCGCTGGCCTGTGATCGAGTACTTGAAGGACGTCGGCTGATGGGCCTCGGGCGGACGTTCTCGGTGGCGCTGGTGGGCCTGAATGGACACATCGTGGAGGTCGAGGCTGACATCGGCCAGACCCTTCCCGCATTCGTGCTCCTGGGCTTGCCCGATGCGTCCCTGTCAGAAGCCAAGGAGCGGATCAAGGCCGCCGCGAAGAACGCCGGTGTCCCGCTCAGCCGACGGAAGATCACGGTCAATTTGGTCCCGGCCTCGCTGCCGAAAAAGGGTTCCGGCTTTGATTTAGCCATTGTGCTTGCAGCCCTTCAAGCAGCGGGCGACATCCGGCCCGCCGGTCGTACGGTGTTTCTGGCCGAGCTCGGACTGGACGGGCGGCTCCGTCCGGTGAGCGGGGTCCTGCCGGCTGTCATGGCGGCTGTGGACGCGGGCTATGCGCAGGTGGCCGTCGCTGCGGCCAACGCCGAGGAGGCCGCTCTGGTTCCGGGCGCGGAAGTTCGCAGCTTTGAGACGCTAGCCGAGGTGCTCCTGGCTTTCGGGGCGGATCCTGACCGGCTCAACCTCGCCGTGCCGGGACCTCGGTTGGAACCCACAGCGGCTGCCGCTGCCCCTGCCGGTCCGGCACCGGATCTGGCAGACGTGGCAGGCCAGCAGGAAGCCCGAATGGCATTGGAAGTGGCCGCCGCGGGTGGGCACCACCTGCTGCTGGTCGGCCCGCCGGGGGCTGGGAAGACCATGCTGGCCGAACGGCTGCCCGGTATCCTGCCGGACCTCCCTGACCATCACGCCATGGAGGTCACCGCCATCCACTCGCTAAGCGCCACAGCTGCGACGCTCACCGAACTGATCCGGCGCCCGCCCTACGAGAGCCCCCACCACACAGCCACCGCCGTTTCCATCATCGGCGGCGGTTCCGGCCTGCCCCGGCCTGGCGCCGCTTCAAGGGCCCACCGCGGCGTGCTCTTCATGGACGAGGCGCCGGAGTACGACCGGCAGGTCCTGGACGCCCTGCGCCAGCCGCTGGAAAGCGGAAAGCTGGTGGTGCACCGGGCCGCCGGAAGTGCGGCCTACCCGGCCCGCTTCCAACTGGTGATGGCCGCCAACCCCTGTCCGTGCGGGCTTTCCGGAGGCAAGGGACTGGACTGCACCTGTACCGCCGAGCAGAAGCGCCGCTACTTCGGCAAGCTCTCCAATCCCTTGACCGACCGCATCGACCTGCAGCTGACCTTGCAGCGGCTGACGGTGGGGATGATGGCCGCCGGCACCAGCCGGGAGAGCAGCGCGGTCGTCGCCGGCCGCGTCGCATCCGCCCGGACTGCCCAGCGGGAGCGGCTGCGCCGGTGGGGAATCGGGCTGAACTCGGAGATCAGCGGGGAACTGCTCACCGGCAAGCTGCGGCCATCACCGGCTGTCACCCGCGACTTGGACCGTGCCATGGAGAAGGCCGTGCTGACCGGGCGCGGCTATACACGTGTCTTGCGCGTGGCATGGACGCTCGCCGACCTAGCCGGTCTGGACAGGCCGGATCGGGACGCGGTCAGCACCGCGCTGACCTTCCGCCAACAGGTCAAGGCGGCCTGAGCGTGTTTTCCCCACCAGTGTCGGCCAGCTACGAGGAGATGACCCGAATGACGCAACTGCCCTCCGACGACGAGCGGTTGGCCCGGGCGGCGCTGTCCCGGCTGATGGAACCGTCGGACTGGATCGGCCTGGCCCTGGTTGCCGTTGCCGGCCCGCTCGATGCCTTGCGCATCGCCACCGGGCAGGTGAGCGCCGGGCACGGTCTGCAGGCAGAGCTGCTCAGGACCCTGGACCGGCAGGCATCGACCGGCAATGCGCAACCGCTGTCCGATGCCTTGGAACGCTGGGCGCCGCGGATCAAGGATCTAGCGCCGGAACGCGACCTCGCTATCGTGGGCAGGCTCGGCGGCGCGCTGCTCATTCCCGGAGATGCCGTCTGGCCGGCGGCCCTGGCCGATCTCGGGCTCGGAGAACCGCTCTGCCTTTGGGCACGAGGCAGGTTCACAGACGGCATCCCGGCGGTCGGAGCAACGGTTGCCGTCGTCGGCTCCCGTGACAGCACCAACTACGGCAACCAGGTAACAGGCGACATCAGCAACGGACTCGTGCAGCGGGGGTACTGCGTCATCTCCGGCGGCGCCTACGGCATTGACGCACAAGCTCATCGATCGGCACTTGCCGCGGACGTGGACCAAGTCTCGACCATGGCAGTCATGGCCGGCGGTCTCGACCGGTACTACCCGGCAGGCAACGAGGAACTGCTTCGGGCCATCGCCAGCCGGGGCATCCTGCTGGCCGAGGTGCCGCCCGGTGCGGCACCAACCCGGTGGAGATTCCTGCAAAGAAACCGGCTGATCGCCGCGCTGGCGGCGGCCACCATTGTGGTGGAGGCGCGTTGGCGCTCCGGCGCCCTAAACACGGCGCACCACGCCGCGGGCCTTGGCAGGGGCGTGGGCGCGGTTCCCGGATCCGTCTACAGCGCCAACTCGGCCGGGACGCACCGGCTGCTCCGCGACGGCAGCGCAACGGCCATTACCGACGCGGCGGAGGCGGCCGAACTCGCCGGCCCGGTCGGAACCGCACTGGAGACGGGAACCCAGGAAGCGTTGGCGGACCACGACGGTCTCGGCGTGGACGACTTGCTACTGCTGGACGCCCTGCCTGTTCGCCGCGGAAGCACCGTAGACAAGCTCGCCACGGTCGCCGGCCTCCCGGTCCGCACGGTGCTGGCCGGCCTCGGTCGGCTGGAAGCGGCAGGGCTCGCGGTGCAGGATGCCGGCGGCTGGCGGCGCGGAAGGAGAGGGTGAGGGCCGGACAGCGATACCTGTTGGGCGACGCTCACGTAGGCGACGAGAGCGACGTCGGGGCGGGGCGTGGCCGGACGGGAGAGAAAGATCGGGGCTATGCCGTGCGCCTGCTTGAGTTCGCCGGGTCCGGCCAGCAAAGTGAAGGGATGAGCTCTGCAGATAAACCCGAAGCGCAGGGCACCCATACACTTCCGGAGGCTTTTGATACGGCTCTGGATGGCTTCGCCCGCTATCTGAGTGCTGAACGCGCCCGCTCTGAACACACCGTCCGGGCCTATCTGACCGATGTTCGGCACCTGCTCGGTTTCGCCGCGGAGGCCGGAGCCGCATCGCTTCCGGACATCACGCTCGGTACCCTGCGCTCCTGGCTCGGCGCGATGAACGGTGCCGGCATGGCCAGGTCCACGCTGGCGCGGCGCACGGCGACGGCGCGCAGCTTCATGGCCTGGGCTCTGCGCGAGGAGCTCATTCCGACGGACCCGTCGCTGCGGTTGAAGGCGCCCAAACGCAACAGCTCGCTGCCTACGGTGCTGCGGCCGGCACAGGTGGACGAGTTGTTCCGCACCCTCGCCGAGGAAGCAGCTGACGGGCAGCCGCTGCCGCTGCGCGACCGGGCGATGGTCGAACTGCTCTACGCTACAGGGATCCGCGTCAGCGAACTGGCCGGCCTCGACATCGACGAGGTGGACAACGAACGGCGGACCATCCGGGTCCTGGGCAAGGGGAACAAGGAGCGCACCGTTCCGTTTGGGCTGCCGGCCGCCGTCGCCATGGACGACTGGCTGCGCCGCGGCCGTCCCAAGCTTGCCGGTGCCGAGAGCGGCCCGGCCGCGTTCCTGGGCCAGCGGGGCAAACGGGTGGACCCGCGCCAAGTTCGCTCCGTAGCGGCTAGGCTCTTCGCTCTGCTGGGCGATACCTCGGCCACCGGTCCACACGCGCTGCGGCACAGCGCCGCCACACACCTGCTGGACGGGGGAGCGGACCTCCGCGCCGTGCAGGAAATTCTGGGACACAGCACCCTGGCGACCACACAGCTCTACACCCACGTCTCGGTGGACCGGTTGCGCAGCAGCTACCAGCAGGCGCATCCGCGAGCTTAGCGGAACGCGCGCGGCACGCGGGAGCGGCGAGCCAGGACTAGCTGCCCATCGACAGTGCTCGCGTGCCCGGAACAGGCCTGCTTCGGCCGAATCCGCGACACGCAGTGGCACATTGGTAGTTACACTGGCGCAAGTCGCCGCTGTACGGCACAATGAAAATCGAAAGCGTCGGAAACAGCAGTACTGACAAGTTCCATCTGTCTCAAGGCTGAAGGTCGTTGGGGAAGACGTACCTACAGCAAATGGAGGATGGGATGTCTGTTGTGATGACTCGTGGCGTGCTGTTTGTGCATTCAGCACCTTCGGCATTGTGCCCTCATATCGAGTGGGCCGTCGGATCCGTCGTGGATAAGCGAACGGATCTCGAGTGGACCGCTCAACCCGCCGCGCCCGGAATGTACCGGGCCGAGCTGTCGTGGGTCGGGCCCCAGGGGACCGGCGCCATGCTGGCTTCTGCCCTGCGCGGCTGGGCGCACCTGCGCTATGAAGTGGCCGAAGAACCGAGCCCCGGCGTCGACGGCGGCCGCTGGTCGCACACCCCCGAACTCGGGATTTTCCACGCGATGACGGACGTGCACGGCAACGTCATGGTGAGCGAAGACCGCATCCGCTACGCCTACGAAGCCGGTGCCGGCGATCCCGCCGCTGTCTACCACGAACTGTCCCTCGCCTTGGGCGAAGCCTGGGACGAAGAACTCGAACCGTTCCGCCACGCAGCCGAAGGCGCCCCCGTGCGCTGGCTGCACCAGGTCGGCTAGCCGCCGGCCTCCAAACCCTCCTCCAGCAACGCAAAAGGGAGGGCGACCGGTAAGCACCGGCCGCCCTCCCTTTCGTGCTGCCCGCGGGCGGCACACTGAACTGCTAGACGTTGCGGAACACGACGACGGCGTTGTGTCCGCCGAAGCCGAAGGAGTTGTTCAGCGCAATGATGTCGCCCTGCGGCAGGTCGCGGGCGGTGGTGACCACGTCCAGCGGGATCTCCGGGTCCTGGTTGTCCAGGTTGATCGTCACCGGTGCGCGGCGCTCGTAGACGGCCATCACGGTCATCACCGACTCCACGGCGCCCGAGGCGCCGAGCAGGTGGCCGGTCTGCGACTTGGTGGCGGAGACGGCCACGTTGGAAACGTGGTCGCCGAGCGCGGCCTTCAGCGCGGTGTACTCCGGCTTGTCGCCCACCGGCGTGGAGGTGGCGTGGGCATTGACGTGCACCACGTCGGTTGCCTGGGCGCGGGCGTCGAACAGGGCGGCCTTCAGCGCCCGGGTGGCGCCCAGTCCCTCGGGGTCCGGCGCCGTGATGTGGTAGGCATCGGCGGTGACGCCGGAGCCGGCAAGTTCGGCGTAGATGCGGGCGCCGCGGGCCAGGGCATGTTCCTCGGCCTCCAGCACCAGCGCGCCGGCGCCTTCGCCCATGACGAAGCCGTCGCGGTCCAGGTCATAGGGGCGGGAAGCACGCTCGGGGTCGTCGTTGCGCTTGGACAGCGCCTGCATGGCGCTGAAGGCGGCGATCGGCATCGGGTGGATCGCGGCTTCGGCACCGCCGGTCATCACGACGTCGGCCTTGCCGGCGCGGATCAGTTCGATGCCCATGGACATGGCCTCGGTGCCGGACGCACAGGCGGAGACGGGCGTGTGCGCGCCGGCGCGGGCGCCCAGGTCCATGCTCACCGCGGCCGCGGGGCCGTTGGGCATCAGCATGGGAACGGTCATCGGCAGCACGCGCCGCGGGCCGCGCTCACGCAGCGTGTCCCAGGCGTCCAGCAGCGTCCAGACGCCGCCGATGCCGGTAGCGAATGCCACGGCCAGCCGGTCGTGGTCCACCTCTTCGATGCCGGAATCCTTCCAGGCTTCGCGCGACGCGACGACGGCGAACTGGGTGGAGGGATCCATCCGCTTGGCTTCGACCCGGGTCAGGACTTCGTCGGGGCGGTTGCTGGCCTTGGCGGCGAACGTCACCGGCAGCTCGTACTTGGCCACCCAATCATCTTCGAGGGTATGGGCCCCGGAAACGCCCTTGAGGGCATTCCGCCACATCGTGGGGACGTCGCCGCCAATCGGGGTGGTGGCGCCGAGGCCGGTGATGACTACTTTGCGTGCCATTGATTCATTCTCTCAATAGTGATTGGGCGATAAATCTGGTGCGGCGGCCGGACTGGGGGATCTCCCGCCGGCCGCCGAATCCCGGGCGCGCCCGGGCAACGCGGAACTAAGCCTGGGCGTTGACGATGAAGTTGACGGCGTCGCCGACGGTCTTGAGGTTCTTGACCTCTTCGTCCGGAATGCGCACGCCGAACTTTTCCTCGGCGTTGACCACAATGGTCATCATCGAGATGGAGTCGATGTCCAGGTCGTCGGTGAAGGACTTGTCCATCTCGACAGCCTCCGGGGCCAGGCCGGTCTCTTCGTTGACGATCTCGGCCAGACCGGCCAGGATTTCTTCGTTGCTAGCCATGGTGGCTCCTTTTCTTGTGCTGCCGGACGGTGTCCGGACGGGTTTTCAAGCCGCGTTTTGCGGCCTGGTTCTGGTGGGAATGTAGGGGAGGCCCGACTACCGCAAGGCAGTCTACGGCAGGACGATGACCTGCGCGCCGAACACCAGGCCGGCGCCGAAGCCGATCTGCAGTGCCAATCCGCCGGAGAGCGCGGGGTTCTCCTGCAGCAGGCGGTGGGTTGCCAGCGGGATCGAGGCGGCCGAGGTGTTGCCGGCGTCCGCGATGTCGCGGGCCACGACCACGCTCTCGGGCAGCTTCAGCTGCTTGACCATCTCGTCGATGATGCGCATGTTCGCCTGGTGCGGGACGAAGGCGGCGAGGTCTTCCGGCTGCAGGCCGGCGGCCGCCAGCGCCTGCTTGGCCACCTTGGCCATTTCCCAGACGGCCCAGCGGAACACGGACGGCCCGTCCTGGCGCAGCGTCGGCCAGAGCTTATTGTCCTTTGCGTCGAAGGTGTCCGAGACGGCGGACAGCGAGCCGGCGGCCTCGGCGGCCAGCGACAGTTCGCGCACCGAACTGAGCGAGTGGGTCATGCTGATGGTGTCCCACTTGCTGCCGTCCGAACCCCAGACCGGCTTGCTGATGCCCGGGATGTCGGAAGGGCCCACCACGACGGCGCCGGCGCCGTCGCCCAGCAGGAAGGAGATGGTCCGCTCGGTGTTGTCGATGACGTCGGAGAGCTTCTCCGCGCCGACCACCAGTACATAGTCGGCGGTGCCGGAGCGGACCAGCGCATCGGCCTGGGCAATGCCGTAGCAGTAGCCCGCGCAGGCGGCGGAGATGTCGAAGGCGGGGGCCGGGGTGGCGCCCACCCGGTCGGCCAGCGCGGCGGCGGCCGACGGCGTGGCGTACGGATGCGACACGGTGGAGACGATCACGGCTCCGAGCTGGTCGCCGGTGATGCCGGCCTGGGCCATCGCTTCCTTGGCGGCGCCTTCGGCCATGTCCAGCACGGAGGTGTTGGCGTTGGCCCGGTGGCGGGTGACGATTCCGGTCCGCTGCCGGATCCATTCGTCGGAGGAATCGATCCACTGGCAGACGTCGTCGTTGGTGACGATGACGTCGGGGCGGTAGGCGCCGATTCCCAGCACGCGCGAGAAGTCGCGGAGCGGGGTCTGCTGGATGACGGGGGTGCTCACTTCTCGGATTCTCCAGACATGCTGTTCAGGACGGGGGTCTGTTCGGTGTGTTCGGCGATGAAGGCCCGGGCCGCGTCCAGGTCCTCCGGCGACTTCAGCGACATGGTGGCCACGCCCTTCATGCCGCGTTTGGCCAGTCCGGCCAAGGTTCCGGCGGGCGGCAGTTCCAGCAGCCCGGTGATGCCGACGGACAGCATCTTCTCCATGCACTTGTCCCAGCGCACCGGGCGGGAGACCTGGGCGATCAGGCTGTCCAGGTTCTCCTCGCCGCCGACGACGGGTTCGCCGTCGTAATTGGAGAGCAGGGTCAGCGACGGCATCGCCGGTTTCAGCTGCGGGCGCAGGTTCTCCAGGGCGCTGACCGCCGGGGCCATGTGTTCGGTGTGGAAGGCGCCGGCCACCTTCAGCGGGATGACCCGCGCCTTGGCCGGCGGGTTCGCGGCGAAGGCCTGCAGCTGCTCCAGCGTGCCGGCGGCAACGGTCTGGCCGCCGCCGTTGGCGTTGGCCGGGGTCAGGCCCGCGGCCTCGATCGCGGCCAGCACTTCGTCCGGATCTCCGCCGAGCACGGCGCTCATGCCGGTGGGCGTCTGCGCGGCGGCACGGGCCATCGCGTTGGCCCGCTCGCGCACAAAGTTCATCGCATCGTTCTCGGTCAGTGCGCCGGACACCGCGGAGGCGGTGATTTCGCCGACCGAATGGCCGGCGACGACGGTGGACAGGTCCAGCGCCTCGTCCGCCGTGAGCGCGCGGGCGGCCAGCAGGCCGGCGGCGACGATCAGCGGCTGGGCGACCGCGGTGTCCTTGATGGTCTCCTCATCGGACACGGTGCCGTGGGAGAGCAGGTCCAGCTGCGCGATGTCGCTGAGCAGCCCGAGGTGTTCGGCCACGCCGGGTACCTCAAGCCAGGGGCTGAGGAATCCGGGCGTCTGGGAGCCCTGGCCTGGGCAGACTATTGCAAGCACGTATTCAAGCTTTCCAAAGAGGAGACGGTTTCCACGGTGTTTCGGCACACGAAGCTCGCCGGACCGCTTTGTAGGAAGTCTACAAGGTAGTACCGATTGCCGCAGGCTATCACCGGGAGGGCGCGCGGTCCTTCGGACTTCGTGCCGGAGCGATCAGGCGGCCCACGCCGAGCGCGGTCTGGAGCACGAAGGCCTCCCGCGGCAGCAGCGGGTCCCAGCCGGTCACGTCGCAGACCCGGCGCAGCCGGTAGCGCACCGTGTTGGCGTGCACGAACAGTTCGCGCGCGGTGGCTTCCAGCGAATGCCCCAGGGACAGGTAGCTGGAGAGCGTTTCCACCAGCCCGTTGCCGGCGTTGACCAGCGGAACGTAGATGTACTTGTAGAGGTCGCGGCGGGCAATATCGTCGCCGGACATCACCCGCTCGGGCCACAGGTCGTTGGCCGCCACCGGCCGCGGCGCCGCGGGCCAGGCCTTCGCTGCGCTGAGTCCGGCGAATGCGGCCTGCGCCGAGCTGCTGGCATCCACCAGCGAGCGGGCCTCGGGTCCGTAGACCACGGGGCCGGGGCCGAAGAGGTCGGCCAGCCGGACGAACGCGGTGTCCTGGTCCGTCACCCCGCCCAGCACCAGGATCAGCCGGTCGCCCTGGATGCCCACCAGCGTGTCCGCGGCGTAGCGCGAGCTGGCGCGGCGCAGTTCGGTCACGAAGCTGGGGCCGGGTTCGCCGGGGGAGCCGCCCACCATCACCGTGATCGGGCCGGTGGTCTTCCAGCCGACGGCGGCAATCCGGGAGCGCAGCGCGTCGGAGCTTTCGCCGCGAAGGATCGCGTCCACCACCAGCGCCTCCAGCCGGGTGTCCCAGGAGCCGCGGGTCTCGGCGGCGCGGGCGTAGACATCGGCGGCGGCGAAGGCCACTTCGCGCGAGTAGCGCAGCACGGCTTCGCGCAGCTGGGCCTCGTCGCTGCCGCCGGCGAGGTCCGGGACTTCGTCCTCCACCGCTTCGACCACCACGCGGATCAGCTGCAGGGCGCGCTGCAGGCTGATGGAGCGGGTCAGCTCGGTGGGGGCGGTGCCGAAGACGTCGTTCATCACCCAGGCGGGGGAGGTAGGGCGTTCGTACCAGGTGACGAAGGACGCGATGCCCTTCTGCGCCACCAGGCCCAGCGCGGACCGTTCATCCGGCCGCAGCCCGCGGTACCACGGCAGGTCCGAGTCCAGCCGCTTCAGCGTCGCGGTGGCCAGGGCGCCGATCTTGGACCGCAGCCGCTCCAAGGTCTCGGGGTTGCCGGTGGCCGCGCGGTCGGCCTTCCGCCCGGCGGCGGCGCGGCGACGTGCGGTTGATGGCGCCGACGCCGGCTTATTCCCGGCGGACTTCCCGGCGGACTCTACGGCAGGCCCCGCCGCGGACTTTTCGGCGTCCTGCCCGGCACGCAGTTTCGGCGGCCCCGTGCGGCCCCCGAGGCGGGCTGCGCAGAAGGCTGCCGCAGAAGCCTGAGCAGGAGGCTGCGCAGCAGCTTTGGCGGTGTCGGTCCGGGCTTGGGGCATGCAATGAGCATACGCACTCGCCGGTGCAAGCTCCATTCGGTCTTTTGTGTGGTTCCTACTAAAACAGGCGGCGGACCCGGCCGTGAAAGGCCGGGTCCGCCGCCTGGATAGTGGCGCCGCCGTCGGGGTTAGGAGTCGCCCCCGGCGTTGCCCGAGGTGCCGGCGTTGACGTCCATCAGCCGGTACTTCTCGAACGCATCCTTGGGCACGTTCGCGTCGACCTCGCCGCGGCGGGCCAGCATCTGCAGCGCCCGGACCACGATCGAGTGGCTGTCGATCTTGAAGAAGCGCCGGGCGGCGGCACGGGTGTCGGAGAACCCGAAGCCGTCGGCGCCGAGGGTGGCGAACTCGTTGGGCAGGTACTGCCGGATCTGGTCCGGCACGGCCGCCATGTAGTCGCTGACCGCCACGATCGGGCCGGTGGCGCCTTCGAGCTGCTGGGCGACAAACGGCTTGCGCGGCTCCGAACCGGGGTTCAGGAAGGACTCTTCCTCGGCGGCCAGGCCGTCGCGGCGCAGCTCGTTCCAGCTGGTCACGGACCAAACATCTGCGGACACGCCCCAGTCCTCGGCGAGCAGCTGCTGGGCTTCCAGCGCCCACGGCACGGCCACGCCGGAGGCCAGCAGCTGGGTGCGCGGCCCGTCGATCTTGGCCGGAGCCAGCAGGTAGATGCCCTTGACCAGGCCTTCCACGTCCAGTTCCTCGGGTTCCGCGGGCTGGAGGATCGGCTCGTTGTAAACGGTCAGGTAGTACATCACGTTCGGGTCCGGATGGTTCCCGCCGTACATGCGCTCCAGGCCGGACCGCATGATATGCCCGATTTCGTACCCGTAGGCCGGGTCGTAAGTGACCACGGCAGGATTCGTCGAGGCCAGGATCGGCGACTGCCCGTCGGCGTGCTGCAGTCCTTCGCCGGTCAGCGTGGTGCGTCCGGCGGTCGCGCCGATCACGAAGCCGCGGGCCATCTGGTCCGCGGCGGCCCAGAAGAAGTCGCCGGTGCGCTGGAAGCCGAACATCGAGTAGAAGATGTAGATCGGCACCAGCGGCTCGGCGTGCGTGGCGTAGGAAGACCCGACGGCGGTGAACGCGGCCACGGAGCCGGATTCGTTGATGCCGGTGTGCAGGATCTGGCCCTGCGGGGACTCCTTGTACGCCAGCACCAGGTCGCGGTCCACGGACAGGTAGTTCTGGCCCTTGGGGTTGTAGATCTTGGCGGTCGGGAAGAACGAGTCCATGCCGAAGGTCCGCGCCTCGTCCGGGATGATCGGCACCACGCGGGCACCGAATTCCTTGTCCCGCATCAGGTCCTTCAGCAGCCGGACGAACGCCATGGTGGTGGCCGCCTGCTGCTTGCCGGAACCGCGCTTGGCCACCTCGTAGGCCTTGTCCTCGGGCAGGTGCAGCTGCTTGTGCTCGGTCCGGCGTTCCGGAACGGACCCGCCCAGGGCGGCGCGGCGTTCCATCATGTACTTGATCTCCGGGGCGTCGGCGCCCGGGTGGTAGTACGGCGGCCGGTACGGATCGGCTTCGAGCTGCTCGTCGCTGATCGGGATGCGCAGGTGGTCGCGGAAGTCCTTCAGGTCCTGCAGGGTCAGCTTCTTCATCTGGTGGGTCGCGTTGCGGCCCTCGAAGTGCGTGCCCAGGCCGTAGCCCTTGACCGTCTGGGCCAGGACCACCGTGGGCTTGCCCTTGAACTTGGTCGCCGCATCGTAGGCGGCGTAGACCTTGTGGTAGTCGTGGCCGCCGCGCTTGAGGTTCCAGATCTGCTCGTCGGTCATGTCCGCAACCATTTCCTTGGTCTGCGGGGTCTTGCCGAAGAAGTGCTCGCGGACGAACCCGCCGGACTCGGCCTTGTACGTCTGGTAGTCGCCGTCGAGGGTGGAGTTCATGATGTCCACCAGCGCGCCGTCCCGGTCCTTGTCCAGCAGGTCGTCCCACTCGCGGCCCCAGGTCACCTTGATCACGTGCCAGCCGGCGCCGCGGAAGAAGGCCTCCAGCTCCTGCATGATCTTGCCGTTGCCGCGCACCGGTCCGTCCAGGCGCTGCAGGTTGCAGTTGATCACGAAGGTGAGGTTGTCCAGCTTTTCATTGGCCGCCAGCTGCAGGAAGCCGCGCGACTCCGGCTCGTCCATTTCGCCGTCGCCCAGGAACGCCCAGACATGCTGGTCGGAGGTGTCCTTGATGCCGCGGTTGTGCACGTAGCGGTTCAGCTGCGCCTGGTAGATGGCGTTGGCCGGGCCGATGCCCATCGAGACGGTGGGGAACTCCCAGAACTCGGGCATGGAGCGCGGGTGCGGGTAGGACGGCAGGGCGTGGCCCTCGCGGGACTTTTCCTGCCGGAAGCCGTCCAGGTCTTCCTCGGTCAGCCGGCCTTCCATGAACGCGCGCGCGTACATGCCGGGGGAGGCGTGGCCCTGGAAGAAGACCTGGTCGCCGCCGCCGGGGTGGTCCTTGCCGCGGAAGAAGTGGTTGTAGCCCACTTCGTAGAGAGTGGCTGCGCCGGCGTAGGTGGAGATGTGCCCGCCCACGCCGATGTCCGGGCGCTGGGCGCGGTGCACCAGCATGGCCGCGTTCCAGCGCATCCACGCGCGGTAGCGGCGTTCGGTCTCCTCGTCGCCGGGGAACTCCGGTTCCTGGTCCACCGGAATGGTATTCACGTAGTCGGTGGTGGTCACCATCGGCACGCCAACGCTCTGCGCACCTGCGCGCTGCAGGAGGGAGCGGACAATGTACTGGGCCCGTTCGGTGCCCCGGGAATCCACCAGGTCGTCGAAGGACTCAATCCATTCGGCGGTTTCATCGGGATCGCGATCCGATAGCTGGCTTGTCAGCCCGCTCAGGATGTGCGAGGTATCTTCTCCTGCGCTCACGTCCAACCTCTCATACGTGCAGATTGTGTCTGCGCTTTACGTGGCATAGCGACCCGGCGCAAGGTCCGGCCGGGAGGATATTCTTCACTGCCACTCTAACTGTTCACCGCATTACAACGCAGCCGAAGCCCCGCATGCCAGTTATTACGACGACGGCGCGCGGGCACCGCCGGCGGGCGCCTCCGCTCCGCCCCGCGAAGGTGGGGCGCACCGAGGCCGATGCGCCCCGCCCAAGCCGGGCGCACCGACGTCGTAGTTGTCCTGTCTCCCCTTAAAGAGGGACGCGCCGTGACAAAATTCCGCACCGTCTTGCGGGTGGCTTGAAGCGATGGCGATTAGGGTGTTGGCTTGTAACTAGCAACACGCTCGCCGTTGACCGGTGGGCGGATCAATACGCTTTAAACAGGAGGAGCACAGTGGGCGAGGCCGAAGCCGCCGCGGTAGAGAATGTGGCAGGCAATTTGGGTTTCAAAGACGGAGACCTGATCCAGGAATTCGGCTACGACGAGGATGTGGACTTCGATCTGCGCGACGACATCGAGGACCTCACCGGCTCCGAGCTGCTCACCGAGGACGACCACGACGTGGTTGACGCGGCGATCCTGTGGTGGCGCGACGGCGACGGCGACCTGGTGGACACACTGGTCGATGCGCAGACCACGCTCGCCCCGGGCGGCGTGGTCTGGGTCCTGACGCCGAAGTCGGGCCGCGACGGCTACGTTCCGCCGGGCGACGTCCAGGAAGCGGCGCCGACCGCCGGCCTGCACGTGACCACCTCAGCCGGCGTGTCCAGCGACTGGTCCGCGAACCGGCTGGTCAGCAAGCGGACCAACAAGTGAGCGCGGCCGCACCGCAGGTGGGCCTGCCCGCGCCCGATTTCGAGCTGGTCAACCAGTTCGGCGAACCGATCCGGCTCTCCGCGCTGCGCGGCGGGAACGTGGTGGTGGTGTTCTACCCGTTCGCGTTCTCCGGCATCTGCACCGGCGAGCTGTGCGAGCTGCGCGACGACCTGAACGTCTTCCGCAGTGAAAACGCCCGCGTCCTTGCGGTCTCGGTGGACCACAAGTTCGCGCTGCGCGCGTTCGCCGAGCAGGAAGGCTACGAGTTCGACCTGCTGGCCGACTTCTGGCCGCACGGCGAGGTGGCCAAGGCCTACGGCGTGTTCGACGAGGAATCCGGCATGGCGCTGCGCGGCACCTTCATCATCGACGCCGAGGGCATCCTGCGGCACGAGATCCGCAATCCGCGCGGCCAGGCCCGCGACATCCAGGAATACCACCGCGTGCTGAAAGAGCTTTAGTAAGCATGGAGTTGCTGGCGCCGGTGCTCGAGATGCTGGCCGGACGCCGTCTGGCCGTCCTGACCGGCGCCGGCCTCAGCACCGATTCCGGCATTCCGGATTACCGCGGCCCCACCTCGGTGCCGCGGACCCCGATGACCTACCAGCAGTTCGTCGGCGACGAGGAACTCAGGCGCCGCTACTGGGCCCGCAACCACGTGGGCTGGCGGCACATGCACCACGCCGCGCCCAACCCCGGCCACTACGCGCTGGCCGCGTTGGAAAGCAACGGCGTGGTGGGCGGGCTGATCACGCAGAACGTGGACCGGCTGCACGAAGACGCCGGCAGCGTGAACGTGATCGATCTGCACGGGCGCTTTGACCAGGTCATCTGCCTGAACTGCGGCGACGTCACCACCCGCTCCTCGCTGGCGCGCCGGCTGGAGGACCTCAACCCCGCCTACGCCGCCACCGGGGATGCCGGCGACGTAGCCCCGGACGCCGACGCCGACGTTGCCCACACCGCACACTTCGTGGTGGCGGACTGCCTGGTCTGCGGCGGCATGCTCAAACCCGATTTCGTCTACTTCGGCGAAAACGTGCCCAAGGACCGGGTCGCCTCTGCCTACGCCATGGTGGACGACGGCGATGCGCTGCTGGTGGCAGGTTCCTCGCTGACGGTGATGAGCGGCCTGCGCTTCGTCCGGCACGCCGCCAAGCAGGGCAAGCCGGTGGTCATCATCAACCGCGGCACCACCCGCGGCGACGGCCTGGCCGACGTGAAGCTGGAAACCGGCGTCTCCGAGGCGCTGGGCTACCTGGCCGCCGAGTTGCCCGGCCTGCTCCAGCAGCCCGCCTGAACGGCCCTCCAGGCCGGCTGCACACCCGTAACAGCTTGCCTGCACCACTCCTGAGTCGGGCGCCAACCGCTCCCAGAACGCACGACGGCGGTGCCTCGGCCACTGTGCTCTGGCGCACCTGAGCCGCTAGTCAGGTTTATCGTCCCATCGTGTTTATTGCCACGGAAGTTTAGTTGGCGTTCACGGCCATTTATCCGGTAGAGTAAATCCTCGTGATGTTGCGGCGGATAACGCTCCGCGGTCCCGCTTTCGACATTACAACGGGTCTTTAGCTCAGCTGGTAGAGCGCCACGTTTACACCGTGGATGTCATCGGTTCGATCCCGGTAGGACCCACGTTCAACCCCGTGTTTTCTCGCCAGACTGGCAGGAAAGCACGGGGTTTCTTCGTCTCTGGGCACGGCTCCGATCCTGTCAGCTGGCCCTTGGGACGCGGGATCGTTAAATCCTGAGCAGATCTTTGGCTGCAGCCTCCCCATTCACGTGTAACGTGTGTCTCCCGGCGACGACTACATGGGGGTAGGGAAACCGGATTGATGAGGTGACAGCCCCGCCGTCTGTGGGGGAGGGGCGGGGCTGTTCCTCACAGCTGGGGGCTGTGCCGGATGAAGTATTCGTCCGTGTGCAGCATCCGACGGCGGTTGAACCCATTTTCGCGAATCCAGACCACGCCCAGGCCCGCGGCCTTACCCTCCACGCGGCCCCGGTAGTAGACCACGTCGTTTTGCCCGGCTTCAACTTGGTCTCCCCGATGGAACTGGGAAAGATCGGCCAGCCACACGGGACGGTCGGCGAGATCCTCGTCCCACCCATGCTTTTCTGACATGACGGCCTCCTTGGAAAGAGCGTTCTGCTCCATCGTGCAGGCAGAATGTTGCACCGGCGTTTCCAGGACGTTATTTCGAGGCAAAGGCGCCTATCCTGGCCGGCGGGCAGGCGGCTTTAAAGGGAAAGGCACTGTCCCGGGGAGGGACAGTGCCTTTCGGGCAGCCGTTAGATGGGGGATCAACGGGACTGCCAGGGGATCGGCGGTGCAGCACTTGGAGATGGGGGCTCCAAGGCGTTCAAAAGGCAACCGCCTCGGGCTAGTCTGCCATGGCGGTGGGCATTTCTCAACCACAATCATTGAACTTCCCAACGTGTCGTTTTGAGGGCGCAGTTCCGCCCGGAATAGCGGTAACCTCAAGGCCCTTGGCACTCCCGAAGAGCCGGCCGAAGGCTTGTTCTGCGCTGACCCTGAGCCAAGACTGAGCCGACGCTGCGTCATGCAATAACGGTTAAGCAACGGAGCTTGCGAACCCTCCACAACCACCCGGCTGTCTGTAAAGCTGTACCGGTCATGCTGGTTTTCGTTGGGGGCAACCTTGGATAGATTCTGCCGCGGAGCAGGCCACACCTTCATCCACACGCGCACCGTCACATCCAGGCGCTGTGCCTATTGCGGCACCCAACGCTGGCCGTGGTCGGTGCAGGACCCGAGCCAGATGACGCGGCGGGACCTGATGGAGGAGAGCGCACTGCTCGCGGCAACCCAGCGCAATGCCGTCAGTCCAGAGGCTCCTATGGCCATGCCGCTCGACGCCGAAGCAGGCGAGGACGGTGCCGGCGCCGCTGCCGGTCCGGGCTCTGCCGCCGAGGAAGCTGCCGCCGACGATGCCATTGACGCCTGGCTGCGCTTCCGCCCGTCCAGCACATCGGGCGAATGAGCGCAAGGTAACGCCTGCCCGCTTAGCCGGTGCCGCCGGTCGCGACTAGGCTTGTTGAGGAACCTCGGCCCGCTCGGGCTGTTCGCTGACGTCCCTGCCCGCGGGGACCGCCCACACATGGAGAATCAATGAGCGCACACATCGGTGTGACAGGTCTGGCCGTCATGGGTGCCAACCTGGCACGGAACTTTGCCCGCAACGGGTACACGGTCGCCCTGCACAACCGCTCGGTGGCAAAGACGGACGCGCTGCTGCAGGCGCACGGTGACGAGGGCGCGTTCATCCGCACCGAATCGCTGCAGGAACTGGTGGACAACCTGCAGAAGCCGCGCCGCGTGCTCATCATGGTCAAGGCCGGCAAGCCGGTGGATTCGGTGATCGAGCAGCTGGTCCCGCTGCTGGAAGAGGGCGACATCGTCATCGATGCCGGCAACTCCCACTACGAGGACACCCGCCGCCGCGAAGCTTCGCTGGCCGAAAAGGGTCTGCACTTCGTGGGCATCGGCGTCTCCGGCGGCGAGGAGGGCGCGCTGCTCGGCCCGTCCATCATGCCCGGCGGCTCCCGCGAGTCCTATGACTCGCTCGGCCCCATGCTGGAAAAAATCTCCGCCAAGTACGACGGCGAGCCCTGCTGCCGCTGGATCGGCACCGACGGCGCGGGCCACTTCGTGAAAATGGTGCACAACGGCATCGAATACGCGGACATGCAGGTCATCGGCGAGGCCTACGACCTGCTCCGCACCGGAGCCGGCCTGGAGCCGCAGCAGCAGGCCGAGATCTTCACCGCCTGGAACAAGACCGAGCTCTCGTCCTTCCTGATCGAAATCACCGCAGAGGTGCTGGCCCACACCGATGCCAAGACCGGAAAGCCGTTCGTCGACGTCGTCGTTGACTCCGCCGGCCAGAAGGGCACCGGCCGCTGGACCGTCGTCTCGGCGCTGGAGCTCGGCTCGCCGGTCTCCGGCATCGCCGAATCCGTCTTCGCCCGCGGCCTGTCCTCGCAGCGCGGCCAGCGCGCCATCGCCCAGGACGTCCTGACCGGTCACGAAGAGGACGTCAAGGTGCCGCAGAGCTTCGTCGAGGACGTGCGCCAGGCGCTGTTCGCCTCGAAGCTGGTCAGCTACGCCCAGGGCATCGACATGCTCGGCTCCGCCGCCGGCGAGTACGGCTGGGACCTGAAGCTGGACGAAATCGCCTCGCTCTGGCGCGCCGGCTGCATCATCCGCGCCGAACTGCTGGACGACATCATGAAGGCCTACGCCGGCGACTCCAAGCCGGAAAACCTGCTCTTCGCCCCGGCCTTCGCCGAAGCCATCGGCGCTGCCGTCCCGGCCTGGCGCCGCGTGGTGGCCACCGCCGTCCAGCTGGGCATCCCCGTCCCGGTCTTCTCCTCGTCGCTGGCCTACTACGACGGCCTGCGCCGCAAGCGCCTGCCCGCCGCCCTCACCCAGGGCCTCCGCGACCTGTTCGGCGCGCACACCTACGGCCGCACCGACGCCGAAGGCACTTTCCACACCCTCTGGAGCGGCGACAAGACCGAAGTCTCCGCCGTCGACACCCACTAAGTAGGGGATACCGACAAAGGTCGCCAACCGGTGATCGACCAAGGCCGCCCTCACCGTGATCGACTAGGTTCGCTCTGCAACCGCGTGGAGATCCTAAACTCCGAACGCCCCGCATCCGCTTAAGCAGTTGCGGGGCGTTCGCGTTTTGGCAAAGAGGATACCGACCAAGGTCGCCCTTTTTCGGTGATCGACCAAGGTTGCTCCCATACCGGTGATCGACCAAGGTTGCTCTGCAACCGCGTGGAGATCCTCAGCACCGACGCCCCGCAACTGATCAAGCAGTTGCGGGGCGTTCGCGTTTTGGGCAAAGTCCGGACCAACCCGGTTTTTCCGGGCGACCGCCCGCGCGGGCTACATCATCATTTCCGGGGCCGTGTACAGCCCGGGCAGCAGCCAGGGATAGGCCGGCACGAAGCAGGCGAAGGCAATGAGTGCGGCGCCGATCGCCCGGCTGAACCCGATCCCGTGGCGCCAGGTCTTTTCCAGCAGGACGGCGGCCGCAATGGCGGCCATCCACGCCAGGTTCATGACGCCTACGGTGATCAAAACCAGCATCAGCCCCCAGCAGCAGCCCACGCAGTACAGCCCGTGGTACAGGCCCACCCGCACGTCGCGGAACCGCCCCTTGTAGCCAGACACATGCAGCAGAAAGGCCACCGGCGAGCGGCAGTGACGGAGGCAGAAGTTCTTCAGCGGTGTGATTTGATAGATCCCTGCGGCCACCAGCAGTCCGGCACCGACCCAGGCCGCGGCCACCGGGGCCTCGGCGGCTAGCTTGCCGCCCAGCAGAGCCACGGCGTACGCCAGGATGCCGAAACCGGTCCAGGTGAGCAGGTATCCGGCCACCAAGGCGGCGGTCCGGACGGCACGGACCCGGCTGCTGCGCTCCGCGCGGATGGACCGCAGGTAGACGGAGAGCAGCGGGGCCAGCGACGGCAGCATCATCGCGGTCATCATCAACGCCCAGCCAGCGAGGAAACCGGCCAGCCCCAGCCCCATGGTGCCGGGTCCCGGCGGCATCCCGGCCGCCAGTTGCACCGTGAGATACCAAGCCAGCAGGGCGCAGCCAATGAGGGCTAGCAGACCCGGACGGAAGCGTACGGCAGGAAAGACGCGGCCGGGCATCCTAGGCTGACCAGGCGAAGGGGGCTGAGAAGGAGTTCTTGCCCGCGTTGTCCCAGGTCATTCCGAAAACGTCGACGCGCGCGGCGGTTGCCGTGCCTGCAGCGAGCGTGTCCGCCGGGAAGCCGATGCCGCTGACCTTCACACCCTGTCCGGTAGGATCCAGGCGCGAGACGAAGTCCTCGGCAGTGATGTCCACCCCACCGCCGGCCTTGACTTGGTGCCGGTGGCCGTCGTCGCTGTAGCTGATGTCGACGGCCTGCATCCCGGCCATCTCGCCGATCAGCGGCGCCAGTCCCTCCATCGGTCCGCCCCGCTGGCCGGCGAACACGGCACCGAGTGCCTCGGCCTGCTCAGGAGAGGCGTCGGCGTCCATCAGCACGCCGGCCTTCCAGCCGCCGTCGCCCATCACCGCCGGGGTATCAGCCACGATGCAGACGTTCAGGCCGCCAACGTCCACACCTTCCACCTCGCCGGAAGTGACGTGGAAAGCGAGCGCCACTTTGCAGCGTTCGTTATCAGCCGGTGCGGTCAGGCCCGAAGTGCTGCACGGGCAGATCATGTCGCAATTGCAGTTTTCGAAGTATGTACCTTCGATGTGCCAAGACATTCGAGGCTCCCTTCAAAGAGGCACCCCTCCTTGGATTGTCCTCCGCTGCATAAACTCGGTCAATAAGCCGGTAACGGCGGTCAGATCCACATTGCCGGGTCGATGTACTCCGCCGGATCCACCGCCGGCTTCATCTCTCGTGGCGGTCCCATTACCGGAAGGCCGGGATAGCCGCCCGGCCGCATTCGCTGCACACGTGCGGCCGGCGGACTGGAGGCTTCCAGTCGCCATGTTGGAAAAGATTTCCGCCAAGTACGACTGCGAGCCCTGCCGCTGCCGCTGGATCGGCGCCGACGGCGCGGGGCACTTCGTGAAGATGGTGCACAACGGCATCGAATACGCCGACATGCAGATCATTGCGAAGCCTACGACCTGCTTCGCACCGGCGCCCACCAAGGTCGCTGAATGGGAGATCGGCCAAGCTCGCCTTCCGGGTGATCGACCAAGGTTGCTCTGCAACCGCGTGGAGATCCCAAGCACCGAACGCTCCGTACCTGCTGTGGCAGATTCGGAGCGTTCGGTGCTTTAGGCGGTGAGCGTGAGCGCCTGCATTGTGGAAGCTTCAATTTATCCTCGGCCAGCGCTCGGCTACTTCCCTCGAACTTGCAAAGGGCTGGTCGCCCAGCGCTGATCCCAAGATGGCTGGCAGAGAGCGTATAGATCAGTCGACGGGGAACATCGCCCTCGCTGTGCGGCCTATGACGCCGGTCATGGTCGCGTCAACGGCACCGCCGATGACTCCACCGACTAGGGGTACACCCTTCGCCAAAGTAACGACCGAACGCTTCGTTCCATACTTGGCCAGGAATCGGATTCCGTGATCGTAGGCGATGAGTGAGCGTTTGCGGACGCGTTAGTGTGCCAGTTGTGCCAGATACCGCACTTAGGGCGAGGAGTTTGGCTGCGGGCTTGGTGTACACCTGCTGCGACGGTCCGTCCGCCGTGTTGTTCGAGTCCGAGCTGAGCCTTTGCGGCTGTCGCAGACTGACTCGATGCCAGTTGCCTGATCCCGCCGAAGTCGCCGAAGCGGGGCTTTTCGTCCTTGCGGCTCCGGGCGGATCAGGTGCGCGCCGACGGTCATTCGCTGATGAACCTTTCGAAGTCACGGCCGGCTGAAGCCTTTGTCGCCGACGGATGACCTGACCCGATCCTTGCACTGAGCCCGCCGACTGCTCGAGGCGCCCTTGATGGCTATTCCGGAGCGGTACCACTGGTACTTCAGCTTGGTGCCGGAGGTCCAAGTGCCTGCATTGGCTGTCAGCCTCTTCCCGACCTTAGCTGTGCCAGTGATCTTCGGCTTTACCGATTTCAGGGTGCCGACAGCGACTTTGCCCGTCTTGGCCGAGGTTTTCGCTGCGGTTGCGTATCCGGCTTTGGTGCCGGTGACCTTCACCGTGATCCGGTCGGCGCGGTCGGCGGCGACGAGCTTGTAGGTTTTGGATGTCGCGCCCTTAATGGCCTTTCCGGATCGGTACCACTGGTATTCAGTTTGGTGCCCGCGGTCCATGAGCCGGCCTTGGCCGTCAGCTTCTTCCCGACCTTGGCGGTACCCGTGATCTTCGGAGTGGCGGTGGCGAGGACGCCGGCGGTGACTTGAACGGCTGCAGAATCGCGGACGGCCGTCTTGTATCCGCTCTTTGCTCCGGATATCCGAACCTTGACGGATTTGCCGACGTCGTGAGTGCCCGAAGAGGTGCTCGGCGCTCCGACGCGCAATAGCGGAACAGCCGTTTCCGTCGCCAGGTCGGCGCAGCTCCGCCGGCCGGACGGGCACCGCCGCTGGACCCGGCCTGCGCTGGAGCTCGGCATGCGCCGGTGTCCGGCAGCGCCGAGTCCGGCTTCGCGCCCGCGGAGATGCCGTCCGCAGCGCGGCCAGTTCTTGCGGCCACGTGCGGGGCTCCAGGAACATGTCTCCTACGTAGGAGCGTCACGTCGACGGTCGCCGTATTGGAGCTTGCTGCGTAGGTCGGCAGAAGCAGCTTCGCGTCGGAGCGTTGCGTGACGCTCGGCCGCTCGGCTTCTTGCCCGCGTCCGGCAGGAGCTGATCGCACGGACGCCGCAGAGCCTGTCGTCATGGAGTGTGTTTGCCACTGGGTCCAGATACGACGCAGGTCAGGGCGACTTCTCCGCGTCGCTTTTGGACCGCCTCCAGCCGTCCCGCCCCAACAGCACGACTCTGAGTCAACCTTCGCCGATGCACGACGGACCTTCGATCAATCTTGGCCGGTGCGTGGCCAGCGTTCCTATTTAGCTCTAGTACCACGATCGACCTTTGATCAGCCCCGTCGCCGTTGCTGCGCCAGATCTTGATTCCGACTCCAATCGCGTCGGCTGTCAGCGTCTGCGAGTCCCGCTAGTCAGCAGTGATCAAAACTCGCTGAGGCCATAACGCACACAGGCTGGTACGGAGCGCTGCGGAACATTCCCGACATACCAATCCTCAAGAGGTTCGTGCAGATGCCCAGTTATTAGGAGCTGTCCATCGCGAGCATGAAAACCGGCGAGGTAATTGGACTATCGCTGCGCTACAGGCAGGCCTACAGCCGGTTCGATAAGGCATAGTTTCCAGCCGGGTCAGTGTACTCTAGCCGGCTCTGTTCGGCTGTTGGTCGCCGGTCTGCCAGTGATCATGCGCGCTCATTCATCGACCTCCATGCGCCGGCGGCTTGTGAGTAATACTTGCGACCTGATCGAAGAGTGTACTCACCTGCTCCGCATGAATATCGGACCGAATTCTGCGGTGCCTGTTTTCGTGCACGCACGTCGTTCGAGCGCCCATCCTGCCTTCGAGACTGACGGCGCCGTTGGCCTCAGTCGACATCCTGTTTTGACGGCTCGAACTGGACGAAGGAGGCATCCAACTTATCGGCTCTCATCGGCGTCGTGGAGCAGGAAATTCTGCTGTGCAAAGATCCTGACTGTCAGCGAGGCGATCGACGTCGAAATCGCCCGGCTACGTGCTGCGCTTGCAGCTCTTGCCCTCTGTGCCGAATGGGAATGGCCCCGCGCGACCTGACGCTAAAGTGGGCCTATCGCCAGGAAAAGCTTTTGCGTAAGATCGTCTTTCCAGTTACGCTTCACTAAGGACGGCACGTATCGCGTTGGCATCGATATCAAGGCCGGCACGTACGTCAGCAAGGGCAAGGGCAACTCTTGCTACTGGGCAACTCTGGATGACTTCACCGAGGATTTTGACGACCTGCGGGACAACTACTTTGGCGCAGCCAAGACAATCGTGGAAATCCCCAAGAGCGCTGCAGGGTTCCAAGTGCGCGGATGCGGCACGCTGATCCGTGAGTAGACGCAAGTAGAAACTCGCCGCCGCCGGGGACGTGGTAGATCATCGTAACTGGCGTTGCCCTTAATTGCGGTAGCCTGCAGCGCTGGCCGCAGCTCCAGCCGCGACCTGCAACTCTTCTGGGCTTCGTGCCGGACGTGATGGTCCGCCACCCGGAACGTGATAAATCCATTCGCCGGAGAGCTCTGATTGCCCTTGATCGGGTAGCCCGCCGGGCAGTCACTGCCCGTTGCCGGCTACGCGGCTGGGCTTCTTGCCGGACTTGATGGTCAGCCACTGCGTCTTCGTCGCAGTACGCGTGGAAGTCGACGACGGCAGACGGTACTTTGCGGTTAGTCGTGACTTGGTAACTTGCCTGCCTTCAGGGAAGCCGACTTCTTGTTCTTAGCCACAGTCTTGTTGCCCAGCTTGACCGTCAGGGTCTTGGCAACGACCTTCACGCCCTTGGCAGCAGAAACGTTCGGCTTGATGGTCGCCTTGCCGTTGTACGGAACCTTCTTGCCGGTGATCGACTTCACTGCTACGGCGTTGCGAACGACTAGTTTTTGGGTCTTGGTAGTGCTCTTGGAAGCGGAGTAGACGTTCGCTTGCCGTCCTCCATCGCATAGGTCTTGTACTTTACGGTGGTCTTCACCGAGTACGTGCCGGCTTTGAGCTTCGCCTTGGTCTTGTTCTTGGCCACCGTCTTGTTGCCCTGCTTGACCGTGACGACCTTTGAGGTGACGGTGACCCAGCCGGCTGTGGAGACCGGGCTTCACGGTTGCCGTGCCCTTGACGGGCGCGACGACTGGCGTGGGGACCGCGATCGTTGGAGTGACCGTAACAGCGGTCGTCTGGCGTTAGCCGGAGCGAGTGCTATTGGTGCAGTCGATAGAAGCGCGGCCACAGAAAATGTCGTGGCGCGCTGAAGAGCCTTTTCAAGAATATTCCCCCAACGAGAATGAAAAACAGAGTAGATGGAAGTGGTAGCTCCGCGTCATGACTCAGGAGTTACCTGAATAATACCCAGATGTTAGAAATTGAGCGGTCAACGTTCCTATCGTTTCCGCCAGCGTGTCGCCCGAGGATTCCGCGCCTTCACGGACTACCGGCTGCGCCTGCTGCCTTCCGCCTGGGGCATAAACTATGCGGGTCAACCACCCACGATGCCGCGCCCGTTCAATAGGCCGTGAGTAGACGCAATGTAGCAGATACGTGGTGAGGGGCCCTGCCGCAGCAGCGCGCGGAGGGCCTCTCACCGTTGATCAGGCGAGCCGGCCTGTCGGCCGCGCCGAGGGCTACAGCAGTTCGGCGCGCAGCTGAGCCGCGGACTTGGGGGAGAGCAGGCCCGGCGGGACGTCGAAGACGGTGACGGCGCCGAACTGGCCCTGCTGGTTCAGCCGGTGAACTGCCCGGGCGTAGGCCACCAGGACGCTGGCGGTGAATTCCGGGTTGCTCTCCAGGGCCAGCCCGTATTCGATGACCTGGGCGTGCTCGCCGCTGGTGTTGCCGCTGCGGATGGTCGTGCCGCCGTGCGGCATGGCGCGGTGGTCGCGGGCCAGTTCTTCCGCGGTGATGAAGTGGACTTCGGTGTCGTACTGGTCAAAGTAGTGCGGCATGGTCACGATGGCCTCGCGGACCGCCGCGGGGTCGGCGCCGTCGGCCAGCACCACGAAGCATTCGCGGGTGTGCTTCTGGCGTGTTTCCAGCTGCGGGCGGCTGCCGTTGCGGACCTGCTCGATGGCGGGCTCCGACGGCAGCGTGTACTGGACGCCTGCGGCCACGCCGGGCACCCGGCGGATGGCATCGGAGTGGCCCTGGCTCAGGCCGCGGCCCCAGAACGTGTAGGTGTCGCCGTCGGGCAGCAGGGCCTCGCCGTAGACCCGGTTGATCGAAAACATGCCGGGGTCCCAGCCGGCCGAGATCAGCGCGGTCTTCCGAGCGGCGCGCGCCGGGGCATCGACGGTCTCGAAGTACTCCGGGATGCGGGCATGCGTGTCGAAGCTGTCCACCGTGTTGAAGCGGGCAGCCATGACCGGTCCCTGCTGCGGGAGGTCCTCCTTGGATCCGCCGCACAGGATCAGCACGTCGATGCGGTCCTCGTACTCGGCGAGGTCATCCATCGCGTACACGGCGGTCTCGGCGCGCAGCGTGGCCAGGTCTGCTGGATTCCGGCGGGTGAAGACCCCCGCCAGTTGCATGTCGGGGTTCTTGGCTACCGCGGCCTCCACGCCACGGCCCAGGTTGCCGTAGCCGGCAATGCCGATTCGAATCGATTCACCCAAGGGTCTGTCCTCTCGTCAGGTTCAACGGTGTGTCAGGCAGTGGGTGTTAGATCCACATCGCCGGATCGATGTATTCGGCCGGGTCCACGGCAGGCTTGGTTTCGCGCTGCGGGTCCCGGTGCCGGAAGGTGGCCGGAATGCCGGTGATGATGGATTCCGGCGGGGCGTCCTTGACCACCACGGCGTTGGCCCCGATGGCGCTGTCCGCGCCGATGACCACGGGGCCCAGCACCTTGGCGCCGGCGCCGATGACCACGCGGTCGCCGATGGTGGGATGGCGCTTGACCTTGGCCAGCGAGCGGCCGCCGAGCGTGACGCCGTGGTAGATCATCACGTCCTCGCCGATTTCCGCGGTCTCGCCGATCACCACACCCATGCCGTGGTCAATGAAGAACCGGCGGCCGATGGTCGCGCCGGGGTGGATCTCGATGCCGGTCAGGAAGCGGCCGGCCTGCGAGATCAGCCGGGCCGGCAGCCGCAGCGACGGGTTGGCCCACATTTTGTGGGTCAGCCGGTGGATCCAGATGGCGTGCAATCCGGAGTAGGCCAGGAAATTCTCCACGCGGCCCCGGGCCGCCGGGTCGTGCGACCGGGCGGCCTCGAGGTCTTCACGCAGTCGCGCTAGGAAACCCATGTGCTCTTTCTGATCGGACATGGCGCCGCGGGCGGGCCGGAAACAGGACCGGCAGCCGCCCGCGTGACGCAGGGAAGCTGGTTAGCCGCGGATGTCGTCGTACAGGAGCGTGGAAATGTAGCGCTCACCGAAGTCGGGCACCACGGCCACGATCAGCTTACCGGCGTTCTCCGGCCGCTTGGCCACTTCCAGCGCGGCCCAGACGGCCGCACCGGAGGAGATGCCGCCGAGGATGCCTTCCTTGATGCCCAGATCGCGCGCGACGGCGACCGAGGCCGACGTCGGTGCATCCAGCACTTCGTCGTAGATGCTGGTGTCCAGCACCTCCGGAATGAAGTTCGCGCCGAGGCCCTGGATCTTGTGCGGGCCGGGGTTGCCGCCGGTGAGGATGGCGGAGTCTTCCGGCTCGACGGCGATGATCTGGACGCTGGGCTTACGCTCCTTGAGCAGGCCGCCCGCGCCGGTGATGGTGCCGCCGGTGCCGATGCCGGCCACCAGGATGTCCACCTTGCCGTCGGTGTCGGCCCAGATTTCCTCGCCGGTGGTGGTGCGGTGGATCAGCGGGTTGGCCTCGTTGGCGAACTGCTGCGCCCAGATGGAGTTCTCGGTGTTGGCCACGATTTCCTTGGCCTTCTCCACGGCGCCGCGCATGCCCTCGGAGCCCGGGGTCAGCACGATCTCGGCACCGAAGGCGCGCAGCATCACGCGGCGTTCGGTGGACATGGTCTCCGGCATGGTCAGGATGACCTTGTAGCCGCGGGCGGCGCCGACCATGGCCAGCGCGATGCCGGTGTTGCCGGAGGTGCCCTCCACAATGGTTCCGCCCGGCTTCAGGGCTCCGGCCTTTTCGGCGGCGTTCACGATGGCCACGCCGATCCGGTCCTTCACCGAGTTGGCCGGGTTGTAGAACTCCAGCTTCACGGCCACCTGGGCCGGCATGCCTTCGGTGAGCCGGTTCAGGCGCACCAGCGGGGTGCGTCCCACAACCTGGGTGACGTCGTCGTAAATCGGTGCCATGTGTGTTCCTGCCTTCTGGCCCGGAGGCCGCTACAGCGATGGGAGTAACAAAACTTCTTTCAGCCTAGTCAGCGCGCTGATCGGCCTGCTATGCGGTGAGCCATTCGGCGTAATATTTACGGGCCTTGGCTAGCTTGGGGTTGATGATCACCTGGCAGTAGCCGACGTACGGACGCTTGGCGTAGAAGTTCTGGTGGTCTTCCTCCGCCGGGTAGAACTCCGGCAGCCGGACCACTTCGGTCACGATCGGGTCCTGCCAGTCGGCCTGCGCGCGTTCGATCGCCGAAACGAAGGTCTGCTTCTGCTCGTCGTCAATGTAGAACATCGACGAGCGGTACTGCGTGCCGACGTCATATCCTTGGCGGTTCAGCGTGGTCGGGTCGTGCGAGGCGAAGAACATGCCCAGGATGACGTCCTCCGGCACCACCGTCTCGTCGAACGTGACGGCAACAACCTCGGCATGCCCGGTGGTTCCGGAGCAGACAGCCTCATAGGAGGGGTCCTTGACAGCGCCGCCGGTATAGCCGGAGACCACCTCCGTCACGCCACGGGTCATGTTGTAGACCGCATCCAGACACCAGAAGCAGCCACCGCCAAGCACAAAAGTCTTCATGGGTTAAACAATGTCACGGACCCCTCGAATGTTCCCGGGGCCAAAGTCTTACGCTCACGGCGTGTGGGCGGGCCCGCGGCGGATGGGGTAGAAAAGGACTTATGGTCGACGACGAACTGCTCCGCACCGGGGACACCGAAGCCCCCGCGGGATCCACAACTTCAGCCGGAACCGGCACCCCGGCGGGAACTGAAAACCCTGCGGGCACGGAAAACCCGGCGGAAACCGAATCCCCGGCGGGGACTGGAAGCCCTGCGGACCAGGAAGCCGCCGCGCCGGAGGAAGCCCAGCCGAAGACGCCGGTCCTTGGCGACGTGCTGCTGGCCATCGAGGAACTGTGGCCCGAATCGCTGGCCGAGCAGTGGGACGCCGTGGGCCCCGTCGTCGGACGTCCGTCGGCCGACGTACGGAAGATCCTGTTCGCCGTGGATCCCACGGCCGACGTGATCACCGAAGCCATCGAGTGGGGCGCCGACCTGCTGATCACGCACCACCCGCTGCTGCTGAAGCCGGTCAATTCGGTGGCAACCTCCAGCTTCAAGGGCGACGCCGTGCACCGGCTGATCGAGAACGGCTGCGCCCTGGTCACCGTGCATACCAACGGGGACAGCGCCGTGGGCGGCGTCTCCGACGTGCTGGCCGATGCCCTGGGCCTGCAGGACGTGCGGCCGCTGTCGCCGGCCGACAACGGTCTGCCCGAAGAAGGCATCGGACGGGTCGGGGAGCTGGCGGAAGCCAGGACCCTGGGCGAGTTCGCCGAGCAAGTCTTCAGCATCCTGCCGGCCGTTGCCGGGGGAGTGAAGGTGGCCGGCGACCGCAACGGAATCATCCGCAGCGTGGCC
Organism: uncultured Actinomycetota bacterium; assembly: GCA_963696055.1. Classification (GTDB taxonomy): domain Bacteria; phylum Actinomycetota; class Actinomycetes; order Actinomycetales; family Micrococcaceae; genus Crystallibacter. The sequence goes on along the minus strand of CAVOIE010000006.1, from coordinate 46,692 downwards.
GTCTGCGGCGGCGCCGGCGACTCGCTGTTCGATCAGGTCCGGGCGTCCCGGGCGGACGTTTATGTCACCGCAGATCTGCGCCACCATCCGGCCTCCGAAGCGCGCGAAGGAACGGTGGATGGCCGGCCGTACCTGATCGACGTCTCGCATTTCGGCAGCGAATGGCTCTGGCTGACCCCTGCCTCCGCGGCGCTGGACAACGTCCTGGCCGACCAGGGCTACACGGTGGAGGTCAAGGTCAGCATGACCAACACCGATCCGTGGGATTTCGTCCTCACCCCGGGCTAACAGCGGCGCGTCCGGACGGTAGGCTAGGACGAAGCTGAACCGCAATGGTTCCGCAGCGTGTTGAAAGGACGTACATGGCGAAGGCACCGGCTTCCGAGCAACTGAGGCTGCTCGACCTGCAGGCACTCGATGGCAAGCTCACCCAGTTGAGCCGCCGTGCTGCAGCCACTGCCAAGAACGCCGAGATCGACGCGCTGGTGGAGAAGCTGGCCGCCGCCGACTCGTCGCTGGTCGCCCTGAACACCGAGATCGCGGACACCGAGCGTGAACTGAAGCGTGCCGAAGCGGACGTGGAGACCGTTCAGTCGCGGATCGAACGCGACCAGAAGCGGCTGGACAGCGGATCGGGCACGCCCAAGGACCTCACCGCGCTGCAGCACGAGCTGGTCTCGCTGAACAAGCGCCGCAGCGACCTGGAAGACGTGGAGCTGGAAGTCATGGAGCGTCTGGAGACGCTTCGCACCCGCCAAACCGAGCACCAGCAGGCCAACGACCAGCTGCGCGAGCAATTGTCCGGCCTGGAACGGACCCGCGACGATGAACTCGCCGGGATCGAAAGCGAACGTGGCACGGTGGCGGCGGACCGCAAGGAACTGGCCGGCAGCTTCGAACCGGCCCTGCTGGCCGTCTACGAAAAGACCCTGGCCCACCGCGGTATCGGTGCCGCCCGCCTGTTCCACGGCAAGTCCGAAGGCTCCGGCATGCAGCTGAGCGCCGGCGACCTGGCCGACATCCGCAAGGCCGCCGCCGACGACATCGTCTTCTGCCCCGACTCCGGCTGCATCCTCATCCGCTCGGAGGAGTGGAACAGCTAGCCTGCAGCAACGGGTTTCGCGCAGCGGCCGCATCTGCTGACTACTTTGATGTTTGCCGGAGCCAGCCGAGGTTTCCGAGCTTGCCCTCGATAACGTGCCGCAGGACCGCATAGCCCGCCGCATTCAGGTGCGCTCTGTTGCTGGAGAGACTGGGTGGCTTGTTTCCCTTAGCCTGCTCCAGTAGGTCCTCCGGCGTCGGCCGGACGCCCGTCATCTCCCAGATTCCTGAGTGGGTCAGCAGACGGTCCAGGTCCAGATACCTCGGACCGTACCGGGCCTTCAGGGCATCATTGACGCGGTAGATGCGCCGTCGCACGGGCGACGATGCGTGTGTCCCGGTATTGACGAACTGTCCCCAGACCAGCACGTGTCCGCCGGCGGCGGAAAGCCACTCGTCAGCTGCGTGGGTCCACTCAACCATGGTGTCCGGGTCGGTCGTTGCCTGGTGTTTGCCGGTGAGGTTGTTCTTGCCGATGCTCAGGTGGCTGATGCCGGCCCGGAACTCGCTGCCTTCGGCGGGGATGAACGGGGTTCCGTCAGGGATTCGCGTGCGATCACCGGGCTGGCTCCGCCGGAAGCTATAGCCAGGTTGCGCGCCGTGGGCCTTCGACAGCTTCCCCGGAATGCCAGCGAGGGCCCCCGTAGCACTGAATGGCGCAGAACTCTTGGCGCTCATCGACGGTGAGGACAGGAGGACGGTGCCGGAGGCCGGGATGATCACCGGCGTCAATGTGCGCCGGCCGGGACCCCAGCCGGGCGAGGATCTGTTCAGCGGTCTGCCCGTTGGCGCCTCCATTGAAGTACGTCATCCCGTAGGCAGAGGCCAGGCGCGCCAATTCCGGGGACATTCCCGCAGCGGTTGAGGAACCCCAACACGCCATCTCCGGCGCGACCGAGCGGGCCGCGCCGGCCGTCTTCAGCGCCGCCGGATGACCGGAGAGATCGGCCGCCACGGCGCAGGGGACCGCGGCCAGTACTAAACCCAGTACGGTTCGGCGCCGGACGGGGTGCTGAATCGAGGACAGTGTGCCTCCCCTATGGTCACGCCAGCAGTGGCAATGCCCCCGGTCACCCATGAATGGCGCCTTCGAGCGCACGCCCAATATAAGCCTTAAGGGCGAGGCAGATAAAGACACAGGAGGGGTGGGTCAGCGCACCACCAGGCGGGACAGCCGTCGTTTGATCTTCCTCCTGAGCCTCCGCTGCAGTTCCCTCGGCCGAAGCGACCCGAATCCTCGGCGCCGCAGGGGCGCGGTGTCACGCAGGGTGGCGGTGGCGCCCGTGGTTCCGGCGGTGGTGCCGGCGTTCGGGTCGGCGGGGCGGATGTGCACGGTTTTGCCGGTGGGGAGGGTGTAGAGTCCGCCGGCGCAGCTGAGGCTGACGGAGGCCTGGTAGGTTCCGGGCGGCAGCGCGGAGATGTCCACGCCGGCGCCTTTGCGGGTGCCGAAGTGTGCGCCGGAGTAGTCGCTGAGACCGTCGCCGAAGACGTTCGCGTCGCCGCGGAAGCCTCCGGCGGCCAGCGCGAAGGCGTGGGTGCCGATGGGCCCGTGCAGCACCAGGTAGTAGCGGGCGGCCTTGCTGTGGGGTATTTCCACGCCGCGGACGGCGAAGTCGCCGTCCAGGTGCACGTGCTGCCCGCGCGCCCAGCTGGTGCGCAGCCGGTAGTATGCCTCCCGCGGCGCGGTGCCGAGGACCGGCCGCACGTCCAGCACGGCGCCGCCGCTACGGGTGCGGACGCGGTACAACCTTCCATCCAGCTGCGATTCGGTGCTCAGCGGTGTGCTCGAGGTTAACGGCTGCTCCGCCTCCTGGCCCCCGGCGGCCAGCCGCAGCCGCAGCTCGTACGTTCCTACAGGCAGGGTGGCCAGATCGATCCCGCGTTTGTCCGGGGACGTGAACTTCGCCAGTTTGTAGTCGCAGGCGGCCTCTTCGTAGTACCTGAAAGGGATCGCCGGATCACTGGCGCCGGCCAGCTCGTGCTCCTGCCGGTTCCCATCGCTGGACAGGACTAGCGTGGCGGCCAGCGAAGCGCGGCTCTTGACGGCGTGCCCGCGCAGGAACCCCACGCCCTCAGGGAAGAACACCGAACCGGCCAGCCGCACGCCGGTGAGATTGGCGACGGCGGTACCGGTTTCCCGCTGCCGCGCCAGCACCTCGCCGCGCAACTGGGACGGGATCCGGTTGCCGTTTCGTACCCTGCCCAACCGCGGCGGGGCGTTGTCGGCCACGGCGGCCATGATGGAGAGCATCAGCGGCAGGTTGTAGCGGATCTCCCCGGCATGGTCCCAGACCAGGTCCGAGTCCGTCTCTATGTAGTTGAAGTTCGGGTACTTGGCGAACAGCGGGAGCGCCCGGCCGGTCTGCGCGGCGTGCGACTGGTCCTGCAGCGAGCTGAAGAGGTAGATGTTCTTGTCCGTGCCCCGGTCCGCCGCAATCGCGTCCGGAATCAGCGCGTCGAGTTCTTCCTGTTCCCGGTCCCCGCCGTCCCCTGTCATGTGCGCAAAGGTGGTGGGCCGGTTCCGGCGGGTGTGCGTGCCGACGTAGACCTGGGGCGCGCAGGCGATGACGTTGCCAAAGTTGTACTTGATGCCGTAGTACAGCGCGGGGAAACCGCCCTTGGATATTCCCGCCAGCGTGCATTCACTCCGGCTCAGGCCCAGCCGCTGCAACTCCGCGTCGATCAGCGCGATCACTGCATGTTCGACGGCGAAGTCCATGTCCCGGCACAGCGTGTAGGCAGGATAAGGCCCGAACTTGTCCTTAATCCATAGCCAGCTGGCCTGGTTCTGCTGCGTGGACTGACCGTCGAAGTCGTACGTGTCCTGCGGACGGAGCCCGGTGAACATGACGATCAAGTGGCGCCGGTCCTGCTTGGCTTCGCGCGTCTTGTATTCCACCAGGACGCCGTTGTGCAGAAAGTCCTGTTCGCGTTGAGGCATGCCTGCGAAGCTACTGCGCTCGGATGAACGCTGGGGAAACACCTGCCGACCGCGGGGTGCGGAGCCGAGGTTACCGCAGGGCCAGCCGGCGGTGGACGCGCTGCTTGATCCGCCGCCGGAGAACCGATGGCGCCAGGCGGACAATCCTCCGCTGTAGTCGTCTCAGCCGGAACGGCGCCGGTCCGGCCGGGGCATCGTGGATCGTGGCGGTGGGGCCGGCGTCGGCGTCAGCGATCCGGATCTGCACGGTTTTGCCGGTGGGGAGGGTGTAGAGTCCGCCGGCGCAGCTGAGGCTGACGGAGGCCTGGTAGGTTCCCGGCGGCAGCGCGGAGATGTCCACGCCGGCGCCCTTGCGGGTGCCGAAGTGTGCGCCGGAGTAGTCGCTGAGACCGTCGCCGAAGACGTTCGCGTCCCCGCGGAAGCCTCCGGCGGCCAGCGCGAAGGCGTGGGTGCCGGAGGGCCCGTGCAGCACCAGGTAGTAGTGGGCGGCCTTGCTGTCGGGGATTTCCACGCCGCGGACGGCGAAGTCCCCGTCCAGGTGCACGCGCTGCCCGCGCGCCCAGCTGGTGCGCAGCCGGAAGTATGCCTCCCGCGGCGCGGTGCCGAGGACCGGCCGCACGTCCAGCACGGCGCCGCCGGGACGGGCGCGGAAGCGGTACAGCCTTCCATCCAGCTGCGATTCGGTGCTCAGCGGTGTGCCCGAGGCCAGCGGCAGCTCGGCCTCCCGGCCGGGGACGGCCAGCCGCAGCCGCAGCTCGTACGATCCCGTAGGCAGCGCGGCCAAGTCGATGCCCTGGTGCTTGCGCGAGGAAAACCGAGCCAGCCGGTAATTGCAGTAAGCCTGCTGGAAGTACCGGAAGGAGATGCCCGCGTCCTCGTTCCCACCCAGCGCAAACTCGTGTCGCGAGGCATCCCCAGCGAGTACCAGCGTGCTGGCCAAATCCGCCCAATCCCCGGTGGCGTGCCCACGCAGAAATCCCACGCCCTCAGGGAAGAACACCGAACCGGCCAGCCGTGCGCCGGTGAGATTGGCGACGGCGGCGCCGGCCTCTCGCTGCCGCGCCAGCACCTCGGTGCGCAGCTGCGGTTCCAGCCGGTTGCCGTTTCGCACCGTGCCGTAGCGCGGCGCAACGTTCTCTGCCAGCGCGTAGAGCGTGGCCAGGATCAGCGGCACGTTGTAGCGGGTCACATCCGTGTGCTCGCTGACCAGGTCCGAATCTGTCTCGATGTAATTGAAGTTCGGGTACTTGGCGAACATCGGCAGCGCGGGCACTATCTGTGCCGCGTGGAACTGGTCCCGCGGGGAGCTGAACAGGTAGATGTTCTTCTCCAGCTGTATATCGGCAGCCACGGCGTCAGGCAGCAGCCGGTCCAGCTCCTGCAGCTCGGCTTGCCCGCCGCCACCGGTCAGATGCGCAAAGATCTTGGGCCGGTTCGCGCGGGTGTGCGTGCCGACATAGACCTGCGGGGCACTGGCCAGGATATTGCCGAAGTTGTACTTGATGCCCAGGTACAGCGCAGCGAATCCGCCCTTGGAAAAACCCGCCAGCGTGCATTCATTTCGGCTTAGCCCCAGCCGCTCCAGCTCCGCGTCGATCAGCGCGACCACTGCCTGCTCAATGGAGAAGTCCATGTTCCGGCACAGATAGTACGCGTGCTGCCCGTCGAACTTGTCCTTGATCCAGAGCCAGTGCGCCTGGCTGTCGCTGGACGCCCGGCCGTCAAACTCGTAGCTGTCCAGCCGTCCGACGCCCGCAAACATGACGATCAGGTGTCGCCGATCCAGCTTCGCCGCGCGCCGCTTGTACTGCACCTGCACACCGCTGTGGACAAAATCTAGTTCTCGTTCGGACATGCGCCCCCAACGCCTCCATCAAAGCTTCAAGTACTCGGAAGCACTGAAACTACGTGGCCTTGGTGAACGTCAGGCAAACTCGCGGCGGCACCGCCGTAACCGGTCCCGGTGATCGACCAAGGGCCGCCAGCACCGCGCCCCGGTGATCGACCAAGGGCCGCCAGGCCCGCGTGGAGATCTACCCGCCCAGAACAATATTCAGCGCGTGCGCCTTGCGGGCCGTGCCGTCCACCAGTTCCGCCTGCCAGACTTCCTGCGCCGCCTTCAACAGCGCGGCCGGCGTCTCGGGCGCCTTGCCGCGGCGGGTCAGCAGATGCCGGGCCAGCTCGCCGCGGGTGTGCTTGGCAAAGTGCGAGACGACCGTGCGCTTGCCGTTGCGTTCCTGGAACACGTTGACCACCACGGTCCGGGCCGGCTCCGGCGTCCAGGCCGCGGCGTAGGTGCTGGAGCGGCAGTCCACCAGCAGGTGCCCCTCGGCGTGGGCGTCCAAGGCCTTGGGCAGCCGCTTCTTCCAGTACGAGGCCAGCTTCCCGGTTTCCGGAAGCCCCACGGACATGGACAGCCGGTAGGCCGGGATGCTGTCCGCGAAACCGATCGCACCCCAGAGTGCTGAGATGACGACGACGGCGGCGTCCGCCTTGCGCTTCTGCGTGGTGGTCATGGTCCGGTAGCCCAGGGCGTCGTACAGCACGCCGGAATACACGGTGTGTGCAGGGGCGGACGGTTCGTCGTGCAGCCGGGTATTGCGCTCCACTTCCGCAGCCAACGATGCGCCGACGCCCAGCTGCGCCAAAGCGTCCGGACTGTGGCTGATGTGGGCGAGGGCGGTCAGCACTTCCTCCCGTGCAGGATTCAGCTCCGGGAACTGCAATTCCTGCAGCTCGAACGGATGTCCCTTGGCGGCAGCGGTCTTTCCTTCGGAAGGCGGAAGCAGAATCAGCACCGTAGCAGCCTACCGTCGGACCGCACCGCCGCACGAAAGGCGGGAGCACCGCCGTCGTCATGCTGGGAAACCGACATGAGCTGAGCAGATTACTGGCGGCGGGGGAGCAGGCCGTATCCTGAAGGCGGGACGGGTTGGCTGGGCGATCGCGTCGGACGGGTCTGCGAAGACACGTCCGCCGAGGAAAGTCCGGGCTCCGCAGGGCAGGGTGGTGGGTAACGCCCACTCGGGGAAACCCGCAGGCAAGTGCCACAGAAAATAGACCGCCAGGGCTGCCTTGTGCAGCACCTGGTAAGGGTGAAACGGCGGTGTAAGAGACCACCAGCGCGCCGGGCGACCGGGGCGGCTAGGTAAACCCCACCCGGAGCAAGGCCAGACAGGGCACGATCGAGGGCTGCTCGCCCGAGTGTCCGGGTAGGCCGCTTGAGGGCACCGGCAACGGTGCTCCTAGATGGATGATCGCCACCCGGCGGCGGGCAACCGCCGCAGGTGACAGAACCCGGCTCATAGGCCAACCCGTCCCACTCATCTTTCGTCTCCGGCATGGGGCATTCGGCAGATTCCACATAGGAAGCAACCCCGCCGGGATTGGGGAGTCCGACGGGGCTGCCTCGACTGCCGAACACCGCCGCAGTGTAGGGGGCCGTGGCGGAGTTCGCTAATCCACAGTGTCGCAGTCCCTCGCAGCAGCAGGTACCCCCAAAGTTGGTCGGTCTACATCCGCAGTCAGCGGCTCGCAGCACACCATACTTCCAAGCACCGTACCTAACATTCCGCAGGCCGAGGACGACAGTGGCGGATACAGTCTCCGCTGGTGGTTTCACCACCAGCATCTATATTCCTCGGGGGAATAAATGAATCGCCCTTCGCCCTCCTTTCTGCGCCCTATGCTGCGCATCGGCCTGACATCTGCGGTGCTGACCGCCCTGCTGTCCTCGGCTTTACCTGCTGTGGCTTCCGACCGCTTTACGCCGGCCCCCCAAGCGACCGAATCGCCCGCAACGACAGATTCCGTGCTGAACAGCGGTGCGCTCGCCAGCGAGAGCCCCGACCCCACCCAGGTTGGACCCGAACCCTCGCAGACTCCTGACCTCAGCCGACGTCAACGGGACGGAGCCCGGCACCTTCGACTCCTGCTGGGCCGTCCACGCGAGCGTCGGAAAGTCGTGCCGTGCGCGTCCAGCGCAGCCTGCGCCTGCGATTCCCAGAGACTGCCGGTACCTTCACCAGACGAAGCGGCCGAGGATGAAGCAGACGCAGAATCCTTCAGCCGTCGAGCCGAGCGAGAAAGTGCCACGCACGCAAGCACCGGAGACGAGTAGCCCGGCGCCAGAGCCCCCGCATGTGCGCAGCGGGACAGCGCGGCGATCAGCAACGAGGCGGCGGCGCTGAAGCTCACCGCCGTCAATGATTTCCGCTGCACGCTCAAGGACAACGGATGCGTTCGCACCTATACCGATGCGGCCGGCAAGGCGAAGAGTTCGCGATCTACTGGACTGCCGTCTCGGGTGCGCACGCGGTGGACCTCAAGCCACTCCGATCTACAAGACCTACCGCGACGCGAAGTTCGAAAACGGCAAGTACGGCTATCCCGTCGCGAGCACATGAAGGTTCGCTCCGACAAGAGCGCCACTCCAACGCTTTCAAGGCGGGACCATCAGCTACACGCCTGCGCACATTGTCGCCGGCAAGAAGGCCATCGATGCAAAGGCGAAAAAGCTGAAGCTGGTTGCGGTCGAGCGATCTCAACTGCCGCCTGGTGGGCAACGGATGCGTCCGTACCTACAGCCCGTCGGCCAAGAGCACTCAGCGCATCGCCATCTACTGGACGGCCAAGACCGGTGCACGCAGCATCGACCGCAACCACAGATTTGTCAAGAAGTTCAAGGCCGCCGAAGCTATGAGCGCGGAATCCTGGGGTACCCCACGTCCGATATGAAGTGCGGCGCTCAAGGGCAAGGGATGCGTGCAGACTTTCCAGTACGGGACTATCGCATATTCATCCTCGACCGGCGCACGGATTCTGACAGCACAGATGAACTCCACCTGGAAGGCGGGCGGCAGCCAGAACGGCAAGCTGGGCTACCCCATGCAGGACGCGGTGAAACGCGAGCGGCAAAACTACCCAGGTGTTCCAAGGAGGCTCCCTCGTTGCGCACAAATCGGGTGCCACGGTTTGTCCCAAAAATGAGTGCTGGGCACTCGGTGCGCACAAGACCCGCTACGCGCATAACTGGGCCAATCGCGTCTCCTTCACCATTGCCGAGAAGTACGGGACCTACAAAGCGAGCTTCATCAGCTGCGTCCGGGTGGGGGCGATCTACAAGCAGGAATGGAAGACCAACAAAGCGACAGTTGGCCTCAAGGGGTTCAAACGTCCAGGCGTGCGCTCCGGTCACACCCAGTACCGCTGGTCTCCGCAAGGCAGTTTCACCGTCCACGAAGCATTCGGTGAGGGAAACCCCGGTACCGATCTCAAGTACAAGAAGCTGAACAAGAAGTCCAGATGGTCCGGCACCCGCGGCTCCTCCTACAACAAGTACTACGAGGCCCGGTCCGTGGGATACGAACGTTGGCCGGACGAAAACATGTGGTTCTACATGAGGCTTCCCACCGGCGATTATCGCCAAGGTGCGGTGATCGACTACAACCGGGGGCCCGGACAGAAGATCAAACAGGGTGAAGGCTTCGCAATCTTCCTGCACGCCAACCCCGTACCGACCGCGGGCTGCATCGCACTCGACCTGAAAAACGTGGTGCGTTACTTGAAGACGGCCGACCCGGCGACCGAATCATCATGGGTGTCCGAAAGGACATCTTCAAAGCCTGACCGACTTCCGCGGGCGACGGCGGCGCTTCCTATCTGGGCAGCGTTGCCGTCGGCCGCCGGCACGTGAGGAGCCGAGGCCTGCGCGTTATCGTCTTGTAATGTGTTGGGATGACCTCTCAGGCATCGCAGCGAGACCTTCGACTTGATACTGCGAAGGGGCTGCTGATCTTCGCAGTAGTCCTCGGCCACTTCCTCGAGGAGATCGGCTCCTGGAAAGCGGACGGCACCCGGCTGGCGTTAACGGGCATTTACATGTTCCACATGCCTGCCTTTGTGTTCCTGGCCGGAGTAACCGCCAAGACAAGCCGGCTGGGCCAGCGAATTGGAACGTTTGCCGTGATTCTGGTGGCGTTTCAGGCCCTGTACTTTGTTTTCGTCAGCGTTCTCGGGATCGACCGGCAGTTCGCCATCGAGCGGCCGTTCTGGATCCTGTGGTTCCTGCTCGGGATGATGTGGTGGCTCCTGCTGCTCCCGGTGGTGACGCGGTTTCCGAAGGCGACCATTGCGCTGTCAATTGTGATCGCACTGGTAGTCGGGGCTTTGGACTCGGTCGGCTATTCGTTGTCGCTCTCACGAGCATTAGTATTCCTGCCGTTTTTCGTGGTGGGCGCCACCTACGGCAAGCGCATCGTTCGTGCGTTGGGGGACGCGACCTGGGCATGGAAAGCGATTGCTCTTGTCGCTGCCGTGGGTGCCTGGCTGCTCGTCTACAGCCAGGACATTCCGCACCAGTGGCTGTATGGCTCCTTCAGCTTCGACCGGCTTGACACTCCCGACGTCTTGGGTCTGGGCACCCGGGCGGCGCTGCTCATCCTCGCAACTGTCGCTATAAGTGCGCTGCTCTGCATCTCACCCAACCGTCAGGGGTTCGTCGCCCGCCTCGGCCGGAACAGCCTGGCGATTTACGTCCTTCACGGCTTCGTGGTCCTTGCCGCCGCCGAGGTGCTGCCCGCAATCCAAGACCAGTGGGGGAGCACAGGAGTCCTCGCGCTTGGCCTTGCGCTGGCCGCGGTGACCACCGTGCTGCTAGGCCTGCCGGTCTTTGAGAACTCCATCCGACGCGCGTCGGGCCATATCGTCAGTAGCTACTCGGCAGCGGTTGCCAAGTCGAGCGGCGAACGGGTCGATGCCCGTTAACGTGAGGCAGTTCACCTGCAGGCGTGCCCCGATGCTTCCAGCAGTCCCTAGAATGGATAGCAGGTAGGCGTGTCGCACGTCGCTTGGCAACGAGCGGCCAAGCCGCGCAGACCTCAAGGCTTTCCGCCGGCAGTTGGCGGTGGCGTGCCGTCGGAGCCGGACACCTGGTCCGGCGAAAGCGGCGTCGTCGTGAAAATCCACGGCGGTGACAACCGGGCTCGAGGGAGAACCCGGCTGATGTAGGAAGGTAATTCTGTGAACCAGATGTCAGAGTCGGCCCTAAATGCGTGGAGCAACCGCCAGGCCCTTGCCGAAGCGATGATCCCGATGATCGGCCGGTTGTACCGAGAAAACAACGTGGTCACCTCCATCCACGGGCGCAGCCTGATCAACCAGTCCGTGGTGGGCATTCTCAAGGCGCACCGCTTCGCCCGCCAGATCGACGACGCCGAACTGCCGCTGGAAGAAACCTTCCCGGTGGTGCAGGCGCTGAGCGAGCTGGAACTTGGCGCCGGCTCCGTAGATCTGGCGCGCCTGCTGCAGAAGTTCAAGGATGAGGCCGACGGCACGGACCTGAAGGACTTCGTCCGTGCCGAGCTGGCGGACATTGTCGGCAAGCACGGTGCGGACGAGCGCACCAGCACCGATGTGGTGCTCTACGGCTTCGGCCGGATCGGCCGCCTGCTGGCCCGCATCCTGGTGGGCCACTCCGGTGGCGGCCACGGGCTGCGCCTGCGCGCCGTGGTGGTCCGCAAGGGCAGCGACGACGACCTGATCAAGCGCGCCAGCCTGCTGCGCCGCGACTCGGTGCACGGCCCGTTCGAGGGCACCATCTCCGTGGACGAAGAGAACAACACCATCCAGGCCAATGGCACGTTGATCCAGTTCATCTACTCCAATGACCCGGCGTCGGTGGACTACACCCAGTACGGCATCAAGGACGCCATCGTGGTGGACAACACCGGCCGCTGGCGCGATGAAGCCGGCCTGTCCCAGCACCTGCAGTGCCCGGGCGTCTCGCGTGTGGTGCTGACCGCACCCGGCAAGGGCGGCCTGAAGAACATCGTGCACGGCGTGAACCACTCGGACATCACGGACGACGACAAGATCGTTTCCGCGGCTTCCTGCACCACCAACGCCATCACGCCGGTGCTCAAGGCCCTGAACGACAAGTACGGCATCGCGCACGGCCACGTGGAGACGGTCCACTCCTACACCAACGACCAGAACCTGATCGACAACTTCCACAAGGGCACGCGACGCGGCCGGTCGGCGGCGCTGAACATGGTGCTGACCGAGACCGGTGCTGCCAAGGCCGTGGCCAAGGCCCTGCCCGAGCTTGAGGGCAAGCTGACCGGCAACGCCATCCGCGTTCCTACCCCGGACGTTTCGATGGCCATCCTGAACCTGAACCTGGAGCAGGACGCCACCAAGGAAGGCCTGAACGAGTACCTGCGCGGCATGTCGCTGAACTCGGATCTGCGCAAGCAGATTGACTACGTCAACTCGCCGGAAATCGTCTCCACCGACTTCGTCGGCTCGCGCCGCGCCGGCGTCGTGGACGGTCTGGCGACCATCGCCAACGGCAAGAACGCAGTGCTCTACGTCTGGTACGACAACGAGTTCGGCTACAGCTGCCAGGTGGTCCGCGTGCTCGAAGAGATCGCCGGGGTCAACCCCAAGATCTTCCCGGCCGTGATGGAGCCGGTGGCGGAAACCGTCTAACCGGGCACATGCAGCAATAACGACGGCGGAGGCCGGCGGCAGTGAATGCCGCCGGCCTTTGCTATGGCTTTTAGCCGGACGACGTTCCTACAATGGCCGCATGGTAGAGATGACGCGGTGGGAACAGGCACAGGCCAACCACAAGGAAGCCGAGCGGCTGCTGCACGCGGCCCAGGATGCGTATGCCCGCGGCAGCGTGCCGGCGAAGCGCATCGACGAACTCAAACGGCTGCGCGACGTGACGCTGGAGGACCTGCGCCGCTGCGAGAAAGACCACAAGTCGGGCCTCACCGACAGCTGAACGGCCGCGGGCCTGGAATCAGTGGCCGAACGGATCCGGATCGACACCCGGCAGCCAGGTGTTGCCGGGGACGCCCCAGCCTTCCTTCCTGATGTTCTTGCGGGCGCGCTTGCTCCACCGGTCGTTGAGCCGGTCAATGTACAGCTTGCCGTCCAAGTGGTCGTATTCATGTTGCATCACGCGGGCGAACCAACCCGTTGCCTCGAAGTCCACCGGAGTGCCGTCCGCGTCGAAACCGCGGACCCGGGCCCACTCTGCCCGCTTCAGCGGGTAGCTGTGACCCGGCACGGACAGGCAGCCCTCGTTTTCCTCGTCGGGGTCCGGTTCCGCGCCGGAGACCTTGCCGAGCACCAGCGTCGGGTTGACCAGCACGCCCCGCGGCGGGACGTCGTCGTCGTTGGCAAACTCGTAGGTGAAGATGCGCAGGCCAACGCCCACTTGCGGAGCAGCCAGGCCCACCCCATTCGCTTCGTCCATCGTCTCGAACATGTCCGCTATCAAGGCCCGGAGTTCGTCGTCAAAGGTCTCTACCTCGACGGCGCGGCGGTGCAGCACCGGTTCTCCGGTGACAGTGACGGGGCGGACAGTCATTTTTCTCCTTCATTCAGGATGAAGCTTCTCCGGCATGGGCACCGCGGTCTTGACGGCGCTGTGGGAACGCTACCGCTACAGCGGGACATGCAAAGAGCCGTCCCGACGTGCGGGACGGCTCTTCCTGCCGGCTATGCCGGACCTTCGGGGTGAGTAACGGGGATTGAACCCGCGACCTCCTGGACCACAACCAGGCGCTCTGCCAGCTGAGCTATACCCACCATGTGCCAACTTGTTCCTCCCGACGGGCCCCGCTCAAGCGGTTCCTGCCGGTCTCCAACCAGTAAGGCAACGCAGACTAGTTTACATGCTTTTCATCTGGCTTTTGCCACTTTAGGCCATTCCCTCGGTGAAAGTGGCGCACCTAACAATCTAGGCGGTCGGGCCGGCGCTGATGCCGGCCGCAATCTTCTTCGCGGTGGCGGAATCCGGGCCGGGGGAGGGGACGAAGACGGCTTCGCGGTAGTAGCGGAGTTCGTTGATGGAGTCTTTGATGTCTCCCAGCGCGCGGTGTCCGCCGCTCTTGGCCGGGGACTGGAAATAGGCGCGGGTGAACCACCGCCGGGACAGCTCCTTGATGGTGGAGACGTCGATGATCCGGTAGTGCAGATGGTCTACGACTCTGGGCATGTCCCGGGCCAGGAAGGTCCGGTCCGTGCCGACGGAGTTGCCCGCAAGTTGTGCCTTGCGCGGCTCCGGAACCCACTGGGTGATGTATTCCATCACCTTGTCCTCGGCTTCGGCCATGGTCATGCCGTGCGGAAGTTCGTCCAGCAGCTTGGACGTGGTGTGCATGGTCCGAACAAAGTCGTTCATCTGGGCCAGGGACTCGGCGCTGGGCTTGATGACAACATCGACTCCTTCGCCCAAAACGTTGAGTTCCGAGTCGGTGACCAGGACGGCAACCTCGATGAGCGCATCCGCCTCGAGGTCTAGCCCGGTCATTTCGCAGTCGATCCAGACAATATGTTCGTTAGAGATTGGCACCCGTCAAATGTATCGCGTCTTGGTCTTGCGTCGAGGGACCAGTTCGCACGGACTGGCTCGGTGCCCGGTGCTAACATGCAGAAAGCACCATCAGCAGAGCTGCCTGCTGATGTGTCCGCCTGACCGTTCTGAGGCGTGCGGACCACCGCCGAGACGATGACCGCACCGGACCAGGTGTACCGACCCCGGAGTGATTGGACCGCCGAGACGATGACCGCGCAAAGACCTACGGCCGAGCCCTCCGTACCTCGGGGCGGAAGCGACGTTAAGGAGCGGTCCAGCCTGAGCATCGTCGAAGGCACCGTCGGTTCCTTCATGATGTTCTTCGGTTCCCTTGGTGTCGGCTGGCTGGCCTCGGTGTCCGAACTGCGCCGCTGGCCGCTGCTGATCTTTCTTCGCGTGGAACTTGTCGGGGTGATCCTCTCGGTGATCCTGCTGGCCTTGGGCGGCATGATCCTGGTTCGCGCGTGGCTGCGGCTGGGCCAGCAGTTCACCGTCTGGGGTGCCGACGCGCGCCGGGCCACGCTGACCGCGATCGTCGCCTGGGGCGCACCCTTGGCGCTGAGCATCCCTCTGTTCAGCCGCGATGTGTACGCCTACATCGCGCAGGGCAAAGTCATGGTCAACAACCTCAATCCCTACGTGGAGGGGTATGACCAGTTGCAGAATTACCTGCAGACCGGCGCCGACGATCTCTGGGCACGCAGCCCAACCCCCTATGGCCCGATCTTCCTGTGGATGGAAGAGTTCATCGTCTGGCTCAGCGGCGGCCATCCGGAATACTCCATCATCATGTTCCGGATCCTCGCCATCGCCGGTGCCGCGATGTGCGTCTACTACGGCCCCAAACTCGCCGAACTGCACGGGATCAATCCGAACCGCGCGCTCTGGCTGGCCTGCGCCAACCCGCTGTTCCTGACCACCTTCATTGCCAGCATCCACAACGATGCCCTGATGCTCGGACTTGCCCTGGCCGGCCTCTACTACGCCGCGACCCGCCGGGTGCTGCTGGGCATCCTATTGGTGACGCTCTCCATTGCCATTAAGCCGATCACGCTGATCTTTTTGCCGTTCATCGGGCTGCTGTGGGCGGGCAGGGGCGCAAGTTGGCCGCGCAAGTTCGGCTATTGGGCCCTGACCGCGGCCCTTTCCCTCGGGCTGCTTGCGGTCATGGGCGTGATCAACGGTCTCGGCTTCGGCTGGGTGGGAGCGCTTAGCCAGCAGGGCGCCGGCCTGATGATTTGGTACGCACCGGTCGGCCTGCTGGGGATTTTGCTGGGGCTGATTTCCGGCGGGTTGGGGTTCGACGGCGCTGCGGTGCAGGCTGCCGTCTACACCGCAGGAAAATTCGTGGCGGTGCTCATAGTGCTCTACACCATGTTCCGCGGCAGCTACGATCGAATCGTCCGGCGGCTGGCGCTGGCACTGGCCGCAGTGGTGCTGCTCGGCCCCATGATCCAGCCGTGGTACATCGTTTGGCTGCTGCCGCTCTTCGCCGCCACCGGCATTCGGAATGACTGGCAGGTTCGAACCGTCTACGCGGTGACGTCGTTCCTGATGATTTACGCGATCACGGACCAGCTGGACATCTTCCCGTACATCGAGTTCGACCTCGACACAGCCCGGCTTCTTGCCGGCCTCGTGGCGGTCGCCTTCGCCTTGTACCTGGTGTTCTTGGATCCGAGAACCCGCAAACTCTTCCGCAAGAAATACGCCGATGCAGACGATCAGCGCCTTTTCTGAGGCCCTGACCTGCGTCCGGCACCTACCTAGGAGACCGTGGGCCTCATGACCAACGACGCCGAACACATCATCGCCGCAGACTTTGACGTCACCGATTGGGTTCCCGAACCGTACGAGGTCGAAGGGACGAACTCGGATCTGAGCCGGGTCCTCGTGACCAAGGTTTTTGACGGATTGATCACAGGGACCAGCCGGGCTGAGTTGCTCATGGCCGGCAATGCGACCGGCGCCGGATACGTCGCGTCCGAAGTCTTCACCGGATCAGTGGACGGCCGTGAAGGCACCATGGTGATCCAGCACTGGGGCCTTGCCGAGGGCGAAGCCGCGGCCAGCGACGGCCACATCATCCCTGGTTCTGGCACGGGCGCCCTCGAAGGAATTGTGGGGAAAGCCATCTACGTCCAGGACGCAGCAGGGCAGCACAGCTTGGAACTGCGGGTGTTCTTCCGGGAGGACGAATCCACGGTTCGGAGTTGAATCAACTAAACTCGGTAGGTGCACCGCCGGTCCCTTGGGAATGGCGACGCTGCCATTCACGCGTAAGTAAGGGAAAATACCAGGCATGAGCCTTGCCGAATATGCGAGCGAGAACCGCCTCCACCGAGTCGGCGCCCGGCCCTCGCTTTTCCGATACCTGACGGAAGCATGGGCCCGTCGCGACTTCGCCATCGCCATGGCGAGGGGCAAGATCGAGGCTTCGAACCACCGCAACAGGCTGGGTATGCTGTGGATCTTCATCAAGCCCACGCTGAACGCGCTGATGTATGGGCTCATCTTCGGCATCCTGCAAGGTGCTAGCCGTCCGCCGAACTTCCCGATGTACGTGGTGATCGGCGTTTTCCTCTTCGAGTTCTTTGCCACCTCGATGAACAACGGTGCCAAGTCGATCACGGGAAACGGCGCTCTGGTGCAGTCCCTGGCCTTCCCACGGATCACGCTGCCGGTCTCTACTGTGATCCAGAACTTGATGACACTTGTGCCAATGCTCGCCGTGATGTTCATCTACATTCTGATCTTGGGCGCACCGATCAGTGTGGAATGGCTGCTGATTATTCCGTTGGTTGCTATCTTCACCGTCTTCAACATGGGAGTGGCACTGATCGCCGCCAGACTGACGGTCCATGTCAGGGACCTGACTCAGCTACTCCCGCTCGTCACGCGCATCCTGTTTTACACCTCCGGCGTCCTGTTCGCCATCGACCGCATCCTGAAACACCATCCTTGGGCCGTCAGGTTGTTCGACTTTCATCCACTGCATGAAATTCTCTCCATCGCGCGAGGGATCCTCATGCCGGGCGGGACTTACGATCCGATCTACTGGCTCTACTTTTCCGTCTGGTCGGTGGCGGTGTTCATAGCCGGGGTTCTGTTCTTTTGGGTAGCGGAGGAGCGGTATGGCCGAGTTGACTAAGACAGGAGAAGAGTTGATCGGCGCAGATCCGACAGTCGACGGCCGTAAGCCCGTCGTTGTTGTCGACGACCTCCACGTGAAGTACCACGTTCACGCTGGCGGCAAACGGGTCAAGGAAACGGGACATTCACTGCTGCAGAGGGCAGCCGGCAGGGTCCGGACTGTGCATGCCTTGAAGGGGATCTCCTTCACTGCCTATGAGAATGAGTCCATCGGGATCATCGGCTCGAACGGATCCGGCAAGTCCACGTTGATGCGTACGCTGGTTGGACTGACGCCCCCGGCGCAGGGCGCCGTTTATGCCTCCTCTCGACCCAATCATGCTGGGCGTGGGTGCGGCCTTGATCCCCGACCTCTCCGGGGAAAAGAACATTCAGCTGGGCGGCCTGGCTCTCGGCTTCTCCAAGCAGGAGATCAGCGAGCCTCAGGGACGACATCGTGGAGTTTGCCGAGCTGGAGGACTTCATCGACCTGCCGATGCGAACGTATTCATCGGGCATGCAGGCGCGGCTGAAGTTCGCCATCGCCGCCTCGAAACAGCACGAGATCCTGATCGTGGACGAAGCCCTAGCCGTGGGTGACCAGCGCTTCCGTGCACGCAGCGAGGCCCGGATCCGCGAGATCCGCGAGAACGCCGGAACCGTGTTCCTGGTCTCCCACTCGATGAAGTCCATCCTGGACACCTGCAGCCGGGTCATCTGGATCGAAAAGGGCGTCTTGCAGATGGATGGCGATCCCCAAGAGGTCGTGGACGCCTATCAGGAGTCCAGGAAATAGTGGCTTCTGCATCCGCCTTGCCTCCGTTGGAGGAGCGCCCGGGCGTGTCCTACATCATGCCCGTCCTCAATGAGGCCGCGCATATTGAGGACGCGGTCCGCAGCATCCTCGACCAAGAGTACGAAGGACCCAAAGAAGTGGTCCTCGCCCTTGGGCCTTCAACGGATGGCACTAATCGGGTCGTTGTCGAACTGCAGGCGCGGAGCCGCGGCTGCGCAGCGTCACCAGCCCTACCGGCCGGACGCCGGCCGGCCTCAACCTTGCCCTTCAGGCTTCGAAGCATCCAGTCATCGTCAGGGTGGACGCGCACACCGAACTGGAACCGCACTACACCGCCCGCGCAGTAGAAACGCTACGGCGCACCGGTGCCGCCGACGTCGGCGGCCTCATGGACGCCCAGGGCAAGACCGCGTTCCAGCGGGCAGTGGCCGCGGCGTACGTGTCTCCGCTGGGACTAGGAGGTGCCGCCTACCACAGCGGTGCGCCCGGAAGGCCCGGCTGAATCCGCCTACCTTGGGGTTTTCCGACGCGAGGCTCTCGATGCAGTTGGCCTTTTCGAGGAGACCCTGTGGCGCGGACAGGACTGGGACATGTGCCTGCGGCTGCGCCAAGCCGGCTACGACGTGTGGTTTGACCCGGAACTGAAGGTCACCTATTGGCCGCGCGCCAGCTTTGGCAAGCTCGTTCGGCAGTTCTACGCGGCCGGCATTTGGCGTGCGGAGCTTGCCCGACGGCACAGGGAAGGTAAGTCAGTCCGACATTTCCTGCCGCCCCTACTGGTGGCAGGTTTGGCCGCCGGTGCCGCCGGCGGTGTGCTGTCCGCAGCAGGGGTGACCAGCCGCGCGCCGGGCTGGCTGAAATACCCGACGGCTGCCGCGGGACTGATCCCGGCGCTCTACGGGGCGGGCGTCGCCTACGCTGCCGCTTCGATGGCCGGCGACCTCGGCAAGGCTGAACGCGTTCGCTTGCTGGCGGTCCTGCCGGGCATCCACGTCAGCTGGGGCTTGGGCTACCTTCGCGGCCGGCTTTTCGGTGCCGCTGGCACTGTCGACACCAGCCGGAGGACGTCATGACCGGCACCACCCGCCCGGCCCATCCCACGCTCGAGCAGTTGCGCGCCGTCGCCCAGCCGCCGGAGGTGCGCAGCCGCAAGAACGCCGAGCACTGGACCGCCGAGCTGTATCTGCGGCACATCTCCATCTACCTGACCAGCGCCCTAGTGCGCACCCCCATCAGCGCCAACGGCGTGACCGGTCTGATGATCCTGTCCGGCTGGGCCATCTCCGTCTGCCTGCTCATCCCAGGCATCTGGGGACCGCTGCTGGCCGTGTTCTTCTCGCAGCTACAGCTGTACTTCGACTGCAGCGACGGCGAAGTGGCCCGGTGGCGCGGAACCCAAAGTCCCAAGGGCATCTTCCTGGACAAGATCGGCCACTACACCACCGAAGGCCTGATCCCCATTGCGCTCGGCCTTCGTTGCCTGGGCGACTTCGGGCTGCTCGGCAGTGATCCGGGGCAGGCGTATTTCCTTCTCTTCCTCGGTGCGCTGCTGGCGTTCCTGATCGTGCTGAACAAGGCGCAGAACGAAATGGTCCACGCTTCCCGGGCGTTGGCCGGACTGGACAAGTTGCCGGACACCGCCGCGGCAAAGGCAGTCCCATCCGCGACTCTGCTCGGACGGCTGCGCCGGTTGGCCCGTTTCCTGCCCTTCCACCGGGTGCTGCATTCGGTGGAAATGAGCCTGCTGATCTTGGCCGCCTCAGTGGTTTCCTTGGTTGCAGGCGTGCCGGTGTTGGGGGAGCGCTGGCTGCTCTACGTGATGGTGCCAGCCGTGCTTCTGGTCAACATCGGCCACTTCGTGGCCATCATGGCGTCGCCTAGGCTGCGGAAATGAGCGCCACGGTGCCGGAGAAACGTGCGACGGCGCCCGGCGACTCCACGGCGGTGCCCACCTTTGGTGTCGTCATCCTGACGCAGGGCACGCGGCCGGAGGATCTGCAGCGCGGCTTTGCCTCACTGCAGGCCCAGCGTGGGGTCAGCCTGGATGTAGTCGTCGTCGGCAACGGCTGGAAGCCTGAAGGACTGCCCACAGGTTTCAAGTCCCTCCACCTGGAGGAGAACCTGGGGATTCCGGCCGGGCGCAACGCGGGCGTACCGGAGGTATCGGGGGAGTACCTCTTCTTCCTCGACGACGACGCCTGGCTGCCGGACGAGGACTTCCTGCTGTCCTGCGCGCGACTCTTCCGTGGATCGGCCTGATATCGGCATGATCCAGCCCCGGATCGAAGACCCGCAAGACCCCGATGCACCGCAGCGCTGGATCCCACGGCTGCGCAAGGGCAGCGCCTATGCGTCCAGCAACGTGTTTTCCGTCGTCGAGATGGCCATCGCCATGCGCCGCGACGTGTTCGATCGCACCGGCGGCTGGCCGTCTACGTTCTGGTACGCCCACGAGGGAATCGAATTCGCCTGGCGTGTCTGGGACACCGGTTTCCGCACCTGGTACGCCGGGGACCTGCGCGCAGGGCACCCGGTGATCGATCCGCGCCGGCACGAGGAATTCTTCCGGCTCAACGCCCGCAACCGGGTCTGGCTTGGCCCGGCGCAACCTGCGCTGGCCGTTCAGCTGGGCCTACGTAGGCTCCTGGACGCTGGTCCAGTTGCTGCGCTCCCGGCGAGATCTAGGACAGCTCAAACCCTGGTTCGCCGGTTGGCGTGCCGGCTGGCAGCAGGACCCGTGGGGGCCGGGGGAGAGCAGGCGAAAGCTGAAGTGGTCCACCATCCTCCGGATGGGTGTTTCGGGCCGCTGGCCTGTAGTTTGAGCGCTCCAGCTTAGGATGGACGAGCGCGTACAACAGACCTCACGACGGGTCGCTTGAGAATTCCCGAGTCTGGGTCCGAATAATTTCACGAAGGGGAGCAGTGTGGATAGGACGTTCTACATCAACGATGATCGCGACGTGGAGCGTGCTTCTCTTACAGCCGGCACCGACGATGCCATGGAGGCGGGCGAAGCGGCCGCTTCTCCTGCGCTTCTGTCACAGGATCTAACTGTAGGACCTCCGGCGCATTCGGCTCCGGGCAGTGGGGCAATTCCACGGTTTCGAGTATTGGACGGGCTTAGAATTTTTGCTGCCTTGGCTGTAGTGATTTACCACTTTACTGCCCGTGAAAATTCGGCATGGGGCATTCCTGTAGGAGAAGTTTTTCCAGAGTTCTCCCGACTGTCTTTCTTCGGAGCCTTCGGTGTGCAACTGTTTTTCGTAATAAGCGGGTTCGTTATCCTCTTGTCGGCGTGGGGTAGGTCAGTAGGCGATTTCACCGCCTCTCGAATTGGGCGACTCTTCCCTGCATATTGGGCCGGAGTAATCCTCACGAGCGCGCTGTTAATCCTGCTTTGGCCCGATGGCAAAGACATCACCGCAACGCAATCCATTGTCAATCTGACGATGCTGCAGGAACCGCTCGGGGTGGGGCACGTTGATGGGGTGTACTGGACACTCTGGGTCGAGCTAAAATTTTACATCCTAATGGGTATTTTTATCTGGTTAGGCATAAATCAGGCGAGGATTCTGCTTGTTTGTGCGCTTTGGCCGACTGCAGCCGTCATCTCAGAAATGACCGATTCGCGGCTCTTTGCTGAAATGCTGATGCCGGAGTACGCGCCCTTCTTCGCAGGCGGAATGCTTCTGTTCTTGATGTTCAGGGAAGGAGCGACCATACCGTGCTGGCTTCTGCTGGGAATAAATGTCGTTTTGGCCTCGCAGCAGACGGCAACAGGGCACTTTCTGAGTATGCAAGCTGCCACCGGTACGAGTTTCCCCGCTTACGTCAGCTGGTTGGCTGTCGCCAGCTTGTTCGGCTTGGTCGCGATAGCTACGTTGACGAAGGTCAACCGGATTTCTTTGACCGGTCTCAGCATCGCTGGCGCCTTGACTTTCCCGTTATACCTCATCCATGAGCACTGGGGATGGTGGTTTATCAGCCTCTTGAGCCCTGTTCTTCCACATAAAGTGGTTCTGGTTACTGCCATCACGCTTTGTTTGGCAATGGCGTGGGCGATATGGAGAGTTGTTGAACTGCCTCTCGGACCTCGATTGCGCCGTTCCGTGAAGGAGGGCCTGCTGCGATTGTTATCGGCGTCCCAAGGTGCCCCGTCGGCCAAGACTCCAAGCACGCACGTGTCGGGTCCCAACCTCACGTAGAAGTACTAATCAGATTGACCGGCCGGTCCTGTCTCTTCCGGCAAATTCTCTATTTAGGCGGTTCTGCGTAATTCGTGAGGAAATGGATTCCCGGGATGAGCGTCCTGCCGCCGTCCGGGCGGCACTTCCTAAGAGGGCAATCGATTTGAAGTTGGCCGGTTGCGGTAGTCTCGCGCCGTGTGTTTGATGTTTTTGGTCCTGGTGTTGACGGCCTCGACCTTTCCCGGCTCATCGGAATCGAGAGTGCAATTGCGGTCTGAAGCCTCCGGCTTCAAGCAGTGACCGCGCGATGTAAATGGTGAGGTTGCGGAATCCGAGGGCTGAGCCGCGCAGGTGCTCCAAGCGGCCATTGATTGCCTCCGTCGCCTGAGTTGCACATCATCGGAATCGAGAGTGTAAATAGCGTTGGCGCGTCGGTGTCCGGATAGAGGTCGAGGTCTTCCGATGATGGAAGTTCCTACACTGCCCATCCGAAAGACCTCGACGTGTCCAACGCTACCTTCGATGCCCCTGACCTGACCAAGTTCTGCCGGCTCGACGACCTCGGCCTGGATGTCATCGGCCAGCGTCTGGAGCCTGACCGGGCACTGCTGATGTGCCTGGTCGTGGACCCGGACCAGTGGTGCCGCCGCTGCGGATGCCAAGGTGTTCCCAGAGACACCGTCATCAGGTCCCTGGCGCACGAACCGTTCGGGTGGCGGCCGACGACGCTGCTGATCCGGCTGCGCCGTTACCGGTGCGCCGGCTGCGGACACGTCTGGCGGCAGGACATGTCGAAGGCCGCCGCGCCTCGGGCGAAGATCTCCCGCGGCGGACTTCGCTGGGCGCTGGAAGGCATCGTGGTCAACCACCTGACCGTCAACCGGATCGCTGCAGGCCTCGGAGTCTCCTGGCACACGGCCAACAGCGCGGTCCTGGACGAAGGCCGGCGGCGTGCTGATCGAGGACCCGGGCCGGTTCGACGGGGTGCGGGTCATCGGTGTCGATGAGCACGTCTGGCGGCACACCCGCCGCGGGGACAAGTACGTGACCGTGATCATCGACCTCACCCCGGTACGCGACGGAACCGGCACCGCCCGGCTGCTGGACATGGTCGAGGGCCGCTCGAAGCAGGTGTTCAAGCAATGGCTGGCCGACCGGCCGCAGCAGTGGCGGGACGGGATCGAGGTCGTCGCGATGGACGGGTTCACCGGGTTCAAGACCGCCGCCGCCGAAGAGCTGCCCGACGCGGCACCGGTGATGGATCCCTTCCATGTCGTCCGCTTGGCCGGCGACGCCCTGGACCGGTGCCGGCAGCGCGTGCAGCAGCAGACGCTCGGGCACCGCGGCCGCAGTCATGATCCGCTCTATAAATCCAGAAGAACACTGCACACCGGCGCCGGCCTACTGACCGAGACAGCAGCGGGAACGGCTCGACGGACTGTTCGCCGACGACCGGCACGTCGAGGTCGAAGCGACCTGGGGCATCTACCAGCGGATGGTCGCCGCCTACCGCGAACCCGACAAGACGGCAGGCAAGCGAATGATGCAGGCGGTGATCGATGCGCTCAGCCATGCGGTTCCTGCCGCGCTCACCGAGCTGATCACGCTCGGCCGGACGCTGAAGCGCCGCGCCGCGGACGTGCTCGCGTTCTTCGACCGGCCCGGCACCAGCAACGGTCCGACTGAGGCGATCAATGGCCGCCTCGAGCACCTGCGCGGCTCAGCCCTCGGATTCCGCAACCTCACCAACTACATCGCGCGGTCACTGCTTGAAGCCGGAGGATTCAGACCCCAACTACACTCTCGATTCCGATGAGCCGTTTAGTTACCCGCGGATTTTGAGCCGCTGAAGGATTTGGGCGGCTTGGTCGGGGATTTGCGGCTCGGCGGTGAGTTCGTGTCCGCCGACGTTGATGGTGACTTCGCGTAAGGGCTTGAGCAGGTTGATGATTTTCTTCAGGCTCAGCCCGGTGTTGTCCTGGAGATAGCGCGCGACTGCCAGTGCGGTGAAGACGATGGTCAGGTGCGCATCGATGGCGTCCCTGGTTCGGTGGAAGATCGGGCGGGCGGCCAGATCGCTTTTGGACATGCGGAAAGACTGTTCGACGTGCCAGAGGTCGTGATACGAGCCGATGAACTCTGCTGCGGGCATGGTGCGGGCGGGGATGTTTGCAGACGTAGCCTTTCCACCCGACCAGGTTCATGACGCGTTCGTATCCGGCCTCGTCGAAGGTCTTGGTGTTGCCGGTGGTGCGGACGAATCTGGCGTTCTTCGGCCGGCTCTGGCCCTCGATGATGGCCATGGCCCGGTTGCGTTGCTGGGTCAGGGTCTGCCGGTCCCGGACGGCGCGCTTTCTGCGGTATTGCCAGACGGCCCGCCACTGGTCGGTGTTCTTCTCCGGATCCCAGACGGGTTCGGTCCGCTTGTCTGTCCGGGACGGGTCCGCTGCTTTGGTGCGCATGGTGATGGTGTCGACTGTCTGCCCGTCTTCGTGGTGGCTGCCATGCCAGTGGAAGTAGGCAGCCAGGTCGACGGGGGCCTTGGTTTGGCGGGAGCCGACGATGAAGCGCAGGCCCGCGTCATCGAGTGCTTGCAGGTTGCCCGCGGAGAGCATGCCGGCATCGGCCACGACGACCATGTCGGCGACCTGGTGGCGTTCTTGGAACGCCTTGATCACCGGGACGATGGTGTGGGTTTCGGCCTTGTTTCCCTCGAACGAGTGGATCTCCAACGGGAACCCGGCCCGGTCGACCAGCAGCCCGACAACGATCTGCGGATCGACCCGGCGTTCTTTCGAGTAGCCGACTTTGCGGGGTCTTCACGGTTCGTGGGGAATTGACCGCGTGTCATAGATAGCAGAAGGGCCCGTGGCCCTGCTGGGATGAGTGTGTCTAAGCATTCACCCTGAACAGGAACCACGAGCCCTTGAACGAGCCTACCCGGGTGGCAGTCGACGCTGCCACCGCTATCTTCAACCTGCCCGATTTCAGAGTCATCAACACCGAAATCCTGCCCCTCGGCCAGCGCCGGATCACTGTCGAATCCGAGCTGCCGCCCGGCTGCCCTGACTGCGGCACCATCTCGGCCAGGCGGAAGGCCAGGCGCCTGCAGCGGCTGCGGGATATTCCGGTCGCGGGCCCGGTGCAGGTGTTCTGGAACAAGTACCGGTGGTTCTGCGATGAGCCGGCCTGCGAACGCAAGTCGTTCAGCGAGGCCACGGATCAGGTTCCGCGGTTCGCCCGTTCCACCCGCCGGCTGAAGGAGTCGCTGGTCTCCGCCGTCATTGATTCCTCCCGCGCGGTGTTCGAGGCAGCCCGCGCCTTCGGGGTCTCGTGGTGGCTGGTTCAGGAAGCGATCAATGCAGCGGCGACGACGTTGCCGGATGTGAACAAGCTCAGGCCGCGGTACCTGGGCATCGACGAACACCGCTTCCGGTCCGTGCGCTATTTCCAGGACCCGAAATCAAAGACCTGGACCAGGTACGAGCCGTGGATGACCACGATCGTGGATCTGGATACCGGACAGGTCCTGGGCGTGGTCGACGGCCGCGATCACCAGGGCGTCGGTCAGTGGCTGATGGCCCGCCCCCTGGAGTGGAGACTCGGCGTGCAGGTGGTGGCCATCGACCCGTCGGCCGCGTTCCGGAAGGCGCTGCGGATGTGGCTGCCCCGCACCGCGGTCAGCGTGGACCACTTCCATCTGGTGATGCTCGGGAACAACATGCTCACCGAGGTCCGCCAGCGCCTGACGCAGGAGACGAAGGGCAGGCGTGGCCGGGCCAAGGATCCGGTCTGGGCCAACCGCATGCTGTTGCTGAAGGCGGACGAGAAGCTCTCCGACCGGGCCCGGAACCGGTTGCAGACCGTGTTCGACGTCGACGATCCCACCGGCAAGCTGCAGGCCGCGTGGGAAGTCAAAGAGCAACTGCGCCTCCTGTTGCGGACCGGTTCCCTCGCCGATGCCGCCGCTGCCAAGGACAAGCTGCAGCAGTTGGTCGAGCGGGCCGGCCAGCCGGAAACCACCCGGCTCTGGCGCACCGTCTGCCGCTGGTGGAAAGAGATCGAGGTCCTCATTGTCACCGGCGCGACGACAGCGAAGGTCGAATCGAACAATGTCAGCATCAAAGCCAGGAAACGCGTCGGCCGCGGCTATCGCAACGCAGGAAACTACCGATCGCATATCCTATTGACCAGTGCGGCCCGGACGGCAGCATGAACACTCAGCTACAGCAGGCCGTTCCCCACGAACCGCGAAGACCCACTTTGCGGTAGTCGTCTTCCTTCTCTGCCTCGAAATAAAGCGTTGTTACGTCGTAGAGCAGCAGACTGATGCCCGTGGTGGCCACACTGTGGGCGAAGCAGGCCCTGGCCACCAGGTCGCGGTAGTCGTTGGTGCTGCAGCGCTTGAGTGCCTTGGTGAAGGTGTTGCGGTGCACCGGGGCGATTCCGAGCTCGTCGATCACCCGGATGCTGTCGGCCTTCGAAGTCGGCTCCACCAGCCGGGCCAGGACCAGCTGGAAGAACGCCTCATCAGCAACGGCGTCGAAGCCAAGCCTGACGTAGGCGGCACGGACTGCGTCGATCAGCAGGCGGGAAGCGTCAACAGACTGCACGACCGCCCGTTGCGGATCCTTCTCCGCTCCGATTCCGAGGTCCAGTGCTGCCTGGCCGGGGTTGAGCTTGTCCCGACCTGCGCTCATTAATACCGCCAACTCGGCATCCGTATGCGCAGAGCCGAGGTGTTCAACGATCCGGTACTTTCCGCCGGTCTTGTCCACGATCTGCACTGCTGTAGCCCCGGAACCAGTCTTCACTTTGCGCAGAAACGGCGACATTTAGCCATCCTAGCCACCGAAATTAGTTACCCAAGAACCGCAACCGAATGGCTGTGACTAGGGCAAACGCTGAGGAAATGGCGAAAATGGCCTCAAGGTGTGCAACTCAGGAGCCGCGTTGAATCGAAGAAAGACAGCCTGCCGCAGGCCGGCCTTTCGCCTTACCAACGGTACTTGGACCAGAGCACCTGAGTTGCACACGTTTAGTTACCCGCGAATTTTGAGCCGTTGAAGAATTTCGGCAGCTTGGTCGGGGATTTGCGGCTCGGCGATGAGTTCGTGTCCGCCGACGTTGATGGTGACTTCGCGTAGGGGCTTGAGCAGGTTGATGATTTTCTTCAGGCTCAGCCCGGTGGTGTCCTGCAGGTAGCGGGCTACGGCCAGGGCGGTGAAGACGATGGTCAGGTGCGCATCGATGGCGTCCCTGGTTCGGTGGAAGATCGGGCGGGCGGCCAGATCGCTTTTGGACATGCGGAAAGACTGTTCGACGTGCCAGAGGTCGTGATACGAGCCGATGAGCTCTGCTGCGGGCATGGTGCGGGCGGGGATGTTTGAGACGTAGCCTTTCCACCCGACCAGGTTCATGACGCGTTCGTATCCGGCCTCGTCGAAGCTTTTGGTGTTGCCGGTGGTGCGGACGAATCTGGCGTTCTTCGGCCGGCTCTGGCCCTCGATGATGGCCATGGCCCGGTTGCGTTGCTGGGTCAGGGTCTGCCGGTCCCGGACGGCGCGCTTTCTGCGGTATTGCCAGACGGCCCGCCACTGGTCGGTGTTCTTCTCCGGATCCCAGACGGGTTCGGTCCGCTTGTCTGTCCGGGACGGGTCCGCTGCTTTGGTGCGCATGGTGATGGTGTCGACGGTCTGCCCGTCTTCGTGGTGGCTGCCATGCCAGTGGAAGTAGGCAGCCAGGTCGACGGGGGCCTTGGTTTGGCGGGAGCCGACGATGAAGCGCAGGCCCGCGTCATCGAGTGCTTGCAGGTTGCCTGCGGAGAGCATGCCGGCATCGGCCACGACGACCATGTCGGCGACCTGGTGACGGGCCTGGAACGCTTGAATTACCGGGACGATGGTGTGGGTTTCGGCCTTGTTTCCCTCGAACGAGTGGATCTCCAACGGGAACCCGGCACGGTCGACCAGCAGCCCGACAACGATCTGCGGATCGACCCGGCGTTCTTTCGAGTAGCCGACCTTGCGGTAGTCGTCTTCCTTCTCGGCCTCGAAATACAAGGTCGTCACGTCGTAAAGCAGCAGACTGATGCCAGTGGTGGCCACACTGTGGGTGAAGCACGCCCTGGCCACCAGGTCGCGGTAGTCGTTGGTGCTGCAGCGCTTCAGCGCCTTGGTGAAGGTGTTGCGGTGCACCGGAGCGATGCCGAGCTCGTCAATGACCCGGATGCTGTCGGCCTTCGAAGTTGGCTCGACCAGCCGGGCCAGCACCAGCTGGAAGAACGCCTCATCATCGACCGCATCGAAGCCGAGCCGGGCGTAAGCGGCCCGAACGACATCGACCAGCAGACGGGAGGCGCTGGACTGCACGACCGCCCGTTGCGGATCCTTCTCCGCTCCGATTCCGAGGTCCAGTGCTGCCTGGCCGGGGTTGAGCTTGTCCCGACCAGCGCTGCATTAACACCGCCAACTCGGCATCCGTATGCGCGGAGCCGAGGTGCTCAACGATCCGGTACTTTCCGCCGGTCTTGTCCACGATCTGCACTGCTGTAGCCCCGGAACCAGTCTTCACTTTGCGCAGAAACGGCGACATTTAGCCATCCTAGCCACCGAAATTAGTTACCCAAGAACCGCAACCGAATCGGCTGTGACTAGGGCAAACGCTGAGGAAACAGCGAAAATGGCCTCAAGGTGTGCAACTCAGGCCTTACCAACGGTACTTGGACCAGAGCATGCCCACGGGCCGGCCACAGGAAAAAGGAGTGGGGTGGAGAGCCCGAGGCTAGCGTAGGGCGTTGGAGAACAGCCGTTCCCACTCAGCAGTGATGTGGCCAACAGAAAATGATTGAGAATTTGCTTGGGCAGCCTCGGACATTCGAGCTAGCTGATTCTCATCTGTCATGAGCGTAGCCAGACCGTTAGCCAGAGCCGAAACGTCGTTCTTCGGCACGACTATTCCATTGTGGCCGTCGTCGATGAGTTGTCGGATGCCAGGGGCACAGTCAAAGGAGACGGTCGGTACGCCCGCCATGGCAGCTTCGACTATGGCGATCGGCAAACCCTCGTGTTGCGAGGAAACTGCATGAACCTTGGCGCTTGCAAGGGCGAGTGATACGTCGGGCGCAACTCCTTCCAGAGTGGCGCGAGGAATGTTCTCGCTCTCAATGAGGCGCTCCAGCATTGGGCGTTCTTCACCTTCCCCGTACAGTCGAAGCTTCCAATCGGGGAATCGGGAGGCCAATTCATTCCAGGCATTGAGTAGATAATGCAGGGATTTGTGTTCGTGGTACCGCGCTAAGGCAACGACTTCGTTTTGCCGCTGTATGCACGGATTTAGCTGCACGGCTGCTGGGTTATGAACGAATGTCGAATTATTAAGCCCGGCACGCTGGAAACTGACTGCATCCTGTTCAGTAAGGCAGGCGAAGCGGTCCACCATCGAGTAGCTACGCAGAATTCTTCCCACATCGTTCGTTGCGACTGCCTCTGCGAAGGATCCATGATATTGGCCGAAAACTATCGGGCCGTCGGGTGATCCCGGTGAAAGACCGGCTTCGAGTAGGTGTTCCATTGCCCATACTTGGGTGCAAATGATCGCCGTTCGCGAATCCATGGAGTCGATCAATGCGCGTAGTTTAGTAATGGCACCGTCACGCAGACGACGTCGTTTGCTGTTGCGCTTACGCCGGGCAAGATTTATCTTGTGAGTCAAGGTTTTTACTTGCCAGTCGGCGATATCGAAGTCGTCCCATAACGTCACAGTTGCGATCTCTGCAGGACGTTCGTAACGAATTTGGTCGCGCACCGGCGCAATTCCCACTAATGTTACTTGATATCCGCGGTCGTGCAGTCCAGTCCCTAGCGTATTCATGAATCGACCGATGCCGCCTAGCCGATCCACGTCATTTGCAAATATGAAGACTCTATCGATTTGCTTAAACATCTGCGGGCCCCCAAACCTGGTGTACTGTTTTCATGGCAGCGTCACCGGGTTCTGTGCCACAGTAGAGCTTCTTAAACATCTGTAGCATTGAACGGCTTTCTAAATCATCCCATCTGTTGCGAATTGCTGACTGCAACTCGTCTTGGCTCTGTGTAAAGTGCCCCGGAGGAGTCTGCTGGAGATCAAAGTATGCGCCGCGTTCAGTGGTCATGTACTGGTCATAATCGTATGCGTAGATATAGATGGGCCTGTCGAGGGTTGCGTAGTCAAACATGACCGATGAGTAGTCAGTGATAATTGCATCTGCTGCGAGATAAAGGTCATTAATGTTGTCGTGAGTAGATACATCCATACAATATGGCCGCAACCGCAACGGAATAGTTATGCGGTTCAAGTAGTGAGGGCGGATAAGCAGGTAGAAATCGTCGCCCATCTGGCTTGCCCATTCATCCAGATTCAACCGAAGTGGAACTGGGGTACTACGACCTTGGTTCGACTGCCGAAACGTTGGTGCATACAGCAGCACCTTCTTGCCCTTAGGCAGGTCAAGCCTAGATACCAAGCTTGGGGTGGAATCGGCGTGGTTTACCAATTCATCGTTGCGAGGAGAACCGTAACAAATCTGCCGCCCTTGATAGCCGAAGGCTGGGAGGAAGATGTCTTGAAAGTATTCGTTGGGAACGGTTAGAAAATCCCACTGAGCTACCTTGCCAGTCAATTGCCGACGTTTTTCCGGGTCTTGCTGGATTTCTGGCACGTCGAAGCCCATCTTCTTTAGCGGGGTACCGTGCCACGTCTGAAGATAAGTCTGTCCAGTTCGCTTTACGAAATAGGATGGAAGGGACTGGTTATCCACGAGGTACTTCGCGGTTGCTAAATGCCACAGGTAGCCGAGACTGTGGCGCCTAGTTTTGGCAGATGTCTCTGGAGTCTCGATGCTCATGGAGTTGACGCTCCAGACGTGACGGATCCCTACATGCTGGGCTGCGAGGGCATCGGCAACTTTGCGAGGGCTGTCCTGGCCGCTCTTACCCATGTGGGACTCAAAAAGCGCCTTCTTGCCGTTCAGGGGCAGTGTACGAAACGCCCGGTACAGGCTCCTACCGATCAGCGATTCGGGTTTGATCGTACTGATCCGTGGCTTAGACAGATTACGGCCGCGACGTACTGTATCAATCAAGACCGTTTCCAGCTGGCCTCGCTTTCCTCGGGCCTTGGTCAACCGCATAGCGAACCGGCCAGCCTGAGTTCCATATAGGAAGTAACGCTGCCGCAGGAATCGTCCTCGCACCCCGGGCGCCTGGGCCCTTGGCCTCACGCTGCGCGGGAGACGGTACAAGATTGATGACGAGTTACTCGACCCTGCCCTGTTCAGATGGATCTTGAAGTCAAACCGATGAGGGCGCCCAAACGGAACGTCGTCCGGCATCCTGATAGAGAAACTCCAGGCGACGCGTTGGCGGTTCTTAGGACGGATTGTCAACGGCGCATCGAATGCGTATCCGTTTCCACGCAGCGTGATTCGAACGAAGCCCGACAGGGACTCCAAGTTCACATGAAGCTTGCCGTACGGGTCAGCGGTTTCGCCGCTGACCACAACTGCACCAGCGCGTTTGCGTGCATTAGTTGCGTGATGGCCGAACTTGATGACCGGGAATGGCGTGTCCAGGATGGCATGGCCGGTCACGTCTAGGAGCTTTCGCTCCAGCGAGCCTTTCTCAGGAGCGATCGGCTCGACATCGCTGGGTAGCCAGATCGTTTCGTTGCCGTCTTGGACGGTCTGTCCATCCAGTGTTGTTTGGCCATTGATTGCTCTCAGGGTTTCAGCAACGCCACGTGGAGACCTGAGCAATGCTGCCCCACAAAGGAAGCGTTCCATGTCAGAAAGCAACGTATAAACGTGTCGAGATGTGCTCCGGAGACGAGGTTGTAGCTGTTCCAGTGTGATCAACGCACGCTGCCGGGACATGCGAGGAATGTCGTTTAAGTAGATTCTCGCGTCGTGGCGAAGGAACTTAAGTTGGAGGCGGTCATAGAGTGCTTCGTCTCCTGGCCCTCCAACGAGTTCGTCTATCCGGTCGAGCGCGGCGAGGCGATAGCCTAGATTTACGTCATTATCGCGCTGGTGGGTGATTGATTTGCGAACAGACGACGAGTAGATCTTCCAGTCATAGACGCGCTCCGGAATGATCGAGATTCCCGACGCAAACTTGTAAGCCTGAGCCGTGAAGACCAAGTCCTCATAGTGCATTTGTTCTGGGAAGTAGATCTCCTCATCAATTATGAACTGCCGACGGTATAGCTTGGCCGTCGAGTTAGTGTCGATCGCCAGCTCGACGAACTCGGAAATACTCTTTAGGTGGCGTTTTTCTGTGTACAGGCGGGCATGCCAGCCGGCCTGACGGCCAGTGTCCAGATGGACGCGGATGGTTTTGCCGGCAGTGATGTCGGAATCGTCGCGTTCGGCCGCACGCAACAGGTTCTTGCAGGCATGCCGGTCCATGGTGTCGTCGCTGTCGAGGAAAGTCAGCCACGGCGCGCGAGCCGCGCGGATTCCAATGTTTCTAGGGGCACCGGCACCCCCAGAGTTTTGGCTCGTTTGAAGGACCCGGATTCGCGGGTCGGAGGCCGCCATGGAGCGGGCAACCTCAAAACTGTCATCGTCAGAGCAGTCATCGACGACGATGACTTCAAGGTTACGCAGAGTTTGCTGTAGCACGGAGTGCACACTCTCGCGCAGGTTGTGATGATCATTATGGACTGCGATGATCACGCTCACGTCTGGTTGGCCACTCAAGCTTATTCACCTTAATACTGTCCGTGAAAGCCTTCACGGAGATGTTCCCGCTTCATGATGGCAGCCCACTGTGTGTTCCTGAATAAGGACAGTGGACCGCGGCTGTGCTACGCCAACACTCGCGGATGCTCGTGTCGAAGTGCGCCTGTAGGTTCAGATGTGTTTGGGTTCCTCAAATGGGCTGATACACCCGAACCACACTCCGGGATCCAACACATCGACTGGATTAGTCTAGTGGAGACCTCTCGGTGCTCCACGAGGACTTCGCAAGCGAGTCACGTTAATCACAGTCATTGCTTCGTCGTCCCACCTAACGGCGGACCCGCGTGGCTTGGGTAGATGGTTAACCTAAACTTGCTTGGAAGCAAACATCGAGTGTAACAAGATTTGGAGCGTACGAGTGGGCAAGACAGTCATCACGTATGGAACGTTCGACCTGTTCCATATCGGCCACTTGAATATTCTCAAGCGGCTCAAGCGAGCGGGGGGACCACCTGATCGTCGGTGTGTCCACGGACGAGTTCAACGCGGTCAAGGGCAAGAAGCCCGTGGTTCCCTTTGAGCAGCGCATCGAGATTGTCCGCGCGATCCGCTACGTGGACGAGGCGATCCCGGAAGACCGCTGGACGCAGAAGCGCGAGGACATCGAGAAATACGGCGTCGATGTCTTTGGTATCGGCGAGGACTGGAAGGGTAAGTTCGACGACCTGGAAGACAAGGTCGAGGTCGTCTATCTGCCACGTACCAGTGGGATCTCCACCACGGAGATGAAGCGAGTCTTGAGTGCCTTTGACGAGCGCCATGTCGAGGAGCTTAAGCGAACGCTGGACAGCATTAGCCAGATCGTCAAAGAGCTCAGCTAAAAATGGGCGCAGAGACGAGCGAGGTGACGGTCGGCTTTGCCACCGCTGTCAAGACCCTGAAAAGCGACACGAAGAGTCTGGCTTCCAACCTCGTAGTGGGCATACTGGCCGTTGCCGGCTGCGCCATGGTGCTCGCATCGTCGTCCATTCCTCTAGCAGTCCTCGGTACGGCCGTCGCCGGACTGGCTTACCTGACGATTCTCTGGCTAAAACGTCGCTCGCTTCGCCGCGTAAACCGAGGGAGGCTCTTGGCGACCTACGTGTCGCTGCGGGTCGTCTTGGCGATCACAGCGGCCGGCTTTTATGCCCGCATGGTTCCAGACAGCGCGGCGTGGAGTTGGGCCGCGCTGGGACTCACCGCCGTCGTCGTACTGCAGGAGCCTGTGCTCAAGCGCATCCTGGGCGGAAAACGGCAGCAGACGGCCAACTTGCCGGGCGCCGCCGCGACACCTAGCCGGCCCTTTGCGGCAGGCAACCTCACCCGCAATACACTGGCGATCATCGGACTGGCCGTTGCGCTGGCCGCGTTCCGTGTTCCCGGGTGGATCCTGTTCATCGTGGCGACTGGCCCAGTTGGTACCTGTTTGGCGGGTGCTGAAATTTGCCTTTGTCTCCCTGGCCGTGAGCAAGCGGAACTATGACAGGCTGCCGCACCTGCTGAAGAGCCACAAGCCGGAGTTCGCCGTCTACTATGCCGCGCTCAAGGGCGCCGAGTACCAGTTGGGCATGTGGCTTCCGTACTTGGAACGGCTGGACCGGCCCTTCGTGGTCATCACGAAGAACCCTGCAACGGTGCCGGTGATCGCACGCCTCACTACCGCACCAGTTGTCAGCGTGATGGAGGGGGCCGTCGGTGCCCTGGACCGTCTTGGTCGTTCCCACCCTGCAGGCTGCCTACTACGTCCAGGGAAGCCCGGGAAACGCAGCCTTCCAGCGCTACCGCAAGCTGACCCACATTTGGCTCAATCACGGCGACTCGGACAAGGAAGCCAATTTCCACCCGCGGCATGCGACCTATGACAAGCTGTTCGTCTGCGGCGAGCAGGGCGTAGCACGGTATGCGGCGCACGGCATCGATATTCCGCGGGAGAAGTTCGAGTTGGTTGGACGGCCGCAGGTCGAGAAGATCGAGTTCCGTGAGAACGCCACCGTGCCGCCCGCGCCGACGGTGCTTTACGCTCCGACGTGGCAGGGTGGCCGTCCCAGCACCAGTTACTCGTCCCTGCCCATCGGACCCGAGATCGTCACGGCGCTTTTGGCACGGGGCGCGACGGTGGCCTTCCGCCCGCACCCGTTGAGCTACGGTATTCCTGCCGATAAGAAGCAGGTTCTGAAGATCCATGAATTGCTGCGCAAGGACGCCGAAGCCTCAGGCCGCAAGCACGTCTTCGGCCGCGCCGCTGAGAAGGACCTCGACGTGGCGGGTTGCTTCAACCTCTCGGATGCCTTGGTCACGGATGTTTCCAGCATTGCCTCCGAGTATCTGGCCTCGGGCAAGCCATTCGCGATGGCAGCCATCACTTCCGGCGGCGAGGCGTTCCTGCGGGAGTTCCCGACGGCGCAGGTTGCGTACGTGATCGAGAAGGACCTTTCGACGCTGACACCGGCTCTGGACGGGCTGCTGGGCGCCGACCCGCTGGCAGTCAAGCGCGCGGAGCGTCGCCGATACTGCCTGGGCGACGTGATAGGTCCGCAGGCGGCGGAGCCGTTTGTCGAGGCTTCCTTGGCCATTATCGACGGTGTACCGGCCGCCAAATCTTCGGTGTCTTAAAGGCACGCCTGCACGGTCAGCAGTACTCTTTTGAGAGTTCACCTACTATGATCGCGCTGCGAGGTTAAAGGTTATCTGCCGGTCGCGCAGTATCTAGTCCCTGCGCTCCATCATTCCTCTGGTTTAGCAAGGAAGCATTGTGGCACGACGTATTCTGGCTCTTTTGATTGCAGTGCTCCTGACCGGAGGAGCGGTCCAACTGGCGATGCCTGCCGCCCAGGCCGCGGCTCCCGCGAAGCCCACCGGGGTGACCGTAACGGAGGTCAACTATGAGAGCTTCGTCTTCCGCTGGAAGACCGGTAGCCGGCGCCACCAGTTACACCGGGAAGCTGGCGACCAATTCCAAGTTCACCAAGGGCGTCGAGCACTTCAAGACCAGCAAGAGCACCCGCAAGCCCATTCACCTGAAGAACTGCACCACCTATTACTTCAAGGTCAGGGCGAACAAGGGCTCGGCCTCCGGCAGTTACTCGGCTGCCAAAAAGGTGACGCTGGACTGCTTCTGGCCGCGCAAGTTCTCCACCATCAAGGTGGTGCCAAAGTCCGGATCCAGCATTGCACTCAGTTGGAAGAGGCCGCAGAACGCCACTCGCTTCGAGATCTGGCGGTCGACTGCCCGCGACTTCAGCGCCAACCTGGTCAAGGTGAAGACCAGCAAAGACTGGTACCTGGACACGAACTTCAAGGCTGCCAAGCCGGGCAAGAGCTACTACTACCGGATCCTTGCCTTCAACAAGTCCAACACCAAGAACATCCGGTACTCGCCGAAGTTTGAGGCCAATCTGAAAGCCGTCCGTGCCCCAGGGGCTGAAGGTGGTCAAGACCTCTCCGAACGGCGCGACGTTGAGTTGGAACACAGCGTGGAACGCCCGCCAGTATGAGGTCAGGGCTGCCACAGATGCCGGCTTCACCAGCAATGTGAAGACCCTGACGACCACGGACGGCCGCAACCGGCTGACCTTCAACACTCTTGCATCCGGAAAGAAGTACTACTTCCAGGTCCGAGCCATCAATGGTCTGAAGGAAAACATCGCCCGCAGCACCTACAGCGGAACAGTCTCCGGGTCGACGCTGGGGGCAGGCGTTCCCCTGACCGTGATGTCGTTCAACGTCAAGTCGGCGAAGTATGACGACGGCGTGAGCAGCCGCCGCTGGAACACCCGCAAACCGGCCATCGCGGCGACGATCGGCAACAGCGGGGCGGATGTGGTCGGTGTGCAGGAAGCCTATGCCTCCGATGACTATCCGGGTGGGGATGGGGTCACGCCCCAGTGGGAGGACCTTCGCAGGACCCTGGCCCCGAAAGGCTACCAACGTGCGTTGACCGGAACCGACGGCGTTTACTCCTACGGCCAGTGCGGCAAGGACGGATGCTGGAAGGACGAATACAAGCTCGACGGCAACCACATTTTCTACAAGGCCGCTACCGTGAAACCCATCGGAAAGGGCGGCAGCATTAGCCTGCCGAACCCGGACAGCCGGGGGAGCGGGTACACCGCCTCGTGGCAGGTCTTCGAAAAGCGTGACGGAAGCGGTGTCCGCTTCGCGGCCGTGGATACACACCTCTACTCATCAGGTATTACCAAGCGGGGCGTGTACGAGGACCGGCGCACCGCCCAGGTCAATACCATTCTCAGCGCGCTGAAAAACAATGCAGAGCTGGCGGGTTTGCCCGTAGTGCTGCTTGGTGACTTGAACTCGCACGGAGGACACAAGCCGGTCACTACGTTGCTGGACGGTGGGTTTGCGGACGCCGCAGGCCTTGACGTCCCGCAAACCAAGGCCAACTTCAACAGCAGCCACGGTTTCCAGAACCCACCGCCGAGCACGTTCGGCACCAAGATCGACTACATCATGGTCTCCAACGATGTGGCCGCGAAGAAGTGGGAACTAGTGGCCAACATTGACGCGAAGACCGGGAAGTTCATCGGAACCATACCTTCGGACCACCATGCGATTAAGGCCGTGCTGACGCTGCCGTAACGTCGACGTCCGGGCTCGTCACGTGATCAGGACAGTGCCGATGAGCCCCGGTAAACTGTACGGGGCCGTACTGTGCCGTCGAGAATGATTAACTAGGGAGTAAGTCTGTGTCTCAGCTACGGAACGTTGCGGTCGTCCTAGCCGGAGGTGTCGGATCCCGGGTGGGCTTGAATATTCCCAAGCAGCTGATCAAAGTCGCCGGCCGGCCGATCATGGAGCACACGCTGGATGTGATCAACAGCCACCCAGAGATCGACGACATCATCATCATGATGACTCCGGGCTACCTGGACAACGTGCGTGACATCGTCAAGCGGAACGACTTCGAGAAGGTTTCTCAGATCCTTGAGGGCGCCGAGAGCCGCAACGACACGACGAAGCGGGCACTCGAGGCCTTGGGCGACGAGGAATGCAACGTCATCCTCCACGATGCTGTTCGACCGCTATTGTCCCACCGCGTCATTTCCGACGTGGTGACAGCGCTGGACCGCCACGCCGCAGTCGATGTCGCCATCCCGTCTGCGGACACCATCATCGCCGTCGGCGGCACCGAGGTGGACGGCTACCCGGTCATCACTTCCGTCCCGCCGCGAGCCATGCTGCGACGGGGGCAGACGCCGCAGGCCTTCAGACTAAGCGTGATCCGGGAAGCCTACGCCGTCGCGGCTAATGACCTTGATTTCGCCGCCACGGACGACTGCACAGTGGTGCTGAAGTACAAGCCCGACGTGCCGGTAGCAGTGGTGCTTGGCGATGACCGGAACATGAAGGTAACCGAGCCCATCGACATCTACATTGCGGACAAGCTCTTCCAGCTCACCAGCAACGATGTCCCCGCTCCGGCAGGTGAGGAAGGCTACCGGGCAGCGCTCAAGGGCAAAACCGTCGTGGTGTTCGGCGGCTCCTACGGCATCGGGGCAGATATTGCAGCCATGGCGGCGCAGCTACGGCGCTACCGTCAAGAGCTTCTCCCGGTCCAGCACGAAGACAGATGTCAGCCGGCGCGACGATCTGGTGGCTGCCCGCGACGCAGTGCTGGCCGAGACGGGCAGGATTGACTACGTAGTGAATACGGCCGGAGTGCTGCCGCGGGGCCTGCTCAGTGAAGCCTCGGACGAGACCATCTACAAATCCACGGAAATCAATTACATCGCACCGGTATTCATTGCCCAGACCTTTTACCCGGTTCTGCGGGAAACCGGCGGTTCCCTACTGCTTTTCACATCCAGCTCCTACACGAGGGGCCGCGGCAGTTACAGCCTGTATAGCTCAGCCAAGGCCGCGACTGTTAACCTGACCCAGGCCCTTGCCGACGAATGGTCCGAGGACGGTGTCCGGGTCAACTGTGTCAACCCAGAGCGGACGGGTACTCCCATGCGGACGAAGGCTTTCGGCAAGGAGGACCCTTCCAGCCTCTTGGAGTCCGAGACCGTGGCCAAGGCCTCCCTGGACATTTTGATTTCCGGTAAGACCGGGCACGTGATTGACGTCCGCAAGGGAGATCCGCTGTCGCCGGACAACTTCGCCGGAGACACGGAAATAGTTCCTGTAGCAGCCGGGGACGGCACAGGGGACATAGCGTAGCGGTCTTCAGGGGGAGAGTCCTGACGAGACCTGCGTGCGAGGTAGTCCCCTCGCACGCAGGGTAGGCCGGGGTCCCACGCCGTCGGAAAGGCGTATCCGGGCAGCTCCGTTGCGCAGGCGGCCACCCACAACTTCGAGGGCGCCGCCGTCATACCATCGCGGCACGAATCGGAGAATAGGTTCGCCTCGACAGCAGTCTTAGGACGCCTGAGCCAAACGGATACCAATGGGGGACGGATCAACTAGGTTCTAGTCTTCCCACTCGCGGCTGGCAGCGATACGTAAACCATCAAGTTTCGCCAGGACGGTTCATACCGGCCAAGCACCACGCCGTCAAGGATGCACTGACCCCGCCGAAGTAACGGAGGATGATCCGCGCAGGACCTCGTGGACCGCCTGGGCAAAGCCCGAGCCCGAGCCCTGGTAGCCTTCGGCGAAACGCGCGTACGGGTTTGTATTGTCCTCCGCGAGTCGCAGAAAATCCCCCAGATCTTCGGTAGAGCTCAGCAGTTTCGCTGCACGGAGCGAAGGATAGCGGGAAGCCAAGTCTCCAGCGCCGTCAGCGATCACAGCGATCGGGACGGCGAGTGATAGTGAAGTCGACCAGCACACTGGAGACATCCGTGAGCAGTGCGTCGGCGTCATTGAAGAGGTCGATAAGTGAAGCAGTTGTGGCGGCACGGGACTGCATGTGGCCTCCACCGTCCCGTGCAAGCAGAGTGTCAATTCCCGCAACCAATTGGCGTTCCGCTGCGGACCTGCTGCTGAAAGGATGAGGACGGAAAATGACCCGCACGCCGCGGGCGAGGAGGGCTCCGATAAACGGAGCGGCTGCATGCAATGAACTCAGTGTGGAGGCCTTGTTGTATCCGAGCCACGTAGGCGCGTACAGAACGGTCAGCGGTTCGTCCACTCCGCGCTCCCTGGCTCCGGAGCGGACACCGTCCAGCTGGGGCCGCCCAACGATGCGGAATTTCTCGGCGGGTATGACGACGTTGTGGGCTGAGTACCGGTCGATGGCCGCCTGCCCTGCGACAAAGATCTTGTCGTACATGGCATGGGCGGGATGCGCTGAGATTTCCTTATCTGAATCCCCGTGCCCGAGGTATATGTGGGTGAGGCCGCGGTAGCTGACCATGTTGATGTTCGATGCCACCGAATTGACGTAGAAGACAGCCTTGACGGTAGGGGCGACCACACGGTCCAGTTGTCGCGCGTCCAGACAGGCCAGCAGCGGGATTCCGTCCAGCGCGGGGCTGGAGCGTAGGGCTTTCGCGGCCGCATTGTGTCTAGTGATGATCGCAAAGGGGACGCCTATGCGGCGCAGCGGTCCCACCCACTGTTCAATTTGGTAGGCACCGCCGTCCGGGCGCCCGGTATAGATAAGGAACTGGGGTTCATGGCCCTCCAGCGCCGCCTCGACTGCAGGCCACCTTCGTCCACGCTGGCGTGCCAGCCAGAACGCGTAGGCAGTGACGGCCACGATGGCGATGCCTACTGCCGTGAGCCACAGGATCCACCACATCATGGGCCAATCCGCCGCGAGAATGGCAGCACTACCTAGCAGGCTGGCGCCACCCAAGGTACCTGGGACCCACGCCGGGGGAGCGGACGGCAGTTTGAGGCCCGGTAGCCCGTAGGCCGTCACATGATGGACTGTCAAGACCCGCTGGGTGAGCGGAATAAGGGCAATGCAAGCGGCAGTGCCCAGTCCGCCGAGCAGCACCCACCCCCAATCGTTGTCGCCATCCAAGGCATAGGCGGCGGCTAGCAGCCCTGCGCCTAAACCGAGAACAACGCCGCCGACAGCTCGCGGCAACACGGAGCGGAAGGCCTTTCTCACAACGGTCTCCGGGGAGCATCGATCAGTTCGCGTGACATGTTCAGGAATCCATCGGCATAGGTCCCAGCCGGAAAGTCGCCGAGATAGTAGACGCGCGAAGCTTCACGCTCCGCCGCCAGCGGATCATGGATGAGCAGGTTGTCGAGGGCCTGATCGAGGTTCCCCAGATCACCCTCAATCACATAGGCAGCTTGGGACGCCGGCGCCACCGCCTCCAATTCCTTCACAGACCGCCCCACGGAGACAATCGAGAACGGTTTCCCGGACTGTAGATAGTCCGAAACCATGGCGGACACGTCGGAGACCATTGCGTCTGAGGCGTTGAAGCATTCCACAACGCTCATCTCCTGCTCAGCGGCTTTGCCGTACACGTGCTGCCGGCCAGTTGCAGCGGCGTCTGCTGCCAGGATCCGGTTGATTTCGGCGATCCAAGCCTTGGCCTCGGGAAACCGGTAGTTGAACGGATGCGCGCGGAAGATGACGGTGCAGCCGCGGGCAAGCAGGCCTTCCACAATGCCCCGTCCCCGTGGCAGCGAGTACACCGCCGTGTCGGCGTACGGACCCCTCCACGTGGGGGCATATAAGACAGTGGGATTTTGCGTCGGCAACCCTTGGCGGCGTTCGATCTCCTCCACTTGCGGACGTCCAACAATGCGGAACTTGTCCATCGGAATAGTCACACCATGGCGCGCATAGCGGTCCACACCGGCTTGGCCGGCACTGAAAATATAGTCATAGATGGCGTGCACGGGGTTGTAGCATGCCGGTTTTTCCGAGTCCCCGTGGTTGAGCCAGATATGGCGCATCTCGCGCCGCTCAATGAAGTGGGTATTCTTGACCGCGTTGTTGACGTAGAACACCGCCTTCAGACTCGGTGGAACGATCTCTTCCAGACTCCGCAGAGTCGGCCGGTGAATGACAGGAGCATCCGTCATCGTTGCCATAACGCGCATCATTCTCAGGGTACGGGTGATGACAATGTATGGCCGGCCAATCCGATCAAGATAGGGCAACCACATGCCGGCCTGATAGTCTGCACCGACGTTGGACCCGAAATAGAGCGCAAATTCAGGTTTGAGTTCCTCGACGGTGCGCGGTAACCGCTGCTTCATAACGCAGATTGCGGTAGCTGCGCTGCAAGCCGGAGACGAGTATGAAGAGGGACAAGGCCAGCAGCGCCACACCAAAGATGGCAATGCTCACCGGGACGGCAGACGCCTCCGGTGCCAAGAGAGCCGCAAGCCAGCCGGCACCGAGACCCGCCAGGCCCGCAGCGGCCACAGTACCGCGGGGTAGCAGGTTCTGGCCTTCGGTGCGGATTCCCGGAAGGTTTCGAGCATCCAGCCCTCGCGGCCGCCATGCGGCCGCTGCATCATGCTCGAGGGCAGTGGCGGCCAACCAAGCGGCTAGGCCGACAAACAACCAGCCGGTAGCGGCACTCCAGTCCGCGTTCATTGCCCAGCAGCAGAACCAACGCCAAGGCCAGTAATGCCCGGGTCGCCACGCCGTTCCCCAGCATGGCATTAAGCGCCCTGCGGCGACGGGCGGCCCGGCGATGGAATAGCAACTGCACGGCTACGGT
Source organism: uncultured Actinomycetota bacterium (assembly GCA_963696055.1). Classification (GTDB taxonomy): domain Bacteria; phylum Actinomycetota; class Actinomycetes; order Actinomycetales; family Micrococcaceae; genus Crystallibacter. Next base: position 3,796 of record CAVOIE010000006.1, on the reverse strand, counting down.
CGCGAGTCCGGCGGCGGCCACCAGCCAGTCCGGCCCACCAAGCAAGAGCAGGCAGTAGGTGAACACGGCCCCCGCCGCTGGAACAAGTTCTCGGCCGGCTGCCAGTAAACGCTGACGGACGCCGGCGGGCCCGGTCGATGCCTCATCCCCGCCGTCAGCAGGTTCGACAGCCACGCCGAGCTCGCTGATGGACGTTTCGGTGGACGGCTGGGACTTCCGGCGGCCCGTCTCCACAACTTCGCGGGCGGCTCGGACAAAGACGTCGGCGTAGCCGTCCGCGGGGAACTCACCGAGGTAATCTGACCGGAGATCACGCCGGGTGGCCGCCAGCGGGTCGGTGCCGAGCATCGCGTCCAGCACTTCGTTCAGGTTTCCCGCGTCCCTGGCCAGCACATAGGAAGCACTGGCGATTGGGTACTGGGCGGTGAACTCGTCGTCGCTGTCGTTGACGGAAACCATGGCGAACGGCTTGCCGGAGTAGAGGTAGTCCGAGACCACGCTTGAGACATCCGACACCATTGCGTCAGATGCATTCATGCACTCGATGACGCCCCGGACGGACTCTGCCTCCGCACCCCAGAGATGCTTCCGAGCGGTGCGCTGGGCGTCCTCGCTCAGGAGTTCCTGAATGTTACGGATCAGCTCAGCGTCTTCCGGGAATCCGTAGCTGAACGGGTGCGGGCGGAAAATCACGGTGGCGCCACGGTCCAACAACGAACGGACGATCTTTTCCCCCACGGGCAGCGAATGGAAGAAGGTCTCCTCGACATGTCCTCGCCACGTGGGAGCGTAGAGCACTATGGGCGAGGACGGGTTCTGCCGCGTTGCCGGCATGGATGTCCTCTAGCTGGGGCCGTCCGACGACTTCAAATTTCTCAGGGGCTATGCTCACGCCGTGGGCGGCATAGCGTCGGGTGGCAGCTTCCCCGGCAGCAAAGATCCTGTCGTACATGGCGTGGGTGGGGTTGTACGACGGCGGCTTGTCCGAGTCTCCGTGGCCTAGGTAGACGTGGGTAAGTTCGTTGTAGCGCACCATGGCACCGTTGCCGGAGGAGGCGTTGACGTAGAAGACGGCGCTAACGCTGGGCACCACCACGTCGTCGAGGTCAGCCACCCGCCGTCGCATCACCACGGGGGCATCAGTCATCCCAGCCAGAGCCTCCGCGGGCACCAGAGACCGGGTGACGATGATGAACTTCTTGCCGGTGCGCTGGAGGTAAGGCAGCCACATGGCCACCTGGTAAGACGCATCGTCAGGCCGGGCCGTGTAGATGATGAAGTCGGGGGCATACTCCCGTACCCCCGTACCGAGATTCCTTTCAACAGCACGGCTGGCCCTTGCCCGTCGGTAGGCATTCATCGCGGTGGCTCCGTAGAACCCCAGGACAACCACCGTGGCCGCGCTCCAGAGCCAAACCGGCCAGCCGAGGGCCGCGGTCGCGGCTGCCCAGCAGAGCAGTCAGGAAGGAGCCGCGCAACATAATTCGCGGCGTGGCCCGTCAGCCGTGGTACCGCCGAGATACCGGGCAGGTGGGCAGCGAAGGCCTGCCGTGCCCGGACCGCCCGGTGTAACAGCGGCTCCAGTAGCACCATGCCCATAGCAACGCACACCGTGAGCGGCCACGATCCAGCGTGCTTCAGTTGCGGGAGTTGCCTGGATCAGTACCAGTGAGGCCGCGGCGAACGCGGTTGTCCGGGGGACGAGCAGATGTCCCAGTGGATGCGCGGGGCGCAGGCGGGCACAGCTAATTGAACGATACCGGCAGCACCAACCAGCGTGAGTAAGGCCGTAGCCAGCCAGACTGGTCCGCCGGAAACCGCAGTTACGGCCGCCGCGGCGGCGAGCAGCACCAGAACCACGCGGTAGCCTGCCTCGGAGGCCAGACGACGCACTACCCGCCGAGCGGTGGATAGCGTTTCGGATTCATCAGCAGATATCAGTGCCATGGGAAGCTTTCACTGGGGGCAATTGGGGGAATTCTAGGCGTGGAACGACGTGTGTGTGCTCACCCGCGGGGCGCGTGTCGTTTTGAGCGGCGGAGCCGGTCCAAGAGACGGGACAGTCCGCCGCGCTTTCGGCGAAGCACGGCTGTGATCGTGATGCTGCGCCATTGGTGCGGCGACGGCTCCGGCCGGAGGCTTTTGTGTAGCAGCATTCATCGTCAGCGGGACCAGCCTGCCGTCAGCGAGGATCAAGTGGCACCTGGGAGCTGGTCCATTCGCACTCGACCTCCAAGACGATCAGGGGGGCCCCCGTGGTCTCTCGCCGGGGTCGAATCGGCCGTCATTGTAGAGAGGCCCGGCTCCCCGGACGACCAGTTGGCCTTCCGCAAGTAGCTCATGTTCGAGCTGCAAGCGCCCATGCGCGGTCAAGAGCGCGGCAGCGCGCAACTTCCCGCTGTTCCTAGGCAGCGTCAGCTTTAGATCGCCGTCGCCGTAGTGGGAAACTCTGACCGCCGTGAACTTCGGCCGCCCACCTTGGCGCAGACTCAGGTTTCCATGGACTGTGGAGTAGGCCTCCAGGTAGGCGATGGCACCGTCCTCCGGAGACGAGAGCACCACGGCGCGGGCCTGAGTGCGCCTCCTCAGCGCGGGGGCAGGACTGCACGTGACGAACTCAACGGTAGCTGTCCGCTGCCGTCAGCCAAACTAAGCGTGCGTCCCAGACTACCGGGACCGTCGGAGACTGGCGGAGCAGATCCGCTCCAACAACGAACTGCCAGCGCTGGAGAAGAAGAAGAAGCGCGCCTCGATCAGCTCGTCGCCGGCGGTCGAGGCCGGGAACCTAGGTGAGGCCGAGTTCGATGCGGTAGATGATTGCCAGCCCGCTGGGCGTGCTGGCCAACCCTTCGAAGCTGTGGTTGAGTTTGGCAGCGTCCGTCACCCGGCGCAGTTCAACAGGGACCAGGGAGTTGAGCTCCGGCCCGAGGTCGAAGTGCAGCCTGCCCTTTTTCGGCGACGTAGGACGGTCCTGCCGTCAACTGGCGGTTGAGGGCCGTCAACTGCGCCAGCGAGTGCCAGTCCCGGCCACAGCCAGCCGCAGCCTGGGCGTGTCTCGCGCAGCGGCCAAGTCCTCGCTGCCCATATTCGTCAGGACCTCCCGCTGGATCCTCCCCAGGAATTCCTCCTGCTCATCGGCCGGCGCGGTCATGAACGGGGCACCTAACCCCGACGCGAGCGTCCTGAAAATCACGCGGTGGAAAAACCTCTGCCGGCGCTGCCCAGGCTTGGTGTGAGCCACGATGATTTCGGCCATCCGCGTGGTGGTCAGCAGTTTGTTCCGGCGGCGATTGCCGGGCTGCTTGGAAACGTTGCCGCCGTCCTCACGCCCGCGCAGATGGTAATAGTCGTAGTCCGTTAAGGTCGTAGACCTTCCCGGCGGCGAGGTAGCACTGGGCCACGAAGACCTGGTCTTCGCCCTGGACCATGTCTTCCGGGAATTCGACTCCGAGACGGCGTACCAGAGAGGTGCGGAAAAGCTTCCAAGGGGACAATGTCCGCCACGCGCCGTCGTCGAGCACGTCGGCGTCGTAGACGGTCTTCAGGTAGGAGGCCTGCCGGACCGTCCGGTTGTCACCCACAGCAAGCGCCACGACGACATCGGACCCGTGCTCGCGGGCGGCGTCAACCATCCGTTCCAAAGCCTCCGGGGAGAACCAGTCGTCGGAGTCGAGGAAGAAGACGAACTCCCCGGTGGCAGCGGCCAGGCCGCGATTGCGGCCCACGCTGGGCCTGCCGGAGTTCTCCTGCCGCAGGGCCATAAGATTCGGATGCTCCGCGCGCAGCGACTGCAGGT
>CAVOIE010000005.1:0-544732 GCA_963696055.1 uncultured Actinomycetota bacterium | reverse complement strand
GTTGCCCGAGGAGGCGTTGACGTAGAAGACGGCGCTAACGCTTGGCACCACTACGTCGTCAAGGTCAGCTACCCGCCGTCGCATCACCACCGGGGGCATCACGGCATCCCAGCCAGAGCCTCCGCGGGCACCAGTGACCGGGTGACGATGATGAACTTCTTGCCGGTGCGCCGGAGGTAAGGCAGCCACATGGCCACCGGTAAGACGCATCGTCAGGCCGGGCCGTATAGATGATGAAGTCGGGGGCATACTCTCGTACCGCCGTACCGAGGTTCCTTTCAACGGCACGGCTCGCCGTTGCCCGCCGGTAGGCATTCATCGCGGTGGCTCCAGTCGAACCCCAGGGCCACCACCACGGCCGCGGTCCAGAGCCACACCGGCCAGCCCCGAGGGCGGCGGTCGCGGCGGCCCAGCAGAGCAGTAGGAATGAGCCGGCAACATAATTGGCGGCGTGGCCCGTCAGCCGTGGTACCGCCGAGATGCCGGGAAGGTGGGCAGCGAACGCCTGCCTGCCCGGACCGCCCGGTGTAACAGCGGCTCCAGTAGCCCCATGCCCATGGCAGCGCACACCGTGAGGGCCACGATCCAGCGTGCTTCAGTTGCGGGAGCTGTCTGGACCAGTAGCAGAGAGGCCGCGGCGAAGCCGTCATTCGGGGGACGGCCAGATGCCCCAGTGATTGCGCAGGCCGCAGGGCGGGCACCGCCAATTGGACGATACCGGCAGCACCAACCACCAGGAGTAAGGCCGTCGCCAGCCAGACTGGTCCGCCGGAAACCGCCGTGACGGCCGCGGCGGCGGCGAGTAGCGCCAGAAGCACGCGGTAGCCAGCCTCGGCGGCCAGACCACGCAGCTACCCGCCGGGCGGTTGTTAGTGTTTCGGATTCATCAGCAGATATCAGTGCCATGGGAAGCTTTCACTGGAGGCAGTTGGGGGAATTCTAGGCATAGGAACAACATGTGTCGCTCACCTGCGAGACGCGTGTCGCTTGAGGCGGCGGAGCGGGTCCAAGAGGCGGGACAGTCTGCCGCCTTTCGGCGAAGCACGGCTGTGATCGTCATGCTGCGCCATTGGTGCGGCGACGGCTCCAGCCGGAGGCTTTTGCGTAGCAGCAATTAACGTCAGCGGGACCAGCCTGCCGTCAGCGAGGATCAGTGGCGCACCTGGGGGCTCGTCCATTTGCACTCGACCTCCAAGACGATCCGGGGGCCCGGGGTCTCTCGCGGGGTCGAATCGGCCGTCATTGTAGAGAAGCCCGGCTGCCGGACGACCAGTTGGCCTTCCGCAAGTAGCTCATGTTCGAGCTGCAAGCGCCCATGCGCGGTCCAGAGCGCGGCAGCGCGCAACTTCCCGCTGTTCCTAGGCAGCGTCAGCTTTAGATCGCCGTCGCCGTAGTGGGAAACTCTGACCGCCGTGAACTTCGGCCGCCCACCTTGGCGCAGACTCAGGTTTCCATGGACTGTGGAGTAGGCCTCTAGGTAGGCGATGGCACCTTCCTCCGGAGACGGAGCAGCACCACGGCGCGGGCCTATCGGCGCCTCCTCAGCGCGGGGGCAGACTGCACGTGACGAACTCAACTGGCTGGTGCGGTCAGACAGAACCAGCGTCCGTCCCAGATGCCGGGACCGTCGGAGCCTGGGGGAGCAGATCGGCTCCAACAACGAATTGCCAGCGCTGGTCGTCAAGCGCTTTGCCGGCCACGCTGACTGGGGCGGGGGAGGAGCCTCGAGACATCAGCTTCATCACCGGCGGTTGAAGGGCCAGACCGGAGACCTCGGTGAGCGGAGTTTGAATGCGGTAGATGATTGCCAGCCCGCTGGGCGTGCTGGCCAACCCTTCGAAGCTGTGGTTGAGTTTGGCAGCGTCCGTGACCCGGCGCAGTTCAACAGGGACCAGGGAATTGAGCTCCGGCCCGAGGTCGAAGTGCAGCCTGCCTTTTTCGGCGACGTAGGACGGTCCTGCCGTCAACTGGCGGTTGAGGGCAGTCAACTGCGCCACAGTGCCCGTCCCGGCCACAGCCAGCCGCAGCCTGGGCGTGTCTCGCGCAGCGGCCAAGTCCTCGCTGCCCATGTTGGGCAGAACATCCTGCCGGATCCGGCGAAGGAATTCTTCCCGCTCCTCGGCCGGGGCAGCCATGAATGGCTTGCCCAAACCGGGAGCCAAGGTCCTGAGAATGACGCGGCGGAAGTGCCTCTGCGTCGCGGTCCCGGTTCTGTGTTGGAGACAATGATCTCCGCCATCCGGGTCACGGTCAGCAGCTTGTTGCGCAGTGATTGGGGCCGTTGCGAGATGTTGCCGCCGTCTACCCGGCCGCGCACATGGTAATAGTCGTAGTCCGCAAGGGTGCTGACCTTACCGGCAGCGAAATAACACTGGGATACGAACACCTGGTCTTCGCCCTGGACCATGTCTTCGGGAAAGCGGATGCCAAGGCGGCGTACCAATGAGGTACGAAACAGCTTCCAGGGGGACAGCGTCCGCCAAGCGCCGTCGTCGAGCAGATCGGCGTCGTACACGGTGTTCAGGTAGTCTCTTTGCCGAACCTGCCGGTCCTCGCCGACCGCCAAGCCGACCACGACGTCGGACCCCTGTCCTCGGGCAACGGAGACCATCCGTTCCAGCGACTCCGGAGAGAACCAATCGTCCGAGTCCAGGAAGAAGATGAACTCGCCGGTGGCAGAGTCCATGCCGCGGTTGCGGCCAACGCTTGGCCGGCCGGAGTTCTCCTGTCGCAGCGCCACCAGATTCGGATGGTCGGAGCGTAGAGACTGAAGGTAGTCCCAAGTACCGTCGGTGGAGCCGTCATCGACGACAATGAGTTCGATGTCCGGCTGTGGAAGGGTCTGGTTGAACACGCTCCCCAAGCACTCTTTCAGCATCTCCAGGCTGTTGAAAGTGGGGACGACGATCGAAACGGCAGGCGTGCTCACCAGCGCCTCGCTCTGGGGGCACGTGCCACGCCATTCGACTGAACCCGCAGGACGGCAGCGCTCGGAGGGCCGTCAAAATGCATGGCCATATCGTGCTGCCTTTGGCATCGCGGAAGCCGGCTCCCGGGCGCAATTGCACCACGCCGTGCGGGGGGTGTGCCGGTCCTTGGTTCAGCGGTCTCTGTAGAGGCCACCCATACTTGTCGCCGGCGGTGACTGCCGGACGCAAGAACTTATCATATCGGGTGCGGCTACGGCACGATGCGCCACTAGTTGGGTACAGCCGATTCGCGGCATGGCTCGGTTTAACCCACAGGCCGGAGAGCACGCTGTGAGTGCCGCGCCTTCAGCGCAAAGGAAAGCCGGCTGCTGATCCCTAAGCGTCTCCCGGGCGCCGCATGGACCGGCTCAGGTTGCGCGGTTCCACCAGTAGTGACGAACCGGACTGTCGGCCGACCGTCAGGACGCAGAACGCCAAGTATGCGGCGAGGAACACCAGCGTGCGGAGCGCCATAGGTCCCAGCTGCACCAGCGCGGATGCCGCAACTATGGCCAGCATTGGCAGGTGGAGCAGGCACGGATACGTGGTGTGGTTGATCCTGGTTTGGCGGATCTTTACAGCAGGGCCGGTCCGGCCGGGGAGATCCCAGCGGGCGGTTCGTGTCCCGGTCCAACGCAGCTACCCGGCCCCGGTGCGGGGAGCCGCCAGGGCTTTGCTGATCGGCTGCTCCAGGTACGGGGCCAGCGAGGAGGCGTAGGTTGCGGTGATGTGGGAGCCATCCCGGTAGACAACCACGGAGCCGATGGCCGCCGGGCAGACGCCGTCGACACAGAAATACTTGTCCAGATCCATCCGGTTGATGCCGGGCAGTGACAGCTTGCGGACCGCCTCATCCAGTGGGTCCATCCAGTGCCAGCTGGACGGCGTGCCGGAGCAGGCGCTGGGGTTGCCGGGGTTAGAGGCCAAGCAGTCGGGGACGTTGCTGACCTTGGTGCCCGGATAGGGCGGGTCTTTGATCGCCAGCACCCGGGTGCCGGCCGCCGCCCACTGTTTTATATACGATTCGTAACCGGCTAGGGCGGGGGCCTGAGTGGTGCCCCAGCTCTCGCCCTGCACAGGGACTGACTGACGTTCGGACGTGATGACCAAGTCGAACTGGCTGCCCTTGGTCTGCGCCATGACCCAGTCCCCGTATGCCAGGCAGTTCTGTGTTTTTGTTTCACTGCCCAGCTCCAGCGGGGCATCGGTCGCGTTGCAACGGGAGGCCAGGAACGTGGTGATAGTCCAACCGTGTTGCTCGGCCAGTGCCTGCAGTGCGGGCAGCCACTGTCCGGCATGGGAATTGCCTACCAGCGCGATCCGCACCGGCCCGTTGCCATAGCGGCACACGGGCCGGTCCGCGAAATCATTGGTCGACCAACAGCCGTCCCGGTAGGCATGCGGCAGGTCCTCCTTAGCCAGGGACGGGTCCGGCACGAGCGTGGCCCGTGGATCCTGCGGGCAGTGGTCGAAGCCCAGTGCCGCGGCCGTGGCGCCGATGCACGGTTCCCGGCTCTGCGCCACCGCCGCCAGCTGGCTGGTGGCTGCTTGATGGCGCACGCCAACTTCCGCCAGCTGGGCACCGCCGATGACCGCCAAAGCGGCCATGCCGACGGCGGCAAAGCGGTAACTGGGCAGCAGCCGATCCGAGGGCAGCGACCGCCGGAACCTGTCCTCGACATACGTTTTCGTCACAGCCGAGAGAGCCAGCGTCAGGGCCAGGACGGTTAGCTGGGCCAGTCTGCCGCCGCCCAAGTGCACAGGCAACAGCACGATCAGGGGCCAATGCCACAAGTAGACAGAATAAGACGCATCTCCGAGCCACTGGACCGGACGCGGCCGCAGAATCCCGGTGGGGGAGTACCGCCGGGTCGATCCGGCCAGCACCACCAGCGCCGTGCCCAGCACCGGCAGCAGCGCGGCATAGCCGGGGAACGGGGTCTGGGTGGAAAAGGTGGCCCCGGCCACCACGATAGCCGCCATGCCCGCCCAGCCAAGTGCCGCCGTCGTCGGCTGGGGGAGGCGAGTGGCGGTCAGTGGTGCGAGGGTGGCGACAAAGCCTCCTGCGGCCAGTTCCCAGATCCGTGTGGGGGTGATGAAGTAGGCGCTCGCCGGCTCGGCCGCGGTGCCCAGCATGGAGAAGGCCAGCGAAACCACCACCACCGCTGCCACCATCCAGCGAACCGCCACGGCCGGACCGAAGCGCCGCTGGCGGGCTGCTGCGAAGACCAGCAGCATCAGCACCGGCCAGCCGAGATAGAACTGCTCCTCCACGGACAGGGACCAAAAGTGCTGGACGGGCGTGGGGGCGTTGTCGGCTGCCAGATAGTCCACCGAACTGTTGGCCAGCAGCCAGTTCTGCACGTACAGCGCCGAACCGATGATCTGCCGGGCAGTGTCCTCCCACTGGGTAGGCGGGGCCAGCAGTCGCGAGCCCACCGCCGTCGCGGCGAGCACAACGAAGGCTGCCGGCAGCAGCCGGCGGATGCGCCGGCCCCAGAACTGGAGCAGGTCCCGCCCGGTCCGCGGCTGCTTGCTGAGTAGATGTGCCGTCATCAGATAACCGGAGATGACGAAAAAGACGTCCACGCCCACGAAGCCGCCGGTTAGCGCCCCGGGCCAGAGATGGTAGATCACGACCATGGACACGGCGAGCGCCCGCAGGCCTTGGATATCCTGCCGGAAGCCGGCCCTGCGGGGCGTGCTGCCGGAATCCTGGCTGGTTCCGGCCCGTTCTGTTGGCTGAGCTTTCGTGGTGGCTCCTGACGAAGGTCACGGCCAAGGTGCGGTGTGCCGGTCAGTCTACCCGCCGCTCCCTGCCGGAAACAGGGAGCGGTAGCCGGCTACCTGTACTGGCTGTTCATCCAGCTGATCCGGCTCTTCGTCCAACTGCGCAGGTAGCTGACTTCCTTCGACCAGGAGCCCTTGACGATGTGGTAGCTGCGGATCTTCTCCTTGACCTTCCACAGCTTGAAGTTTGCCGCGGCGGATTTCGAGATCAGCTTGCTTTGGCCGGCCAGGTAGGAATCGCTCTTCTTCAGACGAGGAGTGAACCTGCGTCCAGCGCTTGCTGACGGCCTTCCGGAAACCGGGATCGTCATTCAGCCGGTTGAACCAGGTGTCCGCCGACTGCCGTGCCGGCGATCTTTAGCGGATCGCGGAGATACCAGGTGTTCGTGCTTTCCGCCTTTCCACCCCGGTCTGCGTTTCCCGTTGACGATATCAAAGTCCCACAGCGGTCCGAAGTATAGCTTCCCGTCGGGTTTCTTGTACATGTAGACGCTGGCCCACATGTTGCCGTCGACGGGCTTCATGAGTTCCATGGCGATGTAATAGTCGACGGCCGAGGCCTGGTTGATGTACTTTCGCCAGCCTTTCGTGGGTGACTTGAAGTTCTTGCCAAACAGCGCCTTGTCCGCGGCATCAAGATACCCGTCGATGTATTTGATCTGTGCCGCTGTGATGCCCTTGCCGGTGTTCTTGCCGGCTTCGTCGTAATCGTTTTCGGGTTCCTTGATGCCCACGTAGCCGTGTTTGCCGACCGTCACGTTGTGATCGGCCCCCTTGCGGAAATCCCACTCGAGGACGTAGCCACCGGTCTTGTTTGCGGAGCTCGAATCCAGTTCCGGCACGCTGACCCGGACTGCCTCGCCCGGCTTCTTCTTGGCCGGATCGGTGACTGCAATCCGCTCCATCAGCAGGTACGAACCGCGGTAGGAACCATTGACGTAGAGGTCCACCGGCTTGGATTTGGGGGTCCAGGCCAGCTTCGTCATCTTCGAGCCGATGAAGCCGGCGAGTGAGTTGCGCAGCAGCGACTTGTCAAAATGGTTCGACACCAGAGCCCATTTCTTACTGGCGCCCATCCCGCACAGATCGACCTTCTTGTCGAGCTTGACCGTGTACGACTTCTTGTCGAAGGTCCAGGACATGTTGCCCCGTCCCTTGGCCACCGCCAATTGCGACGAGACGGTCGCGCAGCCGGCCCCGGCCTTAATGGCAAACTGGCCTTCGAAATAGCGGCTACGGGTGCTGATCGATTTGCCCTCGTTCGTGTGGAGGTACACCGCGGGTAGCCCGGTCTTCTTGGTGGCGGTCTTGACCGCGTATCTGACAGTGCTGGAGACCGCTTCGGTGCTGCCGGTGCCGGTCACCGCACGGTACTCATGCTTGACCTCCAGCGGGTTGGCGATACTGACGATCGCCTTGCCGCTGGCATCCTGGGCGCCGGTGGCAACCGTCTTCCACGTCGAGGACGTCACTTCAGTGGTCATGGAGGTGGCGATCGTTTTCACTTGCAGTTTGACAGCCTGGCCCGGTACCGCCGGAGTGAACTGAGCGGTGGCCTTGGCGGCGGTCCCCGGTCCGCTGTCGACGATGGCCAACGTTGCGGTAGCCGCGCTCGCCTGTGGCAGCGAGGGCGGCAAAACCACCAAACCGAGCGAAAGAGAAAGTATTGCGGCAGCAGAAAATAGGCTTTTCATGATTCCCCCGAATCAGCGCGCAACCCCAGATGCGATAGTGCCCGTACCCTACTCTTCCGCCTGCAATAGGACAACACCTCGCGCTGCCACGGAGGGCTTCAGCCGGCTTGCAGCACCTGCTCTACTGCACTTCAGGAAGCGGCGGGTGCCGGCCCCCGGTGCCGTATCGCCGAAATGGTGTTCCACCAGGGCCGTCTGCTCTTGAGGGACGGGCCGGGACAACATGCCTGCGAGGATGCTGGGGACGTCTTCCGCATCCGTGGCGTCCAGCAGCGGCACGACGGCGGTGATGCCGCTGTCCTGGATGTCGGCCGCCGGATCCACCGGGCGCGTGACCAGCAGCGGCTTGGCGTGTGGCAGCCAGTCCATCGCCACCGCCGAGATGTCGCAGATGCAGGCGTCCGCCTCGGCCATCGCGGCGGCCACGTCGGGGCGCGTGTCCAGATAATGCCCGGCCCCGGGGTCCTGCCGCTGCGCGTTCTTGATCAGCCCGATGATGTGGCGCACCGCGGTCCGGTGGCCGGGGACGCGCACACCGGTCCGCGGATGCGGCCGGAAGATCAGCCGGTAGCGCGGATCGGCCAACAGGGCCTCGACCAGGGCGATGCCGTGGCTGTTCGCCGAACCGTAGGACATCGCCGGCCGGTCCCCTTCCCAGGTGGGTGCATACAGCACCGTGGTCCGTCCGCCGTCGTACGCCTTGACGTCCCGCACCGGCGTGTCCATTTGGGGCCGGCCGATTTCCACCAGCTTGGCTGGGTCCATCCGGCGGAGGTGGCCGAGGATGCGCTCGCGGGAAGCGGCACCCGCGATGAACGCGTAGTCATAGGCCTTGAGCTGGTTGGACGCCATCGAAATCTTGTCGCTCTCGCCGTGGCTGAGGTGCACGTGGCGCGGGCCGGCGAGGCGCAGGACGGTGAAATTGTCCCGGTTGTTGTTCACGTAGAACACCAGCCTGACGCGGTGGGAGTCCACGAAGTCCTCCACCTGGCCAATGCCGGTGGTCAGGAACACGGGTAGCGGGGAAGCGGGCAGCAGCGCCGCGGCCGTCGTCGGCCGGTGCACCAAGACGGCAGTCGGATGCGTCTTGGCCAACTCCGCCAACGGAGCCAGCCATTGCCGGAGTTGGTAGGCGCTGCCGGGATCATCGGCGAAGTAAACCACGCAGTCGAACCGGTCGGGGGCGCCGATATTGGCGGCGGCAAGCTTGGTCCGGACCCGCCGTTCCAGCAGTGTTCCAGCGGCACGGTCGCGTGCTAGATCCAGCGTTCGTCGGGCGGTGGCGGCGATGGTCAAGGACTTTCCTGCTTTCCGTGGGACTGTTACCAGCCTAGTATTCCTGCTGAGGGGGACTACCAGTTCGCTGGGGGAGGGAAGCGTATGCTCGCTGCACTGCGGGGATGGTTCGCACGCACTCTGCCCAGGCCCGTGGCGCGGGCCCTGTTCAACCTTGTCTATGGCAGGACGGGGATGCAGCGCGGTCTCAAGAGGGCCGTGGACCACACCCGGCTGCGGGTCCAGCACACCGAATTGACCGAGGGCGAGGCGGCCGTGTCGGTGGCCGGCGGACTGCTGCCAGCGCGTTCCGTGCCCCGGTTTAGCGCGGTCCGGGCCATTGCGGACAACCGGGCTCTGTTAGTTGGAGCCCTCGAGACCGCCGGCATTGCCTACCGGGATGCGACGCTGCCCGGGGAAGGGCCCACTCTGGACATCGCGCCCGAGCAACTGCAGCAGGCCGTGCAGGCGGTGGCGCATGCCGCCACGGGACGGCCCGTCTACATGCTCTCCGACACGGGGGACGGCCCGCATCCCGTCACGGACGCCAAGCCGATGCCGGGCGAGACGCTGACCTTTTTCGAGGCGCTGGAGGCAGGCGGAGTAGTGCTGGCCGACCAGCGGCATGGCTGTCGGCTGAGCGCGGCCGCCGGTCCGCACCGGACTCTGCCGTGGTATTCGGATGTCACCTTTCCGGTTGACGCCGTCTACACCTGGGTGGACGGCGCGGATCCAGCGTGGGCCGCCGAGAAAGCCGAAGCCTGGCGGCAGGCGGTCGAGCACGGGGGCGAGGGCGGAAGCCCGTACAGCGAGTACTCGGCGAACGAGGCCCGCTTCCGGCAACATGACGAACTACGCTTCTCGTTGCGCTCGCTGGACTACTTCGCCCCCTGGATCAACCATGTATACCTGGTCACCGCCGGGCAGGCCCCGAATTGGTTGGACCTCGCCAACCCTCGGATCACGCTGGTGCATCACCGCGAAATCTTTGCTGACCCCAAGGCGCTGCCCACCTTTAACTCGCATGCCATCGAGGCGCAGCTGCACCGCATTTCCGGCCTGAGCGAGCACTTTCTCTACCTGAACGACGACGTCTTCTTCGGCCGCCATGTGGATCCCGAACTATTCTTCCTCGGTAACGGGCTGACCAAGATGTTCCTGTCCAACAAGGCGGTGGACTTCGGGCCGGGCAGCCCTGCGGACCTTCCCGTGGACAGCGCGGCCCGCCGGAACCGGGCGCTGCTCGAGGCGGCCTTTGGCAGGACGATCGCCTATAAGTTCCAGCACGTGGCCCACCCGGAGCGGGTCAGCACGCTGGCACGAATCGAGCGGCAGTTTCCGGACCCGATCCGAGCGACCACGTCGGCGAAGTTCCGCACTCCCGAGGACGTCTCGGTGGCCTCCGCGGTTGCCCACTACTATGGCTACCTGATCGGCAGCACGGTGCCCGGACGCTTGAGCTACCGGTACTGCGACATTTCCCTGCCCTCCGCCCAGGGCAAGTTACTGCGGCTGCTACGGGACCGCAATTCGGATGTCTTCTGCCTCAATGAGGTGGACAGCACCGGGCTGGATGCGGGGGAGCTAGACCGCATGGTGCAGGAGTTCCTCACCGAGTACTTCCCGGTGCCAAGCTCGTTTGAAGTACAACCATGATGGCGCCAGAATCCCTCCGCAGCCTGCTGCACTCGGCCCGGCGGCGCGTCGAGCACGTCCTGGACAGGAGCGCGCCCGGCGCTCGGATGGAGCTGCACCGGCTGGTCATTTGCCAGCAGGGCACGCAACTGGTGGTACGCGTACGGCTATCCGCGGAGCTGAAGCCGATCGCTCTGTGGACCAGGTCGGGGGAGGAACTGGTCCGTCTGGCCGACCTTCACCCGCCGCCTCCGGGCACGTATCCGCCTCCGGCGTCGGGCAGCGGCCCGGCCCAGGTCCTCGGCCACGCAGGTCCGGAGTATTCCGCCGTGATCGAGCTCGAGGACTTCCCGGACGTCGCCGTGCAGCCTGCGGATGACGGCGTGGGCGGCGTCCTGCCGGTGCTGCTGGAGCTCAGGGCCGACGCCGACCGGCTGCCGCGCTACGCATCAAGGATTGAGGCGGAGGACGGGCATGCCCGCGGCTTCGTCTCCGTGGGCAGGTTCCGGCGCACTATTACCGGCCCGCTGCGGCCGGTCACGTCGGGCAGCGGCAGCGTCCTGGCGCTGTATGTGAACCGGAATGGCTTTCTCCGCCTTGCGGTCAACCGCCCGCTCAAGCCCTACCACGCCATCTACGTGAAACGACTCTCGGTGGCCGGCGGCGTCGTTCGGATCTCGGGGCGGCTGCGCACGCGCCATGGCGAGGCCGTCCGGGCCGAGCTCGTCCTCGTCGGCCGCCGCAGCGGTGCCCGGTACACCGCGCCGGCACGTGTGGCTTTGGATAGCACCGTGACCCAGCGCAATTTCGGCCTGCACGAATACCGGCTCTCGGTCCGGCTTGACTTGGCCGAGCTGTCCGATGAGGAACTGACCAAAGACGGCATTCTGGATGCCTGGCTGGAGGTCCACGACCGGGCCTCGGAGCAGCCGCACCGGGTGCGGGTCGGCCGCACCCGGTATCTCGTCCGGAAGCTGACCCGGCCCGGATGGAAGAACCGCGGCGAGCGCACCCTGTGCATCATCCCGTACTACACCTTCAAGGCGAAGAAGACGTCGTTCCACATTGAACTGCTGGACACTGACGCCTTCCAGAGCCTGCAGGACCGCACCCGCGCCCGGCTACCGCGGGTGCAGGATGGTGGCCAGGCGACGGGCCGTCCGGTATGGCTGGTAGGGGAGCAGCCCTACAAAGCCCAGGACACGGGACTGGCCTTCTTTAAGTACCTGCGTGCCAAGCATCCCGAGATTGACGCTTACTACGTCATCGATCCGGATTCCCCGGAGATCCGGAACCTTGAGGGTTTGGATCACGTTGTCGCGTATCAGTCCAAAGAGCATGTGGAAGTGGCGCTGAAAGCCGAACGGTTTATTGGCTCGCACCACCCCGACTTCCTCTACCCGACGAGGCTGCCGCAGTTCCAGCGTGCGGTGCGGGGCGTGAAGGTCTTCCTGCAGCACGGCGTAATGGGGACCAAATGGATGGTGCCCAACTACGGACGCAATTCCCCGGGCTTCGAGACGGACCTCTTTTTGGTCAGCTCGGAACGGGAGAAGGAGTACATTGTCAGCGACTTCGGCTACCGGCCGGAGCACGTCGCTGTCACGGGCCTGTCCCGTTTCGACACCCTCTTCGCCGGGGACGTGCCGGTCAAACCGAACCAGATCCTGATCATTCCTACCTGGCGGGACTGGCTGCAGGATCCTGGCCATTTCGCCGAGTCCGACTATCTTCACGCCTGGTCTGCTTTCCTGCGGGACCCCCGGTTGTCCGCTGTGACCGAAGAGTACGGCGCCGAGCTGGTCTTTTGCCTGCACCCCAACATGCAGCAGTACCGCTCCTACTTCGACGGCGTTCCGGCACGCGTCATTTCGCAGGGAGAAGTCAGCGTTCAGCACCTGCTAAAGCAGAGCGCGCTGCTGGTTACTGACTACTCCAGCGTGGGATTCGATTTCAGCTTCTTGGACAAGCCGGTGATCTACTACCAGTTCGACCGGGAACGCTTCCTCGGTCCGCGGGGCTCGCACCTGGATCTGGATGCGGAACTGCCAGGCCGGATCGCTTTCGACCGCGATAGGCTGCTGGACCTGCTGGAGGAGGCCCTCGGTGCCGGCTGCACCGTCACGCCCGAATACCAGCGTCGGGCCCGACGGTTCCTCACGTTCAAGGACCAGCAGAACTGCCGCCGTATTTTCGATGCCGTGCTCAGCGCCCAGCCCGCAGCGCGGGGACTGCGCGACGGCGGGGTGCCGGAAATTGTGCAAACCGCCGGCCACCGGCTGCGCGGCAGCCGGTTCTATTTCCCAGCGATGCGGCGGTTCTTCCGCGCCGTGTCCCGCACCCCGGCCGCCGAGGACCTCATCGTGTTCGAAAGCGGGCTGGGCACCCAGTACGCGGACAGTCCCCGCTACCTCTACGAGGAACTGGTGCGGCGCGGGGACCAGCGCCGCAAAGTCTGGGTCTACCACCGGAAACTGCCCGGCAACAATCCCCGGACCAAGGTGGTGCGGCGGCTATCGCCCGGCTATTTTTGGTATCTGGCCAGGGCAAAGTACTGGGTCAACAACCAGAACTTCCCGCATTACCTGCGTCGCCGCCGAAACGGCGTGTTCATCCAGACCTGGCATGGAACACCCCTCAAGCGCATGCTGCTGGACCTGGAACAGGTGCACGGCCGCGATGAGGACTATGTGGCCCGGGTGAACCAAGCCGTCCGGCAATGGAGCGTGCTGCTTTCGCCCAGCCCGTATGCCACGCGTGCTTTCCGCAGCGCCTTCGGCTACCGGGGGCCCGTGCTGGAGGAAGGTTATCCGCGCAATGACGTGCTCGCGCTGGGCCGCCGGAGTGACGCGGGCAGCACCATCAGGGAGAGACTAGGCCTTCCGCATGGCCGCCGGGTGGTGCTCTACGCGCCGACCTTCCGGGACGACCAGTCCACCGGCACGGGGCGGTTCGGGTTTGAACTGCCGCTGGACCTGGAAGCCTTCCAACGGCGCTTTGGGGCGGACACCGTGCTCCTGCTGCGCATGCATGTGCTGATCGCCAACCGGTTGGCCATTCCCGAGAGCGTCGCGGGCTGCGTCCGCGACGTCTCCGGTTATCCGGAAGTCCAGGAACTGCTTCTGGCCAGCGACGTGCTGGTGACCGACTATTCATCGGTCCTGTTCGACTACGCCATTCTGCGCCGGCCGATCGTCTTCTACGCCTACGACCTGGAGCACTACCGCGACACCCTGCGCGGCTTCTACCTCGACTATGGTCCGAACCTACCCGGGCCCGTGGCCCAGACCGAAGACGAACTGTTCGACGCGCTGGCCGAGGCAGCCGTCCCGGATCCCGTGCGCGACCGCCGGTTGGAGGAGTTTGCGGCACGCTTCGCTCCAAAGGACGACGGCGGTGCCGCCCGGCGCGTGGTGGACCAGCTCCTGCCCCCGGTTCCGCCGCGACAGCGTGCCGATCCGCATGACGCCAGCCCGCCACACGAAGACGACGGCGACCGCCCGGCGTCGTCGATGCATCCCTGACCCATCCGGGACCCGTTCGCCAGTCGGCCGGGCTCCTGATCAGAACCAGACTGGCTTGGCGCCGGGCCTCGGCGGGGCCGGCGGGTGGGACAGGATTCCCGGCCCGCCTTTCACCCGACTCGGAGCCGATGTAGGTTTCTTGACGGGCTTGGCGATCGTGAGGCTGGCCAGCACGGGCATATGGTCCGAGGAACCGGTGTCAATCACGGTGGCCCAGCGCGCGGAGATCGGCCCCCGGGTCAGAATGTAGTCGATTCTCCGGTCAGGGTCATCGTAGGGGAACGTGGGCTCATCGCCTTCTCCCAGATCGGCCAGCACATCGTGGAATTGAGTCTTGGCAAGGGCCACCACTTCGGAGAAAGGCTGGGAGTTCAAGTCGCCGACGAGGATCGATGGCCTGCCGGACTGCCGCGTTATCGCCAGGATTTCCTTCATCTGGGCCACGCGCTGTTCCTTGCGCTGGTTGTCCAGATGCGTGTTGTAGAAGCTGACCTTGGTGCCCTTAACGTCAACCACCACCTCCAGCAGGCTGCGCTGCTTGGTGGGGCGGTATTTGTACTTGATGTTGGTCAGCATGTGGTTGCGCGCGGCGAGGATGGGAAATTTGCTCAGCACCACGAGCCCATGCAGGCCGGGCTTTTTGTGCCCCTTCTTCGGCGGTGTCACACGGTTGAGTCCGAAGGCAAAATGCATGTGGAGGCGATGCGCCAGCCATTTGGCCTGGTCCACGAAGTCGCTCCGGGCGGAGCGATGCCGGTCCACCTCCTGCAGCCCGACGACCTGTGCTTTGGCGGATGCGATATCGTCGGCGACGCTTTCCAGGTCAAGGTCGTTATCCTCATCCGTGCCGTGCCGGATATTGAAGGTCATGACCCGCACTTCGATTCCGACGGCGGTCGCCGAAACGGTTTTGCCGGTTCCCACTGCTCTGCTTTCCCCGGGCCGGGCTAGGCCCGCATGGAGGCCGTCCGCGGTCAGAAACGATGGGAACAGGACGCCGGCCACAAGAAGCATCACGGACAGGAAAGCCGTCGGATGAGACGGCATGACCAACGTGCGTGCGAGCATGGCGCGACCCGCTTTTCCCCCTCGCTGCGGACCGGAACCGCGGTCTGTTTCCGCGGAAGGCCGTGCAGACAGCAGCCAGTATGGACCTGCGCCTAGATGCTGTCAACGAACACCAATCTGGCTGTTTCTGCCGGCCAGACAGACACAGCGCTGCGGGATTCTCGGTCCGTTCTGCTGCCCATTGCCCGGGCCGCGACGTCGGGCTTGCGCGGACTCCCGTGCGGCCGGGCGCGGGCGCCCGGCCGCACGAAGGGACCTGCTACTGGCCGGTTCCGGCGTCGCCGCCACCACCGGGCTGCCCGCCCTGCCCGGCCGGACCGGGTGCAGGTGTCTCTTCCGGCGCCGGGGTCTGGCTCGTTTCCGGAGCAGGCTCGGCGGTCTGGCCCGTTTCCGGGGCAGGGGCGGGACCCTGTTCCGTGCCGTTAGATGCGCCATTTCCCGGCTCTTCTACTTGGGTTGAGCTGTTCCCGCCGACCGATGGGTCTTCGGTGGTCGCCGCGTCGTCGGCCGCGCCATCTTCGGTCTTCGCCGGGTCCTCGTCCTGTTTGGCCGGCTTGTCCTTTTGATCCGCGGCCTCCTGGCTGCCGCCCAAGAAGCCAAGGGTCGTCTTGTGGGCGCTCGAGGCACGGTCGATGCCCGCAGTCGACGAGACCAGGCTGGAGATCGGCTGGCTGGTGCCGAATTCGACCGCGGTAATGCCGACCATCGCGATAGCGAAGGCGGCGGCGCTGGCCAGTCCGACCTTGACCCACGTCATCGGGGCGATGGGCTTTCTGGCAGGTTTAGTCGGCTGTTCGATCGCCTCTGACGGGGCGCTGGCTGCCGCCTTTTCGACCTCTCGGAGGGCGCCCACTCGAGCCTTGGGGATTTTCTTCATCGCCACAGTGGCGGCCGTGCTCAGCGTCCGGGCATAGAGTGCGGCGCCCACGGTGGCGACGACGGAACCGAGGGCGGCGCCGATCAGCGTTCCGGCGACGCCGAGAAAGGACCCCACTACTGCGGAGGTCACCGCCGCCATCGCCGAGCCAATAGTCTGGGTGCCACTTAGTCCGAGAAACGGCTTGGGCTTGTCGTTGGCAGCGGAGTCGTCAGCCATGTTTAGTACCTAGTTCGTTTGGAGAATGTTACGGATAGGTAACGATACCTGCGCGAGGTCGGTTCCCGGTGCGGCCGGGCCCAAAGTGAGACGCTGCTCACTCCGGCGGGCCGGGAAGCCGTTCCGGGGTGCCGGGCTCGGGAACGACGGCGGCCTGCCCCGTCCGGTGGCCAGTCGCCGTCGTCGTCTTCGTTCGGGGGAAGTCGCTTTGTAGCTTCCGCCGCCGCCACTGCGGCGAACTGCGCACTTTGCCTCAGGCGCCAGCATCGTGCCCCACGTCGCGCGGACGGCCAAGTCTTATTGCGCCCCGGACAGGAATCGAACCTGCGACCAAGAGATTAGAAGGCTCCTGCTCTATCCGCTGAGCTACCGAGGCTGGCGGCTTCGGCCCGAGCCGCTGTGCAAACGGCCGGCTAGGGTCAAATCCAGGATTTACTCTATCAAGCCGTCGAGCGCCCGGGAGGCGGTGAACAGGGTGCGCGGCGGATCGAGTTCTGACGGAACGAGGAGAGACCTGCCAACGTTGCCTGCTGGGATCGGAGACAGGGACGGCGTCTATCCGATGCGCCAGGTTGAAGCCGAGTACCTGGATTTCGCAGTGCACCCGGATTGGTGATCCGATGATTCGGACCTTGATCGTGCGTGATCGGTCGGCCGTGGTCAGCTTGTAAATTTCCTGGTTGGCGCCTGTGATCGCCTTGCCGGAGCGGTACCCTGGTACTTGAACTTAGTACCGGATGTCCAGGTCCCGGTCCTGGCGGTAAGCGTCCGGCCGACTTTGCCTACGCCTCCGATTGTCGGCGTCCTGCTCGTGAGGGTTCCCTTGGCGATCCTTGTCGTGTCGATGCAGGTTCTGGACGCGGACGCGTAGCCGGTCAGGGAACCGGTGACCGTTACTGTCACGCTTGTGTCAGCATCCGCCCCGGCGAGCCGGTAGGTGGGGCCAGTTGCGCGGTCGATGGCACGGCCCAAGCGGTACCACTGGAACTTCAGTGTCACCCGGGGGTCCAAGTCCGGGCTTCGCGGTCAGAGTGCGTCCTGCTTTGAGGAGTCCGTCGGACGGCCGGCGTCGAGCACCAGGGCGACGCACCTTCTCCGGCACCGGGACGGTGCGTGTGCCGCCGTTCTTGGTGTTCGGCGACGGCGTGCCGGCGTCCCCCTCCTTCCAGGAGCGGAGCACCGCCAGCAGCCACCCTTCCGGTGTGCGGCGGAAATCCGCGGCACTTAACGCGGTGATCTCGCCCCAGCGCAGTCCGGTGGTGCCGGCGAGCATGACCAGATCCGTCCACGGGGCACAGTGTTCGGCGAGGGCCTGGAGTTCCGGCATGGACAAATAGATTCGCCGCTTCTGCACGGGTGCGCGCGGCACATAGCCGGCCCGGCCGGTGGGATCGGTGGCGGGGTTGGCCGGCAGCAGCTCCAGATAGACGGTGTGGCGCATCAGGCGGATGAACATCAGCGCGACCCGGCGGCGGGTGTTGTTCCCGGACTGGCCGCGGCGGCCGGCGCGGAGGTCTGCCGATCCACTCTCCGACGTCGCGCCAGTGCACACCGTCCACAGGAGTCGACGCCCAGCGCGGCTCGATGTGCCGATGCCAGTTCTTCCTGTAGTTGGCCTCGGTGCTTGCCGCAATCGGCCCGCCGCGGAGGCCCTGGCTGGTCAGCAGGCGCATCCAGTCGGCGTAGAGTTCGCCGACGGTCATCGTCCCTGCCCGCCCGGGCATCGCGGGCCTCGCGCCGCCACGGGCGGCTACACGGTACCCGCGCCGCCGGCGCCCGCCTGCTTCGACTGCTCCGCCAAACACCGCGACTCCAACACAGGCGCAGCGGCATCCGGAACGGATTCCAGGATCTCCGTGGCGGAAGGCCCCGGCTCCATTGCTGTCGTGGCAAAGGCAGGGCACCCCCGGCGCCGGCAGTGATGACGGCCGTCTGGCAGCAGCGATCCATCGACGTCCCCCGGACCATCCTTCCCTGAAATCGTCCCGGACCGGCGTCCATGCCTTCGAGGGTAGGAGCCTGCCGGCGTCGCGACGGGCCGGCGCTGCACGTGCAAACGCTGCCGTCCTGCATGGATCGGACGACGCATGGGCGCCTCACACACGCCCTCGGCAGCGGAATCCTGTCCACAGGCCGCCGCCGGGCGCTGTCGTCGACCGGGCCGTGCCGGAAGAGTGGCTGCTGCCGGCGGGACAGCCGGTTTCGACCAGATCGGAGGCAGGAGATGAGCGACTACATCACGGTCCGCGGCGTGCTCGGCACGGAGGTGCAGCGGAAGCGGACCAAGAGGGGCGACGCGGTGGCCGAGTTCAGGCTGGCCTCGTCGGGGGACTGGCTGAACCGGGACACCGGCGAGTGGGTCAAGGGCGTGACCAACTGGTACACGGTCCAGGCCTTCCGCGGCTTGGCCGAAAACCTGTGGCGCAGCTTGTCCAAGGGCGATCCGGTGGTGGTGACCGGCAAGCTGAAACTGCGCCAGTGGGAACAGGACGGCCGCCGCGGCACGTCTCCGGAGATCGACGCCGATTCGATCGGGCACGACCTGCGCCGGGGCACCGCGGAGTTCATCAAGAACTGGACCGCGGCGCCAATGAGTGCCGCCCTGCCGGAAGGCCAGGACGGGCAGCGCTCGAGTGCTGACTACCGCTCGATGGCCTTGACGGATTCGCAGGCGACAGACGTTCGTTCGGGGACCGGCGGAGACACGCTTGAAACGGGCGAACCGGCCGTGGTCCCACCCGATGACGAGCCCGCCGGTGATGCCAGGGAAAGCGGGGCGGACTTGCCGATGGCCAGCTGAGCGTCCGGTGGCGGGCGGCCGCGCCCGGCCGCCACCGGATGGCACTTGTGCTGAATGTGTGATCGCGGGGTGCAGCGACTAGCCTTGAGGGCATGGCGGAATTCATTTACACGATGACCAAGGCTCGCAAGGCCGTTGGCGACAAAGTCATTCTGGACGACGTGAGCATGTCGTTCTTCCCCGGCGCCAAGATCGGCGTCGTCGGCCCCAACGGCGCGGGCAAGTCCACGATCCTGAAAATCATGGCCGGACTGGACACCCCGTCCAACGGCGAGGCCCGGCTCAGCCCCGGCTACACCGTGGGCATCCTGCTGCAGGAGCCGCCTCTGAACGAGGAAAAGACGGTCCTCGGCAACGTCCAGGAAGGCGTCGGCGAGATCTACGGGAAGATCCAGCGCTTCAACGAGATCTCCGAAGAGATGGCCAGCCCGGACGCCGACTACGATGCGCTGCTGGAGGAGATGGGCAAGCTGCAGGAGGCGATCGACGCCGCCGACGCTTGGGACATCGACTCGCAGCTGGAGCAGGCCATGGATGCGCTGCGCTGCCCGCCGGGCGACGCCGACGTGACCGTGCTCTCCGGCGGCGAGCGGCGCCGGGTGGCGCTGTGCAAGCTGCTGCTGCAGAAGCCCGACCTGCTGCTGCTCGACGAGCCCACCAACCACCTGGACGCCGAAAGCGTGCTGTGGCTGGAACAGCACCTGAAGTCCTACGCCGGAGCCGTCCTGGCCGTGACCCACGACCGGTACTTCCTGGACCACGTGGCCGAATGGATCGCCGAAGTGGACCGCGGCCACCTGTATCCGTACGAGGGCAACTACTCCACCTACCTGGAGAAGAAGCGAGCCCGGCTGGAAGTCCAGGGCAAGAAAGACCAAAAGCTGGCCAAGCGCCTGTCCGAGGAACTGGACTGGGTCCGCTCCAACGCGAAGGGCCGGCAGACCAAGTCCAAGGCCCGTCTGGCGCGCTACGAGGAAATGGCCGCCGAGGCCGAGCGCACGCGGAAGCTGGACTTCGAAGAAATCCAGATTCCGCCGGGACCGCGGCTGGGCCAGCTGGTCATCGAGGCCAGCGACCTGCGCAAGGGGTTCGGCGACCGCGAGCTGATCAACGGGCTGTCCTTCTCGCTGCCGCGCAACGGCATTGTCGGCGTGATCGGCCCCAACGGCGTCGGCAAGACCACGCTGTTCAAGACCATCGTCGGCCTCGAACCGCTGGACGGCGGCGAGCTGAAGATCGGCGATTCGGTGAAGATCTCCTACGTGGACCAGTCCCGCGGCGGCATCGACCCGAACAAGACCCTGTGGGAGGTCGTCTCCGACGGACTGGACCACATCCAGGTGGGCCAGGTCGAAATGCCGTCCCGCGCCTATGTCTCCGCCTTCGGTTTCAAGGGCCCGGACCAGCAGAAGAAGGCCGGCGTGCTCTCCGGCGGTGAACGTAACCGGCTGAACCTGGCGATGACCCTGAAGCAGGGCGGCAACCTGCTGCTGCTCGATGAACCGACCAACGACCTGGACGTGGAAACGCTGTCCAGCCTGGAAAATGCGCTGCTGGAATTCCCCGGCTGCGCCGTGGTGGTCTCGCACGACCGCTGGTTCCTGGACCGGGTGGCCACCCACATCCTGGCCTACGAGGGCACCGAAGAAGAACCGGCGAACTGGTACTGGTTCGAGGGCAACTTCGATTCCTACGAGCAGAACAAGGTCGAGCGGCTGGGGCCGGACGCGGCCAAGCCGCACCGCGTGACGCACCGACGCCTGACCCGCGACTGATTCGTAGGTCCTTCTGTTCGACTGCTTGTGAGCGGCTCCCGGTTTCGGGGGCCGCTCGCTCCGTCTGGGGCCCCGGTAAGGGACATCGTCCTGCACCGGGCCCTTAGCACCGCGGCGCCGGTGCCGACAGCCGTTTTGCCGGATTGTGGTCTTCTGTACACCGGGCGGCAACCCGGCCCGCCCTGTTGCTTTACCGTTTGACCATAGCGTGGTGTGGTCCTTGAGTCAGCGGTACAGAAAGAGCTACATTGACCACGCACGCTTTGCCTTCCAATACTGTTCCCGCCGGTGCGCCGGCTCCCGTCGCGATCGGCGACGTGCAGGTCGGTGCCGGGCAGCCGGTCTACGTGATCGGCGAGATCGGGATCAACCACAACGGCGACATCGAGATCGCCAAGCAGTTGATCGACGTCGCCGCCGAGGCCGGCGCGAACGCGGTGAAGTTCCAGAAGCGCACCCCGGAGATCTCCACCCCGGCGGACATGCGCGACAAGATGCGCTCCACCCCGTGGGGCGAGATGACCTACCTGGACTACCGGTACCGGGTGGAGTTCGACATGCCGATCTACCAGAAGCTGATCTCGCACGCCGCCGACCGCGGCCTGCACTGCTTCGCCTCGCCCTGGGACGTTCCCTCGGTCGCGTTCATGGAGGACGCCGGCGCGCTGACCCACAAGGTCGCCTCCGCCTCGGTGACCGACCTGGACCTGCTCACCGCGCTGCGCGAGACCGGCAAGCCGGTGATCCTCTCCACCGGGATGTCCACGATCGAGCAGATCGACAAGGCCGTGGAGACGCTGGGCACGGACAGGCTGATCCTGATGCACGCCACCTCGACCTACCCGCTGCCGCCGGAAGAGGCGAACCTGCGGATGATCACCACGCTGCAGGAGCGCTACCAGGTGCCGGTGGGCTACTCCGGGCACGAGCGCGGCCTGCAGATCTCGCTCGCCGCGGTGGCGCTGGGCGCGGTCACGGTGGAGCGGCACATCACGCTGGATAGGACCATGTGGGGCTCGGACCAGGCGTCCTCGCTGGAGCCGAAGGGCTTCGAGGCGCTGATCCGCGACATCCGGATCCTGCAAGATGCCATGGGCGACGGCGTCAAGCGCGTCTTCCCGGGCGAACTGGCACCGCTGTCCCGGCTGCGCCGGGTGGACGGCTAAGCACCCGCACCGCTTCAAAAAAGCGCTGACGGCCCCCGCAGATGGCGGGGGCCGTCATTTTCATTGGCGGCCAGATTCTCCGGCGGTTCTAAGTTCTCAGCTGGATCCTGCCATGACAGGAGTGGGAAGCACAGCGTGGAACGGGATGGCTCCGAAGGCCTTCGGCCGGTGCAATGCCGTGCTGCCGGGGCTTCCGCCGCAGCTCCCGGAGGCTGCGGCGGAAGCCTGGACCGGATTATTAGCGCACCACGCGTGCCTTGCCGACCGCTCGGCGGCGCACGTGGACTGCGGCTGACACAATCGTTGAATGCCGCACTATCAGCCGACGAGCCTGCCGCGATGAAGGATTGATCTCGAGAGCGTGTAAGGCATATTGACGCCCGATTGCACGGTGCTTCCAGGGCAAGTGCCGCGCGGCCTCACTCAGGGCAATCCAGGGGCGTGCCGACTTCCACCGGGCGCATCCGAGTACATGGATCAGCTGGGCGAACAGTGGCACGGGCAGGTTCCTGCGGGCTGAGCGCACCAGTTGGTTCAGCTCATGCGGAGTGGGTTTCGTGGAGATGAAGCGAGCGGTCGAGGCCAACAGATCAGAGGTCCTACGTGCTTTGAGAATGCTTGCAGCGGGCGCCAGTTCGCGGGTAGCAGGGGCGCTATCGAGCTCCGACGCAAAAGCCAGTGCCATGCGCCGCATAAACGCCCGGGCGTCGAATTGATCGAGTCGCTGCTCGAGCGCCTCGTAGTCAGGTTCCGATTGCAGGACCCGGCCGATAGCTGCCAATGCTGAATCGGCGTTGTACTCGCTAAAGTGCTCGTACCCTGGAACACCGTCAAGGACTTCAGCAGTTCCAACACGTGAGTACGTCACGATGCGCGCACCCGCTCGTACTGCTTCCAGCGCCGCCAAGGGCATGGGATCGTCTGCACTGGAGAGGAAGAACACTGCTGCCTTGTCGAGGTAGCCCTCCAGTTGCTGTCGAGAAAGCTCCCCCAACCAGTCGACATGTTCCGAGAGCCGGGTGCCTTCGTTCAACCTTGGAGTAAGTCGGCCTGCCCACTGGAAGCGGTAAGGAAGTCCCAGCTCATGTGCCGCGTCGGCCACGGCCGAGAACAAAGCAACGCCTTTCCGCTCCTGGACTGTGCCAGCCATCAGGACGGTGACGATTCCCTCCGGCTCACGTTGTTTCCGGCGTGCGATGGAACCCGCCAGGCCTGGCGTCGTATTCAACACCACCCGTGTCCTCGCCCCCAGTGCGCGGTACATGGCGGCCTGGCCTTCGGAGACGCAGAGCATTTCGATGTGGGGCAGGACCTCGAGCAGTTGCTTGTGGCGTTCGGGAACGCGTGAGCTTTCGTAATCGAACACCCACTCCGTTTCATGGACGTAAACAAGGACACGCGTCCCCTTAGCCACCAGGTCGGCGATTATCTCTGCGAAGTTTCTGCTCCGCCAGAACGGGGCGAGACTGTTGACTAACAGAACCCTGTGCTTGCGGAGTTCAGTGGCGAGTGCATGGGGTGACAGATAGGCGCGAGAATCGATCAGGCAGATGGAATCGGCCTGCTCCGGCGCAAGTGTCTTGAGGCCGGTCAGCAGCGGAATAGCGCTGCCGGTGCGGTAGGAATAGTCGTCGGTAACCACCGCCATGGGCCCACGGGGGAATGGCAGCTCTCGAACCAAAGCTTCATCAGCTGAAGCCGGAACGTTAAGCTCAAGCGGCTCTACCGGCGTCTTCGGAGGCATTGGCGATGCCTGCATGATTTCTGCGACGATCAACGCCGCTGGGTCTTGAATGCGTGCTACAACATCCTCGATGGGCGCGCCGCCAGAATTGGAGGGAAAAACGCCTGTCGTGGCATAGCGCTTGATGATTAGTGCAAGTTCTTTGTAGCTCGCCACGTTACGGACCAGCGGGTGCTTGATTCGCGGGATGACGGGCTCGATGTCGGGGGAACTGACGAAAATCACCGGCGTGCGCTGCCGTAAGGCGTCCGTGTAGATCGTCGAGTAGAAGGTGACGATCGCTGCCGTCTGATCATGTCCGTCTTCGACTTCCCAGCCACGGGCAGTGGACGCTAAGCGTTCGCCGAAGGTGTCCCTCAGCCACTGAAGGTGCCCATCCGAGCTTGAGGGGTGCGGCTTGACGGTCAGTTCGCCTGCCCGCTCCAGGGCCTGAGCAGTGCGCATCAGAAGGAATCGGTGGCGTTGTTGAGTGCACTTTCCCTGGTCGGACAATGCTTGGTCCGCGAGGACGAAGCGTGGTTTCCCGCTGAACGTCCGCCGGTGCCTTTCCTGCAGCGCAGCTCCAGCCTGGAAACGACCGTCATCCGAGGTTCCGAGTGCGCCGGTCACTACGATGCGCGTATCGAAGTTCTCATCACGCCCGCGGATGAAATCTTCCGTAGTTCGTCCCCAAACGCAGACGGACGACGGCAGCGTGGAACCGTAGGACCAGTTTTGGTCGCGTCGGTGCAGGAATGCGCGCCGGAAGTGGAAATGCAAATGGCCGTCTTGGATCAGGACTGTGCCGGCGATGTCGCGAACTGCTTCCATTACTCGCGATCCGCGCACGGAGCGGTCGTTGAATAAGACGACAACATCGACACCTTCGGCTTTGGCCCAACGACGAACCAGGCGAGGGAGATCGTCGCGCCACGTCTGGCTGCTCTCGATACCCTCAAACACGTTATGGACCGGGTACTCTGCCTCAACGTCAGCGAGGCCTGCCTTGACCCACTCGACAGTGACGTTGGTTGGATCAGCCACGAGAGTTTTAACCCGGGTGCCGACTGGCAGGCGTGCCCATACTTTTGCAGCTAAATGAACTCCGTTACGATTCTCGAGAAAGAAGACAACGGTCCGATCGGTGCCCCGAGCGATTTGATTCATTGATGCTGGTCCTTTTGTAGCTTTGGTGCCCTCATGTTTAAAAGCTGGCCAGACCAACTATCTACGCAGAGCAAATTCGCAGCGATTGTAGCACCGGAAGATTGACGCGAATCATCACCAGGACTGCACTGTACGGCGACGGGATGGCTCATTTCCTTTGGCCGCCGAGCCGCCTTACTGCCATCCACGTAGACGGACCCACGGATCGGTGGTTGACAATGGGGGCCGCGAGGAACCAGGTCCAGCGCGATTTTGAAGAGCGTTAACGAAGAATTCATTTTGTGTGGACATATATTCCTGCGTGATCAGCCGGCAGTACCAAGAAGTGATAAACAATAGGGTGGACGCAGAACTTCTGATTCTGACCTTCGCCGGTTGAGTAACATTTGCTTTCGCCGGATTTCAGGGCAGACAACAAATGTGTGCTTTATTTCGTGCGGTCAATGTTTCGCTGCGGCCCTCCTGGTCCATGAGCATGGAAAATAATGAGGTATTCGAAATGGAACTCGGTAGGCACCCACTGCCATCGCATTTAGCGGAAGCCGGTTTGCGGGGAATCTATCCCCAGGATCTGGCGGGGACTCTAACCTCGGAACTCCCTGTTTCACTCAACCGAGCACGTATCGGTGGCGCGGTGACCACTGGGATGCTGACTTACGTTGGACCTGGCTGCCAACTGAACAACGTTTCCCTCGGACGATTCTGTGCCCTGGCACCAAACGTCTTGATAGGTGCATCTGAACACCCGACCGATTGGCTGTCCGTTCACCCGTTTCAGTACGACGGTACCCGCCAGTTCAAAGGCCATCCGGCCTATGAGGAGATCGCCGCCAAGCTCCCGTTCGATGGCCGCAACGGTCGTAGCTACATTGGCAACGACGTGTGGATTGGCGAGGGCGCCGTGGTCCGCCGGGGCACCCGGATCGGGGACGGTGCAATAGTCGCCGCGAGGGCTGTCGTTACCCGCGATGTCGACCCGTACACAATAGTGGCGGGGGTGCCGGCGCGACCGGTCCGCACTCGCTTCGCTGCGGACCTAGTGGCGAGACTGTTGGCACTGCGCTGGTGGGAGTATGACCTTGCTCAGGTCTCCGGCAGCCTCGACTTCAGCGACGCGGAGGCATCCACAAGGCACCTAGAAGAACTCGTTGCCACTCAACTGATCGAGAAGAAGACTCCGCGTTCCTTGCAGCTCAGCCGTGAAGGTAATGAATTCATCCTCGGTTCGGCTGCTTGATGACCGTTTAGCGGGAACCGCAGTCGGTCGGCGTCGCGGCTAGCCGGGGATCCGGATCATGCCTTCCTGGGCGACGGTGGCGACCAGTTCGCCGTCGCGGTTGAAGATCTTTCCGACGGCGAGGCCGCGGGCGCCGGAGGCGCTGGGGGAGGACTGGACGTAGAGCAGCCAGTCGTCCACCCGCACCGGCCGGTGCCACCACATGGCGTGGTCCAGGCTGGCCACGCTCATGCCGGGGGTCACCCAGCTGACGCCGTGCTGGCGGAGGATGGGTTCCAGCAGGGTGTAGTCGCTGCCGAAGGCCAGCGCGGCGCGGTGCAGGCCCTGGTCGTCGGGCAGCGGACCCTTGGTCTTCATCCAGACGGCGTTGACCGCCTGGCGTTCGCCCTTGGCCTGGATGTAGAGGGCGTCCTGGACGTGGCGGACGTCGAACGGCCGGTGGTAGGCCATGTGCTGGGCCACCGGGTGGTCCACCTTGCCCAGCAGATCGGCGGTGCTCGGCAGGGATTCCGGGTCCGGGATGCCGTCCGGGAAGGCCTCCTGGTGTTCCAGTCCTTCGGCGGGAGTCTGGAACGAGGCGATCATCGACAGGATCGGCACGCCGTTTTGGTACGCGTGGGTGCGGCGGGCCGAGAAGGACCGTCCGTCGCGCAGCCGTTCGACGCCGAAGGTGATCGGCAGGTCTGCGTCGCCGGCGCGCAGGAAGTACCCGTGCATGGAGTGGATCGGCCGGTCCGGTTCCACCGTCCGCTGCGCCGCGATGACCGACTGGGCCAGCACCTGGCCGCCGAAGACCCGCCCGCGCGGCTGCTTTTCGGACGCGCCGACGAAGATCTCTTCGTCGGTGTTGGCGCCGTCGGCGTCGGAAAGGTCCAGCAGCTCCAGCAACACCGCCGTCGGATCGGCGTGTTCCTCAATGGCGGTCATGTGCTCTCCTTGCCGGTTACCCGCGGGTACGAACACTTCCGACAGTAGTTCGCACCCGTCAACCACTCAACTCCGGCGCGGCTGCAGCCGGCCGTGAGCGGACCTGTCAGCGGGGGCTGGTTCGTGGCGGCTGCCGGGCTTTGAGAAGATGGCAGCATGCCTACTGTTCCGCCGAATGCCGCGCGTTTCCCGATCCAGCTACGGTTCAGCGACATCGATTCCTATGGCCACGTGAACAATGTGACCTATCTGGGCTACCTGGAAACGGCCCGGGTGCTGCTGCACCTGATGCGGCCGGAACTCCCGGCGCCAGCCGGCGGGGAGCCTGGCGCCACCCTGCGTGAGCTGGCCGGCACCGACAACCAGACGGTGGTGGGACGGCAGGAAATCGAGTACCTGGTACCGCTGGAGTTCCGGACCGAACCGGTGCAGGTGGGCGTGTGGGTGACGCGGATCGGCAACTCCAGCTTCGACCTGGGCTACGCCGTCGTCGATGAGGACCAGACCGGAACCGTCCATGCGCTGGGCGCGTCGACCATGGTGCTGACGGCCGTCGCCACGGCACGGCCGGTGCCGCTGCCCGACGGGTACCGCGCCGCGCTCCAGCAATGGGCCGGGCCGCCGGTTCCGTTCCGCAGCAACAACGGCAGCAGCGCCCAGGCCGTCGGCGCCGGACAGGAGGCCGCACAGTGACCCCCGCCGGGCCGCCCGTTCTGCAGTTGGCCGACGTCCAGGTTGCGGCGGACTTGAAGACCTACGTCAGCCGGGCCCGCGCCGCCGGTGAAAGCTCGATCCACCTGCAGGCCTTTGGCAGCGTGCTGGCCGCCTACGTGTGTTTGATGCGGCCGCGGCTCCTGGGCGAGTCGACGCCGACCATCCTGGGCCTGCGGGTGATGCCGCTGGCCGCGCCGGCCGCCGTCGAGGAGACCGTCCCGTTGGGCGCGGTCGGGGACCGGCTGGCGCGGATGGGGAATGAGGAAACCGGCCTGGCCGTCCCGCCGACCACGGTCACCGAGTCGTGGACCGGCGTGCTGCCGCCGCGCTCCGGCTGGGAACAGGCCGGCGTGCTGGAGTCCGCCGTGTTGGAGGAAGCGGCCCGGGACGGGATCCGGCAGGTCTCCGAGGCGCTGCCGGAGAGTCCGGGGCAGCTGATGGTCAACAACGCCCGCGGCACGGTGTGGAGCAGGCCGCTGCCGAGCACCGGCGGACTGCCGGCCGACGTCGAGATTCCTTCGGGGGCGGCGTTCGCTGCGCTGACGCTGGGCTTCCTGGACGGGAACCCGGCGGCCGTGTACCGCAACGGCCGGTGGCTGCGGGTCAGCACCGGCCGCGGGCACGTGCTGGTGCGCAGCGGCGCCTCGCTCTAAGTGGAGCCGCTCTAGGCGCTGTTCACCATCGAGTGGGCGGCGCGTTCGAAGTAGTCCCACAGCGTCTGCTCGTGCAGCGGCGGCAGCTCCAAGGAATCGACCGCCCGGCGCATATGCGACAGCCAGCGGTCGCGGGCGTCGAAGTCCACCTTGAAGGGCTGGTGCCGCATCCGCAGCCTCGGGTGTCCGCGCTGTTCGCTGTAGGTGCCCGGTCCGCCCCAGTACTGCTCGAGGAACATCCGCATCCGGACCTTGGCCGGTCCCAGATCCTCTTCGGGGTACATCTTCCGCAGCACGTCGTCCTCGGCGATGCCGTCGTAGAACACGTCCACCAGTTTCACGAACGTCTCGTGGCCGCCGACGGCGTTGTAGAAGTTGTCCGTGTACTCGGGCTGCTTGAACGCGTTCGCGGCCGCCGGGGCCGGCGTCAGGGTGGCCAGCGGTTGGCCGAAGCGGGACGGAATGGCCGTAGCCTCGGCCGGTTGCGCCGGTTGCGCCGGTTGCGCCGGCTGTGTCGACGCGGCGGGGGAGGCGGGCTGGGCGGGGTTCTGCGGTGTTTCGGTCATCGATGGTCTCTGTTCGCTGATGCTGTCAGCCACCATTGTCTCAGCCGGCGACAACCGCTGGTTCGTGGAGGACGGGGAAGTTCACGCTGCGCGCAATGAAACAGACCTTGTTCGCGTCCTCGTGCAGCCGCTGGGCGAGCTCGGACTGCCCGGGATCCGCGATGGCCACGCGCGGCCTGAGCGTTACGGAAGTGAATTCGCCGCTGCCGTCCCGGTTCAGGCGCAAGGTGCCCTCGGCGTCGTCGTCATAGGCGGTCACCACGATGCCGTTCTTCACCGCGATGTGCAGGTAGGAGAGCATGTGGCACTGGGACAGCGCGGTCAGCAGCAGCTGTTCCGGGTTCCAGCGGTCCTTGTCGCCGTGGAAGGTCGGATCGGCGGTTCCGGCCAGGTCCGGCAGCCCCGCCGCGCGGACCACGTGGTCGCGCCCGTAGCCGCGGTAGCTGGCGGTGCCGTCGCCCCGGTTGCCGGTCCAATGGAGCGAAACTGAGTAGCGGTGCTGGGAGAGGTCCATGGGGCCATTAAACCCCGCACCGCTGTACTCGCCGCGACCCGTGGGCCGCGGCGGCTTCAGCGGCAGGCCGTGATCTCATAGAGCGCCGCGCTGCCGTGCGAGGCGATGAGGCGGAAGCCGTGGGAAAAGTCGATCCTGTGGAAGCCTGGCCACTGGTGCTTGGCGCTGTGCTGGTAGCCGCGGATCGGCTGATCGTCGTAGAGGTAGGTGGCACCGGTGCTCTGCAGCGCCGGGCAGACGCGGGGATCGGACCGGATGTTGCGGAAATGCTGGCGCAGATAGTCCTTGTCCTTGCTGCCCCCGCTGCTGACGTTCTGGAAATAGACGGTTTGGTGGCCGGTGAGGGCGTAGATGTAGGGCAGGCCGTTGAACGGATCGCCGATGATGATGGCGTCGTCGGGCAGCAGCGGCTTGAGCGAGCGGATGAACTCCTGCTCGTCGCCCATCAGCGCCCGGCCGTCCCGGTTCTCGGTGATGCCGTAGCGGATGGAGGCGGCGTCAACGCGCACGTCATGCCGGAAGGCGCCGCTGGCCACGAAGACCGCGGCCAGGACGGCGACAGCCAGTGCCGCCGCCGCCAGTTGTTGACGGTCGGCACCGGTGCCGGCGAGGGCGCCGGCGCGGGCACGCAGCGGTCGGATCAGCCGCACCAGCAGCATGCACAACTGCTCCAGGGCTAGCGCGGCAAAGACCACGCCGAAGATGTGGACCAGCGGCGCGATCCGCGGCGGGTCGGTGTACCAGAAGCCGGTCAGCCAGCGGAACGGCCGGTCTTCCGGGCCCGCGGCCAGGATGAACAGCACCACGGCGGCCGCCATCCCGGCCACCGCCGGCCAGATCCTCCGGCT
The DNA here is from genome assembly GCA_963696055.1 of uncultured Actinomycetota bacterium. Taxonomy (GTDB): domain Bacteria; phylum Actinomycetota; class Actinomycetes; order Actinomycetales; family Micrococcaceae; genus Crystallibacter. The sequence continues at coordinate 514,591 of CAVOIE010000005.1, read as the reverse complement.
GAAGCACGCCAGCAGGGCACCGCAGGCCATCAGGATGCCGACGGCGACGGCGTAGCTCTCCGGAATGGCGTCCGCGCTGTCCGGCTGGCGCGGCAGGTCGAAGAACACCCACACCAGCGCGTCCGCCCAGCCCGCCGTGGGCGCTCGCGGATAGGACATCACTCCCGCCAGCAGCTGGGAATGGGTCAGCAGCACGACGCCGGCTGCCGCGGCAGCCGCGAGCACGCCGGTGGCCGCGACGAACCGGCCGCGGTGGCCGTGCCACAGGCGGGCCAGCCCGAGGACTGCGACGCGTGCCAGGTAGAAACCGCCGAGCACCAGCAGACTGGCCAGGGCCGAGGGATGGATCCAGGCGGCACCGAAGGTAACCATCGCGAGCGCGGCGAGGTCCGCCGTCGTCCTCCGCCAGCTGGCGCGCGGCAGGGGACCTCCGTTGGTGCCGGGAACGACGCCGGCTCCGGTGCCGGGGGTGTTGCCAGGGGCAGCGGCGGTGCCGGAAGCGCGCCCGCCGGCCGGAGGGACAGCACCCGGCAGCCGGTCCTGCAGTTCGATGCCGAGCGCGAGGATGGCCGGCAGCAGGGCCGCCGCGAAGCCGTTGGGCCATTGGCCGGCGCGGAACATCTGGATGAAGGGAAACGCCAGCATGGAGGAGGCGATCAGCGGCGTCAGGACCCAGACCAGCGGGCGTGCGGGGAACACGGCGCGGGCGAGCAGCGCGAGCGAGGCCGGCCAGACCAGGCAGCCGATGACCAGGCAGGACAAATTGCCCGCGGTCACCACGTCGCCGGGCACCAAGGACACCATGGCGTGCCAGCCGGCGGGATAGAACGACGGCGGTGCGCCCCCGAAGATCGGCCAGATGCTCCACGGGCTGGCCTGGCCGTTTTGCTTGATCCATTGCAGGACGTTCACGTGGTAGGTCGGATCCCAGGCCTGCGACACCCGGTGGATGGACCCCATGGCCTCGAGCATCACCCAGCCCAGGATCACGGCCGCGACGGCCAGCGACGCCGCCATCAGCCACTTCACGGGGCGCGGCACGGCCACGACCCGGGCTTCCGGCGGATTGAGGGCCCGGCCGGCCAGCCAGCAGAGTCCAATGCCCAGCGCGGCCAGCACCGCGGCGGACAGCAGGTTCCAGCGCACGCCGGTGAGCAGGCAGACCATGGTTCCGGCGGCGGCCAGCGCGGTGCCGGCGGCGGGGGCGAGCACCAGGGCGCGGACCGCCGGCTGCCGCAGCGCGCGGAGCGCCAGGAATCCGGGCAGGTAGAACACGGCCAGCATGACCGCCAACTGCCCGGCAACCGTCAGCGGGCCCATGCCAGCTTCGGCCTCCAACAGTCACCGGCGGGCAACTGCCGTGCGTCCCGTGCCGCACCGGCGATCCGGCGTCGGCGGGACTGGCGGCTGGACATCTGGCTCCTTCCCATCCGCACTGTTGAGGCATTCTAGATCCGCCGGCGGCACGTGCAGTACCTCTCCGCGGAGGGCTCAATGAGGCGTAGCAGCCCCAGACTGGAAACGCCGCTGCCCGCCGGAACGGGTGTTCCGGCGGGCAGTGTGTTGATGCGGGGCGGCTGGGTCTCCACGCGGCCGGGTCTCTACTCGGCGCTGCCGCGCCTCCATCGACCACCGGCCTTGGTCCACCACCGAGATGGGCCGGGCGCGGGAGCGCTAAGCGGCGCCTCGCGGAGCGAGGAACGAGCGACGTGTCGAAGCCGCGTGCGGTTCCGCAACCGGCGATCCCGGGAGCGCAGGGTTACCGGTCGGCGGCTTGGGCCTTGAGCGCGCGGACCACGCCGTCGCGGCTCTCCAGCACCAGGCGGCGCAGCGCGGGGGTGCGCTCGGCCAGCTTCGTCCAGCCAGGCATCGGTGGCGTCCACGGTGGCCTGGGTGGTCAGCTGCGACGGGTAGAGCCCCACCACGATCTGCTGCGAGAGCTCGTGCGTGCGGGTGTTCCAGATGTCTTCGATGGCGTCGAAGTACTTGGCCGCGTAGGGCTCCAGCAGCGCGGTGTCGTGCACCCGGGTGAAGCCGGCGATGACCGACTGCTGGGTGGCGTTGGGCAGGTCGCCCTTGACCACGACGGCGTCCCAGGCCGCCGCTTTCGCCTCGGCGGTCGGGATCGCCGCCTGGGCCAGCGCGGCGGCGCGCTGCCCGGTGGCGGTGTGGTCCCGCTCCAGTTCGGCGTCGATCTCGGCCTGGCCGAAGCGGCCGCCGGCCACCAGCGAGGTGAGCAGTTCCCAACGCAGGTCGGCGTCCACGGTCAGCCCGTCCAGGGTGCGCCCGCCGTCCAGCAGCGCGGCGACGGTGTCCAGCTGCCCCTCGGTCTGCGCGTGCACGGCGAAGGCCTTGGCGAACTGCAGCTGCGAGTCGGAGCCGGCGGCGGCGTCGCCGGCCAGTTCCCACAGCCGGTCCGCCGCGGCGATGGTCAGCCGCTTGCGGTCGTCCGGGGTCACGTAGAAGGCCAGCGTGGTGGCCAGCTGGCGCAGCAGCACCAGCACCACCGAGGAGTCGGTCTCGTAGGCGATGTTGTTCAGCACCAGCTCCACGTACTCCCGCGCGGGCGTCTCGCCGTCGCGGGTGGCGTCCCAGGCCGAGGCCAGCACCAGGGTGCGCGGCAGCGACGCGGTGAAGTCCTTCAGGTGGGCCTTGGAGGTGGCCAGCGAGGCCTCGTCCAGGCGGATCTTGGCGTAGGCCAGGTCGTCGTCGTTGAGCAGCACCAGCGCGGGGCGGGCCAGGCCGGCCAGCTGCGGCACCTCGGTGCGCTCGCCGTCCACGTCCAGTTCCTCGCGGTGCGTGCGCACTAGCTTGCCCGACTCGTCCAGGTCGTAGAAGCCGACGGCGAGGCGGTGCGGCCGGATGGTCGGGTAGCCCTCCGGCGCAGACTGGAGGATCGCGAACGAGGTGATGGCACCGCCGTCGTCGGTTGAAATCTCCGGGCGGAGGGTGTTCACGCCGGCGGTTTCCAGCCACTTGGCGGACCAATCCTTCAGGTCGCGGCCGCTGGAGACCTCCAGTTCGCCCAGCAGGTCGGCCAGCTCGGTGTTGGCCCAGGCATGCTTGCCGAAGTACTCGCGCACGCCGGCCATGAACTCTTCCTGGCCCACCCAGGCCACCAGCTGGCGCAGCACCGAGGCGCCCTTGGCGTAGGTGATCCCGTCGAAGTTGACCTGCACGTCCTCCAGGTCCTTGATCTCCGCGGTGATCGGGTGCGTGGAGGGCAGCTGGTCCTGCCGGTAGGCCCAGGACTTCTCCATCGACGCGAAGGTGGTCCACGCGTTCGTGTACTCGGTGGCCTCGGCGGCGGCGAGCGTGGACATGAACTCGGCGAAGGACTCGTTCAGCCACAGGTCGTTCCACCAGCGCATGGTGACCAGGTCGCCGAACCACATGTGCGCCAGCTCGTGCAGCACGGTGATGGCCCGGCGCTCCACCATGGCGTTGGTGGGCCGGGAGCGGAACACGTAGTTCTCCAGGAAGGTGACGGCGCCGGCGTTCTCCATGGCGCCGGCGTTGAACTCCGGCACGAACAGCTGGTCGTACTTGGCGAACGGGTAGGGGGTGCCGAACTGCTTCTCGTAGAACTCGAAGCCCTGCCGGGTGAGCGTGAAGATGTTCTCGGCGTCCATGTACTGCATCAGCGACTTGCGCGCGAACACGCCCAGCGGGATGGTGCGGCCGTCGGAGCTGGTCAGCTCGCTGCGCACCGACTGGTACGGGCCGGCGATCAGCGCGGTGATGTAGGAGGAGATCCGCGGGGTGGGCTCGAATGCCCAGGTGGCGGCAGCGGCGCCGTCGTCCGTGGAACCCACGTGCTGCGGCGCCGGGGTGGGGGAGTTGGAGATGACGTCCCAGTGCGACGGCGCGGTGACGGTGAAGCGGAAGGCCGCCTTCAGGTCCGGCTGCTCGAACACGGCGAACATGCGGCGCGAGTCGGGGACCTCGAACTGGCTGTACAGGTAGACCTCGTTGTCCACCGGGTCCACGAAGCGGTGCAGGCCCTCGCCGGTGTTCATGTAGAGCGCGTCGGCGTCGATCTCCAGCACGTTGTGCTCGGCCAGGTCCGGCAGCTGGATGCGCACGCCGTCGGACACCTCGGCCGGATCCAGCGCCGTGCCGTTGAGCGTGACCGAGCGGACGGTGTCCGTGACGGCGTCGATGAAGGTGGAGCCGCCCGCGGTGGCGGTGAAGGTGACCACGGTGCGCGAGCCGAAGACCTTGGCGCCGCGGGTGAGGTCCAGCGTGACGTCGTACGACTCGACGTTGAGCAGTTCGGCGCGGGCCCGCGCTTCGTCACGGGTGAGATTCAAACCTGGCAAGATCGCCTCCAGAAGTGCTTTGGTGTCCCCGCGGAGGGGACCGGTCGGTGTGCGGGAGTGTGAAGCAACCCTTGCACAATGTGGTCATTGTCTCACCGCGATGGGCGGCGGCGCAGCAGTTGTGGGAAAAAGGCGAATAGTTTCGGTTCTGTGTCCTCCCGGAGAACCTGCCCGAGGAGCTCTGGGTCCCTTCGGACCAGGTGCCTCACCCGGCCAGCGCCCGGGTCCAGCCGGCGACATAGCGGGCTTCGTCGAACCGCTTCAGGGTTTCCCGGCTGGCCCGGGCCATCCGCGAGCGCAGTTCCGGGTCCCGCATCAGCGCCAGGATGCCGTCGGCCAGGGCCTGCCGGTCGCCGAACGGCACCAGGAAGCCGTTCTCGCCGTGGCGGATCACGTCCCGCGGACCGTAATTGGCGTCGTAGGCGGCCACCGGGACGCCGAAGGACATGCTCTCCAGCAGGATCAGCGGGAAGCCCTCGGAAGCGGACGTCAGCAGCGTGGCGCAGGCGGTGGCGTAGATGTCCGCCTGGCTGTTGGTGAAGGGCGGAAAAACGACGGCGGCGCCAAGGCCCAGTTCGTCGATGAGCACGCGGACGGTGCCTTCCTCCTCGTCGCCGTAGCCGAAGCCGAAGAGCTCCAGCCTGGCCTGCGGGTTGCCGGCCCGCACCAGCGCGAACACCTGGATGGCCTCGTCCACGCGCTTCTTGGGGTGCAGCCGGGCAACCATGACCAGCCGGTTCGGATCGGTGCCCGCGGTGGCGGGGCGGTCCGGGGTGGCTTGGTCCGGCTGTTCCGGCGGGGCCAGTAGTTGCGCCGCGGGCTCCGGCGGGGCCAGTTGCACCGCGGGTTCCGGGGCCGCTGGTTGCTCCGGCTGCTCCTGGCCAGCCGGCTGCTCCGGCGGCGCGAGTTGCCCGATGGTGTGCAGCTTCTCGGCGTGGCCGAACTCGGCGGCGATGTCTTCGCGCTGGGCATCGGTGTGCAGGACCAGGCCGTCCCACTGGTCCAGATGCTCCAGCAGCCTGCGCCAGTTGCGGCTGACGCCGGAACCCACCACGTACGGCGGCTCCAGATGGTTGCTGTGCACGGCTGCGATGCGGCGCAGGGTGGGGTGCCGGACGCCGGCGACGGCGTCGTCCAAGTTCCGCCCGGGCAGGTTGTTCAGGTTCTCGCGGAACTCGGAGGTGAGCACCGGAGCGTCTTCGTCCGCCAGCAGTTGCTCGAAGGCATGCCGGTAGAGGTCGGCCGGATCACCGAAGGCGAGGGCATCGCCGTCGTCGTGCGCCACGCCGTCGAACAGGTAGCTGCGTCCCCATTTGGGCGAGCCGGGATGCTGCGTGATGGTCAGGAAGCCGTGCCCGTTGCGGCCGATCAGGTGCTGCGCGGTGGGCGTCTTGGACGCTTCCAGGAAATGCTGGACCAGCACCAGCCGGCCCTGTTCGTCGGTGTCCTCCCGGTGCAGGCGCGCCCGGTTGGGGGCCAATTGTTCGACGGCGGCGACGGTGCCGTCGGGTCGGAAGCGCAAGTAATAGTCCTGGATCCCGTCGCGGAAGTAGCCAAAGGCCAAGCCGGAGGTGCCGATCGGAACAATGTCGTAGTCCTCCTCGGGCGGGGGCTGGACCGGCTGCCGGGTGTCCGGCTCGGGGCTCGGATCCAGCCCGTAGAGGACACTGCGGACCTTGACGTCCGGATGCAGATGGCCGTCCGCTTTGAGCTTGGCCACATCGCCGCTCAACGGGGGCTGCAGGGCCAGCACCTCGATCCAGATCTGGTCCGCGGCGCCGTTCTTCGCCAGCGTGTTGGCCCGGGTTCGCACCGCCTTGACCAGGCCCCCGCGCTTGAGGGCCAGGGTGTTCACGGGGAAATGGACTATAGGCGACACGCTCGCATCCTGTCGGAACGGATGCCGCTATTGTGGCGGCTCAGCCGGGGGTGAGTAAAGGGCTGGGTCCGTGGGCGGGCCATGGAAGACCGCGGCGGTTGCGGCGGTTTCTTGCGGCACTGCCTAGCGGTGCGGGCGAGGCAGCCAACCTTAAGAGTTGCTCAAAATCGGCTAGCCCCCTTGTACCGCACGGATCAGCGGGGCAGGGTGGATTGGATTGCCCAGTGGCTGGAGGGTATCGATCCCGCGCAGATGCCCGCTCCCGGCGCTCTTTCCACGGGCTGCCGAAACTGCCGGAGATGACCGCCGGAAGCCTGTCACCCGCCTGCGCAGCTCGCAGAGGCCGAAGATGTGGCCGCGGAGAAGAGCCCCCGCGGCCCGGCAACTTTTATCGCGTTGACGCCCGCGGCCGCTACGCGTTCGAAAGTTATACCGCCGCGCTGAAATCGCTCTGGAAAGGAGCACAGTAATGGAGGCACTAATCAGTGTCCGCTCCGTGACCCGAAGCTTCGGGGACGTGGTGGCGCTCGACGACGTCAGCCTGGAGGTGGGCGCGGGGGAGATGGTGGGCCTGCTCGGACCGAACGGGGCGGGCAAGACCACGCTGCTCTCGCTGGTCAACGGCCAGCGCAAGCCGGACTCCGGCGTCGTCCGCCTCTTCGGTGCCGACCCGCGCAAGCCCGCCGCCCGCGCGATGCTGGGCACCACGCCGCAGGAAACGGGTCTGCCGCCCACGCTCAAGGTGGGCGAGGTGGTGGACTTTGTGGCCGGGCACTATGCGGACCCGATGCCTCGTGCCGAACTGCTGGAGCGCTTCGACTTGGCCGGGCTGGCCGGACGGCAGACCGGCGGGCTGTCCGGCGGGCAGAAGCGCCGGCTCGCCGTGGCGCTGTCCCTGGTGGGGCGGCCGCGGCTGGTGCTGCTGGATGAACCGACCACCGGGCTGGATGTGGAGGGGCGGCGCGCGCTGTGGCAGGCGCTGCGCGACTACCACGCCGACGGTGCCACGATCGTGCTGACCAGCCACTACCTGGAGGAAGTGGAGGCGCTGGCCCGGCGCGTCGTCGTCATCGGCGGCGGCCGCGTGCTGGCCGACGACGCGCTGCCGGCGGTGCTGGACCGGGTCAGCGTGCGCCGTGTGGCGGTGACTTCGCCGGTGCCGGAGTCCGAACTGGTCCGGCTGCCCGGAGTGGCCGACCTCAGCATTGATCCGGCGGACGCCACGGCTGGTCCCGGCGGCCGGTACAGCCTGCTGGTCTCGGACTCGGACGCCTTCGTGCGTGCCCTGGTGGCGTCCAACGTGCCGTTCTCCGGGCTGGAGGTCCGCGGCGCCTCGCTGGAGGAAGCCTTCCTGACCCTGACCCACGGCCACGCCGCGAACGCCGCTGCCGCGCCGGAACCGGCGTTCGCTGCGCCGTCGTCCACTGGAAACGGATCCCACGGAGAGGGGAACTAGCCATGAGCACAACAACAACGACGGCGGTACCCGCCTCGACCGCGCAGGCCACCGCGGGCACAGCGCGGCTGGTGCTGCTGCACACCAAGTTCCAGTTCCTCGAGACGGTCCGGATCCCCATTGCGGTGATTGGCAATCTGCTCTTCCCCACGCTGGCCGTGTTCTTCTTCGTGGTGCCGCAGCCGGCGGCGCAGGAAGTCCCTGCCGCTGCCACCGCGATGGTCGGTCAACTGGCCATGTTCGCCGTGATGTCAACCTTCCTGTTCAGCTTCGGCACCGGCGTGGCCGAGGACCGGGCGCAGCCGTTCGAACCCTACGTGCGGACCCTGCCCGCGGGTGCCGGTCCACGGATGGCCGGGCGGCTGATCAACGGCTGCATCTTCGCGCTGATGGCCCTGGTGCCGCTGGTGCTGGTCGGCTGGTTCTTGACGGCGGCCGAGGTCAGCGTGCCGGTTTTGCTGCTGGCCGCCGCGTTGATCCTGGTCATCGGCGCACCGTTCCTGATGCTGGGCCTGGCCATCGGCTACTCGCTCTCGGCCAAGGCCGCGCTGGCCGTGGTCCAAGTGGTCCTGTTCCCCCTGGCCTTCGCGGGCGGCCTGTTCATGCCCGCGGAGCTGTTCCCGGACTGGCTGGACAGGTTCAGCCAGTTCCTGCCCAGCCGTGCCGGCCGCGAACTGCTGATCCAGGTGCTCACCGGAACCGAGGCCTACCCGCTGGCGCTGCCCGTGCTGCTGGGCTGGGGCGCGCTGTTCACCGCGCTGGCGGTTGTGGCCTACCGGAGGGACCAAGGACGCAGGTTCCACTAGCCCTGGCTGGTGGCAACCAAGCCCCGCCCCTTCGACTATCCAGCAGGAGCTTTTCGGCCGCCTTCAGGGCACCTGCTGAATAGTGCTTGGGGCCGGGCGGCTACAGTCGGATCAGTACGCACAAGGACAGGGGAGAGATGAGCCGGACGATCACGGCGAGCGAGGCAACCTACCGGCCGAGGTTCGACGTCAGGGCCGTGATCTTCGGCGTCGGCGTGCCGGTGTTGATGGCCGCCGGGCTTGGGCTGTGGCTGCTGTCCGTGGCCGGCCGGATGCCCGATCCGGTGGCCTCGCACTTCGACGCATCCGGTGTGGCCGACGATTTCTCCGGCTTCACCTCCACCGCGATTGCCGCCGTCGTCGTGACGGCATTCACCGGGGCCGTATGCGGATTCTGCATTGCCCTGTACGCCGTGCCGCTGGCCATGCGCCGCTTCGGCGTCGGGTTCAGCATCTTGATCACCGCGTTCTGCGTGATGATCTTCGTGGCCGGCATCGCGCCGCAGCTCGACGCCGCGGACGCCGCCGGGACCCGACTCGACTGGGGGCTCTTCTGGACCGGCGTCGGGCTGGCGGTGCTGCCGGCGATCGGGCTGCCCTGGCTGCTGAAGCGCGACGACCACGTTAACGCGGTGCCCGCCGAGGTTCCGGACGGCTCCCATCTCGACGTCGATGCCGCCCGCCGCGGCGATGCGGTGGAGGTGAAAATCAGCGGCTCGCGGACCCCGATGACGGCCCTGGGCGTGCTGATGTTTGGGTCCATCGCGTGGCTGGCCGTGGCGTCCTGGTGGTGGCTCCTGGTGGCCGCAGTCCTCACCGCCGGCCTGCTGGCATTCTTCGTGGCCACCGTGCGGGCCGACGCCGGCGGACTGAGCGTGCGGATACTGGGCCGCTGGCGGATTGTGTCCATCCCGGTTTCGGACTTCCGCGTTGCCACGGCCGCGCGGGAGATCTACCCGATGCAGTACGGCGGCTGGGGCTACCGGATCTCCGCGTGGGGCTCGGCCTTTGTGGTGCGCACCGGACCCGCCGTGGTGCTGCACCTGGCCGGCGGCAAGGACTTTGTGGTCAACACGGACACGCTGCAGAACGCCGAGCGGATGGCCGCCGTGCTGAACGGCTACAAGACCGAGTCCGCCCGGTAACCCTAGCCCGCCCACGGCTGAGTGAAGCCACGGGTCGCCGAGGGAAACTGTCCCCGCCAAGGCGAGCACCGCCGTCGTCATTCCGTCGCAAATCAGCGCAAATCAGGCCCGGCGGGCCTGCTCCAGTAGGCTGGAAGCCGCCAATCTCCCTCCCCGCACGCAACAGAAGGACCCCATGCGCGTTCACATTGCCACCGACCACGCCGGCCTGGAACTCAGCCACCACCTGATCGAGCACCTGGCCGGCCAGGGCCACGAGGTCATCGACCACGGGCCCACCGCCTACGACGCCGAGGACGACTACCCCTCGTTCTGCATCAACGCCGCGCTCGCCGTGGTGGCGGACCAGGCCGCCGGTGTGCAGGCGCTGGGCATCGTGTTGGGCGGCTCCGGCAACGGCGAGCAGATCGCGGCGAACAAGGTCAAGGGGATCCGGGCCGCGCTGGCCTGGAACCTGGACACCGCCAAGCTGGCCCGTGAGCACAACGACGCCAACGTCGTCGCCGTCGGCGGCCGCATGCACAGCGTGGAGGAAGCCACCGCCATCATCGAGGCGTTTTTGGCCGAGCCGTTCTCCAACGCCGAACGCCACGCCCGCCGGATCGGCAAGATCGCCTCCTACGAAACCACCGGCGAGGTCCCGGCCTAACCATGCCCGAAGGCCATTCGGTCCACCGCCTGGCCCGCCAGTTCCAGGACGTTTTCGCCGGCGCGCGGCTTGCCGTCTCCAGCCCGCAGGGCCGCTTCGCCGCCGGCGCCGGCCGGCTCGACGGGGCCACGCTGCTGGCCGCCCGCGCGCACGGCAAGCAGTTGTTTCTGGACTTCGACAACGGCCTGGTGCTCCGGGTCCATCTGGGCCTGTACGGGGCGTGGAGTTTCGGCGGGGACGCGACCTTCCGCGGCGCCTCCAGCATCGGGGCGCCGCGCCGGGTGGGGGAGCGGGAAACGTACGACGACGGTGCTCCCGTTGCGTACGACGGCCCGCCGGAGCCGGTGGGCCAGGTGCGCGTGCGGCTGGTGTCCGACCACGGTTGGGCGGACCTCCGCGGGCCCACAGCCTGCGAGGTGCTCACGCCCGAGGAGGCGTCCGCCGTCGTCGGCAAACTGGGGCCGGACCCGCTGCAAGGAGAGGGCGACCCGCTGCGTGAGGTTGCTGGCCCGAGGAAGGCTGGGGGCGACCCGCTGCAGGCTGGGACCGGCCGGGCCGCCGAGTTCGTCCGCCGGCTCACCTCCAAGCGCACCGCCGTGGGGCAGTTGCTGATGGACCAGAACGTGGTGGCCGGCGTCGGCAATATCTACCGGGCCGAGACCCTGTTCCGCCGCGGCCTGAGCCCCTGGCTGCCCGGCAAGCAACTGTCCCCGGAGGAAGCCGGGCTGTTGTGGGCGGACATCGTGGAGGTGATGGGCGACGGCGTCCGCGACGGCAAGATCATCACCACCCGGCCCGAACACCGGGACACCGACCCGGCCGGCCGGGTGCTGCCGGTCTGGCCGGACAACGCCTACTACGTGTACCAGCGGCAGGGCATGGCGTGCCGGGTCTGCGGCAACCCGGTGGCGCTGACGGACATGGCCGCCCGCAAGCTCTACTGGTGCCCCTCCTGCCAGCCGGACTGAATTCTCCGCCTGCCGGCCTGAATGCTCCGGCCGCCTGCTCGAGCCGCGTCGGTGGAGCCCGACTGGTTGGCTGAGGCGCTGCCTGGGCCGGCGCGAGCATGCTTGCCACCGGCGCGGGGCCACGAGGTTTCCTTCGATGCAGGGTAAATCCGCGAGGGCAGCATCCATGGACCCTGCCCTCGCGGATTAACCGTGCAGCCGACGATCTACCTTGCCGGCCGCCGGCCAGGATGCTGGATCGATTAAGTTCCAGAGGCCGCGCTGATGGTCTGGGGGATGAGTTATCAAGGCGGGAACCGGCGTCACCGGCCGGGCCGATTTGTTGAACGGGGCCGCCGTCGTGCTAAAGTTTCAACGTCCTCGGGGATGTAGCTCAATGGTAGAGCCTCAGTCTTCCAAACTGATTACGCGGGTTCGATTCCCGTCATCCCCTCGCAGTGAGAGGCGGTCCAGTAGGGCCGCCTTTTCTGTTAGCGGCTGCGGTGCCAGGGTTTCATCGGCGCAGCAGCACCGCGGACGCAATTGTGCAGCAAGCCGGGATAGCCCGTAGACTTGCGTGTGCACTACGGGGCGTAGCGTAGTGGCTAGCGCGCCTGCTTTGGGAGCAGGAGATCGCAGGTTCGAGTCCTGTCGCCCCGACTCTGTATTCTTGGTGCAGATTTAACCCCTATAGCTATCAGGAGTCCTAACGCTGTGAAGAGCGCTGTCGAAACCCTCACCCCCACCCGGGTCAAGCTCAACGTTGAGGTCCCCTTTGAGGAACTCAAGCCCAGCATCGACGCGGCGTACAAGACCATCGCGGGCCAGATCCAGGTTCCCGGCTTCCGCAAGGGCAAGGTTCCCGCCAGGCTGATCGACCAGCGCGTGGGCCGCGGCTACGTCATCGAGACCGCCATCAACGAGGGCCTGAACGGCTTCTACCAGGGCGCCATCGAAGAGACCGGCATCCGCCCGCTGAGCCGCCCCGAGGTTGAAATCACCGAGGTCCCGGATCCCACCGCCACCGAGGGCCAGCTGGCCTTCCACGTGGAGGTTGACATCCGCCCCGAGATCGAGCTGCCCGAGTACGCCGGCCTCGAGGTCACCGTGGAGGCCACCGAGGCTTCCGAGGAAGACGTGCAGAAGGCGCTGGACGACCTGCGCGGCCGCTTCGGCACCCTGAAGACCGTTGACCGTCCGGCCGCTGCCGACGACTTCATCACCATGGACCTGTCCGCCAAGGTGGACGGCGAAGAGGTTGATTCCGCCGCCGACCTGTCCTACCAGGTAGGCGCCGGCACCATGCTCGAGGGCCTGGACGAAGCCGTCACCGCGCTGAGCGCCGGCGAAGACGCCACCTTCGAGACCAAGCTGGCCGGCGGCGAGCACGCCGGTCAGGACGCCACCGTCACGGTGAAGCTGAAGGCCGTCAAGGAGCGCGAGCTGCCCGAGGCCGACGACGACTTCGCCCAGCTGGCAAGCGAGTTCGACACCATCGCCGAGCTGAAGGAAGACCTGGCCAAGCAGGCCGCCGACGCCAAGATCATGGAGCAGGGCGTCGAGGCCCGCGACAAGGTGCTGGACAAGCTCATGGAGCTGGTCGAGGTTCCGGTGCCGGATTCCGTCGTCGAAGAGCAGATGGAACAGCACTTCCGCCCGGAGAACAGCCACGGTGAAGACCACGACACCGAGGAGCACCGCGCCGAGGTCCGCGAGAACACCGCGAAGGCCTTCCAGAACGAAATCGTGCTGGACGCCGTGGCCGACAAGGAAGAGCTGGGCGTCAGCCAGGCCGAACTGATCGACTACATCGTCTCCTCCGCCGGCCAGTACGGCATGGACCCGAACCAGTTCGCGCAGCTGCTGGACCAGTCCGGCCAGGTCGGCATGATGGTGGGCGAAGTCCGCCGCCGCAAGGCCCTGGCCAAGGTCCTGGAGCTGGCCAAGGTCACCGACTCCAACGGCAACGAGGTGGACCTGAGCGACTTCGTCCGCCCCGCCGGCGAAGAAGAGCCGAACATCGAGGACATGATCCAGGCCGCCGAAGCCGAAAGCGCGCAGAGCGGCGACGAAGCCGAAGCAGACGCCGCCGACACCGAGTCGATCGAGGACGCCGACGCTGCCGAAGAGGCCGCCGAAGCAGACAAGAAGTAGGCAGCACCCTGCCGCAGGACGGACCGCCGGACTCCCTCACAGGGACCGGCGGTCCGCCGCTTTAACCCCCGCGCACGACGGCGGTGCTGCCTGCGCCGATGCGGCACGACGCGGTGCCCGGCTCGGAGGGTGGCACGACGGCGGTGCCCGGCTCGGACGGGATGCGTGCACGACGGCGGTGCCCGGCACGGTTGTGTGACTTTCGGCCCGCTGGAAAAGGCGCGCCGAGCGGACGGTGGACGGGCCTGCGGAAGGCAAGCTCCGGCGTCGTAATTCTGCTGCAGGCAGAGGGTTTTCCCGCGCCAACACTGGGCTGATGCGCCGTCAGCGAACAGTGCGTCGTCAGGGAGGAATCGGGCAGCCGAACACGTTACTGTCCAAGTAGATAAACGACCCGAGGGCCGCCGGATGACGGAAAGGCCCGGGGAAGAAGCGAGAGGTATTTCAGCATGTCGAATGAATCCGCCACTCCGAAGATGGCAACGGTCGAGGCCGCCAGCCGCGAAGACTACATCTATAACCGCCTGCTCAAAGAGCGCATCATCTGGCTCGGCTCCGAGGTGCGGGACGAGAACGCCAACGCCATCTGCTCGCAGCTGCTGCTGCTCTCGGCCGAGGATCCGGAAAAGGACATCTACCTCTACATCAACTCGCCCGGCGGTTCGGTCACTGCCGGCATGGCCATCTACGACACCATGAAGTTCATTCCGAACGACGTGGTCACCGTGGCTACCGGCCTGGCGGCGTCGATGGGCCAGTTCCTGCTGTCCTCGGGCACCAAGGGCAAGCGTTACGCCACCCCGCACGCACGGATCCTGATGCACCAGCCTTCCGGCGGCATCGGCGGCACGGCCTCGGACATCAGGATCCAGGCCGAGCTGATCCTGCACATGAAGCAGGTCATGGCCGAGCTGACCGCAGAGCAGACCGGGCAGACGGTTGAGCAGATCCTGATCGACAACGACCGCGACAAGTGGTTCACGGCCGAGGAAGGCCTGGCCTACGGGTTCTTCGACAAGATCTCCGCCCACGCAGGCGGCGTCACCGGCGGCGGCGGGACGCAAAGCGACTCCGCCTCGACGACGGAATCCTGAGCCCACGCGCCACCGACCCGAATACAAGCAGGAGAATCTCATGGACTACAACTTCGGTGCCGCTGCCGGCGGTCACGCCGCGAACATGCCGCAGAGCCGCTATGTGCTGCCCCAGTTCGAGGAGCGCACGCCGTACGGCTTCAAGCGCCAGGATCCCTACACCAAGCTGTTCGAGGACCGCATCATCTTCCTGGGTGTCCAGGTGGACGACGCCTCGGCCGACGACGTGATGGCCCAGCTGCTGGTGCTCGAGTCGACCGACCCGGACCGCGACATCACCATCTACATCAACTCGCCGGGCGGCTCGTTCACCGCGATGACCGCGATCTACGACACGATGCAGTACATCCGCCCGGAGATCCAGACCGTGTGCCTGGGCCAGGCCGCCAGTGCCGCCGCCGTGCTGCTGGCCGCCGGTACGCCGGGCAAGCGTCTGGCCCTGCCGAACGCCCGCGTGCTGATCCACCAGCCGGCGCTGGGCGGCGGCGAACGCGGCCAGGCCTCCGACCTGCAGATCCAGGCCGACGAAGTCATGCGGATGCGCGCCTGGCTGGAGAACGCGCTGGCCATGCATTCGGGCAAGGACGCGGCCCAGGTCAACAAGGACATCGAGCGGGACAAGATCCTCACGGCCGACGGGGCCCTGGAATACGGGCTGATCGACCAGGTGCTCGACTCCCGCAAGATCCACAAACCGGCGATCACCAAGTAATACCAAGTAAGATTGCTCAGATTGCCTTCACTGCCCGTGGCGCGTCATATCGCACCACGGGCAGTGTGGTTACTGAAACTGTCGGCGCAGTGAATTAGAGTTGGTGTCAGCTAGCTTCGGCAACGCAGCACCAGCCCGGCATTATCGGCGGGGTTGAGACTGCAGCTGCCGCGGCAAGTGCCGACGTAGAACCAAGTAAGGGGACGGATATGGCTCGCATAGGTGAGAGCGCTGACCTGCTCAAGTGCTCTTTCTGCGGCAAGAGCCAGAAACAGGTCCGGAAGCTGATCGCCGGCCCCGGCGTATACATCTGCGATGAATGCATCGAGCTGTGCAACGAGATCATCGAAGAGGAGCTGGCCGAGGTTTCGGACCTGGGCAGCTTCGAACTGCCCAAGCCACGCGAAATCTTCGACTTCCTGCAGGAGTACGTGATCGGCCAGGAGCCCGCCAAGCGCGCACTCGCCGTGGCGGTCTACAACCACTACAAGCGGATCCAGTCCGGCCATGCCCCGAAGGGGACGGCCAACCTGTCCGACGCCAGTCCTTTGGAGGACGTAGAGGTCTCCAAGTCCAACATTCTGCTGATCGGCCCCACCGGCTGCGGCAAGACCTATCTGGCGCAGACGCTGGCCCGCCGGCTGAACGTTCCCTTCGCCGTCGCGGATGCCACCGCGCTGACCGAAGCCGGCTATGTGGGCGAGGATGTGGAGAACATCCTGCTCAAGCTGATCCAGGCCGCCGACTATGACGTCAAGAAGGCCGAGCAGGGCATCATCTACATCGACGAGATCGACAAGATCTCGCGCAAGAGCGAGAACCCGTCGATCACCCGCGACGTCTCCGGTGAAGGCGTCCAGCAGGCGCTGCTGAAGATCCTGGAAGGAACGGTGGCCTCGGTGCCGCCGCAGGGCGGACGCAAGCATCCGCACCAGGAATTCATCCAGATCGACACCACCAACGTGCTGTTCATCGTGGCCGGTGCGTTCGCCGGGCTGGAGGAGATCATCGGGTCTCGGGCCGGCCGCAAGGGGATCGGCTTCGGCGCCCCGCTCAAGGATGCGGCGGCGGAAAAGGACAGCTACGGCGAGGTTATGCCGGAGGACCTGCTCAAGTTCGGGCTGATCCCGGAGTTCATCGGCCGCCTGCCGGTGATCACCACCGTGTCCAACCTGGACCGGCCGGCACTGATCAAGATCCTGACCGAACCGAAGAATGCCCTGCTGCGGCAGTACCAGAAGATGTTCCAGCTGGACGGCGTCGAACTGAACTTCGAGCAGGAAGCCCTGGAAGCAGTCGCGGACCTCGCGCTGGAGCGGGGGACCGGCGCCCGCGGACTCCGGGCGATCATCGAAGAGACGCTGCAGCCGGTGATGTTCGACCTGCCCAGCCGCGAGGATATTGCCTCCGTGGTGATCACCGCCGACGCGGTGCTGAACAAGGCGGAACCCACGCTGATTTCCCACGACGTGGTGGCCAAGCGGCGGAACAAGTCCGCCTGACGCACCGCACCACCGACGACCACCGGACGACCGCACGAGGACCAGACAAGGGGACACACTATGGCCCGCACCGCCGGAAGCGCTGAGCTTCTCACCTGCTCGTTCTGCGGGAAGAGCCAGAAGCAGGTCAAGAAGCTAATCGCCGGCGGTGGCGTATACATCTGCGATGAATGCGTCGGGCTGTGCAACGAGCTGCTGGAGGAAGAATTCGGTGCCGGGGCGGCCGCCGCTGAATTGCTGGAACTGCCCAAGCCGCGGGAGATCTTCGGGTTCCTGCAGGAATACGTAATCGGCCAGGAGCCGGCCAAGCGCGCCCTCGCGGTGGCGGTCTACAACCACTACAAGCGCATCCGCTCCGGCCACGCCGCGCCGGGCAACAACGCGCTGTCCGCCACCGGCGAGCTGCAGGACGTGGAGATCGCCAAATCGAACGTGCTGCTGATCGGTCCCACCGGCTGCGGCAAGACCTACCTCGCGCAAACACTGGCGCGCCAGCTGAACGTGCCCTTCGCGGTCGCGGACGCCACGTCGCTGACCGAGGCCGGTTATGTGGGCGAGGATGTGGAGAACATCTTGCTCAAACTGATCCAGGCCGCGGACCATGACATCAAGAAGGCCGAGCAGGGCATCATCTACATCGACGAGATCGACAAGGTGACCCGCAAGGCCGACGGCCCGTCGATCACCCGCGACGTCTCCGGTGAAGGCGTGCAGCAGGCGCTGCTGAAGATCCTGGAGGGGACCGTGGCGTCGGTGCCGCCGCAGGGCGGGCGGAAGAACCCGCAGCAGGAGTTCCTCCAGATCGACACCACCAACATCCTCTTCATCGTTGCCGGCGCCTTCGCCGGGCTGGAAGAGATCATCGGCTCGCGGGCCGGCCGCAAGGGCATTGGCTTCGGCGCCCCGCTGAAGGACGCCGTCCGGCAGCAGGACAACTACGGCGAGGTGATGCCCGAGGATCTGCTCAAGTTCGGGCTGATCCCGGAGTTCATCGGCCGCCTGCCGGTGATTACCACGGTGTCCGAGCTGGACAAGCCCGCGCTGATCCAGATCCTGACCGAACCGAAGAATGCGCTGCTGCGCCAGTACCAGAAGATGTTCCAGCTGGACGGCGTGGAGTTGGCCTTCGAGCAGGACGCGCTGGAGGCGGTGGCCGATCTGGCGCTGGAGCGGGGGACCGGGGCCCGCGGGCTCCGGGCGATCATGGAGGAGACGCTGCAGCCGATCATGTTCGACCTGCCCGGCCGCGAGGACATTGCCACCGCCGTGATCACCGCGTCGACGGTGCTGGACGGGACGGAGCCCACGCTCATCCCGCACGATGTGGAAGCCATCCGCCGCCGCGACTCTGCCTGACCGCGGCAGCCGGGTGCGGCCGCGCGTGCGCAGCGCCCGGATGACCGCGCTTGCGCCGCACTCGGATACCGCGCCCCCTGCTGCGGCGGAACAAAACCTCCGCCGGCGTAGTTACGCAGAACAGCACCTATTTCCGGTTCCCTGAAGGAGTACTGCCATATGTCTGAAAACGCTGCACCGTCGACCGTTGACTTCTGGTTCGACCCGGCCTGCCCGTTCGCCTGGATCACCTCCCGCTGGATCCTGGAGGTGGAGAAGGTCCGCGATGTGAAGGTGGACTGGCACGTGATGAGCCTGGCCGTGCTCAACGATGGCCGCGATGAGTTGCCGGAAGAATACAAGGAGTTCCTCAAGCAGGCTTGGGGTCCGGTGCGGGTGATCATTGCCGCTCAGCAGCTGCACGGCGATGCCTACGTGGGCAAGCTCTACGACGCCATGGGCACCCGGATCCACAACGAGGGCAACAAGGACTACGAGTCCGTCACCGCCGCCGCCTTGGAAGAGGTCGGACTGCCCGCGGATCTGGCCCGCTTCGCCACCTCTGACGAGTACGACGAGCAGCTGCGCGCCAGCCACGAGGAAGGCATCTCCAAGGTGGGCGACGAGGTCGGCACCCCGGTGGTGGCCTTCAACGGCACCGCGTTCTTCGGACCGGTGATGACCCGGATCCCGCGCGGCGAAGCCGCCGGCAAGATCTTCGACGGCGCCGTGGCGCTGGCCGAGTTCCCGTACTTCTACGAGATCAAGCGCTCCCGGACCACCAGCCCCGAGTTCGACTGATCGGTTCCGCCGGGCAGTTCCCCGGCTGACCAACTGCCTCGAGCCGACACGCCCTAGCCGCCGGAAAGAATTTCGGCCCAGCTATGGCGTGTCGGCTTGCGCAGGAGTATAAATATCTATACGCATCCACAAAAAGATGCGGGACCGAACACCAAAGATTCAGTGACAGGAAGTGGACTAGCTCCACAAACTGCCAGCCAGTGACGAGGCTAGGAAGACCTGAAATTCAGCGGAGTTCGCGAGACCCAAAGCCGTCACCTTTGGATCAAATGAGTCGAAGCCCCACCAACGGCGAAACGCTGATGGGGCTTCCCCTCGTTAACCGGTCCGCCTGAACGGACCGGCAGCAGTTACTCGGCCGCAGCCTCCGCGGCAGCGAGCTCCACCTTGGTGACGGTCAGCTCGCCCTCGGCCTCGGCCAGCATGACCTCGCGGGCGTTGCCCGCGGCCTTCAGGTCGCCCAAACCGGCCTCGAGCTGGGCAACCTGGGCGGCCGAACCGCTGATGGTGGCGGTGAGCACTTCGGTGCGCTGCTTGACCTTGGCTTCGGACTTGGCCTTGCGGATACCGCCCAACGCCTGCCCGACGGTGCCCAGCAGGCCCTTGTCCGCGGCCGAGGCAACCGAGGCGAGCCCCGCCGTCGTCGGCCATTCGGCGCGGTGTACCGAACCGGCGCGCCACCAGCTCCAGACCTCTTCGGTGGCGAAGGGCAGGAACGGCGCGAACAGGCGCAGCAGCGCGTCCAGCGTGGTGGCCAGGGTGGCAAGGACCGAGTCCTGCTCCGGCTGGCCGGCGGCACCGTAGGCGCGGTCCTTGATCAGTTCCACGTAGTCGTCGGTGAAGGACCAGAAGAAGCTCTCGGTCACCTGCAGCGCCCGGGCGTGGTCGTACTTCTCGAACGCTGCCGTGGCGGTTTCCACCACGTCGGCCAGCTGGCCCAGCAGCGAGATGTCCAACGGGTTGGTGACTACACCGGCGTCGTCGGCAATCACCGAGGCCTCGGTGGCGCCCAGGTTCAGCACGAACTTGGAGGCGTTGAGCAGCTTGATGGCCAGCCGGCGGCCGATCTTCATCTGCGCGACTTCGTAGGCGGTGTCCGCGCCGAGCTTGGCCGAGGCCGCCCAGTAGCGGACCGCGTCCGCACCGAACTGATCGAGCACGTCGGTGGGGACCACCACGTTGCCCTTGGACTTGGACATCTTCTTGCGGTCCGGGTCCAGGATCCAGCCGGAGAGCGCCGCGTGCTTCCACGGCGCGCAGCCGTTCAGCGCGTCGGCGCGCACCGCGGTGGAGAACAGCCAGGTGCGGATGATGTCGTGGCCCTGCGGGCGCAGGTCGAACGGGAAGACGTTGTTGAAGAACGCCTCGTCCCGGCTCCACTTGCCCACGATCTGCGGCGTCAGCGACGAGGTGGCCCAGGTGTCCAGCACGTCGGCGTCGCCGATGAAGCCGCCGGGCTGATTGCGCTGCGATTCCTCGAAGCCCGGGGCGGGCTCGGCGGCCGGATCCACCGGCAGCATCTCATCGCTCGGCAGCACCGGGTTGTCGTAGTCGGGGTTGCCGGAGGCGTCCAGCGGGTACCAGACGGGGATCGGCACACCGAAGAAGCGCTGCCGGGAGACCAGCCAGTCGCCGTTGAGGCCTTCGATCCAGTTTTCGTAGCGCGAGCGCATGAAGGCCGGGTGGAACTCGATGTCGCGGCCGCGGGAGATCAGCCTCATCCGCCGGTCCTCGTCGCGGCCGCCGTTGCGGATGTACCACTGGCGCGAGGTGACGACCTCCAGCGGCTTGTCGCCCTTTTCGTAGAAGTTCACCGGGTGGGACATCTTCTTGGGCTCGCCGTCCAGCTCGCCGGCGGCGGTCAGCAGTTCCACCACCTTCTCCTTGGCGGAGAACACGGTCTTGCCGGCCAGCTCGGCGTAGTTCGCCTTGCCGTCCTCGGAGCTGATCCACTCCGGCGTCTCGGCCACAATCCGGCCGTCGCGGCCCACAATAGAGCGGGTGGGCAGCTGCAGCTCGCGCCACCAGGTCACGTCGGTCAGGTCGCCGAAGGTGCAGACCATGGCAATGCCGGCGCCCTTCTCCGGCTTGGCCAGCGGGTGGGCCTTGACCTCCACCTCCACGCCGAAGAGCGGGGACTTCACGGTGGTGCCGAACAGCTTCTGGTAGCGCTCGTCGTCGGGGTGGGCCACCAGCGCCACGCAGGCCGGCAGCAGCTCGGGGCGGGTGGTCTCGATGTGGACCTTCTCGCCGTCGGCGGTCTCGAAGGCGTAGCGGTAGTAGGCGCCGGGCATCTCCCGGTCTTCAAGCTCGGCCTGCGCCACGGCGGTGCGGAACGTGACGTCCCAGAGCGTGGGTGCCTCGGCCATGTAGGCGTCGCCGGCGGTCAGGTTGGCCAGGAAGGCGCGCTGTGAGACCGAGCGGGAGACGTCGTCGATGGTCCGGTAGGTCAGGTCCCAGTCCACGGACAGGCCCAGCGTGCTGAAGAGGTTCTCGAAAACCTTCTCGTCCTCCACAGCCAGGGTCTCGCAGAGCTCAATGAAGTTCCGGCGGGAAACGACGTCGAAATCGCGCTGGTTCTTCGCCGGCGTGGCCGGCGGCTGGTAGTCCGGGTTGTACGGCACCGACGGGTCGCAGCGCACGCCGTAGAAGTTCTGCACGCGGCGCTCGGTGGGCAGGCCGTTATCGTCCCAGCCCATCGGATAGAACACGTTCTTCCCGCGCATCCGCTGGTAGCGGGCCAGCACATCGGTCTGTGTGTAGGAGAACATGTGTCCCACATGCAGCGAGCCGGACGCCGTCGGCGGGGGAGTGTCGATCGAGTAGACCTGCTCCCGCGTGGTCTCGGGGTTGAACTTGTAGGTTCCCTCCCCGCGCCAGCGCCGGGTCAGGGCGTCCTCAAGGCCTTCGAGGGCGGGCTTGTCGGGAACGTTTACGGAAACGGGCGTGTCTGTGCCCGGGGTATGTTCTGCCATGCTGGCCATTCTTTCATGCCGGGCACGGAATGAAGATTCACGACGGCGGTGCCCGCCCTACCTGCCGCGGCCCGGCTCGCGTTGACCTCTATTCGCACGACGGCGGTGCCGGCCCTACCTGCCGCGGCCCGGCTCGCGTAGCATGCGGCTATGACGGACGTTCACATCAAGCGTGTCTACGAACCGGCCGACGACGGCGACGGCTACCGCGTGCTGGTGGACCGGATCTGGCCGCGTGGAATCAAGAAGGACGAGGCGGGGCTGGACCTCTGGCTGAAGGAAGCGGGGACATCCGCCGAGCTGCGCAAGGAGTTCAGCCACCAGCCCGAGAAGTTCGAGGCGTTTAACGTGGCCTACCGGAAGGAGCTGGACGGTTCCGAGGCGCTGAAGCGCTTGCTGGAACTTGCCCGCGAGCATCCGAAGCTCTGCCTGCTCTACGGCGCCAAGGATGAGACGCACAACCAGGCGGCGGTGCTGCGGGACCTGATCCTGGAAGAACTCGGCGGGGAATCCGGCTGACATGCGGCGGCGGATGGGGGAGTTTGAGCTAAGAGTGCACGCGGCGGGCGGGACTTGATGCACCGAGTTGGTGAACGCAACCCTGGTAGCAGAACATGGCGCAGCGCCGTCCTGGTCGTCCTGGGTGCGGCGGTTCTGGGCACCTCCATGGCGGGGTGCGGCGTTATCCCAGGGATCGTGGCTCAGCCGTGTCTCCCGCCGGGCTACTCCTTGAACCCTCCGGAGGCGAGTCCGGGGCAGACCGTGACGGTGTCAGCGCCGGACGCCGACTGCAACCCGCGCTACGGCAGCGAGGCTCGGATTGAGGTGACCGTGACAGACGCTTCAGGTGCGGAGGTCGTTCACGAAACCGCTCCGATGCACGACGGCGGCGGCTTCACCTATACATTTACGGTCCCCTCCGAAACTGCGGCCGGCGAGGCCTCGGTGACCGCGATGCCCTACAACGTCGACTGGTGTGACGACACCGGCCGGAACAACCGCGCTTCGGGAACGGTCGGCGTCGAACTGGAGCATGCATCGTGCGCGATGCCCGTGAAGCCCCTCCTGGTCACTCGGTAACCTCTGCGGACCTGCGCGGTAATGGCGCCTTCGTTCGGTGAACCAGTCATCTCCGCCACTCAGTCCGGCCCTCGGCCTCCCTTTGGCCTAGCAGCGCGGACACCCAAGCATGCCATCGGGTCGCAGCGGCGTCGTCCAGTGGGCCCGCGTTTTAGTTCGCCATTAGGCTGGGAGCCATGACCAAGCGCGCAGTAGTAACGGGAGCAAGTTCGGGTATCGGCGCCGCCACCGTGCGGGCGCTGCGTGGAAGCGGTTGGGAGGTTGTGGCTGTGGCCCGGCGTGCAGACCGGCTTGCCGCGCTCGCCGAAGAAACCGGTGCGCTCGCGATGCCCGGCGATGTGACCGACCAGGACTCTGTCGATCAGTTGGTGGCCGACGTGCTCGCCGGCGGTGGGATCGACGCGCTGGTGAACATCGCCGGCGGCGCCTTCGGAGTGGATTCGATCGCCGAAGGTCAGCTCGCCGACTGGGAGAAGATGTACAACGTCAACGTCCTCGGCTCGCTGCGGATGATCCAGGCGTTCCTTCCGGCCCTGCGCGACAACGGTGAAGGTTCGGTCGTGCTGCTGACGTCCACCGCGGGGATAGTGCCGTACGAAGGGGGCGGTGGATACGTGGCCGCCAAATCCGCGCAGCACTCCATGGCCGGCACCCTGCGACTGGAAGAGGCCGAACACAATGTGCGCGTGATCGACATCCTCCCGGGCCTGGTGCAGACCGAAGAGTTCTCGCTGAACCGGCTCGGTGGCAACCAAGCGGCCGCGGACAAGGTCTACACCGGTGTGGAGAAGCCTTTGCTGGCTGAGGATGTCGCCGACGTCGTTGCCTACTCGCTCAATCTGCCGCACCACGTGAACCTGGACCAGATCGTCATGCGCCCGGTCGCGCAGGCAGCCGCGCACAAGCTGATTCGGAAATAGAGGTAGGGCTTCGAGCTGTCCGGGTTCGGACCAGCGTGGCTCGGGGTTCGGACGAGCCTTGCCGGGTTCGGAGTAGTCCAACTCTGGGTCGGAGTAGCCCAGCTAGGGCCTCGGAGTAGTCCAGCTCCGGGGGTTCGGAGTAGCCCAGCCAGGGGCTCGGCCTGGCTAGCTAGGACTCGTTTCTCCCCGGCGCGGCACGGACCGGTCACACCAGCCGACTATCCCTACACAATCGAGGAATCCGATTGCTTCGAATCTGTCTTCGAAGAAAAATGGATGTATGGCCACTGCACCGCTCGAACAGGATCCGGGGATACTTGCTTCCCTGGACCGAGTGCGCGAGGACTTGGCCAGCAGGGCGGGTGGCTTTGTCGCGGGAATGGACAGCATGTCCACCCGCGAACTGGCGACTGCTGTCGCAACCGTGGAGGACATCTCCAAAATCGTGGAATTTCTCCAGTTGGCAGGAGCATGGGCCGTCGAGCGGGCCGATGTTGCCCGTGTAGGGGAGCAGGACGGACTTTTCGGAGGCCCCGCGGCTGCCGATCGCCTCGGCACGGAATCTTCACCGAGCGCTGGCTTAGACCCTGCTAGGGATGCCGACCAGGGGGAGTCCGGTTGGGCTGATCCGGCGGAAGCTTTGCGCGCAGGCGCGGCTCAGGACGAATCTGACGGGCAGGGCGAGGCGAAGGGCGAGGCTGGGAGTGCCCGCAGGGGGACGGAGTTCCGCACGAATGCGGAGTATTTACGGGCCCGGCTGGGGATCGGTGCGGGCGAGGCAAAGCGGCGGATCAGGGTGGGTCAGGCTGCGCTCGCCGGACGGCTGCCCTCAGGTGAGCCCGGGAGCGTCCGGCTGCCCGTGCTTGGGAAGGCTTTGGCCGAGGGTCGGATTGCGGGTCGGGCTGCGTCGCTGATCACAGATGCAGTGGCGCGGGTGCGTCCGACTGCGGGGATGGATACTGCGTCGGAGATGGAGGCGGCGCTGGTGTTTCAAGCGGTGGAAGCCGATCAGGACGTTTTGGGCAAAGTCGCACGGATGTGGGAGGCGGCCGCAGACGCAGACGGGAAGCAGCCTTCCGAGGCTGCGCTACGAGCGAAGCAGGGTGTGTTCTATCGGGGGCGGCGCGGGGGCCTGCACTACTTCACTCTGGCGGCTGATGACGCTCAGTACCAAGCGTTGGCGACGGTGATGAACACAGCGACCAATCCGCGGCTGACCGCGGAGAATATTACCGCCGGAAACGGCACCGGAAATGGCACGGGCGTCGCCGCCGGCGCCACCGTCGACGGGGATGGTGAGATGCAGGCGACCGCTGCGTTCCTGCCCGCTCCCGTGTCCGGGACAACAGATGCGGTGTTCGAGGACGGAACGACGGACCCGGAAGCGGCGCTGTTGGATTCGCGTTCGTTTGCACAGAAGCAGTTGGCCGGTCTGGTGGCCGGATGCGTGGTGGCTTTGGCCGCCGGCAGGCTGCCAGCAACCGGCGGGCACCGCGCACAAATCATGGTCACCACCGGTTACAAGGAACTAGCCGGCGAGCTGACCGGCCCGGCGCACCCGGTGTTCGGCAATCCAGTCTCGGCCAAGACGGTGCGGAGACTAGCGTGCGACGCGTCGATTATTCCGGTCGTACTGGGTTCCCAGAGTGAGGTCCTCGATCTGGGCC
Source organism: uncultured Actinomycetota bacterium (assembly GCA_963696055.1). Lineage (GTDB taxonomy): Bacteria > Actinomycetota > Actinomycetes > Actinomycetales > Micrococcaceae > Crystallibacter. The sequence goes on along the minus strand of CAVOIE010000005.1, from coordinate 489,147 downwards.
GCGCATCGCGGTTCTTCACCCCGGCGGTCCGCAAGGCGCTCGCCGTACGGGATTGCGGGTGCGCGTTTCCTGGCTGCACGATGCCGGCGGTCTGGTGCGAGGCCCACCACATCGTGCCCTGGTATCGGGGCGGGCGGACAAGCGTGAACAACGGCGTGTTGTTATGCATCTTTCACCACGATCTGGTTGAACAGGGCGACTGGGAGATCGTTGTCGAAGACAGCATCCCCTGGTTCGTCCCGCCCGGCTACATAGACCCGCAACGCCGCAAGAGACGCAACCGCTACTGGCGCACCAAGGTTCCGGATGTGTTGGCGGCTACGTGAGGACGACGGGCCGGCGAAGCCGGCATCGGTGGCCGCGCCGGGAGCGGAAGAGGCAGGCCTCAGGCGCAGTCCTCACGAAAGGTGGAACGGCGTGAAGGGCGAGTGGCAGTTCCCACCCTTGTCGCTGAACGGGACTGCGGATAGATAGACGATCAGGGCATTGCACGCCATCATGTAACCCAACAGTCGTAGCGTCGGCTTAGCGGTGGGGACTCATGGGAATCACGCATTCGGTTGATTCGTGTCGGGAATACCGCGCCGTCGGAGGGCCGGGGAAGCGTTCCTGTAGCGCGCCGGTATTGGATCTGCTATGAACGGGCCGAGTCGGCGCGAAGTGTTTTCCGGTGCACTGGGGGCAATCCTCCTGAGCGGCTGCACCGAGGCTCCACGCATCAGGACTCCGTCCTCGGTAAGCGAAACACCGACCCCGACCCCGAGCCCGGCGCCGCAGACCTCCGGGCAAGCATTCAGTTATCTGGCGGAGAACCGGCTGCCGGGCACCCCGGGGGGTCGGGGGCACGAGCGCTGGGTCACTGATAGCAGGCTCGAAGGCTTCCTGGACCGCACCGCCTCCACCCACGGGCACCGCGTTCTGCGGTTATATGCCAGCTCCGTCCTGGGGAAGGCAGGCATCCAGGCGTTTCGCCTGGGCCATTACGGTGGCACCGGCAGGCGGCTGATCTGGGAGTCCGGCCCGGTCCGGATCCGGAAGCAGAAGCCGATGACACTGGACCAGCAGACGAGGATGGTGTCCTGTCCTTGGGAACCTACGGCCGAGATCGACACGTCGGCATGGCCGGAAGGTTTCTATCATCTGGTGCTTACCTCCCCAGACGCCCGCGATCATCTGATCCCCCTGGTCGTGGAGTCCCGCTCCTTGCGCGACCGCGTCGTGATCGCGTTCAACGACACCACCATGCAGGCCTACAACCGCTGGGGCGGATACTCCCTCTACGGCGGTCCGGACCACCGCTTCCGCAATCGTGCCTACAAAGTCAGTTTCGACCGGCCCTTCCAGAATTTCGACGAACCGGACACGCATGACACCCCGTTGGTGCGGGCTGCAGAAGCGTTGGATGACGAAGCCCTGTCGCTTGGTTACACCACTGAGTACCGCCTCTCAGCGCATCCCGGCATGCTGGCCCATAGCAGGGCAGTACTGTTTTCGGGGCATTCGGAGTATTGGTCCGTGCCGATGCGCCGGGGCATCGAGGCCGCCCGGGACAGGGGCACCAACGTAGTGTTCTTCGGCGCCAACAGTTGCTACTGGAAGACTCGTTTGGAGCCCACATCATTAGGACCCGACCGGATTATCGTCTGCTACAAGAGGGCCTATCTCGACCCGGAAAGTTTCAGCCGTCCGGATCTGGTGACCGTCCGGTGGCGGGACCTTCCGAGCCCGGATCCGGAGAGCCTGCTCACCGGATCGATATACGCGGACTTGCATGCCATCGGTGAATTCACCCCCACGGACCCGGGCTTCTTCGCTTTTGCCGGAACCGGGGCGTCCCGCCGAAACAGCTTCCCGGGCCTCGTGGGCAAGGAGGTGGACCGAGTCCTGCCCGGTTATCCCGTGCCCGCGAACCTGCACGTCTTCGCGCACTCGCCGGCCGCCGGTGCCCGCAACCGGCACGGTTGGTCCGACGCCGCCGTGTATCTGGCCGACTCCGGCGCCGGCGTGCTGAATCTGGCTTCCATGATCTGGCTGCAGGCCCAGGCCGATCCCCGCACGCCGGAGTCCTCCCGCAGCTTCGCCCTGAAGGTCACCCAAAACATCGTCCGCGCCGTCGCCGCTGGGCCCCTCGGAAAACGGATCAGTCTGTAGAACCCTGAGACGTCCTGCGGCGCAACCGTCATTTTCGCCGCCATGGTGGAGGCCTGCCGGGAAGCGCCATAAACTGGTGCGCAGGGACCCGCCGGCAGCGGTTGGTCCTTGGCGGGAGGAGACGCGTCATGGATGTGCGGATCGTCGAGTCACTGGCCATGCTGGCGATCGGGGACGGGGTGCTTGCCGCGTTGTTCCCGGTGGAGCATTGCGCTCGCTGGGAGGCGGGGCCGTGGGCTCCGATGATGGGCTGGTTCAGACAGCGCCCGGGCCTGACCCGGGCTGTCGGTGTGGCCCAGGTCGTGGGGGCAGTAGCAGTGGCGGCCAGTTTGTCGAAGTCCCCGGGGCCGGCCTGGCAGAAGTGAACCCCGGCCTCCGGTGCGTGAGGTCGAGGCTGCGGAGCTCCGCTCCGAGCTACGCCAAATATCGGGCCGCGAGACCTTCCCAAGTCCAGCCATCCGGCAGCGCCCGGTGCTGAGTGGTCGGCGACCGTAGCTTTTGGGCCGGTGGAAGTTGCGGCTGCTGCGTCCTGCGCGGCGGCGGGACCGGCTCAGGGTGACGACGTCGGCCAAGCGAGTTGGGCTGTCGTCGGCAGCGATGTTGCTGCCGGTAGCCGCGGGGAATTCGGGGAGCAGGGCCCTCGGCCGCGCCGCGGGTCCTGCTCTCGGCCCGCGTTTCGACAGTCGCGGCGATGTGGCCCTAAACTTGAGCTACAAGCTTCGACCCGGCCATCACCGGTGAGCTTCCGGAAGAACGGTCCACGCAGCAGCACTGGGCCTAGTAGAGCCGGACGGGTAAGCCCGTCACAGCAGCGAACGAGTGGCTGTCCCTTTGCGCCGGTTCCGGCGCATCAGGCCAGCAAGTGAGGTGGTACCGCGGGTTCCGCCCCGGCAGCGGGTTCGGCTTTCAAGCCGCACCGGTGCGCTGGAGCAGGGCACGTCCTCGCAGAAGTACCCACACTTGCCGAGCTGTCTTTCCAGGATGACGAAAATGCCACAGATCTATCCCAAGGCCTCCACCGCCGGCGCTGCCGCTGCCGAGAGCTCGCCCAGGTTCCCCGAGATCGAGGAGCTGGTGCTCAAATACTGGCAGCAGGACGGCACGTTCCAGGCCTCCGTCGATGCCCGCGATGCCGGCGAAGATGGCGGGAACGAGTTCGTCTTCTACGATGGGCCGCCCTTCGCCAACGGGCTGCCGCACTACGGCCACCTGCTGACCGGCTACGTCAAGGACTTGGTGGCGCGCTACCAGACGCAGCGCGGCCACAAGGTGGAGCGCCGCTTCGGCTGGGACACGCACGGCCTGCCCGCCGAGCTGGAGGCGATGAAGCAGCTGGGCATGACGGACAAGAACCAGATCGTTGCCATGGGCATCGACAAGTTCAACGATGCCTGCCGCACGTCCGTGATGAAGTACGCCGATGAATGGCAGAACTACGTCACCCGCCAAGCCCGCTGGGTGGACTTCGAGAACGACTACAAGACGCTCAATGTCGAGTACATGGAGTCGGTCATCTGGGCCTTCAAGCAGCTGCACGAGAAGGGCCTGACCTACCAGGGCTTCCGCGTGCTGCCGTACTGCTGGCGGGACGAGACCCCGCTCTCCAACCATGAGCTGCGGATGGACGACGACGTCTACAAGATGCGCCAGGACCAGACGGTCACGGTCACCTTTCCGATCCGGGCCGACGGCTCGGAGAATCCCTTGGCCGCGGAGCTGTCCGGCGTCAACGCACTCGCCTGGACCACCACGCCGTGGACGCTGCCCACCAACGCAGCCCTCGCCGTCGGCCCTGAAATCAACTATGTGGTGCTGTCGGCAGGACCGAATGGGACGCTCGCTTCGGGGGACAAGTTCCTGCTCGCTCAGGACCTGCTGGGCTCCTACGCCAAGGACCTGGGGTACGACGACGCCGCTGCCGCCGCCGACGCCGTCACCGCCACCTACGCGGGCACCCAGTTGGCCGGCCTGCGCTACGAGCCGCTGTGGGATTACTACACGGACGCCGAAAAGTGGGGCACCGGCAATGGCTGGCAGATCGTGGTGGCCGACTACGTGACCACCACCGACGGTACGGGCCTGGTCCACCAGGCGCCGGCGTTCGGCGAGGACGACCAGAAGATCTGCGAGGACAACGGCATCCCGGTGATCGTGTCCGTGGACGAGGGCGCCAAGTTCCTGTCCAATTTCGCCGAGGGCCCGCTGGCCGAGATCGCCGGCATGCAGGTGTTCGAGGCGAACAAGCCGATCACCCGCGTGCTGAAGGCCGAGGGCCGGCTGGTCCGGCAGGCCAGCTTCGAGCACAGCTATCCGCACTGCTGGCGCTGCCGCACGCCGCTGATCTACCGCGCCATCTCCTCCTGGTATGTGGAGGTCACCAAGTTCAAGGACCGGATGGTCGAGCTGAACCAGCAGATCAACTGGATCCCGGAAAACGTCAAGGACGGCCAGTTCGGCAAGTGGCTGGAGAACGCCCGCGACTGGTCCATCAGCCGCAACCGGTTCTGGGGTTCGCCCATCCCGGTGTGGGAATCGGACAACCCGGACTACCCGCGCCGCGAGGTCTACGGTTCGCTGGCCGAGCTGGAGGAAGCGTTCGGCACCCTGCCGCGCAATCACGACGGCGAGGTAGACCTGCACCGTCCGTACATCGATGACCTGGTCCGCCCGAACCCGGACGACCCCACCGGACAGTCGATGATGCGCCGGGTGGAGGATGTGCTGGACGTCTGGTTTGACTCCGGTTCGATGCCGTACGCCCAGGTGCACTACCCGATGGAGAACAAGGACTGGTTCGACAGCCACAACCCGGCGGACTTCATCGTCGAGTACATCGGCCAGACCCGCGGCTGGTTCTACACCATGCACGTGCTGGCCACCGCGCTGTTCGACCGCCCGGCGTTCCGCAATGTGATCAGCCACGGCATCGTGCTGGGCTCGGACGGTCAGAAGATGTCCAAGAGCCTGCGCAACTACCCGGACGTGTCCGAGGTGCTGGACCGCGACGGTTCCGATGCCATGCGCTGGTTCCTGATGGCGTCCCCGATCCTGCGCGGCGGCAACCTGATCGTCACCGAGCAGGGCATCCGCGACGGCGTCCGCCAGGTGATGCTGCCGCTGTGGAACGTGTGGCACTTCTTCAAGCTCTACACCAACTCCGCGAACCACGGCGCCGGCTACGAGGCGGGCTCCGTCCTCGGCGATACGGCCCGGATCGATGGGATGGAGTCGCTGGACCGGTTCATCCTGGCCAACACCGGGGACCTGGTCCGCGACATGACCGCCGCGCTGGACGCCTACGACGTCTCCGGGGCCTGCGACGCGCTGCGCGAGTACCTGGACACGCTGACCAACTGGTACATCCGCCGCTCCCGCCAGCGGTTCTTCGACGAGGACCGCGACGCGTTCGACGTGCTCTACACCGCGCTGGAAACCGTGTGCCGCGTGGCCGCTCCGCTGCTGCCGCTGGTGACCGAGGAGATCTGGCGCGGGCTGACCGGCGGACGTTCGGTCCACCTGACCGACCTGCCCGACGCCGGCGAGTTCCCGCAGCTGGCCGAGCTGGTGGAACTGATGGACACCACCCGGCAGATCTGCTCGTCCGGGTCAAGCCTGCGCAAGGCCGCCAACCTGCGGGTGCGGCTGCCGCTGGCCTCGCTGACCGTGGTGGTCCCGGGCGCCGACCGGCTCTCCGGCCAGTACGCCGTGATGATCCAGGACGAACTGAACATCAAGTCGGTCCGGCTGATCGACGCCGCCGACGCCTCGCCGGAGGAATTCGGCATCTCGCAAAAGCTGGTGGTCAACGCCCGTGCGGCCGGTCCGCGGCTGGGCAAGAACGTGCAGCAGGCCATCAAGGCGGCCAAGTCCGGTGACTGGTCGGTGGACGACGCCGGTGTGGTCACCGCCGGAGGACTGGATCTGGAGCCGTCGGAATACTCACTGGAGACGGTGGTTGCCGAGGACGCGGCGGCGGGTGCCGCCGTCACCATGCTGCCCGGCGGCGGCTTCCTGGTCCTGGACACCACCGTGACCGCGGAGCTGGAGGCCGAGGGGGTGGCGCGCGACTTTGTGCGCACCATCCAGCAGGCCCGCAAGGACGCCGGACTGGTGGTCAGCGACCGGATCCGCACCACGGTGACGGCCGACCAATCCGTGCTGGACGCGCTCACCCTGCACCAGGGGCTGGTCTCGCAGGAAACCCTCACCGTGGACCTTGTCCTGGTGGCCGGGGACGGCGATGCCGTGTCCGTGGAAAAGACCGGATCCTGAAGGGACACCGACCATGAGTGACGAATTCGGCGTTGAGAGCGTCTACGCGGAACTGCTGGGCCGCGCCCCGGAAAACAAGATGGAACCGCGGATGGAACCGCTGTTCCGCGCGATGGACATCCTGGGCGAACCCAACAAGGCATTCGCCAGCATCCACCTGACCGGGACCAACGGCAAGACGTCCACGGCCCGGATCATCGAGGCCGGCCTGCGGGCTCACGGGCTGCGCACCGGCCGCTACACCAGCCCGCACCTGTCCAAGGTCACCGAGCGGATCAGCATCGACGGCGAGCCCGTCGCGGACGAGACGTTCGTGCGGGTCTGGGACGAGATCCGTCCGTACCTGGACATTGTGGACCAGGAGCTGAACGCCGAGGGCGAACCGCGGCTGACCTACTTCGAGTGCGTGACCATCCTCGCCATCGCCATCTTCGCCGACGAGCCGGTGGAAGTGGCGGTGGTCGAGGTCGGCCTGGGCGGCATCACCGACGCCACCAACGTGGTGGACGGCCAGGTCTCGGTGGTCACGCCGATCTCGCTGGACCACACGGACCTGCTGGGGGACACCACCGCGGACATCGCCCGGGAGAAGGCCGGCATCATCAAGCGCGGCGGCTTCCTGATCAGCGCCGCACAGCCGCTGGATGCAGCCGAGGTGCTGCTGGAACAGGCGCGCGACTGTGCAGGTGCCGTTCCGCTTCGAAGGCGTGGAATTCGGCGTCGAGTCCCGCACGGTGGCGGTCGGCGGCCAGCAGCTGACCATCAACGGGCTGGCCGGCCGCTACGAGGACCTGCTGCTGCCGCTGCACGGCGCGCACCAGGCCCAGAACGCCGGCGGTGGCCGTGGCTGCGCTGGAGGCGTTCCTCGGCGGCGGGGAGAAAGAGCTCAACGTCGAGGTGCTCCGCGAGGCGTTCCTGGAGGTCACCTCGCCGGGCCGGCTGGAGGTGGTCCGGACCGCGCCCACCATCATTGTGGACGCCGCCCACAACCCCGACGGGATGAAGGCCAGCGCGCAGGCCATCCTGGAGGCGTTCAACTTCACCACGTTGGTCCCGGTGGTCGGCGTGCTGCAGGAAAAGGACGCCATCGGCCTGTTCCAGCAGTTGCGCGAGCAGCTCATCGGACCTGACCGACGAAATCTGCGTCACCACGTCCAATTCGCCCCGGGCCATTCCGGCAGAGCAGTTGGCCGAGGACGCCATGGCCGCCGGATTCCCGGAGGACGCCGTCCACATCGCGCCCCGGCTGGACGACGCGATCGAATGGGCCGTGGGCCGGGCCGAAGCCAACAACGACCTCTCCGGCGGCGTGCTGATCACCGGGTCCATCACCCTGGTCGCCGACGCCCGAATCCTGCTAGGAAAGTAACAAGATCCATGGCCAAACTGACCAAAGCCCAGCGCGAATGGCGTCCGAACACGCCCAAGAAACGGCGCTCGATCAAGACCATGTTCGCCTCCACCGTGCTGCTGCTGGAGGCCTTCGTTGCCTTCTTCGCCACGCTGGTGGTGTTCGGGCTCTACCGCGATGAGGTGGCGCCGGCGCTGATCCTGGGGCTCGGCATCGGGCTCAGCGTCCTGCTGGTGCTCTGCTGTGCGCTGCTGCGCCGCCCCGCCGGCTACGCCCTCGGCTGGGGCCTGCAGGTGCTGCTGATCGCCACCGGCATCGTCGAACCGGTGATGTTCGTGGTCGGGGTGCTGTTCGCCCTGTCCTGGTGGTATGCGGTGCGCACGGGCGGCCGACTGGACCGCGAGAACGCGCAGCGCGACGCTGAACAGGCGGAATGGGAGCGCGAGCACGGCGGGGAAGCAGGGGCAGCCCGCGGCGACGGCCGCTGACCAGCGCCGCCCGCCATGGCCAGATTGGGCCGCAACCGGGGGATGCCGGCCCGTCCCGTAGGATAAAACGGGGTTAATCGTGAAGCGAAGAGGAGAAATTGTGAGCGTTGAACGCACACTGGTACTGGTCAAGCCCGACGGCGTATCCCGCGGTCTCACCGGCAGCATCCTGGCCCGCATCGAGGCCAAGGGCTACACACTGGCCGAACTGAAGCTGGTGGAGCCCACCCGCGAACTGCTGGAAAAGCACTACGAAGAGCATGTCGGCAAGCCGTTCTACGAGCCGCTGGTCGAGTTCATGCTCTCCGGCCCGGTGGCTGCCGCCGTGTTCGAGGGGCACCGTGTGATCGAGGGCTTCCGGTCGCTGGCCGGCACCACCGACCCCACCACCGCCGCTCCGGGCACGATCCGCGGCGACTTCGGCCGCGACTGGGGCGTGAAGGTGCAGCAGAACCTGGTCCACGGTTCGGATTCACCCGAGTCCGCCGAGCGTGAGATCGGCATCTGGTTCTCCTAGACGCAGCGCAGCACACAGGCTGCGCGCAACGCACAGAGGCCGCGACCCGAACAAACGGGACGCGGCCTCTGGGCGTTTAAGCCGAAAAGCAGCCAAGCCGAAACTCGGCGCAGCACCATACAGCCCGGCAAATCAGCCCATGAACGCGTCGATGAAGGCCAGGAAGATGGTCCCGGCGGTCACGATCCAGAGCAGCGCCGTGATGGTCCAGGCCCAGCTGCCGACAAAGCGGACCACGCCTGCGGGCGCCTTGATGACCCCGTGCGCCAGGTTCCGCGCCGTGGTGTGGACCATCATCGGGATCATCGCGGCCCATACGCCCATGCAGTACAGGCACAGGATGTGGATGTCGTAGAGCGCCTGGCTCCACAGCCAGACGATGAAGATGAAGCCCAGCGTGACGCCGCTCTGCAGGCCCACCCAATACCAGCGGCGGAACCGTGCCCCGGCAAGGATCGCCACCGCCGTCGTGATGGGAACCGCGAAGGCGACGATGCCGATCAGCGGGTTCGGGAAGCCGAAGAGCGAGGCCTGCCAGTGCATGAACACCCTGCCGCAGGAGACCCACGGATTGATGTCGCAGCTGGTCACGTGGCCCGGGTCCTGATACGTGGCCAGCCGCTCGAGCACCAGGATGCCGGACATGATCCAGCCGAAGACGCCGGTGGCCAGCAACAGCCAGGCGAAGGGTTTTTCCCGGGCGACGCCGGGAACCTCGCTGTCCGGACGGTGTCCGGAGGCGGTGGCGGCCAGGGATGTGGAGCGTTGCGCGTCGGTGTGCACCGTGTTCCTTGAGCTCGGGGGCAGTTGGCTCGATTCTACGCCGGAGAGATGGGGCTAATACTCACCAAAACGGACCCGGTGTGAGAGAATGATCGTGGCTGATAGCGGCCCCACATGCTGCTATTGGTCCAGCGACAGGCTTCCAGGTCCGTCGGCGACGCTTCCCGAACAAGGAGCCCATCAATCCGGATGGGCGCTGGGAATCCGCCGGGCGGCCCTGCCGGTGAAGAGAAGATAGATACGGCAGACGGAAAAGCGCCGCTGGTCCCCGGGTGTGCCGCGCCCCACGTGATGGCGCGAGCTCGGGTGATACCAAGACGACTTTTGGTGGCGGGCAGCCTCAGGCGCCCGGACACCCGGCTACATGCCCCCGAGGGCACCGGGATGTGGCCGGTGCCGCAAGGGTTGGAGCAAAACTTTAAATGGATAATGAACAGGTAATACCCGCTACCTCCGCACCGGCCGACTCGCCGGAGGGAACAGCCAAGAAGCCGCCGCGCCCCCGTCGCAAGCCCACTGTGTCCGCACCGTCGCAGGACCAGCTGGACGTGCAACTGCCCGCCGCGGCCGTCGATTCCACTAACGACGGCGGTGCCACCGCCGCTGCGCCGGTCGCCGAGGCGGCTCCCGCAGCTGAGCAGCCGGCCGACGCGGCTCCGGACGGCAGCCAGCCGGCCGGTCAGGCGCCGGCAGCCACCGCCCGGACGCGGCGGCCGCGCAAGACTGCCGCCGAGAAGGCCGCCGAAGCAGCCGCCGCCCAGGCCGCGCTGCCGGACGAGGCCACCGCTGCGGCGACTAGCTGCCGCCGGCGCCGGTGAACCCGCCGCGAACCCGGCTGCCGGCCCGGCTGCCGAGGCCGCCCCCGCCGCCAAGGCCCGGACCCGCCAGCCGCGCAAGACCGCCGCGCAGAAGGCCGCCGAAGCAGCGGCCCAGGAAGCCGCGCTGCAGGAAGGCACCGACGTGCAGCCGGATGCCCAGGCCGCAGCCGAGACCGCCGGCGGAGCCGCTCCGGACGGCGTGCTGGACCCCGCCGTGCAGGCCGATGCCGAAACCGCGGCCAAGCCCGCCCGCAAGCGTCGCAGTCGTGCCGAGCAGCCGGTTGAGCAGCCCGTCGATGCCGACGGCATCCTGGAGGCCGAAGGTGCGGAGGAGCCCGCCGAAAAGCCGGCCGGCCGCCGTCGTACCGCCGCCACAACGCGGTCCCGCCGCAGCAGCGCGGCGCAGACCACCGCGGCAGCCGCAGCCGAACTGACCACCGCCGAAGGCGAGGCCCCGGCCGGCGTGCAGGAGCCCGCGGCCGCTGAAGCGGATGCTTCGGGCGCCCAGGCACGCACGGCTCAGGCAGCCGCCGCGGTCGAAACGTCCGCCGGTACCGAGGCGGCCGCTGAACCAGCCGCCGGCACCGAGGCCGCCACCGAGGCGGGCGGCCAGCCCGCGAAGGCGCCCTCCCGCCGTCGTCGTTCCACCAAGGCCACGGCCGCCCCGGAAGCAGCGGAAGCCGCCGCCGCGGAGCAGGCTGCGCCCGCAGCCGGGTCTGCCACCGCAGAGGAACAGGCCGAAGAACCGGCCGCCGAAGCGGGCGGGCGCGATCCGTTCACCATTCCGTCCTCGCCGGTATCCCTGCTCTTCCACGCCCCGGACCTGTCCGCCGTGGCCGCCAAGCCGGAACCGGCCGCGGCAGCGGACTCCGAGGAGGAAGACGAAGACGGCGGGCAGCGCCGCAGCCGGCGGAACCGCCGCGGCCGCACCCGCAACCGCGCCGAGGCTGAAACCGCAAGCGGCGAGGCGGGCGGCTCGGAAGAAGCCGACGAGGCCGCCGAAACCGCAGACGACAGCGCGGGGGAGAAGGACGGCGTGACGTCGCGCCGCCGCCGCCGTCGCCGCCGCGGCGATGCCGATCTGGAACTCACCGGCGGCTCCGAGGACGATCCGCCCAACACGGTCACCCGCGTTCGGGCACCGCGCCCGGTTGCCGAGACCGCCCCCAGCAACAAGGTGGCATCGGTCAAGGGCTCCACCCGGCTGGAGGCCAAGAAGCAGCGCCGCCGCGAATCCCGCGAGTCCGGCCGCCGCCGCCAGGTGATCACCGAGGCCGAGTTCCTGGCCCGCCGCGAATCGGTCGACCGCCAGATGGTGGTCCGCCAGCGCGACGACAGGATCCAGATCGGCGTGCTCGAAGACGGTGTGCTCGCGGAGCATTTCGTCTCCAAGACGCAGCAGGATTCGCTGATCGGCAACGTCTATCTGGGCAAGGTGCAGAACGTGCTGCCCAGCATGGAAGCTGCCTTCATCGACATTGGCCGCGGCCGCAACGCCGTGCTCTACGCCGGCGAGGTCAACTGGGACGCCGCCCACCTGGACGGACAGCCGCGCCGGATCGAGCTCGCGCTGAAGTCCGGCGACTCGGTGCTGGTGCAGGTGACCAAGGACCCGGTGGGCCACAAGGGCGCCCGGCTGACCAGCCAGATCTCGCTGCCGGGCCGCTTCCTGGTCTATGTACCGGGCGGCTCGATGACCGGGATCTCGCGCAAGCTGCCCGACGTGGAACGCAACCGGCTGAAGAAGATCCTGAAGGAACATGTTCCGGACGGCGCCGGCGTGATCGTGCGCACCGCGGCCGAAGGCGCCAGCGAAGAAGAGCTGATGAACGACATCAACCGGCTGCGCGCGCAGTGGGAAGGCATCGAATCCCGGGCCGGCTCCACCAAGACGCTGGCACCGGAAATGCTCTACGCGGAGCCGGACCTGACCATCAAGGTGGTCCGCGACGTGTTCAACGAGGACTTCTCCAAGCTGGTGGTTTCCGGCGAGGAAGCCTGGGACACCATCGAGGCCTACGTGACCTACGTGGCCCCGGACCTGGTGGACCGGCTGGAAAAGTGGACGTCGGAGACGGACATCTTCGCCGCCCAGCGGCTGGACGAGCAGATCCACAAGGCGCTGGACCGCAAGGTGTTCCTGCCCTCCGGCGGTTCGCTGGTGATCGACCGCACCGAGGCGATGACCGTGGTGGACGTCAACACCGGCAAGTTCACCGGCTCCGGCGGCAACCTCGAAGAAACCGTCACCAAGAACAACCTGGAAGCGGCCGAGGAAGTGGTCCGCCAGCTGCGGCTGCGCGACATCGGCGGCATCATCGTCATCGACTTCATCGACATGGTGCTGGAATCAAACCGGGATCTGGTGCTGCGCCGGCTGGTCGAGTGCCTGGGCCGCGACCGCACCAAGCACCAGGTGGCCGAGGTGACCTCGCTGGGCCTGGTCCAGATGACGCGCAAGCGGATGGGCACCGGTCTGCTGGAAGTCTTCGGCGAGCAGTGCGAGCATTGCGCCGGCCGCGGCGTGATCACCCACGACGAGCCGGTCGAGCACCGCCGCGCCGGCGCCGCGACCGAGCACCATCAGGTCCGGATCGAGAAGCGCTCGGAGCGGCAGTCCCGCAGCGAGAAGCGCCGCAGCCGCGGCCAGGGCCAGCAGGAGTCGCCCGCCGAGGCGCCTGCTGCCGTGGCGCAGGAGGACGACGCCGAGCGCAAGGCCAAGGCCGAGGCCGCCCGTGCGGCACTGGCCAACATTGCCGCCGCAGCCCATGCCGCCCACGAGGCGGAAGAGCACCCCGAGGCGGCCAAGGCCAAACAGCACGACGGCGGGGCAGCCCCCGCAGCCAGCGGCGCAGGCAAGCCCGAAGCCGCCGCCGCGACGGCCCCGGCGCAGCAACAGCCTGCCGCCTCCGGCCGCAAGCGCCGGTCGCGCCGTGCCGACGATTCCGGCATTGCTGCAGCCGTCGCTGCCCCGGCCGCGGCGGCCGGCGAGGATGGCGGAGCGGGAGTGCTGAAGATCAACGGCGAAACCGTGGCCATTCCGCGCGCCACGCACGCTCCGGCGGCCGCCCCGGCGGAGCCGGCGCTGACCCTGGAAAGCCTGACTGAGGCATTCAACAAGGTCGCCCCGGTGGAGAAGCCGGAGCGGACCGCGCCGGCAGCCGCACCGGAACCTGCCGCGGCGGCTCAGCCGGCAGCCCAGTCCACGGCGGCCGAGCCGTCGGCAGCGGCGGAGCAGAGCCAGTCCGTGGCCGCCGAGCCGCAGGCTCCGGCCGCGGCCCCGGTCCGCAAGCCGCGCCGCCGCCGTGCCGCCAGCAGCCCGCAGGGTGCGGCGGACGCCCCGGTGGAGACCGTTGATGCCTCCGTCTCCGCGGAGGGCAACGGCAGCCACCGGCACGCCGCGTCCGCGCCGGCAGCGCCCGCCTTGGCCGAGGCGGCCGCAGGAAAGACCGATGCGGCCGCTCCGCTGGTGCTGGGCGTGGGTGTGCCCGCCTCGGAGCTGTAGCAGCCAGGTTCAGCACAGGCCGCGGACCCTTTTTGGTCCGCGGCCTGTGCTGTACCCGCCGTGTCGCGGAGCGGAAATGCACGCGTCCGGGCCTGACGGCAGTAGTATTACTAGGTGCGACCGAGCGGATTCCAGTCCGCTCGCGCCAGGTAAAGGATCACGCAGAGCCCCTCCGGCACCCCCGGAGCCGCTGGTTTGCGGCGGATAGCCGCAATAGCGTAATCTAGATCTTCGGTGCGTACGCCTTCGAAGGGTTTCCACCCGCAGGCGCGGATGCACAGTGCTTTCCAGGCCGTCGTGAACGTGCCTGCGTATTCGAGCAAAAACTGTAATAAACGTCTAGAGAAGTGAGTTCCCAAGTGGTGTACGCGATTGTCCGCGCCGGCGGCCGCCAAGAAAAGGTTTCCGTTGGAGACCTCGTGACCCTTGACCGCGTCCCCGGTGAGGCAGGCAGCACCATCGAGCTGCCCGCTCTGCTCCTGGTCGACGGCGACAAGGTCACCTCTGCTGTCGATGCCTTGGCCAACGTCAAGGTCACCGCCGAGATTGTCGAAAATCTCCGCGGTCCGAAGATCGTCATCCAGAAGTACAAGAACAAGACCGGCTACAAGAAGCGCCAGGGCTACCGTTCTGCACTGACCAAGGTCAAGGTCACCGGAATCGCGTAAGCGGTCCGTTGACTTTCTGTAACGTTCCTAAGATCAAAAGGTAGGCAAAACAAATGGCACATAAGAAGGGTGCGAGTTCCACTCGCAACGGCCGCGACTCCAACGCTCAGTTCTTGGGCGTCAAGCGCTTCGGTGGCCAGGTAGTTTCCGCCGGCGAGATCATCGTCCGCCAGCGCGGTACCCACTTCCACCCCGGCGCCAACGTCGGCCGTGGCGGCGACGACACGCTGTTCGCCCTTGAGGCCGGTGCCGTTGAGTTCGGTACCCGCCGCGGACGCCGCGTGGTCAACATCGTGGCAGCGGCTGCGGAGTAATCTCCCAGCAGCAAAAGCTTTCCAGTGAGGCGGGCCGACGGTCCGCCTCACTGGTGTTTTAACCAGACTAGAATCACTGGTGGGCCGTTTCGGTTCTGGCCCATCGGCATAGAGGAGATCGATCACGTGGCAACATTCGTTGACCGGGTAGTCCTGCACGTTTCCGGCGGATCCGGTGGCCACGGTTGCGTCTCCGTCAAGCGCGAGAAGTTCAAGCCGCTGGGCGGGCCCGACGGCGGCAACGGCGGCAACGGCGGCGACGTGATCCTCCGCGTGGACAGCCAGACCACCACGCTGCTGGACTACCACCACGCCCCGCACCGCCATGCCACCAACGGCGGCCCCGGGATGGGCGACTGGCGCGGCGGCAAGAACGGCGCCACGCTGGTGCTGCCCGTACCGGACGGCACGGTGGTCAAGACCAAGAACGGCGATGTACTCGCCGACCTGGTGGGCGACGGCACCGAATTCGTGGCCGCTGCGGGCGGCCAGGGCGGGCTCGGCAACTCCGCGCTGGCCTCGGCCAAGCGCAAGGCCCCGGGGTTCGCCCTGCTGGGCATTCCGGGTGACGAGCGGGACATCGTCCTGGAGTTGAAGTCCATCGCCGACGTGGCGCTGGTCGGCTTCCCGTCCGCGGGCAAGTCCAGCCTGATTGCGGCCATGTCCGCGGCGCGGCCGAAGATCGCCGACTACCCGTTCACCACGCTGGTGCCGAACCTGGGCGTGGTGCAGGCCGGCGACGTACGTTTCACCATCGCCGATGTGCCCGGGCTGATCGAAGGCGCCAGCGAGGGCAAGGGCCTGGGCCACAACTTCCTCCGCCACGTGGAGCGCTGCGCGGCCATGGTGCATGTGCTGGACTGCGCCGCACTGGAAGCGGACCGCGACCCGCTCGCCGACCTGGCCATCATCGAGCGCGAACTGGATCAGTACGCGGTGGACATGAGCTACGCCGGTGCCGACGGCGACGTGGTCCCGCTGAACGAGCGCCCCAAGCTGGTGGCGCTGAACAAGGTGGACGTGCCGGACGGCCGCGACATGGCCGAGTTCGTCCGGCCTGAGCTGGAAAAGCGCGGTTACCGCGTCTTCGAAGTCTCGGCCTCCAGCCACGAGGGCCTGCGTCAACTGGGCTTCGCCATGGCTGAAATCGTCACCGCGGCGCGGGCCGAAGTGAAGGCCGCCCCGCCGAAGGTCGCGCCCGCCGTGCTGCGCCCGCGGTCCGTGAACGACCGCGGCTTCATCATCCGCCGCGAAGAGAAGAACCTGGAACCGCTGTTCCGGGTGCTGGGCGACAAGCCGGAGCGCTGGGTCAAGCAGACCGACTTCACCAACGACGAAGCCGTGGGCTACCTCTCCGACCGGCTGGCCAAGCTGGGGGTCGAGGACCAGCTGTTCAAGTCCGGGGCGCGCCCGGGAGACACCGTGGTGATCGGCGAGGACGACGCAGTGGTCTTCGACTGGGAGCCCACCATGGCCGCCGGTGCTGAGCTGCTGTCCTCCCCGCGCGGCACGGACCTGCGCCTGATGGAGTACATCCGGCCCACCCGCGAGGAGAAGCGCGAGCAGTACCAGGAGCGCAAGGAGGCCAGGGCCGCCACCCGCGCCGAGCTCGAGGCCGAGCGCAAGTCAGGCGTCTGGATCGAGAAGGAAGACCATGACGACGACGATGAGCTCTGAGCCGGCCACGGCGGCCGACCGGACGCTGCTGGCCACGGCAGAGCGTCTGGTGGTCAAGGTCGGCTCGTCCTCGCTGACCTCGGTGGCGGGCGGCATCTCCGAGGAGGCGCTGCTGTCCCTGGTGGAAGTGCTGGCAGCCCGCCGCAACTCCGGCACCGAAGTCATCCTGGTCTCCTCCGGCGCCATCTCCGCCGGCCTGGCCCCGCTGGGCCTGGGTCGCCGGCCCAAGGACCTGGCCACCCAGCAGGCGGCGGCCAGCGTGGGCCAGGGCCTGCTGATGGCCCGCTACACCCAGGCCTTCGGCGCCCGCGGCATCACCGTCAGCCAGGTGCTGCTGACCGCCGAGGACCTGATGCGCCGCCAGCACTATGCCAACGCCTACCGGGCGATGCACCGCCTGCTGCACCTCGGCGTGGTCCCCGTGGTCAACGAGAACGACACCGTGGCCACGCATGAAATCCGCTTCGGCGACAACGACCGGTTGGCCGCACTGGTGGCGCACCTGGTCAAGGCCGACGCGCTGCTGCTGCTGTCCGACGTCGATGCGCTCTACGACGGTCCGCCGAAGGAGGGCGCACAGCGGATTCCGCTGGTGGCCGGGCCGGAGGATCTGGACGGCGTGAACATCGGCCGCAGCGGCGCCGCGGGGGTCGGCACCGGCGGCATGATGACCAAGGTCGAGGCCGCCGGAATCGCGGCCGGCTCGGGCATCCCGGCGCTGGTCACGTCCACGCCGAACGCGGCCCGCGCGCTGGCCGGCGAAGACGTGGGAACGTGGTTCGCGGCCAGCGGCACCCGCCGGCCGCCGCGGCTGCTATGGCTGGCGCACGTGGCCTCCGTGCAGGGCCGGCTGGTCCTCGACGACGGCGCCGTGCAGGCCGTGCGGGACAAGCACCGCTCGCTGCTGCCGGCCGGCATCGTCTCGGTCAAGGGCGACTTCGAACCGGGGGACCCGGTGGAACTGGCCGACGGCGACGGCCGGGTGGTGGGCCGCGGACTGGTCAACTTCTCCTCCTACGAACTGCCGCGGATGCTCGGCCGCTCCACCAAGGAACTCGCGGCGTCGCTGGGCCGACAGTACGAACGCGAAATCATCCACGTGGATGACCTGGTGGTGCTCTGAACCACCCCGCCGGCGGGGCGAAAGCGTAACGTGACCTCCGCCGTCGTGCTTCCCGTGGCGCACCGGCTAAAATCGGCTGTATGACCCAGACAGCCTCTTCCCAGTCCACGGCCGAAGCGACCCAGGACGGCCAGAAGCCGGATGCCGCCGCGGCCGTTGAGGCCATCGCCGTCCGCTCTCGGAGCGCCGCGCGGCGGATGGCACGGGCCAACCGCGCCTGGAAGGACAAGGCGCTGCGGGAGATCGCCGACTCGCTGGTCGCCAAGCGGGACGTGGTGCTGCTGGCCAACCGCAAGGACCTGGACGAGGGCAAGGCGAACGGTACGAGCGCCGCCCTGCTGGACCGGCTGACGCTGGACACCAAGCGGATCGATGGGTTGGCCGCGGCCCTGGAGAACCTTGCCGCGCTGCCGGATCCGGTGGGCACCGTGATGCGCGGGCAGACCCTGCCGAACGGACTGCGGCTCCGCCAGGTCCATGTTCCGATGGGCGTCGTGGCCGCCATCTACGAGGCACGCCCGAACGTCACCGTGGACATCGCCGGCCTGGCGCTCAAGAGCGGCAATGCCGTCATCCTGCGCGGCGGCAGCGCGGCCCGGCACACCAACGTTGCGCTGCTGGGCATCATCCGCGATGCGCTGGACCGGGTGGGCCTGCCCGCCGATGCGGTGCAGAGCGTGGACGACTACGGCCGCGACGGCGCCAACGCCCTGATGCAGGCGCGCGGGCTGGTTGACGTGCTGATTCCGCGCGGCGGCCGCGAGCTGATCCAGTCGGTGGTCAACAACGCGAAGGTGCCGGTGATCGAGACCGGCGAAGGCAACGTCCACATCTACCTGGACGAGACGGCGGACACGGAGATGGCCGTGGACATCCTGCTCAACGCCAAGACGCAGCGGCCGTCGGTGTGCAACACCGTGGAGACCCTGCTGGTGCACCGCGACGCGGCGGCCTCGGCCGATGTGCTCGCCGCCCTGGCCGGCGCGGGAGTGCGGCTGCACGTGGACCAGCGCGTGGCCGGCATCCTGCCGTCCGGCGTCGAGTCCACCACCGCCACCGACGAGGACTGGGCCCGCGAGTACATGGACCTGGACCTGGCGGTGGCCATGGTGGACTCCATGGACGATGCGCTGCGGCACATCCGGACCTGGACCACTGGCCATACCGAAGCGATCATTACCAACGACCTGCGCAATGCGGAGCGGTTCATCGCCGAAATCGATTCGGCCGCGGTGATTGTCAATGCATCCACCCGGTTTACCGACGGAGGCGAACTGGGGCTGGGCGCGGAAGTGGGTATTTCCACGCAGAAGATGCATGCCCGCGGCCCGATGGGCCTGCGGGAGCTGACCACCACCAAATGGATCGTCCAGGGCGACGGCCAGGTCCGCGACTGAACTTCCAGCGGGCCGGGCCTGCTTCCGGCTGAATCACGGTTCCGCTGCCGGAACGCGTACCATGAGTAGGAAGCCATATCCCGTCCGCCTGAGCGCGGCCGGGCTGAAAACATCAAGGAGAATCATGCTGTCTCAGGTCCTCGACGCCGCACTCGTGGCCAGCGAAGCCCACCACGTCGAACTTCCGGTCCCCGCGTGGGCTATCGGCGCCGGAATCATGACGTTCTTCGTGCTCCTGATGTTCGCCACGATCGCGTTTACCAGCGTTGGCCAGCGCCACTCGGCTGTCGAGGAGCAGGCGGACCCGCACCGCCAGTTCCCGAACAAGCACGACCACGGCCAAGCCGCGCGCCACTAGCCGTTCGTGCCCGCGCTGACTGCCAAAGCCCCGCAAGCCGGAGAACTGCACCTCACTTACCCGGGGCGCAAGCTCCGGCTTGGCGTCATGGGCGGAACGTTCGACCCGATCCACCACGGTCACTTGGTGGCAGCCAGCGAGGTAGCGTCCGTGTTTGGCCTGGACGAGGTGGTCTTCGTACCCACCGGCCAGCCGTGGCAGAAGACCGGGCGCGATGTCAGCCCGGCCGAACACCGCTACCTGATGACCGTGATTGCCACGGCATCCAATCCGCGGTTTACCGTCAGCCGGGTGGACATCGAACGTCCGGGCCTGACCTACACCATCGACACGTTGCGGGATCTGCGCGCGGCGCGTCCCGACGCGGAACTGTTCTTCATCACCGGTGCGGACGCACTGGCGCAGATCATGTCCTGGAAGGACATTGACGAATTGTGGTCGCTGGCGCACTTCGTGGGCGTGACCCGGCCGGGGCATGAACTGCACAATCTGGGCCGCAAGGACGTCAGCCTGCTGGAGGTTCCGGCGATGGCCATTTCGTCCACGGACTGCCGGGAGCGCGTGGCCGAGGACCAGCCCGTCTGGTACTTGGTCCCGGACGGCGTAGTACAGTACATAGCCAAGTACGGTCTCTACCGGCGCTTGTCGCAAGGCGCCGCAGTGACGAGCCAACTTGAACCGAGCCAATGAAATCAGTCGTTTATTACTGGGTGATCAGCAAAGCATGAGCAATCAATCCCAGCCGCCGCGCAGCCGCCGGGACATCCGGAGGCAGCGCGATGGCGCCGGTACGGGTCCGGAGTCAGCCTCCGGGATCGTCCCGCAGCTACCGGATGCCCAGGCAAGTGCCCCGGTCGACGGCGGGGGAGACGCTCCCGCAACCTCCGGTGCCGGCCCCGCAACCTCCGGTGACGGCCACTCAGCCTCCCGTGACGGCTACTCAGCCTCCCGCGAACGCCAGGGCGAGCGGTCCTCGCAGACCCGCGCCCGCGAGCGTGAGGCACGCCGGGCGCTCAAGACCCTGACCGCGGCGCTGCCGCAGATTCCCGCCCCCGAACGGGAGCAGGTGCCGACCCGGCGCCAGTTGCGCCAACAGCAATTGCAGCGGGAAAACCCCGGACTCGCACCGGATGCCTCGGACGCTCCGGTGGATGGACCTGCCCGTACCGCGGCCCCCGCGGCTGGCCCCACGGCCGGCCGGGAGGGTGGCCGGGCCCGCACCTCGGCCGTTCCGGCCGCCGACCCGCGCGGAAGCTCGGCCAAGCCAACCGCCAACGGGTCCCGAACCGCGGCTCAGCCGGCGGACGGCCGGGCCCGCACCTCGGCTGCTCCGGCCGATGCCCCGTACCAACCGCAGCGGCCGCCGATCGAAGGTGGCCGCCGCGCCCGGCGCAGCGGTGACACCGGTCGGCATCCGGTCCAGCCGCAGGCCGAGGGCCAGGAACCACTGCTCTCCGCCGCCGGACGCGAGGCAGTCGACGCCGGCGAGATGAGCGTGGAGCAGGCCCTGGCCGCCCGCGACCTGCTGATGGGCCAGGCCAAGAATATGGTCGCCATGATGGAGTCCAGGCAGGAACAGTCTCCGCATGACGTGGACTTGGAACTGCTGGCGCAGCAGAAGGCGCTGGCCGAGCGCGCCGCAGTCCTCAACCGCCGGGCTGCCGATAAGAAGCGACTGAGCGATGAGAACGAACAGCGCCGCCACTCGGCCTCGGACCGGCCGATGGCGGACATCGCTTCGGCGCCGATGGAGTTCGTGGCCGTGCCGGGATCCGACCAGCACGTGCTCCGGCCGTCCTCGACGTCCTATGTTCCCGTGGTGACGACGCCGGTGGCGCCGGTTCCGACCCAGACGCCTCCCGCCCGGCAGACGCCTCCCGCCCGGCAGGCGGCGCCCGCACAGCGGCGCCCCGCAGCGCAGGCATCGAAAACGGAGGCTTCCGCCACCACCCGGGCTGTGCCGGTGCCGCGGGAGCAGAAGCCCGCACCCCGGGCCGCCCAAGCGGCGGGCGCTGCGCCGCGGTCAAAGATCCTGGCCGAGGCGGAAGCGCTGGCCGGGGGGCGCAGCGCTACCATTCACCCGCTCAAGGCCAGCAGCGCCCATGGACTGGATCCACTCGACGCCCGGACCGCGGGGCTGGCCCGGGTCCAGCGGATCCGGCTTGCTGTCGGGGCCGCTCTGGTGCTTGGCGGCGCTGCTTTCGCGGCGGGAATCGCCATGATGCTTGGACTTTTCGGCGGCTGAAGCCGCCACTCACTAGCTGGTTAACACTCAAGGAGACACATGACCGCACCCGAAAGCTCTATCGCCATCGCGCGCACCGCCGCTAAGGCAGCCAGCGACAAAATCGCCGAGGACATCGTCGCCATCGATGTCAGCGAGCGGCTGGCCATCACCGATGTGTTCCTCATCGCCTCTGCGCAGACCGAACGGCAAGTCAACGCGATTGTCGACGGCATCGAAGAGGAACTGCATAAGCAGGACCTGCGCCCGGTGCGCCGTGAAGGCCGCTCCGAAGGACGCTGGGTACTGCTGGACTACGCCGGCGTAGTCATCCACGTGCAGCACCAGGAAGACCGCGTCTTCTACGCCCTGGAACGGCTCTGGAAGGATTGCCCGCCCATCGACCTGCAATTGGACGAGAAGCCGGCGTCAACGGGGACCGAGTAGCCGAGGTGGAACGTGGCACCTGCCGCATGGTACCGTCCTGCGCGGCGCCGGGTGACACGTTCCGAACCCGTCCGCTGATTTGGAATCCGTGCTGATCTCTGCATAGAATATTCAAGTTGCTTCGAAGGAAGCGGCACGGAATCCGCAAGGATAACGGGGCTGTGGCGCAGCTGGTAGCGCACCTGCATGGCATGCAGGGGGTCAGGGGTTCGAGTCCCCTCAGCTCCACTCGTGAAGACACCATCGGTGATATTCACGCTGTGGAATACACGCCGAGACATCGGCAGAAGACTTCCATTCCAAGGGGCTGTGGCGCAGCTGGTAGCGCACCTGCATGGCATGCAGGGGGTCAGGGGTTCGAGTCCCCTCAGCTCCACCAACAGAAAACGGCCGTTCGTATGAACGGCCGTTTTCGTATTTCCAGCGAATGCTGGACGCCGCCGCATCGGGCGCAAAAAGACGGCGGCAGCCTTCACACGTAGGGTGCCGCCCCGGGGTCGTTGCGTTCCGGGTCTATTCGGTGGCCACGGATTGGCCGTGGGGTGCCTCTAATGTCAGACCGTCCAGGCGCGGACCCTCCACGCCGGCGACCCGCACGGACGATGCGCCCGCGCCGTTGGCGATGATCTTTCCGCCCACGGCCAGCGTGCCGACTGGTCCCTCAAGGTCCACGGTGGCCACGCCGTCGCCGTCGGTGGAGATGTCCGCTCCGATGGCAATGGAGCCGATGCGCCCAGTGGGCGTCACGCTCAGGGCGATCGCGGAGAGGGGCATCAGGACGCCCTTGACCAGGCTTTCGCCGGTGCCCCCGGAAGTGGACAGCGTGCCTTTGATGGTTAGTTTGGGCAGTTCACGGCTCACCTGAACGCCCACGGACCCGTCCCCGCGCGTGGTGATCGACTCGAACACAGCTTCGCGCAGCGAGCCGTCGTAAACATTGAACCCGCGGGCACCCAGTCCGGTGGTCTCAATGGGCGCCTCAACGGTGAGCTCCCCAATATCGCCAAAGTTGACGAAACCGATGCCGCTGGGGCCGTGCGAGGTGACCTTGGCCTTGGCCGTCCAGTGATCCACGGCACCCCAGTTGTCCAGCACCATGTCGTTCTGTCCGTACGTGGTGGTGGTGCCCAGATTCACCACCTCCCTTGCATGGGCCCCGCTGATCATGAAAACACCGCCGCTGATCAGGTCCGGCGTGCCGGGGGCGATGCCGCCGTCGGAGAAGACGTCCCCGGTGGAGAGCAGTTCGACGGTGACGGAGCCGCCGTCGGCCTTGCCCGCCTGATCGCCGTGTCCGCCGACGAACACACCGCTGCCGCGCACCGGAGTCTCAGCACTGCCTGCGGAGATGTTTTCCAGCCGTGCGGTGAGGACAACGTCAGTGTCCGGCTGCCGGTTCCAGAGAGTGAAGGCGCCCTGCATCGCCTCGACCCCGAACCCGGTGGGCCGGTCCGCCCGGCCGCGTGTGTCCGCCTCGGCCACGTGCACGCCGTCGGCCTCGATGCGGCCTGCCCGGACACTGCCCTCCGCCTTGAGGCAGACCTGCCCAAAGCTGGTCACGTTCTTCAGCCGAAGCGTGCCCATGTCCTCCACCGTGGGGTCGTTAAAGATGGCGAGCTCATGAGCCGAAGTGCGCACAATGACGTTCTCGAGCGAGTTGTCCCGGGTCAGCCGCAGGCCCTTGGCGCCAAAGATGAGCTCGCCGCCGCGCAGCGCCACGCCGGGAGGCAAGGTCACCGAGGGCATCCCCTTCAGTGAGCCGGAAACCTCGATCTCCGTTGCCCCCTCCGCCAGCGCCTCATTGAGCTGCGCCACAGCCGACACCTTCGTCCACGACATGGCATCGTCACCCTTCGTCGGCCCGGACCCCTTAGGACGGCCACCTGCTTGGCGGCGCTGTCACTCGCATGATACTCCCGCGCCCTCGCGCAGCGCAGAGAGTCATCGGAACAGTGGATTCCCGGGGATACCAACCTGATGCGGTCCCTTTGTACCGGCCCTGTTCGCCCGCCGCTTCAGCCCCAGCCCTGGGCCGAAAGCCTCGGCGGTAACGGTGCCAGCAACGGGCGTTCGGTCTCGAAGTCCTGTCCCATGGTGCGGATCCAGTCGCTCTTCTGCCGAACGTAGTCTTGGCCTTCGCATCCGCGGATGAGGCATCGAAGCCGTAGTGCCGGCGGAACGGCAGTAACCGGTCGTTCTCCTGTCGGTGCTGGATCGCCGACCCGACCGTGCTCATTTGTTGCGCATGGCGCATCCACTTGCGAAAAAGCGCAGTTTGCTGCGCCGGTGGTCACGATGGCATAACTCCTTCTCAGCCCCGGGATTTCAGGGCCAAACCGCTGCTAGCCTGCAATGACTTTACCGATTTCAGTCCAATATTCAGCTCAGAGTGAACAGC
This sequence comes from uncultured Actinomycetota bacterium, assembly GCA_963696055.1. GTDB lineage: Bacteria > Actinomycetota > Actinomycetes > Actinomycetales > Micrococcaceae > Crystallibacter. The sequence continues at coordinate 464,656 of CAVOIE010000005.1, read as the reverse complement.
GGATTGTTACGGTGGGGGACGAACAACCAGTAATACGAACAGCATGTGGCCAAGCCATGCAGACCCGTGGCGGAAGCCCACATGTGCTGGACGTCGAACTGGCGGTTGGGGAAGCTTCCCGTCATCGCTTCGGCGAAACCGTCTTTCTGGGCGCCGTAACCGCGGCAACCGGGAGCGTATGAGTTTGACGCGTGTATTTGTCCGCAAAGACCAAGCACCAATCGTTGCAAAGCCGTCCGCTCCTGGCGGCGCCGCAGCGTAGATGGGCCGTAGTGAACGAACAAATCGCACTGAGCGTACAAAATGTCTACAAGGTCTTCGGCAAGCGACCGGCCGAAGCCGTCAAGCGGCTGAAGGCCGGAAAGACGCGCGAGGAGGTCTCCGCGCTGGGGACTGCCGCAGTGATCGACGCGTCGTTCGATGTCCGGGCCGGTGAAATCTTCGTGGTGATGGGGCTCTCCGGCTCCGGTAAGTCGACCTTGATCCGCACCCTCAACGGGCTGCAGCCGCAGACCGCGGGCAACGTGGTGGTCGGCGGCACGGACATTTCCACGATCTCGGACGGAGAGCTCCGGAAGGTCCGGCAGCAAAAGATCTCGATGGTCTTCCAGCACTTCGCCCTCATGCCGCACCGCACCGTCGCGGACAACGCCGCCTACGCCCTCGAGGTTCAGGGTGTGGCCAAGGCTGAACGGCTGGCACGGTCCGAGAAGGTGCTGAAGCTGGTGGGGTTGGAAGGCTGGGGCGACAAGTTCCCGTCCGAACTCTCCGGCGGTATGCAGCAGCGCGTCGGGCTGGCCCGTGCGCTCTGCGCGGAGACCGACATTCTGCTGATGGACGAGGCCTTCTCCGCCCTGGACCCGCTGATCCGCCGCGAAATGCAGGAACAGTTGGTCGCGCTGCAGGCGGACCTGGGCAAGACCATCGTGTTCATTACCCACGACCTGAACGAGGCCATGTTCCTGGGCGACCGGATCGCCGTGATGCGAGACGGCCGGATTGTGCAGATCGGCACACCCGACGACATCCTGACTCACCCGGCAAATGATTACGTGGCGCAGTTCGTCCAGGATGTGGACCGAACACGCGTGCTGACGGCCGGATCGGTGATGGAGCCGGCCCGCGCCGTCGTCAGTCTCTCGAGCGGACCGCGGAACGCGCTGCGGACCATGCGCGACCTGCAGACGTCGGCAGCCTTCGTGGTGGACCGGCGCCGGACCTTCTTCGGCACGGTGCGCGACCGGGATGTGATGCATCTGGTCGAATCGCGGGCGCCGGACCTGGCCGCCGCGGTCCGCAACGGCAACGGGCCGGTGCGGGCCGAAACCCCGCTCGCGGAACTCTTCGGCCTGGCCGTGGAGAGTCCCATCCCGCTGCCCGTGGTCGACGACGAGGGCCGGCTGGTGGGCGTGATACCGCGGGTGACCCTGCTGGCGGCCCTGGGCAATGTGCCGTCCAGCACCACGGACATTCCGATTGTCGAAAGCGCTCCCGCGCCGATTCCCGAACAGGAAGTCACGCGCACGCTCAACAAGACATCGTTGGACGTTAAGACGTCGGCTGAAGGGGGAACCCGCTAATGGATCTCGAATTCCGCATCCCGCTGGGCGACTGGGTCGACGTCGCTCTGGACTGGCTGCTGGCGACCTTCGCCGGCGTCTTCGCCTTCATCCGCAGCGTCTTCCTGGGCGCGTACGACAGTTTGGAGTGGCTGCTCATCACGCCTCCCTCCTTGGTGGTCATCATCGTGTTCGCTGCCATCGCTTACGCGGCCAAGGGCTGGAAGCTGGCGCTGGGCACCGCCGTGGGCTTCCTGCTGATCGTCGGCGTGAACCAGTGGGACAACGCGATGGAATCGTTCGCGCTGGTCATCGTCGCCACCGTGGTGGCCATTGTGATCAGCGTCCCGGCCGGCATCCTTGCCGCCAGTTCCGCCACCGCTTCGGCGATCATCCGGCCAATCCTGGACTTCATGCAGACCATGCCCGCCATGGTGTACCTGATTCCGGCTCTGGTGATGTTCAGGGTCGGCGTGGTCCCCGGCATCATCGCGACCATCATCTTCTCCATGGCACCCGGCGTGCGGTTCACCGAGCTGGGCATCCGCGGGGTGGACAAGGAAGTGGTGGAGGCGGGCTACGCCTTCGGTTCCAGCCCCGGCAGCATCCTGCGCAAGATCCAGCTTCCGCTGGCCATGCCCACGATCATGGCCGGCATCAACCAGGTGATCATGCTGGCGCTGTCGATGGTGGTCATCGCCGGGATGGTCGGCGCCGGCGGGTTGGGCGGCGAAGTGGTCGCCAGCCTGAACCGGATCGACGCCGGCCTCGGTTTCGAAGCGGGACTGGCCGTGGTCATCCTGGCCATCTTCCTGGACCGAGTGACCGCCAGCGTGGGCAAAGCCTCACAGCCCGGCGGCCGCCAGCGCGCCCGCCGGCCCGCCAAGCAAAGCCTGCAGGACGCCTGACACGCGTGGCTCCAAGACCAATCAACGTGCCCGCAGCGGGCATAACGAAGGGAACAACATGAAGCATTACAGCAAGCTCGCGGCCTTAGCCGCCGTGGCAGCCCTCGGACTGACTGCCTGTGGTGGCGGCGGCGGCGAGGCCGGCGGCCAGGCGGCCAGCGGCCTGGACAACGGGGATAAGCAGGACGTCACCATCGCGGTCTTCAACGGCTGGGACGAGGGCATCGCCGCGTCGGAGCTGTGGAAGGCCATCCTGGAGGAGAAGGGCTACAAGGTCACGCTGGAAAATGCCGACCCGGCCCCGGTGTTCTCGGGCCTGTCCACCGGCGACTATGACGTGACACTGGATACCTGGCTCCCGGTCACGCACGCCGACTACCTGAAGGAATACGGTGACAAGATCACCGAACTGGGCAAGTGGAACGACGAGGCGAAGCTGACCATCGCAGTGAACGAGGACGCGCCGGTCGATTCGCTTAAGGACCTCGCAGCCAATGCCGACAAATTCGACAACCGTCTGGTGGGCATCGAGCCCGGTGCCGGCCTGACCCAGGCCACCACCAAGAACGTCATCCCGACGTATGGCCTGGACAAAATGGAGTACCTGACCTCATCGACGCCCGCCATGCTCTCCGAGCTGAAGTCGGCCACCGCCGCCGGCGAGAACATCGCCGTCACCCTGTGGCGCCCGCACTGGGCCTACGATGCCTTCCCGCTCAAGGACCTCGAAGATCCCGAGGGAACCCTGGGCGATGCCGAGGGCATCTACGCCTACTCCAGCACCAGCTTCGCGGAGGACTTCCCGACGCTGGCCGGATGGCTGAAGGACTTCAAGATGGACTCCAAGACGCTGTACTCGCTGGAGAACGCCATGTTCAATGAGGCAGACACCGACGACTACGGCCCGGTCGTGGAAAAGTGGATCGGCGAAAACCAGGAGTATGTGGACGGCCTGACCGCTAAGTAAGGCAACTCCACCCTCCACCAGCAATAACCAGCACGGCGCCGCCGGATCCCGTCCATCACGGGAACCGGCGGCGCCTGCCGTTTCTCTCTTGCGCCAAATGACGACGGCGGTGCCCCGGCTCGGCGGGGCCGTCGCCTCTGGGTGTCGGCCCGGTGTGCCGAGTCCCTATCTGCGGGGTGTGGCCGCCGGCGTTCCGCTCAGGCGCGCCGGGTGGTGATGCTCATGTCGCGCAGGATCAGGGACAACTGGTCCATGAACAGGCCCAGTTGTGGGTTCTGCCGGTCGTTGATCAGCAGCGCGAAGATGTTTCGGGCCAATCGGATTTCCGGAACATCCAGCACCACAATCCCGTCCGGTCCGTTGTACATGGCCAGCTCCGGGACCAGCGCCGCACCCAGCCCGGCGCCGGCCATGGCCAGGCTGGCATTGAAGTCGTCGCAGTGGGCCACCACGCGCGGATGAAGGTTGCAGCTGGCGAAGAGCCGCTCAATCACGGTGGCGTCCGCCGTGCCCGGGTGGTGCATGATCCACGGCATCTCGGCCAGCTGCGAGGCCGTCACCGAGGCTCCGGGACGGATGCCCCACGATTCGGGCAGCACCACGCGGAAATTGTCGTCGCCGATCCACTGCCGGCTCACGGTGTGGGGCCAGGCCAAGCCGCCTTGTCCCACCTGAAAGACCAGGGCGACGTCGAGCCCGCCGCCGGCACGTAGCCCCTGGATGGTCTGCCCGGGCTCGGCGACCGATACTTTGAGATTGATTCCCAGACCAGGCCATTCCGGTGCCTGCAACAGGCGGGGGAGTACATACGTGGCCAGGCTGGGGAAAATGCCTAAGCGAATTTCCTGCGTGCTGGTGTCTTGGCTGCGCGCAGTGGCCGCCAGCAGGGCATCGATGTCCGTGAGCACCTTGGCCGCGTGCCGGGACATTACCAGTGCCGTTTCGGTCGGCTGGACGCTGCGAGCCGACCGCTCGAACAGCTGGGCGCCGGTTTCGCGCTCCAGGGCGGACATCTGCTGCGAGACCGCCGAGGCCGTATAGCCCAGATTGGCGGCTGCCGCGGCGAACGAGCCGCGCCGGGTCACCTCGAGCAGTGTGCGCAGGTGCACCGTGTTGACCATCAGTTCTCCTGTTGCATGCGGGCAATGGAGCCAAGCCTACCTTGGGCTGTGGGGGTGCCGGAGGTTTGGCTCGGTGCGCTGGAGGGGCCTGCCGGTGCGGGCAGCGAGCCCGCGCCGGCTGGGCCGCTCTCCGGGTGCGATTGTCTGCTGGCCGAAGGAATGCGGCGGCGTCCGGAAGCGTTCTATTAATGGGGCGCAGAAGGACCCGCCGGGGGAGGGTCCTTTTGGGGGACTGCCACCCGGCGCCGCGGCCACCCGGCGTCGGCCATCCGGAGTCGGCCACCCGGCGCCGCGGCGAACCGGTGCACAGCGCGAAAGTGTCAGGCCGACGCGCTATCGTCCAGAGCACTCCCCGAGCGGTGAGCGCGGACACCTTCCGACCATGGACCACAACATCTAGTAGCGGCCGCACTACGAGCGACACGCCGAGGATGTGGCGACACGATACTTTCCCAAGCTGTGGGCAGGGAATCCACAGGCTGTGGACGGCGGATCGAGAAGGCCGGAATATCAACTGTTTAACCACCGAAAGATATCCCCATGGGCTGTGGACGAAGCCGGGAATGGAATGACATACTTGTAATACATCATCTTGGGGTTCCGATCGGCCGGGTCCACTAGATGTAGTATTGGAGCAGCTGTTGGGCAGTGAGCCCGGGTCCTTCCAGAGGAGGCCGCGCAGCCAGGAAAACAGCAGAAACGTCGTACCGAATTAGGGGAGAAGGACCATGACTGTAACGGTTTACACCAAGCCAGCATGCGTGCAATGCAACGCCACGTACCGGGCTCTGGATAAGAAGGGCATCGCCTACCAGAGCGTTGACCTGTCCCAGGACCCTGAAGCGCTGGAGCGTGTCCGTTCCCTTGGTTACATGCAGGCCCCTGTGGTCGTCACCGAGCAGGACCACTGGTCCGGCTTCCGCCCCGACAAGATCGAGGAACTGGCGCAGGCCGCCGCTTCCGTAGCCTGACCGCTCCGAGCGAAACCAGAACCACACGTCATGACCGAGCTGCTGATGAGTGAGGACGCCAGGACGCAGCAGGCAGGCCCGGCGGCCGGCGGGACGGCCGACACGGACTTGATCTACTTCTCCTCGGCCTCCGGCTACACGGACCGCTTCATGCAGAAGCTGGGACTGCCGGCGGCACGGATCCCGCTGCGCACCCAGCAGGAGACGCTGCAAGCACTCCGGCCGTTCGTGCTGGTGCTGCCCACCTATGGCGGGGAATCCGGCAGGAACTCGATTCCGCCGCAGGTCATTAAATTCCTCAACCTCGAGGAGAACCGGCGCCTGCTGCGCGGCGTGATCGGTGCCGGCAACACGAACTTCGGCACCACCTACTGCCTGGCGGCGGAGAAAATCGCAGCAAAGTGCCAGGTGCCCCTTCTCTATCGATTCGAACTCATGGGCACGTCCGAGGACGTAGACCGGGTCAAGCAAGGATTGGAACTCTTTTGGAAACGACAGTTGCACACGCGCCCATAGCCGACGCCAAGGCAGAGCTGCCGGCCGCCTTCAAGGGGCTGGGCTACCACGAGCTCAATGCCATGCTTAACCTCTACGGCCCGGATGGCAAGATCCAGTTCGAAGCCGACCGCGAGGCTGCACACCAGTACTTCCTGCAGCACGTGAACAACAACACGGTCTTTTTCCATGATCTGGAAGAAAAGCTCGACTACCTGATCAAGAACGAGTACTACGAGCGCGAAACGCTCGACCAGTACACGATGAACTTCATCCGCTCGCTCTACGACCGGGCCTACAAGAAGAAGTTCCGCTTCGAGACCTTTCTGGGCGCGTTCAAGTTCTACACCTCGTACACGCTGAAGACGTTTGACGGCAAGCGTTTCCTGGAGCGCTACGAAGACCGGGTCTGCATGGTGGCCCTGCACCTGGCCCGCGGCAACGAGGCCATGGCCACCCAGTTGGTGGACGAGATCATCGACGGCCGCTTCCAGCCGGCCACCCCGACCTTCCTCAACGCGGGCAAGGCCCAGCGCGGCGAGCTGGTCTCCTGCTTCCTGCTGCGCATCGAAGACAACATGGAGTCGATCGCCCGCGGCATCAACTCCGCCCTGCAGCTGTCCAAGCGCGGCGGCGGCGTGGCGCTGTCGCTGACCAACATCCGCGAGCACGGCGCGCCGATCAAGCAGATCGAAAACCAGTCCTCCGGCGTCATCCCGGTCATGAAGCTGCTCGAAGACAGCTTCTCCTACGCCAACCAGCTCGGCGCCCGGCAGGGTGCCGGCGCGGTGTACCTGCATGCCCACCACCCGGACATCTACCGCTTCCTGGACACCAAGCGCGAGAACGCGGACGAGAAGATCCGGATCAAGACGCTCTCGCTCGGCGTGGTCGTCCCGGACATCACCTTCGAGCTGGCCAAGAAGAACGAGGACATGTACCTGTTCTCCCCGTACGACGTCGAGCGCGTCTACGGTGTGCCGTTCTCGGACATCTCCGTCACGGAGAAGTACTACGAGATGGTCGACGACAGCCGGATCAAGAAGACCAAGATCAGCTCCCGCGAGTTCTTCCAGACGCTGGCCGAGATCCAGTTCGAGTCGGGCTACCCCTACATCATGTTCGAGGACACGGTGAACCGGGCCAACCCGATCGACGGCAAGGTCATCATGTCCAACCTGTGCTCGGAGATCCTGCAGGTTTCGTCGCCGTCGCTGTACAACGAGGACCTGACCTACGCCGAGATCGGCAAGGACATCTCCTGCAACCTCGGCTCGATGAACATCGCCAAGACCATGGATTCGCCCGACTTCGGCACCTCCATCGAGACCGCCATCCGCGCGCTGACCGCCGTGTCGGACATGTCCTACATCAACTCGGTGCCCTCGATTGCCGAAGGCAACCTGCAGTCGCACGCCATCGGCCTGGGCCAGATGAACCTGCACGGCTACCTGGCCCGCGAGCGGGTGCACTACGGTTCCGAAGAGGGGCTCGACTTCACCAACATCTACTTCTACACCGTGCTGTTCCACGCCCTGCGGGCCTCGAACAAGCTGGCGATTGAACACCGCCAGACCTTCGGCGGCTTCGAGAAGTCCAAGTACGCCTCGGGCGAGTTCTTCGACAAGTACACCGAGCAGGAGTGGCTGCCGCAGACCGCGCGGGTCAAGGAACTGTTCGCGAACGTGGAGATCCCCAGCCAGGACGATTGGCGGGAGCTGAAGGCTTCGGTCATGGAGCACGGCATCTACAACCAGAACCTGCAGGCCGTGCCGCCGACCGGTTCGATCTCCTACATCAACAACTCCACCTCCTCGATCCACCCGGTGGCGTCCAAGATCGAGATCCGCAAGGAAGGCAAGCTGGGCCGCGTGTACTACCCGGCGCCGTACCTGACCAACGACAACCTGGAGTACTACCAGGACGCGTACGAAATCGGTTACGAGAAGATCATCGACACCTACGCCGCGGCTACCCAGCACGTGGACCAGGGCTTGTCGCTGACGCTGTTCTTCAAGGACACCGCCACCACCCGCGACATCAACAAGGCGCAGATCTACGCGTGGCGCAAGGGCATCAAGACCATCTACTACATCCGGCTCCGCCAGCTCGCGCTCGAAGGAACCGAAGTAGAGGGTTGCGTCAGCTGCATGCTGTAGCAGCCCCGGACAACTGAAAAGTACGACGGCGGGTGCCCGCCCGCCGTCGTACCTGCCCTACGGGACGCCGGCATTTCGGTCCACCCGCTGGCGACCGCCGGCCGCACCACGGCCGGCATTCGGGCATCATGGAACAACACAGACTTTGGGAAGAAGGGGACACGATGTCAGCCGAGAAGGTCAAGCTTCTGAGCCACGTGGAAGCGATCAACTGGAACCGGATCGAGGACGAGAAGGACGTTGAGGTCTGGAACCGGCTCTGCAACAACTTCTGGCTGCCCGAAAAGGTCCCGCTGTCCAACGATGTGCAGTCTTGGGGCACGTTGACCGAAGACGAAAAGCTGCTCACCATGCGCGTCTTCACCGGTTTGACCCTGCTGGATACGCTTCAGGGAACCGTCGGCGCAGTCAGCCTGATCCCGGATGCGCTGACCCCGCACGAGGAAGCCGTCTACACGAACATCGCATTCATGGAATCGGTGCACGCCAAGAGCTACTCCTCGATCTTCTCCACTTTGTGCTCCACCAAGGAGATTGACGAGGCGTTCCGGTGGTCCACCGAGAACGAAAACCTGCAGAAGAAGGCCCGGATTATCGAGGGCTACTACTACGGCGATGACCCGCTCAAACGGAAGGTCGCCTCCACGTTGCTGGAGTCCTTCCTGTTCTACTCCGGCTTCTACCTGCCGATGTACTGGTCCTCACGGGCCAAGCTGACGAACACCGCGGACCTGATTCGACTCATCATTCGCGATGAGGCCGTCCATGGTTACTACATCGGCTACAAGTTCCAGAAGGGCGTCGAGGGGGAGTCCGAAGCGCGCAAGCAGGAACTGAAGGACTACACCTTCGAGCTGCTCTACGAGCTGTACGAAAACGAAGTGCAGTACACCCACGACCTCTACGACTCCGTTGGCCTGGCCGAGGACGTCAAGAAGTTCCTGAATTACAACGCCAACAAGGCGCTGATGAACCTGGGCTACGAGGCCATGTTCCCGGCCACCGTCACGGACGTGAACCCGGCCATCCTCTCCGCCCTGAGCCCCAACGCGGACGAGAACCACGACTTCTTCTCCGGCTCCGGCTCCTCCTACGTGATCGGCAAGGCCGTCAACACCGAAGACGAGGACTGGGACTTCTAGGTCGGTTCGTCGTCGCCGCCGGGAGATCCCGACCTATCCAAGTGAAACCGTCGACCTATCTGAGCAACGCTCAGATAGGTCGACGTTTTGTCATGCCCACAGAGAAACTGCGGCGGCGCTCATCGGCAGCACTTGGCGGCATCGGGCCAAACACTGTCGATTTCTTCCGTGCTGCGGTGACCTCCGTGCCGGTCCCTTCATTTGACTGGACCAGATGCGAAGGGCGCGGGTCCGGTGTGACCAATCAGATAGCCATCTGACTGGACAGCACCGCCTGAGCAAATGTTTGAATTTAAAGGAAGCGTTCGACGCCGGCACGGAGCTGCAGGGGCTGAGCTGCCCGGATTCCGCGGCTAACCGGCGGGGCGGCCACACTGGCCGGCCCACAGGGCTGCTTTTACCCTCCTTCACCCTGATTCCCGCACGCCAGGAAGTATCCCGATGGACTCGATGAACCTCTACGACGGCTATGGCCATACCCGAACGCTGCCCGAACCCGTGCGGGTTTTCCCCGCCGTCGCGCACACTCCACGGACTCCGGCCCCGCGCAGATGGAACCATCCGGTTGGTCTTCTGCTCGCCGCGATGGCCTGCGCGGTCGCGCTCACCTTCATCCCGGTTCTGCCGCCCTTGTCCGGGGTGCTCACCGGCCTGTTCGGCTTCACACTTGCGGTCCTGAGCCTGGTGAGTCGCTGGTGGTGGTGGGCCGACAGCCGGGAACGTGCGGTTGCCGAGGGCGTATGGGTGGCCCGCCAATCCGGCTACCGGGCTGACGCCGACGGCGACCACCTCCGGTGGCTCGATCAGGACGGCAGGGTCAAACGCGGGACGATCGTTCTTGGTGACCGCGGCTGGAATCTGGCGCTTTATGGCCTCACCGCCGACGGCGCCCACCGGAGCTAGCCTTCGCCTCGGGGTACCCGGCATACCGAAAAGAGCTTCCCGCGTACGGCGTCACAGCCAGTTGCAGATTATCGGGGACCCTTTCGTCCGGCGGCTGAAGGAAAAAAGAAGGGAGCGGAGGGAATATCCCCGTCACTCCCTTGCCACTCAGGTATAAAATTCCCCTAGGGAACCAAAGCCGGTGGATTCGACGGTATGACGGCAGAGCGCATCCCCGCTTTAATTCCCTGCGCTGTACATGTCCTCCGACCGACGGCGCCTTGCGTGTCGACGGCGGTGCAACCGGCGGTTTGCCCAGTGAACCACCGCGGTGGGGACCACCTCCGGGCTGGCTTCCACGCATAAAGTCGAACACCTGTCACGATCGGGGACGACTTCGGGAGCCTCGAGGTGCACGTCGATCGGCTGGAACATAACTTCCGGTCGTCCCCTGGGCGAGGGCGCGGGGGAACGGCCACCTCACCTTTGGACATCACATGCGACCTCTCGTCATTCGCAGTGCCATCGTCGCATCGCTCGGCGGCCTGATCTTCGGTTTCGACACCGCGGTTATCTCGGGAACCGTTGCTGCGCTGCAGCAGCAGTTCAACCTCAGTCCTGCGGGTCTTGGTTTCACCGTTGCCACTGCCCTCCTCGGCACCATTGTGGGCGCTTTGTCCGCCGGAGCGCCGGCGGACAGGTATGGGCGCAAAAAGATGCTATTCGTCATCGGCGGCCTGTTCGTGGTTGGGGCGCTGGGTTCGGCTACGGCCACGAGCCTCGTGCCGTTCATGATCTTCCGGCTCCTCGGGGGTATCGGGGTGGGCATGGCCAGCGTATGCGCCCCGATCTACACCGCGGAGATTTCCCCGGCTGCCCATCGAGGACGTCTGGTGGGCTTGGTCCAGTTCAACATTGTGCTCGGTATCCTGCTGGCCTATCTGTCGAACTACCTCATCCGCGTCTCCCTGCCCGCCGATATCGCTTGGCGATGGATGTTCGGAGTGATGGCCATCCCGGCAGCCGTTTTCCTGCTCCTGTTGTTCACCGTGCCCGAAACGCCGCGCTGGTTGTTAAGCGCTGGCCAGGACCAGCGGGGCGCCGAGGTCGCCCGCAGGCTCAGCACCACCGAAGCCGAGTTCGAACTGGAGATCAGTGAGGTCCGTGCCTCGCTCGCCGCTGCGGAGAATGCACCCACCGTCCCGTTCTTCACGCCGCAGCACCGGAGGGTCATCCTGTTGGCCGTGGCCATTGCCGCCTTCAACCAACTGTCAGGCATCAACGCCATTCTCTACTACGCCCCCACTGTGCTCATGAAGGCCGGTGCGAGCACGAACGACGCCTTCCTGATGAGCGTGGCGGTGGGCCTGATGAACCTGGTAGCCACCATGGCCGCGCTGGCGGTCATCGATCGGTTCGGTCGGCGCCGGCTCATGTTGGTTGGCTCGATCGGCTATTTGCTCAGCCTCGGATTCCTCGCCGCTGTGATGTTCTCCTTCGAGCCTGTCTTCACACCGACCTCCAGCGTCCTGGTTCTGGCCGGCCTGCTGGTGTTCATCGCTGCCCACGCCTTCGGGCAGGGGGCGGTGATCTGGGTCTTCATCTCCGAGATCTTCCCCAACCGCATCCGCGGCCGCGGGCAGTCGTTGGGAAGCCTCACCCACTGGGTGTTTGCGGCGATTACCTCGTGGGCATTCCCACCGGTGATTGCGGCACTGGGCGGCGGCTGGGCCTTCTCGATCTTCTTCGTCTGCATGATCGGGCAGCTGATCTGGGTCCTGAAAGTGATGCCGGAGACCAAGGGCGTGCCGCTGGAAGAGATGGAAGAACAGCTCGGTCTCTCGCACTGGCGAGCCTCCGCCTGAGCGAAAAGTAGGAGGCGACCCATGAACGGGCCCAAGGTCCTTTCCCTCGGCGAGGCCCTCGTCGATGTGGTGTGGCACGACGGAAAGTCAGAGGAGCACGTTGGGGGCAGCCTGCTAAACGTCGGCTGCGGCCTGGCACGGTTGGGCCACGACACGACTGTGGGCACATGGTTCGGCCGCGACCTCAGGGGAGGTCAGATCACCGAATGGGCACGCGCCGCGGGCGCACAACTGCACGAGGGCAGTGACGGCGCCGAGCGTACTTCGGTGGCATATGCGACCCTGGACGCCGCTGGTAGTGCATCGTACGACTTTGATCTGACCTGGCAACTTCCTGCCATGGGGGACCTCGACGCCGTCAACCACCTGCACACCGGGAGCATTGCGGCCACGCTCGAACCGGGTGGCACCCAGTTGCTGCAGACCGTGAAGGCTGTCCGGGACCACGCCACGGTTTCCTACGACCCTAATGTCCGCCCCGCACTGATGCATTCCCCTCAAACCGTGATGCAGCGGATCGAGGAGTTGATCTCGCTCTCGGACCTGGTCAAGGCCTCCGAAGAGGACGTCGAATGGCTCTACGCTGGGAAGCCGCTCCAAGCGGTCATGCGACGCTGGCGGACCATGGGGCCCGCCATGGTCGTTGTCACCCGTGGCCCGTGGGGAGCGTGGGCGGCGCTCGGTTCGGACAGCGACATGCTGGTTGTGGACCAGATGAACGTAGAGGTCGCCGATACGGTCGGCGCAGGGGACTCCTTTATGGCCGGACTCATCTCCGGGTTGCTGGACGCTGGCCTGCTCGGCGGCGTCCAGGGACGCGACCGCTTCCGGCAGGCCCGCTGGGCCGACGTCCAAGAGGCCCTCCACCGGGCCGTCGCCACCTCAGGCCTGACCGTCAGACGGCCCGGATCCTATACTCCCGACCGGGCAGAGGTGGCAGCCATGCTCGCCGACCCACCGGCGTTCGACGACTGAGCCCCTTCGTTCGAAGGTCGGCGCTGTCCGACGGACTCGACTCCACCGTCTGGCTCAGCGACTACGGATAGGACCAGACGCGGCCCTCGGGCAGGCGCCCGGCAAAGGCCGCCCACATCATGCTGTGCTGCCATCTGCAGCAGGGCCGCTCCGCCATTCCCATCGGCTGGCCGGGAACGTGCCGGATCCCGCCCCTGACCCCAAGGTTTCAGCATATTGCCACTCTTGGGGCGGGTGAGGAAGATGAAGGGGACAACTTGTGGCAAGCCCACGGTTGTTCGGCGGGAGGGGACGCGGCCCAAACGTTTCGAGGAGGAAAGTCCGATGACGAAGCTCGTGGGCAGCAGTCCACCAGTAAGAAGATCTCGGTCGAACCGCCCGAAATCGTCCGGTGAGAACGGACGGCAAGGTCGTCGGAGGCGACATCCGCTATGACCGGTTCGGTGTTCTGATGCGGATCGGCGCCACACCGCCATCGCCGGCCGCTTCGGCTCCAGCCACGCCTCCGCCGTCGGCCGGGTTCTCCCGACGATCCGCCGACCATTGTCGAACTGGGCAGGCCGGGTCACGGCTGGAGGAACCTGAGGAACCTGGCGCCCTTCCTGCCGCTGGTGCGCAACGTTCGCCCCGAAGCCAGCACCTCGAGAAAGGCGTGGCACTGTGAAGAAGTGGACTGCTGGCATCATCCTAGGGTGCGCGCAATTCGTCATGGTGTTGGACAGCACCGTGATGAACGTTTCAATCTCTACGGTCGTCAAGGACCTTAATACGACGGTGGCGGCGATGCAGGCCGCGATCACGTTCTACACGCTCACGATGGCCTCGCTGATGTTGCTGGGTGCCAAGCTCGGTGATGTCTGGGGGCGGCGGCCCGCGTTCGTCGTCGGCTCCATTGTCTACGCATGTGGCTCGCTCACCACGGCGTTGAGTCCCAACATCACCGTGCTTTTCATTGGGTGGTCGGTGATCGAAGGGCTTGGGGCGGTCCTGGTGATACCGGCCATCGCGGCCCTCATCGCCAACAACTACAAGGACCGGGACCGGGTGACAGGGTTCGCGATCATCGGCGCGACCTCAGGCGTCGCCGTCGCCCTCGGCCCGCTGATCGGCGGCTACGTCACGACGTACCTGAGTTGGAGGTACGTGTTCCTCGGTGAAGTCGTTGTCATGGCACTTGTTCTCGCCTTCGTGCGGCTCGTGCCGGACACCAGCCGCCCGGAAAGAATACGGATCGATTTTCTCAGCGTGCTGCTCTCGGCGGCTGGCCTGACCCTGGTCGTGTTTGCCATGCTCCAGAGCAAGACCTGGGGCTGGATCCTGCCCAAAGACTCTCCCGAGATCGGCGGGGTTCCGATCAATCCGCTGGGCGTGTCCCTGGTGCCCTACTTGATTTTGGCGGGCGGGTTTCTGCTGTGGCTGTTCTTCATCCGTCAGGAAGCCCTGGACCAGCGGGGGCAGCCCCCGCTGGTCCACGTCTCCATGTTGTCCATTAAGCGGCTGCGGTCCGGCTTGTCGGTGTTAGGCGCCCAGTACATGGTCACGGCGGGCCTGTTCTTCATGATTCCGGTGTACTTGCAGATGACTCTGGGATACAACGCCCTGGACACCGGGATCAGGATCCTTCCCCTGTCGCTCGCCCTGGTCTTGTTCTCAATCCTTGGTACCCGGATGACGGCCATCTGGTCCCCGCGACGCATCATTCGGCTGGGTCAACTCATTCTGGTCGTGAGCAGTTTCGTCCTCCTCGGCTCGGTGTCCCTAGACCTTCGGAGTTTCCTCTTTGCTGTTGGAATGTTCTTCGCTGGCGCCGCCTTGGGACTTTTGGCGTCCCAGATCGGCAATGTAACAATGTCGAGTGTTGGCGCGGAAGAGTCCAGCGAGGTCGGGGGACTCCAGGGAGTTTTCCAGAACCTCGGCTCCTCGCTCGGGACTGCCCTGATCGGATCCGTCCTGATCTCTGCCCTGTCGACCTCATTCCTGGGTGCCGTGGACAGCAGCGACCTTTCCAGCATCACCAAGGAAATCGTGGCGACCAGCACCCAATCGGGGGTTCAGATCGTACCCGTGTCAACCGTGAACGGCATCGCTATACAGGCGGGCTTGTCAGCCAGCGACGCCGCTACTCTGACCTCCTTGTACACGGACTCGCAAGTGTCCTCGCTCCGTATATCGTTCGTGGCACTGCTCTTCATCTCAGCCCTGTCGCTGCTGTTTTCGAAACACATTCCCACCGAACTCGTGCGCCGGAAACCGACTGAGGGTCCTGAGGACGATCGTGCGCACTCGGACACCGCGTAACAGGAACAGCCGTTCCCGCGGCCGTCACTAACGGACAATCGTGCGGGGGGTTTAGCGTCCGCACCGATCATCGACCAGACGGACCGGCTGAAAGCGACCGGCGAGGAATAAGGACGGAGTACTACGACCGCCACAACATGGGGGTGATTCCCATGGGCGTGCCAACGAGAAATTGATGATGCACAATCGCAGCTATCAAGCCGCCCTGGGGTCGCCCGACCGCGTCGAGGCATTTCCGACCCCTCTTACGGTTACAGATGGGGCGATGTGGGTCTACTATCGACCTAATTTCAGTTGCAGGCCGCAATGAGGCAGGCATCGGTGGCCCAGCATCAGGGGTGAGGCCATGATGGATTTCTACGGCTGGCCGGGCATGGGCTGGATGTGGATCTTCTGGATCTTGCTCATCGTTGGTTTGGTCCTGCTCGTCATCCTGGTGGTCCGGCTTATCGGGGGCGGAATGCCGAGCCGTGGCGCAGGCGGCGCCCGGACTGCTCGAGATAGCCGGGCCCGGGAAATCCTGGCGGAGCGCTACGCACGGGGAGAGCTCACTACGGAGGAGTACCGCGAGGCACTTCGGACGCTCGGTGAGACCGGGGGATGAAGCCACTCAGCCGCAGGCAAGCTGTGGCACTCGGCGTTGCCGGCGTCGGGGCCATCGCGGTAGGAGGCGGAGGGCTGCTCTTGGCGCAATCACCCTTCCGCCCGGCCTCCACCGGCTTCTCCAGTCCGTCGCGCAGGACCCGTGCCTGCGGCGGAAGATAGGCGGCCAGCGCTTCGACGGCGTTCTCGGCATGGCGTTCCTGAAGAAAGGCAAACGCGGCATTCAGCAGAATCACGACGGCGATGGCGACAGCCAATGCGGCCGAACCGCTGAGGTAGCTGAGGACGGCCGCGAGCCAGAGCAGGAGCGCCAGCGGATGGGTCAACTGCCGGGCGAGCTGGCGGGGCCACTGGCGGCCCGACCGGCGGGAGAGCTCGTTGGACCCGTATACCACCAGCCGCCGGGCGGCTTCACGCTCAGACAGACCGGAGCGGCTTGCGCGCAGATCCCGCAGCAATCGTGCTGGATCCTCAAGCGGATCTAGCGGGGCGTCCCGGCCCGGTCGCAGCAGTTCATCGGTAGGGCCGGGAACACCTTTCTGCGGCTCCATTCACACCAGTACACCGCAGCCCATGGCAGCCCGCCAGATGCGCCTCCGGGCGTCCGCCGCCGAAGTGAGGCAACTTTCCCGCAGCTTGCGTCGGAAGCTTCACAAAACTGAGAAGCCGAGTACCTTTCGAATATGGACACCGTCATCCAGACCGTTGATTTGCACAAGCGTTTCGGCAGGGTCCACGCGCTCGATGGACTCAACCTCGAAGTCCAGCAGGGCGAGATCCATGGTTTCCTGGGACCCAACGGTGCCGGCAAGTCCACCACCCTCCGCATCCTCTTAGGTCTCGCCAGAGCGACCTCCGGCACAGCCACCGTCCTGGGCCTTGACCCGTGGGGGCAGCCTGTGGAGTTGCACCGCCGCCTCGCTTACGTGCCAGGTGATGTTCGGCTCTGGCCGAATCTTTCCGGCGGCGAGATCATCGACCTTCTATCACGCCTGCGCGGCGGGACCTCAAACGATCAGACCTACCGGCAAGGCAAGGCACGCCTGTGCGAGGTCTTCGACTTTGATCCCGGTAAGAAGTGCCGCACCTACTCCAAGGGCAATCGGCAGAAGGTGGCACTGATTGCCGCCCTTGCCACGGATGCCGAACTCTACCTCTTCGACGAGCCCACCAGCGGCCTCGACCCGCTCATGGAGGCGGCCTTCCGGCGGGAGGCGCTCACCGTCGTCGAACGCGGTGCCACCGTGCTCCTCTCCAGCCACATCCTCACCGAAGTTGAGGTGCTGTGCCATCGCGTCAGCATTATTAGCGCTGGCCAAATCGTCGATACGGGAACGCTGCAGTCCCTGCGCCACCTCACCCGCTCGGAGGTCTCCTTCGCTGCGGACGGCATGGATACGCACGCTCTGCGGGAGCACGGTGCCGTCCACAACGTGTCCACCGACGGCGCAAGGGTCAGGTTTGGGGTCGACTCAGACCGGATCGCTGAGGTGCTTCCGCTTCTGGGCGCCCTCCGTGTTCGGGGGTTGACGATCATACCGCCGTCCCTCGAGGAGCTGTTCCTCCGCCACTATGGCGACACGACGGTGCCGGGTCGCTTCGATGTTGGTGAGGAGCACCCGCCGAGGGAAGCAGCCCAGGGCAGGCCTGCGCACCGGGGGCACCCGCTCGGTGCGAAAGGCCGTGACTGAGGTGCAGGCACTGATGGTCCTGTGGGGCCAGCGACTCCGGCGCGACCGCTGGCAAATGACCATCTGGGTGCTGGGCATAGGGGCGCTTGCCTTGTTCTCGGCTTCCGCCATCCAGCAGACCTACGGCGACGAGTCCGACCGAGCCGAAATTCTGCAGGTAGCCATCGCCAACCCCGCCATCCTGATGCTGCGCGGCCTGGCCCGCGGGTCAAGCCAAGGCGCCTTCACGTTCTTCCAGATTTACGCTTTCCTCGCCCTGTTGGCAGGACTGATGAGTACCTTCTTGGCCGTTCGCCATTCACGGGCCGACGAGGAAACCGGCGTTTCCGAGCTGGTGGAGGCCACGCCGGCAGGCCGACGCCGACCCGCCCTGGCCACTGCGCTGCACGGCACCGCAGCCAACGTCCTCGTGGCGCTCGCGGTATGCGCCGGCTTCGCCCTGCAGGGGCTCGATCCCGCTGGTTCCGTGGTAGCCGGGGCGGCCGTCGGCGCCGTCGGGCTAGCCTTTTTGGGTATGGCGCTGCTGGTGGCACAGCTGGTGGCGACATCCCGCGGAGCGAACGGAATTTCCGCTGCGCTGGTTGTCCTGGCCTACCTGCTGCGTGGCATTGGGGACGCCACCGGCACACCCAGCACCGACGGAACTGCCATGACGGCAGGTGCGGCGAGCTGGCTATCGCCGATCGGGTGGGGTCAGCAGACGTTCGCCTACAGCGGTGATCGATGGGGGCCATTGCTTCTGCCGCTAGCCCTCGCGGTCGTCTGCGCTACTGCGGCGTGGCTCCTGCTCGACCGGAGGGACAGCGGCGCGAGCATGGTGGGTGCGTTTCCCGGTCGAGTGGACGCACACCGGGGACTGCGCAGTCCAACCGCGCTGGCTCTGCGGCTGCAGGCCGGTTCGATCATCGGCTGGAGCCTAGGTGGGCTGACGATTGGTCTGCTGGCGGGTTCGCTGGGCAGTGCCGTCGCGGCCGCAGGCACAACCAACAGCAGCGTCAGCTCTGCCTTGCGTGCGATGCTGCAATCACAGGGCGTGTCCCTGACTCAGCTGATGATCTCGGCGATGTTCTCCATTGCTGGCGTCTTGGCGGCCGCCTGCGGGTTACAGGCGGTGATCCGGCTGCGCCAGGAGGAGGCGGCCGGCAGGGCGGAACTCCTGCTCGCCGCCCCCGTCAGCCGGCTGCAATGGCTGGCCAGCTACCTGGTGGTGGGGGCGGCCTCGGTGGTCGTGGTCATGTTGCTGACAGCACTCGGGGCGTGGGCATCCCTGACGCGCGTCGGTGATACCTCGATAGCTCCGGGCACGGTCTGGGAGACCGCAGCGGCACAGCTTCCCGCCGCCCTCATCTACCTTGCCGTCCCCGCACTCGTGTTTGTTGTCTGGCCATCCGCGACTATCGCAGCAGGGTGGTTTCTACTGGCCGCCGGGGTGGTGCTGGGCATCTTCGGGGGGATGATAGGCCTCGACCAAAACATCCGCGATGTGTCGCCATTTGCCCACACACCAGTTCCCAACGGCTCGACGACGGACTGGAGCGGTGCGTGGTGGATGGTGACTATCGCTGTCCTCGCCGGTGTCGCCGCCACAGTGGGGATGCGACGGCGGGAGGCGGCAGTGGCGTGAGGCCCGCCCCCCTCATAGTCCCTCGGAGTCCGAAGGGAATGCAGCCGAGGTTGCGGGGCGGTTGTCGTGTGTGGGCGACAAAGCAATGAGTGCCGGTAATGATCGCATCCCGTCCTCTAGGCACGCCCGTCGGTTCGCGCCAGAATTTGGAGAATCTGTGGATCCAGAACATCAACATCAGCATGGGATTAGTCAATGCCAACACCACTCCCATGCTCCTGAAACTGGTGGCCCAGCATCGGATTCCCGCGGAAAAGTTCGCTACACATCATTTCCCGCTCACGGAAATAGTGGATGCCTACGACACCTTCTCTCGTGCTGCGGAAACCAAGGCCCTTAAAGTAGTCCTCACCCAGTGAGCAAAGCTTCCGGGGCGTAGGCGCGGCTCCATTCACCGTCTTCAGGGATGAACCGCGGCCTCACCCCTCACGGATGAAACCGGAAGCCTGCCAGTCCGGCCTCGGCCGCACCGGAGGCACTAGATGATTCCGCGTGCTGCGGCAATCTTGAGCACGTCCCGCCGACTTGCCGCGCCGAGCTTACGGTAAATAGATCGCTGGTGCGTCTTAACGGTGTTGACCGATATGAACAGTGCCTTTCCGATATCGGCCGCGGTCATCATCGAGCGCATGTAAGCAAGGACTTCCAATTCACGCTCCGTGAGGCGCCAGTACAAGAATGTCGTCAGGTCGTCGCTGTGGGTATTCTCCTTCAGCTGTGCCGCCACAAAGGCCTCATGTGCTGTGCCCCACACCGCGTGCTGCATGAGAAGTACAGATAGTTCGTCCCTGCGCTCTGCGAAGGGACGAAGGATGCGCTGCGGCTCCGCGAGGGAAACTGCGTGCTCAACCCGCTCATGCGCCGCGGCCATGTCACCTTCCTTGGCGGCCAAAAGCGCCTCAGTCAGAGCGATACTTGTGCCCGTGTAAGAGTCGAGCTCGCGCTCTGTCACGGCCCTCGTGCGGTTGAGTGCTTCGCCAAATTTTCCGCCACGCCTGAGCAACTCGGCAAGGAACGCATCCACCAGGGCAGGATTCTCACTGTCCTCTAGAGGCTTCACTATCTCCAGCGCGCCGGCCAAGTCTCCTTCGGCTTCGGCAATTTTTGCGTTTGCCATCGTAGACAAGGCACTCCACGAAGGTCCGCGTAGTCCGCCGCCTTGGAGAGACATCAGCAGCTGGCTTGTATCGGTGATTTGGGCTGTATTGCTCCGCGCGCAATCGACTAGCACACGGTAGACGGCGCATAACTTGTCGATCGAGGAGGCGCGACCTTCCAAGGGTGAAACCTTGTCCAAGTGGGCCCGGGCGTCAGCCAGATCATCGATCCAGTAGCTCGTGATTCCCTGTGCCAGCCAGAGGCCTGGAAACTGGCCCTCCGGGCTCCATCCGACTTCGTCGGCAAGGTTCAAGGCGTCGACCACCCGCTCATCAGCGGCCAGGAAATCGCCCGCCACGGCGTACGCCAACGCGATCTCCGAGGTGACGGCTAATTCATCCGCCACTGCCGAATGCCGGTCGGCAGAT
Organism: uncultured Actinomycetota bacterium; assembly: GCA_963696055.1. Taxonomy (GTDB): domain Bacteria; phylum Actinomycetota; class Actinomycetes; order Actinomycetales; family Micrococcaceae; genus Crystallibacter. The sequence goes on along the minus strand of CAVOIE010000005.1, from coordinate 443,870 downwards.
TGTGTGGTCTGGGAAGGCAGAACGGTGGGGTGCTCTTCCTCGGGCTCACGGGCGCCCGGCTGTCCCAACACAGAGGTAGCGGTGTCCGGCGAGGTCGGGTGGTGGCTTGCGCCGTGTGAGGTTTCCGGGGAACGCGCGGATACGCCGTACACCTCAAAGCTGCCATCGTTCGGGATCAGCCCGAGCAAGTCCACATACAGTTCGAACCGCCCCCGGCGCATGGTCTCCAGTGCAGAAAGGCCGGCAGACGCGCGATGGACAAGGTCCACCGCTGACTGCTCATCGCCGGTAAGCGCACGGCAGATAGATCTGATCAGGAGTACACCGGCGTGGTCATTCCACGGTGACGGCAAGTCAGAGCACAGTTGCTCAAGGCGGGAGCGGCCATTGCGCAGCAGATAATCCAACCAATGGGCTATCAAGGCGGTCACGGCCTGATGAGGATCTCGTCCAGCAAGGGCCTGGCTGACACTCTCGGAAATGTCGAGGTCCTGGTAGAAGCGGGCAGCAACTCGGTGGAGGTGCTCTGCGAGAACGCGATTGCGTTCCTCCAATATTTCCCGGCATTGGGCTGCGAACAGGGGCTGCCAGTGGTAGATGGATTTGTCCCCGCGAAAGTCTTTCTCCTCGATGAAGAGTCCCTTTCTGATGCATTCTTGGAGGAGGATGCCGCCGGTTGGCAGTCCGGAGAGCGCGACAGCGAGTTCATGCTCAAGCCAGTCACAGGTTGTGGCCCGCAAAACGAAGTCCGCCAGCGGGGGATCAAGTTGGCCGAGAACTTCTTCGGCAATGTATTCGGTGAAGGCTCTCTGCGGGGTGAACCCACCGGAACCGTCTTCGTGCTCTTTCTTGGCCGGAACGCCAACAAGGCCAGCGTGGAGCGCTACCGGCCATCCAGCCGTGGCCCTCCAAAGTGCTTCAACATCCAACCCTGGGGCCGGTTTGAGGTTGACCGCCAAGTCCCTGGCCTCTCGCAAGGTGAAGGCCAAATCCTCACTGCGGAATTCCTCCAACCCGTCGGCATAGCGGAGTTTCTCCAACCGCAGCGAAGAATGATCGCGGCCGGAGAGAATCAGCCGTAATGCCGGGGACGCTGAGCTGGTGAGTATCCCGACAATGCCGTCGACCAGCCCCGGACCCGCCAGATGCACATCATCTATGACGAGGGCTAGTGGTTCCTGCAGCAGGTCGAGTCCCGCAAGTAGATTGTCGTAAGACGCGACCTCGTCATGCGTGTGAGCCCGATCAGCCGTAAGCAAGACCTCGTTCACGGCCGGGGACATTCCTGCGGCTGCCGACTGTATCGCGGCGAGGACGCCGCGGAACAACCGTTCAGGCCGCGCGTCAAAGCGGTCAAGGGTGAGCCACGCTGAAGGAATGGTTGCATTCCGAACCCAGTCGCTCAACATGGTGGACTTACCGTAGCCCGCGGGGGCCTCGACGAGGATGAGCCGGTGGGAATCGGCGGCAAGCGACAGGGCCTCGCACAAGCGTGGACGCTCGATGGTCAGCTCCACGCGATGCGGAGGCTTGATCTTGAACTGGGGACTGGGTGAGATGTGTCCCACGTCGCTCATCGTAGGCGCAGTCCCTGCGATACAACAAGGGCCGAGCGGCATTTCCCGGGCGTCTGTTTCAACTGGTTGGGGTACGACAAGCCAGGTGGCTGCAAGGTCAACAGATCATCCGGGGCGGGTGAGGCCGGGCAGGAGCGGTGCGGGGAGTATTTATAAGACCTGCAGTTCCGGCAACAGGAGCCACACATGAAAGTCGGTCCCGTTGAAGTGATGATTTGTGCCTTTCGGCGATCGGAGGTCGACGCAAGTGTCATCGACGCGCTCAGGGAGGCGGTCAAGCCCGGTGCCGTGGCCATCATCGATCTTGTCTTGCTGTCGAGAGACGAGCATGGAGTTGTGCACGTCCGCGATCTGGAAGACCACCTTCAGGAAGCTTGGTCTGGCCTCATAGATTATCCACGGCTGCTAACGCTCCTTAGCGACACGGACCTCGAAGTCGCTGCTGAATCGATAGGAAACAACGAAACAGCTTTAGTTTTGGCTCTAGAACATCGTTGGGCGCAGCACCTCTCTGATGCGGTACAAGATTCAGGAGGGGTGACCACCCTGTACGCGAGAATTCCCCACGAAACAGTGGTCGCAGCCGTCGAAGCCGTCGGCATATCAGCGACCTGAACCGGCCACCGACCCCCGAGAAATTCTGATGACTTTTGCTAGAAGCGGCCTCCCCGGGCTGCTCGGGACCATTGCGAGATCTGCTGCGATCTCGGGCGCGGCCCGCGTAACAGCAGGTTCAATCGATGAGCGCATACGTTCCCGCCATACTGCAGAACAGCGCGCACCCGGCGTCCCGTCCGCTTCCCCTGCCGGTAAGGAGTGGCTGGCTGATCAGCTCGAGATTCTGGCGGAACTGCATGCCGCCCGCGTGCTGACTGATCAGGAATTCGCTGCCGCGAAAGCGCGCCTATTGTCATGAGCATCCAAAGAGCAGCATTCGCCGCTTGCGTCTGTGGCACCCAGCTACAGCCAGGTCAGAACAGGACCCCCGCCCACCAGGATTACTGGCGGCCAGCGGGCACCCGGTGAACGCTTGCCTGTGGCGCTAGGACGCTGTGTGCCCTGTCTGGCCGTGGAACCGCCGGCCTTTCTGCGCGGCGTCCAGACGATCGTTGAGTGTAATGGCGGCATCGATCAGTGCCAGATGAGTAAAGGCCTGCGGAAAGTTGCCGATCTGCTCTCCGGTGGCCGCGATCTCCTCGGAGTACAGTCCGACATGGTTTGCGTACGTGAGCATCTTGTCGAACGTCAATCGTGCCTCTTCGAGCCGGTTAGACCGTGCCAGAGCATCGACATAGAGGAACGTGCAGAGTGAGAACGTTCCTTCCGAACCGCGCAGCCCGTCGGGGGAGGCACTGGGGTCGTAGCGGTAGACCAAGCTATCTGAGACCAACTCCTTGTCCATCGCCCGGAGCGTCGATTGCCACATGGGATCTTGCGGGGACACGAAGCCGACCTGAGGCATCTTCAGCAATGCGGCGTCGAGGACGTTGTCTCCGTACTGCTGGACGAAGGCTTGGCGTTCGCTGCTCCACCCGTTTTCCATGATCTGCTGGTAAATGGCGTCTCGTTCAGCTATCCACCGGGCGAGTGGCGCCGGCCGCCCATGCGACGTCGCCAGTCGGATGCCTCGGTCAAAAGCGACCCAACACATGAGTCTGCCGTACGTGAAGTCTTTGCGCCCGCCCCGGGTCTCCCAAATCCCTTCTTCAGGCTGGTTCCAGTTATCGGCAAGCCAATTGAGCAATTCGGAGATGGCGAGCCACCCGGATTGTCCAATGCCGACGCCCGCGCCGTCGAGGAAGTACATCGCATCGAGCGCTTCGCCGTAAATGTCCAGTTGGAGTTGGTCGGCGGCTCCGTTTCCAATCCGCACCGGGTAGGAGCCGCGATAGCCCTTCCAATCCGTCAGGACTTCCTCGTGGAGGTCTGTGCTGCCGTCAACGCGGTACATGATATCCAACGGATAGGAGCCTTCCTTCCGGGGCTCTGTAACACGGTCGCGAAGCCACTGGCTGAAGGCGACGGCCTCATCGACGAATCCCATGCGCAGCAGTGCATGAACCGAGAAAGAGCCATCTCGGACCCAGGTGAACCTGTAGTCCCAGTTGCGTTCCCCGCCGACCTCTTCCGGAAGGCCTGCTGTGGGAGCAGCCACCAGGCTACCGCTGGGAGCATAGGTCAGCAGCTTTAGCGTGATGGCCGACCGCTCCAGCACCGCCCGCCACCGTCCCGTATAGGTGGATTGACTAAGCCAGTCATGCCAAAAGTGCGCTGTGTCATCGGCCAGTTGTTGAGCCTCGGCAGGCCGCATCATCTTGGGGGCTACATCCGGACCGGTCTCCAGCACGACGCCGCGCATCTGACCTTCCTCCAGGGTGAGGACAGCCCGCAGCGAACCTTCCGCAGTGGTGGTGACTTGACGGCCCAGTTGTTCGTCGCCCTCCTCCCGGATGAGGCTGAGGCTCAGGCGGGTGTCGCCCGCGTCGAAGACGGCGCCTTCGTCGGAGACCGTCAGCTCATGGCTCTTCCGCCCGTAGTCAAACCGGGGAGCAACCTCAATGTCGAATGAAATCCTGCCGCGAACGCATCGGATCATTCGCACTAGGTCGTGCTTTTGGCTGGGGTCGGTGCCGGTCGTTGGCATAAAATCCATGAGTTCCCCGACCCCTGCCTCCGTCAGGAAACGCGTAATCAGGATCGCTGTGTCGGGGAAGTAGAGCTGCTTTGTCTCGAACGCCTCTTCGCGGGGCCGCGTGGTGAAGTAGCCTCCACGTTCATGGTCGAGCAAGGAGGCGAAAATGCTGGGCGAATCGAAGCGCGGGCTGCAGAACCAATCAAGAGTGCCGTCGGTAGCAACCAGCGCCGTCGTCTGCAGATCGCCGATAAGTCCGTGATCGGCGATCAGTGGGGGTGTGTTCATTGTGAAGACCTTTTCTTCGGGTATCTAAGGCTGTTCCGATTTCGGCTGTCGGCGGGGCAGGGAGGGCGGTCCGCGGCATCATTTCGTCAGGCGGGCAGCGTGGCGACTCTTTTTATTGTTCCGAGCGCCCACGGCCGGTGTCATCATCCCTCAAGGATGAGCAACCAACCGACGGTCCCGTGAAGCTGCCTATGGGACCCGAAGGGTGGCGAACAATACGCATTGTCCGCGGGCCCAGGCCGATCGTGCTGGCCATGAGGATCTCCTCTAAATCGTCAGTTCGCAGCTCACACTCCGGCACTGGGACGGCGGCGGGTGAGTGCGCCGGTTAGTGCGGCCCTCACTTTGTGCGTCTCAGCGAGGCTAAGTCGGCTCGGAACCGGGCGGGGGCAGGCTTGGGTTGAGGTCCTCAACGCGCGGGTCCTCGGCGGTCCAGACCTGCAACACGGCCCACGCAACGGCGGCCAGCGGAACTGCCAGGACCGCGCCGATGATACCGGCCAGGATCGTGCCGGCGGTCAACGAAAAAAGGATTACCAAAGGATGCAGCTTCAGCGACCTGGCCATCACGACCGGTTGCAGAAGATGGTTTTCCAGCTGGTTGACGGCGACCACGATGATGACCACGATGACGGCGACAATCGGGCCTCGGGTCACGAGCGCTATCAGTACGGCCAGCACGCTGGCGACTGTGGCGCCAACTAGCGGAATGAAGGCACCCAGAAAGACGGGCGGCGGCTCGGGGCGTTTCAGAACCGGGCCATTCGACCTTTTCGGCGAAAGGCGCGCATGCATGAGTGAACCGGGCGGGGGGAAGCGAGATGCTGCTCCGACCAGGAGACGGCGCGGATATCCGGACTTTGCCTGGGCCTCTGGCTAGGGGAATCCGCCGCAGCCCGCGTTACGCCTGATGTCCAGAAGCTGGCGGGATGAAATTAGTCGCGTCGCTTGGCGTAGTTGACGAATCCTGCCCAGTCGATGACTACGCATTGTTCGTCGCCGATGACCCACGCATCGTGGCCTGACGGGACCGACATGTAGTCGCCGGCGGCGAACTCGTCTTCTTCGCCGTCGTCCATGACGATCTTCATCCGTCCAGACATCACATAGCCAGCATGGTTTGCCTGGCAGCTGTCCGTTTTGGCAATCGGCTTCACGTGCTTGGACCATTGCCAGCCGGGTTCGAAAACGGCCCGTCCAACGCCGCCGGCCTCAAGGTGAACTAGGTCCAGCTTTCCTTTGCCGTCCTCGAAAGGCCGGGTTTCTTCGGGTTCGTTCAGACTCTTGCGGATCATGCCAGCCATGAGGATCTCCTTTGAACCAAAAGGTGCGATGCTCAAAGTTTGGCAGTCTCCCGAAAGCGGGTCAATGCGCGGGCATATGGTGGAGGCAGCGCGGGCTTCGCAACGGGTCAGAGGAGGTTGACGACGTGGCAAATTGTCGTGGAGGGGCCGGTGCCCGGACTCTCCACCGTGACCGGTCCGGCCGTTGTTACAGGACGGCAGCGAGCAGCGGGCAGCGGAGGAGGTAGTCGGTCGGTCTCCGGCCCGTGGCCGGCCGGAACGCAACCTATTCGAACCCCGCCCTCGTCGCATTGTCCAGAGTGATTCCCCATGTTTGCGGGGGTGCGATCGTGAACCGGCGCCCGGTAATGGCGTCGGGGGTGATGCGAACGAAGTGGTCCTTAGTGCCTGGACTCCACGGAAACAGGAGTTGGGCGACGTCGGTCCGGAATTCTTCGGTCTGTTCCACCTCTGCCGCCCGTCCTTTGACGACGACACTCCAAGCTACATTGGTGCGGCCCTGGATGTGGTCCGCTTCCAACGCCACCGGTTTCCCCTCCAACGCCGCGGATAACTTGGTGCCCGGCGCTGTGCGAAAAACGATGGTCTGTTTGTCGGTTCGGAAGTTGAGCGGAAACAGCTCGGGGTGGTCGTCGACCCAGACAGCAAGACGGCCCAGCGCAACACCTCGAAGCAGTCGCCAGCACTCGTCTGCATCCAAAACTTCAACGGTAGGCGGTGAGGTCTTGTTCTCCATGGCGGCGAGCCTACTCTCAACCCACGCGGCGAGCCAGTGTCAGCGTTCTCTTGACTTCGACCCCTGGTCCGCCCGTTTGGGCTCGATCCCAGTGCTGAGCAAAGTGCGTGCTCAAACCTCCGGCGTGCAGATTGGCTCTGGGGCTGGCGGGGCCAGTGGGCTTCCGGCAGCGCGAGCAGCGAGTGGTCGAAGAAGTCGACTCCGCAAACGGTTTTCCCGATGGATCCTGACTAGTCAGGATCCATCCCTTCGGAGTTCGGCGGCGGCGATAACCGGAATTGTCTTGAGCACGGTGTCCGGATTCAGTGACACCGAATCGATTCCCAGTTCGACGAGGAACTCGGCGAAGTCGGCATGGTTGCTAGGGCCCTGTCCGCAGATTCCAATCTTGATTCCGGCTTGGTGGGCCTGGGAAATGACGTCCCGGATCATGTGCTTGACCGCTTCGTCCCGTTCGTCGAACAACGGGGCCAGCAATTCGGAGTCCCGGTCTACGCCAAGGACAAGCTGCGTCAAGTCGTTTGAGCCGATAGAGAAGCCATCGAACCGGGTGGCGAAGTCGGACGCCAGAATGACGTTGGAGGGGATCTCGCACATCATGTAAATCTGCAATCCGGCTTCTCCTCGCGCCAAACCGTTCTCGGCCATGGCCGCCAGTACCCGATCTGCTTCGGCTACCGTCCGGCAAAACGGGACCATGATGATGACGTTGTGAAAGCCCAGGTGCTCCCTGACCCGTTTCAGGGCCCGGCACTCGAGATCGAAGCCTTGGCGGTAGCGATCGTTGTAGTAACGGGAGGCTCCGCGGAACCCGAGCATCGGGTTTTCCTCGGCCTGCTCAAAGGCGCTGCCTCCCAGCAGGCGCGCGTATTCATTGCTTTTGAAGTCGCTGAGCCGCACGATGACGGGGTTTGGGTAAAAGGGAGCGCTGATCTTGGCCAGTCCCGATGCCAGCGTGTGGACGAAGTAGTCGCGCGGGTCGGAATAGCTGCGGGTGCGGGTCCGGATCTGCGCTGCTTCGTCTGGATCAGTGACACGTTGGGGTTGTGCCAGTGCCATGGGGTGGATCCGGATGAGTTCGTTGATGATGAATTCCATCCGGGCCAGACCGACCCCGGCCACGGGCAGGCGCCACCATTTGAAGGCGGAGGACGGACTGGCAAGGTTGGTCATCACGTGCGTCGTCGTTAGAGGAAGGGCCTGCAGGTCGACCTGTTCGGTTTGGAACTCGAGGGTTCCTTGATAGACGTGCCCCTCGTCGCCCTCGGCACAGGAGATGGTGAGCATCTCGCCGTCCGTCACGTTTTCCGTGGCATTGCCGGTGCCGACGACTGCGGGGACTCCCAGTTCCCTGCTGATGATGGCCGCGTGACTCGTGGGCCCGCCGTGCTCAGTAACGATTCCGGCTGCACGCCGCATGATGGGAACCCAGTCAGGATCGGTCATCTCCGTAACCAGGATTGAGCCGTCACGAAACCGATCGATCTCAGCCGTATTGCGGATGACGCAGGCAGGACCAGTAGCAATCGAGTCGCCGATGGCCGCTCCGGCAGCAAGAAGCGGACCGCGTCCAATGAGACGACGCGTGGTGAAGACGGTATGGCTGCGGCCTGCCTGCACCGTTTCTGGACGGGCCTGGACGACGAACAGTTCACTGGTCATGCCGTCCTTGGCCCATTCCATGTCCATGGGGCGGCCGTAGTGCGCTTCGATAGCGGTGGCCCACCGACCCAACTGCAGGATCTCGTCGTCGGAAAGGACCAGCGAGGCCCGCTCTCGGTCCGTGGTTTGGACCATGCGGGTACGGGCGGTGCCGCCTCGCCCGTAAATGAGTTTTCGTTCTTTGGCGCCAACAGATTTTTCGATGATGGGGAAGCAACCCGCCGTTTTCAGCAGGGGTTTGAAAACCACGTATTTGTCCGGGTTGACGGTTCCCTGGACAACCGTTTCGCCCAGCCCCCAGGTTGCGCTGATCACCGCCACATCCGGGAAGCCGGTTTCCGTGTCCAGCGAGAACATCACGCCGGAGGCGCCTAGGTCGGAGCGCACCATCCGCTGAACGCCGATCGAGAGCGCCACGTCAAGATCGGAAAACCCTTTCATAGCGCGGTAGCTGATTGCCCGGTCAGTAAACAATGACGCGAAACACCGCCGGCAAGCGTCCAAGAGGGCTTCGTTACCGCTGACGTTGAGGAAGGTTTCCTGCTGTCCGGCGAAGCTGGCGTCGGGAAGGTCCTCGGCGGTCGCGCTGCTGCGGACGGCCACGGGAAGGTCGCTGGTCCCGGCGCGTGCGCCCAGCTGGGCGTAGAACTCCAGAATGGAGTCGGACATTCTGTCCGGGAACCTGCCGGCGAGAAAGAGGCGGCGAATTGCTTGGCCAGCGGTGCTTAACGGTATTTCGCCGCGTCGGTAGAGGCCGAGTTGTTCTTGGATCGCCGTCTCGAGGCCGTTGGTGGTGACGAATTCTCGATATGCCGCCGATGTGGTGGCGAATCCGTCGGGCACCTGGACGTCCTGGTCGGCCAATGCGCGCAGCATTTCGCCGAGTGAGGCGTTTTTCCCGCCGACGATCCCGATGTCTTGAATCCCGGTCTCTTCGAACCACACCGCGTAGCGCTGATCCATGCTGCCTCCAGTCTTGCCTTCGCGGGCTTGAGAGCGTGCAGGAGGGCTTCGAGGGAAGCATCCGAACCATCAACGCCGACGACGCCCAGATCGGTCCGTGACAGTCAGTCGTACAAGCCTCCCCAAAAGGCCGGTAGTCGCTCATAATCTACTCGCCGTGCTGCCGCGGCACCAGAGAAACTGCCGAACTGAGGCAGCTCCGGCGGGACGGGTCGGTTTCGCGTGGGCAGATTGTCGAGCGGGCCTCCCATCAGCGGGCCGGAAGTGGATACTGGAGTGAGATGTTCCGGCTGCCCTTGAGCCGGGCGGAGCGCAGCAGGCCAACGCGCTGGGTCCGTTCGCTTTGGGTCCGCCGCAACATTCAGGAAGGGTGTCGCCGCCGGTTATGGGCGCCGTGCCGGCAGCCAAAAGACCTTAGGCATATTGGCGCAACGAGCGGGCGGAGGCAGCAATGGGGTTTGCTCGCCGGTACCCGTTGGTTTTGGCAACGGTACTGTGTTCGCTGGCGGTGGTTGGCCTGCTGCTGGCCGGGGCTGCGTCGCTGGCTCAGTGGTTAGCCAACGTCTTCGCCCTGCTCGTAGCGGCCTGGCTGGCCGTGGGAATGGTGCGCGCGGTTGCCCGGGGGCGGCGGGGGATGGACCTGCTGGCCTTGATGGCCGTCGTCAGCACGGTGGCTGTTGGCGAGTACCTGGCCGCCATGATCATCGTGCTGATGCTTTCGGGCGGCAGGGCACTGGAAGACTACGCGCAGGGCCGGGCGAAGCGTGAACTGACAGCCCTCCTGGAATTGGCCCCGCAGACCGCGCATCGTGAGACGGATGGTACGCCGGAGGACGTGGGTGTTGACGAGATCCGTGTGGGGGATGTGGTGCTGGTCCGACCGGCAGAGGTCGTTCCCGTGGATGGCCTGCTGATCTCGGATTTTGCCTCCTTCGACGAGTCGGCATTGACCGGGGAGAGCCTGCCGGCCGAAAAGTTCGCGGGGGATGCCGTGATGAGCGGGTCGGTGAATGGAGAGGCGGCAGTCCGCCTGCAAGCGACGGCGCCAGCGGCCGAGTCGCAATACAGCCGAATCGTGACGCTGGTACGCGAAGCGTCCGCCAGTCGGGCTCCGGTGGTCCGTCTGGCAGACCGTTTCGCCGTTCCCTTCACCATTTTTGCGCTGACGCTTGCCGCCGCTGCCTGGTGGGTGAGCCGCGATCCGGTACGATTCGCCGAGGTACTCGTGGTGGCCACACCCTGCCCGCTCCTGATTGCTGCTCCGGTGGCACTTGTCGCCGGAATGGGACGTGCCTCCCGATCGGGCATCATCGTTAAGAACGGCGGGACGCTGGAGAAGCTTAGCCGGGTGAAGTCCGCTGTTTTCGACAAGACCGGTACCCTCACCGGCGGCAAGCCAGTGCTTTTGGAAGTGCGGCCGGCCGGCAATCCTCCGCGGATCCGCCCTGAAGAACTGTTGCTGCTCGCCGCATCGGCCGAGCAATACTCCTCCCATGTCCTTGCTGCGTCTGTCATGGCGGCGGCTACGCGCCGGGGTCTGGTCTTGATGCCGGCCGATGGGGCGGCCGAATACGCGACGCAGGGTGTCCAGGCTGTCTTCCCCGGCCGGACGGTGAGCATCGGAAAGCACGCATTCGTCTCGCAAAACGCCGAGTCAGTGGAAAAGGCGCGTCTGACCGGCGGGCAATTGGCCGTTTATGTGGCTGTCGACGGCGTTTATGCCGGCGCATTGATCATGAGCGATGCAGCCCGGCCGGAGGCGCGAACGACTCTGCAACGGTTGCGAAGGCTGGGCGTGCCAGAGACCCTGATGCTCACCGGGGACGCCCGGGAGACCGCCGAGCATATTGCCGGGGAACTGGGAATCGAACACGTTCAGGCCGAATGCACGCCGTCAGACAAGGTGGAACGGGTCAAGGACCTGCCGCACCGGCCGGTGATGATGGTCGGTGATGGAGTCAACGACGCGCCTGTGCTGGCCGCGGCCGACATCGGGATCGCGATGGGCGCCAAGGGGTCGACGGCAGCCAGCGAGTCCGCGGACGTGGTGGTCATGCTCGATGACCTGTCCAAGGTGGCTGAGGCAGTGGCGATTGGCCAGCGGACTGTGCGGGTGGCGCTGCAGAGTATCTGGGTGGGTGTGGTTTTCAGCGTCGCGTTGATGATTGCCGCGGCTTTTGGCCATATTCCGGCCGTGGCGGGGGCCCTGTCTCAGGAACTGGTCGATCTGGCAACCATCCTCAATTCACTTCGGGCACTAGCGCCGTCGCGCCGGACCGCAGCCGGCGCCGCGGTACAGCCCGAATATGTCTCTCCCAGGTCGGGGCGGTGAAGCCCTCGCGGCGAGTTCTCGCCCCTGGCTTCTCGAAGCGGGTCAAGCTTCGCGATGCCGCGGCGTCGGCTTAGGCACACGCATCGCGACGGTGCCTCCCGGTGCCAGCAACGAACTCACCAAGGCGATCGGCACCTGGCTTTCGCGCAACCGTGTGATCAGGTCTAAGGTGCCGGGAAAGATCTGCACGCCGTCTCGGCTCAGCTCCTCAAGGAATAAGGCGCTTTTGGCCTTTCCCAGACCGGCCGCGGTCCAAGCGCCCGGAGGATCGGCCGGGTCGCCCGGCGGCAGGTCGATGCCGCGGGAGCGCATGAACGCGAGTATTCCCTGTTCCCGGGGCCGGCCGTCGAGCAAAGTGAAGTAGTCATTGTCGCGAAAAGGAGCGGAGTTTGCCGTAGGAGGAATCCGTGGATCCGAGAGAACGGTTTTGAACAGCTTCTTCCATGCTGCACGGTGCACTGACGCAGTGTCTGTGACGACGCCGTCGAGGTCGAAAATCACTGCGTCGAAAGGAGAGACGGCACCCGCCACGGTAGGGGAGCCGGTATGAAGCGCAGCAACAGGCGGCGGTCCTTCGCCTTGCGTTTCATCTGGACCAGGGGGCCCTTCAGGAAGCATCGTCATCGGCCGAAATGTGCAGGATGGCTGCGCCATTGATCCGGTCCGCTGCCAGATCCGATAGCGCCCTGTCCGCTTCCTCAAAGGGGTAGGCCGTTGTGGCGGGCCGGAGGGGAATTTGGGCCGCGAGAGCGAGGAACTCGCGGCCGTCCTGCCTGGTGTTGGCTGTCACGCTCAGCAGTTGGCGCTCTTGAAACAGTTCCGCGGCGTAATTCAGCTGTGGAATGTCAGTCAGGTAGATGCCGGCCACCGCCAGCGTTCCGCCGCGGTCCAAGGCACGCAGGGCGCCGGGGACAAGGTCCCCTGCCGGGGCGAAAAGGATCGCAGCGTCCAGCAGTTCAGGAGGTTCCGCAGTTGCGGAGCCGACGAACGATGCCCCGAGGTCTGCGGCCAGGCGGCGGGCTTCCTCGGAACGGGTCATGACGTAGATCTCGGCGCCTTCAAACAACGCGACTTGGGCGGCCAGATGGGCGGAGGCGCCGAAGCCGTAGATGCCAAGCCTTCCGCCGTGCTTCAGGCGGGATCTGCGGAGCGACCGGTAACCGATGATGCCCGCGCAGAGCAGGGGGGCTGCCTGATCGTCGGAAAAGATCTCGGGTATTGAATAGGCGAAAGCCTCCGGAACGGTTGCTAATTCCGCGTATCCGCCGTCTTCATCCCAGCCGGTGAACCTCGGCTCCAGGCAGAGGTTTTCGTCCCCCCGCAGGCAGAAGCGACAGGCGCCGCACGTCCCGCGGAGCCAAGCGATTCCTACTCGTTCGCCGATCCCGAAACGGGTGCAGCCGGACCCCCTGCCGATGACTTCGCCGACAACTTCATGCCCGGGCACCACACGTTCTCGCTTGGCGGGCAGATCGCCTTCGGAAAGATGTAAATCGGTGCGGCAGACACCGCAGACGCGGACCTTGATCAGCAGTTCGCCGGCACCGGGCACAGGATCGGGTCGGCTGCCGAAAACCAGCGACGGCTCGTTCCCGAGGCTAGCTAAGGGGCCAGGGCGATCGATCCACCAGGCGCGCATGTCTTCCCCCTCAGCGGGTTGTCGACAGTGCTGGCCGGACATCATCGAGTGACTGGACGGCCAGCCTCAGGCCTTCAGTCTAGCCAGAAGGCAGACTGCACGGCAGATCCAGATGGAAGCTCTCGCAAGCCCGGCGGCGCCACCCACGTGATGACCCGAGACGTCCCGGGTTGGGGAAAACCGTATCTGCCCAGACTCCGGTGATCAGATCGAAGCCGTCAGAGGAAGCTGCTGGGCACGGGAGAACGGCGCTGCCCGCCGGCAAGTTCTGGAGGGGCTCTTCACGCGGGGAAGGCGGGAGGATACACTCCATCTTTATCTGGGGGCATTTATCTGAGGGGCAAGAAAACCGATAGCGGTTCCGGCCGGGAATCTTCAGCAGTTCACGGCCGCACCAAGCGACGAGATCTGAGCGCAGGCGCTCTGTCTGCGCCTGTTGCCTGAGGAGTGAAGACGATGAGTGATGTGTTCGGGTGGTCGCCGTTTGAGCGCCGTTCGCCCTTTGAACTGATGGAGCCCTTCCGCCGATTCTTTGAAAGCGACACGGAGAAATCCATGATCCGCGTCGAGCAGGAAGTCAAGGACGACATGTTGACGGTTCGTGCCGAACTGCCCGGCGTCGACCCGGAAAAGGACGTGCAAGTCACGCTTTCCGAGGGGCAGCTTCAGATCCGCGCGGAACGGCAAGAGCGGACCGAGCAAAAGGATAAAGGCAACTACCGCTCCGAGTTCCGCTACGGATCCTTTTTCCGGAGCGTGCCGCTGCCTCAGGGAGTCAAGGCGGAGGACATCACCGCGACCTACAAAGACGGCGTGCTTGAAATCCGGGCGCCCATGCCACGGACGGAGGAGGAGCCCCCGCAGCAGAGGATCCCGATCAACTGATTGGGCCGCCGTCGGACGAGACGGGTGCGGCGCGCATAGCGTTCTCCGATCCGCTGTTTATCGCTTCAGGTGCAATGGGGAATGGATTCGTGGAAGGAATGAGGCATCATGGCGGAAATCGACATCATCGGCAGCGGCCATATGGCCCGCGGCATTGCGACTCGGCTGCTCCACGGCAGAAACAACGTGCGGATCATCGGCCGGAACGACACCCAGATGAGGGACCTGATCGAGTCGCTTGGAGCGGGCGCCACGGGTGCATACGTTGGCAGCCCGCTCACGAGCAACGTGGTGATCCTCGCTGTGCCGCACGGAGCAACCAGGGAGGTGATCCTGGAGTACGGCGACGGCTTGGACGGCAAGGTGGTCGTGGACATCAGTAACCCTGTCGACTTCGCAACGATGGACCGGCTCACCACCGAACCGGGGACTTCGGCGGCCGAGGAAACTGCTCAGATGCTGGCCGGCCGGGCGGATGTGGTCAAGGCGTTCAACACCACCTTCGCCAGGACGCTTGCCGCAGGCAGCGTGGCTGGCCAGCCCCTTGATGTCTTCATCGCCGGCGACTCCGAAACGGCGAAGGAGAAAGTCAGTGCCCTTGTCGCGGGCTGCGGCATGCGTCCAGTAGATACCGGACCGCTGCGTTGGGCCCGCGAACTGGAGGCATTCATGCTTTTGGTGATGGCACTGCAGACAAATCCGGAGCACCCGCACTTTAATTGGGATACGGCGTTGAAGATTCTTCCCTAGGGAGGCGGCCCGGCTCCGACACCGGCAGCGGAGTCGCGTTTCACCGCTGACCGGCAAGCACCTCGTGTGGGGTCATGCTGATCAACACCGGCAGGGGTGCCTTGGTTGACGCCAGTGCCGTGGTCCAGGCCCTGAAACAGGGGAAGGTCGGCTATCTTGGGCTGGACGTCTATGAAGAGGAAGCCGGCTTGTTCTTTGAAGACCTTTCGGACCGGATCCTGCGCGACGATGTGTTCTCCCGGCTGCTCACCTTCCCGAACGTCATCATTACCGGCCATCAGGCCTTCTTCACCCGTGAGGCAATGACCAGCATTGCCGAAACGACCATAGCGAATCTCTCCATCGCAGAACGCGGCGAGGAACCGCCTCACAGGGTCGTTGTGAACCCTGCACCGTGATGGACCCGACGCCTGGCCATCCTGGCCGCTGACCGAAGGCGGAGCCGGCACAGCCTATTCGTCACCCGGCCTATTGCGTCGGGTCGTCCGGGTCGAACTCGTCCAGCGACGCACCCGCGCGCTCGTCCGGCGCGCCGCCTTCGAGCGGGTCGGAGAGGGTCTCGTCCACCGGCCGCTCGGAGCCGGTATCGACCCCGGCATCAACCAGGTCTGGCGGGACCGCGTCCACGCCTTCGTCGGGAATGACAGGGTCTTCGCCTTGAACACTCAACTCCGGATCCGGCAGGTTCCGCTCGTCCTCCGGACGGTTCTGTTCGCTCATCGGGGCCTCCTCCAACCGTTGATCTACGGACCGGTTCGTGTGCCAACATAGCGCGAACACCCGCTAGGGGAAACAGGCCGGAGGCCGGACGCCGCTGCCGGCGGGGGAGGATGCCGGACCGCGGCGCATGCTGGCACCGACCTCGGGAAGGGCCGGACGAGGGCCTCCCGCGGCTCTTGCGCTCACGTCCCGGCGGCCTGCCGGCGCTTGGGGAAGGGGATCACGTCCAGGTCCCGTGCAATAACGACGGCGGTGTTCCCTGCCCGGGCGCGGGCCTGCTCACCGAGCGGGGCCAAGTCGGCGTAGCGCGAGGAGAAGTGGGTGAGCACCAGCATGCCAGCCTCGCCGCCGGCCGCGAGGTCGCCTGCCTGTCCCGCCGTGAGGTGGCGGTACTGCGCTGCCAGCGCGGCGTCGTCGTCGCTGAAGGTGGACTCCGCCACCAACAGGTCCGCTCCGTCCGCGAGTTCTTCCGCGCCGGCGCACACCGCCGTGTCCATGACGAAGGCGAACCGCTGGCCGGGCCGCGGCGCGCTGACATCTTCCAGCCGCACACCGTTCAGGGTCCGCTGGTGCAGCAGCCGTCCGACGTCGGGACCCGTAATCCCGGCCGCAGCCAGCCGCCCGGGCAGCAGGGTGTGGCCGTCGGGCTCGGTCAGCCGGTAGCCGTAGGCCTCAATCCGGTGGTCCAGCGGTCGTACTTCAAGGCCTTCCGCAATGGCTCCCGCCGCGCTGTGCGGGTGCAGGTGCAGGTCCAGTCCCGGGGAGGCGAGCGAGACCAGCGCCCGCACCACATCCGCGCCGGAAGCGGGGTAATGCAGGTGGACCGGATGCTCAACCCCGTCCAAAACCATGCGCGACAGCACGCCCGGCAGGCCGTAGCAGTGGTCGCCGTGCACATGCGTGAGGCAGATGCGGGTGATCTGGCTGGCCGAGACGCCGGCCAGGATCATTTGCCGCTGCGTGCCTTCGCCCGGATCGAAGAGCAGCCCCTCGCTGTCCCAGCGCAACAGGTAGCCGTTGTGGTTGCGGGTCCGGGTGGGGGCCTGGGAGGCGGTGCCGAGGACGACGAATGTGCGCATGGCTCCGAGTCTGCCACCGCGCATTGCCGCGTGTGGACCGGGCTGGGAAAATATCAGCAATCGCTCGGTGACAGAAACAACCGGGCCGTGGCTCGACGGAGGCGGTGAGGGACGGATGGACAGGGCAGCGGGGGAGGACGGCCGGCGGTTGGAACGCGCCGCCGAGTTGCGCGCTGCGCGGGAGCACGGCCCGGCCGGCCCGGAGGATGCAGAACAGGCCGGTGCGGACGAGGAGAAGCAGCGGAAAATCCGGGAGATGGACACCTCCCGGCGCGCGGATTATCTGGTCCGGGAGGCGATGGCCCGCGGCGAGTTCGATGACCTGAAATATGCGGGCAAACCGATTCCGAACCTAGGAAGCGGGTACGACCCGGACTGGTGGCTCAAGGGACTGATCGAGCGCGAGCACCTGACTGGGCTGGGCCCGGAAGCCCTGCTGTTGCGCACCGAGGACGCCGAACTGGACGGCCGGCTGGACCAGCAGGTCGCGGAACGGCAGGTGCGCGAGATCTTGGAGGACTTCAACGCCCGGGTGGTCAACGCGCGGCGCCAGTTGCAGGGCGGCCCGCCGGTCATCACTAAGACCCGCGACCTGGAGTACGAGGTGGAACGCTGGCACGAGCGCCGGGTGGCCAGGGCCGCCGCAGCGGCGGATGAGGCGCCGGAGCCCGAGCCGAAGCGTCACTGGTGGCGCCGGATCTGGGACGTCACCGAGTAGGTTCCGAGCGCTACTGCCGGCCGCCGACCGAAAGCGGCTGCAACCCGGCCAGTTCCTTCTTCACCTGTCGCTTGGCGACGGCACGGAACCCTGCCGCCAGATAACGTTCGTGCACGCCTCGTTCGGAGCGGAAGAGCGCCCAGCCGCGCTTGAGCAGGAACGGCAGCGGTTTGCGGTGCTCGCGGAGGTCACGCACCAGCCGGCGCACCGCCGTCGTGATGGGAGGGACTTTGATGAAGACGGCGTCCACCTCCACGCCGAGGCCGCGCAACGGGGCCAGGACAGTATCGGCAAAAATGCCCTCGGCGATCACCGGGCCGTCGGCAAGACCCACGGTGCGGTATCCGGTGTAGCTGGAGGTGGCGATGGAGTAGTTGGGGATCTCGGTCCGCCCGGTCTGCAGCAGTTGCACCATGGCGCGGGCTGCGGCGTCGCTGTTCCAGGTGCCGGGGTGGTCCCAGTCGATCTCTCCGTAAGGTGTTTGCGGCAACGGGGAAGCGGCGGTGTGCTCGCCGATCTCCCGGTAGAACCCGTCGAGCTCCACGTGCGGGCGGCCGAACCGGGCCGCCAGGTAGGACTTGCCGGAACCGGAGGCGCCGCCGAGCAAAATGAGGGGTGTTTGGGGAGAAGGCACACCGCTATTATTCCGTGTCCGGCGCTTACGTCCCGACCCGCGCGGGGCGGGTCAAAGGCGGTCCGCGCAGGCAGCCGGCCGCGCCGTAAGATGGCAAGGGTATTCCGCCCCGGCCGGACGCGCGGAGCAGCACGTTGAGGAAGCAGGCATGACGTTGGAGCAGTCACCGCAGACCGCTGGCGGGTTGGAATGGGTCCAGCAGCCGGAATCGTTCGGAGCGGAAGCGGACCTGCAGTACGGGCTGGAGCTGCTCGCCGCCGCCAAGCAGGGCCGGCTGGGCCCCACCATGCGCCTCTACCGGCCGGCGCCCACGGTGGCGTTTGGCCAGCGCGACGCCCACCTGCCCGGCTTTGCAGAGGCAGCGCGGCGCTGCCGCGATCTCGGTTTCGAGCCGCTGGTGCGCAAGGCGGGAGGCCGTGCCGCGGCGTACCACGAAGGCTGCCTGATACTGGACCATGTGGAGCCGCTGGCCGATGCCATTGCCGGCGCGAAGAAGCGCTTCAGCCAGTTCGGCGAGCTCATCGCATCAGGCCTGCGCGATGCGGGACTGCTCGCCGCGGTGGGCGAAATCCCGGGGGAGTACTGCCCCGGCGAGTTCAGTGTTCACGGCGCGCACGCGGTTGATCCGTTGCGCCGGGTCAAGCTGGTGGGAACGGCCCAACGGGTAGTCGCCGGCGCCTGGTTGTTTTCCTCCGTGGTGGTGGTGCAGGATTCGGCTCCGCTGCGCGGGGTGCTCACTGCCAGTTACGACGCCCTCGGACTGGAGTGGGATCCGGCGACCGCCGGTTCGGCCGACGATCTGGTGCCCGGGCTGAACGTGGCCACGGTGGAACGGTCGCTGCGGACGGCCTACTCCGGGCAAGCCGCGGTGCGGGACGGGGCGTTCGACGGGCTGCTGGCACGGGTGCCGGCGCCCGTTGTAGTCGGAGTGCAGCCGGCCTAGTCTGGAAGGGACTTGGAATCCCGGCAAAGCGGAGGCGCACCATGGGCGGGCCAGCGCAGCACGAACCGCACACGTTGAACGACACGCTGGGCCGGCCGCTGCGGGATCTGCGGATCTCCGTGACCGACCGGTGCAACTTCCGCTGCGTTTACTGCATGCCCAAGGAAATCTTCGGGCGCGACTTCGTCTTCCTGCCGAAGGACCAGCTGCTCAGCTTCGAAGAAATCATCCGGGTGGCCCGGCTAGCGGCCGACCAGGGCGTGGAAAAGATCCGGCTGACCGGCGGCGAGCCGCTGCTGCGGCGGGGGATCGAAAATCTGGTGGCCGGGCTCGCCGAACTGCGTACTCCCGACGGCCGCCCGCTGGACCTGGCGATGACCACGAACGGTTCGGTGCTGGCCCGCAAGGCGGCGGCGCTCAAGGCCGCCGGGCTGTCCCGGGTAACGGTCTCGCTCGACTCCGTCGATGACGCCACCTTCCGCCGGATGAACGACGTGGACTACCCCGTGGCCACGGTGCTGGAGGCAATCGAGGCCGCGGCCGCCGTCGGGCTTGGGCCGGTCAAGGTGAACATGGTGGTCAAACGCGGAATGAACGACGGCGGCGTCCTCGCGATGGCGCGCCACTTCCGCAACACGGGGCACATCGTGCGGTTCATCGAATACATGGACGTCGGCTCCACCAACGGCTGGAACCTGGAGCAAGTTGTCCCCTCCGCGGAGCTGGTGCGCCGGATCGATGCCGAACTCCCGCTGGAACCGCTGGCGCCCCGCTATGCCGGCGAGACGGCGGCGCGCTTCAAATACCGCGACGGCGGCGGCGAGATCGGGACGATTTCCAGCGTCACTCAGGCGTTCTGCCACGGTTGCACCCGGGCCCGGCTGAGCACCGACGGGAAGCTGTTCACCTGCCTGTTCGGCACCGGCGGCACCGACCTGCGGGCCCTGCTGCGCGGCGGCGCCGACGACGGCGAACTGGCCGGCGTGCTCGGCGGCGTGTGGCGCCGCAGGACGGACCGCTATTCGGAGCTGCGCAGCGCCGAGACCGCGGGCGTTGCCGCCGGTCCCGGAGGCCTACCGGCCCAGGCAAGCGCCCCGCCGGCGGCCGGCTGGCCGGGGCGGAAAGTGGAGATGCACTACATCGGCGGCTGAGGCGGCGGACTTATCCACATCGGCGGATTCACCGGTGCCATCGCAGCGGTTGCGGATGCAGACTGGCTGGACCATCCGATCCGCCGGCAAGAGGAGCCCATGGTGTGCGAGATATGCAACGGCATGACCCATCAGGAGGCCAGGCAGAAGACGCTCCGAACCATAGCCAAGTACGGCTGGCAGTGCATGATCGTCGAGGGGGACACGGACAACACCGCTTTTGGCTACACCATCGGGCTGACCCAGGTGCAGCATCCCGAAATACTGCTCACCGGACGGACCTCGGCGGAAACCCACGCCATGCTCAGTCTCCTGGTGCACAGGGTGCTCCACCACGGCCGTACCCTGGTTGCCGGCATGGAGGTCTCGCTGCGGCCGCGGAAGGTGTCGCTGGCCCGGATCGAGCGCCCGGAGGATGTGCTCCTGGTCGCCGCCGATATCTACAAGGGCCGGCTGCGGGGCCTGCAGGCAATCTGGGCCGACGCCGAAGGTCTGTTTCCATGGCAGCAGGACGTCCCGGATGTGCTGACCCAGCCCCTGCACGGAACACCGCCCGCGCTCAGGCCGAAATCGGCTTGAGCACGGGCGGTGCCTGAGTGCTGGATACGGATGTACTCAGTGCCCGCGGGCAATCCATTCATCCAACTGCGGAGCCTCGGCGCCGATGCTGGTGGCATCGCCGTGGCCGGTGTTGACCGTGGTCTCGGCCGGCAGCGTCAGCAGCCTCTCCTTGATCGACTCAATGATCGTCTCGAAGCTGGAGTAGCTGCGGCCGGTGGCGCCGGGGCCGCCGTTGAACAGCGTGTCGCCGCTGAACAGCACGCCCTCGGACTCCAAGTGGAAACAGACCGAGCCGGGGGAGTGGCCCGGGGTGTGGATGGCCTTCAGCTGCGCCCCCGCGACCTCGAACGTATCGCCGTCCTTGATCGAATGGTCCGGCGCGCTGTCCGGGAAGATGGCGTCCCAGAGCATCCGGTCGTCGTCGTGCAGGTACACCGGTGCCTTCACCAGGTCGCGGAATTCGCCGACGGCGCGGATGTGGTCGTCGTGGCCGTGGGTCAGCAGGATGGCCTTCACGGTGCGGGAACCGACCGCGGCGGCGATGGCCTGCGGGTCGTGGGCCGGGTCGATGACGAACACCTCGGCGTCGTCACCGACAATCCAGACGTTGTTGTCCACGTCCCAGGTGCCGCCGTCCAGCGAGAAGGTGCCGGAAGTGACCAGGTTTTCTATCGTGGCGCTCATGCGACCTCCACCACCGAACGCAGGACCTTGCCGTCGTGCATCTTGTCGAAGGCGGCCTCCACGTCGTCCAGCGTGATCCGCTCGGTGACGAAGGCGTCCAGGTCCAGGTTGCCCTGCTTGTAGTGGCTGACCAGCATCGGGAAGTCGCGGGAGGGCAGGCAGTCGCCGTACCACGAGGACTTCAGCGAGCCGCCGCGGCCGAAGACGTCCAGCAGCGGCAGTTCGAGCTTCATGTCCGGCGTCGGGACGCCCACCAGCACCACGCGGCCGGCCAGGTCGCGGGCGTAGAAGGCCTGCTTGTAGGTCTCCGGACGGCCCACCGCTTCAATCACGACGTCGGCGCCGTTGCCACCGGTCAGTGCCCGGATGGCCTCCACCGGATCCTGTTCCTTGGAATTGATGCCGTGCGTGGCACCCAGCGATTTGGCCAGTTCCACCTTGTTGTCGTCGATATCTACCGCGATGATCGTGGTGGCACCGGCCAGTTTGGCACCGGCGATGGCGGCAATGCCAACCCCGCCGCAGCCAATCACGGCGACAGATTCGCCGCGCTTGACCTCACCGGTGTTGATCGCCGCGCCAATGCCGGCCATGACGCCGCAGCCGAGCAGGCCCACCGCGGCCGGATCGACGTCGTCGTCCACCTTGGTGCACTGGCCGGCGGCCACCAGGGTCTTTTCGGCAAAGGCGCCGATGCCCAGCGCGGGGGAGAGCTCGGTGCCGTCCTCCAGCGTCATCTTCTGGGTGGCGTTGTGGGTGTTGAAGCAGTACTGCGCCTGGCCGCGCTGGCAGGCCCGGCATTCGCCGCAGACGGCGCGCCAGTTCAGGATCACGCGGTCGCCGGGGACCAGATTCGTCACGTCGGGGCCGACGGCGTTGACCACGCCGGTGGCTTCGTGGCCGAGCAGGAACGGGAAGTCGTCGTTGATCCCGCCCTGCTTGTAGTGCAGGTCCGTATGGCAGACGCCGCAGGTGAGGATGTCCACCAGCGCCTCGCCCGGACCCGGGTCCGGCACCAAGATGGTTTCGATGGAGACCGGCGCATTCTTTTCCAGGGCCACTACTGCCCGTACCTTGTGAACCATGCGGGAGTGATTCCTTCCTAGCGAAGTCTGGCGGGGCCGTCGTCGGCCACCTTGCCCATCCTAGGAAGAAAACCGGGACGCCACAATTTCCAAAACGAATGTTATGAAAACTGTGGCGCCCCCGTTGCCCGCGGTCGGATTCCGCCGGCGGAGCCTGCGGCTGCTAGACGCCCAGACGCTCCTTGACCAGTGAGAGCGGCGGGTTGGTGGCGCTGCTGCCATCCGGGAAGAGCAGGGTGGGAACCGTCTGGTTTCCGTCGTTGAGCTGCTCGACCAGTTCGGCGGTGCCCGGGACCTCTTCGATGTTGATCTCGGTGTAGCCGATGCCCTGCGCATCGAACTGGGTCTTCAGGCGGCGGCAGTACCCGCACCAGGTGGTGGAGAACATGGTGACGGTTCCGGCAGCAGGTGTGTAATCCAAGGTGGCTCCTTCTGGTCTTCAAGCTTGTGTACATGTCAACGTCACGCCGGCCGCGGTCATTCCCGGCCCAGCGTTGCCGCGGACCGTTACGGCCCGTGGCCTTCGTTGCGGCCCACGGGGAGATCACAGGATGCCACGAGAACGGGAACCGTGTTTGCCGCGGCCGGCCTGGGTCCGCGGTTCTGGATCATAGGTTCTGGACCATAATGGAGGCATGTGTGGCAGATACGTCATGGCGCGGGGAACGGGCGACCTGGTGGCCTCGTTCGACGTCGATGAGTCCTATGTTGACGAGATCCGGCCTTCGTACAACATTGCACCCACCGACGAAGTTCCCCTGATCATCGACCGCAGGGGGCCCAATGGCGATGGCGTGTCCAGGAAACTCATCATGGCTCGCTGGGGCCTCGTCCCCCCGTGGGCCAAGGATCCTCGCTCCGGCGCACGGCTGATCAACGCGCGCATGGAGACCGTCACGGAAAAGCCCTCGTTCCGCAAGGCCGCGGCCAAAAAGCGGGGATTGCTCGTTGCCGATGGGTACTTTGAATGGCAAAAGACCCCGGACGGCAAAATACCGACCTACCTGCACGGCGCGGGCGAAGAAATGCTGGCTTTCGCGGCGCTCTTTGAGAATTGGCCGGACCCGGCCTTGCCGGAAGACCATCCGGACAAGTGGCTGCGGACCTGTACCATCATCACCACCCAAGCCTCCGATTCGCTCGGGCACATCCATGACCGAACGCCGCTGATCGTCCCGGCTGACCTCTATGCGGACTGGCTGGATCCGGCGACAACTTCCGAGGCCGATGTGCAACAGTTGCTGGACGCCATGCCCGAACCGCATCTGGTTCCGCGGCGGGTCAGTTCCAAGGTCAACAATGTGCGCAATAACGGACCCGAGCTCATCGACGAGGCAGCATGAGGGCTGGCTCGGCCGTTCGGAGGAGCGATGTCTCGGCGGCCGCCTTCTCGCTGTCTGCCTGATGGGTCCGTTCGGTCCATGAGTTCCAGGGCCTGCCAATCTCCCTTCCCGGGTCGCTTGCTGGTCGGCTGTCAGCTTCACCCGGGTCCGGATTTGTTGGCGGCGGGGCGCAGCAATCCGGCAGGACTTGTTGTGCGCCGGCCCTGGCTGCTGGAAGCTAGGGGAGTAGCCGAGCCCAGCCGCCATCAGGTGTCTGCCGGGTAGGCGGCTGTCTGCGGGGGAGGAACCCATGACGGGAAAGTTTGTTGCCAGTTCGACGACGACCATCGCGGCACCACCCGATCGTGTCTGGGCGGTGATTACCGACCCGGAAGCCATCAAGGGGTTCATGTTCGGTACCGAGGTCCAGACGGACTGGAGCATCGGCGGGCCGATCCGCTGGCGGGGTGAATGGGAAGGCAGGGCCTACGAGGACAGGGGCCAGGTGCTGGAGTTCGAACCGGGCAGGCGGCTGGTCGTCACACATTTCAGCCCGCTGACTGGCCAAGAGGACGTGCCGGAGAACTACCACCGCCTCATCTGGACGCTGGAGGAAGTTCCCGGCGGGACCGAGTTCACGCTGTCGCAAGACAACAATGCCAATGCCGAAGCGGCCGAGCACTCCAAGCTGATGTGGGACAAGCTGGTGGGCGATGTGAAGGGCCTGGCCGAGCAAGGCTAGGGAGCTCGATCGCGTCCGTCCGCCGGGCCGCCGCCTCGCTCTGAATTTGTCAGTGCGCGTCCCTAGGCTTGACCTTGGATTCGAACACATATTCGAATAGAATAAGAGGGTCAAGTTCTTTTGCAGGCGTGTTGGCGCAGGGGCGCATGCTGTGGACTCTGACCCGTTGTCCAGATGAAAGGTGACTGGAACATGGGTGTTTTCAGTGAAGCTGTCGACGTTGTTTGTTCCCCTGCCGGGCAGCCGCTGCGGCTGCGGTGGCAGGGCAGGAGCTACCGGATTGTCGCAGAACCTGTGCGTTGGTATGAACGCCGCAAATGGTGGGCGGAAGAACTGCGCGCAGAGCGGGGCAGGGGCGCCGGGTTGGTGGACCATGAAATCTGGCGTGTTCAGGCACGGTTGAACGGCAGGTCCCAGATCCGCACCTTGGATCTTTCCCATCAGGTGGATGCCGATCGCTGGCGACTGATCCGTGTCCATGATGCCGTCCGGGAACTGAGCGCCTGAGCGCAGACACAGCATATATTCGCTTCGGATTCGCGGCGGCCTGCCGGATAACGATCCTGTGCCTTGAATAAGGCGTTTGGAATGACCAATGAGCTTTACCCATCTGCATGTATCCACGGCGTTCAGCGCCCACTACGGTGTCTCCTGGCCCGATGAGTTGGCCGGCGCCGCCGCTTCCTTCGGAGCGGACGCTTTGGCCTGCACGGACCGGGACGGACTGTACGGAACGGTCAAGCATCTCAAGGCATGCCTGGCAGCGGGGATTGATCCGATAGTCGGCGTGGACCTGGCGGTCCAGGACGACGGCGGCCGGGAAACCGGGCGTGTTGTGGTACTCGCGCATGGCGGGAACCAAGGCAGCGGCTACCATGCGCTCTGCCGTCTGATTTCGGCAGCGCATGACGGTACGGCAGGCAGCGGGCGGGGAAGCAGGCACCGGACGCCCGGGGTAACGCTGGAACAACTCGCCCGGCATGCCGGTATTCCGGACGGGGGACCTGCCCTCACGGTGCTGTTGGGTCCGATGTCCGAGGTCGGCCAGGCGCTGCGCCGCCGCAGTTATGCCGAAGCGCGCCGGCTGGCCGGATGTTGGCGCAACGTGCTGCCAGCCGGATCGCTGGCAATGGAGATTGTTTCCCACCTCAGCGCCCCCGGCGAGAACCTGAGCACCGCCCATGCGGTGCGCATGCTCAACCTTGCGGGGGAAATGAAGATTCCAGCGGTGCTGACCAATGCGGTGCGCTACTGCGAGGAGGACGGAGCAGCCACCGCAGATGTGCTGGACTCGGCCAGGGCTTTGACGGCCCTGTCCAAACTTCCTGACTTGCAGCCCAGCGCCCAGGGCTGGCTGAAATCCCCTGCCCAGATGCAGGCCCTGGCGCGGGAGATCGTTCAGGCAGCCGGCGGCGGAAGCCGGGACGTGCACCGTCTGCTGTCCATGACCGAAGCCGTGGCGGACCGGTGCCGGATGGACCCATACCGGGACATGGGCTTCAAACATCCCGTGGTCCCGGAAGCCTCGGTCATCGGGATCGACGGGGAACCAATGGCCGAGCTGCTGCAGCGCTGTGAAGCCGGCATCGCCAAACGGTTCGGCGGAATATCCGGACGGGCAGAACAGGAGCTGCGGGACCGGTTGGCACATGAGCTGGGCATCATCTCCCGGCTGGGCTTCGCCTCCTACTTCCTGACAGTTGCCGAAGTATCGCGCATGATTACCGGCATGGGCGTTCGGGCTTCGGCCCGAGGCTCCGGAGCCTCCAGCCTGGTGAACTATCTGCTCTACATCAGCCACGTAAATCCGCTGGACCACGGGCTGATCTTTGAACGTTTCCTTTCCCAGGACCGCTCCACCCTGCCGGACATAGACATTGACGTGGAAAGCGCAGAACGGCACAACGTCTACCAGAAGATCTTCGACCGATTCGGCAGCGAGCGGGTCACGCTGATGAGCATGCAGAACGGCTACCGTGCCCGCGGCGCGGTCCGCGACGCCGGCCTTGCCCTTGGCCTGCCGGAGGATGAGATCTCCGGCATCGCCAAACAGCTCTGGCGGTTCTCCGCGCGCAAATTCCGTGAAGCGATGGCAGAGAAGCCGGAACTGCGCGCGTTTTCGGCCCAGGTGGAACAGAACCAGCAGCTGGATCTGCTGGTGGACCTGACCGAACGGCTGGACCGGTTGCCCCGGCATATCTCCATGCATCCCTGCGGGGTGATCCTGGGCGACACCTCCTTGCTGGACCGTACCCCCACCCAGCCCAGCGGACTGGGACTGCCGATGAGCCAGTTCGACAAACACGATATGGACCCGATGGGCATGCTCAAACTGGACGTGCTGGGTGTGCGGATGCAGAGCTCGATGGCCTACGCGCTCGCCGAAATCGCCCGCATCCATCCAACCAAGGATGCGGTGACAGCAGCCGGAAAGCACCCGGTGGGCGACGACGGGGAAGGGCCCGGCTACATCGGCGCGAACGGGACAATCAACCTGGAACAGGTCCCGCTGGACGACGAGCCGACCTACGAGCTGATCCGCAGCACCCACACTCTGGGGTGCTTCCAGATTGAATCCCCGGGCCAGCGTGAGCTGGTGGGCAAGATGGCGCCCCGGGACTTCAACGACCTGATCATTGACATTTCGCTGTTCCGGCCCGGCCCCATGCAATCCGACATGGTCCGCCCGTTCCTGGAGCAGCGCCACGGCTGGGCTCCGGAGCGGTTCCCTCATCCGGACCTGATCCCGGTTTTGAAGGAAACCCATGGCGTGACTGTCTTCCATGAACAAGTCCTGCGGACCTTCGATGTCTTTACCGGCTGCGGACTGGCCAAGGCTGACGAATTCCGCCGGCAGCTGGGCAACGAGGAAGCCGAACCGGCGGTGGAGGATTATTTCCGCAAAGCTTCGCTGGACCGGGGTTATCCGCCGGACGTAGTGGATACGGTCTGGACTACCTTGAAGTCCTTTGGCAGCTTCGGCTTCTGCAAAGCCCACGGTGCCGCCTTCGCCGTCCCCACCTACCAGACCGCGTGGCTGAAAGCCCACCATCCGGAGGCGTTCCTCGCCGGACTCTGGGAGCACGACCCGGGGATGTACCCTCGGCGGCTGTTGGTGGCCGAGGCTCGGCGGCTCGGCATCCCGATCCTGCCGTTGGACATCAACCGCAGCACTGACCGCTACCGGGTGGAACGTGTTGCTTCCGGTACAGAAGAAAAGCTGGGCATCAGGCTCAGCCTTGCCGGCATCTACGGGCTCTCAGCCGCCGAACTCCAGCGCATTGTCGCCGGGCAGCCGTACGAATCACTGGCCGATCTGCGGGCCCGGGGCAAGGTCAGCAAACCCGCGCTGAAACGCCTGGCCCAGCTGGGAGCCTTCGACGAGCTGAACCGGGCAACCGGCCAGCGCGGCGGACGTGCTGCCAGCCGGACGGACCTGGTGTATCACCTGGACCAGCCAGCCGCACGCCCGGTGCCCAAGCGCTACCAGCCCACCGAAGGCCAGCTGTCGCTGCCGCTGGGGGATCTGGAACTGCGCAATCTGGTCCCGGTCTTCCCGGAACCGACGGCGGTAGACATGGTGCGCACCGAACTGGACTTGCTCTCGATCGACGCCAGCTCCCACTTGATGGAAAGCTACGCGCCGCTGCTGGCAAAACTAGGGGTCACGCCGGCCAAGGATCTGCTGGGCCTGCGCAACGGAAGCGAGGTGATGGTGGCCGGTATCCGGGTCGCCACCCAGACCCCGCCCATGCGCGGCGGCCGCCGGGTTGTTTTCATCAGCGTGGACGACGGCACCGGCTGCGTAGACGCCACCTTTTTCCAGGAGGCACAGGAGCGCTCCGGCCCGCTGCTGTTCGGGACCGAACTGCTGCTCATCCGCGGACTCACCCGCCGGACCGGTCCCAAAGGAATCGGGTTGCAGGCGCTCGAGGCCTGGGACCTGTCCGACGCGGCCAGCCTGCCGCTGCCCGGAAACACAGCCCGTCCCGAACCGCCGCATGCGAGGACCGCGGCCGCATCGACGACGGCATCCCACGCCGCTCCCGGTGCCGGACCACTGAGTACCGCCGAGCTCGCCCGCCGCATGGCCGAGGAGGGACTGGACCACCGCGGGCCGGCCGAGCCCTGGCTGGCCGGAAGCCGTTCGTCCCGGGCCGGGTGAGGCCGCTGGTTCCTGCTCCACTGTGCGGCTCAGTGCCCGCCGTCGAGGCCGGGAGGTGATGCCGTCACGTGGTGTCAGTGGGATTGTCAGCGGAACTGGCCACGGAGGGAGAAGCTCATAGCCCGACGTGGTACCGGCTGGTTACCGCCACCCGGTTGAAGGTGTTGATCGCCATGGTCAGCCAGCCGACGGCAGAAATCTGTGCCGGCGACAACGCCGCAGCGACACGTTCGTAGACCTCATCAGGAACCTGGCCGTCCGCGACCAACGTGACAGACTCGGCCAGTTCGAGTGCGGCCCGTTCCTCGGACGAGAAGTACTCCGACTCGCGCCAGGCCGGGACCACGGACAGCCGGTCCGCGGTCTCGCCGTGCTTGATGGCATCGCGGGTGTGCATCCGCAGGCAAAAGCTGCAGCCGTTGATCTGTGATACCCGGATCTTGACCAGCTCGACCAGCAGCGGGTCCAGCCCCGCGGCCGCCGCCGATTCACCGGCAGCTTTGTTCATGGCCAGCAGCGCCTGGTACGCGGCGGGATCCTGTTTGCTGAGATTCACACGTTCACTCATAGCCCGATCCTAAGGGCCGTCGCGCGGTTCCGGCCACGCCGATGTTGGTCGGGCAACTCGTCAGCGGATACGATCGTAGAGGCTTGCAGCGCCCACGTATGTCGCTGCAGTAACGGCCGCAGCCAAACAATTAGGAGACCTCTGTGTCAGCGCCCCAGAACATCACCCTCATCGTCGACGGCGAAGAGAACCAGGTGACCGAGGGCACGACGGGAGTCGACCTTTACGGCACCCGGCGGGAGGTCGTCGTCGTACGCGTTGATGGCGAGCTGAAGGACCTGGACCAGCCCATCCCGGCCGGGGCCAAGGTGGAAGCCGTGACCATCGATTCGCCCGACGGCTTGAATGTGCTGCGCCATTCCACCGCGCATGTGATGGCCCAGGCCGTGCAGCAGCTGCGGAAGGACTCCAAGCTTGGCATTGGCCCGTACATCACCGACGGCTTCTACTTCGATTTCGACGTCGATGAGCCCTTCACTCCGGAGGACCTGAAGCAGCTCGAGAAGATGATGCTCAAGATCGTCAACTCCAACCAGCGCTTCGTCCGGCGCGCGGTCTCCGAGACCGAGGCCCTGGCCGAGATGGCAGGGGAGCCGTACAAGGAAGAGCTGATCGGGCTCAAGGGCCACTCCGATGAGGCCGGCGAGGGAGCCAACATCGAAGTTGGCTCCGGCGAGCTGACCATCTACGACAACGTGGACGCCAAGAGCGGCGAAGTGGTCTGGAAGGACCTCTGCCGCGGCCCGCACCTGCCCAACACCAAGCTGATCTCCAACGCCTACGCGTTGACCCGGTCGGCCGCCGCGTACTGGCGCGGCAACGAGAAGAACAAGCAGCTGCAGCGCATCTACGGCACGGCCTGGCCGACCAAGGACGACCTGAAGGCCTACCAGGAGCGGCTGGCAGAGGCCGAGCGCCGCGACCACCGCCGGTTGGGCGCGGAACTGGACCTGTTCTCCTTCCCGGACGAGCTGGGTTCCGGCCTGCCCGTGTTCCACCCCAAGGGCGGCATTGTCCGCAAGGCGATGGAAGACTACTCGCGGCAGCGGCACACCGAGGCCGGCTACGAATTCGTTTACACCCCGCACATCACCAAGAGCAATCTGTATGAGGTGTCCGGCCACTTGGACTGGTACCGGGACGGCATGTTCCCCCCGATGCATGTGGACGAGACCCGGGACCCGGAGACCGGCGAGGTCATCAAGCCAGGCCAGGACTACTACCTGAAGCCGATGAACTGCCCCATGCACAACCTGATCTTCCGTTCGCGCGGACGGTCCTACCGCGAACTGCCGCTGCGGCTGTTCGAATTCGGGTCGGTCTACCGGTACGAGAAGTCCGGCGTGATCCACGGGCTGACCCGGGTGCGCGGCATGACCCAGGACGATGCCCACATCTACTGCACCCGCGAGCAGATGAAGGACGAGCTGACCACCACGCTGAACTTCGTGCTGGACCTGCTCAAGGACTACGGACTGGACGACTTCTTCCTGGAGCTGTCCACCAAGGACCCGGAGAAGTTTGTCGGCTCGGACGAGGTCTGGGACGAAGCCACCCGCACGCTGGCCGAGGTGGCCGAAGCCTCCGGCCTGGAGCTGGTGCCGGATCCGGGCGGAGCGGCGTTCTACGGTCCGAAGATCTCGGTGCAGGCACGGGACGCGATCGGCCGCACCTGGCAGATGTCCACCATCCAGCTGGACTTCAACCTGCCGGAACGGTTCGAGCTGGAGTACCAGGCCGCCGACGGGTCCCGGCAGCGGCCGGTGATGATCCACCGTGCGCTGTTCGGGTCGGTGGAGCGGTTCATGGGCCTGCTGATCGAGCACTACGCCGGCGCGTTCCCGGCCTGGCTTGCTCCGGTACAGGTGATCGGCATTCCGGTGGCGGAGACCTTCAACGACTACATGCTGGAAATTGTGGCCAAGCTGCGGGCGCAGGGCATCCGCGCCGAGGCCGACCTGGGCTCCGACCGCTTCCCGAAGAAGATCCGCACCGCCAGCAAGGACAAGGTACCGTTCGTGCTGATTGCCGGCGGCGAGGATGCCGAAGCCGGAGCGGTCTCCTTCCGCTTCCGCGACGGCAGCCAGGACAACGGCATTCCGGTAGACGAGGCAGTGTCCCGGATCGTGCAGGCTGTCGCCAGGCGCGGCAACTGACGATGGCCGGGACGACCAGGGAAGCCATGATGGGCCGGGCGGACGATGAGGCAACGGACAGCTTCGAGCTGCCCGGCGTCCCGGATGCCTTCCAGCGGCTCTGGACGCCGCACCGGATGGCCTACGTCAAGGGCGGCCAGGGCCAGTTCAAGAACAAGGACGAGTGCCCGTTCTGCATGGCGCCGGCCCGGCCGGATGAGGAATCGCTGATCGTCCACCGCGGCGAGACCGCTTACGTGGTGCTGAACTTGTTTCCGTACAACCCCGGCCACCTGCTGGTCTGTCCGTACCGCCACGTGCCCGACTACACGGACATCACCCCGGCGGAGACCGCGGAATTCGCCGAGCTGACCCAAACGGCAATGCGCGTGTTGCGCAAGGTGGCGAACCCCAGCGGTTTCAACCTGGGGATGAACCAGGGCGAAGCCGGGGGAGCGGGCGTCGCGGCGCATCTGCACCAGCACGTGGTGCCGCGGTGGGGCGGCGACGGGAATTTCTTCCCGATCATCGCGCAGACCAAAGCGATCACCCAGACCCTGGACGAGGTCCGCAAGCAGGTAGCCGACGCCTGGCCCGCACGGTAACGCGGCGATGCTGAACAAATACGCGCGGGGATTCTTTGGCAAGATCTTCACTCCGCTGGCCCGCGTCCTGATCCGAATGGGCGTCTCGCCCGACGCCGTCACGATCATCGGCACGCTCGGGGTCTGTGCCGGGGCGCTGATTTTCTACCCCCTGGGCGAGCTGTTCTGGGGCACCGTTTTTATCACGGCGTTCGTTTTCTCCGACATGGTGGACGGACTCATGGCCCGGATGCTGGAGCGCAGCAGCCGTTGGGGCAACTTCCTGGACTCCACCCTTGACCGGTTGGCCGACGGCGCTGTCTTCGCCGGCGTGGCCATTTGGTTCTTTACCGGGGGAGCGAACCCGGCCATCGCGATCTTCGCGCTCGTCTGCCTGCTGCTTGGCTCCTTGGTCTCCTATGCCCGGGCCAAGGCCGAGTCGCTTGGCTGCACGGCCGCCGTCGGCTTTGCCGAGCGGTCCGAACGGCTGGTGGCCGTCCTGGTCTTCACCGGACTGACCGGCCTGGGACTGCCCGAAATCGTCCTGCTGGTGGTCCTGGTGCTGCTTGCCGTAGCCAGTCTGGTGACCGTGATCCAGCGGATGGTGACCGTCTACCGGCAGACCCGGCAGACCGCCTGACCGCCGGCCGGCGTCGGGCGTTTTTGAAGGTTACGTCACCGGTGAGCCGGTTCACGGGCCCGGACGTATGATGAGATGTACGATTTCGACCGACTCCTAGGGGCTCTTAGTGTCCAGCAGTGAAGCAACGTCAACTCACGCCCCCGTGACCGGCAGCAGCCGGGTAAAGCGGGGCATGGCCGAGATGTTGAAGGGCGGCGTCATCATGGACGTCGTAACACCCGAACAGGCCCGCATCGCCGAAGACGCCGGTGCCGTGGCCGTGATGGCCCTTGAGCGGGTTCCGGCGGATATCCGCGCGCAAGGCGGCGTGTCCCGGATGAGCGATCCGGACATGGTGGACGGCATCATCGAAGCTGTCTCGATCCCGGTGATGGCCAAGGCCCGCATCGGCCACTTCGTCGAGGCGCAGGTGCTGCAGTCGCTCGGCGTGGACTACATCGACGAGTCCGAAGTGCTGACTCCGGCCGACTACACCAACCACATCGACAAGTGGAACTTCACCGTTCCGTTCGTCTGCGGTGCCACCAACCTGGGCGAGGCGCTGCGCCGGATCAACGAAGGCGCCGCGATGATCCGCTCCAAGGGCGAAGCCGGCACCGGCGACGTCTCCAATGCGACCGGTCACATGCGCCAGATCCGCTCCGAGATCAAGCGCCTGTCCGCGATGCCCGAAGACGAGCTGTATGTGGCGGCCAAGGAACTGCAGGCCCCGTACGAACTGGTCAAGGAAATTGCCCAGACCGGCAAGCTCCCGGTGGTGCTGTTCACGGCGGGCGGCATCGCGACTCCGGCCGACGCCGCGATGATGATGCAGCTGGGCGCCGACGGCGTGTTCGTTGGCTCCGGTATCTTCAAGTCCGGCAACCCTGCCGAGCGCGCCGCCGCGATCGTCAAGGCCACCACCTTCCACGACGATCCGGATGTCATCGCCAAGGTCTCCCGCGGCCTGGGCGAAGCAATGGTCGGCATCAACGTGGATGAAATCCCGCAGCCGCACCGGCTCGCCGAGCGCGGCTGGTAAGAACTAGCGACGGCGAACGCCCGGTCCCGCACGAAGGTGCGGGACCGGGCGTTTGGCGTTATTGCCGTTGAGAGCTTCACGATTTCATCCTTCCCAGATGATGAGCATGCAGGCGTTGCGGCGGAGACTGTAGTCAACGGATGAATCCCGAGGCGATAGTGTCCGCCTGAACGACAGCGCGCCTGAACGGAGCCAACGATGACGGATCCAGGAATGACCGATGCCGAGGAGCTGCAACGGCTGCGGGCCCGGGTGGCCGAACTTGAAGCCGAACGTGCTCGTGCGCAGGGCGGCGGGCACGGACCGGTCGCCGAAAGGCACCGTTGGCGATCAATCGGCTCAGCGGTGCTGCTCACGCTCGCGTGCGTGCTCGCACCGATCTCGGTGGCGGGGGTGTGGGCGGGCAGCGTGGTGTCCGACACCGACCGCTATGTTCAAACCGTCAGTCCACTGATCAACGACCCATCCGTGCAGGCGGACCTGACCAACGCCGTCACCGACGCCATCTTCACCCACGTGGACCTGAAGGCTGTCACGGACGAAGCGTTGAAAGCGATTTCCGACCTCGGATTGCCTCCACGAGCCCAGGCCGCGCTGACCGCCTTGCAACAGCCGATGATTTCGGGCGTCGAGAACTTCGTTCACAGTCGGGTACAGCAAGTTATCAGCAGCCCGCAATTCGACACCGTCTGGGATCGTTCAAACGAGATCGCCCACCAGCAGTTGGTGAAGCTGCTGGAGGGCAATCAAGGCGGAGCCATTAGCGCCCAGAATGACACGATTTCGGTGAACCTCGGGCCGATCGTCGCCCAGGTGAAGGAGCGGCTGCTGGCCGAAGGGTTCGGGCTGGCGCAGAACATCCCCAACGTGAATACCTCCTACGAGCTGGTGCACTCGGACGCCGTCACCAAAGCCCAGAGCGCCTACCGGGTATTGAACGCCCTCAGCATCTGGCTGCCGATTATTACCGGCATACTGTTCGTCGCGGGAGTGCTGACCGCGCGCCACCGCGCCCGTGCCGTGATGTTGGGTGCGCTCGGCGTTGTGGCGGCAATGCTGGCACTGGGGGTTGCCCTTGCGGTGGCCCGCATCGCCTACCTTCAGGCGCTGCCGGGCGTGGTGCTATCGCGCGATTCGGCGGGGCTGGTCTATGACACGCTGGTGCGCTTCCTGCGTGACTCGCTGCGCCTCACCGCGGTGATCGCGCTGGTGGTGGCGATAGCCGCGTACTTCACCGGAACCTCTGCCTCCGCCGTCCGGGCGCGTGCCTCAGCGTCTCGGGGGATCGCCCGCCTGCGCGGATCGGCGGAGTCGGCGGGCATGCGCACCGGCGGGGTGGGAAACTGGGTATACCGGTACAAGCGGCTGCTCTGGGTTGCCACGGTCATCGTCGGCGGCCTGGTGCTCGTCTTCTGGTCAGGGCCGACGATCGGCGTCGTCATCACGATAGCGATCGTCGTGGTGGTCGTGATTGCGATCATCGAATTCATCGGGACCCCGCCAGCGAAGCCGAGTATCTCTCCCGAGGCCCCGGACGAACTATCGGTTCCGCCGAACCCCTGACGGATGTCCGCCCGCACCACCCACATCGTGCCCTGCCGACCGGAGTCGGCAGGGCACGATGTGGGTGGTGGCCGGGTCAGCGGCTATTTTTCAGCCAGCCAGGATCTTCGCCTTCTGCGCCTCGAACTCCGCCTCGGACAGAAGTCCCTGAGCTTTCAGATCGCCCAAGGTCTTGAGCCGCTCCAACGGATCGGCGGCCGGCGTGGCCGCTTGGGCGGAGGCTGTCTCGTACTGCGGCTGCACATACGCCTGTTGTGGCTGCGCGTACTGCTGCTGTTGCTGTTGCTGTTGCTCATATTGCTGGTGCTCATACTGCTGCTGTTCCTGGGCGTCCCAGCGCGACTGCTGGCGGCGCTGCACTCGACCGCTTACAGCCGTAGCTGTACCGGCGACTACTGCCGTGCGTGCCACTCCTCGTAACAGTCCCATATCTACTTCCTCCTCAGACCGTCGAATCGGATTCCAACGAGTCCAACGCGGCCATGACATCCTCAGCCGGAATACGCGCACTCGCGATGACGTCTCCACCGGCCTCGCGTGCTGCGGCAATGAAAGGAATCGCCCACAGATTCTCGTAGACGATCAGCGCCGCTACGGTACCGGGTTCCATCGCCGCAGCTGCTTCGTCGATTTCATCGTCGCCCAAGAGGCCCGAACGGACCGAGGCAAGCGATGCGAACCCTTCCAGACCCTCGCTAACGTCTTCTGTCAGCTCGACGCCGGCGGTGGAACCGTCCGCGTCTTTCCTAATGATCATGAGGTCGTAGACCCAGACCACCTTCCGATTAATCAGGTCCATCAGGGCAGCAACGGTGGCGCCGCTCCCGGTCTTCTTCAATGGAAACTCGATCAACACAAAGTCGATTGGGCCGTGTATGTCTGTTGTTGCCACGAACATCACCCTTGCAATCTGATGGGCGGTCCAGGACCTGCCCGGAGTAGTTTTCCTTCACGTCCGAGGCATCACCCCGGCCGAATGATCTTGGTCTCCCGTCCGTTGAGTAAGGTCATCCGCGCCTCCCCGTCGTCCTTCGATGGTCGAGCGGCGCCGACCGAAATCGGCGCGGCTCGGAACCAGCTGTTTCAGGGCTGCGTGGCGTATCGCAGGTCGCGGGCGTGTGCCAGCACGGCCCAAATGATGAGCACGTCGAGGGCAATGATGATGATGCCCCACAGGGGGTAATACGGCAGCCACATAAAGTTCAGGATTGCGCTCAGCGACGCCAGCACTACCGCCAGGATGCGGGCCCACACAGCGCCCCTAAACAGGAAAATCCCGCCGAGCACCAAGATCACGCCACCGAGCAGATGGATCCAGCCCCACGAGGTCAAGTCGAACTTGAAGATGTACTCCTGACCGGCCACGTAGAACTGGTCATTGAACAGCGCCACAAGTGCCTGGATGATGTGAAAGGCACCGGCCACGATCATGATGATCCCGCCGAAGAGGATTGTCCCCGCGGCCGCAACGTTGTAATCCGGATCCACGGATCGCCCCGGATCGGCGGTCCGCCCAGCTGAAGCGCTTGCCATGGTGGTCCTCCCTTGTGCGGTGCGCCGGTGGTGACTGGTGTCACCGAAGACGCGGCCCACCCTCAGCAAGTCTTCTCCGGGCACTATCGACTTTCCTCATCCTTTCTGGGTGATCCTGATAGTGCTCGTCCACCGTAATTTGGGCGCTAGTGGCGTATTTCTCAGGCGATGACGGGAAACGAACATGACTGAGCAGAAAGCCCGAACTCAGGCGAGGGGCGTATTGCTCCCTCTCGCACTCGCACAGTTCATCTGCAGCTTCGCTGGCTCGAACATGAACGTGATGATCAACGACATGAGCAAGGATCTCAACACCACGGTGCAGGGAATCCAGATCGCGATCACCATCTTCCTGCTGGTCATGGCCGCGCTGATGATCCCCGGCGGCAAGCTCACCGACCGCTACGGCCGCAAGCGGTTGTTCCTGCTCGGCCTCATCGTCTATGGCATCGGCGCATTGATCAGCGCGGTCTCGCCGGGTCTCCCCGTGCTGATCCTGGGAAACTCGATCCTTGAGGGTATCGGCACCGCGCTCCTGATCCCGCCGGTGTACATTCTGACGACCATGCTCTTCCACGACCTGGGCTCCCGAGCCAAGGCGTTCGGCGCGATCAGCGCCATGGGCGGCATCGGATCCGCGGCCGGTCCACTGATCGGTGGCGTGATCACATCTGCGATCAGCTGGCGTGCAGCGTTCGTCTTCCAGGCCCTCATTATCGTTGTCATCGCGCTACTCAGCCGCAGCCTCAAGGATCCCCTTCCCCCGGATCCAACCCGCGAGTTTGACGTGCGCGGAGCGGTTCTCTCCGCCGCGGGCCTCATTCTGATCGTCATGGGGATCCTGGCCGCTGACAACAGCCTCTGGTTGATGCTCGTCCTGATCGGTGCCGGTGCGCTGGTGCTGGTGGGCTTTTTCGTGTCGGTGCGGGCGAAGGAGCGCGCAGGGCACGAACCCCTGCTGTCGATCAGCCTGTTCCGCAACCGCACCTCGAATCTGGGGATGATCACCCAGAACGCGCAGTGGCTGATGCTGCTGGGATTCTCCTTTGTGGTCGCCAGCTTCCTGCAGGTAGTACGCGGCTACAACGCCATCGAGACCGGCGTGATCTTCACTGCCGCAACGATCGGCCTTCTGGCATCGTCATTGGCTGCCGGGCCTCTGTCCAAGCGATTTGCGCAGCGGACGCTCATCGTCGCCGGTTTTGCGCTCACCGTGACCGGCATGTTGCTCGGGCTCTGGATCGTGCAGGGAACTCAGGTCGCTTGGGCCTTCGCGCCCGGTTTGCTGCTCACCGGACTGGGCGTCGGCCTGATGCTCACGCCCTCGGTCAACGTGGTGCAGTCGAGTTTTCCCGAGTCCAAGCAGGGCGAGATCTCAGGGCTGTCCCGAAGTGTCTCCAACCTAGGCTCTTCGTTCGGCACGGCGATTGCGGGCACCATACTCGTGGCAGGAATCGCGTCCACTCCCGGGCAAAACTATGCGCTCTCAACGATTGTTCTGGCTGCTGTGGGCATCATCGGCATTCTCGCCGCGATATTCATCCCGCGGAAGATCCCGACGCCGGTCGAAGAAACGACAAGGTGACCCGGTCTGCACAAGCTGACCCGGTCTGCGCCGGTCAGCATAATGCGGCGGGTCACCGCCGTGCCGCCGGGGTCACGGCCCTACCCCGGAATACACTGGCGGCATGATCGGACTGGAGACGCAGCGGCGCGGCCCGGACCAACGGTCCGGGCGGGCGCTGGCCAGGCGGGCGGCGGCCCTGTCTGTGGCGGCCCTGCTCCTCGCCGGCTGTACCAGCGGGCCAGGCGGCGCAGACGCGGATCGCGGCGGTCCAACGGGAACGGAATCCGCAGCCGAGGTCGCGGGGCCGGCCGCGGAGGGGAGCGGTGGCGAGGGGGAGGCACCGCCGTCGTCCTCCCTAACGGAGCCCGCCTCGGAGGTGACAGCCGGCGCGGGTCCGGCCTGTTCCGCAAGACGCTGCGCCACCGTGGCGATGACCGGCGATCTGCTGCTGCATGAAGCACTCTGGGAGCAGGCGGCCGCAGATGCACGGCGCACCGGCAAACGGGGCTTGGACTTCGAGCCGGTCCTTGCCGCACAGCAGCAGTACCTGGACACCGCCGACCTTGCGATCTGCCAGCTGGAAACGCCGCTGGCGGACGCAGGCGGCCCGTACTCCGGCTACCCGGCGTTCAATGCGCCGCCGCAGATCCTCGACGCCGCGACCGCGGTGGGCTACGACGCCTGCACCACGGCCAGCAACCACACGTTCGACTACGGCACCGCCGGACTGGAACGGACCCTGGCGGCGCTCGACGCCCGCGGCCTGGAGCACACCGGGTCCTATCGCAGCGAAGCCGCGTCCGCCGAGCCGCTGATCCTGGACACTCCGGCCGCGCGCGTCGCCGTCATTACCGGCGCGTTCTCGCTCAACGGACTGGTGCCGGACGCGCCGTGGCAGGTGGACATGCTGGATCCGCGGGCGATGATCGCCAAGGCCAAACGGGCACGGGCGGCCGGCGCGGACATTGTGCTGGGCGCAATCCATGCGGGCGACGAATACACGGACTATGCCAACCCGCAGCAGCAGCAGACCGCGCACGCCTTGGCCGACAGCGGCGAGTTCTCGCTGATCTACGGGCACCACAGCCACTCGGTCCAGCCGATGGAGCGCTACAACGGAACCTGGATTGTCTACGGGCTGGGCAACACCATCGCAGCGCACGCAACGCCCAACATCCGCAACACCGAGGGCCTGATGGTCCGTGCTCAATTCGCCCAGGACGACGACGGCGGTGCGTGGGAGGTGGCCCGGCTTGACTGGCTGCCGGCCACGTTTGCCGGACCTGAGCACCGCTGGTGCCCGGTCTCGGCTGATGCCTTGTCGGCGGCGGCGGAGTCCGGGGAGTGGTGCGTCTCCAAAGAAGCGGACGCGGCCAGCCGGGAACGGACCAGGGCCACCGTCGAGTCGATGGGCGCCGCCGGGGACGTCGCCCGGGAATGGCGGTGGAGCGACGAGTGAGGACGTGCCGGGGGCGGGACGGAGCCGCTTGCCGTCGGGGCGTAACGTTCCCGCCCGAGCGCGTCAGGTCCCCGCCCGAGCGCGTCAGCGGGGCCGCGCCGCCGCGTCGGTCCGGGCCTCTGCCTCGTGTGGAATCTCCAGCGGCACGTCGTTGAAGCTGCCGTGACGCCGTTCTGCCGCGTGCCGGATCAAATAATCCGCCACGGCAGGGTTCTTGGGCAGCAAGGATCCGTGCAGGTAGGTGGCAATGACGTTGCGGTAGCGGGCGCCTTCGGTGCCGTCCGTGCCGTTGTTGCCGTCTCCCTTGGTGACCCGCCCGAACGGCTGCACCCCGGCGCCCAGGGTGGTCAGGCCGCTGTGGTTCTCGTACCCGATGATGGTGCCGAACTCGTCGCTGTCCAGCACGGTGTTGCCGATCAGCCGGGTGGGTCCGCCAACGGTTTCGGCATCCAGCAGCCCGATGCCGGTGATGACCTCGCCGGTGTGGGTGGTGAACCGGTGGCCGAACAGCTGGTAGAGGCCGCACACGGCGAGCATGGGCAGGCCGTCATCGGCCAGGTCGCGGAGCCTGCCGCCCTGGGCGAGCAGGTCGGCCTGGATTTTGTTCTGGCCCGAGTCCTGGCCGCCGCCGCCCACCATCAGGTCAACCTGTTCAGGAAACGCATCTCCGGGGTTGTATTCATGCAGCCGCACGTCATAGCCGCGCAGGGCCAGCCGCTTGCGCAGGACCAGGACGTTGCCCCAGTCGCCGTAAATGTTCATGTCCCGCGGGTACAGCTGGAGCAGGTCGATCACGGGTGCGTCCATCAGGAGACCACTTCCACTTCGGTCAGTTTGCCCAGCTCGCGGCGCAGCGCCAGCATGGCGGTGTAGGTGCAGTAGATGCGCTTGGGCGTATCGGGGTCGGCGGCGATGAACCGGTGCAGCGAAGCATTCAGGTCGGTGTCCACGCGACCCACGGGAACGTCCTCGTAGAAGAGGCGCAGTCCCATGTCCTGCGCGCGGACACCGCTGACTTCGGCCACGCC
This sequence comes from uncultured Actinomycetota bacterium, assembly GCA_963696055.1. Taxonomy (GTDB): domain Bacteria; phylum Actinomycetota; class Actinomycetes; order Actinomycetales; family Micrococcaceae; genus Crystallibacter. Next base: position 403,197 of record CAVOIE010000005.1, on the reverse strand, counting down.
GGTGTCGCGCAGCGAATCGAAGTCCACGTCCCAGAGCCAGGACATGTCCCGGCCATCGGCGTAGTTGTCATTGATCGCAATCATGGTTCGCGAGCCCGCGGCCGGGAACGACTTCAGCGCGAGCCGGAAGCCGGCAGGGTTCTTCACCAGGACCAGATCCAGCGGCTGGCCGTTGACGGTGAGCGATTCGCCGCGCCCGAACGCCGGGGTGACGTTCTCCAGCGAGGCCAGCAGTGCCGGTTCGTCCACGGCGGGACCGAGCACGGTGCGCGCCAGCACCAGCGCCGCGGCGGCGTTGAACACGTTGTAGACGCCGGTCAGCTTCAGTTCCACCTCGATCCCGCGTCCATCCACCTGGAAGGTGGCGGCGGAACCTTCGCAGGCGGACAGCACGACGTCGGCGCGCGGTCCCTCGGGCTGGCCGCCACCAGTTCCGGCGGCCTCCGCGCCGGGAACCGCCGCGGCCACGGCGTTCCGCATCTCATCGTCGTGCGGGAACATGTGGCGCAGTTGCGGGGCCAAGCCGAAGTATTCGACGCGGGGCGCCACCACCGCATTGGCCAGGGCCAGGATGCGCGGGTCTTCCCGGTTGAGCACCACGGCGTCCGTGGTTGCCGCCGCGATCTGGCGGAGGAATCCCGCCGTCGTCTCAATCTCGCCAAAGCGATCCAACTGGTCCCGCATGACGTTGAGCAGCAGGCTGTAGCGCGGCCGAACCAGTTTGACGAAGTGCACGGCGTGGGCCTCGTCCAGTTCCAGCACCGCGATGTCAGCGTCCAGCCGCCCCCGCGCGTCCGAATCGCCCAGCACCGAAGCCACCACGCCGCGGGTGAAGTTGCTTCCCGTGCGGTTGGTGAAGACCTTCAGGCCCTGGCCCTGCAGCAGCTCCACGACCATTTTGGTGGTGGTGGTCTTGCCGTTCGTCCCGCTGATCACGACGACGCCGCGCGGCAGCTTGCCGAGGGTGCGGGGCAGGAACTGCGGATCGATTTTCTCGGCCACCAGGCCGGGCAGCGCGGAACCGCCGCCGCGGAGCCTGGCTACCGCCTTCACGGCCTTTCCGGCAACGGTCGCAAGGAGGTGTCGCATGAGTAGAGACTATACAAGCCGGCGGCACCGGCCCGGCGAGATGTGGTGTGCCGCACGGCAGCTGCCCGCCGACGGCACGGGCGAGCTGCGGTGTGCAGCAGGGCAGCGGACCGCGCGGTTTAACACCGCGGGACCGCTAGGTATTACTGTTTTCCGTACGGCCGCCACGCGCGCGGCCCGTTATCGAATCCGAGGAACCTTCACCGTGGTCACGATTGGTGTGCTCGCCCTGCAGGGCGATGTCCGCGAACACATCTCTGCCCTGGAACACAGCGGCGCCGCTGCGATGCCGGTGCGCCGGCCGGGCGAACTGGATGCCGTGGACGGACTGGTCATACCCGGCGGGGAATCGACGACGATCGACAAGCTCACCCGGATCTTCGAACTGGCCGATCCGCTGAAGAAGCGGATAGAGGCAGGCATGCCCGTCTACGGTTCCTGCGCCGGCATGATCATGCTGGCCCAGGAGATCGCGGATCCCGCCACCGACCTCAGGGGCGAGCCCCAGCAGACGCTGGGCGGACTGGACATCACGGTCCGGCGGAACGCCTTCGGCCGGCAGCGCGAGTCCTTCGAAACTGACCTGGCCTTCCGCGGGCTGGAGTTCAGCGCGCCGTCCGCGGATCAGGATCCGGCGCCCGTTCACGCCGTCTTCATCCGTGCGCCGTGGGTGGAACGGGTAGGCGAGGGCGTGGAAGTGCTGGCCACGGTGGAACCCTCCGAAGCGTCCCATACGGGGACTTTGCACGGGACAGCTAGAATTGTGGCAGTGCGTTCGCGGCATTTGCTGGCGACTTCTTTCCACCCGGAAGTGACGGGGGAGCGCCGGATCCACGAACTATTCATCCGCATCGTCAGAGGAGAAGCGTAGGAATGGCCGGACACTCCAAGTGGGCCACGACCAAGCACAAGAAGGCAGTCATCGATGCCCGCCGTGCCAAGTCGTTCGCCAAACTGATCAAGAACATAGAAGTGGCAGCGCGCAACGGCGGCGCAGACGTGTCGGGCAACCCGGCTCTGGAACTGGCCGTGCAGAAGGCCAAGAAGACCTCGGTGCCCAATGACAACATCGACCGCGCCATCAAGCGCGGCGCCGGCCTGACCGGCGAAACCATCGACTACACCGAAATCATCTACGAAGCCCGCGGACCGCAGGGCTCGGCCGTGCTGATCGAGTGCCTGACCGACAACAAAAACCGCGCAGCCTCCGAGGTGCGTCTGGCCATCACCCGCAACGGCGGCACCGTGGCCGATCCCGGCTCGGTCTCCTACATGTTCGCCCGCAAGGGTGTGGTGTCCTTGCCCAAGAACGAGCTCACCGAGGACGATCTGCTGATGGCCGTGCTGGATGCCGGCGCGGAGGAAGTCAAGGAACAAGGCGAGAACTTCGAGGTCCACTCCGATCCCACCGACCTGCGGGCGGTAGTGGCTGGACTGGAAGAGTCGGGCATCGAGTACGAAACGGATGAAATCGAGTTCGTCTCGTCCATGGCCGTGGAGCTCGACGCCGACGCGGCCCGGAAGTTCCTGAAGCTGGTCGACGCCTTGGAGGATCTGGACGACGTGCAGAACGTCTACTCCAACGCCGATATCAGCCAGGACGTCCTCGCCGAACTCGAGAACGACTGACCCCGGCCAGCGCGTCGGCTACCGCCTTGCGCGTACTGGGCGTGGACCCCGGCCTGACCCGGTGCGGCCTGGGCGTGGTCGACGTCGAACCGAACCGCCGCTCCACCCTGGTGGAAGTGGGCGTCGTCGGGACCACTCCGGACATGCCGCTGGAACTGCGCCTGCTGAAGATCGCCGAAACCATCGACGAATGGCTTGATGCCCACGCACCGGACGTGCTCGCCGTCGAACGGGTCTTCAGCCAGACCAATGTCAGCACCGTGATGGGCACGGCGCAGGCCTCCGGTGTGGTGATGACCGCGGCAGCGCGGCGGGGGATCGCCGTGGCGCTGCACACGCCTACCGAGGTGAAGGCCGCCGTCACCGGCAACGGCCAAGCGGACAAGGCGGCGGTGACCAAAATGGTGACCCGGATCCTCCGGCTGGACACCCCTCCGCGTCCGGCCGACGCCGCGGATGCGTTGGCGTTGGCGATCACCCACGCGTGGCGCGGCGGTGCAGCCAAGCCGTCCGCCGGCGATGGCATGACGGCGGCCCAGAGGCTCTGGGCCGAAGCCGAAGCCAAGGCCAAACGCAACCGCCGCTGAGCCGCCCCGGAACGGCCGGCGCGAAGGGCGCCAAGGGGCGTGGCGGATGCCGGTAATGTCGGCGCCGGCACGTAAGCTATTCGTAAATATGTTCGGATAATCCATCCCGTGCTCCGGGCCGGGAGGTGGACTCCGGGTAGCAGCCAGTGCCGGAAGTGGGAGTTGGACCATGATTAGCTCGTTGCGCGGCGTCGTCGCCCATGTGGGGTTGAACTCGGCCGTGATCGACGTCAACGGATTCGGCATGCTCGTCCAGGCGACGCCGCAGACCCTTGGCACGCTGTTCGTCGGACGGGAGGCCCAACTGGCCACCACCATGATTGTTCGCGAAGACTCCATGACGCTGTACGGGTTCGAGGACGCGGCGCAGCGGGAGGTATTCGAGACCCTCATCTCGGTCAGCGGAGTCGGCCCGCGGCTGGGCCTGGCGGCGCTGTCGGTGCACTCGCCGGAGGCGCTGCGGATTGCCGCCGCGGACGGCGACAACAAGGCATTCAGCAAGGTGCCCGGGATCGGGCCAAAACTCGCCGGCAGGATCGTGCTGGAACTGGCCGGCAAGCTGGTGCCCACCGGCGAAGTTGCTCCGCAGCAGGCGGCTGGCTGGAAAGGCCAGGTCCAGCAGGCACTCTCCGGCTTGGGCTGGTCGGACAAGGACGCCGCGGCTGCCGTGGACACCACCGCCGACGAGAATCCGGAGGCAGCCGCCGCCGGCCATGTGGGCGACCTGCTGCGGCTGACGCTGCGGCGGCTGGGCCAGGACGGTGCCCGGACCGGTTCGGCCCGGCGCCCCGCGGGAGTGAAGTAGCGTGCCCGAAGACGCCGGGGGAAACCGGTTGGTCTCCACCGCATCGGAGGCCGAAGAACGGGCCGTCGAATCGGCGCTGCGGCCCAAGAATCTGGACGACTTCGTGGGCCAGGCGAGGGTCCGGCAGCAGCTGTCGCTGGTGCTGGAAGCCTCCCGGATCCGCGAGCGGACGGCCGACCATGTCCTGCTCTCCGGTCCGCCCGGGCTGGGCAAGACCACGCTGGCCATGATCATCGCCGCGGAAATGAACGCGCCGCTCCGGATCAGCTCCGGCCCTGCGATCCAGCACGCCGGCGATTTGGCGGCGATCCTGTCCTCGTTGACCGAAGGGGAAATCCTCTTCCTCGATGAGATCCACCGGATGTCGCGTCCGGCCGAGGAAATGCTGTACATGGCCATGGAAGACTTCCGGGTGGACATCGTGGTGGGCAAGGGCGCCGGCGCCACAGCCATCCCGCTTGACCTGCCGCCCTTCACGCTCGTGGGAGCCACCACCCGTGCCGGATTGCTCCCGGGTCCGCTGCGCGACCGGTTCGGGTTCACCGGTCACTTGGAGTTCTACGCGGTCGAAGAGCTGGAACTGGTGCTGCGCCGCTCGGCGATGCTTCTGGACCTGAAGGTGAGTTCCGCCGGGTTCGCCGAGATCGCCGGCCGCTCCCGCGGCACCCCCCGCATCGCCAACCGGTTGCTCCGCCGGGTCCGGGACTGGGCTCTGGTGCACAAGATTGAGGAAATCGATTCCCGTGCCGCTGCGGCTGCACTGGACATGTACGAGGTCGACGAGCGCGGCCTGGACCGGTTGGACCGCTCGGTGCTGACCGCGCTGATCACCAAGTTCGGTGGCGGGCCGGTCGGCCTGTCCACGCTGGCCATTGCCGTCGGCGAGGAAACGGAGACGGTGGAGACCGTGGCCGAACCGTATTTGGTCCGGGAAGGGCTGCTGGGCCGGACGCCGCGCGGGCGAATCGCCACCGCCGCCGCCTGGCAGCATCTGGGGTTGGCGGTGCCGGATCATCTGGTGGCAGGGCAGACCGGTGACCTGCTCGCGGAACTGTTGGAGCCGGACACGGATTTCGCCGATAACTGAAGTGGCCGTGTAAGAGCCGTCACCGCGTAGAATGGTAGGAACGTGCGGAGTGCGCCGTTCCGTGAGGAACCCGGCAGGCTGCGTATACGGTCCGGAATCTCCTGCCGGTCCGCCCCAGACTTCTAGGACGGAAATCTCCTGTGTTCGTAAATCTCTTCGCTGCTACCAATACCCAGCAGCAGTCCGGCGGTGGCATCGATGTGATGACCATCGGCCTGTTCGCTGTTTTCGCGCTGCTGATCTTCTTCATGTTCCGCAAGCAGAAGAAGGTCCAGGCCCAGATGCGCGAAAAGACTGCGCGCCTCAAGGAACAGATGGTTCCCGGCACCGAGGTCATGACCCAGTTCGGTCTCTTCGGCACCGTTGTCTCCGTCGACGCAGACAACAACAAGGTGGTCCTGGAACTGTCGCCGGGTAACACCGCCACGGTGCACACCCAGGCAGTGAACGAAGTGGTGACGCCGGAGACCCCCGAGGTTCCGGACGATGCCTCCTCGCTGACCGCTGAGCGGGCTGACCGGCCGGAGGAAACCGCCGAGGAAACCCTGAAGCGCCTCAATGAAGAGCAGAACAAAGACACCAAGTAGGCCAGCGACGGCTTAGCCGCATCGGCGTGCAGTGGCGGGGCATGCCCCGCCACTTCGCCGTGTACCGGCCGGCACCGCCGGCCACCTGAGTCGATGAGAGAAAGATCTTCCATGGCACGATCCGGTTCCACCAGCATTGCTCGGCGGACACTTATTTGGCTCGGTGTGCTGCTTGCCGCCGGTACCGTCATCCTGGGCAGCGGTGTCTTCACCAACCATGCGAGTTGGGCGCCCAAGCTGGCGCTCGATCTTGAGGGCGGTACCCAGATGATTCTGGCGCCGAAGGTCCAGGGCACCGGCGGCCAGATCACCGGTGATCAGCTGAACCAGGCCGTGGAGATCATCCGCCAGCGCGTTGACGGCTCCGGCGTGGCCGAAGCGGAGATCACCACGCAGTCCGGGCGCAACGTGGTGGTCAGCCTGCCCGGCATCCCGGACCAGCGCACCCGCGAATTGATCCAGGCATCTGCTGACATGGAATTTCGGCCGGTCCTGACCTCCGCGACGGGTGCGGCTGTTCCCAAGGCGGAGCGGACACCGGTGAAGGACATTCCGAAACCGACGGCCAAGCCGGAGAACTTCAGCGACCCGAATTGGATCACCCCCGAGCTCTACCAAGAATTCGAGGCCCTGGATTGCGTTGGCCCGGCCGCTGCCGCAAAGCAGACCCAGCCTGCCGACCCGGCCAAGCCGATGGTTGCCTGCGAACCGGGTACCGGCATGAAATACATTCTCGGTCCGGTGGAAGTACCTGGCACCGATATCTCCGGTTCCAGCTTCGGCCAGACCCGCGGCCAGCAGGGACAGACCCTGAACCAGTGGGCCGTCAACATCGAGTTCAACGGCGAAGGCACGCGGACCTTTAAGGCCGTCACCGAGCGGCTGTTCGGACTCTCCGGAGCCCGGAACCAGTTCGCCATTGTGCTGGACGGACAGGTCATCTCCGCGCCGACCACCAACGCGGTCATCCCGGATGGCAAACCGCAGATCACCGGCAACTTCACCGAAGAGTCGGCGCGCGGCCTTTCCGAACAACTGAAGTACGGCGCGCTGCCGATCAGCTTCGAAATCCAAAGCGAGCAGCAGATTTCCGCCACGCTCGGCGCCGACCAGCTGCGGATGGGCCTGATCGCCGGCGTCATCGGCCTGGTGCTGGTGGCAGGCTATTCAATCTTCCAGTACCGTGCGCTCGGCTTCGTCACGATCGCGTCGCTGGTGGTGGCGGGCCTCATCACCTATCTGGCGATAGCGATTTTGGGCTGGACCGAAAACTATAGGCTTTCGCTGGCCGGTGTTGCCGGCCTGATCGTGGCCATCGGCCAGACTGCCGACTCGTTCATCGTCTACTTCGAACGTATCCGCGATGAATTGCGCGAGGGCCGGGGCCTGGTATCCGCGGTGGACAACGGCTGGAAGCGTGCCCGGCAGACCGTGCTGGCCTCCAAGGCAGTCAACCTGCTGGCCGCCGTCGTGCTCTACTTCGTGGCCGTCGGCAACGTGCGAGGGTTCGCCTTCACCTTGGGCCTGACCGCGGTGGCCGACCTCCTGGTGGTCTTCCTCTTCACCCACCCGACCATGGTGCTGCTGGCAAAGACCAAGTTCTTCGGTGAGGGCCACCGGTTCTCCGGCCTGGATCCGCGATTGCTGGGCGCGGTGCCGCTGTACCGAGGGGCCGGGCGCGTGCGCCAGCCGGGCGAACGCACCACGCCGGTCCGTGCCAAGAACACCGCGGCAGCGGCCGAAGCGGGCCGCCGCCAGACCATCGCCGAACGACGAGCGGCCGAGAAGCAGCAGGCGACCAGCGGCGCCGGCCGCGGCGCCAGCAAGGAGAGCAACTAATGGCCAACTTTGCCAAGTGGGGCAACGACCTCTACACCGGCAAGCGCTCCTATGACTTTGTCGGCAAGTACAAGGTCTGGTTCAGCATCGCCGTCGTCGCCATACTCCTGTCCATCGTGGTGCCGTTCGTCAAGGGCGGCTTCAACCTGGGCATCGATTTTCGCGGTGGTTCCGAGTTCACCGTCTCCAACGTTCAGAACACGGAGGCCGGACCCGGCGAAGCCGCCGTGGCCAAGATCGCCGCGGAATCCGACCCCCGGGTGACCAACATCGCGCCGGGCACTATGCGGATCCAGACCGAACGGCTGAGCGATGACCAGACGCTCCAATTGCGCGACGCCTTGGTTGGTGCCTATGGCGTCCAGGCTAACGAAGTGACCTCCTCCTACGTCGGTCCCACCTGGGGTGCTGACGTGACACGTCAGGCGCTCTGGGGCCTCGTGGTGTTCGTTGTGCTGGCAGCCTTCATGATGGCGCTGTACTTCCGGACCTGGAAGATGTCCGTCTCCGCGCTCTGTGGGCTCGCGGTGGTGCTGCTCCTGACCGCCGGCATCTACTCGCTCAGCGATTTCGAGGTAACGCCTTCGGCGATTATCGGGTTCCTGACCATCCTGGGGTACTCGCTGTACGACACGGTGGTGGTCTTCGATAAGATCCGCGAGAACACGAAGGACTTGGACAAATCCACCAGGCGGACGTTTGCGGAGGAGGTCAACCTCGCCGTGAACCAGACCCTGGTCCGGTCCATCAACACCTCGGTTGTGGCCGTCCTGCCGGTTGCCGCCATTCTGTTCATCGGCGCGTTCGTCTTGGGCGCTGGAACGCTGAAGGACCTGTCGCTGGCGCTGTTCATCGGCATCATCATCGGCGCCGCCACCACCATCTTCATCGCCGCTCCGATGTACGCGCGGATCCGGGTCAAGGAACCGGCGCTGGTCAAGCAGGCGCAGCGGGTCGAAGAACGACGCCGGAACGAGGCCGTCACCGTCTGACCCGGTTCTTCGGCCATCGGCTTCTGACGCCGCTCCGCGTGCCGGGCAGCATCAGCGGGCATAGACTGGACGTTGCGGAACAGCGTTGGGTTGGTGCTGAGGCTGGCGACCGGGATAATCGGCGCCAGCGTCAATGTCAGGACAAGTCGGAAAGGCGGGCAGGATTGGCCGAGAACCTCAGGTCGACAGAGCAAGCCAGTGATAGCGGCGCGAAGCCGGATCCTGGTTCTGCTGTGGTGCCTGCGGCCAAGGATGCCCCGGCTCCGGCACCGGTCCGCCATGCCTTCCCGGGCCGCCGGGAACGCACCATGTCCCGGCTGGCCCGGTTGGCCGGCAGGGGCGGATCCGGCTATTCGCCGATCCTCGAGCCGCTGTTGCGCACCGTGCGGGCGAACAATCCGCGGGAGGACTTTGATCTGATCCAGCGGGCCTTTGTGGTGGCCGAGCGCAGCCACCGCGGCCAGAAGCGCAAGAGCGGCGATCCCTACATCACGCACCCGGTCGCGGTTGCCACCATCCTGGCCGAATTGGGCATGACCGGCACCACGCTGGCCGCCGCGCTGCTGCACGACACGGTCGAGGATACGGAATACACCCTCGAGAATCTGAAAAAAGAGTTCGGCCCTGAGGTGGCCATGCTGGTCGACGGCGTCACCAAGCTGGACAAGGTGCAGTTCGGCGATGCGGCCCAGTCGGAGACCGTGCGCAAGATGGTCGTGGCGATGGCCAAGGACATCCGCGTCCTGGTGATCAAACTGGCCGACCGGCTGCACAATGCCCGCACCTGGCGCTTCGTGTCTCCGGAGTCTTCCGCCAAGAAGGCCCGCGAGACGTTGGAGATCTTCGCGCCGCTGGCCCACCGGTTGGGTATGAACACCATCAAGTGGGAGCTGGAAGACCTCTCGTTCGCGGCGCTGCATCCCAAGGTCTACGAGGAGATCGTGCGGATGGTGGGGGAGCGCACCCCCGAACGCGAGAAGTACCTGACCACCCTGCGCACCAAGATCGGCGATGATCTGCGCGCGGTCAAGATCAAGGCCACCATCACGGGCCGGCCGAAGCACTACTACTCCATCTATCAGAAGATGATCGTGCGGGGTAAGGACTTCGACGACATCCACGACCTGATGGGCATCCGCGTGCTGGTGGACACCGTCCGCGACTGCTACGCGGCGCTGGGTGCCCTGCATTCGCGCTGGAACCCGCTGCCCGGCCGGTTCAAAGACTACATTGCCATGCCCAAGTTCAACATGTACCAATCGCTGCACACCACGGTGATCGGTCCGGGCGGCAAACCGGTGGAAATCCAGATCCGCACCCACGAGATGCACCGCCGGGCCGAGTACGGCGTTGCGGCGCATTGGAAGTACAAGGACATTGCCCGCGGCGGCACGGCCGACGGCGGCGACATGGGTTGGCTCCGGAGCCTGGTCGATTGGCAGCAGGAGACCAGCGATCCGGCCGAGTTCCTGGACTCCCTCCGGTTTGAGATTAACGCCAAGGAAGTCTTCGTCTTCACGCCCAAGGGCGAAGTCATGGCGCTGCCGGCCGGCTCCACGCCGGTGGACTTCGCCTATGCGGTGCATACCGAGGTGGGCCACCGCACCATCGGCGCCCGGGTCAACGGAAAACTGGTACCGCTCAACAGCGAGCTCAACCACGGCGACTGGGTGGAGATTTTCACCTCCAAGGCGGAGGGCGCCGGCCCGAGCCAGGACTGGCAGGGCTTCGTCAAGAGCCCGCGGGCGCGGAACAAGATCCGTCAGTGGTTCACCAAGGAGCGCCGCGAAGAGGCGATCGAAAAGGGCAAGGAACATCTCACCCGCGCCATGCGGAAGCAGAACCTGCCGCTGCAGAAGATGATGACGCACGACGCGCTGATGTCGGTGGCGCAGGAACTGCACCACGCCGATGTGTCAGCGCTGTACGCCGCGGTAGGCGACGGCCATACCTCCGCGCAAAACGTCATCGAGCACCTGGTGGGGCTGCTCGGCGGCCAGGAAGCTGTCGAGGAAACCGAGCCGTCCATTTCGACCGTGGTCAAGCGGCCCAAACATCCCGACTCCGGCGTCACCGTGGTGGGCGTGGGCGATGTCTGGGTGAAGCTGGCCCGGTGCTGCACCCCGGTCCCGCCGGATCCGATCGTCGGGTTCGTCACCCGAGGTTCGGGCGTCTCCGTGCACCGTTCCGACTGCCGCAATGTCGCGGAGCTGCGGGAGAGCCCCGACCGCATGGTCAACGTCGCTTGGGCGCCCACCCAGTCCAGCGTATTCCTGGTGGAAATCCAGGTGGAGGCACTGGACCGCAAGAGTCTGCTCTCCGATGTCACCCGCGTGCTGGCCGAGAACCATGTCAACATCCTCTCCGCGACGGTGCATACCTCGAGCGACAGGCTGGCCATCTCCCGGTTCTCCTTCGAGATGGGCGACCCGAAGTACCTGAGCCACGTCCTCAGCGCCGTCCGGCGGATCGACGGCGTGTACGACGTCTACCGCACCTCGGGTTCGCAGCGGCGCTGATTGGCTGCTGAAGGTGGGGCTTCCGGCGACGGCTCCTCCGCAGCCTGCGCCGGGCGGGACGTCCGGTTAGGGCTCCGCGTTCATCGCCGCGCCGATCCGCTGCAGCGCCCGCGCCTTGCCCGGCAGTCTGGGCCGTGCCTCGATCGCCTCCCGAATGATCTCCAGCTGGCAGCCGAGTCCCTTGGCACCGGCCAGCGCGCGCAAAACGCCGACCGCATCCGGTTCCGGAGCGTGCAACGCCACGTCCAGTGCGGTCCGCAGCGGGGTACTGACAGGGACGCCGCCGATGGTCACCGTATCCAAGGGGCCCAGCGTCACTTCATGGATCAGGGCCGGACGATAGCGGCCCTGCGAGACTGCCCGATGCCGGTGGTCCAGCAGCACCGAGAGCTTTTCGGGCTCCGGGGCGCAGCCGTAAATCCACGCCGCCGTCAACCTGCCCAGCACCACCTTGCGGCGGACCTGCTCGGGCAGGCTGAAGAAGGCGGCAGCCGCGCGGTGCCGGGGCGTGATCTGGTCCCATGGCAACGCAAAGCCCGAGCCATAGACGTTGACCAGCAGGCCGTCCAGCCGCATGCACTCGAGTTCGCTGCGACTGAACGGGTGCCCGGGACGCAGTACCGCCGGCGACGCCTGCGCCGATGCAGCGGGCGCGGGGGATACGTGAAGAACCATGCCAGCCAGCATGCCAAACGGCACCCGACAGCCGAAGGGGCCGGGAGCGCTTTGTGGAAAGCGGTCCCGGCCCCTCCGGTTGTGTAGGGCTTAGCTGCTAGGAGAAGTCTTCTGCCGAGCGCTGCAGGGTGTCCAGCCACTGGCGGCGCGCATCCAGGGCTTCGCGTGCGGCGGCGATCCGCCGCTGGTCCCCGGCCCGTTCGGCCTGCGCCAGATCATCCTCCAGCCCGGCAATGGCGGACTCCAGCTGGGACAGAGCGCTGTTGGTGCGTGCCTTGGTTTCCGGGTTGGTCCGTCGCCAGTGGTCGTCCTCGGCAGACTTGACGGCATCCTCGACCTTGCGCAGGCCGGCGTCGATCCGCTGCATGTCGCCGCGGGGAACCTTGCCGGCTTCCTCCCAGCGATCGCGGATCGACTGCAGGGACTTCTTCGCCGCGGCCAGATCGGTCACGGGCAGCAGCGCCTGCGCCTCGGCGACCAGTGCCTCCTTGACCGCCAGGTTGGCGGAGAATTCCTGATCGATTGCCTCATTGGCGGACTGGCGGGCAGCGAAGAACTTATCCTGGGCGGCACGGAACCTGGCCCACAGGGCGTCATCGTCCTTGCGGCTCGCGCGTTTGGAAGCCTTCCAATCGTCCATCAGCTTGCGGTACTCGGCCGCGGTGTGGCCCCAGTCGGTCGAGCTGGACAGCTCTTCCGCCCGGGCAATCAAGGCTTCCTTGGCAGCCTTGGCCGCGGCGTTGTCGCTGTCCAGCTGGCTGAAGAAGGCGCGGCGGTGCCGGTCGAAGACCGTGCGGGCCGAGCGGAATCGCTTCCAGAGTGCGTCCTCGGTGCTGCGCCCCAGCCGGACGCCGTTCTTTTGGGCGGATTTCCAAGCGTCGAAGAGCTCGTTCATGCGCGCGCTGCTGGTCTTCCACTGCACCGACGACGGTTCCTTGCCGGCAATCTCCTCGGCCTCGGCGACAATGGCCTCGCGTGCGGCCAGTTCAGCCGCCCGCAGGGCCTCCTGGCCGGCCTTCTCGGCCTTCTGCAGTTCGCTGATGGCAGCACCGAGTGCCTCCAGCCGGGCCTCCAGCGCGGGCACGTCGCCCACCATGTGGCGCTCGGCCGTCTGGGCCTTCAGATGCTCCAGCGTCTTGTGCATATCGGTGGACGGGGCCTTGGCTTCAACCCGCTGCTCCAGCAGGGCTGCCTGGGCTGCGACGTCGTCGTACTTGCGCACAAAGTACGCCAGCGCCTCGTCTTTGCTGGTGTCCGGATACTGCCCGACCGGGTGTTCCTGGCCATCGATCAGCAGGAACACGTGGCCGTCGTCGGTTACCCGGGCCCATTTGGACGCCTCGGACAGCGGCGTGGCAGCGACCGCCGGGGCCGGGATGACTTGCTGCGCCGGAGCGCCGGCAGCACTCTTTCCGGGCATGGCGGCCGGCGTCGGCTTCGGTCCGGGCATGGGCCTCGGAGTCGGCTTGGCGGCCGGGCGCGGCGCCTCGGCGGAGGTCTCGGTGACGGTCGGTGCCGCGTCGGCGGAAGCCTGCTGCTCGGCAGCAGCGGGCTCTGGCGCTACAGGAGCGGCTCCCTCCTGGGGCTGCTCCGTCTGCTCAGCATGGGGCATCTCAGTCTGGGGCTGCTCGGCCTGCGTGGGCTCAGCCGGTGCCGGTTCTGCCGGAGCCTGCTCATCCTGCGCCTGCTCTGCCTGCTCGGCGGGAGCCTGCTCATCCTGCGCCTGCTCTGCCTCAACCGGGGCCTGCGCAGGCGTTTCCTGCTCACCTTGTGCCGGAGCGGCCGCGGCCTGCTCGGTTTCGGTGGTCGGAGCTGTTTCGTCGGATTGTTGACTAGGTGTCACCGCTAGAACTCTTTCGCTTGTGTCCGGGGCCGCCTGTGGTGGCGGCGCCGTCGTGGTGTTGGGCTCACTGAAGGGTGAACGACTTTATTGTTACCGGTATTTTAGGCGGGCCGTCCTGGCTGGTGGCATCCTCGACGCCGCCGGCCGCAATCTGCTCGATGACGTCCAGCCCTTCGGTTACCTTACCCATAATCGTGTAGCCGCCGGTATCCTGCGGGATCCTCGAATCTTTCCACGCAATGAAGAATTGCGTCCCGTTGCTGTACGTGTTCGCACCGCGGGCGACGGCGATGGTGCCCGCCGGGTAGACGCCGTCCTTGGGGCTGTTCTCCACCGGTCCCCACTGGTACTCGGGATCGCCGCTGCCGGCGCCGTCTGTTGAACCGCACTGGAGCACGCCCATGGTGGTGGCCGTGGTGAGCCGGTGGCAGGTCTTGCCCGCGAAGAACCCGTCCTTCGCCAAGGTGCTGAAGACCGCCGTCGCCTGGGGAGCGGCCTTGCCATCCAGTTCCACGCCGATGTCGCCCTGATTGGTCGCGATGGTGCCGCTGAAAATCTTTCCCGCGGCGACCTCGGGGGAGGGAATGTGGGCGGCGTTGGCGGAGGACGACGGCGAGGGCACGGCTGCGGGGTCCTCGAGGCCTTGGCGGACCTGCTCCATTTGGGACGGAGTGGGGTTTGCGGCGAAGACGGTGAGCTGGATGGCCACGGCACCGGCTACCAAGGCCGCGATGGCCACGCCGGCGGCAATGTTGTCCCGCTTACGCCGCGCCAGTTGCTGCCGGCGCAGGTCGCGCTTGGCTTCCATCCGGGCAATACGACGCCGGGCTTCGCGGTCCGGACTGTTCCGTGCCAATGCTCCTCCTGGTCTACGCTGACTGGATCTGCCCCGCCAGCGGGGCCGCACCGGCAGGGCGGATTGGTTCCGCTGCCGTTGCAGGCCTTAAAATGGTCCAGCAGCCAGTTTAGCGATTCAGTGCTGCTGCGCGGTCGCCGGCTTCAGGACGACTCGCCCTTCTCGACCCCTCATCTACTAGGAGATACGTCCGTATGGCACGCAAGGCCTCGCTGTCAGGCTTCCCGGAATGGCTTCCGCAGGAGAGGCTCGTGGAACTTCATGTGCTGGATTCCCTGCGCCGGACCTTTGAGCTGCACGGCTTCTCCTCCATCGAGACGCGCGCCGTCGAAACCGTGGCGCAGCTGCTGCGCAAGGGCGAGATCGATAAAGAGGTCTACGGCCTGCACCGGCTGCAGGCCGACGAAGCCGAGGGCAAGGGCGAGGACAAGCTGGCCCTGCACTTCGACCTGACCGTGCCGTTCGCACGTTATGTGGTGGAGAACGCCGGCCACCTGGCCTTCCCGTTCCGCCGCTACCAGATCCAAAAGGTCTGGCGCGGTGAGCGCCCGCAGGAAGGCCGCGCGCGGGAGTTCACCCAGGCGGACATCGACGTAGTGGGCGACGGCGAACTGCCGTTCCGCTACGACGTGGAACTGGCGCTGGTGATCGTCGAGGCCCTCGGCGCGCTGCCCATCCCGGACTTCAAGCTGCGCGTGAACAACCGCAAGCTCGCCGAGGGCTTCTACCGCGGCATCGGCCTGACCGATACCGCCGGGGTCCTGCGCAGCATCGACAAGCTGGAGAAGATCGGTCCGGAAAAGGTTGCCGCGTTGCTCCAGGAAGAACTCGGCGCCACCGACGAGCAGGCGCAGGCAGCGCTGAAGCTGGCCTCCATCCGCACCGAAGACACCTCCTTCGTGGAGCAGGTGCGGGCCCTCGGCGTCCAGCACGAACTGCTGGAGACCGGCCTGGCCGAGCTGGAGGAAGTCATCGGCGAGGCGCACCGGCGGGCGCCCGGCAAGGTGATGGCCGACCTGAGCATCGCCCGCGGACTGGACTACTACACTGGCACCGTCTACGAAACCGTGCTGGTGGGTCACGAACAGCTCGGTTCCATCTGCTCCGGCGGCCGGTATGACGCGCTGGCCACCAAGGGCAACCGCACCTTCCCCGGCGTCGGGCTGTCCATCGGCGTGACCCGGCTGGTGATGCGGATCCTGGGCCAGGAATTCGCCACCGCCTCGCGGCATGTCCCGACGGCGGTGCTGGTCACCTTGGCGAACGAGGACAGCTGGTCGCAGGCCCAGGACGTGGCCGGTCAGCTGCGCGAACGCGGCATCAGCGTGGAAGTGGCCGCGAAGGCGGACAAGTTCGGCAAACAGATCAAGTATGCCGACCGCCGCGGCATCCCGTTCGTCTGGTTCACCTCGGTGGCAGAGGATGGCAGCCACAGCCACGAAGTGAAGGACATCCGTTCCGGCGACCAGCACCCCGCCGATCCCGCCAGCTGGACGCCGCCCGCCGAGGACCTGGTCCCGCAGGTCACGCACGCCGCCCACTGACTCCGGCCGGTCTCCGGCAACGGTGAGCCGGCCGTCTTGCTGCCACTGCACGAGGATGGGCAGCAAGGCGGCGGGCCGCTATCGCGCGGTGCTGTCCGCTGCTTAGGCGTCGGGGCGGGGCCGGACCGGCGCCAGGACGGCGCGGCCGATCACGCCGGCGCCGAGGACCGCCAGCATCAGCACCACCGAGGTAACCGGCAGCGTGAACGCCAGCACCAGGCAACCGGCCAGTCCGGCAACATTCAGCAGCTTCGGCGCATGCCACGGCCGCTCGTCCAGGGTCAGGGCCGCGGCATTGGCCACGCTGTAATAGATCAGCACGCCGAAGCTGGAGAAGCCCACCACCGCCAGCACGTCCTGGGTGAGCAGCAGGAAAATAACGACGACGGCGACCACCAGTTCCGCCGCCCACGGCACCTTGAAGCGCGTGCCCACCTTGCTGAACACCCGGGGCAGGTCGCCTTCGCGGGCCATGGAAAAGGTGGTCCGGCCGACGCCGGCGATCAAGGCCAGCAGTGCGCCCAGGCTCGCCAGGGCTGCGGCCAGGGAAATGGCGGTGGTGCCCACGCCGCCGCCGACTACCTCCATCACCGTGTGCAGCGGGGCTTCGGTCATCGACAGCAGTTCCGGTCCCAGATAGCGCAGCAGTCCCAGGCCAATCAGCACGTAAAGCACGAACGTGATGAACAGGGCGGAGAAGATGGCCAGCGGGATCAGCTTCTTTGGTTCGCGGATTTCTTCGCCCATCGTCGCAATCCTTGCGTAGCCGGCGAACGCGAAGAAGAACAGCCCGGCGGCCTGCAGAACTCCGTACGGGGAAAATTCGGCCGCCGTTGCCGGGCCGCCGATGGGATCGGCGTCGAACGCCACCACGACCACAAAGACCAGGACGGCGGCTACGAACGCAACGATCCAGCGGGTCACCCAGGCGGTCCTGGTGATGCCCAGCAAGTTGACCGACGTCAGCACCACCACCGCGGCGACGGCGGCGGCGGTGGCATACTCGGGGAAAACGTAGATGCCGAAGGTCAGCGCCATGGCCGCGCAGGAGGCAATTTTGCCGGTGACGAAGCTCCAGCCGGCCAGGAAGCCGGGCCATTCGCCCAGCCGCTTGCGGCCGTAGATATAGGCGCCGCCGCTGGTGGGGTAGAGGGTGGCCAGCTGCGCCGTGGCGCTGGCATTGCAGTAGGCGACGATGCCGGCGATGGCCAGCGCCAGCGGCAGCCAAGGCCCGGCGGCAGCGGCCGCCGGGGTGAAGACCACGAAGACGCCCGCGCCGATCATGGAGCCGACGCCCACGGTGGTGGCGTCCACCCCGCCCAGCCGGCGTTCCAACGATGATTCGCTACTCACAGATGCCACAGCTCCTTGCTGCGGGCCCGCGGGTCTCCGGCCCCGCCGGGCCGCTGGGGCCGCATGGCCGGGGTCCGGGTCCGGGGCGCCGCGTGATCAACGGTAAACTCGTGTACGTCTCCACTAACCATAGCCGTACCCCGCCGCCGCACCAGGTAAACAACAGCGGGCGGACAGCTGAGCAATTCGTTCTACCGGAAGGACTGTTGTGCTGCGCACACACGACCTCGGCACCCTCAGGGCCGAGCACATCGGACAAACCGTTACCCTCGCCGGCTGGGTGGCCCGCCGCCGCGACCACGGTGGTGTGGCCTTCCTCGATCTGCGTGACGCCTCCGGTGTGGCGCAGGTGGTGGTCCGCGAAGAAGATGTCTTCCATGCGCTGCGCAACGAATACGTGCTGCAGATCAAGGGAACCGTGGAGAAGCGTCCCGAGGGCAACGAAAACCCGGGCCTTGCCAGCGGCGAGGTAGAAGTCATCGCGGAGGACGTCGTCGTCCTCAATACCGCCGACCCGCTGCCGTTCCAGGTGGACGAGCACGTGGAGGTGGGCGAGGAGGCCCGGCTCAAGCACCGCTATCTGGACCTGCGCCGGCCCGGCCCGTCGAAGGCGCTGCGACTGCGCTCGGAGGTCAACCGGGTGGCACGCGAACTGCTGCACGCCGACGGATTCGTGGAGATCGAAACCCCGACGCTGACCCGCTCGACGCCGGAAGGCGCCCGCGACTTCCTGGTGCCGGCGCGTCTGTCCCCGGGCTCTTGGTACGCGCTGCCGCAGTCCCCGCAGCTGTTCAAGCAGCTGCTGCAGGTGGGCGGCTTCGAGAAGTACTACCAGATTGCCCGCTGCTACCGCGACGAGGACTTCCGCGCCGACCGCCAGCCGGAGTTCACCCAGCTGGACATCGAGGCCAGCTTCGTGGACCAGGACGACATCATCGCGCTGGGCGAGCGGATCGTGCAGGCCCTGTGGCGGCTGATCGGCGTCGAAATCAGCACCCCGATCGCCCGGATGACCTACGCCGAGGCGATGGACAAGTACGGTACGGATAAGCCGGACCTGCGGTTCGGCCAGGAGCTGACCGAGCTGACCGACTTCTTCAAGGACACCACCTTCCGCGTCTTCCAGGCCTCTTACGTGGGCGCCGTGGTGATGCCCGGCGGCGCCTCGCAGGCCCGCCGCACGCTGGACGCCTGGCAGGAATGGGCCAAGCAGCGCGGCGCCAAGGGCCTTGCCTACGTGCTGGTCCAGGACGACGGCGAGCTGACCGGCCCGGTGGCCAAGAACCTCACCGACTTCGAGCGCGAGAACCTCGCCGGCACCGTGGGCGCCAAGCCCGGCGACTGCATCTTCTTCGCCGCCGGCGACCGCTCCGCCTCGCGTGCGCTGCTCGGGGCGGCCCGGGTGGAGATCGGGCACCGCACCGAACTGATCAAGGACGGCGACTGGGCGTTCGTGTGGGTTGTGGATGCGCCGATGTTCGAGCCGGCCGAAGCCGCCGTGGCCTCCGGCGACGTGGCCGTGGGCTCCGGCAAGTGGACGGCCGTGCACCACGCGTTCACCTCGCCCAAGCCGGAGTTCATGGACACCTTCGACACCGATCCGGAGTCGGCGCTGTCCTATGCCTACGACATTGTCTGCAACGGCAACGAGATCGGCGGCGGCTCCATCCGTATCCACAAGCGCGACATGCAGGAGCGCGTGTTCAAGGTGATGGGGCTGGACAAGGAGTCGGCGCAGACCAAGTTCGGCTTCCTGCTGGAAGGCTTCAAGTACGGCGCCCCGCCGCACGGCGGCATCGCGTTCGGCTGGGACCGCGTGGTGGCGCTGCTGGCCGGCGAGGATTCGATCCGCGAGGTGATCGCCTTCCCGAAGACCGGCGGCGGCTACGATCCGCTGACCGCCGCCCCGGCCGCGATCACGCCGCAGCAGCGCAAGGAAGCGGGCGTGGACGCCAAGCCCCAGCCCAAGGAGCCGGCCAAGGACTCGGCTCAGGACTCCGCGAAGGACCCGGCCAAGGAGCCAGAGACCAAGTAACCCGGCACCGAGCCGGGATCGTATCCGGCACTGACGGACGACGGCGGGCGCGCACCTCTTGTGGTGCGCGCCCGCCGTGTTGTCTGCTGGGGGCATGACCACGCACACCGGCGCCGACGTAGCGATCGTGCCTGCGAATGAGGCGTCCTGGAGGGAACTGCAGCAGGTGCTGGGTGTCCGCGGCGAGGCGTCGCGCTGCCAGTGCCAGTGGTTCCAGACCCAGGCGGCCCAATGGCGGGAGGAGCACGTGGAGGAACGTGCCTTCCGGCTCCGGGCCGAGACCGGATGCGGTGATCCGGCGGCCGCTGCCACCAGCGGCCTGGTGGCCTACCTGGACGGTGAGCCGGCAGGCTGGTGCGCGGTGGAACCGCGGACGGCTTACCGGCGCTTGCGGACCAGCCGGGTGGTGTGGGCCGGCCGCGACGAGGATCCGGACGACGGCACGGTCTGGGCGGCGGTCTGCTTTGTGACCCGGGCCGGTTTCCGGCGCCGGGGCATCAGCCGGGCGCTGGCCGCGGCCGTGCCCGGCTGGGCGCAGGAGAACGGTGCCCGCGCCGTCGAAGGGTATCCGCTGATCCCGAAGCCAGGGCAGGAAATGACGTGGGGCGAACTCTACGTCGGCAGCCGCAGCATCTTCGCCGGGGCCGGTTTCCGCGAAGTCAGCCGGCCCACCGCCCGCCGGGCCGTGATGCGGATCGACTTCGAGCAGCAGATGAACGGATAGCCTTGACGGTGTGAGTGATTTGTTCAGTGCAGCCGCGGACGACGACGAAGACTACGACGGCGCGGGCGACGGCCTCGGCCATCATGCGGCGTCCGGTGCCGGCGGCGGATCCACCCGTCCGCGCAGCCCGCTGGCGGTCCGGATGCGGCCGCGCACGCTCGATGACGTGGTGGGCCAGCAGCACCTGCTCCAGCCCGGGTCCCCGCTGCGCCTGCTGGCGGCCGGCGGTGCGGCCACCGGGCCGGCGGGACCGTCGTCGGTCATGCTCTGGGGCCCGCCCGGCACCGGCAAGACCACGCTGGCGCACGTGATCGCCCGCGGCCCGGGCCGCAAGTTCGTGGAGCTCTCCGCGATCACCGCCGGCGTCAAGGACGTGCGCCGCGTGATGGACGAGGCGCTGACCGCCCGCGACCTGCACCGCACCACCACCGTGCTGTTCCTGGACGAGATCCACCGGTTTAACAAGGCGCAGCAGGACGCGCTGCTGCCCGGCGTCGAAAACCGCTGGGTGGTGCTGGTCGCCGCCACCACGGAAAACCCGTCGTTCTCGGTGGTCTCGCCGCTGCTGTCCCGTTCGCTGTTGCTGACCCTGAAGCCGCTGACCGCCGACGACATTGAGCAGTTGCTGGTGCGCGCGGTCCAGGACGAGCGCGGCCTGGCCGGCCGGGTGGAGCTGAGCGAGGAGGCGCTGGAACACCTGGTCCGGCTGGCGGCCGGCGACGCCCGCCGCGGCCTGACCTCGCTGGAGGCCGCCGCGGGCGTGGCCTGGGGCGAGTCCGGCGGCGAAGGCGAAGACGGGTCCCCGGTCCGGGTGGAACTCAGCCACGCCGAGCGCGCCACGGACCGTGCCGCCCTGCGCTATGACAAGGCAGGGGACCAGCACTACGACATCACCAGTGCCTTCATCAAGTCCATGCGCGGCTCCGACGTGGACGCGGCGCTGCACTACATGGCGCGGATGCTGGAGGCGGGGGAGGACCCGCGCTTCGTGGCGCGCCGGATCATGGTGCACGCCTCCGAGGACGTCGGGATGGCCGATCCCACGGCGTTGCAGACCGCGGTCGCCGCCGCCCAGGCCGTCCAACTGATCGGCATGCCGGAAGCCCGGCTGGTGCTGGCCCAGGCCGTGGTCCACATCGCTACCGCGCCGAAGTCGCCGGCCTGCCACGACGCGATCAACGCCGCCGTGGCGGATGTCCGGGCAGGGCGCGGCCAGGGGGTTCCGGTCCACCTGCGCGACTCCCACTACGCGGGGGCCAAGGGGATGGGCCATGGCAAGGGCTATGTGTACTCGCACAACGCCCCGCACGGGATCGCCACCCAGCAGTACGCGCCCGACGACCTGGTGGGCCGGAACTACTACGAACCCACCACGAACGGCGCCGAACGGGAGATCTCCGCCCGGGTGGACCGGCTGCGCAAGATCATCCGCGGACAATAACGACGGCGGGGTCGCGGCTTGTTCGACGGGCGGGGCCGGCTCTCGACGACGGCGGGGCCCGGGCGAACGAGACCCGCTTCAGCCGCGGCGCGGCTTGGCGAAGTCCTCGGTGTCCAGGCAGATGGTGAACGGGCCCGAGTTCACCAGTTCCACCTCCATCATGGCGCCGAAGACGCCGGTCTCCACCTGTGCGCCCAGGCCGCGCAGTTCCGAGACGAAGTGTTCCAGCAGCGGTTCGCTGACGTCGCCGGGGGCGGCCGCAGACCAGGACGGCCGCCGGCCGCGCCGGGTGTCGGCGTACAGCGTGAATTGGCTGACCACCAGCAGCGGGGCGCCGGCATCGGCGCAGGAGAGCTCGCCGTCCAGGATGCGCAGCCGCCAGATCTTCTCCGCCAGCACCGCGGCGTCCTGGGCCGTGTCGGTATGGGTGGCGCCCACCAGGACCACCAGTCCGGGGCCGGGCAGGGCACCCACCACCGTGCCGTCGACGCTGACGCTGGCGCGGCTCGCGCGCTGCAGAATGGCTCGCATCCAGCCAGCCTAGACGTGGCAGGGCGGCCGGCCGGCTGATGCTAGAATGGTTGGCTGACTGGCAAGCCGTTCTTGCGCCGTCGATCCCTAGAGCAATTCAGCGAAGGGGAGAAGCGTGCCCGGGACGGACTGTAGCTGAAGGTAGCGGTTGACCAACGCTCTCCGGGACTAGGAGGCCAGCAAACCATTGCACCGCACATAACTGGAAGGACATCGTGGCTAACAACACACGAGCCCGCCGCAAGGTCCGCATTTCGCGTGCCCTTGGCATTGCCCTGACGCCCAAGGCTGAGAAGTACATGGAGCGTCGTCCGTACGGCCCCGGCCAGCACGGACGCGCCCGCCGCAAGCAGGACAGTGACTACGCCGTACGTCTGCGCGAAAAGCAGCGTCTGCGTGCCCAGTACGGCATCCGCGAAGCACAGATGACCCGTGTCTTCGAGGAAGCCCGCAACACCGCCGGTCTGACCGGTGAAAACCTGATCGAGCTGCTGGAAATGCGTCTTGACGCCCTGGTGCTGCGTGCCGGCTTTGCCCGCACCATCGCCCAGGCCCGCCAGCTTGTGGTGCACCGCCACATCATGGTCAACGGCAAGCGCGTGGACCGTCCGTCCTTCCGCGTTTCCGAGGGCCAGCTGATCCACGTGCACGAGCGCTCCGAAAAGATGCCCCCGTTCCAGGTGGCAGCTGCCGGCGCTCACCGCGACGTGCTCCCCAACGTTCCCGCGTACCTCGATGTTGCTCTGGAGAAGCTGCAGGCCCGCCTGGTCCGCCGCCCCAAGCGCTCCGAGGTTCCCGTGACCTGCGAAGAGCAGCTGGTGGTCGAATACTACGCTCGCTAGGCAGTAGTTCCGGGGCCTGAAAACCTCAGGAACCACCCCAGCGAGATGCCGCTTCCGTGCACGGAGGCGGCGCTGAACAGCCCGCGGCATCGGCCGCGGGCTGTTCAGTAGGTAAGGTGATGAGGGTGGCGGGAATGATGCCTGGACAAGGCATGCCCCGCCGTCGTTAGCCGGACCCCTGCAGCACAAGGCTTGCCTGCGCTGTGTGCGGACCGGAGGACGCCGTCAACCAACAAGAGGAGCGTTTGAACCTATGTCAGGTGGAGATATTGCCGGACTGATCGCCGCGGGCGTCTTCGCGGTGCTGGTGGCCCTGCTGGCCATCCCGGTCTGGAAGCTCGGCAAAGTGTTTGATGAACTGCGCCAGGCCATCCGCGAACTCAGCGACGGCACCACCCCGTTGATTGGCGAAGTCACCACCACCGTCAGCACCACCAACGAACAGTTGCGGAAGGTCGACGGCATCTCCAACAACGTGTCGGACGCTTCGGCCAACGTTTCCGCCCTGACGTCGCTGCTCTCCGCGACCCTGGGCTCGCCGCTGATCAAGGTGGCCGCCTTCTCCTACGGCGTGCGCAGCGCCTTCAATACCGCCGGCAAGGGCGCGCCCGAGGGCAAGCGCCGCCGCGGCCGCTAATCCGCGAGAGGAACCGACATGAAGCGAATGATCTGGATGGCCGCAGGCGTGGCGATCGGCGTGCTGGCGGTCCGCAAGCTTTCCCAGACACGGGAGGCGCTGGGACCGGTGGGACTGAACCGCGCCCTGGGGCAGGTGGCCGATTCCGTGGCCAACTTTGCCGACGCGGTCCGGGACGGCATGCAGGAACGCGAAACCGACCTGCGCCTGGCCCTGGGCATCGATTCCGCCGACGACGTCCGCACGCGCTAAATTTTTCTACGGCATTCTAGCCACGCACCGGCCCGCACGGGCGGTTTGTACCCTGGAAGGTAAGACACAGGCACCATGAAATCCCACGAGATTGTCCGCCGCTGGCTCGACTTCTTCGAGAAAAAGGGCCATGCCGTGGTCCCGTCGGCGTCCCTGGTGTCGCCGGACCCTTCGCTGCTGTTCACCGTGGCGGGCATGGTGCCGTTCATCCCGTACCTGACCGCCCGCGAAACGCCGCCGTACCCGCGCGCCACCAGCGTGCAGAAGTGCATCCGTACCGCGGACATCGAAGAGGTCGGCAAGACGGTCCGGCACGGCACGTTCTTCCAGATGTGCGGCAACTTCTCCTTCGGTGACTACTTCAAGGAGCAGGCCATCTCGATGGCCTGGGAACTGCTGACCAGCCCGGTGGAGCAGGGCGGCTACGGCCTGCCGCCGGAGAAGCTCTGGATCACCGTCTACGAAGAGGACGAGGAAGCCCTCGCCATCTGGCGCGACCAGGTCGGCGTCCCGGCCGACCGGATCCAGAAGTCCGGCAAGAAGGACAACTACTGGTCCACCGGGCAGCCCGGCCCCGCCGGCCCGTGCTCGGAAATCTTCTACGACCGCGGTCCGGAGTACGGGATCGACGGCGGCCCGATCGCCGATGAGACCCGCTACATCGAGATCTGGAACCTGGTCTTCATGCAGTACCAGCGCGGCGCCGGCATCGGCAAGGAAGACTTCGAAATCCTGGGCGAGCTGCCGCAGAAGAACATCGACACCGGCCTGGGCATGGAACGCCTCGCGATGATTCTGCAGGGCGTGGAGAACATGTACGAGACGGACCAGGTCCGCCCGGTGCTGGACAAGGCCGCGGAAATTTCCGGCAAGGAGTACACCAGCGCCGAGTCCGACGACGATCCGCACCACACCGACGATGTGCGCCTCCGCGTGGTGGCCGACCACATCCGCTCCGCGCTGATGCTGATTTCCGACGGCGTGACCCCCTCCAACGAGGGCCGCGGCTATGTGCTGCGCCGCCTGATCCGCCGTGCCGTGCGCGCCATGCGCCTGCTCGGCGTGGAAAACGCCTGCCTGCCGGAGCTGCTGCCGGTCTCCCGCGACGCCATGAAGGGCACCTACCCGGCGGTGGCGGACGACTTTGAGCGGATCAGCCGGATCGCCTATGCCGAAGAGAAGGCCTTCCTGCGCACCATCGCCTCCGGCACCGCACGGCTGGAAGAGGCCGTGAAGGAATCGAAGGCCGCGTCGAAGCCGATTTCCGGCGAGGACGCCTTCACCCTGCACGACACCTATGGCTTCCCGATCGACCTCACCCTGGAAATGGCCGAAGAAGCTGGCCTGCAGGTGGACGAGGCCGGCTTCCGCACGCTGATGGCCGAGCAGCGCCAGCGCGCCCAGGCCGATGCCCGCGGCAAGAAGCTGGGCCACGCCGACGTGACCGTCTTCCGCGAGATGCTGGCCGAGGGCGAGACCGTTTTCACCGGCTATGACGAGCTGAACACCGAATCCACCGTGCGCGGCATTGTCCGCGGCGGCGAGGTGCGCGGATTCGCCGGCCAGGGCGAGGAGATCGAGCTGGTGCTCGACGCCACCCCGTTCTACGCCGAGGCCGGCGGCCAGGCCGCCGACGTCGGACTGATCACCGGTGACGGGTTCGTGGTCGAGGTGCTGGACGTGCAGAAGCCGGTCAAGGGCCTGAGCGTGCACAAGGCCGTGGTCCGCGAAGGCGAACTGCCCGCCGGCGCCACGGTCCAGGCCGCAGTGGACGCGCAGCGCCGCCATGCCGGCGAGCAGGCGCACTCCGGCACGCACATCATCCACGCCGCCCTGCACCAGATCCTGGGCCCGGAGGCGCTGCAGCGCGGTTCCTTCAACAAGGCCGGCTACCTCCGCTTCGACTTCTCCTGGGGCGAAGGCCTCTCCGACGCCGCCAAGTCGGAGGTCGAAGAGGTCTCGAACCTGGCCATCCGCAACAACTTCGAGGTGCAGACCCGCGTGATGCCGCTGGCCCAGGCCCGCGAGCTGGGCGCGATGGCGCTCTTCGGCGAGGCCTACGGGGACACCGTGCGCGTGGTGGAGATCGACGGCGCCTGGTCCCGCGAACTCTGCGGCGGCACCCACGTGGAGGGCACCTCGCAGATCGGCTCGCTGATGCTGCTGGGCGAGGCCTCGGTGGGCTCCGGCAACCGGCGGGTGGAGGCGTTCGTGGGCATGGAGGCCTTCCGCCACATGGCCGCCGAACGCGCGCTGGTGACCGAGCTGTCCGAGATGCTCAAGGTGCCCGGCGCCCAGCTGCCCGAGCGGATTGCCGCCACCCTGGCCAAGCTCAAGTCCGTGGAGAAGGAACTGGACAAGCTGCGCAAGGAACAGCTGGCAGCCTCCGCCGCCTCGCTGGTCGCCCAGGCACAGGACGTGGCGGGCGTTCGTTTGCTGGCGCACAACGTCGGCGAGCTCAACGGCGCCGACGACCTGCGCAGCCTGGCCCTGGACCTGCGGACCCGGCTGGGCTCCGAGCCGGTCACGGTGGCGATGACGGGTGTAGCCAACGGCCGGCCGCTGATCCTGGTGGCGACCAACGAGGCGGCTCGCGCCGCCGGCGTGAAGGCGGGCGCGCTGGTCAAGATCGCTGCCGGCGTGCTGGGCGGTGGCGGCGGCGGCAAGGACGACGTTGCCCAGGGCGGCGGATCCGACGCTGCCAAGATCGACGAGGCACTGGCCGCCGTGACGGCTGCGGTCGCGAACCGCTAGGGGACCGGCAGCGTGTCTTCGACCGATTATCCGCGCGGCACCAAACTCGGTGTGGACGTCGGTGCTGTGCGCGTGGGCGTGGCCAGCTGTGATCCGGACGGGATCCTGGCCACGCCGGTGCGCACCCTGAAGCGCGACGCCAAGAAGAACAGCGACATCCGGGTGCTGGTGCGCGAGGCCGCCGAACGCGGCGCCGTCCAGGTTTTTGTGGGGCTGCCGCGGACACTGTCCGGCGGCGACTCTGCGTCCACCGAGATGGCCCGGAACTACGCGCGGAAGCTGGTTGCAGCGCTGGCCGCGGCGGGGTCCGAGGCCAGCGTCAGCCTGATTGACGAACGCCTGACCACCGTGGCGGCGCACCGGGGTTTGCGTGATGCTGGCATGGATACGCGTCAACATCGTAAAGTGGTTGATCAGGTAGCTGCAGTTGGTATCCTGCAGCAGGCCATTGACATGCAACGGGCCCAAGGACAGGACGTGGGGACGCCTGTCGCACCGCCCGCCGGCAGACACGCGCCGGACGCCAGCCATGAGGAGCCGACGATTTCGCACCGACATGACCGAAGCGGGGACCCCGGAACGTGAGCAAGCACCCCGACGACTGGGCCAATCTGCCGTCCCGGCGCGCCGCACGCGGACGCCAGGCCGCTGATCCGCGCTTTGACGACACCGTTCCGCCGTACTGGGACGACGACGCGGTCCCCGAATGGGAAGAGCCGCCCGCGGACGAGGCCTGGCCCGACCCGGCCAGCCGGCCGGCGGCGCCCGAGACCCCCGACGCGCCCGCGACGGACGAACCGGCCGCCGGCTGGGACGACCCGGAGCCGGCCACGGTCATCCAGCACCACGTACCCGCCCGCGGTGAGCCCCGCCGTCGTCCTCAGCCGGAGGCCGGACCCGAGGCGGAATATGCCGCGGTCTCTCCGGCAGAGGAGGCAGCGTATGCTCCCGGCTCCGCGGAGGACGGCTGGGACGCTGCCGAGGCGGGCCAGGGCTACGAGGACGACGGCCAGATCTACCACGACGGCCGGCTGGACTTTTTCGAGGACGAACCCGCCGCCGGCCGGAAGCGTCCGGTCCGCACCAAGAAGCGCGCCCGGCGCCGGCGCAACACCATCATGCTGGTGGTCTTCGCGGTCTTCGCCGCGGGCCTGGTCGGCGTGGTGCTGTTCCTGCAGAACCTGCTGGGCATGGGCGGCGGCCCCGAGGACTATCCGGGCCCCGGCGAGGGGCAGGTGACCTTCACGGTTCAGCAGGGCGCCGGTCCGCTGGTGATCGCCGAGTCCCTGGTGCAGCAGGACATCATCTCCAACAAGGAGACCTTCCTGGGTGAACTGGCCAGCCAAGCGGACGGCCGCGAGGTGCAGCCGGGCGACTACCAGATGCAGTACAAACTGCCGGCCGCCGAAGCCGCCGCCATCCTGCTGGAGGACGTGGGGGAGAAGGTCTCCTACACCGCCATCAACCGCACCTGGCGCGAGGAAGAGGTCTTCGCGGCGCTGAGCGAAGGCACGCAGATTCCGGCCTCCGATTTCGCGGAACTGGCCAAGAACCCGCAGCAGTTCGGGCTGCCGAAGTCCGCACGCAACCTCGAGGGCTATCTCTTCCCGGGCGAGTACCGTTGGCCGCTGGGGACCAGCGCCAAGGACATTCTCACCGAACTGGTGGGCAAAACCGTGGACCGGCTGACCAAGGACGGGATTTCCGATCCGCAGGAGCAGTTCCGGGTGCTGACCGTCGCCAGCATCATCGAGGCCGAGGCCGGCGAAGCCGACTACGCCAAGGTTGCCGGTGCCATTGAGAACCGGCTGAAGCCGGACAATACCGAAACCAACGGGCTGATCCAGTCGGACGCCACGGTGACCTACGGCCTGGGCCGGAAGGGCTACGACATCACGCCGGAGGAAAAGGCGGATAAGTCCAACCCCTACAACACCTACGCGCACACCGGGCTGCCCGCCGGGCCGATCAACTCGCCCGGCGGACCGGCCATCGACGCGGCCGCCAATCCGGCCGATGTGCCTTATTACTACTGGGTGACGGTCAACCTGGACACCGGCGAGACGAAGTTTGCCAAGACGCTGGAACAGCACAACGCCTACACCAAGGAATACCAGCAGTGGTGCAGCACGCAGAAAGAAGGCCGGTGCAGTTGACCGCCGGCCCCGCCGACGGCGTGGTTGCCGGCGGTCTGTCCGATGACGGTGTGCCTGCCGACGGTGTTTCCGTCGACGGCGTGGCCGCCGACGGCCTGTCCGGCGGCACGCCTCCGGCTGCCCACCAGTACCAGGCTGCGGTGCTCGGGCATCCGATCGGCCACTCCCGGTCGCCCGCGCTGCACCGGGCGGCCTATGAGCTGATCGGCTTCGACTGCAGCTACCGGGCCATCGACGTCACCGTGGACCAGTTGCCGCAGTTCGTCCACACCCTGCGCACCGAGCGGGGCTGGGCCGGACTGTCGGTGACCATGCCGCTCAAGGCGGCGATGGTCGGCCAGATGGACCGCACCAGCCCGCTGGTGGATCTGCTGGGCGTGCTCAACACCGTGGTTCCCCAGTACGACGGCGAGGGGCGGGTGACGCTGTCCGGCCACAACACGGACGTGGCGGGGATCGTCGGCGCCCTGCGCCACGGCGGAGCCCGCGAAGGCCGGCCGGCAGTCATTCTGGGCGGTGGCGGAACGGCCGCCGCTGCTGCGGCCGCGCTGGCGGAGCTGAAGCCCTCCGGCGTGACCCTGTGCCTGCGGGACCCGGCGAAGTCGGGCAACGTGCAGGACATCGCCCGGCAGCTAGGTCTCCCGCTCCAGGTAGCCGGCTGGGACCAGGCGGCCGCGGCAATGCAGGCGGCCGGAACGGTGGTCTGCACGCTGCCGCCGCACTCCGCCGACCCCTTGGCCGCCCGGTTGGCGGCCCAGACGGGAACGGACCGCGGCGGGAGCGTACTGCTCGACGTGGCCTACGATCCGTGGCCCAGCGAGCTGGCAGCCGTCTGGCAGCGCCAGGCCGGCTCGGTGGTGCACGGCCTGGAAATGCTCATCTACCAGGCCGTGGAGCAGGTGCGGCTGTTCGCCGGCGACCGCTTCACCGACGCCGCCGATGTCACAAATGTGATGTGTGACGCGGTAGGTGCACCGCGGCGCTAAACCGCACTCCGATGCATGGCAGTATTGAATCCATGTTGCGTTGGTTAACCGCCGGTGAATCCCATGGTCCGGCCCTGGTAGGAATTATCGAAGGCGTCCCCGCCGGCGTCGAACTGACCGCAGCCGAGGTCCAGGATGCGCTGGCGCGGCGGCGCCTGGGCTATGGCCGCGGCGCCCGGATGAAATTCGAACAGGACGAGGTCACGCTGGTGGGCGGCGTCCGCCACGGCCTGACCCAGGGCGGCCCGGTAGCCATCGAAGTAGCCAACACCGAATGGCCCAAGTGGGAAACCGTGATGTCCGCCGATCCGGTCGATCCCGCCCATCTGGAGGATCTGGCCCGCAACGCCCCGCTCACCCGGCCCCGGCCCGGGCACGCTGACTTCACCGGCATGCAGAAGTACGGCTTCCACGAAGCCCGTCCGGTGCTGGAACGCGCCAGCGCCCGCGAGACAGCCGCCCGGGTAGCCCTGGGCACGGTAGCCGCGAAGTTCCTCTCCGCGCTGGGCATCCGGCTGGTCAGCCACACCACCGCCGTCGGCCGGGTCTCGGTTCCGGAAGGCAGCCGGCTGCCGCTGCCCGACGACGTGCTGGCCCTGGACGAAGATCCGCTGCGCTGCTTTGACGCCGAAACATCGCTGGCCATGGTGCAGGAAGTGGACCAGGCGCACAAGGAAGGCGAAACCCTGGGCGGCGTGGTCGAGGTGCTGGCCTACGGGCTGCCGCCGGGACTGGGCAGCTACGTGCACTGGGACCGCCGGCTGGACGCACGCTTGGCCGCCGCCTTGATGGGCATCCAGGCGATCAAGGGCGTGGAGGTCGGTGACGGTTTCCTCACCGCCGCCCGCCGCGGATCGGCCGCCCATGACGAAATCGTCCGCGACGAGAACGGCACCATCGTGCGTGCCACCAACCGCGCCGGCGGCATCGAAGGCGGCATGAGCATCGGCGAAACGCTGCGCGTCCGCGCCGCCATGAAGCCGATTGCCACGGTGCCGCGCGCCCTGGCCACCATCGACGTCAGCACCGGCGAGCCCGCCAAGGCCCACCACCAGCGCTCCGACGTCTGCGCCGTGCCGGCGTCCGGCGTCGTCGCCGAGGCCATGGTGGCATTGGTGCTGGCCCAGGCCGTTACCGAGAAGTTCGGCGGCGACTCCGTGGCCGAGACGGCACGCAACCTGCGGTCCTATCTGGCGGCCATCCCGGACTCGCTGGATTCGATCGGCCAGTAGTGGCATCCGGGGAACCGATGCGGCTGCGGCGCCATCTGGTGCTGATTGGACCGATGGCGTCGGGCAAATCGACGCTGGGCAGCCAGTTTGCCAACCGGCACGGCCTCGCGTTCGCCGACAGCGACAAGCGGCTGGTGGAACGGCACGGGCCGATTCCCGCGATCTTCACCTCGCTGGGCGAGCATGCCTTCCGCGAACTCGAGGCCCGCGAAGTGGCGACGCTGCTCGGCGAAGGCAAACCGCCCGCCGTGGTCTCGCTGGGCGGCGGCGCCATCCTGGACACCGGCACGCAGCAGCTGCTGGCCAACTGCACCGTGGTCTTCCTGGACATCGATGTGGACACGGTGCGCCCGCGCATCATCAAGGACACCGGCCGGCCGCTGCTTGCCGGGGACCCCGTGGGCCGCTGGACCGAGACCCTCCGGCAGCGTCGGCCGGTTTACGAGCGCCTGGCCGACCTGGTGCTGGACACCCGCGGCAAAAGCCAGCAGCAACTGCTGGCCGAACTGAGAAATCTGCTTGAGGAAAGGCACGAACCGTGAGCAACACCCCCGAGGCCACCGTCATCCCCGTCACCGGGAACACCCCCCAGGAGGCGTACGACGTCGTCGTCGGCCATGCGCTGCTGGGCCGGCTGCCGCAGGTGCTGGGGGAGCGGGTCCGCAAGGTGCTGGTGATCCATCCGCGGGCGCTGCGTGCCACCGGCGACGCCGTGCGCGAGGACCTGGCCTCGAACGGGATGGAGGCGCTCACCGCCGAGATCCCGGACGCCGAGGAGGGCAAGCACATCCAGGTGGCTTCGTTCTGCTGGGAAGTGCTGGGCAAAAACGACTTCACCCGCTCGGATGCGATTGTGGCGGTGGGCGGCGGGGCGGTCACCGACGTGGCCGGCTTCGTGGCCGCGACCTGGCTGCGCGGCGTCAAGGTGGTGCACATCCCCACCAGCCTGCTGGGCATGGTCGATGCCGCAGTCGGCGGCAAGACCGGCATCAACACCGCCGAGGGCAAGAACCTGGTGGGTGCGTTCCATCCGCCGGCCGCCGTGCTGGCCGACCTGGATGCGCTGCAGACGCTGCCGCCGAACGAACTGATCACCGGCATGGCCGAGGCGGTCAAGTGCGGCTTCATCGCCGACCCGGTCATTCTGGACCTGATCGAGGCCGACCCCACGGCCGCCAGCACCGCCGGAACTGTCCAGCTGCGGGAGATCATCGAGCGCGCCATCCGGGTCAAGGCCGAGGTGGTTTCGGCCGACCTGCGCGAGTCCGGGCGCCGCGAGATCCTCAACTACGGGCACACGCTCGGCCACGCGATCGAGCTGGCCGAGCGCTACCAGATGCGCCACGGCGCCGCCGTTTCGATCGGCCTGGCCTTCGCCGCCGAGCTGTCCCGGATGGTCGGCCGGCTGGACGACGCCACCGCCGACCGGCACCAGGCGATCCTGACGTCGCTCGGGCTTCCCGTGACCTACCGCCGCGACCGCTGGGCCGCCCTGCTGGACGGCATGAAGCGGGACAAGAAGGCCCGCGGCGACCTGCTCCGTTTCGTGGTGCTGGACGGACTAGCCAAGCCCGGCATCCTCGACGTACCGGACACCTCGCTGTTGTTTGCGGCCTACCAGGAAATCGCCGCGTAGCACTCCGCTGGGCGCGGCACGGGGGCGCTTCGCGCACGCGGCACTCCGCGTACGCAGTGCTCCGCCGAGTACTCCGCGCACGCAGTACTCCGCCGTACGGAGCCCTCCGCCGGGCGCCCCGGGGTGTTTCTGGGGCGGCGCTGTCCACGTTTTGGCGGTGAGCCGGACGTATCCGCAGGTCAGGGGCATGGGCGCCGCCAAGAGTTGGACAATTCGTGCTGAACTTGGACAGCTTGGGTTGAAAGTCCCTGCGGTCCGATGGTCGCCGGGGCCCCGGGCCCCGTGCTTCCGGCTCCCGGGCTCCCGTCAGGTTCGCTCCCACGTTTTGCCGGCGGCCCCGGCATCGCCCCACGTCAGGGCCCTTTTCGCCGCCGAAACGTGGGAAGTTACGGCTAAACGTGGGACGCAACCGCCCTCCTGTCGGCGACGACGACAGGCTTTGCCGACGGCCTCCGCCGCCGCCGGGCGCACCGTTGCCGACGGCCTCCGCTGCCGCCGGGCGCACCGTTGCCGACGGCCTCCGCTGCCGCCGGGCGCACCGTTGCCGACGGCCTCCGCCGCCGCCGGGCGCACCGTTGCCGACGGCCTCCTCCGCCGCCGTCCGAGGCGCGGTCAACCCATCCGCAGTGCCGCGCTTCGGGCAGGCAACCCGCCAGCAGGTAGAATGTCTGCTGGACTTCGCTCCGGGCCGGGCGGACCTTCCGCCGGCGGCCCGCCATCATCGACGAAAGTGAAACTGTGGCCACAACCAACGACATCAAGAACGGCACCGTGCTGAAACTGGACGGCCAGCTGTGGAACGTCATTGAGTTCCAGCACGTGAAGCCGGGCAAGGGCGGCGCGTTCGTGCGCACCAAGATCAAGAATGTCGTCAGCGGCAAGATCCAGGACAAGACGTTCAACGCCGGCCTGAAGATCGAAACCGCCACGGTGGACCGCCGCGATTACACCTACCTGTACAAGGACGGCGACGACTTCGTCTTCATGGACGTGCAGGACTACGACCAGGTCACCGTTCCCGGCCCGGTAGTCGGCGAGGACGAGAACTTCCTGCTGGAGAACATCAAGGTCAACATCGCCATGCACGACGGCACCCCGCTCTACATCGAGCTGCCGGCCTCCGTGGTCATGGAGATCACCTACACAGAGCCCGGCCTGCAGGGCGACCGCTCCACCGGCGGCACCAAGCCCGCCACCGTGGAGACCGGCTACCAGATCCAGGTTCCGCTGTTCCTGGAGACCGGCACCAAGGTCAAGGTCGACACCCGCACCGGCGACTACCTGGGACGAGTCAACGACTAGTGAGTGCCCCTACTTCTGCCCGCGGCAAGGCCCGCCGCAGGGCCGTCGACGTCCTTTTTGAAGCAGAGCAGCGCGGAGTGAGTGCTGCCGAGGCGCTGGCCGGACGGGACAAGACCGACCAGGTGATCAATCCCTACACGACGCAGATCGTGGAAGGCGTGGCCGCCTTGCAGCCCACCATCGACGAGTTCCTGGCCACGTACGCCCAGGGCTGGACGCTGGACCGGATGCCCGCGGTGGACCGGATCATCCTGCGCGTCGGCTCGTGGGAACTGCTCTACAACGACGACGTGCCCGACGGTGTCGCGGTGAGCGAAGCCGTGGAGCTGGCCAAGACTCTGTCAACGGACGAGTCGCCGTCCTTCGTCAACGGCCTGCTGGGCCGGTTGCAGCGGCTCAAGCCCACGCTGCTGGCCTAAGGCCCCGGTTCAGCCACCATCCCCACGGACGACGGCGGGTGCCCCCTTTGGCGGGCATCCGCCGCCGCTCGTTCGGGGTCGGCAAAGCTCGTAAGCCGGGCATCCGCCGTCGTCGCGTCCGGCCGGCCGCTCTACGCCGGGACCCGCCGTCGTCGTGTCCCGTTCCGTTGCGCTCCGTTCAACGGATTGTGCCCGATAGCGAATGCCGATGCCCGCCGCTCGGTGAGCTTGCGCACATCGGCCGCAGATCGCCGTCGTGCAGCCGTCACGAAAGCAGCCGGGCGGGGCCGACCGTGGTAATTTTGAGGGCGCAAGCAACCTTTAAATTCCGTCCAGTGAGGCGGGGAAGGAGGCGGCAAAAGATGAGCACCGACTCACCGGCGCAACAGCCGGCATCGTCGCGAGTTGTACTTGCCGAAGCGGACATTAACCGCGCATTGACCCGTATCGCCCACGAAATCCTCGAGGCGAACAAGGGGTCCCAAGACCTGGTCCTGCTGGGCATTCCGCGCCGCGGTTATCCGCTGGCCCGCCGGTTGGCCGCCAAGATCGCCGCGGCCGATCCTTCCGTCGCTGCCGAAGACATCATCGGACAGCTGGACGTGACCATGTTCCGCGACGACCTCCGCCGCCACCCCACGCGCACCCCGCTGCCCACCCAGTTGCCGGCGGCCGGCATCGACGACAAGGTCGTGGTGCTGGTGGACGACGTGCTCTACTCCGGCCGCACCATCCGCGCCGCCCTGGACGCGCTGGTGGACCTGGGCCGGCCGCGGATTGTCCGGCTGGCCGTCCTGGTGGACCGCGGGCACCGCGAGCTGCCGATCCGGGCCGACCACGTCGGCAAGAACCTGCCCACCTCCTCGGTGGAAAAGGTCCGGGTCCGGCTGGCCGAAATCGATACGAACAACGGCGGCCCGGCCGCCGACGAGGTAGTTATCGAGGACTTCAGCGCATGAAACACCTGCTGTCCACCGCGGACCTGGCCAAGTCGGACGCGGTGCAGATCCTGGACACGGCCGAGGAAATGTCCGCCGTATCCCTGCGCGAGGTCAAGAAGCTCCCCGTGCTGCGCGGCCGCACCGTGGTCAACCTCTTCTTCGAGGACTCCACCCGCACCCGCATCTCCTTCGAGGCCGCCGCCAAGCGGCTCTCGGCCGACGTGATCAACTTCGCAGCCAAGGGTTCCTCCGTGTCCAAGGGTGAATCGCTCAAGGACACCGCGCAGACCCTGGAAGCGATGGGCGCCGACGCCGTCGTGATCCGGCACTGGGCCTCCGGCGCGCCGGCGCGGCTGGCCGGTTCCGGCTGGATCGACGCCACCGTGGTCAACGCCGGCGACGGCACCCACGAGCACCCCACCCAGGCGCTGCTGGACGCGTTCACGCTGCGCCGCACCTGGGCTAAGCTCAACGGCACCGCCTCCACCGGCACGGACCTGGCCGGCATGAAGGTGGCCATCGTCGGGGACATCCTGCACTCCCGTGTGGCGCGCTCCAACCTGTGGCTGCTGCGCACGCTGGGCGCCGAGGTGACGATGGTGGCGCCGCCGACGCTGCTGCCGGTGGGCAGCCGCGAGTGGCCGTGCACCATCAGCTACGACCTGGATGCCACGCTTGCCGCCGGCACCGATGCCGTGATGATGCTGCGCGTGCAGGGCGAGCGGATGAACGCCGCCTACTTCCCGTCCACGCAGGAGTACTCCAGCCGCTGGGGCTTCAACGACCTTCGGCTGGCAGCGCTGGACGCCTCCGGCCGCGACGGCACCATCATCATGCATCCCGGCCCGATGAACCGCGGGCTGGAAATCTCCTCGGCCGCGGCCGACTCGCCGCGGTCCACCGTGCTGGACCAGGTCCGCAACGGTGTGGCCGTGCGGATGGCCGCCCTCTACCTTCTGCTTTCCGGCGGCACCGAGTCCGCCGCTCCCGCACCGACCGCCGCCCAGGAGGCCAAGTGACCGAGCCCGGCACCCAGTCCAACACCGAGTCCAGCACCCAGACCCGCACGGGGACCAGCTACCTGATCCGCGGGGCCTCGCTCACCGGCGGGGACCGCGCCGACCTGCTGGTGCGCGACGGAAAGATCGCCGAGGTGGGCGGCGCACTCAGTGCGGCAGGCGCCGTCGTGGTTGACGCCGACGGGCTGGTTGCGCTGCCCGGCATGGTGGACCTGCACACGCACCTGCGCGAGCCGGGGCGCGAGGACGCGGAGACGGTGGAGACCGGCACCCGCGCCGCGGCCCTGGGCGGCTTCACCGCGGTGCACGCGATGGCCAACTCGTCGCCGGTGGCCGACACCGCCGGCGTGGTCGAACAGGTCTACACGCTGGGCCGCACCGCCGGCTGGGCCGACGTCCGCCCGGTGGGCGCCGTGACCGTGGGGCTGGCCGGCGAGCGGCTGGCCGAGCTGGGCGCGATGGCCGATTCCCGCGCCCGGGTCCGGGTGTTCTCCGACGACGGCATCTGCGTCTCCGATCCGGTGCTGATGCGCCGCGCGCTGGAATACGTCAAGGCGTTCGACGGCGTGATCGCGCAGCACGCGCAGGAGCCGCGGCTGACCGACGGCGCGCAGATGAACGAGGGCACCGTTTCGGCCGTGCTGGGCATGACCGGTTGGCCGGCCGTGGCCGAGGAAAGCATCATCGCCCGCGACGTGCTGTTGGCCCAGCATGTGGACTCGCGGCTGCACGTCTGCCACGTCTCGACGGCCGGATCGGTGGAGATCATCCGCTGGGCCAAGGCCCGCGGCATCAAGGTCACCGCCGAGGTCACGCCACACCACCTGTGGCTGACCGACGAGCTGGTGCGCAGCTACGACCCGGTCTACAAGGTCAACCCGCCGCTGCGCACCGACGAGGACGTGCAGGCACTGCGCGCCGGCCTGGCCGACGGCACCATCGACGTGATCGGCACCGACCACGCCCCGCATCCCTCCGAGGCGAAGGAATGCGAGTGGGCGCAGGCGGCGATGGGCATGACCGGCCTGGAAACCGCGCTGTCCGTGGTGCAGCACACCATGATCGAATCCGGGCTGATCGGCTGGGCCGACTTCGCCCGGATCACCTCCGCGATGCCGGCCCGGATCGGCCGCTTGTCCGGCCAGGGCCAGCCGCTGGCAACGGGCGCGGCCGCGAACATCACGCTGGTGGATCCCGCGGCCCGCTGGACGGTGGACCCGTCGGCCATGGCCACCAAGGGCCGGAACTCGCCGTTCGCCGGCCGTCAGCTGCCCGGCCGAGTGGTGGCCACCTTCCTCAACGGACACCCCACCGTGCTGGACGGCGCCCTGAACACGCCCGCCCGCCCGGCAGAGGAGGGTTGAGATGACCCAACTCCAAGCAGGCCTGGTGATGCTCGCCGTCGCCGTCGTGCTCCTGGTGCTGGTGGCGGTGGGCTGGCGGAACCGGCTCAAGCGCCAGCAGGACATCGCGCCGCTGCCGCCGATTCCGGCGGACACCGCCAACCCCACGGGCTACTACGAAGGCATGTACGTGGTCACGACGACGGCGGGGGACTGGCTGGACCGCGTGGCCGTCCACGGCCTGGGCGTCCGGACCAAGGCCGCGCTGCGGACCTATCCGCACGGCGTGCTGATCGAGCGGCCCGGCTCCACCGACCTCTACATCCCGGCCGCAAGCATCTCCGGTGTGCGCACCGAGAGCGGCATGGTGGGCAAGTTCGTGGAATCCGAAGGGCTCGCCGTGATCACGTGGAAACTGGGAGAGCGCGACGTCGACACCGCCTTCCGCACCCGGCAGGCCGCCGATAAAAAACCGCTGCTGGCGCAGCTGCAGACATACCTACCCGCCGTACAGGAAGACTAGGAAACAACGTGAGCGCAGAAACAACCTCCGCAACCGCACCGGCGCTGCTGGTGCTCGAAGACGGCCGGACCTTCCGCGGCCGCAGCTACGGCGCCCAGGGAACCGCACTGGGCGAGGCGGTCTTCGCCACCGGGATGACCGGCTACCAAGAGACCATCACCGACCCGTCCTACGCGCGCCAGCTGGTGGTGCAGACCGCACCGCACATCGGCAACACCGGTGTGAACGACGAGGACGCGGAATCCCGCAAGATCTGGGTAGCCGGCTATGTGGTCCGCGATCCAGCCCGCCGGCCGTCCAACTGGCGCTCCGAGCGCAGCCTGGACGATGAACTGGTCAACCAGGGCATTGTGGGCATCCAGGGCGTGGACACCCGCGCGCTGACCCGCCACCTGCGCGAGCGCGGCGCGATGAAGGCCGGCATCTTCTCCGGCGACGCGGCCGGCCGCCCCGCCACGGAGCTGGTGGCCGAGGTCGTCGCGCAGCCGTCGATGGAAGGCGCCCGGCTGGCCGAAGAGGTCAGCGTCACCGAAGCGTACGTCGTCGAACCGGCAGACCACGGCTGGGAAGGCGAGCCGCGGTTCACCGTCGCCGCCCTCGACCTGGGCATCAAGGCGATGACTCCGATCCGGTTCGCCGAGCGCGGGATCCGGGTGCACGTGCTGCCGGCCACCGCCACCTTCGAGGACGTGCAGGCTGTCTCGCCCGACGGCATGTTCATGTCCAACGGGCCGGGCGACCCGGCCACCGCCGACCGCCAGGTGCTGCTGCTGCGCAAGGTGCTCGACGCCGGCCTGCCGTTCTTCGGCATCTGCTTCGGCAACCAGATCCTGGGCCGTGCGCTGGGCTTCGGCACCTACAAACTGCGCTACGGCCACCGCGGCATCAACGTGCCGGTGATGGACCGGCGCACCGGCAAGGTCGAAATCACCTCGCAGAACCACGGCTTCGCCGTCGACGCCCCGCTGGACGGGCCGACGCTGGCCCCGGAGGAGCGCTTCGGCCGGGTCGAAGTCAGCCACGTCTGCCTGAACGACGACGTCGTCGAGGGCCTCGCCTGCCTCGACATCCCCGCCTTTTCCGTCCAGTTCCACCCGGAAGCGGCCGCCGGCCCGCACGACGCGGCGACCCTGTTCGACCGTTTCTCCGACCTGATGGATTCCCGCCGCAACCAGACCGGGACCGCCGCCGAGAGCGCTGCTGAGACAGCTGCCGAGCCCGCTTCCGCGACGACTTCCGAGACCACGAAGGAAAGCAAGTAATGCCCAAGAGAGAAGATCTGAAATCCGTCCTGGTCATCGGTTCCGGTCCGATCGTGATCGGCCAGGCGGCCGAATTCGACTATTCCGGTACCCAGGCGCTGCGCGTGCTGAAGGAGGAGGGCCTGCGGGTCATCCTGGTCAACTCCAACCCGGCGACGATCATGACGGACCCGGAGTTCGCCGACGCAACCTACGTGGAGCCGATCACGCCGGAGGTGGTCGAAAAGATCATCGCCAAGGAGCGCCCGGACGCCCTGCTGCCCACGCTGGGCGGCCAGACCGCCTTGAACACCGCGATCGCGCTGGACAAGAACGGGGTGCTGGAGAAGTACAACGTGGAGCTGATCGGCGCGAACATCGCCGCCATCGAGCTCGGTGAAGACCGGGAGAAGTTCAAGGGCGTCGTCGAACGCTGCGGCGCCGAATCCGCCAAGTCGGTGATTGTGCACTCGATGGACGAAGCCTTCGCCGCCGCCGAGGAACTGGGCTACCCGATGGTGGTGCGCCCGTCCTTCACCATGGGCGGCCTGGGCTCGGGCATGGCCTACAACCCGGAGGACCTGCGCCGGATCGCCGGAGCCGGCATCCAGTACAGCCCCACCAGCGAGGTGCTGCTCGAAGAGAGCATCCTGGGCTGGAAGGAATACGAGCTCGAGATGATGCGCGACAAGAACGACAACGTCGTGGTCGTGTGCTCGATCGAGAACTTCGATCCGGTGGGCGTGCACACCGGCGACTCCATCACGGTGGCGCCCGCCATGACCCTGACCGACCGCGAGTTCCAGAAGCTGCGCGACATCTCCATCGCGGTGATCCGCGAGGTCGGCGTCGACACCGGCGGCTGCAACATCCAGTTCGCCATCGAACCGGACACCGGCCGCGTTGTGGTGATCGAAATGAACCCGCGCGTCTCGCGCTCCTCGGCGCTGGCGTCCAAGGCCACCGGCTTTGCCATCGCGAAGATCGCCACCAAGCTGTCGCTCGGCTACACGCTGGACGAGATCCCCAACGACATCACGCAGCAGACTCCTGCCGCCTTCGAACCGACGCTGGACTACGTCGTCGTCAAGGTGCCGCGCTTCGCGTTCGAGAAGTTCCCGGCCGCCGACCCGACGCTGACCACCACGATGAAGTCCGTGGGCGAGGCGATGGCCATCGGCCGCAACTTCACCGAAGCGCTGCAGAAGGCGCTGCGGTCGCTGGAGCAGAAGGGCTCCGAACTGGAGTTCGCTCCGGTCAACGACTACGACGTCCCGGAGCTGCTGGCCAAGGCCAAGTTCGGCTCCACCGAGCGGCTCTCGCTGGTGCAGCGCGCGCTGCTGGGCGGTGCAACCGTCGAGCAGGTCTTCGAAGCCACCGCGATCGACCCGTGGTTCCTGGACCAGCTGCAGCTGATCAACGAAGTGGCCACCGAGATCCGCAAGGCCCCGGCGCTGACCGAGGACATCCTGCGGCTGGCCAAGCGGCACGGCTTCTCCGACCACCAGATCGGCAAGCTGTCCCACACCAGCGAGGCAGTGGTCCGCGGCGTCCGGCACGCGCTGGGCATCCGCCCGGTGTTCAAGACCGTTGACACCTGCGCCGCGGAATTCGCCGCCTACACCCCGTACCACTACTCGTCCTACGACGAGGAGGACGAGGTCGAGCTGCACGCCAAGCCGTCCGTGATCATCCTCGGCTCCGGACCCAACCGGATCGGCCAGGGCATCGAGTTCGACTACTCCTGCGTGCACGCCACCATGGCGCTGCGCAAGGCCGGGCACGAGACCGTGATGATCAACTGCAACCCGGAGACCGTCTCCACCGACTACGACATCTCCAACCGCCTGTACTTCGAGCCGCTCACG
This sequence comes from uncultured Actinomycetota bacterium, assembly GCA_963696055.1. Classification (GTDB taxonomy): domain Bacteria; phylum Actinomycetota; class Actinomycetes; order Actinomycetales; family Micrococcaceae; genus Crystallibacter. Next base: position 361,910 of record CAVOIE010000005.1, on the reverse strand, counting down.
CTCGAGGACGTGCTGGAGGTCATCGCGGCCGAAGAACGCACCGGCGGCGTGCTGGGCGTGTTCGTGCAGCTGGGCGGCCAGACGCCGCTGAAGCTGGCGCAGGCGCTGGCCGACGCCGGCATCCCGATCCTCGGCACCTCGCCGGAGGCGATCGACCTGGCCGAGCACCGCGGCGCGTTCCAGCGGGTGCTGGATTCGGCCGGGCTGATCGCACCGAAGAACGGCACCGCCGTCTCCTTCGACGAGGCCAAGAAGATCGCCGACGAGATCGGCTACCCGGTGCTGGTCCGCCCGTCGTACGTGCTCGGCGGCCGCGGCATGGAGATCGTCTACGACGAGGCCAACCTGTCCCGCTACATTGCCAACGCCACCGAGATCACCCCGGACCACCCGGTGCTGGTGGACCGCTTCCTCGAAGACGCCATCGAGATCGACGTCGATGCGCTCTACGACGGCAAGGACCTCTACGTCGGCGGCATCATGGAGCACATCGAGGAAGCCGGGATCCACTCCGGCGACTCGGCCTGCGTGCTGCCGCCCATCACCCTGGGCGCCGAGGTGCTGGAACGGGTGCGCAACGCCACCGCCGCCATCGCCGAGGGCGTGGGCGTGCGCGGCCTGATCAACATCCAGTTCGCGCTGGCCGCCGATGTGCTCTACGTGATCGAAGCCAACCCGCGTGCTTCCCGCACCGTTCCGTTTGTCTCGAAGGCCACCGGCGTGCAGCTGGCCAAGGCCGCGGCGCTGATCGGCACCGGCGTGTCCATCGACATGCTGCGCAGCGTCTACAAGCTGCTGCCGGAAAGCGGCGACGGCTCCCGGCTGCCGCTGGAAGCCCCGGTGGCGGTCAAGGAGGCGGTGCTGCCGTTCAGCCGGTTCCGCACCCCGGAAGGCACCGTGGTGGACTCGCTGCTCGGCCCGGAGATGCGCTCCACCGGCGAGGTGATGGGCATCGACAAGTACTTTGACACCGCCTTCGCCAAGAGCCAGGCCGCGGCCGGCAGCGCCCTGCCCACGTCCGGCAAGGTCTTTGTCTCGGTGGCCAACCGGGACAAGCGCTCCATCATCATGCCGGTGAAGCTGCTGGTTGACCTGGGCTTCGAAATCCTCTCCACCGGCGGCACCGCGGACGTGCTGCGCCGCAACGGCATCCAGTCCACCACGGTGCGGAAGATCGCCGAGGGCCGGTCCGACGACGGCGAGGGCACCATCGTCGATCTGATCACCGAAGGCCAGATCGGACTCGTCCTCAACACCCCCTCCGGCGGCCAGGCCCGCGGCGACGGCTACGAGATCCGCGCCGCGGCGACCTCGGTGGGCACGCCGATCATCACCACGGTGTCCGAGTTCGGTGCCGCCATCCAGGCCATCGAAGCGATGCGGCAGTACGAGTGGGACGTGACGAGCCTGCAGGAGCACGCCGAAAAGTTGAAGGCCGCCATCCATGCCTGAGCCTGACGCCCGGCCGCTGCCCAGTTTCGGGCAGCGGCTGCGGGCGGCAATGGCGGCCCGCGGGCCGCTGTGCGTGGGGATCGACCCGCACCCTTCGCTGCTCTCCGCCTGGGGCCTGAACGACGACGCCGGGGGGCTGGAGCGCTTCTCCCTCACCGTGCTGGACGCGGTGGGGGAGCAGGCCGCCGCGCTCAAGCCGCAGGTGGCACTGTACGAGCGGCACGGCTCCGCCGGGCTGGCGGTGCTGGAGAGGCTGCTGGCCGCCTCGGCCGAGGCGGGGGTGCTGACCATCGCCGACGCCAAGCGCGGCGATATCGGCTCCACCATGGCCGCCTATGCCGACGCCTGGCTGCGCGACGGTTCGCCGCTGGCGGCCGACGCGGTGACGCTCAGCCCGTATTTGGGCTACGGATCGCTGCGGCCGGCGCTGGACCTGGCCGCGGCGACCGGCCGCGGCGTGTTCGTGCTGGCGCTGACCTCCAACCCGGAAGGCGCCAGCGTGCAGCACGTGGGCGGCGCCGAGTCGGTGGCACGCCGGATCGCGGAATCGGCCGCGGCTGATAACGCCGCGGCCGGCGGCGCCGGCGAGCTGGGCTCGGTGGGCCTGGTGGTCGGCGCGACCGTCCGGGCCGAGGTCATGGAGCGGCTGGGGCTGGACCTGGCCGCCGTCAACGGACCGCTGCTGGCGCCGGGCCTGGGCGCCCAGGGAGCCACCGGCGGCGACATCGCGGCGGCCTTCGGCACCGCCGTCGGGAATGTGCTGGCCACCTCCAGCCGGGACATCCTCCAGGCCGGTCCGGACGCCGCCGCCCTGCGCGAGGCGACCGTACGCACCCTGGCGGGCCTGTCCGCCCTCTCCGGCTGAGCGGTCGGCAGCTGTAGCCAGGTCCTGAGCCGGACCTGGCTACAGCCTTCTCCGGCTGAGCAGCCGGCCGACGGCTAAGGCGCCCGGCCCGGCACCGGCCGGCGGCCCAGGCTCCCCGCTCCCGCCGTTGCTCCAGCTCCGGTCCTGAGCCGGAGCGGTGCGGTTCTGGTAAGTTCAGTTAACGCCCAAATGTGCCCGCCGGGCCCGCTTGTCCGACGGGCCGGATTGTCTGGAGGAGCTTGTGGGTCTTCGACCGCTGACGGAGAGCGAACGCACTGCCGCCCGCCTGAAGGCGACGGCGGCCCGGGCCGACCGCGCGGAGATCAAGGCCAAGGTGAAATCCGGTGCCATGACCGTCGCCGAGGTGATCGAGGCCGCCGGGTCGATGGAGTCGATCGGCCGCCTGCGGGTCGCCGAGCTGCTCGAATCGTTGCCGGGCATCGGAGAGGTCCGCGCCGCCGCCATCATGGAGACGGTAGGCATCGCCCACAGCCGCCGGCTTCGCGGCCTCGGCATTCACCAGCGGCGTGCCCTGATTGACCACTTGGAATCCCAGTAACAGATGGAAGATATGTCCGACAAACCCCGCCTGACCGTTCTCGCCGGCCCCACCGCCGTCGGCAAGGGCACCGTTTCCACCTATATCCGCGACAACTACCCGGAAGTCTGGCTCTCCGTCTCCGCCACCACCCGTGAGCCTCGCCCCGGTGAACAGGACGGTGTCCACTACTTTTTCGTCGGCGCCGAAGAGTTCGACCGGCTGGTGGCCACCGGCGACATGCTGGAATGGGCCGTGGTGCACGGGCGGAACCGCTACGGCACGCTGCGCCGCACCGTGGAGCGCGCCATGGCCGACGGCAAGTCCGTGCTGCTGGAGATCGATCTGCAGGGTGCCCGGCAGGTCAAAGAGTCCATGCCGGAGGCCACCTTCGTGTTCCTGGCGCCGCCCAGCTGGGACGAAATGGTCCGCCGGCTGGTGGGCCGCGGCACGGAAACAGCCGAGGAACAGCAGCAACGGCTGGAAACCGCTAAACTAGAACTTGCTGCCGAGCCCGAGTTCGATTTCACCGTCGTTAACGACGATGTCCAGCGGGCGGCAGACGAGCTCGTTTCACTGATGGGACTTCTTCCGCACCCGCGCTGAGCAGGTCTTGGAAGAAATTGTTCCGGAACAAATTGGAGATTTTGTGTCGACCAACCTCGAAGGCATCATCAACCCGCCGATCGACTCCCTGCTGGAAGCAGCGGATTCGAAGTACGCGCTGGTGATTTACGGTGCCAAGCGTGCCCGCCAGATTAACGCCTACTACTCGCAGCTGCACGAAGGCCTGTTCGAGTACGTCGGCCCGCTGGTGGACACCAAGCTGAACGAGAAGCCGCTGTCCATCGCACTGCGCGAAATCAACGAGGGCCTGCTGGTCAGCAAGCCCGTCGAAACGGTCGCAGAGTAACTTCCAACAGCGTCTAACACCGGGGCAGGCATGCGGATCATTCTGGGCGTAGGCGGCGGCATCGCCGCCTACAAGTCGGCATCCCTGCTCCGGCTGTTTAAGGAAGCCGGCCACGAGGTCACCGTCATCCCGACCGACGCCGCCGAGAAGTTTGTTGGCCGCGCCACGTGGGAGGCCCTCTCCGGCAACCCGGTGAGCAACAGCGTCTTCGACGACGTGGAGTCGGTGAACCACGTGCGGCTCGGCCAGGAGGCCGACCTGGTGGTGGTCTGCCCGGCCACCGCGGATCTGCTCGCCCGCGCCGCGGCCGGCCTGGCCGGCGACTTGCTGACCAACACGCTGCTGGTGGCAACCGCACCGGTGGTCTTCGTGCCGGCCATGCACACCGAAATGTGGCAGCACCCGGCCACCGTGGCGAATGTGGCCACGCTGCGCAGCCGCGGCAGCACCGTGATGGATCCGGCCGTCGGCCGGCTGACCGGCAAGGACACCGGCCCCGGCCGGCTGCCCGAACCGGCGGACATCTACGATTTCATCACCGGCGGACTCGCCGACGGAACCCTGCACCAGCGCCCGACGGCGGTGCCCGGCTCGGCGGCGCCCGGAACCTCTGTGCCGGAAACGTCTGTGCCGGGAATCGCAGCTTCGGAAAGCGCTGCCGAGACCGCCGCTTCCGGCGCCGCTGCCGATGCCGTTGCTTCGGAACCGGGCCCGCTGGCCGGCAAACGCGTGCTGATCACCGCCGGTGGCACCCGCGAGCCGCTGGATCCGGTGCGTTTCCTCGGCAACCGGTCGTCCGGCAAACAGGGCATCGCCCTGGCCCGTGCCGCCGCGGCCGCCGGTGCCGAAGTTGAACTGATCGCCGCCCACATCGAAGTTGCCATTCCCGACGGGATCAAGTCGAGCTCGGTGGAAACCGCCCTCGACCTGCGCGAGGCGACGCTCGAAGCGGCGGGGCGCTCCGACGTCGTGATCATGGCCGCGGCGGTGGCTGATTTCCGCCCGGCCGAGGTGACCGACAGCAAGATCAAGAAGCGCGACGACGCCGCGGACCCGGTGATCACGCTGGTGCGGAATCCGGACATTCTGGTGGAGGTCGTGCAGCAGCGCGGCACCGACGGCACGCCGCTGATTGTCGGCTTCGCGGCGGAGACCGGCGACGACCGCGGGGACGTGCTGGACTATGCGCGCAGCAAGCTCGAACGCAAGGGCTGCGACCTGCTGGTGCTCAACCGCGTGGGCCGCGACCTGGTATTCGGCCAAGACGACACGGAGATTACCGTGCTGGCCCGCAGCGGCGCCGAAGCGCAGACGCACCGCGGCAGCAAGGACAGCGCGGCCGCCACGGTGATTGAACGCATCGTGGCCGAACTCTCCGGCTGACGCCTGCCGCCAGCGCAGGCAGCGCAAGCGCAGGCAGGGCCGGCTCTGCCTGCGGCACCTCGGGCAGTGCCAGCGCGGGCAGAGCAGGTGTGCAGCGCTGGCTCCTGTACCGGTAGTTGCCCTCGCCTCGCCCCGCTGCCCTCCCACGGATGTTTCAGCGCCCGTGCCCCCTATGTCCCTCTGTTTCGCCCCATGACCGGCGCCGCGGCGTCGTGTCCACGGTTCCGTGGCGGTCCCCGCCAGCAAGTAAGGTATGTCTGTGACTTCTTCTGACAGCAATCTGCGGCTCTTCACGTCCGAGTCGGTGACTGAAGGCCATCCGGATAAGATCTGCGACCAGATTTCCGACGCCATCCTCGACGCACTGTTGCGCGTGGACCCAGACTCGCGGGTGGCCGTTGAGACGCTGACGACCACGGGCCTGGTGCATGTGGCCGGTGAAGTCACGACCCAGGGCTACGTGGAGATTCCGCAGATCGTCCGGGACACCATCCTTGAGATCGGCTACAACTCCTCGGACAAGGGCTTCGACGGCGCCCGCTGCGGCGTCTCCGTCTCCATTGGCCAGCAGTCGCCGGAGATTGCCTCGGGCGTCTTCAACTCCTTCGAAGTCCGCGAGGGCACCGGACTGGACGAGCGTGACGCCCAGGGCGCCGGCGACCAGGGCATCATGTTCGGCTATGCCAGCGACGAGACAGACGTTCTGATGCCCGCCCCGATCTGGCTGGCGCACCGGCTGTCCGAGCGGTTGACCGAGGTGCGCAAGGACGGGACCCTGCCGTACCTGCGCCCGGACGGCAAGACGCAGGTGACAGTCGGCTACGACGGCGACAAGCCCATTTCCGTCGACTCAGTGGTCATCTCCAGCCAGCACGAAGCGGGCGTGGACCTAGACCACTTGCGTGCGGATCTGGCCTCGCACGTGATCGAGCCCGTGCTCGCGGCCAGTTCGCTGGACGCCACGGACGTTCGGTACATTCTCAACCCGGGCGGCGACTTCGTCATCGGCGGACCGGTGGGCGACGCCGGACTGACCGGACGCAAGATCATTGTGGACACCTACGGCGGCATGGCCCGCCATGGCGGCGGCGCGTTCTCGGGCAAGGATCCGTCCAAGGTGGACCGCTCGGCCGCTTACGCCATGCGCTGGGTGGCCAAGAACGTGGTGGCCGCCGGCCTGGCCCGCCGCGCCGAGATCCAGATCGCCTATGCCATTGGCATGGCCCGGCCGGTGGGCATCTACGTGGAGACGTTCGGGACCGAGACGGTGGACCCGGCGCGTATTGGCCAGGCCATCAACGAGGTGTTCGACCTGCGCCCGCTGGGCATCATCAGCGACCTGCAGCTCAAGCGGCCCATCTACAAGCAAACGGCAGCGCACGGCCACTTCGGCCGCGAAATTCCGGACTTCACCTGGGAGCGGACCGACCGCGCCGACGCACTGCGCAGCTACTTCAACGCCTGAGCCCGATGGGCTCTGATCCGCACCAGCTGAGCCTGCTGCAGGGCTTCGGCGCGCCGAAGAAAGTTCCGGGCACCTCGCCTGCGGCCGCCACCAACCCGGTGGCCCAGGTGCTGATCGAAACGTCGCTGCCGCATCTCGACCGCATCTTCGATTACCTCGTGCCGGAGACGCTCGACGCCGATGCAGTCCCCGGCGCCCGGGTCAAGGCCCGCTTCGGCGGCCAGGAGATGAGCGGCTTCATTACGCGCCGCACGTCCGAGGCGCCGGAAGGGGTCAAGCTCGCTCCCTTGGCCAAAGTGGTGTCCGCGCAGCCGGTGCTGACCGACGAGTTGCTGCAGTTGGCCACCGCGGTGGCGGAGCGCTACGCCGGCAACGTCAGCGATGTGCTGCGCGCCGCCATCCCTGCGCGCGTCGCGAAGGTGGACAAGGAGTTCGCCGCCCGGGAATCGGAGCCCAATGCATCGGATACTTCTCTATCCGATGGCGCCACATCGCCCGAGCCGTCACCGGGTGCCGCCGAAGCCTATGCCGGTTATGAGGGCGCGGGGGATTACCTGGCTCAACTGGCCGCGGGTGCCGCGCCGCGGGCCGTGCTGGCCAGCCACAAGTCCTACGGCCCGGCTTCCTGGGCCGCCCAAGTAGCCCACGCCGTCGCCAGCGTTCGGCAGAGCGGGCGCGGCGCCGTCGTCGTTGTTCCCGATGCGAAGGACCTGGCCAGCCTGGAAGCGGAGCTGCAGCAGGTGCTGGGCGCGGACCAGTACGTGCGGTTGACCGCCGAGGACGGTCCCACGCCGCGCTACCGGAACTACCTGCGGTTGCTGCACGGCGAAGTTTCCGTGGCGGTCGGGACGCGGTCGGCGGCCTATGCGCCGGTGCGGGATCTTGGCCTGGTCGCCCTGTGGGACGACGGCGACGACCTCCTCCTCGAGCAGCGTTCGCCTTACCAGCATGCCCGCGAAGTACTGCTGCTGCGGACGGCGCAGAGCGGTTGCGCGGCGCTGTTCGCCGGTGTCTCGCGCAGCGGCGAAGCCGAGCGGCTGGTCGAGAGCGGCTGGGCCTCGGCGCTCACACCCTCGCGGCCATACCTGCGGAAAGCGACTCCCCGCATCCTCAATACCGCGGACTCGTTCCAACAGGAACGCGACCCGATGCTGCGGCATGCACGGCTGCCGCACGCCGCGTGGCGGGCGGCCCAAGAAGGGCTGGAACGCGGGCCGGTCCTGGTTCAGGTGGCGCGGACCGGATTTTCGCCGGCGCTGTCCTGCCAGGATTGCCGCACCCCAGCACGGTGCACCGACTGCAACGGACCATTGGCACAATCAGGCCGCACCGCCACCCCGGCCTGCCGCTGGTGCGGTCGGCTCGCCACCAACTACGCCTGCCCCGAATGCGGGTCGCACCGGCTTCGCGCCTCGGTGGCAGGTGCCCTGCGGACGGCCGAGGAACTGGGGCGGGCTTTCCCCGGTGCCACGGTTGTATCCTCTTCGGGGGACCACATCAAGTCCGTGGTGGAGTCAAAGAAGGCCCTGGTGGTTGCCACCCCGGGCGCCGAGCCGGTGGCTCCCGAAGGCTATGCCGCGGCCCTGCTGCTGGACGGAAACGCCATGCTCAGCCGCGAGTCCCTGCGGACGCCGGAAGATGTCCTGCGCCGATGGTTTCGTGCGGCCTCCTTGGTGAAACCTTCTTCCGAAGGCGGGCTGGTGGTGGTCACCGCCGACCAAGAGGCTGTGGTGGCCCCGCTGGTCCGCTGGGACCCCGCGGGCGCGGCAGCCAGGGAAATGCAACTGCGGCGCGAACTTCAATTGCCACCTGCGGTGCGGATTGCGGCCCTGACCGGCAAGGCGTCCGGGATTGAAGCCTTCATGGCGGACTTTGAACTTGGCGGCAGCCTGCGCAGCGTCGGCCCGGTTGAGCTTGAGCCGCGTGAGCTTCACGGGCGTGAGCTTCAGGCGCGGCCGGGGCAGAGCGGTGAGCACCGGCTGCTTCTCTTCTTCAGCTACCAGGACGGGCCCACAGTGACTGCGGCCCTGCGCCACCGCAAGGCGGCGCTGGCCGCGAAGCGCGTCCCGGATCCGGTGCAGGTGCGCTGTGACGGTATTGACCTGCTCTAAGGCTGGGTGCCACACCCAGTAATTACTACCCCCCCCATTTCTTTCGAATGTTTGATTCACCTTATACCTATTGTGTTCGAAGTCACATGCTAGTAAAATAGGGGAATGGCACCCGCATCACTGCAGCCCGACGAGCCGGACTCCTCCGGCCAGGGCGGGGTGCCGTTCGAGGCGCACATGCCCGGCTCCTCCGGCCAATCGCATGCGAATCAGCCGCCGACCGAACTTGTCGGCTTGGTAGCTGGCGGTGCGCCCGAGGTGAGGCAGGGGCGCCGTTATGGCGTGGTGCAGGAGTTTGATGGGGACGGGATTCCGGTTGATCCGGATCCGGACTGGGTGTCGGGCCGGTGGGATGGCTCTCCGGAAGCTGAGAGTTACTGGGCTGAGCTGGAGGCGTCATTGGCTGCCTGCCTGGATGTGCCGTGTGTGGATCCGTTGAACGGGGTGCTGCCGAGGGAGTTCTTCGACGACGAAAGCTGCGACCGGCCCGCCGATGCGGACCACCCTGAACTGACCGGCTTCCCCGAATCGGCTGGCGGTGCCGGTCTTCCCTCCGGTGCCGCTGCCGACGCCGGCACGAGCGGGACGGGTGCCGGGTTGCGGCTGTCCGGCCTTGAGCTGCTGGGGGTGGTGGGGCGGCAGGAGCCGGCCCTGATGGTCTACGAGGAAGCCGCATGCGCGCTGGTCCAGACCGGGCGGGCTATGGCGTGGCTTGAAGCGCACAAGTTCAGCCTGCTCAACACCCTCTACCATCAGGCGCTGGACGGGCAGGAAGAGGCTTGGGCCACCCCGTATGAGCCGGAAGGGCGCCGCCCGAACGGCCATGATGCCGAGTCCTCGGTGGTGGACGAGGCCGCCCGCGCGTTGCGGCTGGCGCGGAAGACGGCGCAGGAAAAGATCGCCTTGGCGCTCAAGCTCAACGACACCTTCCGAAACACGCTGGCCGCCCTGTCTGCCGGGGAGACAAGCGCCGGGATCGCCGAAGCCCTGGTCGACCAGGCCGGTTCACTGCCCGAAGACGCCCGCGCCGATTTCGAAGCCGCGATGCTGCCGGCCGCGACCGAGGACGCGATGACCCGGCCCAAGTTCGCCGCCCGGGCCCGTACCCGGCGCGAACGCGAACACCCCGAATCCATCACCGTCCGCCATGCCAAGGCGCGCAGGGACCGGCGGATCGAGCTGCACCCGGACGAGGACGGGATGGCGTGGCTGAACGCGTACCTGCCGGCTGAGGAAGCGGTCGCGGCGTTCAACCGGATCCAGTCCGCCGCCACTGCTTTGCAGTGCCGTGAGGAGTCACGCACGCTCACCCAGTTGCGCGCGGACGTTCTCGCCGACCTGCTGCTGACCGGCATCTCCGAGGGTCCCCGGATGGGCAAACCCGGACCGAGGATCGCAGCCCACGTAAGCGTCACCGTCCCGGCGCTGACCCTGCTGGGGCCGGGCGAGGAACCGGCCGAACTCGACGGCTACGGTCCCATCGCCCCGGACGTGGCCCGCCGGCTGGTCGGCGATGCGCCCTCCTTCACCCGGATCCTGACCGATCCAATCAACGGATCAATTCTGGCGATGGACCGGAAGCAGTACCGGCCCACCAAGGCCCAGCGCCGGTTCCTGCGCGCACGGGACCGGACCTGCCGGGCCCCCGGCTGCAACCGGGCGGCCGAACACTGCGAAATCGATCATGTCCACGCCTATGCCAAGGGCGGGAAAACGAATGTCGACTGCATGTGTTGCTTCTGCAAGGTTCACCACGCATTGAAGACCGCTGGCTACGCGAAGGTGGGCCAGCCGGTCCCGGGCACGATCGACTGGACCACTGCGGCGGGGATCACCTACACCAGCACGGCCGAACCGTTGGCGGTCACACCGCCGGGGGAGCTCGCCGACATCCTGGAACGCCATGAAATCAGCGAGATCAACACCAAGCTCAAGGTTGCGTGGCGCAAGTACCAAGCCGCGCACCCGCCCACACCGCAGGCCGCCCACAACGGAATCCCGACGGACCTCACGCCACCACCCTTCTGAGTGTTGAGGTCTGAGTGTGGAGGTCCGAGCGTGAAAATATGGGGAGCAAACCCAGTGCTTGCGACCGCGGGATCCGCTAGCGGGACGGACACGCTCCGCCGGTCGTCACTGCCCGTATTCCCCAAGCTGAAACTCAGGGGTAGCGGCCAAACCGCGGCGCAGGAAACCGGGTCACGCTACGGCTACGACGACCGCATCCGCACCCCGCGGCGGCGGTCCATGACTTCCTCGGCGGCGGCTACCAGTTGGCGGGCCGACTCGTTCCAGTCGTACGCGGCGGCCCGCGCGATGCTGGCTTCGGAGGCGGCGCGGAAGGCGCCGGGCTGGTCCAAGGCTGCCACCGCGGCGGCGAAGTCGGCGGGTTGGTCCGGATCGACCAGCGTGACCGCGCCGCCTCCCACCTCACGGAAGATGGGGATGTCGCTCGCGATCACCGGCGTCCCGGCGGCCATGGCCTCGATCAGCGGCAGGCCGAAGCCTTCGTCGCGGGAGAGGGTGACCAGTGCGGTGGTGCGTTGGAGCAGTTGCTGATAGCCGGCGTCGGAAATTCCATTGTGGAAGACCAGGCTGCGCGAATCCGCCGCACGGGCCTCCAGTTCAGCCTGCCGGTCCGGGCGGACGGGGCTCAGCAGGTGGAGCTGGTAGTCCGGGAGCAAAGCCATGCCGTCGATGATGGTTTCCACGTTCTTGTACGGCATGAACGAGCCCATGTAGAGCAGGGTCTTATCGCGGCCGCCGGCGGGATCACGCGGCGCGCCGTGCGGCTGCGCGGCGTTGGAGACAATCCGGATGGGCTTGCGGGTGAGCCGGTGCCGCTCCATCAGAGACTGGGTGGTCCGGCTGATCGTGGCCACGGTGTCGGCACGGTTCAGCAACAGGCGCTGCGGCCAGTAGGCCTTGTGGTAGAGCCGCCACAGCAGCTGCACCGGCTTGGGCAGGAAGCCGGGAGGCTTGGGGTGCGAGTAGTAGATCAAGTCGTGCAGCGTCAGGATGAGGCCGTAGTCGCGGCCAAAACTGCCCATGGTTTGCATGGGACAGACCACGACGTCGGCACCCAGCTTGTTCACGCGGCGTGCCACGAAGAGCTCGGCGGGGGAGAGCGGACTGTTGATCTTGGTCCACGGCACGTCCGGCAAAAACTGCAGCTGGCGCTCGTCGTTGATCAGCATGCCCACGTCGGCCAGCCGGGAGGTGGCTTCGATCAGGCTCGCCCCGTAGCGGCTGATGCCGTCCAGCTGGTCGGTGCGGGTGAACCGGGCGTCAATCAGGAGTTTCATGCACTCATTCCGTCGATGAAGTCCCGGATGTACGCGGCGGCCGGGGCCGGGGTTTCGTAGTGGATCAAATGCCCGACGGCGGGGATCACTTCCAGCCGGGCGCCCCGGATTGCCGCGGCAAGCTTGCGCTGACTGGGCACGGAACCGATGTCGTCGCGTTCACCGGCGATCAGGAGCACCGGCAAGTCCAATTGCCCGGCGACCTGGGCGACGTCGTCGGAAATGGACGCGCGGAAGGCCTCCAAGACCACACGTCGGTTCGCAAAGGCGCTGAAGTAGGCATCGTGCTGTGCGTGGATGTAGGCGCGCAGTTCCGGATCCCGCGTCTTGGCCATCATGATGCTCATTGCCCGGACGATGATCCGGCTGCGCAGCAATCCGAGGCCCATCCGCTCGGGCAGCTTGGCCCCGGCCACGTAGTAGAACCCGGCGAGCCGGGAGGCGATCGCTTTGGGCCCCTGCAGCGCGGGTTCGCTGATCGGGTTGACCAGGACGGCGGCGCGGAAGCTGCCTGGATGCGCCGCCAGATAATGGCTGACCACGATGGACCCGAAGGAGTGCCCCAGAATGTAGGTTTGCGGGCCCAGTTCGAGCGCGCCGGCCAGACTGTGCAGGAACCGGGCGTAGCCCTCGATGTCGTGACTGCCGGACGCCAGCGGTTCGGATTCGCCGAAGCCGGGCAGATCCGGGGCGATCACGCGGTAACCGGGCAGCTGGCCAACTACCAGTTCCAGCCCATGGTGATCACCGCGGAAGCCGTGGATCATCAACAGGGTGGGCGCGCCGTCGTCGTGCCCGGGATACTCCCAATAACGCACCCACGCGCCGTCGAGCAGTACCTCGCGCCGGAGTGCGCGTTCGGCCACGGCGGTCACGTCCGGCTTCCTGCAGATTCCATGCCCTCGACTTTACCGATACGACGGCGCGGCAAGGCGCAGCCGGGCGTTGTCGGCGCGTGGGAACGGCGGCCGGGTACGGCAAGGCGCAGCCGGGCGTTGTCGGCGCGTGGGAACGGCCGACGCGTGCGGCAAGGCGCAATTGACGCTGCCATGCGCCGCCGGTTAGGTTCAACAGCAGCCGGGCACAGTTGCCTGGACCAACCGTGGAGGGGCTTAGATGGCTGAGTTCGTGCTGGCAATCGACCAGGGCACCACCTCCACGCGCGCGATCATTTTCGACCACAGCGGTACGCCGGTTTCCACCGGCCAGCGGGAGCACCGGCAGATTTTCCCGCAGCCGGGCTGGGTGGAACACGACCCGCTGGAGATCTGGGACAACACCCGCGAAGTAGTGGGCTCGGCGCTGTCCCGGGCCAGTCTGACCCGGCATGACATCGCCGCGGTCGGGATCACCAACCAGCGCGAAACCACAGTGGTGTGGGAGAAGAGCACGGGCAAGCCGGTGTACAACGCCATTGTGTGGCAGGACGTGCGCACGCAGCAGATCTGCGATGAACTGGCGGCCGACGGCGGGGCCGACCGCTTCCGCGAGCAGACCGGCCTGCCGCTCTCGCCCTACTTCGCCGGCACCAAGCTGGCCTGGATCCTGCGCAACATTGACGGCGCCCGCGAACGGGCCGAGGCGGGCGAGCTGCTGTTCGGCACCACGGACAGCTGGGTGCTCTGGAACCTGACCGGCGGGCCGGACGGCGGCACGCACGCGACCGACGTCACCAACGCCTCCCGCACCCTGTTCATGGACCTCCGCACCCTGCAGTGGGACGAGGAGATCCTCAAGGTCTTCGGCATCCCGACGGCGATGCTGCCGCAGATCCGTTCCTCCTCCGAGGTGTATGCGCAGGTCCACGGATCGCAGCTGCTGCGCCACGTTCCGGTGGCGGGCATCCTCGGCGATCAGCAGGCCGCCACGTTCGGGCAGGCCGCGTTCAACCCCGGCGAGGCCAAAAACACGTACGGCACCGGGTGCTTCGTGCTGGTCAACACCGGCGAGGAGATCGTCAGGTCCTCGCACGGACTGCTGACCAGCGTCGGGTACCAGCTGGGCACCGCCGCGCCGCAGTATGTGCTGGAGGGATCGATCGCCGTCGCCGGCTCCCTGATCCAGTGGCTGCGGGACAACCTCGGCATGGTCTCCTCCGCGCAGGAAGCCGAGCAGCTGGCGGGCACCGTGGAAGATACCGGCGGCTGCTACTTTGTGCCGGCGTTCTCCGGACTTTTCGCGCCCTACTGGCGGCAGGATGCCCGCGGCGCCCTGGTGGGCCTGACCCGGTTTGTCACCAAGGCGCACATCGCCCGCGCGGCACTGGAAGCCACGGCGTTCCAGACCCGGGAGGTGCTCGACGCCATCAACGCCGACGCCGCCGTGCCGCTGACAGGCCTCAAGGTCGACGGCGGGATGGTCGCCAATGACGCCCTGATGCAGTTCCAGGCGGACATCCTCGGTGTGCCGGTGATGCGGCCGCGGGTCACCGAGACGACGGCCCTCGGCGCGGCCTATGCCGCGGGCCTCGCCGTCGGGTTCTGGGAAGGGACCAAACAGCTGGCCGGGAACTGGGCGCAGGACAAGGTGTGGGAGCCGCAGATGCCCGCGGAGGAGCGGGAGCGCAGGCTGCGTTTGTGGAAGAAAGCGGTCACCCGGACCTTCGACTGGATCGACGACGATGTGCGGTGAACGTACGGTAAAGTGGTGCCATGTTCGCACTGCTCCTTAGCTAGCCGCTGCCGCGGGGCCCAAGCCCTGCTTCAGCGGCAAAGCCCCTCCGATGTTGAGGGGCTTTTGTGTGTCTAGGGGAGTCAGGCCAGTGCGTTGTACAGACAAGAGGACGAGGCAAGCACAGTGAGTACGCAGTCGGGTACGGAACAGCACGAGTACAGTTTCTCCGCCATGGAGGCCAAATGGCCGGCCGTGTGGGAGGAACTTGATGTCTTCGCACCCGCCGACGACGGGACGCGCGAGCGCCGCTACGTGCTGGACATGTTCCCCTACCCCTCGGGCGACCTGCACATGGGCCATGCCGAGGCCTTCGCCATGGGCGATGTGGTGGCCCGCTACTGGCGGCTGAAGGGCTACGACGTCCTGCACCCGATCGGCTGGGACTCCTTCGGCCTCCCGGCCGAGAACGCCGCGATCAAGCGCAACGCCCACCCCAGCGAGTGGACGTACGCCAACATCGATACCCAGGCGGCCTCCTTCAAGCGCTACGCGATCAGCGCCGACTGGTCCCGCCGGCTGCACACCTCGGACCCCGAGTACTACCGCTGGACCCAGTGGCTGTTCCTGCGGTTCTACGAGCGAGGCCTGGCCTACCGGAAGAATTCACCGGTCAACTGGTGCCCGAAGGACCTGACGGTGCTGGCCAACGAACAGGTGGTCAACGGGGCGTGTGAGCGTTGCGGCACCCCGGTGACCAAGAAGAGCCTGAACCAGTGGTACTTCAAGATCACCGAGTACGCGGACCGACTGCTGGACGACATGGACGAGCTCAAGGGCCATTGGCCGGAGCGGGTGCTGGCCATGCAGCGGAACTGGATCGGCCGCTCCGAAGGCGCTCACGTCCGCTTCACCGTCGAGGAAACCCCCGCGCGCCCGGCGAAGGACGTCACCGTCTTCACCACCCGCCCGGACACCCTGCACGGGGCCACCTTCTTCGTGGTGGCCGCCGACGCCCACCTGGCCTTGGATTTGGTCACGCCGGAGCAGCACGATGCGCTGATGGAATACCGCGAAAAGATCAAGGCGCTCTCCGACATCGAACGCCAGTCCACCGAACGCGAGAAGACCGGTGTCTTCCTGGGCCGCTACGCGGTCAACCCGCTGAACGGCGAAAAGCTGCCGGTCTGGGCCGCGGACTACGTGCTGGCCGACTACGGCACCGGCGCCATCATGGCCGTCCCGGCGCACGACCAGCGCGACCTGGACTTCGCCAAGGCCTTCGAACTGCCGGTGCGCGCCGTCGTCGATACCGGTGAAGAAGACCCGGCCGTTTCCGGCGTTGCCACCAGCGGCGAGGGCAAGCTGATCAACTCCGGCGAGCTGGACGGCCTGTCCAAGACGGAGGCGATCGCCCGCGCCATCGAGCTGGTGGAGGCCGCCGGCACCGGCGAGAAGACCGTGAACTTCCGGCTGCGCGACTGGCTGCTGTCCCGCCAGCGGTTCTGGGGCGCGCCGATCCCAATCGTGCACTGCGACGAGTGCGGCGAAGTGCCCGTTCCCGACGACCAGCTGCCGGTGCGGCTGCCCGACGACCTGCGCGGCGAGGCCCTCTCGCCCAAGGGCACGTCCCCGCTGGCGTCGGCCGCGGACTGGGTCAACACGGACTGCCCGAACTGCGGCAAGGCCGCTCGGCGCGACACGGACACCATGGATACCTTCGTGGATTCGTCCTGGTACTACCTGCGCTTCGCCTCTCCCGACTACACCGAGGGGCCGTTCGAGAAGGAAGCCGCGGCGCGCTGGCTGCCGGTGGACCAGTACGTGGGCGGCGTGGAGCACGCGATCCTGCACCTGCTCTACAGCCGGTTCTTCACCAAGGTGCTCAAGGACATGGGCCTGATCGATTTCGACGAGCCGTTCCGTGCGCTGCTGAACCAGGGCCAGGTGCTCAACGGCGGCAAGGCGATGAGCAAGTCGCTGGGCAACGGCGTGGACCTGAGCGAGCAGCTGGACAAGTTCGGTGTGGACGCCGTCCGGCTGACCATGATCTTTGCCTCGCCGCCCGAAGACGACGTGGACTGGGCCGACGTATCTCCGTCCGGCTCGGCCAAGTTCCTGGCCCGTGCCTGGCGGCTGGGCCAGGACGTCGCCTCGGAACCGGGCACGGAGTACGACGGCGGCGACCGCGCCCTGCGCTCGGTCATCCACCGCACGGTGGCCGACGCTGCCGACCTGCTGGACGCCGGCAAGTTCAACGTGGTCATCGCCAAGCTGATGGAGCTGGTGAATGCGACCCGCAAGGCCATCGACGCCGGTCCGGGCGCGGCCGATCCGGCGGTGCGCGAAGCCACCGAGGCGGTGGCCATCATCCTGAGCCTGTTCGCCCCCTACACCGCGGAAGACCTGTGGGCACAGCTGGGCCACGAACCGTCGGTGGTCAAGGCAGCCTGGCCCGCCGTGGACGAGTCGCTGCTGGTGCAGGACACGGTCACGGCCGTGGTGCAGGTCGCCGGCAAGGTGCGCGACCGGCTGGAGGTGGCGGCGGACGTCAGCGAGGACGAGCTGGAGAAGCTCGCGCTGGCCTCGCCGCAGGTCATCCGCACCCTCGAGGGCCGCGAGGTGCGCAAGGTGATTGTGCGCGCACCGAAGCTGGTCAACATCGTTCCGGCCTGATCGGGCAGGCCGGTAGCCCATGAATTGGCTCGAGCAACTGGTGCAGCGGTCCAAGCGGCTGCTGCAGCAGCAGCCGGCTGCCCGGCCGGGCCAGCCGCCGCGGCACCGCGTCGCCGTCGTCACTGATTCGGCGGCGTCGCTGCCAGCGGACTGGGTCAACCAGCCGGATACCGCGGACTGGCTGCGGGTGGTGCCGATGCCCGTGATGATCTCCGGCCAGATCTACGGGGAAGGGGTCGACGACGTGGCTTCCGCCCTCGCCGTCGGCCTCGCCGAGGGGCGCGACATCAAGACGTCCCGCCCGTCGCCGGGGCTCTTGGAACGGACCTACCGTGAGCTCGAAGAGCTGGGCTTCGAAGCGATCGTCTCCATCCACCTCTCGTCCGAGCTGTCCGGCACCGTCGAGGCCGCGGGCCTGGCTGCCGACGGCATCGGCATTCCGGTGGAAGTGGTGGACACGCGTAGCGCTGCCCTGGGCCAGGGGTTCGCCGTCATCGACGCGGTGATCGCGGCGCAGAGCGGCTTCGACCGGCAAACCGTGGCCGAACGCGCCAGGGCCGCCGCGGTCTGCTCCGACGTCTACTTCTATGTGCCCAGCCTGGACCAGTTGCGCCGCGGCGGCCGGATCTCCGCCGCCTCCGGCGTGCTGGGTTCGTTGCTGTCCATCAAGCCGCTGCTCGGCATCCGCGACGGAGCGATTATCCCGCTGGAGAAGGTGCGGACCGCCGCGCGCGCCCAGGCCAGGTTGCAGCAGCTGGTGGTGCGGCGGATCGAGGAACTCGACTACGAGCCACGGGTCTCGGTGCACTACTTCGGCAACGAATCCGAGAGCCGGGCGATGGCAGAAACCCTGCAGCAGCACCTCAGCGACGACGTTCTGGTCACCCCGGTGCCGTCGGTCCTGGCCGCGCACACCGGACTGGGCGTCATCGCCGTGGTGGTCGGACCGCCGACACCGCACCTGGGCTGATTCTTCTTTCCGTCACAGCCCACACGAGGAAATAATCCCTGCGTCTCAGGACCATCAGATGCGGAACGGCGATAGAATTTAAGCACGGTGATGGATCCCGCCGGAGCTCGCAGCTCGAACCGCCGTGTGGCTGATGGTTCCTACCTTTCGAGAAAGGTAGGCGAACCATGTCAGAGGCTCCAAGATTCCCCAGTTTCATCCCTCCCTCCGCATACCGTTTGCTGCCCACATACCGTAGGGTGGCCTTGGCCTGTCTCCGCTTCCTGTTCCCGCAGCAACTGAGCGCCTCGGCCCAACACCTCGATTCTGACGAGGCGCACCCAGGGGCACCGTCGGCCGGCGGAAAAGCCCAAACCGAGCGTGAGCCGGAGACGGGAAGGACTGTGGTGGACAAGTCAGACGCAACCCGACCCGTCACAGGCCCCGTCTTGGTCGGGGTGATACCGGGGCAGTTGGCGGCGGTGGTGCAGCGCGCTGCCGTCCTGGCCGCCGGCCTGGGGGTGGATCTGGTTTGCGTGCACGTGGACGTCTCCACCTATGAGGAGACCTTGCCGGACGGGTCCCGGATTCTGATTCCTATCGACTCCGACGGCGACTTCAGCTACGTGGAACAGACCGCCGAGGAGATGCGGGCTTACCTGTCCGAAGCCCTGGCGGACTGTCGGGTGGGTTGGTCATTCCGGACCATGTCCGGTGACCCGGCTCGCGCCTTGTCGGATGCCGCAGATTCGATCGGCGCATCCATGATCGTGGTGGGAACACGCGAACCGGGCGTCATCCACGCCCTCGAGGAAGTTCTCGTCGGCTCCGTGGCCGTCCATTTGGCCCATCATCAGCACCGGCCGGTGCTGATAGTCCCGCTCGATCCCCGGCCCTTCGAATAGGGCAGGTAACCGGCTAAGGCGGCAAAGGAAGTTCGGCCCGCCGCCAGGCTGCTTTCCGTCCTTACAGCGGGTTTGGCCCTTGGCATCAGCACCCTCCCCGGCCGGACCTCGGCATATGCCGCACAGCCCGGTGCCCATGAGCCATTTATCGAATGTTCCGCCGACTATGCTGGCGGACCTGGGGCGGGCGGAATTCTGGCACAGTCAGCGAAATGGAACGAGCTTTCTCCGGAAGAACGTGAAGAGCTGTTGTGCCGTGCAGCGCAACAGGATTCAGTCGTCGATCAGTAGTCTCAGGACCTGCAGGACCCTGAGACTACTGATCGGGGATGCGTTTGAAAGGAATGGCCGCTGCCCTATCTCTTGGCGCAGGCTTGAACTCTGCACTATTCGTGGTCGTTACTGCGACACTTTGATC
Source organism: uncultured Actinomycetota bacterium (assembly GCA_963696055.1). Lineage (GTDB taxonomy): Bacteria > Actinomycetota > Actinomycetes > Actinomycetales > Micrococcaceae > Crystallibacter. The sequence goes on along the minus strand of CAVOIE010000005.1, from coordinate 342,320 downwards.
GCTGTCGCCGGGCGACTGAAAGCGACGATTTCGGCCCCATCGCCTTGTTCATCTTTTATTTGGCTTTGGGGTTTGTCCTCTGGCTCCCGGTCTCGCTATCGCAGGGAGCCACGATTCTGGCCGTCTGCATTTGGCGTTAACCGCCCTGAAACTCGGCGCGGTTTGTCTTATTGCGCTGGGAACGAGCCTTTGCACCTAGGTGCTTGGCCTGCGGGAACTAGGGTTAGGGGGTTCGCTGATCTTTCTATGGTCAGCGACGCTAGCTCCTCGGAACGCGATCTCATGGACGTTCATCGTGCATAGATATGTGAAGGCCCGAAGTTGCTCGTTTCCCGGATGGCCAGCGGGTGGATAACGCAATTCACCCATAACGGTAAAAAGAGGAAGGTCCCGTGAACCCTTTTGTGGCCAGCGGGCAATACATAGTGTGAGCACAGACAGCGACATCATCAGGCGGTCCAGGGACAGCCCCGCAGCTTTCGGGGAGCTGTACGACAAACACGCCTCAGTCATTTACCGGTACGCCGCCAGACGCGCCGGCGACTTCGTGGCAGACGACGTCACGTCGGAGACTTTCCTGGTCGCGTTCGAGCAGCTGGGAACCTTTGACCACACAAGACAAGATGCGCGGCCTTGGCTTTTTGGGATTGCAACGAACCTCCTGCGCCGGCACCATCGGGCCGAGGCCCGGACACTGAAAATCTTGGCAAAGTCAGCCCCCCGCGAAGCGGCGGAAGACAACTCCGACCGTATTGCCGCACAGGTCGACGCTGTGGCCGCAACCGGCCGCATTGCCCTCCTCCTCAAGCAAATGCCCGCCATCGACCGGGAAACCCTGTTGCTCTACGCCTGGGCTGACCTGACGTACGAAGGCATCGCCGACGCGATGGACGTCCCGGTGGGAACCGTCCGCTCCCGCCTGAACCGTGCCCGCAACGTGCTGCGCGACGCCCTGCGCCTGGAACAACTTGAAGAAACGGAGAACGATCATGGACGAACTGCAGTTGCTGCGCCAAATGCGTAGCGAAGTCGGCTCAGCCCCTCAAGCCACACTGGCGCGGGGCCGGAACAAACTGTTGAAAAACATCGGCGTCGAAAGCGGACCATCCGTCAAGTCCCAGGCTCCGCGATCCCGCAGCATCCCCCGCCGAGTTGCCCTAGGCTCAGCGGCTGCCGCCCTGCTCGTTGGCGCGTTTGTGGCCGCCGACGTTATTGTTCCCGGCAGCCACGGCGGGGCAACCGCCGAGGCCGCCGAAGTTCTGAACAACGCAGCGGTAGCGACCATCCAGACCTCCGACCCGGTGGTGGGGCCGGGCCAGTACCTCAAAGTCGAAACCACATCCCTCACCTGGGGAGGCATGCAAGCCGCCGATGGAAGTGACCTTTCCTGGCAGGAAACCACGGGCGGGCAAGTCTATGTTCCGGCAGACAGGGGAGGTGAATGGGTTTGGAACCGAGAGGACCGTGTCCCCATTGAGTCCTCCAGCGAGGCCGCCAAGGCTGCAGCAGCCGAGCAAGCAAAAGCACGGGCGGCGAAAGCAAGGACGCCGGAAGCGCTGGCGGCCGGAGTGCGGACCCAATCGGTAGGGATCTTGCGCGCCCCAGGAGGTGCCTTCTACGGAAACAAGCCGGAAGTCCTCAAGGGCACGCCCCTCAACGAAGCCAGCAGCCTGCCCAGGGACCCACGAGATCTGCTGGACCTCATCTACGAAAGGACAGAGGGCGCAGGGAAGTCGCCTGAACACGAAGCGTTCGTGACCATCGCGGACGGACTGCGCACCGGAGTCGTCCCGGCCGACCTGCGCGCTGCCCTATTCAAGGCCGCTGCCCTTATCCCCGGTGTCACGGTCGGGGATAAGCAGGCGACAGTTGATGGCAGGACGGGCGTCGCCGTCGGCATTCCTTCTCCCGATGGGGTAGCGAGGACGGACATCATCATTGATCCCACCTCGGGACTCGTGCTCGGGGAGCAGGATGTATGTCTGAAGGACTATCCGGGTTTTCCTGCCGGGACCGTTTCAAGCTGGACTTCAGTCCACACCTCGGTGGTCAGTTCAGCGCCGTAGCCATTCGAGTAACTGCGGGGCCGGCCACTCTCAGGGTGGTAGGCCGAGTCCGTGTTGCCCGCCCCGGAAGCGGCGGTCAACAGCCGAAAACCCTCATGGTCGGTTTAGCGGCCTTTCCCAAGTAACGTTTCCGCCTTTACGTGGGCGGTCTGGTGGCCGCACTTCCCATGACTATCCCTTCAGCATTGTGCGGGTTTGAAACGACTGCCTGTTTTTATGCCGCTTGGTGGACCTGATCTCCTGCGCCCGAACTGCTAGTCACGCAAGAAGATATGTGCATTCGCAACCTTCCCGCTCTTCGCCGCGCAGAAGTGGGCAGAACCAAACAAGGCCGCCGCCCTTTGCCTCGACACCCGCGACGGGCACGTCGCCATGCAGAACATGTACCTCTCGCTCGCCCGGCACGACGCAGGCCCGCTGGCAAAGGCTCTTGAGGGCAGGCCCGCCATCAATCCGGACAACCAGTGGGCTACCTTCGTGCGCAATCACGATGAGTTGACCCTGGACAAGCTCACCGACGAGGAGCGTCAGGAGGTCTTCGCTGCGTTCGGGCCCGAGGAACAGATGCAGCTTTACGGCCGCGGCCTCAAGCGCCGGCTGCCCCCGATGCTGGGCGGGGATCCGCGGCGGATCAGGATGGTGTACTCGCTCCTGTTTTCCCTGCCCGGCACCCCGGTGCTGTACTACGGCGAGGAGATCGGGATGGGGGAGGGTCTGGAAGGTGAAGGCCGCCTGGCCGTCCGAACTCCCATGCAGTGGACGGATGGTCCGAACGCTGGCTTTTCCACCGCGGAGCCCGGAAAGCTGGTCTCGGCGATGGTGGACGAGGGTTTCGGCCCGCAGTTCGTCAACGCCGCCCAGGCCAAGCGGGATCCGGACTCGCTGTGGAATTTCATGGCCACCCTGATCAAGCGCTACCGCGAGTGCCCGGAGCTGGGTTGGGGGCGCTTCGAGATCCTGAAGCAGCCGGAGAAGTCCGTGCCGGCCCACCGCTGCACCTGGGAGGAGTCCAGCATGGTCCTGCTTCACAACCTCTCGCCCGATCCGGTCACCGTCGAGCTGGACCTGGCCACGGTGGAGCGTCCCGCAGAAACGCTGCGGGACGTACTGCTGCTGGATCTGCTGGGTGACGCCGACGCGAAAATCGCCGACGACGGCACGTGCGCCGTGCCACTCGAGGGGTTTGGCTACAGGTGGCTGCGCCTGCAGCATCCCGAGGACCGGCGACTGCTTTAGGTTGGCGCGAAAGAGTCTCATAAACGGAACTCTTCCTCCACAGCCCGCGCCGCCGTACCGGCCGTCCACTAACGGGTGACGGACGGATGAGGGTACCTGCGCCGCGGACCTAGTGTTGCGGCATGGGCCGACACCGCTGGCTTCCCGCAGCTGCCCGCGACGGCACTGCATCGCCGCTGAGGCGAACACCGCGCTTCCGCATAGCCCTCGGGGCAGCCTTCGTGGTGGCCGGGTTGTGCCTGGGTTACGGGATCGTCTCGGTGGCCACCGCGGACCTGAACCGATCGGCCGCTCCGGTCTTGGAGGGTATCCCGTTGAAGTCCGGCCCTTCCTCGGGACCAGTCACCGGTGACGGCGGCGGTGATGAGGCCGCCGGTGCGCCGGCGATCGATCAGGGGAATCCGTGGGCGGCGCTGGCAGCGGCAAAGGTGGCGCAGGGACCGACGCTGGTGACAGATCAGGCCCCGATGCCGGCGGCGAGGCCGTTAGCGGTAGCGACGCCGGGGCGCGCATCATCGTCCACGTGGCGGGAGCCGTCGCCTCGCCGGGGATCGTCCGGCTGGGCGCGGGCGCCAGGGTGTTCGAGGCGATCGAAGCGGCCGGGGGTGCCAGGAAGGAGGCGCAGCTCGAGGCGCTGAACCTCGCCGCGCCCTTGACCGACGGGCAGCAGGTCTATGTGCCGACGCCCGACGAGGCCGGCCCACCACCGGCGCCGGGTACCGGAAGCGCCAGCGGACCAGGGAGCGGTGGCGGCGGCGGAGCCGGAACGGGCGCCGGCGGCGCAGACGGTCCCGCCGGCAAGATCAACATCAACACGGCCACAGCCGAGGAACTCGCTGAATTGCCTCGCGTGGGGCCGGTGCTGGCCGGGCGGATCGTCGAGTTCCGCGAGCAGCACGGCCCCTACGGGCAACCGTCTGACCTGGACGCGGTGCCGGGCATCGGACCGGTCATGCTGGAGACGCTGGTGGAGCTGGTGACGGTGTGAGCGGCGCACGATGGCAGCGGTACGCGGACGCGGCCCGCCGGCCGGTCGCCGCAGGGCCGCAGGACGGCGGTGTCCCTGGCGGACCGCCGCACAGTGCTGCCAGCAATGGCCAAGGTGCCGGCCCGGACGCACACGGCGTGGCTACCGAGGGACGGGGCGACAATCGGCCGGCGGGAGGACGCCGAGCGGAATGGCAGCAGCGGCTCCTGAAGCACATCAAGCCGGACCCCACCGCGGGATTGCAGACAGAGACCCGGCGACTGGATCTGCGTCTGGGATTGGCAGCAGTCCTCTGCTGGGCAGCGGCGCTTGCCCTGCCTCATGCCCCGCAGGGCGTGGCGCTGGCGACGGCCGCCCTGCTTTTGGGCACTGCCTGCGGCGCGTCTGCCATCCTCCTGCTTCCGGCGAGGCTGCTGCCGATCGGGCTCCAGAGCGCCGGGCGGCGGCTGCCGAAGATCCGGCCGTCGCCTGCACCTGATCCAGCTTCACGGCACCCGTATGCTCGTGCGTACCCTGATCGCCCCGCACGCGGGCCAAGCCGGCGGGGCAGGCGAGGCGGCGGCGGGACGGGAGCCACCGCCGTCGTGCTGGTGCTGTGCAGCTGCACCGGACTGCTGGCGCTGATGGTGGGCGTGCAACAGTCGCAGCGGCTGGCCGGCCCGATCGAAGGGGCCATCGCCGCCGAGGAGAGTGTCACCGCCCGCCTCGTTGCCGCCGGGGATGCGTCCCAGGTGCAGTCGCCGGCGCAATTCGGCGGCGGCCCGCGCTTCCATCTGAAAGCCACCATCGTCGAAGCAACGGCCGCAGGGACGCGCTTCGAGGCGGACACACCCGTGCTGGTGCTGGGCGGCCCGGAATGGTCCGGCGTGCGCTACGGAGAGCGGCTGCGGGCGTCCGGGAAGCTGGTCAGGGCCGAGTCCGGCCAGGCGGTGGACGCGCTGCTGATTGCGTCGACGATGCCCGGTGATCGCACGGCACCGCCGCTGGACGCTTGGGTCTCCGGACTCCGCGCGCACTTCGTCCGGGCGCTGTCGCCGCTGCCGCCGGACGCCCGCGGGCTGCTGCCCGGTATGGTGCTGGGCGATAAGGAACACCAGGCAGACGACCTGGAAAACGCCATGCGGCGCACCGGGCTGACGCACCTGTTGACCGTGAGCGGGGCGAATGTGTCTTACGTGTTGGGGTTCGTTTACCTGCTCGGTTCGGCCGTGCGGCTGCCACGGTGGCTCAAGGCTGTTGTCGGGGTGGCGAGCCTCGCCGGATTCGTGCTGCTCGTCCGGCCCGAACCCAGCGTCCTGCGTGCCGCGGTGATGGGCACCATTGGGGTTGCGGCCGTGCTGAGCGGGCGGCGGAGGGCGTCGATGTCCTTCCTGTCCCTGGCGGTGCTGGTGCTGCTGGTTATGGATCCGTGGCTGGCCGCCAACTACAGCTTTGTGCTTTCGGTGCTGGCAACGTTGTCGCTCGTGCTGCTGGGCACGGCCTGTTCGCGCTGGTTGCAGCGGTTCCTGCCGGTGCCGCTGGCCCAGGCCGTGGCGATGCCCTTGGCTGCGCAGGTGTTTTGCGCCCCGGTGATCGTGCAACTACAGCCGGAACTGGCGTTGTACTCGATACCGGCGAATGTGGCTGCCGGTCCGGTGGTTCCCTTCATCACGATTGCCGGAATGGTCGGGACCGCGCTGCTGCCATTGCTCCCGGGCGTCGCCGCGTTCATGCTGCACGTGGCGGGGTGGATGACACTGTGGGTTGCCGGCGTGGCGCGGTGGTTTTCGGAGCTGCCGCTGGCGGCTCTGCCATGGGCCGGCGGTCCGGTCGGGGCCGCCGGGGCGGCTGCTGCCGGTCTGGTGCTGCTCTGGGGTGTCCGCCGGATCGCGGTCGGCGGGAGATCCGGAAGGCCACCGGGCCGGGAGGACGGGCCGCCCGAGACCGCGACGCGCCGCGGAGGCGGCGGGGCCGGCGCGCGCGTGCGGATTCTTCGGCTGGCCTGTTGGACCGCCGTGCCGGCGCTGCTGGCAGGCGCGGCGGCCGGCCTGCTGGCCGGCCTTCTGGCCCCCGGTGCATCGCAGCGGTCGTGGGACGTTGCGGCCTGCGACGTGGGCCAGGGCGATGGCCTGGTGGTGCGGACCGGCGAGCGAAGCGCCATCGTGGTGGACGCCGGGCCGGAAACGGACATGATGGGCCGGTGCCTGGACGGCCTGGGCGTGGAGCGGATCGACGTCCTGGTGCTTACGCACATGCACCTGGACCACTACGGCGGGCTCGACGGCGTGTTGGCCGGGCGGCAGACGGAGCGCGTCCTGTATTCGAGCGCGAAGGAGGCACTGCCGGAGGCGGTTCACGCCTCGCTCCAAGCCCACGGGCTGACCGCCGAACGCGCGGCGGCCGGGCTGACCGGTTCGTCCGGAGCAGCCGACTGGACCGTGCACTGGCCGGTGGAAGAACGCGCCGGCCTCTCCGAGAACGATGCCAGCCTCGTCGTCGAAATCAAGCTGCGGGTGGACACCGGGGGAGAGGTGAGGATGCTCCTGACCGGCGATCTTGAGCAGGAGCAACTGCCCAAGCTGACGCGGCGCCTGGGCCCGGAATTCACCGTCGACGTGCTGAAAATCAGCCATCACGGTGCCCGCAACGGCGGGACCGCACTCATTACCGACCTGCGGCCGGCCGCGGCCCTGATTTCGGTGGGTGCAGAGAACGATTACGGCCATCCGGCGGCGGAAATCCTGTCCGCACTGGGGGCAGCCGGCGTGCAGGTGTTGCGGACCGACCAGCTCGGGACGGTCCTGCTCGATGCCGACCGCGGCAGGCTCTCCGTGCTCACGGGCCAATAGGCTGCGCCCGGCTTTGGGCAAAAGCCGGGGATCGTGAAACTCTTGACCTGAACAAGGAGGAACCTGACGTGAACCCGCCCCCCGGATCCCGCGCGTCCGCCGCGAAGAAAAGCGCCGCGACTGTCTCTTGGCGCGACGTCGAGCCCGCCCCCGTCGTGTTGGTCAGCGGTCCGGAAGAGTACCTGGCCCACCGCGCCAAGGAACGTGTCCGCAACCTGCTGCGCGGCAAGCAGCCGGACCTCGAGTTGACCCAGCTGGATGCCTCCTCCTACACCACCGGCGAGCTCACCATGCTGGCCAGCCCCAGCCTCTTCGGCGAAGCGAAACTCATTGAAGCCTCGTCGCTGGCCCAGATGAACGACGAGTTCCTTGCGGACACGCTGGCCTATCTGGCGTCACCGGCCGACGAGGTCTGGCTGGTCCTGCACCACGGCGGCGGAACCCGCGGCAAGAAACTTCTCGATGCGGTCAAGGCTTCGGGTGCCCCGGTGGTTGACTGCCAGGCGATGAAAAAGGACGCCGACAAGCTCGACTTCGTCAGGCAGGAGTTCAAGGCAGCGCGGCGGGCCATCGAACCTGCCGCGGCGCAGGCGCTGGTGTCCGCCGTCGGCTCGTCGCTGCCCGATCTGGCGGCCGCCTGCGCCCAGTTGATTTCCGACGCGGACAGCGCCGTCACCGAAGAGACGGTGGAAAAATACTACGGCGGCCGGGTGGAGGCCACCGGCTTCAAGGTGGCTGACGCGGCCATTTCCGGTCGCGGTGCCGCGGCGCTGACGTCCCTCCGGCACGCGCTGGCCACCGGGGTGGACCCGGTGCCGATCGTTGCCGTGCTGGCCATGAAGCTGCGCCAGATTGCCAAGGTCAAGAGTGCCTCGGCCAACGCGCGGGACCTGGGGATGGCACCCTGGCAGTTCGACCAGGCCCGCAGGGACGCACGGCTGTGGGAATCGGAGGCACTGGCGCGCTGTATCCAGGTGCTGGCCGAAACAGACGCGCAGGTCAAAGGCGAAGGTCGCGACCCGGAATACGCGGTGGAACGTGCCGTTACGATGATCGCCACCAGCGCCCGGCGCTAGAGCGCCGGCCCCGGCCTGCGTGCGGTCCCGCACAGCACGAACTACTCCCGCCCTAACCGTCCATCTCGAGACGGCCGCTCTTCGCCGGCATCACCCGCAATGGGTGACATTCGGCAACCAGCCCGGCGGCTGCGGGGTCAGTAGCCTCCCGGGGATCCCGCCGGGGCCGAAGGCTCGGCCGGCTCCGCCGTGACCCGTGCAACGCATTCGAGACCCGAGGAATTGCTCGTGTAGATACTCGCGAATGCTACGTCGGTGGAATCGCCAGGCCCGACGGTGAAGGACTCCTCCTTCATGCCGAGGACGTTTTGACTCCCGGTGCGGATAACAGAGAACCGGACTGTGTACGTGTTGGTGGCGGTACCGACGTTCGTGAGACGGGCCTTTCCCCGCCAGACGCCGTTCTCGTCCGGAGAGCACAGGAACCCGCTCAGCGCACTGGGCATCGTCGCCGACGGGGATGCAGACGCCGCCGGGGAGCTAGGCGACATCGGGGAGCCAGACGGCGTCTGGCTTGCAGAGCTTCCGCCTCCCGACGGGCCCGCGCAGCCTGCCAGCAGGAGGGCACCTGTTGCCAATCCGGTGAGGGTTGCGGTCCGTTTCATACGCCCCAGAATAGGGGCGGCCGACCGGGGAAGGATCACCCGATCGGGATGAAGAACCGGAAAGGCCGGAGGCCGCCACCCTCAGCGGGTGACGGCCTCCGGCCTTGGTTTGGTTCGGCCTGCCGGCCGGATGCGCCTTAGAGCGCGTTGACCTGCTTGGCCAGTGCCGACTTGTGGTTGGCGGCGTTGTTCTTGTGCAGCACACCCTTGCTGACGGCCTTGTCCAGCTTGCGGCTCGCGGTCACCAGAGCGGTGTTGGCGGCATCCTGATCGGCGGACTGGATGGCGCCGGTCACGGCGCGGATGGCGGTCTTGAGCTCGGACTTGACCGAGTTGTTGCGCTGGCGTGCCTTCTCGTTGGTGAGAATGCGCTTCTTCTGGGACTTGATATTGGCCACGTAATAACTCTCTGTTGTTGAGGAACTTTGGTCTTTGAGGGCATTCGGTCCGGTCATTGACTGAGCGGCGTGGGGCACCGTAATGGCAACCGGCCCGAGGTGCCCGTCGACCTGCGCGGACACACAGCTATAAATGTTAGCAGATCCGCACTCCGGACGGACGATCAGCGTTTTCGCGACACGCGGTCCGGGTCACTTCCAGCCGCGGCGGCGCATGCTCTGGGCGACCTTCTCGAAGGTGGCCCGCGGGAGCACCGCACCCTCGCGCCGCACGGCATCAGGATCAAGTTGGAGAACACGGTCCAGTTTGATCTCACTCGGACGGCCGCGGACGTCCCAGGCGCCGGAGCCGATGTCCACGTAGTCCTCGTCCCGGCTGCGGGCGTTGTTCCGGTCCCGGGAGGTCATCATGAGTGCCAGCAGGCGGCCGCGGTGGTTGCCGATCACCAGGACGGGGCGGTCCTTCCCCTGCGAATGGTCTTCTTGGTACGGCACCCACGTCCACACGATTTCGCCCGGATCGGGGGAGCCATCGGCGTCGGGGGAGTAGCTGATGGTCCCTGCGCCCAGGTAGTCGCCGGCATACCGCGAGGCCCTGCCCGCTTCGGTTGCGCCGCCGCCGATGCCGCTGCCGGCACCGCCTCCAGCGCCGCCTCGGGGGTGCTGCGGCCGGTTTCCAGCCGCTGTGCCGCGCGGCCGCGCCGAGCTGCCGGAACCCGACAAGGCCCGGATGGCCCGAACAGCGTTGTTGAGGAGCCGGTTGAGACCCTGCGGGGAAAATGCCATGACTCTAGGCTACTGAAGGAAGGTTGCCGCGATCACTGACCGCTATCGGTGCCGTAAAGGTGCGCGGATACCCGACGGGCGTGGGACACTTATAGTTGAGCAAAATCTGCGTGCTGGTGGTACCGGCCGCATTGCCAGTCCGCATGTCCGAGAGTAAGGAACCATCTGTGTCACCGATGGCCCGCACCGCACCGGTGCCCGCCGCCACCGATCCGGCGATCATCAGGAACTTCTGCATCATCGCCCACATCGACCACGGTAAATCCACTCTTGCCGACCGGATGCTCCAGCTCACCGGCGTAGTCCAGCCGCGCGACATGAAGGCCCAGTATCTGGACCGGATGGACATCGAACGTGAACGCGGCATCACCATCAAGTCCCAGGCCGTGCGCATGCCGTGGGAGCTGGACGGCACCAGCTACGCCCTGAACATGATTGACACGCCGGGCCACGTTGACTTCACCTATGAGGTGTCGCGATCGCTGGCGGCCTGTGAAGGCGCGGTGCTGCTGGTGGATGCGGCGCAGGGCATCGAGGCCCAGACGTTGGCGAACCTCTACCTGGCGATGGAAAACGACCTGACCATCATCCCGGTGCTGAACAAGATCGACCTGCCGGCAGCCCAGCCGGAGAAGTATGCGGCCGAGTTGGCCAACCTGATCGGCGGCGATCCCGAGGACGTGCTCAAGGTCTCCGGCAAGACCGGCGTCGGCGTCGAGGCGCTGCTGGACAAGATCGTCCGCGATCTGCCCGCACCGGTCGGCGACCCCGATGCCCCGGCCCGCGCCATGATCTTCGACTCGGTGTACGACACGTACCGCGGCGTGGTCACTTACGTCCGCGTGGTTGACGGCAAGCTCTCGCCGCGTGAACGCATCCAGATGATGTCGACCCGGGCCAGCCACGAACTGCTCGAAATCGGCGTCAGCTCGCCCGAGCCGACGCCGTCCAACGGTCTGGGCGTCGGGGAGGTCGGCTACCTGATCACCGGCGTGAAGGACGTCCGCCAGTCCAAGGTGGGTGACACGGTCACCAATCTGCTCAAGCCGGCGGCGGAATCCCTCGGCGGCTACGCCGACCCCAAGCCCATGGTCTTCTCCGGGCTCTACCCGATTGACGGCACGGACTATCCGGTGCTGCGCGACGCGCTGGACAAGCTTAAGCTCAACGACGCTGCCCTGATCTACGAACCGGAGACCTCCGCGGCCCTCGGTTTCGGATTCCGGGTGGGCTTCCTGGGCCTGCTGCACCTGGAAATCACCCGTGAGCGGCTCGAAGCCGAGTTCAATCTTGACCTGATCTCCACCGCCCCCAACGTGGTCTACGAGGTCACGCTGGAGGACAAGAAGGTCCTGACGGTGACCAACCCGAGCGAATATCCGGACGGGAAGGTTTCCGAGGTCCGCGAGCCGATGGTCTCCGCCACCATCCTTGCGCCCAACGAGTTTGTCGGCACCATCATGGAGCTGTGCCAGGCCCGCCGCGGGGACATGAAGGGCATGGACTATCTCTCCGAGGACCGCGTGGAGCTGCGCTACCGGCTGCCGCTGGCCGAGATCGTCTTCGACTTCTTCGACAATCTGAAGTCGCGCACCCGCGGCTATGCCTCGCTGGACTGGAAGGCCGACGGCGATCAGGTGGCCGATCTGGTCAAGGTGGACATCCTGCTGCAGGGTGAGCAGGTGGACGCGTTCAGCGCCATCACGCACCGCGACAAGGCCTACAGCTACGGCGTGATGATGACCTCCAAGCTGCGTGAGCTCATCCCGCGGCAGCAGTTCGAGGTGCCCATCCAGGCCGCCATCGGTTCCCGGATCATCGCCCGCGAAAACATCCGCGCCATCCGCAAGGACGTGCTCGCCAAGTGCTACGGCGGCGACATCTCCCGTAAGCGCAAGCTGCTGGAGAAGCAGAAGGAAGGCAAGAAGCGGATGAAGATGGTCGGCCGCGTGGAGGTCCCGCAGGAGGCCTTCATCGCCGCGCTGTCGTCGGACGATTCCAAGGACAAGGCAAAGAAGTAGTTCCGCAGTGCTGAAAACAACGACGGCGGAGGCTCGCCTCAGTGCCTAGCGTCCTGCCCGTAGGGGACCCGGCCCCGGCCGACGGTCTGTTGCCCGCGCAGGCGGCAGACGGCGCGGCAGGCCGGGCCTTCTGCCTTTATGTGCACATTCCGTTCTGCCGGGTGCGCTGCGGTTACTGCGATTTCAACACCTACACGGCCAAGGAACTCGGTTCGGGGGCGTCGCAGGATGAGTACTCGGGCACCTTGAACACCGAATTGGACCTAGCGGCGCGCGTGCTGCGCGGTTCCGGCCTGCCCGACCGACCTCTGGCCACGGTCTTCTTCGGCGGCGGCACGCCGACTTTGCTGCCGGCGACGGACCTGGCCGCCATGCTGGCGCAGGCTGAAAGCTTGTGGGGGCTGGAGCCGGGTGCCGAGGTCACCACGGAAGCCAACCCGGACTCCGTCACGCCGGAATCGCTGAAGATCCTGGCCGACGCGGGTTTCACCCGGGTCTCCTTCGGCATGCAATCGGCCGTGCCGCACGTGCTGAAGGTGCTGGACCGAACGCATGATCCGGAACGGGTGCCGCAGGCCGTGCAGTGGGCCCGCGAGGCCGGGCTCAAGGTCAGCCTCGACCTGATTTACGGCACACCGGGGGAGTCCATGGCGGACTGGGAGGCCAGCCTGGACTCCGCCATCGCCTGTGCGCCGGACCATATCTCCGCCTACGCCCTGATCGTCGAGGACGGCACCAAGCTCGCGGCGCAGATCCGCCGCGGCGAGGTGCCCGGCATTGACGACGACGACCACGCCGCGAAGTACGAGATCGCCGACGCGCGGTTGGCTGCAGCCGGGTTCGGCTGGTACGAGGTCAGCAATTGGGCCCGCACAGCGGACGACCGTTGCCGGCACAACCTGGCCTACTGGCGCGGCGATGACTGGTGGGGCGCCGGTCCCGGCGCCCACTCGCATATGGGCGGCGTGCGCTGGTGGAACGTGAAGCATCCGGCGGCCTATGCCCAGCGTCTGGCCACCGGAGTCTCCCCGGCGGCCGGGCGTGAAACGCTCGACGCGGGTACCCGGCAACTGGAACATGTCATGCTGCAGACCCGCATTATCGACGGGCTGCGCACCCAGGATCTGGGACCGAACGGCAGGAAAGCCGTGGCGGGTCTGATCGCCGACGCCCTCATCGACCCGGCCGCCGCCTTCGCCGGAACCATTCGGCTCACGCTCAAAGGCCGGCTGCTGGCCGATGCCGTGGTCCGCCGGCTGCTCGAGGACTGATCTTCCCTAGCGTCCCAGCGAGCGTCCGATCTGGCCGAGGGCCGCATCGTAGGCCGCCTCCCAGCTCCAGCCTGCCGCCGGGGCGCCGGCCAGCTCCAGCGACACCAATCCATGGACCTGGCCCCAGACGACGCCGACCATCGAGGCAACCTCGTCCTCCGGCGCCCCGGGCAGCGCGGCGGCCACGGCGGCAAACAGCGGCGCGATCGACGGCTCGGCCGCTCCCGGAGTGGGTCGGCACGGCACCTGGCCGGCCAGCGAGCCGCCGAACATGAGGCCGTAGAGGACCGGATGCTCCAGCGCCCAGGTTCGGTAGGCCCGGCCCAGCGCTTCGAGGCCGCCGGCGGAGGCCTGTTGCTGGGAGGCCGTAAAGGAGGCGAAACCGTCGTCGAGCACGGCGGTCAGCAGTTCCGCTTTGCCGCCAAAGAGCGAATACACCGCCGTCGTGGACGTCCCTGCCGCAGCGGCGATGCTGCGCAGCGATACGGAGGCGGCGCCGTCGCGGGCGATCCGGGAGGCTGCGGTGTCGAGCAACCTGCGGCGCAGTGTCTCATCGTGGAGTAGGGGTCTTGCCATAGCTCAAGTATTACATAACACTGTTACGTAACGTCGTTTTATAACACAGTTACGAATGGAGAAGCTCATGTCTCAATCAGTGCACTCGGGACGCTTTACTGCCGATCCCGCGGGCGGGCCGGTGACGGTCTTCCTGATCGGCATGCGCGCCAACCGGTGGTGGAAGTTCGGGAAGGTGGCACGGGCGGGGGCGGCCATGCCCAGGATGCTGGCCCACCTGGCTAAGGCGCCGGAGGCGGGGTTGCTGGGATACCAGCAATGGTTCGGCCGCACCACCATCATGGTCAGCTACTGGAAGAGTCCGGAGCACCTGCAGCGGTTCGCGGCCGACCGGTCGGCGCCGCACCTGGAGCCTTGGCGTCGGTTCATGCGTGAATCGGCCGGCACCGGCGATGTGGGGGTGTGGCACGAGACCTATGAGACGATGCCCGGCGGCAGGGAAAGCGTGTACAGCGACATGCCGCTCTTCGGGCTCGCTGCGGCTACCGGCCACGTACCGGTGGGGGCGGGACTGAACACCGCGCGCCAGCGGCTGGAGGCGGACGCGGTCAGCCGGCGGCACGATCAGCGGTAAATGCTGATCCCGAATGCGGGCGTTCGTCCATTGCGCCGTCCGTCGCCTGGGCGGACAATGAGCCCGAGCACGCGGTGCAGCAATACGGCCGAGCCAGCGGGGCGCCAACTGCACCCATCAAACCCCTGCACCGGGGTTTGAGCCGAAATGCCGCCCGAGCGGGGTCGGTGCCGTGACGGACCGTGAAGGTCAGGGGATGCCATGGAGTTCGCGGGCGTAGTAGAGGCAGTCGGCCGCCTGATCGACGCGGCCGGCATTGCCGCCATCGTGACCGGGGCCATATTGGCTGCCCTGTTTGCCGTCCCCCGGCTGTTACGGAGGCAGGCCGGGGTCTATGAGCAATTCCGCCGGTTTCTGGGGCGATCGATCCTGCTCGGTTTGGAACTGTTGGTGGCCGCGGACATCATCCGGACCGTCGCCGTCAGCCCGACGCTGGAAAGCGTGGCCGTGCTGGCCGCAATCGTGCTCATCCGGACGTTCCTCAGTTGGTCGCTGGAACTGGAAATCACCGGCAGATGGCCATGGCAGGGCAAGGGCGGTCCGGCTTCAGATGTACCCGCGGGGGCCAAGGAGGGGTGACGGCCGGATCGTGGGGAGCGAGCGGTAGCAGGACGGGCAACTGCAGCACCGGCGGCCTCAGCCCGGGCTGTCGGCGGCCTAGCGGAACAGGCGCAGGTTGTAGGCGTAGCGGTAGGGGACACCGCGGTTGCATTTGATGCCGGCGATCACGGAATAGACCGTGAGGAAGACCCAAATGGCGGCGGCGACGACGGCAAAGATGCCGCTGACGGCCGGAATGAGGATCATCATGTTCGCCACAATGGCCACCACGGTCGGCGGAACGGTGAAGTTCAGCGCCTCTTTGGACTCCTGAGCGGTAAACGGTCCGCGGTCCTTGAAAATCAGGTAGATCACCAGCGACGGGAAGCAGCCCAGGATCCCGCCGAAGTGCGCCATGGTGGCCCATTGCCGGTCCTCGGAAGGGGTCAGCGGCAAGGCGGAAGCCGACGCGCTCTGATACTGCGGGCGCGGGGCGGACTTGCGTTCCGGCTGCTGGTTGCGAGCAGAGTTCTCGGACACGGGACCTACCTTCGGAAAATCTGCTGATGGCTCACTGCTGTTCCTAGCCTAGCGGTTCCACCCTGCGGCCCGGTGCAGACCGGGGCCGCGGCGTGCGGCGGAGCCGGCTCAGA
Source organism: uncultured Actinomycetota bacterium (assembly GCA_963696055.1). Taxonomy (GTDB): domain Bacteria; phylum Actinomycetota; class Actinomycetes; order Actinomycetales; family Micrococcaceae; genus Crystallibacter. The sequence continues at coordinate 326,702 of CAVOIE010000005.1, read as the reverse complement.
CGGTGAGGAAATCGATGACTTCCTCGACCCGGCCCAGCAGGCTGGGTTCCAGATCCGCATAGCTGTTCACGCTGCCCAGCAGCCGCTTCCAGCCGTCGGCTACATCGATCTGCGTCCGGTGCGGCCAGCCGAGACCGGCGAGGATGCCGGTCTTCCAATCGGTGCCGCGCGGAACCACCGGCCACTGCGCCCGGCCGATCACCGACGGCTTGATGGCCTGCCAGACGTCCACGTAGGGGTGGCCCACAATCAGCACGTTGCCGGCGGCCGCCGGGACGGCCATCGCGGCCTCGGCAATCCGCCACTCCTTGGAGTGCGGCACCAAATGGTCCACCAGGATGCCCAGCCTGCGCTGCGGGCCGGGGGAGAAGTCAGCCACTGCCGCGGCCAGGTCGTCCACGCCGTGCAAAGGTTCGACGACGATGCCCTCCACCCGCAGGTCGTCTCCCCAGACCTTTTCCACCAGTTCGGCATCGTGCTTGCCTTCGACCCAGATCCGGCTGGCGCGCGCCACTCTGGCGCGTTGGCCCTCTACCTTCACCGAACCGGAGGCCGTCCGCTGGCGGACCGGGGCCTTCGCCGTGGGTGCCGGCGGCACCACGTTCACCGGCTCGCCTTCAAACAGGAAGCCGAAGCCCAGCGGGAACGAGCGCACCTTGCCGCGGCGGTCCTCCAGCGAAACCAAGTGCACGCCGCCTGACTTCTCCACCCGGACTACGGCGCCGACCCAACCGCTCTGCGCATCCTCCAGTACCAGCCCCGGATCGGCGGCGACTTCGCGCAGGGCCCGGGCCTTCGGCGCGGTGAGATCCTGGGGGCCCCAGCCGTAGCTGCTCATATGCTTCAAGTCCTTAACACAGGTAGTACGTCTACGGCACCGCCGCGAAGACAATGCTAACAACGGGGGCGACGTATTAGACTTAGCACTTGGACGTGTTGAGTGCTAACAACGCGTCATCAGGTTGAGCCGAAGACAGGAGGAGTGCAGTGAGCGAGGTCCGGAGGCTGGAAGTGCTCCGCGCCATTGTCGAGGACTATGTGCATTCACGGGAACCTGTGGGCTCCAAGGCACTGGTCGACCGGCACAGTCTGGGCGTGTCGTCAGCCACGATCCGCAACGATATGGCGGCACTGGAGGAAGACGGGCTGATCGTTGCCCCGCACACCAGCGCCGGCCGGATTCCCACGGACAAGGGCTACCGGCTGTTCGTAGACCGGATCTCCGACGTCAAGCCGCTTTCTGCCCCCGAGCGCCGGGCCATCCAGAAACTGCTGGACGGCGCCGACGACCTGGACGACGTCATGGAACGCACGGTGCGGCTGTTGTCCCAGCTCACCAACCAGGTAGCGGTGGTCCAGTACCCGCAGCTGGGTGCTGCCAAGGTGCGCCACATCGAGTTCGTTCTGCTGGCTCCCCGCCGCGTGCTGGTGGTGCTGATCGCCGACAGCGGCAAGGTGGACCAGCATGTGGCCATGCTGCCGGTGGACGTGGCGGAAGACGCACTGGCCAAGCTGCGCACTGCGTTCCTGGCCGCTCTGTCCGGGAAACCGTTGGCCGGGGTGCCGCACCTGCTGAAGGCCTCGCCGGTGCCGGCGGAACCCGCACATGGGGGGATCGTCGACGAATTGGCCGCATCGCTTGCCCAGTTGGCAGCGGCCAGCAGCGAGGAGCGGATCCTGATGGCCGGGACGGCCAACCTGGCTCGTTCCACCGTGGACTTCCCGTTGAGCATCGGCCCCATCCTCGAGGCACTCGAGGAACAGGTGGTCCTGCTGCAGTTGCTCTCCGAAATGCACCAGGACGCCCACGGCATGTCGGTGAGCATCGGCCGTGAAAACCCGTACGGCTCACTGGCAGAAACCTCGGTGGTCGCCACCGGCTATGGACCGGGCGCCACCGCCAAGGTCGGCATTCTCGGCCCCACCCGGATGGACTATCCCACCACGATGGCGGCAGTGCGCGCCGTCGCACGCTATTTGTCACGGATACTCGCCGGCTAGCCCCACGGCCGCGCAACCGCACCGGCCGTCGTCGCCGGTGAACCGATCTCCAGGAAGTGAAGTATTACAAGGTGAGCAACCACTACGACGCCCTCGGTGTCAGCCAGGACGCCTCGACCGAGGAAATCAAGAAGGCCTACCGCAAGCTGGCCCGCAAGCTGCACCCGGATGTGAATCCCGGCCCGGAGGCTGCCGAGCAGTTCAAGCAGGTCAGCCACGCCTACGAGGTGCTCTCGGACCCGCAGAAGCGGCGCGTCTACGACACCACGGGCAACGAAAACGGCAATGACAACGGCTTCGGCGGCGGTTTCTCCGGTTCCGGCTTCGCCTTCCAGGACATCTTCGAGAGCTTCTTCGGCGGCGCCGGAGCGGGCGGCGGGCCGGCCTCGCGCACCCGCCGCGGCCAGGACGCGCTGATCAATGTGCGGATCGATCTCAAGGACGCAGTCTTCGGGGTGAACAAAAAGATCGAGGTGGACACCGCCGTGGTCTGCCCCACCTGCGACGGCAGTTGCTGCCGCCCCGGCACCAGCCCGCGCACCTGCGACATCTGCGGCGGCTCCGGCCAGGTCCAGCGCGCCGTGCGGTCCATCCTGGGCCAGGTCATGACCACGGCCGCCTGCGGCAGCTGCCAGGGCTTCGGCACGATCATTCCCGACCCCTGCAACGAGTGCAACGGCGAGGGGCGCATCCGGAGCCGGCGTTCGCTGACCATCAAGCTCCCGGCCGGGGTGGGAACCGGAACGCGGATCCAGCTGGCCGGCCAGGGCGAGGCGGGCCCCGCTGGCGGTCCGCAGGGCGACCTCTACGTGGAAATCCGCGTTAACGCGGACAAGAACTTCATCCGCGAAGGCGACGACCTGCACGTGACCCTGACGGTGCCGATGACCGCGGCCGCGCTGGGCACCGAGGTCACGCTGGACACTTTCGACGGCGAACGCGAATTGAGCATCAAGCCCGGCACGCAGGCGGGGGAGACCCTGACGCTGCGCGGCCTGGGCGTGACGCATCTGCGCGGCTACGGCCGCGGCGACCTGCAGGTGCATGTGCACGTGGAGACACCCAGCAAGCTGGACTCGGAACAGGAAGACTTGCTCCGCAAACTGGCGCAGGCCCGCGGCGAGGAATACACCGAGGGCAAGTTGGCGTCCTCGGGCACCGGCGTCTTCGCCCGGCTGCGTGACCGGCTCGGTCACCTCTAGGCGTGACCAGCCACCTGTTCTTTACCGACCCGGGCGAGCTCGACGCAGTGGCCCCCGGCGATAGCTTCACGCTGGCGGGGGACGAGGCGCGGCACGCCGTCACGGTCAAACGGATCGAGCCCGGCGAACCGGTCGACCTCGCCGACGGCCGGGGCCGCCGGCTGATCGGCGAGGCCGTGTCCGGCGCCTCCGGCCGGCTCACCGTCCGCGCCCTTCAGATCGTGCAGGAGCCGGAACCGGACCCGGAGCTGGTGCTGGTGCAGGCGCTGGCCAAGGGCAACCGCGACGAACTGGCGATCGAGGCGGCCACCGAGCTCGGCGTCGACGCCGTGGTCCCGTGGCAGGCCGAACGCAGCATCGTGCGCTGGAAAGCGGACAAGGCGACCAAGGGCACGGCAAAGTGGCAGCTGGCGGTCCGGGCGGCCGCCAAGCAATCGCGGCGGGCGCGCGTGCCGGAGGTGGAACCGCTGGTTGAACGGGCCGGCCTGTGTGCCTTGATCCGCTCCAGCCGGTTGTCGCTGCTGCTGCATGAAGACGCCGAGGGCAGTGTGGCCGACGCCGTGCAGCGCGCCGGTTTGGGGGTTGGTCCGTACCGGGCGGAACCGCGGGGCAATGACGACGGCGGTGCCTCGCCTCATGATGGTGCCTCGCCCGACGGCGGTGCCTCGCCCGACGGCGGCGGTGCGGCGCGGGTACTGATGATCGTGGGTCCGGAAGGCGGGATGAGCCGGGCGGAAGTGGACGCCATGTTGGACGCCGGGGCGGTGGCGGTGCGGCTTGGACCCCACGTCCTGCGTTCCTCCACGGCAGGTCCGGCCGCCTTGACCTTGCTCAGCGAGATGTTGGGCCGCTGGCGGTAGACCAACACGCGGGCCGGGCACGGGCCTAGCCGGGCGCGGGTCCAGGCGGTGGTCACGGCTTGGGTAGTAGCCACGGCGTTGATGATGGCCACGGCGTGGCCGGTCGCCGCAGGCCTATTTGATCGTGAAGACCTTGCTGTCCGGGTTCTGCCGCTCTTGGGTCCGCCCGCTGACGTCCTCATGGAAGACGTAGAGCTTGTAGGTGCCCGGGTCCAGCTTCTGGCTGAACTTGAATTCGCCGATTTCTCCGGCCGGCGCATTGACGGAGACCGTACCGGCTTTGACCAGCTTGCCCTCGCCGACCTTCTCACCGGCGTCGGCAATCCGGTAGATCTGCCAGCGCAGCTGCGATTCGAAGGCGACGCCGCGTCCGAACACCTCCACGCGCCCCTCGGACGTTGCGCCCTGGGCCGGATCGAGGATCCAGATCGGGGCGGCCAGGCTGCTGTCCCGGGACATCGGTTCGCCCAGCAACACGTGGCCGAAGGCTTCGTAGCCGCGGTGGCCGTCCACCAGGATCACCACTTCGAGCGGGTTCTCGGAGCTGCTGAGCCCGGCGTTGGCCGCGGCCGCGGTGGCCGTGTAGACCAACTGCTGCACGGCGCGTTCGGCGATGCCGGCGTCGACGCGGCGGTCGAAGGCATCGGAGGAGATATCCAAGGTGATGACCGAGCCGTTGGTAATGGAAGCCCCCACCTTGCTGGCCGGGCTGAGTGGATTAAAGTAGTCCGGATCCAGGGGGTGCAGGCGGGTCAGGGCCGCCACCGCCGTCGTAATCGGGTCTCCGAGGTTCTCCGCCTGGCGGTATTCGCGGTACAGGAACACATTGTCCGCGTTGGTGCCCAGCCAATAGAGCGGGGAGAGCTCGGAGGAACGCAGGGTCTCCACCGGTGCGCTGGAGACCAGTGGACTGCTGGCCGCGGTGGGTGCGGTGGGGACCGGCATGGTGGTCTGCCCGCCGCTGGCATTGCCTTGCGGTGTGCAGCCGAGCAGCACCAGCGAGGACGCTGTAACCAGCGCCAACCACGCGCCGAAGCGGCGAGTGGGGGCCGAGCCCGAAGGCTGCCGGAGCTGCTTGCTGGTAATGCCTGGATCCCTTCTAGCGGGTCGGATTAACTGGGGAAATACGAGGCAGGAAGCGGTGGCTTCCGGCTTTCCTGCCCCACCAGCTTGGCATATGGGAGGGGGGCTGATGGCCGCTTTAAGCAGCCCTCAACCGGACTGATGCACGATTGATGCAGTATCGATATCTAGGCGTTTTCGCCCGCGCGGAGGACTGTGCGGTGCCCCGTGCCGTAGCATGTACCTTGTAGCGTCAGGGCTGGAATATATCCGGCTCACCGAAGGCAGCACCGATAACAGCAACGTCAGCAGCACCGTTGGCAGCACCGCAAGCAACGCCCACCGAAGGAGCGATGAAAGGCCGCATCGGCCGGACTATGTCCCAATCACGCCTGGATGTCGATCCGCTGGGATCAAGCAGCCGTTCCGTCCATTTCGATTCGCCGGAACACATGGTCAGGGCGCTCGGTGCCCACGATGAGGTGCTGCAGGTCATTGAGGCCGAGTTCAGCGATGTGAACCTGCATGTCCGCGGCAACGAGCTGTCCATTTCCGGTCCCGCCGATGCGGTTCAACTCACGCTGAACCTGGTGGAGGAGATCCGCGCGCTGGCCGCCAAGGAAACCCGGATCACGCCGCAGGTGGTGGCCCAACTGCTGCGCATGCTCGGCGAACAGACGGCGCAGCGGCCGGCCGAAGTGCTGACGCTGAACATCCTTTCCTCGCGCGGCCGCAACATCAGGCCGAAGACGCTGAACCAGAAGAACTACGTCGAGGCCATCGACAACCACACGGTGGTTTTCGGTATCGGCCCGGCCGGCACGGGCAAGACCTACCTGGCGATGGCCAAGGCGGTCCAGGCCCTGCAGCACAAAGAGGTCAACCGGATCATCCTGACCCGGCCCGCCGTGGAGGCCGGGGAGCGGCTGGGCTTCCTCCCGGGCACGCTCAGCGACAAGATCGACCCGTATCTGCGCCCGCTGTACGACGCCCTGCACGACATGATGGACCCGGAATCGATTCCGCGACTGATGGCCGCCGGCACCATCGAGGTGGCCCCGCTGGCCTACATGCGCGGCCGTACGCTCAACGACGCATTCATCATCCTGGACGAGGCGCAGAACACCACGCCGGAACAGATGAAGATGTTCCTCACCCGGCTGGGCTTTGGCTCCAAGATGGTGGTGACCGGCGACGTGACGCAGATCGACCTGCCCGGCGGCACCAGTTCCGGACTGAAGATCGTCAGCGAAATCCTGAACGGCGTCGAGGACGTCAGCTTCTCCCAGCTCGATGCCACGGACGTGGTCCGGCACCGGCTGGTCAGCGACATTGTCACGGCGTACAGCCGCTGGGACGAGAGCCGACGCAGCGCGAGTGGCCGCCCGCCGCACCGCGCACCGGCCGCCCGGCGGAAGGTCGAAGCGGAAGGCCTGAGCCCGGAGGGTGGAGCATGAGCATCGAGGTCAATAACGAATCAACGATCGCGGCCGACGAGGAAGAGCTGGTGCGGCTGGCACGGTTCGTGCTGGATTCGCTCTACGTGCATCCGGAAGCCGAACTGTCCATCATCATGGTGGACACCGAGGCGATGGAACGGCTGCACATCGAATGGATGGACGAACCCGGTGCCACCGATGTGCTCTCCTTCCCGATGGATGAGCTGCGTCCCGGCACCGCCATGAAGCCCGGCGCGGCCGGAGTGCTCGGCGACATCGTGATCTGTCCGCAGGTAGCGCAGGAGCAGGCGCAGAAGGCCGGACACGGGCTGCTGGACGAAATGCTGCTGCTGACCACGCACGGCATCCTGCATTTGCTCGGCTTCGACCACGCGGAGCCGGCCGAAAAGGAAGAAATGTTCGGCCTTCAGCGCCAGCTGCTTTCGTCCTTCACGGGCAAGGCTGCCCCCACCGAAACCACGCTGTAGAGACCCCACGATGCTCTGGATTCTTGCCGGCATGACGCTGGCTTTCACGCTGTTTGCCGGCGCGCTCACCGCCGCCGAGGCAGCGTTCACCTATCTGCCGCGCCACGACGCCGAACAATTGCTGCGCTCCGGACGCAGCCGCAGCCTGCGGGTCATCCTGGCTTCGCCGGCGGCACACATGCACGCGCTGCGTTTCTGGCGGGTCTGGTTCGAGATGGCCGCGGCGGTGGCCATCGCCCTGCTGTTCCACGATCTGCTGGGCAACATCTGGCTGGCCGGATTGCTGGCTACCGTCACCATGGCCGGCGTCGGGTTCGTGCTGGTCGGGGTGTCGCCGCGGCAACTGGGCCGGATGCACGCCAGCGCCGTCGTCCTTTCCACCGCCTTGCTGGTCCGGCTGCTGTGCGCGGTGCTGGGTCCGGTGCCGCAGTGGCTGGTCCGCCTGGGCAGCGCGGTGGCGCCGAATGCGCCCCGGGCCGACGCCGCCTTCTTCACCGAAGAGGAGTTCCGCGAGCTGGTGGACCGGGCCAACGAATCGGACATGATCGAGGACACGGAAGCGGAACTGATCCATTCGGTCTTCGAGTTGGGCGACACCAAGGTCCGGGCGGTGATGGTGCCGCGCACGGACATGCTCAGCATCGACTCCGGCTCCACGCTGCAGGAAGCGATGACGCTGTTCCTGCAGTCCGGCTACTCGCGCATCCCGGTGATCATGGACACCGCGGACCAGGTCCGCGGCATCCTCTACCTGAAGGACGTCGCCGCCAGGATCCACGGCCGTGCCGACCACGGTGCCGGCATGCTGGTGGACCAAATCTGCCGCGAAGTCCGCTACGTGCCGGAGTCCAAGGCTGTGGGGGAGCTGCTGCAGGAGATGCAGCGCGAGTCCACGCATGTGGCCATCGTGATCGACGAATACGGCGGAACCGCCGGACTGGTCACGCTGGAAGACCTGATTGAAGAGATCGTCGGCGAAATCGTGGACGAGTACGACACCGAGCGCCCGGAGATCGAGGCGCTGCCGGAGGGGCGGTTCCGGGTCAGCGCCCGCACCAGCATCGACGACGTCGGTGAGCTGTTCGGCCTGGAACTGGACGATGAAGAAGTGGACACCGTCGGCGGGCTGCTGGCCAAGAGCCTGGGCCGGGTGCCGATCGTGGGCAGCGAAGTGCAGCTGGGGGGCCTGCATCTGCGCGCGGAACGGCTGGAGGGGCGGCGCAACCGCGTCAGCCACGTCCTGGCCTGGTATGAAGCACCGGCCCAGACGCAGTCCGCTCACGACGACGGCGCTGCCGCCACCGACACCGCCCGCCTGCCCGGGACAGAGAGGGAACGATGACAGAGAACACGCCTGATTCTGCAAAGCCCATGGCGATGCCGTCCAGCGGCTGGCCGGAGGACTATCGCGCGGGGTTTGTCTCGCTGGTGGGCCGTCCGAACGCGGGCAAGTCCACGCTGACCAACGCCCTGGTCGGGCAGAAAGTGGCGATCACCTCCGCCAAGCCGCAGACCACCCGGCATACGATCCGCGGCATCGTGCACCGGCCGGATGCCCAGCTGGTGCTGGTGGACACGCCCGGACTGCACCGGCCGCGGACCCTGCTGGGGCAGCGGCTGAACGACCTGGTGGCCGATACGCTCTCCGAAGTGGACGCGATCGGTTTCTGCCTGCCGGCCAACGAGAAGATCGGCCCCGGCGACCGGTTCATTGCCAACCAGTTGGCGGGCTTGGCCCGCAAGCCCGTGGTGGCACTGGTCACCAAGACCGATCTGGTGGACAAGCAGGCGCTGGCCGAACAGCTGTTGTCGGTGGCCGGACTCGGCACCGAAGTCTTCGGCGCGGACGGTTTCGCTGCCATCGTGCCGGTTTCCGCCGCCAAGGGCAATCAGGTCCAGACCGTCGCCGACGTCCTGGTCCAGCAGATGCCGCTGTCGCCGCCGTTGTATCCGGACGGTGAACTCACGGATGAGCCGGAGGCCGTGATGGTGGCCGAACTCATCCGCGAGGCCGCGCTGGAGGGCGTGCGCGACGAGTTGCCGCACTCGCTGGCCGTGGTGGTCGAGGAGATCGTTCCACGTGAAGGGCGCAGCGCGGACAATCCGCTGCTGGACGTCCGGGTGAACCTGTTCGTGGAGCGCCCGTCGCAGAAGGCCATCATCATCGGCAAGGGCGGGGCCAGGCTGCGCGACGTCGGCACCCGGGCACGCCAGGGGATCGAGGGCCTGCTCGGCACCAGGGTCTACCTGGACCTGCACGTGAAGATCGCCAAGGACTGGCAGCGCGACCCCAAGCAATTGGTGCGTCTGGGCTTCTAGGCCGGGGTGCAAACCGGGAACTTTCCCCAGCTCCAGGCCGTACAATACTTAGCGGCCCGCGTTTGGGGAAGGTCGCCCGTGCGTTAATCGTTTCAACCGTATAGAGGGGAAAGCCAGTGGCTCATCGCGGCAGCTCCGGTGATGAACCGCAGGAACCCAGCGGGTCAACCCCGCAGCGGCGCGGACCAACGCGCCGTTCCACCCCGCGCCACATGGGCCGCGGACCTCGTTTGCTGTGGCTGAAGATCGTGGCCGGTGTGCTGGCCTTGGCCCTGGCAGCCGGGGTCGGCGTCGTCGTCTTCAAAATCGTCGGTCTGCGCGACAGCATCACGACGACGCCGCTGAACCTGGGCACCGAGGGCCCGGGGCTTCCGGTGGACCTGAGCCGGGACCCGGTGCAGATCCTCGTCCTGGGGACCGACTCGCGGGACGGCACCGACGGCAAGTATGGCTCGAACGATTCGTCCTCGGGCTGGGGCAAATCGGACGTGATGATGCTGGTCAACCTGTCGGCGGACCGTAAACGCGTCACCGTGGTCAGCCTGCCCCGCGACCTGCTCACCACGATTCCCAGCTGCACCGATCCGAAGACCGGGCAGGTCTACCCGGAACAGCAGTCCGCCCAGCTCAACGCCGCGCTCAGCTATGGCGGACCGGGCTGCACCGTCGCGGCTGTGAACGAGATGACCGGCCTGCAGATCGACCACTTCATGATGGCCGACTTCAACGCGGTCAAGGAACTCTCCACGGTCATCGGTGGCGTGGACGTCTGCGTCAACGAACCGATCAATGACAGCTATTCGAAGCTGAAGCTGCCGGCCGGCGTGAGCTCCGTGCAGGGCGAGCAGGCGCTGGCCTTCCTGCGCACCCGCCACTCCTTCGGCGACGGCGGGGACCGCGGCCGGATCCGGGCGCAACAGAGCTTCCTGGCCTCCATGGTCCGCAAGATCCAGTCCGAGGGAACCTTGACCAATGTGCCCCGCTTGTACGCGATCGCCGAGGCCGTGGTCAGCAACCTGACCGTGGACGAGGGACTGGCGGAGATTCCCCGGCTGCTGGCGTTGGCGGACCGGGTCAAGGCCGTTGACCTGAGCAAGGTCGCCTTCGTGTCGCTGCCCACCCAGGCTTCCCCGGTGGACGGGAACCGCCTGGTGCTGGACGAACAGCCGGCCCAGGAACTGTTCCGGATCCTGCGCGAGGACGGCGACGTTACCGCCCCCGAGGTCAACACCGCCGGATCGTCCGGCACCAAGTCCACGGACAAGGCCGGTTCCGGCTCTGATGCGGGCGCCGGGACGTCGACGCCGAAGACCGACAACGGCGGTGCCGCAGGCGCGACCACGCCGGGCAGCGAACCCACGGCCGCCCAGGACGGGCCCGCGTTCGATCCGGCCGTGCAGCCCGTCCAGGTGGTCAATGCCTCCGGCGTGGCGGACCGCGGCGAAAAACTGAGCAAGCAGCTGCATGCACTGGGTTACCTGTTGGCCACCCCGGTGGCCGGCGAGGCGGAACGCCCAACGACCCAGCTGTACTACTCCGCCGGCTTCGAACATGTTGCCCAGGCCTTGGCCGAGGAACTGCACGTTCCCCGGGCCAACGTGCTGGTCTCCGGCGACTACTACGGCGTCGCGCTCTCGGTGGGCAAGGACTTCGCCAGCGGTAAACAGCTGGCGAAGACCGGCGGCGTGGCGGGCGGCTTCAAGGGCCAGACTGCCGATCAGGTCACCTGCCAGCAGTCCGGCGCCTTCTAACCGGCTACCAGATCCGGACCCGCTCCTCGGGCTCGAGCCAGAGCCCGTCGTCTTCGGCCGTGCCGAAGGTTTCGTGGAAGGCATCCAGGTTGCGCACCACCTGGTTGCAGCGGAACTCGTTCGGTGAGTGCGGGTCGACCGCCAGCCGGCGCACAGCCTCCTCGGAACGGATCTTCTGCCGCCAGCATTCGGCCCAGGAGTAGAAGAACCGCTGGCTGCCGGTCAGCCCGTCGATCACCGGGGCCTCTTCGCCGTGCAGGCTCAACTGGTAGGCGCGGTAGGCGATGGCCAGCCCGCCGAGGTCGCCGATGTTTTCGCCCAGCGTAAGTTCGCCGTTGACAGTGCTGCCGGGAGCCTCGGCGGGGCTGAGCGCGGCGTACTGTGCCACCAGTCGGCCGGTCAGCCGATCGAAGGCGGCCCGGTCCTCGTCCGACCACCAGTTCCGCAGCGCGCCGGTGCCGTCATACTGCGAGCCCTTGTCGTCGAAGCCGTGTCCGATTTCGTGGCCGATGACCGCGCCGATGGCACCGTAGTTGGCCGCGGCATCGGCGTCGGCGTCAAAGAAAGGCGGTTGCAGGATGGCGGCCGGGAAGACGATTTCGTTCATGGTCGGCATGTAGTACGCGTTGACCGTCTGCGGGGTCATGTGCCATTCGGCCTCATCGATGGGTCCACCCAGTTTGGCCAGATTCCGGCGGACCTCGAACTCATTGGAAGCCTGCACGTTGGCCCAGACGTCATCGGCCGGCACGAAACTGGAATAGTCGATCCACTTCTCCGGGTAGCCGATCTTGGTCCGGAAGCCTGCCAGCTTTTCCAGGGCCTTCCCGATCGTGGCCTGGCTCATCCACGGCAGATCGGAGATGCTTTCCCGGTACGCGGCCAGCAGATTGGCCACCAGTTCCTCCATCCGGGCCTTGTGTGCGGGCGGGAAATGCCGGGCCACGTATTCCGCGCCGATGGCTTCGCCGAGGGCGCCTTCAACGAGAGCCACTCCGCGCTTCCACCGCTCCTTCAGCTCCGGCGTTCCGCTCAGCGTGCGGCCGTAGAAGCCGAAGTGGGTCTGGACCGCTTCATCGTGAAGGTAGGGCGCCGCCGTCGTCAGCAGTTGGAGCCGCAGCCACGCCTGCCAGGCCTCCAGCGGCACGCTGTCCAGCAGCCCGTCCAGCGTGCGCAGGAAGTCCGGCTGGCAGACCACCATGTCGGCGGCGCCGGCCGCTTCCGGCCCCAGCGCCGCCAGCCAGTCCGGCATCCAGCCGGCCACGGCCGCCACCTGATCGGCGGTCCGCAGGTTGTAGGTCTGCTGCGGGTCGCGGCAGGCGACCTTGTCCAGGTGGCCGGCCGCCAGCTTGTGCTCCAGGTCCAGTGCCGCGTCGGCCTGCGCCGGATCAAAGCCGGCCAGTTCCAGCATCTTCCCGGCGTAGCCGCGGTAGGCCTCCCGGATGGGACCGAATTCCTCTTCCCGGTAGTACGCCTCGTCCGGCAGGCCCAGCCCCGCCTGATACAGGTAGATCACGTAGCGGGCGGGGTCGCCGGCGTCGTTGTTGACAAAGAAGGCCAGCGGATAAGCCGCACCGCTTCGGCTGAAGGCGCCGATGACCTCGCGCAGGCCGTCCCGGTCGGAGATTTTCGCGATCGCGGCAAATTGCTCGGCCAGCGGGGAAAAGCCCTTCGCCTCGACCGTATCGGTGTCCATGAACCCGGCATAGAGCACGCCGATCTTGCCGGCCGGACTGGCCGGGTCGGGGTGCTGGGCGGCGTCCTCGATGATGGCGTGCACGGCCTCTTCGGAGGCGTCGCGCAGCGCGGTGAAGGAGCCTTCCAACGCCCGGTCGTCAGGGATGGCGGTCTCCGCGAGCCACGTGCCGTTCACGTGCCGGAAGAGGTCGTCCTGCGGGCGGACGGCCGGGTCGACATTGGACAATACGATTCCGGAGCGGCTCATACGGCGCCTCATTTCATAGTTGCGTCAGGGTTTCCCTCACATCCTACGCACCGTGCTAGTGTGAAATTGTGCGCGCAGGAATCCTCCTTCTTAGCTGCCGCGGCGAGGCCACGCGAACTTCTGTTTGACAGGCCGAACCCTCGCTGCGGAGTTTGTGTTGCCCGGCCAAAATTCTTCAATTAGCTCTCATGAGAAAAGGCCACACACCAAAATGCGAAACGCACAAAAGCCCTCCGGAATGCCCATCCATAAGTACATTCCGTTCCAGGACCAGATCACCGTAGAACTGCCCGACCGCACCTGGCCGGACAAAGTGATGACCAAGGCCCCGCGCTGGTGCGCGGTGGACCTGCGCGACGGCAACCAGGCGCTGATCGACCCGATGAGCCCCGAACGCAAGCACAAGATGTTCGACCTGCTGGTGCGCATGGGCTTCAAGGAGATCGAGGTCGGGTTCCCGTCGGCATCGCAGACGGACTTCGACTTTGTCCGCCAGCTGATCGAAGGGGACCGGATCCCCGACGACGTGACCATCCAGGTGCTGACGCAATCCCGCGAACACCTGATCGAGCGCACGTATGAGTCGATCGCCGGCGCCGGCCGCGCCATCGTTCACCTGTACAACTCCACCTCCGTGCTGCAGCGCCGCGTGGTGTTCCGGGAAGACCAGGACGGCATCGTGGACATCGCGCTGCAGGGTGCCCGGCTCTGCCGCAAATACGAAGAGGGCTTGAAGGGCACCGAGATCACCTACGAGTACTCGCCCGAGTCCTACACCGGCACCGAACTGGAATTCGCCGCCCGCATCTGCAACGCCGTCACCGACGTCTTTGAAATTTCGGCCGACCGCAACGTGATCCTGAACCTGCCGGCCACGGTGGAGATGGCGACGCCGAATGTCTACGCCGACTCCATCGAGTGGATGTCGCGGAACCTGGCCAACCGTGAGCACGTGATCCTCTCGCTGCACCCGCACAACGACCGGGGGACCGGCGTGGCGGCGGCTGAACTGGGCTATCTGGCCGGCGCCGACCGGATTGAGGGCTGCCTGTTCGGCAACGGCGAGCGGACCGGCAACGTGGACCTGGTGACGCTGGGGCTGAACATGTTCAGCCAGGGCATCGACCCGATGATCGACTTCTCCAACATCGACGAAGTCCGCCGCACAGTTGAATACTGCAACCAACTGCCGGTGCCCGAGCGCTCCCCGTACGGCGGAGATCTGGTCTTCACCGCCTTCTCCGGCTCCCACCAGGACGCCATTAAGAAGGGCTTCGAGGCAATGGATGCCGACGCCGCCGAGCAGGGAAAGACGGTGGACGACCTGGTGTGGGCCGTGCCGTACCTGCCGGTCGATCCCAAGGACCTGGGCCGCAGCTACGAAGCGGTGATCAGGGTCAACTCGCAGTCCGGCAAGGGCGGCGTGGCCTACCTGCTCAAGCACGAGCATAAGCTGGACCTGCCGCGCCGAGCGCAGATCGAATTCTCCGGTGTGATCCAGCGCCGCACGGAAACCGTGGGCGGGGAAGTCAGCCCGGCGCAGCTGTGGGAGGTCTTTAACGACGAGTACCTGCCGACCCCGGGGAACGGCTGGGGCCACTACACGCTCGGTTCGGTGAAGACCGACAGCGCCGAGGACGGTACCTTCCAGCTGACCGCGACCATGGGCGTGGACGGGGTGCAGAGCCGCCGCACGGCCGAGGGCAACGGGCCGATCGCCGCGCTGCTGGAGATCTTCCGCCAGGACGGCGTGGACGTACGGGTACTGGACTACACCGAGCATGCGCTGTCCGAGGGTGGAAACGCCCGTGCCGCCGCCTACGTTGAGTGCGCCGTGGGCGAGCGGGTGCTGTGGGGCGTGGGCATCGACACGAACACCACGATGTCCTCGCTGAAGGCCGTGGTGTCCGCGGTGAACCGCGCCATCCGCGACGAAGCTGCCAAGAGCGTCGCCTCGCTCTAGCCCGGCGACCGAAAGCGTGCCTGCGGGCCTTCCTGCCATACCGCGGCGGGAAGGCCCGCTTTAGTGGGAGAATGGAACGGTGTCCAACAGATCCTTCGCCTCCCGTACCTACCGGGACCAGGGCGTCATTCTGCGGACCCACAAACTCGGCGAGGCCGACCGCATCATCACCCTGCTCACCAAGCAGCACGGCCAGATCCGGGCGGTCGCCAAGGGCGTACGCCGCACCAGCAGTAAGTTCGGCGCGGTGCTGGAACCGTTCATGGTGGCGGACCTGCAGTTGGTGTCCGGGCGCAGCCTCGACATTGTCACGCAGGCGCAGATGGTGGGCCCCTACGGCCGGGACATCGCGGCCGACTACACCAAATACACCTCGGCGGCCGCGATCTGCGAGACGGCGGAAAAACTCACCGACGTCGACGGCGAATCGGCCGGCGCGCAGTACGGGCTGGTCATCGGCGCGCTCTCCGCGCTCAGCCGTAGCGTACACGCGCCGGAGCTGATCCTTGATTCCTACCTGCTGCGCGCCCTCGCGACGGCAGGCTGGGCCCCCAGCTTCGACCAATGCGCCCGCTGCGGTGCACCGGGTCCGCACACCGCCTTCAACGCGCCGCTGGGCGGCGCGGTGTGCCATGACTGCCGGCCACCGGGATCCGCCTCGCCGGCGCCGCAGACCATGCAATTGCTGGCCGCCCTGCTCTCGGCGGACTGGCCGGCCGCGGATGCCTCCGCCACCGGTCCGCGCCGCGAAGCCGCCGGACTGGTAGCCAGTTATTTGCAGTGGCACCTGGAACGAACCCTGAAATCCCTCAAGCATGTGGAGCGAGTGTGACCCCAACTTCCCGGAAACCGCAGCGGCCTTGGCCGCACCCGTCCGGCGCGCTGCCGCCCGGCCTGCCGCCGGCGCTGGTTCCGGATCACGTGGCCATCGTGATGGACGGCAACGGGCGCTGGGCCAACCAGCGCGGCCTGCCCCGGACCGAGGGGCACAAGGCCGGTGAGGCGGCGCTGCTGGACGTGATGGCCGGCGCCATCGAGATCGGGGTCAAACACGTCAGCGTGTACGCCTTTTCCACCGAAAACTGGAAGCGGTCGCCGGAGGAGGTGCGTTTCCTGATGGGCTTCAGCCGGGACGTCCTGCGGCGCCAGCGCGACCAGTTGGACGCCTGGGGCGTGCGCATCCGCTGGTCCGGCCGCCGGCCCCGGCTGTGGAAGTCGGTGGTCAACGAACTGGAGGTGGCCGAGCGCCAGACGGCCGGCAACTCGACCTGCACGCTGACCATGTGCGTGAACTACGGCGGCCGGGCGGAAATCGCGGACGCCGCCGCCGCTATTGCCGCGGACGTTGCGGCCGGCAGGCTGCGGGCGTCGTCGGTCTCGGAAAAGACCGTGCAGCGCTACCTTGACGAGCCGGACCTGCCGGACGTCGACTTGTTCCTGCGCACCTCGGGGGAGCAGCGCTTCTCCAACTTCATGCTCTGGCAGTCGGCGTATGCCGAGATGGTGTTCATGGATACGCTGTGGCCCGATGTCGACCGGCGCACCCTGTGGGAGGCCATCGACATCTACGCCCGCCGCGACCGCCGCTACGGGGGAGCGGTGGACGCCGCAGCCGCGGGCGGCGCTTAGGCCGGTTGCGGCGGAAGGGCGGGGTGCCCGGTCTTCCCGGCCTGGAGCACGTAGGCCTGTGCCCAGCGCTGCAGCCGCGCATAAGCGTCCTGGCGAACCTCGGCCCGGGAGAGGAACACATCGTGCAGGGCGTCCTGCACCTGCTCGATCGTCACGCTGCGGCCCAGCCGTACCGCCCGCTCCGTCATGGTGCGGATGTCCAGCACCACGTCGGTATTCTTCATGTCCTCATGCCAGACCGGCCCGTTCATGCTGCGGGTCGAAGACATCACCAGCACCGGAATCTCCAAGTTGAGACCCTTGGCGACTTTCGCCTGACCGTCCCAGATGGCGCTAAGCCAGCCGGCGCGTACGGGGAAGGACTCCGGCGGGCGCAGCTTGGGGTCCAGGTCCCATTCGCCCTCGGCCGTGCGGCTGATGCTGCGGTAATAGAAGCCCCGCACCGGAAGCTTGATTTCGGCCTCCGGCTTCAGCCGGGACAGCGGTTCCAGCACGGCGCCCGCGGCGCGGCGAACCAGGGCGCTGCCGTGCATTTCCAGCCACGGGCTGTTCAGCACCAGCGCGCGCAGCCGGCCGGGGTGTTCGGCCGCCCACAAGGACGCCACCAGCCCGCCGGTCGAGTGTCCCATCAGCGTGATGTTCGTCTCCGCGCCGCCGTGTTCCTCGCGGATCAGATCCAGCGCCAGGGAGATCTCGTCGTCGTACTGGCGCAGATCGGTCACGTAGCCCGCGGGCTCGCCCTCCTGCAGGCTGCGGCCGTGGTGGTGCAGATCCAGCGCGTAGAACGCCGCCCCTTGCCGGTGCCAGAATCCGGCCAGTTCGGTATTGAAGAAATAGTCGCTCCAACCGTGTACATACAGGACGGCGTGGCCGCCGGGGGAGCGCCGCGGGGACTGAGGCAGATAGCGGATCAGCGTGGCCCGCTGCGCTGCGCCGTCGGCTGCCGGCACCTGCAGGACGGTTGACTCGAACTCCGCTCCGAGCATGTCTTCCTGCCAATCGGCTGCCATCGCCAGGGTGGTCCTTCCTCTCGCCAGGGTCGCTGACCCCATGCTAACTCCTAAGGCGACTCGGTTTGGTGCGGCGGCCTGCACACGGAAAACTAGGACCATGCGCCTGTACCCAGCCTTCTTCCGCGCCGCGTTCTCCTGGATGGACGCCGAGCGCGCACACCGAATCGGTTTCCAGCTCATCCGCGCCGCGCACCGGTGCGGGGCCGGAGCCGTGCTGCGGCGCGTCACCCGGCCGCATCCGTCGCTGGCCACCCAGGCCCTGGGCCTGAGCTTCCCGTCGCCGTTCGGCCTGGCCGCCGGCTTCGATAAAGAAGGCCACGGGGTCGAGGCCCTGGCCGACCTCGGCTTCGGCGCGGTGGAGGTCGGCACCATCACCGGCAGCGCGCAGCCGGGCAACGCGCAGCCGCGGTTGTTCCGGCTGATCGAAGACCGCGCCGTGATTAATCGGATGGGGTTCAACAACGACGGCGCGGCGGCGGTCGCACCGCGGATCGCCGCCGCCCGGCGCGGCCTCGCCGCCCGCTACGGCGCGCTGCGCCCGGTCATCGGCGTCAACATCGGCAAGACCAAGGTAGTGGAACTGGCCGACGCCACCGAGGACTACCTGAAGAGCACCCGGTTGCTGGCCTCGTCGGCGGACTACCTCGTGGTCAACGTGTCCTCGCCGAACACGCCGGGCCTGCGGCTGCTGCAGAGCGCGGACACGCTGCGGCCGCTGCTGCAGGCCGTGCGGGAGACCGCCGACTCGGCGGCCGGCCGGCATGTGCCGCTGCTGGTCAAGATCGCCCCGGACCTGAGCGACGAGGACATCGACGACGTCGCCCGGCTGGCGCAGGAGGTCGGCCTGGACGGCATCATCGCGACCAACACAACAATTACCCGTGACGGCCTGGTATCGGACCAGGCCAAGGTCGCCGCGTGCGGCGACGGAGGCCTCTCCGGCGCGCCCCTGAAGCAGCGGTCGCTCGAGGTGCTGCGCCGGCTGCGCACCGTCGTCGGAAATGATCTGGTGCTGGTGTCCGTGGGCGGCGTGGAGACGGCCGAGGATGTGCAGCAACGGCTGGATGCCGGCGCCACGCTGGTGCAGGGCTACACGGCGTTCCTGTACGAGGGGCCGTTCTGGGCCGGCCGGATCAACCGCGGGCTGGCGAAGCTGCGGCGCTGAAACTCCGCATGCAAAAGGGTCGGGAGCAGCATTGCTCCCGACCCTTTGATGCGGTGCCCTCCGCGAAGAATTAGCTGGGGTATTGGCCGCGCTTGACCTGCGGCTTCGGCAGGCGCATCCGGCGCAGCTGCAGGCCGCGCATCACGCCGTACCAGACAGCACCGCGCTCCACCTCGCCGAACTTGGCGGTCAGGCGCTTCTTGAGCTGCCGGCCCAGGATGATGGCGTCGACGGCCACCAGGCCAAGCAGCACCCAGAAGCCCACCAGGATAAAAGCCTGGACGTTGAGATTGCGGATAAAGCTGAGGATCACGAAAATCAGGGCGAAGACAATCAGGAATTCGCCCAGCACCCAGCGGGCATCCACGAAGTCTCGGACGAAGCGCTTCTGCGGGCCCTTGTCGCGGAAGGGCAGGTAGCGCTCGTCGCCGGTGTTCATCGCCTCGCGCATCTTCAGCCGCTGGTCGGCCTGGGCGACGCGGTTGGCGTCGCGCGCGGCCTTGCGGTCGTTGGGGACCAGGGGGCGCTTCCGCGCAGCCTCCTGGTCCTTGCGCCGGGGCGTGGGTGCGCCCTTGCCGTCCCGAGGCTGCGCCGGGTGGGCCTGGTCGATGGTTTCTTGGGGCGTGGAAGCCTCTTTTTTACGTCCGAACACCAGTCAAGAATACCGGACCGTCCGCCCGTATCCGGCAGCTTTGAAGCAGCGGCACGGCGGCCGCCTCGCGGGCCTCGGCGCGACCCCAAGGCGGGCGGTAGGGTGGCGGCTATGACCAATGTAAACGTTGAAAAACTCGCGGCCGCGGTGGACTCCGGCATGGGCCTTACCATTTCCTCGCTGGAGCAGCTGGTCTCCATCCCGGGGATCGCCTGGGCGGCCTTCGATCAGCAAGACCTGGTCCGCAGCGCCGATACCGTCGCCGGCCTGGTCCGCGAGCTGGGGCTGGAGGACGTGCAGATCCTCAGCGTGCCGAACGGCGAGTCGGCCGGCGGCCCCGCCGTTGTGGCCCGCCGTCCGGCCGCCGCCGGCAAGCCGACCGTCCTGCTGTATGCGCACCACGATGTGCAGCCCCCGGGGGACCCGGCGCTGTGGCGGACCGAGCCGTTCAAGGCCACGGAGATCGACGGCCGGCTGTACGGCCGCGGCGCCGCCGATGACAAGGCCGGGATCATGGTCCATCTGGCCTCGTTGCGGGCGCTGCTGGAGGTGCTCGGCGACGACTTCGGCGTCGGCGTCACCTTCTTCTTCGAGGGGGAGGAAGAGGCCGGGTCGCCGACTTTCCGTTCCTTCCTCGAAACACACCGCGAACTGCTGCGCGCCGACGCCATCATCGTGGCCGACTCCAGCAACTGGAAGGTCGGCGTTCCGGCGCTTACCACCAGCCTGCGCGGACTGGTGGACGGCACCGTGGAACTGCGGGTGCTGGAGCACGCCGTCCACTCGGGCATGTTCGGCGGCCCGCTGCTGGATGCGCCCACCCTGCTCGCCCGGCTGATCGCCACCTTCCACGACGACGACGGTGCTGTCGCCATCGAGGGGCTGGTCTCGGCTCCCGCCGCGTCGGTCGACTATCCGGAGGAGGACTTCCGGCGCGATTCGTCGGTGCTTGACTCGGTGAAGCTGGCGGGCACCGGCAGCATCGCCGACCGGCTCTGGAACAAGCCGGCCCTGTCAGTGATCGGCATCGACGCACCCAGCGTGGAGCTGGCCTCCAACACCTTGATTCCCGCGGCCCGGGCCAAGATCAGCCTGCGCCTGGCGCCGGGACAGGACCCCGACCGGGCCATGGACGCGGTGGCTGCCCACGTGGCCGCCCACGCGCCGTTCGGGGCCGAGGCCACGTTTGTTCCGGGGGAGCGGGGCCAGGCGTTCGCGACCGACACCGCCGCCCCCGCGGCCCGGACGGCGCTGTGGGCGCTGGAGCAGGCCTGGGGCACGCAGCCGGTGGAGGCGGGCATGGGCGGATCGATCCCGTTCATCGCCGACCTGACGGAGATCTATCCGCAGGCACAGATCCTGATCACCGGTGTGGAAGACCCCGATTCGCGGGCGCATTCGGCCAATGAGTCGCTGCATCTGGGGGACTTCCGCAATGCAGTCCTGGCCCAGGCGCTGCTGCTGGCCCGCGTGAACGACGAGGGCATCTGAGGCGGCGTCCGCAAGGGCCTGGAGACCGGCCAAGTTATCCCCTTTTGGGCGACGCGACGTACGATGGAACGGTAGCCCGACGCACCACTGAGTAATAGCAGCAGGTCACCGGACGGCCCGTCACAGATAAGGAAGTGCAATGAGCGCAACGACCAACTCATCCGCCCCGACCACGGCACCCGAAACGGCAGAACTGCCCACGCACGAAGTGGCTCTGACCGACGTTGCAGCCGGGAAGGTGCGCAGTCTTTTGGAACAGGAAGGCCGCACCGACCTGCGCCTGCGGGTTGCGGTCCAGCCGGGCGGATGCTCCGGCCTGATCTACCAGCTGTACTTCGACGAGCGGATGCTCGACGGTGACGCAGTCCGTGATTTCGACGGCGTTGAGGTGGTCGTGGACAAGATGAGCGTTCCTTATCTCTCCGGCGCCTCGATCGACTTCGAGGACACCATCTCCAAGCAGGGATTCACCATCGACAACCCGAACGCCGGTGGCTCCTGCGCCTGTGGAGACTCGTTCCACTAACAGCTGGCGGGGCGTTCCCCGGCCGCAGCAACGGGCCGACGCACGGGGGAGCCTGTCACATGAGAGTCATGTGGGCGGGTAAGCTCTACAGTGAGTAGTAAAACTGGATATGAGGCCAGGGCTTTGCTCTGCCATGGCCACATCACTTGCACGAAACAAAGAGGAAGGGCCGTCTGTGAGTTCGCAGGTTCGAACCGGCAGTCGACGCGCCAGAATTGCCAAGGCCACGGGCCTGGGCACCGTCGGGGCGTTGTTGTTGACGGGATGTTCAGAAGAAGTCCGCCTGGGCTGGTTGCCCACGCAGCGGGACGTTACCAACCACACTCCCGAAATCATCGATTTGTGGGTTAATGGTTGGATCGCCGCGTTGGCTGTTGGTGTCCTGACCTGGGGCTTGCTCCTCTGGTGCATCATCGCCTACCGCCGGCGCAAGGGCGAGACCGGCTACCCGCGCCAGCTCAGCTATAACCTGCCGCTGGAAATCTTCTACACGGCGGTCCCGATCGTCATGGTCCTGGTTTTCTTCTACTTCACGGACAAGACCACCACCAACATCACGGCCCGCATAGACAACCCGGACGTCGTCGTCGACGTGCGAGGCAAGCAGTGGGCCTGGGACTTCAACTACGTCAAGCAGGACAAGTACTTTGCCGGCGTGCAGGCCCACCTGACGGGCGAGACCGGCATTCCGGAAACCCTGCCGACGCTGTACCTGCCGGTGAACAAGAGCGTGGAGCTGCAAATCAACTCCCGCGACGTCATCCACTCGTTCTGGGTACCCGCCTTCCTGCAGAAGGTGGACATGATTCCTGGGAAGACCAACCACCTGAGCTTCACCCCGACCCGCGAGGGCATTTACGACGGCAAGTGTGCCGAGCTTTGCGGTGAATTCCACTCCGAAATGCTCTTCCGCGTCGCTGTGGTCTCCGAGGCTGAGTTTGAGACGCAGATGACGCGGCTCAAGGACGGCCAGATCGGTAAAGAGTACGACCGCAACCCCTACGCTGAAGCGTCGAAGTAAAGGAGCGAGGGCCACAAGTGTCAACGTACGAATACACAGCTGACGACCGGGGTACCACGGTAGCTCCGCGCGTCGTCCCGAGGTCCAAGGGGCGCATCGTCGTCAATTGGATCACCTCCACGGACCACAAAACGATCGGGTACATGTACCTGATCACCTCGTTCATTTTCTTCTGCCTCGGCGGCGTGATGGCCCTGGTCATCCGGGCCGAACTGTTCGAGCCCGGCATGCAGATCCTGCAGACCAAGGAACAGTACAACCAGCTGTTCACCATGCACGGCACGGTGATGCTGCTGATGTTCGCCACACCGCTGTTCGCAGGCTTCGCCAACGTCATCATGCCGTTGCAGATCGGCGCTCCCGACGTTGCGTTCCCGCGACTGAACGCGCTGGCCTTCTGGTTCTTCCTGTTCGGCAGCGTGATCGCCGTCGCTGGCTTCATCACCCCGCAGGGCGCAGCCTCCTTCGGCTGGTTCGCTTATGCGCCGTTGTCCAACACCACGTTCTCGCCCGGCGTGGGTGGAGACCTGTGGGTCTTCGGCCTGGCGCTCTCCGGCTTCGGCACCATTCTTGGCTCGGTCAACTTCATCACCACCATCATCACCATGCGGGCCCCCGGCCTGACCATGTGGCGGATGCCGATCTTCACCTGGAACACACTGGTCACCGCCATCCTGGTGATGATGGCGTTCCCGCCGCTGGCCTCCGCACTGTTTGCACTCGGCGCTGACCGGCGCTTCGGTGCGCACATCTTCAACCCGGAAAACGGCGGCGCCATCCTGTGGCAGCACCTGTTCTGGTTCTTCGGCCACCCCGAGGTGTACATCATCGCCCTGCCGTTCTTCGGCATCGTGTCCGAGATCTTCCCGGTGTTCAGCCGCAAACCGATCTTCGGCTACAAGGGCCTGGTCTATGCGACCATCGCGATTGCCGCCCTGTCCGTGACGGTGTGGGCACACCACATGTACGTCACCGGATCGGTCCTGCTGCCGTTCTTCGCCTTCATGACCATGCTCATCGCGGTCCCTACCGGCGTGAAGTTCTTCAACTGGATCGGCACCATGTGGCGGGGATCGATTACCTTCGAAACGCCGATGCTGTGGAGCCTGGGCTTCCTGGCCACCTTCCTGTTCGGCGGCCTGACCGGCATCATCCTGGCTTCGCCGCCGCTGGACTTCCACGTCTCCGACACCTACTTCGTGGTGGCGCACTTCCACTACGTGGTCTTCGGAACCGTCGTGTTCGCCATGTTCGCCGGCTTCTACTTCTGGTGGCCCAAGTGGACCGGCAAGATGCTCAACGAGCGCCTGGGCAAGATCCACTTCTGGATGTTGTTCCTCGGCTTCCACGGCACCTTCCTGATCCAGCACTGGCTGGGTGTCGAGGGCATGCCGCGCCGCTACGCCGACTACCTGCCGGAAGACGGGTTCACCGCAATGAACCAGTTCTCCACCGTTGCTTCGTTCGTGCTGGGCGCCTCGATGATCCCGTTCTTCTGGAACGTGTACATCACCTGGCGGAACGGCAAGAAGGTCGAAGTCGACGACCCCTGGGGCTTCGGTGCCTCGCTTGAGTGGGCTACGTCTTGCCCGCCGCCGCGGCACAACTTCACCTCGCTGCCCCGGATCCGGTCGGAGCGCCCTGCGCTGGACCTGCACCATCCGGAACTCGCGCCGCGGCACACCCCGACGACTCCGGTGCCGGCGGCCCAGCTGGCCGGTCCCGCTGACCAGAAGGACGCATAACTGTGAAGATTGAAGCCTGGCTATTCATCGCCCTTGCGCCGTTCTTCGCCCTTGTTGCCACCGTCTACGGCTTCATGGGGCAGTGGCACGAACCGGTAGGTTACCTGGCGCTGTATCTGACGGCCGGACTGTCCCTGATGATCGGCGGTTACCTCTGGTTCACCGCACGGCGGGTCGGCCCCCGTCCGGAGGACCGCGTGGACGCGGAAATCCACGAGGGTGCCGGTGAACAGGGCATGTTCAGCCCGTGGAGCTGGTGGCCGCTGGTCCTGGGCCTTGGTGCCGCCTCCGGCTTCATGGGCTTGGCAGTCGGCTGGTGGATCGTCTACATCGCCATCGGTCTGACCACGGTAGCCATCATCGGATGGGTCTACGAATACAGCCGTGGAGACCACGCCCACTAAATCCATAGCACGAACGAAAGGGCCCGGAACCGCTTGGTTCCGGGCCCTTTCGTGTGCCCGTATATCCGTGCCCGAAATCCCGTACGCGCCAGCTGACTGGTCTAGACCGGGATAGAATGGGCGGACCGCACACCCGAGCAGGAGGCCCCGCATGTCCGTCAGTTCCGCCGCAATCGAGGGCGAGATCGACGTGTCCTCGAGTACCGCGAAGCATGTCCAACTTCGGGACATATTGCGCCGGCATGCCCAGGAACGGTGTGAACCCGGAGGCGCTTTTCCTTCGGAGCGGGATCTTACCGAACGCTTCGGAGTGGCGCGGATGACCGTGCGGCAGGCCATCGATTCGCTCGTCGCCGAGCAGGTGCTTGAGCGCATCGTCGGCCTGGGCACGTTCGTGAGCCAGCCCAAGCTGGACCTGCAGGTCAAACTCACCTCGTACAGCGAAGAGATGCAGCGCCGTGGCATGGTCCCGGACGCCAGGGTGCTCAGTTTTGAACAGATCGGCGCCACCCCTCTGGTGGCCCGCGAGCTCCAGATCGAGGAGGGCCAGCCGGTGGTGCGTTTCCGCCGCCAGTTGCTGGCCGATGCCGAGCCCATGAGTGTGGACGAAAACTTCATCCCAGCGCAACGGGTGCCCGGCATCCTGGACGAGGGCCCGCCGTCGTCGCTGTACAACGTTCTGAGCGAACGCTACGGACTGATCATGGAGTGGGGCGAGGACACCATCGAGGCCACCGCGGCGCAGCCTTCCATCGCCCGGTTGCTGAATGTGGACATCGGTTCACCGCTGCTGAAGATCCAGCGGCATGCCTACGTGTCCAAGACCATGGTGGACTTCTCGATCTCGTACTACAGGGCTGACCGCTACAAGCTCTGGGTGCCGCTGCAACGTCCCGGCGGGCGCGCCCCGCGTTCGTACAACGTGAAGAGGTATTAGGGGCCCCACGGCCCGCTGGAGGCGCCGTAGCGCGACGGTTTCAGGCAGCTGCCGGATGGGAGAGCCGTCGAGCAATCCCGCTGCAGACACAAGAATGGCCCCGGACTGAGTCCAGGGCCATTCTCGTTCAAACGGTTGCTTAGCGGCCGCCGACTTCTGCCTTTTCGGCGGGAGCCTCAACCTCAGCATGGTGGCTGTGTGCAGCCTCCAGCTCGGCCGGGGTGACCGGTGCGACGCGATCCTCGAAGAAGAACCGCGACAGGGAGCCGCGAAGCTTCTCGGAACCCTTGATGTGGCCGGCCTTGTTCGGCTGTGCCGGGAGCACCTCGGGGGATTCGAAGTTCACCAGACGGTACAGCTTGTAGTCGTTCAGCGGTTCGTGGACCTCGATGAACTCGCCGTGCGGCAGGCGGACAATGCGTCCGGTCTCCCGGCCATGCAGCGCGATCTCTCGGTCCTTGCGCTGCAGCGCAAGGCAAATGCGGCGCGTGACGATGAAGCCGAGGATCGGGCCGAGGAAGAACAGCGCACGCAGCCAGTACGTCACGTCGTTCAGCGACACGTGGAAGTGTGTGGCGATCAGGTCCGAGCTGGCAGCTGCCCACATCACCGAGTAGAAGACGACGCCAGCAACACCGATGCCGGTGCGGAACGGTGCGTTGCGCGGGCGGTCCAGGATGTGGTGCTCGCGCTGATCCTTGGTCACCCAGCGTTCGATCCAGGGCCAGGCGAACATCAGCGTGAACAGCACGCCTGCCGGGACAAGGGCCGGGACCAGCACGTTCAGCGAAACGGTCCGGCCAAAGATGACGAACTCGCCCACGCCGGGCATCAGGCGCAGCGCGCCATCTACCCAGCCGATGTACCAGTCAGGCTGGGTGCCCGCCGACACGGGGGAGGGGTCGTAAGGCCCGTAGTCCCAAATCGCCAGGATCTGGAAGTTAGCCGCAATGACGGCCAAGATGCCGAACACGACGAAGAAGAAGCCGCCGGCCTTGGCCGCGTAGACCGGGCCGACCGGGAAGCCGACAACATTGGATTCGGTGCGGCCCGGGCCGGGGTACTGCGTGTGCTTGTGTACCACAACCATGAACAGGTGGATGGCGATCATCAGCAGGATCAGCGCCGGAACCAGCAGGATGTGGAGCACGTAGAGGCGTCCCACAATGTCCGTACCGGGGAACTCACCGCCGAAGAGCAGCAGGGAGATGTAGGTGCCGACGAGCGGGATTCCCTTGATCACGCCGTCGATAATGCGCAGGCCGTTACCGGAGAGCAGGTCGTCCGGCAGGGAGTATCCGGTGAAGCCGGCGGCCAGGGCCAGAATCAGCAGGACGCAGCCGACGACCCAGTTGAGCTCGCGCGGCCGGCGGAAGGCACCGGTAAAGAAGACGCGAAGCATGTGGAAGGAGACCGAGGCAACGAACATCAGCGCCGACCAGTGGTGCAACTGGCGCATGAAGAGTCCGCCGCGGATCTCGAAGGAGATATCCAGGGTCGACTGGTAAGCGACCGACATCTCGACGCCCTTGAGCGGAATGTACGATCCGGTGTAGTGCGTCTCCGCCATCGACGGATCGAAGAAGAACGTCAGGAACGTTCCGGAG
This sequence comes from uncultured Actinomycetota bacterium, assembly GCA_963696055.1. Classification (GTDB taxonomy): domain Bacteria; phylum Actinomycetota; class Actinomycetes; order Actinomycetales; family Micrococcaceae; genus Crystallibacter. Next base: position 299,482 of record CAVOIE010000005.1, on the reverse strand, counting down.
AGCAGCAGGATGACGAAGGAGTAGAGCGCTACTTCACCGAACATGAAGGACCAGTGGTCCGGGAAGATCTTCCGGCCGAATTCCTTGACGATCGAGGAGCCGCCCACGCGGGTGTCGACGAAGTTGGTGATCCGTCCAACCCGTGTCTTGGGTACGTAGGTATCAGTTGAAGCGCTCATGCTTAGCCACGCTCCCAGTAGCTCGGTCCGACAGGTTCATGGAAGTCGCTGGTGGCGACCAGGTAGCCCTCGTCGTCGACGCTGATCGGAAGCTGGGGCAAGGCGTGTGCGGCGGGGCCGAAGATCACCTTGCATTCCTGCGTCAGGTCGAAGGTCGACTGGTGGCAAGGGCAGAGCAGGTGGTGCGTGTGCTGTTCGTACAGCGCCACCGGGCATCCGACGTGGGTGCAGATTTTCGAATAAGCAACGATGCCATTGTAGTTCCAGTCTTCACGACCTGGGGAGACATGCAGCTCGTCCGGATTCAGGCGCATCAAGAGGACGACGGCCTTGGCCTTCTCCTCGAGCTTGTGCTCGGCTTCGTTCAGCCCCTCGGGGATGACGTGGAAGGCGGAACCGATGGTGACATCCGAGGCCTTGATCGGGGTGCCGCTCGGGTCGCGGGTGAGGCGCACGCCGGCGTCCCACATGGTGTGGCGCAGCACGTCCGGGTTCAGGTCCTTGGACAGGTCCCGGAAAATGCCGATGGCAGGCAGGATGGCCAGTACACCGGCGCCGATCAGCGTGTTGCGGATCAGCGGACGGCGGGAGATGCCCGATTCGTCCAGGACCTGGCCGATGATCTGCTCAGCGTCCCGGCGGTCCTCTTCGGTGCGGACCTCGTGGCGCTCTTCCACGATTTCGTGGTCGGGCATGAGGGTCTTGGCCCAGTGGACAATGCCGATGCCGATGCCCAGCATCGCGAAGGCCGTGCCCATGCCCAGGGTGAAGTTCTGCAAACGCAGCGTTGCGATGGTGTCATCCAAACGGATGCCAAAGTACCCGACGAAGAAAAGTACGGTGCCGATGATGGAGATTACGAAGAGTATCGCAACCTGGCGTTCGGCGCGCTTTTCCGCCCGGGGATCTTTGTCGGCACGGCGCGGGCGGTGCGGGGGAAGTCCAGGATCCTGAAACTTCTCCACGTCGCTCTGACCAGCCGTAGCAACGGTGCCCGAGGTGCTCGGACTGCCGTGACTATGGTCGCCCATGATCCCTCTCATCCTTCTCTAAATAGTTCAAAAACATATATGACTGTTGACGCTTCTGCGGCGGCCCCTGCGGACCGCCGGAAGCGAAGGCTAGGAAGACCGCTGGGTCAGCCAGATGGTGAACGCAATGACGATGCCCAATCCGGCGGTCCACATCAGCAGGCCCTCGGACACCGGACCGAGCGAGCCGAGCGAGAAGCCACCGGGTGTGCCCTGTTCCTCGATCGTCTTCAGGAAGGCGATGACGTCGCGCTTCTGCTCGGGGGAGATGTTCGCGTCGCTGAACACCGGCATGTTCTGCGGGCCGGTGGCCATGGCCTCGTAGATGTGAGCTTCGCTGACGCCTGCCAGGGCGGGGGCGAACTTGCCGCGGGTCAACGCGCCGCCGGCGGCGGAAGCGTTGTGGCACATGGCGCAGTTGACGCGGAAGATTTCGCCACCAGCGGCGGGATCTCCCTTAGCGACGTCGAGGAGGTTTTCCTCCGGGATGGCGGGACCGGCTCCGAGCGAGGCCACGTACGCAGCCAGTTGCTTGGTCTGCTCTTCGGAGAACTGGTTCGGCTTCACCTGTGCCTGCGGTCCGGACATCTGCATCGGCATGCGGCCGGTGCCCACCTGGAAGTCCACAGCGGCGGCGCCGACGCCGATCAGGGCCGGGCCTGCCTGATTGCCGTGTGCACCCTGCGGGGCCCCGACCGCACCAATTCCGTGACAAGTTGCGCAGTTCGCCACGAAGAGCTTTTCGCCCTCTTCGATGTCGTGCGCGGAAAAGTTGGTGGTCTGGGCCTTGGCCTCGTTGACATTGCCGGCAACGGCGTACAAGCCGCCGGTGACTAACAATCCCAAGAGCAACAGGGCAACGGCCGCCAGGGGATGTCGTCGCCTCTGGGAGAGTGCCTTCACTTGATGGTTCCTAACTCTGCGGTGCGTGTGCGTAGATGTTCGGCCGTGGCGGACCTGCAGCAAGGTGCAGGCTCTGGCCGCCTACTTCAGGAAGTAAATGATGATGAAGAGAGCGATCCACACGACGTCGACGAAGTGCCAGTAGTACGACGTGACGATGGCGGATGTGGCTTCGAAATGACCGAACTTCTTGGCAACATAGGCGCGGCCGATAATCAGCAGGAAGGCGATCAGCCCGCCGGTGACGTGTAGGCCGTGGAAGCCGGTGGTGATGTAGAACGCTGACCCGTAGGCGTTGGAGGACAGCGAGACTCCCTCGGAGACGAGCATCGCGTATTCGTAGGCCTGGACGGAGACGAAAATGGCGCCGAGGAAGAACGTCAACAGGAACCACTCGACCATGCCCCACCTGGCGACATTGAGGAGACCGCCGGTGCGGCGGGCCTGCAGGCGCTCTGCGGCGAAGACGCCGTACTGGCAGGTGAAGGAGCTGGACACCAGAACGATGGTGTTGGCCAGCGCGAATGGAACGTTCAACTTTTCGGTTTCAATCGCCCACATCTCGCCGGAAGTGGCGCGGAGGGTGAAGTACATGGCGAAAAGACCGGCAAAGAACATCAGCTCGCTGGAGAGCCACACAACGGTTCCGACAGAAACGAGGTTGGGGCGGTTCAGCGTTGGATGCGCCGGGGTGCTGGGGGCGTGGGTTGCAGTTGTCACAAGGCCATTATGTCTATAAATCCGCCCAGTTCACCAATGCATTCGAACGCCCGGCGCGGCGTTTCGGTTCCCAACCGGCGGGATTCCGCGGAACGGCGCGGAAGTTAACAATCCGGAAGTTTCTACGAAACGTAGATAACCTAGTGAAGTGACGACGGAACCGAACGCTCAGAACACACCCACCTGGCCGGAATTGATTTCGGCCCTGATCTCGCGGCAGGACCTCACGACCGCCCAAACCCAGTGGGCGATGAACGCGATCATGTCCGGCGGGGCCACCGATGCGCAGATGGCGGGCTTCCTGGTCGCGTTGCGCGCGAAGGGCGAGACCGTCGATGAGCTGACGGGCTTGGTCGAGGCGATGGTCGGCAATGCCCGGCCGATCGAGATTCCTGGCGAGAAGCTGGATATCGTCGGCACGGGCGGAGACCGGCAGAACACCGTCAACATCTCGTCCATGGCCGCCCTGGTCTGCGCTGGGGCCGGCGCCCGGATCGTCAAGCACGGAAACCGGGCCGCGTCGTCGTCCTCCGGTTCAGCCGACGTGATTGAAGCACTGGGCGTGCGCCTCGACCTCCCGGTGGAGCGGGTGGCTCAAACGGCCGTGGATGCAGGCATCACTTTTTGCTTTGCCCAGGTCTTCCACCCGTCGATGCGCTACGCGGGAGCTGTCCGCGGGGAACTCGGCGTGGCCACGGCATTCAATTTCATGGGGCCGATGACCAATCCGGCGAACCCCACGGCTGCCGCGATTGGCGTCGCGGACGCCCGGCTGGCGCCCTTGATTGCCGGTGTGCTGGCGGCCCGCGGCATCCGCGCGCTGGTGTTCCGTGGCGGGGACGGGCTGGACGAACTCACCACCACGGGTCCTTCATCTGTGTGGGAGGTCCGCAACGGTGCCGTGACGGAGTACGAATTGGATCCCCTGGACCTCGGCATCCCCCGGGCCACCCTGGACGACTTGCGCGGCGGTGACGCCTCTGCAAATGCCGAGGTGGTGCGCCGTGTCCTGGCAGGCGACAAAGGGCCGGTGCGTGACGCCGTCGTTCTCAACGCCGCTGCCGCACTGGTTGCCAACGACGTATCCGCGGACGCGCCGCTGCTGGACCGGCTGGCGGGCGGTCTGGAGCGTGCCAACGAGGCCATCGACAGCGGGGCGGCGGCCGGGGCCTTGCAGCGCTGGGTCGACGTCACGCGCTGATTCCTGCAAGCTTCAGCGGCCTGCAACCGCCGCTTAACCTGAAATGCCCCGGACACCAGGTCGACGATCACTGGAGTCCGGGGCATTTCTGCTGCGAGTCGGGTGCCCTACTCGAAGCCGAGCGAGAAAGCGGCATCCAAGTCATGTTTCGAATAGGCGCGGAAGGCGATGTGCGTGGTGGTGGCCTGCACGCCCTTGACCTTTGAGAGGCGATCGGCGATGACGTCGGCCAGATCGTCGTGTTTGGCAACCCGTGCCACGGCGATCAAATCCCATTCGCCGGTGACCGAGTAGACCTCGCTGATGCCCTCAAGCTCTGAGATTTCCTGGGCGCACTCCGGAATCCGGGTTGCATCGGTCCGGATGAGAACGAATGCTGTAGCCACTGCACTGCCTTTCTGCTGGGGCGGAATCTTTCCTACCACCGAGGTTATTCCACCCGTCGGCGGAAGCGTAGTTTGATGAACAGTGCGGCCACTGCACGCCATCCCAGCAGCAGCGCGCCGAGCACCAAGAACGTCACGATCTGGAATGACAGTGCAAGCCCACCACCTGCGAGGCCACGCAGGGCGAGACCCAAGACCACTGCTGCCAGCCAAACCGCTACGCCGGTGGGCCAGAGGGCGGTCGGTCGGCGCCAGGCCCGCATTGCGGCCCAGCCGACGAGTGCGCCTAGCAGGAATGGGGCAGCGGTCAGGAGGATGCCGACGGCGGCCAGTCCGTGTTCGTGCGTGTTGCGGCCGGCTGCTGCAAAAATGACGATGGCGGCCAGATCCAGGGCGAGGGACCCTGCAACCAGCGGGAGGCCAGCGCGGAGCCGGGGTGAAGTTTCGATCACCACTCCACACTATCGGGCGCAGCCCTCCACTCGATTCGGTCAAGGCCCCGCATGTGGACTCTGAGCGCGCGGGAATGGACGCACGGGTGGCTTTCGACCTCGGCTCCCAAGGCAATCTTTTGGGCTTGCCAGCCCCCGAGCCGCCGGATTGGCGGGACAAGGGTTGCGCGGCGTTAATACAAACCTGCATACTTGTAAGACCCAGTACAAGGAGGCAGGGTTGTATGTTCGTCTTGACGGTGGACCAGCGCAAGTCCCGTAGCCGCGAGGACCTGGTGCAGGTCGCGATTGATGCCCTGAACAATGATCCTGGCCGACCGCTGCTTCGTGGCTTTGAACGGACCGCTGGCGATGAGATGCAGGCGGTGGTCGCGGACGCTGCCGTGGCGGGGGAGCTAGCCCTGGAGCTGGCTGCCAGCACCGACTGGAGCGTCGGCATCGGCGTCGGCAGGGTTGATGAACCGCTGCCGGAATCCACGCGGGCAGGCTCCGGCGAGGCGTTCGAGCGCGCCCGGGAAGCAGTGACCACGGCCAAGACCTCGCCGGGAAACATCGCCGTCGCCGGTGCCCGGGCGGAAGCCGGGCATGCGGAGGCGGTGCTGCAGTTGCTGGTGTCCGTGGCGCGCAAGCGCAGCAAGCAGGCCCGCGAGGCCGGCGAGCTCAGCGATCAAGGACTGACGCAGCAGCAAGTCGCCGACAGGCTGGGGATTACCCAGCAAGCTGTCTCAAGCAGGCTGCATAGTGGACTCTGGCACGAGTGCCGCCGGGGGCAATCGGCTGCACAAGCACTGCTGGAAGGAGCTGATCAATGAGCGCCGTGGCACTGGTAGTGCTCTGCGTGGCCGCCGCCGCGGCGGGCCCGATGTACTTTGAGCGGTTCCAGGGAGCCGGAAACCGCTGGCTGTACGCTGCCAGCGGCCTCTCGCTGCTTCTTCTGGGGGTTGCCGCACTGCTGGCGGCGATGGGTCCTGGCGGGCTCGGGCCGTTCGCCTATGCTTTGGGTGTGGCGGCGGCCGCAATCGGCGGCGGCCCGGCCACAGTAACCATCCTGCGCTTGTCGTTTAATGCCTCCCATCCGGACAATCACAGCGACCCGGAAGAGTCTCCGGTTCTGCGCGGCGGTGCCTGGATCGGTGTACTCGAGCGGACAGCTATTGCCTCGACCCTGTTGGCTGACTGGCCCGAAGGCCTGGCCGTTGTCCTGGCTGTCAAGGGCTTGGGCCGGTATTCAGAGCTCGGCCAGTCCGGCGCTGCGGAGCGGTTCATCCTGGGCACGTTCGCAAGTGTGCTGTGGGCCGCTGCGGCCACCGGGATTGCGGTGCTGGTGCGCTGAGCCGGCGCTATGCCGGTCAGTCCTCAAACCGGGTGGCGGCACCCGCCAACGGTTCGACGATGCCCTGTGCTACGTCACGAAGCTTGACGTTGCGCGCGTTTGAAGCACGACGCAGGATCTCCATCGCCTGCTGTTGGCTGCATGAGTTCTGTCCCATGACGATGCCGGCGGCGAGGTTGATCGTGGTGCGGGACTCTAGGGCCGCCGCCAAATGTGCCGTCCGCTGAGCCAGCCGGTCTATCCGTTCCGCGAGCAGTAGTGGTTTGGCCGCGATCCGCGCATGGGTGCAGGCTGCCGTAAGAACCGCCTCAGAGAATCCGTGGCTGTGTCGCTGGTAGTAGGACACGACCGCCCCCAAGCCGGCGTCGTCCACACGGAGTGGTACAGCGAGGATGGAGCCGATCCCCGCCGTCGCCGCCTCCGCCATCAAGTCGTTCCACCGCTTCTCTCTCCCGACGTCGTGCACGAGCACGACGGCTCCGGTGCGCAAGGCGCTCAGTCCCGGACCGTCGTCGTACTTGGGTTGGTACTCCGCCCACGACGTCGGGCTGTGACCCGGCGAGACGGTGCGGTCCCGGGGCCCGCGCAGCACCAGCACGCTGCAGACCACCTCTCCGCGGTCGTCGATGGCCGCCGCGGCATGCTCGGCGAGCTGATCAAGAAAGTCTTGCAGATCGTCGCTGTTGAGCAGCGCGTCCTGCATCTTGTCGATCAACCCCGGCTCTAATTCGGTCTCACTCATGGCAGCCACCCCGGCAGGGCGGGCCATGTGCCCGTGGGTATGCAGCCCGCGTTTCGTCCGTCTCGACACATTATGACGTGCTTTGTTGCCCATGTCACACACCGCCTCCTATGATGGTCACCGGTCAAGGAGCGGCCATGGGGAACTCTTGAGGGGACTAACTGTGGATCCCAAATTGCGTGTAGTCGTTCATGTGGACATTGACCGGGAATCCGCCCAGATCGAAGTGCGCGGACATGTGACAACCCGAAACATTGTGGCGCTTTATTCGCTGGTCCGGCGCACCAGCACACTGGCGTCCGGCCTAGGCGTCATCATCAACCTGCAGCACGCTCGCATTGAAGCTGCAGCACTTGAGGAGCTGCACGACTGCAGCGCGAGCGAGCACCTGCCCGGTTACGTGGCCCCGGAGGGGGAGGGCTGCCGACTAAGGATTATCGATCCGCCAGGCAGCGGCACCGCCGCCTTGGCTATGGCCGGTTCTGCGGGCTGAGCCGGGGGAGTCCGCCATGACGTTGACCGCCGGTGGGGGTTCCGAGAAACCCAGTCCGGACGCTCCGAATGCGCCCGATTGCCAACACTGTGGCACTGACCAATATCTCATCGTCGAGGAATTCACTCCGCTGCGCCTGTTTCCGGACGGGCAACGGGTGCCGGCAAATGCCAGTTACAGCTGCAGCCGATGCGGAGCCTTCAGTGGGCACGAGGTGCCCGATTCGTGGACGCCCGTCGGCTGGTTCTGGTACGCCTGACACGTCTGGTCCGTCCAACACAGGGGAGAACCCATCATGCAGAAGATCACACCGTGCCTCTGGTTTGACGGCGAAGCCGAAGAGGCAGCAAATTTCTACGTCCAGCTGTTCAAGAACTCGAATATCCTCGACGTCACGCACTATGGCGAGAGCGGACCCGGCTCGGAAGGGCAGGTCTTGACCGTCGAGTTTGAACTGGACGGTCAGTGCTTTACGGCGCTGAACGGGGGAGCGCAGTTCACCTTTAACGAGGCGGTGTCGATGCAGGTGGACTGTGAGGACCAGGCGGAGGTCGACCGGCTCTGGGATGCCCTGACCGCCGACGGCGGAGCCGAGAGCCAGTGCGGCTGGCTCAAGGACAAGTACGGATTGTCCTGGCAAATCATTCCATCGGCGCTGCCCCGGCTGATCGGCGGACCGGATCCGCAGAAAGCCCAGCGCGCTATGGAGGCGATGCTGCAGATGAAGAAGATCGACATCGATGAGCTGCAGCGCGCTTACGACGCCGGGTAGCAGCATTTCCGGGTGAGCGCGCCTGCCGCGGCGGCGTGCATCGGCAACGGTAGCGTGATGACCTGACAGTCCGATGCAGCCGAGACCCGGAGGAGCAGCCCTGGAGCCCTACGAGTACGCCCTGCTCGACGCCGTGGGACTCCGGGGGTTGATGCTCAGCGGCGAGCTAACGGCTGGTGAGGTTGTGAAGTGCGCCCGGGCCGCGATCGAGTCGGTCAACCCGGAACTCAACGCCCTGACCCTCCCGCTGCTCGACGAGCCACAGCAGTATGACGCCGGGGGATGCTTTTCCGGGGTGCCGTTCCTGGTCAAGGACAGCTCTCCTTTTGTCCGTGGCATGCCCTTCACCCTGGGCAGTCGGGCGATCCGTGGCGCCGTTGCCGGCCAGGACCACCCGCTGATGACCGGCTTCCGATCGGCAGGACTGGCGGTCCTCGGCCAAACAACTGCCCCGGAACTCAGCCTGAGCTTTGCCACTGAATCGCGGCGATACGGTGTGACCCGGAATCCGTGGGCGCTGGAGAAGGGCGTGGGAGGTTCCAGCGGCGGTTCGGCCGCACTGGTCGCTGCCGGCGCCGTCCCCCTGGCGCACGGCAACGACGGCGCTGGCTCCCTCAGGATTCCGGCCGCTTGTTGCGGTGTGGTCGGCTTGAAACCGAGTCGGGGCCGGACGCCCCGGACCACGGTCCTGAGCGCGCCGGCCCAGGAACCCGCCGTCGAGTTCGCGGTGACGCGAACGGTCCGTGATGCGGCGCACCTCCTGGATGCCGTAGGGCTGCCCCTTCCGGGGGAGTCGGCCTGGGGGAGCGGGCGCTACGCCACCGCAATCTCCAGAGCGCCCCGCCGCCTGCGCATAGCGGTCAGCACCGAGCCGTGGAATGCCACCGCCGTCGACCATCAAGTGGCAGCCGCCGCTGTGGCTGCTGCGGAGATGCTGGAGTGGATCGGCCATTCCGTGGTGCCGGGAAAGCCCCAGCTACACGGCGAAGACATCGTCGAGGGGGAGATGTTGGGCATCTACGCCGCAGGCCGTGCGATCTTGTCGGCTCCCCGCCCGCTCGACGCGTCACTGCTTGAGGCGGTCTCTCGGAAGGTGCTGATCGAATCGTCGGCGGCCGGCGCCGGCGCCTTGCATGCCGCGGTGCAGGCGCAGCAGCGGGTGACGGCAGCGGTCGACCGGTTCTTCGAGGCCCACGACCTATTGGTCACGCCGACGCTCGCCCAGCTGCCGCTTCGCCACGGTGCCCTCGACTATGACGACCCCGGGGGCGACGTGCGGTCTTGGCTGCGCAAGCTCTTCGACTACGGCCCGTTTACTGCCCCTTTCAACGTGTCTGGACATCCAGCCGTCAGTCTGCCGTTGGGGGAGAGTCGCGAGGGGCTGCCCATCGGCGTGCAGTTGGTGGCACCTCTGGGCTGCGAGGACCTGCTGCTGCAGGTTGCCGCTGAGCTGGAGCAGGCCATGCCGTGGAAGGGGCGGCAGCCGTCCATCTTCGCCGGCTAGGTCCACTGCCTGCCGTGAATGGTGAAGTGTTCCACCGGTTTGCCGCCCCGGCGGGCATCGAGCCGTAGCCCTTGTGGGTTCTGCAACGCCGGCGTATACCGGAGGTATGTTTACTCCGGTTGGTCCACTGGTGCATTGGCTGGAATTTTTTGCTTGGAGCGTGGCTCTTGTGGGGCTGGTGGTCTTCCTGCTTGCCGCGGATTCGATAGTGCTCTCGCACCCCCACGGCGAACGGCTGACACAGGACCACTCCAGACACGTCACCATGCTGGTAGCCGGCTGGCTTGCCGTCATCGGCGCGGTGACCGGATTTGCCCTGACCGCCATGGCTGTGTGGAACGGCAGTTACTGACTGAACAAGCCTCCCGGAAACAGCTGCGCCGGTGACTCGGCGTCCGCGGCTAGAGCGTTTCTGCCATTTCCTCCGGCAGCGCTATGACGTCAATCAACGCACCGGACCTCAGGACGGTCATCGGGAACGGAACGCCGATGGCGTCGGCAAAGAGCAGCTTCTGGAGGCTTTCCGCACTGGAGACATGGCGGCGACCGGCGTCCACGACAAGGTCGCCTGGCTTGATCCCGGCGGCTTCGGCGGGGGAGCCGGGTATGACTTCAGCGACTCGCAGCGCATCCCGCTGCCCGGAACGCAGGGCCATGTGCGCCGGCAGGCGTACCGGCGTGCTCACTAGGCCAAGGTATGCGCGCCGGACCCTGCCGCCGCCCATGAGCGCGGAGATGATGCGGCGCGTCGTGGTGTTGATCGGAACTGCCAATCCCAGACCGGTGCCGGCGATGGCGGTATTGATTCCGACCACGCGTCCCTGACTGTCGGCGAGGGCGCCGCCTGAATTGCCGGGATTGAGCGCTGCGTCTGTTTGAATCACGTCTTCTATCACGTGCCGGCCACGACGCGACCGGGTGGGAATCGAACGTCCAAGACCGCTGACAACGCCTGCGGTGACCGATCCGGCCAGGCCCAAGGGGTTGCCCACCGCAATGACCAGCTGACCCACCCGCAGCGTTTCAGCGTCGCCGAGCTCCGCGGGCGGCGGCGTGTTCGACAGACCGCGGATGACTGCAAGGTCGGACAAGAGATCAGCGCCGACAATTTCGATCTCCGTGACTTCACCGTCGGCGAAGGCGGCAGATCCGGCTTTTGCACCCGCAATCACATGGGCATTCGTCAACATGAAGCCGTCCTCGGTGAAGACCACCGCGGAGCCACTGCCAACCAGGGTCCTATTGCCGGGTCCGTTCCGCACGTAGATGGCGGCAACGTGCGGGGTGACGATGTCGGCAACGCGCATGACTGTCTGCGAGTAGGTGTCCATCGGATCGCGGTCCGAGGAACGGTCCGGCCCCATTCCATTGATGTTCATGGAATTCCTTGCGTACGACGATTGTGAAGTTGGAACGGTTTTGAGCCCGGAGCTAATCCTGATGCTGCTACGCCGTCAGTGAACGAGGCGGGAGGCCCGCACGCGCGACTCCATCGTCTGGGTTCTTTAGTCCTCTTTCACCCACATTGGGTGACGACCGCCCTCACTGGAAGCTTTAGCTTGAAGAAGATGCGACGGACCAGCCTCGGTCCCTCGTGCAACGTCTCGCAAGGCTTCCGCCGTCCAGTGGGAGGCCAGCGGAAGGAGAAGCGATGTCAACCAATTTCCAGCCCACGGATGCCGACGCGCTGCTTTTCGGCAACCGGTTCGTCACTGAAGAAGTTCCGAGCCGGGAGTTCCCGGAGACCGGTATTCCTGCTCAGGAAGCTTTACGGCTGGTGGCCGAGGATCTGGCGCTGGAGGGTGACCCGGCCCGGAATCTGGCGACCTTCGTGACTACGTGGATGGAGCCGGAGGCTCAGCGGATCATTGCCGACAACCTGCACCGTAATTTCATTGACCATGCCGAGTATCCGCGTACGGCGGAAATCGAACAGCGTTGCATTCGGATGCTGGCCGATCTCTTCCACGCGCCCGGTGAGACGACGGGTGCCCGGACCCAGGGGTCATCCGAGGCAATCATGCTCGGCGGTCTGTCACTGAAGTGGAATTGGCGCAAGCGCCGCGAGGCCGCCGCTGAGTCAGCGTCAAGTCCGAACCTGGTGTTCGGAGGGGACGTGCATGTGGTGTGGGAGAAGTTCTGCCGCTATTTCGACGTCGAGCCGCGGATCGTGCCGCTGCGGCCGGGAAAGTACACGATCGGCCCGGACGATGTGCAGGCCCATATCGATGAGAACACCATCGGAGTCGCGGCGGTGTTGGGGACGACGTTCACCGGGCACAAGGACGACATCGTCGGTATTAACGATTTGCTGTTGCGGATGAAGCGCGAGCGGGGCCTTGATGTGCCGCTGCACGTGGACGCGGCCAGCGGCGGGTTCGTTTGGCCCTTCCTCTACCCGGATTCCGAATGGGATTTCCGGCTTGAGCAGGTCCGTTCGATTAATGTCTCCGGGCACAAGTTCGGGTTGGTCTATCCCGGCATCGGCTGGCTGATTTTCCGGCAGAGGGCCGACCTGGCCAAAGACCTGGTGTTCGAGGAGAACTATCTCGGTAAGACAGATTCGACGTTCACGCTGAACTTTTCGACGGGTTCGGCTATGGTTCTCGCCCAGTACTACAACTTTGTGCGTTACGGCCGCGCCGGATACAGCTACATCATGCGGAACATGCAGGCCAACGCCGGTGTCCTGGCCGATAAATTGGAGGCGATGGGCCGGTTCGAGATCATCGGCCGGGCCGCGGAGCAGCTTCCCTTGGTCGCGTTCCGGCTGGCCGAGGAGACCGGGTACGACGAGTTCGATATTGCCTGGCAGCTCGCGGCAGAGCGGGGCTGGATGGTGCCGGCGTACACGATGCCGCCGGACGCCCAGGACGTGACCATCATGCGGGCCTTGGTCAAGGAAACGCTAAGCCGGGAGCACGTGGACACGCTCGCCCGTGACATCGAAGAGGCGTGTTCCACGCTGGCGAAGAAGGGCGGGGCGCACGAAGCCGAACGACAGAAGATCGTCACCGGACCAGGCCATTGACCCAGTGCAACTGTCGGCACGGCAGGTCCTGCCCTCGCGGGCCTCGTTTTCACGGCCCGGCTCAACTCAGCACAACCCGCCGGCGGCACCGGCTTCGAACTGGATGCCATCGCGGCGGCGTTCATTGGCGGCGCGGCGGTCACGGGCGGCATCGGAACCGTGGCGGGCGCCATGGTCGGCGGCCTCATCATGGGCGTCCTGAATAACGGCATGTCGATCCTCGGGCTCGGCACCGACTACCAGCAGCTCATCAAGGGCCTGGTGCTCCTCCTGGCCCTTGCCTTCGACATCTTCAACAAGAACCGCAGCGGCGGGGAAAGCATCCTCGGGAAGCAGTTCAAGCGCAAGACCACGCCTCCGCCCGTCCCGGAGAAGACCACGCCCGCCCAGAGCGAAACTGTGGGTGCGAACACCAAGTAACCCATCCGGTAGCTCTAACGCTCGGCATCGTCCCAGACTGGACGGTGCCGAGCCTCTTTTGGGTGCCGGGCGGGGAGGGCAAGCTGGTGCGGCCCCCGCTCAGTCCCCGTGGACGGCGGCCTGGCGCTCCTCTGAACGGTTCAGGTAGGACAACAGAAGCTCGCCGGCCCGGTCCAGTTCCCCGGCTTCCAAGGCCTCGCAAATTTCCTCGTTGTCCGGCAGGTACCCCCTGTAGAAATGCGCATCCAGGGTGGCCTTGTGGAAGAAGAGCCGCATCTCGGCCAGGACCTGGGCCATGATCGTGTCCAGCCGCCTGCTCTCCGCCAGGGCCACGATCGCGCCGTGGAAATGCTGGTTGGCGCTGCCCAGTCCCTCCTCGTCATCGGCGGCCGCCGCGGCTTTGCCCTCTTCGATTGCAGCGCGGACCGCTGCCACGCGCTCCGGGGTGCCGCCCCCGCGTATGGCGCTCACTTCGATGGCGCGGCGCACGGTGTAGACGTCGCGGATATCTCCCGGGCCAAGGCTCGCCACGAACACGCCGCGGTTGGGAAGGCGGACCACCAGCCGCTCGGCCGCCAGTTCGGCGAACGCTTCGCGCACCGTGTTACGGGAAACCCCGAGGTCCTCGGCGATGGTCGACTCGGTCAGCCGTGCTCCCGGCAGCAAAATGCCCTCCGCCAGTTGCAGGCGCAGTTCGGCCGCCACCCGGTCCGCCACGGAGGGAACGGCCACGCGCAACCGGGCGGCGGCCGGGCTCAGGGCGGGGCCGGCAGCTGCATCGGAAGTCGTCATAGAGCCGAATCTACACGATCGTCACATCGCGGAATCGAAGAATTGTTGAACAATCCGTCATATTGGTGCATCCTTGGAGCGGGCTATCATGAGACGAGGATCACAAATGGCAACCATTGACCTGAACAGCGACGTCGGCGAGTCATTCGGCCGTTGGACGTTGGGCGATGACACCGCGATGTTCCGCTCGGTGTCCAGCGCGAACGTGGCCTGCGGATTCCACGCGGGTGATCCCAGCGTTATCCGCCGGACCTGCCGCGAGGCGGTTGCCGCGGGCATCGTGATCGGCGCGCACGTCGGCTACCGCGACCTCGCCGGGTTCGGCCGCCGCTTCGTGGACATCGATCCGGGCGAACTGGCGGACGACGTCGTCTACCAGATCGGCGCGCTGCAGGCGCTGGCCGCCGCCGAAGGCGGCCAGGTCCAGTACGTCAAGCCGCATGGCGGCCTCTACAACTCGATCGTCGCGCACACCGCACAGGCGCAGGCCGTCGTCGACGCCGTGAAATCGGTGGATCCGACCCTGCCGATCCTGGGCCTGCCGGGCTCGGAAGTGCTGCGGCTGGCCGAGGCCGCCGGACTCCGGGGCGTCACCGAGGCTTTCGCAGACCGGGCTTACAACCCGGACGGCACATTGGTCTCCCGAACCCTTCCGGGAGCGGTCCTGCACGACCCCCGGGCGGTCGCGGAGCATGTGCTCCGGATGGCCACCGACTCCGCCGTCCGCACCATCGACGGCTCCGTCCTCAAAATCCGCGCCGAAAGCATCTGCGTCCACGGCGACTCCCCGGGGGCCGTCGCCATGGCCTCCGCCGTCCGCGAGGCGCTGACCGGTGCCGGGATCGCTACCGCCGCGTTCGTCTGAGGCGCCAGCCGGCGTTCCGGCGGAACGGCCCACAGCGCATCCACTCCGCAACCCACGACATCACTCACCAAGCAACAGGCAGCACCCCGCACACCTGGAGGAAAACCATGACCACACCGCAGCAGGCCACCCCGGCCGCCGGCAAGAGGAAACTGCCGCCCGGCGCCCTCAAGGCCTACGTCGCGAGCCTCACCGGCACCTCGCTGGAGTACTACGACTTCGCGATCTACTCCGTGGCCTCGGCCTTGGTGTTCCCCAAAGTGTTCTTCCCCGGCAACGACGAATACATCGGGCTCCTGCTGTCCTTCTCGACCTTTGCGGTGGGCTACCTCGCCCGTCCCATAGGTGGTGTGATCTTCGGCCGGCTCGGTGACAAAATTGGCCGCAAGCACGTCCTTGTGACCACCCTGCTGCTGATCGGCATCGCAACCGTGCTGATCGGCGCGCTTCCGGGCTACGCCACCATCGGTCTGGCCGCTCCCACCATCCTCGTGCTGCTGCGCCTGGCCCAGGGCATCGGCGTCGGCGGCGAATGGGGTGGGGCCGTCCTGCTGTCGAGTGAATTCGGCGACGCCAGGAAGCGCGGATTCTGGTCCTCCGCCGCGCAGATCGGTCCGCCCGCCGGTAATCTGATGGCCAACGGCGTCCTGGCCATCCTCGCAGTGACACTGAGCAACGAAGACTTCCTTTCCTGGGGCTGGCGCGTCGCCTTCCTCGCCTCGGCCTTCCTGGTGGGCTTCGGTCTGCTAATCCGGCTGAGGCTGGAGGAAACCCCAATTTTCAAGGCCATCCAGGCCCACGGCGAACAGCCCAAGGCCCCCATCAAGGAGGTCTTCACCAAGGAACCGCGCGCACTCGTGTCCGCCGCCCTCTCCCGCGTCGGCCCGGATGTGCTGTACTCCCTGCTCACCGTCTTCATGGCCGTCTACGCCACCAAGGAGCTGGGCATGACTGCCAGCAACGTCCTCAGCGCGATCCTGATCGGCTCGGCCTTCCAGCTGGTCCTGATCCCCGCGGCCGGCGCCCTCACGGACCGTGTCAACCGCCGCCTCGTCTACGGCATCGCCGCCGTCGGCACCGCCGTCTATATCCCGCTGTTCTTCATCATGATCCAGGACAAGTCGGTCATCACACTGACCATCGGCATCGTGATCGGACTGGCGTTCCACGCCTTCATGTACGGGCCGCAGGCCGCCTACATCACCGAGCAGTTCCCGGCCCGGCTGCGCTACGCCGGCAGTTCGCTGGCGTACACCCTCGCCGGCGTAATCGGCGGCGCCATCGCACCAGTGGTCTTCACCGCCCTCTTCGCCGCCAGTGGCGACTGGTTCCTGATCGCCGGTTACCTCGCGGCCGCCTCGATCGTGACGGTGATCGGACTGGCCATCGGACGCAACCCGCAGACCGCCGAAGAAGAGCGGCTCCTGCAGGAAGCCGGCGTCTGAGGGCGCGGATCCTGTCCACCGGAACCGGCAACGATGAAGGCAGCTGATGATTGAGACATCGAGGGAAACCCCGGCAGCAACTGAGCACACCAAGCACAAGGTCCGTTCCGTGCGGGCCGTGGGAACGCGCGCGGTCCTCGCCGAGCTCTCCGGCACCGAGGACGTCCTTGCCCTGCAGGCATTGCTCATCGAAAAGCCGCTGCCGGGGCAGCAGGACATCCTGGCCGCCGCCGAGACCGTCCTGGTCAAGGCCGATTCCCCGGCCTCGGCCCGGCGCATCGCCGCCGGGCTGCTGCAGCTCGACCTCACTGCCCGCGTGCGGCGCGACGGTGAGCTGGTGGTCATCGACACCGTGTACGACGGCGAGGATCTCGCCGAAGTCGGGCGGCTCGCCGGTCTCGGGGCCGACGGCGTGATCGCTGCCCATTCCGGCCAGGTGTGGACCGTGGCCTTCGCCGGCTTCGCGCCGGGGTTCGGTTACATGGTAGGGGAGAACCAGCAACTCGAAGTGCCGCGCCGCAGCTCGCCCCGCACCGCCGTCCCCGCGGGCTCGGTGGCCCTGGCCGGCAACTATTCGGCCGTTTATCCCCGCCGGTCCCCGGGCGGCTGGCAGCTGATCGGGCACACCAACGCCAAAATGTGGGACCTGGACAGGGAGCAGCCCGCCCTGGCCGCCCCCGGCCACCGCGTGCAGTTCCGCCCCGTCCGGGATACCGTCACGGTGGCCGCGGAGCCGTCCGCGGAGAATTCCGTCCCCGCCGGTGTAACCGGGCGGGACGTCACCGCAGGGCTCCGGATCGTGTCGCCGGGCCTGCAGAGCCTCGTCGAGGACCTGGGCCGGCATGGCCACTCCGGCTTGGGCGTCTCCGCGGCCGGCGCCCTGGACCGGGCCTCGCTGCGCCGGGCCAACCGCCTCGTCGGGAACGCGCCGTCGGCCGCCGTCATCGAGACCGTCGCCGGCGGACTCAGGGTCCGCGCCGTGGGTGACACGGTCCTCGCCGTCGCCGGGGCGCCGTCGGAATTGGACATCGCGTCAAAGCCCGACGAGAACGGCGACTCCTGGCACCGAACAGTGCCGATGGCCGCCCCTTTCGCGCTGCTCGACGGGGAAACCCTCAGCTTCGGTGCCCCGGAGCGCGGCTTCCGCAGCTACCTTGCAGTCCGCGGCGGCGTGGATGCCGCCCCGGTGCTGGGCAGCCGCTCCAGGGACACCATGTCAGGGATCGGTCCGGCGCCCCTGGGCGCCGGGCAGGTCCTTGCCGCCGGCGGAGAGGCCGAGTCCGGCGTCGTCGGAAATCCTGAACTGCAGCCGGAGTACCCGGGCACCGGGGTGACCGTGCTCGACGTCGTGCCCGGTCCCCGCGCCGACTGGTTCGACCAGACGGCACTGGAGTCCTTCGCCGCGCAGGAGTGGGACGTGCTGCCGCAGTCCAACCGGGTTGGCATGCGGCTGGACGGGAACCCGCTGCGGCGTACCCGCCAAGGCGAGCTGCCCAGCGAAGGCACCGTCCCCGGTGCCCTGCAGGTCCCGCCCGAGGGCCTGCCCGTGCTCTTCCTGGCCGATCATCCGATCACCGGCGGCTACCCGGTGATTGCCGTGGTGGTCGACTCCCAGCTGGACCTCGCCGCGCAGGTCCCCATCGGCGGACGGATCCGGTTCCGCTGGGCTGAATCCGCCACCGGCGGCCACGCCGCCCCCGAATCCGACGCCACATCCGACACCGAAGAAGAAGCGAGTAACTGATGCGCAAGGTCCTGATCGCCAACCGTGGAGAAATCGCGGTCCGCATAGCCCGGGCCTGCGACGACGCGCAGCTGGCATCCGTGGCGGTGTATGCCGACATCGACGCCGACGCCCTGCACGTGTCCGCCGCGGATGAGGCCTTCAGCCTGCACGGCAACTCGCCCGCGGACACCTACCTGAACATCCCGAAACTCCTCGCCGTCGCAGCCGAATCCGGTGCGGACGCCGTCCACCCCGGCTACGGGTTCCTTTCCGAGAACGCCGACTTCGCCCAGGCCGTCCTGGACGCCGGGCTGACCTGGATCGGTCCCAGCCCCGACGCCATCCGGCTGCTCGGGAACAAGATCACCGCCCGCGACGCGGCCGTCCGGGCCGGCGCGCCGCTGGTTGCCGGCAGCGACGGCCCCGTGGCCACGGCCGCCGAGGCGCGCGCCTTCGCCGAACAGCACGGCCTGCCGATCGCCATCAAGGCTGCCTTCGGCGGCGGCGGGCGCGGCCTGAAAGTGGTCCGGGTCCTCGACGAGGTCGAGGAAGCCTTCGACTCCGCGGTCCGGGAAGCCGTCGTTGCCTTCGGCCGCGGAGAATGCTTCGTGGAACGCTACCTGGACCGGCCCCGCCACGTGGAGGCGCAGGTCCTCGCCGATTGGCACGGCAATGTGGTGGTGGTCGGAACCCGGGACTGCTCCCTGCAGCGCCGGCACCAGAAACTCCTCGAGGAGGCGCCCGCGCCGTTCCTGAGCGAGGAGCAGACCAAGCTGATTTACGACGCCGCCAAGGCAGTCTGCCGGGAAGCCGGCTACTCCGGCGCCGGCACCGTGGAATTTTTGGTCGCGGCCGACGGCACCGTGGCCTTCCTCGAAGTGAACACCCGCCTCCAGGTGGAGCATCCCATCACCGAGGAAACCACCGGTGTCGACCTCGTCCAGGAGCAGTTCAGGATTGCCGCCGGCGAGACGTTGCGGCTTGCCGGCGACCCGCTGCCGCGCGGGCACGCCTTTGAATTCCGGCTCAACGCCGAGGACGTGGGCCGCGGCTTCCTGCCCTCGCCCGGCACGATCGGCGAGTTCATCGGACCCACCGGGCCGGGCGTCCGGCTGGACACCGGGGTCCGTTCCGGTTCCTTCGTGGCGCCGCAGTTCGACTCCCTGCTCGCCAAGCTGATCGTCACCGGCGCGGACCGCCAGCATGCGCTGCGCCGCGCCCGCCGCGCCCTCGCCGAAATGCGCGTCACCGGGGTGGCCACCGTGCTGCCCTTCCACCGGGCCGTGCTGGAGTCTCCGGACTTCACCTCCGAGGACGGGCTGGGCATCCACACCCGCTGGATCGAAACCGACTTCGCGGACAGCATCCCCGCCGACCCGGACTACAGCACCACCGCGCCCGACGGCGAACGCCGCACCATCACCGTTGACGTCGACGGCCGCCGACTCGCGGTCGGACTGCCGGCCGACCTCCTGGACGGCTGGGCCCGTTCCGGCGGGGCGGTACCTTCGGGTATCAGCGTGACTGGAGCGTCCGACGGCGGCGCTGCCGCCGGTAGTGCCGACCCGGCCGAACTGCGCGCCGACATGGCCGGAACCGTAGTGAAGTGGCTGGTGGAGCCGGGCACTGAGGTCTCGGCCGGGGATCCGGTGCTTATCCTCGAAGCCATGAAGATGGAAACCGAGGTCCCCGCGCACCGGAACGGCACCGTCACGGACGTGCGCACGGAAGCCGGGGGAGTGGTCGCGGCCGGGGCGGTGCTGGCCCTGATTGGCTAGCTTCTTGGAAGGCCGGCCGGGCTGACAGGTGGATCAGTTTGGCACGGCAGTGGCAAAGCTGTTGATGTCCGCAAATTCGAAGAAATAAGCGAACGAGACGGCCACCAGGGCGAACTTGTGGAACTTGGATATCGGCAACCGGTCCAGGCGGTTGGCGGCGTTGGAATGCATCATTGAAATACTTCGGACAAGTGTAGGCGGGTGGGGCTAGACTTCTTCGCCTGGCCAATAGAGGTGCATCGGGTTGGTGACCAGCAGCTTGTGCTGCAGCTCCGCGGTGGTGGCCACCTGAGGGATGTAGTCGATTAGCAGCCCGTCGTCGGGCATGTGGTCCGTGAGGTTCGGGTGTGGCCAGTCGGTGCCCCACAGCACGCGGTCGGGGAATTCTTCAACGACCGCTCTGAGGAGTGGGGCGAATTGATTCATCTGATGAGATACGCAGAGTACTACTTGACATAATGTGGATTATCGGCGTTCAAAGTAGGGCAGTGAAAAGGGGGCGCAGAGCGCCTCCAATGTCCGTTCTCATTCCAGATGTCAGTTTTCGCATTCAACATGTCAGGGTACGGTTTCTGGATAATTCTCGTTCAATCTGTCAGTTCCCACGTCGCTACTGACAACTACACTGAGAACGGACATTCAATATTCAACCGGCCTGCAGGCGCCTCCAGGTTCAGCGCCTCTTGTCCGGCTGCCGGCACGCCAACGTTCCGCCCAGTTGTCGGCAGGAACGCCGATGCGCCGCGGCAATCATCAGGCGGACGTTCCAAGCTGCAGCCTGCCGGGACCGGACGATTGACTCGCTTTCGGAAGCGGTGGTCTGACACAACTCCTACATCCCGACTTGCTTGACATAATGTAGTGGGTCAGCTGGCCAGATTCAATGGGCGGCCAGGAATACAGCCCTTTATTTTGCGATGGTGCGCAGGATTTGGCGGGCCACCAGGCGATCGAGCCCAGGCAATCCCGTTGCCCGCACAATCCACCGGCGCAGGAGCCGCTGGGCCTTGGTTGCGGGAAGGAACGTTGATGCTGCGCGCCTGCCGGAACCCTGCGCGATTTCCACTAGCGGTCGCCAGCGCTGCTCAAACTCGGCCAGGGCAGGGCCGATTCCGGATGGCGAGGTCACGGGACCGAGGACATCGCCCAATAGTGCCGCTCCAGCGATCGCGAGCGAGCCGCCTTGCCCGGCCAGAAGAGAGACAGCCCCGCAGGCATCACCCACCAGTACGATCCTCCCCTTATGCCAGCCAGGCATAAGGATTTGGGCAACAACATCGTCGTACGGCTCCTCAGGACACAGCTCGAGCAGCCGATCAACCGTTTCGCTGAGACCTGAAAATTCTCGGCGGAGCCGCTCCCGCGGACTCTGCTCCCCTGCTGCTTCCGGCATTCCCGGAATCCCCGCGGGTTCCCGGTAGACGAGGAACGCTGCCACTTCATCGGCGCGGAGGCTGTAGAGACCGACCACCCGGTTGATCGTGTCGGTAAGCAGGAAGCGGTTCCGGAAGCGCTCGTTCAGCCGTGGCTCGCTCACGATGAAGGCCGCTGCGCGCATGCCCAGCGGGCGCAGATAGTCATCTTCAGGGCCGAACACAGCCGCGCGTACCTCTGAGTGGATGCCGTCGGCGCCAATGATGACGTCGGCGGAGAGCGGCGCATCGGATGAACCTTCTATTTCAATGTGGGCGCGGTCCGCGTCTGTCCGCACACCGGATACCCGTGATCCGTAGCGGACCCGGACGCGCCCGGAGGGGACGGCCTGCAAGGCAGCGAGGGCGGCGCGCTCCATATCCGGCCGGAGAAGACTCAGGACTTTGCCGCCGGCGAGACGAGCGAAGTGGTCATAGTCCAGGCGCGCCGTCGGGTGTCCCCCGGCGTCGACGTATTCGACCGCCTCTACGTGATAGGCGACTTCTGCCAGATGCGGATAGAGACCGATCCGTTCGGATGCCTCCACGCCGGGCCCGAAGAAATCCATCATGTAGCCATCGGGCCGGGGTGCGGGCGATTTCTCCAGAACCTCGACGTCCCACCCGGCCAGACCCAGTTGGCGGGCTGCCACGAGGCCGGCGATCCCGGCACCGGCGACGATGGCCTTCATCTGCTGTCTCGATCCTTCGGGGTTCCCGGGCCGGGCTGGTTCTGTCCGGAAGGTACGGGCGGCGGATCCGACCGCTATGGCCTCATTCTGGTCCGGCGCCTGTGCCCCGTCCCAGCGTCGGGGCTTCGCTCGGCGCCGGCTTAGCCGCCGACGTACGCCGCCAGGTGTTTGCCGGTCAGGGTGGAACGGTCGGCAACCAGTTCGGCGGGTGTGCCTTCGAAGACGATCCGGCCGCCCTCATTGCCGGCGCCCGGGCCGAGATCGATGATCCGGTCTGCATGCGCCATGACGGCCTGGTGATGCTCGATCACGATGACCGACTTTCCGGAGTCCACCAGCCGGTCCAGCAGGCCGAGCAGCTGCTCGACGTCGGCCAGATGAAGCCCAGTGGTCGGCTCGTCGAGGATGTAGATGTCGCCCTTTTCAGCCATCTGTGTGGCCAGCTTGAGTCGCTGCCGCTCTCCCCCGGACAGGGTGGTGAGCGGCTGGCCCAGCGTGAGGTAGCCGAGGCCAACGTCCGCCAGCCGGTCCAGGATCTTGTGCGCTGCCGGAGTGCGCGCCTCACCGGAGCCGAAGAATTCCTCTGCCTCGGTGACGGACATCGCGAGCACTTCCGCGATGTTCTTCTCCGCCAGCGTGTACTCCAACACTGCGGACTGGAAGCGCTTGCCTTCGCATTCCTCGCAGGTCGACTCGACGGTTTCCATGATGCCGAGGTCGGTGTAGATCACGCCGGCGCCGTTGCAGACCGGGCAGGCGCCCTCCGAATTTGAACTAAAGAGCGCCGGCTTGACGCCATTGGCCTTGGCGAACGCCTTCCGGATCGGCTCGAGCAGTCCGGTGTAGGTTGCCGGATTGCTGCGCCTGGAACCGCGGATCGCGCCCTGGTCAACCACCACCACGCCGTCACGGCGGGCCACCGAGCCGTTGATGAGTGAGCTCTTGCCGGAACCGGCGACCCCGGTCAGGACGCAGAGAATCCCTAGCGGGATATCGACGTCGACGCCCTGCAGGTTGTTTGTGGTGGCGCCCCTGACCTCAAGCGCGCCGCTGGCCTGGCGGACGGTTTCTTTGAGCGTCGCCCGGTCGTCCAGGTGCCGGCCGGTCAGCGTGTCGCTGGCGCGCAGCCCTTCGACGCTTCCCTCGAAGACGACTTCTCCCCCGGCAGCGCCGGCACGTGGGCCGAGGTCGACCGCGTGGTCGGCAATGGCAATGGTCTCCGGCTTGTGCTCCACCACCAGCACGGTGTTGCCCTTGTCCCGCAGCTGCAGCAGCAGTTGATTCATCCGCTCGATGTCATGCGGGTGCAAGCCGATGGTTGGCTCGTCAAAGACATAGGTAACGTCCGTGAGGGACGAACCGAGATGCCGGATCATCTTGGTGCGCTGCGCCTCTCCCCCGGACAGGGTGCCCGAGGGACGGTCGAGGGAAAGATAGCCGAGGCCGATTTCGGTAAACGCGTCGAGCAGATGCTGAAGCCCCGAGAGCCAGCGGGGCGACCGAAGGTTCATCCAGCTTCCTGACCCAGTCGGCCAGGTCGGTGATCTGCAGCGAGCAGAGGTCCGCGATGTTTTGCCCCTTAATCTTTGACGACAGGGCCTCCTGGGCCAGCCGGGTGCCGGCGCAATCGGGACAGGTGTCAAAGGTGATGGCCCGGTCCACGAAGGCGCGGACGTGGGGCTGCATCGCCTCGCGGTCCTTGGAGAGCATGGACTTCTGAATCTTGGGGATCAGGCCCTCGTAGGTGAGGTTGATGCCCTCCACCTTGATCTTGGTGGGCTCGGCGTAGAGCAGCTGGTGCAGCTCCTTTTTGGTGTACTTGCCGATGGGCTTATCCATCGGCAGGCCGGCACCGCTGAAAATCCGGCCGTACCAGCCGTCCATGCTGTAGCCGGGGACGGTCAGGGCGCCCTCGGACAGCGACTTGGCGCCGTCATAGAGTGCGGTCAGATCGAAGTCACTCACCGAGCCCATGCCTTCGCAGCGCGGGCACATGCCGCCCAGCCGGTTGAAGGTCGCCTTTTCGGCCTTGGTCTTGCCGCCGCGCTCCACGGTAATAGCCCCGCTGGCCTTCACCGAGGGAACGTTGAACGAATACGCGTTGGGTGAGCCGATGTGCGGGTCCCCCAACCGGCTGAAAAGAATCCGCAGCATGGCGTTGGCATCCGTGACGGTGCCAACGGTGGAACGCGGGTTGGCGCCCAGCCGTTCCTGGTCCACGATGATCGCGGTGGTCAAGCCTTCGAGCACGTCGACCTCGGGGCGAGCCAACGTCGGCATGAATCCCTGCACGAAGGCGCTGTACGTCTCGTTGATCATCCGCTGGGACTCCGCGGCGATGGTGGCGAACACCAGTGAACTCTTGCCGGAGCCGGAAACACCGGTAAAAACCGTCAAGCGGCGTTTGGGGATCTCGACGCTGATGTCCTTCAGGTTGTTCACCCGCGCGCCCTGGACGGTGATCAGGTCGTGGCGGTCCGCGGCGTGCATCGGCCCCGGCTGCGAGTCCGTCGTGGTGGCCGTGCTCATTGTGTCTCCATCTGTAGGGCGGGGTCACCGTTGCGGTCTCCGACGGTGAAAATAACCATGACGGTAATGCTAGCCGTGGCATCGAAGCGGGCGCTTCTCCATTCCTGACCGGTCTGGGCCGCCGCCTGCGGGAGCATCCGGCGTGTCCCGGCGGAACGGTCAGGCGGAGGCCTCGCCGACCGTCGCCAAGGCTTTGCGGGCTCGGCCCAGCGGCCCACTGATATTCAGTTCGGTGCCGAGCCGGTCCAGCCGTTCCGCACGGTCGCTGTCCGGTGCCCGCAGGCGGCCGTCAAAGCCGCCGAGGTTCAGGTCCCGGACAACGTTAACAACGGTGGGCGCCACCTTGAGGTAGTCGGCCGCTTCGGCAATCTTCGCCCGGAACCGCGCGGACATCGCAGCCTTCGGGTCCGCCGCCGCGGCAACTATCCCGTCCAGGCTGCCATGGTCTTTCAGCAGCCCGGCCGCGGTCTTGTCGCCGATGCCTGACACCCCTGGCAGGCCGTCCGAGGTATCTCCGCGCAGCGTGGCGAAGTCCGCGTACTGTTCCGGCAGAACACCGTACTTGCGCACCACGGACACGTCCGTGAGGACTTCCAGATTGCTCATGCCCCGGGCGGTGTAGATCACCCGGATGCCGCGCTCGTCATTGACCAGTTGGAACAGGTCCCGGTCCCCGGTCACGATGTCGACGGGAACGTCGGCTTGGGTGGCGAGGCTGCCGATCACGTCGTCGGCCTCATGAGCGTCGGCCCCGACGACGGCGAGGTTGAGCGCGGCAAGCACCTCGCGGATCAACGGCAGTTGGTCCACCAGTCCCGGCGGCGTCTCCTCAACATCGACACCGCCCGGCACGGTGGAGGCCACGCGGTGGCGTTTGTAGGTCGGCATCAGCTCGACCCGCCAGGCGGGACGCCAGTCGTTGTCCCAGCAGGCGACCAGATGACTGGGCCGGTAGTCGGTGACCAGCCGGGCCACGATGTCGAGCAACCCGCGCACGGCGTTCACCGGCGTTCCGTCCTTGGCCTTGATCGAGTCAGGCAGTGCGTGGAAGGCCCGAAAATACAGCGAGGCGGTGTCGAGGAGCATAAGTCGTTCGTCCATAAGGTGCCCTTTCGCTGCTGGCGAGGACCAAGTCCACCGGAGTTGGTACTACCTTAGTGGCATGGATCACGGCCGCCGAAGGAATGCGAACTGTTCGGTGTGGCTGCTGGCGGCGGCCGCCCTGCTGTCTGCATGTACCGTGGCTCCAAAGGACCTGTCCCCCGCAACCCCGGCGGATAACCATCCCGTATCCGCAGCCGTGGACCAGGGCCGCGCCCATTACACGGACCGTGTGGTCAACCTGCTGATCACGAACATTTCCCAAGACCCCGTGCTCGTGACGTCGGCCAGCCTGCATTCGGCGCTGTATGCAGGAGCGGCGGACTGGAAGCCCACACGCATCGGCGGGACCAGGGTCGCTGCCGGTTCAACGGTCAGCCTGCCGGCCGAGCTGCCGCCGGCCCGATGTTCGGCCGGCGAGCCGGCGGAGGCCGCGACCGATCGGATAACGGTGACGATGGACAGCGAGCGGTCCGGGCTGAGCACTGTGGAAGTCCCGGCCGGCGATCCGCACAACGTGCTCTCCCGCAACCACTCCGCGGACTGCTTGGCGCAGGCCGCGGCTTCGGTGGCCGAGGTCCGGGTGGACCAGACCCTGAAGGTGCTGCCCGGCAGCGGCTCGGCAGTGGTGGGAATAGAAGTGGAACCGTCCGGTGGGAAAGCATCGATGGTCATCGAATCCTTCGGCACCACTACGCTGCTGGACGAGGACGGCAGACATCCCTGGCCCCGGAACCTCCGCGTGCACGGATCGGACCCGGCGTCCCGCCTGAGCCTGCACATTGTGCCGATGCGCTGCGATCAGCACGCCCTGGCCGAAGACAAGCTGGGCACCCGGATCCCGGTGAGCATCGCGGCGGGGAGTTGGCACGGCATCCTCCGTTTAGACGCGGGCCACGACTTTGACCGCGCGGTGTACCGCTTCATCACGGATGCGTGTGCGGCTGCCGGCCAGGCGGGCTAACGCCCGGGTGCGGCCGGCGCCGCACCCCCGCCAGCGAATATCGGGCCGTGCCAGCACCTACACTTGACAGCTGTGACCGACTACTCTGCCGAGCAACTGCGCGATCTCGTCCAAACCCTGGCGGCCTCCGGCGAACCCGCCCCGATCCTCCAGGTCGGCGAACCGATGCTGCGCCGGCAGGCAGCCACCTTCGACGGGCAATTGGACGCTGCCGACCTGACCGCTTTGTTGGAGCTGATGCGCCGGACCATGCAGGCCGCCCCGGGCGTCGGACTCGCGGCTCCGCAAATCGGGGTCCCGCTGCGGATTGCGGTCCTTGAGGACACCTTCGATGCGGAGCCCGAGCTAGCCGAAGCCCGTCAACGCGCCCCGCTCCCCTACTTCGCGATCATCAATCCGTCCTACCGCGCCGTCGGCGAAGAAACGGCCGCCTTCTATGAGGGGTGCCTGTCCTTCGCCGGATTCCAAGGCGTAGTGCAACGGCACCGCAGCGTCGAACTGGACTACGACCAGCCCGACGGCAGCCACCGGCGCGACAGCTTCACCGGCTGGCAGGCGAGGATCGTCCAGCACGAAACGGACCACCTGTCCGGCACCATCTACGTGGACAAGATGCTGCCGCGTTCGCTCTGCGGCAATGCCGAATACGTCCGCTATTGGGCGCAGCCAACGGTTGACCAGGCGCGCGCCGGCTTGGACTTCTAGCCCCGGCGCCCGGCTCGGGCAACCCTGCGCCGGAGCAGGAGCTTCGCCGCCCTGCTCGGGCGGCCCTACGCCGGAGCAGCTGCTGTCGTGCCGGCTGCGGCCGCGAGCCCGCCGTCGTTGTTCTGCTCGGTGGGGAGATAGGTTGCCCACCACCGCAGGATTTCGTCGAAGCGCTGCTTCCGGTGCCACGGGGTGCCGGCACGCGACAACTCATGGTTCTCACCGGGGAAGATCAGCAGCTGGGTGGGGATGCCGCGCTGCTTCAGCCCCACGTAGTAGCGCTGGGCCTGTTCCAGCGGACAGCGCAGGTCCTCTTCGGAGTGGATGACGAATACCGGCGTGCGCACCGCATCCAGCTGGGCGAAGGGATTCTGGCCGCGGACCCGGTCCGGATCCGTGCCGGTGTATTCGTCGGAGAAGAACCAGCCGATGTCCGAGGACCCGACGAACGACGGAGGGTCCAGGTATCCGCGCTCCACGATCGCCGCCGCGAACCGGTGGTCCTGCGACACCGTCCAGGCGGTCAGATAGCCGCCGTAGGAGCCGCCCATGATGCCCTGCCGGCTGCCGTCCAGCTGCGGGTACTTGGCGACGGCGCCTTCCAAGAACGCCAGCACGTCCGCCATATCCACGGTCCCCATCGCGCCCTTGATGGCCCGGCCATGCGCCTGGCCGTAGCCGGCCGAGCCCCGCGGATTGCACATCACGACGGCGTAGCCCGCCTCGGCGTAGACCTGCGCCTCATCGAATACCTCCCAGCCGTACTGGGCGAACGGCCCGCCGTGGATGTTCAGCAGCACCGGATGCGGGCCCTCGCCCTCGGGCAACAGCACCCAGCCGTGCACCGGGTAGCCGTCCGCCGAGGCAAAGACCTCTTCCCGGAGTTCGCCGATGCCGGCGCCGCGCAACGCAGCGGAGAAGTCGGTCAAACGGGAGAGGCCAGAATCGGTAACCAGGGCCAGGTCCCCCGCGGTCCCCGCGTCGGAAATACTCACCACGGACCGGCCCGCGGCGCGAGCGGCCGCCGCCACCTGCAGCGGTCCGTCGACAAGCACGGTGATGCCGCCCGCGGCGGAAACTTCCAGCAACTGCGCGGCGCCCCGGTGCCGGTTCACGGCCAGCACGGAGTCCTGGCCGGCAGCGACCAGTTCGCCTGCGGCCAGATCCAGCGTCTCCGGATCGGTCAGCCGGCGCGGCTCCCCCGGAGCGGACACTGGAGCCACGTACAGCGCAGTGTTGCGGGCGACGAAGTCCGTCCCGCCGCCGATCGAGCTGGCCAGGTAGAACAGCCAGGCGCCGTCGGCGCTGGGCCGTGGGGCGCCGGCGCCGAGCGTCTCGCCGGACAGATTGGTCATCAGCCGCGGCGGCGCTTCGGAGGCCTCGAGGTCCAAGGCATAGACGTCGCTCCGCAGATCCTCGTCGGCGCAGTTGTGCAGGGCTGCGGTGAAGTACAGCGTCCTGCCGTCCGGGCTGAAGGCCGGACTCTCGTGGTCGGCGTCCGCGCCGGTGAGCTGCCGGGCGGCGGGCACGGCGGAGAACTCTGCGCCGGCGTCCTCGGTGGCCTTCCGGGCCCGGCCCACCGGTGCTACCGCCGGTTCGGCCTGCAGGTCCGGGGCGTCCACCATGAACAAATGGGTGCGCTTGTCGCCGGTGTAGCCGGCGCCGTTCATCCGGTACTTGTAGCCGGTGACCAGCCGGGCATCCTCGGCGCCGGGGCCCACGCCGTCCACCGTGCCGTACCGACCCTCCGCCGGGACGCGGGCTGCGAAGACCAAGCGTCGCGAGTCCGGCGCCCAGACGAACGCGGAGACCCCGAGTTTCTGCTCGGTGACGGCCACCGGCTCGCCGCCGCGGCTGTCCACCACCATCAGCTGCGGCCGCTCCCCCGGCGCCGCCGCCCGCAGGAAAGCCAGTGCACCGCCGTCGGGCGAGTAGGCCGGGGCGGAGTCCCTGAAGCCGCGGGTCAGGCGGCGCGGGGCACCGCCGTCGTCCAGCGGGACTTCCCACAGTTGCCCTACATAACTGTCCGACGCAAAGTCCGGATGGGTGACGGAGACGGCCGCCCGGCTCCCGTCCGGGTGGAGCGTGGGGCCGGACAGCGAATTAAATAAAGCAATGTCTTCAGATCTCACCCCTGTGAGCCTAGTCTCATCGCCGGGCCGGAGCCAATCAGCAGGACGGCCAGCCGCTTTGCCTAGGATGGAGCATGCCCTCCGCCGCGCGCCCCCTGGACCTGATACCGCTGATGCTCTGCCCGGTCTGCGGGGAACAGTTGGAAGCCGCCGGGCAGGTTCCGGCCCAGGGCCTGCGTTGCGCGGCAGGCCACCAGTACGACGGCGCCCGGCAGGGTTACGTCAACATGCTCACCGGCCGCGGCACCCGGTTCATTCCGGACACCGCCGAGATGGTGTCCGCCCGGGAGGCCTTTTTGGGTGCCGGGCATTACGCTCCGCTGGCCCGGCAACTGGCGGCCACCGCGGGCACGCTCCTGGCCGGAACTCCCGCTCCCGTCTTGCTGGATGCCGGCGCCGGCACCGGGTATTACCTCGAGGCCGTGCTGCGTAAGGTGGCGGACGCTCGGGCCCTGGCGTTGGATTTGTCCAAGTTCGCCCTTCGCCGGGCTGCGCGGGCGCTGCCGGAGGCGCTCTGCGTGGTCTGGGACCTGTGGAAACCGCTGCCGCTGTCCGCGGGGAGCACCGACCTGATCCTCAACGTCTTCGCTCCCCGCAACCCGGCCGAGTTCGCCCGGGTGCTGAAACCGGGCGGCCATCTGGTGATGGCCACCGCCGCACCGGGGCACCTTGACGAACTGCGCGAGGTGGTACCGCTGCTTGCCGTCGATACGGACAAATCGGAACGGCTGGGCGAAACCTTGGGCGTTGGCTTCGAGGAAGTGAAATCGGATGCGCTTGAGGTGCCACTTCAGCTGGGCGCCGAGGATATTGTGCGGCTGGTCATGATGGGGCCCAACGCCCACCACCTCGACGCCGAAGCCGTCCGGGCGGCTGCCGCCGCCAGGGCCGACGGCGGCGAGCTTCCGGTGACCGCACGGTTCACCGTGGCTGCCTACCGCCGCCGCGGCCGCGGCTAGGCCTGCGCTTACCTCTGCCCGGGCTAGTCGTGGACGGGCTTGGCGGCCTCTTTGCCGGCGGCAGGCTTCAGGTCGACGTACATCCACTTGAGGAACAGCTGGATCAGGGGTCCGATGGCCAGCACGAACACCAGCGTCCCGAGCCCGACGACGCCGCCGAGCAGCCAGCCCGCCAGCGTCACCGCCGCTTCGATTCCGGTCCGGACAATCCAGACCTGCCACCCGGTGACGGTATGCAGGCCGGTCATCAAGCCGTCGCGAGGGCCGGGGCCGAGGCCCGCTCCGATGTACAGGGCGCTTGCCGCCGCAAGCAGCAGCAGGCCGGAACCGAATGACAGCAGCTGGGCGGCGAGGTGATGCCAGAGCGGAATGACCAGCAGCCCGATGTCGGCGAAGAAGCCGACGAGCAGCGCGTTGGCAATGGTGCCGGCACCCGGCTTCTGCCGGAGCGGGATCCACAGCAGCAGCACCGCCGCGCTGATCGCCACAGTGGCCCAGCCGAAGCTCATGCCCGTTGCCCGGGCGATGCCTTGGCTCAGGACGTCCCAGGGCGCGGAGCCGAGATTGGCCCGGATCATCAGCGCGATGGCGATGCCATAGGCGAAGAGCCCGGCAAACAGGCGAAGCGTCCGCAGGGACAGCCGGTTGCTGGTCAGCACGGTCTGCATGGCACGCTCCGGAATGCGCGGCAGGGCGCGGTTTTTAGCACCGCACCATCCTATCCACCCCGTGCCCTGGTCCTCGGACGATGCCCTTCTGGTTACAACTTGGCCACGATACGCCCAATACCACATGCAAGTGGCGAAATTCACTCCGTTGCCGCCCGCAGTCGGGCATGATGGAGGTATCAAGGGCAGCAGCAGCTCGCGGTGGATGCTTGCTTGAACGATGCAGGTTGAGGACACGGCGGCTGCTCCAAA
This sequence comes from uncultured Actinomycetota bacterium, assembly GCA_963696055.1. Lineage (GTDB taxonomy): Bacteria > Actinomycetota > Actinomycetes > Actinomycetales > Micrococcaceae > Crystallibacter. Next base: position 268,295 of record CAVOIE010000005.1, on the reverse strand, counting down.
CATCAGGGAGTGCTGATGATCGAATGGATTGTCGCCAACAGCTGGGTCACCTGGCTGGTCGTGTTTCTGATCCTGGCCATCATCGAAATGATGACGCTGGACCTGTTCTTCATCATGATGTCCTCCGGTGCGCTGGTGGCTTTGTTCGCGGCTCTGCTCGGACTGCCCTTCTGGCTTCAGGTGGTCATCTTCTGCGTCGTGGCCCTGCTGATGGTGCTGTTCGTCCGACCGGTCGCGCTGCGGCATCTACACAGGGGGCCGCGGGACCTGGCCACGAACGTGGACCGGCTGATCGGCGAGTCGGCGATTGCGCTTGAATCCGTCACCGACCACTCCGGTGTGGTCAAGATCGGCGGCGACACGTGGACGGCCAGGTCGGCGGACGGATCGGCCATTCCGGCAGGCCAGCGTGTCTCGGTGGCACGGATCGAGGGCGCTACCGCCGTCGTGACACCACAGCACACAGACGGGCCGCTTGCGGCCCAGTAAAACCCGCTCCGGGCCGGGTTCCGGCGCCGTGAGCCACTGACACCACTCTTAGAGGGGAACTATGGATAGCAATATCGCAATCTGGATCGTGCTGCTGGTCCTGATCTTGTTCGTCGTGATCGTTCTGGTCCGAGCCGTACGGATCGTCCCGCAGGCACGGGCCGGCGTCGTGGAGCGGCTGGGCAAGTACCTGCGCACCTTGAACCCCGGACTCACCATCCTGATCCCCTTCGTGGACCGACTGCTGCCGCTGCTGGATCTGCGCGAACAGGTGGTGTCCTTCCCGCCGCAGCCGGTGATCACCGAAGACAACCTGGTGGTCTCCATCGACACCGTGGTTTATTTCCAGGTCACCGATGCCCGGGCCGCGACCTACGAGATCGCCAACTACATCCAGGCTGTCGAACAGCTGACCACCACTACCCTGCGCAACGTGGTCGGCGGCTTGAACCTGGAAGAGGCACTCACGTCCCGTGACCAGATCAACGGCCAACTGCGCGGAGTCCTGGACGAAGCCACCGGCCGCTGGGGCATCCGCGTCTCGCGGGTGGAGCTCAAGGCGATTGATCCGCCGCACTCTATCCAGGATTCGATGGAAAAGCAGATGCGGGCCGAGCGTGACCGCCGGGCCGCCATCCTGACCGCCGAAGGCACCAAGCAGTCCCAGATCCTGACCGCCGAGGGAAAGCGGCAGGCAGCCATTCTGGCGGCCGAAGGCGATGCCAAGGCCGCCATCCTGCGGGCCGACGGTGAAGCCCAGGCCATCCAGAAGGTGTTCGACGCCATCCACAAGGGCAACCCCACGCAAAAGCTGCTGGCTTACCAGTACTTGCAGACGCTGCCCAAACTTGCCGAAGGCGAGTCGAACAAGCTCTGGATTATCCCCAGCGAAGTCGGCGAAGCACTCAAGGGCATTGGCAGTGTGCTGGGCGCCGCGGTTCCGGACAGCGGCACACCGGCCGCTTCCGCCACCGACAACGAACCGCGCGGCTAGCCACCGGCGCCGAAGCAAGCCAGGGCCGGGACGCCCGGGGTATCCGCTAGTCCGGATCCCCGGGCGTCCCGTGCTTCGGTTTACCGGGAACACCGGCGCGGACTATAATGGGTGGTTTGCCGGGAAGTTGCCGCTCATAACCATCCTTGACGTGGAGCAGATTGCCATTATCATCTGCGACCGGGAACAGACGGCCGCCCGCCGACGTTGAGGGTGTTAGCGAGCCATCGCGGACGTGGTCCAATCCACCGGGTCCGCCACAAGACAAGAGGGAGAGATCATGAGCGATCGTAGCCTGCGGGGCATGCGCCTCGGAGCGCAGAGCATGGAGACTGAATCCGGAGTCGAGCCGGCTCCGCGCCAGCGCGTCGAGTACCGTTGCGAGGACGGCGAGCAGGTGTTCGTCACCTTCGCCGCAGAGGCAGAGATTCCCGCGGTCTGGGTTTCCAAGTCCGGCAAGGAAGCACTCCTCGTCAACGGAGAACGTCCCGTTGACCCGAATGCCAAGCCCGTCCGCACTCACTGGGACATGCTGCTGGAACGCCGCAGCGTCGAGGAACTGGAACAGATCCTCGAAGACCGGCTGACGAAGCTGCGCGAACGCCGCGGGGAACGCCGCACCGCCTAAGGCTCCGGCTCGAAGTCCTCAAAGAGAAGTCCGCAAAAGAGAGGGAGCAACCCGCGCATCCGGGTTGCTCCCTCTCTTTTGTGTCACGACGGGCTAGGCCCGCTCGGCCCGCTTGGCACGGAGGCGGCGCCACTTATCGGCAATCCCCCACTTGGTGACCAGGACGATTGACTCGGCGACAATTCCGCCGCTCATTTTAGAGTCGCCGTACTCCCGCTCAACGAAGGTGATGGGCACTTCGCGTACCGTCAGTCCGGCCTTCAAGGTCTGCCAGGTGAGATCGATCTGGAAGCAGTAACCGACCGACTCCACGGCAGCCAGATCGATGGTGCGCAGCGTCTGGGCCTTGAAGGCGTTGTATCCGCCGGTAATGTCGCGGATGGTCACGCCCAGCATCAGCCGCGAGTACAGGCTGCCGGCCAAGGATATGGCCTTGCGGTGGACCGGCCAGTTGACCACTTTCCCGCCGGGAATCCAGCGGGAGCCTTTGGCCATGTCTGCGCCGTCGCGCAGCGCGGACAGCAACCTGGCCAGTTCCTCCGGTTGGTGGGAGCCGTCGGCGTCCATCTCCACCAGCACGTCGTAGCCGGCGTCAAGGCCCCAGCGGAAGCCGGCGATGTAGGCCGCGCCCAAACCTGCTTTGCCCTCCCGGTGGAGCACGTGGATGGCGGCATCTTCGGCGGCCATCCGGTCGGCCAGGGCGCCGGTGCCGTCCGGGGAGTTGTCGTCGACCACCAGGATGTCGGAGTCGGGTTCGGCGGAGCGAAGGCGGGCTACGGTCTTCGGGAGGGACTCAATCTCGTTGTACGTCGGGATGATGGTGACGACCCGCACTCAGTGGCCTTTCGAGCGTTGTGCTGCAAACCGCAGATTTCATGATGCGCGAAGCGCCCAGCGGGCTTCCACGTCGACGGTCCAGTATAGGCCATCGCCGGAACAGGCAGGTGGACGGTGGTCGCTGCGGCCGACGCAGGGAGGAATGGGCGGGTAGGTCCGCATGCCTTCGGGCCACGAAAGCAAACCTGTTGGGGAACGCAGACATGTTTTCTACTGACATGCGGACCTACCCTGGAAAGTGCCGGTTCGTCAAGGGGCAATGAAAGCAACCGCACAGAGGCGGGCTGCCGCCAGCTGCCACTCTCCCCGGCACGGGCCGGAATCCGCGAAGAACTACCGGCCCACTGAGACTTCAGCCTACTGGCTATGTTGGAAGTGTCAATACCGCTCTGACCTGCGGTTTTATCCAAACATGCACGTCAGAGCAGGTCTCCTTGCGGCGGAAATGAGCAGAAATTAAACATTTCATTCAGATCGTCTGCTTCGCTGCCCAGCCACCGTCCGGACACCCTGCGTGCTAAAACGCGTCGTGAATGGTTATTCCGTTCACCACAGTCCGGACACACGCCGGCAACTTTCCGTTGTCCAAGGAGGGGAGCATGGGCGTTCCCGCGCGCGCGTCCGTGCTCCAGGCGGACACCCTCGAATCCGGTGTCTGGATGGAAAGCTCCTCCGCATCCCACACGGCGAACGTAGCCGGCGTGCCCGGAGCCAACTGCCCCTCCATCGGATTCCGCTCCCCGGCGGCCCGCCAGCCCGCCCTCGTGTGGGCCAGGAACGCTGCCCGTGCGGACATTTGCTCGCCGCTGTTGTGGTGCTCCAGGCATGCCTTCACGGTGGCCCACGGGCTTTGTTCGGTGACGGGAGCGTCGGAACCGATGGCGACCGGAACGCCTGCGGTCTGCAAGGTTCCCACGGCGTTCATTGCGAGTGCCGCCTCGGCGCCAAGCCGGGTGGCATACATCCCTTCGGGGCCGCCCCAGTAGGCGTCGAAGAGCGGCTGCATGCTGGCCGTCACCCCGTGCTGCAGCAACCGCTCCACGGCCCCGTCCGGCAGTATTTCCACGTGCTCCAGGCGCGGCCGGGCGGAACGTACCGCCGCTTGTCCGATCCGTTCGGCGGCCAGATCCAAGGCATCGAGCACGCGGAGGAGCGCGGCGTCGCCAATGACGTGGAAACCGGCCTGGATGCCCTGTCCGGCCGTCAATTCGAAGTGCCTCGCCGCGGCCTCGGTTTCCAGATACAGGGAACCGTGCTCCCCGGGGCGGTCGGCGTACCCGCCGATGACGGCCGCGGAATGCGATCCGATGGAGCCGTCCATGGCCAGGTCGCCGCCCAGTCCCCGCAACCGCCCGGAAAAGCGCTCCATGGTCTCGTTAACCTGTTCGGCGGAGGCCATCAGCTCTCCCCAATACGGCAAGATCCTGGGTCCGGGTTCGGCATCGCTCAGCGCGAGCAGTTCCAGCAGGTCCTCGGCTGGCCCCAGCTGCGGGGCGGCCATTTCAGTCAGCGCGACGTACCCCCGGGCAGCAGCGTGCCGCAGGGCCCGGCGCTGGAGTTCAGCCCGCTGACCGGCAGCGGGGGTCTGGACAGCGTGCCTGGCCCGTTCAAGAGCCGGACCGCTGACCGTACCGCCACTGGTCCAGCCCGGCAGCTCCGACAACGTCAGCCGTGCCGCCAGTGCGGCGGAGACGACTCCGGAATGGACATCCACCCGGGTGAGGAAGACCTCTGCCCCAGCAGCGGCGCGGTCCAGTTCGGCAGCGCTCGGCGCGCGGTGCTCCGGCCACCGTGTTTCATCCCAGCCGTGCCCCAGCACGGGCGCGGAGTTCTGCCGAGCAGCTGCGGCGACGGCGTCTAGCAGTTCCGCCAGCGACGCACAGCCGGTCAGGTCGAGCGTCGACAGCGCGAGGCCGGTCTGGGTTACGTGGGCGTGTGAATCCACGAACCCCGGGGCCACCAGCCGCCCGTCCAGGTCGACGATGCGCATGGTGCTGTCCGCGATGGACGTGGCGGCATGCTCGGAACCGATCCACGCCACGGTATCGCCGTCGACGAGCATTGCTGTGGCGTACGGGTCGGCGGCACTGTAGACGCTGCCGTTGCGGTACAGCGTGAGACCCGTGGCGGCGGGCAGGGCGGATTTACTCATGGAGATCCTTTCAGGTGGTGCAGCGACGGTCCTGGCTATTCGGCCACGGCCGCGTAGGCTACGACGCCGCGGCGGACCTGGCCGATGGCCTGCCTGCCGCGCGCCGCGAGCTGTGAATCGATGTTGGGAACCTTGACCAGCTGGTCCAGCAGGTCGATCACCTGTTTGGCCCAGCGGACAAAGTCGCCGGCAGCCAGGTCCGTACCCTTGAGCGCAGTCTGCAGCGAGCGGCCGCTGGCCCATTTGTACATCGGCCAGACGAGTCCCAGCTCCGGCTCCCCGCTGAGCGGCAGGCGGTGCTGTTCCTCCAGATCGGTCAGCTGCGACCATTCGCGCACGGCGATGGTGACCGAAGCTTCCATTCCCGGCGAGGGCATCTTGGGCCGGACGCCGGCCTCTTCGCGCTTGGCCTGGTACACCAGGCAAGAGATAAAGGCCGCTAGTTCCGCGGCGGTGAGCCCCGCGAAGGCGTCCTGCTCCAGGCACAGCGCCACCAGCAGGTCGCGGTCGCCGTATATCCGCCGGAGGCGTTCCCCCGCCGGACTGATGGCCACCCCGTCGCCGCCGGTCTCCAGATAGCCGTAGCTGTCCAGCACCTGGCAGACACGGTCGAAGGTCTTGGCGATGGTGTTCGTCCGGCCCTGGATCTGGGTGACCAGCTGGTCGGTCTCCTTGCGGAGCTTCCACCATCGCTCGGCCCAGCGGGCGTGCTCTTCGCGGTCGCTGCAGCCGTGGCAGGGATGGGCCTTGAGCTGGCGGCGCAGGTCGTTGATCTGCCGCTCGGCTTGTTGCCCGCCGGGCACCACAAAGTCGCGGTGCTCGGTCCCGCGCCGCGGCGGACGCTTGTCATGCAGGGCGTTGCGCAGCGAGGACGCCAGATCGCGGCGTTCCTTGGGGCTGCGGGCGTTGAATGTCTTGGGGATGCGGATGCTGGACAGCACCTCCACCGGGCCCTGGAAATCGTCAACCGAGATTCGCCGGATGTGCTTTTCCTGGGTCAGCACGGTCGGGCGGGGTTCGCGGGCCGATTCGTCCCGGTCCAGCACCACCGCGTAGCCGAGGCTCCGTCCTGCCGAAATGTCGATGATGTCGCCCCGGCGCAGGCGGTCCAAGGACGTTGCGGCTGCCGAACGAAGGTGCCGGGACTGGGTGCGGGAGGCGCGCTTCTCGGCGTCGTTCAGCTCCCGGCGCAGCCGCGCGTACTCGCTGAAGTCGCCCAAGTGGCAGTTCATCGCCTGCTCGTAGCCAGCCAGCGACTCTTCCCTGCTGCGCACCTGCTTGGCCAGGCCCACCACCGAGCGGTCGGCTTGGAACTGGGCGAACGAGCTCTCCAGGATCTCGCGGGCGGGACCGCGGCCGAACTGGGCAATCAGGTTGATGCTCATGTTGTAGGTGGGCCGGAAGCTGGAATTGAGCGGATACGTCCGCCGCGAAGCCAGGCCCGCCACGGCCCCGGGATCGGTGCCGGGCTGCCAAAGCACCACGGCATGGCCCTCGACGTCGATGCCGCGCCTTCCGGCGCGGCCGGTCAACTGGGTGTACTCCCCCGCCGTGATGTCGACGTGCGCCTCGCCGTTGAACTTATCCAGTTTCTCCAGCACCACCGACCGCGCCGGCATGTTGACGCCCAGCGCCAGCGTTTCGGTGGCGAAGACGGCGCGCACCAAGCCGTCGGCGAAAAGCTTCTCCACCACTTCCTTGAACGTCGGAAGCATCCCGGCGTGGTGGGCCGAAAACCCGCGGGACAAGCCCTCGCGCCAGGTCCAGAAACCGAGGACGTCCAGATCTTCTTCGGCAATGTCCTGCACGGCCTCGTCCACCCGGCGGGCGATCACGGCACGTTCCGCCTCGGTGGTCAGCAGCAACCCGGATTCCAGGCACTGCTTGACGGCCGCGTCGCAGCCGTTCCGCGAGAAGATGAAGGTGATGGCCGGCAGCAGCCCCTCGCTGTCCAACTTGGCGATGACCTGCGGGCGGCTGGCGCGCCGGATCCGGGTCAGCGCCTGCCGCGGGGGCTCGGGGGCACGCCGGCCCCGCCGACCGCCGGAACGCCCCCAGTTGGCGCTGCGGTTGAGCTTGTGCTCGGCCGAGGCCAGCTTCAGCAGCTCAGGGTTCACTTCATAGGCCCGGCTGCTGCCGATTCCGGACTCGGGCACCGATTCATCGAAGGCGATGTCGCCGGCAAAGAGATCGAACATGTCGGAGCCAACCATCACGTGCTGCCAGAGCGGCACCGGGCGGTGCTCGGACACCACCACGCGGGTGTCCCCGCGGACGGTGTCCAGCCAGGCGCCGAACTCCTCCGCATTGGAGACGGTCGCCGACAGAGAGACCAGTTGCACGTCGTCGGGCAGGTGGATGATCACTTCCTCCCACACCGCGCCGCGGAAGCGGTCGGCCAGATAATGGACCTCATCCATCACCACGTAGGCCAGGTCCAGCAAGGTGTCGGAATTGGCGTACAGCATGTTCCGCAGCACCTCAGTGGTCATCACCACTACATCGGCATGCGGGTTGACCGAAGTATCACCGGTCAGCAGGCCGACCCGTTCGGCCCCGTAGGTGGCCACCAGCTCGCTGTACTTCTGGTTGCTCAAGGCCTTGATCGGCGTCGTGTAGAACGCCTTCAGCCCCCGCTGCAGCGCCATGTAGACCGCAAACTCGCCGACGACGGTCTTGCCGGCACCGGTGGGAGCGGCCACCAATACGCCGCTGCCAAGCTCCAGTGCCTCGCAGGCCTCGCGCTGGAACGGATCGAGTTCGAACCCGAGAGTCTGGCTGAACGAATACAACCGCGTCTTGGAGAAGGCCACCCGTTCGGCGGCTGCCAGATAACGTTCGGATGGAGAACTCATACCAAAAGACTATCCGCTTAAACGTGCGCATCAGATGGGTGCCCTGGCCGCCGACCAGCCGCAAGCGCTATCGGGAGCCGTCCGGCTTCCCGTCATCGGCTTTCAGTTGTTCCAGCGGCGTGGGTTGGTCCAGTGTCGAGGCCTGGTCCAGCGCCGTGGCCTCGTCGAGCGTCGCGGCGACTTCGGCCTCCCGCGCCGCGCGCCGCTTCTCGCGCCGCTTGTCGTTGATCAGGCTGATCCCGGTGGCCACGAAGAACAACGCCAGCAGCGGTCCGGCCAACAGGAACATGGACATGGCATCCGGGCCGGGTGCGGCCATCGCCGCAACCAGGCACACCACGAACACCACAATCCGCCAGCTCTTGATCACCCGGCGGCCGGACAGCAGTCCGGCGAAATTCAGGCCGACCAGCACCACCGGTAGCAGGAATGCGACGCCGAGCGACAGGAACATCCGCATCACGAACGTCAGGTAGTCGCTGGCCAGGATCTGGTTCACGCCGCCATGCGGGGTGAACATGGTCAGGACCTTCACGATCTCCGGGAGCACAATCCAGCCGAAGTAGATCCCGAGCAGGAACAGCGGCACGGCGGCGAACATGAAGCCCAGCGTGTAGCGGCGTTCCTTGGTTTTGAGCCCCGGTGTGATGAAGCCCCAGATCTGGTAAATCCAGATCGGCGAACTGACCAGCAGTCCCAGGAAAATGGAAACCTGGATTTTCAGATCGAAGGGTGAGCCGACGCTGCCGTAGTTGATTTCGGCGCGCCGGCCCTTTTCCGCCGAGATCTCCATCAGCGGCTGCTGGACCGCCACCATGACCGGGTCATAGAGGAACCAGCCGACAACGGCCCCCAACAGGACGGCGATGCCGGCAATGATCAGCCGGTTGCGCAGTTCTTTCAGGTGTGCCCTGAGCGGCATCCGCCCTTCAGGGTTGGCCTTGCGGCCCTTCTTACCGGCCACGGCCCTTACTGCTGGTGCGGCGATGGGGATCCACCGTTCGCATTCGGCGCCTGGCCGCGGTTATCAGTGTTGTTGCGTGGCGGGTTAACCACACGGCCCTCGACCGGATCCGAGTCCGGGCCGGCAGCAGACGCTTCGTCGTCTTTCATCTGCTTCACCTCGGACTTAAAAATCCGCATGGACTGACCCACGCTGCGGGCCAAGCCGGGCAGCTTCGGTGCGCCGAAGAGCAGCAGCACAATGATGACCAGAATAATGATGGTCCAAGGGTTATCGAAGAGTCGTCCCATGCGTGGTTCCTTTCGTCTACTACATCTTATGCCATGGCGGGATCAGGAAAGCCGCAGATCGCGCAGGGACTGCCGCTGCCCCCGGGCCGCTCGACGGGCCACCCGACGCTGCCGGCGCTCCTCGCGGCGCTGCTCCTTGCCCACCGCATATTCCTCCTTGAGCGCGGCTGGATCGGCGAAGATGGCCAGCCGGGGTTGGTGCGGTTCTGCCAGCGGCGGTTCCACCGGCAGGCCGCCGCCCAGCCGGTTTGTCTCGGTCTCAAGCCGGTTTGCCGCCGCCTCGAATTCACGCATTGTTCGCATGAACTGGCGGAAGATCCGCCAACCCAGCAGGGCCACGAACACCAGGGCCAGCGCACAGAGGGCAACCCAAAGAAGAATCCAGAACCAAAGGGGCATGCTGTCCACTCTAGCTTCCGCCGGGAACAGCTGCCGCGCGGTAGGCTTCCAAGGCCTGCCGCAGCCATTCCTGCGTCTGGCGGGCCAGGTCGGCCGGCTCCAGCACCACCACTTCGCCGCCGTGGCGGGCCACCAGTCCGGCCAGCGCAGCCGTGGTGGACAGCCGGATTTCCGCCGCCAGCGATCCGTCCTCCAGGACCGCCCGGCGCCGGGCGCCGTACTGGTCGGCCAGTTCGGCCAGCCGCTCCGAGATCTTCAGCACCACCACCTGGTCGGTCTCCTGCGGGGTGAACAGGCTGTCCGGGAATTCGCTGCTCCGCTCGGCCGGCGGCTCAAACTGCTCCCCGGTCTCGGTCAGCGCACGCATCCGGTCCACGCGGAACTGCCGCACCGCCTGCTGGCGGTGGCACCAGGCCTCGGTGTACCAGTGGCCGTCCACGGCAAAAACCCGCAGCGGATCGATCCGGCGGGTGGTCATCTCGTCCCGCGACGGCACCAGGTACTCAATCTCCACGCTCCGACGCGCGGCCGCGGCCTCCTGCAGCGCGAGCACCTCGGGAGCACGTTCCTCGGCGGCCAGATCCGCCGCGACGGCGGTATGCCGGCCGGCCACCCCGCCGGCTGCCGCCAGCAATTTGCTCAGCGCGCTGCGCAGGGCGGGCTGCTCCCCCACCCCGGGCACCGTCTCCAGAGCCTGCAGGCCCACCACCAGCGAGAGTGCCTCGTCCAGGCTCAGCCGCACCGGCTTGTCGATCTCGTCGGCGTTGCTGATCGAAATGGTGCCGTCTTCCCAGAACGCCTCGATCAGCTGGTCCGGGCCGTAGCCGGGAGTCCCGCAGACAAAGAGCAGGTTGAGGTCCTTGATCAGCTGGGTGGTGCTGATGTCGAACTTCCGGGCCGTCTCCTCCAGCGGCACGCCCGGGTTGGCGGTGACGTAGGAAACCAGGTCCAGCAGCCGCGGCAAGTGGTCCAACGAGCCCGTCTTCCGGGACGGGCGTGAGGTGTCCTCCCGCAGGGAGTACGACGGCGGGGCTTCGGTTGCGGCGGTCAGGGCGCCTTCCAGCCGGCGCACCACGGCGCCGCGCAGTTCGTCCGGTTCCTGCACCCAGGCGTTGGCGCCATGGGCGGCAATTTCCTCGGCCAGCACTTCTACGTCGCCGTAGCCGAGTTCCACCGCATCCCAACCGGCCGGCGGCCGGGCGGTTTCTGCGGCTGCTGCGGCCGAACGCAGCGAGTTGGCCTTGTCCTGCCGGAGCAGAAGCACCGCGGTGCCATGGTCCTGCGGCGCCTGCAGCCCCGCGAGCACTGCCCGCATGGTGAAGTCCTCGGGGATGCGGTAGGTCCCGGACAGCTTCCTGACGGTGGACGTGACCCTGGAGAGCCGGAAGGTGCGTTGGGCATCCCGGTCCAGGTCGCGGCCGGCCAGGTACCAGTGCCCGTACCGGTTGCCCAGTCCCCAGGGCTCGACCCGGCGTTGCTGCGGCTGGCCGTCCCGGGGCGACCGGTAGTCGAAGGACACCGGTGTGTGCGCCAGCACTGCCTTGAGCATTGCCTCGAACGCCGGTTCCGCCGTCCGGATGCGCGGCTCCACGCCGATCAGGGGATCGCCCTCGGCGAGGGCGCCCTGTACGTCCAGCCGGCGGACGGCCCGGGCGGCCGCGGAACCCAGCGAGGCCTGCTGCCACAGGCGCGAGGCCAGCGAGAGGACGGCGCTTTCCTGCGGGCTGAACTGCAGCTCCGGCAGCCGGTATTTCTGCCGGTCGATCCGGTAGCGCAGCCCGCTTTGGTCGTTTTCGTACAGCGTGTCGTCCGGGAACGTCTCCACCGGTACGCCCATTTCCCGCAGGTCTTCTTTGTCCCGCTCGAACAGACGGTTGAAGGCATCGTCGCCGGTTGCCTCTCGGTACGGCGGAATCAGCGCGCGCAGTTCCTCCTTGCTGTAGCCGCGCCGGCGTTCCAGCAGCGCGATCAGCAGGTTCAGGAGTCGTTCGGTTTTGGAGGCGGACATAGTTGAAACGTTACTGGTTGTGTGGCTTTCGGAACGAAGTTAACGACCAGGGGCGGAGTAACGATGGACTAACGTTCACCGTTGCTCCGCCCCTGGCAGGCCGTAGGAAGACCTAACGGACGCCGAGCAGATCGACCACGAAGATCAGCGACTCGCCCGGCGCGATGGCCGATCCTGCGCCGCGGTCGCCGTAGGCCAGGTGGGCCGGAATCTCCAGCCGGCGCCGTCCGCCCACCTTCATGCCCAGCAGGCCCTGGTCCCAGCCCTGGATGACCTGGCCTACACCGACCCGGAAGTCCAGCGGTGCGCCGCGGTTCCAGGAAGCATCGAACTCTTCGCCGGTGGACCAGGCAACGCCCACGTAGTGGGTGGAGACGGTGTCGCCGGCTTTGGCTTCGGCCCCGTCCCCCACGATGATGTCCTCGATCACCAGATCCTGTGGGGTGTCGGTCCCGGGAAATTCGATTTCAGGTTTGGTGCGGTCGTAGTCGCGCTTGCCAAAAGACATGCTGAACCTCTCTTGCTTGACGTGTATGCGGGTAGCTGCCGACGGCTACGTTACCGTACCGCCCGGACTCCTGGAGCTACTTCACGTCGGTCAGTTCCACATAGAAGATGAGGTCTCCGACAGCATCCCCCTGGCCTTGGACGTAGGCCATTTCGGTGGGGATGGACAGCATGACTTTGGTGCCTTCCTTGAGGCCGGTCAGGCCCTTGGTCCAGCCTTCAATCACGCCGTCGAGCGGGAACTCCGTCGCTTCACCGCGGGAGAAGCTGGAATCGAACTCGGTGCCCTTGGACCAGTTCCAACCGGCGTAGTTGGCCTTCACGGTACTGCTTTCCGTGGCCCGCTTGCCGTCGCCTTCTTTGATCACCTTGACGATCAGGTTGTCCGGCGCGTCGTTGCCTTCAGGAATCTTGACGGAGGGAACCCCGTCCTTGTCGAGGGTGACCTCGGGCAGCTTGCCGGCCTTGTCCAGTTCGGCCACTTCGGCGGCATCCGCCTTGACGGGCTTGTCCCTGACGTCCTGCACGGTGAGGAACAGAAGCTGAGGGTTCTGCGCGGGTGCAGAGGCGCTGCTGGCTTCCGGCGGCTGGACGTAGTAGGCAATCTGGCTGCCTGGATTGGAGCCAAGCAAAGCGTCGTACAAGGCGGGGTCGGCGGATTTGAAGCCCTTACTCAGCTCCACCGTCTGGTCCACGGGGCCGGAGTAGGTCTCGCCCAACTGCTTGCCCGAGACGGCGTCCTTGGCCAGCAGCCGGTAGCGGATCCACTGGCCGTCGGTGGCGCCTTCGCCCTTGCCTTCCGTGATGACATCGGCACGTGAATCGGGCAGTTCCAGCGGCGCAGAGAAGTCCACTGTGGGCGCGGCGCCCTCGGCGCCGGATTTCACCGTGATGTCATCGAGGCTGTCCGAGCCGGATTCGGTGCTGCCGCTGCACGCCGTCAAGAGCAAGGCTGCGGGCAGGAGGATGGAGAGTATTTTGCGCACAATCGACTTTCTTATCGCTGAACATGTGGGCTTGCAGGACATTCTCGCAGAGAAATCTGTGGAACGGCTTGGAACCGCCCGCGGAAAGTCACAGGGTGGCGAGGAGCGCCTCGACCCGCGGGTCCTCGCTCTTGAACGGATCCTTGCACAGGATGGTCTGTTGCGAGCGGTCGTTGAGCTTCAGGTGGACCCAATCCACGGTGAAGTCGCGGCCGTTCTCCCGGGCAGCCCGGACAAAATCGCCACGCAGCTTGGCGCGTGTGGTCTGCGGCGGAAAATCCATCGCGTCCTTGACGTCCTGGTCTTCCACCACGCGGGCCACTTCCCCGCGGGACTGCAGCAGGTGGTACAGGCCGCGCTTGGACGAGATGTCGTGATAAGTCAGGTCCACTTGGGCAATGCGCGGCGAATCCAGGTCGATCGATTGCCGGTCCATGATCCGGTCAATGAGTCGTTTCTTGATCGCCCAGTCGATCTCGCGCTGGATCCCGCTGTGGTCTCCGGACTCGACCGCCGCCAGGGTGCGCTCCCACAGATCCAGGATGCGTTCCACATGCGGGTTGTGCGCGCCATTGGCCTCGACGAACTCCCGCGCTTTGGACAAGTATTCCTGCTGCATGGCCAGCGCGGACATCTCCCGTCCGCTGGCCAGCTTCAGCGGTTTGCGTCCGGTCAGGTCATGGGAGATGTCGCGGATGCTGCGGATCGGGTTTTCCAGCCGCAGGTCGCGCATGATCAGCCCTGCTTCGACCATTCGCAGCAGGAGGTCCACCGACCCGACCTTCAGCATGGTGGTGGCTTCGGACATGTTGGAGTCGCCGTTGATGACATGCAACCGCCGGTAGTATTCGGCATCCGCGTGCGGTTCGTCCCGGGTGTTGATGATCGGACGGGACCGGGTGGTGGCCGAGGAGACGCCCTCCCAGATGTGGTCGGCCCGCTGCGAGAACGCGTAGATGGAGCCGTTTTGCGTCTTGAGCACCTTGCCGGCGCCGACCAGGATCTGCCGGGTCACCAGGAACGGGATCAGGATGTCGGCCAGCCGGGAGAACTCCAGTTTGCGCGGAATCAGGTAGTTCTCGTGGCTGCCATATGAGTTCCCGGCAGAGTCGGTGTTGTTCTTGAACAGATAGACCCTGCCGCCGAAGCCCTCGCGGGCCAGGCGTTCCTGGGCTTCGTTCAAGAGGTCTTCGAGGATCAACTCGCCGGCCCTGTCGTGCGCTACCAACTGGGCGACGTCGTCGCATTCCGCGGTGGCGTACTCGGGGTGGGAGCCCACGTCCAGATAGAGTCTGGATCCGTTGGTCAGGAAAACGTTGGAGGATCTACCCCACGTGACCACCCTGCGGAAGAGGTAGCGGGCCACCTCTTCGGGCGAGAGGGGGCGCGAATCCGGCGCCGAATAGGAAATGCCGAACTCGGTCTCGATCCCGAAGATCCGTCTGTCCATGGCTAGCCATCCATTCCCTCGCCCAAAATCCCGGTTAGTTCAGCGGTCGCCAACCGACGGAAGGCGCGCTGGCTCCCCCGGCTGGACAGCGGGTCGCGGTCCAGCACAGCGACTTCCAGTCCCTCGGGACGCAGTTCTTTGGCCGGTCCGGCATCCTGCTCGCCGGTCCGGCCGGACAGGGCGGCCACCGCGGCGCGGACCGCCCCGGCATAGTCCCGGCCGTCTACCCAGTCCCCGCGCAGGGCTTCGCCCACGGCCTCGGCGTCGCCACCCATCACCACGAACCGGCGTTCGTCGGCGATGGATCCGTCAAACGTCAGCCGGAACAGGCGGTCCTCGGCCGGCGTGGCGCCGACTTCGGCAACCGCAAGCTCCACCTCAAACGGCTTGGTATCGGCGGTAAAGACCGCACCCAGGCTTTGGGCGTAGACGCTGGCCAGGCCGCGCCCGGTCACGTCCTCACGGTCGTAGGAGTAACCACGCACGTCCGCGTAGCGCACGCCCGCCTGGCGCAGGCTCTCGAACTCGTTGTATTTGCCGACCGCGGCGAAGGCGATGCGGTCGTAAATCTCGCCGATCTTGTGCAGCGACGGCGAGGGGTTTTCGGCGACCAGGGCAATGCCGTCCGAGCAGCTGAGCACCACCACCGACCGGCCGCGGGCAATGCCTTTCCGGGCGAAGTCCGCCCGGTCCTTCATCAATTGCTCAGGCGAAACGTAGAACTGCTGCGTCATGCTCAGGCCTCCCGTCCGGCGACGGAGCGCCCGGCGATCACGGCTTCGGACGTCGCGGCGAGTTCGCGCTCCGGAATCCGGCGTGCGCCGGCGGCATTGACGGTGTAGATGACCGGCCACAGTTGCCGGACGGCATCCGGGCCGCCCGTGGCCGAGTCGTCGTCGGCGGCGTCAAAGAGGGCTTCGACGGCGACGCGGACAGCGGCAGCCTCGTCCAGATTCGGCTGCCAGAGCTTCTTCAGGGATCCGCGGGCAAAGACCGAGCCCGACCCCACGCTGTGGTGCTCCTGCTCCTCGTAGCGACCGCCGGTCACATCGTAGGAAAACAGCCGACCCACCCGGCGTTCCGCATCGAAGCCGGCAAACAGCGGAATGACCGCCAGACCCTGCATCGCCATCGGCAGGTTGGACCGGATCATCGCGCCCAGCCGGTTCGCTTTGCCCTCGAGGCTCAGCAGCGTCCCCTCGATCTTCTCGTAATGCTCGAGTTCCACCTGGAACAGCCGGGTGATGTCGAGGGCAATGCCGGCGGTGCCGGCGATGCCCAGCACCGAATAGGAATCCGCCGGAAAGACCTTCTCGATGTGCCGGCTGGCGATGATGTTGCCCATCGTTGCCCGGCGGTCACCGGCCATCAGCACCCCGCCGGCGAAGGTCATCGAGACAATCGTGGTGGCATGCGGCGGCATCGGCGCCGCCCCCGGCGCCAACTGCTGGACCCCGCGGGCACCGGGCAGCAGATCCGGCGCCGTGCGCGCCAGATACTCGCTGAAGGAGGCGGTGGCGGAGTGGGAAATCTGGGCGAACACAGAGCCCGGGCCGCCGGCCGGCATGTTCATCAATTACTGCCCGCCCTTCTGCACGAAACCGCGCACGAATTCTTCCGCATTCTGCTCCAGCACGCCGTCGATCTCGTCCAGCAGATCATCCGTGCCTTCGGTCTCGGCCTGTGCGGCCGGTGCGGCGGCAGGCTCGGGTGTGGGCTCGTCGTCGTACTCTTCGTCTTCGCGGCGGGAGTCCGCGCTCTTGCGGTCCTGGGTTGCCATGATGGCCTCCTTATGGTGTGACGATCGAGGTGTGTCCCTCATGCTTATGTTGCCACGTGGGGCTCGTTGCTGGGTCCCAACAACGCCGTAATAAAATCCTCCGCGGAAGAGGCCTCCGCGAAAAGCTTTCCGGTCAGCTCGCGGTTGCCGCGCAGCGGTTCCCGGGTCGGGATGCGCTGCAGCCGCCGCCGGTCGGGAAGGTCGAAAATCACCGAATCCCAGCTGGCGCCGACCACCTCCTGCGGGAAGTGCTGGATGCACATTCCGCGGAAGTAGGCCCGGGTGTCCTCCGGCGGCTGGCTCACCGCGGCGGCGATCTGCTCATCGGAGAGCAGCCGCTGGATCCGGCCGCGTGCGGCCAGCCGGTGGTAGAGGCCTTTTTCCGGCCGGACGTCGGCGTACTGCAGGTCGATCAGCCCCAGCCGCGGATCGCCCCATTCCAGGCTGTCCCGGTCCCGGTAGGCCTGCAGCAGCTTCAACTTGGCCACCCAGTCCAAGTGGTCCGCGGCGTTCATCGGGTCGCGGCGCAGAATGTCCAGCACCGAGGCCCAGCGCCGGAGCACCTCTGCGGTCTGGTCCGTATCGGTGCCGTGCCGCGTGCAATGTTCCACCGCCGCCTGCAGGTAGATCTCCTGCAGGTCCAGGCCGGTAACCATGCTGCCGTCGCTGAGCGGAACTTTCTGCTGCAGCGAAGGATCGTGGCTGATCGCCTGCAGCGCCTGCACCGGGTCGGCCAACTGCACGTCCGGGGCTTCACCATGCTCGATCATGGACAACACCACGGCCGTGGTGCCCATCTTCAGGAAAATCGACACTTCGCTCAGGTTCGCGTCGCCAATGATCACGTGTAGGCGCCGGTACTTGTCCGCGACCGAATGAGGCTCGTCGCGGGTGTTGATGATGGGCCGGCGGATGGTGGTCTCCAACCCCACCTCGGCCTCGAAGAAGTCCGCGCGCTGGCTGATTTGATACCCCGGGGTGCGGCCGTTCGTGCCCAGTCCCACCCGGCCGGCCCCGCACACGACCTGCCGCGAGACGAAGAACGGGACCAGCCCGGTCACGATCTGGTTGAACGGCAGGCTGCGCGGCATCAGGTAGTTCTCATGCGCACCATAGGAGACCGACTTGTTGTCCGTGTTGTTCTTGTACAAGTTCACCGGCGAGAAGCCCGGCGTCGCGGCGATCCGGCGCAAGGCGGAAAGCACGACGGCGTCGCCCGCCTTGTCCCAGCGCACCGCGTCCAGCGGGTTGGTCACCTCCGGCGAGGAGTATTCCGGGTGCGCGTGGTCCACGTAGAGCCGGGCGCCGTTGCTGAGCACCATGTTCATCAGCACGCCGGAGGACTCGTCCGTGTAGAACTCGTTGGCCGCCGTCCGGCCGCCGGCCAGCGCAATCTGTTCGGCGTCCAAGACCGGCGGAACATCCGTCAACTGCGACGGGTCGGCCTGATCCCGCGAGAGGTCGAAACCACGCGCGTCGTGCAGCGGCTCCTCATCGGTATAGTCCCAGCGGGTGCCGGCCAGATTGCCCAGTCCCTTGCGCATGGTCGCCGCGTACGCGTTGATCACCTGCGAGGAGAGGACCGTGGAGTTGGCCAGCGGTTCGCCCGGTGCATGGATGCCATACTCGGTCTCCGACCCCATCACCCGGTAGACGCTCACAGGTATTGCCCCGTGTTCGGCATCGTTTCGATGGACTTGCCGGCCTCCTGCCCGGCCTTGCCCTGCACAATGGTTCGGATGTACGTGATCCGTTCGCCCTTCTTGCCCGAAATCCGGGCCCAGTCGTCGGGGTTCGTGGTGTTCGGCAAGTCCTCATGCTCACGGAATTCGTCCACCACTGCGCGCAGCAGATGTTCGATCCGCAGGCCCTTCTGCCGGCTGGTCAGCAGGTCCTTGATGGCGTTCTTTTTGGCCCGGTCCACGACGTTCTGGATGACGGCGCCGGAGTTGAAGTCCTTGAAGTAGAGCATCTCGGTGTCGCCGCTGGCATAGGTGACTTCCAGGTACTCGTTCGACTTGTCCGTGGAGTACATTTCCTCGACGGTGCGCTGGATCATTGCCTCGATGGTGGCCTTGCGGTCCTGGCCATGCTCGGCGAGATCCTCCGCATGGATGGGAAGGTTGGTGGTGAGGTACTTGGTGAAGATGTCCGCGGCCGCCTCGGCATCCGGACGATGGATCTTGATCTTCACGTCCAGCCGTCCGGGGCGCAGGATGGCCGGGTCGATCATGTCCTCGCGGTTGGAGGCGCCGATGACGATCACGTTCTCGAGCTTTTCCACGCCGTCGATCTCGGAGAGCAACTGCGGCACAATCGTGGTTTCGACGTCGGACGAGACGCCGGTGCCGCGGGTCCGGAAGAGCGAATCCATCTCATCGAAGAACACCACCACCGGGCTGCCATCGGACGCCTTCTCGCGGGCCCGGGCGAAGATCAGCCGGATGTGGCGTTCGGTCTCGCCCACATACTTGTCCAGCAGCTCCGGTCCCTTGATGTTCAGGAAGTAGCTGCGGGTGTCCGTGCCGTTGCGCTCGATCGCCTTGGCCGCCAGCGAGTTGGCCACGGCCTTGGCAATCAGCGTTTTGCCGCAGCCCGGAGGTCCGTAGAGCAGGATGCCCTTGGGCGCCTTCAGCCCGTGCTCGCGGTAGAGGTCGGGATGCAGGAAGGGCAGCTCGACGGCGTCCCGGATCTGGTCGATCTGCGGCCCCAGTCCGCCGATGTCCTCGTAGGAGATGTCCGGAACCTCTTCGAGGATCAGGTTCTCTACCTCGCTGCGCGGGATTTTTTCCAGCGCGTAGCCGCTCCGGGCGTCGATGGAGACGGCGTCGCCGACCCGAAGCCGCTCGGACAGCAGGGCCGCGGAGAGCTTGACCACCCGCTCTTCGTCCGCCCTCCCGACCACCAGGACGCGATGGCCGTCGAGCATTTCCTTGATGGTCACCAGCTCCCCGGAACGCTCGAAGCCGAGCGCGGCAATCACCGTCAGCGATTCGTTCAGCAGGACCTCCTGCCCGGGCCCGAGCTGGTCCATGTCCACCAGGGGGCTGACCGCAACGCGCAGCTTGCGTCCGGACTGCACAATGTCCACACTCTCCTGCACCATCGCGGCGTTGCTGATGCCCGGACGCGGCCGCTTCGCCTTGTGGACGTCGGTGATGGTGGCAAAGCTGAAGGGTGTTTCGCCGTCGCGTTCGAGGGCAGACTTGAGCCGCATGATCTCGGTCTTGGCGGCTTCAAGCGTGGCCACCAAACGGGAATTGTTCTGCGTGGCCGCAGCGAGTTGCTTGTCCAGATGGCGCAGCTTGTCGCGCAGCACGTTGATTTGGCGCTGCGCGACGGTCAGGGCGTCGCGCTGTTCGTCCTGTTGTTCAGCCGGTGCCGGTTCATTGTTTTGGTTCTGGTTGTCCTTCATCACCGCGACCCGCTTCCTTGAATCGGTTCTTCCCTAGACCCTAACGGGCGCCTGAGCCGCCTGCACCTGTCTACGAAAAGAAACGCCGAATCGAGACATGGAATTCCAACGTCCGGCACGAAGTAGCAGTTACGTGTTGTCGGATCATTACGCGAGATAACGAAAACGCCGCCGCGTTGGTGCCCGATTTGGCGAGGAAGCAGCAGAAGATTCCGCGCGCGGCAGCGCAAGCCCAGACCGGGCCGGGCTTCTGGACGGCACTGCCCGGCTAGTCGGTTTCGGGGTTGACGTCCTTGAACGCGCCGCGCTGGACAGTGGATGCGGCGTCCTTGGCAACCCGGCGCAGCCGCTTGTCCGACACGGTCCGCTCCCCCAGGCCCTCGGCATTCCAGTCTTCCTCGTTGCCGGCCCAGACCTGCACATCCTCGGCGGCGAACTCGGTCTTGGACGGGCGGCGCTTGGGCGTCAACCCGGTCACGCCGCCGGCCAGCCGCCGGGCGGTGAGCAGGAAGCCCGTGTGCGCCACCATCCGGTGGTCGGGCCGAACTGCCAGTCCCTCCAGATGCCAGCCCCGGACCATGGACTCCCACCCTTCGGGTTCGGTGAAGCGGCCGTCTTCGCGGATGGCCTCGGCCGTGCGGGACAGCTGGGTCACGGTGGCAACGTAATTGATCCACACTCCCCCGGGCGCCAGCACCGTCGCCACGGCGTCCAGGCATTCCCACGGCGCCAACATGTCCAGCACCACGCGGTCCACGCTGCCGGGTTCCTCGGACTTGACCACTTCGTCCTGGAAGTCGCCCAGCGAGATCTGCCAGGCCGGGTGCGGTCCGCCAAAGAAGGTTTCCACATTGCCGCGGGCGACGTCGGCGAATTCTTCGCGGCGCTCGAACGAATGCAGCCGGCCACCGTCGCCCACCGCGCGCAGCAGGGAAATGCTCAGCGCGCCGGAGCCGACCCCGGCTTCCACCACCCGGGCGCCGGGAAAGATGTCCGCCATGGTGACAATCTGCGCGGCGTCCTTGGGGTAAACGACGGCGGCGCCCCGCGGCATGGACAGCACGAAGTCCGACAGCAGCGGACGCAGCGCCTGATACCGGTGGCCCACCGTGTTGGCAACGACGGTGCCTTCTTCCAGGCCGATGATGTCGTCGTGCGGCAGGAACCCCTTATGCGTATGGAAGGCACCTCCCGGTGTGAGCGTGACGGTGTTCATCCGGCCCTTTTCATCAGTGAGCTGGACCCGCTCGCCGGGCCGGAGCGGTCCGCGTCGCTGGTCGGCGCCGTGGGGGCTGGTGGAGGAGCTCATGCGTGAATCACTTCCGGTTGTTGTTGCGGTGCCACGGCGGTACCCACCGCCGGGTTGTGTCGATTGTATTCCGACCGACAGCTGCGCTGCCGGTGCGAACCGTGGGGACGGTCAGAGCCGGCCCGTCTTGCCCGTGATGGCGCGGACCACGGTGCTTTGCTGCAGCACCCCGGTGACGCGGCCGCCGCCGTCGATCACCGCGTATTCACTGCCGGCCAACCGGGCCAGATACTGCACCAGTTCCTGGCCGGCGGCCACTTCCGGGACATAGGCACCCGGCGCCAACGCCCTGGAGACGGCTGCGGCCGGGGTCTGTGCCGCGGCCGACGGCGGTACTTGGCTCAGCGCACCGCGGTCCACCACTGCTTCGGGCTGGCCGGTCGCGGCGGTGAGCACCACGTTGAGCTCCGGTTCCCGCTCAAGAAGCTGCTGCACCTGCGCCACCATGGCGGTGGCCGGCAGCGACGTCGCCGGCAGCTTGAGCCCCCCGGCGCTCACGGACGGCAGGCGCAGACGCATCCGGGCTTGCTCAATGGCCGAGCTGGCTCCCATCCAGAGGAACCCGCAGACCAGCACCATCAGCACCACCATTTGCAGGTCCGGCGTGCCGCCCTGCAGGAACGGAACGCCGATGACGCCGACCACCAGCAGCACAACGATGACGCGGCCCGCCCAGCCTGCCGCCACGGTGCCCTTTTCCTGGCTGCCGGTCAGTTTCCAAACCGCGGTCTCCACCAGCCGGCCACCGTCCAGGGGCAGCCCCGGCAAGATATTGAAAACCGCCACCAGGAAGTTCGCCAAGATGAAGATATCGGTCAGCAGGAAGGGAATCGGCTCGCCGCGGAACAGCGGCAGGACCAGCGAACCAAGCCCAGCCAGGGCAAAGTTGGCTACCGGTCCGGACAACGCCACCATCAGCGACTTGCCCGGTGTGGCGTTGAAATTGTCGAACTGGGTGTGGCCGCCCCACAGATTGAGCACGATCTTGGCCGTGGGCCAGCGGAAGGCCCTGGCGGTCAGGGCGTGGGCGAGTTCGTGGACCAGCACCGAGAACAGCAGCAGCAGCGCATAGCCGAAGGCCACTCCGTAGGCGCCGACACCAAGGTCCGGTATTAAACGCTGAACCTGGGGCCCGAAGATCAGCACGATGAATGCGGCGATGACGAACCAGGACCAGGCGAGCACCACCGGCACGCCGAACATCCGGCCCAGCGGAATTCCTTCGCTGCGCTGTTTCTCCTCCGGCGGCCGGGGTGTCTGGCTGCTCATACTCCTGCTTCCTGGGAAGCAGGCACCAGCAACCGCTCCACGTCCGAAACACTCTTGCCGGCCAGGCTGTCCCAGTGCGGACGCCCGGGAGCCCGCGGAACCGGGACCACATGCGGAATGGCAACCGTCAGCAGGCCGGCGGCTTCGGCCGATGCCACTCCCGGAACGGAGTCTTCCAGCGCCACGACGTACCGCTTGTCCGCGTCGGGCAGCCGGTCGCTCAGCCAGTCAAACGCACGCTGGTAAGGCTCCGGGTGCGGCTTTCCTTGGCGGACCATATCGCCGGTGACCAGGTGCTGAAAGCTGCCCTCGGGCAGCGCACGCACAACCTCGGTGGCCAGTTTCGTCTCGCTCATGGTCACCAGCACGGTGGGAATGCGCGCCTCCAACAGCTCTGCGACCAGCTCGCGGGCCCCGGGCCGCCACGGGATGCTTTGGCGGACGCGGGCGGTCACGGCGTCGATCAGCCGGTCGATGATGTCGCGGATGCTGAGGTCCACGCCGGCCTGCTGCAGCACCGCAGCCGAGGTCTCCAGCGCATTGCCCACGAGTTTCAAGCCCAGCTCGTCGCTCCAGGCGCCGCCGAACGAGGCGACGAGTTCCGATTCGGCTTCGATCCAGTACGGTTCGGTATCGACGAGTGTTCCGTCCATATCCCAGAACACCGCCTGCAGGTCTGGCTGGAGTGCGCCGGACGCAGCGGCGGAAGGGGTAAATGCGGGCATGGCACCAGTCTACGGGTCGCCGCTGGCCCCGCTGTGGCCCGGCTCCGGCAGCGGAATCCTGCCGCTATGCTTTGCGCGAATCGCAAAGGGGCTCACTGACAAGCCGTGCCCGGAGGATTAGGGTGAAACCGTGAGTACTCAGGACAGTGGCGATCTGCCCACGGACGGCCCCGGCGAGAAGCACGGCCTGCATCTGCTGTTCCCGCAGGCCAAGACCGGCGAGGCACCGCGGCGCTATACCGTGATGCTGGCTGCGTTTGAAGGCTGGAACGATGCAGGCGAGGCCGCCACGGATGCCGTCAAGTACCTCAGCCGGCTGTGGGAGAGCCACAAGGTGGCCACCGTGGACCCGGATCTTTACTACGATTTTCAGTTCACCAGACCGGTGGTCCACCGCACCGGCTCCGGTGAACGCCGGATCAAATGGCCGACGACGAAGCTCACCCGCAGCAGCGTTCCCGACGCCCCGCTGGACATCATCTTTGTCCACGGAGTGGAGCCGTCCTACCGCTGGCGTGCCTACACCGCCGAGCTCTTGGCCCACGCCGAGGAACTGGGCGTGGATTGCATCATCCTGGTGGGCGCGCTGCTGGCCGACGTCCCGCACTCGCGGCCCATCCCCGTGACGGTGACCAGCGACGACGACGACGTCCGGCGCGCCCTGAACACCGAAACCAGCCAGTATGAAGGCCCCACCGGGATCGTCGGCGTGCTCGCCGATGTTGCGTCGCTAGCCGGCATCCCGACCATGTCCGTCTGGGCAGCGGTGCCGCACTACGTGGGTCAGTCGCCCTCCCCCAAGGCGGAACTGGCGCTGCTGCACCGGCTTGAAGACATTCTTCAGGTGCCGCTGGAAGTGTCCGTCCTCAGCGAAGAAGCCGAAGCCTGGGAGCGCGGCGTGGACGAGCTGGCCACCGAAGATCCCGAAGTCGCCGCGTACGTGCGGCAGCTTGAGGAGGCCAAGGATACGGCCGAGCTGCCGGAGGCCACCGGCGAGTCCATCGCCCGCGAATTCGAGCGCTACCTCAAGAAACGCCGCAAAGAATAGGGCGGCTGCCCTCCGGTCCCGAGCCCACGTTTAGCGTGAGTGAGTGCGCCGGCCCACGACGCGTCGTCTATGCCGGGAAGGCCAGGCGCCGGCCCAGGCCAGCTTGTCAGCCGAACAACTTGCTGGGACCGGTTGGGGAACCGGTGAGTCGTTTGCTGAATCTTTGTCCAGTGTGCTCGTATCCGAGGTGGCCATAGAAAGCGTGGGCCGCCGCGCGGTGGGCGGCAGAGGTGAGGACTGCACGGGCCGCGCCGTTCTCACCAGCCCAGCTCTCGAAGACCTCCACCAGTCGTCTGCCGAGACCGGTCCCCCGAGCAGAAGCATCCACGACAAGAGCGGTGAGATGTGCGGCCGGTAGGTCCTCGATGGGAAAAACCAGGTGGCCGACGGCGAGGCCGTGCAAAGAGCCGTCGTTTCCTTCTGCCACCCACACCGCGTATTCGGGATGGGACAAGAGCTGTTCCAAGCGAGGTGCCAGCGCGGCGACAGCGTTGGGGTATCCCAGCTGATCCACTAGTGGAACCAGCCGGTCAGCGTCTTCGGTGGTACCTGGCCTGATCCGCACAACACCATGTTATTCAGACCGCGGGCACTTCGGATCCTTACAGGCAACCCTTGGACAATTTCCCATATGGGTATATGTTTGCTGTCATGGCACGAGCATCGACCACTTCGGACGTCTTCAACGCGATCGCCGAGCCCCGGCGTCGGGAGATTCTGTCGCTGCTACGGACCGGTGAGCGGCCGGTGGCGGAACTGGCCCAGGAGCTGGGGGTGTCCCAGCCGGGCGCGTCCAAACACCTGCGGGT
Source organism: uncultured Actinomycetota bacterium (assembly GCA_963696055.1). GTDB lineage: Bacteria > Actinomycetota > Actinomycetes > Actinomycetales > Micrococcaceae > Crystallibacter. The sequence goes on along the minus strand of CAVOIE010000005.1, from coordinate 243,381 downwards.
GCTCCGAGAGGTCGGGCTGGTACGGGACCGCAGGGCAGGCAAGCAACGCCTCTACGGCCTTGACGCCCGTGGGCTGCAAGCGGTTCACGAGTGGACCGGCGGGTTCGAGCAGTTCTGGAACGAGAGCTTCGATCGGCTGGATGCCTACGTGCAAGACCTCAAACGGGAAAGGCAAGAGGAGTAGCTGATGAATACGACAGGACGAGAAGCGCAGGCGCAGTCCGCGACGGCCGACCGGGAGATCGTGATCTCCCGCGTGATTGACGCCCCGCGCGAGCTGGTTTTCGAGGCGTTTACCGGCGTGCGGCACCTGTCGCAGTGGTGGGGGCCGGAAGGGTTCACCACCACCACGCGGTCCTTCGAATTCCTCGTCGGCGGCGAATGGGACTTCGTGATGCACGGACCGGACGGCACCGACTACAGCGAGTGGATCACCTGGACTGAGATCGTCCCGCCGGAGCGGATCGCGATGCTCCATGGCGAGTACCGAGACGACCCAAAGGCGTTCGAGTCGGTCCTCACCTTTGAACCAGACGGGGAGGCGACCCGGATCGAGATGCTCACGGTGTTTCCCACTAAAGAACTGCGCGACGAGGCGATCGAGAAGCACGGCGCGATCGAGGGTGGTCAGCAGACCCTGGGCAATCTGGCTGCCTACGTCGCAGAGATCTCTGGGAAGGGGCTCGAGGACTGATGGCCGGGAAGGTGTTCTTCAGTGTGTCGATGTCGCTGGACGGGTTCATCGCACCCGAGTCCCCCGAGGACCTGATGGGGCAGCAGTGGATGGAACTGCAGCAGTGGGTCTTCCGGCAGCGGTTCTTCCGAGAGAACCTGAAGCTCGGCCACGGCGGCGAAGAGGGGCGTGACAACGACATCGTGCAGGAGACGTTCGAGCGCACCGGAGCGAATGTGATGGGAAAACGCATGTTCGACGCCGGTGCGGGTGCATGGCCGGAGGACCCACCGTTCCACACGCCGGTATTCGTCGTGACGCACGAGGTGCGCGATCCGTGGCAACGCCAGGGCGGGACCACGTTCTTCTTCGTGAACGACGGCATAGAGTCCGCTCTCACCCGTGCCCGCGAGGCCGCCGGCGAGCAAGACGTCCGCATCTCCGGCGGCGGAGAGACGATCGTGCAGTACCTCAATGCCGGCTTGATCGACGAGTTCCATGTCGCGCTCTCGCCCGTGCTGTTCGGCTCGGGAATCCGCCTGTTCGAGGGCGTGGAAGCGGGCCGGGTGGCTCTAGACCTGACCCGCGCAGAGCCCTCGCCGAGGACGACGCATCTCAGTTACACCGTGCATCCGCGGTAAGCGAGCAGGGCGGCCATGAGGAAACCGGCAGGACCCGTCAAGGGCGCCGATGCCCGTTTTCCGAGCCGGGTCAGGGAGCCGCGGGACGGAACCGCTTGTCTCCCGCGCTCCGGACAATGTCGCTGAGTTGTGCCTTGAGGGCTGTCATTTCCCGACCACCGCCGATCAGCACACGCTCCAGCAGGGCCGCCTTTTCGAGGGCTAACAGGCCCTGTTCGGACGCCGAGACCAACTGCTGGCGGCGGTCCGCTTCGCTTCGTATGCGCACAACGTGCCCGCAGGCTTCCAGTCGGGCCACCGTCTTACCCATGGTCTGGGCCTCCACCCGCACCCGGTCGGCCAGTCGGCTCTGGGTCATCTCCCCCTCGGCGGCCAGCACTTCCAGGACGATGACTCCGGCATGGGTCAGATTCAGCGACGCCAGAGACTCGTCCATCGCGTGCTCGACCAACCGCGCCGCGGTCGACAGCAACCGCGACATCGGCCAGTTCGACAAATCGGGCATCTTCAGATCATAAGACTGCTTATCAAAAGCTTCAATCTACGCCTTCTAAGTCGGGCGGCCGTTCGCCGAGGTTCACCTGGGCATAGGTGCTTCGAGACTGCCTGATACGCCACCACCGGATCCCTCACTCACGGTTTGATCTGACCCGGCGAGACTAATACGGTCGATGTAACCGAATAGATCAGTATGCTGTCGTTCCGTCCCGGGTGGCAGCACTGAGAAGGAGGGCAATTGCAGGCTTTGACATGGCAGGCAAGGCGGCGGACCAATGAGAAGTGAACTGACTGCTTCTGCACTGCCGGCCCCCACGCCGTCTACGCCGGCTCTCGATTCCTCTACAGACGGCTTTGTCCGGGTTCGCGGAGCGCGGGAAAACAACCTGCGCGACGTTGATGTTGATGTGCCTCGCGATGCCATCGTGGCGTTCACCGGCGTATCCGGCTCCGGCAAGTCGTCTCTGGCTTTCGGAACCATCTATGCCGAAGCCCAGCGCCGGTACTTCGAATCCGTGGCGCCGTATGCCCGCCGGCTCATCCAACAGGGGCACAACCCGAAGGTGGAGCAAATCACGGGGTTGCCTCCCGCCGTCGCGCTTCAACAGCGCCGTGGCGCGGCCACGGCTCGTTCCACCGTCGGTACCGTCACGACGTTATCCAACTCGCTGCGCATGCTCTTTTCGCGTGCCGGCAGCTATCCGGCGGGCGCCAGCCAATTGGACTCCGATGCCTTCTCCCCGAACACTGCCGCAGGGGCCTGCCCGGAATGCCACGGCTTGGGCATCGTCCACACCGTCAGTGAAGCATCCCTGGTCCCCGACCCCTCACTGAGCATCCGCGACGGCGCCATAGCCGCTTGGCCCGGCGGCTGGCAGGGCAAGAACCTGCGCGACATCCTCATCCACTTGGGGTACGACGTCGACACACCCTGGCGGAAGCTGCCGAGGAAGGACCGCAACTGGATCCTTTTCACTGAAGAGCAGCCCGTGGTGGAAGTGACGCCCGAGCGAGACCGCGTCGAGAAACCGTATAAGGGCCGCTTCTGGAGCGCCCGGAGCTATGTGCTGCACACCCTGGCCGACTCCAAGAGCACCACCATGCGTGAGCGCGTGCTGCGCTTCATGCAGAGCGGACCGTGCCCACGGTGCGACGGCAGCGGGCTCAGAACGGAGGCCCTGGCCGTGACCTTCGCCGGGAAGACCATCGCCGAGCTCAACGCACTGCCGATGAGCGAGCTGGCCGAAATAATCCGGCCCACCACGGAGCTCACGGCCCCTGAGACCGCCTCGCGCCAGCAGTCCTCCGGAGAAGGCAACGAGGTGGCCGTTGCCATTACCCGGGATCTGTTGCTGCGGGTCACCGTGCTCCTGGACCTCGGGCTGGGCTACCTCGCCCTGGGCCGCTCCACCCCCACGCTCTCCCCTGGCGAGATGCAGCGCCTCCGGATCGCCACCCAGCTCCGCTCCGGGCTGTTCGGCGTGATTTACGTGCTCGACGAGCCCTCGGCGGGCCTGCACCCGGCCGACGCCGAACCCCTGCTCGCGGTGCTGGACCAACTCAAGTCCTCCGGCAACTCCGTGTTCGTGGTGGAGCACAACATGGATGTGGTACGCCGAGCCGAGTGGCTGGTGGATGTGGGTCCGCGGGCCGGGGAAGGAGGAGGCGAGGTGCTTTACAGCGGCCCGGTCGCCGGCCTCGCTGAGGTCCAGGCTTCCGTGACCAGACCGTTCTTGTTCCCAGAGGGTTCCGATGGTTCTGCTGAAACGGCCGAGGGCGGTTCGATGATTGATGGTGCGCCCGGAAACGGTTCTGATGGTGTTGCCCGCCGTGAAGCGACCGGCTGGCTGGAACTGCGGGACATCAGCCGGCATAACTTGCGCGAGCTCGACGCCGACTTCCCGCTGGGGGTGCTGACCGCGGTCACCGGTGTGTCCGGTTCAGGCAAGTCGACCCTGGTTAGTCAGGTTCTCGCCGAGGTGGTGGGCGCGCGACTGCATCCAGAAGCCGCCGCTGCGGACAAACCGGCGTCCGACGGCCCGGGCGTCGCAGCCGGTGACCCGGCTGGGTCGCTGGGCTTGCCGCCCGTCTCCGGGGTGGATCAGCTGGACCGGTTGGTGAAGGTCGACCAGAAGCCGATCGGCCGCACTCCGCGCTCCAACCTCGCAACCTACACCGGACTCTTCGATGCAGTCCGGAAGGAATTCGCTGCCACGGACCAGGCCCGCACCCGGGGCTTCGGTGCCGGACGGTTTTCCTTCAATGTTCCCGGCGGCCGCTGTGAAACCTGCCAGGGGGAAGGGTTCGTGGCTGTGGAACTGCTGTTCCTGCCGGGCAGCTACGGGCCCTGCCCGGAATGCCACGGCTCGCGCTTCAACCCCGAAACGCTTGAGGTCACCTATCACGGCCAGAACATCGCTGAAGTGCTAGGCATGACGGTGGACGCCGCCGCCGAGTTCTTCGCCGGCGTCCCCGCCGCGGCGCGCAGCCTCCAGGCTCTGCGTGAGGTGGGATTGGGGTACCTGAGGCTGGGCCAGCCCGCCACCGAACTCTCCGGCGGCGAGGCCCAGCGCATCAAGCTCGCCACCGAACTGCAACGCCCCCAGCGCGGCCACACACTTTATTTGCTGGATGAGCCCACCACAGGATTGCACCCCGCAGACGTCCAGTTGCTGATGGCGCAGCTGCACCGGCTCGTTGATACCGGCAATACCGTCATCGTGGTCGAACATGTGATGGATGTGGTGGCGGCAGCGGACTGGGTGATCGACCTCGGGCCGGCCGGCGGTGACGCCGGCGGCAAGATCATTGCCGCCGGCACTCCCGCCGCGGTGGCGCGTTCGCAGAAGAGCCGAACAGCACCGTACCTCGCAGCCGCCTGCCAGAGACTGGCACGACAAGACGGTGCACGCCGAACACTATCTGCCACCGTCATGCGGCCCAGAGGCTGAGGGAGGTGCAGTGGCAGCGGGTGATCCACTCCCGCAGGTGCAGGGCCAAAGGGGGGGCGCCTTTCTCCGTTGCGGCGTGGATGCCGCCCGGATACAGGGAGCTGAGTCAGTTCTGCATGGGACGGGCCCAATCGGCCAGGCGAACAGAGGCAAACCGTGGACAGCCCCGATTGAAGCCGGCGGAAACACAAGAAGGCCGGCCCCTTTCAAGGTGGCGGCCGGGATCAACCGCCCCGGTGCGGACGGAGCCACCGGCACCAGCGTTGAGGGACGCATGGACAAGCAGAAAAGGGCCGGTTTGCGGGCCGGCCGTTTTCCGTTCCTCTGAACCAATGCGTCGCCCCCGGCGTAGGTGGCGTAGGCGAACAGTCCCCCGTTCCGGTCGCTGGTGCGGCCGGCGGCGATGATGACGTAGGGCCAGACTCTGGCGTCGCATCCTTCGCTCCCCCAGTTGGGCAGCACGGACCAGGCGGTGACGTCGAGTGTGTCCATCCAGTCGTAGCCGTCCCCCGCGCGGTCGTCGGCGGGAAGGGCGGGTGCCGAGGAAATTGCTCCCATCGGTCGGACGGGGCGGATGCCTGGTGTTTCGGCTATCCCCCACCGTGTTTTTGCCTGCTGGCGGAGCATCGTGTAGCTGTGCCCGACGGAGCCGGGGCAGCCGTCCCGCAGGACGGTTGCGCCGGTGGAGCGGGCATGTAAGTTCCAACGAACAGCAGCAAAAAGAGTCAGGCATGGCGTCTTCGACGAAGCCGGTTCTGATGACTTGGCCGTCGAGCCGGATTTCTACCAGTGCGTTGATCAACAAGCTCCATGCCCCGTGTTTGCTGGGCGTTGCTCGGCTGAGTGTCAAGTGGCTTACGGGGGCGTGGGCAGCAGCGGCTGCGCCCGTTTGGGTTTAAGACAGCGGTTTCATGAACGACCAGAGGCCGCCCTCGGGATCACGAGCGCTGTACTCGCGATACCCATAAGGCTGATTGGTCGGGGGGTAGATGATCTCGGCGCCTTCAGCAACGGCCTGGCGGTGGTGGGCGTCGACATCCTCGACGATGACCACGATGGTGCCGGTCGCGGCGCCGAGGGTCTTCGGTGAGGCCAGTCCAAATTGAGGTGAGGCCTGATGCAGCCAGATCGTCCCATCCCCGGCCTGGATCTCGGCGTGGACGCACTGGCCCTGGTCGTCGTGTTCGAGGCGTCCGGCGCCCAGACCGAACACACGCACCAGCCATGCATGTATGACTTGGATGTCGTCGTAGACGAGGATCGAGATTCGTCGTTGCACTATGTCGTCGAGCATGGTCATGTCCTCCATCGTTTCCAACAGTTGTGTGCTGGTCGGGGAATCGTCATGGCCGGTGGCCTTCACCATGGCCACCAAGCGCCGGCGCCGCGCCGCGCTGATCGCCTGCTGGTGATCGATCAGCTCTAGATGGGTCTGGAGAGCGTGGCGCACATCCCAGCCGGGTTCGTCCAGGGTTTTGCGGATCTCGGCCAGCGGCAGCCTCACGCGGCGCAGAAGACAGATGAGATAGAGCCGTCGCACGTCCGCGTCGTCATAGAGACGATGACCCGCCGGACTGCGTCGGGACGGGCTGAGCAGCCCGATCTGATCGTAGTAACGCACCGTGCGGATCGAGAGCCCAGATGCCCGAGCCAGTTCACCTACCTTAAACCCGTCCCTGGTGTCACTCATGACCGCAACGCTAGGACGTGACGCTGCGTAAGGTGCAAGCCGGCAGCCGGAATGCCGTAAGAGCATCCTCGAGCGGGCGCTGTCTCGCGCGGGTTGACCAGGTCATTGAGATGGGAACTTGAAGCGAGGCACCTGCAGAGATCATCCGGATGACGTTTGATTGCCTCAGCCGCCGCCGTCCTCGTCCCTGTCCTCAGGCTGCAGTTCGGGTTCCGGCGGCAGCGCCCCGCCCTCACCCTTCCACCGGTGCATCTGCTTCTCCGGCACCTCGCCCATGTGCGGATCCGGATCCGGATCCTGCTCCGGCCGGTCCCGGCCCGGGTCGTTTTCCGTGGTCATGCCCACACTGTAGGCCGCCTCGGGTGGTCGAACAAGGCCGGGCCGCCGGCCGGCCGACGCAGGCCACGGACAAGCTGGAGACCGCAGGGTGGGAGAGGTCCACCCTTGTGCTGCGGGGCATCCGCGACTTGCCGCCCCGGCCTAGACAGGGGGGCGTCCCCAGTTACGGGGTCTCCGAAAGCGCCACCGCCACCGGAGACCGGGAAGCGCGAACCCAGTAATCCAATGCCAATCCCACGCTGTGCCGTCTGGGGAAATGGAGCCGAGCACGGCGCAACGTTGTACGCCTGCCAAGACCAATGCCGGGCAACAGGAGTCACGTATGAAGGTCGGACCAGTTGAAGTGATGGTCTGTGCGTTTCCACGACTGGAGGTCGACGCAGCCGTCATCAATGCGCTGGGCGATGCGGTCAATCCCGGGACGGTCTCCCTCATCGATCTGGTTTTGCTATCTAGCCCGCATGGAGTTGTGCACGTTCGTGATCTGGAAGACCATCTTCAGGAGGTGTGGCCTGGCCTGGCCTCATAGATTCTCGACGGTCGCTAACGCTCCTCAGTAACGCAGACCTCGAAATCGCCGCTGAATCACTAGGAAACAGCGAAACAGCCCTGGTATTAGGGTCCGACCCATAAGCGGTGGTCCATTTGCGACAAAGATGAGCGAGAGCTTATGCACGCCAGTGGATGGCCCGATCGTGATCGAAGTTCCGTCATCGCTGTGGGCTCCCCTGTCCCTTAGAGCATGCTTCAGCGAGACACCTTGTCCAGTCATACTCACGGTTATGGATGCCTCGGATAGCACGGGTACAGAGCCGTGCTGATCCTCTTAAGTTCCGGCGTCGCCCTTATAAAGCCCCTGCTCGCCAGTTGAACCGCACTTTTCGCCTGACAGGTTGAATTCCACTTCAGTCTCGTTCTGCCGTGGTCCGGGACCGGCCAGTCCTGGAGCCACCGTGTAAGGAAAGCGTAGAGGTTCGGGTCGGCAGCGTTAGGGCGTCGTTAGGACTGTCGTCAAAGGTCTGCGCGAAGGTGTCTAATCGTGTCCGTAACCACCAAAAGTGGCGCCCTCGAGGCGCTGAGCATTGGAGTTTACGTGCTTGACGCAGTCTTCGTCCTCACCATTATCGGGGTGTTCCTCGTGATCGGTCTGGCAGCGCGGGGGGCCGGGAAGCTGTGATGGTCTTCGACGTTTTGGCGCTGGTTCTGGGCCTGGCGGCGGTCATTTACCTCGTGTATGCCCTGGTGAAACCGGAACGTTTCTGATGGAAGCCTGGTACACGGCTGCCCAGCTGCTCACGCTGGCTGCCGTTCTCGCCGTCCTGTACCGCCCGTTGGGCGACTACATGGCCGCGGTCTACAGTTCGCCGAAGGATCTGAAGTTCGAACGCGGCATCTACCGGCTGATCGGGGCGGATCCGGCTTCGGCCCAGACCTGGCAGTACTATCTGCGGGCTGTGCTGGCGTTCTCCGCCGTGTCGGTCCTGCTGCTCTACCTGCTCCAGCGCCTCCAGGCTTTCCTGCCGTACGCCCTCGGCCTGCCGGCGGTTCCGGCGGGACTGGCTTTCAATACGGCCGCCTCCTTCGTGACCAACACGAACTGGCAGTCCTACTCCCCCGAGCTGACGGTGGGCTACACGGTCCAGGCCGCCGGGTTGGCGGTGCAGAACTTCGTCTGCGCTGCAGCCGGCTTGGCCGTGGCCATCGCCCTGGTCCGGGGCTTCGCGGCCCGCAAAAGCAGTACGGTCGGCAACTTCTGGGTGGACCTGGTCCGCGGGTGCCTCCGGCTGCTGCTGCCGGGTGCCGCGGTGGCGGCGATCATCCTGCTGGCCGGTGGCGTCATCCAGAACCTGGCCGGACCCACCGAGGCCACGACCCTCGCCGGGGGCCTCCAACACATCCCGGGCGGGCCGGTGGCCTCACAGGAGGCCATCAAGTTGCTGGGCACCAACGGCGGCGGCTTCTTCAATGCCAACTCAGCCCATCCATTCGAGAACCCCACGGCCTGGACCAGCCTGATCGAGATCATCCTGATGCTGGCCATCCCGTTCAGCCTGCCCCGGACCTTCGGCAACATGGTGGGCAACCACAAACAGGGGTACGCCATCTTGGGTGCGATGGCGGCCATCTTCCTGGTCTCAACCATCGTCCTGACCGCCCTGGAGTCGGCCGGCTCAGGCACCGGGCCGCAGACGGCGGGGGCTGCGATGGAAGGCAAAGAAGTACGGTTCGGCATTGATGGTTCCGCCCTGTTCGGATCCTCAAGCACGCTGACCTCGAGCGGAGCCGTCAATTCGATGCACGACAGCTTCACGGCGCTCGGGGGCATGATGCCGATGCTGAACATGATGCTCGGCGAGGTAGCCCCCGGCGGTGTCGGTTCCGGACTCTACGGCATGCTGGTCCTGGCCGTGGTCACCGTCTTCGTCGCCGGCCTGCTGGTGGGCCGAACTCCCGAGTACTTGGGCAAGAAGATCGGCGCGCGGGAGATCAAACTCGCCAGCCTGTACATCCTGACCACGCCCGCCCTGGTGCTGGCCGGGACGGCGCTGAGCTTTGCCTTGCCCGGTGTCCGCGAGGACGTGGAATCGACCTCGATCTTCAACCCGGGCCTGCACGGCTACTCCGAAGTGCTCTACGCCTTCACCTCCGCGGCGAACAACAACGGCTCGGCGTTCGCGGGCCTGACCGCCAACACACCGTGGCTCAACACGGCCCTGGGCGTGGCCATGCTGCTGGGCCGGTTCCTGCCGATCGTGTTCGTGCTCGGCCTGGCCGGCGCCCTGGCCGCCCAGGACAAAGTACCGGCCACGGCGGGTACCCTGCCCACCCACAGGCCACAGTTCGCCGCCCTGCTTGGCAGCGTCACCGTCGTGCTCACCGCCCTGACCTTCTTCCCCGTCATCGCACTGGGCCCGCTGGCCGAAGGAATGGTGTAAGCCCGTGTCCACCCTGATCCATACCCCGTCCAAAGGCACCGGCCAGCCGGCCGGGCACGGCCGCGGCCGCAAGCCCGGGGCCTTCTCACTGCCGCAACTGGCGGCAGCGCTCCCGGGCGCGCTCCGCAAACTCGACCCGCGGAAAATGTGGCACGCCCCGGTCATGTTCATCGTCGAAATCGGTGCCGCGCTGACCACGGCCTTGGCCGCAGCCGAACCGTTCACCGGACAGACCACAGGCGCCGCGCCGGTCCCGGGATCATTCACCTGGGCCATTGCCATCTGGCTGTGGCTGACCGTCATCTTCGCCAATCTGGCCGAGTCCGTGGCCGAGGGCCGCGGCAAGGCCCAGGCAGCCAGCCTGCGCCGGACCCGGACCAGCACGATGGCACACCGGCTGGACCACTACGATCCCGAACGCGACGGCGCCGCCCTGGACGTTCCGGCAACCGACGTGGCCTCTTCCGACCTTCGGCTGGGCGACGTCGTCGTCGTGTCCGCCGGTCAGCTGATCCCGGGCGACGGGGACATCATCTGGGGCATCGCCTCAGTCAACGAATCAGCCATCACCGGTGAATCCGCACCCGTCATCCGCGAATCCGGCGGCGACCGCTCCGCCGTCACCGGCGGCACCCAGGTGCTCTCGGACCGGATCGTCGTGCAGATCACCAGCCAGCCGGGGGAATCACTCGTGGACCGGATGATCCGCCTGGTCGAGGGCGCCACCCGGCAGAAAACCCCGAACGAGATCGCGCTGAACATCCTGCTCTCCAGCCTGTCCATCATCTTCATCGTCGTGGTGCTGTCCCTGAACCCGATCGCCGGCTACTCCGGTGCTGCCGTCAGCGTGCCCGTCCTGATCGCCCTGCTCGTCTGCCTGATTCCGACGACGATCGGGGCGCTGCTCTCAGCGATCGGCATCGCCGGCATGGACCGACTGATCCAACGCAACGTCCTGGCCATGTCCGGCCGCGCCGTCGAAGCCGCCGGCGACGTCACCACCCTGCTGCTGGACAAGACCGGGACCATCACCTTCGGCAACCGGCAGGCCAGCGAATTCATCCCCCTCGGCGGCCACAGCCAGACCGAACTGATCCGCGCCGCCGCGCTGGCCTCGCTGAGCGATGCCACCCCGGAAGGCAAATCAATCGTCGACCTGGCCCGGACCCAGGGCTTCGACCCCGCCGAAGCGCCGGCGGGCACACCCATCGCGTTCACCGCCCAAACCCGGATGAGCGGCATCGACAATGCCGACGAGACACAGATCCGCAAGGGCGCCGGTTCCGCCGTCACCGCCTGGCTGGCCACCCGTGGCGGCATCCCGGCCGGCAACGCACTGGAACTGGACCGGCAGACGGAACGAATCAGCCGCTCCGGGGGAACCCCACTCGTGGTCGCATCCAGACCGCCGGCCGGACAGGGAGCGATCCTGGGCCTCGTCCACCTCAAAGACGTGGTCAAGGACGGGCTGGCGGAGCGTTTCGCCGAACTCCGGGCAATGGGGATCAGGACCGTCATGATCACCGGAGACAACCCGCTGACCGCCCGGGCCATCGCCGCCGAGGCAAAAGTGGACGACTTCCTGGCCGAGGCCACCCCCGAGGACAAGATGAGCCTGATCCGCCGGGAACAGGAAGGCGGCAACCTGGTGGCCATGACCGGCGACGGCACCAACGACGCCCCCGCCCTGGCCCAGGCCGACGTCGGCGTCGCCATGAACACCGGCACCTCCGCGGCCAAAGAAGCCGGCAACATGGTTGACCTCGACTCGGACCCGACCAAGCTGATCGACATCGTCAGAATCGGCAAACAGCTGCTCATCACCCGCGGGGCCCTAACCACGTTCTCCATCGCCAACGACATCGCCAAGTATTTCGCCATCATCCCCGCCATGTTCGCCTCCGCCATCCCCGGGCTCGCCGTGCTGAATCTGATGCAGCTGCATTCACCGGCCTCGGCGGTCCTCTCGGCGGTAATTTTCAACGCCATCATCATCGTCCTGCTGATCCCGCTGTCCCTGCGCGGCGTGAAGTACCGCCCGGCCTCGGCGGAGCGGATCCTGAACCGGAACCTGCTCGTCTTCGGGCTCGGGGGCGTGATCGCCCCGTTCATCGGGATCAAGCTCATCGACCTGGTCATCACGCTCTTTCCAGGCTTCTGACACCGCGGCCCCGACCCGCCCCGACCCAACAGTCCGACCCAACAGGAAGAGACCATGAGAACACCCCGCGGAACTGCCCGGCCCTACCTGGTGGCATTGCGCACCCTGCTCGTGCTGACGGCCGCCCTGGGCATCGCCTACCCGCTGGCCATCACCGGCATCGGCCAGGCCGCACTCGGCGGACAAGCCAACGGCTCACTGATCTACATCGACGGGCAGCCGCGGGGATCGGCGCTGATCGGGCAGTCCTTCACTGACACCTCCGGACGACCGCTGCCGCAATGGTTCCAGTCCAGGCCCTCAGCGGCCGGGGCCGGGTACGACGCCGGCGCCTCCGCCGCCAGCAACTGGGGTCCGGAAAACCCGGCGTTCATCACCGCCGTCAAACAGCGGAAACAGGCCGTGACCGCCCTGGACGGGGTGCCCGCCTCCACCGTCCCGGCCGACGCGGTCACCGCCTCCGGCTCCGGGCTGGACCCGCACATCAGCCCGCAGTACGCCCTGCTCCAGGTCCCGCGCGTCGCCGCGGCACGGCACATCAGTGAAACAAAAGTGCGGACGCTGGTGGAAGAGCACATCCAGGGACGCGACGCCGGATACCTGGGCCAGCCCACCGTCAATGTCCTGCAGTTGAATATTGCGCTGGCGCGAATGGACACTTAGACCCATGGCGCATGGAAGGCTCCGGGTTCTGCTGGGCGCGGCACCCGGCGTGGGCAAAACATTTACCATGCTCGAAGAAGGCCGCCGCCTCAAAGAGGAAGGCAGCGACGTGGTCATCGCCCTCGTGGAAGACCACGGCCGCCACGCCATCGTCTCCATGACGGAAGGCTTGGAGACCATCCCGCGCCTGGCCCTCGAACACCGCGGCGTGAAGCTGACGGATCTGGATCTGGCCGCGGTCCTGGCCCGCAAGCCCCAATTTGCGCTGGTCGACGAACTGGCGCACACCAACGCGCCCGGCCTGACCCATGAGAAGCGCTGGCAGGATGTCCAGACCCTGCTCGAGGCCGGCATCAACATCATCTCCACCGTCAATATCCAGCACATCGAATCCCTCAACGACGTCGTCCTGCAGATCACCGGCGTGCCGCAGCGGGAGACCATCCCCGATGAGGTGCTGCGCCGCGCGGACGAGATCGAGCTCGTTGACATTACGCCCCAGACATTGCGGGAGCGCCTCAGCGAGGGTCTGGTCTACCCGCACTCCCGCATCGACGCCGCGCTGTCGAACTACTTCCGGCTGGGCAACCTCACCGCCCTGCGGGAAATCGCGCTGCTCTGGCTCGCCGACGAGGTGGACAGCGCCCTCAAGAAGTACCGGACCGAACACGGGATCGACAGCACCTGGGAAACCCGGGAACGCGTCGTCGTCGCCCTCACCGGAGGCCCGGAGGGCGAGACCCTGCTGCGCCGTGGAGCCCGGATCGCCGCCCGATCCGCCGGGCGCGAGCTGATCGCCGTGCACGTCACCGCCCAGGACGGCCTCCGCGAACCCAACCCGGGCGCCCTGGCCGCCCAGCGTCTGCTCGTGGAACGCCTCGGCGGCAGCTACCACCAGGTCCTGGGCAATGACATCCCCCGGGCACTCGTTGACTTCGCCAAGGCCGCCAACGCCACCCAACTGGTCATCGGAGTCAGCCGGCGGTCCCGGCTGGCCTCCCTGCTCAGCGGCCCCGGGATCGGCACCACGGTGGTGCGCGAGTCCGGCGACATCGACGTCCATATTGTCACGCACTCGGCGGCCGGCGGGCGCTTCTCCCTGCCCCGGCTGACCGGGGCCCTGACCCTCAGGCGCCGCATTCTCGGCTGGGTCCTGGCCCTCGCCGGCGGCCCGCTGCTGACCTGGCTGCTGGCAGCGACCAGGGGACCCGAATCGATCACCGTCGAGGTACTCAGCTACCAGCTGCTGGTCGTCCTTGTGGCACTCACCGGCGGTTTCGGGCCGGCGCTCTTCGCCGCCCTGCTCTCCGGACTGACCCTGGACTTCTTCTTCATTGAACCGTTGCACCGGATCACCATCAACGAGCCGGCGCATTTCGCGGCGCTGGTGCTGTACGTGGTCAACGCGCTGCTGGTCAGCTACGTGGTGGACCAGGCGGCACGGCGCAGCCGGGCAGCCACCCGCGCGGCCGCCGAAACCGAACTGCTGGCCACCGTCGCCGGCAGCGTGCTCCGCGGAGAGGACGCCCTCCAGGCCCTCCTCACCCGCACCCGCGAGGCCTTCGGCCTGGCCGGCGTCCGGCTGGTCTCCGGCACCGGGACCCTCGCCACCGACGGCGACACCGCCGCTGCCACCAACCCCACCAGCATGCCCGTAGGCGGCCGCGCCACCCTGGAACTGTACGGCCGTGATCTGGAGGCCGCCGACAGCCGGCTGCTGGCAGCCATCACCAGCCAGATCGATGCCGCCCTGGAGTACCGGGACCTGGCGGAGACCGCCCGCGAGATCGGGCCGCTGGCCGAAGCGGACCGGGTCCGCAGCGCCCTGCTCCAGGCCGTGGGCCACGACCTGCGCCGTCCACTGACCGCAGCGACCGCCGCCATCACCGGTCTGCGTTCCCCCGGCGTCACCTGGTCGGAAAAGGACCGGGAGGAACTGTTGGCCACCGCCGAGGAAAGCCTGGCCAGCCTCTCCGACCTGGTCACCAACCTATTGGACGCCAGCAGGCTGCAGGCCGGTGTCCTCGCTGTCGAACTCGCACCCGTCGACGTCGAGGACGTGGTCCTGCCCGCACTGGAGGAACTGGGCCTGGGACCGGGCGATCTCGAACTGGACATCCCGGACAACCTGGAACCCGTACTCGCCGACCCGGTCCTGCTCCGCCGCGTCATCGTCAACCTCCTGGCCAATGCGCTCCGCCACACCCCACCGGACCGCCCGGCCCTCATCGCCGCCAGCCAGTTCGCCGGCACCTGCCAGATCCGCATCATCGACCACGGACCCGGCATCCCTGCCGACCGCCGCGCAGGCATGTTCCTCCCATTCCAACGCACCGATGACACCGACAACCTGACCGGCCTCGGGCTGGGACTGGCCCTGTCCAAGGGTTTCACCGAGGGCATGGGCGGAACACTCGAACTCGAGGACACTCCGGACGGCGGCCTCACGATGGTCATCTCCCTACCGCAGGCGGCCGGAACCATGGAGACACCACAGGCAAGGCAGATGAACGAATGAAAATCCTCATCGCCGACGACGACCCGCAAATCCTCCGCGCCCTGCGCATCACCCTCGGCGCCTACGACTATGACGTCATCACCGCCGCCGACGGAGCCTCGGCGCTGCGCAAGTCGGCCGAACTGCACCCGGACCTGGTCCTGCTGGATCTGGGCATGCCCCGCTTCAGCGGCTTCGAGGTCATCGAAGGACTGCGTGCGTGGAGCCGCATCCCAATCCTGGTCATCTCCGGCCGCACCGATTCGTCCCACAAGGTCCGCGCCCTGGACCTGGGTGCCGACGACTACGTCACCAAACCCTTCTCCACCGAGGAACTGCTGGCCAGAATCCGCGCACTGACCCGCCGCACCCCCTCCGCCGCGGACGAACCGGTCATCACCTTCGCCGATGTCACCATCGACTTAGCGGCCAAACAGGTCATCAGGCGCGGCCAGGGAGTCCGCCTCACACCCACGGAATGGCGACTGCTGGAACTGCTGGTCAACAATCCCGGCCGGCTCATCACCCATCAGACACTACTGACGGATGTATGGGGCCCCCAGCACACCAAGGATTCCGGCTACCTGAGGCTGTACATCGGCCAGCTGCGTAAAAAACTTGAACCCGACCCAGCCACTCCGCGCCACTTCATCACCGAGCCCGGGATGGGTTACCGCTACATCCCTGGCCCACCGCTAAGCCGAGGATCGGCTCAGAGCTAAACGGACAGGTGGTCGCCGGTGCAGCACGTCCCATAAGCCGGTCCGGCCTGAGGGCTTCGAGGACATCGACTGCCGCTTCGCGGACGGTTCCTGGCTTCTGGTTCAGCAAGCAGCGGCAAGATCGGCGGAAGAGCCATCGCCCAGGCAGAGTTCGTGGAAATCCTTGCCACGCCACCGCGCACAGGCCGACACGCTCCGCACGCGAACCTGAACCATGACCGGCATCGCCACCCGCACCCGCAGCCAAGGGAAGGGACCGCTGATGGTGAGCCGGGTCCTTTGCCCGTCACCATCCACGGAGCAGCCTGCCGGCACAAGGAACTGTCCGTGGCTGATTCTGGGACTTTTCTTAGAGCTCACCTCCCATCCTGAAGTAGATCATGTTGAGGGATCCCCGCGCCGAGCGGGGGCCGGTCAACAGGGAATTTGAGAAGGCTTGTGCTTAACCAGAGCATCACGATCCTGGCGGAGAGGCCGGGGCTAACGGCACTGTTGATCCGGGCGCCCTGCTCCCGGCCTTAGTCGGCTGGCTCCCGGCCGCCGTGGGCGCGATGGTGTTCGTCGAATCCGGCGTCCTGTTTCCCTTCCTGCCGGGGGATTCGCTGGTGTTCACCGCGGGCCTTTTGCATGCGAAGCTCGGGATCCCGCTGATGGTGCTGCTGGTGACCGTTGTCGTTGCGGCAGTCTTGGGAGACCAGACCGGCTACTGGTTGGGCCGGCGCTTCGGGCGTACAATGTTCAGCCCGCAGCGGCGCATCCTGAAGACCCAGTACCTGCGCCGGTCCGAGACTTTTTCGCCCGTCACGGCGGCAAGGCCCTGGTATTGGCCCGGTTTGTGCCCATCGTGCGGACCTTTGTTCCCTTGGCCGCGGGTGCCGCGGAATACACCTACCGGCGTTTTCTGCCGTGGGAATGTGCTCGGCGCGCTGCTCTGGGGTGCCGGGCTGACCGTGGCCGGATCACTCCTGGGCGGGGTGGGCTTCATCCGGGAGAACGTCGATTTGCTCGCGGTTCTCATCGTTGCCGCGTCCTTGGTTCCGGTCGCCGCCGGACTTCTCCACCGCACGCGTGCCGCACGGAAAGACCCTGCCGACGCGAAAACCGTCCCGGCAGAATCCACCGAGGACGCGCAGGAGCATGCAGGATCCTCCGAGACGTCCCTGCCCGGGCAGCCGTAGCCGGCACATGCCCAACTAAACAGGCGCGGCACCGACCGGTGCCGCGTTCCGCTGATCTTCGGGAGTGAGAATGTTCACGACGGGCAGCCGTCAGAACGTGCCGGTACAGGCGAGGCTGGCGACCCTGCCGCAAGGCCGGATAGGTCCGCGCTGCTGGTCGAACGCAGGTCGCAGCCGGCACACGACCGCCATCCGGCCGATTTCAATGCCTGCTCCGCGCACACGCGGAGCCGCGGCCCACCTGCGCCTCGCTAACCGTCGCGAGCGGGGCCACGGACGCCGCTTTCGTCATGAGCGGCGCCCCGCGCCGCGGTGGCCGGGATGTTTCTCGGGGCCAGTTCCGGGTGGTGCAGGTCCAGGGCGGGGCGCTCGGAGCGGATGCGCGGCAGCGAGGTGAAGTTGTGCCGCGGCGGCGGGCAGGAGGTCGCCCACTCAAGCGAGGCACCGAAGCCCCAGGGATCGTCGACTTCGACCTTCTTGCCGCTGCGCCAGGTGATGTACACGTTCCAGGCGAACGGGATCATCGAAGCACCCAGCAGGAACGAAGATACGGTGGAGAACTGGTTCATTGCGGTGAAGCCGTCTTCCGGCAGGTAGTCGGCGTAGCGCCGGGGCATGCCCTCGACGCCCAGCCAGTGCTGGATCAGGAAGGTGCCGTGGAAGCCGAGGAACAGCATCCAGAAGTGGATCTTGCCCAGGCGCTCGTTGAGCATCTTGCCGGTCCACTTGGGCCACCAGAAGTAGAAGCCGGCGAACATGGCGAACACGACGGTTCCGAAGACCACGTAGTGGAAGTGTGCCACCACGAAGTAGGTGTCGGTGACGTGGAAGTCCAATGGCGGCGAAGCCAGGATGACGCCGGTCAGGCCGCCGAACAGGAAGGTGGCCAGGAAGCCCAGGCTCCACAGCATCGGCGTTTCGAAGGTGATCGATCCCCGCCACATGGTGCCGATCCAGTTGAAGAACTTCACGCCGGTGGGCACCGCGATGAGCATGGTCATGAAGGCGAAGAACGGGAGCAGGACCGAGCCGGTGGCGTACATGTGGTGTGCCCACACCGTCACGGACAGGGCAGCAATCGCGATGGTCGCGTAAACCAGGCCCTTGTAGCCGAAGATCGGTTTACGGCTGAACACCGGGAAGATCTCGGACACAATGCCGAAGAACGGCAGCGCGATGATGTACACCTCGGGATGTCCGAAGAACCAGAACAGGTGCTGCCACAGGATGGCGCCGCCGTTTTCCGGGTTGAAAATGTGCGCACCGAAGCGCCGGTCAGCTCCCAGTGCGAACAGCGCGGAGGCCAGCGGCGGGAACGCCATCATCACCAGGATGGCGGTGACCAGCGTGTTCCACGTGAAGATCGGCATCCGCCACATGGTCAGGCCCGGGGCCCGCATGGTGATGATGGTGGTGATGAAGTTGACTGAACCAAGAATGGTGCCGAAGCCGGAGAGCGCCAGGCCGAAGACCCACAGATCACCGCCGATCCCTGGTGAGAACGTGGTGTTGGACAACGGCGCATAGCCGGTCCAACCGAAGGACGCGCTGCCCTGCGGCGTAATGAACCCGGACATTGCGATCGTGCTGCCGAAGAGGAAGAACCAGAAGGCCAGCGCGTTCAGGCGCGGGAACGCCACGTCCGGGGCGCCGATCTGCAACGGCATGATGACGTTGGCGAAGCCGGCGAACAGCGGTGTGGCGAACATCAGCAGCATCACCGTGCCATGCATGGTGAACAGCTGGTTGTACTGTTCCTTGGTCTGCAAAATCTGCATGCCCGGCTCGAACAACTCTGCCCGCATGACCAGGGCCATCACGCCGCCGAGGCAGAAGAAAATGAAGGACGTGATCAGGTACATATACCCGATCGTCTTGTGGTCCGTGGACGTAATCCAGTTGACCACAATACGGCCCTTGGACCGGGGAACTACCCGCGGAACGATACGGGTGGTGGTTTCAGCCGTGTAATGGACTGCCATGTCATCCCCTGCGAGTTCGGGACTATAACCGGCCGGTTGGTTGACCAATAGTTGCGCCCGCACCTGCATCCGCGGGTATCTCCGCCGGCCAGGTGGAACACTGCGTGGTTACCAGCAACGGTACTCCCCGAGTATCTGCCACCGGAAGAGCACGACGAGATTCACCTACTGTGCCCGGGAACAGTCCGGTTAGTCAGCGTCCATGCTCAAATAGCGGTAGACGGTGGCGCGACTGGCGCCGATCCTCCGCCCGTCCGGCCCGCCGCCCGTGGGCGGCGGCTGCGGCCATGCCCTGCCCTGGTCCGTTCAGCCAGCTGGTCGCGTTCGAGCTGGGCGGAGGGTCACCGCACAGGACAGGGCCTCAGACCCGCCGACATCGGCAGGATCCCAAATGCGCAGCAGCCCAGCGTCCTGCGCTCATCGTCATCCAGTCCCCATCTAGGTGATGAACTACCCCGACGCCGCCAAACCGGATCATGCTGCCCTTCGAAAGCGGAATAGCCGCGGAGTGCTATACGTTTACCGAAGTCAGTCAACCTTCGAGAAAAGAGAACAAGGCAAGTGGCAACCGATTACGACGAGGTCCGGTCCGACGTCAAGGAATCCCAGCAGAACTCTCTGCAGGCGTTAAAGTCAGCAAACGCACCGGATGCCCGCAGCGTCGTCCTGGAGTTGGATGAGGCCGACGGCCTGGACGGAGCCGGTGTTCCCGGCGGCGAGTTCATCGCCGAGGAGCTGACCATTCAGGTCATCCCGCAGGCCGACGACGAATTCACCTGCAACTCGTGCTTCATGGTCCGCCACCGGTCACAGATTGCCCGGCAGAAGGGCAGCCACGCATACTGCACCGACTGTGACGGCTAAACGGCCGTTCTCACTGTTGAGTGGGTCCGAACTTCTGCTGAGTATCCGGCTCTTGCCTTAGCGGCGGGCCATGTTCTCCACGCCGACATGTGGTCCGGCGCCGGCCAGCGCCAGTAACCGTCCGATCCCCGTGCCGGCGGCTTCATGGATGATCCCCGGCAACAGGATCGCCCACATTTGGCTGATCCTTTCCATCACATCGGCCCTGTCCGTCATCACCGCAGATACCAGCTGGACGCCGGTGAAGCATGCCACCACCAGCCGCGCCAAGGCATCCGGGTCCGTTCCCGGCCGGAGCTGGCCCGAGGCTGCAGCCTTCGCCGACAGGGTTTCCATAACTTTGATCCAGTCGCTGTAGGGTTCCTGGACCCGGTGGCCGAACGAGGAGGCCTCAAACGTGAGGCGGATGCCGGCCCTGACCACCGGGTCACCGGCCAGGCGCCTGCCGAACTCCCGGCACATGATGATCATCGCATCCAGCGGCGGGTGGCCCTGCTGCAGGACAGCGAGGGCATCCTCGGTAACGATCCGGTGCTGGGCGGCCATGACCGCTGCCGCCAGCTCCTCCTTCGACCGGAACCGGCCCTCGATATCCATCATTGTCGCCCCGGCCCGCCGGGCAATGTCCTTCAGATCCGTGCGGGTATATCCGCGCGCCCCGAAAACGTCTGCGGCGGCATTGATGAGCGACCCGCGCAGGATTTGTTCGCTTTCCTGAACCGACAAGCCTCCACCATCGCTCTGCACGGTCATCCGATCCTCCTGATCCGTCCTAGGACAGACGCCGGATACATCCCGGGCGGTGCTGGACGTAGATCGGCAGGGCCAGCTGGATGTGGATTGTCCCGACCGGCTCGTCCAGCAAGTCGTTGATCGAGGTCTGCCCTTCCAGCTCGACGATTCGACTCTTCTCCATGAACCGACCCTACGTGCGGATGGATCAGCCCAATCCAAGACACGCTACCCCTCCCCTGAATCCGCGATCATTGGCCGCCGCCGACGTCCCGGTCCTCGCCCCGGACACGGCCCTCGCGGACGGCACCACCGCTATAGACGGCGATGCTGCCCTGCTACCCCACTTTGCCACCGCATTCCACGTGCCCGTCGCCGGAACGACCTAGCCGGCACCACCGACGTCGCCGTGACTCGACAGGCCTATGCAGGCTTCATCTGCTGTCGGCGAGCAATCAGCGCTGCGCCTGCGATCGCGAAGGCTCCCGTCAGGATGATGCAGGACAGCCAGATGGCGAAGCCGAGCTGATCATGTACAGCCATCTGCGGTATCCGCCGGTCCGGTACGGCAACGACGCCGATGAACGCTCCAAGGATGCCGAAGTAGCTGCCTGTCATGAAGGACCGGTGCGAAGGAATGCGGCCCGTGCGGGCAGCCCAAAGTCCCATGCTCACGGTCCCGAATGTGATGAGGGACAGTCCGTGGAGCCAGTTGAAGCCCCCATCAATCGTGCGGATTCCGAACGAAGTCAGGATGACCGTATACATCGCAGCTACCCAGATCCGGCCGATGACCCGGTGGACCGCCCCACCCTTAGCGCGGCGTAGTATTTGGGCCGCGCCAAAGAGAATGGAGTAGGCCGCTGCAATGGCATGTACGGCAATGAGGGCGGTCCATTCGGCATGCATTGCAGCATCCTAATCTACGTTCAACTCCATCCACGTGGCACGTCATGGATCCGCTACGTCCCGGTCAGGACGCCGGCTTCAATGTCGCGTGGTCGCTGGCTCAGACGGGAATCCGTGTGGTGATGGGCCCAGGGCACTTGCGTGAATGCCGGCGCAGCCGTACAAGCTGGCGCCCCCTATTGTGTTGGCCAGTACGAGGCTCCTCGGGGCAACTGCCAGGACAGATGCGCCGAGGTTCTGCGTCAGCCCGGCAGAGGACGCAGACGTACCGCATCAGAAAGGTGCTGTTCCCAACGATGTTCCAAAGCGAATACCAGGGCTGTTTCGTTGTTTCCTAGTGATTCAGCAGCGATTTCGAGGTCTGCGTCACTGAAGAGCGGCAGCGGCCGTCGATAACCTGTGTGTCCTGGCCACGCCTCGGGAAGGTGGTCAACAGGAGGGTGAACCAGTCGGCTAGCAGGTTCGCCCTCCTGTTTGGCGTTCACCGACTTATCGTCTTTTGCTCACCAAGCACTTGCGTCCGAGAAGTCCGGCTCAGGCATTTCCCTGCCTAGCTGACGCTCGACGCGCATCAGGTTATATGTCTTTGTGTACCCCAGCTGGCTGACCAGATAACGCGTCAATGGCGGCGGCGACCGGATGCCCTTGCGCCGCCATATCCACTCCAGCAGGTGCCCGATGCTCCATGCTGTGCCCGAGGGGACGCTCAGGACCAGCACCCGCTTGCCACGCTGCCGCAAAATCTCCTTCAGCGCGTCCTTCAGCACAACCGAGTTGCCGTCAGCAACATTGAAAACTCGGTGTTGCAGCTTTTGTTCGGAGATCATCTCCATGACCACTGACACCAGGGTGTCGATCCTCGTCAGCGAGATCAAGTTCCTCCCGCCGTCCGGCAACGGCAGAATGAAGCGCCGTGCTGCCTTCTCTACCCGGGGGAGCAATGTCATATCGCCGGAACCATAGATCGCATGGGGGCGCAGGATGATGGAACCGTTCTTTCGCCCATCGTCCAGTACTAGTTCCTCTGCCTCGGACTTCGATCGCGCGTACGCGTTCAAGTAGGAGCCGCTGCGTGGCGTTGTCTCTGTCATTAGGGTTCCGCGACGGCCGTTTGGCTGGTAGACGCTGCCGGTGGAGATGTGGATGAAGCGTGCTTCCGGGTCGATGAGCAGCGCTTCCCGCGTTCCGCTGATATTGACCGCAGCGATCTCTTCATCATTGCCCCAGTCACTGGCAGCCGCAGCACAATGGATGACAGCATCGAACTGGAGCCCGGTCGACTCATTTTGCTCCAGTGCTTCCCAGTAGTGATGGACGGTACCGGGCACTTCCCGCCTTCCGAATGAGTGCACCTCCCACCCGTCGTCCAGGGCCGCTTTGATGACAGCGCCGCCAACAAACCCTGTTCCACCCGTGACAGCGATCCTAGACACGGGCATGCTCGTTCAGGAGTTTCTCCACCTCGGGGTGAACGGCGGCGTCTTTGCGTAGCTGGATGCGGTTGGGTTTGCTGCTGCGTCCGGAGAGTGGGATTTCGTCCTGCATGATGACCACGTCGGGCAGCGCGTCCAAGTCGACCACGTCCGGCAGATGAGACTCCAGCCTGCTGCGCAACTTCTGCTCGTCCTGCCCTTTTTCGGGGACCACGAGCAGAACGACGATGTCTTCACCATGCATATCCGGCACCCCGACGATGACACAGGAAGAGATGCCGTCCAGTCGCATGATGCCCGGTTCGTAGAGCCCAGGATAGATATTCTTGTTGGACCGGATCAGCATGTCCTTCTTCCGCCCAAGCAAGACCAGCCGCCCGTCTGCGGTCAGGGTAGCAATGTCACCGGTGCGGTGCTCAGACTTGCGTTCCTCGCCCAGATATCCCAGCATCAGACCGTCTCCGGACAGGATCAGCTCGCCCGTGCCGATGTCGTCCATATCCTCGATGCGCGCGGTGACTCCGGGAATCACACGACCTGCAAGGTCACCACCGACGAATTCCACCTTCTCGGCTCCGTCCACGACCGCGACAGGCAGAATCTCCGTCATCCCGTAGACAGCGAGCACCTTGGTCTGTGGCATCACCTTCTCTACGCGACGGATCAATGGCGGCAGCACGGGAGCCGCACCCATTGCCAACACGGGAAGCGGGTTAGCCCCCTCGGGGAGTCCGCCCCGGCGCTCGATCTCGTCGAGCATGAGCGTGGTGTCAGCGGGAACGAGGAAGGTATGGGTCACCTTCCGCTCCAGCAGCGCGTCCAGCCACCTACCGGCGTCCTTGGCAGGGGGATAATTGGGAATCTCCCACTGACCTCCACAGATCATGGCGGTGACGCCGAACATGAAGTGATCCGTGTAGACCGAGCTGTCCTTATCGATGCCGGTCAACTCGATGAAGGCGTGCATGCCCGAGCCCAGAGACGCGCGTGAATGGACTACTGCCCTGGGGTGAGCGGTCGTACCTGAAGTGAACGCGATGATCGCTTCCCCACTAGGGTCGGTTGCCAGCATCTCCTGCTTAGTCGCGCGCAACAGCTTCTTCACGCTGGTCGCGCCCAGCGGGGTACCGGGCAGTCGATGACCGGAGTAGTAGTGCCCCACGGGTAGGCTGCGGTAATTAGGCATGGACAAGCCGCGCTTGCGCATCAACGGGGACAGCATGGGCAGCGACGCCATGTAGAGCAGTGACTCGGCAGCTGCATACCTCGGAGCCGTCATCTTAATCCGCGAGTCAAAGAGTTCGGGAGCAGTGCCCGGGTCGGCGAACACGACCACGCCGCCGGAGGCGACAATGCCCAAGGCAAGAAGGATGCCGTCCGGGTTGGGGCGTACCGAGAACAGGAATCGGTCCCCTTGCTTCGCTCCGCGCTGCTGGAGACTGGACGCGATATTCACGATTCCCTCACCCAGTTGCGCATAGGTATAGGAGACGCTTGCCCTGTGTAATGGCAGTGCGTTCCGGGTGCTTCTTCGTTGCCTCGAGCAGCAGTCCAATCACGTCATGCGGCATTGATTTTCCTAACGATGAGTTTCTCGTACGAGGGGGCGAGCACGTTCTTCCGCACCGCCCGGTCCTCGATCACGATGTCGCTGCCGTCCTTCACCGCTTCCAGCAGCGTGTAAATGAAGCCCTTGGTCTGGGACATCGCCAGCGGCATGCCGATGCAGAAGTGCGAACCGGCACCGAACCACATCTGCTGCATCGGTTTAGGGATTTCCCGGTCAGGGTCAAAGGTTCCGCCCTGTGGGACGCGGCGGCAGGCGAACAGCGTAAGTAGGACCGCGCGCTGCCCAGCCTTGATCTTCTTGCCGCCGATCACCGAGTCCTCTTCAACTGCGCGCAGCATTACCGGGGTCGGGACGGTCAGCCGCAGTCCCTCATTGATGACTCTGCCCATTGCCTCCGGGTCATCGGAGAGCTTATGCAGCCACCCGGATTCAAGAATCAGAGCGACCATGCGGGGCAGGTAGGAGATGATGGTCTCGGTCCCGGCGATGATGAATGCGGTGGCGGCGCCGACAGCTTCTTCCTCGCTCAGTCCAAGGGCTTTCATCCGTCCGGGGACAGTGTTCTCCTCTCCCCGGTGGTAGGCAGCGATGACCGGGTGGGTGAGCTTAGCGAGGACACCACGCGAGTACACAGCCTGCTCTTCTGTCAGTGTTCCCGTCAGGGACGCCTGCGAGGTGAGCTCGTGAGCTTGCAGTACCACGTCCGCCACTGACGTATCGGAGATGTCCAGTCCGGTCAGTTCACAGATCATGGTTCCGGCGATCCGTGACACCTCGGCGACGACGTCGATGCTCTCCCCGTTCTTCAGCCGATCCAGCATCTGCCCCAAAGGTTCGTCCATGATCGCGGCAGAGAGCTCACCCATCGCACGCGGGGAGAAGATCGGACCGAGCTTGCGACGCAGGCTCAGGTGCGCGTCACCGTCCATGTTCACGAGCGCGGTAGGTCCGGTAATCGGAGTCCACAGTCCTGCCGGTCCGCCCTTGCCGGTCTTGGTGAATACCGGGTCAGTGAGCACGTCACGCATCAACTGCGCCTCGGAGACCACGAGTCCGATGCCGGGGATTCGGATATTGGTGCCCAGCTTTGCCAGCCACTTCAGCAGCGGGTATCCCTTCGGGTGCGCGGCACGCTGGAGACGTTCTTCCCACACGTTCACCGCCGTCATCGGATGTCCACCACGTCCGGCTTGTATCGGTGGTCCGCGTACCACATGAGGGTGTTCCAGAGCCCCCATTCCTTGACCCGGCGGGTGGAGGAATAGACCACCACGTCCTTTGCCGCAACGTACTTGTCCGTGTGTCGGCGCACGTTGTTGATGAGCGCGCGGTCCTCGTGCACATCCTCGATCTTTGTGCGCGGGAAGCCACCGCATTCCAAATACAGTGCAGCCTCGATCGCCACGTTGCATCCAGCGGTCATGATGTACGGACCTTTGAAATGCGGTCCTTTATTGGACGGACGCACCTTGCCAAAAGCCTCGGCGACCACGACGGCTCCATCCAATACCTTGTACTGCCACGAGGGCAAGGGGTACTCATCAGTCCGGGGCTTGAGCTTTCCAGCGATAAAGCGAGTGCCGGTGTCGAACTCAGCCTTGATCTGCTCCACCCAGTCCTGCCGGGGCAGGCAATCGGTATCGGTGCGCGCAATGATGTCAGCCCCATGCTCTGCTGCCCACCGCATGCCCGTGTCGGCGGCGGCACCGGTGCCCTTCTGCGGCTCGTCAATCACATGCCAGCGGGTTATCCGCTGCTCCGCGATGAACTCTTTGATGACGTAACTAGTGCCGTCAGTGGAATGGTTGTCCACGAACACGACATCGAAGTCCTGATCGGACTGGCGGTGCAGCGCCCGGAGGGTCGGCTTCACGTGGTGCACCTCATTGTAGGCGGGCAAGACGACGATCAGCTTCTTCTCAGTCATGATCTACAACCTCACTACGGTGACGCCCAGGCTGATGCCACCGGCGAGTCCGACCAGCGCGATCAGGTCACCGGGCTGAACCATTCCGGATCGCTCAGCTATCTTGAGTTGGAGCGGCAGGGTGCAAGAGGCAACGTTGCCGTGGTCGCCGAGCGTGATCACCGTCCTGTCGCCGGGGATGCCAAGCGTCTCCCGCACCTGATCCAAGTAGGGCAGCGCGACCTGATGCACGCCGATCATGGCGAACTCGTCCCAGGCATAACCAAGCTTGTTGACCGTCTCGGTGAGTACGGAGGAGCCGAGGGCGGTGAACGCCTTGAACAGCCTCCCGCCGTCGATCTCAAAATAGGTCCTGTCGAAACCACGCGGGTTGACCGAGCCGCCGTGCGGGAGCATGCCAACGTCCCATGCGCTGGAATCGGCAGAGAAGCCCATACCGATGATCTCAGCACGCGGCAAGTCCTGGCTCCTGCCGGTCTGGGGAATGTCCGTCGACTCGATCAGCACCGCAGCCCCGGCGTCCGACATCGTGAACCCGGGGAATGAGGACATGTAGGTGTCCTTCTCCGGTATGTTCCACCGGATGCCGCGAGACGGCGCTTCACCGGACACGACGAGCGCTCGTTGATAGGCTCCGGTCTGCACCATCGCGTCAGCGACCTGTATTCCGTTGAGCATGCTGTTGCAAGCGTTCTTTACATCCATGACCGGGGCGTTGATGCCGAGCTTGGCGGACACGATATGGGAGGTTGCAGGTTCGATCATGTCCTGACTTGCCGAAGCGAAGATCAGCATGTCGATGTCCGAGGGATGGATGCCGGTCTCGGAGAAGAGATTGCGGGCAGCGGCTGCTGCCAGATCGGAAGTCTGCCAATCATCGGGCATGACGTGGACGCGCTCGACACCCGTGATCCTGTTGATCATCCCGTAGGGAAGCTTCACGCCAGCCGGGGAAGACGCCTTGATCTTTTCTTCGATGTCGGCAATGGTACGGACATGCTCCGGAAGATGATAAGCGGAAGCGGAGAGACGAGACTTGCGGGGCAGCGCGATACTCTCATCAATCTCCCTGGCGAGTTCTGAAACAACTTCCAGCGGCGAATGTACAGCCGCGTTTTCGAGCACGTCCAAATTGCGTTCCTTCTATCCTGTGGACTGTCCTATGACAACCATATCGGCAAATTCAGGAGCGCTTTTGCGTGCCTCATCCCCCAGCACTGCAATGCACATGCAGGCGCGAAAACGACCGGGGCACTCTACTGATTCAACCCGATTCAGGAGTGTTGAATGGGGCTGATCAGGGGGTGTCCCTGTGTTCTTCGTCAAGGGGTCAGGCTGCCTTGAGCTGGGGTGTTTCGTAGAGAGTCATGTCACGGAGCATGGCGAAGAGGACGTTGCAGCGGCGCCGAGCGAGAGCTATTAGGGCTAGGTCCAGTTTTGCAACCGCAGCTCCGCGCCCCTACGGGAAAAAGAGTCCAGGCTCCCGGACTTCGGAATTCGACAGAAACCAGTGCGCCTAATGCTGCTGCACTAAACTTTAGCCATCGTGAATCTTTGCTAATTTCGGAGAAACTATTTTCAAAACAGTCGATCACGTCGTCTACATTTTCAACGCTTGTGATTGGGCCCCTTTTAGCAGTCCAGCGGCTATGCGATAGCTAATTGGTGGTCTGCGGTCCACTGATTCCAGTAGTTGGATGGTGTCATTCCGTCCAGAGATCCGTGGGGCCGTTCATGATTGTAGATGTCTTTCCATTCCTCGGCCAAGTACTTTGCCTCGGCCATGGTGTCCATGATCTCTCCGGAGAGTTGTTCCCTTCTGAACTGGGCGTTGAATGATTCGATGAACCCGTTCTGCCAGGGCGATCACTGACGCCGATACGCAGCCGACGAGCGCCTGTTTGGAAACGTCTGGGCCATTCGAACGGGCGCACGCCCTAGGACGGAATCGCCCAACGGCGGGCGACCCAACTGAAAGACTGCCTGCCGCAGCTTTCTGCCGCCGAAGTCGCTGCTTTCACCACCGAGTTCGTCCGCCACAACGAGGCTGGTCCGGCGCAGGCCTCGCGTTTAGAGCCGGATACCTAGCAGCGCGTCGAGCAGGGCGGCGAACTGTTCGGCGCCGTCCTGCGGCTGCCCGTTGGCTTGCTCGCGGGAGTGCTCGGCGAAGCCGTCGATTTCGGCCAGTGCGGCGGGGGCATTGAGGTCGTTGGACAGCGCGCGTCGCACCTGCTGCGCGAGTTCGGGGACCTGGTCGGCCTGCACATAAGGGGCGGCTGCGCGCCAGGCAGCCAGCCGCGCCTGGGCCTGATGAAGCAGTTCCTCGTTCCAGAACCAGTCGCTGCGGTAGTGCTGGCCCAGCAGGACCGTGCGGATGGCGGCAGGCTCCACGCCGTCCTCGCGCAGCGCCGAAACCAGCACCAGGTTGCCCTTCGACTTGCTCATCTTTTCACCGTCGAGGCCCACCATTCCGGCGTGCACGAAGTGCTTGGCCAGCGGCTTGCCGGCCATGGCGTAGGCGTGGCCGGCGCTCATTTCGTGGTGCGGGAAGCTCAGGTCGGAGCCGCCGGCCTGGACATCGAAGGTTTCCGGCAGGAACTTGCGGGCAATCACCGAACACTCAATGTGCCAGCCGGGCCGACCGTCGCCCAGGGAGGCACCCGGCCACTCGGGCTCACCGTCGCGGGCCACGCGCCACAACAGTGCATCCAGCGGGTGCTTCTTGCCCGCGCGGTCCGGATCTCCACCGCGCTCGGCAAAGAGCGGCAGCATTTGCTCTTCGGTCAGCCGGGACGTGGCGCCGTTATGCCAGCCCGGACCGGCCGCGGCAACGGAGTCGAAGTAGACGTCGCCGTCGGGCTCGCCGGCGGTGCCGGGCACCCGGTAGGCCAGGCCACGGGCCAGCAGGTCCTCCACCGCCGGAACAATCCATTCGATGGCTTCCACCGCACCCACGTACTGCTCGGGCGGGATCACGTTGAGCTCTTCCATGTCCGTGCGGAACAGCTCCGTCTGGTCCTTCGCCAGAATTTGCCAGTCCACTCCGGTGGCGTCGGCACGTTCCAGCAGCGGATCATCGATGTCCGTCACGTTCTGCACGTAGTTCACGGTGCGGCCGGCATCGCGCCAGTAGCGGTTGAGCAGGTCGAACGCCACGTAGGTGGCGGCGTGGCCCATGTGGGTGGCATCGTACGGGGTAATGCCGCAGACGTAGAGGCTTCCGGTGGAGGACGGTTCCAGCGCAACCAGCGACCCCACGGAGGTGTCGTGGATGGTCAGTTCGTCTTTGCCGCCCGGAATGACGGGTACGGCATGGGCATTCCAACCAAGCACTCTTGAGTTTCCTTCCAATGAGGTGGACCGGCGCAGGGCGGCGGTCCCGCCGTCGTACATTAAAGCTCCTAACGTTTAAGGACGTAGGAGCCGGATAAATTCCCGCCCGGTCAGGCGTTGATGATCCCGAGGCCCAGCAGCACGAAGAGAAGTGTGCCCAAACCGATCCGGTACCAGACAAACAGTCGGTAGCTGCGGGTGGATACGTACTTCAGGAACCAGCCGATGATCACGAAACCCACGCCGAACGCGACCAGCGTCGCAAGCGCGGTCTCCCCCAGGCCGTACGGCCCGGGCTCACCGATGCTCTTGGCCAACTGGTACAAGCCGGAGGCGAAGACCGCCGGAATGGCCAGCAGGAACGAATAGCGCGCCGCAGCCCCGCGCGTGTAGCCCATCAGCAGGCCGGCGGTGATGGTGCCGCCGGAGCGGGAAACGCCCGGTATCAGGGCCAGCGCCTGGGCCAAGCCGTACAGGATGCCGTGCTTGTAGGTGAGTTTGTCCAGCGTGCGGGTATGGCGGCCGATGGAGTCCGCGATGGCCAGGAACAGGCCGAAGACAATCAGCATGGTGGCCACAATCCACAGGCTCCGGAAGGTGGTTTCGATCTGATCCTGGAACAGCAGCCCGAGCACGGCGATGGGGATCGAGCCGATGATGACCAGCCAGCCCATCCGGGCGTCCGGATCGTTGCGCGGCACCTTGCCGGTCAGCGAGCCGAACCAGGCCTTGACGATGTTGACGATGTCGCGCCAGAAATAGACGACGACGGCGGTTTCGGTGCCCAGCTGGGTGATGGCGGTGAATGCAGCCCCGGGATCGGCGGCACCGGGCAGGAACTCGCCCACGATGCGCAGGTGTGCGCTGGACGAGATCGGGAGGAACTCGGTCAGGCCCTGCACCAGGCCCAAGAGGATTGCTTCTAGCCAATTCACACAGTAGACCCTATGGCACGCAGACCCCGGAAACGGAACCAGACACAGTGCCCCGTGCGAAGTTCCACCCACGGGATGAGAACGGGTGTCCTTGCCCGGGCGGGCAGGCGCGCGGGCGCGGCGTCGGCGGGCCGCTGCCAAGGGCACGGGGGCGCAGGCCATAAGCTGGCTCTATGGAGCACAAGCGCTTGGGTAACAGCGGGCTGAAGGTCCCGCAGCTGTCGCTGGGAACGATGACCTGGGGCGAGGAGACGGACGAGGAGGGTGCCGGCGCCATGCTGCGCGCCTACCTCGACGCCGGCGGCACGCTGCTGGACACCGCGGCGCCGTACGCTGAGGGACGCAGCGAGGCAATGCTCGGCGCGTTCTTGGGCGAACTGGTCCCCCGGCAGGAAGTGCTGGTGGTCTCCAAGGCCGGCGTGACCCGCAGCGAGGGCCGGCGCGAGGTGGACACGTCCCGCGGCGCCATGCTGCGCAGCCTGGACGCGAGCCTGGCCCGGCTGGGCACCGACTACCTGGATCTGTGGCTGGTGCACCTCTGGGACGATGCCTCGGCTCCGCTGGAAGAAACCCTGTCCGCGCTCGAACATGCCGTTTCCTCCGGCCGTGCGCGCTACGTGGGCGTGTCCAACTATGCCGGCTGGCAGCTGGCCCGGGCGGTCTCGGTCAGCCCGGTTCCGCTGGTGGCGGTGCAGAACGAGTACTCGCTGCTGCAGCGCCGGCCGGAACATGAAGTGATCCCGGCCGCCACCGCGCTGGGCCCGGGCCTGATGGCGTGGTCGCCGCTGGGACGCGGCGTCTTGACCGGCAAATACCGCACCGGCACACCGGCCGACTCACGGGCCGCCTCCGAGCAGCATGCGGGCTTCGTGGAGCCGTATCTCTCCGGCCGACCGGCCCGGATTGTGGACGCGCTGGCCACGGCGGCCCGGGGCCTGGACGTCCGGCCGCTGGACCTGGCCCTGAGTTGGGTGCTGCAGCGGCCCGCCGTCGGCACCGCCGTGGTGGGACCGCGAACGCCGGCACAGCTGGACGAGATCCTCAAGGCTCCGCTGGATGCCTTGCCCGCGGAGATCGCCCAGGTGCTGGACGAAATTTCCGCGCCCTGACCTTCGCCGCGTCCGCGCCCTGATCTTTGCCGCGTTGAGGCCGGAGACCTGATCGCGGCGCGCCGGTCCTATTTTTCTTCGATTTCCAGATCGTCGTCGAACGGGTCCACCACGTCGTCGGGGTCGTCCATATCCTCGTCATCCGACTCGTCGTAAATGACCAGCGGCGTCACTTCGCCGTAAGCATCGTAAAGCGCGTCCTCATACGTCTCGAAGGATTCCATAATGGACGAGAAGGCTGCTTCCACGGCAGGATCGTCCTCACCCCGGCGGCTCGAAGCGGCGGCCAAATGTTCCTGCAGCGCGGAAACCAGGGACTCCAGTGCGACACGCGGATCAATGCTCATGGTGTAGACGTTAGCCGCAATGTGGAGAATAAGTGAATAGAACAGGAGGGCAATGAGAGAACAATTTCTGGGTGCCGCTGTCACCCGCGAACGCGACTATGCCCGGCAGTACGAATACCTGGTCCTCACCGTCAGCAAAGGCGAATCCGTCGGGGAGGCACGCCGGGTGCTGACCGACCACGCCGAGTACGGCAAGTGGGACCTGGTGCGCACGCGCCTGTATCTGGGCGGCGGGCGCAAGTACTGGCTGCGCCGCAGAGTGCTCAGGGTCGAACGCACCGCCTGAACCCGGCCAGGCGGTGCGCCGCACTGCGTGAGCGTCCGGTTCAGTCGTCCAACGGCCCCAGCCAGGCCGTGGCGATGGTGCTGCGCGCCGACTCGTCGTCTGACGGGTGGTACAGCCCGGCCAACACGTCCCGGTACAGCCGCTCGAGCTCCCGGCCGCGGAAGTATCCCCCGCCGCCGGAGACGCGGACGGCCTTCTCCACCACGTCCTTGGCGGTTTCGGTGGCCCTGATCTTGATGCCGGCCAGCTTGGCGAACCAGAGCGCGCCGTGGTCGGCCAGCGTGTCCACGTCGCGGGCGATGGAGGCCAACTGCGGGTACAGTCCGTCCATCGCGAGTGCGGCATCGGCTACCCGCCAGCGGATATCCGGATCCTGCGCGTAGCTCTTGCCCGTTTTCAAGGAACGACGGCGGTGCACGGCTTCCACTGCCAGGTCCAGGGCGCGGGTGCCAATCCCCGCATACACGGAGGAAAGCAGGATTTCGAAGCACGCGAAGATGCCGAAGATCAGCGCATCGGGGTTGGGGCCCACCGGCAGCTTCCGGAAGATCCGGTCCGGCGCCGCCACCGCGCCTTCCAGCACCGTGGTGTTGGATTGGCTGGCGCGCATTCCCAGCGTGTTCCAGTCGTCCATGATCCGGTAGCCCGGCTTGTCGCGGTCGATGAACGCCCACACCAGTTGCGGTGCCACGCCGGAGTCGTCCCGGCCAAAAATGCCCAGCCTGGTCCATGCCGGGGACAGGCTGGTGAAGACCTTGGTCCCGGTGAATTCATAGCCGCCGTCTTCGCGGGGCGCCGCCACCGTGCGCGAGTCGAACAGGACCTGGTCGTTGCCGGCTTCGGAAACGCCGAAGCCGAAGACTTCGCCGCGGCCGGCCTCGGCCAGGACGTAGTCCAGCGTGTTGTCGCCGCGGGCCTGGAGCACCCGGGCAACGCCGGTCCAGACCAAATGCATGTTCACCGCCAGTGCGGTGGCCGGAGCCGCGCCGGCCAGCCGCATCTGCGCCCTGACCGCATCCTCCAACGAGTAGCCCAGGCCCCCGTCTTCTTCCGGCACGAACATTTTCAGGTAGCCGGCCTCGACCAGATCCTCGAAGTCCTCGTGGAAGAAGCTGTTCGCCTCGTCGTAGCCTGCGGCCCGTCCACGGATGGTTTCCAGCAGGGCGTCCGGGAGCAGTTCTTCAACACTGGCAGGCATGCCGGCGGTCCTTTCGTCGTCGTTTACAAAGTCGTTCGTCAAGAGATCAGTAGGTGGTGAGCAATCGCTGCAGCACGCGGGTGCCGAACTTCAGCGATTCCACCGGCACCCGTTCGTCCACCCCGTGGAACATACCGGTGAAGTCCAGCTCCTCCGGCAGCCGCAGCGGTGCAAAGCCGTAGCCGGTGATGCCCAGCCGGGCCAGCGACTTATTGTCGGTGCCGCCGGAGAGCGTATACGGAAGCACCACCGCGTCCGGATCCTCGTGCATCAGCGAGTCCACCATGGCGTCCACCAGGTTGCCGGCAAACGGAAATTCCAGTGACCTGTCCTGGTGCACGTAGCTCACGTCCACGTCCGGGCCCGCGAGCTCCCGGATGGTGGCCAGCACCAGCTCCTCCTGGCCGGGCAGCGTCCTGGCGTCGATCCTCGCCTCGGCAAGGCCGGGAATCACGTTCTCCTTGTAGCCGGCCTTGAGCACGGTGGGATTGGAAGTGTTCTGCAGCGTGGCGCCGACAAAGCGGGCCACCGTACCCAGTTCCTTGAGCAGAATCTCGGGGTTGTCCGGGTCGAATTCGACGCCGGTCAACTCGGTCACGCCGTCCAGGAACCGCCGGGTGGTGTCCGTCAGTTCGATGGGCCACTGGTGCGCTCCGATTCTCGCGACGGCGGCGGCCAGCGTCGTGACCGCGTTGTCGGTATTGATCTGCGAACCGTGGCCCGCACGGCCGGCGACGGCGAGGCGGAGCCAGGCGATCCCCTTCTCCGCGGTCTGCAGCAGATACGCACGCCGGCCGCCAATCGTGGCTGAGAAGCCGCCGACCTCCGAGATTGCCTCGGTGGCACCGTCGAAAAGCTCCGGCCGGTTCTCCACCGCCCAGCGCGCACCGTAGGTGCCGCCGGCCTCTTCATCGGCGAAGAACGCGAAGATGATGTCCCGGCGGGGCTGGATACCGCTGAGGGACATATGCCGCGCCACCGAGAGGATCATTGCGTCCATATCCTTCATGTCCACAGCTCCCCGGCCCCAGATCAGCCCGTCCCGCTCCTCCCCGCTGAACGGGTCCACCTGCCAGTCGTCGGCCTGCGCCGGCACCACGTCAAGGTGGCCGTGCACCACCAGTGCCGGTGCCGACGGATCCGATCCGGCCATCCGCGTCACCACGGAAGCCCGGCGGGGGGCGGACTCGAACACTTCGGTGGCCAGCCCGGCCTCTTCCAGCAGGCCGGCCGTGTATTCGGCGGCCTGCCTCTCCCCCGGGCCCTCATTGCCGCCGTAGTTGGAGGTGTCGATCCGGATCAGTTCCTGGCAGATCCGGACCACTTCATCGTGCGGGTTCGGTACGGTCATGACGGCTCCCTCGAAGTCGATGTCTGTCCCCCAGCCTATCCAGCCAAAGCGCCAGTGCCAGCAGCAGCGCCGCGCCGCGCAGGCGAGCAGCATCCACGCCGCGCCTGCGCATCGTCCGCGCCGGGTCCGCTGGCCGCAGCCCGCACCGCCGGGGAGGCAGCGCGCCCGATTCAACACTTCCGACAAAACATGTTAGAGTTTTTCTCGCTGCTTTCGACGGAATCAGTGCGCCTGCGGGCTCCTGTTCATCCTTCGAAAACTCCACCTGCGCGGGTGGCGGAATGGTAGACGCGCTAGCTTGAGGTGCTAGTCCTCTTATTGAGGGTGAGGGTTCGAGTCCCTTCCTGCGCACAAAGAAAGCCCCGGAATTCCGGGGCTTTTTTGTGTCTGCTGCCGGTTCCTTAATGCCCCACGGAGTTGAGTGGCCAGCGGGCCGGGACCCGCGCGGGATTGTGTTTTGCCCATTCGGCGCACAGCACGGCGACCGCCTGTTGGACAAGGTCACTGTCATCGCTCGCCGCCGCAGCGCGCGTCCGGCGCACCGCTCTCTCCGCCTCGACGCCGGCGGCACGCACTGCCCTCAGCGGAGCAAGGATGGCGGCCCGGCGCAGCCAGGGGTCCGGCTCCCGCGCCCAGCGATCGAGGATTGACTCGGCCCGCACACGGGACTGGTCCGTCAGCCCGTCGATCAAGGGGCCCACGACGTCGACCGCGAGCGGATCCACCAGCGCGGCCGTGCGTGCGTCCCGCAGAAACCCTTCGATCCGGGTCAGGTCCGAGTTCCGCAAGAGGCGCTGGTTCGACTGCAGCAGCACGACGGCAGCCAAGCGCAGTTCGAAGACCGGTCGCGCCCACAGCTCGGAACTGAGGTCCGTGACCTGATCGTGCGAAAGCGGCCGGAACTTCCGGCCGGCGTCGCGGACCGTGCCCCGCACCGCACCGACGGACGCGCCGTAGTAGCGCAGGCCATCCCCGGAATCCTTTTCGGCCAGCGCCCGTTCCTCGGTGGCCTCCCGCTGCAGGGTGAAGTCGATGAACTCAGCCGCCTCGCTCACCTGATGATTCTTTCGTTCACACCCGCTGCTGTCGAGTCGGCGGTTGACGTCGCACTGCGTGGGCCGCCGGCGAAACACGCGCCGGCGGCCGCGTGCAAAGATGGCGGGATGGAACTGGACGGAGAGCTGGCGGCCCATCGGCTTCGGCCGGAGGCGCCGCACCAGCGGGATATCGACCTGTACCGCAGCCTGAGCGCGGATATCGCCTCGGGCGTCGCGGTGGTCTCCACGCGGTGGCGGAACCGGGACTACGCGGCAACCGTCAGCGGCTATCTCTCCGTCTCCTACGACCCGCCCACCATGCTGGTCAGCCTCTTCGAGGAATCCAGGATCTGCGACGCGGTGGCGAACTCCGGCACGTGGGCGCTGAGCCTGCTGGCGGCCCACCACCAGGGCACCGCGAACTGGCTGGCCAGCCCCGGCAATCCGGTGGAAGGCCTGCTCAACCAGGTTCCGTACCGGCGCGGCCCGGCCACCGGCGCTGCCGTGATCGCCGGGGCTCCGGCGTGGTTCGAGCTGACCACCACCGCGGTGCATCCGGCGGCAACCCATTTGTTGATTGTCGGCGAGGTGCAGGCGATGGGCCGCGACGCTCCCGGTGCGCAGAGCGCCGATCCGCTGATCCACTTCGCGTCTTCCTACCAACGTTTAAGCCGGTAGCCCGGCGGCGCGCCCCCGTGGGGTTGCCGGCCGCCGGGACCAGACTCCGGATCTACAGCACCCCGAGCCTGGCTAAGGCATCCGGAGCCGGTCTAAGGCAGCGGCGGCGGCTCGGAAAAGCGCCCCTCCCAGACCGCCCGCGAGCCGGATTCACCGGTCTGCACCACCGCCATCGTGGCGCCGGCACATACCGCCAGCACGACGACGACCATCACCGCCGCGATGATGCGGTACCCGGCGCCGAGCCTGCGCCGCCAGGAGGCGGCCGCCGTCGTTCCGTAGCGGAACCAGAGCCATACCCCCAGCGCCGCGATGAACAGCCCGATCACCCAGGGCAGCATCATGTCGCCCAGGCGCATGTGTTCCACGGCCAGCGGCGTCTGGTCCATCCGCAGGAACAACCAGTGGCCGGCCTGTTGGGAGATCGGCACCAGCACCAAGGCCAACAACGCGATCAGCGGGGTGACGATCCCCAGCCGACGGCGGACCGCCGGCCAGAAGATGCTGAGCACAATGCACAACGCGGTGAGGGGAATGAACACCACCGTGGCGTGGACCAGGAGCACGTGCAGCGGCAGGGCGTTGACTTCGTAGTCCATCGGATTGCGCTCCTTAGCCTCCGGGCGGGGCCCTCATCCGGTAAGACGCACGCGCCGTTGATGCGGTTCAGCCGGGGAAACTGGGCGGTCGGTCCATTGTTTTCCCCGGCCGGCTGCCCTAAGAATGGACTATGACGGTCACGCTGAGATCCTTGGAAACCGCAGTTCCGGAGACGATCCTGATCCAGTCCGAGGCGCGTGACGTCTTTGCCACGCAGCCAGGACTGACTCGATTAGGCCAGCGGCTGGTGACCACCTCGTTCGACCAGTCCGGCATTGACACGCGGCACGCCGCCGTCGACGAACTCACCACGGCCAAGCGGGCCGAGAACCCGGTGTTCTTCGACGCCGGTTCCCGGGAACTGCTCTCCCCCAGCACCAAGGTGCGCAACGATTTTTTCGCAGCCAAGGCCACCCCGCTGTTCATTGAGGCCGCCGGCAAGGCCCTGGCCGCCTGCGACGGGATCGGCCCGGCGGACATCACGCACCTGATCACCGTCTCCTGCACCGGCTTCTTCAATCCCGGCCCCGACTACAAGATTGTGCGGGCACTCGGGCTCGACCCCTCCGTGCAGCGCTACCATCTGGGCTTCATGGGCTGCTACGCGGCTTTCCCGGCGCTCCGCGCAGCCAAATTGTTCTGCGACGCCGATCCCCAAGCGGTGGTCATGGTGGTTTCGGCAGAACTGTGCACGCTGCATGTGCGCACGTCGAACGACCCGGACACCATCGTTGGCTCCTCGCTGTTTGCGGACGGGGCCGCAGCCGCGATCATCACCGCACGCGATCTGGAGGAGACCGGCCCGGCCATCCGGCTGGACCACTTTGAAACCATCCTCACCCCGGTCGGCGAAGAGTCCATGGCCTGGAACATCGGCGACCAAGGCTTCGAGATGGTCCTGGGCACGTATGTACCGCACATCATCGACGAACACATCGTCGGCGCGCTGGAACCGCTGCTGGCCCATGAACCGGTGCTGGCGGCCAAACCGTACAACGAGATTGAGCACTGGGCGATCCACCCGGGCGGCCGGAGCATCCTGGACAAGGTGGAGGCCAAATTGGCGCTGACCGAGGAACAGCTGGTACCGGCCCGTGAGACGCTGCGGCGGTACGGGAACATGTCCAGCGCCACGGTGATGTTCGTGCTCAAGCACATTCTGGAGCAACCGCCGGGCGCCGCCGAGGAAAGGATCTGCTCCATGGCCTTCGGCCCCGGGCTGACCGTGGAGACCGGGCTGTTCACCAAGACCGCCCCGGCCGTGGCGGTGCAGGCCCATCAGGTGGCCGCCGCAGCCGCGGTCTAGCCGGGGCGGACTGCCCGTGGCCCCGTCATCTCCGGCGCACAGCAGGTCTACCTTCCTCGCCACCCGCGCCACGAACGCGGTGGAGGAAATGGACAAGCCGGACTGCGATCCGGCCTTGCTCCGGCGCACCTATGCACAGTTTCCGATGATCAACCGGGCGGTATCCGGTTGGCGAGCCATCTACCGGCGGCTGCTCCGGCCGCGCCTGGCCGCCATCGAGCATCCCACCCTGCTGGATATTGGCTCCGGCGGCGGCGATGTGCCGCGGATGCTCGCGCGTTGGGCGGCCCGCGACGGGCTGGGGTTGCGGATCACCGCGATCGACCCGGACCCCCGCGCGCACGACTTCGCCATCTCGCGGCCGCCGCTGCGGGGACTGGAGTTCCGGCAGGCCTTCAGCTCGGAACTGGTCGGCGAAGGACGTCAATTCGACGCGGTGGTATCCAACCACCTGCTGCACCACCTGACCGCCGCGGAGCTGGCAGGACTGCTGGAGGATTCGCGGCAGTTGATGCGTTCCCTCTCGGTGCACAGCGACATCATCCGTAGCCGTCCGGCGTATCTGCTGTTCGCCGCCGGGACGCTGCCCTTCTTCCACCGATCCTTAATCCGCCGCGACGGCCTGACCTCCATCCGCCGCAGCTACACGCCGGCGGAGCTGCGCGCCGCAGTGCCGGCGGATTGGCAGGTGGTACGGGATTCACGGTTCCGGCAGCTGCTGGTGCGAGGGGCCGATGGCTGAGCTGCCGTCCCCGCGGCACCGGCCCGGTGTCCCCCGGACCGAGGACAAGCTGCACGATGTCGCCGTCGTGGGCGGCGGCCCGGTGGGACTGCTGATGGGCATCCTCCTGGCCCGGCGCGGCTTGGACGTGGCCGTGCTGGAGCAGCGGACATCGCGCAGCAACCATTCGCGCGCGATCGGGATCCACCCGCCGGCCCTGGCCGTGCTCGACGACGCGGGCGTCGGTCCCGCGCTGCTGGCGGCTGGCGTCCGCATCCGCCGGGGCACGGCCCGCAGCCGCGGCCGCGAGGTCGCATCGTTGTCCTTCGGTGCGGTGCCGGGCCAGCATCCCTACGTGCTGGCGGTGCCGCAGGTGATCACCGAACAACTGTTGGAGGAGCAGTTGGAAGCGCTGCGTCCGGGTGCCCTGCAGCGCGGCGTGCACGTGCACGCCGCGGACGACGACGGGGCGTCCGTCACGCTGTCCTGCCGGCTGGGCGCCGGGCCGGGATCCGGAACCCGCGATGGCGCGGGGGCGGGACGGAAAGCGGACCGGGAGATTGGGCCTCCGGCCGGCCCGGATACGTCCGCTGTCCGTGCCAGCCTGGTCCTGGCTGCCGACGGCGCGTATTCGGCGCTGCGCCGGCAACGCGGCGTGGCGGTGCGGACCCGGACCTACCCGGACGCCTACCTGATGGGGGATTTCGCCGACACCACCCCGGACGGCAGCACCGCCGTGCTCTATCTGGAGGCCGGCGGAATCGTCGAATCCTTTCCGCTGCCCGGCGGCACCCGGCGCTGGGTGGCCCGGATGCCCGGCATGGTCAGCCACCCCACGGCCGCGGGCCTGGCCGCCCTGATCATGCGCCGGACCGGCGTCGGACCGGACCCGGACAGCTGCACCATGCTCAGCGCCTTCTCGGTCAGTTCCCGGATGCCGCGCCGCCTGGTCGCGGGCCGCCTTGCGCTGATCGGCGATGCGGCACACCAAATCAGCCCGATCGGCGGGCAAGGGATGAACCTGGGCTGGCTGGACGCGGCCGCCCTGGCCCCGGTCGTGGCCGCAGCATTGCGGGGCGAGCCGACGGCCGCGGCGTTGCGGCAGTTTCAGGCGGACCGTCGCCGGGCTGCGGCCACCGCCACCTGGCAGGCTCACCTGAACATGGCGCTGGGACGACCGCTGCCGCCGGCAGTGCTCGCCACCCGCAACCATGTTTTCGGCGCGCTGTCCCACCTACCCGGCGCCCACGACGCGGTCGCCAAGCGCTTCACCATGCACTGACCTGTCATCAAGCGGCTGCCGCGCCTCCGGACGGCTAAAGTTGCTGCTAGACAAAATCGGCAACACGTCGGTTTTCCACGGCTGGAGACGTACCGGCCGGGCACATGGCACGGAGGTGGAGCATGGTCGGCGCGGACCGCATCGCCGTGCTGTCGTTGCATACGTCGCCGCTGGCGCGGCCCGGCGGAGGCGATGCCGGCGGCATGAACGTCTACGTCCGCGCCTTGGCGAGGGAACAAGCGGCACTGGGCACCGCCGTCGACGTTTTCACCCGCTCCCAACATGACGGCCAGGAACCGGTGGAGCATCCCCGCGCCGGCGTTCGGGTGATCCATTTGGACGGGGCACCGGCCGACACCGTGGCCAAGGAAGAGGTGCCGCAGCGGCTGGCCGCGCTGGAGGCTTCGCTGCGCCAGTTCAGCCAGCGCGACGGGGCCAGGTACGACGTGCTGCACTCGCACTATTGGCTCTCCGGTGCGGTGGGACTGCGCCTGCAGGAGGACTGGCAGATTCCGCTGGTGCATTCGATGCACACCATGGGGCTGGTCAAGAACCTTCACCTGCAGCCCGGCGAGGCACCGGAGCCGGAAACCCGGATCCGCGGTGAACAAGCCATCGCCTCCGGGGCGGGCCGGCTGATCGCCAACACGCTGACCGAGGCGTGCGAGCTGGCCGACCTCTACGACGCCGACGAGGGGACGGTGGACGTGATCCCGCCCGGCGTGGACCTGCGGACTTTTCGGCCGGAGGGCCGGCAGCAGGACCGGGCGGCCGCCGGACTGGGGCCGGACACCTTCCACCTGGTGTTCGCCGGCCGCATCCAGGCGCTCAAGGGGCCGCAAGTACTGTTGGCCGCGGCGGCGGAACTGCGCCGGCAGCGACCGGACATCCGGCTGCGGATCTCCATCACCGGCGAGGCCAGCGGGGCCGCCGAGCTGGACCTGCCGGCGCTGGCCACGCAGCTGGGCCTGGACGACGTCGTGGCACTCTCGCCGCCGGTAGAGCCGGCCGAACTGGCGGCCACCTTCCGCAGCGCCGATGTGGTGGCGGTTCCGTCCTTCAGCGAATCGTTCGGGCTCGTGGCCCTGGAGGCGCAGGCATGCGGTACCCCGGTGGTCGCCACGAATGTGGGCGGGCTGCCGGTGGCGGTCAGCCACGGTCTCACCGGCCTGCTGGTGGATGGACACGATCCTGACCGGTGGGCCGGTGCGTTGCGCGAGCTGCACGACTATCCGGAGTTCCGCCGGCGGCTGGGCGTCAACGCGGCCGTGCACGCCTCTTCCTTCGGCTGGGAGCAGACCGCTGCGCTCACGGCACACAGCTACCAGCTGGCGGTAGACCACTTCCGCCGCTGACGGCACACAGCTACCAGCTGGCGGTAGACCACTTCCGCCGCTGGCGGCTTGGCCGCCCCGCTAAGATTCATAGGTGCCAACTCCCGATTACCGCGTCCGCCGCGCCACCGGCGATGATGTCCCCGCAACCCTGGAGATGAAGTTGGCTGCGTGGCGGGAAACCTACGCCACGCAGCGCCCCGCGTCCTTCTTTGCCGCCGAAGCCGCCCGGCGGAAGCAGCAGATCGACTGGTGGACACGCGGCTTGGCCGCCGGAGCAGAACTGTGGATAGCCGAAGATCCTTCCGGCCGCATCGTGGGTTGTGCCGGTGCCGGCCCCGCCCAGGACGACGACGCCGATGCCGCAGTGCCGTACGAACTCCAGATGCTCTATGTGCTGGCGCAGGCCCACGGCACCGGGCTGGGCCTGCGGCTGCTGGACGCTGCGATCGGTGGCAAACCGGCGCTGCTCTGGGTCCTCGAGGACAATCCCCGCGCCCAGGCGTTCTACCGCAAGCACGGTTTCGCTGCGGACGGACGCCGCGAGGCACTGACCGACCTGTGGGCCGGTCTGCACGAGATCCGGATGGTCCGTCGCGAACGCTAGCTGCGACCCGCCGCCGCGGAGTCATCGAGTGCCGGGACGCGATGCGGTGAAGCCATAGTCTGGCCGGACTATCGTTACGAACCAGCGCCTTCACCGCGTCGGAGTGGTCGGGTCTGAACGGTCGGGTCAGAACGGCGGGTCAGAACGGCGGGTCAGAAGGGGCGGGTCAGAAGGGTGGTGGCGTGAGGTCCGTCGGGATTCCGTTGTGGGCGGCCTGCGGTGTGGGCGGGTGCGCGGCTTGGTACTTGCGCCACGCAACCTTGAGCTTGGTGTTGATCTCGCTGATTTCATGGCGTTCCAGGATGTCGGCGAGTTCCCCCGGCGGTGTGACCGCCAACGGTTCGGCCGTGCTGGTGTAGGTGATCCCCGCCGCAGTGGTCCAGTCGATCGTGCCCGGGACCGGCTGGCCCACCTTCGCGTAGCCAGCGGTCTTCAATGCGTGGTGAACCTTGCAGAAGCAACACATGCAGTCGACATTCGTTTTCCCGCCCTTGGCATAGGCGTGGACATGATCGATTTCGCAGTGTTCGGCCGCCCGGTTGCAGCCGGGGGCCCGGCAGGTCCGGTCCCGTGCGCGCAGGAACCGGCGCTGGGCCTTGGTGGGCCGGTACTGCTTCCGGTCCATCGCCAGAATTGATCCGTTGATTGGATCGGTCAGGATCCGGGTGAAGGAGGGCGCATCGCCGACCAGCCGGCGGGCCACGTCCGGGGCGATGGGACCGTAGCCGTCGAGTTCGGCCGGTTCCTCGCCCGGCCCCAGCAGGGTCAGCGCCGGGACGGTGACGCTTACGTGGGCTGCGATCCTCGGTCCGGGTTTGCCCATCCGGGGACCCTCGGAGATGCCGGTGAGCAGCAGGTCGGCGAGAACGTCCGCGCGCAACTGGGTGAGCGTGCGTGACTCCTCACGGCACTGCAAAGCAGTGGCGGCGGACTGGATCCGGTTGAACGCCGCGACCGCTTCCTCAGCCGGCAGGTACGCGTTCAGCCACGCCATCCCGTCCTCGTCCGGGTGCAGCTCGATCCGCCGGTCCCTGCGCGCCTTGGCATGGCGGACGGTGATGGATTCGGGGTGTTCGCGTTCGCGCCGGGTACGGGCCCGGGCGGCGAACTTGGGCCGGGTCATCGCGTCCTCGGTCGCGGCCGGCAGCATCGCGGCTTCGAAATCGGCGCGGGCGTCTTCGGGCAATGAACCGGCCTGGTCGACCAGGGCCTCGGCGATCCCGGCGCTTGTCTCCCCGGCAGACAGGGCGGCCAGCGTGTTTCGGAAGGTGTCGTTGAGCTTGAGCGCCAAGGCGATCTTTTCCTGCGCCGTCTTCCGCGCCAGCCGCAACGCGCGGGCGGCCTCGTCCACCACCGAGGACTCGGCGTCATGGCCGTTCGGGCGGCGCCCTTCCGGCTCATACGGGGTGGCCCAGGCCTCTTCCTGCCCGTCCAGCGCCTGCTGGTAGAGGGTATTGAGCAGGCTGAACTTGTGCGCTTCAAGCCACGCCATAGCCCGCCCGGTCTGGACCAGCGCGCATGCGGCTTCCTCGTAGACCATCAGGGCCGGCTCCTGCCGCCCCACCACACCCAGCAGCTCAAGGCCGGACAACCGCAACCCGGCACCCGTCCCGCTCGTGCCGGCGTCGGCAGCGGCACCGGAGGGAAGACCGGCACCGCCAGCCGATTCGGGGAAGCCGGTCAGTTCAGGGTGGTCCGCATCGGCGGGCCGGTCGCAGCTTTCGTCGTCGAAGAACTCCCTCGGCAGCAACCCGTTCAGCGCATCCACACACGGCACATCCAGGCAGGCAGCCAATGACGCCTCCAGCTCAGCCCAGTAAGTCTCAGCTTCCGGAGAGCCATCCCACCGGCCCGACACCCAGTCCGGATCCGGATCAACCGGAATCCCGTCCCCATCAAACTCCTGCACCACGCGATAACGGCGGGTCTGGGTCGTCTCTCGTGCCCCGACGGTAGCGCCGCCGGCAGGTTCAGCCTGCGACTGCTCAGACTGCGAATCGCCAGACGCCTCCCATTCCTGCCCCGCGGCCGGCACGCTGCCACGGCCGGAGGAGTCCGGCTCGTTGGGTTCCAGCGGTGCGGGTGCCATGCAACCATTTTACTAGAATGTGACTTCGGATACAATAGAAGAGTGGTCGAAGATTTGTTCTAAGCTACTCGAACGAAGGAGTTAGTCAGCCCAGCCAATAATTCCACCAGGGATCCCGCACCAGGATCTCCGGAGGACGTCAGGCGCGTTCCAGCTCTGCCCGGATGGCCGCGATGCCGCGCCACACTTCCGCGAAGCTGGTGGACAGCGGCGAGAGTCCCAGCCGGATGCCGTCCGGTTCGCGGAAGTCCGGAATCACACCCTGTTCCCAAAGCCGCGCGGTGACGTGTTTGAAGGCCGGATGGTCTATGGTGACGTGTCCACCGCGTTCTGCCGGATCCAATGGCGAGGCGATGGCGACGCCGAAGTCGGCCAACGTCGATTGCACG
This sequence comes from uncultured Actinomycetota bacterium, assembly GCA_963696055.1. Taxonomy (GTDB): domain Bacteria; phylum Actinomycetota; class Actinomycetes; order Actinomycetales; family Micrococcaceae; genus Crystallibacter. The sequence continues at coordinate 198,413 of CAVOIE010000005.1, read as the reverse complement.
GCTTCGATGGCGAATTCGGTCAAGGCGACGGACTTGTCCCGGACGGCGGCCATCCCGGCCTCGTCGATCAGCGCGATCATGTCCTGGATCGCGGTCATCCCGAGGATCGGCGGGGTCCCGGAGGCGAACCGGCGGATGCCGACGGCGGGTTGATAGCCCTGTCCCATCTCGAACGGTTCCGAACTGCCCAACCAGCCCTGGATCGGCTGCTGGAAGTGCTGGTGTTCCGTCCGCACGTACGCCCAGGCGGGCGCGCCCGGGCCGCCGTTCAGGTACTTGTAGCTGCAGCCTGCCGCCAGATCCACGCCCCATGCATCCAGTTCCACGGGCAGCACCCCGGCGGAATGGCACAGATCCCACAAAACCAGGGCACCGGCGTCGTGCGCCGCGGTGGTGATGGAGGGAATGTCAGCAATGTAGCCGGAGCGGTAGGCCACATGGCTGAGCAAGACCAGCGCCGTGTCCGGCCCGACGGCGGCGCGCACGGCTTCCGCCGTGACACCCCCGCCATGCGGCGGTTCGAGCCAGTCCAACTCCAGGCCGCATTCGGCGGCGATGCCCTCCACGATGAAGCGGTCGGACGGAAAATTGTCCCGGTCCACCAGGATGCGCCGCCGGCCGGGACGGGCCGCGATCGCGGCTCGGGCCAGCTTGTAGAGCAGCACGGTGGTGGAATCGGCCACCACGCACTGGCCCGGAGCGGCGCCCAGCACCACCCGGCCCAGCTCATCGCCGATCCGCTCGGGCAACGCCAGCCAGCCCTCGTCCCAGGCCCGGATCAGCCGGCCGCCCCACTGCTGCAGCATCACGTCGCGGACCCGGTCAACACTGGCGGCCAGCGGCCGGCCCAGGGAATTGCCGTCCAGGTAAGCGGTGACGGATTCATCGTCGTGGCCCACAAAACGGCTACGGTAATCGGCCAGCGGATCGGCGGCATCGAGCGTCCGGGCGCGGTCGGCAAGCTGAGCATCGGTGGTCATAGGGCCAGCATAAGGGCGGCGGTGGTGAGCGGAACGAAGGCCGACACGGTGCCGCGAAAAACTTTTCCGCCCGTGTCGATATCCCTGTTCGCCGTTCGACGGCATAGTAGAAGGCGCACACTGCGTCCTCGGTCACAGAAGGAGAAAGCCGTGAAGTACATGTTCATCATGAGGTCCACCGACGAAGCCCTCGAGGCATCCAAGGCCATTCCGTTTGAAGAAATGATCAACAAGATGGGCGCCTACAACGAGTCCATGATCAACGCCGGCATCATGCTCGGCGGTGACGGGTTGGCCGACCTGTCCGACGGGACCGCCTTCGTCGTCGACTTCTCGGAAGACCCGCCAATCGTCACCGACGGCCCCTACGGTGAAACCCACGAGCTGTTCAACGGATTTTGGATCGTCCAGGTCGCGTCGAAGGAGGAAGCTGCGGAGTGGGCCAGCCGCTGTCCGCTGGGCCCGGGTTCCAAGCTGGAGGTACGCCGCGTGACCGAGGCCGCGGACTTCGCCGAGTTCTCCGACAACGAGTACATCCAGAAGGAAGAAGGCTGGCGCGAACAAGAGGCGAAGCTGCGCGCGGAGAACGCGTAGCGGCTGCGCGGCCGGAGGTCAGTCGTGGCGGGGACGGAAGCGGGGCGGGCGGCGGGAACCGAGCGGTCAGCCGTGGCGGGAACGGACGCGGGGCGGGCGGCGGGAACCGAGCGGTCAGCCGTGGCGGGAACGGACGCGGGGCGGGCGGCGGCAGTTAGGCGCCGGCTGGATGCCGTGTGGCGCATCGAAGGTGCTCACATCGTCGCTGCGCTGACCCGCGCCACGGGTGACCTCGGGTTTGCCGAGGACATGGCGCAGGAGGCCGTCGCCGATGCCCTGTTGCAGTGGCCGGACAGCGGCCTGCCGCGCAATCCCGCCGCCTGGCTGACCACCGTGGCCAAGCGCAAGGCGATTGACGCCTGGCGACGCGCCGAACGCCTCGACGACCGCCACCAGCTGCTGGCCCGCGGGTTGCAGGACGAGGGCGCCACTAACTGGGACCCGGTGCCGGACGACGTGCTCCGACTGGTCTTCACCGCCTGCCATCCGGTGCTCTCCCATGAAGCGCAAGTGTCCTTGACGTTGCGCGTTGTGGGCGGTCTGTCCAGCGAAGAAATCGCCAGGCTCTTCGTGCTCCCGGTGGCCACGGTCCAGCAGCGCATTGTCCGCGCCAAGAAGACGCTGGCCGCGGCGAAAGTCCCCTTCGACGTGCCGGAACCGAACGAATGGGGGCCGCGGCTGGGCGGTGTCCTCCGGGTGATCTACCTGATGTTCACCGAAGGCTATGCGGCAACCACCGGGGAACGCTGGATCCGGCCGGATCTGGCCGGCGAAGCCTTGCGGATCGGCCGGGTGCTGGTTTCACTGGTGCCGCGCGAACCCGAGGCACACGCGCTGGTCGCCCTGATGGAACTTCAGGCCTCGCGGTTCGGCGCCCGCACCCGGTCGGACGGCACCCCGGTGCTGTTGGCCGACCAGGACCGCACCCGCTGGGACCGCGCACAGATTGGACGCGGCCGCGCGGCCCTAGCCCGGGCGGACAGGCTGGGCCGCGGCCGCGGCAACTACGCCCTGCAGGCCGCCATCGCCGAGTGCCATGCGGTGGCGCCCAGCGTCGACCGGACCGACTGGGCACAGATCGTGCTGCTCTACGAGGCGCTCGGCCGTATTGCGCCCAGCCCGGTGGTCGAGCTCAACCGGGCCGTGGCGGTGTCCATGGCAACCGGCCCTGCCACGGCGCTGGCCATCGTGGACGAGCTGGTCTCGGCGGGCGCGCTGCGTGGATCGCATCTGCTGCCCAGTGTCCGGGCCGAACTGCTGGCCAGGCTCGGGCGGCCGCACGAGGCACGGGGAGAGTTCGCCGCCGCAGCCGCCTTGGCCAAGAACGACCGCGAACGCGAGGTGCTCGAACGCAAGGCGGCAGCCACCTGAACCGGGGTTCGCGACGGAACCGGTGTTCGCGACGGTCCCCTGCTACCCCGCGAGGGTGTTGACGCTGCCCGTGAAGTGGAGCCGGTGACTGCGCTCTCCCCAGCCGGTGAACTCGGACGCTTCCCACGATCCGTCCCGTTCCGTGTCATGGATCCGCACGGCCACCGTGGCGGGAAGGAAGACCGGGGCAGCGAAGTCGATGCGCCAGCTGTACGGTTCACTAGCCGTGGCCTCCACGCTGGTCAGGACCCGGGAGGCCAGAGTACATGCCGTGCGCGATGGACCGCTTGAGTCCCAGCATTTTGGCCGATACGGCACTCAAGTGGATCGGGTTGAAGTCACCGGATACACCGGCGTACTCGCGGCCGGCTTCCGGGCCGAGCCGCCACCGCGCCGTCGGCTGCGGCGGGATGAAGTCGGTGCGCTCCGGCCTCATCGCCTTGTCCAGTCCGGGCAGATAGACCGCCTTGGCCAGATAGTCCGAGACGCCTTCCCACACGGTTTCGCCCCCGGCCTCGATCCTGGTGTGAAGTTCCACCTGGGTGCCGGCATGGTGGCCGCGCAAGCCTTCGGCCCAGGCCGTCACGGTCAACGGCTCCGTGAAGTGGACCGGCCGCAGGTGGTTCACCCGGTTGGCCAGATGCACCATGCCGAGCAGCGGGAGCGGGAAGTCCGGCCGCGTCATCACGCTCATCGCCACGGGAAAGGCAACCGAGTGCAGGAACACCGAGGGCAGGGTGTCCCGCACGGTGCCGTGCATCAGTTGCTGGAAGCCGCTGACCCGTTCCGGGGCGATGTGCACGCCGTCAACGGTATGCCGCACCGCCGGGAGTTGCTCGGCCTGCTGGCCGACGCCCAGCTTGTGCCGCGCCGCCGTGGAGGCGGCCGTCAGATAGAGCCGGGAGAGCGTGGGCATCTCCCCCAGGATGACCTCGCTCATGCGCCGACCATGCTCTGGCCGCAGACGCGCAGCGTCTGGCCATTGATCCCGCCCGCGGCATCGCTGGCCAAGAACGAGACCGCTTCGGCGACGTCCAGCGGCCTGCCGCCCTGCTGCAGCGAGGACAGCCTGCGGGCCACTTCGCGGGTCAGGAACGGCATCCGGGCGGTCATCTCCGTCTCGATAAAGCCGGGCGCGACGGCGTTGATGCTGCCGCCGGCGTCGGCAAAGGCGGCCGCCGACGCACGGACCATGCCGATGATGCCGGCCTTGGAGGCGGCGTAGTTGGTCTGCCCGCGGTTGCCTGCAATCCCGCTGGTGGAGGCCAGCGACACCACCCGCGGGGCTTCGCGGAGGACGCCCGACGCCAGCAGTTGCTCGTTCATCCTCAGCTGCGAGGAAAGATTGACCGCGATCACCGAGTCCCATTTCGCCTGGTCCATGTTGGCGAGCAGCTTGTCCCTGGTGATGCCGGCATTGTGCACCACAATGTCCAGCCCGTGGTTCCGCTCGGCGGCATGGGCGGCGATCTTCGCGCCCGCGTCCGCAGCGGTGATGTCCAATTGCAGCGCGGTGGCGCCGATCCGGTTGGCCACCTGCGCCAACTGCTCGCCGGCCGCGGGGACGTCGACGGCGATGATCCGGGCGCCATCGCGGTGCAGGGTTTCGGCGATCGCTGCGCCGATCCCGCGGGCGGCACCGGTAACGACGGCGACCTTGCCCGCCAGCGGACGGTCCGGGTCCGCCGGCAGCGAGGCCGCGCCGGAGCCAACCAGGAGGAACTGCCCGTTGACGTAGGCGCTCCGGCCGGACAGCAGGAAGCGCAGGGCCCCGAGGACGGCCGGCGCACCGGCATCCACACCCTCGCCCAGCACAATCCCGTTGCCGGTGGCACCGCCGCGCAGTTCATGGGCCAGCGACCGCAAGGCCCCGTCCACCGCCTGCCGGGCCGCAGCCTGGGCGGGCCGTCCGGTGCCGGCAGCGGGCCGCGAGATCGTGACGATCCGGCCGCCGGCCGCCAGGTCCCTGAGGCTGGACCCGGCGGTGAGCATCGGATCCGCCAGCTCTTCCGGCGAGGCCAGTTCGTCGAGCACCAGCACGATGCCGCCCAGCCGTTCCTTCGGCGCCACATGCCGCCGGACATCCAGCTCCCAGCCGAGCAGTTCCTTGGCCAGCACATCGGCGCCGGACCCGGAGCCCAGCACCAGGACGGGACCGGGCAGCAGCGGGGCACCCGGCCGGTAGCGCCGCAACACGGCGGGCTGGGGCAGGCCCAGCTTTTTGGCCAGGCTCTTCACGGGCCCGGCGTTGACCAGGTCCAGATAGCGGTCGGCCATTAGTTTGCCTCCAGGATGGCCACCACGCCCATGCCGCCGGCAGCGCACACGGAAATCAGACCACGGGTGGGGCGGGACTCGGCGTCGGACTTTTCGCGCAGCATCTTGGCGAGGGTGGCGACCAGCCGGCCGCCGGTGGCGGCGAAGGGGTGACCGGTGGCCAGCGACGAACCGTTGACATTCAGCCGGGTCCGGTCGATGCCGCCCAGCGGCTTCTGCAGGCCCAGCTTGTTGCGGCAGAACTCCTCGCTTTCCCACGCCGCCAAATGGCACAGCACGGTGCCGGCAAAGGCTTCGTGGATCTCGAAGAAGTCGAAGTCGGCAAAGGTCAGGCCTTGCCGGGCCAGCAGCCGCGGCACGGCATAGGCGGGGGCCATCAGCAGCCCTTCTTTGCCGTGCACAAAATCCACCGCTGCGGCCTCGGAGTCGACCACCTCGGCCAGCACCGGCAGGTCATTGCTCCGGGCATAGTCCTCCGAACCGAGCAGCACCGCGGAGGCGCCGTCGGTCAGCGGTGTGGAGTTGCCGGCGGTCATGGTGGCTTCGGCGCCCAGGCTCTTGCCGAAGACCGGCTGCAGCTTGGCCAGCTTCTCCAGCGTGGTGTCGGCCCGCAGGTTGGAGTCCTTGGCGAGGCCGCGGTAAGTCGTCATCAGATCGTCGAAGAACCCGCGCTCATAGGCGGCCGCCAGGTTGCGGTGGCTGGCCAGGGCCAGCTCGTCCTGCGCCTCGCGGGTGACGTTCCACGCCGCGGTGGTCAGCGCCTGGTGCTCGCCCATGGACAGTCCGGTCCGCGGCTCGGCGGTGTCCGGCGCATTGGGCGCCAGGTCCTTGGGCCGCAGCTTGGCCAGGGTGGTCAGCTTTTGCTGCATTGTTTTGGCGCGGTGCAGTTCCAGCAGTACCGCCCGGAGCCCCTCGCTCACGGCAATCGGCGCATCCGAGGCAGAGTCGACGCCGCCGGCGATGGCGGAATCGATCTGCCCCAGCTTGATCTTGTTGGCCAGCCCCATCACCGTTTCCAGCCCGGTGGCACAGGCCTGCTGCAGATCATAGGCCGGCGTTTCCGGCGACAGCGCGGATCCGATCACCGCTTCGCGGGTGAGGTTGAAATCGCGCGAGTGCTTCAGCACGGCGCCCGCGGCCACCTCGCCGATCCGTTCATCCTGCAGCCCGAAGCGGGCCACCAGCCCGTCCAAAGCGGCGGTCAGCATGTCTTGGTTGCTGGCCTGGGTGTAGGCCCCGTTGGCGCGGGCAAACGGAATGCGGTTGCCGCCGATCACGACTGCCTTGCGCAGAACGTTGGCGGGGCGGGTGCCGGTGGCGTCAGGTGAAGCGGCCATGAAGGCTCTCCTCGTGAATCGGGTGCAGGGCGGATCGATGTCAGTTACCGTAACCAAGCGTACCTGATACGCTGAGTAACGTGAATAGCGCCACAGTCCGCCCTGCGACTCCGACGTCTGGTCCCGACGGCCGCTCCGCCCGCTGGGACCGCCACCGGACCGAGCGCCGCCGTGAACTGATCCGCGCCGCCCGGCACGCTGTGCACCGGCTGGGCCCCGACGCTTCGATGGAGGACATCGCGGCGGCCGCCGGAACCTCGAAGCCAGTCTTCTACCGGTACTTCGGCGACAAAGCCGGGCTGCAGCACGCCATGGGCGAAGTGGTTATCGGCCGCATGCAGGCCCGGCTGCAGGAGGCCGCCGCCAGCGCGACCACTCCGCAGGAAGGCCTCCACGCCATGGTCTCGGTCTACCTGCAGATGGCGGAATCCTCGCCGCAGGTCTACGCGTTCGTCACCCGGGACGGACCCTTCGTTCCGTCGGTTCCGCAGCAACGGCCCGGCGAGGCGGTGCCGGCCGACGCTGGCCCGGAGACCGGCAGTTCCGCAGTGCTACACGATTTCTTCGCCAACGTGACGGCGATGATCGAAGCCCCGCTGCGCGGCCACCTGAGCGCCTCCGCGGGCAGCGCCATGGAACTGGCCGCGGCGTCTTACTGGCCGCGGGCCGCCATCGGCATGGTCCGTGCGGCCGGCGAACACTGGCTGGCCGCACCCGACGACGGCACCAAACCAAGCCGGGAGCTGATGACCGGCCTGCTGACCCAATGGCTGCTCCACGGAGTCGCTCCCGCTGCAGACCATCCGACCCATTCGTGACGACTGAAGGAACAAGCGATGACGTATACCCCCACGGCCGAAACCCCGGAACCGGTTGAAGACAGCGGCGCTACCGTTGACGTGGCCGGTCTCGGCGAGGTCTTGTTGGGCCGCTGGGCCGAGATCCGCAAGGCGGCCCGCGACCTCGCCGGCCGGCCGGAGCTCCACCGGATCGACGGCCTGCCGATGGACGAGCACCGCGAACGGGTGGTGGGCCAGTTGAAGTATCTGGTGGACGCCGGGGCCGTGCACCGTGCGTTCCCCCAGCGGCTGGGCGGCGAAGACAATCACGGCGGCAACATCGCAGGTTTCCAGGAACTGGTCACCGCCGACCCCTCGCTGCAGATCAAGGCCGGGGTCCAGTGGGGCCTGTTCGGTGCCGCCGTGCTGCACCTGGGCACCACGGAACACCACGACAGGTGGCTGCCGGACATCATGAGCCTGAAGACCCCCGGCGCGTTCGCGATGACCGAGACCGGCCACGGGTCGGACGTTGCCAGCATCGCCACCACCGCCACGTACCAGCCGGAGACGCAGGAATTCGTCATCCACACCCCGTTCCGCGCCGCGTGGAAGGACTACCTGGGCAACGCCGCCAACGACGGCCTGGCCGCCGTGGTGTTCGCGCACCTGATCACCCGGGGCGTGGACCATGGCGTCCACGCCTTCTACGTCCCCCTCCGCGACGAGCAGCGCAACTTCCTGCCCGGCATCGGCGGCGAAGACGACGGCTACAAGGGCGGGCTGAACGGCATCGACAACGGCCGGCTGCACTTCGACCAGGTCCGGATTCCGCGCACCAACTTGCTGAACCGGTACGGCGACGTGGCCGAAGACGGCACCTACTCCTCCCCCATCGCCAGCCCCGGCCGCCGCTTCTTCACCATGCTGGGCACCCTGGTGCAGGGCCGGGTTTCGCTGGACGGCGCGGCGGTGGCCGCCAGCAAGGTGGCCCTGGCCATCGCCGTCCGTTACGCCACCGAACGGCGGCAGTTCAACGCCTCCTCGGACACCACCGAAGAGGTGCTGCTGGACTACCAACGCCACCAGCGCCGGCTGCTGCCCCGGCTGGCCACCACCTACGCGGCGTCGTTCGCGCACGAACAACTGCTGCAAAAGTTCGACGACGTCTTCTCCGGCGCCCATGACACCGACGAGGACCGGCAGGATCTGGAAACCCTGGCGGCGGCGTTGAAGTCGCTCAGCACTTGGCACGCCCTGGACACGCTGCAGGAGTGCCGCGAGGCGACCGGCGGCGCGGGCTTCCTGGCCGAGAACCGGTTCGCCGCGCTGCGCGCCGATCTGGACATCTACGCCACCTTCGAAGGCGACAACACGGTGCTGCTGCAGCTGGTCGCCAAGCGCCTGCTGGCGGACTACGCCAATGAATTCCGCCATGCCGACTTCGGCGTGATGGCCCGCTGGGTTGCGCACCAAGCGGCCGACGTCACGCTGCACCGCACCGGCCTGCGCCAGGTGGCCCAGACCTTCGCGGACAGCGGATCGGAGCGCAAGAGCGCCAACTACCTCAAGGATCCGGAAACCCAGCGCCAACTGCTCACCGACCGGGTCTCCACCATGGTGGCGGGCATCGGCGGCGCGTTGCGCAACGCCACCAGGCTTCCGCAAAAGGAGGCCGCGGCGCTGTTCAACGAACACCAGCATGAGCTGATCGAGGCGGCCCGCGCGCACGCCGAACTGCTGCAGTGGGAAGCCTTCACCGCCGCGCTCACCCAGATCGAGGACCACGGCACCCGGCAGGTGCTGACCTGGCTGCGGGACCTGTTCGGGCTGTCGCTGGTGGAAAAGAACCTGGGCTGGTACCTGATGTACGGCCGGCTGTCGGCGCAACGCGCCCGCATCCTCGGTACCTACATCAACCGCCTGCTGTCCCGGCTGCGCCCGCACGCCCGCGACCTGGTGGATGCCTTCGGCTATGGCCCGGAGCACCTGCGCGCGAAGATTGCCAGCGGCGCGGAGCAGGAACGCCAGGACGAAGCCATGGCCTACGCCCGCTCCCGGCGCGCCAGCGGCGAGGCCCCGGTGGACGAAAAGGTCCTGATTGCCCGACGCAAGGCCGCGGAGAAGCTCAGCCAGAAGCGGCAAAAGGTGGAAGCCAAGGGCTAGGACAACGACGGCGGTGCTCCCCCGGGCGACACGGCTCGCCTTGGCGGGGCCCCGCCGTCGTGAGCGGAGCCGGACCAGCTAAGATTTTCTGGGCCCGATCTTCCCTTCCGCGGGCGGAAAGCACTTCCATGTCCTTCACCCAGAATGCCCTTGCCCGCTGGCAGGAGCTGCAGGCGCTGGCCGCCACGCCCGGCCTGAAGCTCGCCTCCGCCAGCCCGTGGGTGCCGGCGCTGTTCAGGACCGCTTTCACCCGTTCCCGGCCGCAGCTGCCGCTGGAAGAGTTCCACCGCAGCACCGACGCGTTCCTGGCCGAGCTGCGCCGGGCCGGGGTTGAGCTGCGCGTGGACTGGTCCGCGCGCCAGTATGCCGACGACTGGGTGGCCCGGCGCTACCTGTCCCGGCTGCGCGAGGACGGCCGGTTCGTCTACGAACCCACCGAAACGACCGTGCGGTTCCTGGAGTACCTGGATGGCTTGACCGGGACCTCCTCGTCGCTGAACAGCTCCCGCCTGGCCACCCTGCTTACCCGGGTTGAAGCGCTGGCGCATGAAACCGATCCCGATCCCGAGGCCCGGATCTCCGTGCTGCGGGCCGAAATCGCCCAGCGGCAGGAGAAAATCCGCGCGCTGGAAGCGGGCGAAGCACCGGCGTCGTTGCCCGACGCCACGGCGGTGGAGGCCGCCCGCGATGTCCTGGCGCTGGCTGCCGGCCTGCCGGCCGATTTCAAGCGGATGCGCGACGGCCTGGAGCTGATGCTGCACACGCTGCGCGCCGAGATCGTGGAGTCGAACGCCACCAAGGGCATCACCATGGGCGAGGTCCTCGAGGCAGACAAGCGGCTGCGCGGCACCAGCGAAGGCCGGACGTACGAGAGCTTCACGGCCTTCCTAAACGACGAGGAGCAGCAGCAGCGCTTCCGGCAGGCCATCGCCGAGGTGCTCGAGCGGGACTTCGCCGACGCGCTGGACGCCGAGGACCGGCGGGCGCTGCAGCGGCTGATGCCCCAGCTGCGGGCGCAATCGGCGGAGATCCACCGCATCTACGGGCGGCTCTCGGAGAGCATGCACACCTTTGTGCAGTCGGATGACGTCCGCGAATCAATTCAGCTGCGCCAGGCCATCCGGGCCGCCGAGGCCGCCATCCTCAAGTCCCGGCACAGCCTGCCGGGACGCCGTGCCGTGATTCCGGCACCCGAACTGTTCGGCTCCGGCTTTGAATCGGTGAGCATGGTCCGGCTCTACGACCCGCAGGACCACCAGCCACCGGCCAAGCTGCCGCCGCCGCCGGCGTTCACCGAAGCGGACATCCACCGCGCGGTCCGCACGCCGCAGGCGGACGAAGCGGTCCTCTCCCGCGCCGTGCGCAGCGCCGTGGAAACCCGCGGCCCGGCCCCGTTGTCCGCCGTCTATGCCCAGCTGGAGCCGCAACACCGGCACCTGAACAGCCTGCGTTGGCTGCTGCAGCATGCGCTGAATTCCGGTGCCACACTGGACGCTGACGCAACCGACACCGTGACCCTGATCCAGATCGACGGCAGCGAACGCACCGCGGTGCTGCCCGCCGTTACCTTCACGAAAGCTGCAGATTCATGAACGAGATGACCCAGGTCCGCGTTGAGCCCGACGGAGGTTCTGGCGACGGCGTCCCGCTCGAGGAAGCGGCGGCGCGTCGCGGCCCTGCCGGGCTGGGCGAGCGGGACGGAGCGGACGACCAAGACGGGCCGGACGGCCGGGCAGGTCTGGACGAGCGGGCCGGCCTCGACGACCAGGACGTCCTCGACGAGCAGCCCGGCCCGGAAGAACCGGCCGAACGGGAGGTGCCTGCCCGCGACGAGGTCCGGGACGGGCCCCAATTGTTCGACGGCGACACCGGCAGCCTGCCGCTGAAGCTGCGCCAAGCCCTGATCAGGCTGCTGCGCGGCCCGTATCTGGACGCCGGTTCCACGGACCGGGTCTACGACACCGTGGTGGAACACCGGCGCATCCTCGCTTCCCGGCTCAGCGAGCTGTTCCTGGAACTGGTCATCGACGAAGACCGCAAGGTCGCCATGCTGCGCCCGGTCCCGATGGCCGAGCCGCACACCACCGCCCTGCAGCGGCAGCGGGACATGACCAGGGAAGAGACGCTGCTGCTGCTGCGCATGCGCCTGGTGCAGGACCGGCACGCCGGCACGGGAACCGAACCGCTGATCAGCCGCGCCGACGTCGTCGACGTGCTGCAGGACTACGTGGACCCGGAACAGCGCGATGCCAAGCACGTGGAGGATCTCGCCGACGCCTCCATCCGCAAGCTGGCCAACGAGCGCCGGCTGCTGCAGGCAACCGAGCTCCCGGACGTGTGGGTGATATCGCCGGCGCTGCCGCTGGCCCTGCCGTTCGAGAACATCGGCGACATCCCGGCGGTGATCGGTTCGCTGGCCGGCGATGCCACCCCGGCGGACGGTGCACCGGAGACGGACCAGTTGGCTTTCGACGGCGGAGAGGCCTGAGCATGAGCATTGAGACAATCCTGCCGATGGACGGACTGCTCAACCCGGGCCAGCACCGGCTCACGTCCGTGCAGTTGGTCAACTGGGGCACGTTCGACGGCGCCCACACCATCCGGGTGGACCGCGCCGGCACGCTGCTGACCGGCGGCTCCGGCGTGGGCAAATCCACCATCTTCGACGGCATGCTGCAGGTACTGGATGCCCGGCCCAAGATGAACGAGGCCGCGCAGACCAACTCCGGCCAAGCGTCCGAGGAACGGCGCACCGCGTTCAGCTACATGCGCGGCCGGCTGGGGGCCACGCCGGCCGCCGGCGATGAGTCCCGGACCGCCACGTTCTACCAGCGTCCCGGCGCCATCTGGTCGGCGGTCTGCCTGACCTTCGACAATGCGCTGGGCCAAACCACCAGCCTCGCCGTGATGCTGGACCTCCCGGCGAACGGCACCGAACACAACGTGGGCCGCTTCTACCTCCTGCACAACAAGCCGCTGGACATCCCCCGGCTGGAGTCGGGCATGGCGGGCCGCTTCAGCAAGACATCGTTGGAGACGCTGCTGCCGGGCAGCCAGGTCTTCGACTCGCACAAGGCGTTCGCGGAACGTTTCCGGCAGGCACTGGGCATCGACCAGGAGAAAGCCTTCGGACTGCTGCGCACGCTGCAGACCGGCAAGGGGCTGGGCGGCACCGTCAACGATTTCTTCCGCAACCACGTGCTGGATACGCCGCGGACGCTGGCCGCGGCCGAAGAGGCAGTGCAGGACTTCAGCCACCTGCGCAGCATCCGGCGGCAGCTGGAACGCGTCCGGCAGCAGCGGGACCTGCTGGCTCCCGTGCCCCGGCTGCACCAACAGTTGCAGGAAACGCAGTCGCAGCTGGACCGCACCGTCCTCTTGGCCGACGTCGCACTCCCGCTCTACCGGCGCCGTCTGGCACTGGAGTGCCATGACCGGCAGATCGAACGGCTGGACACGGAGGCGGCCAGCGCGGCGCAGGAGTTGGCAGCGACAGAGGCCGCACGCGCCGGGCTCAAGCAGCAGACGGCACAGCTGACGGCACGGTACGGCAGCGAGGGCGGCGCCGCCGTCGCCACCTTGGAACGGGAACTGGCCGCAGCCCAGTCCGAGCTGCGGGCCCGCCAATCGGTCGAGGATTCCTTCCGGGCCGAAGCGGAGGCCGCGGGCCTTGACGCCGATTTCAGTCCCGGCGGCCTGGCGGCAGCGCGCAGCCGTGCCGCGGTGCTGGTCAAGGAACTGCTCAGCGAGGCCGAATCCGTCCGCGAACGCAGCAACGACGCGCAAGGCGAGGCCTGGAGCCTCAAGGGGCAGATCCGGTCGCTGGAGCAGGAAATCGAGTCCTTCCGCCGCCGCACCAGCAACATCCGCCCGGAGAGCCTGGAACGCCGACGCCAGATCTGCGCCGCCACCGGCATCGCGGAAGAGGACCTGCCCTTTGCCGGCGAGCTGATCGATCTCGACCCCGCCGAGGCCCGCTGGCGGCCGGCAGCAGAACGCGCGCTGCGGTCGTTGGCTTCAGCGCTGCTGGTGCCCGGCGAACGGATGAATGCCGTCACCCGGTACCTGAACGAGCACAACATCCGCGGCTTCCTGCGGATCATCGATGTCAGTGCTCCGCTGGACGGCAAGGCCGAGGCCGACCCGGACGATCTGGTCACCAAACTGGTCACCAAGGACACCGCGATGGGCCAGTGGGTCCGGCGCAAGATCACGGCGCATTACGATTACGTCTGCGTCGAGGAACCGGAGCAGCTGGCCGGGGTCCCCCGCGGCGTGACGTTGGGCGGAGCGGTCAAGCGCAGCAGCAGCACCACCGAGAAGGACGACCGGCACACCGGGGCCTCCGACCATCTGCTGGGCTTCGACAACCAGGACAAGATCGCCGCCCTCGCCACCCGGCTGCTGGAACTGCGGGACACCTACGGCACGGCCGATTCGGAGTCTGCCGAACGCGCCCGGGAACAGCAGGACCTGGGCCGGCGGCTGGCCGCGGCCAAGGCAGTGGCTGCGGACACCCGGAGCTGGGAGGAGATCTCCGCCGACGCGCACGCCGCGGCGGTGGCGGCGGCGGTTGAACGGCTGGAGCAGGCCCGGGATGCCAACACGGACCTGGAACAGCTGCGCTTTGAACTGGAAACGGCCGAGCTGGACCTCACGGCCGCGACCGAGAAGATCGGGGTTCTCAAGGGCGAAGCCGCCCGGCTGTCCGCCGCACTGGCTGCCGCGCGCCACCGCCGCGACGGCCTGGCCGGGGACGGCGATGCGGCCGGCCGGCTGACCGAGGAATTGGCGGCCGAACTTGACGAATTGTTTGCCCCGCATGGCGAGGTGACCGATCTGGAAATCCTCGGAGATGTCTGCACCACGGTGGAACGCGAGCTGCTCAGCTCCCGCGGCACGCTGGAACGGGCCAAGCTGGAGGCCGGCAACGAGCTGGTGAAGATCTTCGAGGCCTACAACCGGCAGTGGGGGTCGGACTACGGCACTTCGCTGGAGGCGGCCGCCGACTATGAGGCCCGCTACCACGACATTGTGGGCGAAGGCCTGCCGCAGCGGGAGGCGGAGTTCCGCGAATACTTCAACAACCGCACCTACGAACGCTTCAGCGACCTGCTCCAGTTGCTGGACGAAGAACGCCGCAGCATAGCGTCCCGGCTGCAGCCGCTGAACCAGATCCTGCGGCGGGTCAGCTACCACGCGGACAGCCACCTGCAGATCGAGATCGCCAACGCCGTGCCGGACGCATCGCACAAGTTCCGGACCGACCTGAAGAACGCGCTGCCGGTGATGGGCCGGCGGCAGACCGGCGATGACATGGACGCCCGCTACCTGGCCCTGGACCGCATCGTGGAGCGGCTGGCTTCGGAGGACGACCGCCGCTGGCGCGCCGAGGTCCTGGATGTGCGGTCGCACGTGGACATCACCTGCACCAACCTGCTGGCGGACGGCCGCGCCTACACCAACCTGCAGGCCAGCCTCATGTCCGGCGGCGAGGGCCAGCGCTTCACCGCGTTCATCATGGCCTCGGCGCTGGCCTACCAGCTCGGCATCGCCGGACAGGGCTTCAGCACCTTCGGCACGGTGATGATGGACGAGGCGTTCGTGAAGTCTTCGCTGGCCTTCGCCGAGGCCAGCATCAACGCGCTCCACGAGTTCGGTTTCCAGCTGCTGTTGGCAGCTCCGGAGGACAAGGTGGACCTGGCCCGTTTCCTCGGCTCCGTCACCGAAGTGCTGCGCGACGAATCCGCCAACCGCTCCGGCATCCTGGAACGCGGCCGATCGCTCGCCCGCCCGGTGGACATCGTCCTGCGCTGATCCGGCCGGGCCGGGCTTCGCTTCAGAACGACGACGGCGCCACGACCGCTGCGCTTCGGCTGGGAACCGGGCCGTGCCGGACGATGCAGTGGTATGACTAGGGCATGTCGAAGCTGCACACGGGGATGCGTGGCCGGCCGTCTCCTCGGTCGCTGAATGTCCGGAGGGTGGCGGCCGGCCTGGTGCTGGCCGTTCTGCTGCCGGCCGGCTTGCAGTTCCTCCTGCTGCAGGTGTGGCATGCCAATCTGACCACCGCGTCGTTGGTCCAGCTCACCGGAACGGTTGGCGTGGCGCTGGTGGGCGGGATCTGGCCCGCCCTCTTGGCCGCCGTGTGGAGCAGCCTGCTGCTGAACTACTTCATGACCGAGCCCACCGGTCAGCTGCTGATCCATGACACCGCCATGGCCGTGGCCTTGCTGTGTTTTGTCGCCGTCGCGGGGGCCGTGGCCTGGGTGGTGGACGTGTCTGCCCAACGGGCCGCCCGCGCGCGCCGGGCCGGTGCCGAAGCCGCAGCGTTGACTGAGCTGACCCGGGTGGCGATCGCCACCGAGGACCCGCTGCGGAGCTTGCTGGAACAGGCCCTGCAAGTGTTCACGGCCGACGCGGCTTCGCTGTTCGTGCGGCCTGCCGGCGACGGTGCGGACGCCGGTGATCACTCCGGCTGGGTGCTGCTCGCCGGTGCCGGCCGGCAGTTGGAGTCTCCGGACGCCGCGGACACGGTCGAACGAGTGGACGACAGCACGGTCATGGCCCTGCTG
The DNA here is from genome assembly GCA_963696055.1 of uncultured Actinomycetota bacterium. GTDB lineage: Bacteria > Actinomycetota > Actinomycetes > Actinomycetales > Micrococcaceae > Crystallibacter. Next base: position 182,334 of record CAVOIE010000005.1, on the reverse strand, counting down.
GGTCCGCAGCTGGCAGCTGACCAGAGCCCGCTGCTGAAGGCTTTCGCTGCACAGGCCACGGCCCTGCGTGCCCGCCAACAGTTGATGGTCAGCCGGCTCGAAAACGAACGCCTGGCCCAGGACAACAGGATGCGCGGTTCCATCCTGCAGGCCGTCAGCCACGACCTGCGCACCCCGCTGGCCGGCATCAAATTCTCGGTCAGCAGCCTGCTGCATCAGGGCGGTTCGTTCAGCACCGAGGAGCGGCGCGAGCTCCTGCTGACTACCGATGCTTACGCCGACCAACTGGGGTTGCTGGTGGAGAACTTGCTGGATATGTCCCGCATCAGCAGCGGATCCGTCGGGCCCCTGCTTGGGCCGGTCCATTGGGAGGACGTGCTGCCGGGTGCCGTACGCGCGGTGCCGCCCGAGTCGGTGGCCTTCCAGATTCCGGAGGACTGCCCGCCGGTGGAGGCCGACCCCGGGCTGCTGGAGCGGGTGATTGCCAACTTGGTCGAAAATGCGGCCCGTCATGCCCGTCCCTCGGTGATCACGCTGCAGGCCGCGGAACCGCCGTCAGCGGGAGGCAATGGGCACGGAGAGCTGCGGATTATCGACGCCGGGACTGGTCCGCTGCCGCAGGATCTGGAAGAGATGTTCAAACCCTTCCAGCGGATGACCGACTCGGGGGAAGACGCCGGCGTCGGGTTGGGCCTCGCGGTCGCCCGCGGCTTGACCGAGGCGATGGGCGGGACCCTGCACCCGGAGCGCACGCTGGGCGGAGGACTGACCATGGTGCTGCGCCTCCCCTTGGCGGGTCCCCGTGCAGCATCCAACGCCCGATCCGACGCCCCGGGCATCCGGCAGGAAGACCGGTGACAACCATCCTGGTCGTCGAAGACGAGCGCCGCCTGTTGCGGGCGCTGCAGCTGACGCTGCGGGCCAACGGATACACCGTGATCGCCGCGCCGACGGGCAGCAGCGCCCTGGCGACATTGGACGAAGGGCCGGTGGACGCCCTGGTGCTCGACCTGGGGCTGCCGGACATGGACGGGGTCGAGATCATCCGAAGGGTCCGATCCGGCAAGCAGACCCCGATTCTGGTGCTGTCCGCGCGCCACGCCTCCGCCCAAAAGGTCGGCGCCCTGGATGCTGGGGCGGACGACTACGTGACTAAGCCGTTCGGACTGGACGAACTGCTGGCCCGGTTGCGGGCACTCCTGCGCCGCGGCCAGGCCGGAACCCAGGACGACGTCGTGGAGGCCGCCGGATTCGAGCTCAATTTTGCTGCCCGCCGGGCGGAGAAGCAGGGCGCCGCCGTCAAGCTGACACCGACGGAATGGAAGATCCTTGAAGTGTTGGCCCGCCAACCCGGCAGGCTGGTACCCCATCGGCAGGTGCTGGAGCAGGTGTGGGGGCCGGTGTATGTGAAGGAGACCCAGTACCTGCGGGTGTACATGGCCCAATTGCGCCGGAAGCTGGAAGCTGACCCGGCCCGGCCGAGGCATCTGATCACCGAACCCGGACTCGGCTACCGGTTCGATCCCTGAACCTCCCTGAGGCCCCGCTCCCGGATGTGCCGCCGGAGGACTAAAGTTCTGCCATGGGAACGCCGTGGGATCCCGCGCTTCCTGGCGTGCTGCGGCTGCCGTCGGGGCGGCTGGTGCGTGGACGGGCTTTGCTCAGGCCGATGCCGGCGGGACCGGCCCCGGAGTTCGCCCTCTACCTGAAGCACGGGCCACCGCCGCCCACCGACTGGGAACAGCGCTGGGTGCGCTGGCGCGATCTCCGGCTGCCGGATGACTTCCACGACGCCGCGGCCGCCTTCCGCGAGGCCTGGCTGCGGGCAGCGGACGAGCGGGTGGAGGTGGCCTGTTTCGGCGGACGCGGACGGACCGGCACCGCCTTGGCCTGCATGGCCATCCTGGACGGCGTCCCGCGGACCGAAGCCGTCGAATATGTCAGGGCGCGCTACCGGCCGGGCGCCGTCGAGACGCCGTGGCAGCGCCGGTACGTGCGCCGCTTCCCTCAGCCCAGCACGCTGCGGTAGACCTCCAAAGTTTTGCCGGCGATCGAGTCCCAGGAGAAGTGCTCCTCGGCGCGCCGGCGGCCGGCCTCGCCCTGTCGGCGGGCCGCTGCCGGGTCGGCCAGGGTCCGGTTCAGTGCCGCGGCGAAATCACGCACGAACTGTTCCTCGTCCAGCGGGGTTCCCGTCCCGTCGGCCACCTGTTCCAGGGGAACCAGGGCGCCGGTGACGCCGTCGTCGACCACCTCCGGGATGCCGCCGGTGGCGCTGGCCACCACCGGCGCACCGCAGGCCATCGCCTCAAGGTTCACGATGCCCAGCGGCTCGTAGATGGACGGGCAGGCGAAGACGGTCGCGTGGCTGAGCACCTGGATCAGTTCGGCGCGCGGGAGCATCCGCTCGATCACCACGACGCCGTCGCGGGTTTCCCGCAGGCCGGTGATCAGGGCGTTGACCTGGGCCGCCAGTTCGGGAGTATCGGCGGCGCCGGCGCAGAGCACCAGCTGTACCTCCGGCGGCAGCAGGGCGGCAGCGCGCAGCAGGTACGGCACGCCCTTCTGCCGGGTGATCCGCCCCACGAAGACCACGCTGGGCCGCTCCGGGTCGATGCCCAAGGCGCGCACGGCGTCGTCGTGATGATCGGGTTTCCACTGCTGCACATCCACGCCGTTGTGGACCACCTGCACCCGGCCGGGATCCACCTCCGGGTAGCAACGCAGGATGTCCTTGCGCATCCCGGCCGACACCGCGATGACCGCTGCCGCCGCTTCGTAGGCGGTGCGCTCCGCCCACGAAGAGAGGCGGTAGCCGCCGCCCAGCTGCTCGGCCTTCCACGGACGCAGCGGCTCCAGCGAATGTGCGCTCAACACATGCGGGACATTGTGCAGCAGCGAGCCCAGGTGCCCTGCCATGTTGGCGTACCACGTGTGTGAATGGATCAGTTCCGCACCGGCGAAGCCGTCCAGCATCTGCAGGTCGACGCCGAGGGTCTGCACGGCCGGGTTGGCCCCCGCGAGCCCGGCCGGAACGGCATAACTGCTGACCGTTGCGCCGTGGAAGTCGGACGGCCGCTCGGCCCCGAAGGCATGCACGTGCAGGTCCAGCCGTCCGGCCAGCACACGGCTCAGTTCGGCCACATGCACACCGGCCCCGCCGTAGATCTCCGGCGGGAATTCTTTTGTCACAATATCTACGCGCACGAAACCTAACGTAGTGCACGCCGGAGGGTTCCTCTAGTGTGAGGAGCGAGGGGGATGCCACGTTTCGGTCCGGAGGGGCCTAGGCGACTGTGAAGGGGGAAAATCATGGCACAGAAGAAGGTCCTGGCCGTTGTACTCGCCGGCGGCGAGGGAAAGCGGCTCATGCCGCTCACTGCGGACCGGGCCAAGCCGGCGGTGCCGTTTGCCGGCAGCTACCGGCTGATCGACTTTGCCTTGTCCAATCTGGTGAATTCCGGCTACCGGCAGATCGTGGTGCTGACGCAGTACAAATCGCACAGCCTCGACCGGCACATTTCGGAAACCTGGCGGATGGCCGCCCAGCTGGGCAACTACGTGGCCTCGGTCCCGGCGCAGCAACGGCGCGGCAAGAGCTGGTTCCTGGGCAGCGCCAATGCGATCTATCAGTCTCTAAACCTGATCCACGATGCCAGGCCGGACATTGTTGTGGTGGTCGGCGCGGACCACGTCTACCGGATGGACTTCTCCCAGATGGTGGAGGAACACATCGCCTCCGGTGCCGCCGCCAGTGTGGCCGCCGTTCGCCAGCCGCTTGCGCTGGCCAACCAGTTCGGCGTCATCGAATCGGAACCGGATACGCCCACCAAGATCCGTGCGTTCGTCGAGAAACCGGCGACCACCCCGGGCCTGGCCGATGATCCGCACAGTTTCCTGGCCTCGATGGGAAACTACGTTTTCAACACCGACGCCCTGCTGCGGGCGCTGGAAGCCGACGCCGAGCGGCTGGACACCGACCACGACATGGGCGGCGACATCATCCCGTACTTCGTGGAACGTGGCGAGGCCGCCGTCTACGACTTCACCGCCAACACCATTCCGGGCTCCACCGGGGCGGACCAGCAGTATTGGCGGGACGTGGGGACGCTTGACTCCTACTACGAGGCGCACATGGACCTGATCAGTCCGCTGCCGGCCTTCAATCTGTACAACCTGCAATGGCCGATCTACACCCGCCAGTCTGTCTCTCCCCCGGCCAAGCTGGTCCGCGGGGTCAGCGGCGCCGCGGGTACGGCCCACGACTCCCTGCTGAGCCAGGGCGTGGTTGTATCGGGGGCCGAGGTCACCGAGTCCGTGCTGGCGACCGACGTCTTCGTGGCCGAGGGCGCGCAGGTTCATGGCAGCGTGCTGATGGACAACGTGACCGTGGGCGAAGACGCCGTGGTACGGAAAGCGATCGTGGACAAGAACGTGCACATTCCGGCCGGTGCCACCATCGGAGTGGACCCGGAGCTGGACCGCGCGCGCGGCTTCACGGTGACCGATTCCGGCTTGACCGTGCTGAGCAAAGACCAACGGGTGCTGCTCACCGCGCGGACCGACGCCGAAGCGGCGCACAAACCTGCAGGCTTGTAGTTTGCTGCACAACACCGGAGCCTTGTGACCGCCAGCCAGCCACCGAACGGCGGGAACGTCCGACATTCAGTTGAGACGCGCCCGGCCGGCTCCAGGTCCCGCACCGAAGCCTGGGTGCGCCGTGCAGGTCCGGGACTCTTGCTGGCGGCCGCGGCCGTCGTCGTTGCCTTTGGCCTGCACTGGCTGCTGCCCGCAATCCCGGTGATGAGCTTCGCCGTCGTCCTCGGGATTGTGGCCGCCAATGTGCCGCCGACAGCCGCGTGGATCGGCGGCGCGGGACAACCGGGCCTCACCTTCTGCGGCCGGACGCTGATGCGCGCCGGGATCGTGCTGCTCGGCGCCCGGCTGGCGCTGTCGGATCTGGCGGAGCTGGGCTGGTTCGCGCTGCTGCTGGTGGTGCTGGTGCTGCTGCTGGCGTTTGCCGGAACCTACCTGCTGGCGCGTTGGCACCGCCTGCCGGGAGACCAGCCGGTGCTGTTGGCCGCCGGCTTCGCAATTTGCGGGGCCTCGGCCATTGGCGCCATCGCCGCTGCCCGCGGCAGCCGCGGGCAGGACAGCCTGATGCCCGTCGCCCTGGTCACGCTGTGCGGCACCCTGGCCATCGGGGTGCTGCCCGCCGTCATGGCCCTCGCCGGCATGCCGGCGGAGGTTTTCGGCTTCTGGGCCGGTGCGTCCGTGCACGATGTTGGACAGGTGGTGGCCACGGCGCAAACCGCGGGCACGGCGGCGCTGACCATCGCCGTCGTCGTGAAGCTGGCGCGGGTGGTGATGCTCGCGCCGCTGGCGGCTGCCGTCGCGGTCCACCGGCGCCGCACGGCCAAGGCACCCCGGGCAGAGGGTGCCGGCCCGGCGGGTAAGCACCCGCCGGTGGTGCCGCTGTTCATCCTCGGGTTCCTGGCCTTGGTGCTGCTGCGCAGTTCCGGATGGCTGCCGCAGCCGGTACTGGAGGGAACCGCCCTCGTGCAGGAGATCATGCTGGCCGCCGCCTTGTTCGGGCTGGGGTCCGCCGTCCGGCTCCGGGAACTGCTTCGTTCCTCGCTGCCGGCGATCTCCACCGCGCTGCTCTCCTGGCTGCTGATCGCCGGACTGGGGCTCGGCGCGGCCTGGCTGGCCATGGCCGGAGGCTGACGCGCTCCACCTCCCCGACCAGCCGGCCGCCGCATGGTTAAATGGGCCGGATGACGAACCAGAACCTCAGCCGCGACGAAGCGGCAGCCCGGTCAGCCATCCTGCGGGTGGAGAGCTATGAGGTCTCGCTGGACCTGCGCGGCGCCGAGGACCAGAACGAGCCGGGCTTCATCTCCAAGACCGTCATCACCTTCAGCTGCAGCGAGCCGGGTGCAACCGTGTTCGCGGACTTCATCCACGGCGGCGTCCACTCCGTGCAGCTCAACGGACGTGCGCTGGATCCGGCCGAGGTGGTGGACGGCTCGCGCATCCTGCTCCCCGGACTGGCCGCGGAGAACCAGGCCACCATCACCGGCACCGCGCTGTACAGCAGCAGCGGCGAAGGCCTGCACCGCTTCGTTGATCCTGCGGACGGGAAAACCTACCTCTACACCCAGTACGAACCGGCCGATGCCCGGCGGGTGTTCGCCAACTTCGAACAGCCCGACCTGAAGGCCTCCTTCACCTTCCACGTTGCCGCGCCGGACGCCTGGACGGTCGCCTCGAACGCCGCCATAGCCACGACCGAGCCGATGGCTTCCACACCCGGGCACTCGGTCCGCCGCTTCCATCCCACCCAGCGCATCTCCACCTACATCACCACCGTCCTGGCCGGCCCGTACCACGCGGTTACGGACAGCTGGCACCGCCCGCTGCCCGACGGCGGCGAACTGCAGGTGCCGCTCGGGGCCTACTGCCGCGCCTCGCTGGCCGACTCCTTCGACCCAGAGCAGATCTTCGCCGTCACCAAGGCCGGCCTCGACTTCTTCCATGACCTCTTCGACTACCCGTACCCGTTCGGCAAGTACGAGCAGGCGTTCGTGCCCGAGTACAACCTCGGCGCGATGGAGAATCCCGGCCTGGTCACCTTCACCGAGGCCTACGTCTTCTCCTCCCGCGCCACCGACGCGCAGTACCAGGCCCGCGCCAACACCATCCTGCACGAGATGGCGCACATGTGGTTCGGTGATCTGGTCACCATGAAGTGGTGGGACGACCTCTGGTTGAAAGAGTCGTTCGCCGACTACATGGGCGCCCTCGCCTCGGCGGAGGCCACGCAATGGAGCAACGCGTGGATCACCTTCGCCAACCGGCGCAAGGGCTGGGCGTACGTGCAGGACCAGTTGCCCACTACCCACCCCATCGTCGCCGACATCCGCGATCTGGAAGCGGCCAAACAGAACTTCGACGGCATCACCTATGCCAAGGGCGCCTCGGTGCTCAAGCAGTTGGTGGCCTATGCCGGCTTCGACTCGTTCATCGGCGCCTCGCGACGCTATTTCCGCGAACATGCCTACGGCAACACCTCGCTGGCCGACTTCCTCACCGCCCTGAGCGCTGCCTCCGGCCGCGACATGGAGCACTGGGCTGAGCAGTGGCTGCAGACCGCCGGCATCTCCACCATGGCGCTGGACCTTAAGCACGACGGCGGGGCCATCGCCGCTGCGGCCATCGTCCAGGATGCGGTGGATCCGGTGACGGACGAACCGGCGCACCGCCCGCACCGCTTGCGGCTGGGGTTCTACAACCCGGATCCCTCCGGCCGGTTGCGCCGCACGGACCAGTTGGAGCTGGACGTGGCCGGTGCCCGCACGGACCTGCCCGAACTGGCGGGCAGGGAGCAGCCCGCACTGCTGCTGCTCAACGACGACGACCTGACCTACGCCAAGGTGGTCTTCGATCCGCGCTCACTGCAGACGGTGCTGTCCTCGCTGGACCGGCTCGCCGATCCGCTGGCCCGAGCCCTGTGCTGGTCCAGCCTCTGGAACATGACCCGCGACGGGCTGCTCCCGGCCGCGGAGTATGTGGAGGCCGTGCAGCGTTTTGCCCCGGCCGAGACCGAGAACAGTGTGCTGCAGGTGGTTTTGGACTGCGCCAAGACGGCCATGGACCGGTACGCACCGGCCGCCCGCCGGCCGGCCCTGCAGGTAGCCTTCGTCGCCGCGGCCCGGCGGCAGGTGGAGGCAGCGGAGCCGGGCAGCGACCAGCAGCTGACCTGGGCGAGGTCGCTGGCCGCGGTGGCCCGTGCCGCGGACAGCCAGGCCCGGTTCCTGCGCGAAGTGGTGCTGGGCAATGTAGTGGTGGACGGGCTAACCGTGGACACCGATCTGCGCTGGCGGTTCTGGCAGGCGCTGGCCGCCACCGGCCACGCAACCGTGGCCGAGCTGGATGCGGCGCTGGAGGGCGACCGGACGGCCGCCGCGCGGGCCGGCCACCTGGCTGCCGTCACTGCCCGGCCGGATCCGGAGGTCAAAGCCGAAGCGTGGCGCGCCGCCGTGCACACCGATGCGCTTTCGAACCAGCTCCTGGACGCCACCATCGACGGTTTCTGCCAGGGGCCGCCCGATCTGCGCAGCGGGTACGTGGAGCCCTACTTCACGGAGCTCGTCCGGATCTGGTCGTCCAAGAGCATCGAGATCGCGGCCCGGCTGGTGCGCGGGCTCTACCCCGGCGGGCAGGATCTGGCCGCAGGGCTGGCACCGGCCGAGCACCCCGTCGTCGTCCGCACCGATGCGTGGCTGGACGGCAACGGCGAGGCACCCGCCGCGCTGCGCCGCATCGTCATCGAACAGCGCGATCACCTGGTCCGGGCACTTCGCGCCCAGCAGGCGGGCGACCCGGTGGCGGGCGCCCCTGCGGCGGGCCGCGGCTGACCCGGCGGCTCCCTCGCACACTTCCCCGGGCTCAGGCGCCCTGAGCACCCTGCGGACGACGCGACCGGCCACCCGCTACGGCACCCTGAGCGCCCAGCGGTCGCGGCGACCGGCCGCCCGCTACGGCACCCGGTGCAGCCACTCCTCGGTGCCGAACTTGGTCTGCACGAGTTCGCGCGCCATGGCCAGCTCTTCGTCCGAGAATCCGCTGTCCACGGCGGCGTAGCGGTCCTTGAACGTCCGGATCATCACGGCGATGATTTCTTCCCGGCTCAGCCCGGTCTGCCGGCGCAGCGGATCAACGCGCTTCTTGGCACTGGTGATGCCCTTGTCGGAGATTTTCTCCTTGCCGATCCGCAGCACATCCGTCATTTTGTCCGCGTCGATGTCGTAGGACATGGTCACATGGTGGAGCATCCCGCCATTGGCCAGGCGCTTCTGTGCAGCGCCGCCGATCTTGCCCTCCGGCGTCGCGATGTCGTTGAGCGGCTGGTAGAACGCCTTGATCCCGACCTTCTCCAGCGAGGCCATGACCCACGCATCCAGATACGCGTAGGAGGCCTCAAAGCTCTGTCCGTCCACCAGGGTCTGCGGGAGGTACAGCGAGTAGGTGATGGCGTTGCCCCGCTCCATGAACATGGCGCCGCCGCCGCTGATCCGGCGCACCACGGTGATGCCGTGGCGTTCGGCTCCATCCGGATCCACCTCGTTGCGCACCGACTGGAAGCTGCCGATCACCACCGAGGGCGCCTCCCACTCCCAGAACCGCAGCGTCGGCGGCCGCTTCCCGGCGCCCACTTGGCGGGTCAGCACCTCGTCCATCGCCACATGCATGTGCGTGGGCAGCGGAGTGGGCTCGATGACCTGCCACTGGTGGTCCAGCCATCCGGTGGCCTTGTTCAGGGCCCGGCGCACGGCCACCGCCACAGCGTCGGCGGAGAAGCCGAACAGCCGGGCGTCGGGCCGCAGTGCCGCGGTGATGGCATCCGCGAAGCTGGTGTGGCTGCTTTCGGTGCTCATGCCCTCCAGCGCCGAGTTGATGTCCGCCAGCGCCTCGTCCGGTTCCAGGAAGAAGTCACCGCTGACCGATGGCCGGAGGATCCTCTGCTCCGTCACATCAAAATCAACAACAACAAGCTTGCCGCCCTGGACCTTGTACTCTCCGTGGCGATGGTCGGACATGCACGCTCTCCTTGATCAGGCGGGATCGGCCGGTTGCCGGGCAGGGTGGGCGGCCCGCGGTTGGGGGCCACCACAGTCTTATCACGACGTCGCGGCCTCCTGCTGCCGGGCGCCTCCCCTGGCTGCCGTGAGCAGTCCTTCGTTCAATTCAGCTTTCTCCCAGCCGCTGCCGGGGCTGTGCCCAGACGGCTGCCGTAGTGTCATAGACACCTCATCACGGTGCGAGTGAAAGAGGGGCCGGACGTGCCCGGTCCAAGCGCCGGCGGGTATGGAGTTATTTCCCCCGACTTCTCCATTACCTGCCGGCGCTTTTTCATGCCTTCTCGCCGGCCCCGCCGTCAACGAGCTTGAGGCCGACGACGCAGCCGATGATGCCCGCGACGAACAGCACCTTCAGCAGATTCGCCGGCTCTCCCCCGGAAAGCATGGAGTACCCCACGGTGAGCGCCGCTCCCGTGCCGGTCCAGACCGCGTAGGCGGTCCCCAGCGGGATTCCGCGCATCGCGTAGCCCAGTCCCACCATGCTCAGGGTGAGTGCCACGAAGAACACGACCGTGGGCAACGGCCGGCTGAAGCCATCCGACATACTCAGCGCGGTGGCCCATACGGCTTCCAGGACGGCGCTGACCAGCAAAATGATCCAATGCATGTGAGCCTCCCGGTTAGCCGATCGCCTTGAGGCCGACGACGCAGCCGATGATGCCCAGCAGCAACGCGACCCGGATCAGCGAGGCCTTCTCCGCCCCGGTGACCATGGCGACGGCGGCCGTCAGCACCGCGCCGATGCCAACCCAGACCGCGTAGGCGGTTCCCACCGGTATGGCGGTCATGGCGTAGGCCAGGCCGGCCATGCTCAACGCCATGGCCACAACGAAAATGATTGACGGCCACAGCCGGCGGAAGTTTTTGGACGCGCCCAGCGCCGTGGCCCACACGGCCTCCAGCACGCCGGACAGGATGAGAATGACCCATTCCACGATTGATTCCTCTGGCCAGTCTTTTCGCGCACCGGGTACTGAACCGTCGTCCGGAGACCTAGGAATGAGGTCTTGAACTCAAAACTAGCAAAGCCCGACGCCGCCGGGCAGCTTTGGTGGCCGACCTCACCACTGCTCCGGCCGGGTGCGGGCAGGGTGGAGCATCACTCGTTGATTGCCTCGACGCCTTGCCGCTTGAGTTCTTCCAGATGGGTGAGCATGTTCTGCAGCAGTTCGGGCGGATGCGGCTCCCACCCCAGAAGCTCCTCAACGATGCGCAGCGGTTCCTTGCTGCGGTAGGACCTCGTGGGATTGCCCGGAAACCGCTGGTCCGTCAGGTTCGGATCATCTTCAAACGGGCCGGTGGGTTCTACGCGGTAGATTCGCCCCGGCCCCTCGCCCACACCCAGTTCGGCTCCCCAAATTGCGGCGTCCAGGGTCGCGGTGAGGTACACGAAGTTCGCCTTCGCCCGTCCGCCATAGTTGGAGCTGTAGCCCGGTTCGAGCACGTCGCCCGGTGCCAAGTGAGCCTTCGTACCGTGGTAGAACGGGCCGGGATCGCCGGCCCCGGCGGGACTCTGTTCGTTGTGCATTCACCATCTCCTCGCTGTGCGCCCCACTGTACTCGCCGACCGCCGGGGCCGCAGCGGCCCTCCGCGCCGCGTCTTTGAGGAGCAGTCCTCGCTAATTCGGGCGCTGTACCCCGGACCCCGCCTGCGGCCATCCGCGCTGTTCGCCCGGGCGGACACGGTTCCGCCCGGCCTGTCCCCCGGCTATTCTGAGCTGTTCCATCATTCCGTGCCGGCCAACCCAGGCCGCTGGCCTCCGAGGAACGGATCCGCGACATGCCCCTGCAGGAGCACACCGTGCAGGCGCCGCCGGCCCTGACCAAACTGGTACCGGCGGCGCCAGCCGGAACAGCCGTGCTCTCAACTGCCCGCCGCCGCGGTTATGCGGCCTCGGTCGGTCCAACGTCTAGCCAAAGGCAGCGCTCCCGGTGACCGGTCTTCAGTACCTCGGGACCGTGTTCCTGACCGCACTGGGCGGCTTCGATCCCGCCCCGGCGCTGATCGCGGCGGCTGCCCTCGCCGCCGGCATTCGGCGCCGACACGTGCTGATCTTCGCGGCCTTGCTGCTGGGCGGCACCGCCCTGTGGGGTCTGGTGCTCAGCCTGACCGGCGGCGCACGCCTGGGCCGGGTGGACTGGCATGCCTTGGCCCGGGACGGGGCCGTGGCCGCCTGGGTGGAGCTTGCCCTGGGCCTGGTGGCCGGCGGTTGGGCTTTATACCGGGTGCTGCGCCGGCCCCGCCCGGAGTCAGTCCGCGAGGTCCGCTCGCCTTGGGGTTTGTACGCCACGGCGGCGGGTTTCGTGGCCATCGTGGTCTTCGACCTGCCGTTCGACGTCATGGTTGTTGCCTCGGCGGCGCAGCCGCTGTTCCTGACCGTCCCGGGCTGGGCGGCCTGGGCTGCACTGTCCCAGGCCCCGCTGACCATCCTGTGCGCTGCCGTGGCCTTGGGCCGACACACCGCTGCCGCCGCCCGCATGCAAAGCTTGTGGGCCCGCCTCGCGCCGGTGGCGGGCACGGTGGCGACGGCGTGTCTGACCGCCGCCGCGCTGGTACTGGTCGCCGATGCGGCGCAATTTCTTGCCCGGGGCCGCTTCCTGGTGCCGTAGGGACCTTCTTTCCCACCCCGAGCGCCGCGCCGGTCCGGAGCCGGGACGCCGAGATGAGGCAGCGGAAGTTAAGACCGGCGCCCGTCGTCGTTGCCCAAGAGCCCGGCCACCAGCGCCTCGATGACGTCGTCGGTCGATGTGTCCGGGTCCAGCGGGTTGGTGAGCCGGTCGAACAGCAAGCCGTCCACCGCATAGTGGAAGAGCGCGATCTCCCGGCGGCCACCGGGAAGCCCCGCCGCGATGTTGAAAGCGATGTCGGCCTCAAACGCCGCCCGCTGCCATTCCCCCAGGACGGCTGCGACACTTGGGCGCCGGGTGCTCTCCAGGCGGAGCTCGAACAGCGCGAGCGTGACCTCCCGCTCTTCTGTCAGCCGACGCACGATAGCGCGTAGATAGTCGGAGAAGAGCCTGCGGCTGGGCGGCTCGGCCGCGAGGCGCTCGAGCATCTCCGGCTCCGGGGCGAGACGCTCGCCAATGCGGTCAACGAGGCCGGCAATCAGCGCCTCGCGGCTGCGAAAGTAATTCGACGCGGTACCGAGGGGGACGCCAGCCGCTTCGTCGATCGCGCGGTGCGTCAGTCCGCGCGAGCCTTCGCCTGCGAGAACAGCCAAGCCTGCATCGGCGAGCAGTCGTCTCCGCTGCTCATTCTTGGCCATGCTCCCTTTCCTGTGGGAACGCCACGCCCTCGCCGACCACCCGCAGGCAGAGCTCGGTCCCGGGCTTGGTGATGGAAGCGTTCCAGTGCCGAATGGTGATGACCTCGCCGCCGCCAGGGTATCGATGCCCGTTGCCGGAAGCGGCGTGCTGGGACGCATTGGTCTCGGCCAGTTTAATCCGGACAGTGGTTTCCGGACCGAAGTAGTCGGTGTCCACGACCACACCGCGGATGGGACCGTCCGGTGCAATCCGGATCTGCTCAGGGCGAAGCATCAACTGGACCTTGCCCTGCGCCGGCGGCCGGCGGACCGGGACCCCGCCCAACGAGCAGGTCGCCAGCGACCCCTCCATCCAGGCATCCAGGATCACCGCGTCGCCCAGGAACTCCGCCGTGGCGCGGTCGGCGGGCCGCGTATAGACCACGAAGGGGTTGCCGATCTGGGCCAGCTTCCCGCCTCGCATGATCGCTACCTGATCCGCAAAGGAGAGCGCTTCGGCCTGATCATGGGTCACCAGAATGGTGGTCACGCCGGCTTCATTGAGCACTTTGGCGACGGCGCGGCGGGTGGCCACGCGGAGCCCGGCGTCGAGTGCCGAAAACGGCTCATCCAAGAGCATGAGTTCGGGTTCACGGGCCAGTGCCCGGGCCAACGCAACGCGCTGCTGCTGGCCACCGGACAATTGGTGCGGACGTCGCTTGACCATCGCGGCGTCCAACGACACCATCTCGAGCAGCTCCTGGACGCGCGCGTTCACGGCCCGGCGACCGCCGTCGAGTTTTCCGGCGTTGAGACCGAAAGCGATGTTCTGCCCCACCGTCAGATGCGGGAAGAGCGCCCCGTCCTGCGCGACGTAGCCAACATGCCGCTTGTGCGCAGGAACCCAGACGCCGTTTCCGGCAACGGGCTGGCCGCTGAGGCTGATCGAGCCGGTGTCAGGATGTTCGAAGCCGGCGATCAGCCGCAGCAGCGTCGTCTTGCCCGAACCAGACGGGCCCACGATCGCGGTGGTGCCGCCCTTGGCCACCGACAGATCGACGCCTTTGAGCACCGACTGGGAGCCGAAGTTCTTGGTGACCTCGGCGATCTCCAAATGCGTGTTGGTGGTCGGTGCCACGGAGGGCGCGACGCGGAACGCCGGGAGGCTTGAAGGGGATTGTTCGGTCACTGTCCGGCCACTTTCTTGGACTGTTGGAAGAGCAGGTAGGTCATGGGCGCTGAGAGCACGATCATCAACAAGGCATAGGGTGCCGCGCCGGTGTAGTCGATCTCGCTGCTCTTGCTCCAGAACTCGGTGGCCAGGGTCCGGGTCCCGTTCGGAGAGAGCAGCAGCGTGGCGGTCAGTTCGTTGACGATGGCGAGGAAAACCAGTGCGGCGCCGCCGGCAGCAGCGGGCGCGGTGAGGCGCAGCGTCACCCGAACAAAGGACGTCAGCGGGGCTTTGCCGAGTGATTGGGCGGCTTCGTCGAGTTCCTTCGGCGCCTGCGCCAGTCCCGAGCGGAGGTTGACCAGCGCCCGAGGGAGAAAGAGCAGCACGTAGGCGGCGATCAGCACTCCCGCCGTCTGGTAGATCCCCGGAACCGCCCGGATGCTGACGGTGACGAACGCCAGGCCCACCACGATGCCCGGAAGCGAGCTGGTCACGTAATTGGAGAGTTCCAGCAGCTTGCTGAACCAGCTGGGCCGCCGCACGGCCAGATAGGCCATCGGGAAGGCAACCACAGTGGTCACCGCCGCGCCGACGGCCCCATACAGCAGCGTCTGCAGCAGTGCGGGCATGAATTCGTCGGCCGCCCAGACCTCCACCCCGCCCGCGATCAGCCATTTCAACACGAACCAAACGGGCACCCCGAAGGCCAGCACGGTGACCGCGGCCAGCGAGAGCTGCGCGGGCAACTGGTAGTGGCGCAGCGGCAGCCGGGTGGCCTTGGCCGGCGCGCCCGAGCCGATGCGGGCATAGCGCGCGGTGCCGCGGCTCTTCACCTCGGCCAGCAGCAGAATGAGGCACAGGAACACCAGCACGCTGGCCAGCATGTTGCCGGCGGTGCCGTTGAAGGTGGACTGGAACTGGACCATGATCGCCGTCGTGAAGGTATCGAAGCGGATCATGGCGAAGGCGCCGTATTCCGCCAAGAGGTGGAGGGATACCAGCAGTGCGCCGCCGGTGAGGGCGATCCGGAGCTGTGGGAGCACCACCCGGAAAAAGACGGCCCACGGGCCCAGGCCGAGGGACGCGGCGGATTGCTCGATGGCCGGGTCCAGGCGGCCCAGCGCCGCGGCCGCCGGAATATAGACCAACGGGAAGTAGGACAAGGTGGCGATCAGCACACCGGACCAGATTCCCGCCAGGGACGGAATCGCAGAAACCCACGAATAGCTGTTCACAAAGGCCGGAATGGCCAGTGGCGCAGCCAGGGCGACGGCCCACCAGCGGTGCCCGCGCAGCGTGGTGCGCTCCACCAGCCACGCGCCGCCCGCGCCCAGCACCAGGCACAGCGGGACGGTGATCACGGTGAGCAGGACGGTGTTCAGCAGCAGTTCGCCGACGCGCGGACGGAAGATGAGCTCGACGGCGGTGTCCCAGCCCGTTGCGACCGTCATGTACGCGACGTATCCCAGCGGGACGAGCGAAAACAGCGCGATCAGGACGGCCAGCAGGGACACCGTGGACACGCCGAAAGGCGGGCGAAGGCGCTTGCCCCCGCCCGCCGTCGTGCTCCCCGTACTCGGCGTACCGGGAGCCGATAGATCAGTTGTCACAGAACTACAGTAATCCTGCCTTGGTCATCAGGTCCGTGACCTGGGTGGAGTTCAGCTTGGCCGGATCCACCGTGGGAGCCTCGAGGTCCTTAATCGGCACCAAAGCCTTGTTGGCCTCCACCTGCGAGCCGACGGGATACTCGAACGAGGTGCCGTTCTTCAGGATTTCCTGGCCCTGCTTGCCGGTGATGAACTTCAGGAAGGCCTGCGCGTCTGCCGCGTTCTTGGAGGACTTCAGCACCCCGCCGCCGGAAACCGAGAGGAAGGCCCCCGGGTCCTGGTTCTTGAAGTAGTACGGCGTCACGTTGTTGGAGTTCTCGCCGGTGTCGGCCTGATCGCCGTAGTAGTAGTAGTGGTAGATGAGCGCGGCATCGACTTCACCGGCGTTGACTGCCTTCATGGCCGTGCTGTTGCCCTTGTAGGCCTTGAAGTTTTCCTTCATCCCGGCCAACCACGCGTCGGTGGCGGCTTCACCCTTGAGCTCAAGCAGCGCGGAGACGATGGCCTGGAAGTCGGCGCCGGTCGGCGAAGCAGCCCACTTGCCCTTCCACTCGGGGTTCGCCAGGTCCAGCATCGACTTGGGCAGCTTGTCTTCGCTGATCTTGTTCTTGTCATACACCAGCACCGTGGAACGGGCAGCGATGCCGGTCCACTTACCGGTGGACGGGCGGAACTCCGCCGGAACCTGCTCAACGGTGGCCTGATCCACATCCGCGAAGAGCCCGGCGTTCTCAACCTGCGTCATTGCCGGCGAGTTCTCCGTAAGGAACACGTCCGCCGGCGAGGCCTCGCCTTCCTGGATGATCTGGTTGGACATCTCGGTGTCCGAGCCCTGGCGGACGGTGACCTTAATGCCGGTTTCCGCGGTAAAGGCGTCGATCCATTCCTTGGTCAGGCTCTCGTGCTGTGCGTTGTAGACCGTGATGCCGCCGCCTGCGGCGGCAGATCCGGAGGCGGCGGAGCCGGTGTTGGAGTTCGAACCACAGGCTGCGAGGCCGAAGACTGCGGTGGCAGCTACGGCGATGCCGACCAGAGCGTTCTTGCGGAGCTTCATAAGGGGAGCTTCTTTCTGCAAACTTGGAGGGGATGGTGGAACCCTCACAGAAGCTTAGGTTAGCCAAGCCTAAGCAGCAAAACCGGGACCTCACTTTGTGCTGCGGCATTGAATTTTGTGACGCGGCGCAGGGCGGCCCGCAGCCCGGAGGCCATGAGGCCCGCTCCCCCGCTACGCGGTCAAGTCAAGCAACGGTCTGGTTAAACAGCTGTGCCCGCACCAACCGGTGCGGGCACTGCTGAAAGGCAAGGTGGCGAAGGGTTACTTCTTGCCGCCGAAGCCCTTGAAGCGTGCGTTGAAGCGCTCCACGCGGCCGGCGCTGTCCATGATGCGCTGCTTGCCGGTGTAGAACGGGTGGGACTCCGAGGAGATTTCAACCTCGATCAGCGGGTAGCTGTTGCCGTCTTCCCACTCCACCGTCTTGCTGGACGTAGCGGTGGACTTGGTCAGGAAGGAAACGCCGGAGGCCAGGTCGCGGAAAACAACCGGGGCGTATGCCGGATGGATATCAGACTTCATAGTTGTACCTTTTCTACACGCCCCTGGATTTTGCCAGCGACTAGAAGGATGGAAAGATGGCGGCCCCATCAGGGCCAGCACACAACTCTACCGCATCCGCCGGACCCGCGTCGAAGCGACACGAACCTCCCGCACCGCGGGACCCGGAGCTCAGTCCGGCCGGCAGGCCCAAAAGGCCACGGCACTGGCCGCAGCAACATTCAGCGAATCGACGCCGGCCCGCATCGGGATCATCACGGTCAGGTCCACCCGTGCCAGCGTCTGCGGTTGGACGCCGGCACCCTCGGTGCCCAGCACCAGGGCCAGTCTGTCGAAAGTACGCCGCTCCAGCTCGTCCAGGGTGATGGCGTCGTCGGTAAGTTCCAGCGCCGCCGTCGTGAATCCCTGGCTGCTCAACACGGACAGTCCGGCCGGCCATTCCTCGAGCCTGGCCCATGGAATCTGGAACACGGTGCCCATGGAGACCCGGATGCTGCGCCGGTACAACGGGTCGGCGCACTGCGGGCTCAGCAGCACGGCATCCATGCCCATGGCGGCGGCGGACCGGAAGATTGCGCCCACGTTCGTGTGGTCCACGATGTCCTCCAGAACCGCCACCCGGCGGGCGCCGGCCAGCACCTCCTGCGCGGACCGCGGCGTCGGCCTGTGCATGGCCGCCATGGCGCCGCGGTGCAAATGGAATCCGGTGATCGCCTCCAGCACTTCCGGCGTGCCGACAAACACCGGCGCCTCCGGGAAACGCTCGATCACGTCGCGCAGGTCGTCCAGCCACTTATCGGTCAGGAAGAAGGACCGCGGGACATGGCCGGCCGCCACGGCCCGGCGCAGCACTTTGGAGCTTTCGGCGATGTACATCCCCTCCGCGGGTTCGCGGCGGCGGCGCAGGGCGGTGTCGGTCAACTGGGTGTAGTCGGCCACCCGCGGGTCGTCGGCGGAATCCAGTCGGACCAGGTTCATACGAAGAGGTTCCGGACCAGCACCACCAGGGCCACCAGCCCCAGCGTGACAATCACGCCGCGCAGCACCACCGGTTTCAGCCGGCGTCCCACGGCGGAGCCGATCAGCGCTCCGATCAGCGAACTGATGGCGATCACCAGCACCACCGGCCACTCGATCCGGTCGAAGGCGAACAGCATGTAGGAGATTGCCGCAATGATGTTCACGCCGAGGACCAGCACGTTTTTCATGGCATTGGCCTGCTGCATGGTGCCGTGCAGGAAGACGCCGAGGATGCCGACCAGCAGGATGCCCTGGGCGGCCACGAAGTAGCCGCCGTAAACGCCGGCGAAGTACACCAGTCCCAGCAACAGCCACGGCCGCGGGCGGTTGCGGGCCTGGGCGGCCTGCCGCTCCCGCACCCACGCCTGCAGCTTCGGCTGGAACACCACGAAGACCAGCGCCACCACAATCAGGAACGGCGCGGCGATGCCGAACACTTCCTCCGGCAGGTGCAGCAGCAGCCAGGCGCCGGTGATCCCGCCCAGCAGCGACGCCGGCAGCAGGATGGCGACCGTCCGGCGCAGCCCGGCCAGTTCCCGGCGGTAGCCGTAGACCCCGCCCACGTTGCCCGCGATCAGGCCGATCGCGTTGGAGATGGTCGCCGTCACGGGGGCATAACCCAGCGCCACGAGGACGGGGAAGGTGACCAGCGTGCCGGATCCGACGATGCTGTTGATGGTGCCGGCCCACAGCCCGGCCAGCCCGATCAGGGCAGCGGTGAGTACATCCACGGGGGCGGGGACCGCCTAGGCGCGCTTGGCTACGGCAGTGTAGCGGCCGCCGTCGTGCTTGAGGCTGAGCGGCATGTCAAACGCGGTGCTCAGGTTGTCTTCGGTCAGCACCTCGTCGATGGGACCTTGGGCCACCACGCCGCCCTCGCGCAGCAGCAGGGCATGGGTGAAGCCCGGCGGCACTTCCTCCAGGTGGTGGGTGACCAGCACCAGCGCCGGCGCGTCCTCATCCTTGGCCAGTTCGCTCAGCCGCTCCACCAGATCCTCGCGGCCGGCAAGGTCAAGGCCGGCGCCCGGCTCGTCCAGCAGCAGCAGTTCCGGATCGGACATCAGCGCGCGGGCAATCTGCACGCGCTTGCGTTCGCCTTCGCTGAGCGTGGCGAAGGTGCGGTTCATGAAGGTGGACATCCCCCACGCATCCAGCAGGCGGAACGCGCGGCGCTCGTCCATCTTGTCGTACTGTTCGCGCCAGCGGCCGGTCACGCCGTAGGAGGCGGTGACCACCACGTTGAGCACCTGCTCGTGCTCCGGGATCTGGTTGGCCAGCGCGGTCAGAGGCCAGGCCGATCCGGGGCCGGAGCTCGAACACGTCCACCTTGCCCATGGTCTCGTCCAGGATGCCGGCAATCCCGCGGGTGGGGTGCAGGCGCGCGCCGGCAATCTGCAGCAGGGTGGTCTTGCCCGCACCGTTGGGGCCCAGCACCACCCAGCGCTCCCCCTCCTTGACCTGCCAGTCCACGCCGTCCAGCAGGGTTTTCCGCCCGCGGACAACAGTGACCCCGGCAAACTCAAGTACATCGCTCATATCTGTAGACAGTAGGCTAAAACGTGTAGTAATCGCCAAACGCGACGCCGGACCCAGCCCTGATGGATCCGGCCATCCCCTCCAGCTTTACGCAGAACGGAATCACCATGCCCTCGCTCCTCCGCGTTGTCTCCTACGGCCGGGAACTGCCCGATGCCTACCTTGCCGCCGTGCAGGCCGCGGTCACCGGGGCCGGCGGGAACATCGTCGAACTGGAGAACGCGGCCAACGGCCGCTTCCAGGTCACCGTCTTGACCGTGGAGTACGACGGCGGTGCCTCCGACGGTGTCGCGGCTTTGCGGGCGGCGGTGGCCCCCGCGCTCACCGGCGAGCTGGGCACGGCCGTGATGGACGCGTCGCTGGCCGCACCGGACCGGAAGCTGCTGCTGATGGATGTGGACTCCACGCTCATCCAGCAGGAAGTGATCGAACTGCTGGCCGAGCACGCCGGCAAACGGGACGAGGTTGCCGCCGTCACCGAAGCGGCGATGCGCGGCGAACTGGACTTCGCCGAAAGTCTGCACGCCCGCGTGGCCACACTGAAGGACCTTCCGCTGGGCGTGATCGAGCGGGTGCGCGCTTCGCTGCTGTTGACGCACGGCGCCAAGGAACTGGTGGAGGCCTTTCTGGCCGCCGGCCATGCGGTGGCGGTGGTCTCCGGTGGCTTCAGCCAGATCCTGGACCCGCTGGCCGAGGAACTCAAACTGACGTACTACCGGGCCAACCTGCTGGGCACTGACGCCGACATGCTGACCGGCACGGTGGACGGCGATGTGGTGGACCGGGCGGCCAAGGAGGCAGCGCTGCGCGAATGGGCCGCGGCGGAAAACATCGACCTGGCGCAGACCATTGCCATCGGCGACGGCGCCAACGACCTGGACATGCTGGCCGCCGCGGGCCTGGGGGTTGCCTTCAACGCCAAGCCCGCCGTGCGCGAGGCCGCAGACGCCGCCATCAACATTCCCTACCTGGATGTGGCGCGCTACTTCGCCGGAGTCTGAGGCCGAACCCGCCGGCATCCGGTCTTGCTCATCTGGGATGCCACGTGGCCTCTGTCGCCGGACCGCGCACGGGAGTAGGGTCGGTCTGGACATCCCCGGGCAGCGCTGCCGATGCGTGCAACGGGGCCCGGGATTCCCTGAACCTTCCGTGAAGGAGATCAGTGATGAGCACCGACTCCCCGTCAACCACCAGCTGGGATCCGAGTCTGGCCGAGACCTGCCGTGCGCTGGCCGCGCAGCTGCGGGTCGATTCAATCCGCGTCACCAGCCGGGCGGGCTCCGGCCACGCCACCTCCTCCCTGTCGGCCGCAGATCTCATGGCTGTGCTCCTGGTGAACCATCTCCGCTACGACTGGCAGCGGCCCGAGCTGGCCGCGAACGACCATCTGGTCTTCTCCAAAGGGCACGCCTCGCCGCTGCTCTACGCCATGTTCCGGGCCGCGGGGGTGATCGATGAAACGGAACTGCTCGGCACTTACCGGAAGTTCGGCGGCAGGCTGCAGGGCCATCCAACACCTGCCCTGCCGTGGGTGGATGTGGCCACCGGTTCGCTGGGCCAAGGACTGCCCGACGCCGTCGGCATCGCCCTGGCCGGGAAGTTCCTGGACAGGCTGCCCTACCAGGCGTGGGTGCTGTGCGGCGACAGCGAGCTGGCCGAAGGGTCCATGTGGGAGGCGCTCGACAAGGCCGCCTACTACCGGCTGGGAAACCTGACCGCGATCGTGGACGTGAACCGGCTGGGCCAGAACGGGCCCACCGAGCTGGGGTGGGACCTGGACCGGTACGCCGACCGGGTCAGGGCCTTCGGGGCCCAGCCGCTGCAGATTGACGGCCATGACCTGGAAGCGATCAATAAGGCCCTCGCCACCGCCCGTGCCACCAAGGATCAGCCCAGCGTCATCCTGGCGCGGACGATCAAAGGCAAGGGCGTCCCCGAGGTGGAGGACAAGAACGGCTGGCACGGCAAGGCACTGCCGGACGAAATCGCCGAACCTGCCATCAAGGCGCTCGGCGGACCCACGCAGATCCGGGTCTCCACGCATGGTCCGGACGCAGGCGACCCGGCCATCAAGGCCAACCCGTCGGCCGCCGTCAAACTCCCCACGTACACCGTAGGCGACGCCGTCGCCACCCGGACCGCCTTCGGCGAAGCGGCCTCCGCCCTGGCGGCCCGGCCGGAGGTGGTGATGCTGGACGGCGAAGTGGGGAATTCCACCAAGGCCGGTGAATTCAGCAAGGCCGCGCCAGACCGCTTCTTCGAGATGTTCATTTCCGAGCAGCAAATGGTGGCCGCGGCGGCGGGACTCTCCGTGCGTGGATACGTGCCGTTCGCCGCCAGCTTTGCGGCCTTCCTGGTGGCCCGCGGGTACGACTTCATCAGGATGGCCGGTGTTTCCGAGGTGGACATCCGCCTGGTCGGCACCCATGCGGGCGTCGAGATCGGCCAGGACGGACCGTCCCAAATGGCGCTCGAGGACCTCGCCGCGATGCGCGCGATCCACAGCTCGACCGTTCTCTACCCTGCGGATGCGCCCTCCACCGCACGGCTGATTCAGGCCATGGCGGACACGCCCGGCATCTGCTATCTGCGCGCAACCCGCGGCGACTACCCCGTGCTCTACGAGTCAGGAGAGGAGTTTCCGTTGGGCGGCTCCAAAGTGCACGGAGCCACCGGCGACGACGCCGTCACCCTCGTCGGGGCGGGGGTCACCGTGCACGAATGCCTCGCCGCCGCCGCCCAACTCGCCGACGAAGGCATTGCCGCCCGCGTGATCGACCTGTACTCGATCAAGCCGATCGACCAGGAAACCTTGCTGGCCGCATGCCGGGCCACCGGCGGGCGGATCATCACGGTCGAGGACCACTATCCCGAGGGCGGGCTCGGGTCAGCGGTCGCCGACGCGCTGACGCAGGCCCAGGTCCCGGAACTCAAACTGGTCCGCCTGGCCGTTCAAGGACTGCCCACCTCCGGCGCGCCGGAGGAACTGTTGGACGCGGCAGGCATCTCGGCGCGGCATATCACGGAGGCGGCACGCAGCCTGGTCCGCGGGTAGCACGCAGCCAGATCCGCAGCTAGCCTGCCGGGCCCCGGAAGCCCGCTGCCCAAGGCACGCTGGCCCGGTCCCGAGGCCGGGGCGCAGCGCACGGCCTCAGCGCACGGCCTCAGAGCCCTGAGGCGGCGAAGGCCCGGCCTGCCCTTAGGCCGCGAGCGAAACGGCCGCTGAGGGGCAGGGCCATTCCACCAGCCGGACAAAGTTGCCGTTCTCGTCGTAGGAACAGTCCTCACAGATAGCCGGCGCGGGTAATTCGTCGCAGGCATCGCAACGTCCGCACGAATTCGGTTCCATGAAGTCGATTCCGACGCCGCGGGAATGTGTCTTTGCCATCTTCGCTTCCCTCCTGAATATCCAAGGTTGCGGCCAACGTAGCACCCGCTACGGACAGCTACGGGGAGGCTGCCCCGGCATGCCCGGAACCGATGCATCACGTCGCCTCGGGGCACCACGTTCAGCGCATAGCGCCGGAGGGCACCGCTCGATCCACCATCAACAGCCGCCCGCGTGCACCTAGCCCTGGGACTGGAAGGACTCTGCCCCGCCCACGTATTCGGTGTGACCGGAGGGAACATCGGCGGTGACCATCTTGGCCACTTCAGCGCCAAACTCTTCCACTGAGTAGAGCTTCCCGGCCTCGGCGCGGCGGGCTTCGAGGGCACCCGGGCGCGCGCGGTCCAGCAGGGTGGCGGTCACGGTGCCTTCGATCATGTCGCCGGAGACCACTACCAGCGAGATGCCCTTGGCTTCCAGCTCCGGCAGCAGCTCGCGCAGCGCGTCCTCGCCAGCGCGCTTGCTCAACGCCACGGGCTCGTATTCCGGCATCGTCGGCACGGTACGGATGAAGTGTGCCTGATGGCTGGTGACAAAGACCACCCGGGAGCCTGCCGACATCACGTCGGCCGCCGCCTTGAGCATGTTCACCTGCGCATCACGGTTCAGGCGCAGGGCGTAGTCCTCGCCCATGCTCGTCTCCATGCCGCCGGAGGCGTTCAGCACCAGCACGTCCAGGCCGCCGAAGTTTTGCCGGGCGGCGTCCACCAGCGCCTGCGAGCCCTCGTCCGCGGTGAGGTCCGCGGCGACGGCGACGGCGCGGCCGCCCGCTTCCTCGATCTGCGCCACGACCTTGTTGGCCCGCGGTGCCTTCTGGCGGTAATTGACCACCACCGCGGCGCCCTCGGCGGCCAGCAGCTTGGCCACCTCGGCGCCGATGCCGCGGGATGACCCCGTTACGATTGCTGCTTTGCCGTCCAGTGCGCCCATGGCTGCTCCTCAAGGTTCTCGGTAAGTTCTGATTGGTGGTCCGGCCGCGCGTTGTAGGAAACGCTTAACCGGAAAAGGCTTCGGGTTCCATCTTGCCAGCCCCCGAAGCCTTATCCGTTGTAGAAGGCCCACAAAAGGAGGCCGCCCACCTGATGGGCGTCTCTAGTGGCCCATGCCCAGTCCGCCGTCCACCGGGATCACGGCGCCGGAGATGTAGGCGGCCTCGTCGCTGGCAATCCAGCGGACCACCTTCGCCACCTCTTCGGGCTCGGCGAAGCGGCCCGCAGGGATGGAGGAAAGGTAGCTCTTCTGCGTGTCTTCCGGCAGCACCGCGGTCATTTCCGTGTTGACGAATCCCGGAGCCACCACGTTGGCGGTGATGTTGCGGGACCCAAGCTCGCGGGTCAGCGAACGGGCAATGCCCACCAGTCCGGCCTTGGACGCGGCGTAGTTGATCTGCCCCGGCGACCCGTAGAGGCCCACCACCGAGGAGATCAGCACCACACGGCCCTTGCGCAGCCGGATCATCCCCTTGGAGGCACGCTTGATCACCCTGAACGCTCCGGACAGGTTGGTGTCCACCACGCTGGTGAAGTCTTCCTCGCTCATCCTCAGCAGCAACGTGTCACGCGTAACGCCGGCGTTGGCCACCAGTACCTCCACCGGGCCGTGGGCGGCCTCGACCTCGGTAAACGCAGCATCCACGGACCCGGCGTCCGTGACATCGGCCTTCACACCCAGAAGTCCCTCGGGCACCTCGCCGCTGCGGTAGGTGATCGCCACCTTGTCACCGTTCGCCTCAAAGGCCCGGGCAATGGCCAAGCCAATGCCCCGGTTACCGCCCGTGACCAGCACGCTGCGGCCGGTCTGCTGTTCGTTGCTCACACTTACCTCCATGAAGCTGCTGTTTTCCTTAGGAATCCTAGCCCGGGAGATCCAGCCGCCGGGGACTGGTTGCGTCGGCTTTAGACATTCCGGCCGTCGTGGGAGAATTGATACAGCCCCGATGGAGTGTGATGAGCAAGCAGCCTGACGAGAAACCGGAAGTCCTGAGCATTACGGACGTCCCCGAAAGCCACACCGATGAGATGCACCGGCGCATGGTCAAGTACACGCTCGCCATGGGCATCCGCCTAGCCTGTTTGCTCCTCTTCTTCTTCATCGACAGCTGGTTCCGTTGGTTCTTTGTGGCCGGCGCCGTCTTCCTACCCTGGATAGCGGTGATCATCGCCAACGGCGGCAGCGACAAGTCGCACCTAACGCACAGCACCGCACTGCTGGACCAGGCCCCGATGCCCGAACTGGACGCCCCCTCCGCCAGCACCAACGGCGGAGGAACCGAGGAGGGCGAGTTCCTGACCGGGGTGGTTGTCGACGACGCCGCCCACCCCCCGGCCGCTGACCAAGGCTCCACAACCGCCGCGCACGAACGGCCCACCCCGGCCGATCCGGTCCCGGACGCTAACCAACAGCAGGGAGCGCCGGACCCAGGCTCATCTGCCAGCCAAGCGCCGCCCAGTCCCGCAGAGCAAGACGACTATGACCAGCCGGCATTCATGGGAAGCCTCAGCCCGGTGGTCAAGCGGCGCCGGCGGAAGACCGCAGCATGAACCTCTTGGGCCAGCTTGGCGGTGCCGCGGCCGCCGAAACACCGATCTGCTCACGAAAAGGTTGCCGCGGGGACGCCCAATGGCAGCTGCTCTGGAACAACCCGAAAATCCATACGCCCGAGCGCCGCAAGATCTGGCTCGCCTGCGATGGGCATCGCGAGTGGCTGCAGGACTATTTGGTCCAGCGAAGCCTCTGGAAGGAAACCCTTCCCTTGGAAGAATCCGCTACACCGGAAAGCAGTGCCTGAATGTCCTACAGATTCCTGCTCAGCGGCAAGTGGCTGGGCTGGCTGCTGATTGTTGCCCTGCTCGCCGCGGTTTGCGTGGCGCTGGGTAACTGGCAGATGGACCGCCGGGACCAGGCTCGCGCCACCATCGCCGCCGTGGAGACCCATTACGACGCCGATCCGGTGCCGTTCGCCAAGGTTCCGAAGATTTTCGCCACTGCCGATGATTCAGTGGAATGGACCCCCGTGGTCCTCAAGGGCAAGTACGACGACGCCGGCCAGCGGATTGTGCGGAACCGTCCCCTGAACGGCCGGCCGGGCTACGAGGTCCTCATCCCGCTCCGCCTCCAGGATGGGCAGGCCGTCATCATCAACCGGGGTTGGTTGCCGATCGGCAACAACCAGGCCGGCCATCCGGACACCATCCCCGCCGCCCCCAAGGGTGAGGTCACCGTCGTCGCCCGTGTAAAGCCGGGTGAAGGGACTGTCAGCCGCGGTGCCCCCGAAGGCCAACTCGCGTCCATTCAGCTGGACGCCTATGCGGCCGAACTGGGCTACCCCATCTACACCGGCAGCTACGGCCTGATGGCGGCGGAGTCCCCCGCTGCCGCCGAGCAACCGGTGCAGATCCCCAAACCCGCCATCGATGAAGGCCCGCACCTGTCGTACTCCATGCAGTGGTATGCCTTCGGCGTGCTCCTGTTCGTCGGCTACGGCTACGCGGCGCGGCAGCACGCCCACCATGGCCGGTTGACCGAGGAAGAAGAGGCGCTCAGCGGCTACCATCAGGCCAATCCGGCCCCGCGGGCCGCCGCGGCACCGAAGCGCCAGCGCAAGCGGCCGACGGCCGAAGAAGAGGAAGACGCACTGCTGGACGCCCAAGGCTTCCGCACCGACGGCTCCCTGCTCAGCCAGGACGACTAGCCGGATTAACCGGGACTGCGACGTCTGAACGCGGATTTACACGGCGCTTAGACACCTCGCTCGTCCTCGCTCGAGGCGATGCGCGCCGTGTAAATGCCGCTTCAGACGGTCGATACCCATGAATCAGGCCAGGGTGACGAGGTCCAGGTAGTCCTCGTTCCAGAGGTCTTCGACGCCGTCCGGCAGCAGCACAACACGTTCGGGGTTGAGGGCCGCGACCGCGCCTTCGTCGTGGCTGACCATGACGACGGCGCCGCTGTAGTTGCGCAGGGCGCCGAGGATTTCCGCACGGCTGGCCGGGTCCAGGTTGTTGGTGGGCTCGTCCAGCAGCAGGACGTTCGCCGATGACGCCACGATCGTGGCCAGGGCCAGCCGGGTCTTTTCGCCGCCGGACAGTACCCCCGCCGGCTTGTTGACGTCGTCGCCGGAGAACAGGAAGGAACCGAGGATGTTGCGCACTTCGGCGTCCTGCAGGTCCGGGGCCGCCGAGCGCATGTTTTCCAGAACGGACCGCTCCACATCCAAGGTGTCGTGTTCCTGGGCGTAGTAGCCGATCTTCAGTCCGTGGCCGGGCAGCACATCGCCGGTGTCGGGGGTATCCACGCCGGCCAGCATGCGCAGCAGGGTGGTTTTGCCGGCGCCGTTCAGGCCCAGGATCACCACGCGGGAGCCGCGGTCAATGGCCAGGTCGACGTCGGTGAAGATCTCCAGCGAGCCGTAGGACTTGCTCAGGCCTTCGGCAGTGAGCGGAGTCTTGCCGCACGGTGCGGGATCGGGGAAGCGCAGCGCCGCCACCTTGTCCTGTGCCCGGACCTCGTCCAAGCCGCTGAGCAGCCGTTCGGCGCGCTTGGCCATGTTCTGCGCCGCCACCGCCTTGGTGGCCTTGGCCCGCATCTTGTTTGCCTGGTCCATGAGGACCTGGGCCTTCTTTTCCGCGTTCGCCCGCTCGCGTTTGCGCGCGCGTTCGTCGGTCTCGCGCTGCATCAGGTAGCGCTTCCAGTTCATGTTGTAGATGTCGATGGTGGTGCGGTTCGCGTCCAGGTGGAAAACCTTGTTCACGGTCGATTCCAGCAGGCCGGTGTCGTGGCTGATCACAATCAGTCCGCCCTGATGGTTCTTGAGGAACTCGCGCAGCCAGGTGATCGAGTCGGCGTCGAGGTGGTTGGTGGGCTCGTCGAGGAGCATGGTTTCCGCGCCGGAGTACAGGATCCGCGCCAGCTCCACGCGGCGGCGCTGGCCACCTGACAAGGTCCGCAGCGGCTGGTTCAGGATCCGCTCCGGCAGGGCCAGGTTGGAGGAAATGGCAGCTGCTTCGGCCTCGGCCGCATAGCCGCCGCCGGAGATGAACTCGGCCTCCAGCCTGTCGTAGCGGCGCATCGCCTTGGCCTGCACCTCGGCGTCGCTGCTGGCCATGTCCGTCTGCGCTTCACGGAGCTTGCGGGTCACCACATCCAGACCGCGGACCGAGAGGATCCGGTCTCGGGCCAGCTGTTCCATGTCCGGGGTCCGTGGGTCCTGCGGGAGGTAGCCGATCTCTCCGTTGCGCACCACGGTTCCGGCGGCTGGCAGGCCTTCCCCGGCCAGCACCCGGGTCAGCGTGGTCTTGCCGGCGCCGTTGCGGCCCACCAGCCCCACTTTGTCGCCCTTGTCCACGCGGAAGGACACCGCCTCCATGAGCAGACGGGCTCCTGCACGCAGCTCAAGATCGTTGACTGTAATCACAGTGGAGGCCTTTCAAAAGGGTGCGGGACAAGATGCCCGGGCGCCGTCCACACAAGGACGGGGCGGAAATCAACCTTTCCAGTCTACCGGCATCGGCAACCCGCCCCCGCCAGCCC
This sequence comes from uncultured Actinomycetota bacterium, assembly GCA_963696055.1. GTDB lineage: Bacteria > Actinomycetota > Actinomycetes > Actinomycetales > Micrococcaceae > Crystallibacter. The sequence continues at coordinate 153,642 of CAVOIE010000005.1, read as the reverse complement.
GGCCAGCCGCCCGCTGGCCGGACCGTTATTGTTGGCTGATGAGTTTTTCTCGCGGTTCCCGGCTGGATACGTCGCAGGTACAGGACCGTCGAGGCGGCTTGGGCGGCAAGATCGCCATCGGCGGCGGAGGGCTGCTGGTGCTCATTGCGAGCCTGCTGGGCGTGCCGGCGGACGTGTTGGAGGGTTTTGGGCTGGGCGGCAGCGGCCAGGAACAGCAGCAGGCCGGCGGCCCGGGCCTGCAGCAGGAATGCCTCACCGGCGCCGACGCCAACGAACGCACCGATTGCCGCATTGTGGGAACGGTCAACAGCCTCAACGATTTCTGGGCCGGATATCTCCCCCGCTACAACATGCAGTACCCCGTCCCCCACACGGTCCTTTTCGACGGCGGTGTCAGCACCGGCTGCGGCAGTGCGAGCAGCGCCGTGGGCCCGTTCTACTGCCCCAGGGACCAGACCGCATATTTCGACACCTCCTTCTTCGCCGAGCTGACCAGCCGGTTTGGCGCCAGCGGCGGGCCCTTGGCCGAGGAGTACGTGGTGGCGCACGAATTCGGACACCACATCCAGAATCTGACCGGGGCCATCGACTACTCGCAGCAAGATCCGCAGGGAGCGGAATCCGGCGCCGTCCGGGTGGAACTCCAGGCCGATTGCTATGCCGGTGTCTGGGCAGCGAATGCGACCGAACACATCGATGAGCGGACCGGCGAGCCGTTCATGCAACCGCTGACGGAGCGGGACCTGCGGGACGCTCTTTCCGCCGCCGCCGCGGTGGGCGACGACCGCATCCAGCAGTCTGCCACCGGGCAGGTCAATCCCCACACCTGGACGCACGGTTCCAGCGAGCAGCGCCAGCGCTGGTTCCTGCAGGGTTACCAGACCGGCGATGCCGGGCGCTGCGACACCTTCTCCGCGCCGGACCTCAACCGACCCGCCTGACACAGGCACGCCTCAAGGCGCCCCGACTGACGCGGGAACGCGGCAAAGCGGCCGGCCCGAATCGGCAGGTTGGCGTGCACCGAAAGACGCGCTCCGGATCCCTCCGACCGGCTACAGGTCGCGCGGATCCACCGGGTCGGTCTCGGGCGCGCCCACGCTGAACGGCAGGCCGTCCGTGCCCTGCCCTGCGGCAGAGTCGGGCGGTCCGAAGCCCGGAAGATAACCGTCGGGCTCACGTCCCATCGATCCGTCCAACAACAGGAAAACCATGGTGGCTCCCAGCCACAGCAGAATCAGGCCGATGCCCATCATCAGCAACTGCCCCGCTGCGGGTACCGGGCCGGCGGCGTAGGGAAGCCAGCCCGTGACGGACCCCCGGACCCCCGTCCAAAGCAGCCAGAAACCCGGGAAGACCAGCGCGAGGGTGGCTGCACCGGCGCTGATGCGGGGACGGGGACCAAAGATCAGCCAACACGTCACGACCATTACCGGCAGCGCATAGAGCAGGAGCCGATCGGCCATCACGCCGGCGACGGTCATCTCGGCGGCGTCAGGCAGTCCCCGGAACGGGGTGAACTGCGCAAGGAAGACCAGCAGCATTGCCGCCAGCGTGGCCGTCCGGGCCGCCCGCCACAGCCGTCCCCCGGCCATGGCCGAGTCCATCAGCAGCGTCAGGCTCACCACGAAGACCAGCAGCGCCGCTTGGACTCCCGGCGCGCTGGCATAGTTCCACCAGGAATGCGCGGCGGCCGCGGCATAGCCTGGCGCTGCCGGCACGGCGGTGATGCCGAGCGCGATGCCGACCACGGCCAGCAGTGCCGTGAGTCCGTGGAACGCCGCGGCTATATGGACCTCGTCATAGCGCCCGCGCTCCCGTGCCTTCCCTCCGGTCGTCACTCCCATACGCCGATCCTAACGCTGCCGCCGGGGCCCAGACGCCCGGCGCTGGACACAGGAGCAGACACAACGCAGACAGAGGCGGACCGGCCACCCGAAGGTGACCGGTCCGCCGTCGTCAACGCACACGGTGGTTATTTCACACCGCCGCTAATGCACACTGGGTCAGATGTTGAATCCGAGCGCGCGCATCTGGTCGCGGCCGTCGTCGGTGATCCGTTCCGGACCCCACGGCGGCATCCAGACCCAGTTGAGGCGCCACTCGTCGACAACGCCGTCCAGTGCCTTGCCGGTCTGCTCCTCGAGGACATCGGTGAGCGGGCAGGCGGCGGTGGTCAGCGTCATGTCGATCAGCAGGGCACCGTCGTCGGCGTACTTCAGCCCGTAGAGCAGGCCGAGGTCCACGATGTTGACGCCCAGCTCGGGGTCGATGACGTCCTTGAGCGCTTCTTCGACGTCCTCCAGGGACGTCTGCGGGGCATTGACTTCAGTCATAATTAGGCCTTTGCTGCGGTCAGGTAGCGGTCGTAGCCCTCTTCTTCCAGCCGGTCGGCCAGTTCGGGGCCGCCCTCTTCGGCGATGTGGCCGTCGACGAAGACGTGCACGAAGTTGGGCTTGATGTAGCGCAGGATCCGCGTGTAGTGGGTGATGAGCAGGGTGCCCATGGCGCCTTCGGCGTGCACCCGGTTGTGGCCTTCGGAGACCACCTTGAGCGCATCAACGTCCAGACCGGAGTCGGTCTCGTCCATGATGGCGAACTTGGGCTTGAACAGTTCCAGCTGCAGGATCTCCACGCGCTTCTTCTCGCCGCCGGAGAAGCCTTCGTTGACGTTGCGCTGGGCGAAGTCGGCGTCGATGCGCAGCTGGCTCATCGCTGCCTTGACGTCCTTGGTCCAGTGACGCAGGCTCGGGGCCTCGCCGTCGAGCGCGGTCTTGGCGGTGCGCAGGAAGTTGGTCATGGTCACGCCGGGTACCTCGACCGGGTACTGCATGGCCAGGAACAGGCCGGCGCGGGCACGCTCGTCCACGCTCATGGCCAGCACGTCTTCGCCGTCCAGCGTGATGGAACCGGAGTCCACCTTGTAGCGGGGGTGCCCGGCGATGGTGGACGCCAAGGTGGACTTGCCGGAACCATTCGGGCCCATGATGGCGTGGACCTCGCCGGTGTTGATCGTCAGGGAGACGCCCTTGAGGATCTCCTTGCTGCCCTGCTCAGTCTCGATGCTGACGTGCAGGTCCTTGATTTCAAGAGTAGACATCTGTCTGCTTTCTCCTTTGCGCCCGGTGAGGGCGGGCGTAAGTTCGCGTGTTGAAGTTTTTAGTTAAGGTCCGGAGCAGGCGCCCCGTTGAGGACGTTGGTGACATCCACGTAGACGCTGTCGCCGTCGAGCGTCAGCGCGAACACCGGGACGGGTTCGAACGCCGGCAGGCTCAGCGGCTCGCCGGAGCGCAGGTCGAACTGGGAGCCGTGGCCCCAGCATTCGATGGTTGTGCCTTCGACGTCGCCTTCGGAGAGTGAGACGTCCGCGTGCGAACAGGTGTCCCCGATGGCATGCAGTACGCCTTCGGAGTCCCTGACGATGGCTACCGGATAGTCATCGACCAGGATGCGCACCGCCTGATTGACCTGTACGTCCGAGGCATTGCACACCAGTTCGCCGCGCGGAGTCTCGCTCATCAGAGGTTGCCCGCCTCGAGTTCGCGTTCCAGCGATGCGTTGAGGCGCTCTTCCAGGGCGGGAACCCGGATCTGCTGGATGATCTCGTGGAGGAAACCGCGCACCACCAGGCGGCGGGCGACGTCCTCGGGGATGCCGCGTGCCATCAGATAGAACAGGTGCTCGTCGTCGAAGCGGCCGGTGGTGCTGGCGTGGCCGGCACCTTCGATGAGTCCGGTTTCGATCTCGAGGTTCGGCACCGAATCGGCGCGTGCGCCGTCGGTCAGTACCAGGTTCCGGTTGGCCTCGTAGCTGTCGGTGCCTTCAGCTTCCTTGCGGATCAGCACGTCGCCCACCCAGACGGTGTGCGCGTTCTTACCCTGCAGGGCTCCCTTATACAGCACGCGGGACTTGCAGTTGGCCACTGCGTGGTCCACGAACAACCGGTGCTCAAGGTGCTGCCCGGCGTCGGCAAAGTAGAGGCCGTACATTTCCACGTCGCCGCCGGTGCCGGTGAAGCGGGTGGACGGCGTTACGCGGACCAGATCGCCGCCCAGGCTGACGGTCACGTGTTTGAACTTCGCGTCGCGGCCCACGCGGGTCTGCTGCGAGGAGGCGTGGACGGCGTCATCGGCCCATTCCTGCACCGAAACCACGGTGAGGTCGGCACCGTCCTGCACGTCGATCTCCACGTTCTGGGAGACGGTAGCGCTTCCCTTGTGGTCCAGCACGACGACGGCCTTGGAGAACTTTTCGGCCACGATGACCACGTGCTGGGCGGACAGTTCGGTGCTGGTGCCCTCAATCACGACGGCGACACCGGTCTCCAGCTGGGCCTCGGCCGGAATGGTCACCACGGTGGCCTCCTTGAAGGCCTCCCATGCGGCTGCGGAAACGCGGTCCTCGGGAATGCCGGCAACACCGATGCGTGCATCGTCCCGGCCGACGGTTTCAACCACGACACCGGCGGGAAGCTCGGTGCCTTCCGGCCCGCTGACGGTGACCGCCGGAGCGGTGCCCACCAGCGCGTCGCTCTGCAGGCCGCGCAGCCGCTTGAGCGGGGTGAACCGCCAGTCTTCCTCGCGCCCGGTCAGCGGACCGAAGTCGTCCGCCTTGTAGGAGGTCAGGCGTCCGGCACGGGAGCTGTCCGGAACCCCGACGCCGCCGCCGTGGCTGTGGCTCTTGGCACTGGCGCCCGCCAGCGGACCCGCAGCGGCGTTGGCCGGGGAGAGGTTTTCGCCCTCTTCGGTGAATCCGTCGATGGCCGGAGCACCGATACGTGCTTTCTCAGTGATCTCAGTCATTAACCTACGGACCCTTCCATCTGCAGTTCGATCAAGCGGTTCAGCTCAAGTGCGTATTCCATCGGCAGCTCACGGGCGATCGGCTCGATGAAGCCGCGCACGATCATGGCCATCGCCTCGTCCTCGGCCAGGCCGCGGGACATCAGGTAGAACAGCTGCTCTTCGCTGACGCGGGACACGGTTGCCTCGTGGCCCATGGTGACATCGTCTTCACGAACGTCAATGTACGGGTAGGTGTCCGAGCGCGAGATCGTGTCCACCAGCAGGGCGTCGCACACCACGGAGTTCTTGGTGTTCTTCGCGCCCTCGCGGACCTGGACCAGCCCCCGGTAGGCGGAACGGCCGCCGCCGCGGGCCACCGACTTGGCCACAATGGCACTCGACGTGTTCGGCGCGATGTGGACCATCTTGGAGCCGGTGTCCTGGTGCTGGCCCTCGCCGGCGAAGGCGATGGACAGGGTTTCGCCCTTGGCATGCTCGCCGACCAGGTAGACGGCCGGGTACTTCATGGTCACCTTGGAACCGATGTTGCCGTCGATCCACTCCATGGTGGCGCCTTCGTGTGCAATGGCGCGCTTGGTCACCAGGTTGTACACGTTGTTGGACCAGTTCTGGATGGTCGTGTAGCGGACGCGGGCGCCCTTCTTCACAATGATTTCGACGACGGCGGAGTGCAGCGAGTCCGAGGTGTAGATCGGCGCCGTGCAGCCTTCGATGTAATGCACGTAGGAGTCTTCGTCGGCGATGATCAGGGTCCGCTCGAACTGGCCCATGTTCTCCGTGTTGATCCGGAAGTAGGCCTGCAGCGGAATCTCCACGTGGACGCCCTTGGGCACGTAGACGAAGGAGCCGCCGGACCAGACAGCGGTGTTCAGCGAAGCGAACTTATTGTCACCCACCGGGATGACCGATCCGAAGTACTCCTGGAAGATCTCCGGGTGTTCCTTCAATCCGGTGTCGGTGTCCAGGAAGATCACACCCTGGGCCTCCAAGTCTTCGCGAAGCTGGTGGTAGACAACCTCGGACTCGTACTGGGCAGCAACTCCGGAAACCAAACGTTCACGCTCGGCCTCGGGGATGCCGAGCTTTTCGTAGGTGACCCGGATGTCCTCGGGCAGGTCCTCCCACGTCTTGGCCTGCTTCTCCGTGGAACGGACAAAGTACTTGATGTTGTCAAAATCAATGCCGGACAGGTCCGCACCCCAAGTGGGCATCGGCTTGCGGTCGAAGTACTTCAGGCCCTTCAGACGCAGATCCAGCATCCACTGGGGCTCGTCCTTCTTGGCGGAGATGTCGCGGACCACTTCTTCATTCAGGCCGCGGCGCGCGTTAGCGCCGGCGGTGTCGGCATCGGACCAGCCGTACTCGTAGGTTCCGATGCCATGCAGCTCGGGGTTTTTTTCCAGGATTTCGGAAATGGTGGTGTCGGCTACATCGGTCGTCCCGACCGCGTTCCTCATACTCTGATCCACTTGGTCCGTCATCACGGCCTCTCTTGCAGATTGATGGATACTCGTCTGGTTCCTGTCGCCGGTTCGACGGGTCGAACCGCAGACCTTGTTCGGCCCACCGGGATGTGGGTCGTACAAACATGTCCCCCGCCTGCCAGAGTGGAGAGTCGCCTGACATCCACCCCGAGCAGCCGGGAGAAAACTTCAGTTTCGCTGTCGCAGAAATCCGGGAAGTCTGCTGCCAGCTGTTGTACCGGGCAGTGCCCTTGACAGAGCTGGACTGCCAGCATCGTGCTGTGCGGCGCCTTCGATCCAACCACCGTGGTGGATCCAACAAAACCGTCGGCACTCAGCGCCTCGGCCAGCGCCTTGGCCCGCTCTTCGATCCCGGGCCCCGCTGCCTCCACGATGGGGCGGTAGCGCTCCTCCATGTCCCGGTACCGGTTCCGGGCAAACTCCGCGACCGCTTCGCTGCCGGCGGCTTCGCCCAACGCCGCCAACGCCGTTCGGGCAATATCCAAGTAGTCATCGCCCAGCCGGGTCTGGCCCTGCCTGCTGAGCACGTACTTTCGGGCGGGACGTCCGGCACCGGTGGAAGAATTTGCGGTGAGCTTGACCTCGATCAAGCCCTTACGGGACAAGGCGTCAAGGTGCCGCCGAACGGCCGCTGGCGTGAACCCGAGGATCCTGCCGAGGCCAGCCGCGCTGACGGGTCCGTGTTCCAAGACGGCATTCAAAACCCGGTCCCGGGTCCGCTCCTCGGACTCGGGTGCCTGGGCACGCAAAGAAGCACTACTGGTCATGGAATACACAACACAATCATGACGTATTCTGTTCCCGCCCACCAGTAAGGCAGTCCTTAGGTAAGCCCCTCCCTTAGCCTGGCTCGCTCTACGTCCCGTAGAATGTTCGGGTGCCTACCTCCGAACCCTGCCTCGACATCCAGGGACTCGTGAAAGATCTCGGGCCGGTCGAAGCTCTGGATAACAAGATGGTCCGCGTCATTGACGGGGTCCATCTACGCGCCTACCCCGGGCAGGTTACCGCACTTCTCGGACCCAACGGGGCCGGCAAAACCACAACATTAGCCTGCGCGCAGGGTCTGATGGCTCCCAATGGCGGGACCGTCAGACTCCTCGGCCAAAATCCTTACCAGGCGGGGGCAGAGCTCCGGAGCCGCGTGGGAGTCATGCTCCAGGAAGGCGGTCTCCCGCAGGCCATCCGGCCGCTGGCGCTGCTGCAGCACGTCGCCGGGATGTACCAGAACCCGCGCAGCGTTGATGAGCTTGCGGAACGGCTCGGCATTCAGGGTTTCGCCAACACGCCCATCCGCCGTCTGTCCGGTGGAGAAAAGCAGCGAGTAGCCCTGGCGGCCGCGTTGGTAGGCGATCCGGAAGTGCTCTTCCTGGACGAGCCGAGCGCCGGGCTGGATCCACAGTCCCGGGCAGTAGTGTTCGACCTGATCCAGGAACTGCGGGCCGAGGGCCTGGGCATCATCCTCACCACGCACCTGATGGACGACGCCCAGCGGCTGGCTGATTACGTCTTCATCATCGACGCCGGCCGCACCGTTGTGCACGGCACCGTCGCGGAACTGACCGCAGCCACGGACGAAAGCGCCGGCGTCGAGCGTTTGCTCACCTTCGACGCTCCCCCAGGACTGTCGCTCGACCTGCCCAAGCCGTTCACCGCCGTCGAAAATGTTCCTGGGCGCTACACGGTGGCCGGCCAACTGACCCCCGCAGTGCTGGCCGCGTTGGCCGCGGAATGGGCAGCCCACAATGTCATGCCGGCGTCCATTCACATGGCGCCGCGCTCGCTCGAGGACGTCTTCCTCGATATCTCCGGGAAGGATCTGCGATGAGCGCACCCGCCGCCCTGATCCGCCGGATCGCCCTTCAGGGCCGCTACGAAACCATGGGCATGCTGCGCAACGGCGAACAGCTGCTGATTGCCATCATCCTGCCGCTGCTGGCGCTCATCGGCCTCACCGTCACGCCGCTGCTCGATACGTACACGGACGACCGGATTGCCATGGCGGCCCCGGGCGTGCTGGCGTTGTGCACGGTATCCACGGCGCTGACCGGCCAAGGGATCGCCACCGGCTTTGACCGCCGCTACGGGGTCCTGCGGTTTCTGTCCACCACGCCCTTAGGGCAGAGCGGGTTGATCCTCGGGAAGATCATTGCGGTGCTGGCCATCATGGTCATCCAAGTAGTGGTGGTGGGCGGGACGGCGCTGTTGTTCCTCGGCTGGCAGCCTGCCCTCGGCGGCCTGCTGCCGGCGGCTGCGCAGCTGGTGCTGGGCGCCGCGGCCTTCACATCGCTGGGCCTGTTGATCGCCGGCACCGTCCGGCCGGAGGCCACACTGGCCATTACCAATCTGCTCTGGGTGCTGTTGGCCGCTGCCGGCGGTATCCTCTTCCCGGTGGCCAGTTGGCCCGACGTTTTCGAGCCCGCCGCCCACCTTTTGCCTTCCACCGCCCTGGGCGACGCCCTGCGCAGCGCCCTGATCGACGCGCAGTTCAATCTCACCGCATCAATCGTGCTGCTGGTCTGGACCGTAGTGGCCAGCCTTGCCGCCATCCGCTGGTTCAAATGGAGCTAAGTCAATGACCACCGCCACCCCCAAGTCCCACGACCTCCTGGACCGGCTGCCGACCTCCGTCAACCGAACCGTCCATGGCTTGGCCATTGCGTCGCTGGTATCCCAGATCGGCATCATCATCACCGGCGGCGCCGTCCGGCTGACCAAATCAGGCCTGGGCTGCTCCCAGTGGCCCAACTGTGTGCCCGGCTCCATGACACCGACGCCGGAAATGGGCATCCACGGGCTGATTGAATTCGGCAACCGCACCCTGACTTTCATCCTGGCCATCATTGCGGTCGCCATGCTGGTCTCGCTGTGGCGCATGCGCCGGTCGCACCGCACGCTGTTCGGCCTGGCCGTGGGCCTGCTCTGCGTGATCCCGGTGCAGGCCCTGATTGGCGGCATCACTGTGTGGACCGGCCTGAACCCGTGGGTGGTCAGCCTGCACTTCCTGGCCTCGGCCTCGCTCGTGGCGGTGGCCACCCTGCTGGTCAACCGGACGGGAATGTATTTGCGCGGTGGCACCGCTGTAGCCGTGGCCCCGGTCCCGAACATTCAACGCACGCTGGGCTGGACCATCGCCGCAGCCTCCGCCGCTTCCATCGTGTTGGGCACCATCGTGACCGGCACCGGCCCCCACGCCGGTGACGCCAGCGCACCCCGCCACGACTTCAACGCCGATCTGGTGACACGGATCCACGTGGTGCCGGTCTACCTGCTGGTTGCTGTGACAGTGCTGGCGCTGGTGCTCGCCTACCGCCACGCAACCTCACGGCAGTTGCGCACCGGGCTGTGGTGGCTGGCCGCGGTGATTGTGCTTCAGGGCGGCATCGGCTACCTGCAGCATTTCACCGGCCTGCCTATCGGCCTGGTGCTGCTGCACATGCTCGGCTCGGCCCTGCTGGCCGCCGCTGCGACCAACGTGTGGGACCGATCGACGGGCAAGTTCCCGCTCTAACCTCTGGTAGCGAAGGAAGCGACAAGGGCGGATAACCGGCCGAGTCGACAAGCATGGCCTCTATCGTCACCACTGACCGGTCGTTAATTTTGCGCCGTCGGAGGTACCACACCTCCAACTGCTGGGCCATGAAGTAGGGCGAAACGGGGCTAGAAGGTCGTCGAGCTCCTCGGGCTCGACATGGTGACCACGACGCTGCAGCTGTTCGCCGTCCCGAAGCCGGCCGCGCCGCAGCACAGCTACCTGCTGGGACGGATCCGGAATATCGCGGCAGAACACGACCCCATATCCCTGCGAGGGCCTCGGCACCCGGCGGGGCTTTACCCCTACTCCGGGGTCGGGTGAAGGGCTTTATCACGTCGCTGAATCGATTATCTTTCCTCAGCCCCTTGCACCCCTTCACCTGTAGCTGATAACCCGGTCGCAATTGAAACTGTCGGAAAGTCGAGGCAACGTCATGACTGGTGAAACCAAAAACAGATGGGGCGTGATTGCAGGTCTTCTGCTGGCAATGATCCTGGGATTGTCCGGTTGCGGAGGTTTCGGCGATACCGGCTCCCCGCCCGCCAACCAGGGCAGGGCGGACTCCGCAGAATTAGGATCCGGAGCGGGCGGGGGTTATACCCCTATCGAGGGGCCCGGTGTGCAGGCACTCGGCGAATATTCGCAATACGGGCAAACCCCGCCCGCGGAAGTATCAGGGAATGATGCTTCTGGTGCAGGCCAGGCCGGGTTCGGCACAAACGCCATCACATCGGAAGAGCTGGCCGATATTCAAACAGCCCAGGCGATCACTGATCAGTTCTGGCGCACGCATTGGAGTGCACTGTTCACTGGGACATACACGCCGCCGACGGTCGTTGGACTATACGATGGCAGAGACCCAAGCAACGCACCCACTTGCGCGGGCAAGCCACTTCAGCCGGGCAACGCCTTCTATTGCATTCCAGAGGATTACGTGGCGTGGGACGCTTCGCTCATGGAGCGCGGATTCCAATTCGGCGACGCTTGGCCTTACTTGGTCATCGCTCATGAATGGGGCCATGCCATCGAGAACCGGCTCGACCCCAGCCTCCGGTCCCAGGCCTATGAGCTGCAGGCTGACTGCTTGGCGGGCGCGACCCTGTATGGGGCGGCTAAAGACGGAACTCTTATTTTTGAACAAGGTGACCAGGACGAACTGGTTACTGCGCTGAGTGCGCTCGGCGGAAACACCCCGTGGACGAACCCGCAAGACCACGGAAACTCCTCCGAACGGGTTGCGAACTTCAATGTCGGACGCAGCGGCGGCGTGCTGGCATGCTTACCGTCACAACAATAAGATGGATCTGGCCAACCGGTCTGACCTTCTCTCATCCGTCTATGCGGTGGTGACTTCAGGAGCACGCCGCTATTCGGAAGGGTAGCGGAGTTGCCGCACACGTAGGACTCGTGGCAACGACCTGCTGTGGCTTCGCCGTGACCGCCGATCCGTCAGGTCGTTGGACCTCAGCACGATCGGTTGCCGGCGGTCCTGCGTTGGCTCGGCGGTGGCCTGCTGCTGGCACCCTTGCCGCGCTTGTGGACCGGGTGCCAGGCCGGCAGCCAACCGTCGTCGTCGGGCTGTCCGCTCGGCGGCGCTTGTTCCGCTCCGCGGCTGGCGATGAGCGGTTCGATTCGTTGGCGTTGCTGCTCGGGCAGGGCGGCGGCGACGGCGGGCGGATACTGCGGTTGGCCGGGTGCGTCGTTGTCTTCGCCGGGCCGGTCGGTGTAGGTCCGGCCGGCCGGGGTGGTCACCTCGAACACCCCGGGGATGGGCTGTGTCATCTTCCAGCCCGCGCGGGTTTTCAGCCCGTGGTGGGTCTCGCACGGCGGACCGAGGTTCCCGGCATCGGTCTCGCCCCGGCCGCCGTCGGCGCGGAACGCCCGGGTGTGGTCGATCTGGCAGGCCTTGCCGTGTTTGCGGCAGCCGGCGAACGGACACATCTCGTCGCGTTTGCGCACCGCCCTGGCCAGATCCGCCGGCGGCCGGTACCGGGTGCGGCCGTAGGAGAGCCTGGCCCCGGTCTCCGGATGGGTCAGGATCCGGTAGAACGACTTCGCGTCGGCGCACAGCTGCCGGGCCGCGTCCGCCGGGATCGGCCCGTAGCCGTCCAGCGTGGCCGGTTCCTCGCTCAACCCCAGCAGCGCCAGCACCGGGACGGTGACCGCCGGTTCGGCGTGGATCCCGGCCGCCGGGCCGGTGTCCATGCCCGCGTGCACGAGCAGGTCCGTCAACACGTCGGCCCGCAACTGCCCCGTCGACCGGGTCTCGCCGTCCTGGCCACGCAGATGAAGGGCGGCGCGGGTGAGCCGGTCATCGATCGCGGCGGCCTGCTCGGCCGGCAGGTACGCGTTCAGCCACGCCATCCCGTCCGGTGCCGGCTCCACACCCACGTTCCGCCGCTCCTCCGCGCGCCGGCGGCGCTTCACGATGGTCTCCGGGTGCGTGCGCTCGCGCAGCCGCCGGGCCATGCCCCGCAACGACCGCAGCGACCGGCCCTTCACCTTGCCCAACAGGTTCTGTTCAAACCCGGCCATCGCCTCCTCCGGCAGGGACCGGCCCTGGACGACGATGACCGCTGCCTGATCACGGTCCAGGTCCCCGGCCTCCATCGCCGCCAGTGTGGCGGGGAACGATTCGTGCAGGTCGGTGGCCTGGTCCAGCCGGGCCCTCGCCTGCTGCTCTTCCAGCCCCAGCAGGCAGCCCAGTTCCTCGGCCGCCGACGTGGCGGCCAGCAACTGCCGCTGCCGCAACGTCTTACAGCCCGGCGTCGGCGGCGGCAGCTGTCCCAGCGCGGTCTGCCCCAGCCGGGCCTCCAACGCCACGTTCCGGGCGTCCAGCCAACACTCCACCCGCTTCACCGCGGCCAGATGCTCCACCGTTTCCTGGTACCCCAGCGACGCGGTTTCCGAACCGGTCAGCATGGCCAGCAGCACCGCCGGTTCCGCGCCGCCCACCAGGGTTTCGAGGCGTTCGGCGTAATAGTCCGCGTTCGCTTTCGACTCGAACAAGCCCTCCGGCAGCCAGCACCCCTCGGGCAGGTTCGGCAGCTCCGCGAACTCCGCCGGCACCGCCCCCAGCCCCGGCGGCCGGTCAACCTCGTCGTCGAGTTCCCAGGCCGCGAAGTCCTCCCGGTAGGCCCGGTTCCCCTGGTCAAGCTCCTCATCCGGGACCGGCGGGATCTGAAGGCCCGCGTACGGGTCAGGGCCCGGCTCGAACACCGGTTCCGGCCAGCGTTCCGGCACCGGCACCGGTTCCTTGCGGGCCGGTTTCATCCCGGCCAGAATCCGCGCGATCGCCGCCTCACGCTCCTCCTGCGTGGGCAACCGCCGGCCCTGCCCGGAAGCCGGATCCCGCTCCGCCATCCCATCCATAACCCAACTCAACCATCTAGGTAGGACAATTTGGGCTCGTCCCACTTCGGAAGTCAGAGCTGCCGGTGATAGCAGTGCCGGGGAGCTGGGAAGGCGGCCGAGAGCATCCGGGCGAAATCATTGCTGGGACTGGAGACGGCGTCCTGAGCTACAGAGGCGGTGTGAGGACCCACATGGGTGACAGGAGGTGGGCCCGGCGTGACAGGAGGTGTGTCTGCGTCCCCCGCCGCGGAGGCGCTACTCCCCTGCGGCCGCCCGTTCGGCCGGTCGGAATGCTTCGATGCCTTCGAGCAGCCGGGCCAGTTCGCGAAGACTGCTTCCGGGCAGCGGCTGCAGCGGCAGGCGCGGGTCGCCCGCATCGATGCCCGCCGCCCTGGCCAGGCCGTACAGGTTGCTGAGCGGCCGTAGCGTCCCGAAGTAACCCATCAACGGTGCGAGCACCGTCCGCGCCGCGGCTGTCGCTTCCTCGTCACCGGACTCCAGTGCATCGCGCAGCAGACGGTAGTGCACCGGCAGGACCGCGATCGGTCCGCCATGCCACGCGTCGGCGGCGAAACCGGCATCGGCAATCAGCGCGTCTCCGCTCATGCCGTGGCTGAAATCGCTGGCTTCCGCCGGCAGCACGCGGCGAAGCTGTTCATAACGCGTGCGGAATACTTCCGCGTCGGCTGCGGATTCCTTCACAGCGACGATGTTCGGCTCGACGGCCAGTTCAGCCACCAACTCCAAGCTAAAGCTGAACTGGGTGGTGCGCGGATTGCTATACAGGCACACCGGGAGCGCCGACTGCCGCGCAGCCGCAACGCATTGGGCCGCGACCTCCTCGTCCGTCAACGGATAGTAGGAGACCGTGGAAACCAGCAGCCCATCGACACCCGCGGCAGCGGCGTCGTCGATGTTTTGCAGGAGTTCCCGGGTGCCCACCGCGCTCACTCCGGCACACACCGGCAGTCCGGGACGCACCGCCTTGGCCGCTTCCACAGCGGCCGTGATGACATCCCGTCGTTCCGCGCGGTTCAAATAAGCGAAGTTTCCGGAACTGCCAAGCACCGTTATTGCGTCGACGGGTGACTCGGCCACCGCCGAAACATGGCGGGCCAACTCCGGAAAGTTGACGGTTCCGTCGTCGTGGAAGGGAGTCACCGGATAGGCAATCAGACCGCGGAAAGGGTTCATGCCGCAATCTTAGGTCAGCGCGGGAGAAGCCTGAACATTGGAGGACGACGGCGCAGCCAAACCAGGCCTAGCTACCCGGAGGCAACAGCCACGGCGCAGCCAAACCAGGCCTGGCTAGCCGGAGGCGGCCAACGCCGTCGCGGCCGGGGCGCGGCGGTCGTTCGAAGATGCGGCCGCGGCCCCCAGAGGATGGGGCGGCGGTCAGCCGAAGACGGGCCCGCCGATGAAGGGGTCGAGGGCCAGTGCCAGGAACAGCAGCGTCAGGTAGCTGATGGAGCCGTGGAACACGCGCATGGCGCTCTTGTTCGTGGCGGCCGGGGTCTCGGTGCCGCGCTTGGCCAACGAGTAGAGGCGGTGCGATTCGTAGACGAACCAGCTGCCGCTCAGCAACGCCACGATGGTGTAGACCCAGCCGGCACCGCCGACCGGGGCCAACAGCAGCGAGCAGGCCAGCGTGGCCCAGGCGTACAGGACAACCTGCACGGAGACCTGGCGGGCACTGGCGATGGCGCCAAGCATCGGGACGTTGGCGGCGTTGTAGTCGTCGCTGTACTTCATGGACAGCGGCCAGTAGTGCGGCGGGGTCCACAGGAAGATGACCATGAACAGGATCACGGCGGGCCACGCCACCGTGTTGGTCACCGCGGCCCAAGCGATCAGCACCGGGAAACATCCGGCAGCGCCGCCCCAGACGATGTTCTGCGAGGTGCGGCGCTTGAGGATCAGCGTGTAGATGACCACGTAGAAGAAGATCGCGCCGACGCCCAGCATGCCGGCCAGCGGATTCGCGCCGAACCAGAGCAGCGCCACGGCCACAACGCCCAGCACCCAGGAGAACACCAGCGCCTCGCGGGGGGTCAGTTCGCCGGTCACCAGCGGCCGGTTCTCCGTCCGTTGCATGAGCTTGTCCATGTCCCGGTCGATGTAGCAGTTGAAGGACCCGGCGGACCCGGCGGCCAGCGCGCCACCGATCATCGTGGCGGCCATCAGCCAGAGGTCGGGGAAGCCGCCGTGGGCGAAGATCATGGTGGGCAGGGTGGTGACCAGCAGGAGTTCCATGACACGGGGCTTCGTGAGCGCTATGTACGCTTTGGCCTTGCGCGAAAAGCCGGGCTTGGCCGGGACGGCCAACGCCTGGTCCGGCACGGTCTGCATATTCAAGGAAAAACCACTCAGTTCTGCTGGAGTCCGTCTGACACACGAAAACGCCCGGCCGCTTAGGGCGGGTCAAGGTGCACCTACATCATACTCCTTCTATCCGTCGTAGAAACCGATGCGCGCTGTAGCTGCGTCGCCCGGCGCAAAACCGCGCCCACGCAGTAGCTGCGTCGTCCGGCGCGAAACCGCGCCCACTCGACGGCCGCGTCGGCCGGCGCGAAAACAATGGGCGCTGTGTGACTGTGCGCACCGTAAAGCGTCCTGCGCATTGCAGGCCCAACGGATAGAGTGGGGATCGAGTGCAAATCCGCAGGGATATGGCACAACATTGCTCAAGCAGTATCAACGGCGAATGATCCTCCGGGTCCGCGGTTGCGGGCGCCTTTTCCGGACCGTTTGTGCTGCTATGTCGATCAGAAAGGGCCCCACCGGTGCCACATATGCAAGATCAGGAATTGTCGTGGACATCGCTGGACCAGCGGGCGGTGGACACGGTGCGCGTTCTCGCCGCCGATGCCGTGGAGAAGGTCGGCAACGGCCACCCCGGCACTGCCATGAGCCTGGCACCGGCCGCCTACCTGATCTTCCAGCAGTTCATGCGGCACGATCCGACGGATCCGCAGTGGGTGGGCCGCGACCGCTTTGTCCTCTCCCCCGGCCACACCTCGCTGACGCTGTACATCCAGCTGTTCCTCTCCGGCTACGGCCTGGAACTGGACGACCTGAAGGCGCTGCGGACCTGGGGCTCGCTCACCCCGGGCCACCCGGAGTACAAGCACACACCGGGCGTTGAAATCACCACCGGCCCGCTCGGCCAGGGCCTCGCCTCCGCCGTCGGCTTCGCATATGCGCAGCGCCGCACCCGCGGCATGTACGACGCCGATGCGGCCGCCGGCGAGAGCCCCTTCGACCACACGGTCTGGGTGATTGCATCCGACGGCGACCTGCAGGAGGGCGTCACCTCGGAGGCGTCGTCGCTGGCCGGCCACCAGGAACTGGGCAACCTGGTGGTGCTCTACGACGACAACAAGATTTCGATCGAAGACGACACCGACATCGCGTTCACCGAGGACGTGCTCAAGCGCTACGAAGCGTACGGCTGGCACACCCAGAGGGTGGACTGGACCAGGACCGGCGAGTATGCCGAGGACATTCCGGCCCTGTTCGAGGCGTTGAAGGCCGCGAAGGCCGAAACCTCCCGGCCGTCGATCATCTCGCTGCGCACCATCATCGGGTGGCCGGCGCCGAAGAAGCAGAACACCGGCAAGATCCACGGCTCCGCGCTGGGCGCCGAGGAAGTCGCCGCCGTCAAGGAGCTCCTCGGCTTTGATCCGGAGCAGGACTTCGCCGTCGAACAGGACGTGCTGGACCACGCCCGCCAGGTCGCCGCACGCGGCAAGCAGGCCCGAGCGGACTGGGACGCAGGCTACCAGGCATGGCGGGAAGCCAACCCGGAGAACGCCGCACTGCTGGACCGCGTGCAGGCCTCGGAACTGCCGAAGGGCTGGGAGCAGGCGCTGCCCGAATTCCCCGCCGGCAAGGACGTCTCCACGCGCGCTGCCTCCGGCAAGGTGCTCAACGCCATCGGTCCGGTGCTCCCGGAGCTGTGGGGCGGCTCGGCCGACTTGGCAGAATCGAACAACACCACCATCGAGGGCGCTCCGTCCTTCGTTCCGGAGTCGCGGCAGACCGAGATGTGGTCCGGCGGCCCGTACGGCCGGGTGCTGCACTTCGGCATCCGCGAACATGCGGCGGCATCCATCGTCAACGGCATTGTGCTCAGCTCCAACACCCGGGCCTTTTCCGGAACGTTCCTGATCTTCAGCGACTACCAGCGGCCGGCCATCCGGCTGGGCGCTCTGATGGGCGTTCCCTCGATCTACGTCTGGACGCACGATTCCATCGGCCTCGGCGAAGACGGACCCACGCACCAGCCGGTGGAGCAGCTGGCGAGCCTGCGCGCCATCCCGGGCCTCGACGTCGTCCGCCCTGCCGACGCCAACGAAGTGGCGCAGGCATGGAAGGCGATGCTGGAGAACCACAGCAACCCGGCCGGCATTGTGCTGACCCGGCAGAACCTGCCGGTCTACGACCGCGGAGAAGCGGGCTTCGCTTCCGCCGACAACGTGGCCAAGGGCGCGTACGTCTTGGCCGAGGCCCAGTCCGGCGGCAACGACGCCACGCCCCAGGTGATCCTGTTGGCGACCGGCTCCGAAGTGCAGCTGGCCGTCCAGGCGCGCGAAACGCTGCAGGCGGACGGCATTGCCACCCGCGTGGTTTCCGTGCCCTGCCTCGAGTGGTTCGCCCGCCAGGACGCCGCCTACCGCGAGTCCGTGCTTCCCGCCGGCATCAAGGCCCGGGTCTCCGTGGAAGCCGGCATCTCGCAGTGCTGGGACGGCCTGGTCGGCGACGCCGGCCGCAGCGTGTCGCTGGAGCACTACGGTGCCTCCGCCGACTACAAGACCCTGTTCCGCGAATTCGGTATCACGGCCGAGGCTGTTGTCGAGGCCGCCCGCGACTCGCTCGCACAGATCAACAACTCCTAAGGAGGACGCGATGTCCAACCCGAATACCCAGGCTCTCTCCGATGCCGGTGTCTCCATCTGGCTCGACGACCTTTCCCGCGAACGGATCAGTTCCGGGACCCTGAAGGCCCTGATCGACGAGATGAACGTCGTCGGCGTCACCACCAACCCGTCCATCTTCGCCTCGGCACTGCAGGACGGCCGCAGCTACGAGGCACAGGTGAACCAGTTGGCCGCCGATGGCGCCGACGTGGACACGGCGGTTTTCGCCATCACCACGGCCGACGTGGCCGAAGCCTGTGACCTGTTCTCCGGACTGGCCACGGACACGGACGGCGTGGACGGCCGCGTGTCGATCGAGGTGGATCCGCGGCTGGCCCGCGACGCCCGCGGCACCGTGGCCGAGGCCAAGCA
The DNA here is from genome assembly GCA_963696055.1 of uncultured Actinomycetota bacterium. Taxonomy (GTDB): domain Bacteria; phylum Actinomycetota; class Actinomycetes; order Actinomycetales; family Micrococcaceae; genus Crystallibacter. The sequence continues at coordinate 135,176 of CAVOIE010000005.1, read as the reverse complement.
CCTGCACAAGGCCGTGGGCCGGACGAACGCGTTCATCAAGATTCCGGCCACCACCGAAGGCCTGGAAGCGATCACCGAGACCCTCGCGGCCGGCATCAGCGTCAACGTCACGCTGATCTTCTCGCTGCAGCGCTACCGCGAAGTGATCAACGCCTTCATGCTGGGCCTGGAGCAGGCCAAGGAGAACGGCAAGGACCTCGCCAGCCTCCACTCGGTGGCCTCCTTCTTCGTGTCCCGGGTGGACAGCGAGATCGACAAGCGCCTGGACGCGGTCGGTTCCGAGGAGGCAACCGCGCTGAAGGGCAAGGCCGGCGTCGCCAATGCCCAGCTGGCGTACCAGATTTACGAAGAGCAGTTCGCCACCGAACGCTGGCAGGTCCTGGCCGCGTCCGGCGCCCGGCCGCAGCGGCCCCTGTGGGCTTCCACCGGAGTGAAGAACCCCGATTACCCGGACACCTTGTACGTCACCGAGCTGGTGGCCAACAACGTGGTCAACACCATGCCGGAGAAGACGCTGGAAGCCGTCGCCGACCACGGCAAGATCGAGGGCGACCGGGTGACCGGCAGCTACCAGGAAGCCAACAAGGTCCTGGACCAGATCGCCAAGGTCGGCATTTCCTACAACGAAGTGGTCGAGCTGCTCGAGGACGAGGGCCTGGAGAAGTTCGTCACCAGCTGGCAGCAGCTGCGGGAGACCGTCCAGAACGCCCTGGACTCGGCGCCGGGGGCTCCGAAGGCATGAGCTCGCTGGCCTTCCAAGCATCGGGAGCTGCGCTGGCCGCGGTCCGGCGGCACATCGACACCTTGGTGGAGGACCGGGTGGCGTCCCGGATTGCCGCCCAGGACAACACCGTGTGGGGTCCGGAGGCGGAAGCCGAGGCCTCCATCCGCCTCGGCTGGGTGGATGCCGCGGCACTCTCGCGCCCGTTGGTCGCGGACATTCTTGAGCTCCGCAGGGAACTTGCCGCCGAAGGCGTGACCCGGTTCGTGCTGGCCGGTATGGGTGGATCCTCGCTGGCTCCCGAGGTCATCGCCAACACCGCCGGGGTGGAGCTGACCGTGCTCGACAGCACGGATCCGCAGCAGGTAGCCGCCGCCCTGGCGGAGCGGCTTGAAGACACCGCCATCATCGTGGCATCCAAATCCGGTTCCACGCTGGAAACGGATTCGCAGCGCCGAGTCTTCGAACAGGCCTTTACCGACGCCGGCCTGAACGCCGCTTCGCGGATCATTGTGGTCACCGATCCCGGCTCGCCGCTTGATCAGGCGTCCCGGGATGCCGGCTATCGGGCGGTGTTCAACGCCGATCCCGACGTCGGCGGGCGCTACTCCGCGCTGACCGCTTTCGGCCTGGTCCCTTCCGGGCTGGCCGGGGTGGACATCGAAAGACTGCTTGACGACGCCGAAGAGGCCGCCGAAGTGCTCTCCGAGGACTCCGCCGACAACATGGCTCTGGCCTTGGGTGCGGCGCTGGCCGGTACCGAACCGCTGCGCAATAAGGTGGCTATCGTCGACGAAGGCTCCGGCATTGTCGGCTTCGGCGACTGGGCCGAACAGCTGATCGCCGAGTCCACCGGCAAGCTGGGTACCGGCCTGCTTCCGGTGGTGGCCAACTCCGGTGATCCCGAGACGGTTTCCAAAGCCGCCGATGTTCTGGTCGTCCGGCTGGTCTCGCCCGATCACGAAGTGGCCCTCGGCGCCGACGAGGTTGCCGTCGGCGGCAGCCTGGGCAGCCAACTGCTGCTCTGGGAGTACGCCACGGTGGTGGCCGGCCGCCTGCTGGGCATCAACCCCTTCGACCAGCCGGATGTGGAGGCGGCCAAGGCCGCCGCGCGCGGGCTTTTGGAGCAGCGTCCGGAGGCCATGCTTCCCGACTTCACCGACGGTGCCGTCCAGGTGCGCGGCAGCGGGCTGGCCATGGGCAGTTCGCTTGACGACGCGCTCCGGGACCTGCTGGGCAAACTGGGGCCGGACGGCTACGTCAGCGTGCAGGCCTACCTGGACCGCTTCGGCCAAGCCGAACTGGAGCGGACCCGCCCGCTGCTGGCCGAAGCCACCGGCCGTCCCGTGACCTTCGGCTGGGGACCGCGCTTCTTGCACTCCACCGGCCAGTTCCACAAGGGCGGACCGGCGACCGGCGTCTACCTGCAACTGACCGGCGAAGCGGCCGCGGATGTCCCCATCCCCGGCCGGCCGTTCAGCTTCGGCGAGCTCATTGCCGCCCAGGCTGCCGGCGACGCCAACGTCCTGCGCGAGGCCGGCCGCCCCGTGCTGCGCCTTCATTTGGCTGACCGGGCAGCGGGGTTGCGCCAGGTGATCGACGCCGTCTCCCGCCTCGCCGGAAAGTAGTCATGGCACCTTCCACTCCACACCGCCGTCCGGCCAACCCGCTGCGGGACCCGCGCGACCGCCGGCTTGACCGCATTGCCGGCCCGTGTTCCCTGGTGCTGTTCGGCGTGACCGGCGACCTTGCCCGGAAAAAGCTGATGCCGGCGGTATATGACCTGGCCAACCGCGGACTGCTGCCGCCCAGCTTCGCGCTGGTCGGCTTTGCCCGCCGGCCGTGGGACGACGCCGAATTCGCGGCCCAGGTGAAAGAGTCCGTGCAGCAGCACGCCCGCACACCGTTCCGCGAGGACATCTGGACGCATCTGGCTGGCGGCATCCGGTTTGTCGAAGGAGCTTTCGACGACGACGAGGCCTTCGAGCAGTTGGGCGCCACGTTGAAGGAGCTCGACGAACAGCGCGGGACCCAGGGGAACCACGCTTTCTACCTCTCGATCCCGCCCAAGGCCTTCGAGCAGGTGTGCCAGATGCTCTCCTCGCACGGCCTCGCCCAGGCCACCGAAGACGAGCCCGGCACGCCCTGGCGCCGGGTGGTCATCGAAAAGCCCTTCGGCCATAATCTGCAGTCCGCACGCGAGCTGAACAACATCGTTGAATCGGTTTTCCCGCCGGACGCGGTATTCCGGATTGACCACTACCTGGGCAAGGAAACCGTCCAGAACCTGCTGGCGCTTCGCTTTGCCAATCAGCTGTTTGAGCCGCTCTGGAACGCCAACTATGTGGACCATGTGCAGATCACCATGGCGGAGGACATCGGTATTGGCGGCCGTGCGGGCTATTACGACGGCGTCGGCGCGGCTCGCGACGTCATCCAGAACCACCTGCTCCAGCTGCTGGCGCTGACCGCCATGGAAGAACCGATCTCCTTCAACGCGGAGGACCTGCGGGCAGAAAAGGAAAAGGTGCTCGCCGCGGTCAAACTCCCCGAGGATCTCTCGGGCCACTCGGCCCGGGGACAGTACACCGGCGGCTGGCAGGGCGGTGAAAAGGTCACCGGCTATCTGGAGGAAGAAGGCTTCAATCCGGATTCCGTCACCGAGACCTATGCCGCGCTGCGCTTGGACATCCACACCCGGCGCTGGTCCGGTGTGCCGTTCTATCTGCGCGCCGGCAAGCGGCTGGGCCGGAGGGTGACAGAAATCGCCGTCGTCTTCAAGCGGGCACCGAACCTGCTGTTTCCGAACCACAGTGAGGACGACTTCGGCCAAAACGCGGTGGTGATCCGCGTGCAGCCGGACGAAGGGGTCACCATCCGCTTCGGTTCCAAGGTACCCGGCACCCAAACGGAGGTCCGCGACGTCACGATGGACTTCGGCTACGGGCATGCGTTTACCGAGTCGAGTCCCGAGGCCTACGAGCGGCTGATCCTGGACGTACTGCTCGGTGAGCCGCCGCTGTTCCCGCGGCACCAGGAGGTGGAGCTCTCGTGGAAGATCCTGGACCCGTTCGAGGAATATTGGGCCGAGAGCCGGACCAAGCCGGAGCCGTACTCCCCCGGCAGCTGGGGGCCGGCGTCGGCCGATGAACTGCTGGCCCGCGACGGACGTACTTGGAGAAGGCCGTGATCAAAGACCTGAGAGACACCACCACGTCGAAGGTCTCGAAAGAGATCGTGGCCATGCGGGAGCAAGGCGGCGTAGTGGCGCTGGGCCGCGTGCTCACCCTGGTGGTGGTGACCTCCTCGGGCCATGAGGAGGAAGCCATCCTCGCTGCCAATGCCGCCAGCCGCGAACATCCCTGCCGCATCATTGCGCTGGTGGATGCAGGGTCGGAGAAGAAGACCCGCCTCGATGCCCAAATCCGGGTCGGCGGCGACGCCGGGGCGGCCGAGGTCATCGTGCTGTACGGTTACGGCCAGCTGGCTGCCGAGAGCGAGTCGCTGGTGTCAGCCCTGCTGCTGCCCGATGCCCCGATCGTGGCCTGGTGGCCGCACGGCATGCCCAAGGATGCCTCGCGCACGTCGATCGGTCGGATTGCCCACCGCCGGATCACGGATTCCGGCAACGAGGCCGACCCGCAGCAGGCGCTGTTCAGCCTGCGCGACACCTACACCGCTGGCGACACGGATCTGGCCTGGACGCGGTTGACCAGCTGGCGCGTCCAGCTGGCCGCGGTCTTCGACCAGGTGGAGCCGGCCCCGGTGACGGCCGTTGCGGTGGAGGGGGCGTCCGACTCCCCCAGCACCGTCCTGCTGGCGGCGTGGCTGACGCTGGCCCTGAACGCGCCGGTCACCATCGTGGAGGATCTCGCGGGCACCGGCATCAGGGGCGTGCGCATTTCGCGGACAACCGGCGAGATCCGCATCCTGCGTCCCGGCCCCAGCGTGGCCGAACTGCTGATGCCCGGCCAGCCGGTCCAGCGGATTTCATTGCCGCGCCGGCCGCTGGAAGAATGTCTGGCCGAAGAGCTTCGCCGGCTCGACCCGGATGAGGTCTTCGGCGAAGTGCTGATCGATGGATTGCCCCGGACCAATTTGAGGAGCGTGCGCCGCAGTGAGCGCTGAACCACACGTCGTCGTCCATTCCGATGTCGCGGCCTTGGCGGCAGCGACCGCCCGCAGGCTGCTCGAGCGGCTGGCAGCCGTCCAGTCCGAACGCGGCGAAGCCACCATGGTGCTCACCGGCGGCAGCCTGGGTATCAACACGCTGAAGGCGGTCGCCGCCGTCGGACTTCCCGCCGGCTTCGACTGGTCGAAGGTGAATGTCTGGTGGGGTGACGAACGCTTCGTCGCAAAGGACAGCCCGGACCGCAACGAGCGGCAGGCACGCGAAGCATTGCTGGACGGGCTGCCCCTGGACCCGGCCCGGGTGCACCCCTTCGGTGCCGCCGGCGAATACGCCGACCCGGAGGCGGCCGCCGTCGCCTACTCCGCGGCCCTCCGGCAGGCTGCGGCTGACGAGGGCACGAGTGGCCCGGTGCCGAAGTTCGATGTGCTGCTGCTCGGGGTCGGCCCGGACGCCCACATTGCATCACTGTTTCCCGAAATGGGCGGTATCCGTACGGAAGACCGCTCCGTGGTCGGTGTGACCGATGCACCTAAACCGCCGCCGGAGCGAGTGTCCCTCACGCTCCCCACGATCAATGCCGCGGACGAGGTGTGGCTGGTGGTGGGCGGCAGTGACAAGGCCGGCGCGGTGGGGCTTGCCTTGGCCGGTGCCAGCCCGGTGCAGGTTCCCGCGGCGGGCGCACGCGGACGCAAGCGTACCGTGTGGCTGCTGGATCAGGACGCCGCCTCCAAGCTGCCGGAGGCGCTGCTCTCCCCGGCCGACAACGGCACCGACTAGCAGCCCGGTTCCGCCCGCGATCGGCGCGGCCGTCGCCGGCATGCCAAGGTGGCCCGGTGCGGGCCTCTAGTCACGCTGCCGCTGGCGGGCCGACTCGGCGCGACGATGTGCTTCCCGCCGTCGGCGCCGCAACTTTTCCAGCGCCTGTTCCACCACGGCCTCGGCCTCGTCCGGGCTGCGCCGTTCCTTGGCGTACTCCAGATGGCTTTTGTACGGCTCGTCGCTGCTGCGGGCTTCGGCGCCTCCCCCGCCAGGCTCCCGGGCGGCCGTCTGGCCGCAGTGCGGGCAGTCCCACGAGGTGGGGATGTCGGCTTCGCTGAGATTGGCGAAGACCGGCGTGGTCTGGTGTCCCTTCGGGCACCAGTAGGTCACCGGGACTTTGGTGACCGGCACCACCGTCCGTCCGGTCACGGCCTGCCAACCGGCAAGCCCGGCGCCCGTTTCGGAACCGACCCGGACGGCCCGGAAGGAATTCGACGGATCAACCATGTTTGCCCCCGATTACCAGAAAGGATGCCCCCTGCATCGGGCACCAGTCTACGGTGGGAACCGCGCAGGGTTAAGGGGGTTGGGCAAAGTCTCTGGGAATTCCGGCGCCGCGGAAACCGGCCCGGAAAGCGTCAGGGCCGGAAAAGAAGCTGCTTAGGATTCCGCGCTGAAACGCATCATCAGGCCGAGAGCCACGATGACCGTGCCCCAGACCAGTCCAAGAACCACCGTGAACCGGTTGAGGTTGCGCTCTGCGACGCCGGACGATCCCAGGCTGGTGGTCATGCCACCGCCGAACATGTCGGACATGCCGCCACCGCGCCCCTTGTGCAGCAGGATGAGCAGGGTCAGCAGCAGGCTGGTGATGCCGAGCAGGATTTGCAGAGTGATCTTCAGAGCTTCCACAGTGGCCTTTCGTCAGCTGTCGGGATATCCCAGTGGCGGGCAGACATCACTTTGTCAGCAGATGGTGTTCGAACCTGACAATATTAGCAAATTCGCCCGCGTCCAGGCTGGCCCCGCCAACCAACACGCCGTCGACGTCGCGCTCGTTCAGGATTGCCGCAGCGTTGCCCGCCTTCACCGACCCGCCGTAGAGCAGGCGGACGCCGGCTGCCACGCTCTCGTCGAACAGCACGGCCATCTCGGCACGGATGGCGGCGCACATCTCCTGAGCGTCTTCGGGACCGGCCACCTCCCCCGTGCCGATCGCCCAGACCGGCTCGTAAGCGATGACCAAGCTCGCCGCTTGCTCGGCATCCAGGCCGGCCACATCGGCGCGCAACTGGCCGAGCGTGTGCTCCACGTGGTTTCCGGCCTGGCGCACGTCCAGGCCCTCGCCTACGCACAGAATCGGGGTCAGCTTGTGCCGGTAGGCCGCCTTCAGCTTCTGATTCAGCAGGGCGTCGTCCTCGCCGTGGATTTCGCGCCGCTCGGAATGGCCCACCAGCGCGTACGTGCAGCCCAGCTTGGCCAGGAACTGTCCGGAGATGTCCCCGGTGTAGGCGCCCGAGTCATGCGCCGAGAGGTCCTGTGCGCCGTAAACAAGCTTCAGGTTGTCGCCGTTGACCAGCGTCTGCACGCCGCGCAGATCCGTGAACGGCGGGAAGACGGCGACCTCCACCCGGTTGTAGTCGTGCCGGGCGTCGCTGAGCGTCCAGGCCAGCTTCTGCAGCAACGTGATGCCCTGGACATGGTCCATGTTCATCTTCCAGTTGCCGGCGATCAGCGGTTTGCGGTCGAACTTGCCGTTGGTCGAAGTGGTCACTGCGGTCTCCATCTGTGGTGCTGGGCGTCGTTCTGCGCGGCCGGGCCGCGCCGTGGCTTGGGCAATACCGGAACCCTCTCGCCTGGCGGGGAGGGTTCCGGCGGCCGTCAGCGGTCCAGTGCGGCGAGGCCGGGCAGTTCCTTGCCTTCAAGGTATTCGAGGCTGGCACCGCCGCCGGTGGAAATATGTCCGAAGGCGTCGTCGTCGAAACCCAGGGTGCGCACCGCGGCGGCGGAATCGCCGCCGCCCACCACGGTGAAGCCATCGCTCCCGGTCAGGGCCTTGGCCACCGTCCGGGTCCCGTTGGCGAAGGCGTCAAATTCAAACACGCCCATCGGCCCGTTCCAGAAGACCGTATTGGCCGAATGGATCTGGCGGGCGAAGGCTTCGGCCGACTCCGGGCCGATGTCCAAACCAATGCCGCCGGGGCCGAACGACGCCGATTCGATGCTGTCTGCGGGCACCACCTCCCAGGCCGCATCGGCGGCGAACTTCTCCGCGACCACGATGTCGGTCGGCAGGATGAATGTGCAGCCCAGTTCCTTGGCTCGGGCGAGGTAGCCGCGCACCGTGTCCAACTGGTCCTTTTCCAGCAGGCTGGCACCGACGGCATATCCCTGGGCGGCGAGGAAGGTGAAGACCATGCCGCCGCCGACCAGCAGGTAGTCGGCCTTGCCCAGCAGGTTCTCGATCACCGCCAGCTTGTCCGAGACCTTGGAGCCGCCCAGCACCACCACATACGGCCGTTGCGGGGCCTCGGTGAGACGGTTCAGCACCTGGAGCTCCGTGCGCACCAGATCGCCCTGATAGGCCGGGAGCAGCCGGGCGATGTCGAAGACCGACGCATGCTTGCGGTGCACGGCTCCGAACGCATCGTCCACGTAGGCCCCGTCCTCGCCGGTCAGGGCGGCGAGTTCGGCGGCAAAAGCCTCACGCTCGGCGTCGTCCTTGCTGGTTTCGCGCGGATCGAAGCGCACGTTCTCCAGCACCAGCACTTCGCCGTCCTGCAGCCCGGCAGCTGCCTCCCGGGCCGCCGGCCCCACCGTGTCCTCGGCGAACTTGACCGTGACCGCGGCCAGCTCTTTCAGCCGGGCGACCGCGGGGCGCAGCGAGAACTTCTCCTCGGGAGCACCCTTGGGCCGGCCGAGGTGCGCCGTCACGATGACCCGTGCCCCGGCCTCGGCCAGCTTGGTGATGACCGGCAGCGACGCGCGGATGCGTCCGTCGTCGGACACCTTCAGTTCCGGCGATTCGCCCTCCAACGGGACGTTCAGGTCCGAACGGACCAACACGTGGCGTCCGCGGACTCCGGCGGCCAGCAGTTCATCGAGAGAATGTGCAGTCATTTCTACCTTCGTGCGGAGGACGGGTGGTGCCGGACCTAGGACAGCTTTGATGCGATCAGGACAGTCAGATCCAACAGGCGATTGGAGTAGCCCCACTCGTTGTCGTACCAGCCAACAACTTTCACCTGGTTACCCATAACCTTAGTCAGTCCCGAGTCGAAGATCGAAGACGCCGGGTCTGTGACGATATCGGACGACACGATGGGGTCCTCGGTATAGCTGAGGATGCCGGCCCAGTGCGGATCCGCGGCGGCCTCCTTGAAGGCCGCGTTGACCTCTTCCACCGTCGCTTCGCGGGACAGGGTGGCGGTCAGGTCCGTCATGGACCCGGTGGGCACCGGCACCCGCACCGCGAAGCCGTCCAACTTGCCCTGCAGCTCAGGGAGCACCCGTCCAATGGCCTTCGCCGCGCCGGTTGAGGTTGGCACCAGGTTGATGGCCGCCGCCCGGGCGCGCCGCAGGTCCCGGTGCGGCCCGTCCTGCAGGTTCTGGTCGGCGGTGTAGGCGTGGATGGTGGTCATGAGTCCGTGCTCGATGCCGAACTTCTCGTGCAGCACCTTGGCCAGCGGTGCCAGGCAGTTGGTGGTGCAGGAGGCGTTCGAGATCAGGTGGTGCGCATCGGCGTCGTACTCGCCGTCATTGACGCCCATCACGATGGTGATGTCCTCGTCCTTGGCGGGCGCGGAGACCAGGACCTTCTTGGCGCCGGCCTCCATGTGCTTGCGGGCGCCCCCGCTCTTGTTGAACCGCCCGGTGGATTCAATCACGATGTCCACGTCGAGATCGCCCCACGGGAGGGCAGCCGGGTCTTTTTCCGACAGGACGCGGACCTTCCGGCCGCCGACGATCAGGTTGTCATCGTCGACCTCTACCGTTTCCGGCAGGACGCCCAGCACGCTGTCGTATTTGAGCAAGTGGGCCAGCGTGTGCGCGTCGCTCAGGTCATTGATGGCCACGATTTCCAGCTCCGGCTTCTTGGCCAAAGCTGCGCGGAAATAGCTGCGGCCGATCCGGCCGAATCCGTTGATACCAACTCGAGTAGTCATGTGCCTCTACCTCCTGGAGGAGATGATGACCGGTGCGGGTTTCCCATGATCCGCACCGGCCGGTGCCTGATGGGTGCGGCCTTAGCGGGCCGGGGTGATCAGCGCTGAAGCGCCGGTCCGGGCGGCGTCGAAACGGGCGGCGACGTCGGCCCAGTTGACGATGTTCCAGAACGCCTTGACGTAGTCGGCCTTGACGTTGACGTAGTCCAGGTAGAAGGCGTGCTCCCACATGTCCAGCATCAGCAGCGGGATGGTGCCCACCGGAATGTTGCCCTGCTGGTCGTAGAGCTGCTCGATGACCACGTTGCCGCCCAGCGGTTCGTAGGCCAGCACGGCCCAGCCCGAGCCCTGCAGGCTCAGCGCTGCGGCGCCGAAGTGGCCGCGGAACGCGTCGAAGGACCCGAAGTACTCATCGATCGCGGACGCCAGTTCGCCGGTGGGCTTGTCGCCGCCTTCCGGGGAGAGGTTCTTCCAGAAGATCGAGTGGTTGGTGTGCCCGCCGAGGTGGAAGGCCAGATCCTTGGACAGCTTCGGCACGTTGCCGAACTCGCCCTTGGTGCGGGCCTCGGCCAGCTGCTCCAGCGCGGTGTTCGCGCCGGCCACGTAGGTGGCGTGGTGCTTGGAGTGGTGCAGCTCCATGATCCGGGCCGAGATGTGCGGCTGAAGGGCTGCGTAATCATAGTCGAGCTCGGGCAGTTCGTACGTGCTCATGGTTTCCTCCGTCTTCTCCCGGCCGCGGTCCGCGGCTGGGTCGGATGATCCAACCGGACGGAGGTTTCCGTCCGGCAGCTCTCAAACCGGTCTTCCTTGACCGTACCGCCGGACCCGGCGGGCTGCCCATCCCGAATCTAGTCGTCCAGCATCTCCGGCGTGACATTGGCTTCGGTACCCGGTATCCGCAACTCCGCCGCCCGTTTGTCGGCCATGGCCAGCAGCCGGCGAATCCGGCCGGCGATGGCGTCCTTGGTCATGGCCGGGTCCGCCAGACGGCCGAGTTCGTCCAGCGAGGCTTGCTTGTGCGCCACCCGCAGTTCGCCGGCGTAGCGCAGGTGCTCGGGCACATCTTCACCGAGGATCTCCAGCGCCCGTTCGACGCGTGCGCCCGCCGCCACCGCGGCCTGGGCCGAGCGCCGCAGGTTGGCGTCGTCGAAGTTGGCCAGCCGGTTGGCGGTGGCCCGCACTTCCTTCCGCATCCGGCGTTCTTCCCACACCATCAGCGCATCATGGGCGCCCATCCGGGTCAAGAGCGCGGCGATACTGTCACCGTCCCGGATCACCACCCGGTCCACGCCGCGGACCTCGCGGGCCTTGGCCGCAATGCCCAAACGGCGGGCGGCGCCGACCAGCGCCAGCGCCGCTTCGGGACCGGGGCAGGTGACCTCCAGGGCGGACGACCGCCCCGGCTCGGTCAGCGATCCGTGCGCCAGGAAGGCGCCGCGCCACACTGCCTCGGCGTCGGCGGCCGAGCCGTTGACCACCACGGACGGCAGCCCGCGGACCGGGCGGCCGCGGCCATCCAGCAGGCCGGTTTGCCGGGCCAGCGACTCTCCGTCCCGGACCACGCGCACCACGTAGCGGTTCCCGCGGCGAAGGGCACCGCCGGAAACCACGATGATGTCGCCGCTGTGGCCGTACACTTCCGCGATGGCGGTACGCAGCCGCCGGGCCGTCGCAGCCAGATCAACTTCGGCCTCAATAACAATGCGGCCGGAAATGATGTGAAGTCCGCCGGCGAACCGGAGCGTCGCGGAGACCTCCGCCTTCCGGACCTGGGACTTCTTAATGTCGAGGCGAGCAAGCTCATCCTTGACTGCTGCGGTCAGCGCCATGCACCTTGTCCTTACCTAATCCTTGCTGTCCCCGAAAATGTCGTGGTAGGCACTCGCCAGTCTCAACGGATCGTGTACGGGGCGTCCGCCTGAGCTACCTACTCTACCGAAGACCACGCGCGCACCGAGTTCCCCGGCGGCTTCCTCGAAACGCTCCCGGTTTTCGATCACCCGCGGATCGGCCAGCACCACATCGAAACGCATCCCGGGAGCGCAGCGCTTCAGGGCCGCCAGATGGTCCGCCGCCGTCATGCCAGAGGTTTCCTTGGTGTCCACCGAGAGGTTCATGGTCAGGCAACGCCGCGCCGGGGTGTTGCACAGCGCCTCGCGCATCTCCTTCAGCATCAGATGCGGCAGCACGGAGGTATACCAGGACCCGGGGCCCAGGATCACCCAGTCGGCAAGTTCGACGGCGTTGAGCGCTTCTACGCAGGCCGGGGCGTCGTCGGGCAGCAGGCGCACGTCATTCACGTGGCTGTTCCGGCCGGCCGCGGCGAGCCGGGACTGGCCGGAAATCAGCGCGCTCCGCAAACGCCCGTCCTCGCCCTCCACCAGCACGTCGCCCTCGATGGTCAGCGGCACGGTGGCCATCGGCAGTACTTCGCCGCGTGCCCCCAGCAGGGCGCCGGCCCACTTGAGGCCCGCCACCGGGTCCCCCAGTAATTCCCACAGGGTGACAATCAGCAAGTTTCCCAAGGCATGGTTGTCCAGCGACTGCTCGGACCCCGGGGACGACTTGAAGCGGTGCTGCATCACGTCGCGCCAAGTCCGGCCCCAGTCGGTGTCGTCGCACAGGGCGGCCAGTGCCATGCGCAAATCTCCGGGCGGAAGCACGCCGAACTCCTCGCGCAGGCGGCCGGAGGATCCGCCGTCGTCGGCCACCGTGACAATCGCGGTCAGCTCGGTGGTGAGCAGGCGCAGCGCGCCCAGCGAGGCGGACAGCCCGTGCCCGCCGCCCAAAGCGACGACGGAGGGCGGTGCCCCGCTCTTGCCGTTTCGGCTGCGGGAGGTCCCCGGGACCGGAACCAGCGGCAACGGTCCGGTCAGGATTGCCACTATTCGCGCCCCAAGTCCCGGTGCTGGACGGTCACCTTGACGCTGGGCAACTGGGCCAGCCGCTTGCCGATTTCCTCGGCGACCGCGACCGACCGGTGCTTGCCGCCGGTGCATCCGATGGCGATGGTGCCGTAGTGCTTGTTTTCCCGGCGGTAGCCCTCCAGCACAGGCTCGAGCGCATCCACATAGCGGTTGACGAACTCTTCGGCGCCGGAATCCACCAGCACGTAGTCCCGGACCTTCTCGTCGAGCCCGGTGTAGGGGCGCAGCGCGGGAACCCAGTGCGGGTTCGGGATGAAGCGGACGTCGGCGACGAAGTTGGCGTCCACCGGCAGCCCGTACTTGAAGCCGAAGCTGATCACGTTGATCCGCAGCACGATGGGGCCGGAGTCGGTGAAGAGCTCCGTGATCGCCGTGGCGAGGGCGTGCACGTTCATCTCGGTGGTCTCCACCACCAGGTCGGATGAGTCCTTCAGGCTGCTCAGCAGTTCGCGTTCGGCCGTGATGCCGTCGGAAATGCGGCCGTCGCCCTGCAGCGGGTGCGGCCGCCGGCCCTGTTCGAAGCGGCGGACCAGGACCTCGTCCGAGGCGTCCAGGAAGAGGACCCGGTAGTGGATCCCGCTGGCGGCCAGGGCATGCAGCGCCTCGCGGATATCGCGGAACAGGCTCTGGCTGCGCACGTCCACCACCACGGCCAGCTTGGGCAGCGACTGCGGCATCCGCGAGACCAGTTCGGCCAGCGTGCCGAGCATTTGCGGCGGCAGGTTGTCCACCACGTACCAGCCATGGTCTTCCAGCGCGTGGGCTGCCGTGGTTCGGCCGGCTCCCGACATGCCGGTGACCACCAGGAGTTCGGATTCCACCGGCTTCTCCGGCGTCAAATCCTCGTCCACCGTCATCGTCATACCATCCATCCCGACCACACACCCCTCGATTTCAGCTCTAGCCTAACTAAGATTCAATGATTTCGCCGGTCGCCATATTCACTGCCGGCGCGGCCTCGTCCGTGGCCCCGGGCGCCAGCTGCCGCTTCAGCGACGCCGCCATCGCGGGGCCGATGCCCGGAACCTGCTGCAGTTCTTCGACGCTGGCCGCCTTCAGCTTCTTCGCCGAGCCAAAATGTTTCAGCAGCGCCTTCCGCTTGGCCGGCCCCAGCCCCTGCACGCCGTCCAGCACGGAGACCGTCATGGCCTTGCCGCGCTTCTGCCGATGGTAGGCGATCGCGAAGCGGTGGGCCTCGTCGCGGATGCGCTGCAGCAGGAACAGCCCCTCGGACGTGCGCGGCAGGATCACCGGAAAATCGTCGCCGGGCAGCCACACCTCTTCCAGCCGCTTGGCCAAGCCCACCACGAACACATCGGTGATGCCCAGGTCGGCCAGCGCGCGCGAGGCCGCGGCAACCTGCGGCGGCCCGCCGTCGACCACCACCAGATTGGGCGGGTAGGCGAACTTGGTCTTCGGCGCCGGCGTCAGGGTCTCTTCCAGCACGGTCTCTTCGCGCACGGGCTCTTCCGGCACGGGCTCTTCGCGCACGGCTTCTTCCGGCACGACGGCGGTGTCCCCGCCGCCCGTGGGAGGCTGCGCCGCCTGCGCCGCAGCGGCGGCGTCGGCGTCGGCGTCGGCGTCGGCGGCAGGAGCCGCCAGGCGTCCCTGATCAACCAGGTAGTTGCGGAACCGCCGGCTGATGACGTCGTACATGGCCGAGGTGTCGTCGCGGGCGGCGTCTCCGGTGATCGCGAAGCGGCGGTAATCGGATTTCTTCGGCAGGCCGTCTTCCACCACCACCATGGAGGCCACCACGTTGGTGCCCTGGACATGGGAGATGTCGTAGCACTCGATCCGCAGCAGCGCGACCGGAAGATCCAACGCCTCCTGCAGCTGCTGCAGCCCGGCCGAGCGCGTGGTGATATCGCCGGCCCGCCGGCTCTTGTGCAGCGCCAGGGCCTGTTCGGCGTTCTCCCGCACGGTGGAAATCAAGGCAGCCTTGTCGCCGCGTTTGGGCACATGGATCTGTACTTTGCTGCCGCGCAGCGTGCTCAGCCAGGCCTGCAGTTCGGCGGCGTTCTCCGGCTCCTGCGGCAGCATCACCTGGCGCGGGATCCGGTCCGGGCCGTCGCCGTCGCCGTACACCTGCTGCAGCAGGTGCTCGGCCAAGTCGGCGGTGCTCTGGTCCTCGACCTTTTCCACCACCCAGCCCCGCTGGCCGCGGATCCGCCCGCCGCGGACGTGGAACACCTGGACGGCGGCCTCCAGTTCGTCCTGCGCCAGCGCAAACACGTCGGCGTCGGTGTCTTCGCTGAGCACCACGGCATTGCGTTCGAACACGCGCCGCAGCGCGGCGATGTCGTCGCGGTGCCGCGCCGCCGCCTCGTAGTCGAGTTCCGCCACCGCCGCCGCCATCTTCTTCTCCAGCGCACGGATGAACCGGTCGGCTTCGCCGCCCATGAACGCACAGAACTCGGCTGCCAGCGCCTTGTGGTCCTCCGGCGAGATCCGGCCTACACAGGGCGCCGAGCACTTGTCGATGTAGCCCAACAGGCATGGCCGGCCGGTGCGCTGGGCGCGGTTGAACACGCCGGTGCTGCAGCTACGCACCGGGAAAACCCGCAGCAGCGTGTCCACGGTCTCGCGGATCGCCTTGGCCGGATAGTACGGGCCGAAGTACTTCACGCCCTTGCGCCGCTCCCCGCGCATCACCTGGACGCGCGGGAACTTCTCCCCCATGGTCACCGCCAGGTAGGGGTAGGACTTGTCGTCCCGGAACATGATGTTGAAGCGCGGCGTGAACTCTTTGATCCACGTGTATTCGAGCTGGATGGCTTCCAGTTCGCTGCCGACGATCGTCCACTCCACCGAAGCCGCGGTATGCACCATCGCGTAGGTCTTGGGCAGCAGGTTCTTCGGACTGGCGAAGTAGTTGTTGAGCCTCGACCGCAGGTTCTTCGCCTTGCCCACGTAGATGACGCGGCCGTGCTCGTCCCGGAAGCGGTAGACGCCGGGATTGGTGGGGATCTCCCCCGTTCGCGGACGGTAGGATGCCGGATCAGCCATTGTCGGTCACTCCCTTCGTCATCTCAGTCCTGGTCTGCCGTCCGGAGGGTCACTCCGACGGCGTCTTGTTGTAGCTGTGTGAGCGTTCCTGGCCCGTCAGGTCAGCGATCGCGTCCATGATCTGGTCCGTTGCCGAACGGCGTGCCGGCAGCGAATGCTGCGGCCCGGTCCGCTCGAAGTACAGCGGCTTGCCGATCCGGACGGTGAAGTGGTTCGGCCGGACCATCATCTTGCCGGCGGGCTGAAGCTGTTCGGTGCCGATCAGTCCTACCGGCAGCACCGGTGCTCCGGTGGTCAGGGCCAGCCACCCCACGCCGGTTCGCCCGCGGTAGAGCTTGCCGTCACGGGACCGTGTTCCTTCAGGATAGATCCCAAACGCCTCGTTGCGCCCCAGCACATCCACCGCGCTCTGCAGCGCGGCCACGCTGGCCGCCTGCTCGCCCCGTTCCACCGGAATCGAGCCCACGCTGCTGAAGAACCAGCGCATGGCAGCCCCCTTGGGACCCCTCGCGGTGAAGTACTCGGCTTTGGCAAAGAAGGCGACCTTCCGCGGCATCATGGCCTGGACGATGATGCTGTCCAGGAAGGACAGGTGGTTCGGTGCGACAATCACCGGGCCGGCGTCGGGGAAGTTGTCGATGCCTTCAATGTTCGGCCGGCAGCTTCCCCGCAGGGCGGCGCGAAACGAGGCGCGGGTCACTTCGAAGGTTTTCATGCAGCCGGTCCCGGTCCCCCGGCCGAGGCCGTCTCCGGTTGCGCAACCGCGAGCCTTGCAATGACGGCTTCGAGTTCCGGCATGGAATGCACGACGGCGGAGGCACCGGCGGCTTCCAACTCGCCGTCGGCGGCGAATCCCCAGCTGACTCCGATCCCCGGAAGGCCAAGATGGCGCGCGGCGGCCATGTCGTAGAGCCGGTCGCCGATCATCACCGCCGGCCCGAACCCGTCCGCGGCCTCCAGCGCCGCCTGCAGGATCGGAACCTTGCCCAGTTCCGGATCATGCGGCGTTGGATCATCGCCCTCGGCTCCGTGGATGCCGCCGAAGAAAGTGTCCAGGCCCTTCAGGCGGAGCAGTTCTCGGGCGATGCCGGTCGGTTTCTGCGTGGCAACAGCCAACGTCATGCCGGCCGCCTGCAGCCGCTCCAGCAATTCGGCGATGCCGGGGTACACGCGGCTGGCTGCCATCCCGTGCGCACGGTAGCCCGCGCGGTACAGCGCGATCACTTCGCCGAGCCTGTCCTCCGGCACGCCGGCACCGCGCAACGAATCTCCGAGCGGCGGCCCCACCAACGTCGCCAGCATGTCCTCCGACGGCACCGGCAGCCCGGCAGCCTCCAGGGCGCCGGCGATTCCACTGGTGATAGCGCCCGCGGGGTCAACAAGGGTTCCGTCTAGGTCGAACAAGACCAGCGCAGGCAATTGAGTCACCCGGGCATTTTCCCACAGATCCGCGGATCGGCCGGGATCCATTCCTGCGGCGGAATATCTCATCCCGTCGCGCCTCACGGGCGGCCGAGCGCCTCCGCCAGGAACCGGCCCGTGTGGCTCCCCTCGACCGCCGCAACCTGCTCGGGCGTGCCGCTGGCAATGATCTGGCCGCCCCCGGAGCCGCCTTCGGGACCCATGTCCACTACCCAGTCGGCACTCTTGATGACGTCCAGATTGTGTTCGATGGTGATCACCGTGTTGCCCTTGTCCACCAAGCCCTGCAACACCTGCAACAGCTTGCGGATGTCCTCAAAATGCAGGCCGGTGGTCGGTTCGTCCAGCACATACACGCTGCGCCCGTTCGAGCGCCGCTGCAGTTCGCTGGCGAGCTTGACGCGCTGCGCCTCACCGCCGGACAGCGTGGTGGCCGGCTGGCCCAGCCGCACATAGCCCAGCCCGACGTCCACCAAGGTCCGCAGGTGGCGGGCGATCGGGGTGAACGCGGCAAAGAAGTCCGCCGCCTCCTCGATCGGCATGTTCAGCACCTCGGCAATGGTCTTGCCCTTGTAATGGACCTCCAGCGTCTCCCGGTTGTAGCGCGCGCCATGGCAGACCTCGCACGGGACGTAGACGTCCGGCAGGAAGTTCATTTCGATCTTCAGTGTGCCGTCGCCGGAGCACGCTTCGCACCGACCGCCCTTCACGTTGAAGGAGAACCTGCCGGGCAGGTAGCCGCGCAGCTTGGCCTCGTTGGTCTCGGCGAACAGCTTGCGGATGTTGTCGAAGACGCCCGTGTAGGTGGCCGGATTGGACCGCGGGGTGCGCCCGATCGGGCTCTGGTCCACGTGGACCACCTTGTCCAGCTGATCCAGCCCTTCCACCCTGGTGTGCCGGCCGGCGACGTGCTTGGCACCGTTGAGCTTGTTCGCCAGCACCTTGTAGAGGATGTCGTTGACCAACGTCGATTTGCCGGAGCCGCTGACGCCGGTGACCGCGGTGAAGACGCCCAGCGGGAACTGCGCATCGATGCCGCGGAGGTTATTCTCGCGCGCGCCGACCACCTTCAGCTGGCGCTTCTTGTCCACCTTCCGGCGCTTGGCGGGAAGCTCAATCCGGCGGCGGCCGGACAAGTAGTCGCCGGTGATGGAACGGGTGTTCTCCAGCAGTTCCTGCAGCGAGCCGGAATGGACCACTTCGCCACCGTGCTCGCCGGCGCCCGGTCCGATGTCCACAATCCAGTCGGCCTCGGCGATGGTGTCCTCGTCGTGCTCGACCACAATCAGGGTGTTCCCCAAATCGCGCAATCGGGTCAAGGTCTCGATCAGGCGCCGGTTGTCCCGCTGATGCAATCCGATCGACGGTTCGTCCAAGACGTAAAGGACGCCGACCAAGCCGGAGCCGATCTGGGTGGCCAGCCGGATGCGCTGGGCCTCGCCGCCGGACAGCGTGCCGGCTGCCCGCTCCAGGTTCAGATACTCCAGGCCAACATCCAGCAGGAAGCGCAGCCGCGCCTGGATCTCGATGAGCACCTGGTGGCCGATCTGGGCTTCGCGGGCCGTCAGGTCCAGGCCGCCCAGGAAGGAGCTGGCCTCCCGCAGCGGCAGCGCGGAAACGTCCGCAATGGACTTCCCGTTGATCAGCACGGACAACGAGGCGGGGTTCAGCCGTGCGCCGTTGCACTCCGGGCATGGCACTTCCCGCATGTACTCCTTGTAGCGGTCCCGGGCCATTTCGGACTCGGTTTCCTCATGCTTGCGGTGGATGTACTGGAAGGCGCCTTCGAAGCCGGTGGAGTATTTGCGCTCCCGTCCGAAGCGGTTGCGGTACTGCACCACCACTTTGAAGTCTTTGCCGAGCAGCACCGCGTCGCGGACCTTCTTCGGCAGGTTCTTCCACGGCTCGTCCATCGAGAAGCCGAGCTCGTGCGAGAGACCTTCGAGCAGCCGGGTCCAGTACTCCTGGGTGGCCTTGCCGAGCGACCAAGGGGCGATGGCGCCGTCGGCAAGGCTCCGGTCCGGGTCCGGGACCACCAAGTCCACGTCGACTTCGAGCTTGCTGCCGATGCCGGTGCAGGCAGGGCAGGCGCCAAACGGATTATTGAACGAGAACGAGCGCGGTTCGATCTCGTCGATGGCCAGCGGGTGCTCGTTCGGGCACGCCAGGTGTTCGGAGAAGGCTCGGGTACGGCCCGGGTCCTCCTCGTCCACGTCCACGAAGTCGGCCAGCACCCGGCCCTCCGCCAGTGCCAGGGCTGTCTCCACCGAGTCGGTCAGGCGCTGGTGGATACCGTCTTTGGCCACCAGCCGGTCCACCACCACCTCGATGGTGTGCTTGTACTGCTTGCCCAGCTTCGGCGGTTCCGACAGCTGCACCTGCTTGCCATCCACCTTGGCGCGGGAAAACCCCTTGGCGCTCAGTTCCTTGAACAGGTCGACGAATTCGCCCTTGCGGCCGCGCACCACCGGCGCCAGGACCTGGAAGCGGGTCCCCTCGGGCAGCTCCTGCAACTGGTCCACAATCTGCTGCGGCGTCTGTTTCTCCACCGGCTCGCCGCACTGCGGACAGAAGGGCCGGCCCACCCTGGCCCATAGCAGGCGCAGGTAGTCGTAGATTTCCGTGATGGTGCCGACGGTGGAGCGCGGGTTGCGGCTGGTGGATTTCTGGTCGATCGACACCGCGGGCGACAAACCCTCGATGAAGTCGACATCGGGCTTGTCCACCTGGCCCAGGAACATCCGCGCGTAGGAAGACAGCGATTCCACGTAGCGGCGCTGGCCCTCGGCGAAGATCGTGTCGAAAGCCAGGGACGACTTTCCGGAGCCGGACAGCCCGGTGAAGACGATCATGGAGTCGCGGGGAAGATCCACGCTGACGTTCTGGAGGTTATGCTCGCGGGCACCCTTAACAACCAGGCGTGACATATCCGCGGGGTGGGAAACGGGGGTGGCGGACTCCGAATCGGTCGCCGGGACGGACGTTTCACTTGCTTTTAGCACGGTATCTACTCTAATCGAAAATTCGTTCGAACTTGTATTGCATCGGTCACGCCCGGCGGCTACTGCGGACAACCGCTGTCCGCATTTGCGAACCGCCTGCACCGCGCAGAGCACGACGGCGCGGCGCGCCAAGGTTCTTAAGCCGCAGCGCTACTTGATGCCGTGCCGCTCCAGGGCTGCCTTGGCGGCGGCCAGGGCTTCCTTGGTGCCGATCCCCTGACCGTGAACCGCCAGCGCGAATGCTTCGGCGGCGTCGCCCAGTTGTTGCCGGGCCTTGCCCGCCCCGGCGCTGACCACCGTACCGGCCCGGCCGTGTGTCTCCACCCGGCCGGCGGTTTCCAGTTCCCGGTAGGCGCGGGCCACCGTGTTCGGCACCACGCCCAGATGGTCGGCCAACCGCCGGACGGGCGGCAGCTTGGTGCCCACCGGCAGCTCCCCGGCATCGGCCGCTTCAATGATCCGCAGCCTCAGCTGCTCGAACAGCGGCACGGCACTGTCGCGGTTCATCCGCCAGTCAAAACCACTCGCTTCCATCGCCGCGCCCGCCCCTCATCGTGTCCGCACCAACCGGCCTGTCCACTGCTACAACAAGAATGACATCCGGAGCCGCCCGGGTCGACTGTCGGTAGGCTGGAACGCATGTTGCTTCATGAAGATCCTGCAGTCACTATCCGCGCCGTTTCGGTGTCCAAAATGGACAACAACGTTTATCTGCTGACAGCCAAAAAATCCGGCAGCCAGGTACTGATTGATGCTGCCGACGATTTTCCGGCGATTGCGCAGCTCCTGCGCGACGGGGCCGCGGATGCGGCCGGCCAGGCCAAAGTCGAGATGATCATCACCACGCACAGCCATTGGGACCATGTCCGCGCCTTGCCGGAGGCGGTAGCCGCCACCGGGGCCAAGACAGCCGCCGGCGCGGAGGATATTCCTGCGATTGAGGTGCCAACCGACGTTTCGCTCCAGCATCAGGACGTCGGCCGGTTCGATGGATTCTCCCTGGAGGCCATCAAGCTGCGGGGACACACCCCCGGCTCGGTCGCACTTCTCTACCGTGCTCCGGACGGCCCCGCACATGTTTTTACCGGCGACTCGCTGTTTCCCGGCGGAGTTGGCAATACCGAGAAGGATCCGGAGCGCTTTGCTTCCCTCTTCAACGACGTCCACAACCGGTTGTTTAGCTACCTGCCTGACGACACGGTGATCCATCCCGGACACGGCAAGGGGACGACGCTGGGCGCGGAGCGGCCCCATCTGGACGAGTGGAGATCCCGCGGCTGGTAGGCGGGACTCAACAACCCCGACAGACGTGGACGTTGGGGGGAATCCCGCCTGCCGGGGCTCTCTCATTCTAGCGCCGCGCGCTATTTCTGTTCGGAGTTGCCAAGGAAAGACGGGAGGCTGCGCTCGGCCGCGGAATAGGTGACAGCATCCGGAACCTGTCCGTCCATGAAGCGGTCGACCAACCGCGGATCGACATAAGACGAGCGGGCAACCGCGGGTGTGTTGCCCAGCCGCTCTGCCACGGCTTTGATGGCCGCCACCACTGCTTTGCGCCGGGCCGTGACGCCGGGCTTGCCGTCATAGCGAGCGAGCTCAACCGCGGCGGCGACGGTCCCTTGCCAGGTCCGGAAATCTTTGGCGCTGAAATCGGGCCCGCAGAGCCCGTGAATGAAATCGTTCAGCTCGGAAGCCGCCAGCCCGGACCAGTCCCCATCGCCATTGCGGTAGCCGATGGCCGGATCCCCCGCTTTCTTCCCTCCGGTCATGGCCAGCCAGGCGGCGAGGTCCGGATCCTTCACTTCCACGTCCCACTGCAACCCGCTCTTGCCAGGAAAATCCAGCTTGATGGTGTCCCCGTGCACCTGGACGTGGCTTACCAGCAAGGTGGTCACCCCGTAGGACCCGTTGTCCTCGGCGTAGACATCTGAGCCGATCCGCAATGACGCGGTATCAAGCAAGCGGAACGCCGCGGCGCAGGCCACCTCCCGGGTTTTGTTCCCCGATCGGAGCAGCACCGTCACCTTCCGCCGTGCGGCGGTCAGGGCACAGCCGAAGGCCAGCGCACGGTCGAACTTCTCCCTGTCCCTGAGTTCGCGCCAACGGGGATGGTAGATGTATTGCCGTCGGCCGGCGTCGTCCGTTCCCGAAGCCTGGATATGGCCGTTCTCCGCCGGGCAGATCCAGACGTCGGACCATGCCGGCGGAACCGCCAGCGCCTTGACCCTGCGGAGTTCGTCGCCCGAAAGCTTCGACCCGTCCGGGTGGCGGTAGGAGAATCCGGTCCCGTGCCGCCGGCGGGAAATACCGGGAGCACGGATGTTGCTCCGTCGCAGCCTCAGACGGGCACCTCCATCTTGAAGCCGCAGCGGCAGCGCAGAATTTCCACGTCCACCCGCACCGTCGGCAGCGGGCCGGTCTCCGGCGAAGTCGTCTCAACAGGATCGACGATGGCTTGGTCGACTCGCTCCACCGGCTGCATCGGTTCCCCGCAGTGCATGTAGCCCTCGGCACCGAAATCGATCCCCACCGCCCCTGTTTCCGACGCGGGCACCTTGAAGGTCTGATGACCGTAATAGCCGTCGCAATGACTGCACCAGTAGCTAACATCCCATCGCGGCAGTGCAGGAGCGCCAGGCCCCGGCGGAAGCAGCGTGACAGCGTCGAAGACCAGATACTCGTCGCTGTTGCAGGCGGAGCACCAGGGATCCGGCAACCCGCCCCCGGATTCGCCGAAATTGTGCTCGCCGGCTTGGGCACGTGAACTGTCGTTGGTGATCATGATCGTCTGCCCCTTCGAAACAACATCGTCATTGGTAAGGCTACTGTCTATCACTATACCGAAGCGGGGAGCGCGGCGCAGGCGGCGAGGCCCGCACCGAGGGAATGGTTTACGCCCGCCCCGAGCCCGGGTAGCTTGAATCCATCAAAAGCCTCAGCAATCTGTTTGCCGGGCACCCCACACCCTGCGCGGCGAGCGACCGGATCCAGGAGCGAACGATGGCAGTCTGCGACACGTGCGGAAATGACTACGACAAGGCCTTTACCATCACCTTGGCCGGCCGGTCGGGAACCTTCGACAGCTTTGAGTGCGCCATTCACGCCATGGCGCCCGTATGCGCGCACTGCGGGTGCCGCATCCTCGGGCACGGCAGCGAAGTGGACGGCATCATGTTCTGCTGCGCGCACTGCGCCCGACACAGCGGGCGAAAGGGGCCGGTAGACCGCGCCTAGATGTCTCCGCCATACAGTGAGTCCGGCGGCTCGCTGCCGGTTTCACCGTAGAGACCTCGGATTCGCTGCTTGCTGGCCTTCAGCGCATCCCTGCTGTCCCGCCGGTCCAACTCGACGCGCAGTTCCTCAAGGCGAAACTCGGTCTCCGGGTCCGCCGCTCCGAATTGGATGCTTTCCCGCTCGAGCTGCCGCATGGCCCTGCCGTACAACGCCAGCAACTCGGGATCGCCGAGGAGATCCAACTCCACCGGAAACTCTTCCGCGGGAGGTAGGTGGCGATGCCTCACCAGGTTCCCCCCGGACCTAACCGCACCATTCCTGACCGACCGGCAGTTGACCCGTCCATGCGCTGCCTCCAGCTAGCCCGGGAGCCGATTTCGGCTCCACTGCAGTGAGCTTACAAGCGCTTCTCCCCTGCGGCAATGAAACCTGGAACACCGCGGGCCATCTTTTGCGTCGTCGTCATGGTGACACGCTAAAGCAGGCGACGCTGCCGGGATTCCGGCCCCGAAACATCCGACTGGGGCCGGGGCCTATTCGTCGTAACGCTCCTCCCGGATGGTTCCGAACGGGACGTCCTCTGATGTCACGGCCTGGACTTCGCTGGGAAGGAACCTCACCAGCACGCCCCGCTCACCGTCCGCGGCCGATTGCCTCAGCACAGGGAGAATGGCGTCCGCCTGGCTCTGCTCCAGCCCGGCCACGTATCTGGCATACCCGTCGGGCAACTGCTCCGCCATGTTGGCCGCCCCCGTCAGTAGGAGATGAACTCGACAAGTTCACCCACGCGGTCCTCGGGATAGTTCCGGGCCACATCGGCCTGACTCAGGATGCCGACCAGTTCGTGCCCGTCAATGACCGGAAGCCGACGCACCTGATGGCTCTGCATGGTCTTGATGGCCTCTTCGATGCTGTCGTCCGCGCCGATGGTCACGGGCTTGCCTTGGCCCAACTCGCCGGCCTTCACCGCGCGGGGATCCTGGCCGCCCGCCAGGACTCTGACCACGATGTCGCGGTCGGTGACCATGCCCTTGAGTCGGTTGTCCTCGCCGCAGATGGGGAGCGAGCCGACGTCAAGGTCTTTCATCTTCTGGGCAGCCAACTCCAGCGTCTCGTTCTCTCCGATGCATTCAACACCACCGGTCATAATTTCCCTTGCGGTAGTCACGGACATCAGTCCCTTCAGGTTGGTCGAGCCGCTTCGCGCGCACCGCCCTGCAAGCAGCGATGAACGCACAGGCAGGTTTATAAGGCTACTTAGGATTACCACAGGCTGCGGCGGATTTGAAGAGCCACCTGCTGCCGAGGCATCCCTTGGCCTGAATCCGCAATCCAGCCTTTCCCGCCCGGGCGCCCTGCCGACCCCTTGCCGATGTGCCGCCTCCGGCTTGGCAGCCCTCACGCCGGAAGCCTCCGCGAACCAGTGGTCCACGGAGGCTTCCGGATTGGCAAAGCGCTTAGTGCCTGGCGCCACCTTCAGTGTCATCGGTGGCCCGGTCGGCGTCCTCATTCATATGGGCCTTGGCATCGGCCAGCTTGTCCTTGGCTTCGCCCTCGACCTGCTGGGCCTTGCCTTTCATCTGCTGTGACTTGTCATCGGTCATATCACCGACGGTTTCGTTGACCTTGCCCGTGACCTTGTCTTTCGCAGCATCGAACTTGTCGTCCATACCCATGACAGCACCTCTTTCGGTTCAGGATTTCCAACAGGTCCAGCCAGACTACCTCGCCAAACGCCAAGTACAAAGCTTGCTGACCTTTTCCGGGGATTGATGCACCAAACCCTCGATTTGCCTGCTACAAGCCGAATATTTCAAAGCTGATGCGAGGCCGGCCGCCGGTCATCAGGGCGAGTTGTTCGGCCGCCTGTTCCTCCACTGGCCGGTCGCTGAGGGCCTCTAGATAGCGGCGGTGCGCCGACAGCGAGCGCAGCGCACAGTCCAACGCACGCTGTCCGACATCGAGATAATGCGTGGGTCGCGTGGAGGCGACCGCGGTCCACGAAACGGTGTGCGGCCGATGGCCCTGAACCGCCAGTTCCGGAAAGATCCATTCGTTGCCGGCATCCGCCGCCGCGTTGAGAACCGACCGGCCCATGACCTGATGGTCCTGCGAATTCCATGCTCCCTGGCCCCAGGTTTCCCGGTGGTTCAAGGTCACCACGACGTCCGGCCGAAAGGTCCTGATCTCGCGCGCAAGATCGCGGCGCAGTTGGAGCGTTTCCTCAAGCCGGCCGTCCGGATAATCCAGGAACGACACTTGCTCGACCCCCACCGCCTGGCAGGCGGCCCGCTGCTCCTCTGCGCGCAACGGTCCGGCCTCCAGGGGAGGCAGCCCGGCGATGCCCGCCTCTCCCCTGGTCGCCAAGACGTACGCGACATCCTTGCCCTGCCCGGTCCACTCGGCGACGGCCGCCGCGATCCCGTATTCGGGATCGTCGGGATGTGCCATCAGGACCAGCGCCCGGCGCCAGTCGAGCGGGAGGGGTTTCAGATCATCCGGAGCCATGGCGGCGCCCTTTCCTGTTTGCGGCGGTCCGGCTCGCGCTTGTCCGGGCTTTGCGGCCAATGCCCGACGGCGTAGGGTGGCATTACGATCAGCATACTGACCATTTTGGCCGTCCGGACCTCACCGTTGCGCTTCAGCGCAGCCATTGCTGCCGAGGGTCTCCGGAACCGGCCGCCAGAAGGAGCCACACATGACGTCGGATCAGTACACCTTCCAGAATCCCGTTGACCGCTACCCCAGCATCTCGCCGCCCAAGCAGAGCCAGCCGGAGCCCGGGCTGGATAAGAAATTGGAACCGAAGACCGACCGCGGCGAGGAATCGTATCGCGGCACCGGCAGGCTGACCGGCCGCAAGGCCCTCATCACCGGGGCCGACTCCGGCATCGGTGCAGCGGTGGCCATCGGTTTCGCCCGGGAAGGCGCCGACGTCGCCCTCTCCTACCTTCCGGCGGAGGAATCCGATGCCCGGCACATTGCGTCGGTGATCGAGAAAGACGGAAGGAAAGCTGTGCTGCTGCCGGGTGACATTTCGGACGCCGCGGCTTCCCGGGAGCTGGTAGCCAAGGCGGTCGAGCAGTTGGGCGGCCTGGACATTCTGGTCAACAATGCCGGGCGGCAGATCGCCGTCGAAAAGATCGAAGATATCAGCGACGAACAGTTCGAGGACACCTTCCGCACGAACATCTTCGCCATCTTCTGGATTACCAAGGCGGCGGTGCCGCACATGCAGCCCGGTTCGACGATCATCAACACCACGTCGGTCCAGGCCTACAACCCGTCGCCCTTCCTGCTGGACTACGCCTCCACCAAGGCCGCCATCAACAACTTCACCAAGGGCTTGGCCCAGCAGTTGGCCAGCCGGGGCATCCGGGTCAATGCCGTGGCCCCCGGACCGTTCTGGACCCCGCTGCAGGTCAGCGAAGGCCAGCCCAAGGACAAGCTGCCCGAGTTCGGCAAGAACGTGCCGTTGGGCCGCGCGGGACAGCCCACTGAACTCGCTCCGGCCTACGTCTACCTGGCCTCGCCGGAATCAAGCTACGTTTCCGGCGAGACCCTCAACGTTAACGGCGGGACACCCACACCCTGACCCGAGCCACCAGTTCCGGCCGCGGCACCGGAGGGGACGCGCCGGAGAAGGCCTGACCTGGCAGGCCTCAGCCAAGCTTGCGCCCCACGGCGAAGATCCTGCGGAAGCCGAAGACGGTGCCATGTTCGGATTCCGGGTAGGCATCGCGCAGCAGCGTGGCGTACTCGGATTCGAACTTGGCCGCTTCGGCGGCCGGCAATGCCGCCAGCACCGGGCGCAACCCGGTGCCCCGGACCCATTCCAGGACCGGATCCGGGCCGTGCAGCAATTGCTGGTAGGTGCTCTCCCAGACGTCGGCCTCACAGCCTTCGTCCAACAGCAGCTCCAGATAGTCCTGCGGTTCGGACACCGCGTCCTCATGCCGGAGCACCCCGTCCAACCTGCGGTGCCAGTGCGGCGCACCGGCCAGCGCCCGCATCAGCGCATGAGACGGTGCGGCAAAGTTGCCCGGCACCTGGACGGCCAGCCACGCGCCGGGCTTGATGGCACGCAGCCACGAGCGCATCAGGTCCTGGTGTCCTGGCACCCACTGGAGTGCGGCGTTGGAGACCAGCACGTCCAGCCCGTCCGGCGGAGTCCAGTCACGGATATCCCCGGGCACAAACTCCGCGTTGGCCGGATTGTTCCGCTGCTTTGCCTGGCGGATCATCTCCGCCGAGGAATCCACCCCGGTGACGGTGGCGCCGGGCCAGCGATCGGCGAGCGCAGCCGTCAGATTGCCGGGGCCGCAGCCCAGATCCACCACCACGGCAGGCTCGGTGGCAGCGATGCGGCCGGTCAGGTCGAAGAACGGACGGCTCCGGTAGTCGGCGTACTCACCGTACTTGTGCGGGTCCCACTGCATGGGCAGTACGTTACGCCACGGATGAAGACAACCTGTGCCCCGCATGGTCCCGCCGCACCAGCGCCTAAGCTGGAGAGAACATGAATCTTCTCCAACTCCTGCCGGACACCGGCACTGCCTCAGATCCCGACGACGTTTACACCTGGTTCACCGAGTGGGTCGAAGCCCGCGGCATGTCGCTCTACCCTGCCCAGGACGAAGCCGTCATGGAACTGGTCACCGGAAACAACGTCATTCTGGCCACCCCCACCGGGTCCGGAAAGTCGATGGTGGCCATCGCCGCCCACTTTCATGCCATGTCCACGGGTTCCGTCAGCTACTACACGGCCCCGATCAAGGCGCTGGTGTCGGAGAAGTTCTTTGCCCTGTGCGACATCTTCGGGCCGGAGAACGTCGGCATGGTCACCGGCGACTCGGCGGTGAACCAGGATGCTCCGATCATCTGCTGCACCGCCGAAATCCTGGCCAATATCGCACTGCGCGAAGGCCCGGCGGCGGACCTTGGCACGGTGGTCATGGACGAGTTCCACTACTACTCCGATCCGCAGCGCGGCTGGGCGTGGCAGGTCCCGCTGCTCGAACTGCCCCAGGCGCAGTTCCTGCTGATGTCCGCCACGCTGGGCGACGTCACCCGGTTCGAGAAGGAACTCACCGACCTCACCGGCAGGACGACGGTCACCGTGAGTTCCGCGGAGCGCCCGATTCCGCTGCACTACTACTATGTGCAGACCAGCGTGCAGGAATCGCTGGAGGAGTTGCTGTCCACCAAGCAGGTTCCGGTCTACGTGGTGCACTTCAGCCAACTGGAGGCCATCGAGCGCGCCCAGAACCTGATGAGCGTCAACGTCTGCACCCGCGAGGAGAAGGACCGGATTGCCGAGCTGATCTCCGGCTTCCGCTTCGCGGCCGGTTTCGGCAAGACGCTCAACCGTCTGGTCCGGCACGGCATCGGCGTCCACCACGCGGGCATGCTGCCCAAGTACCGCCGGCTGGTGGAACAACTGGCCCAGGCCGGACTGCTGAAGGTCATCTGCGGGACGGACACCTTGGGCGTGGGCATCAACGTGCCCATCCGCACCGTGCTGCTCACTGCCTTGAGCAAGTACGACGGCGTGCGCACCCGCCTGCTCAACGCCCGCGAATTCCACCAGATCGCCGGGCGCGCAGGGCGGGCCGGGTACGACACGGCGGGCACCGTCGTCGTACAGGCGCCGGAACACGTGGTGGAGAACACCAAGGCGATGGCCAAGGCCGTGGCGAAGTTTGGCGACGACCAGAAGAAGCTGCGCCAGGTGGTGAAGAAGAAACCGCCGACCGGCTTTGTAAGTTGGGGTGAGCCGACCTTCCACAAGCTGGTGGAGAGCGATCCCGAACCGCTGACCTCCAGCTTCACGATCAGCCATGCGATGCTGCTGAACGTCCTGGAGCGCCCCGGGGACCCGTTCGCCGCCGCCAAGCGGCTGCTGACCCGCAACCACGAGACGCGCGCTTCGCAGCTGAAGCTGATCCGGAAGGCACTGGGCATCTACCGGGAGCTGGTGGTGTCCGGCCTGGTGGAACGGCTGGACACCCCGGATGAGAACGGGCACCTGATCCGGCTGAAGGTGGACCTGCAGCCGAACTTCGCCTTGAACCAGCCGCTGTCCCCGTTCGCCGTGGCCAGCCTGGAACTGCTGGACCCCGAGGGCGGCAGCTATGCCCTGGACGTGGTGTCAATCATCGAGGCCACGCTGGAGAAACCCCGCCAAATCCTCTCGGCCCAGGAAAAGAAGGCCCGCGGCGAAGCGGTGGCCGCCATGAAGGCGGACGGCATCGAGTACGAGCAGCGGATGGCACTGCTGGACGAAGTCAGCTACCCGCGGCCATTGGCCGAATTGCTCGAGGCCGCCTTCGAGACCTACCGGCACGGAGCCCCCTGGCTGGGCGATTTCGAACTCGCGCCGAAATCGGTGATCCGGGACATGTACGAACGGGCGATGAACTTTGCCGAATTTGTGCAGTTCTATGGACTGGCCCGGAGCGAAGGCATTGTGCTGCGCTACCTGACCGACGGTTACAAGGCCCTGCGCCAGACGGTACCGGCCGACGCGCTGCGCGAGGACCTGGCGGACATCATTGCGTGGCTGGGCGAACTGGTGCGCCAGGTGGACTCCAGCCTGCTGGACGAATGGGAAGAACTGGCCGCGGGCAAGGGCGCAGCCGACCTGGCCGCCGAACACGCCGCCGAATCGGTGCTCACCAAGGAACCGCCGAAGCTGACCGACAACATCAGGGCCTTCCGCGTGATGGTGCGGAACGAGCTGTTCCGCCGGGTGGAGCTTTTTGCCGATGAGCAGGAAGAAGAACTGGGCGCCCTGGATGCCGAGGCCGGCTGGGACGCAGACCGCTGGGCCGACGCGATGGACGCCTACTTCGAGGAATACGACGACATCGGGATCGGCCCCGACGCCCGCGGGCCCGCGCTGCTGATCATCGAGGAGCAGCAAGCCGTCTGGAAGCTGCGGCAGATCTTCGACGACCCGGCCGGCAACCGGGATTGGGGCATCAGCGCAGAGGTGGACTTGGCCGCCAGCAACGAAACCGGTTCCGCGGCGGTCCGGATTCTTGACGTCGGCCCCGTCGGCGGGGCCTGAGCCGGGCCGGCCGGCTACTCTCCGGCCGGCTACTCCCGGCCAGCGCGTGAGGGGCCTAGGGTTCGTCCGGGTCCAGCTGCAGCTCGCTGGCGTAGGCGAAGTAGCCGCTGGAACCGGACGCTGTCGCCGGCCCCGGGCCATGCATCCCCGGCAGGGGGCCGTCCGGTCCCCCGCCGTCGCCGTGGCTGCCCAGCAGGCTGCGGGTGAGGGCCTCGCCGTCGGCCATCAGTTCGTCGACTGCCGCCAGCAGGTCCGCATCGCCGGGTTCGCTGCCTGCGGCGGCCGCGGCCACCACGGTCCGGCGCACCAGCTCGCGGGCGAACGATGCGGTGGTGCCGGCGGTACGTTCCGCGGCCTGCTCCATGGCCTCGCTTCCCAAGTCAAGGTTTCGCGCGTAGAGCCGGATCAAGGCCTCGCGTTGCTCTGCGTTCGGCCGCGGGATCTCCACCGCCAGGTCCACCCGCCCGGGCCGCTGCGCGAGCGCGTGCTCCAGCGCTTCCACCCTGTTGGTGGTCAGCACAAAGGCAACGTCGGCGTCCTCGTCGAGCCCATCCATCGCGTCCAAGACTTCGAAGAGCAGTGGCTGGGGCCCGTGGCCAAAGCTGCGGTCTTCGGCAATCAGGTCGCAGTCTTCCAGCACCACGATGGACGGCTGCAGCGCGCGGGCCATCCTGGCCGCCTCAGAGATGAAGGCGAGGGAACCGCCGGAGAGCAGGATCGCCGTCGTGCCCTCGCTGCGGGAGAGCAGGTGGCGGACGGTATGTGTCTTTCCGGTGCCCGGCGGGCCGTACAGCAGCACGCCCCGCTTGAGGTGCTGGCCCAGCCTGCGCAGGTTTGGGCGCACCTCGGCCATCTCCACCACATGCCGGGCGATCCGTGCCAAGACCCCGGGGGCGAGGATCACGTCGCCGGCTTCCACCTGCGGGCGTTCGTGGAAGGTCACGCCGGCACCGGTGGCGCCGAACTCCTGCATGGTGAACGACACCACCTGCCCCTTCAGCACGCTCTGGCTGCGCATTCGTTCCCGAAACGAGGTCAGGAATCCGGCCACCGCGTCCGGCTCGGGAGACAAGACTTCCAACAAGGCCGCATTTTGTCCGAAGCGAGGATTGGCCGCCCGAATCAGCACCGCCAGCGGCTGGCCGTTGCAGCGGAACAAGCGCATGCCGAGAGCCAGCGCCTGCCGCTGCTGCGCGGGCCCGACGGCCAGGTTGGTGTAGTCCGGCTGCCCTACCGGGAAGCCGCCGTACTGCGCAGCGTGCTGCAGGATGTCGCTCAGCGACATGTGGTGGCGTTGATCGCCGCCGCCGATGCCGATCAGCCCGCTCTCCGGGTCCTCGCCGGCGAAGGCCGCCAGGATGATGTCGGCGTCCGCCAATCGGTGCGCGGCGATCTCCTCCACGACCGTCGGCAGGTCGCGGACGTCGGTATCCAAATACGCGCCCAGCCGGTCCAGCAGGTTCTCCCCGCGGACCGTGGATTGTTGCGCCTGTTGCGCCAGCGCCACCAGCGCAGCGAAGTCGTCAACGAATTTCCCCAGCGAACCGTCCATGGGCCGACCCTACCAACGCGGCCCCCTTCCGGACGATAGGCTCTGATCATGTCTATGATCCGCCCCGCCGAAGAAGCCGATGTCCCCGTCATCCTCGAGTTGATCCACGATCTCGCGGTCTATGAAAAGGAACCGGACGCGGTCAAGACCACACCCGACCAGCTGCGGGACGCGCTGTTCTCGGCCCAGCCGTCGGTGTTCGCGCACGTCGCCGAAGACGACGGCGGTGTGCAGGGTTTCGCGCTCTGGTTCCGGAATTTCTCCACCTGGGAAGGCGTCCACGGCATCTACCTGGAGGACCTCTACGTGCGGCCGGAGGCCCGCGGCCGCGGCTACGGCAAGGCCCTGCTGCAGACGCTGGCCGGCCATGCGGTGGCCTCCGGCTACGCCCGGGTGGAGTGGTCGGTGCTGAACTGGAACAGCCCGTCCATCGATTTCTACCGCAGCCTGGGCGCCCGCCCGCAGGAGGAATGGTCAACGTTCCGGCTGACCGGCGATGCCCTGTCCGCCTTCGGGACGGTGGATCGGGTGTCCGCGTGACCGGGCAGCCGCACCGGGTGGCCGGCGCATACCGCCTCCGCGGAATGCGGACAACCGAGCACTTCTTCACGGTTCCGCTGGACCATGCCGATCCGGGAGGCGAAACGCTGGAGGTCTTCGCCCGGGAATATTCATCCTTGGAGCACGACGACGCCGCCGCCTCCCGGCTGCCCTGGTTGCTGTTCCTGCAGGGCGGGCCCGGCGGCCGCGGCAACCGGGTGACCTCGCTGGGCGGCTGGATGAAAGAAGCGGCCAAGTCCTTCCGGATCCTGATGCTGGACCAGCGGGGCACGGGCCTGTCCGCTCCGGTGAACCGGCAGACCTTGCCGCTGCGCGGGGGCGCCGCGGAGCAGGCCGGGTTCCTGACGCATTTCCGGGCGGACTCGATTGTGCGGGATGCCGAACTGATCCGGCGGCAGCTCGGCAGCGGGCCGTGGAGCATCTTCGGCCAGAGCTACGGCGGTTTCTGCTCCCTGACCTACCTGTCGCTCGCCCCGGAGGGGCTGCAGGAAGTCCTGATCACCGGCGGCCTGGCTCCGCTGGCCGGGGGCGCGGACCGGGTCTACCGGGCCACCTTTCCCCGGCTGGAGGCACGCAACCGTGAGTACTTCGACCGCTACCCGCAGGACCGTGAACGGGTCACCGCCGTGGCACGGCATCTGGACGAGGTGCCCGAGTACCTGCCCTCCGGCGAGCGGCTGACCATCGGCCGCTTCCAGATGGCCGGGCAGTTCCTGGGCGGCAACACCCGGGTCGATGCGCTGCACTACCTGCTGGAAGACGCCTTCGTCCAGACCCCATCAGGCCAGCGGCTCTCCGATTCCTTCCTGGAACAGGTTGCCGCGCTGGTCAGCCGGGCCGCCAACCCGCTGTATGCGCTGATGCACGAGTCGATCTATGCCCAAGGCGAAGCCACCGACTGGGCGGCGTGGCGCGTCCTCCAGGACTTCCCGCAGTTTTCCCCGAAGGCCGCCGAACCGCTGCTGACCGGCGAGATGATCTATCCCTGGTACTTCGAGCAGGACCCGGCACTGGTCCCGCTCCGCGAGGTCGCCGGCCTGCTGGCCGCCAAGTCGGACTGGCCCGCCCTCTACGACCGCGGCCGTCTGGCCGCGAACACCGTCCCGGTGGCGGCGGCCGTGTACCGCGACGATATCTACGTGGAGCGCGGACTGTCGCTGGAGACGGCCGGCCAGGTCAACGGGCTCCAGGTCTGGGAAACCGGCGAGTTCCATCATGACGGGATTGCCGACGACGGTGAAGCGATCTTCGCCCGGCTGCTCGGCATGGTTCGGAACTAGCCGGCAGCTTCCGCTCGGACGCCCCGCCGCCGGGCGGTGGCGGCGGCACCCAGCAGGACCACGGCAATGACCGCCGCGGCCGCGTTCAGCCCGGCGAATCCCAGAGCGGCCAGCACCGGTCCGGAGAGTGCTGCGCCCAAGGCCCCGGCGGCCCCCATGAGCGTGTCGGACAGGCCCTGCGCGGGCACGCGTCCCGACTCCGGGACCGACTCGGCCAACAGGGTGGATCCGGCGATCACCGAGGCGGACCAGCCCAGGCCCAGCAACGTCAGCCCGGCCCCCACCAGCCAGGTGTCCTGCTGCCCCACCCCGGCCAGTGCGGCGGCGGCGAGCAGCATCAACTGTCCACCGATGATGGTCCGGGTGCGGCCGAGGCGGTCGGTCAGCCAGCCCATCAGCGGCGAGAGCGCATACATTCCGGCCATATGCAGTGAAATGGTGAAGCCGATGATCGCGAACGTGTCGGTCTGGCTGTGCTGGTGTCCGCCCGCATGGTCCAGCGCCTGCAGGTGAACCGGCGTCATGGACATGACCGCCACCATCACCAGATGCGCGCCCACCACCGCGGCCAGCCCGAGCATGGCCATCGGATGCTGGCGCACCGCGGCCATACCGGTGCGCAGCGTTCCGCGGCGCCGGACTGGGAGGGTTTCGCCGGGGCCGGTTCCGGTGCCGGGGTCGGTGCCGCGTGAGCGTGCATAGCGCAGCGGGTCGGGCCGCAGCCCCACCAGCAGCAGGACGGCGCCGATGGCCATGCCGGCCATCGAGAACAGGAAGGGGCCGGATGATTCCGGCAGCCCGAGCGCGGCGCCCAGCTCGGCGCCGGGCCGGATCAGGTTCGGCCCCGCCACGGCGCCCACGGTGATGGACCAGACGACGAAGGCCAGGTCCCGGCCCCGGTGCTGGGGCACGGCAAGGTCCACCGCGGCAAAGCGCGCCTGCAGGTTGGCTGCGTTTCCGACCCCCAGCAGGGCCGAGCCGGCCAGCAGCACCGCAAAGGACCCGGTCACCGGTGCCAGCGCCATCAGCGCCGAACCCAGCAGGGCCAGCAGCAGGCCGGTGACCAGCGCGCGCCGGCGTCCTGAACGGGCGGCGGCACCGGCCAGCGGCAGCGCGGCCAGCGCGGCGGCCAGCGAAATCGCCATGGTGGATGTTCCCGCCAGCGCCTCGCTGCCGGAGAGCTCTACCGCGAGCAGTGAGCCGATGGCCAGCCCCGCGCCGTGGCCCAGGCCGCTGAACAGCTGCGCCAGGGACAGGGAAATGACAACGCGGCGCTGGACGGCCCTCGTGCGAGGGTCTGCGTTCAGCGCCGCGTTGCTTTGTTCGTTCACACGCCGAGCCTAGTCGACGGTCAACCGGTAAGTTCTGCTGTTACTCGGTGTCGGACTTGGCCCGTTCCGCGTCCTTGGCCAGCCGCGCGTCGATGGCGGCCTGCCGGCCGGCCGGGCTGAGCAGGCTGGCGACCGTGGCGACCACCAGGGTGCCGATGATCACCGCCAGCGACAGGCCGGTGCTGATCTCCGGGATCCACTCGATGTGCTGGCCGCCGTTGATGAACGGCAGCTCGTTCTCGTGCAGCGCGTGGAAGATCAGCTTCACGCCGATGAAGGCCAGGATCACGGACAGTCCGTGCTTCAGGTAGACCAGGCGGTCCATCAGGCCGCCGAGCAGGAAGTAGAGCTGGCGCAGGCCCATCAGCGCGAAGATGTTCGCGGTGAACACGATGAAGGCGCTCTGGGTCAGGCCGAAGATCGCCGGGATGGAGTCCACCGCGAACAGCAGGTCGGTCATGCCGATGGTGATGAAGACCATGACCATCGGGGTGAACAGCCGCTTGCCGTCCACCATGGTGCGCAGCTTGTTGCCGTCGTAGTGCTCGCTGACCGGCAGCTTCTTGGTCAGCCGGCCCACCAGCCCGGACTCGGACCCTTCTTCCTCGTCTTCGCCGGAGTCGGTGGCCTGCTTCCAGGCGGTCCAGAGCAGGAAGGCGCCGAAGATGTAGAACACCCAGCTGAAGTGGGCAATCACGGTGGCGCCCAACAGGATGAAGATGCCGCGCAGGATCAGCGCAATGATGATGCCGAACATCAGCACTTCCTGCTGGTACTTCCGGGGCACGGAGAACCTGGCCATGATGATGATGAAGACGAACAGGTTGTCCACGCTGAGGCTGTACTCGGTGATCCAGCCTGCCACGAATTCCTGGCCGTAGTCCGGGCCGGCCTGCCAGAACAGCATGCCGGCGAAGATCAGGGCCAGGGTGACGTAGAAGCCCACCCAAAGCCCGGCTTCCTTCATTGACGGCTCGTGCGGCCGCTTGACCACGTAGAGCAGGTCAAACAGCAGGATGATGCCCAGGACCACAAACGAGATGATCTCAAAGGGCAGGGATAATTGGTCCGACACGGAACCTTGCCTTTCACAGAAGATGCCGCGCGTGTGCGGTGCGCGGGTGCGAGTGTTCGCCGCAAGTCTCTCCGCCTGCCCTGATCGGCCAGGCCACTGCGCCCGGCGGGGCTTCGATGCCCCGCGTGCTGACGTTCACAGTGTTCGGGATACTCCCCTACGCTCGGTCAAGTGTAGCGCAAGGCCGGATGACGACGGCGGTGCGCACCGCCGTCGTCATCCTCACCACACGGCCCGCAGAGGCGGGCGGCCCACTGTCAGGCGTGGCCGGCGGCGCGCATCTGCCGCAGGTCCTTCTTCAGGTCGGAGACCTCGTCGCGCAGCCGGGCGGCCAGCTCGAATTGCAGTTCCGCCGCGGCGGCGTGCATCTGCTCGGTCATCTGCGCGATCAGCTCGCCCAGGTCCTCGGCCGGTGCCGCGGCCAGCCCGTCGCGGCGGATCTTGTCCTTGGCCACGGCGGCGGAAATCCCTCGTTTGCCCTTGCCGTAGTCGAAGTCCTTGAGCAGCTGCTGGGTGTCGGCGTCTTCGCGGGCCAGCTGGTCGGTGATGTCCGCGATCCGCTTGCGCAGCGGTTGCGGGTCCACGCCGTGCTTCTTGTTGTGGGCCACCTGGATGTCACGGCGCCGGTTGGTTTCTTCGATCGCGTTGGCCATCGAGTCCGTGATCTTGTCCGCGTACATGTGCACCTGGCCGGAGACGTTGCGGGCGGCACGGCCGATGGTCTGGATCAGCGAGGTGCTGCTGCGCAGGAAGCCTTCCTTGTCCGCATCCAGGATGGCCACCAGCGAGACTTCGGGCAGGTCCAGGCCCTCGCGCAGCAGGTTGATGCCCACCAGGACGTCGAAGGTGCCCATCCGCAGTTCACGGAGCAGCTCCACGCGGCGCAGCGTGTCCACGTCGGAGTGCAGGTACTGGACCTTCACGCCGTGCTCGTTGAGGTAGTCGGTCAGGTCCTCGGCCATCCGCTTGGTCAGCGTGGTGACCAGGACGCGTTCGTTCCGCTCCACCCGTGCGTTGATCTCGCCCAGCAGGTCGTCGATCTGGCCCTTGGTCGGCTTGACGATGACCTCGGGATCCACCAGGCCCGTGGGCCGGATAATCTGCTGGACATAGCCGTCGGACTTGGACAGCTCGTACTTGCCGGGCGTGGCCGAAAGATAGACCGTCTGGCCGATCCGTTCCTGGAACTCGTCCCACTTCAGCGGCCGGTTGTCCATCGCGGACGGCAGGCGGAAGCCGTAGTCCACCAGGTTGCGCTTGCGGGACATGTCGCCTTCGTACATCGCGCCGATCTGCGGCACGGTGACGTGCGATTCGTCGATCACCAGCAGGAAATCGTCCGGGAAGTAGTCCAGCAGGCAGTGCGGCGCTGTGCCCGGACCGCGGCCGTCGATATGCCGCGAGTAGTTCTCGATGCCGTTGCAGAAGCCCATCTGCTGCATCATTTCCAGGTCATAGGTGGTGCGCATCCGCAGCCGCTGCGCCTCCACCAGCTTGTTCTGCGACTCGAGCACCTGCAGCCGGTCGCGCAGTTCGTCCTCGATGTCCCTGACCGCCCGGCTCATCCGGTCCTCGCCGGCCACATAGTGCGAGGCCGGGAAGACGTACATTTCCGTCTCGTCGCGGATGATCTCCCCGGTGACCGGATGCAGCGTCTGGATCTGCTCGATCTCGTCGCCGAAGAACTCGATCCGGACCGCCAGTTCCTCGTACATCGGAATGATCTCCACGGTATCGCCGCGGACCCGGAACGTGCCCCGGTGGAAGTCGACGTCGTTGCGGGCGTATTGCATGGCGACGAACCGGCGCAGCATGTCGTCCCGGTTCATTTCGGCGCCCTTGCGGAGCGTGACCATGCCGGCGATGTATTCTTCCGGCGTGCCCAGACCGTAGATGCAGGAGACGGTGGCCACCACGATGACGTCGCGCCGGGTCAGCAGCGCATTGGTGGCGGAGTGGCGCAACCGCTCGACTTCCTCATTGATGGAGGAGTCCTTCTCGATGAAGGTGTCCGTCTGCGCTACGTAGGCTTCCGGCTGGTAGTAGTCGTAATAGGAAACGAAGTACTCCACGGCGTTGTTCGGCAGCAGCTCGCGGAACTCGTTCGCCAGCTGGGCCGCCAGCGTTTTGTTCTGCACCAACACCAACGTGGGACGCTGGACCTGTTCCACCAACCAGGCGGTGGTGGCGGACTTGCCGGTGCCGGTGGCGCCGAGCAGCACCACGTCCTTCTCTCCGGCCTGGATCCGTTCGGTCAGCTCCTTGATCGCCGCCGGCTGGTCGCCGGCCGGTTGGAATTCACTGACCACCTCGAAGGGCGCTACAACGCGTTTGATGTCCTGCGCAAGACTCATGCGGTTAACCGTAGACCCGATTCCGGTCAGCGTGGGTCCTGAATCGCTCTGGGCCAAAATCGGTCCCTCCGCTTCGCCCAACGTGCGTGCACCGTTGCCGCGGACGGCCGCGTGCGGTAGATCTGTCCATGCAGTCGACCCGCAAGCGGAAGGCACACCATGGACCCGGTCCGGACCTATCCCGAGGGTGTGACGTCATGGATCGACGTCGAACATCAGGACATTGAGAAGGCCAAGGACTTCTACGGCGGTCTGTTCGGCTGGACCTTCGCCGACGCCACTCCGCCGGGCGTCTCCCCGCGCTACGTGATCGCCCAACTCGACGGCCGCGACGTCGCAGGTCTCGGTGAGGGCACCGCCGGCGGCGCTGAGCCCGGCTGGAACACCTACGTGGCGGTCGACGGTTCGGAGGCGGCCGTGGACAGGATCCGCGCCGCGGGCGGACGGGTGCTCTCCGGTCCGGCCGACGCCGGAGAAGGCGGCCGGGCCACGGTCTGTGCCGATCCGGCGGGTATCTTGTTCCGGCTCTGGCAGGCGAGGCGCCGGCCGGGTGCCCAGGTGGTCAACGTGCCGGGAGCGTGGAACTTCAGCGACCTGCATTCGGCCGATCCTGCCGCGGCCGCGGACTTCTACGGCCGGGTCTTCGGCTGGCAGTTCGACGACGTCGGCTTCGGCAGCATGATTCGCGTACCCGGCTATGGCGACCACCTGCAGGCGACCAGCGATCCGGACATCCACGAGCGCCAGTCGGGGATTGCTGCTCCCCCGGGCTTCGCCGATGCCATCGGGTGGCTCTCGGACGCGCAGCCCGGCGAGGCGCCGCACTGGCACGTGGCATTCACCGTCGCCGACCGCGATGCGACGGCGGGCGACGCCGAACGCCTGGGCGGGAAGGTGCTTGAGCGAACCAACACGGACTGGACGCGGGATGCGGTGATCAGGGACCCGTTGGGAGCCGTCTTTACCGCCAGCCAGTTCGCTCCTCCGTCCGGCTGAAAAGCCGCGGCCTCCGGTAGCGCCGAGTGCGCCGGGGTCAGCCGCCGAGGGCGGGCGGTTTCCACCCGGTGTCCGCGGCCCACCGGTTCATCTGCGGGTATGCAGCCTGGCTGAACCAGTCTTCCTTGGCCCGCGCATAGCGCCCGGTGGATGCGTCGGCGGCATGCAGGCCGGCCAACCGCCGCTTCTCGGCCACGTAGGCTTCGGCCGCGCCGGGATCGGCCCGCAGCCAGTCCCGGCACAACAAGGCAAAGCGCCACCCCGGCGAGCCCGCCGCCCGGATGTGCACATTAACGGCCCGGCCGGGATCGGCGTTGCCGTGCAGCCGCTTGGCCCAGTCGCCCGGCTCCGGATGCTGCGGTTTCGCGGTGTCCCGCCAACTGCCGGGCCAACGGGGAAAGCCGGCCGCGGCCAGTGCCTCGGCGGCGGAGTCGGCGTCCGCCATGCTGGCCATGGTGACCTGCAGGTCCAGCACGTCCTTGGCCGGCAGGCCCGGAACGGCCGTTGACCCAATGTGATCGACCGCCAGAATGCGCGGGTCGGTGCGCCTGATGCGTTCCGCGAGCAAGGCTGCCTGCGCGGGCCACTGCGGCTGCGGGTCCAGCAGGACCGGCGGCCCGCTGCGCGGAGCCAGCCTGCCGGCCAGCAGGTTCTGGTTGAAGGGCACCAACCGCTCCTCCCAGAGGACGTCCAGCGCAGCCAGCAACTGCTCACGGGTGCCGGTGTTGTCCAGCACCACGTCGGCCGCAGCCCTGCGTTCTGCCGACGAGGCCTGGGCGGCCATCCGGGACCGGGCGTCCGCCTCGGTCATGCCGCGGTCGTCAACCATGCGCCGCAGCCGCTCTGCTTCGGGCGCGTCAATCACCAGGACCAAGTGGAAGGAGGGGCTCTGCCGGGTTTCCACCAGCAGCGGGATGTCCTGGACGAGGATTCCGCCCTCGCCCGCAGTTGCC
The DNA here is from genome assembly GCA_963696055.1 of uncultured Actinomycetota bacterium. Taxonomy (GTDB): domain Bacteria; phylum Actinomycetota; class Actinomycetes; order Actinomycetales; family Micrococcaceae; genus Crystallibacter. Next base: position 94,630 of record CAVOIE010000005.1, on the reverse strand, counting down.
GCCAGCTCGGCCGCCCGCGCGCGGACCAGCGGGTGCACTATCGCATTCAGGCGTTCGCGTTGCGCTGGATCATTGAACACCAAGGCGCCCAGCGCCGGGCGGTTCAGCCGGCCCTCGGCATCCAGGATCCCGGGGCCGAAGGCTTCGACGACGGCGAGCAGGCCCTCGGTGCCCGGCTCCACCACTTCGCGGGCGATAGCATCGGCATCGATCAGTGTGGCGCCGAGCTCGGCCAACCGCCGGGCAGCGAGCGATTTTCCGGCGGCAATTCCACCTGTCAGTCCGATTCTCAGCACGACCTCAGTCTAGCCAGCACGCCTGGCTGGACCGTGGCAGGCGGGGGCCGGGACGGCGCGCCGAAATGGCAGGAGGCCCGCTCCGCCGTCGTGCTTTACACGGCGGCGGCGAGCGGCGGCGAATGGCTGCGGATGTTGCGGGCCGGTTATTCCTCGTGCCCCTGGTCCGCGCTCATCTGGTCCTCGGCGGGCGGGGTTTCTCCGGGCGGTACCCCGCCGCCGGGTTCCAGTCCGGTGATGTTCTGGTCTTGGGGGTCGGGATTGGCCGAGGCGCCCTGGTCGCCCGACACCCGTTCCGCATCCGTTGTGCCCGCGCCCGGACCATGTTCCTGCTCGTCCTGAATGCGCCGATCGAATTCGGGCTGGTTCTTCGCCATGGTTCCACCGTTCGTTGCCGGGACGGCCGCGCCGGTTCGGGCGGCCATGTACCGCCACACTAAGCACGGCCCGGCCGGCCCGACAAGGGACGTGCCCATGACAACGACCCACGCTGCGACGTTCGACGGGGGCGGAGCCAGCACGCAGAGCGGCGGCCCAGCACCTAATCCATGCTGGTCCGCCGCCAAGGCCGAATCTCGCTACTTTGCCGGTGGAATGTTCTGGTTGATGTGGAACAGATTTTCCGGGTCGTACACCGCCTTGATTTCCGCCAGACGCTGGTAGTTGCCGCGATAGGAGGTTCGGATACGGTCGTCTCCCTCCTCCATCATGAAGTTGACGTAGGCGCCGCCGGCGCTAGTCGGGTGCAGTTCCTTCCAGTAGGAGGTGGCCCAGTCGGTGATCAGCTCGGCATTGGACGGGTCCGGGTCCACACCGACGATGACCCCGGCCCAACCGCCGTTGCGGTAGGCGAACGGCGTGGCGTCCTCCGTTACACGCGCCGCCGCGCCGTCGATCGGATACAGGTGCATGGTGGAGTGGCCCGTTGGGAGCTCGGCGCCGAACTTTTCGTGCACGCTGATGGCCTCGTCCGGGATCTCCTCGACGAAGTCAGCCCGCCAGTACCACTGCAGCCCCGGTGGGAAGAGTTCATCGAACGCCGTCTGCAGGATATTGAACGGCATTGGCTGCAGGCCGTCCACCAGCGGTGTCCCGAATTCGCGCACGGGTGCCAGCACGGCGTCGGACGCGGAGTGCTCCCCCGTGTAGCACCAGAGGATGACGCAGGTCTTGCGGCCCCAGAGCTCCTCCGGGAACGGCGGAGCCGGCGGAACGGCGATAATTCCAAACCAGCCACTCAGTTCTTCCGGCAGTCCGGGCAGAAGTTCGCGGTACCACCGCAGGACCTCCCGCATGTCAGCCAAATCGTAGATGATTGGCCCGCCAATCACCGTCCCGTTGTCGCCGATGCTGTGGCACCGGAAGCGGAACGATGTGACGATGCCGAAGTTCCCGCCACCGCCGCGCAAGGCCCAGAAAAGGTCCGGATAGTTTTCGGCGTCGGCGGTGACCAGTCGCCCGTCAGCCAGGACGACGTCGGCGCTGATCAGGTTGTCCACCGTGAGGCCGAAGCGGCGGGTCAGGTAGCCCACTCCGCCGCCCAGTGTCAGGCCGCCGACGCCGGTTGAGCCGATAAATCCGCTGGGTGTTGCCATCCCGAACGCAACGGTGGCGTGGTCGACGTCGGCCCAGGTGCAGCCACCATCCACCCGCACGGTGTGACCGGCCGGGTCCACCGTGGTGCTGCGCAGGCCGCCGAGATCGACGACCAGGGCGTCGTCCCACACGGCGAGGCCGCCGGCGTTGTGCCCTCCGCCGCGGACCGCCAGGTCGACCCCGTGGGCCCGCGCGAAGTTAACGCAGGCGACCACGTCCGCCGCATCGGCAACCCGGGCTATGGCCGCCGGTCGCCGGTCGATCATGGCGTTGTAGACGGCGCGCGCCGTGTCGTAGTCCTCCGCCTCGGGCGTGATCAGCCTGCCGCGAAGGGTGGCCGCCAACTCCGGGTAGGGCGGTGCTACCCTCCCGGTCCGGCCTGCTGTTTCTGTCATGGTGTTCATGGTGCTTTGGGTCCTCCCGTTGCTACGGCGCGCTGTTCGCCGTAATGCACACCACACTAGGGAGCCGTGCGTTCGGTGGCCGTTCGCCCGGCAGCGCCTGGCTGCGAACGCTGCGAACGCTGACGACCACCGGGGCCAGGCCGTCAGCAGGTGCCCGCTATGCCCGATGCTGCACGATCCGCCGCATCAGGGCGGGGCTGGACTGTGCTTCGGCCAACTGTCGCGCCCGGGCCAGCGTTCCGGTTGCGGCTGCTGCGGGCTCCAGCAGGGAACGCTGCCGCAGCACTTCCGGTAACCACCATCGGTCGTCCCGCTGTTCGGCTGCCGCGAGCGCCGCGTCCAGAGCGGATCTAGCCGCAGTCCGATCGCCGCCGGCAACCAGGACATCGGCTTGCAGCGACAGCCAATAGGGCATCCGGGCGAAGGCGTCCTGGCGCTGTAGGTTCCTGATGCCTTCGCGAATCCGTTCGCCACCGCTGGCGCCCTCCAGCCAGCCCTGCAGAATGTATCCCCACTGCCGGTAGTAGGCGAAGTCATATCGACTGCAGACCCATTCGAGTTCCGCTGCACAGTCCGCCACCCGCGCCTTTTCTCCGCGCAACTGATGCAGCACCGCGGCGTAGCTCAAAGCCACGGCGAGGCTATAGGGGTGCCCCGAGTCGTGGGCACGGGTCAGCGCCTCGGCACTCAGCGAGACGGCACCGACGTCGTCCCCGGTGAGCCAATGCGCATGGGACGCCCAGCCGCGGGCGTGGACCTCCAACTTGGTACCCAAGATGAAGGAGTAGCCGCCGGCGTTGGCCTCGTAGCAGCGCCGGAAGTGCTCCATGGCTTCGAGCGGACGCCCTAAGCTCAGCGCCGGACCGGCAACCGCGAAGTGCGCCTGGCCCAGAAGGTCGGGATCCGACTCGACCGCTGCCAGTTCAAGGGCCCGCTGTCCAATCCGGTATGACTCCGCGGTGGCGCCCTGGACAAAACGGCAGGCGAACATCGCGATCAGCGCCGCCGTTTCGGTTTTGGGCTGCTGCACGCGCACCGCCAACTCGGCGGTCCGCTGCACCGTTTCCAGCAGCAGCGTTGACGAATACCCATAGAGCGCCGTCTGCGGTGGAGACATCTGGCGCCGGATGGCCAGCTCCCACCTGTCCCGCCCGTTGCCGGCGGGCAGGTCGCCGATCAGTTGCAGGCAGCGGGCGAAGAACTTCAACGCTTCGGCATTGGCAAAGACCCCAGCTGCGGCGACGGCCGCCCGTTGGAAGAACTCCAGCGCCCGGTCCGGGCGGGATCCGAGCAAATATTGCTCGGCAAGCTGGGCGGCAACATCGTCCAGTCGACCCGCGTAGAGCAGTTCCAGTCCTTGGGCCAGCCGCCGATGCAGCAGCCAGCGCCGGGCAGGCTCCACCTGATGGTAGGCGGCGCTGCGCAGCAGGTCGTGAGAGAAATCGTAACCTGCGCCGGCCGGCCGCAGAATCCGTTGCCGCCAGAGCTCGTCGACCGCATCCACCAGCGTGGCGGCGTTCAGGTCGCATGCCTCGCGGAGCAGGTCCAGGCTGACATCCCGCCCATAGGCAGCCGCCAAGCCAGCGGCCTCGCGGGCAGGCTCCGAGCATTGCGCCAAGCGCCGCGACAAGACCGACTCGAGGCTACCGCTGCTGCCGTCCGGGAGCACGCGTGCTGCCTCGATAATGAACAGCGGATAGCCGCCGGTGGCTGCCAGCAACCACGCTGCCTCATCGTCGGTGACCGTGCGCCGGGTCAGTTGTTCTGCGAGGCGGCCCACCTCCTCTGCCGCGAGCGGATCCAAAGCCAGCTCGGTCAGCAGCCCTGACGACCGCATGCCGCGCAGCAGCGCGCGCACGGATTCCCCGGTGGCGCTGTCGTGGCTGCGCATCGTGGCCACCAGCAACAGGGGACCACTGCGGGCAGACATCAGCAGGAACGCCAGCCAGGCGGCTGTCTCTTCGTCGCACCATTGCAGATCTTCCAAAATGAGCAGGACCGGCCTGCCGGTTCCACCGACCGCTTGTGCCAGCCCTTCGAAGAATCTGTTGCGCTGCCAGGAATCGACCATGGCGCGATCCACCCGGCCCACTTCGTCGCCCGCAGCGGCCTCCGCTGCCGCTGCACCGGACAGCAGGTCGGGCACCAAACGGGCAGCCTCCGCCTGCCAGTGCGGTGGAAGGGCTGCCAACCATGATCTCAGCGCCCGGCTGCGCAGCCATGCCGTGACAGGCGCCCACGGCACACGCCCGGGGGCCCCGAAGCACCGGGCAGTTGCCACCAGGTCACCGGAACTGCGGACGGTTGCGGCAACCTCTTCCAGCAGGCGGCTCTTGCCCACACCCGGTTCTCCGACGACCACCACCATACCGGGCGGTCCGGCGGCTGCCGCTTGCCAGCGCGCTTCCAGGAGCGCCATCTCCTGCTCCCGGCCCACCAAAGTCGAGCGTGTTCCCGGCCCGGCACCGGAGCGGGCAGACAACGCCCGCGCGGCGGCTGTCTGGAGCCCCCTGGCCGCTCCGGACGCTTCGGAAACGCCGGCTGGTCCGGCGGCAGCGGCGCGAGGATCGGCGCTGGCTTGGTCAGCTCTTTGGGCGCCGTCCTCGCCCGAGTGGTCGCCCTCGCCGGGGTGGCCGGCATCCCCCGGTCTGCCGGGCCGACGGGTCCCAAGCAGGTCATGCGCGAGCTTCACGGTCGCGGCGTCGGGGCCGATGCCCAGCTGCTGCTCCAAGATGCCGGAGCATTCATGAAAGGTATGCATTGCGGCGGCCCGGTCCCCCTGGGCCGCCTGCACCCGGATCAGTTCCCGGTAACCAATTTCCTCCAGCGGCTCTGCATGGATCCGACGCCGCGCAACGGCCGCAGCGCGGTCTAGGTCCCCGCTGGCCAGCCAGGCCGCAGCGGCACCGTCGCAGAGCCTGACAAAGTCTGTCCGCAGGTTGTCCCTGGCCTCCAGCACCCAGTCCGCATAGTCCCCCGGCATCAGCTCCCCCCGGTAGAGCGAGATGCCCTGCTGGGCGTGAGATAGGAAGTTCCCGGTATCGCCAAATTCGAGCGCGTTGGCTGCCGCATCTCTCTCGACGGCGAATTCCCTCACGTCTGCTTGGCATTCCGGTCCGTCCCGCCAGCCGAGGGCGCCGTCGTGAGCGGCAAGGCAACTGGTGGAGCCGAGCAGGCCCTTGAGCTGGTGGAGTTCACGGCGGAGGTTTGTCAGCGACTGGCTGCCGGTGGAATCAGGCCAGAAGATGCCAGCCAGATACTGGCGCGGGACGAGCTCCCCGGCATGCAACACCAAGTACGCGAGCAACTCGATGGAGCGGGACGCCGAGGTTGCCGACACGTCGCCTCCCGGGGAAACCAGTTTGGTTTGCCCCAAAAGATGGAACTGCAGCACCACGCCAGGCCATCCTCCCCGGATTGTCGGCCCTTCCCGGACATCTTCCCACCGGGAACCGGCGCGGACAACGGGTCCGCGTGTCCTGCGCCGCTCCGGCTAGTCCGTTGGACACCGGCGGCGACGATTAGGCTGGAGGATGTGCCTCACCCGTCCCACGCCAGCAGCTACACCACCATTGCCGGCGAACACCGTCACGAGATCGAGATTAAGCGCTCGCGATTCATCACCGTGCTGCGCCGTGCGGAGACCGAGGAACAGGCCCGCAGCCTGGTGTCGGATCTGCGCCGCGAATTCCATGACGCCAGGCACCACTGCAGCGCCTTCGTGCTGGGCCCCGATCGTTCGGTCCAGCGTTCCAACGACGACGGCGAGCCCTCCGGCACAGCCGGGATCCCGATGCTGGAAGCCCTGCTCAAGCGCGAGACGGCACCCGGGGTGACGGACCTGAGCGACGTCGCCGCCGTCGTCGTGCGTTACTTCGGCGGGATCCTGCTGGGCGCCGGCGGCCTGGTGCGGGCCTATTCAGAATCGGTCTCACAGGCCGTAGCCAGCGCCGAGATGGTGCAGCGGCGACGGATGCGGTTGTTCGCGGCGCCGACGATGCATGCCGACGCCGGCCGGCTGGAGAATGAGCTGCGGGCCACGGGAACGGTTGTGCTGGGCAGCGACTACGGTGCCGCCGACGTGCGGATCCGGCTGGCCCTGGACGACCAGCCGGACGTGATCGAACGGTTCAAGGACCAACTGGCAGCGCTGACCTCGGGCGGCCCCGCGCCGGTGGAGCTGGGGACGGAGTGGGTGGACCGTGGCTGAACATCGCGACGACGCCGGGAGCCTCCGGTCAACCTTCGACTTTGCGTCGCTCCGGCGCTGGCCGGATGTGGAAGCGGACAACCTGTTCGCCCACGACGCGGCCGACAAGCTCCTGCTGGACACCGCGCAGCCTCTGCTCGCCGGCCTGGAGGGAGACCGGATCGCGGTGGTCAACGACCATTACGGGGCGCTGACGCTGGCCTTGGCCGCCGCCGGACAGCGGGGAGTCCGGGTGGTGCAGGACGACCTCAGCTCTGAGCGTGCGTTGGACAACAACGCCGCCCGACTGGGGCTTGCGGGCTACCGCCACCGCCTACTGGAGCCCGCCGCCTTTGACGGCGTGCGGTTGGTGCTTCTTCAACTGCCGCGCTCGCTCGACGCACTGGATGAGATGGCTGGCTGCATCGCCGCGGCGGCCTCCCCCGATGTCACGGTGCTGGCGGGCGGCCGGGTCAAGCACATGAGCACCGCGATGAACTCCGTGCTGGCCGCATCGTTCTCCTCCGTGACGGCCGGCCTGGCGCGGCAGAAGGCGCGGATCCTCACCGCCTCCGGTCCGCTGCCGTCGGTGGGCGCGCGCTTCCCTCGCACCGAGGAGCACGACGTCGGACTCCCCCTTCCGCTGCGGCTGGTCGCCTTCGGGTCCACCTTTGGCGGACCCAAGGTGGACCCGGGAACGCGGTTCCTGCTCCCCTTGCTCGCCGAAGCCCGGCAGGCCGACCGCGCGGTGGATCTGGGTTGCGGCAACGGTACGATCGCTGCCTACCTGGCCCTGGCCCGCGGCGGCCTGCGGATGCTGGCCGTGGACCAGTCGGCCTCCGCCGTCAAATCGGCGCGTGCCACCGCCGAGGCAAACGCGGTTGCGGACCGCGTTCAGGTGCGGCGGGATGATGCCTTGTCCTCGCTGCCCGCGGCTTCGGAGCAGCTGGTCGTGCTCAATCCACCGTTCCATATCGGAAACACCGTCCATGCAGGCATTGCCCTGAAGCTCTTCGCCGACGCCGGCCGTGTCCTCGCGCCCGGCGGGGAACTGTGGACGGTGTGGAACAGCCATCTGGCGTACAAGCCGGCCTTGAACCGTTTGGTGGGGCCCACCCGCCAGGTGGCGCGCAACCCCAAATTCACGGTCACGGTCAGCACCAGGGCCTGACTGGACGTTAGCGCTCGGTGCCGTAGTAGCGGCGCAACTCGGCTTCTTCCTCCGGGGTCAGCCCGTCGGCGGCCGCCGGTGAAGGCGAGTCTTTGATGGTGTCGTGGCTGTAGGCGACGAACACATCGTGTTGATCAATCCGCGCCCCGTCTATCGGCACGAATTTTTCGCGGCTGTCCGCCAGGCCCAGGCCCACGGTGATCCACTGGACGGTTCCGGTGGCCGGATCCTGGTGCACTTGGCCCACCACTCCCAGTCTCCGGTCCGCGTTGTCCCACACCGTGGCCTGCTGCAGGGCGTGGAGGTCCACTTCTTTCGGCATGTTGTGCCTCCAATCAGGGCAAACGCCTGCCTGTTGCTGCTATTCCCCATGATGGCATGCTCCCTCCCAGACCCTGCGGTTCGACGGGCCCCCAACTGTGCCGATAACGGCGCAATAACGGCGCGATAACGTGCGCGGAGGTTCACTGAAAGGGCATTGCAAACTTGCAGCTTCATGGGGTTCTTGGGGAGAACAGCGATGCTCACTAATCCGAACCGCCATTCCCTGGCGACCCTCGTGACCAAGCTCATGGTAAGAGAACGAGGGATACCATGCCGATCATCAAGGATCCGCACCTGTTCAACGAGCAGAGCCTCTTCATCGACTTGGAAGGGATGCTGGGCCGCCGCCTCTACCTGAAGATCGAGGGGTTCAACTTCGCCGGCTCGATCAAGCTTAAGCCCGCGCGGGAAATGGTCGAGCGCGCCGAGCGGGAGGGCTTGATCGGCCCCGACTCCACCCTGGTGGAGTCCTCTTCGGGGAACCTCGGCGTCGCGCTCAGCATGATCGCCGCCAGCAAGGGATACCGCTTCGTGTGCGTGATCGATCCGCGCTGCAACCCGGCCACCCGGCAACTCATGGAGTCGCTTGGGGCGCAGGTGGACCTGGTCACCGAACCGGATCCCGTCGACGGCCTGCTCGGGGCCAGGCTCAACCACGTCCGGGAGCTGTGCGCGTCCGACGAGCGGTACATCTGGCTCAACCAGTACACCAATCCCGGCAACTGGGGAGCACACTACCGCTGGACCGCACCCGAGATCTCCCAGCAGTTCCCCGAGCTGGACGTGCTGTTCGTGGGAGCCGGGACAACGGGAACCTTGATGGGTTGCGCACGGTACTTCCGCGAGCACCGTCCCGATGTCCGGATCGTCGCGGTCGACGCCGTGGGATCGGTCTCCTTCGGCGGCCAGCCGGCCACCCGCCTGATCCCGGGGCTCGGCATGAGCGTGCGGCCGCCGCAGCTCGACGAGTCCTTGATCGATGACGTGGTGATGGTCGAGGAGCTGGACACGGTGCGCGCCTGCCACCGCCTTGCGGCGGGCGGGTTCATGCTCGGTGGCTCCACCGGGACCGTGGTCCATGGCGCCATGTCCTGGCTCGCCGACCACGACGCCCAGGACGCGACGGCGGTGGCCATCTCCCCGGATCTGGGCCGCCCGTACCTGGAAACCATCTACGACCCCGACTGGGTGCTCGACCACTTCGGGGCCGAAGCGCTCGCCACCGCCGAGGTGTCGGTGGCTCCTGCCCGATTGTCCGGCCCGGTGTCGGGGCGGCGGCAAAAGGCACCCGTGGCCGATCCCGTCGCCACCGCCTCAACGGCCACCGCCTCAACAAGGAGTTTTGTGCAGTGAAACTGTCCGTCCACGACGTGCAGGGGGCTCCGCGTTCCACAACTCCGACGAACCCCCCGACCCCTGAGGCACCCACGGCTCCGGCCGGGAGCGACTCCACGGCCACGCCGGCTACTGGTGCCCGCGGTGCCTTGGAGCGCAGGCTGGCGGAACTTCTCGCATCGGTGGTGAAGAAGGACGACGTCCCGCTGGACGCCGACTTCTTCTTGGAACTGGGCGCGGACTCGTTGGTGATGGCGCAGTTCTGCGCCAGGGTGCGCAAGCAGCCGGACCTGCCGGCGGTGTCGATCAAGGACATCTACCAGAACCCGACGATCGCGGCGCTGGCCGCGGCCCTGGCGCCGGTGGAAGAGGCGACGGCGACCGCGCAGGTGCAGGACCGGTTGGCAGAGGTTCTGTCCGGCGTGCTCGGCATCGAGCAAGTGCAGGTGGACGCCAACTTCTTCGTTGACCTGGGCGCCGACTCACTGGTGATGGCGAAATTCTGCGCCCGCGTGCGCAAGCAGCCGGACCTGCCGGCTGTGTCGATTAAGGACATCTACCAGGCTCCCACCATCGAGGCCCTGGCCGCGGCCCTGGCACCGGCGGAAGAGACGACGGCGACAGCCGTCCAGGACCGGCTGGCCGAGGTGCTCGCGGGCGTGCTCGGCACCGAACAGGTCGCGGCGGGCGATGACTTCTTCCATGACCTCGGCGCCGACTCACTGGTGATGGCGAAATTCTGCGCCCGCGTGCGCAAGCAGCCGGACCTGCCGCAGGTGTCCATGAAGGAGATCTACAGCAACCCGAACATCTCCGCACTGGCAGCGGCCCTGCAGATTCCCCCGCAGCAGGACAAGGAGGTGGAGCCCTCGCCAGCCGTGGCCTCAGTGCCGGAGACGCCGCCGCCCATGGATGCGCGGACGTGGGAGTATGTCACCTGCGGCGCCCTCCAAGTTCTCGTCTACATCTGCTCCTGCCTTTTTGCGGGCTTCATCACGGTCGTGGGGTACCTGTGGTTGTTCCCGGACGCGGGTCCGGGTAACCACAACTGGGTGAGCCATGGGACGCCCTTCTGGGATCTCTACCTGCGGTCGATCGCTTATGCAGGAGCCACGTTCGTGCTGCTATGCATCCTGCCGGTGGCCGCCAAGTGGATTTTCATCGGGCGCTTCCGTCCCCGGGAGATCCGCATCTGGAGCATGGCCTACTTCCGGTTCTGGCTGGTTAAGGCGTTGATGCGAACCTCCCCCCTCTCGCTGATGGCCGGTTCGCCGCTGACGACCTTCTATCTGAGGGCCATGGGCGCCAAGGTCGGCCGCAACGTGATGATCATGACCAATCGGCTGCCGATCTGCACCGACCTGCTGACGATCGGGGAGGGGACGGTGATCCGCAAGGACGCCATGCTCAACGGCTACCGTGCCCACGGCGGCGTCATCCAGATGGGTGGGGTCACGCTGGGCCGGGAGGTGACCATCGGCGAAGGCAGTGTCTTGGACATCAACACGTCTATGGGCGACCGCTCGCAGCTGGGCCACCGGTCCACTCTCTACACCGGCCAAGCCGTGCCGGAGGGCGAACGGTGGCATGGTTCGCCGGGCCGGCCCGGGGGCGCGGATTACGCAACGGTGGACCCGACCCCCTACCGGCCGTGGCGCCGGGGATGGTTTGGCTTTTCCCAGCTCCTGGGCACGATCGGCTTGGGCCGGACCATGTGGGGACTGGTGATCGCACTGGTCGTCCTGGCCGACCCGAACGTCGCGGCCCTGCTGGAGCCGCAGGAGTTGGCGTTCAATGACTGGGTTTTCTACGCCGACGCCGCGGCCTACGCCGGCTTGGGCGTCCTCGGTGGAACCGCCGTGGCGTTGGTCCTCGTCACGACCCTGCCGGGGCTGGTCCAGCTCGCGGTGAAGCCCGGCACGGTGTACCCGCTGTTCGGCCTGCGTGACGCGGCGGCACGCGCGGTGGCCAAGATGACCAACAGTCGCATGCTCGGGCAGTTGTTCGGCGACAGCTCCTACGTCGTAAACTACGTGCGGGCCATCGGGTACCAGCAGCCGCAGGTCCAACAGTCCGGCTCGAATTTTGGCACGGGATTCAAGCACGACAACCCGTTCCTTTCGACCATCGGCACCGGCACGATGATCGCCGACGGCGTGTCCTTCATGAACACGGACTATTCGGCGACGTCGTTCAAGGTCAGTGGGGTGACGATCGGCGCTCACAACTACTTGGGCAACGCCGTTCTGTACCCCGCCGGAGCCAGGACCGGGGACAACTGTCTGCTCGCGACCAAGGTCATGGTCCCCATCGACGGGCCGGTGCGCCAGGACGTGGGCCTGCTCGGATCTCCGCCGTTCGAGATCCCCCGCTCTGTGCTGCGGGACACCCTCCCCGAGGAGTACAGGAGCCCTGCCCGGCTCCGCCGGGACCTGTCGGCCAAGAACCGCCACAACCTGCGCACCATGGCCCTCTGGATGCTGGCGCGTTGGTTCAATGCCACGGTGGCCCTGTTGGCGATGTTCGCCGGCCTCGAACTGTCCGACCAATTCGGTTTCCTTGCGATCAGCGCATCGTTCGTCGTGATGCTCGTGCTCGGCGTGCTGGTCCCGGTCGGCATCCAGCACCTCGCCACGGGATTCCGGCGGCTCCGGCCCCAGCTGTGCTCCATCTATAACCCCTACTTCTGGTGGCACGAGCGGTACTGGAAGCTGCAGGCCCAAAGCCGGTACCTGGCTCTCTTCAATGGAACGCCGTTCAAGGCCCTGATCTGGCGTTTGCTGGGCGTGCGGATCGGCTCGCGGGTCTTCGACGACGGCTGCGCGGTGATCGAGCGGACGCTGGTCACGATCGGCTCCCGCTGCACGCTGAACAACGGCGCCACAATCCAGTCCCACTCCCAAGAGGACGGAATGTTCAAGTCCGACTACAACGTGGTCGGGGACGACGTCACGCTCGGCGTCGCCGCCTTTGTGCACTACGGCGTGACCATTGAAGACGGTGCCGTTGTCGCCGCCGACTCCTTCGTCATGAAGGGGACGACACTCCCTCGGGGAACCCTGTGGGGTGGCAACCCGGCCGAAGAGGCCCGAGCCGCCGCCACGACCCCCATCGCACTGGAAAGGCCCGTGTCATGACCACCACCTCTGCGCTGACCTGCCGAACCGTCGGCGACCGTTCGCCGGCCCTGGGCAACCACCGGACCGTCCCCGCGAGTGCCGCGCCGACGGCGATTCCCCGGTGGACCCAGGAGCGCCGTCCGGGTCAGGGGCAGGTCGAGGCGGCGGTACCCGAGGACCTGCGCCAGGCCGTGAGGGCATTGTCCCGCACCCTGGACGCGACTCCGGCATCGATCTGGCTCGCGGCCCATGCAAGGGTGCTGCAGGCGCTGTCCGGCGAAACAGAGATCACCAGCGGCTGCAGGGACACCTCGGGAACCTGGCCCTGCGAACTCAATCCGGGACAAGGTTCATGGCGGGCGCTGGTCGCCGCGGCGCACCGCCGCCAGCAGGCCCACACCGAACAGTCCGACCCCGGGCAGGCTAGCCACGAGGCAGCCGCGCCAGGCTACGAGGTAGTGTTCGACGCCCTCCGGGACGACGATCCCGAGCTGCCGGAGAGCATCGTGCTTGGAGTGTCACTCCGCGACACCGCAGGCGGCGAAGCCTTGCGCCTGCGCTACCGGCGCGACGTCCTCGACGAGGAGGCAGCCCTCCGGATCGCCGGCTACCACCTCGCCGCGCTCCGCCATTTGCTTGCGAACCCGGAGGCGGATCCCTTCGACCTCGACCTGATCGATCCCGAGGAGCGGCGCTTCCAGCTCGAGCAGCTCGCCGGACCCGAGCGGCCCCGGCCACGGCGGCGTTTCCACGAGCTGTTCGAGGAACGCGTCCGGCAGCATCCCGAGCGCATCGCGGCCGTCCAGGACGCGCGGGAGTGGACCTACTCGGAGCTGAACGCCCGCGCCAACCGGATTGCCCGCGCCCTGCTGGCGCGCGGGCTGCAGGCGGAGGACGTGGTGGCTGTCGTCGCCGAGCGGGATCTGGAGTGGATGGCCGCCGTCATCGGCGTCTTCAAGGCCGGCGGCGCGTACCTGCCGATCGAACCGCACTTCCCCGCCGACCGGATCGCCAGGACACTCGCCCGGGCCGGGAGCAGGATGGCGCTGACCGAGGAAGGCAGCGCCGGCTCACTGGATGAAGCACTCGACACCATGCCTTCGGTCACGAAGCTCCTCTTCGAAAACATCGAGGCCGAGGGGCACGACGACGACGATCCCGGCGTGCAGGTGCGTCCAGACCAACTCGCCTACGTCTACTTCACCTCGGGTTCTACCGGCGAGCCGAAGGGCGCGATGTGCGAGCACGACGGGATGGTGAACCACCTGTACGCCAAGATCGAGGACCTGGGGATTGGCCCCGGCGACGTCGTCGCCCAGAGCGCCCCCCAATGCTTCGACATCTCCTTGTGGCAACTGGTCTCCGCCCTGCTCGTCGGCGGCCGCACACACATTGTCGCGCAGGACCGCATCCTCGACGTCGAGCGGTTCATCGACACCGTGGAACGGGGCGCGGTCGCGGTCTTCCAGGTCGTCCCGTCCTATCTGGACGCGGTGGTGGCGTACCTGGCCGGCAAACCCCGCGCCCTGCCGCACCTCCGCTGCGTCTCGGCGACCGGAGAGGCCCTGAAACGTGAGCTGGTCCGCCGCTGGTTCGAGGTGATGCCGGACGTCAAGCTGGTCAACGCGTACGGACTCACGGAGACCTCGGACGACACGAACCACGAGGTGATGAGCGCAGCGCCCGCGGACGGCTCCGTGCCACTGGGCCCGCCGATCCCGAACGTCCGGATCCACATCCTCGACGAGCGGCAGCGGCTCGTGCCGCTCGGAGCGCCGGGCGAGATCGCCTTCTCCGGAGTGTGTGTGGGCCGCGGCTACATCAACGACCCGGAGCGCACGGCACAGGCCTACTCCACCGACCCCTACGTGGAGGGCGCGCGGCTCTACCGGGCGGGCGACTACGGCCGCTGGTCCGCGGACGGCAAGCTGGAGTATCTGGGCCGGCGGGACAACCAGGTCAAGATCTCCGGGTTCCGCATCGAGATCGGCGACATCGAGAACGCGCTGTTGCGGGTGCCCGGCGTCCGGGACGGTGCCGTGGTCGTCGGCGAAGCAGAGGGAGACGGCCAGAGCGCGGGGCAGTCCAAGTTCCTCGTGGCGTTCTACTCCGGCAACCGGTCGCTTGAGGTCGACGAAATCCGCAGCGAATTGGCCGCGCGGGTACCGGGCTACATGGTGCCGTCGGCGTACAGGTGGCAGGAGAGCCTTCCCCTCACCGGTAACGGGAAGATCGACCGGAAGACCTTAACCCGTCTGGCGCGGGAGGTCGTTCCCGAGGCCGGCACCGCCATGGAAGCCCTCTCCGCCACCGAGCAGCGGCTCGCCGAGGCATGGGCGACGGTGCTCGGCCTTCCGGCGGGCCGCATCGGCGGGCAGGACTCGTTCTTCGCCTTGGGCGGAACCTCGCTGTCCGCCGTGAAGCTCGCCGTGCTGCTCAAGCGCGCGGTGTCGATCAAGGACATCATGCAGACACCCGTCCTCTCGGACCTGGCAACCCTGCTCGAGGCCTCGTCCCCGGCGGACGCCGCCGTTCCGCCCGCCCCGCAGCCAGCGGTAACCGGTGCAGAGCCCCACTCCATGGCCCCTGTGGGATGGCCGGTTGGCCACTCCGACCCGCTATCCATGAAACGAAAGGACCTCTGATGTCGTCTCCTTCACCCAGGATCCAGTTCGACGTGGAACGCCAAGCCGGCCGCGTGCCGATGCTCACGGTGGAGTACGGGCACGACCCCGTGCGGTGGGCCGAACAAAACCGTGAGGCGCTTCGTGCGGCAGTCGATGAACACGGCGCCGTCCTGGTCCGCGGTCTGGGCCTCCGTGATCCGGCCGAAGTGGCCGATACCTTCCAGCGGCTGGTTCCCAGCGGTCTCATGCAGGACCGGGAGGCTTTCGCCACCAGGCAGCCGTACTTGGACGGTGTGTACTCATCCCTCACGTGGCCCGCGAATCAGCCCATGTGCATGCACCACGAGCTCAGCTATGCGCTTGAGTTCCCCGGACTGATGCTTTTCGCTTGCCTTCAGGCACCCAGCGTCGGTGGAGTGACCGGTGTGGCGGACGCCCGCGCCGTGCTCGATGCCATCCCCGCGGACATTGTCCGGCGGTTCGAAAGCGAGGGATGGTTGCTCGCCCGCAGCTACAACGAGGACATCGGTGCCTCCTACGAGGAGGCCTTCGGTGTCTCCGACCGCGCCGACGTCGAGAGCTACTGCCGGGCGCACGAGATCGACTTCGAGTGGCAGCCCGACGGGGAGCTGCGCACCCGGCAACGGCGCCCTGCCGTGGTTCGGCACCCCGCGACCGGCCAACGCTGTTGGTTCAACCAGATCGCCTTCCTGAGCGAATGGACGATCGCGCCCGAGGTGCGGGAGTACCTGGTGGACGTCTACGGTCCCGACGGGCTGCCGTTCAACACGCACTTCGGCGACGGCCAGCCGATCGGCGAGGACATCGTCGCCCTCCTGAACGAGATCTACGAGGACCACACCCTTCGAACCCCCTGGGAGATGGGGGACCTCATGCTGGTCGACAACGTCCGCATGGCCCACAGCCGCGAGGCATACGAGGGACCACGGGAGATCCTCGTCGGCATGGCCGAACCCCGCAACGTATTCGATCTAGATACCCATGCACAGGACGGTGCACCATGACAGGATTTACCACTCCCCCAGTCACAGCGGCCGCAGGGCCGAAGACGGTTCCGCCTTTCGCGGTCATCCCGGGGGCCCAGGTCCAGCAGGTGCTCCAGGGCCGGGAGAAGCAGGTCGTCGAGCTGGTCGAGCAGACCTACCGGGTGCATGCCGCCGGAGACTCGGTGAACCCCCCGTCCTACTTCCTGCGTTTCCCGGACCGTCCCACCTCACGCATCATCGCCCTGCCCGCCTCGGTCGGCGGAGAGGTGGAGGTTGACGGCATCAAGTGGGTCTCCAGCTTTCCGGACAACGTGGCGTCGGGGATCCCGCGTGCCTCAGCGGTGTTGATCCTCAACGACCGGGCCACGGGCTACCCCTTCGCGTGCATGGAGAGCTCCGTTATCAGCGCTTCCAGGACCGCAGCGTCGGCCGCCGCGGCTGCGGACTGGCTCAGCCGGGGACGCGGGCGTCCCAGACGCATCGGGTTCTTCGGTGTTGGCCTCATTGCCCGCTACATCCACACCTTCCTGGACGCGACCGACTGGTCCTTCGACGAGATCGGGGTGTTCGACCTCTCGGCCGAGAGCGCGGAGGGTTTCAAGGGCTATCTCGAACGCAGCGGCGTCCAAGCCCGGGTGACCGTGCACGACGGCCCCGAGCAGCTGATCAAAAGCAGCGACCTCGTCGTGTTCGCTACGGTGGCGGGCGAGCCGCACGTGATAGACCCCACATGGTTCGCGCACAACCCGCTGGTGCTGCACGTGTCTTTGCGCGACCTGGCCCCCGAGATCCTGTTGGCGTCGACCAACATCCTCGACGACGTCGACCACTGCTTGAAAGCCGGGACGTCGGCCCACCTAGCGGAGCAGATGGTTGGAAATCGGGACTTCGTGGACGGCACCTTGGCCGACGTCATGGCAGGAAAGGTCTCACCGGCGGCCGACCGCCCCGTGGTGTTCTCGCCGTTCGGACTGGGCGTGCTTGACCTCGCGGTAGGCAAGTACGTCTACGACGAACTGGCCAGCAGCGGGCAGCTCCACGTGGTCGAGGACTTCTTTTCCGAGCTGCGTAGGTACGGCTGACCCGGCGGCCCCACCACGTTATTCGATTCGCACCCACCGAGGAGTGACACCATGCTCTCGTTACCACAGATGCTGGGGAATGTGTCCCAGGCACACGCCCAGTCCCCTGACGACTGGGCACAGTCGGTCACGGGCGTCCTACGGGACGCCGCGATCTACCATCAAACCAGGAACGGCTTCTACCGTGCCCAATGCGACGCGTCGGGAGTCGATCCCGCCGCGATCAACGACATCAACGATCTGCAACGCCTGCCCCTGTTGACGGTCGGCATGTTTAAGCGTCCCGACGCCCAGGTGCTGCTCACCTGCTCCCTGGCCGACGTCGAAACCGAGACCCGATCCAGCGGAACCCGCGGCGTCCAGTCCGTCGCCCGCCGCAACAGCGAGACCATGACCGGGGCCCTGGTCGGCCTGATCGGGACCTATCGGGAGTTCTTCAACTTGTCCGGGGGCGCGGGCCTGTTCTTGAACCCGACGGACGCCGAGGCATCGGAGATGGGTCTGCTCAAGGACTTCAACATCCTGAACAGCGTCTTCGACCACCACGCCTACCTCGTTGCCGACCAGGCGTTCGACGCCCGGGCGGCCCTGGAGCACCTGCGCCGGTGGAAGGGCCACATGACCCGGCACATCGTCGGTCCGCCGTTCCTCATCAGCCGGCTCCTCCGGTTCCTCGAGCAAGAGAAGATCAGTGCGCGGTTGGACCCCTACAGCATGATCATCACGCTGGGCGGCTGGAAGCGGCACACGGCCGAGGCTCTCCCTGCCGAAGGCTTTTGGGAACGGTGCCACGACCTGCTCGCCGTGCGCCCGGGGAACGTGCGCGATATGTACGGGATGATCGAGTCGAACATGCTCGCCGTCGAATGCCACCTGCATCGCAAGCACGTCCCGCCGTGGTGTTACATCTCCATCCGGGACCCAGGCGAGGTCGGCAAGGAACTCGCTCCGGGGAGCACCGGCACCATAGCCGTGCTGGACGCGCTCAACACCAGCTACCCCGGTTTCCTCCTGACCGACGATCTGGGCGACGTCGAGACCGGCACCTGCGGGTGCGGAAGAACCGGCCAGGTCATCAATTTCCGCCGTCGGGGGCAGGGCAGCGGGCCGGGCAACTGCCCCGTCAGCATCGAGCGCTACCTCGGTTCGGGGACCACCGCCAACGATGAGTCGCCGGTGCTCGTGAAGGCTTGAGTGCGCGGCGCCTCAGCCGGCGCCGTGCTGCGTTGGGGCGCCGCCCTTGGCGAGGCCGCCCTCGATGCCGCCGAGCGAGACCGTCGCGCTCATGAGCGTTTCGGTCATCTGTTCCAGCACTGCCATGTCGACGTTTTTGATGGTGTCGCAGGCCCGGTGGTAGCACTCGTCGTACTGGTCCCCGGCCTGTCCGCCGAACGTCTGCGCCTCGGCCTCGCTCTTGGTCCCCGCGTCGCCGGTGAACAGGCCCCCGGCCGGGATGCCGCTTTTAACGAACGCGTCGTAGTCCGAGTCTTCGATGAACCCGAACGGCAGCGCCTCGACCCCCTCGCCGCGCAGGATGTCCACGAAGACCTTTTCGACGGCGCCCGAGCCCTCGGGTCCGGCCTCCTCGGAGTCCGAGCCGTCGCCGTCGTACACGTACGCCACCGCGTTCGGCGAGCCCACCACGTCCACGTTCAGGTAGGCGACGTGCGCGGCGGCCTCCGCACGGGAGAGCTCCTCGACGTAGTGTTCCGAGCCGTGCATTCCGTCTTCCTCGCCGCCCCAGAACGCGAACCGGATCCGGTCCCGCGACACGGTGCCCTGCTCCGCGAGCCGCAGCGCGACCTCGAGCACCGCGGCGACCCCGCTGCCGTTGTCGTTGAGCCCGGGGCCGTCCTCGACCGAGTCCAGGTGCGCGCCGAGCACCAGCACGTTCCCCGAGCCGCTGCCGCTGTCGGCCAGGATGTTGAACGCGTCCACCGGGTGGCGCCGGCCGTAGCTGAACTCCTGCCGCCGCGGCTGGTACCCCGCCGCACGCAACTGTTCCTCGACGTACTCCGCGGACGCCTCGTAGCCCCCGGTTCCGTCGGCCCGGTTCCCGCCGTTCGAGTCCGCCGCCGCCTGCAGCGCCTTCAGGTGCCGCATCAGCGCGCTGGGCGCCACCACCTCGCGCACGACTGACGGGTCCGGCGGGGCATCCACGTGCACGGGCGGCCGGGGCTCGTCCGAACAGGCGGCAACGCCGCAGCCCAGTGCAGCGCACAAGGCAACGGTCCACAGCCGGGTGCGGTGACGAGGACGGTTCTGCAAACTCTGCGGAACGGTTTCTGAACGTCGCAATGTCGACTCCCCTAAGTCTGCGTCCTGGACGCTGGTGGGCTCATGCTACGCCCCGGAGGTCCGCCCGGGAAGAACTAGTTGCCCGTGATAACCGCCGGACGGACGGGTTGAGGTCCTGGTCTCCTTGTCATCTGAGTGCCGGCGCCGCCGAGCCGGTCCAGACAGCACGGAACCCCCGCACCAGAAAGGTACGGGGGTTCCGTGAGTCGCGCAGCACCGGATGGTTACGGTGCCGATGACGCAGTTGTTACGCGCCGGTCAGCTTCTCACGCAGCGCAGCCAGAGCTTCGTCGGAAGCCAAGGTGCCGCCGGTGGAGGCCGGAGCCGCCGGGGCGTCGGAGGAGTAGCTGGTCGGAGCGGCCTCGGACTCGCCCGGAGCCTGGGCTTCCTCGGCCAGCGAAGCGGCAACCTGCTTCTTGTGGGCTTCCCAGCGAGCCTGGGCGTCAGCGTACTGCTGCTCCCAAGCGGCGCGCTGTGCTTCGTAGCCTTCAAGCCACTCGTTGGTCTCCGGGTCGAAGCCCTCCGGGTACTTGTAGTTGCCCTGCTCGTCGTACTCGGCAGCCATGCCGTACAGAGCCGGATCGAACTCGGTGCCCTCGGGGTCTACACCCTCGTTGGCCTGCTTCAGCGACAGCGAGATGCGGCGGCGCTCCAGGTCGATGTCGATGACCTTGACGAAGACCTCGTCGTTGACGGAGACAACCTGCTCGGCCAGCTCCACGTGGCGCACGGCCAGCTCGGAGATGTGGACCAGGCCCTCGATGCCGTCTTCGACGCGGACGAACGCACCGAACGGAACCAGCTTGGTGACCTTGCCCGGAACGATCTGGCCCAGGGCGTGGGTGCGGGCGAAGGTCTGCCACGGATCTTCCTGGGTGGCCTTCAGGGACAGGGACACGCGCTCGCGGTCCAGGTCCACCTCGAGCACCTCGACGGTGACTTCCTGGCCAACCTCGACGACCTCGGAGGGGTGGTCGATGTGCTTCCAGGACAGCTCGGAGACGTGCACCAGACCGTCGACGCCGCCCAGGTCCACGAAGGCACCGAAGTTGACGATCGAGGAGACGACGCCCGGACGGACCTGGCCCTTCTCCAGCTTGTTGAGGAAGGTGGAGCGGACCTCGGACTGGGTCTGCTCGAGCCATGCACGGCGGGACAGCACCACGTTGTTGCGGTTCTTGTCCAGCTCGATGATCTTCGCTTCGATCTGCTGACCGATGTACGGAGCCAGGTCGCGCACGCGGCGCATTTCGACCAGGGAGGCGGGCAGGAAGCCGCGCAGGCCGATGTCGAGGATCAGGCCACCCTTGACAACCTCGATGACGGTGCCGGTAACAACGCCGTCCTCTTCCTTGACCTTCTCGATGTCGCCCCAAGCGCGCTCGTACTGAGCACGCTTCTTGGACAGGATCAGGCGGCCTTCCTTGTCTTCCTTGGTCAGCACCAAGGCTTCGACCTCGTCGCCGACAGCGACAACATCGCCCGGGTCAACGTCGTGCTTGATGGAAAGCTCGCGGGAGGGGATGACACCTTCGGTCTTGTAACCGATGTCGAGCAGGACTTCGTCGCGGTCAACCTTGACGACGGTGCCTTCGACCAGATCGCCATCATTGAAGTACTTGATGGTTGCGTCGACGGCTGCGAGGAAGTCTTCAGCGGTACCGATGTCGTTGATGGCGACCTGCGGGGTACCGGGCTTCTCGGTGGAGGTGATGGTCATGTAGTAGGGGCTCCGATGTGGATAGATTTCTGAGTTCCGTGACTGCCCTGCGTCCCGGCACACAACAGCGTTCGACCGCTGCTGCCCGAGGGATGCATTGCCGTTTACGGAAACGGACTGATGTATTTTGGTGACACTGATGGAGCCTGCCCTCCGTTGGAAGGGGCTCTCCATACGCATTACGCGCCCAATAAGTCTAGCCGGTTAGCCCAATTCGGGCAAAGCGCTCCGGCCCCATGGCGCTTCAGCCCCGGGGCCGCGGCCGTGCCGGGCCGCCGGTTGCCCCGGCGCCCGCTCAGAAATGCGTGATGCAGTAGGGTGCGGTGTCCGTAGCGAACAGGCTGTCCAGCAGGTCCACAGTGTCCGCGGATGCCCCGGAGAAATGCCCGGCGGCGGCCAGCGTCCTGGCCCGGACCCCGCCGAGGAAGAGGGAGCCAAGCGAATCCACCGGCACGACGGCGTCAACGTCCGCGTCCGCAGCCAGCCGGTCGACGGTTCCGCGGCCGTCCTTCACCGTGAGCCGGTAGGCGCCGCCGCAGATGTTCAACGGATCGCTAATCCGCAGCGTGCAGCCGCCGTCGTGAACATACGGCCGGGTTTGCAGGACCGCCACGGGGTCCAGCACGCGCAGCCACAAACCGTCCTCCACGGCCTTCACCTCGTAGCCGCGGCTGTCGGTCAGCCCCCAGGCCAGCGGATCCTGCTCCGGGGAAAGCGTGAACTGGATCCGCTCTACCAGGTCCAGCGATCCGAGATAGCGCCAGAGTTCCAGATAGGCATCCTGTCCGGCAGCGACCAGATCCATCACCTTCACGGTGTAAGGCCTGTTGTCCCAGCCGGCAAAGCGATAGCTGACGTAGCCGTCCGGGCGGCCCTCGCCGTCGTAATGGACCGCCGTGCGCAGCGCCTTGTCCTCCGAGGCACTGTCTTGGCTCCAGCGGCCGGAGACGCGCAGGGCGTAGCTGGCTTGGCGGCCGATGGAGCCCGGGACGCGGGCATGGAACCGGTTGAACAACTCCGGCGCCAGCTCCTGGAGCGAAGCCGGGTCGGCCAACTCCATCGTGCCGGTCGCCGGGGCACGCAGTCCGAAGCGCTCCCGGACGTCGATCTCCACTTCTCGGGTGAAGGTGGCGGCACCGAAACCGAACCGACCGTAGATGGTGGCCTCGGAGGCCGTCAGCGCCGCCATCGCCAGCCCCCGGTCGGCGGCCTGCTTCAGGTCGTCGGTGATCATTCGCCGCAGCAGTCCGCGGCGGCGGTGCGTTGCCCGGACCGTCACCGCGGTAATGAGGTGCGTGTCCATCAGTCGGCCGCCGCCCACATTGAGGGTGTTGACCATGGTGGCGTAGGTGGCGACGGGTACTCGGGTGTCCCACACGCCGGGGCGCGGCGAATCATCGTAGGCGCCCCAGAGGACCCGCCGATCGGCGCCGTAGGCCTTGGTGTAGGCGGCGATGTCCGCCGGATCGGGCTTTTTGTCGTGGAAGCCGAAGCTGACCGCTTCGAACCAGCCGAGTGTCTTGGCGTCCGGTGCTTCGCCGTCCAGCCCGGCGGCAAACTGATCGATGCGGAAGTCCTGGCGGGTGTCCTGCGTGTGGGTGATCACGGTTTGTGAGCCTAGCCGCAGCTCCCCCGGTCCGCCAGAGCGGACCGCGCCCGGAGGGTGCGCGTGCACAAGCCCGAGGTGCGAGACTGGGCGGGTGCCGGATCATTCAACGCTGCTGAACACCGGTCCAGTTGTCTGGCTTCTGCTGGTTGCCCTGCTGGGCGTTGCCGCCAGCGTCGGCCGGAGCGCGCTGGGGATCCCCGTCAGGCAGGTCCTGCTGGCCGGAACGCGGGCACTCGGTCAACTGGCCGTCGTCGCCGTCGTCATTTCCCAGCTGGGCAGGTCCGGATGGCTGGCCGCAGCCTTCCTGCTGCTGATGCTGGCCGTGGCCTCGTGGACCGCTGCGCACCGCATCGGCGACACGCCCGGTCTGGCGGGCCGCGCTCCCCATTGCCGCCGGGGTCCTGCCGGTTGTCGGCTTGATGTTGGTGACCGGCGTCCTGCCGCTGCAGCCCTTGGCCCTGGCCGCCGTCGTGGGCCAGCTGATCGGCGGCTCGATGACCGCCACGAATCTGGCCGGCCGGCGGCTGAGCCAGGAACTGCAGGCGCGGTCGGGGGAAGTCGAGGCCGGCCTTGCCCTCGGGCTGCGGGGCCGCGCCGCCCGGTCGCTGGTGGCCCGGCCGGTGGCAGCCGAAGCGCTGCTGCCGGCGTTGGACCAAACCCGCACCGTTGGCACCGTCACGCTGCCCGGAGCGTTCGTCGGATTGGTGCTCGGGGGCGCATCGCCGCTCGACGCCGGACTCATCCAACTGGTGGTTCTGGTGTCGCTGCTCGCGGCCGAGGCCATCGCCGTTTCCGTCACGGCCTACCTGGCCGAGGGCGGCCTGCTCGGCCGCGTCACCACACCCGAATGAATCAGGCCGAGGGACTAGTGGCCGGCTTCCTGCCAGTTGGCGCCCACGCCCACCGAAACATCCAACGGCACCGACAGGTCCGCGGCGCCGCCCATCTGGGCGCGCACCAACTGCTCCACCTGCTCCCGCTCCCCCGGTGCCACTTCCAGCACCAGTTCATCGTGGACCTGCAGCAGCATCCGGGACTTCAGCCCCTGGCTTTCCAGCTCTTGGGCGACGCCGAGCATCGCCTTCTTGATGATGTCCGCGGCGGAGCCTTGGATCGGCGCGTTCAGGGCCGCCCGCTCCGACATCTCCCGCAGCTGCCGGTTGTCGCTGGCCAGATCCGGCAGGTACCGGCGCCGGCCTTCGATCGTCGAGGTGAACCCGTCAACCCTGGCCTGGTCCACCACGCCGCGCAGGTAGTCGCGGACGGCGCCGAACCGGGAGAAGTAGTCCTTCATCAGCGTCCTGGCTTCGTCCACGGAGATATTCAGCTGCTTGGACAACCCGAACGAACTCAGCCCGTAGACCAGGCCGTAGGACATGGCCTTGACCTTGGCGCGCATCTCGCTGGTCACGTCTTCCGGCGCGACCCCGAAAATGTGGGCGCCGACAAACCGGTGCAGGTCCTCGCCGTTGCGGAAGGCCTGGATAAGGCCCTCGTCGCCGGACAGGTGGGCCATGATCCGCATTTCGATCTGCGAGTAATCCGCGGTCAAGAGCGTCTCGTAGCCCTCGCCGACGACGAACGCTTCCCGGATGCGCCGGCCTTCTTCCGAACGGACCGGAATGTTCTGCAGGTTCGGGTTGATCGAGGAGAGGCGTCCGGTGGCGGCCACCGTCTGGGCGTAGGTGGTGTGGATCCGTCCATCCTCCGCCACCGTCTTGCGCAGGCCTTCCACCGTCTGCCGCAGCTTCGTGGCATCGCGGTAGGTCAGCAGCTGCACCAGGAACTCATTGCCGGTCTTGGCGAACAGATCGTTGAGCGCGTCGGCGTCGGTCGAATAACCGGTCTTGATCTTCTTGGTCTTGGGCAGGCCCAGGTCCTCGAACAGCACGGCCTGCAACTGCTTGGGCGAACCCAGATTGATTTCCTTGCCGATGATGCCGAACGCTGCCGAACTGGCGGCGTCGATGGTGACCGTGAAGTCGTCCACCAGCCGGTCAAGTGCGGCGGTGTCCATCGCAATTCCGGCGAGTTCCATCCGCGCCAGCACCAGCGACAGCGGCAGATCAAGCCCGCCCATCAGCTGGTTGGCGCCCCGCTCGACCAGCTGTCCGGCGAAATGCTCGCTCAATTGCAGCGCCGCGAACGCCTGGACCACGGCGGGACCGGCTTTGTCGTCCTCGGTCAGGCCGAGCTCCAGCTGCCCGCTCGCGGCTGCATCGGGGGCCGCCACGGACATCTTCAGGTGGTACTGGGCCAGGTCAGCCAGCTCGTAGCTGCGGCGGTCGGGCTGGATGAGATAGGCCGAGATAGCGGTGTCATCCACCACCCCCAGCAACTCGAACCCTCGCCGCGAGAGCACCTTGTAGGCGTACTTGAAGTCGTGGACGATCTTCGGTGCGTCCAGGTCGGACAGCCAGTGTGCCAGCAACTGCTCGGCCTCCGCGTCCAGCGAGGCCAGCGGCACATAGGCCGCCCGTGCGTGCGCCACCAAAGCCAGCCCGACGGCGTCGTCCCCGCCTTCCGCGGTTTCCGCCACGAGCTGCAGGGCGACGTTCAGCTGGTTGGTCTCCGCCAGCCACTCCTTGAGCGCGGCTGCTTCCGCAACCACCTGGTGGGCAGGGGCATTGACCTCCGTCTCACGCACGGCGTCTTCCTCGCCGAAGAGGTCGAAGAGCCGCTTGCGCAGGGTGTTGAACTGCAGCGCGTCGAAGAGCTCCTCGATGGCGGCGCGGTCGGGGTGCTGCAGCACCATGTGCTCCAGCTCCACCGGCAGCTCCAGGTCCCGCAGCAGGTGGTTGAGCCGCCGGTTGCGCTTGACCGAATCGACGTTGGCGCGCAGGGATTCGCCGACCTTGCCGCCGATGGAATCCAGGTTGTCCAGGATGCCGTCCACGCCGCCGTACAGGTTGATCCACTTGGCAGCGGTTTTGGGACCCACGCCCGGAACGCCGGGCAGGTTGTCAGCCGTTTCCCCGACCAGGGCGGCCAGGTCGGAATAGCGCTCCGGCGGGACGAAGTACTTGGCCTCCACCGCGGCGCTGTCCATCGGCGGGATGTCGCTGATGCCCTTCTTCGGGTACAGCACGGTGACCTTGTCGGTGATCAGCTGGAATGCATCGCGGTCGCCGGAGACCACCATGACTTCCCACCCGGCTTCTTCAGCCTGGGTGCTGAGCGTGGCGATGATGTCATCGGCTTCGTAACCGTCAAGGGTGACAGTGGGAATCTGCATCGCCTCCATGACCTTGACGATCAGGTCCACCTGGCCGTGGAATTCCTCCGGCGTCTTGTTCCGGCCGCCCTTGTATTCGGCATACTCCTGCGTGCGGAACGTGGGGGTGTCCAGGTCGAAGGCCACCGCAACGTGGGTGGGTTCGCGCTGCTCGATCATCTTGATCAGCATGGAAGTGAAACCGTAGACCGC
Organism: uncultured Actinomycetota bacterium; assembly: GCA_963696055.1. Lineage (GTDB taxonomy): Bacteria > Actinomycetota > Actinomycetes > Actinomycetales > Micrococcaceae > Crystallibacter. The sequence goes on along the minus strand of CAVOIE010000005.1, from coordinate 68,426 downwards.
ATTCGTGTGCTGGCCGGTGTCCGTGGAAAAGTTCTCCACCGGCAGCGCGTAGAAGGCACGGAACGCCATGGAATGGCCATCGATCAGCAGCAGGCGGTGTAGGCCGGAAGACGCGCCCTCGACGCCGGTCAGCGGAACGCCGTCGGTCTCCAAAGTGGCTGTCGCTGCGTCCGGTTTGTTAGTTTCACTCACACCTGCCAGCCTAGTTCCCATGAGCGACAAATTCACACCCAACAACGGTGTGCCCGGACACGTGCAGTCCTCCGCGGGGGCGTCGATCGCGGAACTCGTCGACGCCGGCGTGCCGGAACACCTGCACCGGTGGCTCGTGCCGACCGGCGTCGGCCCGCTGGTGGTTAAGATGGGCATCGTTTTCAGCGAAATGACCCCGCAGCGCATCGTTGCGAGCATGCCGGTGGAGGGAAATACCCAAGTGGCGGGCATCCTGCACGGCGGCGCCCACGTGGTGCTGGCCGAAACGCTCGGTTCCTTCGCCGCGGCGCTGCACGCCGGCCCCGGCCGCCACGCCGTCGGGATTGAAGTGGGCGCCAGCCATCACCGCTCTGTTTCCTCCGGACTGGTGACCGGAACGGCGACGGCGATCCAGTTGGGCCAATCCCTCACCGTGCATGAAGTGGTGATGACCGACGACGAGGGACGCCGTTTGTCCACGGCACGGATCACGAATCTGATTCGCGACAACCGCTGAGCTCGCCACGGTTGCCCTACCGCAGCATGTCGTTCATGACCGGCGCGTTCCTATCGTTCTGGGTGAGCGGCTCCAGGGCCCAGGCGTCTTCGATGCTGTGCAGCAAGGAATAGTGGCTGTACGCAGCGTCTGACCGGTAGGACTTTCTGGCCGCGGATCCGGCGAAAATGGCTGCGACCTTGTTGCGGCTGCCGCGGCCTTCGTCCCAGGTGATCACCAGCAGCGAATGCTGCCGGGTGAAAGCCGGGGAAGCCAGGATCTTCGGCACCTGGCGGGCCAGCCAGGCGTCCCCGGTTTCGATGGGGCAATCATGCATGTCGTGGCACAGATCCGGGCTGATGAAGACGTAATTCGGCAGGGTGGAGGCCGTCTTCAGATCGCGGGCGAACTCGGTAAAGGGAACCACGTGTGCGGCGCAGCCGGCTGCGTCAGCGGTGAGGCCGGGGTAGTACATGAAGGGGTTGTGCTTCACGGCGTAGAGTCCGGAGTTTTCGGCACTGCAGGGGCCGGGCATGCCTTCCGCATACATTTTCCAGCTGCGGCCCGACCGGCCGATCTCCCCGGCAATACTGTCACCGCTGGCCAGACAGCTGCCCGGGGTGGGAAGACAGTCGGTGGTGATGCCAGCGGTCGTGCCGCCAGTCAGCGCCAGATAGTTGGGCAGGCTTGGATGTGTCACTGCCGAATAGCTGGCCGCCAGCGAATAATCGGCCGCCAATTGGTTGATGAAGGGCGCGGACGCGCTGCCGAGAACATCGGCTGCCGGCTTATTTTCCTCAACAATGATCACCACATGGTCGAAGCGGCCGCGCTGACTCGGGACCGGTTCGGGTTGCTGCGCATGCTGGCTTTGGCCGGTCGCCGGTTGCGGTGCCGCCTGGCTGGAGCCTGGTTGGGGCGGCGCAACGGTGCAGGCTGCGATGGACAGCACGGCCGCCAACACGGCCCAAAGGGCTGGATACGCTTTGCCTTTGAATCGATGATCCGGTCCGGACAGCATCACAAACCCTCGGGGGCGGTTCTTCTGCGCATGGTCGCTGGCCGGCGTCGCTGGCCGGCTGGGCGCGGGAGGACCGTCGTGCTCAGCCATGATCGGTAGTCAACACTAGTCCCGGTTGCGTTACTGCTGCGTCACCGGGGTGAGGTCGTAGTGCATCTCCACCAGATCTCCCAAGGCGCGGGTGGCACGAAGCCGGGCCGGCGCCGTCGTGCTTGAGACCGGTAGCAGCGGTTGGCCGCCGCCCAGCGCGACCGGGACCAAGGTGAGGATCAGTTCATCCAAGAGCCCGGCGGACGCGTATTGCGCAGCGAGCTGGCCGCCGCCCATCAGCCACACATCTCTTTCCCCGGCGTCGGCGCAGATGCTCGGATGGAAGATATCGACGTCGCCGCGCACAAACGTGATGTCTGCCCCCGCAATTCCCGGCAGTTCATGGTGCGTGAAGACCCACGTGGGTGTTGAGCCGTAAGCCCAGGCATCCGGCCCCTCTGCCAGCAGGAATTTGTACGTCTCGGAGCCCATCACGATCGCGCCGACCTGCTGCATGAACGTCTTGATGCTGTCCTGCACGCCGGTGGCGTCGTTGAACTGCATCAGCCAGTCCAGCTTGTTGCGGCGGTCGGCAATATACCCGTCCATCGAGCTGCCGACATAGTAGATAGTCCGGGCCATGGGCCCATGCTAGCCAGCGGGAAGGACTAGTGGAAGGCGGGCACGATCAGGTAGATGCCGTAGCCCACCGCCACGGCAGCCACCGCGAAGCTCAGGTAGGCCAGGCTGCGGTAGGCCGGGCGACGCGCTTCGGGCGCATCGGACGCCACGGCCAGCAGGCGGACGCCGAGGCCGTAGGAACCGACGACGAGCAGCGCCGAAACGAGGGTCGCGACGGCGACAATCAGAAATGCCAGCCAGTCGATGTTCATCGTGCCGCCCCTTCATCGGTGCCGTCTTGGTTGTTTGTGGCCCCCGTGCCGGCGGCATGTGCAGCGGCCGCCGCAGTCTGCTCCCGGCGCGCGTGGGCGGGGTCCGCATCGGGGCCGGCCGTAGGCTCAAGGCGATCCGCCGATAGTCCCGCCTTCTGCTTGGCGCGTTTCTTGGCCGTGGCCTTGCGCTTCTTCTTGCGCTTGATCCTGACGATCTCACCCGCCTGGTCAACGTGGCTGATGGCGTTGTCGTGACCGATCTGGTTGCGCTTGGAGATGATGTACATCAGGCCGATCACCACCGCACCGGCAACGGCGTCGATCACGACGCCAACCACCCCCAGGTGCGCAATGAACGCGGCCAGGGCGCCGATGCCGCCGGCCGCCGGCAGGGTCAGCAACCATCCGATGCCAATGCGCCCGGCAGTGTCCCAGCGGACCTTCGCGCCCTTGCGGCCCAGACCGGACCCGATCACCGAACCGGAGGCTACCTGGGTGGTCGACAGCGCGAAGCCCAGATGGGACGACGCCAGAATGGCCGACGCCGTGGAGGACTCCGCGGCGAAGCCTTGGGCGGGCTTGACCTCGGTCAAACCCGAACCCATGGTGCGGATGATCCGCCACCCGCCGGAGTAGGTGCCGATGGCGATGGCGAGCGCACAGGACAGGATGACCCAGAACTCCGGGCCGGTGCCTGCCGCCTGGAAACCGCCCGCAATCAGCACCAGGGTGATGACGCCCATGGTCTTCTGCGCGTCGTTGGTTCCGTGCGCCAGGGCCACCAGCGACGAAGAGAAGATCTGGCCATAACGGAAACCGCCGCGCTTGGGGCTGGAGGCGCTCTCGTCCCGTTTGGTGATCCAGTAGGCCAGTTTGGTCGCCAGATAGGCCACGGTTCCGGCAATCAGCGGGGCCAGGACGGCCGGCAGCAGCACCTTGGAGACGACCACGCCGTAGTCCACCGCTTGGAATCCGGCACCGACGATGGCGGCACCGATCAGCCCGCCGAAGAGGGCGTGGGAGGAACTTGACGGCAGACCCAGCAGCCACGTGATGATGTTCCACACGATCGCACCGATCAGCCCGGCAAAGATCATCAGCGGCGTGATCTGAATGCCGCCCTCGCCCTCGCGGATTAGCCCGCCCGAAACGGTCTTGGCCACTTCCGTGGACAGGAACGCGCCCACCAGATTCAACACGGCCGCCAATGCCACGGCGGTTTTGGGTTTGATTGCCCCGGTGGCAATCGGCGTGGCCATCGCGTTCGCCGTGTCATGGAAGCCGTTGGTGAAATCGAAGAACAGCGCCAGCACGACGACGAGCGCGACTATGAAGGTGAGGTCCACCTAGTTACCCAATCTTGTTGGAAGAATTCATGGCGAGTTCACCGGGCCGGGGTTGTGAAAGCAACCTTTCAGCAAACTGCCTTCCGATTGTAGAGGCCCGACGGGTCCACGCAAACCGGGCCGGTCCGCCGCGTCCCCACCCGCGGGGCAACCGGCCCGCACGCCGCGGTGAAACGGCGCTTGCCCGCCTCGGAGGGCCGCAGTAGAACGGTGGAATGGGCGCGAAATCTGCGGCGTGGATCATGGCTTGCCGCACGAGTCTGCCTTCTTGATTTTCGAGTGGTGTGCGCGCTCGCCCTCGGCCCGCTGGACCGTCAGGATGTCTGCCTCCAGCAGTGCTTCACGGCCTTAAACCAGCGAAGGGGCACCGCCGGGCGGTACCCCTTTGTTGAATGATCGCCTAATGCTCGTCGTAATGGTCTTCGTGCTCGGCATGCTTGTGTCCGTCATGGACGTAGTCCACGTGGTCCCCGTGCTGCACGGATTCATGCCCGCAGTTCTCACCGTGCCGATGCTCATCGACGGTGTGCTCGGCTCGATTTTCGGTCTCGGCCATGGCATATTCCTTTCTCTAGTCGAGCCGCGGAGGCTCTGACGGGACCAGCAAACCATGCATATAGGCACTTTTCAATGGGTGCACACGGCGCCTTTGCGTTAGCGGTTCCTGCGCCCAGGATGCCCGAACCGGAGCATTTTCGTTCGAGCTCGGGCGGTGGAAAACCACCACGGCGGACGTCGTCACCCTTGGGGATGGTTCCGGGATCGAGGGCCGCGGCGAAAGCTACGACCGAGGCGAGGTATCAGCTGCCTGATATGCCGCCAAAGGCCGGACGGAGGATCCGGACACATTGGCTGCTGCGACTCCTCCCCCGCGCAGCATGCCACCGCACACGCCGCCGCCAGCGGCCACCCATTTGTCCGTTCCTTTGAGCCGGGCGAGGGGTGGTTTTGGAACTATGCCACCGGTGAATACTACGAGGGGCCCACGCTGGCCCCGCCTGAGCACCACCCGCTCAGCCAGCCCGTCCCGGGTCCGGCAGGACGGGTGCCAGCCGGCTGGGAGCGCCGTCTGCACTGACACCGGATGCTCTGCCCAATCGCCCGGTGGGCCGACGGCCCGTGGATCAACCAGCGCCCGGGTCGTAAGCTCAGGGAATGGCCAGATACTTCGACGTCCACCCAGAGAATCCCCAGCCCCGGTCGATAGGCCAGATTGTGGACCTTGTCCGGTCCGATGGCTTGATCGTGTATCCGACCGACTCCTGTTATGCGTTCGGTGCACAGTTGGGCAACAGGGACGCCTTGGACCGGATCCGGACCATCCGCCAACTCGACAGCAAGCACCACTTCACCCTTGTCTGCAAGGACTTTGCCCAGCTGGGGCAGTTCGTGCACATCGACAACAAGGTCTTCCGCAGCATCAAGGCGGCCACGCCCGGCGGCTACACCTTCATCCTGCCGGCCACCAAGGAAGTCCCCCGCCGGTTGCTGCACCCGAAGAAAAAGACGGTCGGCGTCCGTATCCCGGCCAACACGGTAGTCCAGGCCATCCTGACGGAACTGGGCGAGCCGCTGCTTTCCAGCACGCTGCTGCTGCCGGGTGAGGACGAACCGATGACCCAAGGCTGGGAGATCAAGGAGCGGCTGGACCATGTGGTGGACGCGGTGGTGGACGCCGGCGACTGCGGCTCCGAGCCGTCCACCGTCGTCGACTTCTCCAGCGGCACCGCCGAGGTGGTCCGCCACGGCGCCGGCGACCCGTCCCGGTTCGAGTAGGCCGGTCAGTCCTTCTTGCGCGCCCTGCTGGGCTGGACGCGCGGCGGCTCGCCCGGCATCTTCGGATAGTCCGGCGGGAACGGCATCTCCCCCAGGCCGGCAGCGAGGTCGCGTTCCCACCATTGCAGCAGGACGTCGATGGTGCCCGGGTTATCGTGCATCTTCGCCCAAGGGTCGCCGGTTGACTTCAGCCGGTCCGGCACCGTGGCAATGGTGAAGTTCTTCGGGTCCGCCGTCTCCAGTTCGTCCCAGCCGATCGGGCAGGAAACCGAGGCGTGCGGCAGCGCCCGCGGGCTGTACGCTCCGGCCATGGTCCGGTCGCGGTTGGCCTGGTTGAAGTCCACGAAGATCCGCTCACCGCGTTCCTCCTTCCACCAGGAGGTCGTCACCTGCTTCGGCATCCGCCGCTCAATTTCCCGTGCGGCCGCAATCACGGCGTGGCGCACGTCCAGGAATTCGTGCGTGGGTTCAATCGGGGCGAACATGTGCAGCCCGCGGTTGCCGGACGTCTTGATGAACGCCTCAAGCCCGGCCTCGGCCAGCACCGACCTCAGCTCAATGGCCACCGGGATGGCATCGTCGAAGGATGTTCCCGGCTGGGGATCCAGGTCGATGCGCAGCTGGTCCGGGTTGTCGGAGTTTTCGGCGCGGGAAGGCCACGGGTGGAACACCACGGTGTTCATCTGGACCGCCCAGACGGCGGCGGCCGGCTCATCCAGCACCAGCTGCGGGTGCGAGCGGGCGCTCGGATAGACCACCATCACCGAACGGACAAAGTCGGGGGCACCCTTGGGCGGATTCTTGGAGAAGAACTGCTCGCCGTCGATCCCGTCGGAAAACCGCTGCAGCGACACCGGACGGTCGCCGTTGGCACGGATGAATGCCTCCCCCACCTCGGCGATGTAGCGCGCCAGGTCCAGCTTGGTAATGCCCAGCTCGGGCCACATCACCCGGCTCGGACTGGAGATGCGTACCTCCCGCTCACCGTGCGGTCCGTCGACCGTCAGCGTTGTTTGTTCGCTGGCCATGGGAACACCTAAACATACACACGCGGCTTCTGGCGAGGGCATGATGGGAGCATGCAAGCCAGCGAGTCACATGTGTCCATCGACGTCGGCCAGAGCACCGTCTCCGGCGTCTACGCACGGCCGGATGCCCCGGTGGCAACGTTGGTGGTGGCGCACGGCGCCGGCGCCGGCATGGACCACCCGTTCCTGGCCGGCTTCACCCGTGCATTGAACGACGACGGCGTTGCCACCTTGCGCTTCAACTTCCCCTACCGGGAGGCCGGCAAGCGGTTCCCCGACCGCCCGCCGGCCGCTATTGAGGCCTGGCGGGCGGCCATGCAGGAAGCTGCCGCACGCTCCGACGGCGAGCCGCTGTGGGCGGCCGGGAAGTCCTTTGGCGGCCGGATGGCGTCCATGGCCGTGGCCGAGGGCATGCCCGCCGCAGGCCTGGTGTACCTGGGCTATCCGCTGCACCCGCCGGGGAAGCCGGAGAAGCTCCGCGACGAACACCTGTACGGCCTCACGCTGCCGATGCTCTTCCTGCAGGGCACCCGGGACACCTTCGCCACCCGCGAACTGCTCGAATCCGTCGTCGAGCGGATCGGTCCTAACGCCGTTCTGGAATGGCAGGACGGCGGCGACCATTCCTTCAGCGTGAAGGGCCTCAAACGTTCAGCGGACGACGTCGGCGCCTCCCTGGCGGGGACGGTGGCGGAATTCCTCCGCACGCACAGTTGACGTTCAAGGCACCCGCGCCCTCGTCAACGCCCCGTCCAGCAGCGCCAACGCCCAGGCGGGGCTAGGCCTGGTCGCTATCGACAATGGTGTCGATGGTCCGCGGGGAGGTTATTGGATCCGCCTGACGGTGGGCAACCTTCCACTGGCCGTCCTCCATCCGGAACACCGTGGTGACCCGCAGTGATACCGGGAGCAGCTCAGCGGAGCCGTCCACCTTCGCTCGGGTCCGCTCAACTTCCACGATGTAGGCCACGTCCGTGCCGGCGAACGCGGATACCCGCTCGAACCGGTTGGGCTCGCCCTCCCGGAGCAGGGAAGCCGCCCGCTCCATGACCTTCTCAATCTGGTCCCTGCCCCGGGCAGGCGGGCCGAGCGGATTGGCGAGCGTCACGTCATCCTGCCTCGAAAACAGTTCTTTCTGAAGTTCTGGATCACCCCGGACAAACGCATCCAGGGCGTGATGGTAGCGATCGACGATCGGCTCGAGACCGGACCAACAAGACATGATGCCTCCTGCTGCCAGCGTCGGCCCGAAGCCGCCGGCATCGGTGGGCCCTTGACACAGCCATGGTGCCACCGGCCACCTAGAGACGTCCATCACCCGTGGACGGATGCCCGGGGCCTCTCCGGCACCTGAGCCCCCGTCCCTGCCGGCCGAGCCTACACTGGCGTCATGGATGAACGCCCGCGGATCCTCGTGGTCGAGGACGATGTGCCATTGGCTGCCATGCTTGGCGAGCTGCTTCGGGAAGAAGGCTACGACGTCGAGACCGCCCATAATGGCCAACGGGCGCTGCACCTGGGCCTCACCCACAAGTTCGACGCGCTGCTGCTTGACCGGGGCCTGCCGGCGATCGAAGGCTTGGACGTGCTGGCCCGGCTGCGCCGCCAGGGCGTGGCGACGCCCGCCCTGGTGCTTTCCGCCCTCGGCAACCCTGCAGACAAAGTGGAGGGCCTGGACCGCGGGGCCGAAGACTATCTGGCCAAGCCGTTCGACGTCGGCGAATTGCTGGCCAGGTTGCGTTCCCTGCTGCGCCGCGGCAGCACAGTGACTGCAGTCCTCCAGGTACCCGGCGGGCAACTGGACGTGGGTGGACGGACCGTCACCCTGCAGGGCGGAGGGGTGCTGGTGCTGTCCGAACGTGAAGGCGACCTGCTCGAACACTTCGCCCGCCGGCCCACCCAGATCTTCGAACGCGAAGCCCTGCTGCTCAGCGTTTTCCCCGAGGCAGCGGACCCCGGAGTGGTGGACACCTATGTCCACTACCTGCGCCGCAAGCTGGGGCGTGACGTGGTGTTGACGGTGCGCGGTGTTGGCTACCGGCTCGGAGTGACGGGATGAACACCAAGGAGGAAGCCGAGCTCAGGCGCGCCGCGCGGCGGCTGGCCGTGCAGTTCGCCGCACTGATGGTGGTGCTGCTGGCAATGGTCGGAGTCCTGGTCTATGGGCTGGTGGCAGCCACCGCGGCCGAGGGCGTGCGCCGGACCCTGCAGGAGGCCGTCCATGTCCGGGAGGAACAGCAGATGTCGCCCGGGGTCTATGTGGTGATCTACCACGACGGCGAAGTGGAGTCCACACGGACCCTGCCGCCCGGTTTGCCCGACGCCGCCGCGATCGAACAGGTCGCGTCCGGAAGCGGACCGCTGGCGGGAAGGATCGAGCGCGGCGGACATACCTATGCCGTCCGGACCGAACTGGTGGGGGGCCGTGTGGTGCAGGCCGCCGTGGACGTGCACGAGAGCCAGGAAGAGCTGCAGCGACTGGCGCTGGCCCTGCTTCTCTCAGGTGCTGCCGTGGCCGCCGTGGCGGCGGTAGCCGGCGTGTTGATGGCCCGCCGCGCGATGCGGCCGATGGCCCAGGCCTTGGCCATGCAGCGCCGGTTCGTGGCGGACGCGAGCCACGAACTCCGGACGCCGTTGACGGTGCTGAGCACCAGGGCCCAACTGCTGCGCCGCCGGTTGGCACGCGCGGAAGCTTCTGGCACCGGACCGGAGGAAGTAGCCGGCGCCGGGCCGGAGGAAGTAGCCGGGGCCGTTGACGGAATTGTGGAGGATGCGCGGCACCTGGCCGAGATCCTTGAGGACCTGCTGATCTCTGCCGACCCGCGCGAGACCCAGTCCGCCGGACCCGTGCAGCTTCAGGCCGAAGCCGATGCCGCTGTCGCGGCGCAACAGCCGGAGGCCGCGCGGCGCGGGCTGACGCTGCTGCGGAGCGGAACCAGGGAGGCGGTGTCCGTCGTCGGCTCTGCGGTGTCGCTGCGGCGGGCCATCACCGCCCTGATTGCCAACGCCCTGGATCATGCCGGCAGCACGGTGCGCGTCGACGTCCAGCGACAGGGGCGCCACGCCTGGGTACGGGTCATGGACGACGGCGAGGGCTTCCCGCCCGGCGCCGAGGCAGCGGCCTTTGAGCGCTTCGCCAGCTCCCGAAACAGCGATTCCGGCCAGCGCCATTACGGGCTCGGGCTCGCGCTGGTGGCGGACATCGCCGCCCGGCACGGCGGCACCGTCCGGATCGAGTCCGGAGCAGGGCACGGCGCCACCGTTGCGATGGAACTGCCGCTGGCCCGCACATCCGCCCCGACCGAGACGAGCGGCTAAGAATCCTCACAGAATGCAGGCGGACGATGGGAAGCAGGAATCGTTCCGGTCCAGCAGGAGGAAAAATGCGCGCATCAGGAAAACGGCTGGCGCTCGCGGTCACTACCGCCGTCGGTCTGGGCAGCGTGGCAGCCACCGGCATCGGCGCCGCGGTGGCCTATACGCACACCCAGCAAGCGGCGGCCGCCCGCAGCGCCGAGCAATCGTCCAACACCGGGGCGCAAGGCAACAGCGGGACGCAAAGCAACAGCGGGGCGCAGGGGTCGGTCGGGGAATCCGGCGACGACGGCGGTCAGGGCAGCTTTGTGCCGGGAGACGGGAGCAACGATGAGGGCTTCAGCCAGCAGGCACCGCCCGTCCAGGTCTTGCCCGGCACCGGCAGCTCCCCTCATACGAACTCTTCGGGATCCTGACATGGTCGGCACGCAGGCGTGGACGGTTTGGGGGTTGCAGTCCGTCGTGGTGACCGAGCCGGCCTCCATGCTGGAAGCAGCCGTGCAGCTGGTGCAGCAGGTACTCCAGGAGGTGGACGAGGCGTGCAGCCGGTTCCGCCCGGATTCTGAACTGATGCGGCTGTCCGGCCAACTGGCGGACGGAACCGAGGTCAGCGAATTGCTGGCACTGCTGGTGACCCGGGCCCTGGATGTGGCCAAGTGGACGGACGGCAACGTTGACCCTACCCTCGGCAATGATCTGGCCGTCCTTGGCTACGACAGGGACTTCGCCCAACTGGACCCGCCTGCCGCGCTGCCGGCCGCCCGGATTGTGCTGTCGGTCCCGCGCCGGCCCGGCTGGCAGCGCGTGAACCTGGACGGCCGGCACCTTCAGATTCCCGCGGACCTGCAACTGGATTTGGGTGCCTCGGCGAAGGCACTGGCTGCCGACTTGGCGGCAGCGAAGGTCCACGCCGTGCTCGGTGGTGGCGTGCTCGTCTCGCTGGGCGGGGACCTGGCCACTGCAGGGCCGCCGCCGGAGAACGGGTGGGAAATCCTGGTCCAGGACACGATCACCGATCCCGGGCAACAGGTCCTCCTGCCTGCCGGTGCAGCCATGGCGACCTCAAGCACGCAGAAACGGCGTTGGCAGCAGAAGGGCCAGACACTGCATCATATTCTTGACCCCCGCTATGGCCTGCCGGCGGACCCGGTCTGGCGCACCGTGACGGTGGCTGCAGAATCCTGCCTGCGGGCCAACGCGCTCAGCACAGCCTCCGTTGTGCGCGGCCGCGACGCGGTCGGCTGGCTGCGCTCGCTGCAGGCGCCGGCACGGCTGGTGGACCGCGCGGGCAACGTCATGGTGACCGGTTCCTGGCCGGAAGCCGCGTACGTCCCCGCCGAGGAGGCAGCACATGAATGAGGCGCTCTGGGCCTTCGGACGCGCCAGCGGAGCAGTTTCGCTGGGCTTGTTCACCCTCTCCGTGGTGCTGGGCATCCTGGTCCGCTCCGGCCGGCCGTTGTTGGTCTTGCCGCGGTTTTCGCTGGTTTTGGTGCACCGCAACATAGCGCTGCTCGCCGTGGTGTTTCTGGGCCTGCACGTCGGTTCGCTGCTGTTGGATCCCCTCGCGCAGCTGCGGGCGGCGGATGTAGTGGTGCCCTTCATGGGCAGTTTTAAGCCGTTCTGGCAGGGGCTGGGCACGCTGGCGCTGGACCTGGCGGCCGCCATAGCGGTGACGAGCCTGCTGCGCCGGCGGCTGGGACCCCGGGTGTTCAGGACCGTGCACTGGGCCACCTACGCGCTCTGGCCGGTGGCCATGGCCCATGCAATCGGCAACGGCACCGACGGAACGAGCACGTGGTTTCTTGGCCTCGCGCTGGCCGCCTCTGGCGCTGTTGCCGCGGCGGTCCTGTGGCGGCTATCCGCAGGCTTCATCGAAACGGCACGGCATCGGCAGGAGAGCAGGGTATGAAGACTTCGGCAGTCGCGGCTGGCCCCGCAACCGGCTCCGGTCCGGTCGGGAACGACCGGCTCTTTGGCGCCGGTGAGTACGCCGGATACCACAACCACCTCGATGCCTACGGCCCGCTGGCAGCGCACCTGAGCGGACCGCGGCTGATCGGGGAACTGGAAGCTTCCGGCCTGACCGGACGGGGCGGGGCGGCCTTTCCGGTGTGGCAAAAAATGGCCGCGGTGGCCAGCAGCCGCACCGCCGGCGCCGTCGTCGTCGCCAACGGTGCAGAGGGCGAGCCGCTCAGCTTCAAGGACAATATGCTGCTGCAGCACGCCCCGCATTTGGTCCTTGACGGACTGTTGGCCGCCGCCGACGCCGTGCGGGCCACCAGACTGTACCTCTACAGCCAGGAGCCCGGCCTCGCCCCGGTCCGGCGAGCGCTGACCGAGCGCACCGATGCCGGGAAGGTCCGGCTGGTGCCGGCACCGGACACCTTCGTGGCCGGGGAAGCCAGCGCGGTACTGAACGCGATTCGCACCGGTACGGCGGTGCCGGTGGACCGGACGCAGCGGCTGAGCGAAACCGGCCTGCACGGACGACCCACGCTGGTGCACAACGTGGAGACCTTGGCCCACATTGGGCTGCTCGCCCGCTTCGGCGCGGCGTGGTTCCGCACCGTTGGGACCGCCAGGGATCCCGGAACCCGGCTGATCAGCGTGAGCGGGGACGTGGCCGCCGCCACGGTGCTGGAAGTGCCCGGTGATGTCCCGGTGGAAGACGTCCTGCGCGCCGCCCACGCCGATCCCGACACACTGTCGGCGGTACTGGCCGGTGGCTACCACGGCCAATGGGCTGCGCCCTCCGGGGCAAGGTTGTCCGCTGCCGGCCCGGAGCGGCAAACCATCCGGCCCGGCGCCGGGGTCCTGTTCGCTTTGGGGCGGCAGCATTGCGGGCTGGCCGCCACCGCTGACGTCGTGAACTATCTGGCCTCCCAATCCGCCCGGCAGTGCGGGCCCTGCAGGTTCGGCCTGCCGGCTTTGGCCGATGCCTGGGACCAACTGGCCGCCGGGCACGGCGGGCCGCGGCTATTACGGGAACTGCAGCGCCTGGGATTGCTCACTGCCGGCCGGGGAGCCTGCCATCATCCGGATGGGACGGTGCGGATGGCTGCGAGCGCCTTGGAGTTCTTCGCCGAGGACGTCCGCCTGCATTTAGCCGGCGGCTGCAACAGGCAGGAGGGAACACCATGAACGGCTCCAGCTTGCACATCGACTGGACCCGGTGCGACGGCCGCGGCCTGTGCACCGAGTTACTGCCGCACCTGCTAGTGCGCGATGACTGGGGCTATCCGCTGGCCGCCGACCCGTCTTTGGAAGACAAGTCCAATGTCCCGCTCACTCCCGACGATGGACCCGCGGCCGCGGAGGCAGCGGCGCTGTGTCCGCGGCTCGCGCTGGCGATCGTGCAGCGGCGGGACTGACAGGCCGCCGCTGAGGGGTTGGAGACATTACCCGCCATCCGCTCCGGCGTCCGAACCGTCCGCCGCGCTTGAGGACCTACCGTTGCGCCTTCTCGCCCGCGGCACTCGACGGCACCGGGTCGTGGCGCAGGTAGGCACGACGGAAACGTCCGGTGCCGCCGGTCAGCGCCCGAAGCTCGATGGCGTAGCGGAGCAATTCCTGTTCGGGCACTTCGGCGCTGATTTCGGTGCCCTCCCCGTCCGCTGAGTCCGATCCGGTCAGCCGGCCGCGCCGGGCCGACAGATCACTCATCACCGTTCCCACGTAGTCGTCGGGGACCGTGATGGTCACGGCGGAGACCGGCTCAAGCAATTGGATGCGCGCCGCGGCGGCGGCTTCGCGCAAGGCCAGAGCGCCCGCGGATTGGAAGGCGGCGTCGGAGGAATCGACGCTGTGGGTCTTGCCACCCACCAGCGTCACCCGGATGTCGACGACGGGGAACCCGGCGGAGACGCCCTTTTCCATCTGCGAGCGCACACCTTTTTCGACGGCGGCGACATACTGGCCGGGGATCACTCCCCCGACGATTTTGTCCACGAATTCGAACCCGGCCCCCTGCCGGAGCGGTTCCACCTCGATGTCGCAGATGGCGAACTGGCCGTGCCCGCCGGATTGCTTGACGTAGCGTCCGTGCCCGGGAGCCGCTGCCGCGAACGTTTCCCGCAGCGGCGTGACCACGTCCACCGTCTGCACATTCACGCCCTGCCCCCGCAGCCGGTCCAGCACCACCTCGGCGTGGGATTCGCCCATGCACCACAGGATGAGCTGGTGCGTCTCCGCATTGCGTTCTACCCGCAGCGTCGGATCACCCGCGGCCACCTTGGCCAGGCTCTTTGCCAACGCGGCTTCATCGTTGCGTGACGCAGCCTCGACGGCGACAGGCAGCAGCGGCTCCGGCATCTCCCACGGTTGGATCAGCATCGGGTGCTCTCTCCCCGACACGGTGTCCCCGGTCTCGGCGGTGCCGATCTTTGTTAACGCGCAGATGTCGCCGGCGATGCAAGAGGACACCGACCGCAAGGTCGCGGCGACCGGGGCGTGCAGATGGGTGACCCTTTCATCACTGTCGTGGTCGGCATGACCGCGGTCGGCGAGCCCATGCCCGGAGACGTGGATGGCGGAATCTTCCCGCAGGGTCCCGGAGAACACCCGCACCAGGGACACCCGGCCCAGGAATGGATCTGTGCTGGTCCGGACGATTTCGCCGGCGAGCGGTCCGTCGGGATCACAGCGCAGCGGGCTGCTTGGTGAACCGTAAAGGCCCGTCACCTGCGGCGCGGGACGTTCCAGCGGGGACGGAAAGGCCCGGCGGAGCATGTCCAGCAACTCCACAACGCCCAGCCCCGTTTCCGACGAGGTGGCCAGCACCGGATAGAACGAGCCCCGCGCGACCGCAGTCTCCACGTCGGAGAAGAGAACATCAAGCCCGATCTCCTCGCCGCCAAGATAGCGGTCCATCAGGGACTCGTCTTCGCTCTCCGCGATGATGGCTTCGATCAGCGCGCTGCGGGCCTCCTCGACAGCCTCCAACTCCCCTGCGTCCGCGGGGCGCCAGGCCGGTTGGCGTTCCCCCTCCCGGTATTCCGACACGGTGCCGGAAAGCAACCCATGGAGCCCGGAAACCGCAGCCCCGCTCCGCACCGGCAGATACAGCGGTTGCACCGACTCGCCGAACTCACGGCGGCAGTCGGCGAGCGCCGCTTCGAAGTTGGCCCGCGGGTGGTCCAACCGGCTGATTGTCACTGCCCGCGGCATCCCGACGGCGGAGCATTCTTCCCACAGCGCGATGGTCGCCGCATCGACGCGGTCGACGGCGGACACCACGAACAGTGCGGCGTCAGCGGCGCGGAGACCGGCCCGCAGTTCGCCCGTGAAGTCCGAGTAGCCCGGGGTGTCGAGCAGGTTGATCTTGACGTCGTCGTGCATAAAAGGGAGAACGGACAGCGCCACCGAACGCTGCTGGTGGATCTCTGACGGATCCGAATCGCTGACGGTGGTTCCCTCCAGAATGGAACCCATCCGGTTGGTGGCGCCCGTCGCCAGGAGCATGGCCTCGGCGAGCATCGTCTTGCCGGCCCCGGAGTGGCCGACCAGCACCACGTTGCGGATTTGTTCGGGCCGGGAGACCGCTCCCGCGGCATCACCCTCCGTGCGTCGCAGATCGGCGCTCCTCCCCGATCCCTTTGCCAAGCCGTTGGCGGATTTCCCCGACATGAGCGCCTCCTGGCGTCGTAGGCAGCCTCGTCCCCGCACACTCCTGTGCTGTTAACAGATTCGACACCACGAAGGGGTTCAGCGGCAAGGGGTGGGGCGCATTGCTGTGCAACGCCGCCCCACGCGCGGGCCCTCCCGGCCGCCCGCTAGTGCAGCCCGCCGGCGCCGCCCGGCATGCCGGCCTTGATCAGCTCCATGACGGACGAATCCGCCAAGGTGGTGACGTCCCCGATCGGCCGGTCCTGTGCAACGTCTTTGAGGAGCCGGCGCATGATCTTGCCGGAACGGGTTTTCGGCAGCTCGGCCACCACCATGATCTGCCGCGGCCGGGCGATTTTGCCGATTTCCTTGGCCACATGGTCCCGCAACTCCTGCACAACCTCGGGTCCGCCGTCGCCCGCCTCACTGCGCAGGATGACGAAGGCGACGATGGCCTGCCCGGTGGTCTCGTCCGAGGCGCCGACAACCGCGGCTTCGGCGACTTTTGGATGGGCGACGAGCGCCGATTCGATTTCCGTCGTCGAAAGCCGGTGTCCTGCCACGTTCATGACGTCGTCCACGCGGCCCAGAAGCCAAATATCGCCGTCTTCGTCTTTCTTGGCGCCGTCGCCGGCAAAGTAGAGTCCGGGGAACCGCGACCAGTAAGTCTCCACGTACCGGTCGTTGTCGCCCCAGATGGTGCGCAACATTGACGGCCACGGTTCCTTCAATACCAAGTAGCCGCCGGAACCGCTGCCTACCGGTGTACCTGCGTCATTGACCACGTCCGCTACTACCCCGGGCAGTGCCTTCATGGCGGCGCCGGGTTTGCCGGCGGTGACACCCGGGAGCGGGCTGATCATGATGGCCCCGGTCTCCGTCTGCCACCACGTGTCCACTACCGGCGCTTGGTTGTGCCCGATGTTCTCCCGGTACCAGATGTAGGCGGCCGGGTTGATCGGTTCGCCGACGGTGCCGATCAGGCGCAGGCTGGCGAGGCTGTATTTAGCCGGTATCTCGGCGCCCCACTTCATGAACGTCCGGATGGCGGTCGGGGCGCAGTAGAGAATCGAGACGTTGTACTTGTCGATGATTTCCCACCAGCGGCCCTGGTGCGGGGTGTCCGGCGTGCCCTCGTACAGCACGGACGTGGCGCCGTTGGCCAGAGGTCCGTAGACGATGTAGCTGTGCCCGGTAACCCAGCCAATGTCCGCGGCGGTCCAGAAGATGTCGGACTCCGCTTTGAGGTCGAACACCGCCCAGTGGGTGTAGGCGCATGCCGTGAGGTAGCCGCCGGTGGTGTGCAAGATGCCCTTGGGTTTGCCGGTGGTGCCCGAGGTGTACATCACGTACAGGGGATGTTCGGCGTCGAAGGCCTCGGCCGCGTGATCAGTGGAGGCCAACTCCACCGACTCGTGCCACCAGATGTCGCGCCCGGAGGTCCAGTCGACTTCCTGGCCGGTGCGCCGGACCACCAGGACGTTGCGCACGTCCGGGCAGTCAAGCAGTGCCTCATCGACGGCGGATTTCAACCCGTTGGCCTTGCCGCGGCGGTAGGCGCCGTCGGAGGTGATGACAATCCGCGCGTCGCAATCGTGGATCCGGGTCCGGAGGGCGTCCGCGGAGAACCCGCCGAACACCACGGTGTGCGGTGCTCCGATGCGGGCGCAGGCCAGCATCGCCACCACGGTCTCCGGAATCATGGGCATGTAGATGGCCACCCGGTCCCCGGACCTGACGCCCAAGTCGGTCAGCGTGTTCGCTGCCTGGCAGACCATATCGGTGAGCTGGGCGTAGGTGATGGCGCGCGTGTCTCCCGCTTCGCCTTCGAAGTAATAGGCCACCCTGTCTCCACGGCCGGCGGCTACGTGCCGGTCCAGGCAGTTGTAGGCGGCGTTGAGTCTGCCACCGACGAACCATTTGGCGAAGGGCTGATTTGACCAGTCCAGCACCTCGTTCCAGGTCTGCGACCAGTCGAGCCGCCCAGCCTGCCGCGCCCAAAACGCCAACCGGTCGCCGTCGGCCTCGTCATATTCCGACGACGTGGCGTTGGCCTGAGCGGAAAAGCCGGGTTCCGGAGGAAAGCGTCGCTGTTCGTGCAACAGGTTTGCTAGGGTCTCATCCGATTCTGTCGGATCTGCGGCCATGGCCCCTCACCGTCGTCCCACCGGAAGCACAGTCCGCTTGAAGGTGGAGTTCGCTACCACGGCGCAGGAGCAGTACCAGGCGATGAGCGCCGTCACGATGCCCAGCCAGCCGCCCAGCGCCGTGAGCCCGGCCGCCCCGGAGAAAGCGCCGAGGAACAGGGCGATGAAGGTCAGGGTCAGGAACACGAAAACGGCAAAGACGCCCATGCTGACCCGCCAGGCGGACATGGTCATGTAGGCGGTAAAGATTGCCCACGCCAGGAGGTACAGACCGACGGCCTTGCCGGCCTCCGTCGGCGGAAGGCTGCCCGCGCTGAACTGGCTCAAGTACCAGAAGGAGAGCCAGAAGGCTCCGTATGAGCAAAATGCTGTCGCGCCGAAGACGTTGCGGTTGGCGAATTCCCAGATTCCCGCCGCGAACTGCGCCATACCGCCGTAGAACAGCGCAAGTCCCAGGACTACCGGCTCGTCGGCCTTGGGGATCATGCCGGCGTTGACGACACTGAGGACAAACGTGGTCATTGCGAAAGCGCCCAGACCGAGAGCGGCCGGATCGGCAAAGAGTGGGCCCGCGTTCGCCTGTGGTGCCCCAACATTGCCTTGCGCTGGTAAGGGATTTTCAGCCCTGCGACCACTTCCAGTCGGGACGGTTCCCGCCGCGGAGCTTGATTCGATACTCATGGTTCGACTCCTTGGTCAGCATCAGCACTGGTGCTTATAACAGGCTACACCCAGACATGCAAGCTCAAAACGGTCACACCTGTGGTTAGTCTTTTATAGTGATGCAGATCACACCTAAAGGGTGTTGGTGTCCTGGCAGGTCGAGGGCCGCCGCTGTGATCGAACAGGGAGCATCCGCGGAATGTCAGTATTCGCCCTTGATCACAAAGAAGGAGCCCCGGATAACGCCCGCCAGCTTGGATTTCTGCCGAGCGAACTTGAAACGTGATGCCAGCTCCTCCGGCACCTCCATGCCTTCGGCCAGTTTGAATCCGACGGCTCGCTTCCCGCCGTCCTCGGTGCTGTACATGACGTTGACCGACAGCCCCGACTCGTAGAACACGTAATCCATTCGGAGTCCGTCGACTTCGAAGCCCGTTGCTTCGAGGGCGCGGGAGCCGATGACGATGTCGCGCTCCTCCTTGAGGATGCGGCTGACCCGGTCGATCACCTCCGGAGCCTCGCTTGCGGGGCTGACGGTGAAGACGTGGTCGTACTTGTTGCTGTAGTAGCGCGCCTCATTGGCGCGCAATCCTGCCAGTGCCTCGGCAACCGGGGAAGATTCCAAGCCGACGGTAGAAACGTCCTTGAAGTCGACAACGTACGCCATGGCTCCCCCTGATGAGATGAATTGGACCAACGAGCGTCCTGCGGTTGATCCACGGTACAACGGACCAAACCGTTGAGCACCAAAGGAAACACGGTCGTTCCGGATGCTTCTCCCCTGCACTGGATCAATGGTCGGGTGCGGTGGCGATCTTTACGGTGGAGCTCTGCCCGCCGACGGGACCGATGCTCCGCTGGATTCCGGGTTCAGCAGCAGGATCGCGCCGGTGAGGAAACACAGGGCCCCCGCGAGTGTGCCGAGATTGGACAGCTGCGCGTTCCAGAGATCGCCGCTGGACGGTATGACGAAGGCGGCCACAGCCGAGATGCCGAACGCAATGGAACCGACCAGATTCAGGACGCCGATCTTCCACGTCCGGGACTTGGGCCGGTTGGGAGTGGCGACTCGACCGGCATCCCGCAACGCCACTGCGCTGGCAATGAGGAAGGCTGCTGAACCGAGAGCGTCGGGCCGCCACACCCGGTGATCGGTCAGCGCCGCACTGAGGTTGTCGCGCACGGCATTTGCTGTACTCCAGTTGAACCACAGCGTGCCGGCAAGCTGGACAGCGACCGCGAGCCAACCGAGATTCCGCGGCGCCCACACCCAGAACGAATGGCGCCGCGCGGCCCCCATAGCCGGGAGTGCGCCAACAACTTCGCGGTACTGCAGGAACGCTGCAGAGGTGAAGAACACGGACCCGACGAAGAAGGTGACTGCGCACGTGCGCAGTCCCACGGCATTGGCGTATGGCGGCACCGCACCTAGTGCGAACAAACCTGAGCCGATGATGAACAGCCACGCGGTCCACCGCTCCCGTGCGGCCGTTCGGCCGGGGCCCGGATTCCCAGTTGCCCGCCCGGCCCTTGAAGCAGCCCGGTTTTGGACGCTGCCTTCATCACCTGGCGCCGCGGGCGTCCTCGGATCCGGAACGGGGAGCATAGTGGTGATCAGGAAGGCCACCGCCACCGCCACCACCACCTGGGGCGTGACGGCCACGCCGTCTACCCCCAGCAGCAGTGTGGCCAACAGCATGGACGTCAACGGCAGCCGCAGCATGGCTGCGCACATGGCTCCGATGCCCATGCTGATCGCTGCCGCGGGATCCATCCCTGGCAACCCGCTCGCGGCAATCCCGAGCGCGGCGCCGATGAACATCGCCGGGAACACCGGCCCACCACGAAATGCGCTCAGCGAGAGTCCGTAGACCACGCACTTACAGACCACCAGCAAGACCAGCACAGCGAGCGAGTAGCCCGCGGCGTGTTCGACCAGTTCAGGAAGGGCGGACTGCCCGGAAAACAACACCTGCGTGAAGCTGTGCCCGGAGATCAACTGGTATGCCATCGCGGTCAGGCCGATCAGCAGGCCGAGCACCGACGTGACCAACACCCGATTCAGATGCACGACCGGACGGAGCGCCAGCGCGCACCACCGGATCAACCAGCCCAACAGCGCGCCGACCGCGCCCATGACCACCGCCCAAGCCAACGACGCCACCGTCGGCGGCACCGCAGGCGGCACCACGGGCAGGGCCAGCGAGAAGCTGCCCAACCCGGTCCAGCCGTCCAAGCCGACGAACACCAGCGCACCAACGCCAGAGGCCAACAGTCCGGGCAGGGCCATCAGACTCAGCGTCATTCCCCCGACCCCGGCGGCCTCCATGATCAGGAAGGCACCGAGCACCGGAGACCCGAGCAGGGTGCTGATGGCCGCGAAGCTGCCAGCCGACGCCATGATCGTCAGTGCCATCGGTGGAGCGTCCTTCTTCACCAGGTGCACTGCCAGCGCCCCGAGGCCGCCACCGATGGCGACCAGCGGGCCCTCCGGTCCGAGCACCGCGCCCAAGCTGAGCGTGGTCAATGCCGCGAGGACGATGCCCACGAGCTCCCGCCCGCTGGCCGGACCGCCGCCCAGCTTGAACCCGAAAGCCGGTGAGTGGCCTCCGGTCCCCGGCAGATACCGGATGGTCAACGCCGTCAACAGCCCACACAGCACCAGCCATGGGACGGGCCACCACGCAGGAGCCTGCCCGCCGAAGATTTGGTTCGGCAGCCCGACAAAGACGAACTGCTGGACCGCCGCGACGAAAGCGAGAAAACCGTAGGCAACGATCGAGATGGGGACGCCCAGCACCGCTGCCAGCACGAGCGCAGCAAGGTACGGCCTGGAACGAATCACGACCACCGGATCCAAGCTGGTTGGCGAGGCCGCAGGCTCGCTCATGTCCGGCATCTCGACGCGCCTGGGATGATCGGGGTCACCCCGAACGCCCTTCCCCTGGAGCCGCTCGCATGGCGGACGCAGGCGCCGAGGAGCGAGGCAAAGGTTTCGGTTTGCCGCGGGGAACAGTCGAGCATCACTTCTCCTTCCGCCGCGTCCGCCGGCCGACAGGCGCCGTTAACCGGCTGGCACGCGCGATAGAAGCCGGTCAGTTGCCTGTTCGCCAAGCTAACGCTTCCGGCGGGGGCTGCCTTCACCCGATGCGGGTGAAATCGAAGGGAAAAGCGCGGCCACCCTCCGCGGACGGATTGCAACTCAAGCACTAGAGGCGTCGAAATCGACCGGCGGCTACGAAGCAGGGCGAACTGTTCCGGCACGGACCTGCGGTTCTCAACGGCCACCAACAAAAATGGGCCCCTAGGGGCCCACATCACGCCATTCGATGACGCTGCCAGAGGCCTTCAAGCCCCTAGGCAGGAATATGGTGCCCGAGGTGGGATTCGAACCCACACGAGTTTCCCCGCCGCATTTTGAGTGCGGTGCGTCTGCCGTTCCGCCACTCGGGCATGCACCGGCTGCAAAAGTCGATGGTCCACACTGTGAAAACCGTCATGCTGCTTGGTGCGCGAATCTACTCTACATGCAGATAGGCTATTTCACGGAACCGACGCCATGGTGAATGGCAACGAAACAGTCTAGGAGCGCCAGTGCCTGAACAAACCGAGTCTGCCCCCGCTCGCCGTGTCGTCGTTGCGGAGGACGAGACACTGATCCGGTTGGATATCGTCGAGATCCTCCGCGGTGAAGGGTACGACGTCGTTGCCGAAGCCGACAACGGTGAAAAGGCTGTCGAACTGGCCCAGGAATTGAAGCCGGACTTGGTCCTGATGGACGTGAAGATGCCGGTGATGGACGGGATCACGGCCGCGGAGCAGATCGTCAAGGCCCGTATCGCCCCGGTGGTGCTGCTGACCGCGTTCAGCCAGAAGGAACTGGTGGAGCGTGCCCGCGACGCCGGCGCCATGGCGTACGTGGTGAAGCCCTTTTCGCCGGCGGATCTGATTCCGGCCATCGAGATCGCGCTGTCCCGCCACGATGAGATCACGGCACTGGAATCCGAGGTATCCGACCTGCAGGAGCAGTTCGAGACGCGAAAGCTGGTGGAGCGTGCCAAGAGCCTGCTGATCACCAAGATGGGCCTGACCGAGCCGGAGGCGTTCCGGTGGATCCAGAAGACGTCGATGGACCGCCGCCTGAGCATGCGGGAAGTGGCCGAGACGATCATCAACCAGGTGAACTAGCCGGGGCTCCACGCGGCCGGGTCTCCACGCGGCCGCGAGCGGCCTTGGTCGACCACCGGTAAAAGAACGGGCTCCGGAAATATTCCGGAGCCCGTTTCTCTATCTTGCGGCTAGGATACCGGCCACGGGCCGACCTTTTCGGGGCGCGGATGCGAGTGCCCGTTGAGCACTTCGCCGGCATCGGCCAGGTCACCCACCCGGTGCACCTTGAGCGAGTTGGTGGAGCCGGCCTTGCCGGGAGGCGAACCGGCGGCGATGACCACCAGATCGTCGATCTCCACGAGGCCCCGTTCGTAGAGGATCCGGTCCACTTGGGCGGTCATTTGATCGGTGTGCTCCACGAATTCGACCACGAGGGGCTGGATCCCCCACGTCAGCGAGAGCACGTTCAGCGTGGATTGCAGCGGTGTGAAGGCGTAGACCGGCCGGCCCGGCCGCAACCGGCTCAGCCGCCGCGCCGAGTCACCGGACTGGGTAAAGGTACAGATGTACTTCGCATCCAGCTGGTCGGCAATCTGCACGGCCGCGCGGGTGATGGCGCCGCCGCGGGTCCTGGGCTGGCTGCCCAGCGGCGGCACGCGGTCCAGACCGTGCTGCTCGGTTGACTCGATAATCCGCGCCATGGTCTGCACCGTTTCGAGCGGGTACTTGCCCACGCTGGTTTCGCCGGAGAGCATGACGGCGTCGGCCCCGTCGAGCACGGCGTTGGCGCAGTCCGAGGCCTCCGCCCGCGTGGGCCGGGGGTTGTCGATCATCGATTCGAGCACCTGGGTGGCAACAATCACCGGCTTGGCCCAGCGGCGGGCCAGTTCAATGGCGCGCTTTTGCACCAGCGGCACCTCCTCGAGCGGCAACTCCACGCCCAGGTCACCGCGGGCCACCATGATGGCATCGAACGCGTCGATGATCTCCTCGATCGCGTCCACCGCCTGCGGCTTCTCGATCTTGGCGATCACCGGTACCCGGCGGCCCTCTTCGTCCATGATCTCGTGGACCCGCTGGACGTCGGCGGCGTTGCGCACGAAGGACAGCGCCACCATGTCGACGCCGGTCTTAAGCGACCAGCGCAGATCGTCCTCGTCCTTCTCGCTCAAGGCCGGGACGTTGACGGCCACGCCGGGCAGGTTGATGCCCTTGTTGTTGGACACCACACCCGCCACAGTCACCTCGGTGACCACCTTGACGTCGTCCACTTCCAGCGCCTTGAGCGCCACCTTGCCGTCGTCGATCAGCAAGGAGTCCCCCACCTTGACGTCGCCGGGCAAACCCTTGTGCGTCGTCGAGCAGATTTCGGCGGTTCCTTCCACGTCCTCGGTGGTGATGGTGAAGCGGTCCCCCACCGCCAGGTGGTGGGGGCCGTCGACGAACCTGCCCAGCCGGATCTTCGGGCCCTGCAGGTCCGCGAAGATCCCCACCGGCCTGCCCAGCTGGGCGGATGCCTTGCGGACGTTGTCGTAGGTCTGCTGATGCACGCCGTAGTCGCCGTGGCTCATGTTCATCCGGGCCACATCCACCCCCGCCTTCAGGACGGCCAGGGTGCTCTCATAGCTGGCGATGGCAGGGCCGAAGGTTGCAACGATTTTTGCGCGTCTCATATCCCTACCCTAATCAGAATGCAGCCGGCGCGCAGGCAAGCCATGCTAGGGCAGCACCGCGATCGGCCGGTCCTGCGGAGCAACCGGGGCGTGCAGCCGGGTGGTGCCGGTGAGCCACTCGTCGACGGATGCGGCGCAGGCGCGGCCTTCGGCGATGGCCCACACGATCAGGGACTGTCCGCGGCCGGCGTCGCCGGCCACGAAGATGCCCTCCGCATTGGTCATGTACCTGCCGTCGCGGCCGACGTTTCCGCGCTGGTCGAAGGCCGTATCCACCTGCTCGGCCAGCTCGGCCTGCTCCGGCCCGGTGAAGCCCAGCGACAAGAGCACCAGGTCTGCCGGAATTTCCCGCTCGGTGCCGGGCTTGGGCACGCGCCCGCCGTCCACGTACTCGGTTTCGGCGACCTTCAGGGCGGTGACCACGCCGTTCTCGCCCACGTACTCGACGGTGGAGGCAAGGTAGGTCCGCTCGCCGCCCTCCTCATGCGCGCTGGCCACTTCGAACAGCGTGGGGAAGGTCGGCCACGGCTGGTGCGCGGCACGCTCGGCCGGCGGCTGCTTGCCAATGGCCAGCGTAGTCACCGAGGCAGCCTGCTGCCGGTGCGCGGTGCCCAGGCAGTCGGCGCCGGTGTCGCCGCCGCCGAGGATCACCACGTGCTTGCCCCGGGCGTCGATCTGATCGGGAATCGACTCCCCTGCCACCACCCGGTTGGCCTGCACCAGGTAATCCATGGCGAAGTGCACGCCCGACAGTTCCCGGCCGGGCAGCGGCAGGTCCC
This sequence comes from uncultured Actinomycetota bacterium, assembly GCA_963696055.1. Taxonomy (GTDB): domain Bacteria; phylum Actinomycetota; class Actinomycetes; order Actinomycetales; family Micrococcaceae; genus Crystallibacter. The sequence goes on along the minus strand of CAVOIE010000005.1, from coordinate 43,353 downwards.
GCGGCACGGTGGCGCCGGTGGCGATCACCACCGCGTCGTAGCGGCGGCGCAGTTGTTCCCAGCTGATGTCCTTGCCCGCTTCGATCCCGGTCCGGAAGCGCGTGCCCTCGGCGCGCATTTGGTCCAGCCGGCGGTCCAGGTATTGCTTTTCCATCTTGAAGTCCGGGATGCCGTAGCGCAGCAAGCCGCCGATCTTGTCGTCGCGCTCATAGACCGCCACGGTGTGGCCGGCGCGGGTCAGTTGCTGCGCCACCGCGAGCCCTGCTGGACCGGATCCGACGACGGCGATGGTGTGGCCGGTCAACCGCTCCGGAGCATGCGGCGTGACCCAGCCTTGGTCGAAGGCTTCCTCGATTACCGAGACTTCCACCTGTTTGATCGTCACTGCCGGCTGGTTGATGGCCAGCACGCAGGACGCCTCGCACGGTGCCGGGCAGAGCCGGCCGGTGAATTCCGGGAAGTTGTTGGTGGCGTGCAGCCGCTCGATTGCTTCCTGGCCCATGTCGCGCCAGGTCAGATCGTTCCACTCCGGGATCAGGTTGCCCAGCGGGCAGCCCTGATGGCAGAAGGGAATGCCACAGTCCATGCAGCGGCCCGCTTGGCTGCGGAGCACGCCCTTCTCCTGCGCCTCGTAGACTTCCTTCCAGTCCATGATGCGCACGGGGACGGGACGGCGCGGCTGGGTCTCCCGTTCACGTACTTTCAAAAATCCGCGTGGATCAGCCACCGGTTACCTCCAGGATTCGGGTCCAGACAACGTCGCCGTCGGGGTCCAGCCCCTCGGTTTCGGCGTTCGCCCGGGCTTGCAGCACCGCCGCGTAATCGCGCGGCAGCACCTTGGTGATGCGGGTCAGGGTGTCTTCGAGGTCCTCAAGCAGTCCAGCAGCCAGCTGGGAGCCGGTCTCCTCTGCCTGCTTCTTGAGCAGCGCGGCGATGGACTGTTCGTCCACGGTGTCCGGGCGGAGCAGCTGCAACTCCCCGCTGTCCACGCCCTGCGTGTTCAACCGGGCGGGATCCAGATCCAGCACGTAGGCCACCCCGCCGGACATGCCCGCACCGAAGTTGCGGCCAGTCGGACCCAGAACCAGGGCCACGCCGCCGGTCATGTACTCGCAGCCGTGGTCGCCGATTCCCTCGACGACGGCGGTGGCGCCCGAGTTCCGCACCAGGAACCGCTCGCCCACCTGGCCGCGCAGGAACATTTCCCCGCTGGTGGCGCCGTAGCCGATGACGTTGCCCGCAATCACGTTCTGCTCGGACGCGAACGCGTTGGCCCGGTCCGGCCGCACGATGATCCGGCCACCGGAAAGCCCCTTGCCCACGTAGTCGTTCGAGTCGCCCAGCAGCCGCAGGGTAATACCGGACGGCAAGAAGGCGCCCAGCGATTGTCCGGCCTGGCCGGTCAGCGTGACGTCGATGGTGTCGTCCGCCAGCGCCTGGACGCCGAAGCGCTTGGTCACTTCGTGGCCCAGCATGGTGCCCACCGACCGGTCCGTGTTGATCACTTCCAGGCTGATCCGGACCGGTTCGCGCCGGGTCAGCGCGTCGGCGCTCATCGCGATCAGCTGGTTGTCGAAATGCTTGTCCAGTTCATGGTTCTGCGTCGTCAGGTTGCGCAGCGGTACATCGGCATCCGAGCCGTAGCCGCGCAGGATCGGCGCCAGGTCAAGGCCGTCGGCCTTCCAGTGGTCGACCGCTTCGCGGGTGTCCAGCAGCTCGGCATGGCCGATGGCTTCTTCCAGGCTGCGGAAGCCCAGTTCCGCCAGCAGCTCGCGCACTTCCTCCGCGATGAACTCGAAGAAATTCACCACAAACTCCGGCTTGCCGGTGAAACGCCGGCGCAGTTCGGGGTTCTGCGTGGCAACGCCCACCGGGCAGGTATCCAGGTGGCAGACGCGCATCATGATGCAGCCGGAAACCACCAGCGGGGCGGTGGCGAAGCCGAACTCCTCGCCGCCCAGCAAGGCTGCGATCATCACGTCCCGGCCGGTCTTCAACTGGCCGTCCACCTGCACCACCACGCGGTCGCGCAGTCCGTTGAGGATCAGCGTCTGCTGGGTCTCCGCCAGCCCCACCTCCCAGGGTGCGCCGGCATGCTTGAGCGAGTTCAGCGGACTGGCGCCGGTTCCGCCGTCGTGCCCCGAGACAAGGACGACGTCGGCCCTCGCCTTGGTCACGCCGGCAGCCACGGTGCCGATTCCGACTTCGGAAACCAGCTTCACGTGCACGCGTGCCGAAGGGTTCGAGCGCTTCAAGTCGTAGATCAGCTGCGCCAGGTCCTCGATCGAGTAGATATCGTGGTGCGGCGGCGGCGAGATCAGGCCCACCCCGGGCGTTGAGTGCCGGGTCCGGGCCACCCAGGGGTAGACCTTCTGGCTCATCAGCTGGCCACCCTCGCCGGGCTTGGCGCCCTGGGCCATCTTGATCTGGATGTCGGTGGCGTTGGTCAGATAGAGGCTGGTCACGCCGAACCGGCCGGAGGCCACCTGCTTGATCGCCGACCGGCGCTCCGGGTCGAGCAACCGCTCCACGTCTTCGCCGCCTTCGCCGGTGTTCGACTTGGCGCCGAGCCGGTTCATGGCAATGGCCAGTGTCTCGTGCGCCTCTTGCGAGATGGAGCCGTAGCTCATCGCCCCGGTGGAGAAGCGTTTGACGATGCTGGACACCGGCTCGACCTCGTCCAGCGGGACCGCCGGGCGGTCGCCGGACGTGAACTTCAGCAGCCCGCGCAGCGTCATCAGTTCCCTGGACTGGTCGTCCACACCGCGGGTGTAGGCCTTGAAGACGTCGTAACGGCGTTCCCGGGTGGAATGCTGCAGCCGGAACACGGTCTCCGGGTTGAACAGATGCGGCGGCCCTTCCCGGCGCCACTGGTACTCGCCGCCGGTCTCCAGCGCCCGGTGCGGGTCCTCGATCCCGTCGGACGGGTACGCCCGGGCGTGGCGGGCCGCGGCTTCTGCTGCGATCACCTCGAGACCGACCCCGCCCAGCTGGGACTGCGTTCCGGCGAAGTACTGGTCCACCAGCGACTGGGACAAGCCGATCGCTTCGAACGTCTGGGCGCCGCAGTAGGAGGAGACGGTGGAGATGCCCATCTTGGACATGATCTTCAGCACGCCCTTGCCCAGGCCCTTGATCAGGTTTTGCACGGCCTGGGCTTCGGTTACGCCGGGGAGGTGGCCGTTGCGGACCAGTTCCTCGCAGCTTTCCATCGCCAGATATGGGTTCACCGCGGAGGCGCCGAAGCCGATGAGCACGGCAACGTGGTGGACCTCGCGAACGTCGCCGGCTTCCACCAGCAGCGAGATCTTGGTCCGGTTGGCGCTCTTGAGCAGGTGGTGGTGCACCGCGCTGGTCAGCAGCAGCGTCGGGATCGGTGCCCACTGGGCGTTCGAATCCCGGTCGGAGAGCACAATGAATTTCACGCCGCGGTTGACCGCGCCGGAAACCTTTTCGCAGATTTCCTGCAGCCTGGCGGCCAGCTCGGAAGCGCCGCCGTCGGGCCGGTAGAGGCCGCGCACCTTCAGCGAGACGCGGTTGCCCTCGTCGTCTTCCATCGCGGTGATCTTGGCCAGCTCGTCGTTGTTGACCACCGGGAACTTCAAGGCCACCCGGGTGGTGCGGACCTGCCCTGTGGCCAGCAGGTTGCCGTCCGGGCCGATCGACGAACGCAGCGACGTCACCAGTTCCTCGCGGATTGAGTCCAGCGGAGGGTTGGTCACCTGGGCGAAAGACTGCGCGAAGTAGTCGAACAGCAGCCGGGGCCGCTTGGACAGCACCGCGATGGGCGTGTCTGTGCCCATCGCGCCGAGCGGCTCGGCTCCGGCGCGGGCCATCGGGCCCAACAGGATCCGCAGCTCTTCGTGCGTGTAACCGAACGTCTGTTGGCGCAGGTTGACCGATGCGGTGGTGTGCACCACGTGCTCGCGCTCCGGCAGGTCCTCCAGCCGGAGCAGGTTCTCCTTGAGCCATTCACCCCAAGGGTTGGCCGCCGCGACCTCGGCCTTGACCTCCTGGTCGTCGACCAGCCGTCCTGCCTCGGTGTCCACCAGGAACATCTTGCCCGGCGAAACCCGTCCCTTCTGGACCACCTTGGCCGGATCGATGGTGACCACGCCGACCTCGGAGGCCAGCACGACCAGCCCGTCCTCGGTCACCCAGTAACGGGCGGGGCGCAGGCCGTTGCGGTCCAGCACCGCCCCGACGAGCCTGCCATCCGTGAAGGACACGGCCGCGGGGCCGTCCCACGGCTCCATCAGCATGGAGTGGTACTGGTAGAAAGCGCGCCGCTCCGGATCCATCGTGGCGTGGTTTTCCCACGCCTCCGGGATCATCATCATGATGGCATGCGTGATCGGCCGGCCCGAGAGCATCAGCAATTCGGCGACTTCGTCGAAAGAGGCGGAGTCCGAAGCACCCGGGGTGCAGATGGGGAAAAGCTCTTCCGGTGTATCGCCCAGCAGCGGGCTCTTCAGCTGGGACTGCCGGGCCCGCATCCAGTTGCGGTTGCCCTTGACCGTGTTGATCTCGCCGTTGTGCGCGATGGTGCGGAACGGCTGGGCCAGCGGCCAGGAGGGGAAAGTGTTGGTGGAGAAGCGGGAGTGGACTATGCCGAGCTTGGTCGTGAACCGGGGGTCGGAGAGGTCCGGGTAGAAGGGTTCCAGCTGCGCGGTGGTCAGCATGCCCTTGTAGACGATGGTCTTCGATGACAGCGACGGGAAGTACACGCCGTACTTGTTTTGGGCGCGCTTGCGCACCCGGAAAACGCGGGCGTCCAGGTCGTTGCCGCCGGCATTGCCGGCGTCGAGGCCCAGGAACACCTGGACAAAATGGGGCATGCAGGACCTGGCCATGGCGCCGACCAGTTCGGCGACCACGGGCACCTCGCGCCAGCCGAGTACGGTGAGGCCTTCGGAGGCCGCCAGGGATTCCACGCCGTCCCGCGCTACCGCGGCTTCGGCGTCGTCGCTGGGCAGGAAGGCGGTTCCGGCCGCGTAGTGGCCCGGCTCGGGCAGTTCGAAGCCCACCACTGCCCGGAAGAATTCGTCGGGGATTTGGGTGAGCAGCCCGGCGCCATCACCGGTTCCTTCGTCGGCGCCGACCGCGCCGCGGTGTTCCAGATTGCGCAGCGCCGTCAGCGCCGCATCGACTATGTCGTGCCCGGGTTCGCCCCTGAGGGTGGCGATCACGGCCAGGCCGCAGGCATCCTTTTCGTTAGCGGGATCGTACAGCCCGGTCTGTTCCGGGTAGGCGGCGAAACGACTGAACGGCGACTGCACTGTGCTGTGCTGCTGCCCGTGTCCGCCGCCGAGGATGCGTGGGGTACTCGACCCCTTGAATGGAGGAGTCATCTGAACTTCCTTCTCCTAGATGTACGTGAGAAGGGGACGGCACTGGCCCCGCCCGGTTCAGCTTGCGGACAAGCCGGCCCGTGATGCACTGGAGATTCCGTGGCGCACTCCCCCGGAACAGCGCACTCGATGTTCAGGGTTCGGAAGGGGCCGCAGGGATAAACGGTGCGGTCGATCAGCCACGACCGCCGGGGACCGCACTAGTGGTGCGCCTTGACCGGCGGATCATCCACGTCAGTGTGGTCGGCACGCTGCATTTCTGCCTCCGGGCGGTAGTCCGGGATGGTGCGTACCTGTTCGTTCCGGTCCGCTCATGAGGGCCGACCGATCCGCAGAACCTCGCAGTTCTACGGTAGAGCGACGATAGCACGGCGGGCACCATGTAACCCAGATTTTTCTGGATTTTTAACGAGCGTTTTCCAGATTGTTAACAGCGGGTTCTTGGCCAGACGTTGAGGCGAAAGCACAAAGCCGCCGGAACGAACGGAGGTGCATTCGTACCGGCGGCTTCCCGGGCCCGCTAGTCCTGGGTCCGCTTGTGCTCTGCCTCTTCGGCCCTCGGCCGATCGGCGGTGTTCTCAGCGTCTGCGGTGTCGCCCTGCTCGCTGCCCGGGCCGGGTTCAGCGGTGGACGCCTCCCCGCCCTGCTCCCCCGCTGCCGGGGATGCCGCGGCGTCGCTCCGCGAGGCGGTGGCGGCGTCGCTCCGGGAGGCGGCGGCAGCGGCGCTGCGGGAGACAGGGACGCCGTCGTCTTCGGCAGCTAGAGCGTCGCCGCGGGAGGCAGGGACGCCGTCGTCGTCGGTGGAAGCGTCCTGGCGCGCCTCTGCCGTTTCCGCAGCAGGTTCCACGCTGGCCACGTCGTCAGTCGGCGCCCTGCCGGGCAGGTACACCGACTCCGTTTCCGCGGTGCGCGGCTGCCGCGCGAGCACGATGAAGATCACCACGGCAACGACCAGCAGCAGCACCGATGTCCACACGTTCAGGCGCTGCGTGATGCCGAGGATCGTGATCATCTCTGCATCGTCGATACGCAGCATTTCGATCCAGACCCGGCCGAGGGTGTAGAACGCGACGTACAACCAGAAGAGCATTCCGCGGCGGAACTTGAAGCGCTTGTCCAGCAGCAGCAGGAGGGCAACGCCGGCCAGGTTCCACAGCGACTCGTACAGGAAGGTGGGGTGGAACAAGGTCCCCGGGGCCGCGCCGGCCGGGAAGTTGGGGCTGTCCGCGTCGATCTGCAAACCCCAGGGCAGCGTGGTGGGCGCGCCGAAGAGCTCCTGATTGAACCAGTTGCCCCAGCGGCCGATGGCTTGGGCCAGCAACAGCCCTGGGGCCGCCGCATCCATGAAGGCCGGCAGCTTGATGCCTGCCCTGCGGCAGGCGATCCAGGCTCCCAGCAGGCCGAAGGCCACGGCACCCCAAATGCCCAGTCCGCCGCGCCAGATCTGCGGAATGAGGGCCAGGTCGCCGTTCGGCCCGAAGTAGGCATCCGGCGAGGAGAAGACGTGGTAGAGACGGCCGCCGATGATGCCGAACGGGATGGCCCAGATGGCCGCGTCCCAGATGAATTCGTCCGGTCCGCCGCGGGCCTTCCAGCGCCGGCTGGTGAGCCAGAGCGCCGCCACGATCCCGAGCAGGATGCACAGCGCGTAGGCGTGGATCGTGAGCGGGCCGATGCTGAAGCCGGACCAGCCTGGGCTGGGGATGGATGCCGGGACGGCCATTGCCATAGTCGTGCTGTACACCAGATTCGTCCTTTAGGCCGAAGTTTGCAGGTCGGGTGCGGCCGCGGGAGCCGCTGACCGGTCATTCTGTCAGGCGCGCGCTGTGCCTTCGCTCAGCCGCGCCGCCAGTGCGCCCAGTGCGTCCACACCGGAGTGGCCGAGTTCGGCCACCAGCGCCGTGCCCACGATGGCGCCTTCGGCGTAGGCTCCGATCTCCCGCACGTGCTCCGCGTTGGAGACGCCCAGCCCGACGCAGACCCGCTCGGCGCCGGCTTCGTGGGCGGCCTGGACCACCCGTTCGGCTGCGCTGGAGACATTCTCGCGGGCGCCGGTGACGCCCATGATCGACACGGCATAGACAAAACCGCGGCTGGCCTTGACCGTCATGGCCATCCGTTCCGGCGAGGACGAGGGGGCGACCAAAAACACCCGGTCCAGTCCGTACTTGTCCGAAGCCTCGAACCATTCGGCGGCCTCGTCCGGTATCAGGTCCGGCGTGATGAGTCCGGCGCCGCCGGCCTCCGCCAACCGGCGGGAGAATTCGTCAACCCCCATCCGCATCACCGGGTTCCAGTACGTCATCACCAGCACGGCGGCGTCGCAGCGGGCGGTAATGCCGGCGACGATCTCGAACACCTGGCTGACCCGGAAGCCGTCCTTCAGCGCCTGGACCGTGGCCGCTTGGATGACCGCACCGTCCATCACGGGGTCGGAGTAGGGGATGCCGATCTCAATGACATCGGTGCCGTTTTCCGCCAGCGCGACGGCGGCATCGATGGTGGTCTGGACGTCCGGGTACCCGGCGGGCAGGTAGCCCACCAGGGCGGTCCGGCCCGCGGCCAGGGCGCGGTCGATGGCGGCCGCCGACTTGCTGGCGGTAGCGGTATTGTTCACAGCTGCTCTCCTTCGGAGCCGATTCCAGCCTCGGGTGATTCCTGCGGGAGCAGGCCGAACCACTCGGCGGCGGTGGCAACGTCCTTGTCCCCCCGGCCCGAGAGGTTCACCACGATGATGACATCCTGCGGATTGTCCTTGCCCTCGGTCAGTCGCTTGCCCACCCGCAAGGCACCGGCCAGCGCGTGCGACGATTCGATTGCGGGGATGATCCCCTCGGTCCGGCACAGCAGCCGGAAGGCATCCATGGCTTCGGAGTCGGTGACCGGCTCGTAGCTGGCCCTGCCGATGTCAGCCAGGTAGGAGTGCTCGGGTCCGACGCCGGGGTAGTCGAGCCCGGCGGAGATCGAATGCGACTCGATGGTCTGGCCGTCCTCGTCCTGCATCAGATAGGAGCGTGCGCCGTGCAGCACACCGGGCCGGCCCAACGTGATGGTCGCGGCATGCCGGCCGGTGTCCACGCCGTCGCCGCCGGCTTCGAAGCCGTAGAGAGCCACCTTGCGGTCGTCCAGGAAGCCGTGGAAGATGCCGATGGCGTTGGACCCGCCGCCGATGCAGGCGCAGACGGCGTCCGGCAGGCGTCCGGTCTGGTCCAGGATCTGGGCACGGGCTTCTTCGCCGATGACCTCATGGAAGTAGCGCACGAGGGCAGGGAAGGGGTGGGCCCCGGCCGCGGTGCCCAGCAGGTAGTGGGTGTTCTGCACGTTGGCCACCCAGTCGCGCAGCGCCTCGTTGATGGCATCCTTGAGGGTCTGCGACCCCGCGGTGACCGGCACCACGGTGGCCCCGAGCAGTTCCATCCGGGCCACGTTCAGTGCCTGCCGGCGGGTGTCTTCGGCCCCCATGTAGACCACGCACTCCATGCCGAGCAGGGCGGCCGCGGTGGCGCTGGCCACGCCGTGCTGGCCAGCTCCGGTCTCCGCAATGATCCGGGTCTTACCCATGCGCTGCGCCAGCAGGGCCTGACCCAACACGTTGTTGATCTTGTGCGAGCCGGTATGGTTCAGGTCCTCGCGCTTGAGGAAGATCCGCGCCCCGCCGGCATGCTTGGAGAAGCGCTTCGCTTCGGTCAGCAGCGAGGGCCGCCCGGAGTAGTTCTTGTTCAGCTCGGCGACCTGGGCGATGAACTCGGGGTCGGCCTTGGCCTTTTCAAAGGTGTCTTCCAGCTCGTCCAGCGCCGCTATCAGGGATTCCGGCATCCAGCGCCCGCCGAAGGCGCCGAAGTACGGGCCGGGGGCATGGCGCAGGCTGCTTCCGGCGAGGAAGGCGTCGGCTGCTTCCTGTGGGCTTCCGGACTCGGCCGGGGTATCGGGGCTCTGCGTCATGGCGGTCCTCATCTTGTGCTGGGGGCAGACCGCGGAGCCACTGAGGTCCGCTGCCTGCCCCTGAAGGATTCTTACGTCGTACGGGCCGTTGCCTCAGCGGCGGGCGGCAACGGCTTCGGAGCCGGCCGCGCCGAATTCGGCAACGGTCGCTTCCGGATCGCCCATCGTGACCAGCGCTTCGCCCACCAGGACGGCGTTGGCACCCTGGCTGGCGTAGTCGCGGACGTCGGCCACAGAGCGGACGCCCGATTCCGCCACCACCACGGCGCCGCCCGGGATCCTGCCCGCAAGCTCCGCGAACAACGAGCGGTCCACGTCCAGCGTCTTGAGGTTGCGGACGTTCACCCCGATGATGCGTGCACCGACGGCCACGGCCCGGTCGATTTCCTCGGCGGTGTGCGTCTCCACCAAGGCGTTCATGCCCAGTTCGTGCGTGAGCGCCAGCAAGGCTTTCAGCTCGGCATCGTCCAAGGCGGCCACGATCAGCAGCACCAGGTCCGCACCGTGGGCGCGGGCCTCAAAGATCTGGTATTCCTCAACGTTGAAGTCCTTGCGCAGCAGCGGCAGGTCCACCGCGGCGCGCACGGCGTCGAAGTCGGCCAGCGAGCCGTTGAACCTGCGCTCCTCCGTCAAGACGCTGATGACGGCGGCCCCGCCGCGTTCGTAAGCCGCGCCGAGTTCGGCGGGATCGGCGATCGGGGCGAGCTCTCCCTTGGACGGGCTCTTGCGCTTGACCTCGGCGATCACCTTCAGTGCGGCACGGGGGGAATCGTTGCCGCCCAGGGCAGCGTAGGCGTCACGCGCCGGGAGCGCCAGGGCGGCCCGTTGCTTGATCTCCGCGAGCGGTACCTGGGCGCGCCGGGATTCGAGGTCTTCCCGGACCCCAACGATGATGTCGTCGAGAACGGTCACGCTCAGTGTCCGCTGCCCTGGATCTTGCTGCCGTCCACGCCGTAGCCGGCCTTCTTCATGATCCAGCCGGCGATCAGGCCGAGGAACATCACGACCACGCCGGCCCAGAAAATCATGTTCGAGGCCATGGCGAAACCGATGCCGGCCACGATGGAGCCGGCGATCATGATGAACACGCAGGTCCAGGCGGCGGGGCTGTTGCCGTGGCCGATGACTTCGTCGTGGATGCTGCCAGCCGGATCCGTCTTCATTGCGGTTTCGGTGGTGGTGGCGTGGTTGGCCATGATGTTTCTCCCTCTAAACGGTTCTGCTTCTTCATTCTGCCATTGTTTAGCGGCGTGGCAGGCCAGTGTGACACGCCGGCCCGCGGTCCTGCCTTCCGTCTGGAGCCGGTGCCGGCGGTTTCAGTCGGTCGGATCCTCGCCGCGGCTGAGCCGGTCCCAGCTGTCGATTTCGTCGACGCTGCCGGCCCGGTCGGAGGGCATCCCGTCGGCCTGCCGTTCAGCGGCCGGCACGTACTTCTTCGACGCGGCCCAGGATCGGCCTGCCAGCACCAGCCAGATGGCCGTCGCCACCAGCAGGATCCCTGCCGCGGCCGCGAGATACGGAAAGACCGTGACGACGACGGCGGCCTCTCCCCCGATCTGGCCGGTTGCCTCGCCGATGGCGGCCGAGGCGGCGGCCGCGGGATTGGCGATCACGGCCAAGCTCGCTGCGGCAATGCCGATGCCGGCGGCTGCCAGCAACGCGGCGATCACGATGCGCGCAATCCGGCCGGCAATGGACGCGGCCAGGGCAGCGGCCAGGGCCACCAGGGCCAGGGCCGTCACGGCGGTGGCGGCGTCGCTGCCGGCCACGCTGACGTCCGGTGTCTGGACCCTGGTGCCCGGGAGGTGGGCGGTGAGCCAGGTCTGCGTCGTGGTCCCGAAGGCGGCCAGCGCGACCGCCACCGCGGCGAGCACCACTATGCCCTTGCGCTGCCAACGCGAGCCGCTCGTCCGCCGCCCGGGCTCCTGGCCGTTGGCCGGTGTGGTCTTGTCTTCGCTCATTGCTGCCCCTTCACCGGCACGTGCGCCGGGTTGGCCTGGTGCAGCCGCGCCGCCAGCGTCACCGCCCGCAGCGGAGCTGCCGCCTTGTTAACCGTCTCGAGCGCCTCGGCATCCGGCTGGGAGTCGGCCACGATCCCGCCCCCGGACTGAACGTAGGCGGTGCCGCCGCGCAGCAGCGCGGAGCGGATGGCGATGGCCATGTCCATGTCCCCGGCGAAGTCCAGGTAACCCACCACTCCCCCGTAGATGCCGCGGCGGTGTGGTTCCAGTTCATCCAGCAGCCGCAGCGCGCGCGGTTTGGGCGCGCCGGAGAGCGTCCCGGCCGGGAACGTCGCGGCCAGCACGTCGTAGGCGGTCTTGTCCGGGGACAGCCGGCCCACCACGGTGGAGACGAGGTGCATAATGTGGCTGAACTTTTCCACTTCCATGAACTGCGTGACGTCGACGCTGCCGGGTTGGCAGACCTTGGAGATGTCGTTGCGGGCCAGGTCGACCAGCATCAGGTGCTCGGCGCGTTCCTTCTTGTCCGCCAACAGTTCCTCGGCCAGTTCCTTGTCATGTTCCACGCTGTGTCCGCGCGGCCGCGACCCGGCGATCGGATGGGTGATGACTTCATCGCCGGTAACGGTGACCAGCGCTTCCGGGGAAGATCCCACGATCGAGTAGCCCACGCCGTCGGCGTCTTCGAGGCTGAACAGGTACATGTAGGGGCTGGGGTTGAGGTTCCGCAGCACCCGGTAGACGTCCAGCGCCGCGGCCGAGCATTCGGCCTCGAACCGGCGGGAGATCACCACCTGGAACACTTCGCCGTCGACAATGGCTTCCTTGCCGCGGTCCACTGCTGCCAAATACTGATCCCGGGCCCAGCGGTGCGTCACGCTGTTCATCAGGTCATCGGTTGCCAGCGCGGCGTCTTCCAGCACGGACACCTGCTGCGCCAGCGGTTCGGCCAGCTGGGCCAGCATGTGCTTGGCCCGCTTGACCGCGTCCAGCCATGCCTCATCGACGCGCTCGTCGCGGTTGTCGAAGTTGATCGCATTCGCAATCAGCGTGACCGTGCCTTCGGCGTTGTCGTGCACGGCCAGATCGGTGACCAGGTTCATGGCAAGTTCGGGCAGGTTCAGATCGTCCTCCGGCGGGGAGGTGAGCTTCTCCCAGTGGCGCACAGCTTCCCAGCCGACAAAGCCGACCAGCCCGGAGGTCAGCGGCGGCAGCGATTCGAAGCGTTCGGTCCGCAGCGCCTCCACGGTTGCGCGCAGCGCCTCCACCGGGTTGCCGTCGCGCGGCACGCCCACCGGCGGTTCGCCCAGCCAGTGCGCCTGTCCGTCCTTGGTGGTCAGCGTCGCCCGGGAATGGGCCCCGATAAACGAATAGCGCGACCAGACGCCTCCCACGGCGGCGGATTCCAGCAGGAAGGTACCCGGCCGCTCGCCCGCCAGTTTGCGGTAGATCGAAATCGGGGTCTGGTCGTCGGCGAGCACCTTGACGGACACCGGGATCACCCGTCGGTCCCGCGCCAAGGTGCGGAATTCCTCCAGGCTGGGGCTGATGACTCCGAGGTCCTGCATGCGTTATCCGTCTTTCGCTTCAGTCGCTGATCAAGCGGGGTTGGGGGGAATGTGCCTGGCAGCTTCTTCAGCTGGCCAGAGCCGGCCCGTCGTCCGACGACGGGCGGTGGCCGGCAACAGCGCCGAGGTCGCGGCCGTCAAAGCAGGTGCGGGTGCCCGTGTGGCAGGCCGCGCCCACCTGGTCCACCCGGACCAACAGGGCATCGCCGTCGCAGTCCACGGCCACCGACTTGACGAACTGCACGTGCCCGGAGGTGTCGCCCTTGCGCCAGTATTCCTGCCGCGAGCGTGAATAAAACGTCACACGGCCGCTGGTTAAGGTGCGGTGCAGCGCTTCATCGTCCATCCAGCCCAGCATCAGCACCTCGCCGGAATCGAACTGCTGGACCACCGCGGCCACCAGGCCCGCGGAGTCGCGCTTGAGCAGTTGGGCGACGGCAGGATCGAGGGCCGCCGGGCTGGCGGCGGGCGGCGGAGTATTCGGGGAATCTGGCTGGGACGACATCCCTACAAGTCTAGTGCCAAGTCCCGGTGGCCCCGGCCCGCGCCAGGACGGCCTGGAGGGACAGGATTTGCCGCCCGAAACCGGCGGCTTCATGCTAGGTTCAGAAGTGATGCATTACGTAAATCCGTCCCGTGAAGTCCTGGCCGAGACCTTGCTGGCTGCCGGGCCGGATTCGCCCACCCTGTGCGCGGGATGGAAGACGGCGGAACTGGCCGCGCACCTGTATATCCGTGAACACCGGGTGGGTGCCGCACTCGGCCTGGCCTTTAAGCCGCTCGCCAAGGTTTCCGACGACGCCACCCGGAAGACTGCTGACAAGGCCCGGGAAACGGCCGGCTACGCCAAACTGGTGGAAGCGTTCCGCGCCGGGCCGCCGGCCATGTCGCCATTCAAGGTCCCGGCCGTGGACAACGTGGCCAACCTGGTGGAATTCTTCGTCCATACCGAGGACGTCCGCCGCGCCACCGACCGCTGGGCGCCGCGCGCCCTGGACGAGGACTATTCAACGGCGCTGTGGGACGACCTGGTCAAGCGTGCCGCACTGTTGTACCGGGGCGTGGACCTGGGCATCGTGCTGGTGCGTCCGGACGGGCCGCGGCACGTGGCCAAGCGCGCGCCGGTTTCGGTGGCCATCGTCGGAGAGCCCAGCGAACTGCTGATGCATGCCTTCGGCCGCACCAAGCACGCCCTGGTCACCTTCGAGGGCCAGCCCGATGCGCTGGCCCTGCTGGAGAGCGCCGAAATCGGCCTCTAAGACATCGGCTTCTGAGACTCAGCGGACCGGGTAGCCCGCCGCCCGGATGGCCTGCTTGACCTGGGCAATCGCGTCATCGGGACCAAAGTGGAACACCGAAGCGGCCAGCACGGCGTCGGCGCCGGCGGCCACGGCCGGCGGGAAATGCTCCGGCTTGCCGGCGCCGCCCGAAGCGATCAGCGGAACTTTCACGGCGGCGCGGACGGCGCGGATCATTTCCAGGTCGAACCCGTCCTTGGTGCCGTCGGCGTCGATCGAGTTGAGCAGCAACTCCCCCACGCCGCGCTCCGCTGCTTCTTTCGCCCACTGCACCGCGTCGATCCCGGTGCCCTTGCGGCCGCCGTGCGTGGTGACTTCGAACCCGGAGGCTACCGAGGGATTGTCGGTGCGGCGGGCATCCAGCGAGAGCACCAGCACCTGGGAGCCAAAGTGGCGGGTGATTTCGTCAATCACGTCGGGCCGGGCCACCGCGGCGGTATTGATCGCGGCCTTGTCGGCTCCGTACCGCAGCAGCTTGTCCACGTCGGCGACTTCCCGCACGCCCCCGCCCACGGTCAGCGGGATGAAGACTTCCTCGGCGGTGCGGGCCACGACGTCGAAGGTCGTTTCGCGGTTGCCGGAGGAAGCGGTGACGTCCAGGAACGTCAATTCGTCGGCGCCGGCCCGGTCGTACCGGTGCGCCAGCTCCACCGGATCACCGGCGTCGCGCAGGCCTTCGAAATTGACTCCCTTGACCACACGTCCGGCGTCGACGTCGAGGCAGGGGATAACGCGGATGGCAACAGTCATGGCTTACTCCGGAGCAATCAGATGCGGCAGGCGTGGATGGTGCTGACCAGAATGGCACGGGCGCCGAGATCGTAGAGCTCGTCCATGATCCGGTTGGTCTGGGTCCGGCGGACCATTGAACGCACGGCCACCCAATCGGTGTCGCGCAGCGGCGAGACCGTGGGCGATTCCAGCCCGGGGGTCAGCGTCGCGGCGGCATCGACCAGGTCCTTGCGGATGTCGTAGTCCATCATCA
Source organism: uncultured Actinomycetota bacterium (assembly GCA_963696055.1). Taxonomy (GTDB): domain Bacteria; phylum Actinomycetota; class Actinomycetes; order Actinomycetales; family Micrococcaceae; genus Crystallibacter. The sequence goes on along the minus strand of CAVOIE010000005.1, from coordinate 28,248 downwards.
CGTACTCGCGGGCCACAATGACGCCGCGGAGCCGGCGCATCAGCACGGCCAGTCCGGGCGGAGGGGTCTCGCCGGAGCGGCCGATCAACACGGCCTCGGATTTCAGGATGGGGTCGCCGAAGATCTCCATGCCGGCGGCGCGCAGGGTGTTGCCGGTTTCCACCACGTCGGCGATGGCATCGGCCACACCCAGGCGAACGGAGGACTCGACCGCTCCGTCCAACCGGACCACGGAGGCGTCGATCCCGCGCTCGGACAGGTAGCTGCGCAGCAGCCCGTCGTAGCTGGTGGCCAGGCGCTTGCCGTTCAGTTGCTCGGCGCGGGAGAACTCCCCCACCGGGCCGGCGAAGCGGAACGTGGAGGCCCCGAAGCCGAGGTTCATCAGCTCCACGGCTTCCACCTGGGCATCCAGGAACAGGTCGCGGCCGGTGATGCCGACGTCCAGCGTGCCGGACCCTACATAGACGGCGATGTCGCGGGGGCGCAGGAAGAAGAACTCAATATCGTTGTCCGGGTCGGTCATGACCAGTTCGCGGGAGTCGCGGCGCTGACGGTAACCGGCTTCCCCCAGCATGGCGGAGGCGGCCTCGGACAGGGATCCCTTGTTGGGAACAGCTACACGGAGCATGTGAAAGTCTTTCTGGATCGGCTCGGCCGCAGCGCGGCCTTCAAGGTTGGATTCGGCCTGGGTCCGGGCGGGGCGCCGACGACAGCGGCGTCCCGCTACAGATGCTTGTAGACGTCCTCCAGCTGCAGGCCCTTGGCGATCATCAGGACCTGCAGGTGGTACAGCAGCTGGGAGATTTCCTCGGCGGCGGCTTCGTCGGATTCGTATTCGGCTGCCATCCAGACTTCGGCGGCCTCTTCGACGACCTTTTTCCCGATCCCGTGGATACCGGAATCCAGCTCGGCTACCGTACGGGAGCCTTCCGGGCGCTGCTGCGCCTTGTCGCTCAGTTCGGCAAACAGGGATTCGAAGGATTTCACGCCCTTTAGCCTACGTCAGGAGCGCGGGACGGCGACAAACCGCCGTCCCCATTGTGACGAATCCCTCCGGCGCCCCCGGCCCGCCCGATCAAAGTTCCCGCTCAAACGCCCAAGCCCCGGAGCGTGGCCGCCGTCGCCAGGGCCGCGGTGACTGCTTCGTGCCCCTTGTCCTCGGTGGAGTCCGCCAGACCGGCACGGTCCAGGCCTTGCTGCTCCGTATCGCAGGTGAGCACGCCGAAGCCCACCGGCTTGCCGGTCCGGACGCTGACACTGGTCAGGCCCTCCGTGGCGGCCTGGCACACGTACTCAAAGTGCGGCGTGCCCCCGCGGATGACGACGCCGAGCGCCACCACCGCGTCGTAGTGCGGGGCCAGCCGGGCGGCTGCCACGGGCAGCTCGAAGGCGCCGGGCACCCGGACCACGGCAGGGTCGTCGATCCCCGCCTCGGAGGCCGCGCGCAGCGCGCCGTCAACCAGGCCGTCCATGATCTGGGTATGCCAGCTGGCGGCGACAATGGCGAGCTTCAGCCCGCCGGTCGCCTCCTGCAGGCCGGTGATGTCGATGACTGGGGCTCCGTGTCCGCTCATGTTCTTCCTTCGTGAATGTCGTGTCGGTAATGAATGGTGGCCGGGCGCAGGCGTCAGCTCTGCTGCACCGGCGTGGTCTGCAGGACGGCCAGCCGGTGGTCCATCCGGTCCCGCTTGGTCTCCAGGTAGCGGCGGTTCTGCTCGCGGAAGGGGACTTCGGCGGTCACCATCTCCACCACGTCGATGCCCAGGGCCGCCAGGGTCAGGCTCTTGGCCGGGTTGTTGCTCAGCAGCCGGATGGCGCCGATGCCCATGGCGCGGAGGATGGCGGCCGCCGCCGAATAGTCCCGCGCGTCCACGGGCAGTCCCAGCTGCTCGTTGGCCTCCACGGTGTCGGCGCCGGCTTCCTGCAGCGCGTAGGCCCGTATTTTGTTGGCCAGTCCGATGCCGCGTCCCTCCTGGCCGCGCAGGTACAAAACGGTTCCACCTTGCTCGCCGATCAGCGCCAGGGCCTGTTCCAATTGTTCGCCGCAGTCGCAGCGGTAGGACGCAAACACGTCCCCGGTCAGGCATTCGGAGTGCAGCCGGACCAGCGGCTCGGCCGCCGGCCGGACCGGGGAGGTGATGCTCAGGTGCTCCACGCCGGTGGCGGCATCCGTCCAGGCCTGCGCCGTGAAGTTGCCGAAGGCGGTGGGCAGCTGGACCGACGGGCCGGACTCGACCGTTGCCGCCGGCGCCTTTTCGCGGATCTCGTCAGTGCCCACGGTGCTCCGCCTTCGGGAGGGATGCCGGGGCCGGTGCCCCGGCCAGGTAGTTCGCGAGGTCCTCGATCGAGACCAGCGGGCAGTTGTGCTCGTCGGCGAAGGCCCGCAGGGCCGGCAGCCGCATCATGTCCCCCTCGTCGTGCACCAGCTCGGCAATGACACCGACCGGCGCCCGCCCGCCCAGGCGGCAGAGGTCCACGGCCGCCTCGGTGTGCCCGCGCCGCACCAAGACCCCGCCGTCGACCGCGCGCAAGGGAAAGACATGGCCGGGCCGGGTCAGGTCCGCGGCGGTGCTGTCCGGCGCGGCGAGCACCGTCGCGGTGCGTGCTCGGTCAGCGGAACTAATCCCGGTGCTCACGCCGGCCGCGGCGTCGCAGGACACCGTATAGGCCGTGCCCTTGGCATCCTGGTTGACCTCAACCATCGGCGGCAGCCCCAGTTCGTCGGCGCGGGCCGCCGTGAGCGGTACGCAAATGACGCCCGAGGTGTAGCGGATGGTCCAGCCCATCAGCTCGGGGGTGGCGGCGTCGGCCGCGAAAATGATGTCGCCCTCGTTTTCCCGGTCCTCGTCATCAACGACCACGACGGCGCGGCCCGCGGCGATCGCGGCCACGGCGGCTTCGATGGTGTCGAGCGCGATCCGCGGCTCCACCGCGGCGCTCATGAGCGGGCTCCCGGGGTAAAGGCCAGCAGCCGCTCGGCGTACTTGGCCAGCACGTCCACTTCCAGGTTCACGGTGTCGCCGGGTTGTTTGGCGCCCAGTCCGGTGTCGGCCAGCGTGGTGGGAATCAGGCCGACTTCGAAAAACTGCGAAGCCGCGCCAGCGTCGCTGACCGCGGTGACCGTCAGCGAGACGCCGTCGACGGCGATGGACCCTTTCTCCGCGATGTAGCGGGCCAGCTCCGTCGGAACGGTGAAACGCAGCCGCTCCCAGTCGCCCAGGTCCTCGCGTTCAGCCAGCGTGCCCACCCCGTCCACATGTCCCTGGACCACGTGACCGTCCAGCCGCCCGCCGGCCGGCACGCAGCGTTCCAGGTTGACGCTCTGCCCCGGCTGCAATGAGCCGGTGGTGGTGCGCGTGAGCGTCTCGCCCATCACGTCCACGCTGACCCGGCTGCCGTCCAGCGCGACGGCGGTGAGGCACACGCCGTTAACCGCGATCGACCCGCCGAGCCCGAGGCCGGGGGCCGTCCGGGGCGCGGTGAAGGTCAGCACGGCGCTGTCGGTGGCCGGACTGAGGGCCAGCGATTCAACCCGCCCTTGTTCGGCGATGATTCCGGTAAACATTCATTTGCCTTTCTGGGTGCCGCGGAACGGCAGAGGTTCAAGGTGCAGGCGCAGGTCCGCGCCCAGGGTTCGGGCACTGCCGCCGACGCTGTCCCAGCGCCACCGGCCGGCCTCGGCCAGCGTGCCGATGCCGAGGTCGGCCACCGCGCGGGTGCCGGCACCGAGCATCAGCGGCGCCAGGTAGAGGACCAGTTCGTCGACCAGGTCGGCGCGCAGGAAGGCCGAGGCGATGGTGGCTCCGCCTTCGATCATGGCGTGGCCGACGCTTTGCCCGGCCAGTTCGGCCAGCACTTCGGCGGGATCATGCGTGGCCAGTTGCAGGAAACGGCCATCGGTGCCGCGGACTGCCGCGTCGGCGGGCACCTCCCGGCGCCCCATCACCACCCGCAGCGGCTGGCCGGGAGTCTCGGCTCCGGCGCGGTCCCGCGCGGTCAGCCGCGGGTTGTCGGCGGCGATGGTTCCGCTGCCGGCGATGATCGCCTCCGCGCGGGAGCGGATGCCGTGGCTGTCGGCACGGGCTTCCTCTCCGGTGATCCATTGGCTGGTGCCGTCTGCTGCGGCGATCAGCCCGTCCACGGTCTGGGCGATGTGCAGCGTGGTGAACGGCCGGCCTTCCCGCCGGGCCTGGAACCAGCGGTGGTTCAGCTCCCGGGCCTGCTGCGGCATCAGTCCGGTGCGGACGGCGACGCCGGCCGCGGCCAGCCGCTGCGCTCCGCCGGCCGCCTGGTCGGTGGGGTCGGCCGCGGCGTAAACCAGCGAACCGATGCCCGCTTCCAGGATGGCGCCCGAGCAAGGGCCGGTCCGGCCGCGGTGATTGCAGGGTTCCAGCGTCACCAGCATGGTGCAGTCCGCCAGCTCCGCTTCGCGTCCTGCCGGCACGTTGGCCAGCGCATCCACTTCGGCGTGCGGAGTGCCCGCACCTCGGTGGTATCCGGTGCTGATCACCTCGCCGCGCGGGTCGATGATCACCGCTCCCACCAAGGGATTCGCGCCGCGCACGCCCTGCCCGGCGGCCTGCAGCGCCAGCTCCATGCCGCGCTGCTCCGCCGTCGAAAATTGCTGGCTGATGACGGGGGCTGGCTGGCTCATGGCACACGCACCGGATCGTCGCCGCCGCCGGCCTGTGCCGGCTGCCCGATCCGCGGATCGGGATGCAGCGTCTGCACCTCGGGCTTGGCCAGTGCGTTCGCCCGCCACCAGACGAAGAATCCGACCAAGGTGAAGCCGCCGTAGAAGAGATACATGAAGGCGCTGGCGTAGTAGCCGGCGCTGAACAGCAGCGGCACGCCCACAATGTCCACCGCAACCCAGATCAGCCAGAATTCAACCCAGCCGCGGGCCATGCCGTAGGTGGCCAGCAGCGAACCGACGAAGGTCCAGGCATCGGCCCACACCGGTTCGTAGGAACCCAGGGCGGCGAACACCGGGGTCAGCGCGACGGTGCCCAAGAGCAGCGCCGCCACCAGGCCCACCCGCGCCTTGGCGCCGGCCCACTGCGGGGTGATGGCGCTGCCGGTGCCGTTGCGGGCGGCGCGCCAGCGGTTCCAGCCGTACACGGCCACCGCAATGAACATGATTTGCCGGCCGGCCTGTCCCAGCAGGTTGGCCGTGCTGGCGGAGCCGAACAGCGAGCCCAGGAAGACGGTCAGCAGCAACAGGTTGCCGATGATGCCCACCGGCCAGGCCCATACTTTTCGGCGCATGCCGCCGAGCGCGCTGAGGAGTCCAAAAATGTTTCCCAGAACTTCGCGCAGCAGCAGTGAGCTGCCGGCAACGGGAATCTGAGCTTCAAAGAGCCACCGCAGAAAATCCATGCCGTTCCTTTCGAGCCGCGGCGGCTCCGGGGGAACGACAGTGCGGTAGGTCCGGGCGCCCGGGATACACGGTCGGTGACCGTACCCGGTGGCCCATTGCTGCCACCTGTACGTGCTTCTCCCATCCAGACTTTAACTGTCGGTACCGGAATTCCACCGGTTCAACCGTGGCCTCGGGTTCCGGGTGGAACCTTCGGCAACGGGTCGCGGACTATAACCGCCGGTTCGGACTTACACCGACCCCGGAGCACGTTGTGTTTGCGTAACTATGCTCTCACAACTGCCGCAGGGGATCCCGCATTCCCGTCACATCGTGTAACAGCAGTCACAGGACCTTGGCCGCGGCCCGCAGCGAGGCGATGGCTTGCTCCGGATCCGCCTGGCCGTAGACGGCGGAGCCGGCGACGAAAACCGTGGCTCCGGCCTCGGCCGCGCGCACAATGGTCTCCTCGGTGACGCCACCGTCCACTTGGATGGCCACCGGCAGCCCGGAGCCGGCCACCGCGTTCGCCGCCTTGCGGATCTTGGGCAGCGTCACATCAAGGAACGCCTGACCGCCGAAGCCCGGTTCAACGGTCATGATCAGCAGCAGGTCCATTTCGGGCAGCAGATCCAGATACGGCTCGACGGCGGTGGCCGGCTTCAGGGCCATGCCTGCCTTGGCGCCGTGGATCCTCAGTTCCCTGGCCAGCCGTACCGGTGCCTTCGCCGCTTCCACATGGAAGGTCACGGACTCGATGCCGGCCTCGGCATAGGCCGGCGCCCACCGGTCGGGATCGGCAATCATCAGGTGCGCGTCCAAGGGCAGGCTGCTGACTTCCCGGATCCGCTGCACCACCGGCAGCCCGATGGTCAGGTTCGGCACGAAGTGGTTGTCCATCACGTCCACGTGCACCGCATCGGCGGTGCTGATGCGCTGCAGTTCGGCTTCGAGGTTGACGAAATCAGCCGAGAGAATGCTGGGGTTGATGCAGCAATGTGCCATCGGATGCTTGCCTGCCTGTCTAGGTGTTGTTGGAGTGGGGAAACCTGCGCGGTTGGACCGCTGCGGGTCAGTTGCCTCGGCGCAGCAACGCCATGAACATGGCATCGGTGCCGTGGCGGTGCGGCCAAAGCTGCGTGGTGGTCCCGCCGGCGCGGCCGACCGTGTCGCCGCCCGGTTGTCCGGCTTCCAGGTGGCCCGGGAGGCTGACGCCGTCGAGGACGGCCGCCGTGTCCAGCAGTTCCAGCCCGGGGTGACGGCGCAGCAGGTCGGCGACCACCGCCGTCGTCTCCGCCGGGTGCGGCGAGCACGTCACATAGGCGATCAGGCCGCCCGGCTTTGCCGCCGCGACGGCGGCTTCGAGCAGTTCACGCTGCAACGGACCCAATTGGGCAACGTCGGAAGGCTTCCGGCGCCAGCGGGATTCCGGCCGGCGCCGAAGGGCTCCCAGGCCGGTGCAGGGCGCGTCCACCATGATCCGATCGAACTGGCCGGCAAACTGGTCGCCGACCTCGCGGCCGTCTCCGGTGCGGATCTCCCAGACGTCCGCGGGAACCGGCGCCAGCGCCTTGCGGACCAACTCGGCCCGGTGCACGGCCACTTCATTGGCCAACAAGGTGGCACCCTGTTGGGCGGCCAGCGCAGCGAGCAGGGCCGCTTTCCCGCCCGGTCCGGCGCAGAGATCAAGCCAGCGCTCGCCCGGCGCTGCCGGGGCTGCCGCGGCCAGGGCACGGGCCACCAGTTGGGAGCCGGCATCCTGGACGCGGGTGGTTCCGGCCCGGACGCTGGCCAGCCGGCCGACGTCGCCGCCGGCATACAGGGCGGAGCCTTCGACAAGTTCTCCGGGCTCGGCCCCCGCCTCGACCGCTTCGTCCAACGTGCCCAGGCCGGGCAGTGCGACCAGGTTCACCACCGGCGCGGCGTTGTCGGCGGCCAGCAGGTCTTCCAATTCGTCCACGCCGCGGCCGTGGGCGGCCAGCGACTGCCGCAGGGCCCGCACGATCCATTCCGGGTGGCTGTGTTCCAAGGCTGCGGCCCTGACCGGGTCCGCCTCCCCCGCCGTCAGCTCGGCGGTCCAGCCGCTGAGGTCGTGCGCGGTCACCTTGCGCAGCACGGCATTGATCAGCGACCCCGGCCCGGCACCGATCACCGCACGGGCCAGGCTGACGGTCTGGTCCAAGGCCGCATGGGCCGGCACCCGCATGGCCAGCAGCTGGTGGGCGCCCAGCCGCAGCGCATCCAGAATCGCCGGGTCCAGCTGATCCAGCGGGCGGTCCACACAGCGGGCGAGAATGGCGTCGTAGGTGCCCAGGCCGCGCAGGGCACCGTAGGCCAATTCCGTGGCGAAACCGGCGTCCCGCTTGTCCAGCCGGTGTTTGCGGATGCTCGCCGGCAGCACCAGGTTCGCATAGGCGTCGTCCCGTTCCACCGCGCGCAGCACCTCGAAAGCGGCCAGCCGGGCCGGATCCGCCGTCCTCGACCGCTGCGATGGAGCCGACTGCGAGTAGTGCCGGGTGCCGCCGCGGTTGCGCTCCCGGCCGGCCGCATCACGCCGTCCGCCACCCTGGCCTCCGCCGCCCGGCCGGCCGCGTCCGTCGTTGTTGCCGCGGCCGCTGTTTCGGCCGCCTTCATTCCGGCCGCTCATTCGAAGTGCACATCCTCACGCTGCCCAAGCCCGCGGGCCCAGTCTGCAGCATCCATCATCTTTTTACCTGCCGGCTGGACCTTGTCCAGCTCAACCGCGTGCGAGCCGGTACCCACCAGGGCGGACGCCGACGATCCGCCGGACAGCCTGACTGCCCCCGGCGGCAAATCCCGGGTCTCCGGCCGCGGCCGTACCGGTCCCAGCTTGAAGCGCTGCCCGTCGAGCATGGTCCAGGCGCCGGGCTCGGGGGTCACACCATTGATCCGGCGGCGGATGGCCAGCGCCGGCTGCCGCCAATCGATGTGCCCGTCCTCCAGGGACAGCTTGGGCGCCAGGCTGACCTCGCCGGACTGCGCCACGGCCGCGGCCTTGCCTGCGCCGACGGCCGCGAGGGTCTGGGACAGCAGCACGGCGCCGCTGCGGGACAGCCGTTCCAGCACGTCGCCGCTGGTGTCCTCCGGGCGCAGCGCCTCGGTCAGGGTGCCGTAGACCGGGCCGGTATCCAGCCCCTTTTCCAGCAAGAAGGTGGAGGCCCCGGTGACATCGTCGCCGTGGATGATGGCGTGCTGCACCGGCGCGGCGCCGCGCCAGGCGGGCAGCAACGAGAAGTGCAGGTTGATCCAGCCATGTTCCGGGATGCCCAGGGCTGCTTCCGGGACGAGCCCGCCGTAGGCCACGATGGCCGCCACCTCCGGACCGGCCGCCCGGATGGCATCCATGGTGCCCTGGTCGATCCGGTTGGCCCGGATCACCGGCACGCCCAGCTCGGCGGCGCGGGCCGCCACTGGCGAAGGAGTCATGATGCGCTTCCTGCCCACCGGCGCGTCCTCACGGGTGAGCACCGCCACGACCTCGAACCCGTCCTCGACGAGCCGGTCGAGCGACGGCACCGCCACGCCCGGCGTGCCGGCGAAAAGGACGCGCAAACCGCTGCCGCTTCCGCTCATGCCAGCGGCTGCCCGAAGGAACCGGTGCGTGCCGCTGCCGGTCCGCGGCTGAACCCGGAACCAACGTTGGTGGCCCGCTGCGCCTGGGTTTCACCGGCCACTTCGTTATAGCCGGCGTTGCGGATCGAACGCAGCGCGTTCTTCCGGTCCTCGCCGGTGAGGTGGTCGATGTAGAGGATCCCGTCCAAATGGTCTGTCTCGTGCTGGAAGCAGCGGGCCAGCATGCCGTCGCCCTCGTACTCCACCGGGTTGCCGTGCATGTCCTGGCCCGTCACCCGCGTCCAGCGGCGCCGGCGCACCGGATAGCCCAGCGCGGGGATGGACAGGCAGCCTTCCGCCACGTCCTCCTGAAAGTCCTCGCTGAGCTCGAGCACCGGGTTGACCACGTGGCCCCGCTGGCCACCCACCCGGAAGGTAAAGACGCGCAGGCTGACGCCAACCTGCGGCGCGGCCAGCCCTGCCCCGTCGACGTCCTCCATGGTCTCGTCCATGTCCGCCACCAGCTTGGCCAGTTCCGGCCCGAACCCGGTCACCGGTTCCGCCTTGGTCCGCAGGACGGGGTCGCCGATAATCCGGATGCTCAGGATCGCCATGTAGTTCTTATCCTCACTGCTGCCGCGCAGGGCGGCGCTGGAAGTTGTTGGGTTCCGGTCCAGTTTAGTGGGCCGGCTGGGCCGCCTGCAGGGCCGGCGACGGAGGCGCGATCGGCAGCAGCGCGCGGCCGGCTTCCGACACCTGAAGGTGCGTCTCCCAGGCACGCCGCAGCGAGCAGAACCGGTACCAGTGCCAGCGGAGCACCTCGGGGTTGGCCCGCATCGGCCGGACCTCAGTCTCGCCGATCGCCACGCCCAACAGCAACGGATCGTCGCCGTGTGCCCACGGCTCCCAGCTTCCGGCCACGCCGTCGACCAAGGACTCCTGTGCCTTCATGCCCGCCACCAACTGCATGACCACCTTGTCATTGAGCGCTTTGACCTGGCCGTTACGGTCCGTTCCCTTGGTCTTGAAGTCGATCAGGCAGGTGCGTCCGGCGATTTTGGCCACCAGGTCAAGGGTGCCGGCGTACCCCACTTCCTGGTTCCAGACGGTGATCTCCGGGGCTATCGGCTCAACCGAGTAGAGCTGCCACCATTCGTCGAACCTGTCGGCAAACGCCTCCTCGCCGTTTGCCTTCAGGGACTCCCGTGCGCCGGCGACGTCATGGTCCTTGTCCAGCGCCCGCAATGCCACCTGTTCGCAGTACCCATGGACCCTGTCGCCGCGCAGCGCCGCCGCGTCCCGGTAGCGGTCGGCCGCCAGCGTGGCTTCTTTCGCCAGGGTCCGCAGCCGCCCCGGATTCCCGGCGGCTTCGGCCAGTCTGGCGTCCGATGCCAGCGAGGTGGCCGCCATGTGGGCAAACCAGCCGTCCAGGGTGGTCGGTTCCTGCGCGATCACCGTGGTGATGGAGGGGACCGACGGCGGCTCCGAGGTGGAGCGCGCGTACATCCGGCCGTTGGCGGTGGCATGCGCAAGGAGTGGTGCAGTCATAAAGAGATCTTCTCAGGTTCCACTGACGGTTCTGGTCCGCGGTCCACGGCCGAGGCCGATCCGCTGCGGTGGCCCCACCTTCCGCCTCGTAGGGAGTGCACAAAAACAAACATCCCGGCCGGGCTGCTGCCTGGCCGGGATGTTGTGGTGTGGTGGGCGATACTGGGTTCGAACCAGTGACCTCTTCGGTGTGAACGAAGCGCGCTACCACTGCGCCAATCGCCCCGATGTGCTGCCGATGCGCCGAACGCTTTCTGCAACGTGTAGAAATGCTAGCCCACAGGCCCGGAGAATCAAAAATCGCCGCGCGGGCGGCCAGCGCCGCAGCCGCCGCATCGGCACCTCTGCGGTGAATCCGAGGCGCGATGACCCCGTCGGTGAGGCGCGACGACCACCCTCGGTTGGCACCGCCGTCGTCGATCTGAGGCCCCGGTTTCACCGACGTTTCACTCGCCGATGAAGCCGATTGGACGAAGCGGGAAACGTCCTATAGAGTTTTTACTCGTTGGAAATCACAACAACGCCGCGAGCTGTTCGACTGACTGGTCGCGGTAAAAGTGATGAACAACTTCTGCGGACGTAGCTCAGCTGGCTAGAGCACCACCTTGCCAAGGTGGATGTCGCGGGTTCGAATCCCGTCGTCCGCTCGCAAGTCACTGTTTAGCGCCAGCGTCGCTGGCCGGTCCTAGGGCGAGAGCCCATAGGCGCGGTGGGGTGGCCGAGAGGCGAGGCAGCGGCCTGCAAAGCCGTATACGCGGGTTCGAATCCCGTCCCCACCTCGTGCGGTGGCACGGCAAGCAGGCAAACATCTCGTGAGAGATCACGGGCGATTGGCGCAGCGGTAGCGCGCTTCCCTGACACGGAAGAGGTCACTGGTTCGATCCCAGTATCGCCCACTGAAACAGGCCGGAGTGATCCGGAACAGTTTCGCGCGGACGTAGCTCAGCTGGCTAGAGCACCACCTTGCCAAGGTGGATGTCGCGGGTTCGAATCCCGTCGTCCGCTCCATTTTTCCTCAGTTCCTCCACCGCCCGCCTCGGGCAGACCGGGGCGATTGGCGCAGCGGTAGCGCGCTTCCCTGACACGGAAGAGGTCACTGGTTCGATCCCAGTATCGCCCACCATCGAAAGGCTCCCCTCAGCGGGAGCCTTTGTAATTTAAACTATTGAGCGCCCGCTGACAAGTGCCTACGATGGAATGGAAGGGGCGAAGGGCCCCCCGTCGGAAAGGAGGTCCAGTGTCGTTATTTGACGAGCTCAAGGGCAGGGCAGGAGCCCTCAAGGACAAGGCAGCCGGTCTCGTGGGAGAAAACTCTGACACGATCAAGGGTGCCGTCGGCAACGTCGGTAACTACATCGACACCAAGACTGACGGTAAGTATTCCGAGCAGGTAGACGGCTTGCAGGCCAAGGCATCCGGTTTCGTCGACTCGTTCGGCGGCACGGGTGGCCAGGCACCGTCCGGCGGGAACACCTCGTCCAACTAGTCCTTAGCACGCCATGGAGGGCGTCGGACCGCCGGGAGGCGGGGCCGGCGCCCTTCTGCGTTGCGTGGCGTTCCGCGCGGAGCGTTCTGCGGTGCGGAGCGTTCTGCGGTGCGGAGCGTTCTGCGGAGCTGCTGCGGTGCGGAGGAGAAACTGCGCCTTCGCGGAGGACCTACGCCGCGGGTTCGCCGGCCTGGCCCTCACGGGCCAGCGCGGTCAGGCGGGACACTGCCCGGAAGTACTTCTTCATGTAGCCGCCGGACATCATTTCCGGTGTGAACAATTGATCGAACGGCACGCCGCTGGCGATGATCGGCACGTCCTTGTCGTACAGGCGGTCGGCCAGCACCACGAACCGCAAGGCTACGGCCTGTTCCGAGATGGTGTGCACATTGTGCCAGGCCACCGCGTCCACGCCGTCGAGGAACTGGCGGTAGCGGCTGGGGTGCACGCCCTCCAGATGGTTGACGAGGTCGGAAAATTCGTCCGCGGCCACCACCTTGCCGTCGAATTCATGCAGCCGGCGCTTGAGGTCGTGGTTGGTGAGCGGTTCCGGAGCGGCCGGCAGCCCGCGGTGCCGGTAGTCCTCGCCGTCCACGCGGATGACGTCGAACTGGTCGGCCAGCACCTGGATCTCGCGCTGGAAGTCAACCGCGGCAAAGCGGCCGTCCCCCAGCGAACCGGGCAAAGTGTTGGACGTGGCGGCAAGCTTGACCCCGGCGTCAGCCAACTCCCGCATCAGCCGCGACATCAGCACGGTGTCGCCGGGATCATCCAGTTCGAATTCGTCGATGCAGACCAGGCGGTAGCTGCTGAGGGCTTCCACGGTCTTGCGGAACGACAGTGCGCCCACCAGGTTGGTGTACTCGACGAAGGTGCCGAAGGCCTTTGGTCCGTCCACCGCGTGCCAGAGCGAGGCGAGCAGGTGCGTCTTGCCGACGCCGAAGCCGCCGTCCAGGTAGATGCCGGCTCGACTTTCCGGTTTGGCGCCGCCAAACAGCTTCTTCAAGCCCTTCGGCTTGGGCCGGTCCACGGCAGCGGCAAAGTGCTGCAGCGCCTTGACCGCCGCGGCTTGGGACGGCTGGGCCGGGTCCGGACGGTAGCTGGCAAAGGACACTTCGCCGAAGCGCGGCGACGGGTGCAGGCCCGCCAGCAGTTCGTCCACGGACACTTTGGGGGTCCGGCGTGAAAGCTGTTCAATCTTGGGCACGTGAAGCTTACCGCTGCTTTCCTGACATGGGTTTGGCGACATGGCGGACGGATTGCCGCCAGCAAAACGATACGCTACCCGCGCCAATCAGGGGCAGTCGGTGTCGGGCCGGAAGCTTTTGCCGGCTCCGGTGGTTAGGCTAAACAGAAGTCCCACGCCGTTTTGCACGGCCCCTGCACGCTACGGAAAGGTCCTGCCATGCCCATTGCCGCTGAGCAGAACGAGAAGTTCGCCGCCTACGCCAACCCCGACCGTTTGGTCTCCACTCAGTGGTTGGCGGACAACCTGGGCACGGACGGGCTGGTGGTAGTGGAATCAGACGAGGACATCCTGCTGTATGAAACGGGACACATTCCGACGGCGGTGAAGATCGACTGGCACACCGACCTGAATGACCCGGACACCCGCGACTACGTGGACGGGGAAGGTTTCGCCGCGCTCCTCGGCTCCAAGGGAATCAGCCGCGATACCACCGTGGTGCTGTACGGCGACAAGAGCAACTGGTGGGCAGCCTATGCGCTCTGGGTCTTCACCCTGTTCGGCCACGAGGACGTGCGGTTGTTGGACGGCGGCCGCGACAAGTGGATAGCGGAAGGCCGCGAACTCACCACCGAGGTGCCGCAGCCCGCACCGGTGGAGTACCCCGTCATCGAACGCGACGACGCGCCGATCCGGGCCTTCCTCGCCGATGTGCTGGAGCACTTCGGCAAGCCGTTGGTGGACGTCCGCTCCCCCGAGGAATACACCGGCCTGCGCACCACCATGCCGGCCTACCCGGAGGAGGGCGCTCTGCGCGGCGGCCACATCCCGACGGCGGCGTCCGTTCCCTGGGCGCGGGCCGCGGCCGAGGACGGCACGTTCCGCACGCGTGAAGAGCTCGAGGCCATCTACCTGGGCGATGCCGGCCTGAAGCCGGGCGACGACGTGGTGGCGTACTGCCGGATTGGCGAACGCTCCAGCCACACCTGGTTCGTACTCAAGCATCTGCTGGGCTTCGACACGGTCCGGAACTACGACGGCTCCTGGACCGAGTGGGGCAACGCGGTGCGGGTGCCGATCGTCAAGGGCGACCAGCCCGGCCAGCTCCCCGCCGCGGCCCGCTGAGGAATAGCCATCCAACGCTAAACGTTAACGCTGACAAACCCGAAACTCCCAAGAGAGCGCAACGTAACCTGATGACTGTGTCGCCCCAGACCATTCCCGCACCGCTGGCCGAGATTATTGACGATTTCCAGGCGGTCACCGAGGCCGAACGGCTCCAGCTGCTGCTGGAATTCTCCCGCGAGCTGCCGGAACTGCCGGAACGCTTCGCCGGCCACCCGGAGCTGCTGGAGCAGGTAGTGGAGTGCCAGTCGCCGCTCTTCCTCACGCTGGAGCTCGGCGACGACCCGGACCAGGACGTGCAGATCTACTTCTCGGCCCCGCCGGAGGCACCGACCACCCGCGGCTTCGCCTCGGTGCTGCACGAGGGGCTCAACGGGCTCCCGGCCCAGCAGATCCTCGCCGTGCCGGACGACATCGCCGAGCACCTGGGCCTGACCCGTGCGATCACGCCGCTGCGGATCCGCGGCATGTCCGCCATGCTGTTCCGGATCAAGCGCCTGATTACCGAGGCCCGGCAGCTGCGCGCAGCCTCGGCCTGAGCGCGTGGCCAAACACAAACCATCCGCCGGAACCCCCGCCACCACGCTGCTGCAGCGGGCGGGGGTTCCGCACGTCCTGCACAGCTACACCCACGACCCCTCGGCAGCCAGTTTCGGTTTGGAGGCCGCCGAGGCGCTGGGCATGGATCCGGCGCGGGTGTTCAAAACGCTGATGGCCACGCTGGACGGCACGCTGGCGGTCGCCATCGTGCCGGTCAGCGCCAACCTTGACCTGAAGAAATTCGCTGCTGCCTTGGGCGGCAAGCGGGCCACAATGGCCGACCCGCAGGTGGCGCAGCGGCGCACCGGGTATGTGCTGGGCGGCATATCGCCGCTCGGGCAGAAGCAGGCCAGCCCCACGGTGCTGGATTCCACCGCGCCGGACTTCGCCACCATCCTGGTCTCCGGCGGCCGCCGCGGCCTGGACATCGAAATCGCGCCGGATGATCTCGTGGCGCTGACTCAGGCCGCCGTCGCGCCGATCAAGACCGGCTAGCGCCTACCGGAAACAACTGCCGGTCTCCGTGCTGGTGCACCAGGCTGAAATTGCGCGAGGGTCCGCCGAGGGTCCGCCAGGGATCTGTACGCCCGGCGCCACATTGGGGCTCGACCAGTTAGCAGTCCGCGTGGTTGGAAACCGGGACCCGCGGAAAACCAGGCGGGCCGGGAACCCGAGCATCAGAGCCGCTCGGCATCGACTACCCGATGTGGCGCCCGCTGTCCGCGGCGGCATGGACGAGGCTCCACGCGCCCGTTGCAGGATCAGTTTTGCTTCAGCACCCGGCTCAGGAAGGACGTGACCACGCGCTCCCAGCGTTCCGGGTCCACGTTCCATTCCCGGGTGTGACCGGCCCCGCTGAAACGCTCGAAGGTGACCAGCGGGTTCTTCTCCGCCAGCGCCGCGGACGGCCCGTAGGGCACAAAGTCGTCGTTCTCGCTATGCACAATCAGCGTAGGCACCCGCAGCTCGTCGGCCCGGGCCACCCAGTTCATCATCTTCAGGTCCAGCGGAGCGGCCAGACCGGTCAGCAGCCGCCCGGCCTTGTTCGAAATCAGCCACTGCGAGAACTGTCCCACCGCATCCGGAATCCGGTTCAGCCTCGCCTGGTGCGCCAGCACATCGGTCCAGTCAATCACCGGGGCGTCCAGCACCAGCGCCCGGATCCGGCTCCGGTAGAGCGACTGGTCCGCGGCCTGCAGGCTGATCGCCCCGCCCATCGACCAGCCCACCAGGACAACATCCTGGGCGCCGTTCGCCAGCGCAAAGCGGATCGCCGCCTCCACGTCGCGCCATTCCGTCATACCGAGCCCGTAGCGGCGGTCCGGCGCGGAGGGGGCCTCGCCGTCGTTCCGGTAGGAAATCAGCAGCGACGTCAGCCCCAGTTCACGGATCGCACGCACGGCGCGCACGCCCTCCGCCCGGGACGCTCCGCGGCCGTGCACCATGATGGCCCACGTGCTGGCCTCCGACTCGGCGCGGACCAGCCAGGCCGGCGCGGTGCCGCCGTCCACCTCGATCTGCACTTCCTCGTTGGCCAGCCCGACGGCGGCCGGGTCGGGGTAGGCGGCACCGCCCCACCAGCCGCGCGTGGCAGCGGCGAGGTCGCCGGTGTAGACCTGCTCCACCGTGCGCTGCACGGTGCCTTCCCGCGGCGAGTAGGACGTCACCTCCCCCACCCGGGCCACGCCGCGGCCGCCGTCGAAATAGACGCTGTAGACGCCCGGCGCGGTGGTGTCCAAGGTGGCCGGCAGGATGATTTCCTGCTCCGGCCCGGTGCCGACCACGGCCAGGATCTCCAGATCCTGGACATGCTCGCGGACCGGAGTCAGTACCTGGCGGGCAAAGTAGGAGGCCAGGCCGGACGTGGCGCCGGCCAGAACGGATCCAGCGGTGGCTCCGGCCACTGCGCCCAGCAGCAGCCAGCGCGCCCTGGGCAGGGTGCCGTTGCCGGTGCCGGTGCCGTTGCCGGCGGAAATGTTCCCGGACCGGGGAGAACGTACGAACACAGCCATGGCTCCATTCTTGCCGGTGCCGCCGTAGTCCGCTAACCGGCAGGCCGTGGGCGTGCCGGATTGTTGTGAGCGGTTGGGCCGCTGATTAGGCTGGGCCCATGACGGAAACCATCGTGGTGCTGACCGAGGAACCGCTGAACGAATCCGACCTGCAGAACCTGGGTTGGCTGGCTGGTGAGCAGACCGTCGCCGAGCAATCCACCTTCCGGGTGCTGATTCCCGAGGACACCAAGCGGAACCTGCTGCTGGACTTCCTGGAGCGGCTAAGCATGCTGGAGGTCGGCACGGCGTTCCGTGAACT
Source organism: uncultured Actinomycetota bacterium (assembly GCA_963696055.1). Lineage (GTDB taxonomy): Bacteria > Actinomycetota > Actinomycetes > Actinomycetales > Micrococcaceae > Crystallibacter. The sequence continues at coordinate 11,118 of CAVOIE010000005.1, read as the reverse complement.
GGCGCAGGGCCAGCCGGACCCGGACGAGGCCCGGCTCGAGGCCGCCGAGGCGAAACGCCTCTCCGTCAAACTGTTGGAAGAAGCGGGCTTCAAGGCCACGGTGGACATTGTGGAGGACGACGGCGTGTCCGCCTTGGTGGCGTACGTCGGCGCGCATTCGGCGGACCGGGCGGTGGTCATCACCCGGCCGCATGCCATTTCCGACACCTTCCACACCGACTGGGCCAACCGGGCGCAGGAGAAGCTGGGCATTCCCGTGCTGCACCTGTACTCGGGCTCGGGATACATTGGCGACTCGTGAGCGTTGGAGAGAATATGAGCAACACAGAAACCGGACAGTTCCCCGTGACCAAGAGCGACGACGAGTGGCGGCGCGAGCTGAGTCCGGAGGAATACCACGTGCTCCGCGAGGCCGGCACCGAGCGCCCCTACACGGGCAAGTACTGGGACAGCCACACCGAAGGCACCTACAGCTGCCGCGCCTGCGGAGCGGAACTGTTCACCAGCAAGGAGAAGTTCGACTCGCATTGCGGCTGGCCGTCCTTCTGGGCGCCGCTGGCCGAGGGAACCGTCCGCTACCTGCGGGACGGGACGCTCGGCATGGAGCGGATTGAGGTCCGCTGCGCCAACTGCAATTCCCATCTGGGCCATGTGTTCGAGGGCGAAGGCTACGAAACCCCCACGGACCAGCGTTACTGCATTAACTCGGTCTCCCTGACGCTGAAGGATGCAGAGTAGCCCCAGGACGCAGAGCCGCCGCTGAGCGCCCACCCCCGCCTCGGCCGGAGACGCCACGTCGTCCCCGGCCATGATCAAGCCCGGCCAGCGCGAGCCGGGCTTCCTCATTCTCGCCCCTCCACTGCTCCGAGCATTACAGTTGCTTACCTGTGGACCGTTTTGGAATAAGTGCGGCTGTTGCGTTGCTACGCTCGCTACAGACTTCAGCACATTGCCGGGACCCGCCCGGCCGACGGAAAGGCGAGGCAACGATGACCATCACCCCCACGCGCCCCCATGACCGCAGCACCATCCAGGGCAACCCGGCACAGCACCCCGCCTGGCTGCGGCTCAAGGCGGCCGCCACCGAACTACGTGGTCTCCAGGTCCGCGACGGCTCCGTTCCCGACGAGGGCAACAAGCAGGCGGCGGCCCGGTACACGGACGCCATTGTCGAAGCCATCGCCCAGCTGGCGCCGCTGTTCGAACACGATGCCGACTACCTGGACAAGCTGGCCGCGGACTTCCGCACGTGGCAAGAGGGCGGATTCGGCGTGCCGGACTTCCTCGACTCGCTGTTGGCCTTCCAGCCGCAGCAGCACCGGGTCAACGGGCTGCAGCACCTGGTGGTGTTCCCGATGTACACGCAGAACGGCAGCAGCGACCGGCTGGTCGAGGCCGTGCTGATCGAAGTCATCTGGCCCGACTTCATCGCCGAACTGGAGGCCGGCGCGTACTCCAACAAACTGTTCGTGCCCATCCGCTTCCTGGACTTCACGGCCGGCTATGACACCAACTCCGCGGTGCTCTTCCCGGAGACCGTGGCGGTGCGCGAAACCCCGGCCTTCACCTGGGGCGCCATCTTCGCCGACCGCGAGGCGGCCCGCTTCCGCACCGTGGTGCGCGCCGCCGCCGAAATCACCTCGCTGGAGCTGCCGGACGAGGCCGCGGCGCTGCTGGATGACCAGCAGCTGACGCAGGAAACCTTCGTGATGTGGGACCTGATCCACGACCGCACGCACATGCGCGGCGACCTGCCGTTCGACCCGTTCATGATCAAGCAGCGGATGCCGTACTTCCTGTACTCGCTGGAGGAACTGCGCTGCGACCTGACCGCTTTCCGCGAATCCGTGCGCCTGTCCCACGACGCCACGGCCTCGGACGAGGTTCGCAAGCACGCCCAGCTGGTGCAGTACGCGGTGATCTTCGACCGGATCTTCCGCTTCGCCATCACCGGCAACCGGGTGCGCAACTACGACGGTCTGGGCGGGCAGCTGCTGTTCGCCTGGCTCCACCAGCACCGGGTGCTGCACTGGACGGACGGCAAGCTCTCCATCGACTGGGACAACGTGGCGGACGCAGTGGTGGCTCTGGGCCAGGAGATCGAGGAACTCTACTGGCGCTCCATCGACCGACCCAAGGTGGCCCACTGGCTGGCCGCGTACGAGATGCTCACCAAGACGCTGACCCCGCATCCGGCCTCGGTATGGGCCAAGGGCCCCGACGCCCTCCCGCTGACCGGGCTTCCGCGCGAGGTGACCGACCAGGTGATGGACGACGAGTTCCCGCTGTCCATGTTCTATGAGGCGCTGTCCCGGAAGATGAAGCCGGTGATCGAGTCCACCTCCGGAATCACCGGAGAGGCGGCCTGAGGTGGCCGGCGGCCGGCAGCCCGGCACCGGCGAGGCCGTCGAGGCCGAGCGGTTGCTGGGCGCGGCGCCCGGGCCCGGCGGGCTTGCCGGCTTGAAAATAGTGGTGGCCGGGGCCTCCGGCGCCTCCGGCCAGGCCGTCACCGCTGCCTTGACCCGCGCGGGCGCCACGGTGCTGGCGGTGGGCAGCAACAGGGACCGGCTCGCCGCCGCCTACGGTGAGAACGACGCCGTTGCCTCCTTCGAGTGCGACCTCGCCGACCGCGCGGCGGTCGAGGGGCTGGCCGACTCGATTGCCGCACAGCACGGTGGCGCCGACGGCCTGGTCCATCTGGTCGGCGGCTGGCGCGGCGGCAAAGGCCTCACCGGCCAGTCGGACGACGACTGGGACTTCCTGCACAGGCAGCTGATCACCACCCTGCGGAACACCACCCGCGCCTTTTACCCGCAGCTGGAGGCATCCGGGACCGGCCGGGCGGCCATCGTCTCGGCCACCGCAACCGAATCCCCCACCGCCTCCGGTGCCAACTACGCCGCCGCCAAGGCGGCCGCGGAGAGCTGGATGCTCTCGGTGGCCGATGGCTTCCGCCGGAGCCAATCCGGGCGCAAGGAGGACCCCGCCCCACAGCGCTCCGCCGCCGTCGTACTGGCGGTCAAAGCCTTGGTGGATGATTCAATGCGCCGGGCCGAGCCGGCCAAGGAATTCCCCGGCTTTACCGACGTGGCGGAGCTGGGCCGTGCGGCCGCCGCATTGTTCGTGCTGGACGCCGCCCTGCTCAACGGAGCGCACATCCGGCTGGCCTGATCTGCGCTCGCTGTGACGGCAACCACCGATTAAGGAATACTGAAACACGTGACTGATTCCCCCTTGCTTTCCGGCGCCCTGCACGACACCGATCTGCGCGGCTTTGCTTCCGACAACTACTCCGGCGTCCACCCGGAGATCCTGACGGCGCTGGCCCATGCCAACACCGGGCACCAGATCGCCTACGGCGAGGACGCGTACACCGCCCGGCTGCAGCAGGTGATTGCCGGGCACTTCGGCGAGGCCGCCCAGGCGTTCCCGGTGTTCAACGGCACCGGCGCGAACGTCCTGTCACTGCAGTCGCTGCTGCCGCGCTGGGGCGCCGTCATCTGCGCCTCCACCGCCCATATCAATGTGGACGAGAATGGCGCGCCCGAACGCGTCGGCGGGATCAAGCTCTTGTCCGTGCCCGCCGAGGACGGCAAGCTCACCACCGAGCTGATCGACCGCGAGGCATGGGGCTGGGGCGACGAACACCGCGCACAGCCGCTGGCCGTGTCCATCACGCAGAGCACCGAACTCGGCACGCTGTACAGCATCGAGGAAATCCGGGCGATCGCCGACCACGTGCACGAGCGCGGCATGAAGCTGCACATGGACGGGGCGCGGCTTTCCAACGCGGCCGCCGCGCTGGGCACCGACCTGCGCAGCTTTACCACCGACGCCGGCGTGGACATCCTCTCGCTCGGCGGCACCAAGAACGGCCTGCTCTACGGGGAATGCGTGGTGGTGCTGAATCCCGATGCGGCCCACGGCCTGCCCTACCTGCGCAAGATGAACATGCAGCTGGCCTCAAAGATGCGGTTCATCTCGGCCCAGTTCATCGCCCTGTTCGACGGCGACCTGTGGCTGCGCTCGGCCTCCCACGCCAACGCCATGGCCGCCCGGCTGCGCGCCGCCGTCGAGGGCACCACCGGGCTCTCGCTGACCCAGCCCACCCAGTCCAACGCGGTGTTTGCCGCACTGCCGCCGGGAGTGGCCGACCGGTTGCGGCAGAAGTTCCGCTTTTACGACTGGGACGAATCGCGCGGCGAGGTCCGCTGGATGTGCTCGTTCGACACCACGGAAGCTGACATCGACGCCTTCGCCGAGGCCATCCGGAGCGAGCTCTCCTAGCCAGGTTCCGGCTGTGCCCGGTTCCCCCGGCTTTTTGCGGCGCGCCTGCCTGACGTCCTGCGGCGTCAGGCCTAATCTGGCACTGTGAGTGCGATCGATCTCTCAGCAGTGCCGCCGGAGTTCCTGCGGGCGCTGTCGGCTTTGCGCCAGGCGCAGTGCCGGAACGAACTAAAGCTGGAGGAAATCCCGGCTCCCTCGCGGTTGGCCCCGTTCGCCGTGGCCCTCGGCGCCGAGGTGACGGCCCAGCCCGGCCCCCGGCCGCTGCACGGACCGGCGGTCACTCCCCTGGCGACCGCCGACGCGCAGGAACTGGCCACCGGGCGGTTCATCCTGCTCTACGACCCGGAAGGCTCGCCGGTCTGGGACGGCACCTTCCGGATTGTCACCTATATCCGGGCCGAACTGGACGCGGACATGGGCAATGACACCATGCTCGGCTCGGTCGCTTGGGACTGGCTGGTGGAGGCCCTGGAAAACCACGGCGCGCCGTACCGCAACGCCGGCGGGACCGCCACCCGCATCCTGTCCGAGAGCTACGGCACGCTCAGCGGCCGACAGGACTCCATCGACATCGAACTGCGTGCTTCCTGGACGCCGGCCTCCGCCGACATCCGCTCCCATTTGGAGGCTTGGAGCGACATGGTCTGCACGTACGCCGGGCTGCCGCCGCTGCCGGACGGAGTGACGGCCCTGCCACTCCGCCGCCGGAATTAACAGCGTGTCCAACGATCGGAGCCGGATCGGTGAGGATGTTCACCTACTGGTCCCGCTGCCACACCCAGTGCTCGTCGACGACTGCGAGGGCCAGCGCCTCCTTGGAGGGGATGAAGTGATCCCTTCGGCACGCCAGCGGCCGCACCAATCTCGGCACGCCGATGCTCGCCTACGAGCGCTGCCGAAAAGCTCGGCGCCCGCCGCCAGGACGCGCTCCGGCGCGTCAGATGTTCGTCCCATGGTTGCAGTTATACGACCAGTCGGCTATACCTGCATCGGTTAGTAGTTGACCGCTCCGCTAGTCCGGGCATCATCAAGACCGAGCTGCACGCGGCGGAGGCATTCGAAGCCTATGCAGTTCTGCACCCGGTGAGACGCATGGGCGAGATTGACGACATCGTGCGCGGCGTGCTTTACCTCGAGCGGGCTCCGTTCGTCACGGGAGAGTTCCTCCACGTCGACGGCGGTCAGAGCGCCGGAAACTGATCAGATTCGAGAAAGCGACAGGGTGACCATGACCGTTACGACCGAACAGGATGCCGTGCTCATCCGGCTGCTCGACAGCTGGGCAGATGCTGTGCGGCGCCACGAGCCCAAGCGTGTCGCCGCGTACTTCACCGAGGATGCGATCTTCCAGGGCTTCGACAGGACGCCGGTCGTTGGCCGAGCCGGAGTCGCCGCCTATTACGACAAGCAGCCCGTTGGGCTCACCCCGACGTACTCGGTGCTGGAGACGCGCGCGTTCTCGGACGACACGTTCCTCGCGTTCGTCGACGTGGACTTCACACCGCCGAACGCCGCGGTGATCCCGGTGCATCTGACCGTGGCGCTGGTGCGCTCGGAGGGCGAGTGGCTCATCCGGCACTATCACGTGTCGAAGATCGAGGCGTAGGGTTCACGCGACCGGAGACAGGAGGAAACGCGGTGGAGTTCCTGGTCGACATGAGGACGACGGTCCCTGAGGGCACGTCGGACGAGGCAGTCGCCGACATGCGGAGCAGAGAGGCGGCGAATTCGCGCGACCTCGCCGCTCAGGGAAACCTTCTGCGGCTGTGGCGCCCTCCCGTCGCCGAGGGCGAATGGCGCACCTGGGGTCTCTTCCAGGCGCGTGACGCCGACGAACTGGAGCAGGTGCTCGCGTCGATGCCGCTCCGGGTGTGGCGGCACGACAGTGTGACGCCGCTGTCGCCACATCCGAACGATCCTGGCGCATAGTTGTCGGCTGCTCCTCACGGAGGGGTGAGCAGTCCGGGGCGGAGTGCGGCACGCATCTCCTACTACGCAAATCTCGCCTTGGAACTGGCGCCCATCCGAGTGAAACCGCTCGCGGCAGGCTTTGTCGACACGCCTCTGTCGGCGTCACTGCTCGGCGACGATCTCGACGCCCGTCGCAGCGAGCTTCGCAGAACCCTGCCCATCCGGAGGGTTGTTGAACCAGAGGACGTAGCCGCGTTCGCTGTTCACATCATGACCAACACTGCGCTGACGGGTGCGACCTTCGACGTCGATGGCGGCGAGCAAATCCTTGGAAAGGAGTGAGGAAGCAGGGGCGGCCCACGGCACTGCCATGTACGGCGACGCTGATCAGTTGCCGTCGAAAACAGCCTCTGGGCTCCACTCTGATGCCGGCTGAGAGTGAAGCCGCCAGTAGGCTTCGGCGATCAGTTCCGGCGCGAACGCTGTTCCATCCGCGATGTCTCCGACGATGGTGACCCCGGTGACGTGCACGTTCCGCCGGGCCAGCTCGTCATGCAACAAATGGGTTACCGCGCGCAGGGCGGTCTTTCCGATCGAGAGGGTCGCATGCTCGGGCTGCGGGTCGTGGCTGAGCCAACTGTTCGTCGTCAGGAACGTGCCGGTGCGGGCCTGTGCCATCGCCGGCGTGAGAACCTGCGCAGCAGTGATGGCGCCGAGCACGTCGACGTTGTACGCGGCCATCAGATACTCGGCGTCCGTGGACAGGACACTGTCTCTGGCGATCAGGGCAGCGTTGTAGACCACGATTTCTGGGGCGTCGATCTGTGCGATGGCTTGCAGCCGTAGACGGAACGCCTCCTGGTCGGCGGCGTCCGCGAGCACGGTGTAGACGTTGGCGTCGGAAGCGCGCAATTCGGCGGCGAGAGCGGCAAGGGTCTCCTCGTGACGCGCGACGAGCGTGATTCGGAACCCCTCTCTGGCATAGCGACGGGCCACAGCGGCCCCGAGGCCCGGTCCGGCTCCGATGATCAGGACGTGCTTTGGGTCGATTACGGCGGCATTACCCGTCCCTCCAATCGGAATCATGCCCTTTCGACCTGCCTGCCCGGCATCGGCTCTGCGATTGCTATCCGCCATGCGGGGGCGCCAAAGGTGTCGGCGAAGTACTGCGTCTCATGCACTACCTTCTCTTGAGCGAATTGCATGACGGACACCGAGTATGTCGGCACGCCGTCATACGTGATGATGCACTCGCTCACCCAGAGATTCCCGCTTCCGACGATCCGCAGCACCGTGAAATGCCTCTCGGCAGGGTGTCCACCACGTTGCGCCGCAATCGTCGTTCGACCTCGGAAGCGTTCACCCGACTGGGGATAGTCGAGGATCGCGTCGTCGGAATAGATAGCGTGTTCGGCTTCGCTATCCCCGCTTTCCGATGTGCGCCAGTGTGCCTCGAGTGCCGCCCTGGCCGGATCCATCGTGTTGTCCTTTCCAGGGGTGATTTCCGTCGGTTCAGGTCGCCGTCCGGCGGTCTGCCTTGTGTCCAGTTTGAGTGCTGGCAGTTCCTCTCGCAATCCATTTTCACCCCGATCTGGTCGATCTGAGAGGTCGCATGAGCGGCCAATGCGGCAGGCCAAAAGCCTGAGGCATACACGGCCGGGCTGTCCGACGAAGTTCCTTCCGGGACCACCTTGGAACGGCTCACCGTGGGCATGGATACCCAGAAGGTAGACAGTGTTGTCATCATCTGGCTCATGCCCTGAATGATGGATTTCGCCATGTTCCCCAGGCGTCGTTAGTCAGGTCTTCGAGTGCGTTCCCGAATCCGCAACCTACGTCTCCCCACTTTCGGTGGTGCTCTCTGTTGACTGGCTCAAGGTGAACCTCCCGTTGATGGTGCTGGCTTAGACGAAGGCGCGGACGATGCCCGACGCGCCGATGAATGATGATGCAGCCCAGGAGGACCCAGCCGAGCTTGGCGAGGGACTGGCCGATACCGGAGGCCCAGTTCAGGACCGTGAGCGGGCCGCTGGCCTCAGCCGGGACGACCGGGGTGGGGTTGGGGATGACGATTGCTGCAACTGCGGAGAAGGAGTTCACGTGAGACCTTTCAATGGGTGGTGCTGGGCGTGGTGTCGGCAGCCAGGGTGGCTAAATCAGTGATAAAGCGCTGGTATTCGCGGGCCGGCGGCGCGGTGGTGGCGACCCCATGCCGGCAGGCCTCGACCCAGTGCAGGGTCCAGAGCCGAGGGGGCCCTCGCCGCCGCAATTAAAAGAGCCGCCGGGCCTGTCGAAAACAGCCGTCGGGCGGCAACACGAACGCTTCCGGCACCATATATTCGGCCCACCGCATACGGCTGGCCTAAACTGAACGGATCATGAGCTCCTTGACTTCGGACGCGTCCGGGCACGACGGCCCAGACCAGAGCACTACTAACGACGCCGCAGAACCCCAGGAGCAGGCTCCGCAGCTGATCCACCTCGAGGCGCCGCGCGAAGGCGTCCCCTTGGTCATCGCCACCGACTCGGGACTGCAGCGGGCCGCCGCCGCCCTGGCGGCGGGCACCGGACCGGTCGCCATCGATGCCGAGCGGGCCTCCGGCTTCCGCTATGGGCAGCGGGCGTTCCTGGTCCAACTGCGGCGCGAAGGCGCCGGAACCTGGCTGATCGACCCCGAGCCGTTCGGCGACCTGAAGCTGCTCAACGACTCGCTGCGCGGCGTCGAGTGGATCTTGCACGCCGCCACCCAAGACCTGCCGTGCCTGTCCGAACTAGGCATGTGGCCGGACAAACTCTTCGACACCGAGCTGGCCGCCCGGCTCGCCGGGATGCCCCGCGTGGGCCTGGCCGCGGTGATCGAATCGCTGCTCGGCTTCACCCTGGCCAAGGAGCATTCCGCCGCCGACTGGTCCACCCGCCCCTTGCCCGAGCCTTGGCTTCGCTATGCGGCCCTCGACGTCGAGGTGCTCGTCGAGCTCCGCGAGGCCTTGATCGCCAAGCTGGAGGACGCCGGCAAACTCGAGTACGCGCTGGAAGAGTTCGAGGCCGTCCGCACCGCCCCGCCGTCGCCGCCGCGCGTCGACCCGTGGCGGCGCACCTCCGGTCTGCACCAGATCCGCGACCGCCGGCAGCTGGCCGCCGTGCGCGAACTCTGGACCGAACGCGAGGCTCTGGCCGCCAAGCGCGACGTTGCCCCGGGACGGCTGATTCCGGACTCCGCCGTCGTCGCCGCCGCCAAGGCGATGCCCGCCACGGTGCCGCAGCTGCTCGAGACCCATGGTTTCCACGGGCGGGCCGCCCAGCGTGAAGCCCCGCGCTGGCTGCGCTGCATTGCGGTTGCCCGGACCCAGACGGATCTGCCTCCACTGCATCTGCCCACCAATGCTCCCCCGCCGCCGCGTTCCTGGGCGGACAAGGACCCGGCCGCCGCGGCCCGGCTGCAAACCGTTCGGCCCCGCTTGGCAACCCTGGCCGATCAGCTGGACATGCCGGTGGAGAACCTGCTCACCCCCGACTACCTTCGCCGCACCGCGTGGCGTCCGCCGGAGCCCATCACGGAACAGACCGTGGACGCCGCGCTGGAAGAGCTCGGCGCCCGGCCCTGGCAACGCAAGCTCACCGCCGGGTTGCTCGCCGAGGCCTACGCGAACCCGGAGCCGCTGGCACTGAAGGAACGCGAGGAGAAACCCCAAGACACCGACGACGGCGGTGCCCGCACCTCGGTGCGGCGGCGGGCCTCCGCCGGTACCGCCGCCGGTGCAGTCGCGCCGTCCGCATCCGCCGGGTCCTCAACGCCCGCCGGCCCCGCTGCCACCCCCGCCGGTGGCACTGCCACGTCCGCCGGCGTCGCTGCCGGATCCATCCGACGACGTCGGCGCGAACGGCGCTCCCCCGCCTGACTCTGATGCCGGCGGCAGAGTCCGCACCGCGCCGGGTCCCTCCGCGCCGGATTCCCCGGATTCACGCGAAGGCTCCCTCAGAACCCGGTTGACCCTCGGCCTCCCCGTGCGCTCAGGGCTCCGTGAAGTTCCTCCAGGGACGCGACAACGTAGTCGGGGGCAGCGAAATATTCCGGGTATCTTGCCTCGGTCCGGTTGATCCACGCCGTGCCGAGGCCGGCTCGGGCTGCACCGTGAAGGTCCCAGGGGTGCACTGCCACCAGCAGCATCTCCCCCGGATCCACGCCGCAGACCCTGGCGGCGTAGTCGTATGCGCCCCGCGCGGGCTTCCACGCCGGGGCGTCTTCGACGGAAAGCAGCCGTTCGAACTGGTCCCGGATCCCGGCCGCGCCGAAGAGCTTTTCCGCGAGCTGGGCGGAACCGTTACTCAATGTCACCAGGCGGTACCCCGCCGCCCTCAGTGCCCGGACACCGCCGGGAACATCCGGGTGCAGGCCCAGTCCGGCCATCCCAGCCATCACGTGCTGCACCGCCGTCTCCGGATCGGCGTCGATGCCCGCACCGGCAAGCAGCCCGCGCAGGGCCTCCGCGCCGATGTCGGTAAATCTGCCGTTGCCGCCGGCAGCAGTGAGAGCGAAGCCGTCCCGCAGCAGCGTCGCAAACCAGAGTTTCGCCAGCTGCGCCGGGACACCGGCTTCAGCGAACCGGTCCCCCATCGGTGACATGTCCGAAAGCGTTTCGTTGACGTCGAAAACGATGACTGATGGTGCACGATCCATCGGTTCTCCTCACCCCTGCGGCCTTTACCTGACTAAACTATCCGGAGCAGGCAGAACATCAAGGGTGCGTGGACCAACAGAAGAGGGCCGGCTTGCGGGCCGGCCCTTGTCCGCTCCTGATCTGCTCAGGAAGCGGCGAGTCCTCTGATCGTTGTGTCGAGTGCGAATTGGAATTCCTCGGATACGGAGTCCCTCTCCCGCTGCAGCTCGGCCGTGAGGCGGGGATAGGCGCCGCCGCCCAG
>CAVOIE010000004.1:0-773545 GCA_963696055.1 uncultured Actinomycetota bacterium | reverse complement strand
CGGCCCGCCCCGGGGAGGGAGGCGGCCCTACTTGACACTGGCTGGCGGTCGCCGCTGCCTGTCGGGATCCGTCTCGAGCGCGGCGCGGTCCCAGCGTCCGGCCTCCGCAGCGGCAAGGTACGTGGAATGCAGGAACTGCAGCAAATGCCGCCGGGTACCCGCACAACCCTGCCGGCTCCGGGTAGGCGTAGGCATAAAACGCGCCCTCGTCCCCTCCCCCGGGCGAGAAACCGCAGCAGCTGACTTCTTGGGAGTAGTGACCCAGTCGGCGCAGTTCGGGGCCCCTCCCGGGGGTCTGGGCGCCGGCCGGCCGGAGAACCGCGTGCAGGCCAGATCCATTCCTCCCCAGAAGAAGTGCACGGGGCTCACCTTGCCCTGGAAGTAGGACCTGAAAACCTTGAGCAGGCGGTCCGTCTGGATCAGTGGTGCCAGAACATCCGTGCGGCTTCGCCGTCGTAGGAGGTGTGCCGGTGGTCCTCGGCGAACGGTATGGCCGGCTCGACCTCGTTCGGCACGGCACGGACGGCGGTCTTGATGCCGAGCCGGCTCAGGGCACCGAAGGTCTCGGCATGGAATTGGGCCACCGGCTTCGGGCTGAGGTCAACGGTGGCGCTCGTGTCGTTGCTGGTGCGTAGCCGCAGGACGTGCTCGCAGAAATCGAATTCCATGTCGAAGGCATCACGACGTCGTCAGCCCGCGCGGGGTGAAGTACAGCGTCACCTGCCACCAGTGGTTCAGCATCGGCGCAGCGCCATGCGGATCTTGCCGACGATCTGGGTCCAAAGGTGCAGGGTGCCCCGGGTCCCGGCCCAGTCCTGGAGCCCGAGTCTCGGCCACCCGCTGCCGGCGCCGGCCCGTCCGCTCCTAGGCTATCCCCGTCCGCAGCAGCGGTCGAAGGCGTTGCGCCCGACGCGGGCGAAGTCCAGAATTTTCACCATTCCCCTAAAGAGGCGATCGCCCCTGGTCATGGTCACTTCAGAACATGAGAGGGCGTTCGGTGCGGCCTTCCCCGTGCGACCCCCCGCGAGTAGGATTCAGTAATCCTCGTATGCGCTGATGCAGCCACGAGGCTTGTCTCGTCATCCGATGACGTGCGTCAGTGTCCCGGCTGGTTCACGGAAGTCTGGGATTGCTGTGGTCGACGGCACATGAGAGCTGGCCAACGCCTCGACCTCCCGCCTCGCACAGTCCGATACCGCAGAGGAAACATCCGATGATCAAACGAGCTGTCGACCCTGCCGACATCGCTGCTGGTGGCGATCAATCTCATGACCAGTACGGCAAGTGGCGGAATGTTCGAGACCGGTGGCGGCAACAACTCGTCGAATGCTGGCCGTGACGCCCGTGAACAGCGCCACGTGCGAGGCGACGGAGCAGCTTCGGCGCGTCTGAATGCAACCGCGCCTGGGAGAAGAGAGTAGGGACGAGGCGACCATGACCGACACGACAGGTAGTCCCACCGATGAGAGCTCGATCCGACCCTTCCGCAGTGACTTCCCACAGGAGGCATTGGAGGACATGCGTCGCCGGATTGCCGCGACGCGCTGGCCCGAGCGCGAGACGGTGACGGATGACGCGCAGGGCGTGCCGCTGGCGACCATGCAGGCGCTTGCCCGCCACTGGGCCACCAATTACGACTGGCGCGCATGCGAGGCGGCCCTCAACGCGCTCCCGAACTTCATCACCGAGATCGACGGGTTGGACATCCACTTCATACACGTCCGCTCCAAGCATGATGACGCGCTGCCGCTCATCATCACGCATGGGTGGCCGGGCTCGATCATCGAACAGCTGAAGATCATCGAACCCCTCACGAACCCGACAGCATATGGTGCGAGTGCGGACGACGCGTTCGATCTAGTGATACCGTCGTTGCCCGGCCACGGGTTTTCCGCCAAACCGACCAACACCGGCTGGGATCCGTCCCGCATCGCCCGCGCCTGGGTCGTGCTCATGAAACGGCTCGGCTACGACCGGTTCGTGGCGCAGGGCGGCGACTGGGGGGCAGCAGTCACGCAGCAGATGGGCCAGCAAGCCGCCCCGGAACTGCTCGGAATCCACTCGAACATGCCCGGCACCGCGCCAGCAGACCTCGACGGCTACCTGCGCGGCGAGCCGGCGCCCCCCGGCCTCTCGGACGAGGAGCAACGTGCCTACGATCAGTTGAGCGCGTTCTACGCCAAGCATGTCGCGTACGCCCTCATCATGGGCACGCGCCCCCAGACGATGTACGGCTTGGCGGACTCCCCGATCGACCTTGCGGCGTTCGCGATCGACCACGGCGACGGCACCGGCCAGCCCGGACTGATCGCGCAGATCCTGGACGGGCGCCTGGCCGGAGACCTGACGCGGGACGACATTCTCGACAACATCACGCTCTACTGGCTGACGAACACCGGCGTCTCGGCCGCCCGGCTGTACTGGGAGAACACGGCGTCGTTCTTCGACGCGAAGCCCATTACGATACCATTCGCCATCAGCGTATTCCCCGACGAGCTCTACCAAGCCCCGAGGAGCTGGGCCGAGCGCGCCTACCCAGACAACCTCATCCACTACAACCGGGCCGACCGAGGCGGCCACTTCGCCGCATGGGAACAGCCGCAATTGTTCTCATCCGAGCTTCGCGCAGCGTTCCGATCCCTGCGGTGAGGCCCAGAGTGTTCCGGCACCGCAACGATCTGCCAGTCGAAGGGGTACTGCCCCCGTTCGACGGAGCGACCACGTGGCTGAACTCCGAGCCGCTGACACCGGCGGACCTCGGCGGCCGGGTCGTGCTCGTCAGCTTCGGTACCTACACCTGCATCAACTGGATCCGCTCGCTTCCCTACGTACGGGCATGGGCCGACAAGTACGCCGAGCACGGGCTGACGGTCGTCGGCGTGCAGACGCCCGAGTTCGACTTCGAGGGCGACCTCGACAACGTGGCGCCGCGCCATCAAGGAGATGGACGTCCGCTACCCGGTGGTGGTCGACAACGACTACGCCGTCTGGCAGGCGTTCGACAACCACTACTGGCCGGCGCTGTACTTCGCCGACGCCCAGGGTCAGATCCGGCACCACCACTTCGGCGAAGGCGAGTACGAGGAATCCGAGATGGTCCTCCAGATGCTCCTGCGCGAGGCCGGTACCGACGTCGAACAGGGCCTGTCGACCATCGAGCCCGCACGGCGTCGAGGCGGCGGCCGACTGGGCCAGCCTGGGGTCGCCGGAGACGCTACCTCGGCTACGAACGTGCCGTCGGACTTCGCCTCGCCCGGCGGCGTCGTCCCCGACGATCGTCACGTCTACTCCGCGCCGGCCGTGCTTGCGGCGCAATCAGTGGTCGCTGTCAGGCGACTGGCTGATCGGCTCCGTTCCTGTCCGGCTCAACGAGCCCGGTGGTTCGATCTCGTATCGGTTCCACGCCCGTGACCTGCACCTCGTGATGGGCCCGCCGGCGGCGCACCCACCGGTGCGCTTCACGCGTCCGCCTCGACGGCGAGCCGCCGGGGCCCGCCCACGGCGTCGACGTCGACGAGCACGGCAACGGCACCGCCGACTACCAGCGGATGTACCAGCTGATCCGACAGCCCGAACCGATCGGCGACCGCAGTTCGAGATCGAGTTCCTCGACCCTGGTGTCGAGGCCTTCGTATTCACGTTCGGATGACCCAGGAGGAAATCATGTCCGAGACCAGCACCACTCCATCGCTCACCGTCGTGCTCGTCCACGGCGCCTTCGCCGACAGTTCCAGCTGGAACGGGGTGATCGAGCGTCTTCAAGCCGACGGAGTCCAGGTGATCGCCGTAGCCATCCCGCTTCGCGGCATCTCTTTCGACAGCGCCTACGTCGCGAGCGTGTTCGCCCAGATCCCCGGGCCTATCCTCGCAGTCGCCCACTCCTACGGCGGCGCAGTCATCAGCAACGCCGCGACCCAGAGCCAGAACGTCGTCGGCCTGGTCTTCGTGGCCGCCTTCGCCCCCGACGAAGGCGAGAAGCTGAGCGACATCACCGCCACCTCCAAGGACAGCGTCCTCGGCTCGGCGTTAGTGCCACGCCAGTACCCGACCGGCAGCGGAACCGGAACAGAGTTCTTCATCGACCCGGCGAAGGCCCGTGACGCATTCGCAGGAGACCTGACCGACGTGCAGGCCGCGTTGATCGGCACCGTCCAACGACCGGTCAGCCGACATCGCGTTCGGGGAACCGTCCGGTGTACCGGCATGGAAGACCCTGCCCTCATGGGCGGTCGTGGCCACCACCGACCGGGCCGCCGGGACAGACGTCATCCAGAGCCCACGCAGAGCGGGCCGGCGCCGCCATCACCGAACTCGACGGCTCACACGTCATCATGATCTCCCAGCCCCAAGCCGTGGCCGACGTGATCCGATCGGCGATCGCAGAGGTCGGCTGAGATGGACGCGCTCACGTTCGGGCCAGTCGACCAGATCGACGCCGGTATGCTGAACGTCGGTTACGTGGACATCGGACCTGCGGACGGTCAACCCGTCGTCCTGCTGCACGGCTGGCCCTACGACATCCACTGCTACGCCGAGGTCGCACCGGCGCTCGGTGCTGCCGGCTACCGGGTGATCGTGCCGCACCTCCGCGGCTACGGCACGACCCGCTTCCTCTCCGACACCGCGACGCGCAACGGCCAGCAGTCGGCCTTGGCCGTCGACGTGATCGACCTCATGGACGCGCTCGGCATCGAGTCGGCGATCGTCGCAGGGTTCGACTGGGGTGCACGGTCGGCGAACGTCGTCGCAGCGCTCTGGCCCGCGCCGATGCACGGCCTGGTGTCGGTCAGCGGCTACCTGATCGGCAATCCGGTAGCGAACGCGGAACCGTTGCCACCATCGGCCGAGCTTTCGTGGTGGTACCAGTTCTACTTCGCGACCGAACGAGGCCGGGCCGGCTACGACAAGTACCGCGACGACTTCGCCAAGCTCATCTGGCACACCGCCTCACCGCAGATGGAACTTCGACGACGCGACGTTCGACCGCAGCGCGGCGTCCTTCGACAACGCCGACCACGTCGACATCGTGATCCACAACTACCGGTGGCGACTCGGGCTGGCGCCAGGCGAACCCCTGTACGACGGCCTGGAACAGCAACTCGCCGACCAGTCCGCCCATCACGGTGCCGACGATCACCCTCGAAGGTGACGCCAACGGCGCGCCCCACCCGGACCCGAGCGCCTACGCAACGAAGTTCACGGGGCAGTACACGCACCGAACCATCTCCGGCGGCGTCGGGCACAACCTGCCGCAAGAAGCGCCCGAAGCCTTCATCGAGGCCATCATCGAAGCGGACAACTTCTCGTAGTCACGACGTGCGGCCCGTCCAGGGCCCGTCTGGTCCGCCGGATGATGTGCCGGGGGCGCCAGTTCCGGACCATCAAAATAGGTGGAGTTGCAGTAGTCCCAGAACCAGTCCTCCGCTGAGCGGTACCGAAACATCGATGCCGGTGGTATCGCCCATGGCCGCCTCCTCGCCGGGTACGCGTGGAACAAACCCAACCCTACGCCGGCCGTCCGCGCAAGGGAGGGAGCGGTCCCACGGGTCACGAGCCGGCGGATGCCGCAATCTGCCGGAGCGTCTCGAGCGCAGCGCGGACGCAGCGCTGGCGCCCGCTGAAGTCTGGACGGGTTGACTTGCCACGGATCCATCTGCTGATTCTCGGTTTGGTTGATGGGCTAAACGTGGAATCCGATTGAGGCATGGACTGATTGGACGGCGCTCGCTCCCTCTCCGACCGCTGCGGCGACGCGCTTCATTGAGCCCTTGCGGACGTCGCCCGCGGCGAACACCCCAGGGATGCTGGTTTCGAAGGGCAGCGGCCGTCGCCCGAGAGACGACCAGCTTCCACTGAGTTCCGACGGGTCCAGGTCCGAGTCGGTAAGGATAAAACCTTCGTTGTCGAGCGCGAGTCCGTTCAGCCATGCGGTTGCGGGAACTGCGCCTATGAAGCAGAAGAGTCCTGCGCACTCGACAAGAGTCCGGATTCCCGATTCCCGTTCCGATATCTCGACGGCGGCGAGATGGGTTTGGCCCCGGAGGCCCGACACCTCAGTCGCGGTGTGGATGGAGACCAGCGGTTCTGCCGCCAGCCGGTCCACGAGATAGCGGGACATGTCAGCCGCGGGATCAGCACCGCGGACGACAAGGTGGACGGCGCTTCCGCGCGACGCGAGATACAGCGAAGCCTGGCCGGCCGAATTCGCGCCGCCGACAACTGTG
The DNA here is from genome assembly GCA_963696055.1 of uncultured Actinomycetota bacterium. Taxonomy (GTDB): domain Bacteria; phylum Actinomycetota; class Actinomycetes; order Actinomycetales; family Micrococcaceae; genus Crystallibacter. The sequence continues at coordinate 767,321 of CAVOIE010000004.1, read as the reverse complement.
ACCGGCTTACCGGCACACCATTTTGCTTCGAGCTCAGTTGCAGCGTAGTAGATTCCGGCGCCTTGGAACTTCTCCCAGTGCGTCAGGGGAAGAGACCTGTAATGGGCGCCCGTGGAGATGATCACCGCACGGCTTTCGAGGCTGGTGCCGTCGGTCAGCGCGAGACGGACTACGCCGGTGTCAACGTCGAGTGCGTTGACCCCGCACGGTGCCGATAACTGAGCGCCAAACTTGAGTGCCTGCACGATCGCTTTCCCTGTCAGGTCCGTCCCGCTTATGCCGGTGGGGAAACCGAGATAGTTCTCGATTCGCGAACTTGCCGCAGCTTGTCCGCCAGGACCCACCATGTCGAACAAGACAGTTGCGAGCCCCTCAGATGCGCCGTAGACCGCCGCGGCAAGTCCCGCCGGGCCTGCGCCAATCACTGCCAGATCCACCTTTTGGTCGGCCGCTCGTCGGTATGAGAGTCCGAGTTCACGGGCCATGATCTCTGCAGTCGCGCGGCGCATCACCCTGCCGGGAGTGATGACGACAGGGAGGTCCCCGGTCTCGACCTGCACGGCCCGCATGAGCGCCTGCCCGGCAATGGAATCGGCCTCGACATAGAGATGGGTAAGTCGTAATCGCGCCGCGAATGTCCGGAGTTCCAGCGAAGCTGCGGAAAGACGGCTCCCCACGATCTCGACAACTCGGGCAGCTGAGTTGTTGCGAAGGAGTTCTCTCCGAGCGAGAAAGGCGCGCAACAGGATATCGGAAAGCTCGGCGTCCTCAGCCATCAGCCGACGAAACTGGGCCGGTGGAATCTTGTGAATTCGTCCCGCTTGCACCACCAGCCCCGTCAGGTACACAGCTTGACCGGTGAGCAAGCTCAACTCACCGATGAAACGGCCCGGCCCATGGCTGACCACGACCTCCTCGGGTGCATCGTGGGTGGCGGCCCGGATCAGATCCACCGCTCCCCGCTCAATGACGATGAGATCGTATGTTTCGTCGCCTGCCCGGAACACGGTGTCGCCCACGGCAACGTCTTGCACGACGGCGTAACTCCAGAGGCGTCTGATCTGCTCGGCTGAAAGGACCGGGAAGGCGACACCTGCGTTCGGCGTCGACGGGGCCTTCTTTGGGCATCGGAATCACCCGCCGTCCCCTCACATACTGTCAGCCTCCTTTCGAGCCAACGCGGCGTCGAGCACCCTGTACTCGGCTTCCTCTACCGCCCAATAGGCGTACGCGATCGCGAACTTGGCGTCTTCCTCGGCGTCGTCCGCCTTTCGCTGCGCGGACTTGAGGTCGTGCTCTGCTTTCTTGGACTCAATATCGCGACGGATCGACGCGATATCGTCGTCCCAGCTCTTCTGCACGCCGCTCCACCACGCGGCGACCTTCCCCCGGTTCGCTTCGGCGGCCTCGCGCAGCTGATCCGTGTTCTTCTGTAGCGAGTCCCGCGCGCTCTGGACGTCCTGCTGCAACTTTGCGTGCGCATCCTGCTGTGCGGCGGCAAAGCGATCCTCTGCATCCTTGGCTCGGGCAGCGAGCTTGCTCAGACCATCGGAGAGGGTCATGGCAATTCCTTTCACAGTGTTGTGAATTGCCCGGAGATTCTCGTTGTCTCCGAACCGGCGTCGCCCATTCGGATGAAGTGATCCCACCCTTCCTTCTACACTCACCCTCGAGCCCGCGGACGTCAAGGGCCGAAAGTCCTCTTGACCGTGCGTGCAAGGCCTCCGCTTGGTCGCTCGCCCGCGGCCCGTGCGGTGAGCGTGTCAAGGATTTGTGCCATTTCGGTGGACCATCGACATCGACCTGCTTCAGCGGCTATCCGCGTACACCCGTACCCACCGGATCACCTTGTCAAAGATGACGGTTGCCATGTGGGAGGAAGCCCGGGCGGACTCTCGGGCTGGCCTGAGTGACTATACGAAGAGATGTATTCGGCTGCGCATCTGGCAGGCGCTGAGGAGATGCAGCGCAGGTGGTTGGCGTTCATGGCCACGCAAGTGCAGCAGGCCGTTCCGGAGGTGCCCGCGCAGGAGGGGAGGCCGACCCTGGAGGAATTCCGGGCGAGCCAACTGGTCGAGGCGATCTTCAGGCTGACCTGGCCGCTCAGGTGCGCGCCTGCCGGACCTGTGCCTTGAAGGGCACGGGGCTGTGAACCGGTACACCAAGGGCACTCTGCTGCTATCGCCAAAGGCATCCTCATCCCCGAAGGCGGCAACAAAGGGAAACCGCCCCGGTTCTACCGGCTCGGCCCCAACGCCGACAAGCACCTCCCCTCCCTCCACCGACCCGTGTGAACCCAACCGGAGATGAGACTTTCGAAGAAAACTGGTGACGACGAGGTCAGGGCTTCGTGGCTGAATCGGCGGCAACGCAATTTGGTTTTTTCGGCAACGCGAGTGCTGACGGCGTACTTGAACCGGAGCGCCAGCAGCCCGTACTCCGCACGTCCTGACATGTCGACGTGGGGACGGCTAAGAAGCCACGGAACGGGAAACCCGGAGGTAGTGCAGCGCCGGCGCCGGGCAGGCCGCGACTTGGTCTCTCTGGGGTGTTGCGACCGCTGCCCGAGGGGACCACGATGGAGGTACGTCCCCTACGGGATGGAACTTTATGAGCGAGCGGTCATCCAATGCCCAGCCGATCGTGCTGATCCATGGGCCTTGGATGACCGCCCGGAGTTGGGACCGCTAGGTGGAGTATCACCGGGCGAAGGGGCATGAGGTCATCGTGCCGTCGTACCCGGGATTCGAGATCGAGGTGGAGGCGCTGCGTGAAGAACCCGAGATCATCGCCGAGGCGTCCGTCCCCGAAACGCTTGACCATCTCAGCGAGGTGGTCGAGCGCCTGGACCGTCCGCCGATCATCATGGGCCACTCCTTCGGCGGGACCTTCACCCAACTCTTGGTCAACCGCGGCTTGTGCGCCGCCGTGGTCCCCGAAAAGAACCGCGAACGCAGGTCCAGACAGTGGGGCCAAACGATCAACGCCGCGCATGGCCGCCGGCCTAGTCCAGTCCAAGGGACCTGTTCGAACCCAGCCGTGCGAGCGGAGGGGGAGGGATTCGAACACTCGAACGACGTAAACCGCCGGAAAGGTCTTCGAGACCGACCTTCGCCTACACGGGATGGCCTGTGTGCGGCATTTCTTGACGGCCGAACACGTTAGGAGATGGCCGGCGAGGTCGCGGGGGGCCAGCAGAACAACGAAGCGGAGACTTGACATCGCGCACAACCTAGTCACGCGGGACCCCACCGTCGCGATCCTCCCGCGCATCGACGGTCTGGCCGCAGAGGACAGCAGACGCTGCCGAAAAGCGACCTAGAACGCCGCTTCCAGAGCGGGGTCCCACGGAATCGCATGAATTGGGTGATGACGAGCCACCCGACCGGCCGCGAATGTTAGCCAGACGGTGGACGACCCGTCCTCGATCACAAGAACCCGAACGAAAGAGAGAAGATCATGTCTGAGTACAAATACGACCCCAACGTCACTTCGCCGAGGAAGGGCAAGTCTGACGGACCGGTCAGCGAGTTGAGCGTCTTTCTCAAGGTCAAGCCGGGCCACGAGCAAGCCATCCGCGAGGTCTTCGACAACATGCCCCCGGACCAAAAGGCCGCGAATGCGAAGGCGATCACCCACTTCGGCACCCTGCATAACGCCAGGTACGTCCTGTTCGACAACGGAACGCGCCTGCTGATCGCGACGACGTTCGATGGTGACTGGGATGTCTACATCGACGATTTCTCCACGTCGGCCGTACTCGACGGGTGGGACGACTTCCTCCTCCATTGCGAGGGTTATCCAGACGAGGGGAAGGATAAGGCGGGAATGAGTGTGCACGAGATCAAGGAGTTCCTAACCGTGAACCAAGTCACAGCGTCCGACTTCCTCATGGTGTACCCGGGGACGGTGCAGGAGATCCTGAAGGCGCAGCGCGTTCAGACGGCGTTCCAGCAGGTGCTGGATGGCCCCGACGCCGCCGAGGCGCTCCAGCACCCGGCCCTCAAGCCGCTGCTGAAGGAGGCCGCAGACTGACCCCAGACGGTCCATGACGGGCGGCAACGCATCCCTTCAAAGGACGAGACGGAAAGTGAGGCCGCTGCCGGGCGATGCCGGGTAGTCACTACCTTGTTGAGCACGACCGGCCGGTGCATGAATCGCCGAATGGATGCCAGTTACGGCCAGGTGAAGCTGCAGCGCCTGATGGCAGTGTGGAAGCTGTCGCACGTTCTGGACGGCCCCCATGAGATCGTGACGCTGACGGCGAGTCTCGCCCCCCGGTCCGGACAGTTCACGGCCATGGCCCCGAGGACGTGGGTTTCTGACGTGGATGGGACCGGTGTGGAAGTAGACCAGATGGAACCGAACCGGTTCTGATCCTCGAATGGCCACCGGAAGAGTGCAGCCTGGAGGAATTCCATGCGACCGCGCTAGTTGAACTCGAGGCCCGCCGGCGGATCGACTACGAGGTCGCCGACTTGTTCGTCCGCGATCCCTGAACGGGGCGTCGGCTGCCGTGCGGCGCCTTCGTCGCCGACGACAATCATGATGATGCTGACAAGTACGACGACCCTTACACATTCATTGCGCGGGCGGTACAATTCATTCCATCGTTCCAAGCCCAGCATAGGCCGCTCTGCGCCTCAAGATGGCAGCTCTGCGACTCAACTTATTCATCGTTCTAAGCCTAGCCGAGGCAGCACTGAGCCTCAGAATGTCAGCTCTGCGCCTCATTATTTCGGAACGTCGGGTCCGTGCCCTTCTTGAAGAGGCCATGTTCACCGGACGGACAGGAGGAAGGCAATGAGTACCATGGCAAACGAGAAGTCGGGGAAGGGGCTCAGCTACGGAGTGGTGTCCGAGCTGGCCACGTACTGGGATGTCCTCCCGGGACACGAGGACGAGCTGCGCGCGGCCACTGTGCGGTTCGCCGACACGCTGGCCCAGGTCCCCGTCGAGAAGAACATCCACACCGGCTTACGGGACCAGCGCCACGTGATCTTCGACGACGGGAAGCGGATGATGTGGGCCACGACGTTCGAGAACGAATGGGACCCCTACTTCGAGGACTTTCTTCTGATCGGGATCGAGCATTTCCTGGATTGGATGCAGCACACCGCCCAGTACACGCACATCACAACTTGGCTGGAGTCGTCCGGTGGAGTGAAGGCGTTTGATCAGAACAGCCCCGGTGTCGAGACGCACATGAAGCAGACTGTCGGGGGGCTCAAGGCGATCGTCCAGTCGGTACAGAGCCCGGCCACCGGCTACTTCAACAACCTGAGTACCTGGACGATGCCGCAGATCGTCAATGCCCAGCATCTGCAGGACGTCTTCCAGCGGGTGCTCGACGACCCTGAGGCCGCTGAGGCGCTGCAGCACCCGGCCCTCCGGCCGTTGTTGGACGAGGCCGCCGACTGAACCCGGCTGCAGACCGCAGCGTCTTCCCCGGCACTACGGTCTGCGGCAACCATCGCTATGGAGGACCGTGAAGACACCGTGGCCACGCAGGCGAAGACCTTGTTAGAGCTCGGTGACATCCAGGCCGCTGCCCTGATGCCGCGGCCGCATCCGTACGCGGGCGCCTATCTGGCCCTGCGCATCGACGACCGGCGCTCGGGTCGGGAGCTGTTGCGGCGGCTGATCCCCCTGTTGGACCCGGTCTCCCGGTTCGACCCGGGCAGGCCGGTGTCGCTCGGGGTGGGTATCAGTTTCGCCGGACTGGAGGCGCTCGGCGTGCCGGCGGAGTCGCTGGCAAGCTTCGCGCCCGAGTTCCGGCAAGGCATGGCGGCTCGGGCGGCGTACATCGGGGACGTCGGGGAGCACGCGCCGGAGCACTGGGAGACACCGATGGGGTCGAAGGACCTTCACGTCGTGGTGGCCGTCCTCGCCCGGGACACCGGGCTGATGGACACGCTGTTCCTGCTCGCCCGCGACGCCGTGCGCGACCTGCCTGGTGTCACCCCCATCTGGCAGCTGGACGTGCACGTGCCACCGGACGGCCGTGAGCAGTTCGGCTTCCGGGACAGCATCGGCCAGCCGGCCGTCGAGGGCACAGACATCCTCGGCAACAACCCACAAGAGGCACCGCTGAAGGCAGGAGAGTTCGTCCTGGGCTATCAGGACGAGACCGGTGACGTGGCGCCGGTGCCGCAGCCGGAGGTGCTGGGCCGCAACGGCACGTACGTGGCCTTCCGCAAGCTGCACCAGCGGGTGGCGGCCTTCCGTACCTACCTGGCGCAGCACGCCTCGGAGGACGCCGAGCAGCAATGGCTGGCCGCCAAGATGGTCGGGCGCTGGCCCAGCGGCGCTCCGCTCGCCCTGGCCCCGGACAAGGACGACCCAGAGCTAGGCGCCGACCCGGGCCGCCACAACGCCTTCCTGTATGGCGACGACCCGCGGGGGTTGAAGTGCCCGGTCGGGTCGCATGCCCGCCGGATGAACGCTCGTGACGCGGTCATCACCGGCCAGGTCCGGCTGCACCGGATGATCAGGCGCGGCACCAACTACGGGCCGTCGCTGCCCCCCGGTGTCCTCGAGGACGACGGCACGGACCGCGGCCTCATGTTCGCCTTCGTCGGTGCCCACTTGGCCCGGCAGTTCGAGTTCGTCCAGCGGCAGTGGGTCAACGACGGCAAGTTTATCGGCGCGCCCGACGAACGGGACCCGCTGATGGGCGTCCAGGACGGCGGTCAGTTCACCATCCCCAACCGTCCAATCCGCCGCAGGATGCAGGGGCTACCCAGTTTCGTCGTCAACCGGGGCGGTGAATACTGCTTCATGCCCGGCCTGCGGGCCATGCTCTGGCTCGCCGACCTCGACACCTGAGACAAGGAGGTTTGCCATGGCAGATCACTTCTCCGGACCGCGGGCTCTCGCCGACCCCGCGTCCGACATCACCGATGTTTTCGCCTTTCCCAGCCCGGAGCGGCAGGGTCATCTGGTACTCGTGATGGACGTGTTCCCGTCCGCCACCCCCACAGCGCTTTTCTCCGACGCGCTCAGCTACCGCTTCCGCCTGCGTCCGCTGTCGGCGACCAGAGCCGACCAACCGGCGTTTGCGGTTGGCACCGACGAGTACGCGTTCGACTTCAACTTCGCCGTTCCGTCCTCGGCCGACGGTCCAGTCCTCCCTAAGGGCGTGGTGCAGGACGGGACTTGCACGACCGCCGGCGGAGCGGAGATCCCGTTCCGGGTGGGTGTGGAGAAGCCGCCCGACGGACAGGGGGTGCGTATCTTTGCTGGGCCACGGCTCGACCCGTTCTTTCTCGACCTGGCTGCCGAGCAGGCCAACCACACGCTGGAGCGGCTGTCATTCCGGCCCAACGGCGTCAACGCCGTCCAGGGCGCCAACGTGCTCAGCATCGTCCTCGAGCTCGACACCGCCAAGGTGCTCGGTCCCGACACCGGCCCGCTGCTGGGCGTGGTCGGCGAGACCGTGACCTCCGGCAGGCACCCCGTCCGGCTGGAGCGCATGGGCCGACCGGAGATCAAGAACTTCCTCCTGCAGGACAAGAAGTTTGATCCCGTCAACCGTGACCTCGAGATCCGCGACATCTACAACGACGAAGACGCCTTCAACGTGGGCCACACCTACCTCGGCGCGTACCGCGCCCGGCTCAACGCGAACCTTCCCTTCTTCGACCGGCTCGACGGCAGGACCGACTGGCCACCGGACGACCAGGGTACCCATCCGCTGACCGATTTGCTGCTGGCCGACTTCCTCGTCGTTGACACCTCGAAGCCGTTCTCCGACGGCGGCTTCCTCGAGATCGAGCGCGCCCTGCTCGCCGGCCGCCCGCACACCACCTCAGGCGGCCGATCACCCGACGACGACATCGTGGACGTTCTCTACACGCTGCTGGTTGGCGGCCTGGACGGACCGCGGATCAGCGACGGCGTCGACCGGCCGACCCGGCCTGCGAGTCGCAGCTTCCCCTATCTGAATCCCCCCAACCCGGACCCGCCGGATTTGAAGGCCGTGCTCACGGCATTGTCCGCTCCAGCGGAGGAGGCGCCATCACCACAGGCCTGACCGAAGAAGACCACCGGCCAAGCACCACGAATGGGATGTTGGCTCTGACGAACCTGCAGGCCCAAATCGACGGCCTGGCGGCGCGGTCTGCAGCGGCACCATCCGGGCAGGAGACGAGGGCACGACCAACGGTGGTCGACTTGGCTCTGCTGGTCGACCTGCTCCTGCTTCACGGGCGGCTGCTGGGCCGTATCGCGGACTACGAGTTCGCTTCGGAACTGGCCGAGACAATGGTGCGCGATGCGCCGGGCGACGGTACGGCACGGCTGGCCCGGGCCAGGACGCGGGCCACCTTCCACCGCTTCACCGAGGCAATCGCCGACCTCGACGCAGGAGAACGACGAGGTGTGGACCGGGCCGCGCTGGACGCGGAACGGGCTGGCATCCTCCAGGGGGCCGGGTGCCACGCCGAAGCTCGCGTGCTGCACCGGGACGCGGAAAGACGCTGTCCCGACTTTGCCACACTGTGTGCGCTGGCCGTGATGGAGGCCGAGCAGGGCAGGGCCACGGAGGCGGAGCGCCTGTTCACCGAGGCTCGAGACCGCTATCGGGGCGTTTCCCCGTTCCCTGTCGCCGAACTCGACTTCCGGCGCGGCCTGTTGTGGCTCAAGGAGGACGACCTCCTTGCCGCCCGTGCCTGGTTCGACGCCGCCGTTGGCCGGGTGCCGGCCTTCGCTCCCGCGCTCGGTCACCTCGCCGAGGTCGACGCGGCGCTGGGCGCCCGGGAAACCGCCATCGACCGGCTGCGCCCGCTCACGGTGACCAGCGACGACCCCGAGTATGCGGCCGTCCTCGCTGGCGTGCTCAACGACGCGGGCCAGCTCCAGGAGGCTGATCAGTGGCGCATCAGCGCGGCGGCCCGCTACGACGAGCTGGTGTCTCGCTATCCGGAGGCGTTCCTCGATCACGCGGCCGAGTTCTGGCTCAACATGGGTGGCGATCGGCGGAAGGGGCGCCAGATGGCTTTGCTGAGCTCCATCAGCCGGGCGACCGGCGCATCGGAGTTGCTCCGTCGCGTTCCTCCGAGCAACTGATGGCTTGCCGGGCTGGACAGGTACGGAGGGAGAGGCAGCGATGGACAACAGCTATGATCTGGTGGTGATCGGGGCAGGCCCGGCCGGGGAGGTCGCGGCTGAGCTCGCGGCCGCCTTCGGGCGAACGGTGCTCGTCGTCGAGCGGAGCACACCCGGTGGGGTAGTCACGACCACGGGCGGCGCGCCCACGAAGGCCCTGCGCGAAGCCGCGCTTTACCTCACCGGCTACCGCCAGGAAGAGGTCTACGGCGTGCGGGCAGCGGCGCCGCTGGAGGCCGTGATGCCGACCCTGCAAGCCAGGATCGAGCAGGTGCGCGACCAACTGCAGGAGGCCGTCGCACACCGGTTCGTGGCACGCGGCATCGCCTACCTGCAGGGCACAGCACGCCTCAACGCCGCCAGGACCGTCCACGTCATCTCCCCGGACGGCCAGGCGGGCGAGGTTACGGCGCGCACGGTCCTGGTGGCGACCGGGTCACGTCCGGCGCACTACCCCGGCATCGCCTACGACGATCCGGACGTCTACGACTCCGACGAAATCTACTCACTTCGCACCGTCCCGAAAGACATCGTCATCGTCGGTGGCGGCCCGATCGGCGTCGAGTTCGCCACCGTGTTCACCGCACTTGGTATTCCCGCCACCCTCATCAGCAATTCCGATCGCTTGCTGCCGAACATCGACGGCGAAGTGGCCCGGCTGGTCGCCGACGAGTTCCAGCGCCGCGGAGTCCGGCTGGTACTGGGCGCCAGAGCAGAAGGTGTCAGGCGCGTCGACGGCCGGCTCAAAGTCACGCTCTCGACCGGTACCGTCCCGGACCCGGACGCCGTCCTGATGTGCGCCGGTCGCACACCCAACACCGAAGGGCTCGGCCTCGAACAAGCCGGCGTGCGCACCGACGCCCGCGGCCGGATCCTCGTCGACCGCTACTACCGGACGACCGCCCCAGGGATCTACGCAGCCGGCGACGCTGTCGGAGTAGGGCTCGCCTCGGGCGCCATGCAGCAGGGACGCGCAGCGGCGGCCCACGCCTGCGGACTCTTCTTCGGCGTGGAGATCGACCAGACCGCGAGCAGCGCCGTATACGGCTTACCCGAAGTCGCCAGCGTTGGTGCGACGGAAGAGCAGGTCCAGGTAAGCGGCACTCCCTACACGGTGGGCCGCTGCGACCTGGCCACCACCGCGCGCGGGGCGATCGCCGGACACGGCGGGCTGCTGAAGCTGATCTTCCGCACCGATAACCGCAAGCTGCTCGGCGTCCACTGCTTCGGCGACATCGCCTCCGAAGTGGTCGGCCTGGGGCACGTCGTTCTCCAACTCGGTGGCAGGGTCGAGCTGTTCCTCACACTCGCGCTCAACACCCCCACCTACAGCTACGCCTACCACGACGCCACCGTAGACGGTCTGACCCGGCTGACAGAGCTCATGAGCACTGCTGCCAGCGGCGAGACCGACACGACCATGGCGCGAAGCCAGCAGGACGGGTCTCGGCCTCCAGGTTAAGGTCCTCACCGCGTTCGCCGGCACCTCCGACGGCGTGTTCATGTCCAGAGCCTAGGGGTGGGTAAGTGGCTGAGGCTGCGCAGGAGGTGGTATGAGTTGGTGCCAGTTTCAATCCAGGTTCCGTTGAAAGGGATCCGATCCACGTTCGCGGCACAGAGCCCATGATTGGTGAAAGCTCTCGTCCAACCGGAGGAGGATCCGTTGGAAGCAATGACGATGGAGTTCTTCTCCTCCCGCATGGTGAGAACGCCGAAAACGCGGCTCGGCGCCGGCGGCGGTCCAGTTCCCAATATCCGAACTCGTCATTGTAGAGCCGATGCACGCGTCCCATGTCTAACAAGCGCTCTTCGCGAAAACCTTCTCATCGACACTGACAGCGCCTACCCGCAAAGCCTCGGTGATGCCGGCCTCAACGATCGATGGCGCCAAATTCCCCCAGCGGCTGGTCGTGCAAACCACGAGGAAGGGGCGCCCCTCCAGCGCGAGGCAACCGGGGCGCCATTGTCAAGGGCTTCGGTTGCCTGGCACGGTGCGACAGACCGTCGATCCGTTCTCGTGAGATCTGCTAGAGACCGAATGCAGGCCGAGGAAAAATACCCGTCTGGACTGGACCATTCGGCGGACGTCCGGGGATGAGGGTGCCACCTTCTCAGACGAATACCTGCTCACCGACGCCGCCGATGTCCGGGAGGTGCTGGCCTGGTCCGCCGGCCAGGCACACGGGTGGGAGTCCGAGGTCTATGCCGCGCCCCCCGGCATCGAGCCTAGGCACATCCCGATCCGCCCATAGGGACGCCGCGGGCCTAGGGTTGCGGCGAGACGGCGGGCATCCCGCGCAGGGAAACGATCAGGCTGGGCTCGAGGTCAGGCCTTCGTGACCCTGTCGTGCAGGGAACTGACAGTTGCCCGGGCCGATACCATGGCACCGTGCTGCCAGGAGATTGCGTGGCTCAGGTGGCTGCCAGCGAAGTAGATGTTGCCGGCAGGTTCGAGCAGTTCCTTGTATCTGGGATCGGTCTGCGACGGCCATTCGGTCCAGGCGCCCTCGGAGTGCTGCACGCTGGACCAGTCCACCGAGAAGGCGGCATGGATGTGCTGCGCGTAGGCGGGGCCGTGGACCTGCGCCCCCAGCTCCAGGGCTCGGGCCAGCCTCTTGTCCGGGTGCATGCCACCGAATTTCCGCGCCTTGGCTCCGATATTGTAGTAGCCGATCAGCGTTCCACGCTGGCCGTTGTAGCCGTGGGACGGATACCAGATGTTCCGCAGGTCCGTGTCGGTGTTGGTGATGCCGCCGTAGATCCTGCGGTCCAGTTCCCACCAGCGGCGGTTGTATTCGATGCCCATCTTGCCCGCCTCGGTCGGCTGGGCGTATTTCAGCGCGTCAATCGTTGCGGCGGGCAGGTTGCCTGGCACCTTGGCGGCGATCTGCGGAGGCAGCGTGCAGATGGCGAAGTCCGCCTCCACCCGCCGGGGCTGCCCGTCCGGGTTCAGGTAGTCGACCGTGACGCCGGAGCCGGTGTTGCTCATCTTGACCACCCGGGTCCCGTAGCTGATTTTCTCCCGGCCGATCGCCTTCTCGAAGGCGTATGGAATGCGGTCCATGCCACCGACCGGCTGGAACATCATCATGGCCTGATCCCAGCCGAACTCGAAGGAGAAATAATTGCCCACGCCGCTGGCCAGGACGTCGCTGAGCGGGTACGGCGGCAGCGGGGTTCCCTCCTCGAGTCCTGCCCCGGGCGGTATCCGGTAACCGCGGCGGTCGGTCCCGGTGTACTTGAAGCTTGCGCCGTCGTCGCCGGGCACTTTCTTGCCGAGGTCGCCGAAGTCGCGCAGGAATTCGATCAGGGCTTCTTTGTCTGCGGCGGTGAGGTAGCTGTCCAGCGAACCCTGGTCCGTGGCCTTGGCCAGCAGTTCGGAAACATAGCCGTACATGTCGGCCTTGGCCGCGCGATGCCGCACCGGCGTGTTGGACAACGCGGTACGGCCCTCGCGGTAGAGGTATGCGTCAGCGTTCTGGTTCGCGAACGCCTCGATGGGGACGCCGAGTTCGCGGCAGTAGTCCAGCGTTATGTGGTGCTGTGGGATCCTGGCTGGGCCGGCATTCATGTACTCGCCGTGGGAGAACTTCGCGGTCTGCGTAATTCCCTTCAGGTCCTTCTCCACGGTCCCGCCGCGGATGGTCCAGTTCCGGCCCCCTGGCCTGTTCCGCGCCTCCAGGACTGTTACTTCGTAGCCGGCTTTTCCCAGTTCATAGGCGGCGGTTAGCCCGGCGATGCCGCCGCCGATAATAACGATGCTTTTCCTGCGGCCCTGCAGGTCGCCGGCACGGGGCGCCACATAGGCTGGCGTGTCGGCGGCCGCGGGGGCCAGTCCCAGGGCGCTCATGGTGCCGTACATGACTCCGGCACCTCCTGCGAAGCCTACCTTCCTCAGGAACTCACGGCGGGTATCGGGCATGTCCATCTCCAGAAGAATCGTTTGGTCGGTGCCACCCGTGGAAATATTTGGGACTGTTCAGGGCCCGCCGGAGCCTGTGCCGTGGGCCTACAGTTTCACTGAATGAACGGGAAGAGATCGCCGTTTCTGTATGTCATGGTAGGTTAGCGCATTTCGCCCGGGGACGCCGCAGGTAACTGGAAACATGCGCTGCCCGCCGCCGTCGTGGGCATAGGGGTGCTGCTCGGGGCCGGGCGGCTTTGGTGCGGACCCGCCGGTAGGCCGCTTAAAGCCACCCCGCAGGTGGTGGACTTGCCGCCGTGATGCGTCGACAATGGGTAACAGAGGCGGTCCGATGGGTTACAAAGCCCATAATTCATGCAGGCAGCGTGGTTGTACCGTCCAACGCACGCGTCGGTGCAGATGACGGCTTGGCGCCAATCGAACAAATCCCTGACTTTGATTCATATTGACCTAATTTGATCGACGGAAAGACAATGCAGGCTTCCCCCGGAGCGACCTTTAGCCCTTGCACGCCGGATCCACGTGCCAGCTCGGGAGAAGGAACCGGGAGAAATACACATCCCTAGAACGCCTCTCAGGCAGGCGGCGAACCTGGCCCACGGCGTGGACCCGTGCCCGGCCGTCCAGGCGCAACGGGTTCTATAAGGACCGCAAAATCCTGGACCCCGTCGTGGTGCCGCATGGGAATGGCTGCACTATTGGAGAACACCGTGACACATACCACCAGTACTTATAACGTCGACGCCGACCGGGTCGGGACAGAACCCAAGAGACTGGTCCGGCTGAAGCCGGTGCCGCCGCTGCGCCTTTTGCGAGCCAAGAAAGCATATACAACGCGGTTCCTGGCCGACCGCCTGAGCCGTTCGCCCGAAGGGTTTTCCCTGAAAGAGGGGGCGGGGGTCGTGCCGGAAGCGGGCGATATTGTGCTCGCGAAGGTTGCCCGGATCGGGCAGCATCCTAAGCTGGAAAGCCCGGCATCCCGCCGCCAGACCCTGTTCATCGGCGACGAAATCCTAGTGTCCTACGGAAATCGCTATGCGGCGGACCAGTTCCTGGCCAAGGTGTCTGCCGGACTGGAACCGTGCCAGCTAATCGCCGGCGGCGGAGTAGCCGGCACGGTGGTCGCCCAGCATGCGGCGATGGGCCAGGCTACGCAGATCGCCCCGGTCGGCCTGCTCACCGATGAGGCCGGTGTGCTCAACCTCAACCGCCTGGCTCCGCTCCATCTGGATCCAGCGGCGGCCGACGCGGTCCGGGAAGCCGCCGGCGCCCGCCGTCCGCCCGTCATTGCCTTCCTGGGAACGTCCATGAACTCCGGCAAGTCCACGGCACTCAGCTGCCTGGCCAGAGGGTTGACCGAAGCCGGCTTGAGCGTCTCGGCGGGGAAGGCGACAGGGACGGGGTCAGGCAATGACCCGGGGATGTATGTGGACGCCGGCGCCGCCAAGGTCATTGACTTCACCGACTTCGGGGTTGCGACCACCTTTGGATTGGACTACCGCGGTATTCAAGCGGTCTTTTCTGGCCTTGTTGGCGCGCTCACCGAACCGGCCACCGATGTTGTCCTGATAGAGATCGCCGACGGTGTCTACCAGAGCGAAACCAACCGGCTGCTGTCCGACCCGCTCTTCCACGCCGTTGTCGATGCAGTGGTCTTTACCGCCGCGGATGCCCTCGGTGCCACCGCCGGTCTCCAGGTGCTGCGTGCGGCCGGTATCCCGGTGGTTGCCGTTACCGGCGTACTAACGTCTTCGCCGATCGCGGTGCAGGAGGCCGCGGCGGCCGTTGACCTCCCGGTGCTGGAAACCGTCTCGCTGTGCGAGTCCTCAGTGGCAGTGACTTTGCTGCCGCAGCCAGCGGACAGGCAACCCTCTTTCTAAAATGGCCACAAGCCAAGCCGATACCGGCACGCCGAAACTACCCAGGCTGCTGGTTGGACCGCGGCGGAAACTGATGGCGCTCCTGATCGGGACCGGCCTGGGCATGGCGGCCTTGTCCGGCGCCAGCGCGTTCATGATGGCCCACCTGCTCAGGACCGGTAACGCGCAGGCCCGCGCCATCGCGGTAGCGGGCCTCTTGGCGACCGCAGGCGGGATCGGGGCCGGGCGCATCATCGAGAGAGTGCTGGCGGAACGACTTGGCCAGCACTACGTTCAGGAACTGCGCACCGGACTGATGGCCGCTGTCATGACGGACGGGAAGAAACCGTCCGTGGGGATCACCATCGCCCGGATCACCAACGATCTGACCAGCGTACGGAACTGGGTCGCCCAAGGTATTGCGGCACTGGCAGTCGGCATACCGGTTATTGTCGGTACGACGGCCGCGCTCTGGTTCCTGTCCCCGCCCCTGGCCATGGCCATAGCGCTGCCACTGTGCATTCTCGGCGTGGCTCTGGCGCTGCTGGCGCGGCCGGCCTTCGCCAAAGCCCGGGCGCTGCGCAAGAAGCGCGGCCGGCTGGCAGCGCAGGTATCCGATACCGTCGCTGCCACCGTGATGATCAGGGCCGCCGGCGGCGAGCGGCGGGAGGTACAGCAAATCCGCAGGCTCGGCAGCGAAGTCGCCACCGCCGCCATCGACCGGGCCAAGGTGGGAGGCTATATCCGTGCCGTCGCGGGCGCCAGCGGAGCGGTCACGGTAGTCATCGTCGCCGCCACGGGTTCCTGGCTGTCGATCCCCACGGCCATAACAGCCGCCGCGCTGACCCTTGTCGGCCTGCTGGCGCACCACGTGAACGATCTGGGACGGGTGGCAGAATTACGCCAGACCTACAATGCCGCGAAACGCATGATCGCTCCCAACCTCGTACCCGTGGCCAGGCCACGGGTGACGGACCGGCCGCCACCCCTTTGGGGGGCCCACGGACCGCACGCCACGCCGGCGCCGGCCGTGGGCGGGCCGGGAGACTCCGCCAGCATCACTGTCCGGATCTCCGGCCTGCGCCTGGACGGAAACCGGACGGCCCCGGAGCTGGCGGCCAAGCCTGGAGACCGGATCGTCCTCAGAACCACGGAACCCGGGGAAGCGACGGAACTCTTTGAAAAGCTGCTGGCGCTGCGGACAGACCCGCAGTTGAACGCCTGGGTTGCCGGCCGCGACCTACGCTCGGCCCCCAGTTCGGAACGACGCCGCCTGGCAGGCTATGCCGCCAAGGGAGCCTTCACCGAGCGCGGCACCATTGCCCGGGCCGTCCGCTACCGCCACCCGGACCTGCCTCAAAGCGAAACCGGGCAGATCCTGGCCCGCGTTGAGCTCGCCGACCGCGTGGCGCAAATGCCGAAAGGCGAGCAGACCACGCTTCGACGCGGCGGCGAACCCCTGACTGTATCGGACCGGGCCAGGCTGCAGCTTGCCCGCGCCACCCTCGGCGACCCGCCCTTACTGCTCCTGAACCACATCGACTCCGACCTCGGGCCGGAAGGATGCAGGATGCTCGCGGAAATTCTCAGATCCTACCCCGGTGTCGCCATTATCGCCTCGGACCATCCTGACCAATTCGTGTCAGCCTATACAGTCTGGGACCTGAACTGATCAATCAGCTAGCTCTGCTGGCGGCGCAAGCGAAGTCCTGGATCCTGCGCGGGTTTCCGGGCCTGTTTTTCCGGTCAAGCACGAGTGCTGCGGCGATTCCGAGCATCCAGACATCCTTTGCCAGTACGGTTCCCTGCGGACTGGGGCGGATTCCATCGGCGAGAGTCATGCCGGGTGTCTTCAAATACAGGGCGACCAAGGAACCGGAAAAAATCCCCAGACCAGCCCCGACCACCCGGCTCGGCAGGAAAGGTGTCAGCAGCGCCACGCCCAAAGTCATTTCCGCGTAGCTGAGCATCTTGCCGAAGGTCTCCGGTTGCAGCCGGTTGACTGGCGGAATGACCCCTGCCGCCATCGCCTGCAGCCCTGCTGCGCTCTCTTTGTCCAGGCTCCGCTTACTCAAGCCAGTGTTAAGGATAAACGCCCCAGTGCTCAGGCGAAGCGGGATATGACTTAGCCTCATGGCGATTCCTTCGGGTAACCCGGTTCCGGCCCAACCGAGCCTAGTTCGACTCCGCCTCCCCCACCAGACCCCGCCACATTTATTTCCGTCCCAACAGCCGAGGTTTTCGGCCGCCAACCCCGTATATCATTCTCACTGTCATTGCCCCCAGCGATTGCCACAGGCCTCAGAAAATGAGTTGATTCCAGCAACACGGCCCGTGCTACTGGTCGTGGAATGACACAGGATCCGGATGCGCAAACCAGGCCTGGGCAACAGGTCAACCGATAGCCGGCTCCCAGGCCATGAGCTTGGCCGTCAGCGCCTCACGCTGCCCGCGGTGGGCCTCGGCAAACCGGGTCCGGCCTTCATCGGAGAGCAGCAGCCAGCCGCAGCGGCACTTAACGGATCAGCGCCGATAACGGCGCATATGAAGGATGGGCATCGCGCTGTTGGACTCCAGCGGTCACCCTCCTGACCCTGCTGGCGGAGAGGCTTACTGCCGCTCGGTCCTGTGTGTCAGTGCAGCTGTTCCTCCCAGTCTGCAGGCACCCGTGAGGCCGGGCCGGGGGCGGTCTGACTCAGCGGATGATGTGCCGGAGGTGCCAGTTCCGGTCCGTCAAAATAGGTGGAGCTGCGGTAGTCCCAGAACCAGTTTTCGCCCGGCTCGAAGCTGCGGATGACCGGGTGCCCGGTTGTGCGGGCGTGGGCTGTGGCGTGTTGGGAGGGTGAATTGTCGCAGCATCCGATGTGGCCGCATTGGGCGCACCGCCGCAGGTGCAGCCACCAGCCGCCGCCGGCTTCGCATTCAAGGCAGCCGGTCCCGCCGGGCGGAATCGAAGCATCGATACCGGGGCTACCCTTATCGCCCATGGCCGCCTCCTCGCCGGGATACCTGCCTGTGGAACAAGGCCAACTTTACGCCGGCCGGGCCGCGGCCGGGAGCCAAGTCCAGGTGGTTCTAGGCGTCACGGGGCTGCCGCTGCGGCCACCTGTCCGGAGCGGTTTCGAGCGCGGCGCGGTCCCAGTGCCCGGTCTGAGCTGCTGCGATGTAAGTGGTGTGCAGGAACTGAAGCACGTGCCGGTCGGGGTCGGCCGCGCGGCGGACGGCCTCACAGGGCAGCAGGTAAAGTCCCGACTCCTGGTCGTAGGCTGCATCCGCCGGTGCCACCGGGTGCCGGGTGAATCCTGCCGGTTCCGGGTACGCGTAGGCATAAAACGCCCCCTCGTCCCCGCCGCCGGGCCAGAAACCGCAGCTGCTGACTTCGTGGGAGTAGGCCTCGGCCATGACCCAGTCCGGGCAGTTCGGGGCGCCTCCCGGGTGGGTGGGCGCCGGCAGGCCGGAGAACCGTGTGCAGGCCAGGTCCATGCCTCCCCAGAAGAAATGCACGGGGCTCACCTTGCCGCGGAAGTAGGACCTGAACACCTTGAGCAGGCGGTCCGCCTGGATCAGCTGCTGCCAGAACATCCGTGCGGCTTCGCCGTCGTAGGAGGTGTGCCGGTAGTCCTCGGCGAACGGTATGGCATCCTCGACCTCGTTCGGCACCGCCCGAATGGCGGTCTTGATCCCGAGCCGGCCCAGGGCATCGAAGGTCTCGGCATGGAATTCGGCCACCGGCTTCGGGCTGAGGTCAACGGTGGCGCCAGTGCCGTTGCTGGTGCGTAGCCGCAGTACGTGCTCGCAAAAATCGAATTCCATGTCGAAGGCGTCATGGCCGTAGGGGATGGACGACGTCGTCAGCCCGCGCGGGGTGACGTACAGCGTCACCTGCCACCAGTGGTTCAGCATCGGTGCATGGGCCATCCGGATCTTGCCCACGATCTGGGTCCACAGGTGCAGGGTCTCTTTGGTCGCGGCCCAGTCCCGGACCCGGAGCGCCGGCCACCCGCTTCCGGCGGGGTTGCCTGCAGGTTCTGCCATGACACGGCCTCGCTTCCCGGGCCCCCCACCAGCGATGTCGGCGCCGCACGGTTGCCGCAGGAATATCCGCACTAAAACTGGCGGCCCGTCCGCACTCAGGCTATCCCCCGCCTGCAGATGCGGTCGAGGGGCTGGCCCTCGGCGCCCGCACCGCCGTTCCGGGCCGCCCTTCCTGGCCCCGGGCACATGCCCGCTCCTCGCCGGTTGAGCGCCCCGCTGGAGGCCTTCCAGCCACTGCCCGGCTCTTTGACTCTGGCGTGCCCGAAGCGGGCGGGTCTAGCATTCCAGTTGTTACTCCATCTCGAGAGTAGGAAAAATCCCATGCCCAAAGAAACGACCAAAAACGTAGTGCTGGTGCACGGCGGCTTCGTGGACGGATCAGGCTGGCAGGGCGTGTACGACCTCCTGAGAGCAGAGGACTACAACGTCAGGGTCGCCCAGAACCCGACAGTCTCCCTTGAAGACGACGTCGCCGTTACCAAGCGGGCCATCGCCGACTGCGACGGTCCCGTCGTACTTGTCGGCCACTCCTACGGGGGCGCGGTCGTCACCGAAGCCGGCACTGACGAGAAAGTCACTGCCCTCGTATACATCGCCGGGTTCGTACCCGACGCCGGCGAATCCGTGAACACCCTCATCGCCGATCCGCCGCCGGGCGCACCGGTTCCGCCGATCCTTCCACCCCAGGACGGGTTCCTCTTCCTGGACCGCGAAAAGCTTGCCAACTCCTTCGCGGCAGACCTACCACCCGCACAGGCGGACTTCATGGCCGACTCGCAGGTCCCTTGGGGCATCGATGCCCTACAAGGTACCATCACCAATCCCGCGTGGCGCGTCTTGCCCAGCTGGTATCTGATCACTACGGAAGACCGGATGATCCCGCCGCCCGCGCAGCGCGCCATGTCGGAACGAGCCGGTTCCTCGGTCACTGAAGTTGCCGCCAGCCACTCCGTGTACGTCTCACAGCCGCAGGCCGTGGCTTCACTGATCAAGGAAGCCACAGGGCGGCAGACCCCTTAGAAAGAACCCCGACTCATCCCCCGGTCGGGCCGGGCGGTCTTGCTGGAAGTGATGCCCGGCCAGGGTGACTTAGCGGCGAAGCCGGCTGTTCAACTAGCGCGAGTTCGCCGGTTGGCCACCTTAGCCGTGAACAGGGTGGCCAAGGCTTGTGATGAACCGTCCGATGGCGTCTTCAGCCGTGGGCGTCCCGAAGACTTCACCCTGACGGGTGGTGTCGGCCACATAGCGGCCCGTCTCGAACCACTCGACCATGGCGGCCATGTCCTCGGAAACGGGGACGGCGCCGCCGGGGGCCTCCGCCGCGCCGGACATACCGGCCGGCCTTGGCCCTACTCCGATCTGCCGGCCAAGGAGGCGGCTGGAAATCTCGGCAACGTCCTGGACGCTCACGGGACGGTCCCATCCGATGTCAATCCGCTCCCCTGCAGCAATGTCGGCGTCGACAGCCGCGGCGAGGTACGCGGCGAGGTCGGCGCTCAGGACGAATGTCAATGGGACACGGGTAGAGCCCAACCGGGAGAGGCTGCCCCGGGCGAAGGGGTCTCCACCGAATCTGGCGACCTGGTCCAGCAGGGCGCCGGGACGGAGAGCCACAAAGGAGACGTGCTTGTCCTCCAACCGGTCTGCGGCGAGTTTCTTATGCCAGAAGTGGGGCACCTGCGGTGTCTGGTCACAGGTGAGGATGCTGGTGAGCACAAACCTGCGGACACCGACCTGTGCCGCCGAGTCAACGAGATTGCGGTTTCCGACTACGTCAATCTCGGACGTGTCGCCCTGGCTGTGGCCGGTGTAGCCGGCGGCGGTCGTAACCACGGCGTCGACGGATCGCCTACCCGGCACCCGACCGTGAATGATTAATGGGACCTGGGACGGGCCACGTCTGCAACCGTGATGCTCCACGAGGCGCGATGACCTTGCTCCCCCATGCGGATCATGTCGCTGTCCGTTTGTAACGACGTCTGCCGAACGCCAATCCGAGCGCCAGAAGCGTGGAAGGAATCGGACCTTTACGAATCACCAACCCATTACGTGTGAATCGTTGGGCGGTCACGACTACTTTTGCTCAATTCGGATTGTTCTGACGCAATCGAGCATCCGCGTCGATAACGAAACCCCTGCCCATTGGGAATGGTCGCGGGTCAGAGGACCTTCTTCACCACGCTGGACTTTAGTTGCATCCGTCCAAACCCGGGAACGGTCGCATCAATGTCGTGATCGCCCACGCCGTCCTCGATGAGTCGGATGCCGCGCACCTTCGTGCCGACCTTCACGGTACCGCCACCGGCGCCCTTGACCTTGAGGTCCTTGACGATCGTGACCGTGTCACCGTCGGCGAGCACATTGCCAACGGCATCCTTGATCACAGCGGTTTCATGCGCAGTCTCAGGCATAGTCTCGGCAGATACCGTTGGCCATTCGTGCCCGCACATCGGGCACACCAGCAAGGACCCCTGCTCGTAGGTGAACGCCTCGTGACACTCCGGGCAAGCCGGCAAACCGTCAGACATTGAAGCGGAACTCCACCACGTCGCCGTCGGCCATCACGTACTCCTTGCCTTCGATCCGCACCTTGCCGCGGGACTTGGCCTCAGCCATGGACCCCGCGTCAACCAGATCGGCGAACGAAACCACTTCGGCCTTGATGAAACCGCGCTGGAAGTCCGAGTGGATGACGCCGGCAGCCTGCGGCGCGGTATCGCCCCGGTTGATGGTCCAGGCGCGCGCTTCCTTCGGCCCGGCGGTCAAGTAGGTCTGCAGGCCCAAGGTGTGGAAGCCAACCCGCGCCAGCTGATCCAGCCCGGATTCGTCCTGGCCGTTCATCTCCAGCATCTCGCGGGCCTCTTCCTCGTCCAGTTCCACGAGGTCCGCTTCCAGCTTGGCGTCCAGGAAGACGCAGTCGGCCGGCTCGACCAGCGCGCGCAGTTCGGCCTGGCGCTCCGGGCTGGCGAGCACGGCGTCGTCCACATTGAACACGTAGATGAACGGCTTGGCTGTGAGCAGGCTCAGTTCCTTGAGGTTCTCCACGTCCAGCTTGTCGCTCTCCACAGAAGCGAAAACGGTGTCGCCACGCTCCAGCACCGCCTGGGCCGCCTGCATGGCGGCCAGCTCGGCGGCGTCGCGCTTCTTGATCTTGACTTCCTTCTCCACCCGCGGAATGGCCTTCTCCAGGGTCTGCAGGTCGGCCAGGATCAGCTCGGTGTTGATCGTCTCCATGTCCGAGCGCGGGTCCACCTTGCCGTCCACGTGCACTACGTCGGGGTCGTCGAAGACGCGGATGACTTGGGCAATGGCCTGTGCTTCGCGGATGTTGGCCAGGAACTGGTTGCCCAGCCCTTCACCTTCGGAGGCGCCCTTGACGATGCCGGCGATGTCCACGAAGGACACTGTTGCCGGGAGGATCCGCTGCGACCCGAAGATCCCCGCCAGCTGGCCCAGCCGGGGGTCCGGCAGGGAAACCACGCCGACATTCGGCTCGATGGTGGCGAAGGGATAGTTCGCCGCGAGCACGTTGTTGCGGGTCAGCGCGTTGAAGAGGGTTGATTTGCCGACGTTGGGCAGTCCGACGATGCCAATAGTTAGAGCCACGGTAGTCAAGGATACCGTGGCCGGGACACAAGGACCGGCGTTCCCTGTTTTGTCGGAGGCAGCTGGCATCGTGAAGGCATGGATGTTTCGCATGTACTTCTCGCACTTCTGGCCTTGTTCGTTGGCGCCGCGGCCGGGGCTCTGGCCGTGGCTGTCCTTTTCCGCCGCCGTCTGGCGGATCTGCAGGACGCTTCCAAGCACGACGGCGACCGGCTGGCAGAGCTCTCGACCCGCCTTGCCGGGGTGGAGGCGGAGCGCCGGATGCTCGCCGAGCAGAACAGGCAGCTCTCCGCCCAGGACGAGCAGGAAAACACGGTGCTCCGCGCCCTGATCCCGGTCGGCGAGAAACTCAAGCTGGTCCAGCAGCAGGTCAGCCTGCTGGAACGGGACCGGGTGGAGCAATTCGGCCAGTTGGCCGAGCAGTTGCGCGCCGCGCAGCGCAGCGACGAGGCGCTGATGCGTTCCACGCAGACGCTCGCCTCCGCGTTGCAGTCCAACTCGGCCCGCGGCCAGTGGGGCGAGGTCCAGCTGCGCCGGGTCGTGGAAGCGGCCGGCATGCTGCCGCATGTGGATTTTGACGAGCAGGTCCATCTGGCCGGCGCTGACCGGACGGGCCGGCCGGACATGCTGATCCGGCTGCCCGGCGGCAAGTCCATCGTGGCGGACGCCAAGGTGCCGCTGCGCGCCTACCTTCAGGCCCAGGAGATCCCGGCGGCCGCATCGGCTGCCGAGCAGCAGCGACGCATCGAGCTGCTGGCAGCCCACGCCAAGGCCGTGCGCGGACATGTGGATGCTTTGGCGGGCCGGAAGTACTGGGAGCAACTGCAGGCCTCACCGGAGTTGGTCTTGTGCTTCCTGCCTTCGGAGGCGGTGCTGTCCGCCGCGTTGCATGCCGATCCGGGCCTGCTGGACCACGCCTTTGCCCGCAGTGTTGCCTTGGTCTCCCCCGTCTCGCTGTTGGCCACGCTGAAGTCGGTGGCGTTTACCTGGCGGCAGGAGGTCCTCAAGGACAACGCACGCGAGATCTTCGACCTGTCCCGGCAGCTCTACGAGCGGCTCGGAACGCTGGGCGAGCACGTGACGCGGCTGGGGTCATCGCTGAAGAGCTCGGTGGAGCGGTACAACTCGTTCGTCGGGACGTTGGAGTCGCGGGTGCTGCCCACCGCCCGGAAGATCAACGCCTTCGACGCTACCGTGCTGGAGGAACCCGCGGCGCCCGCAGCCTTGGAAAATACGCCGCGGCTGCTGTCCGCCCCGGAGCTGATCGAGAACAGGGATCCGGCCGCCTAGCGCGCCGGTTCCGCCTGCTGAGGCGCGGCGGCCCGGGCAGCCTGCCCGGGGCCGTGGCCCGGCGGCTCTAGCTTGTCGGGCGGGTGACCCTGCCGCCAAGACCGCGCGATTCATCGCCGCGTTCCTTGAGCGTGGCGCGCAGTTCCTTCGGCAGCGAGAACAGGATGTCCTCTTGGGCGGTGACGACTTCCTCCACCTCGCCGTAGCCGTAGTCGGCCAGCAGGCTCAGGACCTCGCGCACCAGCACCTCCGGCACGGAGGCACCCGAGGTCACGCCGACGCTGGCCACGCCCTCGAACCAGGACTCGTCCACCTGATTGGCGAAGTCCACCCGGTAGGCCGCTTTGGCACCGTATTCCAAGGCGACCTCCACCAGCCGGACCGAGTTGGAAGAGTTCGCGGAGCCAACCACAATCACCAGGTCCGATTGCGGAGCGATCTTCTTGATCGCCGCCTGGCGGTTTGAGGTGGCGTAGCAGATGTCATCGCTGGGCGGATCCTGCAGGGCCGGGAAGCGTTCGCGCAGGATGGAGACGATCTCCAATGTCTCGTCCACGGAAAGCGTGGTCTGCGAGAGCCAGATCAGTTTGTTCGGGTCGCGCACCTGCACAGTCCGCGCCTCGTCCGGGTTGTTGACGATCGTGGTGTGGTCCGGCGCTTCGCCGTAGGTCCCTTCGACTTCCTCGTGTCCCTCGTGACCAATCAGGAGGATCTCGTTGCCGTCCCGGGCGAAGCGCACCGCCTCGCGGTGCACCTTGGTGACCAACGGGCAGGTGGCATCGATGGTGCGCAGTTGCCGGTCCGCGGCAGACTGCACCACGGCGGGGCTCACTCCGTGGGCGGAGAAGACGACCAGCGCCCCTTCCGGAACCTCGTCCGTCTCTTCAACGAAGATGGCGCCCTTCTCCTCCAGGGTGGACACCACATGCACATTGTGGACGATCTGCTTGCGGACGTAGACCGGCGGGCCGTAGTGCTCAAGAGCCTTTTCGACGGCGATCACGGCGCGGTCCACGCCGGCGCAGTATCCGCGGGGAGCTGCCAGCAGCACCTTCTTGTCGCCGTCCACGGGCGTGGCTGACGCGATCTCATCGGGAGTGCGTCGCTTGCGGGGAACGGTAGGCATGGAAAGGGAGACTGCTGTACTGGCCATGCCTCTATGCTAGCCCGTGGCCTTCTTCCGCCGGTCCCCGCCCAGCAGGGCCCGCAGGGTGAAACCGGCCACGGCAACCACCAGACCGGTGCCGGCAAAAGCGGCAGCCCAGGTGCGGAAATCAGCCACGGCCAATCCGGCAAGCCTCCCCACGAACGCGGCGGCAAGCTCGCTGCTGCCCGCCGCGCCCCCGGCCAGAGGCGGCACCTGCCCGGCCGCCAGCCAAAGGATCCCGCCCAGCAAGGCCGTGCCAAGACCGGCCCAAGCCAGTGCCGTAGTGGAGCGGCGCGCGGTCAGCAGCATCAGCACCAGCGCGGCGGCCGCAGCCAGCGCCGCTACCCACCACTGTGCGGCGAGGTGCTGCCAGAAAGTCAGCTGGTCCGCGGTCTGCGCAGAGCCCAGTGGGACCAGCACTCGCTCCGGCAGCGGAAGATTGGTGCCGAGAGCGTCCGCTACCCGCGTAACCGCCAGGCCCACGATGGGAGCAATATCCAAGGTGATCCGGGCTTCTGAACCGGTCCTGCCGGAGAACGTCAGGGTGTGGGAGTTGGCCAAGGTTTCATCCAGCGCATGGGGGAAACCGTCCAGCTCCGTGACGGCCCCGGCGGTCCGCTCCACGATGGGCCGCACCAGCTCCCGCAGGCCTGCCGGCAGGGCTTCATTTCCGGCGAGTTCTTCCGTTACCGCAGCGGCAAGCGCGGCACGGAAGGCAGCATCGCTGCCGAGCGGTGCCGCCAGCGACACGAACCCCTCGCGGTCGAACACACGCTGGTTGGCCCACGCTCCGCCGAGTGCGGCGCCGGCGAGGAGCACCGCCAGAAGCCCGCTCAGCACGGCCAGCAATGCGCGCACTGCCACCTCCGTCCTTTGGCTTCCATCGGGTGGTTCGGCGGTCCCCCGCGAACCGTGCACCATGTGTACCTAGTACAACAGAGAAGTCGAATGTCAGGGATAGCTGGTAAGAATGTAGAGTCTTCGGCAGCCGCCGGAGGCACACGGAAGCACACTGCCGGAGGGGTCAATTCATGGAGTCAGGCGGGGTCCAAGGCGCGGACACCGGGAAGTCGACCCTGCCCCCGACGGCCAACCAAACCACGGCGGAGAACCCCTGGCCGCTGCGGATGCTGTCCCAGAAGCTCAAGATGCACATCGACCGCGTGCCGCCCACCTGGGTTGAGGGCCAAGTCATTGAGCTCAATCGCCGAAACTCTACGACCTACCTGACGCTGCGGGACACCGACGCCGAGGCATCCTTCAGCCTGGTGGTCTGGGGCAGCGTGATGGCCCGCCTGGAGATGCCGCTCGAACCGGGCTCGCGCGTGGTGGCGCAGATCAAGCCGGACCTTTACCTCAAGACCGGCCGGCTGACCATGCAGACCCGCGACATCCGGCCGGTGGGGCTCGGAGACCTGCTGGTGCGGCTGGAGCGGCTGCGCCGGGCGCTGGCCGCCGAAGGCCTGTTCGACCCGTCGCGCAAGCAGCGCTTGCCGCTGCTGCCGCACCGCATCGGCCTCATCACCGGGCGGGATTCGGACGCCATGAAGGACGTCATCCGGAACGCCTCGCTGCGCTGGCCGGCGGTCGAGTTCGAGGTGCGCGAGGTTGCCGTCCAAGGCGTGAACGCGGTGGCCCAGGTGATGCGGGCCCTCGCGGAACTCGACGCCCGCCAGGACGTCGACGTCATCGTCATCGCCCGCGGCGGCGGATCGCTGGAGGATCTGCTGCCCTTCAGCAACGAGGACCTGGTCCGTGCGGTGGCTGCGGCAGCCACTCCCGTTGTCAGCGCCATCGGACACGAAGCAGACCGTCCGCTGCTGGACGACGTTGCGGACCTGCGCGCCTCGACCCCCACGGATGCTGCCAAGCGCATTGTCCCGGAGGTCAGCGAGGAACTGCACCGGATCGGCCAGGCCCGCGCCATGCTGGCCCGGCGGGTGGAGCAACTGGTCCACCGTGAAACCGAACGGCTGGCCACCCTGCGGAGCCGTCCGGTGATGGCCAACCCCGCCGGCATGGTGGATCTCCGGACGGACGATCTGCACCGGCTCATCTCCCGGGCCCGTCAAGCGGTCTCCGCGGCCGTGCACCGGGATGCGGACCGGATTGCCCATCTCAAGGCGCAGGTACGTGCCCTTTCGCCGCAGAACACGCTGGACCGCGGCTATGCCGTGGCGCAACTGCCGGATGGCCACGTGCTGCGCAATGCGGCAGACGCTCCGGCCGGGACCCGGCTGCGCCTCCGCCTCGCGGTGGGCGAGGTCGCAGCCGAAACGCTCCCCTGACGTCGCTCCCGAAACCCCACAAGCACCAACAAAATTACCTGCAGCGAAAGCGAGAACCCGATGACAGAGCAGCCAGCAGTGCCGGCAGATGTCGCGTCCTTGTCCTATGAACAGGCACGCGAAGAGCTGGTAGCCGTTGTCAGCCAGCTGGAAGCCGGCGGCGCCAGCCTTGAGCAGTCCCTCGCGCTGTGGGAACGCGGCGAAGCACTGGCCGCCCGCTGCGAGGCCTGGCTGGAAGGCGCTCGGCAACGGTTGGACGCCGCCCGCGGTGCGGGCAATGCCGGGCAGCCGCCGGCCGGTGCCGGGAGCGCCGGTAGTGCCGGCACTCCGGGATCCCCGGTTTCCCCGCTCTAGCCGCTGGCAAGCCCGCAGGACGGTCCGCGAGAGCACGGCACCAGCCCCGAAGGTTTGCCGCCGTCCGGCCGCGGCTACGAGTCGGCCAGCCGGGCCTTTTCCGCGGCGACGTCGAAGTGGGCCGGTGGCCACTGCGGGTCGATGGCTTCCAAGGCCTGCAGCAGAAGCTCCTGCACGGCAATCCGCGCGTACCACTTGTTGTCCGCCGGCACCACAAACCACGGTGCGTCCGCGGTGCTGGTCCGGTCCAGCATCACCTGGTAGGCCTGCTGGTATTCGTCCCAGAAACGGCGTTCGTCCACATCGCCGGGATCGTACTTCCAGTATTTGTCCGGCCGGTCCAGCCGCTCAGACAACCGTTTCCTTTGTTCGGCCTTGCCCAGGTGCAGCATGACCTTGACCAGCCGGATTCCTCTGCCGGCCACCGATGACTCGAAGTCGATGATCTGGCCGTACCGGGCTTCCACCACCTCCCGGGACGAGAGCCCATGCACCCGGTGGATGAGCACGTCTTCGTAGTGCGACCGGTCGAAGACGCCGATCAGGCCCGGCCCGGGCAACTCCCGCTCCACCCGCCAGAGGAAATCGTGCTCCAGCTCTTCCGGCGTCGGGGCTTTAAAGGCATGGTGGGCCACGCCCTGCGGGTCGGCCGCTCCGACCACATGCCGCACTATCCCGCCTTTGCCGGAGGTGTCCATGCCTTGCAGCACCAGCAGGACGGCATCCCGCGCCCCACCGCGGCTCTGCGCAAAGAGCCGTTCCTGCAATTCGGAGAGGCGGCGGTCGGAGGAGGCGAGCAGGGATTTGCCCTCGGCCTTGCCGCCGGCAAATCCCGGGGTGCTGCCGCTGTCCACGGCGGCCAGGTCAAACCCCGGTCCGACCCGCAGCAGCTCCGACGGACTCCGCGAAAACACCGGCACCACAGTCTCTTCCACCCTCATCCTCCCTTCGGCACGGCCCGCTTGGCTTGCGGTGGGCAAAGCCTATCCAACCGCGGGCGGTGCGGCTACGGCAGGTGCACCCCTTACTGCCGGTACCCGGACAGGAATTCCTCGATCCGCCCGACAGCTTCGGTCAAGACATCCACATTCGGCAACGTGACCAGCCGGAAGTGGTCCGGCTGCGTCCAGTTGAACGCCCGGCCGTGCGAGATCAGGATCTTCTGCTGCTTGAGCAGGTCCAACGCGAACTGCTCGTCGTCCTTGATCGGATAGACTTCCGGGTCCAGTTTCGGGAACAGGTAGAGCGCGCCCTTGGCCTGCTGGGTGCTGACTCCGGGGATGGCGTTCAGCAGTTCATAGGCCTTGTTGCGCTGCTCCAGCAGCCTGCCGCCGGGCAGGATCAGGTCGTTGATGCTCTGGTGCCCGCCCAACGCGGTCTGGATCGCGTGCTGGGCCGGCACATTGGCGCACAGCCGCATGTTGGTCAGCAGATTGAGGCCTTCGATGTAGTCGCCGGCCAAATGCTTGGGCCCGGAGATGGCCATCCAGCCGCTGCGGAAACCGCAGACCCGGTAGGCCTTGGACAGTCCGCTGAACGTCAGGACCAGCACGTCGTCGGCCAGCAGCGCCGTATTCACATGCGCGGCCTCTTCATACAGGATCTTCTCGTAAATCTCGTCCGAGAACACCACCAGGTTGTGCTTGCGCGCCAGTTCCAGCATGCCCTCGAGGATGTGCTGCGGGTAGACAGCCCCGGTGGGGTTGTTCGGGTTGATGATCACGATCCCCTTGGTGTTGGGAGTGATCTTCCGTTCCATGTCTTCCAGATCGGGCAGCCAGCCCTCTTCCTCGACGCAGAGATAGTGCACCGGATGGCCGCCGGCCAGCGAGACCGAGGCGGTCCAGAGGGGGTAGTCGGGTGCCGGGATGAGCACCTCGTCGCCGTTGTTCAGCAGCGCCTGCAGGCTCATGGTGATCAGCTCGCTGACGCCGTTGCCCAGGTAGACGTCGTCCACGCCGATCTCCTGGATGCCGCGCGTCTGGTAGTACTGCGACACGGCGGTGCGGGCGGAGAAAATGCCGCGCGAATCGCTGTAGCCCTGCGCCGTGGGCAGGTTGCGGATCACGTCCACCAGAATGGCGTCCGGCGCCTCGAATCCGAACGGCGCAGGGTTGCCAATGTTCAGTTTGAGGATGCGCTGGCCCTCGGCTTCCATCCGCTGCGCGTGCTCGAGCAGCGGCCCGCGGATGTCGTAGAGAACGTTGTGGAGCTTTTTGGACTGCTTGAACTCGGCCATCCAAAAATCTTCGCACACCGCGCGCGCCGCTCCGGCGACCGGAGCGGCGCGCGCGGTGAACTCGAGGTAAAGCCCTAGCCGGCCAACCCCTTCTTGGACAGCCAGTCGGCCGCCGCGTCGGCCGGGTTGCGCTTCTCGTCCCCGCTGACCTGCCGGTTGAGGTCAATCAGGTCCTCGGTGGTCAGTGCCGCAGAGACCTCGTTAAGCACCTTCGCTGCCTTGTCGTCCACGGATTCCGTGCGGACCAGCGGCAGCACCTGCTGGGCAATGAAGTTGTTCTTCGGGTCCTCCAGCACCACCAAGTCGTTGTCCTCGATGGACGGGGTGGTGGTGTAGATGTCGGCCACCTGGATCTTGTCGGTGATCAGCGCGTTGAGCGTGGTCGGCCCACCGTAGTCGTTGATCGGCTCGAAGGACTTGGGCACGCAGTTGTAGTGCGCCTTCAGCCCCGGCAGGCCGTATTCGCGCTCGGCAAATTCCGGATTGGCTCCGATCACCAGATCGCGGCAGACCGGGGCCATGTCCTCGATCGAGGTCAGCTTGTGTTTCTCCGCCGTTGCCTTAGTCACCACCATCGCGTCCTTGCTCTCCGCCGATGCCGGCTCCAGCACGCCGAGGCCCTTGGGCAGCGCGGCGGGCAGTGCCGCCATGACATCCTTCGCCGAGGCCGCCGTCGCGCCGGTGTCCAGGAACAGCAGCAGGTTTCCGCTGTAGTCCGGAATGACGTCCACTGACCCTTCCTCGACGGCCTTCACGTATACCTCCCGGGAGCCGATGCCCGGCTTCGTCGTGACGTCGTAGCCGGCTGCGGTCAGCGCGCCCGCATAGAGTTCGGCAATGATCTGGCTTTCCGTGCCGCCGCTGGAACCGACCACCAGGGACCCACCGGTGCTTCCCCCCGATGCCGGTGTCCCTTCCTGGAGCGGATTCGATCCGCCGCCGCAGGCCGCCAGCAGCAGCGCCAAGGCGGCGGTTGCTGCCGCGAGCACGCTCCGCCGGGCGGCCGGGGCCCTGTTCTTCCCTTGGGTGTGTGCGTTGATCCGGGGCTGCTTATTCATGCTTGTCTCCTCATCTGCCGGCACTGGCTGCTCCAACCTTACTTGTCCTGCCTTTTGGCCCGGAGGGGGCGCCGCGCACGCCGGGCGATACGGCGATTTTCTGCACCACGGCCAACACGGCGTCCGCCACCAGTGCCAGCCCAGCGATCAGCAGAGCGCCGGCAAAGAGCCGTACCGGGTCGCGGACGGCAAGCCCGTCAATCAGATAGCGGCCGAAGCCGCCGAGATTAATGTAGGCAACGATGGAGACCGTGGCGATGACCTGCAGCACCGCGCCACGCAGCCCGCCGATCATGACCGGCAGAGCGTTGGGCATTTCGGCACGGA
The DNA here is from genome assembly GCA_963696055.1 of uncultured Actinomycetota bacterium. Classification (GTDB taxonomy): domain Bacteria; phylum Actinomycetota; class Actinomycetes; order Actinomycetales; family Micrococcaceae; genus Crystallibacter. Next base: position 736,085 of record CAVOIE010000004.1, on the reverse strand, counting down.
ACAACACCTGCCATTCGGTCATGCCCATCGCCCGTGCGGCGTCCACCAGCGGCCGGTCGACGGCGGCAATCCCGGAATAGGCGCCCGCCAGCAGCGGCGGGATGGCCAGAATCACCAGGGCGTAGATCGGCGGCATCAAACCCAGGCCCATCACGGTGACGAACAGGGTCAGCAGGCCCAGCGTTGGCAGCGCCCGCATCCCGCTGGCAAGCCCGACGACGGCGATGCGCCCCCTTCCGGTGTGGCCGACGTACAGTCCCAGCGGCACGGCTATGGCCGCGGCGACCACCAGAGTCAGGCCGCTGTAGAACAAGTGCTCGGCCAGCCTGGCCGGAATGCCTGCCGGTCCGGTCCAGTTGGCCGGATCAACGAACCATGCCCCTGTCAGCTCGAAGAGATTCATCCGCGCACCGCCGTCTGGGCAGCATCGGGCCGTTGCTCCGGGCCGATCCGATTCTGTGCCGCCGCTGCACCGCCGGTTTCCGACCCGGCACCGGGCCCGCCTGCGGTGCGCGCCGTGGACCCTCCGGCACCTTTGCGCCGGCGCAGCCACGGTGTGAGGACTCGTTCCAGCGCCACCAACACAAGGTCCATCAGCGCCGCCAGCACCAGGGTCATCAGAATGCCGACCATGATCTCGGTCATGAAGTTGCGCAGCAGTCCGTCGGTGAACAGGAAACCGAGGTTCGGGACGCCGATCAGCGCGCCAACGCTGGCCACCGATATGTTGCTCACCGACACCACCCGCAGACCAGCCACCAGCACCGGAATGCACAGCGGCAGATCCACCTGGAAGAAGCGACGCACCGGCCGGTAGCCCATGGCCGCCGCGGCTTGCCGGATGCCGTCGTCCACGGACTCCAGCGCGTCAACCACCGCACGGACCAGCAGCGCGACGGTATAGATCGTCAGCGCGACGATGAGGTTGGACATTTCCAGGATTCCGGTGCCCAGAATTACGGGCAGGATCACGAACAGGGCCAGCGATGGAATGGTGTACAGCACCGAGGACAGAGACAGGATCAGGCCGCGGACGGCATGGATCCGCCAGGCCAGATAGCCCAGCGGGAGCGACGCCACCAGCCCGAGCACCAGTGGAAGCACGGACTGGAACAAGTGGAGCCAGCTCAGCTCCATCACATAGGGCAGGTTGGCCAGGAACCACTCCATCAGCTGCCGTCCGTCTGGAGCCGCTGCAGCACGGCGGAGGGGTCGACCAGCCCGACCACACGGCCGTCGCCGTCGACGGCGACCCCCGCCCCGGAGGGCGAGGAAAGCGCCGCGTCCAGCGCCTGCCGGAGGCTGGAGCCTAGCGTGAACAGGGATCCCCCGATCAGCGCCTTCGCCGGGTCCCGCTGGCCGGGAGGAAGCCAGCCCGCCGGTCCGCCGCCATCGTTGGTCAACAGCAGCCAGCCCTCCCGTGGCGCTTCGGCAATGCGGTCTGCGGTGGCGGTGGTGGCCGGCATCAGGGTCAGGCCGGCGGCGTCGGCGAACGACAACGAGCGGAAGCCCCGGTCCCGTCCGACGAAGCCGGCGACGAATTCGTCCACCGGTGCCCGCAGGACTTCCTCCGGCGTGCCGAACTGCGCCAGGCGGCCGCCGGTGGCGAAGACGGCCAGCTTGTTGCCGAGTATGGTCGCTTCGTCGATATCGTGGGTGACGAACACGATGGTTTTGGCCAGGTGTTGTTGCAGCCGCAGCAATTCCTGCTGGAGCTCGGCGCGCACCACCGGATCCACCGCGCTGAACGGCTCGTCCATCAGCAGGATGGGCGGATCGGCCGCGAGCGCCCGGGCCACCCCGACACGTTGCTGCTGGCCGCCGGAGAGCTGGGCCGGGTAGCGGTTGCCCAGCTCCGGCGCCAGCCCGACGACGTCGAGCAGTTCTTCGGCGCGCTTCCGGGCCGCAGCGCGGCGAACCCCGTTCAGCCGCGGCACGGTGGCGATGTTGTCCAGGACGGTGCGGTGCGGCAGCAGCCCGGCCGACTGCATCACGTAGCCCATGGACCGGCGCAGGGCCGCGGCGGGTTGGGCGGAGACATCATGGCCGTCCACCAACACGGAACCGGTGGTCGGCTCCACCATCCGGTTGATCATCCGGAGCGAGGTGGTTTTGCCACAGCCCGAGGGACCCACGAAGACGGTGATCGAGCCGCGTTCAATGTCCAGGGTCAGGTCCTGGACGGCCGGCTGTCCGGCGTAGGTCTTCGTGACCGCCCGGAACTCCACCATCGGGCGCGCCCCATCCGTGGCGACTGCGGCCCGCTGGTCAGCCGGAAGGGCACTTGTCTGTATGGGCTCGGTCATGCTGAACCTTCCGTGGGAGATCCTGCGGCCGGCGGGCCCGCAGAAGTGCTGGCTCTGAGTCTAATCACCTCGGCGGCCAGCCTGCACGTGGTTCCCTCCGACCTCGGGAGTCCTTGGCCTGTGCGGCCGCCTTGGCCAGCTTGGCGAACTGCCGGCCGGTCCGGCGCTGCGCTGCCACATTCTGCCGCTCATGCAGGCTGGCCAATTCCCGTTCCATCTTCCGGTAGCTGTCCCAGCGCCGCCGCTCCAGGCTGCCGTCGGCGAGCGCCTGCTGGACGGCGCAGCCGGGCTCGGCATCATGGGAGCAGTCGTTGAACCGGCAGCTGGCAGCGAGGTCTTCGATATCGCCGAACACTGTCCCCAGCCCGTCCTCTGCATCCCACAGGGCGAAACCCCGGATGCCGGGTGTGTCCATCAGCACTGCGCCGTTGGGCAGCGGAATGAGTTCACGCGCCGTGGTGGTGTGGCGGCCCTTGCCATCGCCGGCGCGGACCGCTCCGGCGTCCTGCACGTCCCTGCCGACCAGGGCGTTGATCAGACTGGATTTACCCGCGCCGGATGGTCCGAGCAGTGCCATGGACCGGCCCGCGCCCAGCTGCCCGGCCAAGGCGTCTATTCCATCGCCCGTTTCCGCGCTGGTTGTCAGGACTTCGACCCCGGCGGCCTGCTCCACGATCTGGGCGGCGACCTCGTCGTGCTGGCCGCGCAGGTCCGCTTTGGTCAAGATCACCAGCGGCGCGGCACCCGAATCCCATACGGCGACCAGGGTCCGTTCCAGCCGGTTCGCCGAGAGCGGCCGGTCGAACGGCACCACGATGCCGATGAGGTCCATGTTGGCGGCCAGGATCTGTTCGGTTGAGAGCGGATCGAAGGCCTGCTTGCGTGACAGCTCGGAAAACCGCGGCAGCAGCCCGGCGATGGCGGGTCCGCCCGCGGACGCCGGGCGGGCGGCGTCGTACGCCACCCAGTCGCCGGTGGCCGGCGGCTGCGGCAGCCGCGCGGTAGCCAGATGCAGAAGGCCGCTGTCGGTTGCCAGCAGGACGCGGCCTCGGTCGGTGCGCGCCACCCGGGCAGGGCTGAGGCTTGAATCGGGAAATTGGGCCCTGAACAGCGCGGCGATGCGTTCGGTGTAGCCGTAGCTGTGCAGCAGGGAATGCGGTGTGGATTGGTCGGTCACGACGGTTACCTCGGGAACTGAGGCCTCCGGGCCGGATGTTCCCGGCAGCTAGCCGCGGCTGGAGCGCCGGTCGGAGGCTGGGCTGGAGATGGCTTCGGGATGTGCGGCAAGAACAGTCATCACACCCACCTCCTCGATCAGTCCCAGCGGACCCCGTGCGGCCCGGCAACCGGACCAGCATAACGCTCAGCGGTCGTTTGCGGAATGGGCCGCCGGCACACCGTCCGGAAAGAGCAGGCGGAGCCCCAGATCCACCAGGTCGACGCGGTCCAGCGACGGGACCCGGTGGAGCGGAATCCACCGTGCCAGGTCGGTGGACCCGTCGGCCTCGTCCTTGAGCTCACCCTCGATGACGCTGGCCGCGTAGATGACGCGGAAGGCGTGCAGTGGACGGTTCCCGTGCAGCCGCTTCGCGGCCGGGATGTGTTTGCTGTCCACGCCCAGCAGCCCCCGAAGCTCGGCCGAATAGCCCGTCTCCTCCCGGATCTCCCGGACAGCGCCGGTTTCGGCGTCTTCTCCGTATTCCAGGCCGCCGCCGGGCAGCGTCCAGCGGGGCCAGCCGGCGCCGGTCCAGCGGGCCAGCAGCACGGCACCGTCGGCGACGATCACGCCGTAGGCCGCAACCCGCGTATCGAATTCCATCCCTTTAGTCTAGGGCGGCGGGCGGGCGCTACCGGGCGTGGATACCGCTGTGTGCCGCTGCCTGGACGTCGGTCCGCAGGGTTTCGTGGGCCAGCAGCAGCACGGCGGGTGCACCGTGGCTCGGCGTCGGCCGGCGCCGGGCCGCCTGCCGCCGGGCACGGTGTTCTCCGGCCAGCACCAGTGCGCGGCCGGAACGGATCAGGAACGATTCAAAAGCCGTGGGCCTGAAGTCGCAGCCGGCGGACGACGGCGGGCGGTACGGCTGGGTGGGAACGGTGGTCATGATGGGCTCTCGGTAGCTGAGGGCGTCCGGTCCGAGCGGACGTCGATGATCGGAAAAGCGTTGAGGTGGAGCTGTACCGGGCGGACGCCTTCGGCGCTCTCCGCATTCTGGTCCAGATAGGGCGCGGCCAGTTTGCGGACGTAATCAGAGGCCTGTTCGGCAATATCGGCGAGCTGTTCACGGGTCAGCCGGACGTTGATCGTGCTGACCACCGACGCATCCAGCCATTCCTCCGGCACCAGATCGGTCCCGTGCGCCATGAAATCCGCCAGCAGGTCCGCGCGGCTCCGCTCGAACTCCCGCGTGACCAGGCGGGCTGCCTCCCTGGTCGCCGGGCTCCCGGTCAGTTCGCCGGCGTTGATGGTCAGGCTGCCGGGAGTGCGCCGCCACCAGCGTTCGCGGGCCGTGCCGCGGCCTTCGACCTCCCGAACGAAGTCGTGCTTGGCCAGTTGGCGCAAGTGATAACTGGTGGCACCGCTGGACTCCCCGAGCCGTTCCGCGAGGCCGCTGGCGGTCTGCGGGCCGTATTGGGACAACATATTGAGCAGCTGGATCCGCAGCGGGTGGGCCAGTGCCTTCAACGCCACCACATCCACCCGGCGGTCATTGCCGTGCTGACCCGCCTGGGACGGGGTCGCTTCCTGCGTTTTGCTCTGCTCCATGCCACAAGCGTAGTTATACAAAGGTTTCTTTGCAACCATTTCTTTGCAACTGGTTGTTTGTATCGCACGCCGAGCTGCCGCAGGCCATCGCCGCCGCGCCTGCGCCGGCACCCCGAAGGGCATTGCGCCGACCTCCGTTGGCCGCTAGAACTGAGATCATGGGCAACGCGGCAACGAGGTTCCCCGGCACAACGCTGCGGAAGCGGGCCCGCCGTGCCTGAGTCCGCGGCCACCATGCCTCGGGGCCTGATCGCCGACCGCTTGCGCGCCGTGCTGGAGAACGCCGGGCCCGATCCGGCACGGTTCCCTGCCGCCGCCCGGGACTGCTTGGACCGCGCCTATGAGGCCGCCTACGCGGAGAACCACGCCAACGCCCGGGCGTTGGCAGAGGCCGGTCTGGCCCGGTCCTCCGATGCCGAACTCGACGTCCGGCTGGGCCTGTACTCGGTGCTGATCGCGCTGGACCAGCTGGCCGGAAACCAGCAGCGGGCCCTTGAATATCTGCAGGCGAGGATTGCCCTGCTCCGCCGCAACGGTCTGGAGGCGGAAGCTGCCGCAGGCGAACGGCTGGGAATCGTCCTGTTCCGCGAGGCCGGCGACGACGACCTCCCGCTGCTTGAGGCCGAACTGGCCCGCCTGCTGGATACCCATTCCCCCGCGTCGGTGACCTCGGACGTCCAGGTGGCCATCGCCGTCGTCCGATCCCAGCGGGGCGAGGCGAAACGGGCGATCGCCCTGCTGGAAGAGGCGGCGGCCGGCTACGAACGTGCCGGCCGGACCGACAGCTTATCCGGCGCGCTGATGTACCTGGCTAATACGTATCTGCAGGCCGACCAGCCCGAACGAGCCACGGCAGCAGCCGACCGGATGCTGGCCTTGCCGGGTAACCGGGCCACGACCGCCAGCATGTGGCTGCTGAAGGCCAACGCCGCCGGCGGCGAGGGCGCGGCCGGGCTGGAGGAAGCGCTGACGGCGCTGGAACTCTACGCTGCGGCCGGCGTGCGCAAGGGCGCCATCAGTGCTGCCGTGGTGCTGGCGCGGCTCTGCGCGGGGATGGGCGACTATGAGGACTCCGTGCTGGCCTGGCAGGCGGCCGTGGCGCAAGCTGAACGCGGCGAAGTGCAGGAAGAACTGACCCTGCGCCTGGCCCTGGGCAACCAACTGCTGGAGGCCGAGGAGTATGAGCTCGCCGGCGAGGTGCTGTCCAAGCTGCTGCAGCGGCTGGAGCAGACCAAGGCGCCGCACCCGCAGGTGGCCCGCGCCCTGATGAGCATGGGCCATGCCCACCGGCACGCCGGACGGACCGCCGAGGCGCTGGATTGTTGGCGCCGCGCGGTGGCCGAATTCAGCCGCGGCGGTGAGTTCGGCGAGGCGGCCCGCGGCCTGCTGGCGACCGGCACGCTGCTGTCGCGGGAGGACCGCGAGAAGGACGCGCTGGTCTGCTTTGAAGCAGCGGTAGCCGCCGCCCGCAGGGCCGAGGACGACGACGCCGCGCTGCCGCAGGCGCTGCATGCCCTGGGCCATGCCCTGTGCGAGGCCGGCGACCCGGACGGGCTGACCGCCCTGGACGAAGCGATCAGGCTGGCCCGGGAGTACGGGGCGCGCTGGTACGAGGCGGACTACAGCGACACACGGGCCCGGGGTCTGTGGGCGCTGGAGGACGGCACCGGGGCGATCTCGGCTGCGTTGCACGCGGCCGACCTCTACTCGGCCGCAGATGACGCGGCCTCGGCCGGAAATTCCGAGCTGTTCGCCGCGCACGTCCTGGCCGAGATGGGCCGGGCCGACGACGCGGTGCCGATGTTCAAGCTGGTGCTGCAGGAGCCCGATGTCGGCCGCACCCTCCGGGTGGCGGCCTATCTGGGGCTGGCCTCCGCCCTTGATGATCTGGGCAGGACGGTGGAAGCGGACATTGCCCGGCGCGCTGCGGATGCCGCCGCGGACGGCATCGACTGACCGCCTGCCGGCTCAGGTGGCGTCGGCGGCCAACTGCTCCGCGATGGCCAGCCGCTGCAGGGCATCCTGTTGCCAGCCGTCGCCTTCCCCGGCGGTCTTGGCTCCGGCCACCAGCGACAGCGCGACGCCGGCCGCCCGGCCGCGCAGTCCCGCCGGATCCACCACGGTGTCGAAGACCGCAGCGAAACGCTCCAGGGCTGCCGGCACATGCACGTAGCCGGAGTGGACCGCCGGCAGCACGGCCAGATGCCCGAGGAAACAGGCCAGATCGTCCACCAGATGGCCCGGTCCCAGCGAGTCCACGTCCATGAGGCCGGTGATCCGCCCGCCGTCCACCAGCAGATTGGCTTCGTAGAAGTCCCCATGTGAGGGAACCACCGGACCTGCATCCGTGGCGGCCAACAACTCTTCCACCCGGCCGGCCAGGGCAAAGATCCGCTCCTGCTCGGTGGGAAGCACCGCAGCCGCGGCCTTGGCGTAGTCCGCGGCGCGCTCGGCCCAGGCCGGACGCCGGGAGAGCTCCAGAACTTCCGGCGGGAGGGCCTTCAGCAGGTCGAGGAGGGTTTCAGGCGCCAGGGCCGCGGCTCCGTCGTTCATGATGGCCCGGGCCAAGTGGGTCCCCTGCGCCTCCGACAGCACCACCACGCCGTCCGCCGGGCCGGCGGTGGCGACGGGAGCCGGCAGGCCCGCGTCGGTGAGCAAACGGTGCCGGCGAAGCAACTGGGCCGCCCGGTCCGGGCGGACTACCTTGAGGAAGACCCTGCGGCCGCCCTGGACCGCTTCCAGCACGGCCCGGCGCAGCGGCCGATAGCTGACCATTCTCAGTTCCGCTTCTCCCCCGCCGAACACGCTGCGGCCCACGGCCGCCGGATCGCACGCCGCCGGCAACCCGATCAGCACCGGGTCGGACGGGTACAGCCAGGCAGTCAGCGGGACGGCGTCGGCGTCATGGCGGACCAGCGGCAGGCCGCACTCGGGCACCGCGGCGGTGGTGATGCAGACGTACTCGGTCCGTTTCCCGCCGTCGGGCACCCGGAGCCGCACGGTAAAGATGCCGGTGGAGCCGGCCCCCGGGCGGTGCTGCAGTTTCGCCAACTGCCAGGATTCGACGGTTCCCCCGAGCCTGGCCACTGCCAGTTCCAGCGGCTCGCGCATCCCCGGGCTTTCCAACAGGTCGATGCCGGCGGTCTCGGCGGCCATCAGGTCCCGCTTCGGTGCGTCCATGCTTCCATTGCACACCATCGCGGCCGTCAGCGCTCGGCATTGCGGAGCAGAAAGCACTGCGGCCCGCCCTCTGGGCAGGCCGCAGTCAGCGTCTGGAAAGGTCAGGCCCGGCGGCGCTGCAGCACGTCGTCCAGGTTCAGCCGGTTGGTTGCGGAGGGCTGGCCCGAGACCTCGGCCGTCGCAGCGGCCTCCCCGTTGTGCTGCGCCTCCGCGGACCGCTGTGCCGCGGCTTCTTCAGTCCGCTGCGCCGTCGTCTGCTTGATCGATGTCTTCACCTGCGGCTTCTTGACTTCGGGAGCCGGCAGCGGCGCGGGAGCCGGGCGGTTGGCCTTGGCGGCGGCAACATACGTCGGTTTGGGGACGTCCACGGGCTGCCAGGGGGTCCCGGACGGCCGGGCGGGGGCGGCGCTGTCCCCGGCTTCTGCGGCAACCTTCAATGCTTCATCACGCAGTTCGGCGGCCGTCAGCGGAGCAGGCGCTGCCGGTGCGGCTTCCGGCGCCGGGGCGTCCGCGGCGGCGCCGTCAAAGAGCTGGGTGGGCCGGGCCGGAGTCCTCGTGCCGGCGGCCTGGGATGCCGACGCCGTGCGGGCCGCCCGGTCCGCGCGTGCCGCCGCACGGTTCCTGCGGTCGCGGATAGCCAGCGAGCGCAACATCACGACGACGGCGACGGCGGCCAGCAGCGCGAAGCCAGGGACCTGCCCCGAAACCGCGCCGGCCAGCGCCAGCGCACCCCCGGCGACGAAAACCACGAGGGCCGCCGCGCCGACCAGGGCCAGCGCGGTCCGGCCGTAGCGGATCCGGAACTCGGGCTGCCGGACGGGCTGCCCAGCGGACTGCCGGGAGGGCTGCCGCACGGGCGACGACGTCGACGGTGCCGGCTGTGCGTTGTATTCCATGATGATCCCCTGGTTGCCGCTGGAGGCGGTTGCGGGTATTGAAACTGGTGGTGCTGCTGCGTGCCCCGGCGCCGGTTCAGCCATCGCAGGCCTGAATCCTCCGCGGAACAGGTACGGTCCTACCCAGACAAACCACAGCCCAACGATGACCGCCAAGATCACAGAGCTCTGAATGTCCACTCTCAAAACCGTAGAAGCTCAAGCATGCCGGACGTGGCATTCTTCCCGGTGTGTCGGATAACGATTCCGCCCGGCCCTGCTTTATGGTGTCAACCCAACGTCGCCGTGCTCCAGCCAGCGGGCCAGCAGGCCATCGGGAACTTCCTCGGCCGTCAGCGCAAAGCTGCGGTGGTCTGCCCACGCGCCGTTGATGTGCAGGTACCGCGGACGCAGGCCCTCGTCCCGGAAACCGAGCTTCTCCACCACGCGGAGGCTGGCCCGGTTCTCCGGCCTGATGTTGATCTCCATCCGGTGCAGCCCCAGCGTCTGGAAACAGTGGTCGGTGGCCATCGCCACCGCCGTCGGCGCTATTCCCCGTCCGGCGCAAGCCTCATCCACCCAGTAACCCAGCGTCGCGGACATCGCGGACCCCCAGGTGATTCCGGAAACGGTGAGCTGGCCGATCAGCGCCGGCTTGGGCATTCCCTGCTGCAGCTCCGTGATGACCCAGGGCAGGGCCATGGCCATGCGCGCCTGGTGCCTGAGTGAGCGGACCATCTCGGAGAAGGCCGGCAGATAGCCGCCCGGAGCCGGATTCGAGGCCTCCCACGGCTCCAGCCAACGCGCGTTTCGGCGTCGAACCGCCATCCACTCGTGCCGGTCCCGGTAACGGATGGGGCGCAGCGACAAATCCCCGCACTCAAGTGTCGCCGGCCAGATCGCCGAGCCATAAACCATGTGAAAGTCTTTGCGGTCGAACTGTCAGTCGCACGAACCGTCGACGAACTCTTTCAGCCAGCCCCGCAGTTCCGTGCCGATATCCTCCCGCTCGGAGGCTATCGTCACCACTGCCTTCAGATAGCTGAGCTTGTCGCCGGTGTCGTAACGGCGTCCGGAAAAGACCACGCCATAGACGCCGCCGCCCTCGCCTTCCCGGCCGGCCAGCACTTCGAGGGCGTCGGTCAACTGGATTTCGCCGCCGCGGCCCGGCTTGGTCTTCTCCAGCACGTCGAAGACGGCCGGGTGCAGTACATAGCGGCCGATCACGGCCAGATTGGACGGCGCCTCGTCCGGCGTGGGCTTCTCCACCAGTTCGTTGATCCGCACGTAGCTGACGCCCGCCACCGGGGTGACGTCGGCGCAGCCATAGGCACTGATCTGGGCCGGGTCCACTTCCATCAGGGCGACCACGGAACCGCCGGTCTGCTGCTGGACCTCGATCATCTGGGTCAGCAGGTCCTCGCCTTCGTCGATCAGGTCGTCTCCGAGCAGCACGGCGAATGGCTCGCGGCCCACGTGCTGGCGCGCCCGCAACACCGCGTGGCCTAGCCCCAGCGGGTCCCCCTGGCGCAGGTAGTGAATGTCCGCCAGTTCCGAGGCAGCCCGAACCGCGGCGAGCTTTTCAAAGTCGCCTTTCTCCTCAAGGATCTGCTCAATGTTGGGCACCCGGTCAAAGTGGTCCTCCAGCGGCCGCTTATTGCGTCCGGTAATCACCATGACGTCGCTCAGGTTCGCCCGGACGGCTTCTTCGACCACGTACTGGATGGCCGGCTTGTCCACGATGGGAAGCATTTCCTTCGGCATAGCCTTGGTTGCGGGCAGGAAACGGGTTCCCAGGCCGGCGGCCGGAATGACTGCTTTGCGTACCGCACGATGAGACGTCATGACTTCAGAGTACCGAACGAAGCTGCGCAGCAACCCGATTTGCAGGGAAAGGAATTACGATGGCGGCCATGGAGAAGCAGACGCGCTTGGACAAGGAGACGGCCCGCGCTTTCTTCCGCGACCGCCGCAGCGAACGTTCGGCCGAGGATCGGCTCCGGGCCGGAACGGCCTTCGCGCAGCAGGTGCTGGATGGACTGCAGCGGCTGAAGATCCCGGCCGGGACCACCGTGCCGGCGTATCTCTCCGTCGGCTCTGAACCCTCGACCCGCACGCTGCTCCCTGCGCTGGAGGACGCGGGCTACGAGGTTGTAGTCCCCATCTGCGAACCGCACTACCGGCTCAGCTGGGCCCGCTGGTTCACCGGCGTGGAGTTGGCACGCAGCCCCCGGGCCTGGGTGGACGAGCCCGTCGGAGAGCGCTTCGGACCGGAAATCATGGCCGGTTTGCCCTTGATCTTGGTTCCCGGGCTGGCCGTTGATTCCCACGGAAACCGGATGGGCCAGGGCGGCGGCTACTATGACCGGTTCCTGGCTTCGCTGCCCAACGGCGGCGGGACGAAGATCGTGGGACTTTTCTACTCGGACGAAGTGGTGCCCGCCGGCACCTTCGAGTTCACCGCCCTCGATGCACCGCTGGACGGCGTGGTCACTCCCGACGGCTGGACGTGGTTCAGTAGCCGGACAGGGCAGAACACGGTGTAGAATTGGCACTCGGAGCGTTTGAGTGCCAGCTTTTGTATCAGGCACTGTTCTGCTCCAGACCGAGTTTTCAGGAGGAACCACCGTGCCCACGTATGCCTACGCCTGCAAAGACTGCACCCACGCCTTCGATATCCAGCAGTCCTTTAGCGACGATTCGCTGACCGTCTGCCCCGAATGCGGCGGTAACCTGCGCAAGAAGTTCAACAGCGTGGGCGTTGTTTTCAAGGGCTCGGGCTTCTACCGCACGGACTCCCGCGACGCCGCCAAGGCCAGCTCCGTTCCCGCGGCCTCCTCCGGTACCGACGCCGCAGCCGCCAAGCCGGCAGCTGCCGCCGAACCGGCTAAGCCTGCCGCAACTCCGGCGCCCGCCGCGGCCGCCAGCTAGGCAGCTGGGCAGCTAGCCTGCCTGCGGCGGCCTGCCCCGCCGCTTTTCCTACACACCCCAACGGTGTCAGCTCTGGATCCACAGCGCCGTGCCGGCTGCTGCCGTCGCATCGGCCGCCCGTCTTAACGTGGCTGCATGCCCCCTGCCACAGCTACCAGCCGCAGCGCCCGTCTCGCCTTGATGCCGCGCCGGCTCCTCCGCCGGCACTACCGGTTGCTTGCCGCCCTGCTGCTCTGTGCTGCCGCCGCATTGGTGGTCCATCATTTCACCCCCGCAGCGGCGCCCACTGATGCCGTGGTGGTCGCGGCCGCGGATCTTCCTGCCGGCACCGTTTTGTCGGCGGGGGACATCGAACTGGCCGAATTGCCGGCGGGTGCCGTCCCGGCCGGAACCGCCCACAGCACCTTGCCATTGGTCGGTCAACGTCTGGCCACGGCCCTGCGCGCAGGTTCTCCGGTCTTCGACACCTCAATCGTCGGGCCGGGACTCTTGGCAGGCGCACCGCAGGGCACGGTGGCCGTGCCCATACGCCCGGCAGACCCCTCCACTGTCCAGTTGGTCTCGCCCGGCCAACTGGTGGACATCGTCCTCAGCAGCGGCAACGGGTTCGATGAACCGGCGGGGTCAACGGTCCTGGCGCGCGCGGTTCCGGTGCTGTGGAAAGCCGACGACGGCGGGGCCTCGCCGACGCTGCTCGGCTCACAGGAACCGGACGGGCTGGTGGTGGTGGCCGCAGCGCCGTCGGACGCAACCGCCCTGGCCGGCGCCTCCAGCCGGGGCAATATCTTCCTGGTGCTGGTCGGTTGACATCTTCCTGATGCTGGTCGGCTGACAGCCCGGGTTGGGCTGTCAGCCGCTCAGTCGCCGGTTCCCCGGCTCAGCCCCAGTGCGGAGGGCGCTGCTCACGCAGCCAGGCGTCCCGGTCCTCGTCCCGGTCGCCCCAGGCATGGGGGTCGTCCTCGGTTGCCTTGGTCGGCAGCGTCGGGGACTGGCTGCGCTTTGCCCGGCGTGGCCGCAACCCGTCCTGGCCGGCATCGGGTGCATCAGCCGTGGCATCCGTGGCCGTGGCATCCGTTCCGGGCTCAACCGGTGCCTGCGCGGAGTGCTCCGCTGCCGGCCCCGGGTTTTCCGGGGCGGCCCGGCGTCCGTCCTTCTCTACCGGTTCTTCCGGCTTCTGCAGTCCCAAGTAGCCTCCGATCAGGTCCGCGCATTTCTCCGGATCAGTGAACACCTCGATGGTCCACAGGGTCAGCGGCCGCCAGCCGAGCCGTTCCAGCTGCTGGGGGCGCAGCCGGCTGCGTTCCCGGACGGTCAGCTCCCGGTACTCCGGGGTGCCGTCCGATTCCAAGGCCACCGGAAGCGTCGGTTCAACATCCGGCGAATACTCTACCGCGCTCGTGCTGGCCACGATGTCGATGAGTCCGTAATAGTGGTCCCACACGCGTGCCCCGCGGGTGCGGAGGCGCTCCACCAGGTCGGCGACCAGCGGGTCGTCGATTCCCGGCGAGAGTTCGGACGCCCGGAAGCGGCCGTCGCCAAGGTGGCGGTCCAGCAGGTCGTGGAAATCAACCGCTCCGTGACGCAGCCGCTCGGGATCCAGATCCTCCGGACGGAAGCAGCTGAGCACGTGCAGCGAGTGCCTGGAACGGGTCACCGCGGTCGCGAAGAGCGCCCGGCCGCCCGCCGCCGACAGCGGCCCGAAGTCGTGCACCGCGCGTCCGTGCGGCGTCCGGCCGAAGCCCAGCGAGAAGATCACGTCGTCGCGGACCAGTCCGGAGGCGCGTTCCACCGGGACCACACGGAAGGGTTCGTGGCGGCGCTGGAAGAAACTCGTGGCCGACGGGTAGTTCGGCATCTGCAGCCGGATGGCCTCCGCCACCCGGGCCGCATGCCGGGCGCTGGCGGTCACCACGGCCAGCGACCGCGACGGCCGCAGGCTGATGTGCTCGAAGACCAGGTCCACCACGCGGTTCAGTTCGGCCGGAACACTCTCCACGCCTTCATGCCCGGCCCCGGGCATGCCGGTGCCGTCCGGCAGGTATTCCACTTCCAGGCCGCCGCCGCGGATGGAGCTGGCACCGGGCAGCCGGGACAGCGATCCCCCGTAGAACTTGTCGCTCAAGGAGCGGGTCAGGTCCAGGTCCACCGCACGGTACGCGGTGGTCAGACGCACCAACGGCAGCACCTCGGAGAGCGCGTGGAAGCAGCTGGTCAACGGCTTCGGCGTCTCGCCGGTGACCGGATCGTTCCGGCGGTCCACGTTGACTTCGAAGGGCGCTGCGCGGCCGAGCTCGCCGTCGCCGAACGCCACCACCTGGTGTGCCCGGGAGACCGCGGCAAGGGCCGACGGAAGGCTGGTGGCCTCGGCGTCGAGGATGATCACGGCGTCGAAGTGCTTGCCTTCCGGCAGCAGCAGCGGCAGTACCAGCGGGGAGGCAGTCCAGATCGGCAGCAGCGCCGACACCAGCGATTCCGACTGCTGTCCCAGCGCGGCCAGGGTGGGTTCGCCGGCCTTGAGCAGCTCACGCAGCCGGTGGGCGGCCTTGGGCTTGCTCTTGAGCGAATGCCGCCAGTTCTGTGCCAGTTCCCAGCGCAGCCGGGCGGGTCCGGACGCGATGTGCGCGTTGTCCGCGAGCCGGTACACGGCCTCGAGCTTGCGCAGGTTGTCGCCGTCCGACATGGCCAGGTAGTCATCGCCGCTGATCATCGCTTCCAGCGCCGACTGCCACCAGGCCAGGTCCAGTTCGGCACCGACCTGCTCGGCACCGACCTGGCGTTCGGCCAGATCGTCCAGCAGTTCGCCCAGCCCGTGTTCGCGCATCTGCTCGAGCAGCAGCGTCCGTTCGGGCAGGTTGATCAGCGTTTCCTTGTCCGCGGCCAGCGCGTCCAGCTGTTCCTGGAGTTCGCCGTCGGGCATGGCCACCAGCGCGCGGTCCTCGGGCACCGGTGCCAGCAGGGCGGCCAGTTTCTGCAGCCGCTGTGACACATCCCGATAAAAGCTGTTCAGGTCGGCCAGACCGGACGGAACCGCGGGGTGGCGCTGCGAGGTAGCGTAGTCGGCCCACTTGGTCCGCTGCTGCTGCACTTCGAAGAGGGATTCATGCAGGTCGGAGATGTGCACGCCGGGTCGGATGTATTCCTTGGCCACCTTGCGCAGCCGGGAGCGGGTCATCGAGCTCATTTCGATCCCGCGGTCCCGCCGCCAGGAGCTCGGCGCGGTCGCCGAAATCAGGTCGGTGACCGGCCGGTCGAAGATGTCCGGGGTGAACTTGTCCAGGCTGCCACGGACCTCCACCAGCAGCTGCAGCTGCTCGCCCCACTCGCGGAACGTCCCGGCGAGGGCGATCTGCGAATGCTCGGCCACCTTGTTCATCCGCGTCCGCAGCTCCGGAATGTCCTTGGCCAGGTCGGAGGCCAGCTGGTGGGCGTCCTCCGTTTCCTTGCGGTTGAGCAGCTTGGCACCGAACCACGGACTGGTGGTGGCGGATTTGCTGAAGCTGCCCAGTTCGGCCGCGCGGACCAGCCGGGCCGCCAGTTCGGCGCGGTCGGTGATGCTGTCCAGCACCGACCGCTTCAACCGGACCGTGGTGGCCGGCGCCGGATCGAGCGAGGTGAGCTTGGCCAGCGACTGCATCGCCTGATACGGCGAGCAGCGCCAGCGGGTCCGGACATTGTGCAGCGATTTAACGTGATCCAGCAGCTTGTGCCGCTGGTCGATGAGCGTGGCGTGCAGCTTCCGCAGCTGCGGCTCCTGCGCCTTTTCGCTGCGGCTGATGGCGCGGATCAGCGTCTGGCGCAGCTGGTCAGGCGTCAGGTCCCCGCCGAGCCGCAGTGCCAGCGATCCCAGGTCCACGGTTTCCAGCAGCTGGGCGAATTCGTTCAGTGTGCCGCGGCGCTCCGCCACCACCAGCACGCTCTTGCCCTCGTAGGCGAGGGCCGCCGCGGCGTTGAGGGCGGTCTGCGTCTGGCCGGTGCCCGGCGGCGTCGAAACCACCAGCGAGTGCCCGGCCTGGACCAGGTCCAGCACCTGCTGCTGCGCCGCGTCGGCGTCCAGCAGCAGGAACTCGTCCTGCGGATCGCGTTCATCGATCGGCGGCAGTTCCACCTCCGGCACCGGCACCGGGCCCAGGCCGTGGGCGGCAGGGCGTGCGGCTTCGGAACCGTCCACGGAACCGGCGCCCGCTTCGGCGAGGGCCCGGATCACCGGGTGACCCGCATCGATCAGGACCGGGTCGGTAACGGCCTCCAGATCGGCGAAGGTCGACACCAGAAAATGGTGCTCGATGGTCATGTTCCGCACATCAGCGGTGAGGATGCGCAGCCGTTCCAGCACCGGATGCGGATCGAGGCGGGCCGTGCCGTAGGCCAGCCGGGCGGTCGCCTCGGCATCGATGCCGACGCCCTGCTCGGCGGACAGATGGCGGACCAGGGCCGGGTTCAGCCGGGCGCGGTCGGCCAGTTGCAGCTCGAAGTCGTCCTGGCTGGGGCGCACGGTCAGTGCCACCGGCGTCAGCATCACCGGGGCATTCAGCGCCTCGGACCGGCCGACCTCCGGCACCCGCCAGGACGCGGTGCCCGCGGCGAGATAGCCGACGTCGATGCCGCGCTCGGAGCCCAGCTCCAGGATCTTGGCCCGCAGGCTGCGCGCGGTACGCATCGCGGCGGCGTATTGGTTCGGGTCGCGCAACAAGGTGGAAAGGCGGGTGCGGCGCCCGGCCAGCAATTGGGCCAGGCCGGAAGGGTGGGCGTGCGTCAGGTCGATGCTGTTCGACGACGTCGGAGCGAACCGCAGCAAGGTGTCGGACCCGGCCACATCGCCCAGCTTCTCCAGCCAAGATGCCACAACGTCTTCAGCAGCCTCGGCTACGCTGGCCAGCGACACGGCTGCCCCCTTTACTTCACTCTCGGCTACTTGCCTCGACCACAACGGCATGTCAATCAAGGTATCGGACTTTAAACGCCAAACGGGCGACCGCAACACTGCCTCGGCAAATTTTGCTGTGCAGTGCTCCCGCGCTGTGCGGCGGGTTGGCAGCGGCCGCCCGTTGTGGCTACTCCCACTCGATGGTTCCCGGCGGCTTGCTCGTCACGTCGAGCACCACGCGGTTGACCCCGTCCACTTCGTTGGTGATCCGGTTGGAGATCCTGGCCAGCAGGTCGTAGGGCAGGCGCGACCAGTCAGCGGTCATCGCGTCCTCGGAGGAGACCGGACGGAGCACAATCGGGTGCCCGTAGGTGCGGCCGTCGCCCTGCACGCCCACGCTGCGCACGTCGGCCAGCAGGACCACCGGCATCTGCCAGACTTCCTGGTCCAGGCCCGCGGCGGTCAGCTCCGCCCGCGCAATCGCGTCGGCCTTGCGCAGCAGGTCCAGGCGTTCCTGCGTGACTTCGCCGATGATCCGGATGCCCAGGCCCGGGCCAGGGAACGGCTGCCGGCCGACGATCTCCGCCGGCAGGCCCAGCTGCGCGCCGACGGCCCGCACTTCGTCTTTGAACAGCGTGCGCAGCGGCTCGACCAACTCGAACTGCAGGTCCTCGGGCAGACCGCCCACGTTGTGGTGGCTCTTGATGTTTGCGGCACCCTCGCCGCCGCCGGACTCGACCACGTCCGGGTACAGCGTTCCCTGCACCAGGTATTTCACCGACTCGCCCTCCGCGGCCGCCTCGGCCAGCACGGCCTTCTCGGCCGACTCGAAGGCGCGGATGAACTCGCGGCCAATGATCTTGCGCTTGGTCTCCGGATCGGTGACCCCGGCCAGCGCGGACAGGAAGCGCTGCTGCTCGTTGGCAACATACAGTTTCACGCCGGTGGCGGCGACGTAGTCGCGCTCCACCTGCTCGGCTTCGCCCTCGCGCAGGAGCCCGTGGTCCACGAAGACACAGGTCAGCTGCTCGCCGACGGCGCGCTGCACCAGGGCAGCGGCGACGGCGGAATCCACCCCGCCGGACAGCCCGCAGATCACGCGGGAATCGCCGATCTGCGCGCGGATGCGCTCCACCTGCTCTTCCACGATGTTGCCGGTGGTCCAGTTGGGCTCCAGCCCGGCGCCCCGGAACAGGAAGTTCTCCAGCACCTGCTGGCCGTGCGCGGAGTGCTTCACTTCCGGGTGCCACTGCACGCCGTAGAGTTTCTTTTCCTCGTTCGCGAAGGCCGCTACCGGGGCGCCGGCCGTGCTGGCCAGCACGTCGAAGCCTTCGGGCGCCTGCTGCACCGAGTCGCCGTGGCTCATCCAGGTGTTCTGCGAGGCAGGAATGCCGGTCAGGATCGACCGCCCCTCCCCCACCAGGGTGGCGTCGGTGGCGCCGTACTCGCGCAGGCCGGTCTTCGCCACCGTGCCGCCCAGGGCGTTGGCCATGGCCTGGAAGCCGTAGCAGATGCCGAACACCGGGACGCCGGCCTCGAACAGGTCGGCGCCGACCCGGGGAGCGCCCTCGGCGTACACGCTGGAAGGACCGCCGGAGAGAATGATGGCCGCCGGGTTCTTGGCCATCAGCTGTTCGGTGGTGAAGGTGTGCGGAACGATTTCGGAGTACACGTTGGCTTCGCGCACGCGGCGGGCAATCAGCTGCGCGTACTGGGCCCCGTAGTCAACAACGAGGACAGGCCGGTGGTCCGTAGTGGCGGGGGGAGGAGTAGTCACCCCTACAGGATAGTCGCCGTGCCCGGGGCCACGCACTTTGAGGCCGGGCTTGCCAACGTGAGTTAAGGCACGACGGCGGTGCGCACCGCCGTCGTGCTCCGCGCCTGCAGCCGGTGGCCGGCTGGGGTCAGTAGCGCTTGGCTGCTTCGGGGTGGGCGGCCAGTTCTGCTTCCACCTCGCGGTGCACCTTGCGCTCCAGGATGATGGACAGGAACGGGATCACGCCGCCCAGGGCGATCAGCACGAACCTGGTGAACGGCCAGCGCATCAGCGACCAGAGCCGGAAGTCGGCAATCAGGTAGAGCACGTACAGCCAGCCGTGCGCCACCAGCACCGCGATGGAGAGGTTCACGCCCTCGATCACCGAGGGTTCGGCCTGCGCCAGGCCGAGCGCGAAGGTCTCCCCGGTCAGCGTATTGGTGGCGCCGGCGAACAGGAACAAATTGAAGCCGTAGCGCAGCACCATCTCCGCGCAGAGCAGCAACAGCATGATGCCGGTGATGTAGGAGGTGATCTTGTAGAACGTCAGGGCGGAGCGGATCTGGGTGTGTGTTCCGGCGAAGCGGCGTTTGGCCGGGCGCTGGGGTGCGGTGGAACGGTCGGGAGCGTTGTCTGTCACGTGGACTACCTCGTTGCGTGGGGTGTATTGCTGGGTGTGGTCTGGTCGGCGCCGTCTGGGTCGGCGGGACGAGGTTCTGCCGGGTCTGCCGAGCCTGCCGGGCCGCCGTGTTCTGCTTCGGCAGCGGCGCGGGCTTCGGCGGCCGCGTCTTCGGCGTCCTCCAAGTCGCGGCGGTAGTCGTCGGCCACCAGCCGCCACCAGAGGAAGATGGCGAAGCCGGCGAACACCACCCATTCCACCGCGTAGAAGACGTTCATCCAGTTGACCGGCGCTTCCTGCGGCTGCGGCCCAACGAGCACCGGCTGCATGGCCGTGCCGTCGGTCGCCGTGCCCAGGTCCTTGCCGGCAACCGTGAAACCGGTACCCACCACGAAGCCGGAGTAGCTCGGCGCATCCCAGCGGTTGATCAGCTCGGCAACCGAGAGTGCCGCGACCTGCCCGGCCGGCCTGGCTCCGGGCAGCGGCGCCTCGGTGGGCAGCAGACGCCCGACGACGGTGGCCTCGCCTTTAGGGGCGGGAACGGCATCCGCCGGATCCTTGATCCAGCCGCGCACCACGGGGATGACCACGTCTTCGCGGAACTGCTTGACGCCGTCCACGGCGAAGGCGTCCACTACCCACAGTCCGTTGTCGCCGTCCTGCAGACGGCTCTGGACCAGCACCTGGGCGCCGGGTACAAAGCTGCCGTCGACGCTGACCATCTGGTCCGCGGTCGCGGCCCTCATCGGGATGCCCGGCTTAAAAACGTCGGTCAGCGGTTTGACGGTTTCGGTCTCGCCCGGAGGCGGCGGCGGTTTGCTCTGGGAGGCGGAAAACTGCCACTGGCTCAGCAGCACAAACACCGTGGACAGCGCCAGCGCAAGCACCAGAGCCGCTATCCAGCGGGGTTTCAGGGCAGTCTTGAGCACCCTTTAAAGGTACTTCGCAAGCCTGTAGAAAACGAATCCGCGCCGGGGTCCGCCGTGTGGTTCCGACGCCCTCAGGCCAGCGGAACGATGTCGTCGACGCCCATCCGGGCGCTGTCCGCGGAGACGTCGTCGGGCTGTTCCTGGCTGAGCCGTTCTGCTTCCACCCGGGCCAAATAATGCTTCACCTCGCGCTCCACTTGTTCCTCGCTCCAGCCCAGGATCGGTGCCATCAGGTTCGCCACCACCGGCGCGGCCGAGACACCGCGGTCCCAGGCCTCGATGGAGATCCGGGTCCGGCGGGTGAGGACGTCGTGGATGTGCCGGGCTCCCTCGTGCGTGGTCGCGTAGACCGCTTCGGCCGCCAGGTAGTCGTCGGCGCCCGGCAGCGGTTCTGCCAGTTCGGGTTGTTCGGTGATGATGTCCAGCACGTCGCCGGCCATCGAGCCGAAGCGGTTGAGCAGGTGCTCCACCCGGGCCACGTGGATGCCCGTCCGCTCCGCGGTGCGGCTGCGCTTGTTCCACGCGGCCTTGAATCCGGAGGCGCCGAGCAGCGGGATGGTATCGGTGCAGCTGGGCGGCACCCGCTCGTCCAGTGCCCGCGCGGCTTCGTCCACGGCGTCCCTGGCCATCACGCGGTAGGTGGTGTACTTGCCGCCGGCCACCACCACCAACCCGGGGACCGGGTGCGCCACCACGTGTTCGCGCGAGAGCTTGGCGGTGGAGTCGTTCTCGCCCGCCAGCAGCGGCCGCAGTCCGGCGTAGACGCCCTCGACGTCCTCCCGGGTGAGCGGGCGCTGCAGCACTTGGTTGACGTGTTCGAGCAGGTAGTCGATGTCCTTGGACGAGGCCGCCGGATGGGCCTTGTCCAGGTCCCAGTCCGTGTCCGTGGTGCCGATGATCCAGTGCCGGCCCCACGGAATGACGAACAGCACCGACTTCTCGGTGCGCAGGATCAGGCCAACCGTGGACTGGAAACGGTCCCGCGGCACCACCAGATGGATCCCCTTGGACGCACGCACGCTCAACTGGCCGCGCTCGGTGACCATCGCCTGGGTCTCGTCCGTCCACACGCCGGTGGCATTGACCACCTGCTTGGCCCGGATGTTGAACTCGCTGCCGTCTTCTTGGTCGCGCACGCGGGCGCCGACCACGCGTTCGCCCTCGCGCAGGAAGTCGATGACCGCCAGCCGGTTCACCGCTTGCGCTCCGAACGCGGCGGCCGTGCGGACCAGGTTCACCACCAGCCGGGCGTCGTCCACCTGCGCATCGTAATAGCGGATGGACCCGACCATGGCGTCCTTCCTCAGGCTGGGTGCCGCCCGGAGGGTCCCGCGCCGGGACAAATGTTTGTGGAAGGGCACGCCGCGGCCGCGCCCGGTGGCCGCCGCCAGCGCGTCATACAAGGCCACGCCCGCGCCCACGTAGGGCCGCTCCACGAACCGTTTGGTCAGCGGATACAGGAACGGCACCGGCCGCACCAGGTGCGGCGCAATGCGCTCCAGCAGCAGCCCGCGCTCCTGCAGCGCCTCACGCACCAGAGCGAAGTCCAGCATCTCCAGATACCGCAGCCCGCCGTGGATCAATTTGGAAGACCGCGACGACGTTCCCGATGCCCAGTCCCGCGCCTCCACGATGCCGACGTCCAGCCCGCGGGTGGCCGCGTCCAATGCCGCCCCGGCGCCCACCACGCCTCCACCGACGATCAGCACGTCCAGTTCGGCCCCGCGCTCCGCGGTGGCCCGCAAGGCGGCCAGCGACTGCTCGCGGCTCTCGGGACTCAGGGCACCGGTGGTCATCGACTCAGCCTTCCATGATCGGGATCAGTCGCCGGGTTGGATCGGTGCCAGCACTACCTCGCAGCGCTGGAACTCCTTCAGGTCGGAGTATCCGGTGGTGGCCATCGACCGGCGCAGCGCTCCCACCAGGTTGGACGTGCCGTCCGTGTGGTTCGACGGCCCGTGCAGCACCCGCTCCAGCGGACCCACGGTGCCCACATTCACGCGGTCTCCGCGCGGCAGCTCGTCGTGGTGGGCCTCCTGGCCCCAGTGCCAGCCGCGGCCGGGCGCCTCTTCGGCCCGGGCCAGGGCGGAACCGAGCATGACGGCGTCGGCGCCCATGGCGATGGCCTTGACGATGTCGCCGCTGAAGCCCAGTCCGCCGTCGGCAATCACATGCACATAGCGGCCGCCGGATTCATCCATGTAGTCCCGCCGGGCGGCGGCCACGTCGGAGATCGCCGAGGCCATCGGTGCGTGGATGCCCAGCGCCCGGCGCGTGGTCGTGGTCGCTCCCCCGCCGAAGCCCACCAGCACGCCGGCCGCGCCGGTGCGCATCAGGTGCAGGGCCGGGGTGTAGCCGGCCGCGCCGCCGACGATCACCGGCACGTCCAGTTCGTAGATGAACTGCTTCAGGTTCAGCGGCTCCTGCGTCTTGGACACATGCTCCGCGGAGACGGTGGTGCCGCGGATCACGAAGATGTCGACGCCGGCGGCCAGCACGGTCTTGTAGTGCTCCTGCGTGCGCTGCGGGGTCAGCGACCCGGCCACGGTGACCCCGGCCTCGCGGATCTCGGCCAGGCGGGAGGTAATCAGCTCCGGCTGAACCGGTGCCGCGTAGAGCTCCTGCATCCGCTTGGTGGCGGCCGGGTTGAAATTCTGCGTGCCCAGGGCTTCGATTTCGTCCAGCACCGGCAGCGGATCCTCGTACCGGGTCCACAGTCCTTCAAGATTGAGCACGCCAAGGCCGCCCAGCTTGCCCAGCGCAATGGCGGTGGCCGGGGACATCACCGAGTCCATCGGCGCGGCGATCACCGGGGCGTCGAACTTGTACGCGTCGATCTGCCAGCTGACGGAGACGTCCTTCGGGTCTCGCGTGCGGCGCGACGGGACGATCGCCACGTCATCGAGGGAGTAGGCTCGGCGCCCACGCTTGCCACGGCCAATTTCAATCTCGTAAGTCACGGCTCTAGGTTATCCCACTGTTGGAACGCTTCACCTGTGAACCGGGGCGGAGCGGACTTTCGCCGGCCGCTGCCTCGACTGCCGGGCTCCCCCAGGCTCGACCGCCGGCTCCCCCGTCCGGCGCTGGCCTCGGGCCGGACTCTGGCGTCGGTCCAGCGCAGGCGGTAGGCTCGACCTGCCGCACGGCAGGCAAGCGCACCGTAGGCCCGCTCCCTTAACGGTTGCCGCTGGCCGGCCGCAGCTAGCCGGAGCGGGAAGTGGTCAGTCATGGCAGGACGATTTCGGCGGTCCGTTGAGCGCACAGGACCGTTCGTGCGTGGCTTGGCGTCCACCCTGTGTTTTGGCATCGTTGGGCTCATCTGGTCCTTGCCCTCCCTTCGTTCGCGCCGGTTGCGGAGAGCCGCATCGTGTACCGTCTGTGCCTCCCATCAGCGGGTGCGCGGTATCGCTGTCGTTGTGCTGGCGGCCCTCCTCGTCGCCGGTGCCGGAGCCCGCGTCCAGGAGGCGCTCGCACCGCACATCGTGTGCCACAGCCATATCACCGCCGACGGGCAGATCAAGCCCGAGCCGCATCTGCAGATTTCACCACCAGCCCCATGGAGCACCGCGCGCAACTTCCTGGTCGCCCCTATCAGCGGCGTCGGGGTCCTGACCGGGCGCAGCCTTGAGATGGAATCGTGCTCCGGTCCGTCGCTGTGGGTCATGTTCTGGCACCCGCCGCGAACCAGCGGTGGCGGCACAATGCTCGGCGACGTGTTCCTTGCGTGGATGCCGCCGGTGGACCCGGCGGGCGCATTGAGCGTCAACGGATATGCCATAGCCGACGAGGGCCAGTACGTCCGCTACGGCCCGAACATCTCCCAATCCCGGACCGAGGAGGAGGACCTTGCCAAGCACGAGTCGCGGCACGTCGACCAGTGGGCGGTTGCCGACGTGCTCGCCGGCCCGTTCGCCTTTCCGGCGGCGTACGTCATCGACGGAGCGTTGTTCCCGTCCTCGCGCAACCACTTCGAGCGGGCCGCCGGACTGTCCGACGGCGCGTATCCGCCCGCCCCGGATAACTGGCCGGCGCCGCGATGGCCCGACACGGCGGTCATCGCGATCATCGCGCTGCTGATCTTCCGACGCCGGCTCCGTTGGCTCACCCGCGTGGCGGTCGGTGGCCGCGTGCACGCCCGCGCGCACGCACCGATGCGCTGTCCCGTCCATACCCGCGGCTGGCCGCGGCCGGCTGGTAGGGCCCACGAAGGGTGATGTCGCCGGCCTGCTCCTTGACGCAACGGCTTACCCGGCGGCGTCGATCCAGCGGGCAGCCGCCGCATAGGTATCTTCGGGTCTGTCGTTGAAGGCGATGGCCGCGTCCGGAGCGTGCCGGCGCACGAGGTTGATGATCCGCTCGAACAGCTGGGGACGGTCCTCGGCTCGCCGCACGCCCCCGCCGACAACGACGCACTCCCATGGGTGGGACCGAAGGGCTGCCGCGACCATCGCTTCCGGGTCGTCGCTGCC
Source organism: uncultured Actinomycetota bacterium (assembly GCA_963696055.1). GTDB lineage: Bacteria > Actinomycetota > Actinomycetes > Actinomycetales > Micrococcaceae > Crystallibacter. The sequence goes on along the minus strand of CAVOIE010000004.1, from coordinate 711,392 downwards.
GTCCAGCCCGAACAGGCATGCCTGGGCGCCGACGCCGTGACGGGCGAACGCGGCCAGGCCGGCCTCGATGGCCTTCGCCACTGGCCGCGGGTCCCATGGCCCCGGCACTTTGTACGGGTTCAGTCCGATCACCAGCACGCGGGGTCCGGGCGCGGGTGTCGTCATGCCCCGAACCTATATCTGGCATCCTCGCCGTGGCCAGAGCTGCGTCCAGCGGCCAGGAGTTTTACAGAGAACGACGGCGCCGCTCCGCTGGTGCGGGAAACGGCGCCGTCGTGGGCTGCGGGACTACCGCTTGTAGTTCGGTGCCTCCACGGTCATCATGATGTCGTGCGGGTGGGATTCCTTCAGGCCGGCCGCGGTGATCCGGACGAATTTGCCCTTGGCCTTGAGCTCGGCAACGGTGCGGGCGCCGGTGTAGAACATGGTCTGGCGCAAGCCGCCCACCAACTGGTGCGCGACGGCCGACAGCGGGCCGCGGTACGGCACCTGGCCTTCGATGCCTTCGGGGATCAGCTTCTCGTCGTCCGGCACGTCGGCCTGGAAGTAGCGGTCCTTGGAGAAGGAGGTGTTCTTGCCGCGGGTCTGCATGGCGCCCAGCGAACCCATGCCGCGGTAGGCCTTGAACTGCTTGCCGTTGACGAACACCAGATCGCCCGGGGACTCGGCGGCACCGGCCAGCAACGAGCCGAGCATCACGGTGTCGGCGCCGGCGACGAGGGCCTTGCCGATGTCGCCGGAGTGCTGCAGGCCGCCGTCGGCAATCACCGGGATGCCGGCCGGGATGGCCGCCTTGGCCGACTCGTAGATCGCGGTGATCTGCGGGACGCCCACACCGGCCACCACGCGGGTGGTGCAGATGGAGCCGGGGCCCACGCCCACCTTGATGGCGTCGGCGCCGGCGTCGACCAGCGCCTGCGCACCCTCGCGGGTCGCCGCCTGGCCGCCGATGACATCCACATGGGCCGCGGCCGGATCCTTCTTGAGCCGGGCGATCATGTCCAGCACGCCCTGGCTGTGGCCGTTGGCGGTGTCCACCACCAGCACGTCCACGCCGGCCTCGATCATGGTCATGGCACGCTCGTAGCCGTCACCGAAGAAGCCGACGGCGGCGCCGACGCGCAGCCGACCGTCGTCGTCCTTGGTGGCCAGCGGGTACTGCTCCGCCTTGTCGAAGTCCTTGACGGTGATGAGCCCCTGCAGAATGCCGGCGTCGTCCACCAGCGGCAGCTTTTCGATCCGGTTCTTGCCCAGCAGTTCGATCACGTCGGGGCGGCTGATGCCCACCTTGCCGGTGATCAGCGGCATCGAGGTCATCACCTCGTGCACCTTGGTGGTCGGGTAGTCGGCGCGGGGCACAAAGCGGGTGTCGCGGTTGGTGCAGATGCCCAGGAGCTTGCCCTCGGAGTCCACCACCGGCAGTCCGGAGACGCGGTAGTTGAAACAGAGCTCGTCCAGGTCGGCGAGCGTGGCGTCCGGGGCGATGGTCACCGGGTTGGTGATCATGCCGGACTCGCTGCGCTTGACCCGGTCGACATGCTCGGCTTGGTCCGTGATGGAGAGATTGCGGTGAATCACGCCGAGGCCGCCCTGGCGGGCCATGGCGATGGCCATCCGGGATTCGGTCACGGTGTCCATGGCGGCGGAGAGCAGCGGGGTCTGCACGGTGATGCGGCGGGTCAGGCGCGAGCTGGTGTCGGCCTCGGACGGAATAACGTCCGTGGGGCCGGGCAACAGGAGAACGTCGTCGTAGGTCAGACCCTCGAAAGCGAACGGATTGAATTCTTCGGACACTGCAGGGCCTTTCGAGCGATACCGGTGGCGGCCTCCGGACACGGTCCGAAAACCGGTTCCTGAGGTTGGTTACATCCTAAACGTTTCCGGCGCGCCCGGTATTTCTGCCCGCTGCGGATGTGGCGGAGCTAACGACCCTCCCGGGCAGCACAGAGGGGACCAGGCATGGCCTGATCCCCTCTGTGTTTGCGTGCCTGCGGGTCGCCGCTCGGCGACCCTGCAAGCTGTTAGTGCTGGTGGTTGTGCTCGTCCTCGTTGGCCGGCTTCTCGACAACCAGGGTTTCGGTGGTCAGCACCAGGGCCGCGATCGAGGCCGCGTTGCGCAGCGCCGAACGGGTCACCTTCACGGGGTCGATGACACCGGCGGCGAACAGGTCCTCGTACTCGCCGGTGGCAGCGTTGAAGCCGTTGTTCACGGTCAGTTCGCCCACCTTGGAGACGACAACCATGCCCTCGTGGCCGGCGTTTTCGGCGATCCAGCGCAGCGGCTGGACCAGCGCCCGGCGGACCAGTCCGACGGCGGTGGCTGCATCGCCTTCAAGCGCCAGCACGTTCGGGTCGGTGTCCAGAGCCTGGGCAGCGTGCACCAGGGCGGAACCGCCGCCGGCAACGATGCCTTCTTCCAAAGCAGCGCGGGTGGAGGACACAGCGTCCTCGATCCGGTGCTTCTTCTCCTTCATTTCGACCTCGGTGGCAGCGCCGACCTTGATCACGCCGATCCCGCCGGCCAGCTTGGCCAAGCGTTCCTGCAGCTTCTCGCGGTCCCAATCGGAATCGGTGCGCAGCACCTCTGCCTGCAACTGGGCCACGCGGTCCGCCACATCGGCTTCCGAACCGGCGCCGTCCACAATGGTGGTGTTGTCCTTGGTGACGGTGATCCGGCGGGCTGTACCGAGCACCTCGAGGCCCACCTGGTCCAGCTTCAGACCGAGGTCGGCGGACACCACCTGGGCGCCCGTGAGCACCGCGATGTCCTGCAGCATGGCCTTGCGGCGGTCGCCGAAGCCCGGGGCCTTCACCGCGGCGACGTTGAGGGTGCCGCGGATCTTGTTCACCACCAGGGTGGAGAGGGCTTCGCCGTCGATGTCTTCGGCGATGATGAACAGCGGCTTGTTGGCCTGCAGCACCTTCTCCAGCAGCGGCAGGAACTCCTGCACCGTGGAGATCTTGCCCTGGGAGATCAGGATCAGCGCGTCCTCAAGGACGGCCTCCTGACGCTCCTGGTCGGTGACGAAGTACTGCGACAGCAGTCCCTTGTCGAACTGCATGCCTTCGGTGAGCACCAGTTCGGTCTCCATGCCGGAGGCCTCTTCGATGGTGATGACGCCGTCCTTGCCCACCTTGTCGAAGGCCTCGGCCAGCAGCTTGCCGACCTCGGGGCTCTGGGCGGAGATCGTCGCGACCTCGGCAACCTTGTCCTCTACTTCGCGGGCGTTCTCCAGCAGGCGGGCGGCCACGGCCTCGACCGCTACCTCAATGCCACGCTTGAGGGCACCCGGTGCGGCTCCGGCGGCCACGTTGCGCAGGCCTTCCTTGACCAGGGCCTGGGCCAGCACGGTAGCGGTGGTGGTGCCGTCGCCGGCAACATCGTTGGTCTTGGTGGCGACTTCCTTGGCCAACTGCGCGCCAAGGTTCTCGTACGGATCGTCGAGTTCCACCTCGCGGGCGATGGTCACGCCGTCATTGGTGATCGTGGGGGCACCCCACTTCTTGTCCAGGACCACGTTGCGGCCGCGGGGGCCGAGGGTGACCTTGACGGTATTGGCGAGCTTGTCGACGCCGGCTTCCAGCGCCTTGCGGGCCGCGTCGTTGAACTCCAACTGCTTTGCCATGAATTTGTTCCTTTCACGCGAAATGCCCCGGCTGCGCTGCAAAACAGCGGCAGCCGGGGCATTTCGGTTGTCCGTGGTTCCGGCTGAAGGCGTCGACTGCGCGCGCCCGAGCCGCCGGACTGAAGCTGGTGGACTTACTTGGTGACGATGGCCAGCACGTCGCGGGCAGAGAGCACCAGGTACTCTTCGCCGCCGACCTTGACCTCGGTTCCGCCGTACTTCGAGTAGATGACAACGTCACCCTCGGCTACGTCAACGGGAACCCGGTTGCCATTGTCATCGACACGGCCGGGGCCGATCGCGACAACTTTGCCTTCCTGCGGCTTTTCCTTGGCGGTGTCCGGGATAACCAGGCCGGAGGCCGTGGTCTGCTCTGCTTCGAGCGGCTGGACAACAATACGATCCTCAAGAGGCTTAATGGAGACCGACACTCGGCTCTCTCCTTTTCATGAGCTACGAATAGGTTTGGCCAAGGAGATGTCTGCCGTCGTCGCGGTGCCGGCAGGCGGTTCCTTGTATTAGCACCCACACGGGGAGAGTGCTAACAGCGACTCTATGAGAAGGGTTAGCACTCGGTCAAGGCGAGTGCCAGCAGGGAGTGGATCCGCCCCGCCTGCCGACCACCATGTGACGCCACGAGGCTTTTTCGGCCGCGGGCCAAGTTGCGTAAGGCTAACCTAACCCGATAGTTTTCACAGTGCGCGCAAATAGCAAACGTTTATGTTGCCTAATGCCGCGCCCGTCCCCGGGCCCGGTGTCGACGAACGATGGAGTGTCAGTGAAAAAGCCCCTGAAGTCCGGCCTGATGGCTGTGACCGCAGCCGTTTCCATGCTCGCTATGAGCGCGTGCGGTCAGCAGACCGATGCCACAGCAGGCACCGATGCAGAGACGATCAGCGTTGAGCATGCCTCGGGAACCACGGACGTGCCGGTGAACCCGGAGACGGTCTACACCTTCGACCTGGGTGTGCTGGACAGCCTCACCGCCCTGGGCGTCGAGGTGGACGGCGTCCCGGAGGCCGTGTTCCCCGAGTCCCTGGCGCAGTACGGCGACGACAGCTACACCAAGATCGGCTCCATGAAGGAACCTGACTTCGAGGCGATCAGCGAGGGCGCCCCGGACTTGATCATCATCTCCGGCCGTACCGCCGAGGCTTACGGAGAGCTGAGCAAGATCGCCCCGACCATCGATCTGAGCGTCGACGCCGCCGCGCCGGTTGAGAGCTTCAAGGACGTCTCCACGACTCTGGGCGAGATCTTCGGCAAGGAAGCAGAAGTCGACGAGAAGCTCTCGGCCCTCGACACCAAGATCGAGGACACCAAGGCCGCAGCCGCCGACGCCGGCACCGGCTTGGTAGTGATGACCAGCGGCGGCGAAATGACTGCCTACGGCGCCGGATCCCGCTTCGGCCTCGTCCACGACGTGCTGGGCGTGCAGCCGGCCGCCGACGTGAAGTCCGAGGGCCCGCACGGTGAGGCGATCTCGCACGAATTCATCGCGGAAACCAACCCGGACCACCTGTTCGTGATCGATCGCGACTCGGCCGTTGGCGAATCCGGTGAGGCAGCCACCGCTGTTCTGGATAACGACCTGGTCAACGGCACCAAGGCGGCCAAGAACGACAGCATCACCTATCTGGATTCCGCATCCTGGTACCTGGTGGGCTACGGCCTGAGCAACACGGACGCGATGATCAGCGCCGTCCAGGCAGCCCTGACGAAGTAGCACCCCGTAAGGCCGCCGGCTCCTTGCCGGCGGCCTGCGCGGTGGTCCGACTTATGGCCTCCTCCACGATTTCCACTCCAGCCCCGGCTCCGGTTGCAGCCGCGGCCCTGCGTTCGCGCCCCCGGGGATCCGGTGCGCAGCTCGCCTGGGCGGGCACCGCCGTCGTTATTCTGGCCTGTGCCAGCATGTTCGTGGGGGTCAGCGATGTCTCCCTGCCGGCGCTGCTGTCCGGCGACCAGACCGCCTGGGACATCTTCTGGATCAGCCGGCTGCCGCGGACCCTGTCCGTGATCCTGGCCGGTGCAGCACTGGGCATTGCCGGGCTGATCATGCAGCTAATGGCGCGGAACAAATTCGTGGAGCCGTCCACCGTGGGAACCGTGGAGTCCGCTTCGCTGGGCATCCTGGTGGTCACCGTGGCGATCCCCGGCGCATCGCTGCTGGCCAAGATGTCGGTGGCCACCGTGTTCGCGGCGGCCGGAACGGGGCTGTTCCTGCTGGTGTTGCGCCGGATCCCGCTGCGCAACACGCTGATCGTGCCGCTGGTGGGCATCATGCTGGGCGGCGTGATCGCGGCCGTCACCACCTTTTTTGCCTATCGGTACGACCTGCTGCAGACGCTGAACAACTGGATGATCGGCGACTTTTCCGGCGTGCTGCGTGGCCGCTACGAACTGCTCTGGATCGTTGCGGTCCTGGCTCTGGTCGGTTATCTGTGCGCGGACCGGTTCACCATGGCGGGCATGGGCCAGGAATTTTCCACCAACCTGGGCCTGAACTACGGTCGGGTGATGACCCTGGGACTGGTCATCGTCTCGCTGATCAGCGCCGTGGTGGTGGTCAATATCGGCGCCATTCCGTTCCTGGGCCTGGTGGTGCCCAACCTGGTGTCGCTGGTGTTCGGCGACAGCGTCCGCCGCGCGGTGCCGTGGGTGGCGGTGTTCGGTGCCGGCTTCGTCCTGCTGTGCGACATCATCGGCCGCACCATTCGGTTCCCCTACGAGATCCCCGTGGGCGTCATTGTCTCCGCCGTCGGCAGCGCCATTTTCCTGTGCCTGCTGCTGAGGACCCGCAAGAATGGCTGACACGGTTCTGCCCGCCGCCCTGACGCAGCACAAACGCCGCACGGTCAAGACCGTCCGGCCGCGGACCTGGATCATCCTGCTGGGCCTGCTCACCGCCGTCCTGGTCGCCGTGTTCATGACCATTGACCTGCGCGGCAACCTCGGCTACATCCTGCCCCGGCGGGCCATCAAGATCGGGTCGATGCTGCTGGTGGCCTACGCCGTGGGCGTGTCCACGGTGTTGTTCCAGACGGTGACCGCCAACCGGATCCTGACGCCGTCGATCATGGGTTTCGACGCCCTGTACATGCTGATCCAGACCGGGCTGACCTTCGCCATCGGCGGCCAGGCGCTGCTGAGCATGGGCGCACCGGCCCGCTTCGTGATCGAAGTATCGCTGATGATCGCGTTCTCCTTCCTGCTCTACCGCTGGCTGTTTACCGGCGGCGGCAAGAGCCTGCACCTGATGCTGCTGGTGGGCATCGTTTTCGGCACGATGTTCCGCGGCATCTCCTCGCTGCTGCAGCGGCTGATCGACCCGAGCGAATTCATCATCCTGCAGGACCTGTTCTTCGCCAGCTTCAACAACGTGGACGGCTTGCTGCTGGCCGTCTCCGCGCTGGCCGTTGCTGCCGCCAGCATTCCCGTCTGGCGGATGCGCCGGGAGCTGGATGTGCTGGCGCTGGGACGGGACACCGCGCTGAACCTGGGCGTGAACCACCGGCGGGCCGTTACCACGGTGCTGATGGTGTGCGCCGTCCTGGTGGCCGTCTCCACCGCGCTGGTGGGTCCAATCACCTTCTTCGGCCTGTTGGTGGCCAGCCTGGCTTACCTGCTCTGCTCGCATTTCCGCCACACCTACGTGCTGCCCATCGCCGTGCTGCTGGGCGCGATCGCGCTGGTCGGCGGACAACTGGTGCTCGAGCAGGTGTTCAGCTTCGACACCGCGCTGAGCATCGTCATTGAATTCGCGGGCGGCCTGCTGTTTATCGCCCTGCTGCTGAAAGGCTCCGTCAAATGATCCATGTCTCCGGCGTCTCCAAGACCTACGGCACGCAGACGGTGGTGGACGATGTCAGCTGCTACATCAAGGACGGCGGCATCACCTCGATCATCGGGCCCAACGGGGCCGGCAAGTCCACGCTGCTGTCGATGGTGTCCCGGCTGCTGCCGCTGGATGCCGGGTCCGTCAGCATCGACGGCCTGGATGTCAGCAAGACCGCGGGCAAGGAACTGGCGCGCAAGATGGCCATCCTGCGCCAGGAAAACCAGCTGACGGTCCGGCTGACCGTCCGCGACCTGGTGGGTTTCGGCCGCTTCCCGCACAACAACGGCCGGCCCACGGCCAACGACAAGGCCCACATCGAGCAGGCCCTGGAGTATCTGGACCTGACCTCCATGGCGGGCAAGTTCGTGGACGAGCTCTCCGGCGGCCAGCGCCAGCGCGCCTTCATCGCCATGGTCCTGGCGCAGGACACCGACTACCTGCTGCTGGACGAGCCGCTGAACAACCTGGACATGAAGCACGCGGTGGAAATGATGCGGCTGCTGCGCCGGCTCACCGACGAGCTGGGCAAGACCGTGGTGCTGGTCATCCACGACATCAACTTCGCCTCCTGCTACTCCGACAGCATCATCGCCATGCGCTCCGGCCGGCTGGTCCACCAGGGGCCGCCGGCGCAGATCATGCGCGCCGAGGTGCTGCGCGATGTCTACGAAATCGACATCCGGATCGAGGAAATCGAAGGCAACCGGATCGGCGTCTACTTCGCCTGAGCGGCGGGCGGGTGACGGCCGGGCCGGGTCTGATCCGGCGGAGGCTGAGCCGGCGGGGACCGGCCGGGTCTAAGCCGGCTGGGCGTGCGGACGCTGCGCCCTCACTGCTTCAGGACGGAAAGGACGTTCCCGGCCGGGTCCTTGAACCACGCGATGTCCGGGCCGTTGCCGCGCATGATGCCCTTGTCGTCGGTAGGCAGGTCGGGATCGTTGTAGATCTTGGTCTGCACCCCGCGGCCGTTGAGTTGGTCCACCGCGGCTTCGACGTCCTCGACGGCGAAGTTCAGGATGGTGAACGTGGCCGGTTGGTGGTTCGGCTTCGGGTACATCATGACTTTGGCGCCTCCCGGGAGGCTCAGTTCCAAGGTGCCCATGGGGCCTTCGGCCACCTCGAGTCCCAGGGTCCCTCCGTAGAACTGTTTGGCGGCGGCGGTGTCATTGACACTGAAGCCGCTGAAAGCATGGGCGGGGGTAAACCCGACGCTGTCCATGGTGGTCTCCTTCGCGCTGCGGGCGGACACCTCCCAGAGTGGCACAGCGGGAGCGGCCGGACCAGTGGTCAACCGGACGGGTATGATTCCGGGTCATGGCTCTGTCCGGCCCGCCGGCCCGCTCGGAACACCCTCGGCCCGCATCTTCACGGAGAAGTCCCGGGGAAGCCAAAATCCTCATCGTCGCCATTCTGGCGTCCTTCGTAGCCTTCCTCGACGCCTCCGTCGTCAACGTGGCGCTGCCGGCCATTGGCCGCGACCTCGGCGGAGGCCAGGCCGTCCAGCAATGGGTGGTGGGCGGCTATCTGCTGTCCCTGGGCGCGCTGATCCTGGTGGCCGGCGCCCTGTCCGATGTGTTCGGCAGGATCCGGATCCTGAGGCTGGGGCTGATGGTCTTTGGGGTGGCTTCGCTGGCCTGCGCGGCGGCGCCGGCGGCAGGCTGGACTACGCAGGGTTCCGCCGCGCCGCCCTGGCCGCTGCGCTGCTGCTCTTCGCCGGCGGGTTGGTCTCCGCCGCCGGCATCCGCAACCGGCCCTAGGTCGGCGGACTACACCACGGAAAAATCGCCCGGCAGGATGGTCCGGCCGGTCAGCGCCAGCAGAACCGTTGCGCCGTCGCCGCGCTCGGAGGCGATCTGGATGGCCAGCCGGCCGGCTTCCACTTCTACGTCGCTGGGCAGTTCGGCCACCAAGCCGCACGCTCGGGAAAGGTCCAGCGTGTGCACCGCCAATTCGAAGATCCGGGTCGGCAGGTAGTCGCGGAAGCGCATCCCGCCGGCAGCCGTTTCGATGATCCGGTCTTCGGCCAGCGGCAGCGTGTTCTCCAACTGGGCCAGCAACCGGTCCACCATGTCCACCGGGTGCGCCCCCAGCTCCTTGCCGGCCGCAATCGCGCGCTCGGTAACGCGGGGATCATCCGCCAGCCCGGTGGCCAGGTAGTAGTCGGCGGCAGATTCCACCTGCACCTTTTCGGCCGGACGCCCCAAGTACGTCAGCACCGTGGACAGGGCTCGGCTGGTGTGTCCGGCCAGCGTCCTGACGGTCCAGTCATCCAGTCCGGGCGCGTTCCACGCGGTAGACGGCACATTGGCCAAGACTTCACGGAAGTAGCGTCCCGCGGACAGGAAAGTTGCCGCCGATTCGATCATGCGCCCATGCTAAGGCCGGCGGCTGTCCACGGCCAGAGCTGCGGCGCGGCCCCCTGCGGTCCGGGCCGGAATGGCGTGCACCTCAGGCCAGGCGCCGCATGTCCCGCTGCCACGCCGGCGCTGGGACGGCGACCTCTTCCCACAGGGCCTGCCATCCGCGATGGACGCGATTGCTGGCCGCAATCAACTCGCCCAGTTCCGCTTCAATGTCCGCCTGGCAAGCATCCGTATCGATGTCGCTCCAGTCACAGGGTGTTGACATAATCCGGGCCTCCTTCACAGTAAGCTTCCTTTTTGATCCTACGGATTCCCCGCCCATCCGGCTATGGGGAGAACTACCCATAGCCTGCCGCCGGCACGAACAGGGGCGGTGCGCTGGCCCGAATCGGCTGCACTAGGCTTGAAACCATGGCATCCGAGACCCACGCCGAGAGCATCGCCCCGATCCTGACTCCGGAAGGCTGGGAACTGCTGAACTCGCTCGGCCCGTACTCCGAGGCCGAGAGCCTGCACACCGGAACCGAACTGCGCAAGGCCGGCCACTCCCCCGAACTCGTCTCCGCCGCGATGACGCAATCCCGCCTGCGCGCCAAGGCCGAGGCGAAATTCGGCCCGTTCGCGGAGAAGATGCTCTTCACACAGGCCGGGCTGGAACAGGCCACCCGGCTGAACATCGCGGCCCTGCACGCCCAGCGGTTCCAGGCTGCCGGGGTGGAACATGTCGCTGACCTCGGCTGCGGGATCGGCGCGGACTCGATGGCCCTGGCCACGCTGGACCGCAGGGTCACCGCCGTCGAGCGTGACGAGACCACCGCCGCAGTGGCCACCATCAACCTGATGCCCTGGCCGGACGCGACCGTGGTCAATGCCGAAGCCGAAGACGTGGACCTGACCGGGATCGACGGCGTGTGGCTGGATCCGGCACGGCGGACCACCACGACGTCGGGCACCACCCGGATCTTCGACCCGGAGGCGTTCTCGCCGCCGCTGTCCTTTGTGGAGGAACTCGCCGACCGGGGCCTGCCGGTGGGCGTCAAGATGGGCCCGGGCATCCCCCATGACGCGCTGCCGGAGAACTGCGAGGTCCAATGGGTGTCCGTCAACGGGGACGTGATCGAGGCTGCACTGTGGTTCAACACGCTGGCCCGGCCCGGCGTGCGGCGTGCAGCCTTGGTGATTGGTGCCGGCGGCACCGCCGAACTGACCAGTGCCATCAGCTTCGATCCGGCGCACCAGGACGTGCAGACCGGCCCGGCCGAGGGCTACCTGTACGAGCCCGACGGCGCAGTGATCCGGGCCGGACTGGTCGCCGACCTTGCCCGCGGCCTGGGCGGGCACCTGCTGGATGAGCACATCGCCTACATCTGTGCGCCGGGGCTGCAGGAAACCCCGTTTGCCCGCGCGTACAAAGTGCTGGAGGTCAAGCCCTACAACGTCAAGAAGCTCAAGGCGTGGGTCAAGGCCAACCGGATCGGCACGCTGGAGATCAAGAAGCGCGGCACCTCGGTCACTCCGGACGAGCTGCGCAAAACCCTGTTGACCGGTTCCGGCAAGGGACCAAACAAGGCCACGCTGGTGCTGACCCGGATCGGTGAGGACCGGGTGGCCATCGTCGTCGAGCCCATCCCGTCCGCCGGCGGCCGCAGCCGTGAGCGCGCAGCCAGGCCCTGACGCACTAGAATCAGTACAGTGTCGCCGCCCGTTCTGCGCGAGACGTGCATCTCCGGCGGCAGCCGGTACCGCCAGATACGGAGCAGCGTTTGAACATCGATTTTGCCCAGTCCGCCCAATCCTCTGTGGGGGTCGAGTGGGAGCTGGCGCTGGTAGACGCACAAACCGGCGAGCTGGTCTCCGTGGCCGAGCAGGTGCTGGATGCGGTCCGGGCCGGCCACCCTGAGCTGAAAGACGACGATGAGCACCCGCATGTGAAGCAGGAGCTGCTGCTGAACACCGTTGAGCTCGTCACCGGGGTCTGCCGCACCGTCGGCGAGGCCAAGTCCGACCTGAGCAGCGCGATGAGAGCGGTCCGCGACGTCACCGACCCGATGGGCGTGGAGCTTTTCTGCGCCGGCAGCCATCCGTTCGCCGCCCCGCGGTCGCAGCCGGTGACGGACAAGGCGCGCTACGCCAAGCTGATCGACCGCACCCAATGGTGGGGCCAGCAGATGGTGATTTACGGCGTGCATGTGCACGTTGGCCTGGACCACCGGGACAAGGCGCTGCCGGTGCTGGACGGGCTGCTCAACTACTTCCCGCATTTCCAGGCCCTCTCCGCGTCATCCCCGTTCTGGGCCGGAGAGGACACCGGATACGCCTCGCAGCGCGCGCTGATGTTCCAGCAATTGCCCACCGCCGGCCTGCCGTTCCAGTTCCCCAGCTGGGCGCTGTACGAAGACTACGTCCAGGACATGTTCACCACCGGGGTGATCGACACGATCAGCGAAATCCGCTGGGACATCCGGCCGGTTCCCGCGCTGGGCACCATCGAAATGCGGGTCTGCGACGGGCTCTCCACGCTGCAGGACGTGGGCGCCATCGCCGCGCTCACCCAGTGCCTGGTGGACGAGTTCTCCACCGCGCTGGACAACGGCTGGGCCATCCCCACGATGCCCCCGTGGCACGTGCAGGAGAACAAGTGGCGCGCCGCCCGCTACGGCCTGGACGCCATCATCATCCTCAACGCTGCCGGCAAGGAAATGCTGGTCACCGAACACTTGCGCGAGCACGTGCTGAACCGGTTGGAACCGGTGGCCCGCAAGCTTGGCTGCAGCAATGAGCTGGCCGACGTGGAGAAGATCATCGATGCCGGCGCCGGCTACCAGCGCCAGCGCCGGGTGGCCGCCGAGCACGACGGCGACCTGCGCGCCGTCGTGCTGGATGCGGTGGGCCAGCTCCGCGGGACCGCGTAACGCCGGACGGACAGCCGGCGGTTCGCCGTCCTACAGGTGCACGCTGGTGACCGGCATGGAGGAATCGGGCGCGAACTCGATTCCGGACGGCTGGCCGCCGGCCATCACCACCTGGGCGCCGAGTGCGGCGACCATGGCCCCGTTGTCGGTGCACAGCGACACCGGCGGCACCCGCAGCGAGATGCCGTGTGCGGCGCAGCGCTCTTCGGTCAGCGCGCGCAGCCTCGAGTTCGCCGCCACTCCCCCGCCCAGCAGCAGGTTGCTGATGCCGTGCTCGGTGCAGGCGAGCATGGCCTTGGCGGTGATCACGTCCGCCACCGCCTCCTGGAAGGACGCCGCGACGTCGGCCACCGGGAGTGGCTCGCCCGCCGCCTCGAACTGCTCCACGCAGCGGGCCACGGCCGTCTTCAGGCCGGAGAACGACCAGTCGTAGCGGTGCGGCCCGGGCGCCTCCGCCGAGCCCATGTACTTGGGCTGGCTCAGCCCGCGCGGGAAGCGGATCCGCTTCGGATCGCCCTCGCGGGCCAGCTTGTCGATGGCCGGACCGCCTGGATAACCCAACCCGAGGATGCGGGCCACCTTGTCGTAGGCTTCGCCGGCCGCGTCATCGATGGTGGAGCCGAGCAGTTCCACGTCGTCGGTCAGGGAGCGCACGCGCAGGATCTCGGTGTGGCCGCCGGACACCAGCAGCGCGCCCAGGTTCTCGGGCAGCACTCCCCCGTCCAGCACGCCGACGCCCACGTGGGCCACCAGATGGTTGATCGCGTACAGCGGCTTGCCGGTGGCCAGCGAGAGCGCCTTGGCTGCACAGACCCCCACCATCAGCGCGCCGGCCAGCCCCGGCCCGGACGTCACGGCGAGCGCGTCCACCTCGTCCAAGGTGACGCCGGCGGTGTCCAGCGCCTGCTCCAGCGTGGGAATGAACGCGTCCAAATGGGCGCGCGAGGCAATCTCCGGGATCACCCCGCCGAAGCGGACGTGCTCATCCATCGACGACGAAACGGTGTTGGCCAGCAGGGTGTCGCCGCGGACGATGCCGACGCCGGTTTCATCGCAGGAGGATTCGATCCCCAGTACCAGCGGCTGGGTGCGGTTCATCGGGTCTCCTCCGTCGTGTCCGGCTGTTCGCTGTCCGGCTGTTCGTCTGGTCTGCCTGAAGCTGCGGCGTCCCGGCCGGCGCCGGGCATGCCGGCCCAGTCCTTGAGTTTCAGCCGCATGATCAGCGCGTCGGTTCCGCCGCGGTAGTAGCGCGGCCGCACGTGGATCTGTTCGAAGCCGAACCAGCGGTAGAGCCGCTGCGCCCGCGGATTATCCGCGCGCACTTCCAGCAGCACGTCCTCCGCCCGCTGCTCCGCGGCCTGCTCGATCAGCAGGGTCAGCAGCCGGCTGCCAATCCCCTGCCCCTCGCGCTCGGGCACCACGGCGATGGTCTGCACATCGGCGATCGGCCGCACGCACATCAGGCCGGCATAGCCGATCACTTCGCCGAGCGCATCCACGGCCACGTAGTAGCTGCGGGTGTCCTGCGCCAGCTCCTCGTAGAACATTTCGGTGGGCCAGGCATCGGCCGGAAACAATTTCCGCTCCAGCGCGTCCACCGCGGGGACATCGGCCTCGGTCATCGCCCGGATGCGGCCCGCGGGCTGCGCGCCGGCGGTCACAGTGCACGCTTCCGCGGCCCGGGGACCTTCGCGTCGGATTCGCGCAGGTACAGCGGCGCGGTGTCCAGCAGGTCCAGCCCCTTGCCCAGCTTGACGACGGCGGTGCGGCCCAGCGCTTCGGCCGTCGGCTGCGTGCCGCTGTACTCGGTGACGCCGCGCAACTGCTCCGGGTACAGCCCGGCGCCCATGCCGTAGGCCGGCAGGTCCGGGACCTCGGACGGTGCGCTGACGTGCGGGCCGTCCAGCAGTTCATGCGTGCCGCCGGTACTGCGGTAGCGGGCCCAGTACACTTCCTTGCGCCGGGCGTCGGTGGCCACCACGAACTCGTCCACGCCGGCCCGCCATGCATCCAGCGCGGCATCCACGGCGATGGCATCCAGGCTCATCACGCCGTGCAGCGGCTTGCCCCAGGCGAAGGCCAGCGACCGTGCGGTGGCAATGCCGGAGCGCAAGCCCGTGAACGGTCCCGGACCCACGCCCACCACCAAGGCGTCGATGTCCGCGCCGGTGACGTCCGCCGTCGTCATGATCTTGCCGATTCCGGGGGCCAGCACTTCCGCGTGGCTGCGGGTGTCCTCGGTGGCGAAGGCGGCCAGCGTCTCTCCTTGTCCGGTCAGCAGCGCGGCGCTGGCGATGGCGGAGGTATCAACGGAGAGGATCAGCACGCGTCAATTTTACTTGAGGGATGCCGCGGCCCCTCGCAGCGTCCGCGGCGCCCCGTGGGGACCGCGTCCGGGTGAGCGGTCAGGACGGCGGCCGGCCGGCGATATTCACCATCCACTGGACGCCGAACTTGTCGGTGCACATGCCGAAGGTGTCGCCCCAGGGCGCCTGTTGCAGCGGTTCGGTGACGTTGGCGCCGTCGATCAGCTTGTCCCAGTAACCGCGCAGCTCGGCCTCGTTGTCGCCGCTGAGCGAGAGCGAGTGGCTGGAACCGGGCGTGTAGTCCATGCTGTTCGGCGTGTCCGCGGCCATCAACACCAGGCCGCGCTCGGTGGCCAGCTGCGAGTGCATGATCTTGTCAATCTCGGCCGGGTCGTCGCTGGCGTGGAAGTCGCCGAAGGTGTTCAGCGTCAATTCGCCGCCGAAGACCGACTGATAAAAGGTCATGGCTTCTTTGGCCTGGTCGCGGAATCCCAGGTACGGGGTCAGCGCAGTATCCATGGTTGGCCTCCTCGCGGGTCTGCTCTCGCCCTCGATTATGGACCTGCGGCCGGGGGCCGTGAAGACCGAGTGCCCCTGCAACGCCACCCGCCGCGGTAAATCGTGCAGGAACTCGTCCCGCAAATCCTGCGGAGCAATTCCTGAGGCGTCAGGCGAAGATGTACGCGGCCCAGCGCGGCCCGTAGGCCGCCATCCGGATCAGCCGGGGCTCGCCGTCGTCGGACTCTTCAAAATCCAGCACGACGCCGGTGCCAGCCTGCGTGCCCGCGGCACCCTCCGCCGTGCCCGCCACCGGGCCCGGCGCGGGGCCGCCCCCGGCTGCCGCGGCTGCCGCGGCTGGCGTTGCTGTCGTTGCGCCTTCGGCCGTGCGGTTCACCAGGTCCGCCCCGGTGGGCCGGACCAGCGAGATGTCCAGCCAGCTGTCGGAGAGGTGCTCCACGCGGCCGCGGCCCCACTCCACGACCGTCACGGCCTCGTCCAGGGTGTTCTCCAGGTCGATGTCGTCGATCTCGCCCTCGGACTCCAGCCGGTAGGCGTCCACATGGACCAGATCGGGGCCGCCGTTCATGCTCGGATGGCTGCGCACCAGGACGAACGTGGGTGAAATGATGCCCGGCCGAACGCCGAGTCCCTCGCCCAGGCCCTGGGTGAAAGTGGTTTTCCCCGCGCCCAGCTCTCCGCTGAGCACCACCAGGTCGCCGGCCCGCAGGATCCTGCCCAGCCGGACCGCGAGCGCCTGTGTCTCCGCCGCGGAGCCCACGTGGAATTCGCGCTCCCACACAGGCGTGACCTGTTGCTCCCGGGCCACGTCTGCGGAGCCCTGCTGGCCCGCCCCGCCCGTCATGCCGGAACCCGTCATGCCAGCACCCGTCATGCCGCCGGTCATGCCAACACCGCTCCGGCGTCCCCGGCGCTGTCCGTATTCCGGTCGTCCGCCGTGGCCAAGGCGGCCCGGATCTGGGCGGCTGCGGCGGCCTGTTCCGCCGCGGACGCGGTGAGCCCTGCCGTCTCCGACGCAGGCGCCGCTTCCCCGCCGTCGTCGCTTTCCTCGGCCGTCCCGGTGTAGTGGCGCGGAACGCGCGGGCTCACGCGGGTGACAATCTCGTAGTTGATGGTGCCGGCGCCGGCCGCCCAGTCCTGGGCATCGGGAACATCCGGGCCCGGGCCGAAGAGGATCACTTCCTCGCCGGTGAGGTCGCCGGCGTCGTTGGTCCTCAAATCCACCACGAACTGGTCCATGGCCACCCGGCCCACCACGTCATAGCGCTTGCCCGCGATGGCCACCTGGACGCCGGAGGCGCTGCGCGGGATGCCGTCCGCATAGCCCAGCGGCACCAGCACCAGCGTGGTTGGCTCGGTGGTCAGGTAGTTCAGCCCGTAGGAGACGCCCTGGCCGGCCGGCACGTGCTTGCAGTTGGCTACCCGGGCGCGCAGCGTCATGGCCGGCACCAGCCCCAGTTCCTCCGGGGTCTGCGTCTCAAACGGCGACAGCCCGTAAATGCCCAGGCCCACCCGGACCAAGTCGAAGTGCGTATCCGGACGGCTGAGCGTGCCGGGCGTGTTGGCCAGATGCCGGACTTCCAGATCCAGCCCGGCGTTTTCCGCCACCGCCACCGCCTCCCGGAAACGGTCCACCTGCTCGTCCGTCTCCTGCCGGTGCGGTTCGTCGGCGACGGCCAGGTGGGAAAACACCCCCACCACGCGCAGCAGCCCCAGTTCCTGGTACTCCACGGCCCGGTTGACCAGGTCCTCCCAGAGCGCCGCCGGACAGCCGTTGCGGCCCAGGCCGGTGTCGATCTTCAGGTGCACGCGCGCCGGACGTTCCAGCTGCCGGGCGGCCTTGACCACCGGTTCCAGCTCCCAGCCGGAAACACCGACGTCGATCCCTGCCTCGATGCCGGCGGCGAAGTCGGTGTCCGGGGTGTGCAGCCAGGCCAGGATGGGGGCGTCGATGCCCGCTTCGCGCAGGGCCAGGCCCTCGGTAAAGTGCGCCACGCCCAGCCAGCCGGCACCGGCTTCCAGTGCGGCGCGGGCCACCGGAACGGCGCCGTGGCCGTAGGCGTCCGCCTTGACCACGGCCATCACGCGGGCGGGGGCTGCGATCTCGCGCAGATGCCGCACGTTGGCGCGGATCGCGTCCAGGTTGATGACGGCTTGGCGGTCATAGGGCAGCGGTGACGTTGTAGAGCTCACGGATCCATTCTCCCATCCGAAGCTTGCTTTCCAGCTGAAGGGTTACGCGGAGCCGAGGCACCGCCCGGGACGCGCCGGCCGGACTCGACCTCCGGCACGCGGATCCATGCGGCGTCGATGCGTGGTTTGCCCTAGCTGGCACAATACAAGCAAGGGGCGCGTCCCGGGCTCGGGTCCGCCGATTGTTATCCAATGTCAATGTTCGGGGGAAGCAGTGGCAACACTTGCCATTCTGGGCGGCGGCGGGTTCCGCGTGCCGCTTCTCTACCGCGCCCTGGCCGAGGGGCCGGCGGCGGGGCTGGTGGACCGGCTGGTGCTCCACGACGTGGACCCCGGCCGGCAACAGGCGATCGCCCGGGTGCTGGCAGATGCCCCGCTGCCCGGAGGCGGCCGGCCACCGAGCATCGAATCCGCCCGCACCCTCGACGACGCGCTGGCCGGGGCCGACGTGGTCTTCTCGGCCATTCGTCCCGGCGGCACGCAGGGCAGGACGCAGGACGAACGCATTGCCAGCCGGCTGAACCTGCTGGGCCAAGAGACCACCGGAGCGGCCGGCATTGCCTGCGGTCTGCGGGCTGTCCCCGCCGCGCTGGATATCGCCCGGCGGCTGCGCGAGTTGAGCCCCGATGCCTGGCTGATCAACTTCACCAATCCCGCCGGGCTGGTCACCGAAGCCGTGCTGCCGGTGCTCGGCCACCGGGTGATCGGCATCTGCGACACGCCCCTCGGGCTGGTTCGGCGCTCCGCCAAGGCCGCGGGTGCCCCCTTGCGCCGCGGCTCGTTGGCGGGAGTGGACTATGTGGGCCTGAACCATTTGGGTTGGCTGCGCGGATTGGAGCACGACGGCGGGGACCGCCTGCCGGCGCTGCTCGCCGACCCGGCGCGGCTGCAGTCGTTCGAAGAGGGCCGCATCTTCGGGACCCGGGAATTGCAGGTCCTGGGCGTCATCCCGAATGCCTACCTGTTCTATTACTACTTCCGCCGCGAGGCCACCATGGCGCTGGCCGGCGCCGCCCAGACCCGCGGCGAGTCGATCCACGAACTGCAGCAGGAGTTGTACGTTAGGCTGCAGGCCTCCGGGACTCCGTACGCGGATTGGGAGGACGCCCTGCGGCGCCGCGAGGAAAGCTACCTGTCCGAGGCCCGCGAGATCGGCGTTTCCCGGGATGAGGAAGACCGCGCGGCCGGCGGCTACGAACACGTTGCCCTGGACGTGATGCGGGCCCTGCTCACCGGCGAGCGCAGCGAGTTGATCCTCAATGTCCGCAATGCCGGGACCATCCCGCAGCTGCCGGAGGACGCCGTCATCGAGGTGCCTTCGGTGGTCGATGCGGACGGCGCCCGTCCTCTGCCGGTAAAACCGCTGACCCTGCACCAGGCCGGCTTGATGACCCAGATCAAGGCCGTGGAGCAGGAAGTCATCCGCGGCGGCCAGGGCGACCGTGCCGCCGCGCTGCGGGCCTTCATGATCCACCCGCTGATCACCTCCGGCCACGTGGCCCATCGACTGCTCGAGGCCTACGAACAGGCCCACGGATACCGCTGGAACTGAGCCCTCCCGCCCGGTGGCTTCCTGGGCCATAATCGCCTCATGGACTTTGTTGGCGGCCTGATCGCCCTGGGCCTGGTGGCGTCGATCATCGCAGCCACCGTGGCGATGGCGTCCCGTCCGTGGCGGGGCTTTCCCGGGTCTGCGGGCATTTCCGGCGCGTTCGGCGCCATGGAAGAAGTCTTCGCCCCGGGCCGCTACGAAGCGCGGATGGAACAGGAACGGCAGCAGCAGGTTCCGGCCCCTGCCCCTATCCCCGGAGACAAGCCCACACGTGGCGACGGGATCGATGCCGAGGGGCCCGACGGCGTCGGCCACCACGACGGCGACGGCGGGTAAGGGAATGCCTACCGAGGACGATGCGCGCCGCTTCTGCCTGGCCCTGCCCGGTGTCACGGAACGGCCCAGCTGGGGCCGGCCGGCGTGGTTCGCGAAAACGCTCATGGCCCGGATCTGGGAGCCGGGCGTGCTGACCGTCAAGACCGAGGAACGCGAAGCCTTGGCGGGCACCGACCCGGACGTTTTCTTCTGGACGCCGCACCATGAGCGGTCGCCGCAACTGGTGCTCCTGCATTTGGCGAAGGTTTCACCGGCCGAGCTCGAAGAACTGCTCGACGAATCCTTCAGGATAGCCGGCGGCCGGCACCTTCCCTGAGGGATGGTGCCGGCCGCCGGCAGAGGCTTCGGGTCCGCGTGTGCCCTAGCGGACGCCGGCCGCCAGAGCCTGGTCCTGCTCGGGCGTGTCCACCTGCTGAACCAGCTTGGCGCCTTCCACATCCACATCCGGCAGGATCTTGTCCAGCCACCGGGGCATCCACCATGCGGCCTTGCCGAACAGGTGCATGGCCGCCGGGATCAGCGTCATCCGCACCACGAACGCGTCCAGCAGCACGCCCAACGCCAGCGCGAAGCCGATCGGCCGGACCATGGTCAGGTGCGAGAAGATGAACCCCGCGAAAACGGAGACCATGATGATCGCCGCGGCGGTGACAACCTTGGCACCGTGGTTGAAGCCGCTGACCACGGCGGCCCTGGCGTCTTCGCCATGCGCATAGGATTCGCGCATGCCGGAGACCAGGAACATCTGGTAGTCCATCGCCAGGCCGAAGAGCACGCCGATCATGATCATGGGCAGGAAGCTCAGGATGGGCCCCGGGTCATGCACATCGAACAGGTTGCCCAGCCAGCCCCACTGGTAGATCGCCACGACGGCGCCGAAGCTGGCCCCCAGCGAGAGCAGGAAACCGGCGGTGGCCAGCAGCGGCACCAAGATGGAGCGGAAGACCAGCAGCAGCAGGATCAGCGAGAGTCCGATGACAATGGCCAGATAGACCGGCATGGCGTCGGCTAGCTTGTCGGACACATCGATCTGCATCGGCGGCTGGCCGGTGACGGAAATCCCGACGCCGGTGCTCTCCTCGAGCGCGTCCGTCTGCGCCCGCAGGTTGTGCACCAGATCCTCGGTGCTCTCGGCCGCCGGGCCTTCCTCCGGAATGACCTGCAGCACCGCGGTGCGGCCGTCCTCGCTGGTTCCGGTCGGAACGGCGGCGGACACGTGGTCCATGGCGCGCAGTTCCTGCGAGAGCCGAAGCAAGGTCTCGTCCGTCTCAGTCCCCTTCAGGCCGGCCGGCAGGTCGGCCACCACGATCAGCGGACCGTTGATGCCTTCGCCAAAGTTTTCGCCCAGCTGGGTGTAGGACCGGTAGGCCGTCGAGTCGGCCGGTTCGGAACTGCCGTCCGGCAGGCCCAGCCGTAGCTCGGCGGCCGGCACTGCCATCACGCCCAGCACCGCCACACCCGCGATCAGCGCCAGCCACGGGTGTTTGGTGACCGACTTGCCCCAGCTGCGCTTGGGGTCGTTGTGGAATTCGCGTCCCGGCGCCGCCCCCTCCGCAGCGGCGGCCACCGGCCCGGTCAGCCCGGCCTTCGACCACGCCCGCTTGGACAGAATCCGCCGGCCCATGATGGCCAGCAGCGCCGGCGTCAAGGTCAAGGCAACGACGACGGCGACGGCCACCGTGGCGGCTCCGGCCAGTCCCAGCACGGTCAGGAACGGGATGCCCGGGACCGCAAGCGCGGCGAGCGCAATGATCACCGTGAGCCCGGCGAAGAGCACGGCGTTGCCGGAGGTTCCGGTGGCTCGGCCGATGGACTCGACCAGCGGCACGCCGGACAGCAACTGGGTGCGGTGGCGGTTGACGATGAACAGCGAATAATCGATGCCCACGGCCAACCCCAGCATCAGTGCCAGCACCGGCGAGACGGAACTCATCTCGACCACACCGCTGAGGGCCATGGTGCCTCCCACGCCGACGCCGACGCCGACCAGCGCCATCAGCAGCGGCAGCCCGGCTGCCAGCAGCGTGCCGAGCATCAGCACCAGCACCGCGGCGGCCACGGCAATGCCGATGACCTCGGCCGCACCGAACAGGCTGGAGATGTCTTCGACAATGTCCTTGCTGTACTCCGTCTGAAGGCCGGGAACCAGGCCGGCTTCGGTGACTTTCTGGACCTGTTCGCGGTCCTCCTTGGAGACCGACATCATGTCCTGTTCGAACTGGACCTGGACGAAGGCCGCCGAACCGCCCTCGGAGACGAACCTCAGTCCGTCCGATGACTGCTGTTGCAGCTTGGCCGCTTCCAGGTCGACCACCCCGGACTCGTACTTTGCCCGGCCGTCTTCCAGCCGCTGTTCGGCTTTGTCCAATTGCACCTGCGCCGCTTCCAGCTGGGCCCTCTGGGGCTCCAGCTGCGCGCGGGCCTGCTCGGCCATCGCGGTCTGGCCGGCGGCCTCCAGCTGCTTGATCTGTGCCTCGGCGGCCTGCACCTGCTGCAGCCCCGGCTCCAGCTGCGCCTTGCCCGCATCCAGTTCGGCCCGGCCGTCGTCGAGCTTTTGCGCCGCGGCTTCCAGTTTCTTTTCGCCGTCGGCAATTTTCTCCGGTGCAGTGTCCAGAGAGGCCTGCAGGTCCACCGGATCCGTCGCGCGCTTGACTGCGCCCAGGTCGGTCAGGTCAGCGGAGATCTTGGCGATGGCGTCCTCCTGCTTGGCCGTGAATGCCTTGCCGTCCGCCGTCGTGAAAACAATGGTGCCGAGTCCGCCCGAGGCGTCCGGCAGTTTCTCCTGCAGCTCATCCGCCACCGCCTGTGCGGGGGTGCCCGGAATGCTAAAGCTGTTGGACAGCGTGCCCATGAAGGCTGCGACGGAGCCGCCGACCGCCACCATGATGACCAGCCACGCAGAGACAAACCACCAGCGCTTGCGCGCGGCCAGTTTGCCGAGTCTGTAGAGCAGTGAAGCCATGCGATTAGTCCTTGTGGTTGATGTTGAAGCCGGTACGCAGCAGGTCCAGGCTCTCCAGCAGTTGCTGCCGGAAGGCCAACGGACCAGGTGCCTCGCCGTCGGGGGTTTGGTCGGCTGCCATCCGCATGGCGGCCTGAGCACAGGCGATCAGCGAACCGGCGAGCGCGGTGACCATCAGTTCACCGGCGTTCGCCGGCAACCGGGGGCGCAATCCGTCTTCCAGCGACTGTTTCGCTTGGCTCCAGATTTGAAGCTGCATGCGTTCCAACTGCGCGTCGTCCGCGCCCATTTGGTAAATCTCGCACAGCAGCGCCAGCCGGTCCTGGCTGATGTCCCCGCCGAAGGTGGCCAGCACCGCATCCATGATCGGCTCGTCACCCGGCCGTTCGTCCAGCCGCGCGAAGGACTCCTCCAGGAACTCCTCCACCGGCAGGGTGACCGCGGCTTCGATGGACGGGAAGTAATTGAAAAAGGTCCGACGCGAGACGCCGGCTTCGGCCGCCACCTGGTCCACGGTGAAACCGCCCGGGCCCTGCTCCCGGGCCAGCCGCAAAGCGGCCGCAGTGATCGCGGCCCGGGTGGCCACCTTGTTTTTCTCGCGGCGGCCTTCCGGCGGCACCGCACTTTCAGAACTCACGCGCCCAGCATAGAACCAAACTTGCACACCATGCAAAATTGCCCACCGTGCATGGATACCTGCAATTCGGCTACATTGGGAGGGGCCCTCTTCCAGGGCAGTTCCCCGTACCCAACCTTCCGAGGACATGCATGTCTCCGCGCACCCTGTTCCGCACCGTCGCTTTCGCCGAAGCCGCCACCTGGACACTGCTGCTGGCCGCTTTGCTGCTGCGGGCCTTGGTGCCGGACGCCCGCGTGGCGGTCAGCATCGCCGGCGGCCTGCACGGCTTCGTCTTCCTGTGCTACGTGGTCAGCACGTGCTTCACCTGGGTCAACCAGAAATGGCCCGCCGGCCGCGGCGTCTTGGCGGTGCTCTCCGCCGCCGTCCCGTACGCGACCATTCCCGTGGAAAAGTCCATGGACCGCCGCGGCCTCCTCGGCGACATCTGGCGGCTCGGCGCCGGCGGGGACCAACCCCGCGGCTTCCTCGAGAAACTCCAGGCCGGCGTGCTGGCCCGCCCGGTGGCTGCCATCGCCGTCGTCCTCGTCGCCGTCGCCGCCGTCTTCAGCTTCCTGCTCTTCATGGGTCCGCCGGACACCTGGTTCGCGTAGGGACTCGACGACCCGGTTCAGGACCCCTGTCTTCTGAGATTCACGTGAAAGCGCCCGCCACCGATTCCTTGCCTGCCGACGGCGGATTGTCCGCCCGGCCGAGCCGCAGCGGAACGCACCCGCATCGGTTGCGTCGCCAATATCTTCACGTGATCGGCGCCGGGACTACGCTCCCGCCGCCGTCGGCGCGGGCAGGCTCGACGGCGTTTCTGCGGTGTGCCTGACCGCGGCGGATTGCCTTGTCCAGTTCGACGACGATGGGGACGATCAGCGCCAGGCCGATGCAGGCCAGCCACTGGCCCCCGCTCAGCGAAGTTGTCAGCAGCAGGTTCTGCAGGAAGCCGATCTCCACCGCTGCCACGGTGAAGAGCACCGGGACCGAAAGGATCTTGAGCGCATTGATAATCGGTGCCACCAGGCCCGACTCCGGATCGCGCCGCTTGGCCAGGCTGCCGAAGACGGAACTCAGCGCGAGCACCACGAACGCCATCGTCAACGGCACGTTGGGTTCGGTGGCGCTCATCGGCCCCGGAGCCAGGAGCAGGGTCGCGAACGTCACTGCGAATCCGACTACCCCGTAAACCAGCCACTGGGTGACGGCACTGCCGTTCGTGATCGGTTGCGTGGTATCCCGCGGCGGTCTGGACATCAAATCCGGGGCCGGAGGATCGGTCATGATGACCATCACCGGAAAAATGGTGATGAAGAAGTTGATGAACAGCACCATCGTCGGAGACAGGGCAACGCCTTCGTTGATGTTGAAGACACTGGCGGCCAAAAACAGCAGGACCAGCGCGAAAAGCGCCGACATCTGGTACCGGACGAATGACACGATCTTGTCGTAGATGCTGCGGCCCAGCCGGATCGCGGTCACCAAGGTGCCGAAGTTGTCATCCGTGAGGATCAGGTTTCCGGCTTGCTTGGTCACCTCGCTCCCCGAGCCCATGGCCACGCCAACATCCGCCTGCTTGAGCGCAGCGGCGTCGTTCACGGCGTCGCCGGTCATGGCGACGACGGCGCCGCCCTGCTGCATGAGCCTGGCCAGCCTCAGTTTGTCCTGGGGTGTCACCCGCCCGAAGACGTGGAGTCCAGGCAGGGCCCGCTGCAGTTCCGCATCGGACATCGCCTGGATTTCCGCGCCGCTGATCGACCCGGCACCCAGCTTGAGTTCGGCCCCGATTGCGGAGGCGGTGACCGCATAGTCGCCGGTGATCATCCGGACTTCGATGCCAGCCTCGTGCGCTGTACGCACGGCGGCGGCCGCCTCCGAGCGCAGCGGGTCGATGATGCCAACCATGCCCACGAAGGTGAGCTCGTCAACAAACTTCATCGGATCCTGGACCACCTCGGCTTCCCGGCCGTCCAGCCTCCTCACAGCGAAGGCGAGGACCCGCAGACCTTTCTGCGACAGGGACGCGTTGGCTTTCGTGATGTCATCACGGACGTCGCCGATGGCAACCTCCCCCTCGGGCAGCAGGGCCATGCTGCACCGGGCCAGGACCACATCCGGGCCGCCCTTGACCATTTCGACGAAGTGCGGCTCGCCGTCGAGCGGCAGGTTGTGGAATGTCGCCATGAACTTGTAGGCCGAGTCGAAGGGAACCTCCGCGATACGGGGGTAGGCCCGGCGCGTATGTTCCGCATCGACGCCCATCTTGGCGGCCAGCACCACCAGCGCGGCCTCCGTGGGGTCACCGATCACCTCGCCAGAGTCGGAAACCGTGGCATCGCTGTCCAGGCACAGCCCGTACGCCAGTCGGGTGAAGTCCGGCACCGGCTCGCCGGCCGTCTGGCGGATGGCCCCCGTCTTGGCGTAGCCCTCGCCCTGCACGCTGTACCATGTGCCCCGGACATACAATTGCCGCACCATCATCTGGTTCATGGTCAGGGTGCCGGTCTTGTCCGAGTTGATCGCGCTCGTGGCACCGAGCGTCTCGACGTCGCTGAGGTTCTTGACCACTGCCTTGTGCTCGGCCAGCTGCTTGGCCCCGTAGGCCAGCATCGCCTGCACGAACGTCGGCATGCCGGTCGGAATGGCCGCGATCGCCATCGACATGCCCACCAGCAGGACCGTCCCGAGGGCCTGCCCGCGGATCACCCCGATGATGATGATGATCGCGACCGCGGACCAGGCGATGATGCCGATCACTTTGGTGAGTCCGTCAAGCTCCCGCTGCAGCGGGGACTTTCCCGGGTCCACGGACGAAAGCATCGAAGCGATCTTCCCCATCTCGGTCTGCATACCGGTGGCAGTCACCGCCATCGTCGCTGTTCCCCGCGTGACGGCGGTGTTCTGGAAAACCATGTTGGTGCGGTCGCCCAGTGACACATCGGCTGCCTCGAGCGTTTTGGGGTCCTTCGCGATCGGCGCACTCTCACCGGTCAGCGCGGCCTCCTGGGTTTCCAGCGTGGCTGATCGGAGCAGCCGGCCGTCCGCGGGCACCAAGTCGCCGGCCTCGAGGTTGACAATGTCCCCCGGTACGAGGTCCGTGGCGTCCAGCTGGGCCAGGGAACCGTTCCGTACGACGCGTGCCTGCGGAATCTGCATCTTGGCCAGGGCGTCGACGCTGGCACGAGCCTTCAACTCCTGCTGGGTTCCCAGCACCAGATTAAGGATCACCAGCAAGGCCACGATGATACCGACCGCAACCTGGTCAATGATCAGGCTGACGATGACAACCCCCACGAGCATCAGGTTCATCGGATCCCGCAACAGCCGCAGCGCGATCGCCCAGCGTGAGGGCGGCCGCTCGGCGGCTATCGAGTTGGGCCCGTACCGGGCCCGCCTCTGGTCCGCCTCAGCGGTGTCAAGCCCCGCCTGCTCGTTCGTGCCGAGCTTGGCCACCACCGCCTCGGGCACCTGCGCGTACCACTGATCGGCTGCAGCAGTTTCGGTTGTTTCCGGAATCGACATAGCAATGGTCCTTGCTCTTGCGCGGCCTGTGGTCGCGTCCTTTCAGGGAACCTGCGGGGACTACCAGAGGGCGACAATCAGTAAGGCTCCGGGATCTCACGCGGCAGATACGCCGGTTCTTCATAGTCGCCGGGTCCTTGCCGCGTGGGAAGCATGACGTCCGGTTGTTTAAGCGGCTCATAGGGGATCTGGTCGAGGATGTGGGTCATGACGTTGAGCCACCCGCGTTTCTTATCATTGGTGTGAGCCACAAACCAGGGGGCCCACGCAGTGTCCGTCTGACGGAACATCTCATCCCGGGCACGTGAATAGTCATACCACCGGCTGTAGGACTCCAAATCCAAGTCCGAGAGCTTCCAGTACTTGCGCGGGTCATCGATCCGGCTCTGCAGCCGCAAGGTCTGCTGTTCGGCATCGACCTCGAGCCAGTACTTCAGCAAAATGATGCCCGAATCCACCATGGCGCGCTCAAAGGATGGGGCCGTCAGGAGGAACTTCTTCACGTCTTCGTCGCTGCAGAAACCCATGACCCGTTCCACCCCGGCCCGGTTGTACCAGCTTCTGTCGAAGATGACGACCTCTCCCGCTGCAGGCAGATGCGGAACATACCGTTGCACATACATCTGCGACTTCTCACGCGGGGTGGGCGTCGGCAAAGCCACGACCCGGAAAACACGGGGGCTGACGCGGCTGGTAAGCGCCTTGATCACGCCGCCCTTGCCCGCCGTGTCCCGGCCTTCAAAGACGATGACGATTTTGGCTCCTGAAGACTTGACCCACTCCTGCATGGCCACCAATTCTCCATGCAGGGGCTTGACGAGCTTTTCGAACTCCCGCCGCTTCATCCTGGGTTTATCTTCGGCACTGTTCTGCTTCTTGGTCTTACCCATGGCCGCCAGTCCTTGGTCGGGTCATCCGACACAATCACCCGGGCGCTGTCCCTGAGCACTCCCTGCAGGTTCCCGGTGACCCGCTTGGGACTCCCAGCCACGGGCTACCCCTATGCCCGCGGCGTAACTTCTCGCAAGATTGAACCTGTGCAGCGGCGCCTAGCCACTTGAACGAAGTCTAGCCGCAAGTCGAGCCGCTGAGAACGGTGCGCGGCCAACGTCCCAAGCCAGCGGGCAGCCTGCCGGGATGCCATTGTCCGGCAGGCTGCCTCTCCTGCGGAATAACCCGGACCGCCACTGGCACCCCGGGGCGGGGTCCCGCACCAGGACTGGGGCGGATGCGCTGCTGCAGTCCGTAGGGTGCACCACTTCGCCCGGCAGCTGGCTTCTCCGTTTCCGCTGCCGGCTGCCATTGGATCACGCCGATAACATCGCATAAGTCGAAGGAGCGGATCAAGGCGGGCCGCCCCTTCCGGGATTCAAGCGGATCAGCGCCCCCGAATTCGTCCCGGTGTCACCGCTCTGGATTTCAAGCCGGAGCTATTCAAGCCGGAATTCGGTTTAGTGGATCGGCTCTCCCAGCTGGGCGGCTCACGTTCCACCTGTCGTGCCGCTTGACCGTAGAGCGTCTCTGGATCGCGGTCCCGAGGCGCTGGGATCCCGGGGAAATTTATCGACGGGCACCAGATGCCGAGAGGTCGTTATTACTGCTTGAGCTGTTCGTTGTGCGTCCATTCCGCGGCTTCTAAGACCACCGAGGCCAACTCCTTGGTTTTCATATAGCTTTCACGCTGCCGTTCTGCCCCTGAACCGTTCCGCAGGATCGAGGTGATCACTTTTTCGACCAATGCCGATTCCTGCCACTCGACCAAGACCTGATCAATATGACTCAGCAGTCCCGCGACGACATCACCAGCCGGGGAAGGCCTGCCGGTGAGCGGGCTGACCAGCATCCCGCAGACTCCTGACCTGCTGGCCTGCCAGGACCAGGTGCGAAGCTGCAGAGCAGATACCACAGGTGGCTCGATTCCTGACCGCCATTCCCGGGAAGCGGCCTCAACCAGGGCACGGATGACTGCGGCGAGTACGGCGGCATGGGTGGGGTCCAGACAGACGTCTGCGATACGGACTTCAATGGTCGGGAAGCGCGTGGACAGCCGGGCGTCGAAGTAGACCATCCCCTCGTCCAGGAGCACTCCCGTTTCCAGCAGGGCTTGAACCTGTCGGTCATACGCGTCCGGGCCGTCAAAAATCTCGGATGGCCCCGACGCCGGCCACCGGCACCAGACCTGGTAGCGGTAGCTGCTGTAACCGGTGTCGATTCCGTTCCAGAAAGGGGAATTGCTGGTCAGGGCCAGGATCACCGGCAGCCAGATCCGGATCCTGTTCAGAACCGCGATTCCTTCGTCCGGCGACTCCACGGCAACGTGGACGTGGAATCCGCAGGTGAGCTGTTCCTGAAGCATCAGGGCGAAGCGTTCATGCATCTTCCGGAAACGCGGCGTGGACACTAGATGCGGGCGGACCGGGAAAGGGGAAGTTGCCAGTGCAACCGCCAACGCCCCGGCGTCGCGGGCAGCTGACCGGGCCAGTGAGCGGCCGTGCCTGATCGTGGCAATCTGCTCTGCCAGGCTCTCTTGGGGTGGGCAGACGATCTCGATTTGCTCCTGCTGAACCTCGAGGGTGACCGCGAACCCGTCCGGTTGTCCGACCTCGGTTTGTCGGCGTTCGTGCCCAGAGACAGCGTTTTCGGCAACGGCAAGAGGCTCACCGGTGTCGGCGCTGACCAGAAGCATCTCTTCCTCCACGCCGAAAAGGCGTACCTCGTGTTCTGGGCCAGTACGGCCGTTCTCATCCATTGTTCGTGCGGTTTCCATGTGAGCGTGGTTGACCACTTCCGGATTGTTGCCGGTGTCGAAGCCGGGTCCGCTGGGCAAGACTTGAGCATCGAAGAGCCCCGGTTCGGTGGGCACCTCCAGTCGTGTTCGTGCCTGACATAAACACCATTGGCTCTCCTACTGCCGTGGGGCCAATAGTCCCGGCTTTCGAAAGCTTGGGCTTCGATTCAGCGGTGTGTAGACATCCGCCTTGAGTTTCCCAAGCTTTGCGGGCCGGCACAAGAGACGGGCTGGCCGCAGTCCGATCGCAGTCCGATAGCGCCGAAACGCCGGTGGACCAGGCTGCGAATCTCACCCTTGCCGGATGAGGTGCCCGCCTTAAAAGCCGGATGATACTGGCTCTAGCTACCCGAGGCTGCCCTGTCGCCAGCCTCCGCCGGGTCCGGCTGAGAGAGGAGTCCTTCATGCGTCAGCCGCGGACGCTCTGAACGCGTCCGCCGACAAGTTCAACGCCGCCGTGGACACCATGCCGGAACAATCCCGTTCCACCCGAAGCCGTCGATCAGCTGCCCCTCAAGCAGCCTCCGGATTACGGGTGAGGGGCAATCATCCCGGGCCACGAAATCCACGGTCGTGGACCAACATAATGAACAGGATTTTCGATGGACTTCTGGGAGAACTTCTGGAACATCATCTGGTGGTTTGTTTGGGTGTTCGCCTTCACGACCTACCTGATTGCGGTGTTCATGATCATTGGCGACATTTTTCGCGACCACACCCTCAACGGCTGGCTCAAGGCAGTGTGGCTGATTTTCTTGATCTTCGTACCGTTCTTGACCGCTTTGATTTACCTCATTGCCAGGGGCCGCGGCATGACGGAACGTTCGGCCGAACGTGCCCGCCTCAATCAGGAGTACACCGAGTCGTACATCCGTAACGTCGCCAGTTCCAGTCCCAGCGAGGAAATCGCCAGAGCTAAAGCGCTTCTGGACTCCGGAACAATCACGGAAAGCGACTACGCGAAGATCAAGACCCGTGTCCTTGCGTGACAGTTGTTGCATCCAGAGGAGGTAGCCATGTGCCGCTGGCTGGCGTATTCGGGATCGCCTGTGCCCTTGGACGAGCTGTTATTCAAACCGGCCAATTCACTCGTCATGCAAAGCAAGCACTCACGGTTGGGCGCCGAAACGACAAACGGAGACGGCTTCGGTGTCGGCTGGTACGGCACCTTGCCGACGCCGGGCGTTTTCCGCAGCACGGAACCCGCGTGGAACGATAGCAACCTCCGGGAGCTCGCTTCTCATGCATCCGCCGGCCGAGTATTTGCGCATATCCGCGCCTCCACCGGCTCGGCCGTCCAGCAGACGAACTGCCACCCATTTCGGCACGGACGCTGGCTGTGGATGCACAACGGGCTTATCAGGGACTTTCCAACCATCAAGAGGGACCTGGCGCTGGCCATCGAACCCAGCCTCTTTCCCCTGATCGAAGGATCAACGGACTCCGAGGTGTTCTTCATGCTTGCTCTCACCTTGGGCTTGGAGCAGGATCCGCTCACCGCGGTCGCTGCTGCTGTCGGGCTCATCGAAGGAGTCGGAAGAAGCCACGGCATCGACTACCCGCTGCAGATGACGGTGGCCACCACCAACGGCGAGTCCACCTGGGCCTTCCGCTACTCCAGCGAAGGCCGTTCACGGTCTCTCTTTCACAGCACCGACGTCGCGACGCTCCGGGCGCACTATCCCGGCAACGTCATGGTTGAACAGCTTTCCGATGATGCGCGGCTGGTGGTATCTGAACCATTAGGGGACTTGCTCGGAGCTTGGCAAGAGGTACCGGAGTCAACCAGCGTCGTTGTACACGACGGTGAAGTCGACTTCCATCCATTCAGGCCCGCAGAGTCAGCCGCAGCGACCACTGGACGGTAGTTTCTGAGGGCTCCCTCTTCAGCATCCTGTTGTTTCTGGGACCGCCCGGCACCAGGGATGCACGCTCTTGAGCCGGCGCTCTCCGGATCCTGTTGGTGTCTCGCCGGCGTCAGAGTTGGAGGAGACTGTAACCTCCGATGAAGACGCCGATGGCGAGTATCGTCGCCGCTGTCACTATGCGGCCGTTCCGTTGTAGCCAGGCGTAGGCGGCCGCCAGTTGCCCTTTGGCTCGTTCCGGGGCGCGCACCCAGTAGGTAATCGGCAGCACGACCGCCGACTGGGCGACAACTGCATAGCCGAGAACCAACAAGGTTTCCTCAAGGGGAGACGGCTCCTGGACGCTGAT
Source organism: uncultured Actinomycetota bacterium (assembly GCA_963696055.1). Classification (GTDB taxonomy): domain Bacteria; phylum Actinomycetota; class Actinomycetes; order Actinomycetales; family Micrococcaceae; genus Crystallibacter. Next base: position 679,639 of record CAVOIE010000004.1, on the reverse strand, counting down.
CAGCACCCCGGCGGTGATGGCCAGCAGGAGTGCCTTCGGGCGCAGATTCAGTCCCAGGCCGAGTCCGATGAATTCCCACGTGCGCGCGGACTGGAACCGTGCAGTGATCTTGCCCAGCATGGCACTCTCCCCCGTGCCCTTGCGCCTGAAAAGGTAAACGGCGTAGCCGACCAGGAAGGCTCCGACCAACAGGCCCAGCGCCGCCTTCACCTCATCCTCGTTCCACCTCGGGATGACCGGCATCAAGCCAAGCCCGACCGAGGAAAGACCGACGATCACGACCGATCCGGCGATGGTGGCCGTCAAAAACGCCAAGGCATGCCGTCGTGGATTCGGCGAGAGCAGAATAATGATGGTGATGCTGGCGGGCACCGTGCTCATCGCCCCGGCTACGGCGACTGGCACAAGGCTCAGTATGAGGTACAGCACTCGGTGCTCACCCGTCCCTGGCGGCAGCGTGACGGGACATCATTTCTTCCGTGTGCCATCGGGGTGCGGGCGCGCCGGTCTCCGCCGTGCGCGGCGGGCGCGGATGGCGTTGTCTTCGAGCGTCAGGGCGGATTCGATGTCCCTCTTGTCCCCCGTCAGGGCCCGACGCCAGGCCTTGGACGGGTCGGAGTCGAGCAGGATCGTGCGGACCAGCAGGGTTAGCGGAACGGCAAGGATGGCACCGACTGGTCCAAGGACGGCGGCCCAAAACAGCACCGAGATAAAGGTCAAAGTCTCGCTCAGCGACACCGCATTACCAACGTACTTGGGCTGGATGATCGACTGGATGACACTGTTGATCACGCCGTAGGTGAGGATCACCGCGAGGACTATGGGCCAGCCGCCGCTCAGGGCACCAAAGACCAGCGGCGGGATAATGGCGATGAAGTAGCCAATGTTGGGAATGAAGCTGCAGATGAAAGACAACACCCCCCACGCCATGGCGCCGGGGACCTGCAGAAGGAACAGGACGAGCCAGTTGAACAGGCCCTGGGCGGCTCCCAGGATGGTAGTGGCCACCGTATACCGGCGTACGTCAACGGCGAAGCCGCCGAACGCAGCGGCCATTTCCGGCCGGTAGACCTGCAGATGGGTCAGCAGGGCGGCCACCCGTCCTGCGTCAACTGCCATCAAGATGAGCATGGTCAGGATGATCACGAGGACGCCGGCTATACCTGTGATGTTCCCGAGCACGTCGGTGATGAACCCGATGAGGCGGCCGGGGGTGAATGTCTGCAGTACGGTCTGCGCCTGTTCGGAGCCGAATCCCATGGACTCCAGCAAGCGGGCGATCGAGGCGCGCAGTTGGTCCAACTGGGGAGCGTATTGCGGCAGCAACGTGGAGAACTGAACGAGCGCAGCAATCAAGACAATACTGAGGCCGATCAGGACGGCGAATCCGACGGCGATGGTGGCTCCGGTGGCAATTCCCCGAGCGACCCCGTGCTGTTGCAGCCAGCGCCGAACCGGATGCACGCAGATGGTGATCACGAACGCCAGGAAGATGGGGATGAAGATCCCCCGGATGGCGGCGACTCCGAAGGCTGCGACGGTCGCGCCGCCGAGGGCAAGCAGAATGGTGGTAGCGCGGGGAATGCCCGGAGGATTCGGAACCGCTCCGGAATCTTCGGGTCCCGATGATTCAGGGTTCATGGCCCCTCCTTCGCCGCTAGTCGTAGTCTAGGGGCGCAGATGTGTTGTCAGAAGGGACTGAGGCGGCTGTTCCCGGCACCACACGGGACACCGTTGCCGGTCGTGGTCCAGCCGGCCCTGAGGCATCGAACTTTAACAGTTGAGCTCGCTCGTTACTCCCTTGCGGGCAGTTTCCACGTTGGCTGCGTCGGTCTTCAAGGAAGTCACCGCTTCCCGAACAGTGGCGTTATCGGGAACAGAGTTCACCGCAGACTTAAGCTCGTCCGTCGCCTTGGCCAGTGCGTCGGTCCTGTCCTTCGCCACGTTTGCGGTCGCCCCCTTCAAATCGTTATAGGTATTGCTGACCTGTTCCCGGGCCGACCGGATCTCCTCGATGGTGGAATCCGGCGTCAGGGTCTTTCGAAAGTTTTGCAGGGCAGCTGCGAAGGCATCTGATGCCCCGCATGCTTTCGCAACATTTTCCTGGGGGCTGGCAGAGCAGCCCGTCAGCATCCCCACGGCCAACCCTAAGGCAGCAGTTCCTATCAGGACCGGGTGTTTTTTCGACATTGGCTGTTCCTCTCTCGGATACCGGCCGGGCCGGGGCCGTCGGCCATGCGCAGACGCGTTAACAGACACTTCAAGTGTGAATCGGGCCGCCGCGGGTGTGCTTCACCCAGCGGGGGTGATTCAGATCCCCGCATCGGAGTGCTTTTGAGGCAGGCGTCCGTTCGATGGCCACGAGGAAGCCGACTGACACGGAATGAGGAGCACGACGACGGTGCCCCCCTTCCCGAAGAGGAACGCGAGTCCATCCCCACGATCGATTCCGGACGCGCCAGCTGTCGGTGGCCGGACTGACGGAGGTGCGCCGCCGCCCAGCTCACCCGGAATGGATGAGGTGCCGCCCACGATGGACGACGATCCTTAAGCCTAGAACGCAGGGAACCTGGCGGGACGGTGCAATCTGCGGCCTTTGGCTCCGGGGCGCACCCGAAAGGACTGATCGTGGGCATCTGGGAAAACTTTTGGCAATTCTTTTGGTTCCTCTTTTGGACCGTCGCGTTTATCGCCTACTTGATCGCATTGTTTTCCGTCGTCGCCGACTTGTTTAGAGACCGATCCCTCAATGGCTGGTGGAAGGCTGTATGGATCGTCTTCCTGATTTTCCTGCCCTTCGTCACGGTGCTGGTTTATCTCATCGCGCGGGGAACCGGCATGGCCGAAAGAAGCCAGCAACGCGCCTTGAACACCCAGGACGCGGTCAACAAATACATTGGGGACGTCGCCTGGACCAGTCCCGCCGAGGAGATTGCGAAAGCAAAATCCCTGCTGGATACGGGCACCATCTCGGCCGACGAATATGCGGCCATCAAGACACATGCGCTCCATGGCCTGCGCACGCCCTAACGACGAACGTTGTGCCACTCCCCCGCCATCGTCGGCACAGCAGCCGGGACGTCAGGCGTCGAACCGGGCGAAGGCGCGCAGGGCTCCGCCGTCGTTGTCAGTGACCTGCGTATAGCCGAGCGATTCGTAGAACGCCTTCTGGCCGGCCTCGTCGTCCGTCAGCAGGACCTTTTGCCGGACGTGGGAGAACGGCTGCAATACCGACTCCACCAACCGCCGGCCGATCCCCTGCCGCTGGAAGGCCGGACGGACCAGCACATCCTGCAGATAGCAGATCGACGCCCCGTCGGATATCACCCGCGCCAGCCCAACCAGTTCGCTGCCGGCGTGGGCAACCGCGATGGCGGCGGAACCGGACAGGGCCGCCGAGACCGTCTCCGGCGACGAGGTGTAGACGGTCCAGCCGACGGCCTCGTATAACGCGAGCACCTGATCGACGTCCAGCGCGGCCGCGTCGCTGAGACTGATGTTCAGTGGCGCCTCGTCTGTTGCCGCGGCTCGGTCCACGAACTAGCTCTTCGGCTTCCAGATGTTGATGTCGGAGTCCACCGCGAACTGGTCAATGGCCTCGGCTTCCTCGCCGGTGAAATGGAGTTTGGCTACCGCCGCGAGGCTGTCCTCCAACTGGGCGACACTGGACGCCCCGATCAGCGCCGAGGTCACCGGGGAGCCCTTCGACTGCTCGCGCAGCACCCAGGCGATGGCCATTTGCGCCAGCGACTGGCCGCGGTTCTCCGCCAGCTGGTTCAGCCCGCGCACGCGGTCAAGGTTTTCTTCGGAGAGCATCTGCGGGAACAGCGACTTGTGCTGTGCCGCGCGGGAATCCTCCGGGACGCCTTTCAGATAGCGGTCCGTGAGCATTCCCTGGGCCAGCGGCGAGAACGCGATGCAGCCCATGCCCTCCTCGTCCAGCACCTCCAGCAGGTTCGGACTGGCGTCCTCCACCCAGCGGTTCAGCAAGGAATACGACGGCTGGTGGATCAGCAGCGGCGTTCCGAGTCCGCGCATGATGCGGGCCGCATCCCGGGTCTGTTCGGGCGTATAGGAGGAGATGCCGGCGTACAAGGCCTTGCCGGAACGGACCGCCTGGTCCAGCGCGCCCATGGTCTCCTCCAGCGGCGTGTTGGGGTCCGGCCTGTGACTGTAGAAAATGTCCACGTAGTCCAGCCCCATCCGCTTCAGCGAGGCATCGAGGCTGGAGAGCAGGTATTTACGCGACCCCCATTCGCCGTACGGCCCCGGCCACATCAGGTAGCCCGCCTTGGTCGAAATGACCAGTTCGTCTCGGTACGGCAGGAAATCCTCGCGCATGTGCCGGCCGAAATTCGTCTCGGCGCTGCCCTCAGGCGGACCGTAGTTGTTGGCCAGATCGAAATGTGTCACGCCCAAGTCGAAGGCCCGGCGCAGGATGGCACGCTGGACCTCAAACGGCTTGTCGTCGCCGAAATTGTGCCAGAGTCCCAGCGAGACAGCGGGCAGTTTCAGGCCGCTTCGTCCCACCCGGCGGTAGGGCATGTTCTGGTACCGGTTCTGTGCAGCTTCAAACGCCATCCCCTCATCATGCCATCGAGCACCCGCCGGTGCCGACCGGGGATGATGCCCCGTCCACTCCAGCGCCGCTTAGCCCCGGGCTGGATACCTATGTGAGGGGCGGGTTTTTGCTAGCTGTGGCAGTCGAAAGGGACTTTGCTACTCGACACCCAGCCGTCACCGCGGCTGTAGCTGACAGCCTTGTAACTGCGGCCGCACTGCAAACCGTCGCCGCGGATGGTGAAGTTACCGCGCTGGGTCCCGACGTAGTACTCATCGACGGCGCGGCTACGGGAAACATTGACAATCCAGACATGGACGCGGTTGGCTTCGTAGCCCGAGCCGCGCACCCGGTAACCGCCGTGACCAAGCATGCTCAGCGACAGGTCGGCGCTGCCGCTGTCCGACTGCGAATGCGCAGACGTCGCGGCCAGCGTGCTGGCACTGGCCGGCGCTGCCAAGCCCATGCTGGCGAGAAGTCCCAGAAGAACGCCGACGATCGTCAACCACGCGCGCCATTTTGCTGAAGTTTTCATCTCTCAGAGTGCTTCCGTGATGCCCGGGCGGCCCGGACGCGGAAGGCGCGTCCGCCTGTCATCAATCAACGGCTTGGCGGGGCCCCCGGCCTTCTGGCGCCGCAGCCGCTTGCTTGCCGGATAAACCACGGGACTGCCCCCGGCCCATTAGTGGTTACATGAGGTTGCCATCCCTCGGGAGGATCATGCCTCCGGTGCTCCGCCCCGTGCCCCTGTGGTGCGGTTTACACGTGAATACAGCGTAGTTGAAACAGGGCAAGCCGGGTACCCCGGGCGGCCATTTTCCCGGCGCCACGGGACCTGCACCGATCCACCTCCCGCCATCCTGCCTACGTGCGCTACTGGTTCCGGCCGGCGATGACCCTGCCCACCACCGGGGGGACGGCGGCGCTGATATCTGATGCCGCCAGCGGCCGGCCCCGTTCGGATAACGACGGCGGTGCGCACCGCCCGCTGGCTGCCTCCGCCGTGCCCGGTTCCGGCGCGGACGCCGCGTCGCCTCCCCGGGCTGCCTCCGCCCCGGCCAGGCCGTGGAGGCAGGCGGCCATGGCGGCGACCACCGCCCAGCGCTCCGGCGCCGCGAATCCGGCCGCGTCCAACTGCTCGGTACGGACGGTCGCCGCGAGGGCTCCGAGGATCCCGGCGAGCGTGTCACCGGATCCGGCCGTGGCCAGCCAGTCGGGCCCGTCGTGCTGGCAGAACAGGAGTCCGCTTGGTGCGGCGATCACCGTCACCGCGCCCTTGAGCAGCACCGTGGCGCCGGTGAGACCGGCTGCCAGCCCTGCGAATTCCGCCGGCGAGGCTTCAACCTGCTCCCGGTCCGTCGCCACGCCCTGTGCTGCCAGGATCCGCACCAATTCACCGGCATGCGGGGTCAGGACCACGTGCGGTCCCAGCTCCGCCGGGAGCACGTCGAAGGCCCCGGCATCGGCGACCACCGGCAGCCCGGAAGCGATGGCGTCCCGTGCGCGCCGGCGCTGCTCCTCGTCCCCGTCGGTTCCAGGACCCACCAGCCAGGCCTGGACGCGGGCATCCGCCACCGCGCCCGGCGAACAGACGGCTTCCGGGGTTTGCAGGTTGATCAGCCGGCACACCTCCGACGGACCCAGATACCTGATCATGCCGACGCCGGTGGCCGCCGCCGCCTTGGTCGCGAGCAGGGCCGCCCCGGGATAGGAGGCGGATCCGGCCGCGATGCCCAGCACTCCGCGGGTGTACTTGTGGTCGGTCCGCCGCGGCACCGGCCAGAGCCTGGCCAGGTCCTGCGCTTCGAGCCGCCGCAGCCCCGGCTCCGGCAGCAGGCCGCCGAGGCCAAGGTCCACCGTCTCGACCCTGCCGGCGAGCGCTGCCGCGGGATCGAGGAACAGGCCGGCCTTGGCCCCGCCGAAGGTGACGGTCAGGTCTGCGCACAGCACCGGTCCCTCCACCTGGCCGGTCGCGGCATCGACGCCGCTGGGCAGGTCGCATGCCACCACCAGCGGGCCACGGCCGGAGTCATCGTCGGAATCCAGCAGCGCCTGCACCAGTTCCCGTGCCGGGCCGCGCAGTCCGCCGGCGGCACCGGTGCCCACGATCCCATCGACCACGGCGTCCGCGGCCGCGCAGGTGCCTACTGCCGCCCGAACCGCATCAGCCAGCGCCGGCGCACCAACAGCAGCCGCCGAATCCAGCCGGATCACCCGGCCGCCGGCCCGTTCGAAGGCGGCCAACGCCTCCGGGTGCACCCGCCCGGAGGTGAGCACCGCCGTCGTCATGACACCGCGTTGCGCCACCGTTGCAGCAGCGAAGAGGGCGTCGCCGCCGTTGTTGCCGCTCCCGGCCAGCACCACCAGTCGGGTGCCGTAGACCTTGCCGGCCGCGCGTTTGAGTTCCCGGATGATGCCGGCGGCCAGCCCGGCCGCCGCGCGGGCCATCAGCTCCGGCCCTTGTCCGTCGTCGAGCAGCGGGCGTTCGGCGGCGCGGATCTGGTCAGGGGTCCAGGCCTCGATCATGCGGTCCTTTCGGTCGGGCAAGCAGCGGGCGGTGAGTCGGCACGAGGTGTGTCGGCGGGAGGAAGGTGGTTACCGCTGCCGCAGCGGCCAGGGCTGCCAGCCGTTCGGCAACAACTTCAGCGTCCGCTCGGCCTGCAAGAGTTGGTCGTCCGTGTAGTCCCGGGAGGGCTCGCCTCCGCCGCCTTCCCAGCCCGAGCCGTCCACCCGCACCAACTGGTATTCGACACGCCGGTGCTTTCCCAGCGGGTAGCGCTCCGCGAAGCCTCCGGCAGCCACGGCGAGCACCTGCTGCTCCAGCCCGGCCGCCTCGGAGTCCAAGGTTTCGTCGCAGGCATCGCAGCCGCAGGACGGAAACGGGGTGCTGTGCAGCAGGCCGCTGTGCAGCAGGATCCCGGGGAAATCGGTAAATGTGAAGACCAGGGGCGCCGCATCCGGGCTGGCGGGGTCCACCCGGACCGACCGGAGCACGCTCACCTGGCCCCGCATCCGGCCCGCTGTTTCGGCAGTGACATCCCTGATGCTGGCCACATAGGTGGCGGCCAGATAGTCAATCAGGCTGTCGGCAACGGTGTGCAGGCCGCTGAAACGCTCGGTGTTGCTGGTGACGCTGTAGGAATCCGACGCTGCTTCCCCGTCGCCCCACCGGGTGCCGTACAAAATCACTGCCCCGTCCGGGTCCCGGTAAACCTCCACCGGAAGGTCCGGCCGAACGTAAGGCTCCCAGCCGGCGGGCAACGGAACCGGCTGCGGAAGATTCCCGTCGTGTTCCTCGAACCGGGGCAGCGGCTCCGGGTCCGACTCGGCCCAGTCTCGGATGGTCGCCAGGGACTCCGCGAACTGTTCCGCGTCGGTGCAGTGCAGCCGCTCCACCAAACCCTGGACGACCAGGCTCATTTCGTGGTCCCCGGCCTCGGTGACGCCGCCTTCCACGCTGCGCCACTGGGCGTCCGGCCGCTGCGCCACCATGGTGTTGCCGGCGAACACTTCCGCCGCGTTCCGCAGTTCGGGTTCGGCGAGCAACGCGGCGGTATTGGCCCGCAGGAACTCCAGCAGCCGGACCGGATCGGCCGCCAGGCCGGCAGCATCTTCGCCGTGCCGGGCACAAAATTCGATGAACGGCGCATAGCCGCCGACGTGCCGGAGCTCGGACTCTTCCGTCTCCGACCGGTACAGCGCCCGGCTCGAGTAAACCGGTAGCGGCGGCCCGGCGGCGGGTCCTACGAACAAGTCCTCTGCTGCAGCCATGGAGCCGATCCTAGCCTGCGGCCCCGCTGCGGACTATGGCGGCAGAGTGCCCGGGCAGGACCAGCCTGCCAAACGCCCCGGCGGCGTCGGGCGAAGCACCTCCCACGGTGCCGGCGGCACCCGCGGCGGCGAACGCAGCGCCGTCGTCCGTTGCCAGCACCACCGCCCCCGGACCGGCCGGGACGGTGCGCGACTCGGCGGAGAAGTTGCAGCAGATGGCGAACGGGCCCCGGTGCAGGATGAGCCACCCGGCGTCCGCGTCCGTCCGCACCGACACCGCCGCGAAGTCCGGGTCCGTCAGCTCGGGATTCTGCTTCCGCAGCGCGATCAGCCGCTTGTACAGCGCCAGCATCCGCGCGTGGTCGCCGGAGTCCGGCTCGGTCCAGTCCAGCTTCGAGTTGCGGAAGGTGCTCGGGTCCTGCGGGTCGGGCACAACCCGCGGGTCCCAGCCCATCCGTTCGAACTCCCTGAGCCGGCCAGCGGAGGTTGCTTCGCCCAGCTCCGGTTCCGGGTGCGAGGTGAAGAACTGCCACGGGGTGGACGCGGCGAACTCCTCGCCCATGAACAGCATGGGGGTGAACGGCGAGGTCAGGTTCAGCACCGCGGCGAGCGCCAGCTGCCCGTGGCTGCCGGTGAGCCGGTCGCCGGCGGCCCGGTTGCCGATCTGGTCGTGGTTTTGGGTGCAGACCACCAGTTGCGGTGCCGCCACCCGCTCCTTGTTGATCGGCCGGCCGTGGTGCCGTTCCCGGAACGAGGAATAACTGCCGTCGTGGAAGAACCCGTCCCGCAGCACCTTCTCCAGCGCCCCCAGTCCGGCAAAGTCGGCATAGTATCCGCTGGTCTCGCCGGTGAGGTTCACGTGCACGGCATGGTGGAAATCGTCGCTCCACTGCCCGGCCAGGCCGTAGCCGTTCGACTCCCGGGACTCGATCAGCCGCGGGTTGTTCAGATCCGACTCGGCGATCAGGAACAACGGCTTGCCCAGCTCCGCCGCGCAGCTGTCCGTCACCGCCGCGATCTCCTCCAGGATGTGGACGGCCCGCTCGTCCCGCAGCGCATGCACCGCGTCCAGCCGCAGCCCGTCCACGTGGTAGTCGCGGAACCACATCTGCACGTTGTCCGTGATGAAGCGGCGCACCTCGTCCGAGCCCGGCCCGTCCAGATTGACGGAATCGCCCCAGGTGTTCGCGCTGCCGCTGCTCAGGTACGGCCCGAACCGCGGCAGGTAGTTTCCGCTGGGACCCAGATGGTTGTAGACGACGTCCTGGATGACGCCGATGCCGTGGGCGTGCGCCGCATCCACGAACCGCTGGTAGGCGGCGGGCCCGCCGTAGCTTTCCTGCACGGCGAACCACAGCACGCCGTCGTAGCCCCAGTTGTGTGTTCCGTTGAACGCATTGACCGGCAGCAGTTCCACGTAGTCCACGCCGAGTCCGGCCAGATAGTCGAGCTTGCCGGCGGCTGCATCCAGCGTTCCCTCGGCGCGTGAAGGTGCCGATATGCAGTTCGTAGACCACCCCGCCCAGCCCCGGGGAAGCCCAGTCCTGGTCGCGCCAGTGGTGAGCCCCGGCGTCGAAGGTCCGGGACAGCCCGTGCACGCCGTCCGGCTGGCGACGCGACCGCGGATCGGGCAGCGCCTTCTCCTCGCCGTCCAGCAGGTAGCCGTAGTCGGTCTCCCCCTCGGGCACGGCGGCGGGGTCAGCCAGCCGCCACCAGCCGTCGTCGGTCCCCTGCAGCGGAAGCCGTGCTCCGCCGGCCCGCAGTTCCACCGTCCCGGCCAGCGGCGCCCACACCGCGAAGTCCCTGCTCATGCCCCTTCTTTCCCACGCACCAGCAGCGCCACCGGCAGCTCGGCCAGCACGCCGGACAGCTGGAGGACGCCGTCGCTGCTGTGGCTCCTGCCGCTCAGCGCGTCGCGGTATTGCCCCGGCGGAAGGACGACGGCGGTGTCCCGCCACCCGCCGTCGCGCTGCAGCCGGACCGGCAGCCGGGTGGCCAGCGTGATGGCGCCGCCGCGGTCGAAGCCGAACGCGTGGTCGGCGGCGGGTCCCTGCACCGAAACGGCCTCGTAGCCGGTGAACAGCTCCGGCCGGTCCCGGCGCAGCTGCAGTGCCCGGGCGACCACCAGCATCTTGGCCGCCGCACCGTCATCCACCGGCGGCGTCCCGTCCCGGCCCAGTTCCTCGAGCGCCTCGCGTCGGGCCTGGAAGTCCACCCGCCGGCGGTTGTCCGGGTCCACCAGCGAGTGGTCCCAGAATTCCGTCCCCTGGTAGACGTCGGGCACCCCGGGCATGGTCAGTTGGATGAGCTTGGCGGAAAGGGAGTTGCTCCGGCCGTGAGCCACAGTCTCCTCCACCAGTCCCACCAGCAGGCGGTTCACCTCCGGGTCGTCGAAGGCCGCATCCACGGCCGCGTGCAGTTGCTTTTCGAAATCGGCATCGGGGTCGATCCACGACGTGCTGTTGCCGGCTTCGCGGGCCGCCTTCTCCGCGTAGGCGTGCGCGCGTTCCCGGCTGAACGGCCACGCCCCCAGCGCCGCCTGCCACAGCAGGTCCGCGAACGGCAGGTCTCCGAACGGAGCCAACCGGTCCAGCTCCGCCAGCCGCGCCGGCCATTGGTCCGCCAGTTCGGCCAGCACGGAGATGCGGGCGCGGGTGTCCTCGCTGCGTTTCGTGTCGTGGGTGGAGAGCGTGGTCATCGCCAGCGGCGCCTCCTGCTGCCGGCGGATCAGCCGGGTGTGCAGCTCGAACGGCTCCACCGCGAAGATGGATGGATCGGCGCCCACCTCGTTCAACGACGTCAACCGCGTGTACCGGTAGAACGCAGTGTCTTCCACGCCCTTGGCCATCACCATGCCGGACGTCTGCTGGAAACGCACCGCCAGTTCGGTCAGCACGCCCTCCGGCCGCAGCAGCGGCAACAGGGTGCTGACCGCTTCGGCCAGGTCCGGGCGGCGGGCCCGGGCCGCGATTCCGGCTTCCTCCAGGTAGTCCGCGCCGACCGGCAGGTAGCTCCGGTACACCGGAAAGCAGCTCAGCAGTTCGGCGAGCGCATCCGCCGCGACCTCGAAGTCCACGCCGGAGTCAGCCGGAACCAGCCGCGCCAAGCGCAGTACCTCGGAACGCAAGATGCCGTCGGCGATTGCCCGTTTGGTGTCATGAATCATGTGCTGGTACGGCTGGACCGGCGCCGCCTCGGTCAGGCGTTCCCGCCCATCGGGATCGACCAGCAGCCGGTCCACTTCCGCCAGCGCGTCGTACCCGGTGGTTCCCGCGCAGGCCCAGTCCGTCGGCAGCGTCTCCCCCGGCTCCAAGATCTTCTCCACCAACACGTAGGCGCCGCCGGTCAGCTCCTGCAGCCGCTCGAGGTAGCCCTTCGGATCTGCCAGCCCGTCCGGATGATCCACGCGAAGCCCGTCGACCAGGCCTTCGTCGAACCAGCGTTTGATCTCGGCGTGCGACTCGTCGAACACCCACGGCACCTCCACCCGGACGCCGGCCAGCGAGTTGACGCCGAAGAACCGGCGGTAGTTCAGCTCCGCGTCGGCGCGCCGCCAGTTCACCAGCTGGTAGTGCTGGCGCTCGTGGACTTCCCGGGCGGTGGCGCCGTCGTCGGCCGTCCCCGCGGCGACGGGAAACCTGTTCTCGTAGTAGCGCAGCTCGCCGTCGGCCAGTTCCAGCGCATCCAGCTCCGCGTCGCCGTCGCCGAGCACGGGAATCCGGATTTTTCCGCGGCCGGCGTCCCAGTCGACGTCGAACGCTTCGGCATAGCGTGACCCGCGGCCCTCGGCCAGCAGCGACCACCACCAGCGGTTATTGGCCGGAGTCCCCACGCCCATATGGTTCGGGACGATGTCCACCAGGACGCCCAGGCCGGCTTTCCGCGCGGCCGCCGAGAGCGCGCGCAGGCCGTCGATCCCGCCCCTGGCCGGATCCACCGCGCCGAAGTCCACCACGTCGTAGCCGTGATCGGACCCCGGCTCCGCGCTGAGCAGGGGCGACAGATAGACCCAGTCGACGCCGAGGTTGTGCAGGTACGGCACCAGGTCTGCCGCGTCATACAGCGTGAGCGATTCCCGGATCTGCAATCGGTAGGTCGACGCCGGGGCCCTCATCCGTTCTGCTTCCCCTTCTTGTCCTTGGCGGCCGGCTTCGCGGTGGAATCAGCGGCCGCCTCAGGCGCGGCGGCCGCTTCCGGTCGCGGCGCCGCTGCCGATTCTGCCGGCCGCTCCGCCTCGGACATGGCTGCCACCGAAGCCGCCACTGAGTGGTCTGGTTCGTCTTCCTGCGGCGAATGGGCCCGCAGCACCATGGTGGACTTCGCCGCCACCGGCGCGGTCTCGCCGGCCTTCAGCGGGCCGGTCGAGTCCCCGCCGCCCGCGGTATCGATGACGATGTCCCACGCCGGCGCATATTCCCGCGGCGGCAGCACGAACGGCACATCGTCGTCGTCCGCATTGAAATAGATCAGGAAATGTTCATCGGTGATCCGCTGCCCGCGGTCGTCGCGTCCGCGGATGCCCTGGCCGTTGAGGAAGACGCCGATGCACCGGCCCAGCGCTTCGTCCCAGTCCTCCGGTTCCATCAGCGTCCCCTCCGGGGTAAGCCACACGACGTCGCTCAGCGGTTCGCCCTCGCCGCGGCGGACCGGTTTCCCGTCGAAGAACGTCCGGCGCCGGAACGTGGGGTGCTCGGCCCGCAGCCGGTTAACGGCGGCAACGAACTCGAGCAGCGGCTGGTCCAGATTGTTCCAGTCCACCCAGGACAGCTCCGAGTCCTGGCAGTACACGTTGTTGTTGCCCTGCTGGGTGCGGCCCAGCTCGTCGCCGTGGGCGATCATGGGCACGCCCTGGCTCAGCAGCAGGGTGGTCAGGAAGTTCCGCTGCTGGCGGGCGCGCAGGGTGAGGACCGCCGGGTCGTCGGTGGGGCCTTCGACCCCGCAGTTCCACGAGCGGTTGTGCGATTCGCCGTCGTTATTGTCCTCGCCGTTGGCCTGATTGTGTTTCTCGTTGTAGGACACCAGGTCCCGCATGGTGAAGCCGTCGTGGGCGGTGATGAAGTTGATGGAGGCGACCGGACGCCGGCCGGTGGCCTCGTACAGATCGGACGAACCGGTGATCCGCGAGGCGAACTCGCCCAGCGTGGAGGGCTCGCCCCGCCAGAAATCGCGCACGGTATCCCGGTACAGCCCGTTCCACTCGGTCCACAGCGGCGGGAAGTTGCCCACCTGGTAGCCGCCCGGACCGATGTCCCACGGCTCCGCGATCAACTTGGTCTGCGACACGATCGGGTCCTGCTGCACCATTTCAAAGAACGTCGAGAGCCGGTCCACATCGTAGAACTCGCGGGCCAGCGTGGAGGCAAGGTCGAAGCGGAAACCATCCACGTGCATCTCCGACGCCCAATAGCGCAGCGAGTCCATCAGCAGCTGCAGCGAATGGGGGTGGCGCACATTCAGCGAATTTCCGGTGCCGGTGTAGTCCATGTAGTACTGCGGCTGGTCGTCCACCAGCCGGTAGTACGCCCCGTTGTCCAGCCCGCGGAAGGACAGGGTGGGGCCCAGATGGTTCCCTTCTGCCGTGTGGTTGTAGACGACGTCGAGGATCACCTCGATGCCGGCCAGGTGCAGTTCGCGGACCATCGCCTTGAACTCCTGCACCTGCTGCCCGGTATCGCCGGAGGAGCAGTACGTGTTCTGCGGCGCGAAAAAGCCGATGGTGTTGTAGCCCCAGTAGTTGGACAGTCCCTTGTCCTGCAGCGTGCTGTCATTGACGAACTGGTGGACCGGCATCAGCTCGATGGCGGTCACGCCCAGCTTCTTGAGGTGCTCGATCACCGCCGGATGCGCGATGCCGGCGTAGGTGCCGCGCTGTTCTTCCGGGATCTCCGGATGCAGCTGGGTCAGGCCCTTGACATGGGCCTCGTAGATCACCGAGCGGTGGTACGGCGTGCGCGGCTTGCGGTCGCCATCCCAGTCGAAGAACGGATTGACGACGACGCCGAGCATCATGTGCTCCGCCGAGTCCTCGTCATTGCGGGAGTCCTCGTCGCCGAAGTTGTAGCCGAACAGCGGCTGGGCCCAGTCGATCTGGCCGCTGACGGCCTTGGCATAGGGGTCCAGCAACAGCTTGTTCACGTTGCAGCGCATCCCCTGGCCGGGATCGTAGGGGCCTTCCACCCGGAAGCCGTACTTCCGGCCCGGCTGGATCTGGGGCAGATAGCAGTGCCACACGTAGCCGTCGACGTCTTTGAGTTCGATCCGCTGTTCGACGCCGTCGTCGTCAAACAGGCACAGGAACACGGCATCCGCTGCTTCGCTGAACACTGCAAAGTTGGTGCCGTTGCCGTCGTAGGTTGCCCCCAGCGGGTAGGCGTCTCCCGGCCAAACTTCCATGCGCAACTCCTGATCATCGATGGGGATCCCCTCATCCTTTCTTACCCCATGGCCGGAACAATGGACATCCCGGTTGGTCCGCCACACGGGCCGGATAACGACGACGGCGCCCGGCCCCGCGCGGAATCCGCCGTGTGCAGGGCGTGCTGAATTGCCCTGCCAAACTGTTGCCTGCGGGACCCGTTCGGGCGCGCCGGCGCCACCGGGCCTACACAACGGCTGGTACTACTGTCGGCCGGATCAGGGCGGGCGTATCGTTGACCTACTATCAGGTTCTGGCCGGGTCACGGATATGCCCAAGCACGAGTTCCGCGCCGGAGCTCTCCGGCAGGTGCAGCGGCGGCGCGGCAATCCGGAGCGGTTCGTGGACACGGGCACGGTTCGGGGACGCACCTATTGGTACGTGGTGGTCGGCATGAGCGACTTGATGGTCGAATCCGCCGCAGCCTCGGCCATCTTCATTCGAGCCTAAGGAGGATGTGGTGACGCATCCGCGCCGGTCGGACGGCGATCAGGACCTTGTCCTGCTCGGGGTTCTGGCCCGCGGGTTTTCCGATGACCCGCTGGTGGAAAGCGGCACCATGTTCCGCAGTCCTGGCCTGAGGGTCGGTGGCAAGATCTTCGCGTTCCTCGGCCACGGCCACCGCCTGATCGTCAAGGTTCCACGGCAGCGCGCCGAGGCTGCCGTTGCTTCCGGTGCGGCAGAACCGGTCACCATGGGACAGCGGACCATGAAGGAATGGGTGGCCTTCCCGGCGGTGGCCGAGGACGCGCCGGCCACCGAGCAGCTGTGGCGCAGGGTCAGCGAGGAGGCCTACGAGTACGTCAAGAGTTTGGGCGGCGGCTGAGGGCGGCCGCCGTCACTCCGGTGCCTGCGGTGCGGGCTGGAACAGTTCCACCAAATTCCCGGCCGGGTCGGTGAGCAGTATCTGCCGGCCGCCGGGGCCTTCCACCACGTCGCTGCGGAACTGCAGCCCTGCACCGCGCAGCCGGCCGATTTCTGTGTCCAGGTCCTGGACGATCAGGTGGATGCGGTTGCGTCCGGCGGCCGCATACTCCGCGGGCGTGGCGCGGGCCCCCGAACTGGGCGGCCCGGAGAGCAGCAGTCGCAGCGGGCCGCGTGTCACGTCGGCGAATCCGGGAAATTGCGTATGGACGGTGAAACCGAAATTTCCGGTGTAGAAGTCGACGGCCGCTCCAACGTCGTCCACCAGATAGCGGACGCTTGCGTACTGGTCCGGTGCGCTCACGGCTCATTCTCCTTCGATCATGGCCTGCTGCAGTGCCAGCAGGATACATCGCTCAGTTGCCGCGGAATAGCCCGGCTCCGCTGCGCCGGCGAAGACGGAAGCCGTTCCCCTGACGGACAAGGTCGGCGACAATGGGACAACGCTCCGCCCCTCCGATCAGCTCAGGAGTCACCGTGGCAAAACTGCTGTACTCGGCCATCATGTCCCTGGACGGCTACATTGCCGACCAGAACGGCAACTTTGACTGGAGCATGCCCGACGAGGAAGTTCATTCGTTCGTGAATGATGTGGAGGATCGTGTCGGAACGTATCTTCTCGGCCGCCGGATGTACGAGGTGATGGTCTTCTGGGAAACCGTACTGGCCGGCGGCGACGTCCCGCCGGTCGAACGCCAGTTCGCAGAGTCGTGGCTGCGGAAGGACAAGGTGGTCTATTCCCGGACCTTGGAAAAAGCCTCCAGCGCCCGCACCCGAATCGAGCGGGAGTTTGACCCGGAGGCCGTCCGCCGGATGAAAAACGAGGCAGCAGAAGACCTGAGCATCAGCGGACCGGATCTGGCCGGCCACGCGTTCACGGCAGGGCTGGTCGATGAATGCCGGTTCTTCGTCTCGCCGATCGTGGTCGGTGGCGGGAAACGCTTCCTCGCGGAAGACGTGAAGGTGGACCTCGAACTGCTGGACGAGCGGCGCTTCGGCAACGGAGTGGTGTACCTGCACTACCGGGTGGCGGGCGGCTAACCGCTACTTCTCAGCCACCACCATGGCCGTGGCCAGGTCGCCGTCGTGGCTCATGGACAGGTGCCAGTACTTCACGCCCCTGGCCTTGGCCGCCGCGGCAACGGTGCCGGTGAATTCCGGATAGGGGTCTCCCCCGGCGTCGACGCAGATGGTGCAGTCCTGCCAGTTCATGCCCGAGGGAGCGCCCAGTGCCTTGGCGATCGCTTCCTTGGCGGCGAAGCGGGCAGCCAGCGACCTGGTGTTGAGCTCACGCTCGGCCGGGGTGAAGAGCCGTTCGCGCAAGGCCGGCGTACGCTGCAGCTGCCGGCGGAATCTGGAAACTTCCACCACGTCCACGCCGATGCCCACGATCATTTCCCGGCTCCGGCCCGCACGGCCCACGGCGAGCGCGCGCACCTGGGCGACAGCGCGGGCTGCTCCGGGCTGGACCGGAGCGTGCACCGCACCGGCGGCACCGAGAGCAGCCGCACGCGCAACCGCAGCGCTGCCCGCCCCGCGCGCACCCGGCGCTGGGGAACGGAGCAGTCCCCGATCCGGTTGTACGGGGATCGGGGCACTGCAAAGAGTAAGCGGGTGGCCATGCTTGCCTGCTGCCCCTTATTCGACCGTGACGCTCTTGGCCAGGTTGCGCGGCTGGTCCACGTCGAACCCCTTGGCCGTCGCCAGCGCGCAGGCGAAGATCTGCAGCGGAACCGTGGTCAGCAGCGGGGCCAGCAGGGTGGGCGCCTCCGGCACGAAGAAGACGAATTCCGCGAAGTCCTTGACCGCCTCGTCGCCCTCTTCCGCGATGACGATGGTCTTGGCGCCGCGGGCCCGGATCTCCTGGATGTTGGAGACCACTTTGGCGTGCAGCGAATTGCGCCCGCGCGGTGAGGGCACCACCACGAAGACCGGCTGACCGTCCTCGATCAGGGCGATCGGTCCGTGCTTGAGCTCGCCGGCGGCGAAGCCTTCGGCGTGGATGTAGGCCAGTTCCTTCAGCTTCAGCGCGCCTTCCATGGCGACGGGGAATCCCACGTGGCGGCCGAGGAACAGCACCGATTTGGTGTCCGCCATGCGGGCGGCCAGGTCCTTGATGTCCTTCGCGTTGTCCAGCACCTTCTGGATCTTGGCCGGGATCTTGCCCAGATCCGCCAGGATGTCCCTGATCTCGCCCTGGAACTTGTTGCCGCGAAGCTGCGCCAGGTAGAGGCCCAGCAGGTAGGCCGCGGTGATCTGCGCCAGGAAGGCCTTCGTCGAGGCGACGGCGATTTCCGGGCCGGCGTGCGTGTAGAGCACCGCGTCGGCCTCACGCGGGATGGTGGAGCCGTTGGTATTGCAGATGGCCATCACCTTGGCGCCCTGCTCCTTGGCATAGCGGACGGCCATCAGGGTGTCCATGGTTTCGCCGGACTGGGAGATGGCCACAATCAGCGTGTTGGCATCCACGATCGGGTCGCGGTAGCGGAACTCGTGCGAAAGCTCCACCTCCACCGGAATCCGGCACCAGTGCTCGATCGCGTACTTCGCCACCTGGCCGGCGTAGGCCGAGGTGCCGCACGCCAGCACGATGATCTTGCTGACCGTCTTGAGCAGCTGCGGATCGATCCGCAGCTCGTCCAGGGTCAGCCGTCCGTCCAGGTCGGACCGGCCGAGCAGAGTCTGGCCGACGGCCTCGGGCTGGTCGTTGATTTCCTTCTCCATGAAGGACGGGTAGCCGCCCTTCTCCGCGGCTGCGGCGTCCCAGTTGACCTCGAACTCGGTTCCCTGGGCGGCGTTGCCGAAGAAGTCCGTGATCTCGATGGCGTCCGGGGTGATGGTGACGATCTGGTCCTGCTCCAGCTCCACGGCGCGGCGGGTGAAGTCGATGAAGCCGGAAACGTCGGAACCCAGGAAGTTTTCGCCCTCGCCCAGTCCGACGACGAGCGGCGAGTTGCGGCGGGCAGCGACGACGACGTCGGGCTGGTCTTGGTGGATGGCCAGCAGCGTGAACGCGCCCTCCAGCCGCTGGCAGGCGAGCTGCATGGCTTTGGCCAGGGTGGCGGTGGCAGAATCCTTGGCCACCAGCGAACGGTAGATGTCCCCGAGCAGCACCGCTGCCACTTCGGTGTCGGTCTCCGAGCGCAGTGTGTAGCCCTTGGCCAAAAGGGACGCACGGAGTTCGGCGAAGTTCTCGATGATGCCGTTGTGGATCACGGCCAGCCGGTCCTCGTCGGCCAGGTGCGGGTGCGCATTCTGGTCCGTGGGTCCGCCGTGCGTCGCCCAGCGGGTGTGGCCGATCCCGGTCAGCGATTCGGGCAGCGGGTCGGCCTCGAGTTCGTCCAGCAGGTTGCTCAGCTTGCCCGACTTTTTCCGCGATTCGATACCCGCCTCGGAAATGACCGCCACTCCCGCGGAATCGTAGCCGCGGTATTCGAGGCGGCGAAGCCCCTCGAGAACAACATCCAGGGCGCTGTGATCAGCAACGCTGACTCCGGCCCCGCCGTCGCGGCGGCCAACATATCCGACGATTCCACACATGAGATTAAGGGTACCTGCCCGCCGGCCGGCTGCTGACGGATTGTCCTCTTGTCCCGGTGCGCCTCCTTCCCTGCGTTGAACCCAGCAGCCCCGCGGTCGGCGGGCTGGCGGCGTAACCCGGCGCGCCGCCGTCGCGCGCCTTTTGGGATTTGAAACCCGCAGCAGGCACAATTCAGAGGTGACTGATGCGACACCGAAGACGACGGCGTCAAGCGGTGAGAGTAATTTCACACCCTTTGTTGAGCTGGACCGGCAGACCTGGTCCCGGCTGTCCAACCAGATTGAACAACCCCTTGACCAAGACGATATTGAGCGCCTCCGTGGCCTGGGCGATGCCCTGAACCTGGATGAGGTCCGCGAGGTCTATCTGCCGCTCTCCCGCCTGCTCAACCTGTATGTGGGCGCGGCCGGCGAGCTGCACAAGGCCACCACCACGTTCCTGGGCGAAACCAGCCGCCGCACCCCGTTCGTGATCGGCGTGGCCGGTTCGGTGGCCGTGGGAAAGTCCACCACGGCACGCGTGCTGCGCGAGATGCTGCGCCGCTGGCCGGACACCCCGAACGTGGAACTGATCACCACTGACGGGTTCCTCTACCCGAATGCGGAGCTGGCGCGGCGCGGCCTGATGGAACGCAAAGGCTTCCCCGAGTCCTACGACCAGCGGTCGCTGCTGCGGTTCGTGTCCGAGGTCAAGTCCGGCGCCGAAGAAGTGCGCGCGCCCTGGTACTCGCATCTGACCTACGACATCGTGCCGGACAAGGAAGTGGTGGTCCACCGCCCGGACGTGCTGATTGTGGAGGGGCTGAACGTGTTGGCTCCGGCGCGCCCGCGGGCGGACGGACGGACCGGCCTGGCGCTGAGCGACTTTTTCGATTTCTCCGTTTATGTGGACGCCAAGACGTCCTATATTGAGCAGTGGTACGTCAACCGCTTCCACAAACTGAGGCGGACGTCGTTTGCCAACCCGGAATCGTATTTCCACCGCTACGCCTCGCTCAGCGATACCGAGGCCACCGAGACGGCGCTGGGGATCTGGCGCCGGATCAATGAACCGAACCTGAGGGAGAACGTGCTGCCGACACGCGGCCGGGCACAGCTGGTGCTCACCAAGGATGCGGACCACTCGATCCGCAGGATGCTGCTGCGGAAAACCTGACATGTCAGCTCTGAGGGCTCCGGTGCTCGCCGCAGGCCTCGCCGCGGCGCTGGCCTTGCTCACCGGCTGCGTTCCGGCGGATGAAACCACGCCCTCCCCCAGTACCACGGCCGCGGCGCAGCCGTCGGCGGATGCCACCTCGCTGCCGGTTCCATCGCAGAGCCCGAAGGCTGCGAAGAAGAAGAAAAAGAACGACGGCGCGCCCGGTGCCCGGGGGGACCACACCGATCCGGCGAGCATCGGCGTCGTCGTTAACAAGCGCCGGCCGCTGGCCCCGCTGGACTACCACCCCGACGACCTGCGCCAGCCCTCGGTCAGCATCGGGACCGGCGGCGAGTCCGCCTTGCTGCGCGACGCCGTGGCAGACGCCACCGAGAAGATGTTCAGCGCGGCTGCGGCCGACGGGGCGCCCATGGTCATGGTCAGCGGATTCCGTTCCTATGCCACCCAGGTGGACACCTACAACCACTGGGTCCTCCAGCACGGAAGCGAGGCCGCCGCGGACATGATTTCGGCACGCCCCGGCTATTCCGAGCACCAGACCGGCCTGTCCCTGGACATCGGCGACAGCACTGGAGCGTGCAACCTGCAGCAATGCTTCGCCGACACTGCAGCCGGCAGCTGGGTGGCCAACAATGCCGTGCGGTTCGGGTTCATCATCCGCTACTCGCCGGGGGAAGAAGACGTGACCGGGTATTCGCCTGAGCCGTGGCACCTGCGTTACGTGGGCAAGAAGGTGGCCGGGACGATGGCACAACGCAACATCCACTCGCTCGAGGAGTACTTCGGGCTTCCCCCCGCTCCCCGCTATCCATAACGCTGTGGATCCTTGCGAGGTAGATCCGCCGGCCGCCTGAGGATGGGCGATACATTGGGCGACATGATAAACGGGTTCAAAGAATTCATTATGAAGGGCAACGTCATTGACCTGGCCGTCGCCGTGATCATCGGCGGAGCCTTCGGGGCGGTGGTTAATGCCTTGGTCAACAACGTGCTGATGCCGTTCATCGCAGGCCTGGTCGGGTCGCCCAACTTCGACAGCTTCTTGCTCTGGAACTTCAACGGCAATGAGGTAGCCTTCGGCGTCCTGCTCACGGCGATGGTGAACTTCCTGCTGATTGCCTCCGCGATCTACTGTGTGGTCGTGGTCCCGATGAACCACCTGATCGATCGGCGCAACCGCCGCCTGGGCATCAACAAAACCGAAGAAGCCGTGGATCCGCAGATCGCGCTGCTGACCGAGATCCGGGACGCGCTGCGGGCAGGCAACCGGCTGTAGCAGCACGGCAACCGGCAAAGGGACTGGCCGCAGCGCCGGAAGCGGCTGGCCGACGTCACAATTAGTCGATGTCCGCCGGTTCCAGCGCCAGGTGCTGCTTCACCGTCTGGGCCAGCTCCTCGGCGGTGGCCTGCGCGGTCGCCATGTCGGCCGCCTCCACCATCACGCGGACCACGGGCTCCGTGCCGGACGGCCGCAGCAGCACCCGGCCGGTCTCGCCCAATTGCGCAGAGGCGGCCGCGACGGCCGTCTGGAGCGCCTGGTTGGTCTTGACGGCGCTCTTGTCCACATCCTTGACGTTGATCAGGACCTGGGGCAGCCGGACCATCCGCCGGGACAACTCGGACAGCGGCTTGCCGGTCTTGGCCAGCTGTGCGGCCAACTGCAGGCCGGTCAGCACGCCGTCGCCGGTGGTGGCATATTCCGAAAAGATGACGTGACCGGACTGTTCGCCGCCCAGCGAGTAGCCGTTGGCGCGCATGTTCTCCAGCACGTAACGGTCGCCCACCGCGGTTTCTTCGATCCGGATGCCCGCTTCCTGCAGCGCCAGCTTCATGCCGAGGTTGCTCATCACGGTGGCCACCAGGACGTCGTCCTTGAGCCGTCCCGCGTCGCGCAGGGCAAGTGCCAGGATGGTCATGATCTGGTCGCCGTCGATCACCTCACCACGCTCGTCCACGGCCAAGCAGCGGTCGGCATCGCCATCGTGGGCAATACCCAGGTCTGCGCCATGTTCGACGACGGCGGCCTGCAGCTGCTCCAAGTGGGTCGAGCCCACGCCGTCGTTGATGTTCAACCCGTCCGGCTCGGCGCCCATCACCACAATGTCGGCACCGGCGGCGCGGAAGACTTCCGGGGAGCAGCCGCTGGCCGCGCCGTGGGCGCAGTCGAGGACCACCTTCAGGCCCTCGAGGCGGACGGGCAGGGTCTGCAGCAGGTGCAGGATGTAGCGGTCCTCGGCGTCGGAGAAGCGCTGGATGCGTCCGACGTCTGCGCCGGTGGGCCGCAGCCGCGGCCGGGACATTTCCTGCTCGATCGCGTCCTCGACCTCGTCGGGCAGCTTGTGGCCGCCGCGGGCGAAGAACTTGATGCCGTTGTCCGGAGCCGGGTTGTGCGAGGCGGAGATCATGACGCCGAAGTCTGCGTTCAGGTCCCCCACCAGGTAGGCGGCGGCGGGCGTGGGCAGCACGCCGGCGTCGTAGACGTCCACGCCGGAACTGGCCAGACCGGCCTCCACGGCGGAGCTGATGAACTCGCCGCTGGCGCGCGGATCGCGGGCGATCACCGCCGTCGGGCGCTTGCCGTCCTCAACTTGCCGGTGGCCAAGGACCACCGCGGCGGCCTGCGCAACTTGCAGCGCGAGCTCGGCAGTGATCAACCCGTTGGCCAGGCCGCGGACTCCGTCGGTACCAAATAATCTAGACATTGCGAATCATTTTACGGCAGGGTTCCGCCGAGACGTTTCACAGCGTGTCGGCGGACACACAGGCCGCTGCTTAAACGGCCGCGAGGCCCCGCAGCAAATGCTGCGGGGCCTCGCGGTGGAAGCACAGACTTCCGAAGCGGTTTAGCGCTTCGAGTACTGGGGTGCCTTGCGGGCCTTCTTGAGGCCGGCCTTCTTGCGCTCGATGATACGGGCGTCGCGGGTGAGGAAACCGGCCTTCTTCAGCGTCGGGCGGTTGTTCTCGCGGTCGATCTCGTTCAGCGCGCGGGCAACACCCAGGCGCAGCGCACCGGCCTGGCCGGAGGGGCCACCGCCGTGGATGCGGGCGATAACGTCGTAAGCGCCTTCCAGATCCAGGATCTTGAACGGATCGTTCACTTCCTGCTGGTGCAGCTTGTTCGGGAAGTAGTTCGCCAGTTCGCGGTCGTTGATGGTCCAGTTGCCGGAACCCGGAACCAGACGCACGCGGGCGATGGCCTGCTTGCGGCGACCCACGGCAGCTCCGCCGACGGTCAGGGCCGGACGTTCCTTTTTGACGGTCTCGGTGGCCTCGGATGACTCCGAGGTGTAGCTGGTGAGGGTTTCGCCCTCAGCAGCGGTGTTCAGCTCTTCAGCCACGATTCTCCTTGAATTAAGTTTCTAGTGGTGGCCGGCGCTACTGGGCGACCTGGGTGATTTCGAAGGTCTTCGGCTGCTGGGCAGCGTGCGGGTGCTCGGCACCCTTGTAGACCTTCAGCTTGGACAGCTGCTGGGCAGCCAGGGAGTTCTTCGGCAGCATGCCCCTGATGGCCTTCTCAACTGCGCGCACCGGGTTCTTTTCCAGCAGTTCGGCGTAGTTGACGGAGGTCAGGCCACCCGGGAAACCGGAGTGGCGGTAGGCACGCTTCTGTTCGAGCTTGGCGCCGGTCAGGGCAACCTTCTCTGCGTTGATGATGATGACGAAATCGCCCATGTCCATGTGAGGAGCAAAGGTCGGCTTGTGCTTTCCGCGCAGCAGTGTTGCGGTCTGGCTGGCAAGACGACCGAGGACAACGTCGGTGGCGTCAATGACGTGCCACTGGCGGTTGATATCGCCGGGCTTCGGAGTGTACGTACGCACGGTTTTTGCCTTCGTTTGGTGTTCTAAGGTAGCGGAGCATTCTTCGCAGAACGCACGCGCAAAGTTGGTGATGCGCTACCGGAACTTCAGGTGAGGACTGAAATCTGACCAGTGGCCCAGAGGATCTCGGCTATTTCCGTGGATCAGGTTGGCCCTGCAACCGGGCCGTCTCACGGACATAGCG
Source organism: uncultured Actinomycetota bacterium (assembly GCA_963696055.1). Classification (GTDB taxonomy): domain Bacteria; phylum Actinomycetota; class Actinomycetes; order Actinomycetales; family Micrococcaceae; genus Crystallibacter. The sequence goes on along the minus strand of CAVOIE010000004.1, from coordinate 655,266 downwards.
TATCGAGGTTGGACACGCACAACGACGATTAAGATTATCCTGCCGCCCGGGGTTAGGTCAAAAAAGACAATGACGACGGCGGCGCCCCGCCCTGGGGCGACCCGCGGAACCGCTCGTCAACGGTCGGAGCATGCTCCCGTTTTCGGCGTTTTCGGCGTGTGTGCGGGCGATTCGGCGCTCAGGACGGCGATGCCGGGGAACGTGAAACGGCCGGCGGCGTGCTGACTCGGAGGTCAGTTCCCGCCGGGTTCGCCGGTGCCGGCAACGTTCAGCCCCAGCAGGGCCTTGATGCGCTCTTCGGCCTCCGGCCCGCTCTGCGCGGCAGCCACATTGGCTTCGCTGACGGCCTGGACCACTTCGTCTCGCTGGATTTTCACGCCGCGCGGGGCCTCGATGCCGAGGCGCACGCCGTCGCGGCGGGCGTCCAGCACGGTGATGACAATGTCGTCACCGATCAGGATCCGCTCTCCGGGTTTACGTGTCAGCACCAGCACCCGTCAACTCTATCGCAGGAACCCGCTGGCTCCCGGCTAGGGCGGCGCGTACGTCCGCTTCAGCCGCGGCCTACGCGGCCGCCGCGGCATAGCCGGCGCCCTCAGAGTTGGGCAGCCTCAGAGCCGGCTGGCCTCACAGCCGCGCCCTCAGAGCCGGGCGGCCTCGGCCGGCGCCCCGTCCACCCAGCCGACGGGAACGCCCAAGGTGTTGACCGTCTTCGGGGTGCTGGTGTGCCTGGTTCCGGTCACGGCCAGTCCGTCGGGAACAACAACGCGCTGCACGGCCTGCACCCAGCGATCCGTGTCCTCGGCCTTACGCCCGGCGTCCACGGCCAGCCAAATCTGGTCCGCGCCCAGGGCCGGCAGGATCGCGAGCATCTCCAGGGTCGGCGTGAGCGTGTCGCCCAGGCCAAACGCCACGAAGACGCTCTGTCCCCTTTCCACCCCGCGGGCGCGGGCACCGATGGCGCTGTTGCGGTCCTGCACCGGACGCCTGACCTCGGCAGCGTGCGCGCCGGCCATCCTGACCATGTTCCCGCCGCTGGAGATCCAGTCGGCAGCCTCCGACGGCGCGCCGTTGACGGCAGGCGCGGCGGCGGCCATGGAATTGGCCGCGGCCAAGGCATTGCCGCCTTGGCCGATCACCAGCACCAGATCCCCCGGCCCGTAGAGCGGCGAAGGAATGGCCGGCGCTGCCGCCGATCCCGGCCCCGTAGGTTGTTGCGCCCCGTCCGGCTCCGCCGTTCCTGCAGGGTGCGGCACGCCACTGACGACGACGGTGCCCGCCACGACAGGCTCTCCGTCGGTGGGTGAGGACGCACCGGGGGTCCCAACCGATGCAGCGGGGGTTCCGGCAGGCGCCGCCGGCGTCCCGGCAGCAGCGACATCTGGTTCCTGGCCTAGGACGGCCGCCTCGGGCTCCGAGGCGGCGCCGGTGCCAGGCTTCGAGGCGGCTTTGGCGCCGGGCTTCACGTCGGTCCGCCGCCGACCGAACCCGGGCCGTGCCCGAGGCGGCACCGCCGACGCGTCGTCGGCCGTCGGGTCCCCCGCCCCCGTGCCGCCCGCCGTCGGGCCGCCTGCCCCTGGGCCCGGTTGGGGCCGGGCTGCTGCCGGCGCAGCCTCGGGCCCCGGCTGCTCCAGTTTGGCGCCCTTGGGCAGCCGGGTGGGTCGGGCGGTGTTGAAGGTCAGGTTGTCCATGACCACCGCGAACTGGTCGGTATGCGTGGACACGTGCAGTTCGGGCGCCTTGCCGTGCAGCCGGGAACCGTGCAGTTGGGATTCGGCAAGCTCGGCGTCCGCCAGCAGTGCGGCGATGCCGGCGCGGGCCTTCTGGTCCAGCGCATGCTGGCCGCGCACGGCCGGGGCCGGCAGTTCCACGGTGACTTCGTAGTGCTCGCGGGCAAAGAAGCCGCGGATGCCGCCGACCGTGACTTTCTCGGCGGCGACGATTCTCGCGTCGGGTCCATGCTCGGCCAGGACCTGGGCTTGGAGTTCCTGCAGTGAGGCGCCTTTAAGCTGCAGCCGTCTGGCCGACACGCACTACCCCCACGGTCTCGATCTTCACATTGGCGGAGGTGACCTCCTGGTAGGACAGTACCGGAAGTCCCCCGGACTGCGCCGAGACGAGCCGCCGGATGGCCGGGCGGAGCGCGGGTGCGCAGACCAGCACGGCGGTGAGCCCGTTGGCTTCCACCTTCTCCAGCGCACTCCGCAACGAGGCCAGCACGGCTTCGGTACGGTCGGCCGAGAGCAGGATCTGGGTGCCCAGTTCGGAGGGGCGCATGCCCTCCAGCATGGATTGCTCCAGCGTGGGATCGATCATGATGACCCGCAGCAGCTGCCCGTCCAGGTACTGCGCGGTCAGGGCCGGCCCCAACGCCTGCCGGGCGGCTTCGATCAGCCCCTCCGGATCGGTGGACGACTTGGCCTTGAGCGCCAGCGCTTCATAGATGCGCGGCAGGTCGTTGATCGGGATCTGCTCCGCCAGCAGCCCCTGCAGCACCCGCTGCACCTCGGCCAGCGAGAGCAGCGACGGGGTGAGTTCGTCGACGGCGGACGGGTTCACGGACTTGACCCCTTCGGTCAGGACGCGCACGTCCTCGCGGGTGAGCAGCCGGGCCGCGTTGGCCGAGATCAGCGAGGACAGGTGTGTCACCAGGACCGAGACCCGGTCGATCACCGTGGCCCCGGTCATCTCCGCGCTGTGCCGCATCTCCGCCGGAACCCATTTGCCGGCCAGCCCGAACACCGGCTCCACCGTGGCGATGCCCGGCAGCGAGTCCAGGTTGTCGCCCAGCGCCAGCACCTTGCCCGCCGGCGCCTCGCCGCGGCCGGTCTCCACGCCGGCAATCCGGATGGCGTAGGTGGACATCGGCAGGTCGATGCTGTCGCGGGTTCGCACCGGCGGCACCACAATGCCCAGTTCCATCGCGATCTTCCGGCGCAAGGCCCGCACCCGGGCCAACAGGTCATCCGACGCGCCGGAGACCAGGTCCACCAGGTCGGGTGCCAGCTGGATCTCCAGCGCATGCACCCGCATCTGCTCAATCAGGTCCTCGGTAGTCTCCGAAGCGGGAGCCGGCGGACCCGCTTCGGCGGCAGCGGCGTCGTCGTGCTTGGCTTTGGCAGCCTCCGATGCCTTGAGCCGCTGCGCCATGAAGATCAGGAAGGCGCCCACCAGGATGAACGGGATCTTGGGCATGCCCGGGATCAGGGCCAGCAGAATGGCCGCGCCGCCGGCGATCATCAGCGCCTGCCGGGACTGGGTCAGCTGGTCGGACGCGTCCGTGCCCATCTCCGAGTCCGCGTTGGACCGCGTGACGACCATGCCGGTGGAGACGGCCATCAGCAGCGCCGGGATCTGCGTGACCAGGCCGTCGCCGATGGTCAGCAGCGTGTAGGTGCTGACCGACTCGCCGATCGGCATGCCGCGCTGCAGCATGCCGATGGCGATCCCGCCGACGATGTTGATGATGATAATGATGATGCCGGCGATCGCGTCGCCCTTGACGAACTTGGACGCACCGTCCATCGCGCCGTAGAAGTCGGCTTCGGCGGACACCGCGGCACGGCGTTCGCGGGCCTGCACGTCGGTGATCAGGCCGGCGTTGAGGTCGGCGTCGATCGCCATCTGCTTGCCGGGCATCGCGTCCAGCGTGAAGCGCGCGCCCACCTCGGCCACGCGCTCGGCGCCCTTGGTGACCACCACGAACTGGATGACCACCAGGATCAGGAACACCACCGCGCCGATGATGATCGAGCCGCCCACGGCCACATGACCGAAGGCCTCGATCACCTGCCCGGCGTAGCCGTCGCCCAGCACCAGCCGGGTGGACGCCACGTTCAGGCCCAGCCGGAACAGCGTGGCCACCAGCAGCAGCGACGGGAACACGGAGAAGTCCAGCGGCTTCTTCACGAACATGGTGGTCAGCAGGATCACCAGCGCCAGCAGAATGTTCACGATGATCAGCACATCCAGCAGCCCGGCCGGGATCGGCACCACCAGCAGCAGGATGATGCCCACCACGCCCATGGGGACAGCGAGCTTGGAGAGGTTGCGGTTCATCAGTCACCTCCAGGCGACGGTAGGGAGGACGGTACGGACAGGGCGCGTCGGCCCTGCCGGGTTGAAGCATGGGCGGCGGCGTCGGCGTCGGTCATCGCCGGCTCCGCCATAGTGTGGACGCCTGCGGCCGTGCTGGCTGCAGCTGCCGCGGGCCTTCAGGCTCATCACGAAAGCCAGCACGCGGGCCACCGCGTTGTAGAGCTCCAGCGGGATCTCCTGGCCGATCTCGCAGGCCGCGTGCAGGGCCCGCGCCAGCGGCACGTCGCGCACCACCGGCACGTGCGTGGTCTCCGCTTCCTCGCGGATGCGGGCCGCAATCAGGCCGGCCCCCTTGGCCACCACGCGCGGCGCGGATTTGCCCGGTTCGTATTTCAGCGCCACCGCGTAGTGCGTCGGGTTCACCAGCACGACGTCGGAGCCTCCTACCGCGGCGATCATGCGGTTGCGGCTCATCGCCAACTGCCGCGAACGCCGCTGCGACTTGATCAGGGGATCGCCTTCGGAGTTCTTGTTCTCGTCCCGGACTTCCTTCTTGGTCATCCGGGTCTTCTTCCGGTTGCGCCGGATCACCACCATCACGTCCAACGCGGCCAGGATCAGGCCGGCGATGATCGCGGTCTGCAGCAGCCCGACGGCGCCGCCGCCGGCGGCGTCGAGCAGCGAGGACACCGAGAGCCCGCCGGCGGTCATCAGCACCGGGACCAGCCCCTGCACCACAAAGTACAGGGCAAGCCCCACCACCACGGTCTTCAGCAGCGCCTTGACGCCCTGCCAGAGCGCCTGCATGCCGAACACCTTTTTGATCCCGTTGACCAGGTTGAACTGTTGGGTCTCCGGCTTGAACTTCTTCCAGTGGATGCCGCCCTGCAGCGCCGCGCCGGCGATGATCACGGCCACCACGGCCAGGAACATCGGGGTGAGCGTGTACATGATGGTGCCCAGCCCGTCCTCCAGCGCCTTGACCACCAGCCCCGGATCCGGCGAGGAGATCATCCGCGTGACGGTGAACATCTGGTCGGTGCCGGCTTGCGCGGCCCGGCCGATGGTCATCGGCAGCATCACCGCCGCGGCGCCGATGCCCAGCCAGGCGGTCAGGTCCTGGGACTTGGAGAGCTGGCCCTTTTGGCGGACATCCTTCATCCGCTTGGGCGTGGCCTGCTCTGTCCGTTCTTCGGAGGTATCCTGCGACACCTAGCCCACCCCCGTCAGCGCCGTCACGGCCTGGCCGGCCAGGGACGAGACAATCCGCGGCAACGCCACGAACACCACCCCGCCCAGCATCAGGGTCAGGAAGATCTTCAGTGGAAAGCCCAGCGCAAACGCGTTCAGCGCCGGGGCCACGCGGGTGAGCAGGCCCAAACCGGCGTCGGCCAGGAACAGCACCACCAGCAGCGGCCCGGCAATCTGCACCGCGGCCAGGAACATCTGGGTCACGCCGGTGATCATTACCTGCACAGGTTCGGCCAGGTCCACTCCCCCGCCCAGCGGCAGCGCGGTGAAGCTGCGCGCCAGCCCGCCGATGATCAACTGGTAGCCGTCGGAGGCGAACAGCAGCGCCAGCGCGGACATCTGGAACAGCCGGGTGAACTGCGCGCCGTTGACCATGGCCTGCGGATCGAACGCCTGCGCCATCGAGAAACCGCCGAACAGGTCGATCAGCGTGCCCGCGGACTGCACCGCGGAGAACACGATGAGCACCAGGAAACCCAGCAGCGCCCCCACCAGGATCTCCAGCACCAGCGCACCGAAAAACCCGGCGGTGTTCAGCGGCTCGTAGCCGTTGACCACCCGCGGCGAGACAGCCAAGGCCAGCCCCACGCCGAGCATGGCCTTGATCCGGGCCGGGATGGCGCCGTACGAAAACGGCGGCGCTATGAGCAGGAAAGCCACCATGCGGACTCCTGCCAGCATGGTGGCCTCGATCCACGCCTGGTCGAGCGGGATGTTCATTATCCGCCGCCGAGCAGGCCGGGGATTTTCTCGAACATTTCCTGGGTGAAGGAGACCATCTCGGAGATCATCCAGTGCCCGCAGACCAGCAACGCCACCGCCACGGCCACGGCCTTGGGCACGAAGGACAGCGTGATCTCCTGGATCTGGGTCATGGACTGCACCAAGGAGACGGCGAAGCCAACCACCAGCGCGGTGACCAGCACCGGGGCGGAGAGTTTGGCGGCGATCAGCAGGCCCTGCAGGCCGATATCCAGGACGGCGTTTGTATCCACAGCTAGGTACCGTAACTTCCGACCAGGGCGGTGATGATCAGGCCCCAGCCATCCACCAGCACGAAGAGCAGGATCTTGAACGGCAGGGAGATCATCACCGGCGGGAGCATCATCATGCCCATGGACATCAGCGCCGAGGCGACGACCAAGTCGATCACCAGGAACGGCACGAAGATCACGAACCCGATGATGAACGCGGCACGCAGTTCCGAAATCATGAACGCCGGAATCAGGGTCTGCAGCGGCACTTCTGCCGGGTTCGCCGGGTTGGGCAGGTCCGCGGCCCGCATCATCAGGGCCAAGTCTTCCTGCCGGGTGTGCGCCAGCATGAAGTTCTGCAGCGGAGCGGCGGCGGCCGAGACGGCATCGGTGAACGTCTCGGTTCCTTCCATGTACGGCTGCACGCCGAGCTCGTTCACCTGGGTCAGCACCGGCCACATGATGAACAAGGAGAGGAACAGTGCCAGTCCGGCCAGCACCTGGTTCGGCGGGATCGAGGGCAGCGACAGGGCGTTCCGCGTCATCGCCAGCACCACGAAGATCTTGGTGAAGGACGTCATCATCAGCAGCAGCGCCGGGGCCACCGACAGCAGCGTGATGCCCAACAGCGTAATGACGGCCGACGACGGCGTGCCGTTGGGACCGTTGATTTCCACCGAGAACCCGCCGTCGCCGTCCGGCGAGCCTGGTTCGGTCGGCGCGAACGGGTCGCCCGGGGGTGCCGGGGCGACCGGCGACGCGGACGCGGACGGGGCGTTCAGCAGTGTGGCGGCTACGGCGAAAAGCACTGCCAGCAGGAGTGCCAGGAGTGCTGCGGTGGCCAGACGAGGCCAGCGGCCTGCCGTCGGGGCCGGAGTGCCGGTGATGCTCAACGCGAACGGACCTGCTTCAGGGCTTCGGCCGTCTGCTTCCACGTGGACGGAGACAGGATGGAGCCGGCCAGCGGGGAATCCGGCATCTGCTCCTGCCAGCCGGCCGCGCGGGAGGCCCGGCGGCCGGTGCGTTCGGAGCGGCGCCCGCCCTCGATCGGGTACAGGGCGGCCTGCCGCAGCGGAATGACGTCGGTGTCCTGGCGCGGCTCATCGAACGCTGCGCCGTTGAGTTCCTGCTCGGCAGACGGCTGGTCGTAGCCGTACGCGTCCGCCTCCGCCGGCTGCGGTTGCTCTCCGGCACGGCGGGCCGCGCGGCGCGGGAGGCCGGAGGATCCGGCAGCGCCTGCCGCGGCGGAAGAGCCGGCAACTGCGGCATCAAACGGGTTGGGGGCGTCGCCGACCGCGACGGACTCCGGACGGCCGGCACCGGCGGCAGGTGCCGCGGCCCGGCGCGGCGAGGCACCGCCGTCGTACTGGGCAGTTGTCTGGGCTGTTGCCTGGCCGGTGCCCGCGGCACGCGCCGGTGCGCGGCCAGCGGTTTGGTCCTTGCCTGCGGCGCGGCCGGTGGCCAGCTCCAGCAGCCGGGCGAAGCTGTCCGACGCGGTTTGCGGCGCCCGGTGGGCGGGCTGCGCCTCTTCCTCCGCCGGTGCCTCGCGGGTGTCGAGCACGTTCACGGCCTGGTCGGTCACGCCCAGCAGGAAACGCTGGCCGTCGGCATCCACCACGACCACCGAAGCCTTCGGCCCGATGGTTTGACGTTCCACCACGCGCACCAGCTTGCGCGCGCCGGTGCGGGCGCCGCGGCTGAAGCGGCGCTGCAGCACCCAGAGCAGTCCGAGCACCACGGCCAGCGAGAGCGCTACCCGCAGGGCGAGGACCACGGTCTCCATTTAGAGGAGTCCTTCGGGCACATCGAGGATCTTGGTGATGCGCACGGCGTAGTCCTGGTCGACGACGACGACCTCGCCGTGCGCGATCAGTCGGCCGTTGAGCAGCACGTCGGCGGGGGCACCGGCCGAGCGGTCCAGTTCAATCACGCCGCCCGGTTCCAGGTTCAGCACATCGCGCACGGACATCCGCGTGCGGCCGATCTCCACGGTGAGCGCCATCTCCACGTTGTTGATGCGGCCCAGCTTGGCCAGCACGGACTCGTCCACGCCGTTACCGGCGGGGTTCTCGCGCAGCCGGATGGCGAACCAGCCGCCGGCCTCGCCGTCGCCGCCGGTCAGCTTGAACACCGCCGCTTCCGGATCGGAGAACAGCGCCGCGGCGTTGGCCACGTGCGCCTCCCCCAGCACGCCGGCGCCGAGCACCGACGTGGCCGCTTCCAGCGCCGGGCGCAGCAGATCAGCGGCGGAAACCAGCGGGGAATCAGTGCCGGCGGCGGCGGCCAGCGCGGCTTGGTCGGCCACTACCAGCGCCACATCGGCGGAGGTGCCGCCCACGAAGGAACCGACGACGGCGGAGGCCACCTGCCCGGGCAGCGGGCCGCCTTCATCCTGGCGCACCGCGTAGAGCGGAGTATTGGTGGGCAGCAGCCCGAGGAGTGCGTCGGCGGCAGCAGCCTGCAGGGTCTGGGTCTGTGTCATCGGGCGTTCTCCTCGGTTGTAACAATGACTCCGGCCAGGCGGTTGCCGTTGGCGCCGACGGCGGCATGGGCCAGACATTCGCCGTTGATGGCAACATCCAGCGGGCGGTGCTGCGGGTGCGGCAGCGGCAGCAGGTCGCCGATGGATAGGTCCAGCACCTGGCCCGGACGCACGCGCATCGGGGCGAACTGCAGCGACACATCCACCGGGATCTGCACCAGCTGGGTTTCCAGCAGTTTGCGGGCGTTGGCCGGGCTGCTCAAGGCGAACGAATCGCGCAATTGGGTCAGCAAGACCTCGGCCGGGATGGCCACCGTGGCCGGCGCGGACAGGTCACCCACGCGGATCTCGAACGTCGCCACGATCATCAGGTCGTTGGTGGCCGCCGCCTGGGCGAACTGCGAGTTGTAGTGGATCTGGTCCAGGCTGATCGGCGTGGTCAGCAGCGAGCCAAGCGAATAGCGCAGGTCCTCCAGCGCATCTTCCATCAGCCGGCTGACCAGGGCCTGTTCAATCTGGGTGAACTTGCGGTCCGGGTAGTTGTGGGTGCCGTTCCCGCCCAGCATGTGGTCCACCCAGGTCATCGCCGCCTTGGTGGGGAACTGGAGCACCGCCTTGCCGGTGATGTCATCCAGGGCGCAGAGCACCATGGCGGTACTGGCCGGCAACGAGGCCGCGTACTCATCGTAGGTCTGCATCTGGACCTGCTCAGAGGTCACCGTGCAAATCACCCGGACCTTTGCGGTCAGCTGGGTGCCCCACTGGCGGGCGAACGTTTCGAAGGCCAACTCCAGCACGCGCGAATGCTCGCGCGCCAGAGTGGTTGGCCGCCGGAAGTCGTACACTTCGACGGCTCTGGCCGGCTTTTCGGGCGCGCTAGATTGCGCATGTTCCTGGACCGTCACAGCAGGCACTATCGGCAGCTAAATCGAGGACGTTAGGAGTCCGCGGAATGTGGTGCATCTGGATCGCCAGAGGGTCCCCGCCCCTGGCGCCCGAAAGCTGGCTTGCCGCGTTAGCGGTCACCGGCCTGCCCTCAGTGGTCGTCGGACTTTCCGCCCGGCGCCGGTGCGTAGGTGGCGCTCGGGCCCGGCCCGACCTTGCCGTTGCCGCCGGTGACGACTTCGCCCCCGCCGGAGCCCCCTGCGCCCGGCTCGCCGGCCACCCGCTCAGCCGATTTACCTTGGGAGCCTTCACCCTCCGGTGCCTCGGCCGCGGCCTTCGCCGCCGCGTCGGCTTCGGCCGCCTTCTGGACCGCTTCTGCCCGTTCGGCGGCGGCCTCCTTAGCGGCGCCGGCAGGATCCTTAATCACTTCAGGCATCAGGTTGCGGATCGCTTCGGGCTGGCCGGAGAGCACCACAATGTCGACGCGGCGGTTCATCGCCAGATCCTCATCGCTCCCGCTGGTCTTCAACGGCCTGGACTCGCCGAACCCCACGGCGGAGATCCGGCTCGACACCACACCGCTGTCTTCCACCAGATGCCGCAGTACGTTCACTGCCCGCTCGGAGGAGAGTTCCCAGTCCAGTGCCCCCGGGTCTAGATGGCGCACCTGCGCCGTGTGTCCTTCAACCTTCAGTTCGTAGCCGACAGGCTTCAGTACCGGTCCCACCACATTGAGGATCTTGATGGTCTGGCGCGTGAGTACCGGTGAGTCCGGCTCGAAGAACGTTTCGCTGCCGATCAAGCGGACGGTCAAACCGCGTTCGTCCAGTTGGAAGCGGACCGCCTTTTCCAGGCCTTCTTCCTGCAGTCCCTTGGTGATCTTCTCCTGGATGCGGCGCAGATCATTGACTTCCTGGATGGCCAGGTCCAGATCGGTCTTCTGCTCGCCCTCCGTGTCCTCCTCGGCGTCGCCGGCGGTGAATCCCTGTCCGTCTTCGTCGATGAGTTCCGGGGGCACCACTACGCCCTCGGCCGTATCCACGGCCTGGGTGCGCTCCACTCCGAAACCGGTGGCCAGCGAATTGGCCAGCTGCTGGAACTTTGCCGCATCCACCGTGGACATGGCGAAAAGCACGATAAACATGCACATCAGCACGGTGACCATGTCCATGTAGGAGGCCATCCAGCGTTCGTCCGGGTGCTCGTCTTCCTCCTCGCCGAGCGGACGGCGCGGCCGTCGGGACTTCATGCCGCCTTGGCCTCGGGCTTGTCGTCGGACTTGCCGGACTTGCCTTCCTTGGCCGGCTTCCCGGTGCCCATCTCATGTGCAGGAACCATGGCGCGCAACCGCTCCCCCAGCAGACGCGGCTGACTACCGGCCTGCACGGCCAGCATGCCTTCCATCAGCAGGGTCATGCGCTCGGTTTCCAGATCCGACAGTCGCTTCAGCTTGCCGCCGATCGGCAGCCAAATGAAGTTGGCGGACAGCAACCCCCACAGCGTGGCAACGAACGCCGTCGCGATCATCGGTCCCAAGGTATCCGGGGTGGAAAGGTTTTCCAGCACGTGGGTCAGCGAGACGACTGTGCCGATAATGCCGATGGTCGGCGCGTAGCCGCCCATGCTCATGTAGAACTTGGACGATTGGCGATCGGCGCGGGCTTTCGTGCTGATCTCGTCTTCGAGGAGGATCCGCAGTTCCTCGCCGTCGGTGCCGTCGGCAATGTTCTGCAGCGCCCGTTGCATGAACGGGTCCTTCTCCTCGGTAGCCTCGGCGTCGAGTGCCAGCAGGCCCTCGCTGCGGGCCTTTTCGGCCAGTTCCACTACCCGGTCAATGACTACCTGTGGCTTCGCCACCTTGCCGGTAAAGGCCCGCGGCAGCGTCTTGAGCGCTTGGAGTCCGTCCTTGAGTGTTGTGCTAGCCAGGCCCACGGCAATCGTGGCACCGAAGACCAGGATCATTGGAGCCGGGATGAGGAGCGCTGAAACGTGTGCACCCTCAAGGGTGATCATGGCGTAGAGCGAGCCGAAGGCCAGCAGGAGGCCAATAAGTGTTGCGGGATCCATTTACGTATTCCTAGGGCGCAGCGGCACAGTGTTACCGGAGTCCCCGGAGTCGTCGCCGGAGGCGGGTGCCGCAGGGGGCACAAGGCCGAGTTGGGGGTGGCTGTGCTGGTGGACTGAAGGCGGCAAATCGCGGGCCAGATGCAGCACGTAGGCGCGGTAACTGGCAATCATCTCGATGACCTGGCTCATCGTCTCGGTGACGATGTACTTGGCACCGTCCACCATCACCAAAGTGGTATCCGGGTTGGCGTGGATGCGCTCAATCAGGTCAGGGTTGACCGCAAACTGGCTGTCATTCAGCCGCGTTACTACGATCATCAGCCCATCCCAGGTTTCTCGAGGGCTCCGGTGAGCCGCTACCTACTACCTTCGACCGCGCGCGCCCCGCGGTTAGCTAAGCGGGCTGGTTGTCAGATGTGTCACCCCGGGCCGGCAGGCCGGAGCCGCATTTGGTTCCTATTCACTGCGTGCATTTAGAAGTGGAGCCAAGTAAGCCTTGAGGGAGCCGTCCTGCTCCGCAGCGGTCTGTGGGGAGGCCTTCGCGGTGGCTCCGCGTCGCGGACGAGGGCGCAGGCGCAGGCGCGTGCACGTTCTCATTCTCGGACTGTCAGTGGTCGGGGTGGGATGTGGGTTTGCCAGTACGTGTTTCGCAGCGCTTGGCGGTCGGGGTCGATGTAGTCGGGCGGGGTGAACCAGGGGATTCCGTCGAGGACGTTGATTTCCCAGTTGCCTTGTTCGATCAGGTCGTGGTGGAGGCCGCAGAGGCAGACTCCGTTGTTGACCTCGGTGCGGCCGCCGGCCCACCAGGGCACGATGTGGTGCGCTTCGGTCCAGAACGCGGGCATGGTGCAGCCGGGGAAGGCACAGCCCTTGTCCCGAATCAGCAGTGCCCGGCGGATCGCCCGGCTGAAGAACCGTTGCGACCGCCCCAAGTCCAGCACCTCGCCCTTCGAGCCGAGAATCGCGGGGATGATCTCGGCATCACAGGCCATCCGGCGCACCGTTTTGGCCGAGATCGGGCCGTTGAACACCGCGCTCCCGCCGCCCGAGAGCAACCCGGCCAGCTGTTCATAGCCGGCGGTGACCATCACCTGGGTGCGGTGCCCGCCCGAGTCCGGGAGCCTGCCGGTGTTCAGCGCGATCCGGCAGGCACCGACCAGACCGGCCAGCAGCTTCTGCGCCCGGGTGAAATCATCCATTCCTTCAACGACCGCCGGATCCACCGCGTCGTGAGGTGAATTCGCTCCCGCAGCAGCGCTGCCCTCCTCACCAAAGGCAGAGGTACCTGCTCGGTCGGTGTGCGTGTGGCTGGCGACTTCGCTGTCCGAATCTGCACCACTGGCACCGGCCATCCCGGCCTCCGTCGTGTCGGCGCCGTCGACATCGCCTGCACCCGATTGGCCGGGGGCGTCGTCGTTCCGGCTGGTGGCGGCGGTTTCGATGGCGTCGGATTGGATGCGAGGGTTGGCGGCGCTGTTCATCACGGTGGCGAGGGCTTCGTACTGGTCGTCGGTGGTGTTGATGACGAACTGGTGCAAGCCGCGCCGGCGCCCGCGGTAGAACATGCCCTGCCGGGACCGCAGTTCCTCTTCAGTAGGTCTCGGCGCCGTCCTGGTCCACGGCTGTTTCCCAGGTCTTCGCGACCATCGCCAGCGTGTCTGTATCGGATTCGGCAGCCTGCCGGACCAGCGACGCTTCCATCGCCTCCAGCGTCCCGGGATCGGCGGCGGGGCGGGCCCGGGCGATCGAATCGGTGACCAGGACGGCGGCGTCCCCGCTGATGTCCCCGGCGGCCATCGCCTCCGCCAGCACCGGCAGTGCCGGGGTGCCGGGTTCGCCGTCGAACCGCACCGGCGCGGTGACCACCTTGCCGACCCGCAGCCGGCGCCGCGCTTCCACGATGCCGATCCCCAGCCGGGAGCGCAGATACTCCGCGTTGTTCCGGAACTCGGTCTTACGCCGGCGCTGCTGTTTCGAACCCGCATTGTCGGGGCCGGCGCCACCAACACCGCCCGGGTCGCCGGCGTCGGTCCCGGAGGCAGCGATGGCCGCGGCCGGGTTCGCCCACCCCGCCGCACCGGAGGCATCAGATGTGTCCGCAAGGGCGCCGGCCCCGGCCTCGGTCTCCCCGTTCGCAGCGATGTCCGCCCGCTCCACCGCATGGGCCCCGGCGGCCTGCAGGAACTCCACCAACTTCGAAACGTCCTCAACCGCGGCTACCATGTTGGCCAGTTCCCGCGTGCTCAGCGACCCGGACCCGGCGGTGAAGCAGGCCGCGACGTCCTGCAGCAGCGTGCGCACCCCGGAGAGAGATTCCTCCATCTCCCCGGTCCGGTCCAACGGTGCGAGTGCCATACCCCAATTTTATTCGGACATATATTCGACCCGCCATCGAAACAGCCCAATGTGTAGGGATAGTGGGACGGCCGCTGGGGCAACCGGCAGGCGGGGGAACAAGCCCCGGCAATGAAAAAGCGGCCGTCTGCGAACGGTGCAGGCGGCCGCTGCAGCTGCCCGCGAACGGTCGGGCAGCTGCACTTCGGTGGTGGCTTGTGACCTTCGGGCTTAGCGCTTCAGGTTCGTCAGTTCCTGGAGCACTTCGTCGGAGGTAGTGATGATACGGGCGTTGGCCTGGAAGCCACGCTGCGCAACGATCAGGTTGGTGAACTCCTGGGACAGGTCCACGTTGGACATTTCCAGCGAGCCGCCGGCCAGCGTGCCCAGTCCGCCGGTGCCGGCAGTACCCAACTCAACCTGGCCGGAGTTAGCGGTGACGCGGTACGACGACGAGCCCGCCTTCTCGAGGCCGCCCGGGTTGGTGAAGTTGGCCAAGGCGACGTGCCCGACGACGGCCTGGTCACCGTTGCTGAAAGAGCCCATCAGAGTGCCGTCGGGTGCCATCGTGAAAGACTCAAGAGTGCCGGCGGCTCGGCCGTTCTGGCTGTCGAATCCCACCGTGGTCATTCCGGCGTAGCCCGTGAGACCAGTGAGAACGATGCCGACGCCTCAACTGCCAATGTACCGGGCAGTGTGAGGGCTGCGTCCGGTGTCAGCGTTCCATCAGCTGCCAAAGCAATGGAAGTGCTAGGCGTGGCTGCGCTCACGTCTTTGTGACATCCCAACCAGTTGCCGTACGGGTGAAGGTCAAGTGCAAGGCTGGCTTTGGTTCCGTCAGCAGTGAAGACCTCGACGTCACGGACGAGCGGCGCGTCAGTCGGTCTGGCGTTCGACGGCAAGATTCCCGGCAAGCACGGCTTGGCGTGGTGGCTCCGTGCCTGGCGAAATGGCATCCGGGGAAAGATCGATGGCGCCGATGGGACCACCTACGGGCATGTTTCCGTCGGCATCGGCCATCCAACCCTGCAGAATCGCCCCGTCCGGGGAGACCAAGCGTCCGGTGGAGTCCAGCTCAAAGGCACCGGCGCGGGTGTAGAGCTGCTCGCCGCCCTTGCTGGTGACGAAGAAGCCGTCGCCGGAGATCATCATGTCGGTGGCCTTGCCGGTGGCCTGCGAGGAGCCCTGGGTGAAGTTGGTGGAGATGCCGGCAACCTGCACGCCGAGGCCCACCTGAGCCGGGTTGGTGCCGCCGGCCTGGGCCTGCGGGCCGCCTGCGCCCTGGGTCATCTGGGACAGGGTGTCCTGGAACTGGACCGAGGAGGCCTTGAAGCCGGTGGTGTTGACGTTGGCGATGTTGTTGCCGGTGACATCCAGCATGGTCTGGTGCGAGCGGAGACCGGAGATTCCGGAGTAGAGCGAGCGGAGCATGATCAGCGCCTTTCGGATCGTGGAACGGACGAGTGATTCAGTGACTGGGAAAATTTGTTGCTTGCAAAAGCGGCTTCAGGACACAACAAGTCAGGCGGCGCCCCCACTGGTCCCCGAGGCGTCGGTGCCGGAGCCAACCGAGGCGTCGGTGCCGGAGCCAACAGAGGAGGCACCGGCGTCGTTGGCGCCACCGGAACCGGGATCCGCGGGAGCACCCGCGGCGTTGATCCCGGCAACCAGATCCAGCGGGATCTCCTTGCCGTCCACGATCACCTGCGGAACCGGCCCGGCGTAGGACACCGAGCTGGCCGTGCCGGTGATCAGCGAGCCGTCCTTGCCGTAGTAACTCACCTGCTGTCCCACCAGCGCCGCGGCCACGCCGCGCATCTGCAGGGAGAAGTTCTCCTCGCTGGTGGTGGTCATGGTGGCGATGCTCTCCATCATGGCCAGCTGGGTGGTCTGCGAGATCATCTGGTTGGTGTCCATCGGCGAGCTGGGGTCCTGGTTCTGCAGCTGGGTGACCAGCAGGTGCATGAACATCTCGCCGTCCATGGTCTGTTTCGGCGCACGGACGGGCGGGGCCGTGTACGTGGGGGTGACGGTGCCGACGGGCGGGACTGAGTCGGTGGGCATGGTTCTCCTTGTCTCAGGCCAGCACGTCGAGGCTGGTCGAAATCCCGTAGGGACGTCTCAGGGCTGATGGGTCGGTGGTGTCGGCGGCCGGGCCGGCGCCGGGTCCGGTTGCAGTGCCGGGGCGGCCGTCCTGGCCTTGCGAACCGCCGGCGGGCCGGCCGTCGGGGCCGAACTGCATGCCGGGGCGGTCATCGTTCGGCCGGTTCTGGTTGGACAAATCCAGATTCGCGTTCATGCCGGTCGACGCGAGATCGCGCTTCAGGTCGGCCATGATGGAGCGCAGGGCGTCGCGGCCGGCGTCGTTCGGCGCGAACAGCTCCACCCGCACGCCCTCCCCCGTCACGTGCGCGCGGACCGTGACCGGCCCGAGATTGTCCGGCGTGACGCTGATGGTCATCACGTGCTCGCCCGGCTTGGCCTGCGCCAGGGTGAACAGCGGCCGGGCCACCTGCGCGGTGAAGGGCAGTTGCTGGTGCGGCGGTACGGGTGCCGGCGCCGCGGTCGGAGCCGTCGCCGCGGGTTGGGACACCGCGGCCGGCTGCGCGGCGACCGGAACCTGGCCATTGGGCGGCAGCTGTTCGGTCTCGCCACGGACACCGTTGGCCGAAGCCGTGGCTGCCGCTGCGGCGGCGCTTGCCCCTGCGGTTGCAGCAACTCCACCTTGAGCCGCGCTGCCCGGGAGCATTTGCCCGGGAAGTACGACGCCGGTGGGCAGCTGTGCAGCTGCGGTCGCCTGCGTCGGTGGTTGGGTCGGGGCAGCCTGCGCGAGCGAGGCAGCCGACTGGTGCTGTGTTGCTTCCGCCGCGCCGGCTGCGGGTGCTGTGGCGCCGGCGGCCCCTTGGGCGGCCAGGGCGTCCGCGGCGGATGCATCGGCAGCGCCGGAGAGCCGGTTGCGACCGTTGAGGTGGCGTCGAGGGCATTCGCGGCAGCGCCCGCGCCGAATGAGGCTCCGGTTCCCCGGCTCCCTGTGCGGCAAAGTTCGGCCCGTCAACGAGGCCGGCAACAGACGGAACAGCTGCAATGGCCGCGCCGGTGCCGGCCTGGGGCGCAGCATCACTGGCCGACGTTGCGGCGCCAGCGGCTGCTCCCGCGCTGCCGGAAGCAGCAGACATGCCGGCCCAGCCGCCGAGGCCGCCGGTGCCCGCCGTGCCCCGTTGGCTTCCGGGCGACGCATCGACGGGGACAGCCGTCGGCGTCCCCGCAGCGTCTCCCGCGGCGGAAGTGCCGGTAGCCGCGTCGCCTGCCAGCAGGGTCTGGGCGCCGGCCAGCGGCCACGCCGCCGGGACGCCGATGTTCTGTGCCGCGGCAGCGGTTCCATCAGGAGCTTGAGCGTCGCCGGGAGCAGCGGAAGGGCTGGTAGGTTGCCAGTCGCCGGCGCCGGACTGCGCAGCGCCTGAGCCAGCCTGCGTCGAACCGGGGCCGGTCCCGGCCGCAGCCGATCCGCCCTGCCCCGTGGCCCCGCCGGCAGGCTTGCGGCCCCCGGCGGAGGCAGCGGCGTCGTGCTTTGCGGGCTTCGCGGAGTAGGCGGAACCCTGCTGGAGGGCGTCCTGCATGGCGGAGTCGAAGCCGGGGCCGGAGGAGCGCGAACCGGACGTGTTGCCGCGGGACGGCGAAGCGGCGGGGGCGATGGGCAGGGAGTTCACCGGAAGGCTCATGCTCGCTGTCCCGTCGCCATGGCAGCCTGGGCGGTGGCCAGCAGGTCGGTCAATTGTCCGGAACCGGCGGAGCCCTGGCCGGTAAGCATGGAGGCAAGGCCTGTGTTGCCGGCCTGGCCGGACAGCATGGCGCTGATCGCGCCGGCGGTGCCGTTCTGGCCGCTGAGCAGCGAGCCGAGTCCGGTGGAGGTGGAGAGCTGGGCGGCGCCGATCAGTTGGGTCAGCGCGGTCTGCTGGTCAGCGGTCAGTGCGCTTGAGCCCGCTACAGCACCGGACACAGCGGCGGTAGCGGCGCCAAAGCCGCCGGCGGCCTGGACCGCGGGCTCATCGGGCAGGATCCGGCGGATGGTGGTGATGTTGGAGTCGTTCTCCCACGCGTCGCGGACCTTGATGGTGTCGCCGGGCTGCGGGGCATCGATGGCCTTGCCGTTGCCCAGGTAGATGGACACGTGGCCGCCGTCGAAGCTGAAGAGCAGGTCGCCGGGCTTGGCGTCGGCCATGGAGGCCACCGGGGTGCCTTGCTTCATCTGGTCCCAGGTGACGCGCGGCAGGTCGATGCCGACGTCGCGGAAGGCATGCTGCACGAAGGATGAGCAGTCCAGCCCGACGGAGGCATCGTTGCCGCCCCAGACGTAGGGCAGGCCCACGTACTTCTCGGTGGCGGCGATCAGCTCGGCGGCGGACCCGGTTGCGGCCCCGGCCGCAGACCCGGCCGCGGCGGTGTCGGGGCCGCCGACCGCGGAGCTTCCGGTCGCGGCGGTGAGCGCGTCGGCAAACGTGCTGGCGCTGCCGCTGCTGCCGCTGCCGGACGTGCCGGAAGCGGCCTCGGCCGCTACGGCCGGCTGGGTGAGCTGGGTCAGGGTGGACTGGATCTGTTGGATCCGGCCCATGGCGTCGGTCATGCTCATCGTCCGTCACCGCCCCGGGCGCCGATGGACAACTCGTCCAGCACCAACTGCTCGCGGCGGAGCTCTTCGACAGCCTCGGCCTCAACGTGCCGGGTTTCCAGCTTCTCCAGCCCCACGGACTGCTTGCGCACGGCGAGGAACTCCTGCTGCGCCTGGTGCGCCTCGTGCTGCCGGGTGCGGTCCAGGTTCTCCAGGTCCGCCAGCATGCTGCGCGAGGCGGACCGGGCCGCTGCCACGGCGTGCAGCGTGGCGGCGTCCGAGACCTCGCTGATGATCTCGCCCAGCTCGTTCCGGGCGGCGACCACCCGGGCTCCGGACTCGCGGGCGCGGTTGTTCGCGGCGGCGAGGTTGCCGGCGGCCTGGTCCTGCTGGAGCTGGCGCAGCCGCAGCAGCCCGGCCAGGGGGAAGGATCGAGCCATCTCTACATACCTCCGAGGGTGCGGGCCAGGCGGTTCAGCTGATCCCAGGACTGGGCGGCGGGCGTCTGGTCGTCCATCCGCTGCTGCAGGAACAGGTTGATGTCGTCTTCGTGCTGCACGGCCGCGTCCACCATCGGGTTGGACCCGGCCTGGTAGGCGCCCACGTCCAGCAGGTCCTGCGCCGCCTTGCGGGCCGCGAGGACCTTGCGCAGGGCGCCGGCGGCGCGGGAGTTCTCCGGCGTATTGACCTTGGAGGCCACGCGCGAGATCGAGCCCAGCGGGTCCACCGACGGGTAGTGCCCGGAGACCGCGAGCTTGCGGTCCAGCACCACGTGGCCGTCCAGAATGGAGCGGGCGGAGTCGGCGATCGGTTCGTTGTGGTCGTCGCCGTCCACCAGCACGGTGTACATGCCGGTGACCGAGCCGGTCTCCGCCGTTCCGGCGCGTTCCAGCAACCGGGCCAGCACGGAAAAGGTCGACGGCGGGTAGCCGCGGGTGGCGGGAGGCTCGCCGACGGAGAGACCGATCTCGCGCTGGGCCATGGCCACGCGGGTGAGCGAGTCCATCATCAGCATCACGTCGGCGCCGCGGTCGCGGAAGGACTCGGCGATCCGGGTGGCGGTGAAGGCGGCACGCAGCCGCATCAGCGCGGGCTCGTCGGAGGTGGAGACCACCACAATGGACCGGGCCAGGCCGGCCTCGCCCAGGTCGTCCTCGAGGAACTCGCGGACTTCACGGCCGCGCTCCCCCACCAGCGCGATCACGGAGACCTCGGCGTCGGTGCCGCGGGCGATCATGGACAGCAGCGAGGACTTGCCCACGCCGGAACCGGCGAACAGGCCCATGCGCTGGCCCTTGCCCACCGTGGTCAGCGTGTCCAGCACGCGCACGCCCAGCTGCAGCGGGGTGTCGATCCGTGCCCGGTGCATGGCGGACGGGGTGTCGTTGTCCAGCGGCACCAGCTGATCGAAGACCAGCGGGCCCTTGCCGTCGATCGGCCGGCCCATGCCGTCCAGCACCCGGCCGAACAGTCCGGCGCCGGTGGGCACCAGCACCGGGACGCCCTTGGCCTTGGCCGGGGTGCCGGTGTTGATCCCGGTGAGCCGGCCCAGCGGCATGCAGCGGATGCTGTCCCGGTTGGTGGCCACCACCTCGGCCTCCACGCCCTGGCCGTCGCCGATCACCACCAGGTCGCCAATGGCGCAGTCCAGGCCAATGATTTCGACGCCGAGGCCCACCACCGAGGACACCATCCCGTAGCGCTGCGGCGCGGCTGCGGCCAGCGCGTCGGCGAACCGGTCGGCGCGCGGGCGCCAGGCCACGGCGGTCACTGCCGCACCTCCAGCAACGCGGCCTTGGCGCGATCCAGCGCGGTGCCGATCCGCGCGTCCAGGAAGCCGTCGGCGAATTCGGTGACCGCGTCGCCCTGCGCCAGCGAAGAATCGGGGCTGAAGTTCACGCCGGCGTGGCTGCGGGTTTCCGGCGGCAGCATGGTCAGGTCGGCCGGGTTCATCCGGACGGTGTGCACGCGGGAGGCATCCACCCCGGCCAAAGCCCGGGTGAGGGCCGAGCGCGCGGAGGCATCGCCGTCGGACAATTCATGGCCCAGGATGGCTTCGGCCAGCTCCATGGCTGCCGCCGCGAGCGTGTTCTGCGCCGCGGCCAGCACCGGTGCGGCGCGTTCTTCCAGCGCGCGGGTGGCAGCGGCCAGCGCGGCCACCGCCTGCTGCACGCGGGCGCGGCCGTCGGCCATCATCGCCGCGTGGTCCTGCTCCATGGCCAGCTGGCGTGCGCGCATCATCTCGGCGCCTTCGCGCATGCCGGCGGTGTAGCCGGCGGCGTGGCCGCGGACCTTGGCCTGCTCGAACGCCCGCTCCTGCGCCTCGTCGTCGCTGCGCAGCTCGGTGTAGGCCACCTTGGAGAAGTTCTTCGCCCCGGTGTTCAGCTCGGGAAAGCTCAGCCGGGAGAACGTTGCCTCAGTAGACATATTCGTCTTCTTCCACGCCGCGCTGGACCGTGATGATGCCGCTGGCTTCCAGCTCGCGGATGGAACGCACAATGTCCGCGCGCGCCTCTTCGATCTGCGACATGCGCAGCGGGCCGGTGGCGTTGATCTCGTCGTCCAGGATGTCGCGGTTGCGCTCGGAGACGTTCTTGCGGATCAGTTCGGTGACCGGTTCGCTGGCGCCCTTCATGGCCACCGCCAGCACCGCGATCTCGATGCCGCGCAGCACCTGCTGCACGTCGCGCGGTTCCAGCTTGGTGATGTCTTCGAAGGTGAGCATCCGCGAGCGGACTTCCTCCGCCAGCTCCGGGTCGCGTTCGTCCAGCGCCTCCAGCAGTGCGCGTTCGGTGGCAACGTCGGCGCGGTTGATGATGTCCACCAGCGGCTGCACGCCGCCCACCACTTCCACCTGCTGGCGGGGCACGACGGCGCCGGCCCGCACCTTGAGCGTCTCGGCCACGATGGTCACGGCCTCGGGAGTGGCGGTGCCCATGGTGGCGATGCACTGGGCCACCTCGGGCCGGACCGACTCCTCCAGCCCGGCAATCACCGCGGAGGCCTGCTCCGGGCGCATGTGCGCCAGTACCAGGGCAATGGTCTGCGGGATCTCGCCGCTGAGCAGCGTGATCAGCTGGCTCGGGTCGGCCTCGTCCATGAACTCGAACGGCTTGCCGGCCAGGGAGGTAGCCAGCCGGTCCAGCACGCCGGCTGCTTTCTCCGCGCCGAAGGAGGCCGCCAGCAGTCCGGCGGCGAACTCCTTCCCGCCGCGGGGCCGGCGCCGGCCCTTGACCGTCATGTCGTGGAATTCCTTGAACGCCTCTTCGGCTACCACGGGATCCACATGGCCCATGCCCACCAGTTCGGCGGTAATCAGGTCGGCCTCCGCCTCGCTGAAGCGCTTCATCACCTCGGCGGCCCGGGCCTGTTCCATCTGCATCAGCACCACCGCCACCTTCTGGGTGCCGGTCAGGGCGGTCAATAGCTCGCTCATGCGTTCTGCTTTTCATCCATCAGGGACCGCAGGAAGTCTGCGGTCTTGTCCGGTTCCTGGGCGGCCAGAGCGTCGATCTCCGCCCGCTTGCGGTTCATGTCCTTCTGTTCGTCGGACAGTTCCGGCGGCCCGGTGAGCTCCAGCGCGGTGGTCAACGGTCCGGTGACGGGGATCGGTTCCGGCACGATCACCGGCTTCAACTGCAGGTCCTGCGGGGCCTCGATTTCCGGCTGGAAGTCCTGCAGTTCGCCCAGGTCCACCGGCTCGCGGTTCTGGCGGCGCGACCAGCGGGCGTAGACCAGCAGCGCGATGATCACCAGCAGGACGATGCCCGCGGTGATGATGGCGGTGCGGATCAGCTCGGCCTGGCGCGCGGCTTCCTCGGCGGCCTGCGCGGCGGCCAGCGCCTCGGCGGCCTGCTGGGCGCCGGCGGTGTTGAACGGCACCAGTTCCACGGTGACCTGGTCGCCGCGGTCGGCGTTGATGCCGGCCGCGGTGGTGACCAGGCCCTCGATGTTGGCCAGGTTCAGCGCACCGGCGGCGTCGGCGTCCAGCGCCACCGAGACGGTCTGCCGGTTGATCGCGCCGGCCGGGATGGCCCGGGTCTCGGTGACCTTGTTCAGGGCGTTGTTCTTGGTCTCCGAGTCGGAGGTGAAGGTCCCGTCGCCGGCCGCGCCACCGGGAACGGCGATGTTGTCCGGGCCCAGCACGCCGGCAGCTCCGCCGCCGGTGCCGGTGTAATCTTCGGTCTGCTTGGACTCGTTCAAGGCGGGCGCGCCGTCCGGCGTCGTGAAGGTCTCTTCCACGCGTTCGGCGGACTCGTAGTTCATGTCCGCGGCCACCACCACGGAGGAATTGCCGGGGCCCACCACGCGGTCCAGCATGGTCTGCACGGACGCGCGGACCCGCTCTTCGTAGTCGGAGGCCTGCTTGTCGGCCGAACCGGTGGCGCCCACGCCGACGGCGGACAGCACGGTGCCGGCGGCGTCGATCACGGCCACGTTCTCCGGCTTCATCCCGTCGATGGACGCGGAGGTCAGGTGCACGATGGCCTGGACCTGGTCCGCGCTCAGCGTGGTGCGCTCGGTGTCCACGAAGACGGAGGCGGTGGGCTCGCCCTTTTCGGAGACGAACACCGTCTGCTCCGGGATGGCCAGCCGCACCGAGGCGGTCTTGACGCCGTCGAGCGCTTCAATGGTGTTGGCCAGTTCGCCTTCCAGCGCGCGCTTGTAGGTCACGGACTGCTGGAACTCGGACGAGGTCACGCCCATGTCGTCCAGCAGCGAATACCCGCCGGTGGAGGAGCTCGGCATTCCCGCCGAGGCGGCCTTGAGCCGCTGGTCGTAGACGTTCTCCTCCGGGACCAGGATGGTGCCGCCGCCGTTGGTCAACTCGTACGGGACCCCGTCGGTGCGCAGCTGCTCAACGATGGTGTTGGCGTCGGCGGCGGCCAGCCCGGAGAACAGCGGTGTGTAGGAGGGCTTGGACGCCCACGCCGTCAGGGCGGCGATGCCGAGCACGACGACGGCGATGCCGATGATCGCGATGGTGCGCTGCGCGACGGTGAACTCGCGGATGGTTTTGCCCAGCCGCGAGAGCCAGGAGGAGACTGTGGCGGGCATCAGGCCTGCATCCTCATGATCTCGTTGAAGGCGTCAACGCCCTTGTTCCGGACCGCGGCCACCAGTTCCAGCGTCACCGCGGCGCGGGTGGAGGCCAGCGTCGCGTTGTGGATGTCGTTCAGGTCGCCGGTCACGGCCTGGATCGCCAGTTCGTTGGACGTCGACTGCAGCTGCTGCAGGTTGTCCACGGCACCGGTGAGCGAGGTGGCGAAGCCTACCCCGTTGGTGGACTGCGGGGCCTCGGCGGCGGGCAGGTAGCCGGTGCCGGTCACGCCCTGGATCGGCGGAATGGAAGAGAGCGGCATCAGTTGCGTCCAATC
The DNA here is from genome assembly GCA_963696055.1 of uncultured Actinomycetota bacterium. Classification (GTDB taxonomy): domain Bacteria; phylum Actinomycetota; class Actinomycetes; order Actinomycetales; family Micrococcaceae; genus Crystallibacter. The sequence goes on along the minus strand of CAVOIE010000004.1, from coordinate 631,251 downwards.
TGCAGGGCGGCCTCGTAGGTGGACTTGGCCCGGTCCACCACGGCCGCGTTGGCCTGGTAGCCGCGCTGGGCCATGATCAGGCTGCCCATCTGCTGGGAGAGGTCGATGTCCGGGTAGCGGACGTAGCCGTTTTCGTCGGCCAGCGGGTGGTCCGGCTCGTGCACCATGGTGCCTTCGGCGTCGCCGAACTGGGCCCCGGCCACGTACACGCCGGAGACGCCCTGGCCTTCCTGCGCCACCACATAGCGGGCCTGGAAAGCGGCGCCGTCGGTGCTGGTGGCGTTGTTGGCGTTGGCCAGGTTGTCGGAGACAGCGTCCAGCCACTTGCGGTGGACGGTGAGGCCGGTGCCGGCGATTCCAATGGCGTCGAAAGTCATCAGTTGGTCCTCATCGCCGTGCGCACGCCGTTGAAAGGACTCCCGGCGGCCTGGGCTGCGAACTGGTAGCGCAGCACAGTTTCAATGTTGGAAAGGGTCTCGGTATCCAGGTTGACGTTGCTGCCGTCCAGCCGCGTGGGCTCCAGCGAGCGGTCCATGCTGGCGCTGGCGCTGCCGTCCCCGCGGGCTACCGACTTGGCCAGCGCTTCCTCGAACTGGACGCGCTGGGCATGGTAACCGGGGGTATTAACATTCGCGATGTTGTTGGCGATGGCACGCTGGCGCATGGCGAGGCCGTCCAGGGCGCTCTGCATGGCAGCCCCCGTCACAGATTCGAACACAGCAAGACCCGTCTTACTACTGGCATGTGGTCGGCCGATCCATGGCCTGCTCGGTGAGCTATCCGTGCTCACTATCCAGCTATCGGCACGCAGACGGGAGTGCGTTAGGTAAATCTTGAGATTGGTTAACCGTTTACATCCAAATAGACGGAACGGCCGGACGCCCGCGGGTAGGAACGGCCTCCAGGAAAGCCAGTTCCTGGCGGTTCTGCCGCATGTCGGCGCGCAGTTCGCGGATCGCTTCCTGCTGGGCGGCAGCCAGTTTCGTGGCGCGCTCCACCAGTTCGTTCGGAATCGGCCCCAGCCCCTGCGGCGCCTTCCAGCGCACGACGGCGGTGCGCCGGCTTGCGTCCGGCTCCTCGCCCTCGCTGGTGGCTTCGGCAGCGGCGGCCAGCGTCAGCTCCAGCTCGTCCAGCACCGCAATCCAGCGGTGCAGCGCCGCAATACCGCTCTCCGGCAGCTCAGACTCTGAAAACTCCGGTTCCGAAACCTCAGGCGATGCCAAGTTCGCCGCCCATGCCGGCGCCGCGGGCACTCTGTGCCGGGAGCTGCTCGGCTGCCTCGTGCCAGGCCTCGCGCAGCGGCTCCAGCAGCTCGATGCACTCGCGGGTCCGCGCGGCATCGCGGTGGATGTTCGCGTTCATCATCGCGTTCAGCGTGTAGGTGTAGAGCGCCTTCAGGCCCTCTCCCCCGTCCCACACGTCGGTCTTCAGCGAGGACATCAGTTCGGACACAATCGCCTGCGCATGGATCAGGTTCTCCGACGCCACCGACCACTGCTGATTCTGCTGTGCAGCCTCAGCCCGGTTCAGGTCCAGCAGCAGCCGGTCGTACAGCATGGTCAGCAGCCGCGCCGGCGTGGCGGACATGATCGCGTCTCGCTGGAACTGGTTCCGCTTGGCCTGGGCTCCGAAGCCCGGCCCGTAGGTCAGTGTCATTTCTTGTTGCTCCCCCATGCCGGCAGGGAGGCCAGCTGGGAGTTCAGCCAGTCGCCCTGCGATTGCAGGCTGTTCAGCGTTACCTCAAGCTGCGCCCAGGTGCGCTCCAGCGTGGAGCGCCGGGACGCCAGTCGCGTGTCCCAGCTCGGTCACCTGGTCATTGAGCGTCTTCACCAGGGATTCCTGGCCCTGGATGCGCTTGGTGATCGCGCCGTCGTACTTGTCCGATGCTTCCTTGGCGGCAGTCTCGACGCGGCCGGCGATCGTCTGCACGACCTTCTCGGCCCAGGCGGAATCTTCCTTCAACGCCTTGCCGAACTTCTCGGCGTCGAACTCGATCGAGCCGTCCTTGGTGATGCTGATGCCGATCTCCGACGGCGACCGGCCATCGATCGGGCTGATGGCTGCCTTCATCATGCGCTGCTCGATGTCGCGCACGCTGCTGTCGCCGGTGAAGATCCCGCCCTTGGTCGTCGTCGACCCGGTGGACGTGGAAACGTTCACCGATGAGTTCTTGGAGATGAACGAGAACAGACCGGTCAAGCCATCGACCAGGGCCTTGGCCTTCGCGGTCACTGCTTCGTCGTCGCGGGTGACGGTGATGGTCGACTTGTCTCGCCGGTAGCTGCGTCAGCACCCAAGGTGACGCTTACACCCGGAAGAAGATCGGTGAACGTGTTCGAGGACGAAGAGATGATCTGCTCGACGAGTTCCGCCCCAAAGCGTAACCTTCGGCATCTTGCGCATTAGCGACGTCGTCGAACGTCGAAACGGTCGCATCGTCGGCTGAAACGGTGAAGGCGCCATCCGACGCCGGTCTCCTTTGCAGCGAATTGCAGCCGAAAATCTGGGGTTGGCTGGATCCGATCCGACGGAAACTTTGGTTGCGGTGACGCCTGCCCCGGATTCGTTGATCGCTGTGACGACCTGGTCCCAGGTCTTGCCCTCGGTGTCCACAGTCGACTCTGGCCGTCCTTGAGCGCAATCGTCAGGACGGTCGCTGATTCAGGCCAGTCGCTGAGCAGCGCGGAAACAGAAACCTGTGCCTTGGCAAGTTCGACGACTTCAACGTCGATCGCCGCCCGCGGAAGCGCCCTCGGCGGTAGTCACCGAGACTTTGTCCGAGCTGCTCGTTGCCCGAGTAGATGTCCAGCGCCTTGGCCTTGCCTGTCTCTGCGGCGATTTTTCCTAGATCGGCGATTCGCGTGTTCAGCGCCTGAAGTGCGCTGACCAGCGTTTGGGTGCTGGAGACCTTGTTTTTCAGAAGGGACTGCGGACGCGCTTCCAGCTGCATCAGCTGGTTAATCATGGTCGCGGTATCCAAACCGCTGATCATTCCGCCAATCGAAAACGCCACGCCAGTTCCTCCTGAAAGAAGCCTGTTTAGTAGAGCGAATGCTGACGCCCGGCAGCGAAGAGTGTGAGGTCCAATTCGTATCCCTCGCTGCCGGGCCGCATTCAGCCGTTAGCTACCCGGATTTAGCCGAGGAGCTGCAGCACACCCTGGTTGATCTGGTTGGCCTGAGCCAGCATCGCGGTGCCGGCCTGGGACATGATCTGGTTCTTGGTGAACTTAGCCATTTCCGAAGCCATGTCGGTGTCGCGGATACGGGACTCCGAAGCCGACAGGTTCTCAGCGGAGATGTTGATGCTCTTGATCGTGTGACTCGAAGCGGTTCTGGAAGCACCCAGGTCGGAGCGAGCAGTCGAGACAGCCTTGATCTGCAGTGTCGAGTAGCCTCGATCGCGGTCTGCGGCCGCGTCGGCATCGGTCAGACCGCGATCGGTAGCGCCAGCAGTCGATCGTCGCCGCAGTGCAGCGGCCACGACGTCGGTAGTCAGCGTCGAGTCAGGTCAACCGTTGATCTGATCGTCGGCAGCACGTCGCCATCCAGCGCCGACCTGGAACGTCAGACTCCGGCATCGCCAGCTGCCGTTCAGCAGATTGATGCCGTTGAAGTTGGTCGACTCGGCGATGCGGTCAAGTTCCTCGCCAAGCTCGTCGACTTCGGTCTTGATGGCGGTGCGTGCCTCTGCGTTGTTCGAGTCGTTGCCCGCCTGAACAGCCAGGTCACGCATGCGCTGCAGGATGGAGTGGACCTCGGTGAGTGCACCTTCAGCGGTCTGGATGACCGAGATGCCGTCCTGGGCGTTGCGGGCTGCAACGTTCAGGCCGTTGATCTGCGAACGCAGGCCCTCGGAGATGGACAGGCCGGCTGCGTCATCGGCAGCGCGGTTGATGCGCAGGCCGGTGGACAGCTTCTCCAGGGACTTGGAGATGTCGTTCTGGGTGTTGGACAGGTTGCGGTACGAGTTCAGGGCCGCAACGTTGGTGTTAATGGCGAAAGCCATGATGAAACTCCTCCATGAGATGGTACAAATTCACCGGCCCGTCCATGGGCTGGCAACTGTAGCTATCGGAGGAAGTTCGGGGTTGGTTAGGAGATTTCTGAAAAAGTTCCGGATCTCCGCGCGGCGCTGGCGCGCCTTGGTCGATCAACGTGCGGGCGCAAGCGCCCTTAGTCGATCAACGACTGACTTAGGCCTGCGCTGTTTGGTGCTGACGGGTGAAGCGGGTGATGCCGCCGACCGTCTGGTCGGCCAGCGCCGTCAGGTACGCGTTCCTGCGGGAGGGCGCAATCCGCGACTCGGGCACATAGGAGGCACCGCCGTCGTCGGAGTAGTGGGTATGGAGGCCGTCGCGGAGCAGGCGGATGGCTTCGGAGCGCTGCTGGGAGACGGCCGAGTGAGTGGCACCGACCTCTTCGGCGATCTCCTTGACGGAGCGGTCTTCGAAGTAGATCTGCTCCACGATGTACCGCATCTTCGGGGGAAGATTGTGCACCGCAGCTTTGAGGAAGGTGAGACGTTCCTCAGTGAGCAGGGAGCCTTCGGGAGACGCGGTTTCGGAAACCAGGAGTTCGGCCGTGGTGTCATCCAGCGCGGAGACCGTCCGGGATGCGTCGTCCAGGGCCGCCTCGGCCGTCTCGCGATCCACCCCAAGGGCAGCAGCAACTTCATCTACGCTCGGGTAGCGGCCGAGTTCGGCGGTCAGAGTTTCGCGGACGGACAGAGTTTCTTTGATGCGCTTGCGTACGGAGCGGGGGGCCCAGTCGATGGCCCGCATCTCGTCCGCGAAGGCGCCGATGATCCGCCGTCGGGCGAAGGCTCCGAAGGGAACCCCCAGTGTCGGGTCGAAGGCATCAGCGGCGGTGATGAGGGCGACGGAGCCGGCAGAGGCGAGATCGTCGCGGGAAAGATGAGTGGCTTTAGCGCACACTTCGGAGACCAAATATCCGACGAGCGGGAGGTTTTCAACCACCAGTTCATTACGGTCAGCACGTTCCACTGACATGTCCCCCTCCGTGCCAAGATGCGTAGATGAATCATTCCTACAAACCGAGGGGTGCGGCCCCGGAAGAACGATTCATCTCTGGGTGAAACCTATCATCAAATGCTGCTAACGGACAGGGTTTTGGGGCCGATAGATAGGAATGTAGCCGTGCCGTTACTTTCAGTTCATCTAGTGGCGGCCTTTTGACGCGGAACGTGGGGGCGTTTCCGCAGAATCAACCAGGGGAGGTGCCTGACATGGGAGCCCATGAACTGTCCGCCATGCTGTGGCACGAACGCGAACTTCTTGAACTGTTGGTCTTCAAGCTCGAAGAGGAGCAACTGCTCCTGACAGCCGGCAAGTCCCGTTGGCTGCAGCACGCCACCCGTGAGGTGGAACAGGTGCTGGAGCGGCTGCGCGACGCCGGTCTGGCCCGCACGGTGGAGGTGGCCCTACTGGCCCGGGAATGGGGCACCCAGGAAGGTGCCACGCTGCGCGAGCTGACCGACCAGGCTCCGGAAGGACCCTGGGGCGAAATCTTCAAGGGCCATCTGCAGGCACTGACCCAGCTGACCCTGCAGATCCGCGAGCTGCGCGACGTGAACGAGAAGTTCCTTCGCGCCGCTGCCCGTTCCACGCAGGAAACGCTGGCCAATTTCAATCCCGACGCCGGCACCTACGACTCCCACGGAACGGCCGGAGTATCCGGCGACCGTTCCCAGCTGTTCGACACAACGATCTGAGGTTTTCGCAGTGAGCACCTTCAGCGGCCTGAACACCGCGTACACCGGTCTGGTGGCAGCCCGCCAGGGCTTGAACGTCGTGGGCCAGAACATCGCCAATGCCAACACCGAGGGCTACACCCGCCAGCGGGTCAGCACGTCGTCGATCGGCGCGCTGGAACGCACCGGCTTGCTGACCGGCGGAGTGCAGATTGGTCAGGGCGTATCGGTTGACGCGATCGCCCGGCTGGGCGACATGCACCTGGACACGCGCGTGCGGTTCTCCGCCGGCGTGGCTGGGTATTCGGCGGTGCGCGCCGGCGCGATGTCCGAGCTGGAAACTTCGCTCCGCGAGCCCGGCAAGAATGGCATCTCCAGCCCAGCTGCAGGACTTCTGGGCATCGTGGCAGGATCTGTCCAACCGGCCGAATGATCCTGCTGCCGGCGGTGTGGTGCTGGAAGAAGCGAACATCCTGGCCAACATGATCAAGCGCGGCTACCAGGAAGTGCGTGAGCAGTTCTCCCGCGTGCGCTCCAATGTGGACACCATGGCCGCAGAGGTCAACGGCACTGCGTCGCAGGTGGCCAACCTGAACGAGAAGATCCGTTTTGCTGTTGCCAACGGCGGCTCTGCCAACGAGTTGATGGACCACCGCAACCTGCTGACCGAGCGGCTGGCAGCGCTGACCGGTGCCACTGTTCGCCAAGGCAGCGACGGGCAGGTGGATGTGCTGATTGGCGGGAATGCACTCGTCACTGGCTCCAGTGCCCAGCAGATCGCGGTCGACGGAACTCGGATACGGACATCTCCGGCGACGACGGTGTGCAGCTCGACGTGGGAAACCGAGCCGCGAGGCATGCCGGTGGTCCTCGATGGCGGCGAGATCGCCGGGGCGCTTTCCGATGCTGGGCAGCGGCACGGGGACGGCCCGCTGCGGCAGGCTGCCGAAGACTACAACGGCTTCGCCGAGGAACTTGCAGCGCTAGTCAATGAGTTCACACGCTGTCTACGCGAAGACTGGCGCTGCCGGAGATTCTTCGAGCTTGACCCGGCTGATCCGACACCGTCAGCGCTGCGACTCATGCGTTGTCGTCACGAATGTCGCAAGCTTGAAGGCTGGCGGCTCCCGGCGAGGGCACGCTTGATGGTTCCATCGCCGACGAAATGTCCCAGCTGGGCATCGGCGCCGAGTTCCCCCGACCGCTGCTGGGAGAGCATCGTCACGAAGATCGGCGTGGCAGCCAAGACGGAACTGCAGCAGGCCAATCTCGCCGACATCGCCGTCGCAGTCGGCCAAGTCCCTGCAGATGTCCAACGCGTCCGTGGACCTCGACGAAGAAAACGTGAACCTGCTGTCCTACCAGCACGCTTACCAGGGTGCGGCTCGAGTCATGACGGCGATTGATGAAATGCTCGATACGTTGATCAACCGCACCGGATTGGTTGGGAGATAGTCCATGATTTCGCGAGTCACTAACCAAACGATGAGCAGCTTTGCCCAGCGCAATCTGCAGGACAACATGGCACGCATTGCCAAACTGCAGGAACTGGCAGCCGGCGAGTCGCTGATCGCCCGTCCGTCGGACGACCCGACCGGCACAGCGGACTCCATGCGCACTCGGGCAGACATTCGGGCCAACGAGCAGTACAAGCGCAACATCGACGACGCCAACGGCTGGCTCACCACGGCCGATTCGGCCTTGGGCACGGTCACCGTCCTGCTGAACAAGGCCCGCGATCTCACCATTCAGGCGTCCAACGGTTCCCTGACGCCAACGGCACGCGAAGCCATCGCGCTCGAACTCGAAAGCATCAAAGAAAGCCTCTTGAACGCAGCCGAGACCAAGTACCTGGGTCGCAGCGTATTCGCGGGTAACTCCGATTCCGGTGCTGTCATTCGGCGATCCGCTGACGCGCCCACTGTACACCTTCGAGCCGGGCCCGAATCCACGGTTGAACGCCGAATCGGCGCCGAACATGACCGTGCGAGTCGATGTTGACGGCGCAGCAGTTTTCGGTCAGACGACGATGGCCGACTGGACTCGGCACTCAGTCTTCGCGCTCCTGCGACTCGATGGCAGACAAGCTCAGTGAGCGCCGGAGCGACGTCAGCGACCGACCTGAACGACATCGACACCCGGCTCAACGCCGTGCATCAACGCCCGCGCCGAGGTCGGTACCCGCCATGCCCAGATCCTGAAAGCCCAGGAGACGAACTTGGACGAAGCTGTTTCGCTGGAAGCCCGCCGCTCCGGGATCGAGGATCCGGACATCGGCAAGGTGGTCCTGGACCTGAAGATGCAGGAAGTGGCCTACCAGGCAGCCCTGCAGGTCACGGCGCGCGTGCTGCAGCCGACGCTGATGGACTTCCTGCGATGAGCGCCTCGCTGACCTTCGTCGCTCCTCCCCCGGGCCTGGCTCCGCTGGTGGACTTCACCTTGGACGAGATCGATGGTGCGGCCGGCCTGTACTCCTTGCAGCCGGTGGCCGAACCGGCCAAGCGCCTGTTCGTGCTGGACGCGGCGACGTACCTGAACCAATACACGCCCGTGATTTCCGACGACGACCGGGCAGCGCTGGACCTCAACGCCTCCGAGGACGCCATGGTGCTGGTGGTAGCCAACCCAGGCGAATCCGGCACCACCGTAAACTTGATGGCTCCGATCGTCGTCAACGTCCACACCGGCGTCAGCGCCCAAGTCATTCTGGAGGGCCAGGACTGGCCGCTTCGCGCCGAGTTGACGCCGCAGGCGGCCTAGCAGCCACGTCGCTCAACCGCTGGCTATCCCCGTAGTGGTGGAAGAAGTCAGACGTCTAAAACTCTTGTTTCAACGCATCTGTTATGCGAGATTTATCCAGCACGGTCCAACGGACCGGCAGGGGGATCCGGGATGCACCGGTTGAATGGCTTCCGGCGGCTCATGGGGGAACCGCCGGAAGCAATCCACCCTCAACCCTCGTCAGGGTCCGAGCGCTTGGCCCTGGTTTGCTCCGCGCGGCGCAGCAGTTCGCCGCCGTCGGGGTAGAGCACTTCTTCCAGCACCAATGGGTGCGGCGGGGCCAGCTTGCTCTGCGAATCACGGACCTTCGCCAGCATCCGGTCGCGCAGCCACTCCGGTGCCTGCTCCCCGCTGCCGACCAACAGCGAAGCGCCGATCAGCGCCCGGACCATATTGTGGCAGAACGCATCGGCTTGCACCGTCGCGACCACCACGCCGTCGGGACCGCGGGCGAATTCGAACTTCTGCAGCTCACGGATGGTGGTGGCTCCTTCGCGCGGTTTGCAGAAGGCCAGGAAGTCGCCGATGCCCAGGAGCTTGGCGGCGGCGTCGTTCAGTAGCTCCACGTCGAGGGCGTGTTTGTGCCACAGGGTGGTGTTGCGGGAGAGCGGATCCCAGAGCTCCGCGTCGTCCGCGATGCGGTAGCTGTAGCGGCGCCACAAGGCGGAGAACCGGGCGTCGAATCCTGCAGGGGCGACGACGGCCCTCCTGACCTCGATGGCCCCGGCCAGGTCCCGATAGGGCACCGGTGCGCCGACGCGGCCGCCCAGCACTTTGGCCAGCACGCCGCGCAACCGGCGGACCAAGGCATGTCCGGGGTCAATCTCCTGCCCTCGGGCGAGTCCGTGCCACTCCCCTGCTGCCAGGTCGAAATGCACCACCTGCCCACGAGCATGCACCCCGGCGTCGGTACGGCCGGCAACGGTAAGACGGACCGGCCTCCGGATCATGATCGCCAGTGCTTCCTCGATGGCCCCCTGGACGGTCAGTCTGCCGGGCTGCACAGCCCACCCGCTGAAGGGACCGCCGTCGTACGCCACATCCATCCGGACGCGCACAAGATCGCCGCCCTGGTCAGGGGCGGCGGAGGTGTTCACTTGCATGGATTCAATGCTACCGGGGGCTACGCGCATGATCCGGAAGCCGCCGGACGGCCGGATGAGCGGCAGGCAGAGGCCACACGGCTCCCCCAAGCCGAGCACCGCCGTCGTTATCCATTAACTCGTGATCCACTAACCCCGGGTACGCAGAAGCCCGCCGTTCCAGACCAGGAACGGCGGGCTTCAGACGGTGAAGGTGAAGAACTACTTCTTCTCTTCGGTGGCTTCCTCAGCGGACTCGGCCGACGGAGCGGACTCCGCGGAATCAGCCGACTCGGCGGAATCGCCGGACTGTGCCGACTCGGGCGAGTCAGCGGACTCGGCCGAAGCGGTCTCTTCCTCGACCGGAGCCGGGGCTGCCTTGGCAGTGGCCTTCTCGGCCTCGTTCACCACGGCCTGCTTCGGGGAAACGGGCTCCAGCACCAGTTCGATGACTGCCATGGGGGCGTTGTCGCCCTTGCGGTTGCCGATCTTGGTGATGCGGGTGTAGCCACCGTCGCGGGCGGACATGACCGGAGCGATGTCGGTGAACAGCTCGTGGACGATGCCCTTGTTGCTGATCACGGCCAGCACGCGGCGACGCGAGGCCAGGTCTCCGCGCTTGGCGAAGGTGATCAGGCGCTCTGCGAACGGGCGCAGACGCTTGGCCTTGGTGACCGTGGTGGTGATCCGCTTGTGCTCGAAGAGCGCAGCAGACAGGTTGGCGAGCATCAGGCGCTCGTGGGCAGGACCGCCTCCGAGGCGCGGACCCTTAGCGGGGGTAGGCATTATGTTTTCTCCTCAATGGTGCCGCTGTGCGCTCCCGAGCGCCAAGGCGGCAGAATTCTTGCTATTTAGAGTTCGTCCTCGAAGGTTTCGTCCTCGTCGATGGCAGCCGCGCGGGCAGCCAGATCGAACCCAGGAGGCGAATCCTTCAGCGACAGACCCAGTTCCACCAGCTTTGCCTTGACCTCGTCGATGGACTTGGCACCGAAGTTGCGGATGTCCATCAGGTCGGCCTCGGAGCGGGCAACGAGTTCACCCACGGAGTGGATGCCCTCACGCTTAAGGCAGTTGTAGGAACGGACCGTCAGCTCCAGGTCCTCGATCGGCAGGGCCATGTCGGCAGCCAGGGCGGCGTCCGTGGGGCTCGGGCCAATCTCGATGCCTTCGGCGGCGGTGTTCAGCTCGCGGGCCAGGCCGAACAGTTCAACCAGGGTGGTTCCGGCAGAGGCGACGGCGTCGCGCGGTGCAATGGAGTCCTTGGTTTCGACGTCGACAATCAGGCGGTCGAAGTCGGTGCGCTGCTCAACACGGGTTGCCTCAACCTTGAAGGTCACCTTCAGCACCGGCGAGTAGATGGAGTCAACCGGGATACGGCCGATCTCCTGGTCGCCGGACTTGTTCTGGGCTGCCGACACGTAGCCGCGGCCGCGTTCGATGGTCAGTTCGAGTTCGAACTTGCCCTTCTCGTTCAGCGTGGCGATGTGCAGGTCCGGGTTGTGGAATTCCACGCCGGCCGGCGGAGCGATGTCTGCTGCGGTGACGACGCCGGGTCCCTGCTTGCGCAGGTAGGCAACCACGGGCTCGTCGTGCTCGGAGGAGACGGCCAGGTTCTTGATGTTCAGGATGATCTCGGTGACATCTTCCTTCACACCCGGCACGGTGGTGAACTCATGCAGCACGCCGTCGATGCGGATGCTGGTTACGGCAGCACCCGGGATCGAGGACAGCAGCGTGCGGCGGAGAGAGTTTCCGAGGGTGTAGCCAAAGCCCGGCTCCAACGGTTCGATGACGAACCGGGACCGGTTATCGGCCACTACTTCTTCAGTAAGGGTGGGGCGCTGTGCAATGAGCACTTAGTTTCCTTTCAGCGAGCATCCGCTATATGACGCAGCACGAATTGGTGGAAATGGGCGGCTGGTCAGCCTCCAGCGTGGAACTTTCGGCCGCCGACAGGATCTCCCGCAAATGTGGGAGGACTCTGTGCGGCGGCCAAAAGTATCCTTGGGCTGATTAGACGCGGCGGCGCTTCGGCGGACGGCATCCGTTGTGGGCGCTGGGGGTGACGTCCTGGATGGAGCCAACCTCGAGGCCAGCGGCCTGCAGCGAACGGATGGCGGTCTCGCGTCCCGACCCCGGGCCCTTCACGAAGACGTCGACCTTCTTCAGGCCGTGCTCCTGGGCACGCTTGGCAGCCGACTCGGCAGCCATCTGCGCGGCGAACGGAGTGGACTTGCGGGAGCCCTTGAAGCCAACCTCGCCGGCCGAGGCCCACGAGATGACGGCACCGGTCGGGTCCGTGATGGACACGATGGTGTTGTTGAAGGTGCTCTTGATGTGCGCCTGGCCCAGCGCGATGTTCTTTTTGTCCTTGCGACGCGGCTTGCGGACCGCTCCACGAGTCTTGGGGGGCATTTCTTCTCCTACAAAGTTGGTTGGTAGCTAGCTGACCGGCTGGGAATCAGCGGGTCTTCTTCTTACCGGCGACGGTACGCTTCGGGCCCTTGCGGGTACGGGCGTTGGTCTTGGTGCGCTGTCCGCGGACGGGCAGGCCGCGGCGGTGGCGGATGCCTTCGTAGCTGCCGATTTCAACCTTGCGGCGGATGTCGGCTGCAACTTCGCGGCGGAGGTCGCCTTCAACCTTGTAGTTGCCCTCGATGAAGTCACGCAGCTGAACGAGCTCAGCGTCGGTGAGGTCCTTGACGCGGGTGTCCGGGCTGATGCCGGTCTCCGCGATAACCTGCTCTGCACGGGTCTTGCCCACGCCGTAGATGTAAGTCAGGGCGATAATTACCCGCTTTTCGCGGGGAATATCTACGCCAGCGAGACGAGCCATATTGGCGGTTCTCCTTGTTGTATCCGGAGGTCTGAAGCAGCACATCCCCGTTGTCTTGGGTCCCCGGCCTCCGTGCCGGGGGTATGCAGGTTGCCCTGCTGCGCTGCCTTTATTGAGTTACTACGCGTGGGCGTGCGGCCCCTGCAAAAGCAGGAGTCTTAGCCCTGGCGCTGCTTGTGGCGCGGGTTCTCGCAGATCACGATGACGTTGCCCTTGCGACGAATCACCTGGCACTTGTCACAAATCCGCTTGACGCTCGGCTGGACCTTCATGGTTTTCCTTTGCGTTGTGAGCTGATGCTGTTGTAACTACTTACGTTCCCCGCGGTTGCCCGCGGCATAAGTCTTTACTTGTAGCGGTAGACGATACGGCCCCGTGAGAGGTCGTACGGGCTGAGTTCCACCACAACGCGGTCCTCGGGGAGGATCCTGATGTAGTGCTGACGCATCTTTCCTGAGATATGAGCCAGCACAACGTGCCCGTTGGTCAACTCAACGCGGAACATCGCATTGGGCAGAGCCTCCTGCACAGTGCCTTCAATCTCAATGACACCGTCTTTCTTAGCCATATCCTCCGCTAACGTCAGTAACCATCGCTGACGCGGTGGCTAGTTTCTGGGTTTTGCTTGCCGCTACACCCCGATGTCGCCGCACGAATCCAAACGGCTTTCGCGGGCGCCATGCGCCCGAAGATGGGCATGAAAGTAGAGACAACCAACAGATAACTGTACTCCGGATGCGGGATTAAGTTAAATCCGGATAACGATGTGGCAGGTCCCCGCGATGCCTGCGTGCAATGCCCTGATGAGCAGGTGCGGCGCAACGCCTCAGTCCGGGTACGGGTACTTTTCCAGTACGACGCCGGAGCCCGCCACCCGTTCGGCGCTCACCACCGCGTCCCTGATGGCAGCGGTGACCGCCTCCGCGGCGAGCACGTGCAGTTCCGCCCGGGGATCAATCGGTCCTTCCTGGACCAACTGCTGCTGCCCGGTGGCCAGGGCGAAGACCACGTCCCCGTCCATCAACGTGTGCGACGGGCTGAGTGCCCGGGCCAGCCCGGCGTGCGCGGCGGACGCGGTCCGCTTGGCTTGGGCCGGGTCCAGCACCGCGTTGGTCGCCACCACACAGAGCGTGGTGTTCAGCGGACCCGGTGGCCGACCAGGGCCCGCGGCGCCCTCCCCCGGTGGCCGACCTGCCGCGCCGCTCCCTCCGGTGGTCGACCAGGGCGCGCAGCGCCCGCGTGGAGACCCTCCGCACCGCCCCCTCCACCGTGAAACGGCATCCCGGCGGCGTTCACCACCGCCAGCGCGCCCACCACCACGCCCTCGTTCGCGCCGCCCATCCGCAGCGAGGCGGTCCCCACTCCCCCCTTGTACCGCTGGAAGCCCAGGGCCGCCCCGGTGCCGGCGCCGACGTTGCCGCGCTGCACCGCGCCGAAGTCTTGCATCGCGCCCGCGGAGGCAGCGGCGTCGTACCCCATCTGCTCATCCGGGCGGGCGGTGATATCCCCGCCCCGGCCCAGGTCGTAGATGGCCGCCGCCGGGACGATCGGCACCACGGCGTTCGCCGTGCGGTAACCGAGTCCCTGTTCCTCCAGCCAGCGCTGCGCCCCGTGTGCGGCGATCAGCCCGAAGGCGCTGCCGCCGGCGAGCACCACCGCGTCCACGGTCGGCACCAGGGTGGTGGGGTCCAGCGCGTCGGTTTCGTGGGTGGCCGGGCCGCCGCCGCGCACGTCCACGGCACCCACGGTGCCCGGCGGCGGCAGCACCACGGTCACGCCGGTGAGCCAGCCGTCGCCGGTCTTCTGGACCTGGCCCACACGGATACCGGGGACATCGGTGATGGAAGAAGCCATGGCCTCATCCTCGCCCGGCAGCTACGCCGGAGCAAGGACGAGGACGGCGGAGAGGTGCGGCCGGTTTCAGCGGAGCCCGGCCATACCCGCGAATGCGACGCGGATCCAGAACGCTGGCAGCGCGGGGGCACCACAGCGATTCCGCCGCGTGCTGTGGTGCACCAGGTCGATTTTGCCGCGTGCAGTGGGCGCCACATTTGCCGGCCGAGAGCCAGCCGCCCTGATGCTCGGCTCGCCGGTTGTTTGGTTTCCCGCCCCTGATGGTTCCTGTTTATGAGGGCTGCTAACCGGTCGAGCCTCAATGTGGCGCCGAGTGTTTCCAGCGCGGCGGGCCCACCCCCTTTTCGGCCTCGCGGCCTGCAGGGCGCCAGGCTCGCTGCGCCACGTGCTGTGGGGCAACAGGTCCGCATTGCCGCGGGCAGCGAGGGGTCCGTTTTGCAGCGCCGGGTCCGCATTGCCGCGCGCAGCGAGGGGTGCGCATTGCCGCGTGCAGTCCGCGCCACACTCGCCGACCGAGAGGACGGGGCGCCCGAGTGCTGCCGGGCGGCCCGCGCTGGACGGGGCGCCCGGCAGAGTTCCCCTACCTGCGGGGTTCCCCCTCCTACAGGTAGGACTTCACGTTCTGCTCGAACGACTTGGTGATGGCGTCGCTGGCCGCTTTGAAGGCCGAGGCCGGGTCGGCCTGCTGCAGCACGATCTTCTCCAGCGCGGTGGTCAGTTCCTTGTCGCCGTTGGGCACGAAGACCCGGCCCCAGTCCTGTACGCGGGTGGTCTCCAACTGGTCCACGGCCGTACGGAACTGCGGCTGCTTCCGGTAGACGCCGGCCATGATCTCGCCGTCGCGGGCGGAGGTGCGCACCGGCATGTAGCCGGTATTGGAGGAGAAGTAAGCGGTGTTCTCCGAGTTGGTCAGGAACTTCAGGAACATGCCAGCGGCCAACTGCTGCTCGGGGGTCTTGTCCGCGGCGATGGCCACTCCGGTGCCGCCGGTGGGGCAGGCTGCGCCCTGCGGGCCCTCGGGCAGGAAGCCGGTGCCCACCTCGAACTTGGCCGCCTCCAGAATGCCGGAGAGCGAACCGGTGGAAGCCAGTGTGGTGGCGGAGAGGCCGGCGCCAAAGTCGGCCACGTAGTCGGTGGCCGCGATGGCCGCCACCTTGTCGTCAAAAAGGAGGCGCTGCAGGTATTCGGCCGCTTCCAAGGCCTCCGGCGTGTCCAGGGTCATGGTCCACTCGTCCGAGTAGGCGCCGCCGCGGCCCCAGAGCATGTTGCAGAACCACCAGGCGATCCAGCTGGTGCCCTTGCCCAGGCCCAGCGGCACCATGCCGGTTTTGTCGGCCAGCTTCGGCGCCCACTCGTCGAACTCGTCCCAGCTCTTCGGCGCACGGTCGGGCAGGCCGGCCTTCTTGAACGCGTCCTTGTTGTAGTAGAACAACGGGGTGGACCGGGCGTAGGGCACGGCCCAGTGGCTGTTGTTGAACTGGTAGTCGTTGTACAGCGTGGTGTTGAAGTCCGCGGCGTTGAACTCCAGGTGATCGGCCAGCTGGTCCAGCGGCAGGATCTGCCCGTTGATCATGTACCGGAACCACCACACGTCGGAGGCGCCCACCAGTTCGGGGACGTTGTCCGTGCCGGCGGCGGCCTGGAACTTCTGCGCCACCTCGTCGTAGTTGGCCCCGGCGGTGACCAGGTTGACCTTGATGCCGTGGGCATCGCGGAACTTGCGGATGATCTCCTCTTCCACCGGGCGGGAGGCGCCGGGGTGGTTGCTCCACCAGGTGATTTCGTTGGCCGGGGTGACGCCGGACCAATCCTGGTCGGTGGCCTGCACGGCACCGCCGGCCGCGCCGATGGACGGGCCGCCGCAGGCCGCCAGCGCAGCGGTGCCGCCCAGCAGAGCGCCCAGCTGCAGAATCTGCCGCCGGTTGATGGTGAAGGACTTTGTTGCGGACACGGGTGTCTCCTTGGGTTATGGTGCGAACGAACGGGAGGTGGAACATCTCGAGGGGCGCGGGCCGCCGGAGCCCGGCCCGGCCGACGGCACGCGCCGGGACCCGGCGAACATGCCGGTGCGGTCAGCCGGTCACTGCGCCGGTGGTGAGCCCGGCGACAATGCGCTTCTGCAGGGCGAAGAAGGCGATGAGCACCGGCGCCGTGACCAGGACGGTGCCGGCCATCAACACGCCCCAGTTGGTCACGCCGTCGTTGTTTTGCAGCAGGGTCAGGCCCACCGGCAGCGTCATCATCTCCGCCCGGTCCACCACCAGCAGCGGCCACAGGTATTCGTTCCATTCGGACACGATGGACACCAGGGCCACGGCGGCGATGGTGGGCGCGCTGATCGGCACCACAAAGCGGAACAACCGGCGGACGTGCCCGGCGCCATCCAGCGCCGCGGCCTCCAGGATGGAAACCGGCAGGGTCAGGAAGTGCTGGCGGAACAGGAACGTGCCGAAGGCGCTGGCCAGCCCGGGGATGATCAGGCCCTGATAGGTGTTGAGCCAGCCGAGCTCGGCCACGAGCGTGTAGTTCGGGATGATCACAATCTGCTGCGGCACCAGCAGCGCGAACACCACCACGCCGAACACCACGTTCTTGAACGGGAAGTCCAGGAACACCACGGCGTAGGCGGTGGTCAGGCCCAGCGTGATCTTCAACCCGGCGCCCACAACGGTGGTGATGGCGCTGTTGAGGAAGAAGCTGTCGAACGGCACGGTGGCCAGCGCGTCGGCGTAGTTGGAGAGGTCGTAGCTGGACGGCAGCCACTGGATGGGCACGGTGTAGATCTCGTCGCGGTCCTTGAAGCTGGCCAGCAGCATCCACACCAGCGGCAGCACCATCACGGCCACGGCCAGCAGCAGGCTCAGGTAGCCTCCCATGTGCCGCGGACGACGGCGGCGCCGGCCTTCCTCGGTCCGCCGCCTTCCGAGCGGAGTGCCTTGGGCGGCTGCCGCCGGGGCAGTCCCGGCGGCGACACCAGCGGAGCCGTCAGCCGCAACTTCCGGTGCGGACTGCGATACGGGCCGCGGGGCGGCCGGGCCACGAGTCGGGGCGGGAGCGGACATCAGTAGTGCACCTTCTTCTGGATGTAGCGCATCTGGACGAACGTGACGATCAGCAGCACCGCGAACAGGATGGTGGCCACCGCGGAGGAATAGCCGGCACGGCCGGTCTGGAAGCCCTCTTGGTAGATCTGGTACATCATCGTGGTGGTGCCCTCCAGCGGGCCGCCCTGGGTCATCGCGCGGATGATGTCGAAGGACTGCAGCGAGCTGAGCAGCGTGGTGATGGCCAGGAAGAAGGTGGTGGGCCCCAGCAGCGGCAGCACAATGTCCTTGAAGGACCGGGCCGCGGAGGCGCCGTCCAGCGCGGCGGCATCCAGCAGGTCCCGCGGCACCGCCTGCAGCGCGGCCAGATAGATCAGCGCCACGTAACCCACGTTCTTCCACAGGTAGACGATGATCACCATCCACAGCGCGGCGCCCGGATCGTTGTACCAGTCGGGCGAGGCGACGCCGATGAAGCTCAGCAGCGCCGAGGTGATCCCGAAGTTGGGATCGAACACGAACAGCCAGAGCAGGCCCACCGCCACACCGGACAGCACGTAGGGGGCAACGACGACGGTGCGCGCCACCCCGCGCCCGGCCAGTTTGCGGTTCAGCAGCAGCGCCAGGGCCAGCCCGATCACCATGCCGCCGCCCACGGTGGCGAGGGTGAACAGCAGGGTCACGCCGGCCACCCGGGGCGTGGACGGGTCGGTGAACCAGTCCACGTAGTTGGCCAGGCCCACCGGCATTGCGGCGGCTGATCCGATGTTCCACTGCAGCGTGGAGTAGTAGAAGGACTGCAGCAGCGGCTTGTACGTGAACACCAGCAGCAGCGCCACGTTGGGTCCGGCGAACAGCAGGAACATCAGCCAGGACTTCCACGGCCTGCGCCGCCTGCGGAGAATTGGTGCGGTGTCCGCTGCCCTGCGGCGGACGTCGACGGCGGTTGCCATGGTGCGAGTGCCCTTCCCCAACCTGTTGTTTCCTTTAGCAGGTTAGGGGCAGCAGACCGGCGAAAAGGCCGAAATCAGGGGTCCGCGGGCAGATGTCCCGCAGTGTTCACCCACGGGTAGTTTGACGTCGGACGGGCGTCACTTAATTCGTGACGCGGGCCACATCCGGGCCGGCGCAGGTCCGAGTTCGGGTGCAGGTCCGAGTCCGCCGGCGCGGCAGGCGGTGAGGGGTCAGGGGACGTTCCGCCGAGTCCGCCGGCGGCGCCGGAGCAAGGCGGCCACACCGATGCCGGCGATGGAGGCTGTCAGCGCGCCAATAGCCCCCGCCAGGAGAACTCTCATTTCATCCGGCTCCGTTTGGGCCCCGGCGCCGGAGACGAGGGCGAAGCCAGCATTCACTGCCGGGAGCAGGACCGTCGCGAAAAGCACGCCCACGACCACCACCAGCACCACAGCTTTCCCATCAACGCGCTTCCGATTTTGGCTCATGCCATCTCTCCTCTGGTTCTTCGCCATGCGTCAGGTAAATGTCGGCCGGAGGGCCGCGGTGGTCAGCCGGCGCCGAGCGCCGTCAGGCCCTGGTGGCCGACGTCGAGGCAAGCGCCCATGAACAGGATCACCACGTAGGCGCTGACCGGCACCAGCAGCGCCCATTCGCGCACGGAGCCGGCGTTTCCCAGCAACGGCAGGGCGAAGTAGCCGTTCCGCCGCCAGATGGTGTTCAGCAGCGGCACCCGGCGCCAGACCTTGGGCGGCTTGATCCGGAGCGGCCAGAGCAGGTTCACTCCCCCGGTGGTCAGCATGTCCCCGAGCACGTGCATGACCACGCCGATGCCCATGGCCAGCGGGAACCAGTTCTGATGTTCCGGGGCGTACACGGCGATGAACGCGGCCACCGACAGGCCCACGGCCCAGGGAATCTTCTGCAGCCCGTCGGGCAGGAACTTGAGGGCCTTGGCCGCGAAGGCCACCAGCAGCACGCACAAAATGCCCGCGCCCGGATAAACGGTGCCGAACCATTCGGTCTCGACGGTCCAGAGCCCGGCAACCCAGGCCGCGGCCACGAAGGCCGCCAAACCGATCAGCGAGTGCGTGCCCCGGCGATGTCCGCCGGCCAGCGCCCCTATGCCGGCGCAGACCGAGTTGGAGAGCGGCGGCAGCGAGTGGGCGATGGTGGCGTTGTGGTGGTCGGCGTCCGGCGCCAGCGCGGCACCCGCGGTCACCATGGCTCCGGTGATCAGGCCCAGCGGCCCGACGTCCAGCAGCCCCCAGCCCAAGGTGAGGCTCTGCTCGCCCCAGCCCATCGGCGTCGTGATGGCATCCAGCGGCACGTGCACCTGGCTGGTGAGGGCGATCCAGGCGGCTGCGCCGGAGAGGGCGTGGTGGGATCCCATCATGGTGCGGGACATCCTTTCGGGGAAGGTCGTTAAGCGCCCGAAGGCCGGTCCGGCTGGACGATCTATCCAGCGGGACCGGCCTTCGGGCGATGAAGTCAGGCCGGGCGGGGCGTCAGTCCAGCGGGACCGGGGTGATGCCCAGCGGGGCCAACCGTGCCGCTCCCCCGTCTTCAGCCGTCAAGACCCAGATGCCGCGGTCGTGCACGGCCACGGTGTGCTCCCACTGGCAGGAACGCGAGCCGTCCGTGGTCACCACGGTCCAGTCGTCGTCCAGCACCTTGGTCTCGATGTCCCCGCGGACCAGCATCGGTTCGATGGCCAGGCACAGCCCGGGGCGGATCTTTGCCCCGCGGTGGTTGGTCCGGTAGTTCAGCACATCCGGTGCCTGGTGCATGGCGGTGCCGATGCCGTGGCCCACGTAGTCCTCCAGGATGCCCAAGGGCTTACCCGGGACCGAGGACACGTAGTCATCGATCGCGTTGCCGATGTCGCCCACGCGGTGGCCGTTGGCCAGCGCGGCGATACCCCGCCACATGGCCTCCTCGGTGACATCGGAGAGCCGCTGGTCTTCCGGATCGGCGGTGCCCACGATCACGCCGCGGGCCGAGTCGCCGTGCCAGCCGTCCACGCTGCAGCCGCCGTCGACCGAGATGATGTCTCCGTCCTGGAGCACCTTGCCGCCGGGGATGCCGTGGACCACTTCCTCGTTGACGGACACGCAGACCGTGGCCGGGAAGCCGTGGTAGCCCTTGAAGTTGCTCTTGGCTCCGGCTTCGTCCAGCACCGCTTCGAAGGCCGCGTCCACGTCCGCCGTGGTGGCGCCGGGGACGGCGGCGGCAACCGCAGCGTCCAGGGCGCGGCTGACCACCAGACCTGCGGTGCGCATTTTGCGGATCTGGTCGTTGGTCTTGTATTCGATGCTGGGCTGGCGGAACGCCATGGGCTGTCTCTGACTTTCTGGGGTGTTAGGCCGTGACGGACTTGAGCGCGGTCATGATCCGCTCGGTGACCTCGTCGATGTCGCCGATGCCGTCGACGGTGGCAACGATGCCGCGCTCCGCGTAGCGGTTCACGACGACGGCGGTTTCCTCGTGGTACAGGGCCAGCCGGCGCCGGATCACTGCCTCGTTGTCGTCGCTGCGGCCTTCCTGCGCGGCGCGGCCGAGCAGGCGCTTGACCAGTTCTTCGTCGTCGGCGGTCAGCTGCAGGACGATGTCCAACTGTGAGCCGGCCTCGGCCAGGATGCTGTCCAGTTCGTCCACCTGGCCGCTGGTGCGCGGGTAGCCGTCCAGCAGGAAGCCGTCGGCGGCGTCGGCCTGCTTCAACCGGTCGCGCACCATGTTGTTGGTGACGCTGTCCGGGACGAACTCGCCCTTGTCGATGTACTTCTTGGCTTCGATGCCGAGCGGCGTCTCTTCCTTCACGTTGGCGCGGAAGATGTCTCCGGTGGAGATCGCGACGATGCCCAGCCGGTCGGAAATGCGTGAGGCCTGGGTGCCCTTGCCGGATCCGGGCGGGCCGATAATGAGCATTTGAGTCATCGCAGAAGTCCTTCGTAGTGCCGTTGCTGTAGTTGTGCGTTGATTTGTTTGACGGTCTCCAGTCCCACACCAACCATGATGAGGATGGACACGCCGCCGAAGGGGAAGTTCCGGTTCGCGTTGATGAGCACCAGGGCGATCAGCGGGATCAGCGAGATGATGCCCAGGTAGAGCGCACCGGGCAGCGTGATCCTGGCCAGCACGTACTGCAGGTACTCCGCGGTCGGGCGGCCGGCCCGGATGCCCGGGATAAAGCCGCCGTACTTCTTCATGTTGTCCGCGACTTCCTCCGGGTTGAAGGTGATGGCCACGTAGAAGTAGGTGAAGAAGACGATCAGGGAGAAGTAGACCGCCATGTAGAAGGGCGAGTCCCCGCTGACCAGGTAGGTGTTGATCCAGTTGACCCACTCGGGCGGTGCAGTGGTCCCGTTTGTCGGCGTGTTGAACTGCGCGATCAACGACGGCAGGTACAGCATCGAGGACGCGAAGATCACCGGGATGACGCCGGCCATGTTGACCTTGATCGGAATGTAGGTGCTGGTACCGCCGACGGTGCGGCGGCCGACCATGCGCTTGGCATACTGCACCGGAATGCGGCGCTGCGACTGTTCCACGAAGACCACCGCGGCCACGGTCAGCAGGCCCACGAGCAGCACGCCGAGGAAGACGTTAGCGCCCTGGGTGTTCCAGATCTCGCCCAGCGAGCTCGGGAAACCGGCGGCGATCGAGATGAAGATCAGCAAGGACATGCCGTTGCCGACGCCCTTCTCCGTGATCAGCTCGCCCATCCACATGATCAGGCCGGTGCCCGCGGTCAGCGTCAGGATGATCAGGGCTGATCACGACGAGGTTGTCCTCGGGAATGATCGGAACCGGGCAGTTGCCCAGCAGGGCGCCGGTCCGCGCCAGCGACACCAGCGTCGTGGCGTTGAGCAGGCCCAGTGCGATGGTCAGGTAACGGGTGTACTGCGTCAGCTTGGACTGGCCCTGCGGACCTTCCTGGTGCAATTCCTGGAACCGCGGGATGACCACGCGAAGCAGTTGCACGATGATGCTGGCGGTGATGTACGGCATGATGCCGAGGGCGAAGATGGACACCTGCAGCAGCGCGCCGCCGCTGAACAGATTGACGAACTGGTACAGCCCGCCGCTGGTGTTGCCCAGCGCCAGACACTGCTGCACGTTGCCGTAGTCCACACCCGGTGCCGGGATGAATACGCCCAGGCGGTAGACCGTCATGATCCCCAGCGTGAACAGCAACTTGCGCCGCAGGTCCGGCGTCCGGAATGCCCGGCCAATTGCGCTAAGCAAGCGTCCTCCCAAAAAGTTTCTGATGCCGCTGCGCGGCAAGTCACAAGATCCGAGTCTATCGGCTCGGCCCGTTCGCATTAAACGGGTTAAGAATACGTCGTGTGCCTTTAAAGCGGCTGAACTCGTGGCGACCGGCATATGCCGGCCACCACGAGTTCAGTCAGGGGCTGCTAATAGATTGCACCCGGCACGGGCTGCTAGAGCGCCGTCACGGTGCCGCCAGCGGCGGCAATCTTCTCAGCGGCACTGGCGGAGAAGGCGTCAACCTTCACATCGACCTTGACGGTGATGTCGCCGGTGCCCAGGACCTTCACGGGCTGGTTCTTGCGAACCGCACCCTTGGCCACCAGGGCCTCCACGGTCACGTCGCCGCCCTCGGGGAACAGCTCATTGAGCTTGTCCAGGTTCACTACCTGGAATTCCACCTTGAACGGGTTCTTGAAGCCGCGCAGCTTCGGCAGGCGCATGTGCAGCGGCAACTGGCCGCCGGCAAAGCCAGCCTTGACCTGGTAACGGGCCTTTGTACCCTTGGTACCGCGACCGGCGGTCTTACCCTTGGAGCCTTCACCACGACCAACACGGGTCTTGGCGGTCTTGGCACCGGGGGCAGGACGCAGGTGGTGGACCTTGAGAGTCTTGTTCTCTTCTGCCATCTCTACTTCGCCTCCTCAACCTTCACCAGGTGAGAAACAGTGTTGACCATGCCGACGGTCACTGCATCGGCGCTGCGGACAACGGTGTGTCCGATGCGCTTCAGGCCCAGTGAACGCAGCGTGTCGCGCTGGTTCTGCTTGCCGCCAATGACGGACTTGATCTGCGTGATTTCCAACTGTGCATCCGACGGAATCAGATTCTTGGGAGTGGTCATTACGCACCTGCCTTCTGCATGTTGCGCAGCAGGATCGCCGGAGCAACCTCATCCAGGGGCAGGCCACGGCGGGCTGCCACGGAGCGGGGCTCCTCCAGGCGACGCAGCGCGTCGACGGTAGCGTGCACGATGTTGATCGCATTGGACGAACCCAGCGACTTGGAGAGCACATCGTGGATGCCTGCGCACTCGAGTACGGCGCGGACCGGACCGCCGGCGATCACACCGGTACCGGCAGCAGCCGGACGCAGCATGACAACGCCTGCGGCGGCTTCGCCCTGCACCTGGTGCGGAACGGTTCCGGCGATGATCGGCACGCGGAAGAAGGACTTCTTGGCCTCTTCCACGCCCTTGGCGATCGCTGCGGGAACTTCCTTGGCCTTGCCGTAGCCCACGCCGACCATGCCGTTGCCGTCGCCGACAACTACCAGAGCCGTGAAGCTAAAGCGGCGGCCGCCCTTGACGACCTTGGACACGCGGTTGATGGTGACGACGCGCTCAAGGAACTTGTCCTTCTCGGCATCGCGTGCATTGTCGCGGCCACGGCCGCGGCCACCACGGTCGCCGCCGCCGCTACGTTCGCCACGACGTGCGCCGCGGCGGTCGTCCTGGCCGGAAGCAGCGGTGGTCTCAGCGGATCCCGCGGCAGCGGTCTCAGTTGCTTCAGTCACCTGAGTTTCCTTTTCGTTGTTCTCAGCGGTCACAGTGCCAGCCCACCTTCACGTGCGCCGTCGGCAACCGCTGCAATGCGGCCGTGGTACCGGTTGCCGCCGCGGTCGAAGACCACAGCCTCAACACCGGCAGCCTTGGCACGCTCGGCAACGAGCTCGCCGACGCGCTTTGCCTTGGCGGACTTGTCGCCGTCGAGGGCCCGCAGATCGGCTTCCATGGTGGAAGCGGAAGCCACGGTGATGCCCTTGCTGTCATCAACAACCTGGACAAAGATGTGGCGTGCGGAGCGGTTAACCACCAGGCGCGGACGGACCGCGGTACCGGTGATGCGCTTGCGGACGCGCAGATGGCGGCGGCCGCGTGCTGCGGACTTGGACTTGGAGGTCCGCTTCTTATTGATGCTGATCGCCATGGTTTACTTACCAGCCTTTCCGACCTTGCGGCGGATTTGTTCGCCGGCGTAGCGAACGCCCTTGCCCTTGTAGGGGTCGGGCTTACGCAGCTTGCGGATGTTGGCAGCAACTTCGCCGACCTGCTGCTTGTTGATGCCGGAGACGGAGAGCTTGGTGGCGCCCTCCACGGCGAAGGTGATGCCGTCGGGGGCATTCACGATCACCGGGTGGCTGAAGCCCAGGGCGAACTCGAGGTCCGATCCCTTGGCCTGCACGCGGTAACCGGTGCCGACGATCTCGAGGTCCTTCTTGTAGCCCTCGGTCACGCCAACGATCATGTTGTTGATCAGCGTGCGGGTCAGGCCATGCAGGGACCGGGATTCGCGCTCGTCGTTCGGGCGGGCGACGGTGAGGGTGCTCTCTTCCAGGGAAGCCGTGATGGGCGAAGCCATAGTGTGGCTCAGCTCGCCCTTGGCGCCCTTGACGGAGACGACGTTGCCGTCGACCTTGACCTCAACGCCGGCGGGAACGGTGATGGGGAGACGTCCAATACGTGACATTTAATCTCTTCCTTTCCGTTACCAGACGTAAGCGAGGACTTCGCCGCCCACGCCCTTCTTGCCGGCCTGACGATCAGTCATCAGCCCGGAAGAGGTGGACAGGATTGCGATGCCCAGGCCACCGAGCACGTGCGGCAGGTTGGTGGACTTCGCGTAAACGCGCAGACCGGGCTTGGAGATGCGGCGGATGCCGGCGATGGAACGCTCGCGGCTGGGACCGAACTTGAGTTCCAGGGTCAGCTTCTTGCCGACCTCGGCCTCTTCTTCCTTCCAGCCGGCGATGTAGCCTTCGGCCTTCAGGATGTCGGCGACGCGAGCCTTGAGCTTGCTGTACGGCATCGACACCGTGTCGTGGTAAGCCGAGTTGGCGTTGCGCAGACGCGTGAGCATGTCTGCGACAGGATCTGTCATAGTCATTGTGGGCTCTTGCCCTTCCTCGTAACGGTTTCCTCGCTCCGGACAGCACTGGGCGCCGGGGCGGGACCTTTCACGTAGCTAGATTAATCTTCGGTCTTGAACGGGAAGCCAAGCGCCTTCAGCAGCGCGCGGCCCTCGTCATCGGTCTTGGCGGTGGTCACTACGGTGATGTCCATGCCGCGCACGCGGTCGATCTTGTCCTGATCGATCTCGTGGAACATTGACTGCTCGGTCAGACCGAAGGTGTAGTTACCGTTGCCGTCGAACTGCTTGCCGTTGAGGCCGCGGAAGTCGCGGATACGGGGCAGAGCCAGCGAAACCAGACGGTCCACGAATTCCCACATGCGGTCGCCGCGCAGCGTCGCGTGGGCGCCGATCGGCATGCCTTCGCGCAGCTTGAACTGGGCGATGGACTTGCGGGCCTTGGTGACCTGCGGCTTCTGGCCGGTGATCTGGGTCAAGTCGCGGACGGCGCCGTCGATGAGCTTGGAGTCCTTGGCGGCATCTCCAACACCCATGTTGACAACAACCTTGACCAGGCGCGGAACCTGGTTCACGTTCTCGTACTTGAAATCGTCCCGCAGAGCCTGCTTGATCTCGCCGGCATAGCGAGTCTTCAGACGGGGAACGATCTTGGTGACGGTCTCAGTCATTAGAGGTCCTTCCCGGAGGCCTTGGACACGCGGATGCGCACAATGCGCTCACGGCCATCACGCTCGACGGTTTCGGTGCGGTAGCCAACCCGGGTCGGCTTCTTGGTCTCGGGATCGACGATCGCCACGTTCGAGATGTGGATCGGCGCCTCAACGGTCTCGATGCCACCGGTCTTCGTGCCGCGTTCCGACTGTCCGGCCTTGGTGTGCTTGGTGACGCGGTTGACGCCTTCAACCAGCACACGGTTGGTCTCCGTGAACACCTTCAGGACCTTGCCCTGCTTGCCGCGGTCGCCGCCGCGCTCAGCCTTGGCACCGGTGATGACCTGAACCAGGTCACCCTTCTTGATCTTGTACTTAGCCATGGACTACAGCACCTCCGGAGCCAGCGAAATGATCTTCATGAACTTCTTGTCGCGAAGCTCACGGCCGACCGGACCGAAGATACGGGTGCCGCGGGGATCGCCGTCGTTCTTGAGGATCACGGCTGCGTTCTCATCGAACTTGATGTAGGAACCATCCGCACGGCGGCGTTCCTTCTTGGTGCGAACGATGACAGCCTTGACGATGTCACCCTTCTTAACGTTGCCGCCCGGAATTGCGTCCTTGACGGTGGCAACAATGGTGTCGCCAATGCCTGCGTAGCGACGGCCGGATCCGCCGAGAACGCGGATGGTCAAGATTTCCTTGGCACCCGTGTTGTCGGCGACCTTCAGTCGCGACTCCTGCTGAATCACTTATTACTCCTGTCGTCGCGCTGGTTCTCAAAACTGAGCCTTGCGGAACGGATATGGGTAGCCCGCACCGTAACTCCCCCTGGCCACACGTGTGTGCGGTCCGAAGGCGGTTGCGGGAATTTGCCTATTCTGTCCATGCGGAAGGATGGATGGTCTTTCCAAACGGCACAGGCAAGATTACTAGTTTATGACCAAGACACCCCGGACGTGAAATCACGGCCAGGGGCTTGTACTTTTCAAAGGGTCCGCGGCCAAAACGTCGGCAACCGCGTTCCCTTCCAAACCCTTCCGGTTGCTCCGGCGAACCGGGATCCATGGTGCCGGAAGGGAAACTTAAAGGGTGCGGGGCCCGCCCGCTCTGCAGGCGGGCCCCGCGCAGGACCTGGGTCCTACTTGGCCTTTTCGATGATCTCGACCAGGCGCCACCGCTTGGTGGCGGACAGCGGCCGGGTCTCGGCGATCAGAACCAGGTCGCCGATGCCGGCGGAGTTCTGCTCGTCGTGGGCCTTGCGCTTCTCGGTCCGGCGGATAACCTTGCCGTACAGCGCGTGCTTCACGCGGTCCTCAACCTCGACCACGATGGTCTTGTCCATCTTGTCCGAGACGACGTAGCCGCGGGCGGTCTTACGGTAACCGCGAGCCTGAGTGGCTTCTTCCACAGTTGCATCCTTGTTCGTGTTTTCGCTCACTTGGCCTCATCCTCCGAAGCGGGGGCTGCGGTCTCGGCGGTGTCGGCTTCTGCAGCCTTTTCAGACTTCTTAGCCTTCTTGGCCTTCTTCTCCTCGGCCGGGGCAACAGAAGCAACCTCGACGTCGGGGCGAATGCCCAGCTCGCGCTCGCGCAGCACAGTGTAAATGCGTGCGATGTCGCGCTTGACTGCCTTCAGGCGGCCATGGTTTTCCAGCTGACCGGTGGCGGACTGGAAACGGAGGTTGAACAGCTCCTCCTTGGCCTTGCGCAGTTCCTCTGCGAGACGGTCCTTGTCGAATGTCTCGAGCTGATCGGTTGCCAGTTCCTTTGAACCAACTGCCATTTCTATTCACCACCTTCGCGACGCACAATGCGTGCCTTCAACGGCAGCTTGTGGATCGCCAGGCGCAGTGCCTCGCGAGCTACCTCTTCATTGACACCGGAGAGTTCGAACAGAACCCGACCCGGCTTGACGTTTGCGACCCACCATTCCGGTGAACCCTTACCGGAACCCATGCGGGTTTCGGCGGGCTTCTTGGTCAGCGGGCGGTCCGGATAAATGTTGATCCAGACCTTGCCGCCACGCTTGATGTGGCGGGTCATCGCAATACGGGCCGCTTCAATCTGGCGGTTGGTGACGTATGCCGGCGTCAGAGCCTGGATACCCCACTCGCCGAAGCTGACCTCGGTGCCGCCGGTAGCAGCGCCGGAACGACCCGGGTGGTGCTGCTTACGGAACTTAACTCGACGTGGGATAAGCATTTAAGCTTCTCCTCCTTCTGCCGCGGGGGCTGCTGCCTCAGCGGCAGGTGCCTCGGCCTTGGCTGCGCCCTCGCCTGCGGCGGGAGCGGCAGGACGGTCATTACGACGACGGCGCTCGCCACCGGCGGCGGGCCGGCCCGGACGGTCGCCGCGGCCGCGCGAGGACGGAGCGGCAGCCTGCTGGGCAGCCAGTTCCTTCGCGGTCACGTCGCCCTTGTAGATCCAGACCTTGACGCCGATGCGGCCGAACGTGGTCTTGGCCTCGAAGAAGCCGTAGTCGATGTTCGCGCGCAGGGTGTGCAGGGGCACACGGCCTTCGCGGTAGAACTCCGACCGGCTCATTTCAGCGCCGCCGAGGCGACCGGAGCACTGGACACGGATGCCCTTGGCGCCGGCGCGGGTGGCGGACTGCATGGCCTTCTTCATGGCGCGGCGGAAAGCCACGCGCGAGGTCAGCTGCTCGGCGATGCCCTGGGCAACCAGCTGAGCTTCGATCTCCGGGTTCTTGACCTCGAGGATGTTCAGCTGCACCTGCTTGCCGGTGAGCTTCTCCAGCTCGCCGCGGATGCGGTCTGCTTCGGCGCCGCGGCGGCCAATGACAATACCGGGGCGGGCGGTGTGGATATCCACACGCACGCGGTCACGGGTACGCTCGATCTCAACCTTCGCGATGCCCGCGCGGTCCATGCCCGTGGACATCAGCTGGCGGATCTTCACGTCCTCGCGGACGAAGTCCTTGTAGCGCTGGCCGGCCTTGTTGCTGTCAGCGAACCAGTGGGAGACATGGTCGGTGGTGATACCGAGTCGGAATCCGTGCGGGTTTACTTTCTGTCCCACTTACTGGTCCTCCTCTTTCTCCGGGGTAGCGACAACAAGCGTGATGTGGCTGGTCCGCTTCTTGATGCGGTAGGCACGCCCCTGGGCGCGCGGCTGGAACCGCTTCATGGTGGGGCCTTCATCTACGAATGCTTCGCTGATGTACAGGTCGCTCTCGTCAAAGGCGACGCCGTCACGGTCCGCGATAACGCGGGCGTTGGCGACGGCTGACGCGAGTACCTTGCTGACCGGCTCCGAAGCTGCCTGGGGGGCAAACTTCAAGATTGCCAGAGCCTCATTCGCCTGCTTGCCACGAACAAGGTTGACGACGCGCCGGGCCTTCATAGGCGTCACGCGAATATGGCGCGCAATAGCCTTGGCTTCCATTGCTTTCCTTCTCTCGTCTTCTGCCGTAAGAGCAGCGCCTAGCGGCGCTTGCCCTTGCGGTCGTCCTTCACATGGCCGCGGAAAGTCCGCGTCGGGGCGAATTCGCCGAGCTTGTGCCCGACCATCGACTCAGTGACAAACACCGGGATGTGCTTGCGTCCGTCGTGTACGGCAATCGTGTGCCCGAGCATGTCGGGGACGATCATCGAACGGCGGGACCACGTCTTGATGACGTTCTTGGTGCCCTTTTCGTTCTCTGCAGCTACCTTCACGAAGAGGTGCTGATCGACGAAGGGGCCTTTCTTCAGGCTGCGTGGCATGTTCCCAGGCTCCTATCGCTTGTTCTTGCCAGTACGACGGCGACGCACAATCAGGCGGTCGCTTTCCTTGTTCGGGCGGCGGGTGCGGCCCTCGGGCTTGCCGTTCGGGTTGACCGGGTGACGGCCACCGGAGGTCTTGCCCTCGCCACCACCGTGCGGGTGGTCGACCGGGTTCATGGCCACACCGCGGACGGTCGGGCGGACGCCCTTCCAGCGCATGCGGCCGGCCTTGCCCCAGTTGATGTTGGACTGCTCGGCGTTGCCGACCTCGCCGACGGTTGCGCGGCAGCGCACGTCAACGTTGCGGATTTCGCCGGAAGGCAGACGGAGCTGGCCGTACTTGCCCTCCTTGGCGACCAGCTGCACGGAAGCGCCGGCGGAGCGGGCCATCTTGGCACCGCCGCCCGGACGCAGCTCCACAGCGTGGATCACCGTACCAACGGGGATGTTGCGCAGCGGCAGGTTGTTGCCCGGCTTGATGTCGGCGCTGGCGCCGGCCTCAACGGTGTCTCCCTGCTTCAGCTTGGCCGGAGCCAGGATGTAGCGCTTGGTGCCATCAACGTAGTGCAGCAGAGCGATCCGCGCGGTGCGGTTCGGGTCATACTCGATGTGAGCGACCTTGGCGGGCACGCCGTCCTTGTCGTGGCGACGGAAGTCGATCAGACGGTACTGGCGCTTGTGTCCGCCGCCCTTGTGGCGGGTGGTGATCTTGCCGGAGTTGTTACGGCCGCCTGACTTGGTCAGCGGACGCAGCAACGACTTTTCCGGTGTCGACCGCGTGATTTCGGCAAAGTCGGCTACGCTCGAGCCGCGACGGCCCGGTGTAGTCGGCTTGTATTTACGGATTCCCATAGTTCAATTCCTCGTTAAAGTGGTCTCCGCTTAAGAAAGCGGACCGCCGAAGATGTCAATTGTGCCTTCCTTCAGGGTGACAATGGCGCGCTTGGTGTCCTTGCGCTGTCCCCATCCGAACTTGGTCCGCTTGCGCTTACCGGCACGGTTGATGGTGTTGATCGAGTCGACCTTGACGGAGAAAATCTTCTCCACGGCCAGCTTGATCTCGGTCTTGTTCGAGCGCGGGTCGACGAAGAAGGTGTACTTACCTTCGTCGATCAGGCCGTAGCTCTTCTCCGAGACGACGGGAGCAATGATCACGTCGCGGGGATCTTTTGTGGTGGTCGCGCTCACTTGGCGTCCTCCTTGGCAGTTGCGTTAGCTGCAGTCTTGGCGCCGGTACTGCGATGAATGCCTCGTAGGCGGCCTGGGTGAAGACCACGTCGTCGGAAACCAGCACGTCGTAGGTGTTCAGCTGATCCACGTAGATGGTGTGAACACCCTCGATGTTGCGCAGGCTCAGGGCCGCAACATCGTTGGCGCGCTCGATGGCTACGAGCAGGTTCTTGCGGTCGGTAATAGCGCGCAGCGTCTCGGTAACGGCCTTGGTGGACGGCTTGTCGCCGGCAACCAGTGCGTCCACGACGTGGATGCGGCCGTTGCGTGCCCGGTCGGACAGGGCGCCGCGCAGGGCAGCAGCCTTCATCTTCTTGGGGGTGCGCTGGCTGTAGTCGCGCGGGGTCGGGCCGTGCACCACGCCGCCGCCGGTCATGTGCGGAGCGCGGATCGAACCCTGACGGGCGCGGCCGGTGCCCTTCTGCTTGAACGGCTTGCGGCCGGCACCGGAAACCTCGGCGCGGGTCTTGGTCTTGTGGGTTCCCTGACGGGCAGCAGCGAGCTGTGCGACGACGACCTGGTGCAGCAGCGGCACGTTGGTCTGGACGTCGAAGATCTCTGCAGGCAGGTCAACCTTGATCGTGTTAGCCATTGAACTAGGCTCCCTTCACAGCGGAACGGACGAGAACGACCGAGCCGCGGGCACCGGGAACGGCGCCCTTGATCAAGAGCAAGGAGTTCTCGGTATCCACGGCGTGAACGGTCAGGTTCAGCGTGGTCTGTTGGACGGCGCCCATGCGGCCGGCCATGCGCTGGCCACGGAAAACGCGGCCCGGAGTGGACGCGCCACCAATGGAACCGGGCTTGCGGTGGTTTTTGTGCGCGCCGTGCGAGGCGCTCACACCGGCGAAGCCGTGACGCTTCATAACACCGGCGAAGCCCTTGCCCTTGGTGGTTCCGACGACGTCGACCTTCTGGCCGGCTTCGAACAGTTCCACTGAGAGTTCCTGGCCCAGCTCGTAAGAGTCGGCATCGGAGGTGCGCAGCTCAACCACGTGGCGGCGCGGGGTAACCCCGGCCTTCTCGAAGTGGCCGGCCAGCGGCTTGGTCACCTTGCGCGGGTCGATCTGGCCGAAGCCGATCTGCACGGCGGTGTAGCCGTCGACGTCCGCAGAGCGCAGCTGGGTGATGACGTTGGAGTCAGCCTTGACGACGGTGACCGGGATGAGCCGGTTGTTTTCGTCCCAGACCTGGGTCATGCCGAGCTTGGTGCCCAGCAGGCCTTTTACTTGGCGTGTAGTGGTAGACATATGAATCCGCACTCCCCTACAGCTTGATTTCGATGTTCACGTCCGCCGGCAGATCGAGACGCATCAGCGAATCGACGGCCTTCGGCGTGGGATCGATAATGTCGATCAGCCGCTTGTGGGTGCGCATTTCAAAGTGCTCCCGGCTGTCCTTGTACTTGTGCGGCGACCGGATAACGCAGTACACGTTCTTCTCGGTGGGCAGCGGCACGGGGCCCACTACCGTTGCGCCTGCACGCGTGACCGTCTCAACGATCTTCCGTGCTGAAACATCAATGACCTCATGGTCATATGACTTCAGACGGATGCGGATTTTCTGTCCCGCCATGGCGTCTCCGCTCTCTTTCTCAGTGCTGCTCTGTGGACTTTCTTCCTGTGCGCCCCACTGGCCGGATCTCCCCGTGCCTGGCGCTCCTCCAACAGACTGAATCCGGATGAATCCGGGTTCCTCACCCTGCTGAGGCTCCGACCCCCGCGGTCGGGCGTGTCGCGAACATTCTGCGCACTCCGCCCGCTCAAAATGGAGGGTGGGTTATATTTGGGCTTTCCGGTCTGTGGAGCCTGACCCTGCCCCGGGCATTATCCCGGGCGGGACACAGCTTCGCACATAGACATGCAAAAGCGCTTGAACAACTCGTCTAGTGTGGCAGACTTTGGCCTCGATTGCGAATCGGCGCCACCGCCGACGCCCCTGCCCTTGATGAGATCGTCCCGCCCTTGCGAACGGGCCGCGCTATGGCGCGCACCGGCAGGCGGTGCGATGCTGGTGCCTACCCGCCCCGGCGGAACCGTGCTAGGCGGGAGCTGCGTTCTGGGCGGGACCTGTGGTTAAAGAGAGGAAAGGCGCGAATGGCATTGGGCACCGATCATCTGGCGGCGTTAATACCGCCCGACTTTACCCTGGGTGTGGCAACCGCGGCGTTCCAGATCGAGGGCGCCGTAGCCGAAGACGGCCGCGGACCGTCCGGCTGGGATGCCTTCACCCACGAACCGGGCCGGATCGCCGGCGGTGCCACGGCGGATACCGCCTGCGACCACTACCACCGGATGCCGCAGGATGTGGCACTGCTGGCCGAGCTGGGCGTGGACTCGTACCGGTTTTCGCTGTCCTGGCCGCGCATCCAACCCGGCGGGCGGGGCCCGGTCAACCAGCGCGGCATCGACTTCTACGACCGGCTGCTGGATGAGTTGCTGGCACGGGGTATTTCCCCGATGTGTACGCTGTACCACTGGGACACGCCGCTGCCGCTGGAGCATGCCGGCGGCTGGTTGAACCGGGACACCGCCTACCGGCTGGCCGACTTCGCGGCCATCGCCGCCGAGAGGTTCGGCGACCGGGTGGACCGCTGGGTGACCATCAACGAGCCGACCACCGTCACCCTCAACGGCTACGGCCTGGGCGTCCATGCCCCGGGCCAGGCCGGCCTGTTCGATGCCCTTCCTGCGGCGCACCATCTCATCCTCGCGCACGGGCTCAGCCTCTCGGCGCTGCGGGCCGGCGGCATTACGGGCGAGGCCGGCATCACCAATGTCTACTCCCCCGTGGTCGGGGCCAAGGACGGGATGGCGCACGATGTGCTGGTGGAGCTGTTCGATGTGCTCCACAACAAGATGTTCTCCGACCCGGTGCTGCTGGGCCGCTACCCCGACTTCAACCCCATGCTCAAACCCTTCCTGCAATACCTGCGGGAAATCCCGGACGAAGACCTGGCGGTGATGAGCCAGCCGCTGGACTTCTACGGACTGAACTACTACTTCCCCACACGCATCGGTCTGGGTCCGGGCCCATCCACCGGCCCTGACGCGGTTCCCGACGGGCTGCCCGAGCCGCTCATGCAGCAGGGCGCAGACCTGCCGTTCCACCTGGCCGGCTGGCCCGGCTATGCGCGGACCGAGTTCGGCTGGCCGGTGGCGCCGGACTACCTGCCGGTGGCCCTGGCCCACATGGCGGAGCGCTATCCGGACCTGCCACCGGTCTACATCACCGAGGGAGGCGCCAGCTTCAAGGATGTGGTGGTTCCGGATGCGCTCACGAACCAGCCGTCCGTGGCCGATGTGCGGCGGGTGGACTATCTGGCCCGGCACCTTGAGGCCGCCCTGGCCGCCACGGCACCCGGCGGTCCCGCCGCCGGCATCGACCTGCGCGGCTATTACGTCTGGACTTTGATGGACAACTTCGAATGGGCGGCCGGATACAGCCAGCGGTTCGGGCTGGTCTACGTGGACTTCGCCACCCAGCAGCGGATCCGCAAGTCGTCTTTCCATTGGCTGAAAGAGCTGGCCGCGCGGCGCCGTCGTGATGACGGCGCCCGAACCGCCGCAGCCCGGGGCGCACACCGGGGCGGCGGACAGCATGGCCGGCGAAAGCGCACAGCCGCAGGCCTAAAACACGGCGGTTACCGTTTGCCGCCGTTCGCGCGCCGGATGCGGCGGACACGGTCCAGTTCATGGCGGAAATACCGCCTGCCCCAGAACACTGCCCCGACCACTGCGGCGATCAGGCCGATGATGATCCACACGATGAGCCATTCCATGGTTCCGATCCTAGCGGCAGGACCGTAAATTTCGTCTGGTTCCGCCGGTTCCAAGGGTGCCGGTCAGGACTATTCTGGAAAATGTCCACAGCAGATGCTCCCAGGAGGCTGAAACACCATGCTCAGCACCACCACCATGACGACGGTCCTGCCCGTGAAGGACATGGACCGGGCGCGCGCGTTCTACCAGGACTCCCTCGGTTTGAAGCCCACGGGCTCCAACGGAGACGATTCGATGATGTTTTCCAGCGGCGGGTCCAACGCTGTGGAACTCATCGTCCGACCGGACGCCGATACGTCGGACCATACGTCGGTCAGCTTTGAAGTGGCCGATCTTGAATCCGAAATGTCCGACCTTGCTGGCAAGGGCATCCACTTCGCCGACTACGACCTGCCGGGCCTGAAGACCGAGAACCATATTGCCGTCAGCGAGCATCAGCGCTGCGCCTGGTTCCCGGACTCCGAAGGCAACATTCTCTGCCTGCACCAGAACATCTGAGTCCCGCAGGGACGGACTCCAGCACGCCGGCACCCGCAGCCCGCGGCACGTTGCACCGTCGTCGTTAAAACAGGAAAACCCCCGCCGTCGCAAGACAGCGGGGGTTTTCCTGATCCTGGCCGGATTCCTCCGGTCAGCAGATCACAAAGTTACTTGGTGATCTTGGTGACGCGGCCCGAACCAACGGTGCGGCCGCCTTCACGGATAGCGAAGCCGAGGCCTTCTTCCATGGCGATCGGCTGGATGAGCTCAACGGTCATCTCAGTGTTGTCGCCCGGCATGACCATTTCGGTGCCTTCCGGCAGGGTGATAACGCCGGTCACGTCGGTGGTGCGGAAGTAGAACTGCGGACGGTAGTTCGAGTAGAACGGGTTGTGGCGGCCGCCTTCATCCTTGGAGAGGATGTAGACGTTGGCCTCGAAGTCGGTGTGCGGGGTGATCGAACCCGGCTTCACAACAACCTGGCCGCGCTCCACGTCTTCGCGCTTGATACCGCGCAGCAGCAGACCACAGTTCTCGCCTGCCCATGCTTCGTCGAGCTGCTTGTGGAACATCTCGATACCGGTAACCGTGGTCTTCTGGACCGGGCGGATGCCGACGATCTCGACCTCGGAGTTGATGGCGAGGGTACCGCGCTCGGCGCGGCCGGTGACCACGGTGCCGCGACCGGTGATGGTGAAGACGTCTTCAACCGGCATCAGGAACGGCTTGTCCTTGTCGCGGACCGGGTCCGGGATGTACTCGTCAACTGCGTCCATCAGGTCCTCGACGGACTTGACCCACTGGGGGTCGCCTTCCAGGGCCTTCAGGCCGGAAGTGCGGATGACCGGTGCGTTGTCGCCATCGAATTCCTGCGAGCTGAGCAGCTCACGGACTTCCATTTCGACCAGGTCGAGCAGTTCCTCGTCATCAACCATGTCCGACTTGTTCAGGGCCACCAGCAGCGACGGAACGCCAACCTGGCGGGCCAGCAGAACGTGCTCGCGGGTCTGGGCCATCGGGCCGTCAGTCGCGGCAACCACCAGGATTGCGCCGTCCATCTGGGCGGCACCGGTGATCATGTTCTTGATGTAGTCGGCGTGGCCGGGGGCGTCCACGTGTGCGTAGTGACGCTTCTCGGTCTGGTACTCGACGTGCGAGATGTTGATGGTGATACCGCGCTGGCGCTCTTCCGGGGCAGAGTCGATAGCTGCGAAGTCACGCTGCTCGTTGAGATTGGGGTACTTGTCAGCAAGCACCTTGGAAATGGCAGCGGTCAACGTGGTCTTACCGTGGTCAACGTGACCGATGGTACCAATGTTGACGTGCGGCTTAGTCCGCTCGAACTTTGCCTTCGCCACGGGTTCCTCCTAGAACGTTTTGAGAAGAATTGCTCTCCGGACGCGATTGTCACGGCCGAAACTTGAACAAGTCTACTTCGGGCTTTTGTATTTGGTGAAATTACTGGTTCCGTCAGGTACCGGCAAACGGATTGCGCGGTGCTGTCAGAGGGTTGTTGTGCCGGCGGCCGGCTGTTTTGGCCGGCCGGCCGCCTGCACGGGGTGCCCGGTCCCTACGAATAAGGACCTAAGCGCCAGGGGTTTTACTCGCCGCGCGTCTTCTGGATGATCTCGTCGGCAACAGCCTTCGGGACCTCAGCGTAGCTTTCGAACTGCATCGAATACACCGCACGGCCCTGCGTCTTGGAACGCAGGTCGCCGATGTAGCCGAACATCTCGGAAAGCGGAACGTTAGCGCGCACAACCTTCACGCCGCTAGCGTCCTCCATGGACTGGATCTGTCCACGGCGGGAGTTCAGGTCGCCGATCACGTCGCCCATGTATTCCTCAGGGGTACGTACTTCGACGGCCATCAGCGGCTCGAGCAGGACCGGGTTGGCGCGGCGTGCGCCTTCCTTGAAGACCTGGGAACCAGCGATCTTGAAGGCCATTTCCGAAGAGTCGACGTCGTGGTATGCGCCGTCGATCAGGATGGCCTTGACGCCAACCAGCGGGTAGCCGGCCAGCACACCGAGCTGCATGGCATTCTGGATGCCAGCGTCAATCGAGGGGATGTATTCGCGCGGAATACGCCCGCCGGTGACCTTGTTCTCGAACTCGTAGAAGGTGCCGTCGGTGGTGTCCAGCGGTTCGAAGGAAACCTGGACCTTCGCGAACTGGCCGGATCCACCCGTCTGCTTCTTGTGGGTGTAGTCGACCTTCTCGACAGACTTCTTGATGGTTTCACGGTAGGCAACCTGGGGCTTGCCCACGTTGGCCTCGACGTTGAATTCGCGGCGCATGCGGTCCACCAGGATGTCCAGGTGGAGCTCGCCCATGCCGCCGATCTCGGTCTGTCCGGTGTCCTCGTTCAGCGACACGGTGAAGGTCGGGTCCTCGGCCGAGAGCTTCTGGATGGCCGTGGAGAGCTTCTCCTGGTCACCCTTGGTCTTCGGCTCGATGGCCACGAAGATCACCGGCTCCGGGAAGGACATCGATTCGAGCACGATCGGCGCTTCCATGGCGGAGAGGGTGTCACCGGTGGTGGTGTCCTTCAGGCCGATGGCAGCGTAGATGTGGCCGGCGTGAGCCTCGTCGACCGGGTTCTCCTTGTTGGCGTGCATCTGGAAAAGCTTTCCGATGCGCTCCTTCTTGCCCTTGGTGGTGTTGAGCACCTGCAGGCCGGAGGACGCCTTGCCCGAGTAAACCCGGATGAAGGTCAGCTGACCGAAGAACGGGTGGGTCGCAATCTTGAACGCCAGCGCGGAGAACGGCTCGTCCTCGCTCGGCTTGCGGACCAGTTCGATGTCCTCGTTCTTGGGGTCGTGACCGACCATCGGCGGTACGTCCAGCGGCGACGGCAGGTAGGCCACCACGGCATCCAGCATCGGCTGCACGCCACGGTTCTTGAAAGCGGAACCACAGAACACCGGGTAAGCCTCGGAGTTGATGGTCATCTTGCGGATGCCGGCAACCAGTTCCTCGTTGGTGATTTCCTCACCCTCGAGGTACTTCTCCATGAGCTCGTCCGAGGACTCGGACACGGACTCGACGAGCAGCGCACGGTATTCCTCGGCCTTGGCCTGGAGGTCCGCGGGGATCTCGCGGGTCTCGTAGGCTGCGCCCATGGTCACATCGCCCTTGGCGTCGCCCGGCCACACCATGGACTTCATGGTGATCAGGTCAACCACACCGATGAAATCGGACTCAGCACCGATCGGCAGCTGCATGACCAGCGGCTTGGCGCCGAGGCGGTTGATGATGGTGTCCACCGTGAAGTAGAAGTCTGCGCCCAGCTTGTCCATCTTGTTGACGAAGCAGATGCGCGGGACGTTGTACTTGTCGGCCTGGCGCCACACGGTCTCCGACTGCGGCTCCACGCCTTCCTTGCCGTCGAAGACGGCTACGGCGCCGTCGAGCACGCGCAGGGAGCGCTCGACCTCGACCGTGAAGTCCACGTGGCCAGGGGTGTCGATGATGTTGACCTGGTTGTTGTTCCAGAAGGAGGTCACGGCGGCAGACGTGATCGTGATGCCGCGTTCCTTCTCCTGCTCCATCCAGTCAGTGGTCGACGCGCCGTCGTGCGTTTCGCCGATCTTGTGGTTCACACCCGTGTAGAACAGGATGCGTTCCGTAGTAGTGGTCTTACCGGCATCGATGTGGGCCATGATGCCGATGTTGCGGACCTTCGTGAGGTCGGTGAGCACGTCCTGTGCCACAATGTCTCCCTTTGTAGGTGAGGGGTACGACGACGGCGGTTGGCCGCCGTCGTACCGTCTCTGTTACCAGCGGTAGTGGGCGAAGGCCTTGTTCGACTCGGCCATTTTGTGGGTGTCTTCGCGACGCTTCACAGCGGCACCGAGACCGTTCGACGCATCCAGAATCTCGTTCATGAGACGCTCGGTCATCGTCTTTTCGCGGCGGGCCTTCGAGTAGCCGACCAGCCAGCGCAGGGCCAAAGCCGTGGCACGGCCCGGCTTGACCTCAACCGGAACCTGGTAGGTGGCGCCGCCAACACGGCGGGAGCGGACCTCCAGGGTCGGGCGGACATTGTCCATGGCCTTCTTCAGGGCGGCAACGGGGTCGCCGCCGCTCTTGGCCTTCACGCCGTCAAGGGCACCGTAAACGATGCGCTCTGCGGTGGACTTCTTGCCGTCAACAAGAACCTTGTTGATCAGCTGGGTCACCAGCGGGGAGCCGTGGACGGGATCTACAACTAGCGGCCGCTTGGGGGCCGGACCCTTGCGAGGCATATTACTTCTTCTCCATCTTCGCGCCGTAGCGGCTGCGAGCCTGCTTGCGGTTCTTGACACCCTGGGTGTCGAGGGCGCCGCGGACGATCTTGTAGCGCACACCGGGCAGGTCCTTCACACGGCCGCCGCGCACCAGCACGATGGAGTGTTCCTGCAGGTTGTGGCCTACACCGGGGATGTAGGCAGTCACTTCGATGCCGCCGGCGAGCTTGACGCGGGCTACCTTGCGGAGCGCGGAGTTCGGCTTCTTCGGGGTGGTGGTGTAAACGCGGGTGCAAACGCCGCGCTTCATCGGGCTGCCCTTAAGGGCAGGCGCCTTGGTCTTGTTGACCTTAGGTGAGCGGCCCTTGCGGACCAGCTGGTTAATCGTAGGCACTTTCGTGATCTCCGTTTTTCGTGAGCTTTGCCCCGCCTCACATGCAGGGCCAGGCACTGTCGGTCGTCTTCGCACCCGCCGCCGATGTGAAGCGACCGTAGGCGTGCAAAAGTGTGGCATCCTCCGCGCAAGAACCCCGCGAACCGGAAACAGGCCCCGCCCCGGTTTGATCCGGAACGGCCTTCATCCACTGCCACACAAAACAATCGAAGAAAAGTCTATCAGAGAATCGCGGCACCGGAGGACGGAGCTTGTCGGCGGCCGCCTGCACCGCCCTCACTTCCCCATCGCCTGCAGCAGCGCGGCCTCCAGCGGCGCTGCCAGCGTCTTCATGTAGGTGCCGCTCACATGGTTCAGATCCCGATACACCAGGACGTTGCCGATCACCGCCGGGCAGGTATCCCGGTCACAGAATCGGGACGAAAGGTCAACAACCTTGGTGCGCGGAGCGAGCGCCGCCGCCTCGTCCGTGCGGTCCTTGCCGTCCAGTCCCTCCTCCCGGGGCTGCCCGCAACCGGATGGGTCGTCGTAGTTCACGGCCGCGCAATCGCGGGCCAGCGCCCCCTTGCGCGGGCGGGGCGTGTCCTTCAGCGCGTAGACGTCCACGCCGGCGTCGGCGAGCTTGTTCCAGTACTCGGCAAAACCCGCCGCTCCGGGCCGATGTCCCGTCCCCGAGTCAACGAACGCAGATTCCGCGTAATACGACGTGAGCACCGCATCCACCCCGCCGTCGGCCGTCAACCGCTTCAGCGTCTGTTCGTTGGGCGCCTGGCACACGGATTCACCCTTGGCCTCGATCTTGCGCTGCTCCGCATTGAACGGGCAGGAATTGTGGATGTAGGTGAGCAACCGCCAGCCTTGGCGCTGGGCAACCGGCTCCAACGCCTTGAACCATTGGCCGGCGTGCGAGTCCCCCACCAGCGCGATGGTGAAGTCCGCATCAGGGTCCCCGTACGTGC
The DNA here is from genome assembly GCA_963696055.1 of uncultured Actinomycetota bacterium. GTDB lineage: Bacteria > Actinomycetota > Actinomycetes > Actinomycetales > Micrococcaceae > Crystallibacter. The sequence continues at coordinate 590,390 of CAVOIE010000004.1, read as the reverse complement.
ACTCCCTGGTCTCGGCGGCCATCGGCTTGACCGCACAATCGCCAAGGCCCGATTGGTCGTCTTGGGCCCGGGCAGGATCCGGGACTATCAGCGGGTTCTTGGTGGCGAAAACCTGGTGCCCGTTGTCCTTGATCGAGGCCACGCCGAACCCCGGCGGCGGTGCGTCCAGCAGCGCGGCAGTCGCCTCGTCGCGTTGCTCCAGAATGCGTTCCTGCTGGTTCCCGGGCACGAATGCCAGCGTGCCGACCAGCGCGGTGGCAGCGGCGCCGGCGGCGAGCGGACGCCAGGCGCTGGCACTGAACCAGCCAAAGCGGCGTACCGGGGTCTCCACCCAGTAATAGCTCAGTGCGGCCAGCCCAAACGATCCAGCCAGCAGTAGCGGGCTGGTGGCGGGCCCGGGGTCCTTGCCGGCCAGGACCGTGAAGAACACGATCAGGGGCCAGTGCCAGAGGTAGAGCGAGTAGGACACGTTCCCGGTCCATTGGATGGGCCGCCAGTCCACGAGCCGGTGGAGCGACAGCGGGCCGCTGGTCCGGCCGGCCGCGATCACGGCGACGGTGCCCAGCACCGGCAGCAGGGCCGCCGTCCCGGGGAACGGCGTGCCGCCGTCGAAGAGGAATGCCGCGGCCACAATGGCCGCCAGTCCCGCCGCCGCCAGCACGCTGCGCAGGTGTGGCCAGCGCCGCGGGTCGTGGTGCAGCGCCGCCAGCAGCCCGCCCAGCCCCAGTTCCCAGATCCGGGTGGGCGTGATGAAGTACGCGTCCGGGCCGCCCCCCGCCGTCGCCCAGATGCCGTAGGCCAGCGAGGCAGCGACCACCACGGCAAAGATCGCGGCGGCGGTCCCCTCCACCGCCCGCTCCCCGTGCCTGACGGCGCTCCCCCGGCCGCGCCGGCCACCCGTCCGGCCGCTGCGCCGGGCGCGGCGCAGCACGACGACGGAGAGCAAGACCAGCAGCGGCCAGAGCAGGTAGAACTGCTCCTCCACGGCGAGGGACCAGAAATGCTGGAGCGGTGTGGGTGCCTCGGTCGCCGCCAGGTAGTCCACCGACGAGGCGGCCAGGGCCCAGTTCTGCACGTAGAGGGCGGACGCGAGGGCCTGCCCACCGATGCGCTCCCATTGGCTCATCGGCAGCAGCGCCAGGGTTGCCGCCAGCACCGCCGCGATGACCAGCAGCGCGGCGGGCAGGATGCGCCGGACACGGGCTGCCCAGAACGACCGCAGCGAGAGAGTCCCGGTGGCCGCCGCTTCGCGCAGCATGTGGCCGGTGATCAGGAATCCGGAAATCACAAAGAAGACGTCCACGCCCACGAAGCCGCCGGGCAGCCAGCGCGGCTCCAAGTGGTAGGCCACCACCAGCAGCACCGCAAGGGCGCGCAGGGCTTGGATTTCCGGCAGGAACTTCCGCCGTGGGGTCACTGTTTCCATCACCGGACATTCATCCACGCCAAGGTCAACACCAGTTGGCCGCGGGGTAAACGCCCGGGGCGCGGCCTACTGCTGCGCGCGCAGGGCGTCGGTGATCTTGGCCGAGGCGGCCCGCAACTTGGGCAGGGCCTCGGCGACTACGGCGTCCACGTCGCGGGTGCCGTCGGCCAGCGAGGCCTGCATGGACATGTTCAGCGCGGCGGCCACGGAGCCGTCCGGGTGCAGGACCGGCACCGCCACGGAGCGCAGGCCGATCTCCAGCTCCTGGTCCACCAGGGACCAGCCCTGGCTGCGCACGGTGTCCAGCTCCGCCCGCAGTTTCACCGGGTCGGCGATGGTCCGCGGGGTCAGTTGCTTCAGCGTGGTGGAGGCCAGACGCGCCTCCAGTTCCTCGGTCGGCAGACCGGCCAGCAGCACCCGGCCCATCGAGGTGGCATAGGCCGGGAACCGCGTGCCCACCATGATCCCCACGGTCATGATCCGGCGGGTGTGGATGCGGGCGATGTAGACGATCTCGTCGCCGTCGAGGATCGAGGCGGACGTGGACTCGTGCAGCTCGGCGGAAAGTTCTTCCAGCAATGGCTGCACCAGCTGGGGCAGACTCTGCCCGGCAAGGTAGGAATACCCCAGCTGGAGCACCAATGCGGTGAGCTCGAAAACCCGGCCGTCGGTGCGCACATACCCCAGGTCCACCAGGGTGTGCAGGAACCGCCGCGCGGTGGCGCGGGTCAGGCCGGTCCGTTTGGAGACCTCGCTCAGCGTCATGGTGACGTTGTCGGCGTCGAACGCCCTGATCACGGTCAATCCGCGGGCCAGTGACTGGACGAACTGATCGCCAGGCGTTTTGGTCTCGGTCATGGTTCCTTCGAGCTTTACGTGGGCTTTACTTGAGCACTACTCAGCGGGCGGGAGCAGCTTGATGTCCATCTTGGACTGCAGCTCCTCAAGCGTGGTCCCGAAGGTTTCGCGCACCCGCACGCCTTCCGGCGTCAGCAGGAAGACCGCGTCATTAGTGTATACGCGGGTGACGCAGCCCACGCCCGTGAGCGGGTAGCTGCATTCGGGCACCAGCTTGGGCGTGCCGTCCTTGGCGAACAGGGACATCATCACATAGACGTCCTTGGCGCCGGTGGCCAGGTCCATGGCGCCGCCGACGGCGGGGATGGCATCCGGGGCGCCGGTGTGCCAGTTCGCCAGGTCGCCGGTGGCCGAGACCTGGAAGGCACCGAGCACGCAGACGTCCAAATGTCCGCCGCGCATCATGGCGAAGGAGTCTGCGTGGTGGAAGTAGGACGCCCCCGGCACCTCGGTGACCGGGACCTTGCCCGCATTGATCAGGTCCTGGTCGATCTCATCGCCGTGCGCTTCCGGGCCCATCCCCAGCATCCCGTTCTCGGTATGCAGCGTGATGTCCTGCTCGGCGGTCAGGTAGTTGGAGACGGACGTCGGCTGGCCGATGCCGAGGTTGACGAAGGAACCGGGCTGGATGTCCTGCGCGACCAGCCTGGCCAGGTCCTCGCGGCTGAGTTTCTCGCTCACTAGTGTGCCTCTCCTTCTGCGGCCTGCGGCGCAATTTCGACGACGGTGTCCACGTAGATGCCCGGCGTCACGATGACTTCGGGATCCAGCTGGCCGGTCTCCACGATGCCGGAGACCTGGACGATGCTTTTCTTGGCGGCGGCGGCCATGATCGGACCGAAGTTCCGGGCGGTCTTGCGGTAGACCAGGTTGCCCTTCCTGTCCGAGGTCAGCGCCTTGATCAGCGCCACGTCCCCGTAGATCGGGGACTCGAGCACGTAGCCCTTGCCGTCGATCATGCGGGTTTCCTTGCCCTCGGCCAGCATGGTGCCGTAGCCGGTGGGCGTGAAGAAGCCGCCGATGCCGGCGCCGGCGGCACGGATGCGCTCGGCGAGGTTGCCCTGCGGCACCAACTCCAGTTCGATTTCGCCCGCCCGGTAGGCGGTGTCGAAGTGCCAGGAGTCGGACTGGCGCGGGAACGAGCAGATGATCTTCTTGACCCGGCGCTCCTTGATCAGCAGCGCCAAGCCGGCGTCGGCCTGGCCGGCGTTGTTGTTCACCACCGTCAGGTCCGTGGCGCCGCAGTCCATCAGCGCGTCGATCAGTTCCATCGGCTGGCCGGCGTTGCCGAAGCCGCCGATCAGGACGGTGGCGCCGTCTTGGATGCCGGCCACGGCGTCCTGGGCAGTAGCAGCAAATTTTGCCATGCTGGCTTACCTCCTTAGTTCTTGGTTGAGTTGACGTTTTCCAGCACGACGGCGAGGCCTTGGCCCACGCCGATGCAGATCGCGGCCACGCCCCAGCGTTCGCCCGATTCCTGCAGGCGGCGTGCCAGCGTGCCGAGGATGCGGATGCCCGAGGCACCCAGCGGGTGGCCGATGGCCACGGCGCCGCCCCAGGCGTTCACGATGGCGGGATCGATGTCCCAGTTGTCGATGCAGGCCAGCGACTGCGCGGCAAAGGCTTCATTGAGTTCGACGGCGGCGACATCCGACCAGCTGATGCCCGCCCGGCGGACGGCCTGGTTCGCGGCCTCGACCGGGGCGAAGCCGAAGAACTGCGGCTCCAAGGCGGAAGCGCCGCGGCCTGCGATCCGGGCCAGCGGCTCGGTTCCCAGCAGCCCGGCGGCAGCCTCGCTGCCCAACCAAGCCGCGGACGCGCCGTCGTTCAGCGGCGACGCGTTGCCGGCCGTCACGGTGCCGCCCTCGGGACCGTCGGCAACGGGCCGGAAGACGGTCTTCAGCCCGGCCAGCACGTCGACGGTGCTGGTGGGGCGGATGGATTCGTCGCGGGTCAGGTCGGTGCCCGGAACCTGCACCACCATCGAGTCGTATTTGCCCTCGTTCCAGGCGGCGTCGGCCAGGCGGTGCGAGGCAGCGGCAAACTCGTCCTGCCGCTCCCGGCTGATACCGTGGCGCTCGCGCAGCTGCTCGGTGGCCTCGCCCAGGGACACGGTCCATTCCTGCGGCATCTTCTTGTTCACCAGCCGCCAGCCCAGCGTGGTGGACGCCAGGGTCATGTTGCCGGCCGGGTAGGGCTTCTCGGTCTTCGGCAGCACCCACGGCGCGCGGCTCATCGACTCGACGCCGCCGATCAACACCAGGTCGCCTTCGCCGGCGTTGATCTGGCGGGAGCCGATGATCGCCGCATCCAGGCTGGAGCCGCACAGCCGGTTCACCGTGGTGCCCGGAATGGAGGTGGGCAGGCCGGCCAGCAGCGTGGCCATCCGCGCGACGTTGCGGTTCTCTTCGCCGGCGCCGTTGGCGTTGCCGAAGATCACCTCGTCAATGCGCTCCGGGTCCAGCCCCGGCGCGCGGGCAACTTCCGCCTTGACCACTTCGGCGGCCAGATCGTCCGGCCGGACACCGGCCAGCGCGCCGCCGAACTTGCCGAACGGGGTGCGGACGGCGTCATACAAATATGCCTGGTTCATTCGAGGCTCCTTCGTGGCGCACTTCTGGCGTGCGCCGTGGGTTACAGCAAACGGCCCGGTCCAGCGCTGTGGCTGGACCGGACCGCTCCATAGACATGAGGGGATCCGCGCGGAACCTTCCGTGGCGGCTTCACCGGCCCTGAGACAGGAACCCGTGAACATCCGCTAATTCCTCGGAAGTGTTCGCTTCACGAACGCATGTACGTTATATGAACTATATCGAGGCGCTGTGATCCTCGTCAAGGCTGGCGAAAACACCCTTGGCCACCTTGAACGCCACGTTGGCATCCGGCACGCCGCAGTAGATCGCGGACTGCAGCACCACTTCCTTGATCTCGTCCCGGGTCATGCCGTTGGTCAGCGCCGCGCGGACATGCATGGCGAATTCCTCCCAGTGGCCCTTGGCGATCATGGCGGTCAGCGTGATGGCGCTGCGCGTGGTGCGCGGCAGCCCGTCCCGGGTCCAGATGGTCCCCCACGCGTAGCGGGTGATCAGTTCCTGGAAGTCCTGGGTGAACTCATCGATCGAACTGTTCGCGCGGTCCACGTGCGCATTGCCCAAAACCTGCCGGCGCACGGCCATGCCGTCGTCGTAGACCTCCTGCTGGGTCTTGGCGGGATCGAAGGTGCGGTTGTCGCTCACGGCGGGTACTCCTTGGGTAGTTTCAGTCAAAGTCCGGGCTGCGCTCAGGCAGCCAGGAAGAAATTGCGCAGCAGGGCCGCGGTTTCTTCGGGCGCCTCGGCGGGCGCCTGATGGGCGGCGGAATCGACGACGGCGGAGCTGCCCTTCTGCACGCCGCTGGCCACCGCTTTGGCGAACTCGGGCGGGCAGACTTCGTCCATGCCGCCGGCGATGGCGATCACCGGTGTGGTGATTTCGCCCAGCCGTTCGCGCACGTCGAAGCCGGCCAGGGCCTCGCAGCAGTGCGCGTAAGCGAAGCGGTCGGCGTTCTGCAGTGTGTGCAGCAGCCGCGTGGTGCGTTCGGAGTGCTTCTCGATGAAGCCCGGCGCGAACCAGCGCTGCGCCGAACCGACCACCATGGTGGGCGTGCCCGCGCTGCGGACGGTCTCCGCCCGCTCCAGCCAAGCGGAGGGCTCACCGATTTTGGCGGCGGAACACACCACGCCCAGCCCGGCGAACCGGTCCGGGTAGTCCAGGCCCAGCTGCAACGCCAGCTCGCCGGCCATCGAGACGCCGGCGAAGTAGACCTTGGCCTCGGCGTCGATGTCACCGGCGGCGGCCAGCTTGTCCAGCATGGCCACTGCGCCCTGGGCGAGTTCGGCCATGGTGAACGGACCGGTCGAGGCCGGGCTGGCCCCGTGACCGGGCAGATCCACGCCGACCACCTGGAAGTCGGCGAGATGCGGCACGGCGTCGATCCAGAGCGCCTTGGCTCCGGTGCCCAGGCCGGCGCCGGCCAGCAGCACGGGCTTGCCTTTGCCCTCGGACAATAAGGTGGGGGTGATATCGGGAACGCTCACGAATGGCTCCATTCTGCATAGTGGGAAGTGATCCGGTCGATCAGGTCGCTGCTCTGGCCGATGTAGCCGGCCGGGTCCAGCAGTTCGGCCAGCGCCGCGTCGGTCAGGACGTCGGCCGGCACGGCATCGCGCAGCAGCTGCGCCAACGTGCCCTGGTTGGCCAGCGACTGGTTGACCAGGTTCTGGACCTTGGCCTTGCCGGCCCCCGGGGATCCGCCGTCCAGCAGGGGCGCCACGGTGGCCATGATGCGTTCGCTGACCACCAGCTCACCGGTGATCGCCAGGTTCCGGCGCATCCTTTCCGGATGGACCACCAGGCCCTCGGCGAGCTCGGCCAGCTTCGCGGCCGCCCCGCCGGCCAGCCGGAGCAGCTGGCGCAGCGCCTGCCACTCGACATGCCACGATCCGTCCGGCCGCTCGTCGATGGCGCCGGCGGCCGCGGCCTGGATCTGGGCCAGATGCCCGGGTCCGGCCAGGGCGGCGCTGCGGATCAGCACGGACAGCACCGGATTCTGTTTCTGCGGCATGGCCGAGGAACCGCCGCGGCCTTCGGCGGCCGGCTCGGAGACTTCGCCGAGCTCGGGCCGGCTGAGCAGCAGCACGTCGTTGGCGACCTTCCCGGCGGCGGCCAGCACGTCGGCCAGCGCTGCAGCCAGGGCGGTCACCGGCAGCCGGTTGGTTTGCCACGGCGCCACCGGATCGGCCAGCCCCAACCGGTCGGCGAGGCGGGCCGCCAAAGCCAGCGCACCGCCGTCGTCGTTCGGCGCAGCGCTGCGTGCCGCGGCGTTGGTGGATCCTTCGCTGTCCGCCGCGGCCGGGGCCGCGGGGATGGCGGGCCGGTTGGCCAGTTCCGTCAGCGCGGCCATGGTGCCGGCCGCACCGCCCCATTGAAGCGGCAGCCCGCCGGCCACCTGCTCCAACCGGACACCGGCCTGGGCTACGCCGGAGAGCCAGTTGGCGGCCTTGAGCCCGAAGGTGGACGGCAGCGAATGCTGCGTCAGCGTCCGGGCCACGGTGATGGTGCCGCGGTGCTCATCCGCCTGCCGCGCCAGAGCGGCGGCGGCGGACTTCAGGTCGGTGACAATGCCGGCCAGCGTGCGGCGTGCCATCAGCATCAGGGCGCTGTCCAGGATGTCCTGGCTGGTGGCACCCTGGTGGATCGCCGAGGCGGCGGCCGGGTTGTGCTTCTTGGTCTCCGCGCGCAGGTCGGCGAGCAGCGGGATGACCGGGTTGCCGCCGCCCTGGGCGCGTTCGGCCAAGGCTGCGGCGTCGTAGAGGTCTGCCCGCGACGCCTGCTGGACCGCGGAAACGGCCTCCGCGGGCACCCGGCCGGCGTCGGCCAGCACCCGCGTCCACTCGAGCTCCACGTCAAGCATGGCCTGGATGAATTGATAGTCGCTGGTTAAACGGGATGCTGCTGTCCCGGCCGAAGCCGGAGACAGCAGCCCGAAATCAGCGTGGTCCGCTGGATTCATGGATCCCTAGATTCCCGGGTAGGTCAGGAAGACGGTTTCGTCTTCGCCCTGCAACCGGATGTCGAAACGCAGGTCGCCGTTCGGCTCGCGCTCGGCGATCAGCGTCTTCCGCCGCTCTTCCGGCAGCGAGGACAGCAGCGGGTCATTCGCCAGCGCCTCGGTGTCCTCCGGCAGGTAGATCCGGGTGAACAACCGGTTCAGCAGGCCGCGGGCGAAGACCACCATGGAGATGAACGGGGCCTTGCCCTGCTCGGTGGCGCCCGGGTTCACCGTGGTGAAGGTGTAGTGGCCGACGTTGTCCACGGCTACCCGGCCGAAGCCGGTGAAGGTGTGGTCGTCGCGGACCAGCGAACCGGTCTCCCGGGAGATCTCGCCGTGCTCGTCGGCCTGCCAGATCTCCAGCATGGAGTCGGGAATCGGGCTGCCGTTGCCGTCCGTCACCACGCCGTGCAGCCGGATGGACCCGGTGTGCGCGCGGTGGACCAGCTGGCTGTCCTTCTCATAGGGCAGCGCGAAGCCGTAGAACGGGCCGATGGTCTGGCCCGGGGTAGCTGCCAGTTTGGTGGTGGACTCGCTCATCAGTGCTCCTCGCCTTCTTCCATCCAGGTGCGGTTGCTGCCGGAGAGGACGATGTCCCAGCGGTAGCCGGTGTTCCATTCGTGGCTGGTCACCGAATGGTCGTAGGTGGCGACCAGGCGGTCGCGCGCATCCTGGTCGGTGATCGCCTGGTAGATCGGATCCAGCGGGAACAGCGGGTCGCCCGGGAAGTACATCTGGGTGATCATCCGCTGGGTGAAGTCGGTGCCGAACAGCGAGAAGTGGATGTGCGCCGGACGCCAGGCGTTGTGGTGGTTCTTCCACGGGTACGGGGCCGGCTTGATGGTGGTGAACTTGTACTCGCCGTTGGGCCCGGTGATGCAGCGGCCCACGCCGGTGAAGTTCGGGTCGATCGGTGCCGGGTGCTGGTCGCGCTTGTGCACGTAGCGGCCGGCCGCGTTGGCCTGCCAGATTTCCACCAGCTGGTTGCGCACCGGGCGTCCGTCGCCGTCCAGCACGCGGCCCTGCACCACGATCCGCTCGCCGAGCGGTTCACCGTTGTGCTGGATGGTCAGGTCCGACTCCAGGATGTGCACGTCCCGCTCACCGAACGCCGGGCTCCACAGCTCGATCGTCTCCGGATCCGCGTGGTGCAGGTCCTTGGTGGGATGGCGCAGCAGCGAGGAACGGTACGGCGCAAAGTCGATGCGCGGCTGCGTTTCCTGTGCGTCCCCGGCTTCCACGCCCTTGCGGTAGGCCTCGTGGATGTCGGTGATTTCCTGGCTGATCTGGTCCTGCGAATCCGCGGTGGCGGCAGGATCCAGCACGTGGCTGTCGTCAAACGTCTCGGCGTCGAAAGCCTGGTCCTGAGCAGTAGCGTCGCTCATCGAGAACTCCTTTCTGATTTTCGGGTCTGGCGGTTCAGGGTTAGGGGCCCGCTTTGGTTCACGCGGCGGGCGGGTGGGTTACTTGTGCGGCCAGCCGGTGTAGGACTCGGCCAGGTACTGCTGGCCGAAGCGGGATCCGGTCACCGTGGCCAGTTCGCCCAGGGCACGCTTGGTCTCGAACGGCGAGGCGTCCTTGCGCGTGTGCAGCATGCTGGTCATCCAGTAGGAGAAGTTCTGCGCCTTCCAGACCCGCTGCAGGGCCAGATCCGAGTAGCCCTCCAGCAGCGCGTCGCTGCCGGTGGTGTAGAACGAATCGATGGCCTCGAACAGCACCTTGACGTCCGCGAAGGCCAGGTTCAGCCCCTTGGCACCGGTCGGCGGCACCGTGTGTCCGGCGTCGCCGGCCAGGAACATGCGGCCGTGGGACAGCGGCTCTCGGACGAAGGACCGGAAGGCCAGCACGGTCTTGTCGAAAATCGGGCCCTGCTTCAGCTGGAAGCCGTCCGGTCCGTCCACCCGCTTCTGCAGTTCGGCCCAGATCCGGTCGTCGCTCCAGTCGTCCACGTTTTCGGCCGGATCGCACTGGAAGTACATCCGCTGGACGGTCTCGCTGCGCTGCGAGATCAGCGCGAAGCCATGCGGGGAGTTGGCGTAGATCAGTTCCGGAGCGCTCTTCGGGGCCTCGGTCAGGATGCCGAACCACGCGAACGGGTACTCGATCTTGTAGTCCTGCTCCCCCTTCACGGCACGGCGGCAGAAACTGCGGGAGCCGTCGGCACCGACCAGGATGTCGCAGTGCACCTCAAAAGCGGCGCCGTCCTTGTCGGTAAAGCGGAACTTGGGCGCGGTGGTCTCCAGGTCAAGCACCTCGGTGACCTCGGCCTCGTAACGCACGTCGCCGCCGTCGCGCTTGCGGGCAGCGGCCAGGTCCACGAAGACCTCGTTCTGCGCATACAGCGTCACGGTGGCGTCCACCAGGTCCTTGAAGTCCAGCGGGTGCGACTCGCCGTTGAAGCGCAGGTCGATGCCCTCATGCTCGTCGCCCACGGTGAGCACCCTGCCGTCCACGCCGGTGTCGGTGAGCATTTTGACCGAGCCCGCTTCCAGGATGCCGGCGCGGTGCGTGTTGCGGATGGTCTCGTGATCGCGGGATTCCACCACAAGGTTGTCAATGCCCTGCTTGGCCAGCAGGTGGCTGAGCATGAGGCCGGCCGGTCCCCCGCCCACAATGCCGACCTTGGTTTTGATGATCTGCGCCTGCGCCATAAGTAAATCTCCTGAAGCCATGTTGGTCACGTCTTGATCCAGTGTGACCCGGCCGACAAGCCGAATGCGCCCGGGTTCTCATTGAATGAGAATTACGACGACGGCGGCGTCCGTGTCCACACTCAGTCCCGCACTCAGTCCCGCTCAGGGCAGCGCCACGCCCATCGCGCGGGCGATGCCACGCGCCGCCGTCATCAGCGCCGGGACCACGGCGTTGAAGTTCTCGAAGCCCAGCGGCACCACCACGCCGAGCGCTGCCACCGGCCAGCCGGCCGGGCCCGCCACCGGGACGGCCACACCGGTGGTGTCCACGTCGATCCGCCCGTCGAACGCTGCGTAGCCACGCTTGCGGATGTCGGCCAGGTGCCGGCGCAGGTCAAAGGAGACCGCGTCGGCGGAGGTGACGGCTTCCGGGTGGCGGGAGAGGTAGGCCTCCTGGACATGGTTCGGCGAATTGGCCAGCAGCACCATGCCCATCGAGGTCCGGTGCACCGGCATGCGGCCGGCAATCTGCGCCTGGTTGACCACCGAGCCGCGGCTGGAGAGCCGCTCGATGACCAGGACTTCGTCGTCGCGCAGCACGGCCAACTGGGTGTGCTGGCGGACCACGGACTGGATGTCCTCCATGAACGGCATCGCGGCCTGCCGGAGGTCCACGGCGGGCGAACTCCGGTTGGCCAGTTCCCACAGCCGAAGCCCTAGCCGAATCTCGCCGGGGCCCTCCTTCGTCAGCAGCCCGTGCCGCGAGAGTTCGTCCACCAACCGGTACGTCGTCGCCAACGGCACATCCGCACGGCGGGACAAGGTGGCAACGTTCATCGCCGGCTTGTCCGGCTCGAACGCTGACAGGATGCGCACCAGCCGGTCCAGCATCGAGTCTCCGGACGGGGAATTGGCCATGTTCCTAGGTTCTCACGCGGAAGGGACGGTAGGCAGGCCGGCCGCGCAGGCCGGTCGCGCAGGCCGGTCGGGCGCGCGCCCAGGGCCGCCGTGTCCACGCCTGCCGCGCCTCCAGGCTGCCGCCGTCCGACCGTCCGCGCGACGTGGCCGTGCCACGCTGTCCAGCGTTCGCGCGCATCCGGGCGCCGCGTCCAGGGCTGCCGCATGGCCCCAGCCTGCCGGTTATGACCCCAACCCATCGAGTGGAGAGAAATGGCTTAAAACCGAGCAAAATTGCGGCCACTTTTCTCCAATGGAAGGTATACGATCCGATTCCCCCTGCCCTGGTGGCCGCTTAAACGCCGAACCGCCTCCCGCTTCCCGGTAGCGGGGAGCAGGAGGCGGTTCGGTGCTTCAGATCAGGCGCGGAGCGCCCCAAGTGTAGGGCGCGGGGGCCCCGCCGTGGCGACGAAGTCGCCGGTCCAGCCTGCCCACAGCTCGCAAGCTCGCTGCGGGGCCCTTGGCCTGCACCTTGGCGGGAGCGCCCTACTCGTTAGCGGTAGTCGTTGCCCAGATCGTAGTCATCCAGTGGGATGGCGTGGAACTCGGGCGTCATCGAACCGTCGCCGCCGGCGTAGTCGAAGTCGCCGAAGGCGCTGGGGCCGGTGAAGAGGTTGGCCTTGGCTTCCTCCGTCGGCTCCACCGACACCTGGGTGTACCGGTCCAGGCCGGTGCCGGCCGGGATCAGCTTACCGATGATGACGTTCTCCTTCAGGCCGAGCAGCGGGTCGGACTTGCCTTCCATGGCCGCCTGCGTCAGGACGCGGGTGGTTTCCTGGAAGGACGCGGCCGACAGCCACGACTCGGTGGCGAGCGACGCCTTGGTAATGCCCATCATCTCGTCACGACCGTTGGCCGGCTGCTTGCCCTCGGAAACCGCCTTGCGGTTCTCCGCCTGGAAGCGGCTGCGTTCGGCCAGCTCGCCCGGCAGCAAGTCGGTTTCGCCCGACTCGATGACGGTGATGCGACGAAGCATCTGGCGCACGATGACTTCCACGTGCTTGTCGTGGATGCCAACACCCTGGCTGCGGTACACGCTCTGGACTTCGTCCACCAGGAACTTCTGGGCCTGGCGCGGGCCGAGGATACGCAGCACCTGCTTCGGGTCCTTGGCACCGGTGACCAGCTGCTGGCCGACCTCCACGTGCTGGCCGTCTTCGACCAGCAGTCGCGCACGGCGCAGCACCGGGTAGGCGAGCTCTTCCGAACCGTCATCGGGGGTGACGATGACGCGCATCTGGCGCTCGCCGTCCTCGATGGACACGCGTCCGGCCACTTCGGCCATCGGCGCGACACCCTTCGGGGTACGGGCTTCGAAGAGCTCCTGGATACGCGGCAGACCCTGAGTGATGTCTTCCGCGGAGGCAACACCACCGGTGTGGAAGGTACGCATGGTCAGCTGCGTACCGGGCTCACCGATGGACTGTGCGGCGATGATGCCCACGGCCTCGCCGATGTCCACGGTCTTGCCGGTGGCCAGCGAACGGCCGTAGCAGAGCGCACAGGTACCGACGGCGGACTCACAGGTGAGCACGGAGCGCACCTTGATCTCGGTGATGCCGGCGTCGATCAGTTCCTGGATCAGCACATCGCCGACGTCGGAGCCACCAGCGGCCAGCACGGTGCCCTCGGAGTTCACCACATCGGTGGCCAGCGTACGGGCGTACGCGGAGTTCTCCACCTCTTCATGCCGGCGCAGTTCGCCGTTGTGGTCGGCTTCGGCGATGACCGTGTTCAGGCCGCGCTCGGTACCGCAGTCCAGTTCGCGGACAATCACGTCCTGCGAAACGTCCACCAGACGACGGGTCAGGTAACCCGAGTTGGCGGTACGCAGCGCGGTATCGGCCAGACCCTTACGGGCACCGTGCGTAGCGATGAAGTACTCCAGCACCGACAGGCCCTCACGGTAGGAGGACTTGATCGGGCGGGGGATGATCTCGCCCTTCGGGTTGGCCACCAGACCACGGATACCGGCGATCTGGCGAACCTGCAGCCAGTTACCACGGGCACCGGAGGACACCATGCGGTTGATGGTGTTCTCCTTGGTCAGGTTCTTCCGCATCGCGTCGGCGACCTCGTTGGTTGCCTTGTTCCAGATGTCGATCAGTTCCTGGCGCCGTTCGTCGTCGGCAATCAGGCCCTTGCTGTACTGGGACTCGACGCGGGCAGCCTGGGTCTCGTAGCCCTCCATGATGGAGGCCTTCTCGGCCGGGGCCGCGATGTCGGAGATCGCCACGGTAACACCGGAGCGGGTAGCCCAGTAGAAACCGGCGTCCTTGAGGTTGTCCAGCGTTGCCGCGGTGACGACCTTCGGGTAGCGCTCGGCCAGATCGTTCACGATCGCCGAGAGCTGGCCCTTGTCCGCCACGCGCTCAACCCAGGGGTAATCGTCGGGCAGGGTGTTGTTGAAGACGACCTGGCCGAGCGAGGTTTCGATCAGCGCGTCCTGGCCTTCTTCCCAACCTTCCGGTGCCGGCTGGTCCGCGCTCGGCACGAAGCCGGGCACGCGGATCTTGACCACGGAGTTCAGGTGCAGCTCGCCGGCATCGTGGGCCATGATGGCTTCGGCCGGGCTGGCGAAGACACGACCTTCGCCTTCTGCCCCTTCGCGCTTGGTGGTCAGGTGGTGCAGACCGATGATCATGTCCTGTGAAGGCAGGGTCACCGGACGGCCGTCCGACGGCTTCAGGATGTTGTTCGAGGAGAGCATCAGGATGCGCGCCTCGGCCTGCGCCTCGGGGCTCAGCGGCAGGTGCACTGCCATCTGGTCGCCGTCGAAGTCGGCGTTGAAAGCGGCACAAACCAGCGGGTGCAACTGCAGAGCCTTGCCTTCAACCAGCTGCGGCTCGAACGCCTGGATGCCCAGACGGTGCAGGGTTGGTGCACGGTTGAGCAGCACCGGGTGTTCGGTGATGATCTCTTCCAGCACGTCCCAGACCTGCGGGCGGAAACGCTCGACCATGCGCTTGGCGCTCTTGATGTTCTGCGCGTGGTTGAGGTCAACCAGACGCTTCATCACGAACGGCTTGAAGAGCTCCAGCGCCATCTGCTTGGGCAGACCACACTGGTGCAGCTTCAGCTGCGGACCGACCACGATCACGGAGCGGCCGGAGTAGTCAACGCGCTTGCCCAGCAGGTTTTGGCGGAAGCGGCCCTGCTTGCCCTTGAGCATGTCGGAGAGCGACTTCAGCGGACGGTTGCCCGGCCCGGTGACCGGACGGCCGCGGCGGCCGTTGTCGAACAGCGAGTCCACAGCTTCCTGCAGCATGCGCTTTTCGTTGTTGACGATGATCTCCGGAGCGCCAAGATCCAGCAGGCGCTTCAGGCGGTTGTTGCGGTTGATCACGCGGCGGTACAGGTCGTTCAGGTCGGAGGTCGCAAAGCGGCCACCGTCCAGCTGCACCATCGGGCGAAGCTCCGGCGGGATCACCGGAACGGCGTCCAGCACCATGCCCAGCGGCGAGTTGGTGGTGGTCAGGAAAGCGTTGACCACCTTGAGCCGCTTCAGGGCGCGGGTCTTGCGCTGGCCCTTGCCGTTCTTGATGATGTCGCGCAGTGACTCGGCCTCGGCAGCCATGTCGAAGTTCTCGAGACGGTTCTTGATCGCCTCGGCGCCCATGGCGCCTTCGAAGTACAGGCCGTAGCGGTCGCGCAGCTCGCGGTACAGGCCCTCGTCGCCTTCAAGGTCGGCGACCTTGAGGTTCTTGAAGCGGTCCCACACCATGTCCAGGCGCTCGATCTCGGCGTCGGCACGCTTGCGCACGTTCGCCATCTGGCGGTCAGCGGAGTCGCGGGCCTTCTTCTTCTCGGCGGCCTTGGCGCCTTCGCCCTCCAAGCGGGCCAGTTCGTCCTCGAGGTCCTTGGCGATGGCCGCGATGTCGGAATCGCGGGTATCGCCCAGCTGCTTCTTCTCCAGGTCGTGCTCGGCCTGCAGGTTCGGCAGTTCCTCGTGGCGACGTTCCTCGTCCACGCTGGTGATCATGTAGGCGGCGAAGTAGATGACCTTTTCCAGGTCCTTCGGTGCCAGGTCGAGCAGGTAGCCCAGGCGGGACGGGACACCCTTGAAGTACCAGATGTGCGTGACCGGGGCGGCCAGCTCAATGTGGCCCATCCGCTCGCGGCGGACCTTGGCCCGGGTGACCTCGACGCCACAGCGCTCACAGATGATGCCCTTGAAGCGCACGCGCTTGTACTTACCGCAGTAGCATTCCCAGTCGCGGGACGGGCCGAAGATCTTCTCGCAGAAGAGGCCGTCCTTCTCAGGCTTCAGGGTGCGGTAGTTGATAGTTTCCGGCTTCTTGACCTCGCCGTAGCTCCAGTCGCGGATGTCGTCCGCGGTGGCAAGGCCGATGCGCATGAGGCCGAAGGAGGATTCGCTGGACATATGGTCCCTGTTCTCTCTTGTTCTCTAAATCTGAAAGTCTGTCGGGTTACGGAAAGAGGATGGGCGGCTGGCCGGCCGAAGGGCGCTGGGCACCTTCAGCCGGCCGGCCGGCACTGCTAAACCTCTTCGACGGAACTCGGCTCGGCCCGCGAAAGGTCGATGCCCAGCTCTTCCGCGGCCCGGAAGACTTCTTCATCCGAGTCACGCATTTCGATCGCGGTGCCGTCCGTGGAGAGAACCTCCACGTTCAGGCAGAGCGACTGCATTTCCTTGATCAACACCTTGAAGGATTCGGGAACACCCGGCTCCGGGATGTTCTCGCCCTTGACGATCGCCTCGTAGACCTTGACGCGGCCGTGGATGTCGTCGGACTTGATGGTGAGCAGTTCCTGCAGGGTGTACGCGGCACCGTAGGCCTCCAGGGCCCACACTTCCATTTCGCCGAAGCGCTGGCCGCCGAACTGCGCCTTACCGCCCAGCGGCTGCTGGGTGATCATCGAGTACGGGCCGGTGGAGCGCGCGTGGATCTTGTCGTCCACCAGGTGGTGCAGCTTCAGGATGTACATGTAGCCCACGGAGACCGGATCCGGGAACGGCTGGCCGGAGCGGCCGTCGAACAGACGAGCCTTGCCGGACGAACCGATCAGGCGGTCGCCGTCGCGGGTCGGAGTGGTCGAATCCAGCAGCCCGGTGATCTCGAACTCGCTGGCGCCGTCGAACACCGGGGTCGCCACCGTGGTGGGACCGGTCTGGCGCGGCAGGTTCGGCAGGTTCTTGGCCCAGTCCGGGTTGCCTTCGATGTTCCAGCCCTGCTTCGCGGCCCAGCCGAGGTGGATTTCCAGCACCTGGCCCACGTTCATGCGGCCGGGAACACCCAGCGGGTTCAGCACAACGTCAACCGGCGTGCCGTCTTCCAGGAACGGCATGTCCTCGATCGGCAGGATCTTGGAGATGACGCCCTTGTTGCCGTGGCGGCCGGCGAGCTTGTCGCCGTCGGTGATCTTGCGCTTCTGCGCAACGTACACGCGCACCAGCTGGTTCACGCCCGGGGGCAGCTCGTCGTCGTTGTCGCGGTCGAAGATCCGGACGCCGATCACGGTGCCGGACTCGCCGTGCGGAACCTTCAGCGAGGTGTCGCGCACTTCGCGGGACTTCTCACCGAAGATCGCGCGCAGCAAGCGCTCTTCCGGAGTCAGTTCGGTCTCGCCCTTCGGGGTCACGCGGCCCACCAGGATGTCGCCGGCGTCGACCTCGGCACCGATGTGGATGATGCCGCGCTCGTCCAACTGGGAGAGCACTTCCTCGGACACGTTCGGGATGTCGCGGGTGATTTCCTCGGCACCGAGCTTGGTGTCGCGGGCATCAACCTCATGCTCCTCGATGTGGATGGAGGTGAGTACGTCGTCGGAGACCACACGCTGGGAGAGGATGATCGCATCCTCGTAGTTGTGGCCCTCCCAGGACATGAACGCCACCAGCAGGTTCTTGCCCAGCGCCAGTTCACCCTGATCGGTGGACGGACCGTCGGCAATGATGCTGCGGGCTTCCAACCGCTGGCCCTCGGAGACGAGGACGCGCTGGTTGTAGGCGTTGCCCTGGTTGGAGCGGGCGAACTTCATGATCGGGTACCGGGTCTCGGTGCCGTCGTCGTTCAGCGCGGTCACCAAGTCAGCGGAGACCTCGGTAACGACGCCCGGCTTGGATGCCACCACGGAGTCGCCGGCGTCAACAGCCGCGTAGCGCTCCATGCCGGTGCCCACCAGGGGGGCTTCCGAACGCAGCAGCGGCACAGCCTGGCGCTGCATGTTGGCGCCCATCAGTGCGCGGTTCGCGTCATCGTGCTCAAGGAACGGAATCAGGGCCGTTGCGACCGACACCATCTGGCGCGGTGAAACGTCCATGTAGTCGACCTCGTCGCCCGGCACCAAGACCGGCTCGCCGCCGCCGCCGCGCTCACGGCAGAGGACCAGGTCCTCTTCGAAGTGCAGGTCCTCGGTGAGCGGAGCGTTCGCCTGGGCGATCACGCACTCGATCTCGTCGTCGGCGGTCAGGTAGTCCACCTGATCGGTGACCTGTCCGTCGATAACCTTGCGGTAGGGCGTCTCGATGAAACCGAACGCGTTGATGCGGCCGTAGGAAGCCAGCGAGCCGATCAGGCCGATGTTCGGGCCTTCAGGCGTCTCGATCGGGCACATGCGGCCGTAGTGCGAGGGGTGCACGTCACGGACTTCCATGCCGGCACGGTCGCGGGACAGACCGCCCGGGCCCAGCGCGGACAGGCGGCGCTTGTGCGTCAGGCCTGCCAGCGGGTTGTTCTGGTCCATGAACTGGGAGAGCTGCGAGGTACCGAAGAACTCCTTGATCGCAGCCACCACGGGGCGGATGTTGATCAGGGTCTGCGGGGTGATGGCCTCCACGTCCTGGGTGGTCATGCGTTCGCGGACCACACGCTCCATGCGGGAGAGGCCGGTGCGGACCTGGTTCTCGATCAGCTCGCCGACCGCACGGATGCGGCGGTTGCCGAAGTGGTCGATGTCGTCGACCTCGACGCGGAGGTCGTGGTCGGCGCCGTCGCGCTTGCCCGGGATCGTGGTTTCGCCGGCGTGCAGGGCCACCAGGAACTTGATCATGGCGACGATGTCGTCATTGTTCAGGACCGAGGCGTCCGGATCGGTCAGCGGCTTGTCAATGCCCAGCTTGCGGTTGATCTTGTAGCGGCCGACCTTGGCCAGATCGTAGCGCTTGGGGTTGAAGTACAGGTTGTCCAGCAGGGACTGGGCAGCCTCGACGGTGGGCGGCTCGCCCGGACGCAGCTTGCGGTAGATGTCCAGGAGGGCTTCCTCCTGGGTCTGGGTGGCGTCCTTCTCCAGGGTGGCGCGGATCGAGTCGTACTCGCCGAAGCTCTCCAGGATCTGGCCCTCGGTCCAGCCCAGCGCCTTCAGCAGCACGGTCACGGACTGCTTGCGCTTGCGGTCGAGGCGTACGCCGACCTGGTCGCGCTTGTCGATTTCCAGCTCGAACCAGGCGCCGCGGGACGGGATGATCTTCGCGGTGAAGATGTCCTTGTCGCTGGTCTTGTCGGCGGTCTTCTCGAAGTAGGCGCCCGGCGAGCGGACCAGCTGCGAGACGACAACGCGCTCGGTGCCGTTGATGACGAAGGTGCCCTTGTCGGTCATCAGCGGGAAGTCGCCCATGAACACGGTCTGCTGCTTGATCTCGCCCGTGTTGTTGTTCATGAACTCGGCCTTGACGTACAGCGGTGCGGAGTACGTGGCGTCGCGGTCCTTGCACTCAGCCATGGTGTACTTCGGATCAGCGAACTCCGGCTCGGAGAAGCTCAGGGACATGGTGCCCTGGAAGTCCTCGATCGGGGAGATCTCTTCGAAGATGTCAGCGAGGCCGGAGGTGGTGGCGAGGCCCTGGCGGCCTTCTTCCTGGGCCTTGGCTACGCGCGCCTTCCAGCGCTCGTTGCCGACCAGCCAGTCGAAGCTGTCGGTCTGAAGGGCGAGCAGATTGGGAACGTCAAGAGGTTCGTGAATCTTGGCGAATGAGAGCCGCCGGGTTGCGCCGTCGTTCGACGAGGCGTCCAGCAGGCTGTTAGCGGTATCGGTATTAGAGGTGCTCGAGGCGACCAAGAGGGATCCTTCCACAGACCTTCAGGCTTGTCCTGCGCTTCCGCACTGCCGGCACCCCTGGTGAGGTCCGGACACAACCTGGATCCGCTATATGATCCTTGCCCGCCGCACTAGCTGCAGTTAAATACAGATAGGGCGTGGCGAAGCCCACCGCTATATGAAGGCCAAAGGTTTTGAGGGAAGACGCAAATACTAAGTGTACGGGACCGCGTCGCGGATTGTCCAGCATGGAGGGCAGGACCAGTTACCCGCTCCCCCGCCATCGGGACCGGAGCGGCATGCATTGTGCGAGACGCCGTGCGGAGCCGTAGCGCAAACCGCGGCTTGCGGCGGTACAAACGCAATGCGAAAGGCGTCTTCGCGGTTGTCTTCCCCGGGACAACGCCACCAGCATATACCCCGTTGCCAACATTTCCGGGTCTTCATTTCTGGCGAGTTCCGCGGCACGGGTAATCTGTGAAGCAGATCATACCCACCGCAGTAGCCCTCCAGCCGCAGTTTCATGCTCTGGCCGGCGGCGCAGAGAGAGTCAGGCATCCCATGTCCCAGAACATCAGCAGTCGCGACGACGTCGTCATCCTCGCCGGCGCGCGCACGCCCAACGGACGGCTCAACGGCCAGCTCGCGGCCTTCAGCGCCGTCGAGCTCGGCGGCAAGGCCATCGCCGCCGCGCTGGAACGCGGCGGGGTCGCCGCAGAACAGGTGGACGCGGTCATCATGGGGCACGTCATCCAGGCCGGGGCCGGCCAGAACCCGGCCCGCCAGGCATCCATCGCCGCGGGATTGGGCTGGAACGTGCCCACCGTGACGATCAACAAGGTGTGTCTCTCCGGGCTGGCGGCTATCACCGACGCCGCCCGGCTGATCCGCTCCGGCGAGGCGCGCGTGGTGGTGGCCGGCGGGCAGGAATCCATGACCAACGGTCCGCATCTGCTCCCGGGCTCCCGCCAAGGCTGGACGTACGGCAGCATGACCGCCCTCGATGCCACGGCTCACGACGGCCTCACTGATGCCTTCGATCACGAGTCAATGGGTGTCTCCACCGAGCGGCGGAACAGCGAACTGGGCATCGCTCGCGAAGCGCAGGACGAAGTGGCTGCTGCGTCCCACCAACGGGCCGCGGCGGCTGCCGAGAGCGGCGTCTTCGACGACGAGATCGTCGCGGTCAAGGTGCCGCAGCGCAAGGGCGCCGACCTGGTGGTGGACCGCGACGAGGGCGTCCGTCCGCAGACCACGGTCGAAAGCCTGGCACCGTTGCGCCCGGCATTTGCCAAGGACGGCACCATCACGGCCGGGAACTCGTCCCCGCTGTCCGACGGCGCCGCCGCCGTTGTGCTGACCACCCGAGGGTTCGCCGAGGACAGCGGGCTGGACTGGCTGGCCGTCGTCGGCCGGCCCGGACAGGTTGCCGGCCCGGACACCTCGTTGCAGTCCCAGCCTTCCAACGCCATCTCGCAGGCCCTGCAACGGGCCGGCTGGAGCGCCGCGGAACTGGACTTCATCGAAATCAACGAAGCCTTCGGCGCCGTGGCTGTGCAGTCGCTCCAGGATCTGGACTACCCGCTGGAGAAATGCAACATCCACGGCGGCGCCATCGCCTTGGGCCATCCGATCGGCGCTTCCGGTGCGCGGCTGGCGCTGACGGCCGCCCTGGAGCTGCGCCGGCGCGGAACCGGCAAGGCTGCGGTCTCCCTGTGCGGCGGCGGCGGCCAGGGCGAAGCGCTGCTGCTGTACCGCGACTAGGGCACGGGCCGCGCTTTCGGACGAGGAGGACTCTCGGGCGAAGAAGGGAAAGCCGTTCGGGCGGTGATGAATGCCGTTCGGACAGGGAGGGAATACCGGCCGGGCGCCGGGACTTGAACCGGACATGAGCAATGAATCCGGTGCCCCTGCCCTGCCTGCCGGCCTGCAACGCTTCCTGGCCGGCGCCGAAGCGCACTCGCTCCAGGTGGAAGTGGCCGAGCGCTCCGGCGCCCGGAGCCTGGCCGAGGCGGCGGAGCTGCTGGGCATTGCCGAAGCGGACATCGTCAAGACCCTGGTGGTCAAGCACAAGGACGGTTCGTTCCTGTTCGCCCTGATCCCCGGCGACCGCCAGATCTCCTGGCCCAAGCTCCGGTCGCTGCTGGGCGTCAACAAGCTCTCCTTGCCGCACGCCGACGTGGCCTTCGAGGCAACCGGCTACCGGCGCGGCACCATCACCCCGCTGGGCAGCAGCACGGCCTGGCCGGTATTTGCCGATCAGTCCATCCGCGGCCGGCGGATTTCGCTGGGTGCCGGCGAGCATGGCTACTCCGCCTTTGTCGACGCCGATGCGCTCACCGCAGCGCTTGATGCCACGGTGGCGGATATCTCCGACCCGGCCTGACCCGGCTCCCGGGCACCGCCGTCGGTGAGGAATTCCGCTGACCACGGCACCGCCGTCGTCCTTTGCTTAACACAAAGCCCCGCCGCCCGGTGAGGGGCAGCGGGGCCTTGCAGAAGCTGAAGAAGCTTACTTGAGGGTGACGGTAGCGCCGGCAGCCTCGAGAACTTCCTTGGCCTTCTCGGCAGCTTCCTTGGTGGCGCCTTCGAGGACGGCCTTCGGAGCGCTGTCAACCAGGTCCTTGGCTTCCTTGAGGCCCAGGGAGGTCAGGCCGCGGACTTCCTTGATCACTGCGATCTTCTTGTCGCCTGCAGCTTCGAGCACGACGTCGAATTCGGTCTGCTCTTCAGCAGCGGCTTCGCCAGCGCCGCCACCGGCGGGGCCTGCAACAGCGACAGCTGCAGCGGTGACCTCGAAGGTCTCCTCGAACAGCTTGACGAACTCGGAGAGCTCGATGATGGTCAGTTCCTTGAAAGCTTCAATGAGCTCTTCGTTGGTGAGCTTCGCCATGGTTGGCGTCCTTCCTGATAAGTGATGCGGCTGGTGTGTCCGCACCAAGAGTTGGGTTGGTGAAGAGTCTTACTGCTCTTCGGCAGCAGCCTCGGCCGGGGCCTCGGTTGCTTCGGCAGCGGGAGCTTCAGCTTCGGCAGCTTCGGCCGGAGCTTCGGCAGCGGCGCCACCGTTCTCCTCCTGCTTGATGCGCAGCGCATCGAGAGTGCGAGCCAGTGCGGACATCGGAGCCTTGAGGACTCCGGCGACGCGGGCCAGCTGGAACTCGCGGGACTCGAGAGCGGCCAGTGCAGCAACAGCGGATGCGTCCAGGGCCTTGCCCTCGAAGAAACCGGTCTTGATGACGAGCTGCGGGTTGGACTTTGCGAAATCCGTCAGGGACTTGGCGGCTGCAACGGCGTCACCCTTGATGAAGGCAATAGCAGTGGGTCCGGCAAGCTGGCCTTCGAACGCGTCGATGCCGGCTTCCTTGGCTGCAATGCCAGTCAGGGTGTTCTTTACGACCGAGAACTTGGTGTCCTGGCCCAGAGAAACACGCAGCTCCTTGAGCTGTGCAACGGTAAGCCCGCGGTATTCGGTTAGGACTGCAGCGCTGGATTCCTTGAAATCGGTGGTGATTTCTTCAACGGCTGCCACCTTGTTTGGCGTTGCCATAACCCTCCTTCCGGGGAATAGTGCCGGTGGTTCGGGTCGCGTGCATAAAAAACGCCCCATGCAGATGCACGGGGCTTCGGTCCCTCACCGGCTTATCCGGTTGCGGGGCAATGCTTCGTTCACCTGCGCAGGCCGTCCCGGGCACGGGACTTTCGGTTGAAAACGTGGAGGATTTCAACGACCGACGGTCTTTGGTTCTTCAAGGTTACGGGATGCTGTCGCCGGACTCCAAATCGGCGCCCGACGACGGCGCCCGACGACGGCGCCCGACCCGCGTGCTGGACGTTCTGCTCCGCGTCCTGCTGCCGAGCGTTCAGACGACGCCGGCCTGTTGCGCTCCGCCGGCCTGTTGCGCTCCGCCGGCCGGTTGCCCCTCGACCGATGCTGCCGGCTGGCCGGCTGCACCGCCGTCGAGATCGCCTTGGATCTGGTCCACATGGTCCTCCATGGCCTGGCGGGCACCGTGCTGGTCTCCGCGTTCGACGGCGGCGAGCACCTTGCGGTGCATGGCCAACGTGCGGGCGCGCACAGGCGATGCGACAAAGGCCTCGCGCCGCGCGTCGGCCAACACCCGGCCCATCGGCACGAAAACGGCGGCAAAGAGCGTGTTGCCGGACATTTTGAGGATCAGCGTGTGGAACAACCGGTCGGCTTCAACGAAGGCATTCGCATCGCCCGCCGCGTCCGCTGCCGCCATCGCGTCCAGTTGCCCGCGCAGGAGCTCCACGTCCGAGTCGGTGCGGCGCGCGGCGGCCAGCGCCGCGGCACCGGACTCGACCAAGCGCCGCGCCTCCAGTAATTGCCTGGACGCCATGGAGTTCCCGGTGCTGTGCGCGGCTGCCCGTACGATCGCCTCGACGGAGGTCCACTCGTCCGGCGCGGTGATGAAGGTGCCGCGGCCCCGCTGCACGCTGATCACCCTGATGGTCCGCAGCATCGTGAGGGCTTCCCGGACGGTGAGCCGGCTGATCTGGTATTCGGCGGCGATATCGGCTTCCGTCGGCAGGGCGTCTCCCGGAGCCAATCGGCCGGCGACAATCTCCTCCAGCAGCTTCTCCGCCACTGTGTCCACCAGTGTCCTGTGTTCCATGCGCCCGCTCCTGTCACTCCCGGCGCGGATGCCGGTTGGCTATGATCTTAACCACGCATTGAGGTTACTGAGAGGTAGCATTACGGCCGCCCGCCACACGCGCATTTCGACGTCACAGACGGCCTGGGTCCTACCGATGAAGCGACCGTTTCAGGCGGAAAGACCCCTCCGAACGAAGCGTTGTGCCGCCCCAAGGCCGGTCCGGGGCGGAGAGTCCCCTGCGGTACGGCGAGGTCTCAGCCCGCTTCCGACTCGGCGGTTTCCTCCGCGGGCGTGCGGCGGCCCTTCATGAACGAGGTGGTGTAAGCGAACGCGACCAGCGCCGTGGCGGCCAGCAGCAGGAGTCCGATGGCGTAGCTCTTGTCTTCGGCATTGTAGGTGGCGCCCATGACCAGCGGCGGGAAGTATCCGCCGAGGCCGCCCGCCGCACTGACGATTCCGGTTACCGATCCCACCCGCTCGGGCGGCGCGCTGATCCCCACCCAGGCGAAGACCCCGCCGGTGCCCATGCCCAGCGCGGCAGCCATGGCCAGGAAGGTCAGACCGGCCGGGATATCGGCACCCGGCTGCGTGTTCACCACAAAGGCGAGGACAGCTACGGCACCAAGCGAGAAGAGCACCACAGGCTTGGGGCCGACCTTGTCCGCAATGATGCCGCCGACGGGCCTGAGTAGGACTGCTGCCAAGGCGAAACCGGCGGTCCGGGTACCGGCCCCGGTGGGATCCATTTCATACACATCGCGCAGGTACGTCGGCAGGTAGTTGCTGAAGGAGACGAATCCGCCGAACACCACAGCGTAAAGGAAGCACATTTCCCAGGTGACCCGCAGCTTGGCAGCAGCCATCAACTTCGGTACCACCGGGTTCCGGTTTGGTGTCCAGCCCGGAGCTTCCTCCATCACGAACCAGACGATGACGGCCACCGCTACCAGCAGAACGGCCACCAACAGGTGGGTGGGGAAATAGCCGATCCAGGCCACCAGGCGCGGGGTCAGGAAAGCGGACAGGGCGGTGCCGCCCATGCCGGCGCCGAAGACTCCGGTGGCAAAACCCCGGCGCGACTTCGGATACCACGGACTGACGAAGGGGATGCCGACGGCGAACACCGTGCCGGCCACCCCAAGGAAGAAGCCAAAAACCACCAACAGGACATAGGACTGCAACGAGCCCGCCAGCGCCACCAGCAGCACGGACGGAACCGTGCAGAGCAGCACCGCGGTGAACATGATCCGCCCGCCGAAGCGGTCAGTGAGGGATCCGACGACGATCCTGCCCAACGCACCGACGAAGACCGGCATGGCCACCACGATGGCTGTTTGCGACGAGGTCAGCCCCATCTGCTGGGTATAGGCCGCGCTCAGCGGGGCGATGATGGTCCACGCCCAAAACGCGGTCACCGAGGCCACCGTGGCGAGCACCAGGTTCTTGGTTGCGCCCTTGTTCTCTGTCTCCACGTTGTCCCTTCCGTCGTGCCTGCTGGTGCCGTCGTGAACGTGCCGGGATTACCGACGGTCCCGGTCCCGGGTGCCGACCGGTTGCCATCCCGGCTGGCGGCCACGGGCGCCGGGTGCGGTGCGGACGTCGCGGCTGCGGTAGACGATGTACGGCCGGAACAGATAGTGGAAGGGAGCCGTGAAGGCGTGCACCAGCCGGGTGAAAGGCCAGATGGCAAACAACAGCATGCCCACCAGCGTGTGCAGGTGGAAGGAGAACGGAGCCGCTGCCATGGACCCGATGTCCGGCTGGAAGATAAACAACGAGCGGAACCACGGGGAGACTGTCTCCCGGTAGTTGTGCCCGTGTCCGCCCAGGAACACACTGGCCAGCGTGGTCCAGAGCCCGAACACGATCGCGGCCACCAGCACCACGTACATGGTCTTGTCGTTCTTGGTGGTGGCCATGAAGACCGGACCGGTGGTCCGGCGTCGGACGATCAGCAGGATGATGCCGCCCAAGGTGCAGATGCCGGCTATGCCGCCGACGAACAGCGCGTTGAAGTGGTAGAAGTCCTGGCTCATGCCGACTGCTTCGGTCCAGCTCATCGGGATGACCAGTCCGAAGAAGTGGCCGGCGATGACGGCCAGGATGCCGAAGTGGAACACCGGCGAAGCGATGCGCAGCAGCTTGGACTCATACAGTTGGGAGGACCGTGTGGTCCAGCCGAACTGGTCATATTTGTAGCGCCAGATGCTGCCGCCCACCAGAATGGCGACCATGACATAGGGCAGCACGCCCCAGAGCACGACGTCGGTCATTGTTCTCCTCCTGCGAGCGGGAGCAGCCGTGGGTCGTAGGGGTCCAGTCCCACGCTCTCGCTGGGCGGTCCATAGCCGGCCATTTTCATGATCTGCTGGCGGTCGGTGGGCGATTTGCCCGGCAAGGAATCGCAGACCGCCTGCAACACGGCGGCCTGCGGAAGGTTGTCGTCCACCAAGGCCAGTCGCAGCATTTCCAGGCTGGCCCGGTAATCGGTCAGCACCTTGCGACCGGTATCCAGGTCGACGGTGGCGGCAAACTCGAGCACCATCGGCAGGTAGTCGGGCAGTTCGCCGTGCAGGTCCACCAGCATGCCGCTGTCCCGGTACACCTGCTTGAAGCCGGCCAGGACCTCGCCGCGGCGGCGGGTGTCGCCGTCGGTCCAATAGGACAGGTGGAGCGCATGCCGGCGGCTGAGGTCGAACTCCTGGACGTAGCGGGCCTGGGCCTCCCCCAGTGGAACGGCGGTGAGCGACTGCAGCACGTCGTGGAAAGGGCGGTCCAGCCCGGGAAACTCGGCGAGCGCCCGGCGGATCAGCGGGATCCGGTCGAGCAGTTCCTCATCGGGGTAGGACAGGCACCAGGCCGCCGCCAGATAGCTGACCCGGTCTCGCCGCGTCATGGCCGGCTCTCCAACGGGTTGCCGCTCGGTCCGGCCTGGTCGCTCGGCCCACCGGCGTCCGGGCCGGGGCCGGCCGCACCGCCGTGGTGGGCAGGAGAATCCGGCGACATGTGCGGGGTATCGCGGGTCTCCGGGAACATGCCCCGCGGCACTCCGCGGCCGTCCCAGTTCAGCAGGTTGACCCGGCCGCGCAGTTCCCCTGGTTCAGTGAAACCGTTTGTGGTCTGGCGTTGCTTCAGTGCATAGAAGTTCTCGACGGCAACCGGTGTAGGCCGACCGCTGGCCTCTCCCAGCACACCCGATGCGTACATGCCTGGTCCGTCTTCGAAGTCCAGCGAACAGCCCATCTCCTCCAAATTGTGGGCCTGTTCGACGTGCGCCTTGGGAATGACATAGCGCTCGTTGTACTTCGCAATCGCCATCAGCCGGTACATTTCGTACATCCGCTCGCCGCTCATGCCCACCGATGCGGGGATCGACTCCTCCGGATCGTTGCCTAGGCTGATGCCGCGCATGTAGGCGCGCATGGCCGCCAGCTTCCGCAGCACGCCAGTCACGATCTCCGTGTCGCCGGCGGTGAACAGTTCGGCCAGGTACTCCACCGGGACACGCAGCGCCTCGATGGCCCCGAACAGGTTGTCCGCGTCCTCGGCGTCGTGGCCCTGGTCGCTGAGCAGGTCCACCACCGGCGAAAGCGGCGGCACATACCAGACCATCGGCATGGTCCGGTACTCCGGGTGCAGTGGCAGCGCCACCTTGTAGACCTTCGCCAGATGGTAGACCGGCGAGCGCCGGGCGGCGTCCAGCCAGTCTTCGGGGATGCCTTCTGCGCGGGCGGCGGCGATGACCTCCGGGTCGCCCGGGTCCAGCATCAGGTCCAACTGGGCCTGGTAGAGGTCCTTCTCATCCGGTACCGACGCCGCTTCGGTGACCTTGTCGGCGTCGTACAGGAAGATCCCGAGGTACCGCAGCCGCCCCACGCAGGTCTCCGAACACACCGTGGGGATGCCCACTTCGATGCGCGGGTAGCAGAACGTGCACTTCTCGGCCTTGCCCGTCTTGTGGTTGAAGTACATCTTCTTGTACGGGCAGCCGGTGATGCACTGGCGCCATCCGCGGCACCGGTCCTGGTCCACCAGCACGATCCCGTCTTCTTCGCGCTTGTAGATGGCGCCGGACGGGCAGGAGGCCATGCAGGAGGGGTTCAGGCAGTGCTCGCAGATCCGCGGCAGGTAGAACATGAAGGTCTGTTCGAACTCGAACTTAATCTTGTCTTCGGACTCTTTGCGGATCTTCTCCACGATCGGGTCCAGGTGGCCCAGCTGCGAGGTGCCGCCCAGGTTGTCGTCCCAGTTCGCCGACCATTCGATCTTGGTGTCCTCGCCCGTGATCAGCGACTTGGGCCGGGCCACCGGGAAGTCGTCGCCGAGCGGGGCTTCGGTCAGCGTTTCGTAGTCGTAGGTCCACGGCTCGTAGTAGTCGTTGAGCTCCGGCTGGACGGGACTGGCGAAGATGCCCAGCAGTTTCTTGACCCGGCCGCCGGCCTTGAGCTTCAGCCGGCCGCGGCGGTTCAGCTCCCAGCCGCCCCGCCACCGTTCCTGGTCCTCATAGCGCCGCGGATAGCCCTGGCCCGGCCGGGTCTCCACATTGTTGAACCAGACGTATTCGGTGCCGGCGCGGTTGGTCCACGCCTGTTTGCAGGTGACCGAGCAGGTGTGGCAGCCGATGCACTTGTCGAGGTTCATCACCATGCCGACTTGAGCCATGACTTTCATCAGTACGTGACCTCCTGCGAGCGCTTGCGGATTGTGCTGACCATGTCCCGCTGGTTTCCGGTGGGGCCAAGGTAGTTGAAGGCGTAGGCCAGCTGGGCGTACCCGCCGATCAAATGCGTGGGCTTGACCAGCAGCCGGGTCACCGAGTTGTGGATGCCGCCGCGGCGGCCGGTGGCCTCGGATTTTGGCACGTCGATGGTGCGTTCCTGGGCGTGGTGAACGTAGACGACGCCTTCCGGCATCCGGTGGCTGACGATCGCCCGGCAGACAAACACACCGTTAGCGTTCACACACTCGATCCAGTCGTTGTCCTTCACGTCGATGGATGCTGCGTCCTCCTGGCTGAGCCAGCAGACCGGGCCGCCGCGGGAGAGCGAGAGCATGAACAGGTTGTCCTGATATTCCGAGTGGATGGACCACTTGTTGTGCGGGGTCAGGTAGCGGACCGTGATCTCCTTGGAGCCGTCCTGGCCCAGCTTCGGCTCGCCGAAAAGCCGGTGCATGTCCAGCGGCGGCCGGTAGATGGGCAGCGCCTCGCCGAGGTCGCGCATCCAGTCATGGTCCAGGAAGAAATGCATTCGGCCGGTCAGAGTATGGAACGGCTTGAGGCGTTCAATGTTGGTGGTGAACGGTGCATAGCGCCGTCCGCCGGTCTCCGAGCCCGACCACTCGGGCGAGGTAATCACCGGTACCGGCGCCGCCTGGGTGTCCGCGAAGGTGATGTGCTTTTCTTCCGACCCCTGGGCCAGGTCCACCAGGTCCCGGCCGGTCTGCTTCTCCAGCTCCCGGAAGCCGTGCACCGCCAATTCGCCGTTGGTGGTGCCCGAGAAGGTCAGGATCGCCTCGGCCATCTTGGCGTCCGTCTCGATGGCCGGACGTCCGTCCGCGGCGCCGCCGAGCATCACGCCGTTCTTCTGGGCCAGCCAGTCCAGGGCGTGGTCGAGCTTGTAGGTGATGTTCTTGACCGTGAAGCCGAGCTTGTCCGCCAGCGGCCCGACGGCGGCGAGCTTGTCCGCGATGGCCGTGTAGTCACGTTCGACGACGCTGAAGTTCGGCATGGTCTTGCCCGGCACCGCCGCCGTGCTTCCGTCGCGCCAGTCCCGGACCACGCCGCCGGGCTGGGCGATCTGGCCCTTGGTGTCGTGCTGCAGCGGCACGCTGACCAGGTCCTTGCGCACACCCAGATGAGTCGCGGCCTGGCGCGAAAACTCCTGGGCCAGCAGGTGGAACATCTCGAAGTCCGATTTGGTCTCCCACGGCGGGTCGATGGCTGGCGTGAACGCGTGCACAAAGGGATGCATGTCGGTGGAGGACAGATCGTGCTTTTCGTACCAGGTGGCTGCCGGGAACACGACGTCGGAGAGCAGGGTCGTGGAGGTCATCCGGAAGTCGGCCGAGCACAGCAGGTCCAGCTTGCCCTCCGGCGATTCCTCGTGCCACCTCACTTCCTGCGGCCGGGTCATGCCGGCCTCGGCCTCGTTGCCCATCACGTTGTGGTGGGTGCCCAGCAGGTTCTTCAGGAAGTACTCGTTGCCCTTGGCCGAGGAGCCCATCAGGTTGGACCGCCATAACATCAGCGTCCGCGGCCAGTTCTCCGGCGCATCCACATCTTCGACGGCGGGTTTCAAGTGGCCGTCGGCCAGCCGGGAGGCGACGTAACCGGCGGCATCGTCCGCTTGGCCCGCGGCGACGGCGGCTTCGGCTTCCTCCGCGACAGCCAGCGGGCTCCGGTCAAACTGCGGATAGAACGGCATCCAGCCAAGCCGCGCAGATTGCGAGATGGTGTCCGCCGTGTGCATGCCGGCCAGGTTCCCCTCGGCGAGCGGCGAGCTCAATGATCCGGCAGAGTAGCCGTCATTGCGCCACTGGCCGGTGTGCATGTACCAGTAGGAGGTTCCCGTCATCGTCCGCGGCGGACGGGACCAGTCCAGCGCGTTGGCCAGCGACACCCAGCCGGTGATGGGCCGGGTCTTTTCCTGGCCCACGTAGTGTGCCCAGCCTCCCCCGTTGCGGCCCATTGATCCCGTCAGCAGGAGCAGCGAGAGAATCGACCGATAGGTGGCATCACCGTGGAACCACTGGCAAATGCCGGCACCCATGATGATCATCGACCGGCCCTTGGATTGTTCCCCGTTGCGGGCAAACTCGCGGGCAATCTTGATGCACTTCTTCGCCGGAACCGAGGTGATCGCTTCCTGCCACGCCGGAGTGTAAGGCGTGGATCCGTCGTCGTAATCCCCCGCCCATTCGCCGGGCAGGCCGTCCCGGCCCACGCCGTACTGCGCCAGCATCAGGTCGTAGACGGTGGTGACAAGCTTGTCCCCCACCTGCCGGACCGGCACTCCCCGGCGCAGCACTGAGCCCGAACCGTCCGGGGCCTCGAAGCAGGGCAGCAGCACTTCGCGGGCTTCGGTGCCCGGAGCGTACAGGCTGAGCTGCGGACGGACGCCGGCCAGGTCGAGGTTCCATTTGCCGGCATCGGCCTGGTTGTAGCGGAAGCCCATGGAGCCGTTCGGCACCACCGGTTCGCCGCTGACTTCATCCAGCAGCACGGTCTTCCACTCGGCGTCCTCGGCGGAGGCTGCTTCCGGCAGGTCGGCCGCGGTGAGGAACTTTCCGGGCACCAGCGACGAACCATCCGGCGAGGGCGTCAGCGTGATCAGGAACGGCAGGTCGGTGTACTTCTTGACGTAGTCGGTAAAGAACGGGACCTCGCGCTGCACGAAGAATTCCTTCAGCACCACGTGTCCCATGGCCATGGCCAGGGCCGCATCGGTGCCCGCCTGCGCGGGCAGCCAGTCATCGGCAAACTTGGTGTTGTCCGCGTAATCCGGGCTTACGGTGACCACCTTGGTGCCCCGGTAGCGGACCTCCGCCATCCAGTGCGCGTCCGGCGTGCGGGTCACGGGAACGTTGGAACCCCACATCATCAGGTAGGTGGAATCCCACCAGTCGCCGGATTCGGGCACATCCGTCTGGTCGCCGAAGACCTGCGGGCTGGCCACCGGGAGATCCGCGTACCAGTCGTAGAAACTGGTCATTACCCCGCCGATCAGCTGGATGAACCGGGTGCCGACGCAGTGGCTGACCATGGACATGGCCGGGATCGGCGAGAACCCGGCCACCCGGTCCGGGCCGTAAGTCTTGATGGTGTGGATGTGTGCTGCGGCCGCGATTTCCACCGCTTCGGCCCAGCTGGTGCGCACCAGTCCGCCCTTGCCGCGGGCCTGCTGGTAGCGGCGCCTGCGCTCCGGGTCGGACTGGATGTCCGCCCAGGCCAGCACGGGGTCCTGCAGCCGATCTTTGGCTTCCCGGTACATCTCGACCAGCACACCGCGCACGTACGGGTAGCGCACGCGCGTGGGCGAATAGGTGTACCAGGAAAAAGCAGCCCCGCGGGGGCAACCGCGGGGCTCGTATTCGGGACGGTCTGCACCGACCGAGGGGTAGTCGGTCTGCTGCGCCTCCCAGGTGATGATGCCGTCCTTGACGTACACCTTCCAGGAGCAGGAGCCGGTGCAGTTCACGCCGTGCGTGGATCTGACCACCTTGTCATGGCTCCAGCGGTCGCGGTAGAAAACGTCGCCCGCGCGGCCGCCTTGGCGGAAGACGGCCCGGCCGTCGTCGGATTCCTCCCAGCGGGTGAAGAATTTGCCTACGGCCAGCATCGCATCCGACGCGCTGCCATCTGTGCCTGGTTTGATCGGTCCGGCTGCCATGCTGCCCACCCTAGGCAACGCTCGTGACGAAGACCACCCTTTTCCGCCGGCATTCTTTTCTGACCTACGGCTGGGCGTTCAATCTCTTTTGCCAGGCGGCCTCGTAGCCGGCCGGAGCGAAGCCCAGGGCAGTGTTGATGTCCAGCATGTGGCTGTTCTCCGCCGCGTTCCAGGTGTACAGCCGGCGGCCCCGCGGCCATGTCTCCGCCAAACGCTGCAGGTTGCGGGCCTTGATCCACAGTCCCAGCTGGTGGCCGCGGTGGGCCCGCAACACCAGGGTGTCCTCCTGATAAACGACCTCGGGTTGCTCCGGAAACCACTCGAGCACGGTATGGCCAACCAACTCGCCGGTGGGGACGTGCCGGGCTGCTACCACCAGGCTCCGGCCGTTCATGCGCTTGAGGTTCGCTTCCTGGTGGCGCACCCGGGCCGCGTCCCAGGCTTCTTCCTCGTAGTCGAGCTCTCCGAGGGGAACGTCGGTGCTCATCCGCTGGCGGAGGGCGGCATAGTGGTCCAGGTAGTCCGGCGGGCAGTGGTCGGCCCACTCCACCAGTCGGTAGCTGCCGCCGGCTTTCGTCGCGGCCGCGGCCACCTGGTCGGCGAGGCGGCCGGGGTCAGCGGGGATCGGCATGCTGCTGCACCGCTCCACTTGCTCCAGCCGGAAGCCACAGGCCCCGGCGAACCGGACGGCCGGTGATGCCGCCGGAAGTGCGCCGATGCCGGTTTCGGCCTTCACGACGTCCGGACCCTCCAGTTCGAAACCGGCAGGGTGCTCGCTCCAGGCCTGCAAGCTGGTGCGCCCCCGGCTGACGGTCAACGCTTCCGCTTCGGCCAGGAGCCGCCGGCCGATCCCCCGGCGCCGATACTCCGGGTGGACCGCCACGAATACATAGCCGTTCTGCTGGTTGTCCTGCAGCGACAGTTCCAGCAGCGCACGGCCGACGTGCCGGTCGCCGTGCTTGGCAGCCCAGAGATAAGTGACCGTGTAGTCGTTGGCGCGGGAGCCCTCCAGCCGGGCCGGTGGGCTGACCCAGAAATCGTTGCTCCCCCAGGTCAGGCAGCTGACCAGGTTGGCCAGCTCCGAGGAGGCGGTAAAGTCCGCGCCGAGTGCCCCTGCCAGTGACTCCGGGATTGGCAGCGGCGCGATGGTGATCGACGTAGTCGGCATGCCTGCTCCTCGGACCTGCATAAGTGATTGAGCCTTGCCAATCACGTTACGGCAAGGCGCCAGGCCAACACCAGAGCCGGCCCTCCCGCCACTGGGCCGGCCACCCTGCACCACGGGAACCACGGCTTCACCGGCGGAGGATGGAAGCGCCGGGCGGTCCGGCGTAGGCTGACCAGACACAGGACCGCCCGAGGCCGGGATTGAGGCCTGCGTCGGAACACCACAGCGGACACAAGGATCGGAGACCGTCATGCCCAGCGAGAGCGCGAGCGGCACCGTCGTCGTCGGAGTCGATGGCTCCGAAGCCTCCCTCGAGGCCCTGCGCGAGGCCCAACGCCTGGCCGAGCCGCTCGGGGCCGAAGTCGAAGCCGTCGCCGTCTGGGAGTTTCCGCAGATGTACGACGGCTATACGGTCATGGGAATTGACGGGTTCAAAGAGCGGGCCGGCCAGATCCTGCAGGAATCCGTGGAGAAGGCCCTCGGTCCGGACAATACCGTCCGCACGCGCCTGGTGCGGGGTGCCGCCCGGCAGGCCCTGATCGAGGCCAGCAAAGGGGCCCGGATGCTGGTGGTCGGTCGCCGCGGTCACGGCCGCTTCGGCGGTTTGCTGATCGGTTCGGTCAGCTCGGCCTGCGTGGCACACGCACATTGTCCCGTCGTGGTCGTGCACACTCCGGAACCCGATAGGACAACCTGAAGCTAATCCCGCGCCTCTGCCTGAGAACGACAATCAAAACAACAAGCAACCGGTTTTAAATGGCAATGGCCGCAGCATGATGCTGCGGCCATTGCCGGCGGACGCCGTTACCGGCGAAACGCGAAGTCCTGACTAGGCCTCCACGGACACCTTGGTCACGTTCGGGTCCACGGAGATGCCGGGGCCGAAGGTGGTGGCAACCGTTGCCTTCGAGATGTACCGGCCCTTGGAAGCGGACGGCTTCAGGCGCAGCACCTCTTCCAGAGCGGCGGCGTAGTTCTCCACCAGCTTGTTGGCGTCGAAGGACACCTTGCCGATGATGAAGTGGAGGTTGGCGTGCTTGTCGACGCGGAAGTCGATCTTGCCACCCTTGATGTCGTTGACAGCCTTGGCCACATCCGGGGTCACCGTACCGGTCTTCGGGTTCGGCATCAGGTTGCGCGGACCCAGGACCTTGCCCAGGCGGCCGACCTTGCCCATCAGTTCCGGCGTCGCCACGGCGGCGTCGAAGTCGGTCCAGCCGCCCTGGATCTTCTCGATCAGGTCGTCCGAGCCAACGAAGTCGGCGCCGGCGGCGATTGCGGCCTCAGCCTTGTCGCCGGTGGCGAAGACCAGCACGCGGGCGGTCTTGCCGGTGCCGTGCGGCAGGTTGACCGTGCCGCGGACCATCTGGTCGGCCTTACGCGGGTCAACGCTGAGGCGGAAAGCCACCTCAACGGTCGCGTCGAACTTGGAGGGGTTGGTCTCCTTGGCCAGGGTGATTGCCTCGACCGGGGCGTAAAGCTTGTCCGCCTCGATCTTGGCTACAGCTGCCTCATATGCTTTGCTGCGCTTTGCCATCTGCTTTTTCTCCTTGTGCAGTTGTGGTCTGCGGACCGCGCTCGGCCCTGCCACAACGACGGCGGTGTTCCCACCTTTGGCGAGCCATGTCGCCGTCGTTCTTTGAATTGTCTTGTTGGGGCCGAAGCAGGACGTGTGCCCTGGACGACCACCGGGTTGAGGGTGCTTAGCCCTCCGACAGAGCTCGATTGTCGAGCAGCTGCGGTGCTTGCCTCCGGCGGGTGCCTCGTTCCTCGGCCCTCACCGTACGCGAGCTCCTTGCTACTCGACCTCGATGCCCATGGAGCGGGCGGTGCCGGCGATGATCTTGGCAGCAGCCTTGATGTCGTTGGCGTTGAGGTCATCCATCTTGGTGCTGGCGATCTCGTCCACCTGTGCCTGGGTCAGCTTGGCAACCTTGTTGGTGTGCGGGGTAGCCGAACCCTTCTGCACGCCTGCGGCCTTCTTGATCAGCTCGGCGGCCGGCGGGGTCTTGGTGATGAAGGTGAAGGAACGGTCTTCGTAGACCGTGATTTCAACCGGGATCACGTTTCCGCGCTGGGCTTCCGTGGCGGCGTTGTACGCCTTGCAGAATTCCATGATGTTGACACCGTGCTGACCAAGCGCGGGACCGATCGGCGGTGCCGGGTTGGCGGCGCCTGCCTGGATCTGCAGCTTGATGAGGCCGGTGACCTTTTTCTTGGGGGCCATATCGGGTCCTTCTCTCACATTACGTACCGCGGCACAGGAGCGTGCCTGCGGTGGTTGGCCGCCATGGCGTGGCGGCCGCCCGTGCGGGCCCGGCTAAAGCGGGTCCGGATCCGCACGAAGTCTTTGGTTACTGGATCTTGGTGACCTGGCTGAACGAGAGCGTCACCGGGGTTTCGCGCTCGAAGATGGTCACCAGCACCACCAGCTGCTGGGATTCCGGCTTGATCTCGGAGATCGTCGCCGGCAGGGTCTCGAACGGACCGTCGTTGACGGTCACCGACTCGCCGACCTCGAAGTTGACGGTGATCGGCGTGCTCGAGGCCGCTGCCTTGCCTGCGGCCTTGCCGGCCTCCGGCTTGGCGCCGGTGATGGTGTGCTCCAGCATGGAAGCAACTTCCTTCAGGCTCAGCGGCACCGGGTTGTGGGCGTTGCCCACGAAGCCGGTCACGCCCGGGGTGTGGCGGACCGCGCCCCAGGAGGCGTCGGTCAGGTCCATCCGGACCAGCACGTAGCCGGGAATGCGCACGCGCTTGACCAGCTTGCGCGTGGTGTTCTTGATCTCCACGACTTCTTCCATGGGGACCTGGATTTCGTAGATGAAATCCTCCATGTTCAGGGTCTGGATACGCGTCTCCAGGTTGACCTTCACGCGGTTTTCGTAGCCGGCGTAGGAGTGGATGACGTACCAGTCGCCGGGCTGGCGGCGCAGCTTGGCGCGGAACGCCTCCAGCGCTTCCTCTTCGGTCTGCTCGGCCTCTTCGGCGGCCTCGTCGGCTGCGGCGGCTTCGGTCATGCCTGCCTCGGCGGCGGCTTCGGCCGCCTCGTCGAGAACCGGAGCGTCTTCGGCGGCCTGGTCAAGCTCGCTGGCCAGATCGGTACCGGCGGTCTCTTCGGCTTCAACGCCAGAAGCCGACACCTCGTCGGTGCCGGTCTCGGTAACCTGCTCGTCTGCTTCCAGCTCCACGTTCTCTTCGGGGTTCTGGGCTTCGAGTTCCTGGTCGGACACTTGGCTTCCTGCTTTCTTCTTCAGCTCACTTGGCTCGCGCCGGCTTTCCGCCGTCGTTATCATCCATCCGTACGGCTGCCGCATACGCGGGCGTTACTGTTCGGGTATGCCGTCTCCGAAGACGAAGAACGCGGCCTGGCCGAAAACCAGATCCAGCAGCGTAACGAGCAGCATCATGATGGCCACGAAAGCGATCACCACCAGCGTGTAGTTCACCAGTTCCCTGCGGGTCGGCGTGACGACCTTTTTGAGTTCTGCGATGGTCTGGCGGACAAACAAAATGATCCGGGCGAAGAAACCGCGCTTGTCGGTCTTTCGTCCGGTGGGGCGCCCCTTAGGACTATTGGCAGCCGTATCGGTCAACCTGGCCTCACTCATTCTGTCCGGTGTCCGGCCCCGGACGGCCTCGGCCGGCCTGAACCACTGCTTCGTGCTGGGATGCTGAACTGCTGCAGTCATATCTGCGACGGTTCTGCGCAGGGCAGACAGGACTCGAACCTGCAACCTGCGGTTTTGGAGACCGCTGCGCTACCAATTGCGCCACTACCCTATGGAGCCGAATAGCACCCGATGCTCCCGCCGGGCGGGCATGGAACATCATGGCGTTTTCAACACCGGAGGTCTAGTTTACGCCAGCGATGCGCCGACGTCGAACCGGACCCCGTTGCCGCCCCGATAAGGCGACTGATCCATTATGCAACATTTCCGCCTGCCGATTGACCACCCACGGCTCCCGGGCCGCCGCCGCCGGCGTGCAGCCGACCGCGGCGCCTCGTCAGACAGGACATGGCCGACGGCCTGCACCTAGACTATGAAGCAGTCCTACACGCTACTGAAGACGGGAACCCCATGCCTGCCAACGCCCGCGTCTCCCGGCGCATCGCGTCCATCGCCGAATCCGCCACCCTCGCCGTCGACGCCAAGGCCAAGGCGCTGAAGGCTGCCGGGCGTCCGGTGATCGGTTTCGGGGCGGGCGAACCGGATTTCCCCACCCCGCAGTACATCGTCGAGGCCGCCATCGAAGCCGCCCGTCAGCCGCGTTTCCACCGCTACTCCCCCGCCGGCGGGCTGCCTGAACTGAAGCAGGCCATCGCGGAGAAGACGCTGCGCGACTCCGGCTACCGGGTGGATCCGTCCCAGGTGCTGGTGACCAACGGCGGCAAGCAGGCCGTCTACGAATCGTTCGCCACCTTGCTGGATCCGGGCGACGAGGTTCTGGTCCCCACCCCGTTCTGGACCACCTACCCGGAGGCCATCCGGCTGGCCGGCGGCGTCCCGGTGGAGGTTTTCGCCGGACCGGAGCAGGGCTACCTGGTGACTATCGACCAGCTCGAGGCCGCCCTGACCGAGAACACCAAGGTGCTGCTGTTCGTCTCGCCGTCCAATCCGACCGGCGCCGTTTACTCGCCGGACCAGGTGGCCGCGATCGGCGACTGGGCTGCCGCCAAGGGCCTGTGGGTGATCACCGACGAGATCTACGAGCACCTCACTTACGACGGCATGCCGTTCACTTCCATCGCCACCGCCGCGCCGGAACTGGGCGACAAGGTGGTCATCCTCAACGGTGTCGCCAAGACCTACGCGATGACCGGCTGGCGCGTGGGCTGGATGATCGGCCCGAACGACGTGGTCAAGGCCGCCACCAACATGCAGTCGCACGCCACCTCCAACGTGGCCAATGTGTCCCAGATGGCCGCGCTGGCCGCCGTGTCCGGGCCGCTGACCGCGGTGGACGAGATGAAGGTCGCCTTCGACCGGCGCCGCAAGGCCATGGTGGACGGACTGAACGCCATCGACGGCGTGGAATGCCCGACGCCGAAGGGCGCGTTCTACGCCTATGCCGACGTCCGCGGGCTGCTGGGCAAGGAATTCCCGACGGCGGACGGCACCATCCGTCCGGCGACCTCCGCAGAACTGGCCGCCCTGATCCTCGATCAGGTCGAGGTCGCCGTCGTCCCCGGCGAGGCTTTTGGCCCGTCCGGCTTTGTCCGGCTGTCCTACGCCCTCGGCGACGACGATCTGGCCACCGGCGTCGGCCGACTGCAGGAGTTCCTGGCCAAGGCCAAGTAGCCAGCCCGCTGCTTCGTTATCCCGCCCGTTCGGCTGCTGCGGCATTGCCGGTGAAGTACCGGTCAACGGGCCGCAAGACGGACTCTGGGTCATCGAGAATGTCCCTGGCAGGCAGCACCAGCAGGTCCCGCCCGAGGAGCGTCAGCTCGTTCCAGCGCCGACGGTCCTCGATGAAGGACGCCTCGTCGGAGTGGTAGCCCTTGCCATCGATCTCCAGCAGCAGGCTGTCCTCAACTTCCAGATCGATCCGGCCCACCCCTTCGATCCGGCGCTGGCAAACCACCTTGTAGCCAGACGAGCGCAGTACCTGGCGGGCTAGCGTTTCCGGCGCTGACATGGATGCCGGATCGAGGGCAGCAATGACTTCGTCGGCCCGCTTGCTCCCCCGCCCACGGCTGAGCCGGCGCACTTCGTCGACCGTCACGTGGCCTTGGACGACGGCAGATTCCACCACGACCAACGCTTCATGTAGTGGTAAGCAAGTCAGGACCTGCCTTAGGCAAACGTCAATCGGAACGACAATGCCGTGGGATTCCCGCGTTCGATGCACCTTGCCGAAGCGCGGCTTGGCAACGGTGCGCGGCGCACTCACATGGAGGCCGCGGTAAGGCCGGTGCACCCACAAGCCGTGAAATGCCGCAGCGCTGAAACACCCCACGGAGGCACCGATCGCTTGGGCTTGTGCATATTCGGCTACGACATCTGGAACGGCGTAGAGACCAAACCTGATCCGGTGAATGGTCCCCGCGTCAACGGCTTCCTTCATGCTTCGAGCCCTCACACCGGAGTCCCGCAGCCGCCGCCAACGTGCAACTCCACCTTGCTGGCGCAGGGCCATCACCGGATCCATGACCTTAGCCTGCTAGGTGACGCGTCGTTGCGGACGCGTTGGACGGAAAGTGTGGATAACCTCCGGATCAGTCCAGGCGTGGGACGCGGCTGCGGCTATCCCGGCCCTCTCTCGGCCTCGCCTAGGGGCTGTGTACCTTATACGCCACATCGCCCGGGCGGGCGGCCCGCTGCTGCCGCATCTGCCGGAAGCGGTGCACATATGATCCGCAAATGCGGAAGCATCCCGTTGCTTTGGAAGGCAATGTGGCGTATCCAGTACGCGGCCGGCATCAGCGAGCGGCCAGCCGGCCGGGGTCAGCGGCCGGCAGCGGGTCAGCGGCCAGCCGGCCGGGGTCATCGGGTCAGCGGCCAGCCGGCCGGGTCATCGGGTCAGCGCCCAGATAGCTCCTACAGGATCCGGCGGTCGACGGCCCAGCGGGTCAGCTCGTGCCGGGAGGAGAGCTGCAGCTTGCGCAACACGGACGAGACGTGGGTTTCGACCGTCTTGATGGAGATGAACAGCTCCTTGGCCACTTCCTTGTACTGGTAGCCGCGGGCGATCAGCCGCATGACTTCCAGTTCACGGGCGGAGAGCTTGTCCAGTTCGTCGTCCACGTTGGCCACCGCTGCCGTGCCGAAGGCGTCGAGCACGAACCCGGCCAGCCGAGGCGAGAAGGCGGCATCTCCGCCCGCCACGCGCTGGACGGCGTCGGAAATCTCCGCCCCGGATACCGTCTTGGTGACATAACCTCGGGCGCCGGCCCGGATTACGGTGACCACGTCTTCGGCGGAATCGGAAACGCTCAGGGCCAGGAACTTGGTCTCACCCAGCAGTGCCGCGCAGCCGGCAACCACCTCGGCACCGCCGCCGCCCCGGCCGCCGGGCAGGTGCACGTCCAGGAGCACCACGGCAGGCCGTTGCTCATGGATGGCCGCGATCGCCTGCTCCACGGTCGCCGCCTCGGCGACCACCTCGATCCGCTCGTCCAGATCGGCCTTCAGGCCGGAACGGAAGATGGCATGGTCGTCCACGACGACCACGCGGATGGGTTCGGTCACGATGCGGTTCCTTCCTGAGGGTGTTCCAAGCTGAGGTGGACTTCGGTGCCGCTGCCGGTGTTGCGGATCCGGGCCTGGCCGCCGTGGCGTTCCATCCGGCCGATCAACGACTCGCGCACGCCCATCCGGTCCGGCGGCACGGACGCCAGTTCGAACCCGGGACCACGGTCGCGGACAAAGACTTCGCTGCGCCCCGGTGTGCACTCAACATAGACCGAGATGCCGCCCCCTGCATGCTTGGCCGCGTTCTGCACCGCTTCCCGGGTGGCATGCACCAGAACCTCGTGCCGGTCGGTCATCTCCGCGTCGCCAACGGCCACCACCTCCACCGGGTGCCCGTAGGCGTCTTCGATTTCCGCTGCCACCGCCTTCACCCGGTCCACCAGCTTGCCTTCTTCCTGCCGCTTGTCCCGGTACAACCATTCCCGCAGTTCGCGTTCCTGCGCGCGGGCCAAGCGGGTGACGTCCTGCTCCGACCCGGCACGGTTTTGGATCAGTGCCAGCGTCTGCAGCACCGAATCATGCAGGTGCGCGGCGATTTCGGCGCGCTCAGTCTCCCGGATGCGGCCGGACCGCTCGGTCTCCAAATCGCGCCAATACTTCAGCACCCACGGTGCCAGGACCAGCAGGACGCCGGCCAGCACGGCCAGCGAGGCAAACAAGGTGGGCCACATGGCCTCCCAGGTGATCGACCCGGACACCATGGTGACGATGCCGGCCACCACCAGGACAAGCCCGGCCAACAACCGCACGGCGCCCTGCGCTCCGGTGGCACCGGCGCGGTCCATCAGTCCGCTGCGCCGGGAATCGTCCAACTGCATCCAGGCGATCACCGCCCCGGCCGCAATGGCGAGGACGGGCAGCCAGGTGCCCCACGGCAGGTTGATACCGGCGATCTGTGCGACGACGGCGCCGCCCGCCAGCACCAGGGCTGCGCCGATCAGGATTTCCTTGCCGCCGCGCTGCAGCAGCCGGGGCGCGCCGGTTCCTTCGGCGTTCTGTGCAGGGATCCCGGGTTGCGGGAGCGGCTGGCTGACAGGACGGCGGCCGGGCGGGCCGGCCTGTCCGTTGCCGTCCCGGTTGGCCCCGGATGCGCCGAATCCCCGGGCGAAGTTCTCTGCGATGTCGCGCGGGTTGAAGGCGCGCTCGGCGGCCAGGGCTTCATCGGCGGCGGTCGGCACCAGCAGCCAGAGCCAAATGTAGAGCAGCACACCAGCGCCGCCGGCGAGCGCCAGGGCCACCATGCCCACCCGGACGATTCCAACCGAGACGTTCAGGTGCCGGGCCAACCCCGCGCACACGCCCGCAATGATGCGGTCCTCGGTCGACCGGATGAGTGGTTCTCGCATGGGTTAATCCAAGCATGCGCCGCAGCCCCCGACCTACCATCGGGCGCGAATTCAGGGGAACCCCGGCCGGGCGGTCAGGGAAGGGTCAGGGTGGCACCCCATAGAGGAAGGGTGCTGCCAGTTGGAATGATCTAACTATGACCTCACACGCACCGACCCCGTCAGAGAATGACGGCACCGACCGCACAGGCGAACCGGACCAGCAGCCGGCCGCTTCCGAACCCACTCCCGAGCCGGCACCGGCGTCCGCATCCGGCGAACCGGCACCGGCGTCCCCATCCGGCGAACCGGAGATCGCCGAGCCGGAGATCGGCGAAGCAGGGGCCGCACAACCGGCGACCGTGGAAGCCGACGCCGCCGAGCCTGACTCTGCGCCGGCTGCCGCTACCCAGGCCGACGACGCTGCACGCTACGACGACACTGAACCCGTCGAGGCGCCGCGGCCCGACGATGCTTCCCGTGATGACCGTGGGACCAATCCCACCGAACCCCTTGCCTCGGGAACCTACCCGACCACGCCGATCGGCTCCAGCTACTCCGGCGGACCGGCAGGCTCCGGCTACACCGGCGGACCGGGCTTTGGAAGCGGCAACGCGGGCTTCCCGCCGCCTCCGCCGTCGGGCGCTGCCGGCTCCTTCCCGCCCCCGCCGCCCGGTGCACCGGTTCCGGCGCCAAGCAACCCGTTTTTTAGCTGGTTTCGCAGCCTCGGCATCCCCCGCGGGCAGGACCGCTGGATCGGCGGCGTCGCTTCCGGCATCGGGCACCGCATCGGCCTGGACCCGATCCTGGTCCGAGGCCTGTTCATCCTGCTGGCCGTCTTCGGCGTGGGCGTGCTGCTCTACGGCATTGCCTGGGCGCTGCTGCCAGAGCCGGACGGCCGCATCCATGCCGAAGAAGCAGGACGCAGCAGCTGGACGGCCGGCATGACCGGCGCGGTGATCTTCACGGTGCTGGGCGTGTTCAGCCGGCCCTTCGGCTGGTTCACCAACGACTGGGGCTGGGGCTTCGGCGGGTTCGTCTGGGCTGCCATCTGGATCGGAGCCGTGGCGTTCTTCGTCTACTGGCTCGCCACCCGCAACAAGGACGGGGCTCCCGCCGGAACACCGCACCACCGGACCGAGGGCTTCCCACCCGCATCTTCTGCCTCCGGACCCGGTACCTCCGCGTTCACCGACTCCGCCGGCACCACGGGCTCCGCGGCCCCGGGCAGCCACTCCGACCCCGCCCACTCCCCCGGCTCCAGCTACGGTTCGACCTCCGGTTTCGGTTCGGCCTCCAGTTACGGTTCGACGCCGGCCGCCGGGACCGGATTCGGTTACGGCAGCCCCGGCGGTTTCGAGGGCCCGCCGCGGCCGATGTATCCGCAGCCGCGCCCGTACCCGCAACCTGCCCCGGTTCCGACCAAGCCCGGCCCCCGCGGTCCCTCGGGCGCAGCCATCGCGCTGACCTTGGGCGCCGCCATG
This sequence comes from uncultured Actinomycetota bacterium, assembly GCA_963696055.1. GTDB lineage: Bacteria > Actinomycetota > Actinomycetes > Actinomycetales > Micrococcaceae > Crystallibacter. The sequence continues at coordinate 546,747 of CAVOIE010000004.1, read as the reverse complement.
CTGGCCGCCGGCGCCGTGCTGGGACTGAACGCGCTGGAATTCGTTGAGCTGGGCCTGAACGTTGTCCCCGTCGCGATTGCCTCCGCGCTGATCATGATCGGCATCGGCGTCGTCGTCACGGGCGCCCTGGGCCGCACGTCCGGAATCCTCGGGTTCCTGGCCGCCGTGGGACTCGTGCTGTCGCTGGTCTTCTCCGCCGGAATGCAGTGGACCGCGTCCAACTTCGCCATCGCCTCCAACCGCACCTGGACCTCGACCGCCGCCCCGGCGGCGGGCGACGGTTACAGCGTGGTGGCCGGCAACGGCACCGTGGACCTGCGCAGTGTCTCGGGTTCCCGCGTCGGCGGCCCCGCCGTCGTCCCGGTCAATGCCGTCGCCGCGTCCGTCACCGTCATCATTCCGGACGGCGTTCCGGTAAAGGTGGAAACACAGATGGCACTGGGCAACGTCGAGTACGCCACCCCCGGAGACAGCGGACGGCAGTCCGGCGTCTGGCAGCCCGGAACCTACATCATCAACGACGACGGCAGCGCGCCGAAGATCATCCTGTCCGTCAGGGGCGTGGTCAGCAGCGTCGACATCCTGACCGTTAGCGAACTGGAGCAGACCCGATGAGCACTGAACTCAATCACGACGGCGATCGCCGGCCCCGCGTGGGCACCATCATCTGGGGACTGATCGCCGTGGCCGTCGGCCTGCTGGTGGTCGCCGGAACATGGTGGAACATCAGCTTCAACTGGGCCTACGTCCTGATCGCCCTGCTGATCGGCTCCGGCATCGCCCTGGTGATCGCCGGCGTGCTGAGCGCCACCCGCAACCGCGGCCGGTAGCCCAGGGCGACCCGGATAACGCGAGGCCCCCGGCCAGTAAACCCGGCCCGAACCCCGGCCGGCTCCAGGCCCGGCCCCGGGCTGGGACCCCGGCCGGCAATCCGACCACGACAGCCGAATACCGAGTGACAACAGCTCCCGAACACGAAAGCATGGTTCCCATGGAAACTTTTTACCGAGCGCTCCGCTCCAGCCCCATCCGCCGCGGCCCCGACCGCTGGGTAGCCGGCATCTGCGGTGGCATCGCCGCGAAGTTCGGCTGGGACGTGACGTGGGTGCGAATCGCCACCCTGTTGATCTTCCTGTTCCCCGGGATCGGCGTCGGCACCTACCTGGTGCTGTGGCTCCTGCTGCCGAAATACGATGGCAGCATCGCGCTGGAGAACCTGCTCCGCAAGTTCTGATCCGCGCGGGCAGCGACAGCCACGTACCGGAGCCTCCGCGAAAGCGGGGGCTCCGGTTGGTTAAGCCGCCGCGAACCGCCGGCACCCCGATCGACCGCTCCGGCGACACCCGATCGACCGCAGCGGCGGCATCAACCGGTCGCTCCGCCACCCCCGCCGGCGACTCCCCCGCCGTCGTCCTTGTGACTGTGGTGCGGTTCCTACGTACAATCGAGGCGGGCTCAATGGGGTGCTCGCACTGACCGGCCCGGCACCGAGAAGGAGTACCCATGAGGATCGGCATCATGACCAGCGGCGGGGATTGTCCCGGCCTGAACGCGGTGATCCGCGGCATTGTGCTCAAAGGCATCACCGTGCACGGACTCGAGTTCGTCGGCTTCCGCGACGGGTGGCGGGGCGTGGTCGAGGGCGACTTCATGGAACTGCCGCGGCATCAGGTGCGGGGTATTTCCAAGCAGGGCGGGACCATCCTGGGCACGTCGCGGACCAACCCGTACGACGGCCCCAACGGCGGTCCGGAGAACATCCAGCGGACCTTGGACAGGCTCGGCGTCGACGCGGTCATCGTGATCGGCGGCGAGGGCACGTTGGCCGGCGCTCACCGGCTGACGGAAGCCGGCCTGAAGATTGTGGGCGTGCCCAAGACCATCGACAACGATCTGGAAGCCACCGACTACACCTTCGGTTTCGACACCGCCGTGCAGATTGCCACCGAGGCCATCGACCGGCTGCGCACCACCGGCGAATCGCACCACCGCTGCATGATCGCCGAGGTCATGGGCCGAAACGTCGGCTGGATCGCGCTGCACGCGGGCATGGCCTCCGGCGCTCATGCCATCCTGATTCCGGAGCAGCGCGTCACCATGGACCAGGTCTCCGAGTGGGTGCTGCACGCGCAGAAACGCGGCCGCGCGCCGCTGGTGGTGGTGGCGGAAGGCTGGGTTCCGGACGGCGAACTGGGCCCGCACGCCGAGCGCGGTCTGGACCGGTTCGGCCGGCCTCGGCTGGGCGGGATCGGCGAGCGGCTGGCCCCGGAGCTGGAAGCGCGCACCGGCATCGAAACCCGCGCCACCACCCTGGGGCACATCCAGCGCGGCGGGGTTCCCTCCGGCTACGACCGCGTGCTGGCCACCCGGCTGGGCATGGCTGTAGTGGATTCGGTGGTGGAGGGTCGCTGGGGCACCATGGTGGCGCTGCAGGGCACGGACATCGCGCACGTGGGTTTCGAGTCCGCTTTGAACAATTTAAAAACGGTCCCGCAGCACCGTTACGACGAGGCAAGGGTTCTCTTCGGCTGAGCCTTCAGTAATCTGGCCGGTATGCGATTGGACGCAGGAACCTCCGACATTGTGCTGCTGGCGTGGGCGCGGTTGCTGGGATTTGCCGACAATGCCTTCGCCTCCGGTGGGGGCCGGCTGACCAGGATCAACAACGACGCCGGTGCGCTCACCTTCGTGCGCCTGTTCGAGCGATCCGCGCTGGTCGGGCCGGAATGGGCGGTCGAGGCCGCGGCCCCATACTCGGACGACGAGTTGGCGGAGCACCAGACGCTGATGCAGGTGAGCCGGGAGCATGGCGGCCACGGACTGGGCAAAGCGGTGCTCTCTTACGCGGACGATCTGCCGGTGGTGCAGCCCGAACGGGAGGTTACCGTTTCCACCGCGGGCAGCGACGTCGCCCGGCTTGAGGGGATGTGCCCGCCGGATGACATCCACGAAGTGGGGCTGGCCGGCATGGACAAGTCCTTTGTGCTGCTTGACGGCAGCACGCCGATGGCCGGCGCCGGCTACAAGGAGTGGCAGCAGATCCTGGCCAACGTGGGGGTACTCACCGCGCCCAGCTACCGGCACCGCGGTGCCGGTGCGCTGATCGCGGCCATCGCCGGCCACGAGGCGCTCTCCTCCGGGCTCATCCCGCAGTGGCGCTCACACGAGTCCAACGAGGCCTCGCGGGCGCTGGCCGCCAGCCTGGGCTTCTGGGACGCCGGAACCCAGACGGCGGTAATCCTGCCGAAGATCTAGCAAGCCGAAGCTTCGTATTGAAGCTTCGTGCCGTAACCTCTTGCCGAAACTTCCGGGCGTCTCAGCGCGGCGCGCGCAGGAAGCCGGTCTTCCGGCCGACCACCTGCCCGGCGTCGGTGGTGACAATGATTTCCTGGGCGGCGTCATAGCTCTCCTCGCCGTCCACCACCGTCAGCTGCGCCTGGGGATCGGCCGAGCGCTTGACCACGGCCAGGGCGATCGGACCCATTTCGTAGTGCTGCGCCGCGGAAGTAATGGCCCCCACGCGCTTGTCGCCAAGCAGCACGTCGCTGCCCGGCGCGGGCAGGGTGTGCTGGGAGCCGTCCAGCTGCAGGAACACCAGCCGCCGCGGCGGATGGCCCAGGTTGTGCACGCGGGCGATGGTTTCCTGGCCCTTGTAGCACCCCTTCTCCAGGTGCACGGCGGTGCGGAGCAGGTCCAGCTCGTGCGGAATGGTCTTTTCATCCGTCTCCGCGCCGAACCGCGGGCGCCAGGCGGCGATCCGCAGCGCCTCGGCCGCCCAGACGCCGGCCAGCTGCAGGCCGGCGACGGCGGATTCGAGTTCGGCGGCCGGCAGCAGATATTCGTACCAAGTCCGTTCCAGACCGGGATGCTGCGGTTCCTCGATGCCGGTGTAGGCATAGCCGCCGGCGCCGATCTGCGGCCACGGGTCCTGCCAGAGGGTCCTGCCGTCGAACGCCGGCACCGGCTTGACCGAACCCACTACGGCCCAGTCGGCGGAAACATCCGCTATCTCGACCCGCAGCATGAATTTCATCGATTCCAGCCATGCGGCCAGCGGCGCTGCCTCGAAGGTTTCGACGATCAGCCAGGTACGTTCGCCGTCGTCCACAATGCGGGCGTCGTATTCGATCCGGCCCTGCACGGTGAGCAGCAGTGCCTCACTGGACTGGCCCGGCTGCAGGTTCAGCAGCAGCTGCGAGGAAAGGGTATTGAGCCAGCTCAGCCGGTCCTCGCCGGCCACGGTCACCACGCCGCGGTGGGACAGGTCCACCACTGCTTCACCGCGGGCCAGCGCGCGCTGTTCGCGCAGCGGGTCCGAGTAGTGGGCGGCCACGCCGGCGTCGGGCCCGGAGGCTTCGACGGCGCCGGGCTGCTGGAGCAAGGGGCTGCGGTAGGTCATATTGGGGTCAACTCCTGACGGCGGTGCCGAATTCCCGGGAGGCCTGCCCGCGGGCGGTGCGCGTCCGGTACCGGGGTCCCGGCGAGCCGTCCCTGCTGCTTTGTTTACGGGAGCTTGCTGAGGATTGCCGAGGCGTGCGGGGCCAGATCCTTGCCCTTGGCTGCGGCCACATCCCAGCGCCAGTACAGGTCATTGTTGACCAGGCCGAAAATCCGGGTGGCCGCGCTGTAGTCCTTGGACTGCGATCCGCGCATCACCATGTCCGTGGTCAGCTGGACGCGCGGGCCTTTGATCTGCCCGTAGTAGAGCTCCGAGATGCCGCCGGGGTGCACGATGGTGGCGGTGATGTCGAAACCGCCGTCCGCGTTGCGCAGCTCTTCGACCTCGTCCGCCGACTTCAACGCCGGCACGATGTCCGCCGGGACCAGGCCCGGTCCGACGTCGGCGTCGTTGAGTTTGCGGTCCAGCGCCCAGAATCCGGTTTCCACCGTCAACGGCCGCAACCGGTTGCCGTCTTCGTCGGTGAGCCAGCTTTCGGCGGTGTACTGCAGGTAGGGCAGGCCGTTCTGCGTGAACATGACCTTCTGGACGAAGTGCTCGTCCTCTTCCTCGCCCGCACCCAGCCGGCCAGCACCTTCCCAGGTGCCGAGCAACCATGACAGCGGCACCAGTTCCGGGGTCAGCTCCGTGGGGAGTTCAATCGGCATGATGAAGAGAGGGGGCGCTTACTTCTGGCCCTTGAACAGGCGGACAACCACCAGCGAGGCAACGGCCGCGATGGACAGGCCGGCGAGGACCAGCAGGGACAGGAAGGCGATTTCAAGACCGAGATACGACATGGCTCCATAGTAACGGCCCGGACGGAAGGATGCCTGCTTGCTACGTAACCGCCCGCTGTGACCTCGATCAACCGGGAGCACATCCCGGCGCCGCCCGGATCAGCGCAGCAGCATCCGTTCCAGGAAGTAGACCAGCGAGCCGGCGGACAGGACCGGTGCCGCGCCGGCAGCGAGCATGGCCGGCAGCCGGGTGGGGCCGCCGTCGGCCAGGATCAGCCGCCGGAAGCACACCAGGATGATGCCGACGACGGCGCCCACCAGCGCGGCGGGAAACATCGGCACGTTGGAGAACAGCGGTGCGGCCAGCGTTCCGGCCAGCGTGGCCAGCACCACGCCGAGCGGCGCCACAATGCGGTCCGGCCAGGGCAGCAGGCAGGCGGCGATGGCCACCAGCATGCTGATGCCGGTCACCAGCATCATGCCCGTGTTGGCGGTGTTGGCCGAGAGCCGTTCGGCCGCAACCCAGCCGGCCCCCAGCGACGTCAGCACCACTCCGGCGCTGGCGCCGAAGGTGGATTCGAGCCGGTGCGGCTGCCCGGTGCCGCGGATCAACTGGATCAGAAAAACGGCCATCACGCCGAGCGCAATCACCACCGCCATCCACAGCAGCGGCATGCCGGCGGGCGCCACGCTGGCGAGCACCGCCGTCGCAATTCCTGCCAGGGAGATGACCACCGCCAGGGTCTTTTTGGCCGGCACGTCCAGCAGCACCGGCCATCCGACGCCGATCACCACCGCGGCAACGCACACCACGGCAGTCAGCGCGGGCAGGGACAGATAGGAGGCACCGACGACGGCGCACAGTACGGCGGCCGCGGCGACGGCGACGATCCACGTTTTCACGCTAGTCATACTGCCCTATGACGCAGGGGCGGTGCGAGAAGCCGCGGCACCGCGGGCTGCGGGCGCTATACTTGTGCCACCGTCCGGCAGGATTCGCCTGCGTTGTGAGGACCTTCCGGGCCCAGCCCGATGATGTGCGCCGCAAACCCCTGGAGGAACCATGCCGCACATTCTGCTGTTGACCAACAGCCCCGGCTCGTCGATTGGCGTCCTGCCGGCCCTTGAGCTGCTGAACCATAAGGTCCACATCCTGCCGGCCGAACCCACGGCGCTGCTGGAAACCGACCCGGCCGACGTGGTCATGGTCGACGCCCGCAAGGACCTGGTCGGCGCGCGCTCGCTCACCCAACTGCTGAAGGCCACCGGGCTGAGCGCACCCCTGGTACTGGTGCTCACCGAGGGCGGCATGGCCGCCGTCAGCGCCAACTGGCTGGCCGACGACGTGGTCCTGGACACCGCCGGCCCGGCCGAAGTGGAGGCGCGGCTGCGGCTGGTGATTGCTAGGGCGCACGCCGGCGATCAGGAAACCAGCACGGAGATCCACGCCTCCGGGGTGGTGATCGACGAGGCCAGCTACACGGCGCGCGTGGGCGGGCAGCCGCTGAACCTGACCTACAAGGAATTCGAACTGCTCAAGTACCTGGCCCAGCATCCCGGCCGGGTTTTCACCCGCGACCAGTTGCTGCACGAAGTCTGGGGTTACGACTACTACGGCGGCACCCGCACGGTGGACGTGCATGTGCGGCGGCTGCGGGCCAAGCTCGGCTCCGACCACGAGCAGTTGATCGGCACCGTCCGCAACGTCGGCTACCGCTTCACCTTGGTCCGCGCTTCGGAAGAAGAACCGGCCGACGTCGCCGGCTGACCCGCGGACGTCCTTACGGCGAATCTGTCAGGCGGCGGGACGCGCTACCCCGCCGTCGTTGCCTGCTCGGATAGTCTGTGCTCATGACTGCATCGGATTCCGACCTGTGGCCCGTGCTGAGCATCAAGGGCGCCCCTGACACCGAGACCCTCGCGGACATCAAGGCGCTCGCCGCCGCCGCCGAAGAATCCGACGGGAACCCGCCGCTCTCCGAGCAGACCTGGGTCAACCTGCGCGCCGCGGATGCCGCCGACCTGCTGGTGCTGGCAACCTACGCCGGCGAAGAGCGCTCCGATCCCGCCACCGCGAGCGCTCTGGCCGGCGTCGCCGTCGTCAGCCTGGCCACCGCCGCCGGCGCGGACAGCGTGCTGGAACTGGTGGTGCACCCGTCCTACCGTGGCGAAGGAGTGGGCCTGCGGTTGGCCGAAGCCGTGCAGCAGCACACCGAACTGCCCAGTCTGAAGGCCTGGTCGCACGGCGGCCACGAGGCGGCGGGACGGCTGGCCGCCCGCTTCGGCTTCGCCCCGGTGCGCGAGCTGTGGCGGATGCGTTTGACCCATCCCGCGGGAATGCCCGACGCCGAGCTGCCGGCCGGCGTCGTCATCCGTGCCTTCGTGCCCGGCCAGGATGAAGAAGCATGGCTGGCCGCGAACTCCGCCGCCTTCGCCGACCATCCGGAACAGGGCGCCATGACGCTGTCCGATTTGCGGGCCCGCATGGCCGAGGATTGGTTCGACCCGGCAGGGTTCCTGCTGGCAGAGCGCCGGGACGGCGGCGGGTTGCTGGGTTTCCACTGGACCAAGGTCCATCCGCGGGCCGGCAGCCACGCGTCCATCGGCGAAGTCTACGTGGTCGGCGTGACGCCGCAGGCGCAGGGCACCGGGCTGGGCAAGGCCCTGACCATCGCCGGCATCAAGCACCTGCAGGACGCCGGCGAGCACGCGATCATGCTCTACGTGGACGCTGACAACGAGCCCGCCGTGGGGCTGTACCGGAAGCTCGGCTTTACCCGCTGGGATGCGGACGTGATGTATGCAAAACAGGCCCAGGCCGACCGGGAAGAGTCGGTAACCTTATAGGTAACCGGCGCCTTGATGAGAGGTAAGTCCGGCCCGCCGACGTCAGCAGGAGAGAGCATGGTCACCGAACCTGAAGCCGCAGCCATTCCGCGCTTAGGGTCCTCCGAGATGGTTCCTGCCCGCGCCACCCAGGACCGCATCGACATACCGGAGTTCGCCCCCTCGCTGGCACCGGACGGGGACTTCACCCTGGAGCGGTTCCTGGACCGGGAAATCAGCTGGCTGGACTTCAACGCGCGGGTCCTGGAGCTGGCCGAGGACGAGGACCTCTACCTGCTGGAACGGCTGAACTTCCTGTCCATCTTTGCCTCCAACCTGGACGAGTTCTTCATGGTCCGGGTGGCCGGCCTGAAGCGCCGGATCGCCACCGGGCTGGCCGTGCCGTCCGCGGCCGGCCTCTCGCCCAGCGAGCAACTGGAACAGATCAAGGTCGCGGCGCACAAGCTGCAGCACCGCCACGCCCGGATCTTCGCCGAGCAGATCCGCCCGGCCTTGGCGTACGAGCACATCCACATTGTGCGCTGGGATGAGCTGGACGAGGCTGCCCGCACCGAGCTGTCCGTGATGTTCCGCGAGCGCGTGTTCCCGATCCTGACCCCGCTGGCGGTGGACCCGGCCCATCCGTTCCCCTACATCTCCGGGCTCTCGCTGAACCTGGCCGTGATCGTGCGCAACCCGGTGAGCGAGAAGGAACTCTTCGCCCGGCTCAAGGTCCCCGACCAGCTCTCCCGGCTGATCTCCGTGGACGGACCCCGCGCCGGCTCGGTCCCGGGCCGCACCGCGCGGTTCATCCCGCTGGAAGACGTCATCGCCCAGCACCTGGACCTGCTCTTCCAGGGCATGGAGGTGCTGGAACACCACACCTTCCGGGTCACCCGCAACGAGGACCTGGAAGTCGAAGAGGACGACGCCGAGAACCTGCTGCAGGCGCTGGAAAAGGAACTGCTGCGCCGCCGCTTCGGCCCGCCCGTGCGGCTGGAAGTGGCCACGGACATCAACCCGAGCGTGCGCGAACTGCTGGTGCGCGAGCTCGGCGTCGAGGAATCCGAGGTGTATGCGCTGCCGGCGCCGCTGGACCTCCGCGGCCTGGAAGCCATCTACCGGATCGACCGGCCGGACATGAAGTACCCCAAGCAGTTGGCGCACACCAGCCGCTTCCTGAACGAGAGCGAAACGTCGAAGGCCGCGAACGTGTTCGCCGCCATGCGCCGGCGCGACATCCTGCTGCACCATCCCTACGACTCGTTCTCCACCTCGGTGCAGGCCTTCCTGGAGCAGGCCGCCGCAGACCCGAAGGTGCAGGCGATCAAGCAGACGCTGTACCGGACCTCGGGCGATTCACCGATCGTGGATGCGTTGATCGACGCCGCCGAAGCCGGCAAGCAGGTGCTGGCCCTGGTGGAGATCAAGGCCCGGTTCGACGAGCAGGCCAACATCGACTGGGCCCGGAAGCTGGAGCAGGCCGGCGTCCACGTGGTCTACGGGATCGTGGGCCTGAAGACGCACTGCAAGCTCTCGCTGGTGGTGCGCCAGGAGGGCGACGGCCTGCGCCGCTACTGCCACATCGGCACCGGCAACTACCACCCGCGCACGGCCCGCTACTACGAGGATCTGGGCCTGCTGACGGCCAACTACCAAGTGGGCGAAGACCTCTCCAAGCTGTTCAACCAGCTCTCCGGCTACGCCCCGAAGTCCACCTTCAAGCGACTGCTGGTGGCTCCGCGTTCGGTCCGTTCGGGCCTGATCGACCGGATCGAGAAGGAAATCGCCAACAGCAAGGCCGGCCTGGCCGCCCGCGTGGTGATCAAGGTGAATTCCATGGTGGACGAGGCCATCATCGACTCGCTCTACCGCGCCTCGCAGGCCGGCGTGAAGGTGGACGTGATTGTCCGCGGGATTTGCGCCGTCCGCCCGGGCGTACCGGGGCTCAGCGAGAACATCCGCGTCCGCTCCATCCTGGGCCGGTTCCTGGAGCACTCCCGCGTGTTTGGCTTTGCCAACGGCGGCGACCCGGTGGTCTACATCGGATCCGCCGACATGATGCACCGCAATCTGGACCGCCGCGTGGAGGCCCTGGTGCAGCTGAACTCGCGCGAGGACATCAACGACCTGCTGGCCGTGCTGGACCGGTACATGGACCCGGGCACCGCCAGCTGGCATCTGGACAGCGACGGCGACTGGATCAGGCACCACAAGGACGACGACGGCAACCCCCTCTCGGATATCCAGTCCTGGCTGCTCGCCTCCCGCTCCCGCCAGCGCACCCTCAGCCGCCGCTGATGACACAGAACAAAACCGACGACGCCGGTGCTCCCCCGGGCGTCAAGGTCACCGCTGCGGGGGCTCTGTGCTGGCGCGTCCGCCAGAGCCGGCTCGAAGTACTGCTGATCCACCGGCCGCGTTACGACGACTGGTCCTGGCCCAAGGGCAAGCTGGACAGCGGCGAAACCACGCCCGAGTGCGCCGTGCGAGAGGTCGACGAGGAAATCGGCGTGCAGATCCGGCTGGGCATTCCGCTGCCCACCATCTACTACAAGGTCAATCCCGGGCTCAAGCAGGTGTTGTACTGGGCCGCCAAGCTGGACAAGCAAGAACCGGTTCCGGACGGCAAAGAGGTGGACCGCGTGCTCTGGTGCCCGCCGGCCAAGGCCCGAGAACTGCTGACCAACCCTTCCGACGTCGAACCGCTGGACGCGCTGGAGGCCGCGCACGGGCGGGGCGAGCTCGATACCTATCCGTTCGTCGTCGTCCGCCATGCCAAGGCCAAACCGCGGTCCGCGTGGTCCCAGGCCGAGGGCGAGCGCCCGCTGGTAGCGACCGGCCGTCGGCAGGCACTCGCCGTCTGCCGGATGCTCACCGCGTGGAAGCCCAAGCGGATTGTCTCCAGCCCGTGGCTGCGCTGCGTGCAGACCGTCACCCCGTACGCCATGCACACCCAGACCAAGCTGCGGACCGTCGACGCCATCACCGAACACAACAACGAGCGCAACCCGAAGAAGGCCAGGGCCGCGCTGTTCCAGATGCTGGAGAAGGGCAAGCCGACCGCCGTCTGCACCCACCGCCCCGTGCTGCCCAACCTTTTCAAGGTGCTGGCCGCCCGGATGGACCCCCTGCTCGCCGCGAAGCTGCCCGCCGAGGACCCCTACCTGCGGCCCGGAGCCGTGCTGGTCTGCCACATCTCCAAGAAGCATCACGGCAAGATCGTGGCGGTGGAGATCCTCGACGCCTACGACGACTGACGGAACTCTTGACCCCTTGCCGCTTTGTATCAAATACTTGATCCATTGATACAGCACGAGGGGGATCGTGGACTTACTGACCAGCACCTTCACCGGGCTGCTGTTCGGCGCCGCCATCATCTACGGAGCACTGCGGATCATCGCCGGCAGGGCGGGCGAAAGGGCAACTGCCCTCGCAGTGCCCGGTCCAGGCCTCGACTCCGGTCCATCGGACGAGGCCGGACGGGATGCTGCCCGGAGGCATGCGTTCTGGACGGCCGTCATCGCGTTCTTCGCCAGCGGCCTGTCCGCAGCCTCTGACGTCGGCGACATACCGGCCGCCTACTACGCCGGATACATTCCGGGGCCTTCCTGGCTCGCGGACCTGCTGACAGTCCTGGTGCCGCTGGTCAGCCTGGCCGGAATCTACATCATCGGCCAATACACCTGGCCCAAGCCCCGCGGCAGCGTGCGCCGCGCAGACATCTCCATCCGGCGCCTCCGCGACTACCTCCCCTCGGCACTGCTCTCCGTGATGATTGCGGCGGCGGTGCTGGCCGTGACCGCAGCGTTTGCCGTCTGGGACTTGCCGGGCATCGAAGGTTTCAGCGGTTCCCGGTCCTATGACGGTGTCGATGTCTTCGGCGCACACAACGGCCGCCGGTCCGGCAGCTACTTCGCCCCGATCCTGCTGATCGGCATCCTGACGCTCGCGGCCGGCGTCGCCACGGCGACGGCGATCATCGTGCGGCGACGCTCCGTGGACTCACTCGACCGCGAGGACAACGACATCTTGCGGCGCATCCTGATCAACCGACTGTTCCGCACGGCCACCTTGCTCTTCGCCGCGCTCGGCACCATGGCGGTCAACTTCGCTCATCAACAGTCGCCGGCCCTCATCCTCGGCGGACCGGCACCCGCGACCGGATGGGAACCTGCCCAGCAGCTGGCAGGCTGGCTCACGGTCACACTGATGATCGCCATGGCCCTCTGGCGCCCTCCCCTGCTGGCGCCCGATGGAGGAACGTCATCCGATGGCGCCGCCCGTCCGGTCATCTACCGGGGCAGCTATGCCGCAGGGCAGGAGATCACCGAGTCGGCACACACCGCTGGTCTTATCGTTGCAGCGCTGGCCATCGTCCCCCTGTCTGCCCTAACCGCTTTCGACTTAGCCGTCGCCCAGCGGTTCATGCCCTTGGCCTTCGTCATACCGGCGGCCATCTTCCTCGCGGCCATCGCTTCTGGCGAGGTACACATCTGGCGCGGCCACACCCGATCAATGAATCAGCATTCTCTGGCTCCGGCCACCGCCCAGCCGCGCAGCCATACACCGCCCAGCCCAACTGCAGTCCAGCTGGTTCCGCGCCCGCTCCTTGTCGCGGTTGCCGGCGGCGCGGTGCTGCTGGCCGCCGTCATCGGCTTCAATTTTGCCGCCCCGGGCCGACAGCCCGACCTGCTGGCAGCCTTCGCCGTGGCCGGCGCCGTCCTGCTCTTGCTCGGCGCAGCGGCCATCCTGTTGGTGCACCGCCGTCCCCGGCTGTTCGAGGCAACCCCGGAGGCGGACAACCTGCTCCGCTGTGCTTCCGGCTTCCGCGTTGCGCGGATGACCGCCGCCGGACTGTTCGCTCTGACCGCCCAACTTCTCAACGCACACCCCGCGGCCTGGGGCTGGTTCCTGAACGGCAGCATCGCCTTGGACGCCTACCAGCTTCCGCCCGGCCTGCACACCGCGCTCCGCATCACCATCGGCCGTGCTCTACCTAGCCGCCATCGTGCTGGCGCTTTTCCCGGGGGCATCGCGGCCGCGCCGCTCCATGGCCGGCTATATCGGCCACCCCGTGACGCGCCACTCCGGCGCCTCCGTTCCACACCACAGCGGCAACTCCGTCAGCGGCGCTCCCGGGGTTGGCCAAGACCACGACCAGTCCGCTGTCCGCCGGGACCACACGCCATGAGCACCCAGATTCGGGTGGATCTGGCGGCACCGACTCCCCCGTACGAACAGATCCGCAGCCAGGTTGCCTCGCTCATTGCGGTCGGCACGTTGGCCGCCGGACAACGACTGCCCCCGGTGCGCAGCCTGGCCGCAGAGCTGGGTGTGGCCGCGGGCACCGTGGCCCGCGCGTACAAGGAGCTCGAGGCCGCGGGCCTGCTCATCAGCCGCCGGCGTCATGGCACCGCGGTGGCCGAAACGGCAGCCGCCACGCACACAACCGCAGCCGACTCCGCCGAGGTGGGCCTCGCCGTCGTACATTTGGTGCGCGCCGCCCGGGACGCGGGGCTGAACGATGAAACGGTCCTGAATCTGGTCCGCGGCCAGCTGCGGCGCGCGCGCGGGAACGCATCTGGCGCACTGTGAGCCTGCACTCCGCCGGCAGCCGCCACAGCACCCCTCTACTACACTGGACGCTGTGAACGCGATTCCCACCCCGTATGAAGACCTGCTGCGCGACGTCATGGCCAACGGCACGGCGAAATCGGACCGCACCGGCACCGGCACCCGCAGCGTCTTCGGCCGCCAGATCCGCTATGACCTGGCCCAGGGCTTCCCGCTGATCACCACCAAGCGCGTGCATTTCAAGTCCGTGGCGCTGGAGCTGCTGTGGTTCCTGCGCGGCGACTCGAACGCGAAATGGCTGCAGGAACGCGGTGTCAAGATCTGGAATGAATGGGCCGACGCCGACGGCGAGCTCGGTCCGGTCTACGGGGTGCAGTGGCGCTCCTGGCCAACGCCCGACGGTGGACATATTGACCAGATCGCCAATCTGGTGGAAGAGCTGAAGAACAATCCGGACTCGCGCCGGCACATCGTCTCGGCGTGGAACGTGGCGGAGATCAAGAACATGGCGCTGCCGCCGTGCCACGCGTTCTTCCAGTTCTACGTGGCGGACGGCAAGCTCTCCTGCCAGCTGTACCAGCGCAGCGCGGACATGTTCCTGGGCGTGCCGTTCAACATCGCCTCCTACGCGCTGCTCACCCTGATGCTGGCGCAGCAGGTGGGCCTGGAGCCGGGCGAATTCATCTGGACCGGCGGCGATGTGCACGTCTACGACGACCACGTGGATCAGGTCCGCGAGCAGCTTTCGCGCGAGCCCTACCCGTACCCCACGCTCAACATCCTGCGGAAGCCGGAGAGCATTTTCGACTACTCGCTGGAGGACTTCGAAGTGGCCAACTACCAGCACCATCCGGCCATCAAGGCACCGGTGGCCGTATGAGCGCCGACAATAGCGCCGGCCCGTGCGCCGCGCCTAGCGCCGGCCGCCCCGGCGCCGGCGCACCCGGTGCCGCTGCCGCCGGCCCTGTTGACGGCCCGGGCACCTACCCGGACAGCGTCGCCGAGGCCGTGACTGCCGCCGCAACCGTCACCGACGGCGGACAGCCGTTGCCGGCACCGGTGGTCGGCATGATCTGGGCCCAGACCACCAACGGTGTGATCGGCCGCGACGGCGGCATGCCCTGGCATCTGCCGGAGGATTTGGCGCATTTCAAGCGGACCACCCTCAACCATCCTGTGATCATGGGCCGGAAAACTTGGGACTCCTTCCCGGACAAGTACCGGCCGTTGCCGGGGCGCACCAACATTGTGATCAGCCGCAGGCCGGAAATGCGCGAACAGCTCGTGGCCGGGGGCGCCGTGGTCGTCGAATCCGTGGAGGAGGCGATGGCCGAGGCGGCTGCCAGTCCCGGCGGCGACGAAATCTGGATCCTTGGCGGCGGCGAGATCTTCAATCTCACCACGCAGCATGCCAACGCGGCCTCGGTCACCGTCATCGACATGGAGACCGACGGCGACACCTACGCCCCGCAACTGGGCCCGGATTGGAAGCTCGACGGCGTCTCCCCCACCGAGGGCTGGAGCACCGCGGCCAACGGCACGCGCTACCGCATCTCGCTCTGGGTCCGCGGGGAGGACAGCCGGGCGCAATAGCCCAGGCGCAATCTGGTCGGCCTCCGGGTGCGTTCGGACGAGTCAGCTGCTGCCGGGCGGCACGAGGCCGTGCGGCACCCCGGCCGGGCGAGGCACCCAGCCCGGGCGGCACGCGGCCGGGCGAGGCACCCAGCCCGGGCACCGCCGTCGTACGCGTACCCTGGATGTGCCCGCAGAGGCACGTAACCCTCGGCCGCCAAATTGACCCTGCCCGTAAACTAGATGGCATGACTTCACCCGCAGCCACTTCCTCTACACAGTCCGTCGGCCTGATCGGTTGGCGCGGCATGGTCGGTTCCGTCCTGATGCAGCGCATGCAGGACGAAGGCGACTTCGACCTGATCAACCCGGTCTTCTTCTCCACGTCGAACGCCGGCGGCGACGCCCCCGCCTTCGCTGGTGCTGCCGCGGGTGACGCAGGCAAATTGCAGGACGCGTACGACGTCGAGACGCTCGCCAAGCTGCCGATCATCGTCACCGCGCAGGGCGGGGACTACACCTCCGAGGTCTACCCCAAGCTGCGCGACGCCGGCTGGGACGGCCTCTGGATCGATGCCGCTTCCACGCTGCGGATGCAGGACAGCTCCATCATCGTGCTGGACCCGGTGAACCGGGACGTGATCGACGCCGGCCTGGCGCGCGGCGTCAAGGAATTCATCGGCGGCAACTGCACCGTTTCCTGCATGCTCATGGGCCTGGGCGGGCTGTTCAAGAACGGCTTGGTGGAGTGGGGAACCTCCATGACCTATCAGGCAGCCTCCGGCGGCGGTGCCCGGCACATGCGCGAACTGCTGAACCAGTTCGGTTCGCTCAACGCCGCAGTATCTGCCGAGCTCGCGGATCCCGCCTCTGCCATCCTGGAAATCGACCGCAAGGTCCTGGCCCTGCAGCGCAATCCTGAGCTGGATTCCTCCCAGTTCGGCGTGCCGCTGGCCGGTTCCGTGATTCCCTGGATCGACAAGGACCTGGGCAACGGACAGTCCAAGGAAGAGTGGAAAGCGCCGGCCGAGACGAACAAGATCCTGGGGCTCAGCGATGACCAGCGCATCCCCTTCGACGGTCTGTGCGTGCGCATCGGCGCCATGCGATCCCACTCGCAGGCACTCACGCTGAAACTGACCGAAGACCTTCCGGTCGCCGAAATCGAGCGGATCATCGACGCCGACAACGAGTGGTCCCGCGTGGTGCCCAACACCAAGGAAGCCACCATGGAGCAGCTCACCCCCGTGGCGGCCAGCGGCACCCTGGAGATTCCCGTGGGCCGCATCCGCAAGCTGGAAATGGGCCCCGAGTACATCAGCGCCTTCACCGTCGGCGACCAGCTCCTGTGGGGCGCCGCCGAGCCGCTGCGCCGCATGCTGCGCATCGCCACCGGCAACCTCTAGGACAGCCAGCGCCGTTAGGCAGCCAGCATTGCTGGTGGACTAAGTTTGGTGGAGCCCGTCCCTTCGTGGGGCGGGCTCCTGCTGTTAGGTCTGCAGTACGCTGTACTCCCTTTACCGCGAGGGACGGGTGGCGTAGGCGCTCCCCTTCCCCCGCAAGTCCTCTTGCCCTCCACAGCGTGCCCCGCTTCCGCAAGCCGTCTTGTCCTCCACAGGCTCGTGTCCGCCGGTGGTTGTGCACATACGTCGAACACCCGTTCTACCCGGGGCTTGCGCTGCGTAGCGTTGAAGTATGGCAGCGGAACCGTTGGACGAGGCACAGGAGCCGGAGGAACACTCCGGCTCCACAGCCACGCCCTCGGATGCCGCACCGATGCCTTCTCCCGACCCCGCGGCCTCCTCCCACGAACCCTCCGATCCCGATTCCGGTTCCAGCGACGGCGCCGCTCACGAGCCAACCGAATCGATGCACCCCGGCTCGATGCCACTGCTGGCGCAACGGGAGCTCCTGCAGCACCTGCCGCTGGAACCGGGGCCACGGGACAGGAAACGGGACGCGAAGATGACCCCGCGGTCGGGGTGCCGGCGGGGCGGGAGTTGTGGGAGGAGGACTGGCGGGAGCTGGAACCGGCGGAACTGGCCGGGCTGCTCGCCGGCACCGACCCCGAGACCCTGGACGACTGGTCCGTACTCGAATACCTCAAAGCCGTCCGCAAACACGAGGCCTGGACCCAGTCCCGCCGCACCCGCGGCCTGCACCGGATGGCCGTGCTCCGGCCCGCCACCGGCGCCGATGCCGGCGCGCCGGACGGGATTTCCCGGCACGCGGCCCAGGAACTCGCTCCCATCCTCGCCCTGCCCCGCAAACAGGCGGCCGCGGAACTGGCCGACGCGCACCAGATCGCCACCTACCTGCCCGCCACCCTGGCCGCCCTGGACCGCGGCGCCCTCGACCTGCCCCGCGCCGCGGCGATCGCCCGCAAAGGCGCCGACCTGCCACCGGAGACCCTGGCCGAGTACGAGAACACGGTCCTGCCCGGCGCCGGGACCATTACCCTCGACTCCGTCCATGCCCGCGCCCGCACCGCCCGCGACCGGCTGCACCCCGAACCCCTCGAGACCCGGCACCGGGCCGCGATGGAACGGCGCACCGTCCAATACCTCCCGCAGGACGACGGCATGGCCGAACTGTACATCCGCACCTCCGCGGACAAAGCCCTGCTCGCCTACAACCTGATGCAGGCCCACGCCAGGAAACTGCAGACCGCCGAGGAGACCCGCACCCTCGGCCAGCTCCGCGCCGACGTCTTCACCGACATGCTCCTGCGCTACCCCGACCACGCCTACCAACCCGCCCCCGCCGCCGACGACGGCACCACCGGCCACGGCACCACCGCTGCTGCGGCGACGCTGGAGGCGCGGGGAAGCCTCCGCCGCGACCCACCCGGACACTGACGCGACGGAATCCGACGCCCCGGAAACGGCCGCCGCGGACACGGCAACCGGCAACGGCACCACCGGCCAGGGCCCCTGCACCTGCGGCGGATCGAACACCACCGCCTCCGTCGCGGTCACCGCGCCGCTGAGCACCCTGCTCGGGCTGGCCGAAAACCCCGGCGAACTCACCGGCTACGGACCCATCCCGCCGAAGATGACCCGCAACCTCACCGCACTGGCCAAATCCTGGCTCCTCGTGCTCACCGACGACTACGGCCAAGCCATCGCCGCCGCCAAAGACCTGCGAATCCCGCCCGAATGGCTCAAACGCCTCATCCGGCTACGCGACCGGCACTGCCGCGGCTTCGGCTGCACCGTCCCCGCCGACCAATGCGAGATCGACCACACCATCGCCTGGGAAGACGGCGGCAAAACAGTGCCCGAAAACCTCGCCGCCCACTGCAAACCCGACCACAAAACCAAACACCACGGCGGCGGCACCGTCACCCAAGACAACGACGGCACCCTGCACTTCACCACCCGCTCCGGACACACCCACACCACCACCCCCGACGAAAACTGGGCCATCACCTACCCCACAGCAGATGACCAAACCAGCAACACAACCAACCCGGAAACAAGCACCGCAGGACGGCCCTCTGACGCCAAGGACGACGAAGGATGCGACGAAACCCCTCCGCCCTTCTAAGGCGGATTCGAACCAAACAGGAAAGGAACCGATGTGAGCAGGGACGACCGCCTGAAACCGACGATCGACGATGTTCTCCTCGAATTTTTCGCACGGCAGCGTCAATCCCGTCCAATTCGGGAAGATCGTTCGCTACGGCTGGAGGCGCATCTACGAAGGTGTATCGAAGCCTGCGGCCCTGCTTACATCTCCGAGGAATGGTGGCTGATGTTGCAGATTGAACAGTGCTTCGAACCGAATGATACGTTCGCCAAGCTCTTGCCAGCAGACTTTCTCCTGCCGCCAATGCACGATTTCTTGTCGCCGGAGTGGCTCCTGGACCATGGCACAGACCGACTGGTCCAGGTGAATCACAGCTACCGCTTGGTCTGCTGGCTATGCAGCAGCGGCCTGGTCAACCTCCGTGAGCTGCGGCCGAGCATCATTCGCTTCATGATCCGACACGATGAACTGGCCGTCCGTTCGAAGGTCCGCAAGGGACCAGAACGCCCGAATCAGCCGGCCGATGCCCTTATCACGCGCGAAGATCTGCCCTAGCAAACAATCGTGCTACGTCGGCGCTCTCGCCAGCGCCCGCCTCATACAGCTTGATTCCGACGTTAGAGGCTGCAACCAATCAACAGGGGCTCGGGCTGCAGCCGAATACCAAAGGTACGGTCAACTCCGTCCCGTACCGCTCGGGCGATCGCTAGAATGTCCTCTGCCGTGGCTTCACCACGGTTGGTGATTGCCAGTGTGTGCTTGGTCGATAGGGACGCGCGGCCGCCGGCCAGAGCGTGTCCGTTGAGGTCACCGTTTGATGTGCCCTCGAGACCGAAGCCCTTGGAGAAGCCTGCATGGTCGATGAGCCAGGCAGCGCTCAGCTTGATCTGGTCATCGGCCGGCCACCGCGGTGCGTTCGCGGGAAGTCGTTCCGCAGTTGCGGCATCGACAATGGGATTGGTGAAGAAAGATCCAGTGCTGAAGGTGTCCCGGTCGGCGAGATCGTGGACCATCCCCTTGGACGCGCGCAGCCGGAGTACTTCACGTCGAACGTCCGAGGCGTTCGCGGTTCCACCGATCTCGATTCCCAGCACGCGGGCCAGTTCGGCGTAACGGATCGGAAGGCTCTGCCGCCCCGCCGTCAGCCGGAACTCGACTTCCAGGACCACGAAGCGCGGCGAACCGTTGACGGTGCTCCGTTTCAAGACCGAGTCCCGATAGCCAAACGCGAGGTCGCTGTTGTCGAATTCCTGGATCGAACCCGTGTTACGGTCCCACGTCCGGACCCGAGTGATGGTTTGCGAGACGTCGGCTCCGTAGGCGCCGACGTTCTGTACCGGTGTGGCACCCGTGAGCCCCGGGATACCGGAGAGAGCTTCCAGTCCGGCCCAGCCGTTTGCCACGGTCAAGGCAACGAGGTCGTCCCACGGCTGACCGGCTTGAACCGTGAGCGCCACGGCGCCGTCGTTTTCCTCCACGGTGTAGCCGGTGTTGGCGACATGGATGACGGTGCCGGGGTACCCGTCGTCGGAAATCACGAGATTGGACCCGCCGCCGACGATCAGAAGGTCGTCGCCGGAACCGTCGGCAGCCCGGACAGCCTCGACGATCTCGGACTCTGAGCCGGCCTCAACATAACGCCGGGCCACGCCGCCCACACCGAGCGTTGTCAGCGGAGCAAGATTCGTTTCTGCAACGGCGCCGGTCTCTCCGCTGCCGGGTTCAGGGCGAGTCACCAAACCTTGACGACCGCCTGGGCTTTGACCAGTACCTTCACACCCGCAGCGGTGACCGTCAGGTCGACTCGCGCCGTCCCGTTGTCGGAGTCGATGGCGCCGATGGCACCGCTGACTTCGATGCTGGCACCGGGGCCGTCAACGTCCTCCACGAGGACCGGCTTGGTGAACCGCGTCTGGTAGTCGACGACGGCGGCCGGGTTGCCGATCCAGTCCGTCACCAACTGCACGGCAGCACCCATCGTGAACATGCCATGTGCGATGACGCCGGGGAGCCCCACCTGCTCGGCGAAGCGCCCGTTCCAGTGGATCGGGTTGAAGTCGCCCGAGGCTCCGGCGTACCTGACCAAGTCCGCGCGGGAGACCTCAATGGCTCGCGAACCGATGTCCTGTCCCACGGTCAGTTCATTTAGTTCGACGCTCATTGGTCTTCCCCTCTCACCAGGATCGACGACGTGGTGGTGGCCGTTTTCTCGCCGGCCACGGTGCTGATCTCGGCACGGGTGGTGATCATGGCCCCGCCGCCCATGGCGCGCACTTGGTCCACATGGAGCTCAGCCACGAGCTCGTCGCCGGCGACGATCGGCCGGTGGTGCACGAACCGCTGGTCGGCGTGGACCACGCGGGAGAAATCGATGCCGGAGTCCGAATCCTCGATCAGCTGAGCGTCTGCGCGCTGGGCGACGATGATGGCGAAGGTGGGCGGTGCCACCAAATCGGCGTAGCCGAGTGCGCGCGCGGCTTCAACGTCGAAGTGCGCGGGGTGCGTGGCTTTCACCGCCGAGGCGAACTCCCGGATTTTCTCGCGGCCCACAGTGTAGGCAGCGCCGGCCGGGTACACGCGGCCGGCGAGGTCGGGGTTGACCCCGGCTTGCTCGGACATGGATCTCCTTCGGTGGAGTGGGCGGGGTTGGACTAACGTCGCTTGGCCGGAGGGTTGCCGCGCGGATTTGCGGCCGCTTGCCGGGCCCGGGCGTCGCGGAATCGGACCAACAGCCCCGCGAGATGGGTCAGCAGCCCGGTGGCAATGACCGCGATCGCTGCCCAGATCAGCCATTGGACGTGGGCTGAAGCGCCGATGACGGACAGCAGGATCCCGACGCCGATGAGCGCCATGGCAGAGATCACCAGCTTGCGGTACAGCGGCGAGCCGAGGTCCCAAGGATTCATACTTCAAGGTTACCGGCCGCGCCGCTACCGGCCGAACCGCGGGGCGGCTGACCGTGCTTCGGTCCCGGGCCCGATGCTTCGCTAGAACAGTTGTTCCTGCATGGCGGGCAGCTCCGAGACGAAGTCCCCCAGCGCGATCCGGCGACCCTTCAGTCTCCCGAGATCCGCCAGGAAGTGCGGGCCACCCTCCGTCAGTTGCGCGGCCGCGACGCTGCCCAGCAGGCCCTGCACGGTGAACCCATGGTCTCCTGAGTCAAAGCTGGCCGGGTAGCTCCTCCTGATCCCGTGCGCCAACACCGGCGCCGCGAGCTCCGGCAACTGCCACTCTTCGTCGACGACGTCGAAGCCCTCCAGCTGAGCATCAGGCAGCAAGTTGCGGACGGTAGCAGCGTGGCTCGCATTGATCCGCTCCAGGTCGCCCGCAGGCAGCGGGGTCAGGAGCCCCGCATACTTGGCGGCACTACGCACGGCTTGGGTCAGCTCGGTAGCTCCCGAAACCATGTCCTCCAGCACCCGGACCACCCGCCCATCACGCGTCTTGGCGACGTAACGTGCGACCAGAGCGCCTTGCTCGGCCAAACGCAACGACTTCCGTATGTTGGCCGCGGTCCCCACCTTGCTGGCACCGTTGGCGAAAGTCGCCACATAGAGCCAGTGTGGCTGCGCGAGATACAGCACCAGCCCCTCGGGCGCCCGGCCGCTGCGATGGCTGTCATGCAGGAAGCGCAAGTCGTCATTGAGGAAGCAGTTCACACATTGGTAGCCGCGCTCCGCCGGCGCCTGCAACCGGCACGGCACATGTGTCCGATCATCCGCGGACTGCACACGGTGGCTGCCCAGGCAGAAGACCTGTGAATCCAGCACGCGGAAGCCCAGACGGGTCCCGGCCCTCACCGGTATGACCTCCGGTGTGCCATCCGGGGATGCCAGGCGCAGCTGGGGCCCCGCAGTGGTCCAGACGATGCCGTGGGCAAGATAGAGGGCGGGCATGCCGTCCACTCTAGTAAAGGGACGCGCAACAGCGACCGGCTGGCAGGCGGCCGAACGTCGGGGTTATAGGCGAACGTCGGACCGGCAGCCCCCTCAACAAGCTGAAGGGCCCGTTCTGAACCGTAGTTCCGATCGGGCCCTTCAAGGCTTTGTAGCGGTGCCCGGACTCGATCCGGGGACCTCACGATTATGAGTCGTGCGCTCTAACCAGCTGAGCTACACCGCCACGAATGGGAGTGCCCGCGCTGCGTCTCGCGACGCAGACGCGGGCTTTGCCATTCAGAGCCCCCCACCGGAATCGATCCGGTGACCTCGTTCTTACCAAGAACGCGCTCTACCACTGAGCTAGGGGGGCAACGGAGAAATACATTACCAGCAAATTGCCCCGGGATGAAATCGGATTGGGCAGCCGTGGTGAACGACACACCGCAGGCCTCGTCCGGTGCTGCAATCGTGCCCCGGGTGGACGGATTTAGCCCTTGGAATGCACCCTGCGGCCGCCGAAAGCCGACCTAAAGCGGCATGGCGGAAATGAAAGCTGCCGATGCTGGGAACCGCCCCAAAAGTGAAGCGAAGATCACATCGAAGTGGGCGGGAAACGGCGGCTAATGGGTAGTCTGGGGGCATCATTCGAAAGGAACCCATGCAGGTTTCCCAGTCATCCGTGTCCCGGGATGGGATCGTCTCCCGGCTGCGGGCCGCGGGCTGCGTATTCGCTGAGGAAGAGGCGGACCTGCTGCTGGCCGAAAGCGGGCACCCGAAAGTCCTGGCTGCCAAGTTGGAACAGCGCGCCGCCGGCATGCCTCTGGAACAGGTGCTGGGTTGGGCTGAGTTCTGCGGCCTGCGTGTTGCCGTGGTTCCCGGAGTCTTCGTCCCGCGCCGAAGAACGGAGTTCCTGGTCCAGCGGGCGGCCGAACTTGCCCCGGCCAGCACCGACGTCGTGCTCGACCTGTGCTGCGGCTCCGGGGCCGTCGCGGCGGCGCTGGGCAAGCTGCTGGCACCGGCCGAACTGCACGCCGCCGATGTGGACCCGGCGGCGGCTGCCTGTGCGCGCAAGAACCTGCCGGCCGCACAGGTGCACGAGGGCGATCTATTCGACGCGCTGCCCGCGAGGTTGCTGGGCCGGGTGGACGTGATGGCCGCCAATGTGCCCTATGTGCCCACGCAGGAGATCGCCCTGCTGCCGGCCGAGGCCCGCCTGCATGAAGCGGCGTGGGCGCTCGACGGCGGTGCGGACGGTTTGGCGGTCATGCGCCGCGTTGCGGCGGGCGCACCCGAGTGGCTGGCACCCGGCGGGTCGGTCCTGGTAGAAACGAGCGAGCGCCAGGCGGAGACTGCTTCCGGCATCTTTGAAAGCTGCGGGCTGGCAGCCGCTGTGGCTTACTCCCCCGAATATGGGTCCGCGGTGGTCTCCGGCACCCGGCGAGACTCCGGCAACGCCCGGAAGAGCTCCGGTACGCGCTGATGTGAGGACGGCCTGACACCCGCGGAAACCGAGACTACACGGCGCGGGTCAGCCGCCGGGAAGCGCGTCAACCGCCGACAGGCACTTCAACCGCGCGGAAACCGCGTCAACCGCCCGGAAGGCTCGTCAACCGCCGAAAAGGGCGTTAAACGCCTCCGGGGCACCTGTCCATGACAGATGCCCCGGAGGGTGGCTAAGAGATCCGGTGGGGATCAGCCGCGGGCGTGGCGGGGCTTGCGCGGGCCGCCGAAGCTGCGGTCGCGGTCGCCGCCGAAGCCACCGCGGTCGGTGCGGTCGCCGCTGAAGCTGCGTTCGCCGTCGTTCTTCTTGTACGGACGATCCCCGTCAAACTTCTTCTTGTAGGGGCGGTCGCCGTCGGACTTCTTGGTGAACGGCCGGTCTGCCCGGTCGCTGCGGAAGCCGCCGCGGTGGCCGCCGCCGAAGTCGTCGCGGTCCCGGCGCGGCTTGCGGCCGGCGTCGAGCTCCAGGTGAATCAGCTCGCCGCCGATCCGGGTCTTGGACAGTGCGCGCAGCTGGTCCTTGCTCAGGTCCGCGGGCAGCTCGACCAGCGAGTGGTCGGAGCGGATGTCGATGCCGCCGATCTGCGCGGCGGACAGGCCGCCCTCGTTGGCGATGGCGCCGACGATGGAGCCGGGCATCACGCGGTTGCGGCGCCCGACGGCGATCCGGTAGGTGGCGTTGCCCTCGGTCAGGGTGCGGGACGGGCCGCGGGAATTCATGCCGTCGCGTCCGCCGCCGGCGCGCTCGCGCTGGCCCTTCGGTGCTTCCGGCAGGTCCTGGACCAGCAGCGGGCGTCCGCCCTGGGCCATGACGGCCAGGGCAGCGGCGATTTCGGCCGCCGGAACGTCGTGCTCGGTCTCGTAGCTGGCGATCAGGTCGCGGAAGATCGAGACGTCTTCGGACGCCAGGGTCTCGGTGATCTTTTCCGCGAACTTGCTCATCCGGAGGTTGTTGATGGTCTCGGCAGAGGGCAGGTGCATCTGCTCGACCGGCTGGCGGGTGGCCTTCTCAATGGCGCGCAGCAGGTACTTCTCGCGCGGCGTCATGAACAGGATGGCGTCGCCCGAGCGTCCGGCACGGCCGGTGCGGCCGATGCGGTGCACGTAGGACTCGGTGTCGTGCGGGATGTCGTAGTTGACCACCAGGGTGATGCGCTCGACGTCCAGCCCACGGGCGGCAACGTCGGTGGCGACCAGGATGTCGATCTTGCCGTCGCGCAGCGCCTCGACGGTGCGCTCACGCTGCTGCTGCGGGATGTCGCCGTTGATGGCGGCGGACCGGTAGCCGCGGGCCTTGAGCTTGTCGGCCAGGTCTTCGGTGGCCATCTTGGTGCGCACGAAGGCGATCACGCCGTCGAAGTCTTCGGCTTCCAGGATCCGGGTCATCGCGTCGAGCTTGTGCGGGCCCATGACCTGCAGGTAGCGCTGGCGGGTGTTGGTGCCCGTGGTGGTCTTGGCCTTGACCGTGATTTCGGCCGGATCCTTCAGGTACTTCTTGGCGATCCGGCGGATGGCGGTGGGCATGGTCGCCGAGAACAGCGCCACCTGCTTCTCTTCCGGGGTCTTCGAGAGGATCTGGTCGACCTCTTCGGCGAAGCCCATGCGCAGCATCTCGTCGGCCTCGTCCAGCACCATGTACTGGAGTTCGGACAGGTCCAGCGAACCCTTTTCGATGTGGTCGATCACGCGGCCCGGGGTGCCGACAACAACCTGGGCGCCGCGGCGCAGCCCGGCCAACTGCGGGCCGTAGGCGGAGCCGCCGTAGACCGGCAGCACGGTGAAATCGTCCATGTGCGCGGCGTAGGAGGAGAACGCCTCCGCCACCTGCAGGGCCAGCTCGCGGGTCGGGGCCAGCACCAGGATCTGGGTCTTTTTGGTCGGCGGCAGTTCGGCCATCCGGGACAGCGCCGGAACGGCGAAGGCCGCGGTCTTGCCGGTGCCGGTCTGGGCCAGGCCCACGACGTCGCGGCCTTCCAGCAGCACGGGGATGGTGGCGGCCTGGATGGGCGAAGGCTTCTCGTAGCCGACGTCGGTCAGAGCGGCCAGGACGCGGCCATCGAGGCCGAAGTCGGTGAAGAGTACGGTGTTCTCGTCTTCGACGGCCGGAGCGGCGTCGGTATTTTCAGGCAGGGTATTAACAGTGTTTTCGGACACGGGGCAGTTCCTCGTATTCAGCTGGGGACCGGTGGCCGCGGCACATGAAGGTCCGCGGTCCTCTGACTCAAAGCCCGGCGCTATTGCAATCCCGTGGCAGGGCTTTCCGCCGCTTCGCTGGCTGCCCGCGCTGTGCGCGGAAACCTGGCGGCGTTTTCTTTAGCCGGCGCTCCCAAACATGAAACTGCCCGCCGTTTAGAGGCGGACCCACACACCAATCAGACGCTTCGACAAGACCGTGAGTGGCATTATCGCGCAGAACTAAGGGAATACCGACAGTGGGGGATGCATCCAGTGTACGTCATGCGGGCGGCCCATTTCTGCGGGAAGGCACGACGACGGCCGGTGACGTTCGGCACAGCCGGTCACCTTGGGGCGCTGGTCGCGCGATCAGTCGCCGCTGCCGGCTGCGGCGCCAGCGTTTGTTCCGCCCAGTCGATCCAGGTCCGCTCGAACATGATCCCGGCCTGCAGCACGGCGCGCTGCAGCCGGTTGGCGTCGGTCCAGGTGCCCCGTTCCTCCAGTTGTTGGTAGGTGGCCAGCTGGGCGCGGTGCAGGCCCAGATGCCGCTCGATTTCGTCGGTGATGGGGGCATCGCCCAGCACCGAGGATGCGCGCAGCCGGATCATCAATTCCTCGCGGACAGGACGCGGCTCTTGCTGTTCCAGCGTCCACCGGCTCAATTCCTTCCGGCCGGCGGCAAGCACGGTGTAGTCCTTGGCGCGGCCCCGGCTGGAGTCGCGGCCAGCGGACTGGACCAGCCCGTTCCGTTCCAGCTTGGCCAGTTCACGGTAGATCTGTTGGTGCGTGGCCGGCCAGAAGAAGCCGAAGGACTTGTCGAACCGGCGGGCCAGTTCCGCCCCGGACCCGGGTTGTTCCAGCAGCGCGGTGAGGATGGCGTGCGGCAGGGACACGGTCGGGTTCCTTCCGCTACAGCGCCGCGGCGAGCCGGGTCGCTTGGTTGATGGCGCGTTTGGCATCGAGTTCGGCAGCAACGTCCGCGCCGCCCACCAGATGGACCGGCAGACCCAGTCCGCTCAGGGCTTCCAGCAGTTCCCGCTGCGGTTCCTGCCCGGTGCAGAGCACCACGTTGTCCACGGCGAGCACCGAGTCGGTGCCGTCGATGGTCAGGTGCAGTCCGTCGTCGTCGATTTTGCGGTAGGTGACGGCCGGGATCATGTGTACGCCGCGGCTCTTCAGCTCCGCCCGGTGGATCCATCCCGTGGTCTTGCCCAGCCCGGCGCCGAGTTTGGCTTCCTTGCGCTGCAGCAGATGCACCGTCCGGGCAGGGCGTCCGGGCCGGGGTTCGGTGAGGCCGCCGCGGACGGCGGGGTCGTCGTCGATCCCCCAGTGTTCCCGGAACCGTTCCGGCTCGAGCGCGGCGCTGGGACCGGCCTGGGTGATGTACTCGCTGACGTCGAAACCGATGCCGCCGGCGCCCAGCACCGCCACCGTTGCGCCGAGCTCGCGGTGGTCGCGCAGCACGTCCTGGTAGCCGAGCACACTGGGGTGGTCCACGCCGTCCAGCTCCGGGATCCGCGGCACCACACCGGTGGCCAAGACGATCTCGTCGAACCCGCCGTCGGCCAGTTCAGCCGCCGTCGCCCGGGTCTTGAGCCGCACCTCGACGCCGAGCAGCTCCAGCTGGCGGCCGAAGTAGCGGATGGTTTCGTGGAACTCCTCCTTGCCGGGGATCTGCTTGGCCAGGTTGAACTGGCCGCCGATCTCTTCCGAGGCTTCAAAAAGCGTGACGCGGTGGCCGCGCCCGGCAGCGGTCACGGCACAGGCCAGGCCGGCGGGCCCGGCGCCGACGACCGCCAGCGACTTCGGCTCCGCCGCCGGGGCGATCACCAGTTCGGTTTCGTGGCAGGCGCGCGGATTGACCAGGCAGGAGGTGATCTTGCCGGCGAACGTGTGGTCCAGGCAGGCCTGGTTGCAGGCGATGCAGGTATTGATCTGGTCCGCCTGCCCGCGCGACGCCTTGAGCATGAACGCCGGATCGGCGAGCAACGGCCGCGCCATGGAGACCATGTCCGCGCACCCGTCGGCCAGGAGCTGCTCGGCGGTGTCCGGGTTGTTGATCCTGTTGGTTGCCACCAAGGGAATTCCGACGGCGCCCATCAGCCGGCGGGTGACCCAGGAGAAACCGGCCCGGGGTACCGAGGTGGCGATGGTCGGCACCCGGGATTCGTGCCAGCCGATGCCGGTATTGATGATGGTGGCCCCCGCCGCTTCGACGCCGCGGGCCAGTTGGGCCACTTCGTCGAAGGTGGACCCGCCTTCCACCAGGTCCAGCATGGACAACCGGTAGATGATGATGAAGTCCTCCCCCACGCGCTGGCGGGTGCGGCGGACTATCTCGAGCGGGAAGCGGATCCGGTTGCCGTAGCTGCCGCCCCAGCCGTCGGTGCGCTGGTTGGTCCGGGCCACGATGAACTCGTTGATCAGGTAGCCCTCGGAGCCCATGATTTCGACGCCGTCGTACCCTGCGTCGCGGGCCAGCGCCGCAGCGCCGGCGAAGTCCTCGACGGTGCGCTCAATCTCCTCGTCGCTCAGCTCGCGGGGACTGAACGGGCTGATCGGAGCCTGCACCGGGCTGGGTGCCACCGGCTCCGGGTGCGCGGCGTAGCGGCCCGCGTGCAACAGCTGCAGCGCGATGCGCCCGCCTTCGGCGTGGACCGCATCCGTGATGGTGCGGTGGCGGGCGGCCTCCTCCGCCGTCGTCATCATCGCCCCGCCGGGCTGCAGCCGGCCGTCGGTGTTCGGGGAGAAGCCGCCGGTGACGATCAGCCCGACGCCGCCGCGGGCGCGTTCGGCATAGAACGCCGCCATCCGCTCGAAGCCGCCGGGCAGCTCCTCAAGCCCCACGTGCATGGAGCCCATCAGCACCCGGTTGGGCAGGACGGTGAAGCCGAGGTCCAGCGGTTCGAACAGCTTCGGGTAGGCCACGGCCATACTGCACTCCTTTGCACAACAAGTTGCATAAAGACTACGGCGCGGTGGTGCGCTGGACAAGCGTCGGCCTGCGGAGGTTTCCAGTCGGGTGGAAGATTCGCTCCGGCCGCTGGACCGCGAGGTGGCGGCAGCCGGTGCGGTCACGCACGGATCCGGCCTGGTCCGTCAGGCATGGTCCGTCAGGCATGGTCCGGCCTAGCGGCACCTAGTGCTATCAGGCGTGGATCCGGCTTGGGCCCAAAGCCCTGCGGACCGCTTTGCCGACGTTGCCGTGCAGCACAATCTCGCCGTTGGCCTCGGACTCCCGAAGCGCCCGCGCTTGCTCCGGGGTGAGCCCCAGCGATGATTCCGCCACGCTGACGCCGTGCCCCGGCCGGAAGAGGATCTGGATGCCGTCGCCGGCGGCAAGGGAGCCGGCAGTGATGACTTTGAGGTAGGCGCCGGGCAGTCCTTTCTGCAGGAAGCGCTTGACCCACCGGGGCTCGTCCAGGTGCCGGGCAAAGGTGGCGCAGGGAATCCGCGGCATGGTCACTTCGACGACGGCCTCCGGGCCGATCTGCCACCGCTCCCCCACCAGCGCGCCGCTGACCTGTACGCCGGTGGTCCGCAGGTTTTCGCCGAACAGACCCGGCGGGATGTCACGCCCGAGCTCGGCGGACCACGCATCCGCATCTTCCTGGGCATAGGCGTAGAGGGCCTTGAGCTCGCCGCCGTGGTTCTTGCGGTCCACTTGCACATCGGCGCGCAGCCCCATCGAGTGGACCGGGATCCGCCCGTCGACCGGGCGCTTGTCGATACCGGTGATCCCTACCTTGCTGGCATCGGGCTTCAGTGCGTGCAGCCGGCAAAGGGCCAGCAGTGATCCAGGATTCATGCAGTGATCATATATTTTGCCGCTGCCTGCTTAGGCGTGGCCTTCATAGCTGACGTCCTGGTCCTTGGCGCCGTTTGTTCCGGGCAGCGGCTGCCCGCGGTACTTGCCAAAGGCCCAGAGGTTACCGTCCGGATCGTTGATGGCAAAGCCGCGGTCGCCGTAATCGGTGTCCTGCAGGTCGCGGATGATCGAGGCGTCCGCGGCCTGCAGCCGGGCATAGAGGTCATCAGGGTCATGGGTGTACACATTCAGCTGTGCCGAGCCCGGCTCGCGGGCCCACAGGGTGCCTTCTGCGTGGCTGGAGACCATCACCATGCCGCCTTCAGGCCACAGCAGCTCGGCGTGGATCACCACACCGTGCTCTTCGAACCGGGCGTGTTCGACGAATCCGACGGTGCCGGTGAGGTAATCGATCAGTGCGGCCGCCTTGCGCGACTGCAGACCGGGGACAACGCTGGCCGGTGGGTACTGCTTGTTCGCATCCATGGGCACAGTATTCTCCTCCGCCCCGGGACACGCCAGAGGCCCACGGCCCGGTCGCCCGGAACCGTAGGCCTCTGCCGCCGGTCTGGTGCTTCTGCCCGGGCTAAATCGGCCCAGGTCCGCCTACAGCTGGGCGAAGGCCTGTTCGAGGTCGGCGATCAGGTCCTCGATGTCCTCGATGCCCACGGACAGCCGGATCAGGTTCTCCGGCACGGCCAGTTCGGTGCCCTTCACCGAGGCATGGGTCATCTCCGAGGGGTAGTTGACCAGCGACTCGATGCCGCCCAGCGATTCGGCCAGCGTGAACACCGTGGTGGACTCGGCCACCTTGCGGGCCGCCGCCTCGCCGCCGCTGAAGGAGACCGAGACCATGCCGCCGAAGCCGCGCATCTGCTTCTTGGCCAGCTCGTGGCCGGGGTGGTCCGGCAGCCCCGGGTAGAACACCGCCTCGACCTCGGGCCGGCCCTGCAGCCATTCGGCCACGGCCTGGGCGTTGGCCGAATGCCGGTCCATCCGCACGCCCAGCGTCTTCAGGCCGCGGGTGGTCAGGAAGGCGTCCATCGGCGCGGACACGGCGCCGACGGCGAACTGCACGAAGCCGATCTTCTCGGCGAGCGCATCGTCGTTGAGCACCACGGCACCGCCGATCACGTCCGAGTGCCCGCCGATGTACTTGGTGGTCGAGTGCACCACGACGTCGGCGCCGAAGGCCAGCGGGTTCTGCAGGTAGGGCGAGGCGAAGGTGTTGTCCACCACCAGCAGCGCACCGGCTGCGTGGGCCAGTTCGGCGAGCGCGGCGATATCGGTGACCTTCATCATCGGGTTGGACGGGGTCTCCACCCAGAGGAACCGGGCCTTGTGCTCGTCGACCGCCGCGGCGACCCTCGACGCGTCCGACATGTCCACCACGGTATGGCCGATGCCCCAGGCACCCAGCACCCGGTTGATCAGCCGGTAGGTTCCGCCGTACGCATCGTTGCCCAGCACAATGTGGTCGCCCGGGGCGAGCAGGGCGCGGATCAGCGCGTCTTCGGCTGCCAGGCCGGAGGCGAAGGAGAACGCGTGCTTGCCGCCCTCCACCGCTGCCAACTGCACCTGCAGCGAATCGCGGGTGGGGTTGGTGCCGCGGCCGTATTCGTAGCCGTTGCGCAGCCCGCCGATGCCGTCCTGGGCGTAGGTCGAAGACTGGTAGATCGCCGGCACCACTGCGCCGGTGGCGTCGTCCGGCACCTGGCCGGCGTGCACGGCCCGGGTGTTGAAACCCTGATTGTTTTCTGCGCTCATTCTTCTCTCCTTCAGCTCGTGAGGTAGGACAGCAGGTCATGCCGGGTCAGCACGCCCACCGGAGCCCCGGCCAACGTGACCAGCACGCTGTCGGCCGCCTGCAGCTTCTCCCGGGCGGCGGACACCGTCTCCAGCGACCCGACCAGCGGCATCGCCGCTCCCAGATGGTCGCTGACCTTGTCGGTCAGCTTCGCTTCGTTCTTGAACAGCTTCGCGGTCAGATCCCGTTCGTTCACGGCGCCGACCACCTCGCCCATGACCACCGGCGGTTCCTGCGACAACACCGGCAGCACGGAGACGCCGTATTCGTTCATGATCTCGATGACGTCGCGCACCGTCTCGTGGGGATGGGTGTGCACCAGATCCGGCAGCCGGCCGCTCTTGCCCTGCAGCACCTCGCCCACGGTGGCCTCTTCGCCGCCGGCGATGAAGCCGTAGGACTTCATCCAGTCGTCGTTGAAGATCTTGCCCAGGTAGCCGCGCCCGGAATCCGGCAGGATCACCACCACAATGTCGTCCGGCCCCAGGTCCCTGGCCACGTTCAGCGCCGCCACCACGGCCATGCCGGAGGAGCCGCCAACCAGCAGCCCCTCTTCCTGCGCCAGCCGGCGGGTCATCGCGAAGGCTTCCGCGTCGTTGACGGCCAGGACCTCGTCCGGAACGGACTTGTCGTAGTTGTCCGGCCACATGTCCTCGCCCACGCCTTCGACGAAGTACGGCCGTCCGGTGCCGCCGGAGTAGACCGAGCCCGCCGGGTCGGCGCCGATGATCTTCACCGGGCCGCCGGGGCGGTCGGCGGAAATCTCCTTCAGATAGCGGCCGGTTCCCGTGATGGTGCCGCCGGTGCCGGCGCCGATCACCACGTGGGTGACCTGGCCGTCGGTGTCGCGCCAGATCTCCGGGCCGGTGGTCTCGTAGTGGCTGGCCGGGGCCGCGGGGTTGTTGAACTGGTCCGGCTTGTAGCCGCCGTCCACCTCGGTCACCAGCCGGTCGGAGACACCGTAGTAGGATTCCGGGCTGTCCGGGGCCACCGAGGTGGGGGTGACGACGACGTCGGCGCCGTAGGCCTTGAGCACGTCGCGCTTTTCCAGGCCCACCTTGTCCGGGGTCACGAAGATGGACTTGTAGCCCTTCTGCTGGGCCACCAGGGCCAGGCCCACACCGGTGTTGCCGCTGGTGGGCTCGATCACCGTGCCGCCGGGCTTCAAGCGCCCGTCCTTCTCGGCTTCCTCGATCATCTTCACCGCGATGCGGTCCTTGATCGATCCGCCCGGGTTGAAATACTCCACCTTCGCCAGGACGGTGGCAGCAATACCTTCGGTCACTTTGTTCAGCTTGACCAACGGAGTGTTGCCGATCAGGTCCAGAACAGAATTGGCATATTTCATGGGCCCAAATCTACCTGCCCGCCCAGACCGGGGCACATCCGGCGTAAGACGGGTTCACGCCGGCGCCCGCGGGTGGCCTCCGGGCGGACTGCAGGTGCGCCCGGAGAGCCCGGCCGGGCCGCAACCTGTCCGCCCCGCGTGCGACGATTAATCCATGCTTTCCACTGCCTCTGCGCCCGGCGCCACCGGGCTCACCAGCGAGGTGGAGTTCCCGGAGCCTTACGACCTGCCCGGCACGTTGTCCATCCTGTCCCGGGGCAAGCAGGATGCCACCGCGCGGATCGACGACGCCGGTGCCTGGCTGGCGCTGAACACCTCCTCTGGCGCGGCGACCCTGCGCATCACCCGCCGGCCGCGCCGGGATGACGAAAACCCGCGGGAAGACAAAACCAGCCGGAACGACGCCAGTCGGGAAGGCGGAGCCCGAGTCGAAGCCACAGGCGCGGCCGAGGCAGTCAGCCGGGGCACCGCCGTCGTTGTGGGACAGGCCTGGGGCCCGGGCGCGGAGGAAGCGCTGGCCGGGCTGCCGGCCCTGTTGGGTGCCCACGACGACTGGTCCGGGTTTGACGCACCGGAGTTCCAGGCGGGCCTGCCGCGGCTGGTGAGCGTGCCGCGCCGGCGGCATCCCGGGCTGCGGCTGCCGGCCACCGGGCGGATGATCGATGAACTGGTGCCGGTGATCCTGGAGCAGAAGATCACCACCATCGAGGCGCGATACTCGTACAAATACCTGGTCCGGCGGCACGGGACGCCCGCGCCGGGACCGGCCCCGGACGGGCTGATGGTCCCGCCGACCGCCCAGGGGTGGCGGCGCATTCCGTCCTGGGACTGGCATCGCGCCGGGGTGGATTCGAAGCGCTCGGCCACCATCATCCGCGCCTGTTCCTCCGCCGGCGCCCTGGAGCGCTTGGCGTCGCTGCCGGCCGGCGCGGAGCTGGCGAGCAAGCTGTGCACCATCCCGGGGATCGGACCGTGGACGGCGGCCGAAACCGCACAGCGCACGCACGGAGACCCGGACTCGGTGTCCGTGGGCGACTTCCACCTGGCGGCGTTTGTGGGCTACGCCCTCACCGGGCGCAAGACGGACGACGCCGGCATGCTCGAGCTCCTTGAACCGTGGCGGGGCCACCGGCAACGGGTGGTGCGGATGCTGGTGCTCAGCGGTTTCCGCAAGCCAGCCTTCGGCCCGCGACTGGCGCCGCAGGACCACCGCCGGCACTGATCCGGGATGACGCGCGGGGCGCACGCACCGGCGGGCAGGCGTTGGCGGGCAGGCGTTGGCGCCTAACGAACAGGCATTAACGCACCGAGGGAGCAAGGCAGTTGCCCTGCTCCCTCGGGAGGTTCATGACCGGTGTGATTACTCGGTTGCCGTGCCGTCCTGTGCCGACTGCTGCTGGGCTGCGACCTGGGCGTGGACTTCCTGCATGTCCAGGCCCTTGACCGCGTCCACCAACTGGGTGAACTGGCTGGAGTTCAGTGCGCCGGGCTGGGAGAACACCAGCACCTTTTCGCGGAATGCCATCAGGGTCGGGATCGAGGTGATTCCGGCGGCTGCGGCCAGGTTCTGCTCGGCTTCGGTGTCGACCTTGGCGAAAACGACGTCGCTGTGCTGTTCGGAAGCGGCGTCGTAGACGGGGGCGAACTGCTTGCAGGGCCCGCACCAGTCGGCCCAGAAGTCAACGAAGACAATGTCGTTCTCTTCAATGGTCTGCGGGAACTGGGCCTCGGTGATATCGATGGTTGCCATGCCTCCACGCTACGCGCCGGGCTGCGGCCTGTCGCCCCGTGTTCGCTCAGCGCATGAGCCGCCGGAGTGCAGTGGGGGGCCGGTGGGCCGGGCGGCCCGGCCCACGAAGGCCGCAAACCGGGCCGGGCGTGGCGGGCGGGTGCCGGGTGTGGAGGGCGCCGGCCGTTATCCACAACCTGAGCCGTTGGCTTCCGGCGGCAGGGGCCGGCTACCTAAGGTCGATTCCAGCAGAGACCGCTACCGGAGGGAACGCCATGAACCGCTGCACCGTCCTGATTGTCACCGACGGGCTGGAGCTCGACGCCGCCATCTCGAAGAGCATCGGCTTGATGGACGAGCTGAACGACAAGCTCCCGTTCGCGCATGATCCGTCGAAGAACGAGCTGTACGCCGTGGGCGATGGAGCCTCGCTCAAGGACAGGATCGGCCTGCCGCACGGAAAGCCCGGCGCCGGGCCCGCAGCCACCTACGTGGGCGACCTGCACTACATCTGGAGCGATGGAAGGTGGTACACCCCGGCCGATTGCCCGCCTGCTCCGGCCGACCATAACGACGCAACCGGCTGGCAGTGGTTGTACTACAACGTCATGCACAACTCCGGGCCCACCACCTACTGCTTCCTCTGGGACATCTATCCGCTGCCGCTGTCGGAGGCAGCGTGAGGCCGGGGTTGATGGGGCCTCGCGAGGGAGCTGCTCAGTAGAACGGCTGGTGGCGGCGGCGCACGTAGAGCCCGCGGGCGATCTTCTCCCCCGCAGCTGACCACAGCTTGTACTTGAGCGGAGAGATCACCTGGTCATAGCAGCCAACGAAGTCGGTGATGGTCTTGGTGAAGCTGGTCTTGAACAGGCCCAGCCCGTAGTACTCGTGCTCGGGGTTCTTGAGTTCGGAGGCCGGCGGAGTCCCGCACAGGTCGTAACTGGTGATGCCCAGTTCCTTGAGCTGGTTCATCGCCGTCCACTGGATCAGGTGTGAATCGCCGTACTGCTTGCGCCGCGGCAGCGATCCGCCGTCCTTGTAGGTGCCCTTGCGCCCGTAATTGACCACAAACGCGCCCACGGACGGCTTGCCGTCTTCGTAGGTGAACAGCAGCCGGCCCTGTCCGGCGGCGATGAAGTTGCCCCAGAACGCCTTGAAGTATTCGAAGGAGCGGACCTGCACGTTTTTCTGCCCCTGCTGCACCTGTCCCATCAGGTTGAACATGGCCCGGAAGTTCTCCTCCGTCGGCTCTGCCGTGACCACTTCGGCGCCTTCGCGGATAGCGCGGCGCACGGCGTTGCGGCCGCGGGAGGAGAAGCTCTTGAGCACCACCTCCGGGTCCGGGGCAATATCCACGATGGCGGTGTGATCGTTCGGCTGCAGGTCCGGCATCTTGACCAGCCCTTCGCGTCCCAGCAGGGCTCGCGTTTCATCGGTGGCCTCGACGTCCGGTTCGATCCGGATCGCGAAGACACTGCGTGCCTGCTCCTGGCAGAAGCGCCGGTTGGCTTCGAAAATACCGGGCAGGTCATTGGGGGACGCGACGTCTGGGCCCTTGATCATGTACC
Organism: uncultured Actinomycetota bacterium; assembly: GCA_963696055.1. GTDB lineage: Bacteria > Actinomycetota > Actinomycetes > Actinomycetales > Micrococcaceae > Crystallibacter. Next base: position 510,247 of record CAVOIE010000004.1, on the reverse strand, counting down.
AGTACTTGCCCAGCAGCGGAACCTGCTTTTCCAGCACCAGGTTGAAGCTGGTGTAGTCGTCGGTTTCATACGCGAGGTACAGCGGCTTCCATCCGTGCTCGGCCTTCACCGCCGCGTAGGCCTTGGCCTGCAGCATGTTGCCGCCGTTGGGGTTGGCCGTGACATGGCTGTCCCATGCCTCGATTTCCTCCGGCGTTGCGAAGCGGGCGGTGAATTGTCGCAAGAGAACTCCTCGTTCTGGCGGCCAGTCGCCGCCGGTCACATCCGCGGTCAAGTGTATCGACGCCGGTCCCGGGCCGCTGTCGCAGGTGAGCCAGCGGCGGCCGGTGAAACCGGCTAGTACGGAAAAACCCCGTCCGACCAGTACGTCACTTGGTCAGACGGGGTTTCCCGTTCGGTGGCAGATGAGGGATTCGAACCCCCGTAGGCAATGCCAGCTGATTTACAGTCAGCCCCCTTTGGCCGCTCGGGTAATCTGCCGAACGCCTTCTTCAGTAGAAGACCGCTTCCCCGTGAGGAAGCAAGACAACTTTACACAAAGATTGGTCCAAGAATCGAATCGGCGTTCTTCACGGCTACAAACCGCGCAGAATCCGCTCCTGCATCTGGTTCACAAAGCGGTCGGCCTGGTCCGCGGTGACCATATGCAAATGCACCGCCTGATCCATTTCCTTGCGGATGCCGTCCAAACGGGACATCGACTCGGCTCCGAGGAGTTGGCTTGCTCCAGTGGACGCGTCGCCCGCGCCGATGCGGTCGCCGCCCCGGCCGTTCTCGCTGCCCATGGAGTCCGCTAATTCTTGCCCTGGCTGCCGCCCCACGTCTTCCGTATCCCGCGGAAGCATGGGAGCAGCACCGTCGGCGCCGACGGCCCTGGCCGGCGGCTGCACCGATGACACCGAGACAGTGGCGGCCGAGGCCGGCGCGGAGCCCATCACAACCACCGTGGCGACGGCGGTGGCCGTCAGGAAGGAACCCGCGGCAACTCTGATCGATGTGACTATGTACCGCGGGTGGGCTGCCATCTGCGCTTCTCCTGACAATCTGTGGTTGATACAACACAGTGATTCTGGCGGATCCGGATGAAGGAACGATGGACGAAAGCTGCGTGGAAGCTGGGAAACCTGCGCCCCCGCTATGCGATTCAGTAGGCTGGTGCCAAGCACAAACGCCCCGACCCAGGAGGAACCATGGCCAGCGAGTCTTCGTTCGACATTGTCAGCAAGGTGGACAAGCAGGAAGTTGCCAACGCCTTGAACCAGGCGCAGAAGGAAATTGCGCAGCGCTATGACTTCAAGGGAGTCGGTGCCGAAGTCGATTTCAGCGGCGAGAAGATCCTGATGAAGGCAAACTCCGAGGAGCGGGTGAAGGCCGTTCTGGACGTTCTGCAGTCCAAGCTGGTCAAGCGGGGCATCTCCTTGAAGTCGCTGGATGCCGGCGAGCCGTTCGCCTCGGGCAAGGAGTACCGGATCGAGGCCGGCATCAAGGAGGGCATCGCCCAGGACCAGGCCAAGAAGATCTCGAAGATCATCCGCGAAGAAGGCCCCAAGGCCGTGAAGGCCCAGATCCAGGGTGACGAACTGCGCGTCACATCCAAGTCCCGCGACGATCTGCAGGAAGTCATCTCCCTGCTCAAGGGCTCTGACCTGGAAGTCGACCTTCAGTTCATCAACTACCGCTGACTGCAGTACGACGGCGGCCGCGCACCTGAGGTGCGCGGCCGTCGTCGCGCCTTGGCTCGTTGTGCTTGGGCCGGTCCTGCCCCGCCGCTGCTACTGGGTCTGACGGCTCGGCTTCGGCTGCCGCTGCTACTGGATCCTGACGGCCCGCGGGCCGCGCGGCCAGCTGTACGAGCCGCTGCGCCGCTGCTCTCCCCTGATCCACGAGAGCGTCATGCGGCAGATCTGCTCCTTGACCAGTGCCCCTGCGCGCCTGCTCACGGCAAGACGACGCGGGGCGTCGTCCGACCGCACCGGTTGGACCAGCCCGGACCTGCGGCCCAGACTGATGCAGCGCAGCATGAACCCGGCGGACAATTCCTCAGGGCTCCGCTGCCGGATCCGGGCGAGGACGTTGTCGGCGGCGTGGGCGCCCATCGGCATGGCGATCGCGCAGCTCATCCGCAGGTGCGAGGCAATGGTGTCCGGCGCGTGGACGGCGTCGCCGGCTCCGAAGATCTCCGGGAACTCGGGGCAGGCCAGGGTCGTGTCAACGAGTAGCCTGCCCTCGGCATCGGTGGCCAGGCCGCTGGCTTGGGCGAGGCCCGGGGCGGTGAAGCCGGCGGCCCAGACGGTGCAGTCGGAGGCCAGGGAAGTGCCGTCCGACAGCGTGATCTGCTGCCCGTCCGACCGGTCCACGCGCTCCCCCGCCATGATCTGGACCCCGAGGCCCCGGAGTTGGGCCAGCAAGGCGCGGCGGCCGCGGTCGGACAAGTCCGCCCCCACCTGCCCGCGCGAGATTAGCCGCACGGTCAGCCGCGGATGCGCCTCGGCAATTTCAGCGGCTGCCTCGATGCCGGTCAGGCCGCCGCCGATCACGCTGACGACGGCGCCCGGCGCCAACAGCTCCAATGCCGGCCGCAGGCGCTTGGCAGACTCGGCGTCGTGCAGCGCGTAGCCCCGAGATCCCGAGGGGGCCGGTTGGCTGGCGCTGCCGGGCGCATAGAGCAGGAAGTCATAGGGCAGCGGGGCGCGGCCGTCGTCGAAGTGGACGGCGTGGGCGCGCGGATCGATCCGTGAGGCCTGGCCGACCACCAGCGCGGCGGCCGGGTGCAGCACAGATTCCATCGGAACGGAGGCCGATTCCCGGCTACCCGCGGCCACCTGGTGCAACCGGATCCGCTCCACGAAGTCCGCCACGGGGTTAATGACGGTTACGCTGACCCTGCCTGTTAGCTCCTTGCTGCCGGCCAGCCGGTTCGCGGCCATGACTCCGGCATAGCCTGCCCCAATAACGACGATCCGTTGACGTGTAGTCACCGCGAGCTCCCTTAGTTTTGTGGTTACAAACATAGGACACCGCGGAGCGCGGACTTGTGACACGTGGGAGCAAGCGGCCCGCAGCCGGCGGTTGGGCCCCTGGGCCGGGAACAGCCGAGGACAGCCCGGGCAGCTGAGGGCCCGTCGTCAATCCGGGAACCGGCTTCAGTCCCGGGAATCGGTGGGGATGCGGCCCGGGTTGATCGGATCGGCGGTGGGCCCGTCGGCCAGCGGGGCGGCCACTTCCGGGCCACCGATGGCTTGGCCCATCCAGGTGAGCGCCTCCCAGCCCTCCCGGCCGCCGTCGAGGACCACCACGCCGGTGTTGCTCAACTGGTTCTGGGCAACGAACGGAACGGTCAGATTCGATGCCCGCGCGCCGGCCCAGCTGCGGATCATGGCGCCGTGGCTGACTATGGCCAGGGTGCCGACGCCGGAGGCCCGGGCCTCGTCGATGACGGCATCGAAGCGGCCGAAGGTTTCGTGCCCGTCCGGACCGCCGGGCATCCGCCGGTCCAGGTCGCCCGACGTCCACGCAAACACCGTGGTCATGTAGGCAATGACGGCGTCGCGGTCGCCGCGCATTTCCAGCTCGCCGGCCGAGATCTCGCGCAGCCCATCGTGGACATCGGTCTCGAGCTTGCGTGCGGCAGCCAGCGGAGAGGCCGTGAGCTGCGTGCGCACGAGGGTGGAGACCAGGAGCGCGTCGATCGGTTCACCGTCGAGCGCCGCCGGCAGGGCACGGGCCTGTTCCTCGCCCAACCGGGTCAGTTCCGCCCCGGGCGGCCCGGTATCGAGCAGCCCGCGCACGTTGGAGGGTGTCTGGCCGTGCCGGATCAGCAGCAGTCGCATGCCGGCCTCAATAGCCCAGTGGCCGTCCGGCCATCCGTTCCAGCCGCGCCACGCGGTCGTCCATCGGCGGGTGGGTGCTGAACATCTTCTTGACGCCGCCGCCCTTGAACGGGTTGGCAATCATCAGGTGGCTGGTGTTGACCAGCTTCTGGTCCTGCGGCAGCGGTGCCTGCTGCGTGCCGTATTGCAGCTTGCGCAGCGCGGAGGCCAGCGCCAGCGGATCGTCCGTCAGGGTGGCACCGTCCTCGTCCGCGTCGTACTCGCGGGTGCGGCTCACTGCCATCTGGATCAGCATGGCCGCGATCGGGGCCAGCAGGGACATGGCGATCAGCGCCAGCGGGTTGGCGTTGCGGTCGCGGCCGCCGAAGAACAGCAGGAACTGCGCGACCGAGGTGATGACACCCGCCACGGCCGCGGCAACGGAGGACGTCAGGATGTCCCGGTTGTAGACGTGCATCAGTTCGTGGCCCAGTACGCCGCGCAGTTCGCGCTCGTCCAGCAGACGCAGAATGCCCTCGGTGCAGCAGACCGCCGAGTTCTTCGGATTGCGCCCGGTGGCGAAGGCGTTCGGCGCCATGGTCGGGGAAACGTAGAGCCGGGGCATCGGCTGGTTGGCCCGCGTGGAAAGTTCGCGGACGATGCGGTACATACCGGGCTGGTCGGCTTCGGTGACCGGATAGGCCTGCATGCTGCGGATAGCCAGCTTGTCGCTGTTCCAGTAGCTGTAGGCCGTGGTGGCCACGCCGATCAGGGCCATGATCCAGATCCAGTTGGCGCTGCCGGTCCCGCTGGCCAACAGCGCGCCGATCGCCAGCAGCAGGGCGAAGAGACCACCCAGCAATCCTGCCGTTTTCAGTCCGTTGAAGTGGTTGTGCACAGCCTGTAAGTCCTCTCCCGCGCCGATGCGGCCCTCTGCCGCTGCGGGCGCAGCATGTCCGGTTTCAGTGTATCTACCGCACACTTATTCCAACGCCGGAATGCAGTGCCGAGTTCCGTAGTACTCCGGTACCATCTACGGCTCGGGGTGCCTGTCGTCGTAGCGGGCGAATCTCGGCTGCAGCCGGTGCAGCAGTCCGACGACGCACACGCAGGCGATACCGCCGGCCAGCGCCGCGAAGCCCTCGCCCAGCCATTCGCCGCCTCCGCCGGCCACGGCATCGCCGAGCCTCGGACCGCCGGCCACCACCACGATGAAGATCCCCTGCAGCCGCCCGCGCATCGCGTCGGGAGTGGCCGATTGCAGGATGGTGTTGCGGAAGACGCCGCTGACCGTGTCCGCGCCGCCGGCAACCGCAAGGCAGAGGACCGCCGGCAGCAGCCACTCGCTCACGTCGCCGGCAGCCGCGGCGTCGGAACGGCCTGCCATCACGACGACGGCGCCGAACCCGGCGACGGCGGTCCCCCACACCGCCACGCACCACAGCACCGCCAGCCCCTGCCGCCGGATGCCTCCCAACGGGCCGGAGAACACGGCCGCGATGAAGGATCCGCCGGCTACCGCGGCCAGCAGGATGCCTGCCGTTGCCTCGCCGCCGCCGATGATCACCGCGCCGATGGCCGGCATCAGCGCACGCGGCTGGGCCAGCACCATCGCGGCCAGGTCCACCAGGAACGTCATCCTGATGTTGGGGCGGGTACGCAGGAACTGGAGCCCTTCGGCCACCGATTGCAGGCCGGCCTTGCGCACTTCGCCCTCGGGTGGGATCGGCGGCAGCTTGACCACCGCCCAAATGGCCGCCGTGAACGTCAAGACGTCCAGGGTGTAGGTCCAGCCGAAGCCGACGTTTGCCACCAGCACACCCGCAGCCAGCGGACCGATGGTCATGCCCAGACCGAACGTCATCATGGTCAGGGCATTGGCCGCCGGCAGCATCTCGCGCCGCACCAGCCGCGGCACGATCGCATTGCGTGCCGGCTGGTTGATCCCGACCGCGGCCGAGTGCACAGCGATCACCAGGTACAGCAACCACACCTGTTCCAGCCGGAACCACGCCTGCAGGGCAAACACCGCGGTGCAGCCCCACAGCACCAGGCCCGAATACAGCGCCACTTTTCGCCGGTCGTGGGCGTCCACCACCGAGCCGCCGTAGAGCCCGGCCAGCACCAGCGGAATCAAACCGACGACGCCGACGGCGCCCACCGCCCAGGTCGACCCGGTGAGCTGATAGACCTCCAGGCTCACCGCCACCGCCGTCAGTTGGGCGCCGATGGCAGAGAGCGACGTGCCGATCCACAACCTGCGGAATTCCAGGCTCTCCTTCAACGGCGCCGTGTCGGCTAACAGTTTGGGCATGGCGGAGATTCTAGTTGCCCGCGGCACCTTTCTAGGGCTGCCGGGCGCAACCGCGCAGCGTGGCGCTGCCGGGCGCCATCGCGCAGCCGTGCCGATGCCAAGGCGGTCCGACGAACCGAGGCGTCCCGGGCGCAACCGCGCAGCGTGGCGCCCGGGCGCCATCGCGCAGCCGCGCCGATGCCAAGGCGGTCCGACGAACCGAGGCGTCCCGGGCGCGCCCGCATCTGCCGACCCATCAGCCCCGCCGATGCAAGGCGGGCCGACCAACCGCGGCGAGCACCGCCGTCGTACTTCTCCGACACCGTGCGTTCACCGACTCTTTTGGACTCGTTCCAGAACATTTTCTGGACTGAGTCCAGAAAAGCTGCCAGAATGGCTGTCATGGTCGATATGAGGGAACCCGAGGACATGTTGCGCGCGGCATCGCTGCGCGTCACCCGTCCGCGGACCGCGGTGCTGGAAGCAGTCCGCGCGCACCCGCATGCCGACGCCGATGCCATCACCGGCATGGTGCGGGACGAACTGGGCGGGGTTTCGAAACAGGCCGTCTACGACGTGCTTGGCGCGTTGACCGACGCCCGGTTGCTGCGCCGGATCGAGCCGTCAGGCTCCCCGGCGCGCTACGAGGCCCGGGTTGGCGACAACCACCACCACGTGGTGTGCCGGCGGTGCGGCGATATTGCCGACATCGACTGCACAGTGGGCGAGGCACCGTGCCTCACCGTGGGCGATAACCACGGCTTCTCGATTGACGAAGCCGAGGTCACGTTCTGGGGCATCTGTCCCGCCTGCAGTGCCACGAAAGACCAACAAGATGGAAGATCCGACAAGGAGCGATACATAAATGGCTGATAACACCAAGCCGTTGACAACCGTTGCGGGCGCGCCCGTAGCGGACAACCAGGACAGCCTGACCGCTGGTCCCCGCGGCCCGATGCTGCTGCAGGACGTCTGGTTCCTGGAGAAGATGGCGCACTTTGACCGCGAGGTCATCCCCGAGCGCCGCATGCACGCCAAGGGCTCCGGTGCGTTCGGCACCTTCACGGTGACCAACGACATCACCAAGTACACCAAGGCCAAGATTTTCTCCGAGGTCGGCAAGAAGACCGAACTGTTCGCCCGCTTCTCCACCGTTGCCGGCGAGCGCGGCGCAGCCGACGCCGAGCGCGACATCCGCGGCTTCTCGGTCAAGTTCTACACCGAAGAGGGCAACTGGGACCTGGTGGGCAACAACACCCCGGTGTTCTTCTTCCGCGACCCGCTGAAGTTCCCCGACCTGAACCACGCAGTGAAGCGTGATCCGCGCACCAACCTGCGCAGCGCCGAGAACAACTGGGACTTCTGGACCAACCTGCCCGAGGCCCTGCACCAGGTCACCATCGTCATGTCCGACCGCGGCATCCCGGCGTCCTACCGCCACATGCACGGCTTCGGCTCGCACACCTACAGCTTCATCAACGACGCCGGCGAGCGCTACTGGGTGAAGTTCCACCACCGCACGCAGCAGGGCATCAAGAACCTCACCGATGCCGATGCCGCCGCACTGGTCGGCGAGGACCGCGAGTCGCACCAGCGCGACCTGCTCGAGTCGATCGACAAGGGCGACTTCCCGAAGTGGAAGCTCATGGTCCAGATCATGCCCGAGGCTGACGCGGAGACCTACAAGTACCACCCGTTCGACCTGACCAAGGTCTGGTCCAAGAAGGACTACCCGCTGATCGAGGTTGGCGAGTGGGAGCTGAACCGCAACCCGGAGAACTACTTCGCCGACGTGGAGCAGGCTGCCTTCACCCCGGCCAACGTGGTGCCGGGCATCAGCTTCTCGCCGGACCGCATGCTGCAGGGCCGCCTGTTCTCCTACGGCGACGCGCAGCGCTACCGCCTGGGTGTCAACCACCACCAGATCCCGGTGAACTACCCGCGCGGCGCCGGCCTGGTGAACTCCTACCACCGCGACGGCTCCATGCGCGTGGACGGCAACCAGGGCGCCACCCCGGGCATCGAGCCGAACGGCTACGGACGCTGGCAGGAACAGCCGGCATACCGCGACCCGGCGCAGGCCGTGGGCGCCGTGGCCGACCGGTTCAACTTCCGCGAGGACGACGACAACTACTTTGAGCAGCCCGGCATCCTCTTCCGCGAGAAGATGACCGCCGAGCAGCGCCAGGTGCTGTTCGAGAACACCGCCCGCGCCATCGACGGGGCTTCCGAAGCCACCATCGAACGCCACATCGCCAACTGCACCAAGGCCGACCCGGCCTACGGCGAAGGCGTGCGCAAGGCCATCGAGGCCCTGCAGGCAGGCAAGATCTCCGCGGTGGATGTGAACACCGACTCGGCGTAATGCCCCTCGCCTGACGGCATAAAACTGCCCGGGACCAGCCATTGCGGCCGGTCCCGGGCAGTTTTTTTCGTTGGTAAGAGCCGGTGTTTACTTCTCCAGCAGGTGCTCGCGGCCGAACATCTTGGCCGCATCCCGCGCGGTCGGCGTACCGGCATCCACGTCCGCGCCGGCCGCCAGCAGCTTGGCCACCACCGCGTCCTCGCCCTTGAACAGGGCACCGGCAATCGGGGACTGGTCGCGGACGTTGCGGATATCCGGATTGGCGCCCCGGGCCAGCAGCATGTCCAGGGTCTCTTCCTGCCCGTGGTAGGCAGCCAGCATCAACAGGGTGTTGCGGTCCGGGTCCAGCGCGTCCACGGGCAGGCCGTGGTCGAGAAACTCGGCCAGCTCGCTGGTTTTGCCCTCGCGCGCCAAATCCATGGCGATACCGACGATCCGTTGGGTCTGTTCTTCACTGAGCGGCATTTCGTTGGTCACTCCCCCAGAGTAGTTGGTCACTCCCCCGGCCGGTGCGAGCCTGTGAAGAATCACGACGGCGGAGCCTGGCTTAAGTCGGTGAGGCGCCTTGCGTCGTGGCCGCCTGACGCGGGCGCCACCCTGACGGCGGAAGACGGCGTCAGGGGGCTGCCTGCAGGAGTCGCTCCAGCACCAGGTGGAACACCGCCGTGGGCCCCTCCGGTGGCTCGGCGGCGGCTACCTGTCCGAACCACAAGCCGCACAGCCCGGCGGCGAAGAGCGTCCCCTCGGCTGCCGCCGTCTGCTCGTCCGCCCCGCGGGCGCTGAGCCAGCCGACGGCGGCTTCGCGCCAGAGGGAAAACCCGGGCGGCCGGAGTGCTGCTCCGGCGGGCGCGGCCTGCTGGCTGGCGGCCTGCTGGCTGGCGGCCTGCTGGATGGCCGCTTCGAATCCCAGCCGCTGGAGCACGCGGCTCTGCGGAGTCTGCGACCGCTCCCAGATCTGCAGCAGCAACTGGCGCAGCGCCGGGGCCTCCAGGCCGGCCAGCTGCTCCGGCGACGGCGCCGGTAGCTGCGCCTGGACCCGGTGCACAATCTCCTCGAGCAACTGTTCGCGGTGCCCGAAATGGTAGACCAGCATGTAGCTGCTGATGCCCAGGGCTTCGGCCAGCGGGCGGAAGGACAGCTCGGCCAGGTTCTTGTCCTGCAGGTAGTCCAGGATGTCTTCGAGCAGCTGCGGCTTGCGCTGCGGATTCTGCGGCCTGGCCATGCGCTGCGCTTCCTCCTTCTGCTCGGAACCTGTGCCGATAGGACACCGACCGGCTGCGCTCCCAGAGCGGCTTGTCCGGGTCTCAGCTTAGCCGCTGGCGTCGAGGGCGCGCCGGGACGGCCGGCGGATTGCAGGCACTTCCGCGACTTGCCGGAACGCCTCGCAGATTTATGGCCCGCGGCTCCCATACTTGGTGAAAGGGCCGACACTGGGGAATCGGACCGGCCGGCCGCCGGCAGTGAAGCGAGCAAGGAAGCGGGCACAAGGCGATGGTGGCTCCAATACAGACTCTGCTACAGCGGTGCGGAGGGCGGTTCCGGGCCTTGCTCAACCGCCCGGCCGCAGGAATTCAACCCGCACCGGAACTGCCGCCCGCGGATCCGTATCAAACGCTGCTCAACAGCCTGCGTTCAAACTACCCCGGAGCGCGCCTCAGCATGGCCGGCAACGGCAACGTCCGGGTGGAGCTGCCCGGCGGCGACGTGCTGCGCTTCTACATCAAGGGTTAGTCGCACCGCCGCCGGCCCACGGTTCGGGTCTCTGCTCGGCGCTGGCGCGCCTCCATCGACCACCGAGGGGCCGGCCGGCCAATCTCAGGCCTGCGAAATGTTGATCATGTCTTCGCGCGGAACCACCTTGACCCGCTCGCGCTCGACGGCGGGAGCGCCGTCGTCGTTGTTTTCCGCGACGAAGGAAGCGCCGAGCTCCCGCTCGTGGGCGTCCAGCTTCAGCCAACCTTCCCAGGTGGTGTAGGCGACGCCGCGCTCTTCGAGCAGCTTGATGATGGCGTCCTCGTCCGGCTCTTCGGCGGCCGGCAGGTCCAGCCGGTCCTCGAGCAGGAAGCCGATGGTCTCCAGCGCATCGCCCTTGGTGTGGCCGATCAGGCCGACCGGGCCGCGCTTGATCCAGCCGGTGGCGTAGATGCCGGGGACGGGGTTTCCGCCCTCGTCGATCACGCGCCCGCCCTCGTTGGGGATCACGCCGCGGCGGGCATCGAAGCCGACCTCGGGCAGCTCGGAGCCGAAGTAGCCGATGGCCCGGTAGACCGCTTGGACCGGGTATTCGACAATTTCGCCGGTGCCGCGGACATTGCCGGTGCCGTCCAGCTCGTTGCGCTCGAACTTGATCCCGGCAACATGGCCGGCGCCGTCCCCGGTGCCCTCGACGATCTCCAGCGGCGTGTGCAGGAAGTGCAGGTGCAGCCGGCGCGAGGCACCGGTGTCCTGTTCCTCCACCAGCCAGTTGGTGAGCGTGTTGACCATGGTCTTGGTCTGGTTGTTGGTGCGGATGGCCTCGTCGGAGCCCTCGTCGAAGTCGAAGTCCTCCGGGTACAGCACAATGTCCACGTCGCGGGAATGCGAGAGTTCGCGCAGTTCCAGCGGAGTGAACTTGACCTGCGCCGGGCCGCGCCTGCCGAAGATGTGCACATCGGTGACCGGCGAGCCCTTCAGGCCGCGGTAGACGTTGTCCGGGATCTCGGTGCTGAGCAGGTCATCGGCGTGCTTGGAGAGAATGCGGGCCACATCCAGCGCAACGTTGCCGTTGCCGATGACTGCAATCTCCTTGGCCTCCAGCGGCCACTCCCGCGGCACATCCGGGTGGCCGTCGTACCAGGAGACGAAGTCCGCAGCGCCGTAGGAGCCTTCAAGCTCAGCCCCCGGGATGTCCAGGGCCGCGTCCTTGATGGCGCCGGTGGCGAAGATGACAGCGTCGTAGAAGTGCCGGAAGTCGATCAGCGTCAGGTCCTGGCCGTAGTCGACGTTGCCCAGGAAGCGGATGTCGCCGCGGTCCAGCACTTTGTGCAGCGCGTTGACGATGCCCTTGATCCGGGGATGGTCCGGCGCCACGCCGTAGCGGATCAGTCCGTAGGGTGCCGGGTAGCGGTCGAAGAGGTCGATGCTGACCTCGAAGTCCCGCTCAGCTTTGGTGAGGATGTCAGCGGCGTAGACGCCGGCTGGTCCGGCGCCGATGATAGCCACCCTGAGGGGACGCTGGGTGATGGCCTCGGCAGAGTTAGACACGGGCAGTCCTTCTTCTTGTGGAATCCTCCTGCGCAATAAGCGCACAGTTTCCTATTCTAAATGCCCGCGGGTTTGCCGCCTAACAGTGTGCCGGGCGTCTCATCCTGTGCAGAGGGTGCTCTGCTGCCGGCGTTCGGCAGTCCGGCCAACCGGTTCTGCACGAACTGCAGATCCTGCACGTCGTCCTCGGCCGCGATGGCCCGGTACACCCCGGCATCCGCCTTATCGAGCTTCATGCCCTCGGCGAAGTCCGCGTTGTGACCCGTATAGGAGAGCCTGAAGAGGCGCCGGCCGCCATCCATCGCGGTATCGAGGACTCGGAAAGGAAGCCCGTTGAAGGTGCAGGAGACGTTCAGCTCGTAAAGGTCGGTGATGTCCTCCAGCGGAACCTTCGCCCGCCAGACCCCTCGCGGGGTCTTCTCGAAACCGGACACACCCGCCGGGGGCTCGCCGGGCGATGAGAGCACCACGGTGTTGCCGTCGTCGACCACGTCCGCAATGAACTCTGCCCCGCGCCAGGTGGCCCGCCAGCCCAACACCGACGACGGCGGTACGGGCTTAGGCTCCACCCTCGCCTCAGCGGCGACCGCCGCCCAGCCGCGGGCTACATCGACGTAGACCGCGAGCAGATCCTCCGAGCCGTTCCGGCCGATGCGCCAGAGTTCCGCGCCGGCCGGCAGCCGCACTTCGTCGAGATAGAACAGCGGGGCTTGGCCACCGTCCCAGGACGTGAATCCCGTTCCGGTGAACGGCTCGCGGTCCACAAACTCCGGTGCAAGCGCGTCGTGCAGGTAGTTGCCGACCGGGGACTGGAAGCGCAGCACATCGATAATTTCCGCATCCCGCTGCCACGGAGATCCTGAGAACCCCAGTCCAGGGCGTCGAACAGCTGTTCCGGGGTTCGCGCCCCCACGACGTCCGCCGCCCGCAGCACGTAGCCGGCGACCGTGTCTGCGGAGTTGGCCAGATAGCTGCTGCTCTGGGCCGGGCTCACGGCCTTTGCAGAATCGTACGGGTCATGCTGTTTGCTCCGATCTTGATGACGCTGTGTGCGCCCGTTCGGTGCATCCACTATGCGTCGGAAGCGAATCGGGGTGCGAGCAAAACGATTCGGAAAAGTGTGCGCGACCATTCGGGACCCGGCTGCTCCCCGCCATCCTGAATCAGGACAAGTTTTCCAGCGACTGCCCGGGTACTGTTCAGTTCGATCTCTTCGCCTCGCCAGATGCCGTACGACCCGGAAAGCTTCGTCCCGTCACTCATCCACATGGGCTGCCGGCGGTGCGTCGCCGGGCCAGGGACCGGTGCGGCTCCTCAGGCTTGCCGCATCATCCGGCCCTCAGCCGGCGGCTCCCAGCCGGTCCGGGCCGAACAGCGGCGAGCCGTCGTCCGACTCGATCGACGCCAGCAGCTCCTCGATGGGCGCCCCGGAGTAATAGGTCAGGTGGCGCGCCCCGGTGCCGGTCGGGAAGAAGGCCCGGAACTCCCCTCGCTCGCTGGTGCCGGTGAGGGTAACCGGGTAGGCCTGGTCGGGGTCCTCGACCCGGCAACCGTATCGGTCGGTGTAGGGCAGGAAACCGTCCCCGGCGTCCGCTGCCTCCAGGAACCGGTTGGCCCGGCCGCTGAGGAACAAGAGGCACCGCGTAAGTATGTCCGGGTCCTCGGTGCGCACGTAGGACCTTTTCCGGTCCGCGTTGTCGTGCGGCATTTCAAAGTCCAGGATGTACCTTTCGGCTGTCGCGCTGACGGTCGTGCGCTCTCCGGCCGCGTTCATGAACGCCCACTGATCGTCACGGATCAGCGGTTCGGCTAGGGCGGCGTACTGGACGGCCTTGTCCATCCGTTCGGGCGGCAGTTCCGCCAGCCGGCCCGGCAGCCCTTGGAGAACGTGGCCCGGCCTGCCCGGCCCGAACAGCGGGGCACCGTCCGCCGCGACGAGTGACACCACGAGGGACTCCAGCGGAAGTGCAGCATACCGGGTGAAGATCCGCGCGTCGCGTGCCACCGGAAAGCCGGCGGTGACGGTGCCGCCGGGTCCCGTACGTTCGAGCACGGCGGGCGACTTGTGCGGCTTGGTGCGAAGCGTCCAGCCGCCGGCGTCATCCATCCCCTGGTCGGAGAGAGCCAGAAAGCGCAGGCCGCGGCGTTTGCGCTGCCAGAACGCCGCCCGGAACAACAGGCAGCGCAGCAGGGCCTCCGGGTCCGCGGTGCGGACGTATTCCGGCTTCCCGTGCCAGTAAGGCGCGATGACGTCCCGGAAGACGAAGCCGTCGGCCTCGGCGGCGATGGACATCCGGACGCCGTAGTTGTTCCGGACGGTCCAGGCGCCGTCCTCCAGGGAACTGCGGCCCCCGAACCACTCTGCAGCTGTCGCCAGCAGGGCTTCGTCCAGCTGCCCCAGGTAGGCTGCCATGTCAGAAGTCCGAGGCGCGGAGCAGCGCTTCCGGGCCGGCGGGGTCCACCACCATCGACAGTTCGGGCCTCTGGCGCAGCATGTCGATGGCCCAGGTTGCCGGCACTTCCCTGAACCGCGCCGCCGGCCGGAAGGCGGCAACTTCCGGCCCGGACGAGAATACGGGAAGAATCGGCCCGCCGTCCTGGCCCTTGAGCAGGATCGGGCCTCCGTCGGAGACACCCTCGTCCGGACGGTCAACCGTCAGAACGACGGCGCCGGGCCGCTTGAGCTGTTCGGCGACGGCGTCGGTGCCGCTCTGGCTTGCCACGGCCCGCTTCAGGTCGACATTGGCCAGGCTCCCGGCCGCGAAGCCGATTTCCGGACGACCGAGGGCGCAGGCGGGGCCAGCGGGATTGATGTAGAGGTAGGCAATGTCCCGGTGGCCGTCGACGAACTTCACCAGTTCCTCGCCGGGCTGGACCCAGGACACCGGTGCCCCCGGCCGGCCCGTGGAGGCCCGGAATTCGGCCAGCTTCTCCTGCGAGGTGAAGGCGAGCACGGACGGCGAACCGTGGACTTCGACGACGCTGATGCCCGGGCGCCCGGGGTTATCTGTGGCATCGAGCAACACTTCGCTGCCGATCAGGTGGCGCAACACATTGACCGCCGCCGCCTTCCCCGGATTCTCGCTGAATCTCGTCACGGCGTCGGCGACCAAGCGGTTGTCCAGCCCGCGCCGGCCTGCCTGTTCCTGCCCGGCTGCTGATGCGGGCCCCTGGTCGGTCGGTTCTCCCAGACCGAAATCGGGCGCGGGCTGGTCGAAATTGAAGTAGGTGTCCAGGGAGTATTTCGGTTCCGGCCAGTCCCGTGCGGAGAGGTTCACGGCTGCCGAGCGCCAGGATTCTCCGTTCTCCCCCGCGCTGAGGCTGCGCAGTTCGACGGCGGCGTCGAAGGGCGCGGTGCCGGGCTGCAGGGCGCCGGCATTGGCCGCGGCCATGCCGCCGCGGTCTTGGGTGATGCGCATGAGCATGGCGTCGGCGGATGGTTTCAGCTCCAGCACCATCCGGTCCCAGCCGGGCTCGGAGTTGACGGCCTGCAGCATCCAGCCGGCGAGTATCTCGGCCAACTGCTGTTGGCGGAGCAGCACAGGCGTCTGTTCGGACATGGAATGGGTTCCTTCTTCCGGGAGGGTGCGGGGGAGCTACTGGGCGGGGTCCTGGAACGGAGCCCGTTCACTGCCAAGCACCAGTTCTTCGGTTGCCGGGTCGAGATACGGCACGTCCAAACCGTTGCTTTCGAGGATGTCGCGCATCCAGCCGGGAACCCGTTCCTGTTCGCGCGGAAACAGGGCCAGCTCGGCCTGGACCGCAGCGGGAGGTACCGGCATCTGGAGGGCGCCCGGGGCAGGTTCCAACGGCTCCGTGTCGAACCGTTCGAACCGCGGCTCTTCGTCAGGGACCAGGGTCAGCCGGGCGGCGAACCATGTGCCCTTGCCTTTGGTGTAGCTGGCGGCTTTGTCCGACTTTAACGTTCTGCGGTCCAGCGGCGCGGCGTCGGAGAAGTCTATGCTGACCCATGCGCCTTCAGCGGTTTGTGCCATCTCCGTCCAGGAGACGGTTGCACCGTAGATCTCGAACTCCAGCCGGATCTCCTGATAGGTCCGGAACCGCGAAGAGGCCGCGGTTGCCATGGCCGACAAAAACTCGTCGGAGAGCAGCTGTGATGTCACGGGGAGTACATTCCTTAGTTTTCGAAGTCGAAGCGCCGGGTTTGGCCGTTAACCGTTACCTTGAGTTCCACCATATGTGGAACACGGTTTCCCCCACCAGCATCGTAGATCGGGCGGACGTCCCATGTGACCGAGGGCTTGCTGCCCCCGGGAGGCACGTTGCGGAGCCGGTCGCGGATCCAGAGCTCGGTGTCATACCAGGTGTCGGCGGCCCCCGTCAGCCGCAACCGCTCGATGGGCGTCAGGGCGCCCAGGCCGAGGTTCCGGTTTTGGATGTTCAGCTGGGGAATCAGGTTAATCTTCTCCCCCGGCCCGCCGAACATGGCTGCGAGGAGGTGGCCTCCGTCGTAGTCGCCGCCGCCGTGACCGCCCACGTTGGTCTGGTTGCCCGGATGCCGCCAAGTGTCGGCCTGCTCCTTGGGGAAGTACTCGAGGTCGTGGGCGTGCAGTGCCGTGGGGCGCCCGAACCCGTCGGTGTGGACCACGATGTTGCCGTCGATGTGGTACCTGATGTTGGGCCGAGGGTTGTTCAACTCGGGATTCCAGTTGCCCTTGGTTCCGCTGGGGGCCTCGATCTGCTGGATATGGCCGGCGGAGTTCGTGTAGAACTTGCCGCGGCCGTCCACCTCGTAGACGGTCGTGCGTTCCAGCGTGATGCCCTGCTCTTCGACCGCGTCAACGACGGATTTCCGTGCAGACAAGTCGAGGTCGTGCTTGGCCAGCAGGTCCACCGGGTTGTCGGCGTTGCGCGCCCACGGCGGGTCGAACTGGCGCGGTCCGGTCTCGCGGAGGCCTTCCCTGCGGATCAGTTCGTCGACGCCGATGGCTTTGGGTTCCGGACCCTGAGTAATGTCGAGGAACCGCAGCTGGGTTCCGCCGCCCGGACGCCCGAACGCCGGGGCGATCTCGGAGACCTCGATTTTCACGCCCTCGGGCAGCCGGTCAAGTTCGAAGTGGTGCAGCTCCTTGCCGAGGGTATCGACCGGCAGGCCGCGCATGTGCCACGGGGTTCCCTCGATGGCCAGGTAGTCTCCGCCGTTGGGACCGATCCGGTCCAGCTTGACCTGTCCGAAGTCTGCCTGCAGGTCGTCGTACGACGAGTACGTCCGGATGGTTCCCTCGGCCGCCCCGGCATTGTCCGGATAGGCCGCCCGGTACTCGTCCGGCCGGAACTCGTCCAACTCGCTGTACCGGTTCGCGTACTCGGCTCTATCCAAAGGGTTCCCGAGCTCGTCGGTGCCATAGGCGGGCTGGGAGCGGTCCACGATGGCGTCGAGGTCGCTGTTGATGTCCAGGAGGCCGTGCTGGTCCTTGGGCAGGTCCGCCCAGTCCGGCAGCTCGACGTCCTGGTAGAGGTCATCGGCCCGGTGCTGGCCATATCTGGCGTGTGCCTCCGGGTTCTGGATCGCGTCGGGCACAGCGGTGCCGTACTGCGGTTCCTGCGGATGGCGGAAGCTGTCGTCGACTCGCTGTCCGTTCACGTCATAGGCGTTGATTCCGTCGCCGGACCCCGCAGCGGTCGCCTTGGGTGTGGTGGGATCGGGTTCCGGGGCCCGTGAGCCTGAAGCATCGGTTCCGGCGTCGGGAGTGCGAGCCGGCGCCTCAGCGTCGGGAGTGCGCGCCGGCGCCGGCTGGGCCTCCGGCGTCTCAATCCGCTGGCCGTACTGCGGAGGGCCGGAACGTTCCGGCACGGTGTAGCCGCCGGTGCGCGACGACGGTTTGGAACCGTCCGCGTCAAAGTTCATGGTGCTGTTGGAGTTGCGGGTGGCGGGCATTTCCACGTCGAACCGGTGCGGCGTGGTGAAGCCGCCGCCGGCGGTGGCGACGCGCGGGCCGCCCAGCGCGTTGGCGACGTTGTCCGCACTGGTGCGCACCGACGTCGTGAGCTTGTCCATGCCGGTGCGCAGGCCGGTGGACGCGTGCTGCAGCCCGTCGGTGATGGCGTGTCCGGCGGTGCTGACGTACGGGCGGACGGTGTTGCTGACCGTCTTGAAGCCGCTGGTGGTGACGTCGATGGCGGTGAACTTCAGATTGCTGGAGAAGTCGAGGGCGCGGGTGGTGATGCCCGCGGTCTTGGTCAGGCCGGAGAAGTCCAGCACCTTGGAGGCCACACCGCCGGCCCTGCTGACGGCGGTGACCTTGTTGGCGACGCCACCGACCTTGGCCGCGGCTCCGCCGCCGGCGGTGAGCAGGATGGCGGAGAGATCGAACGCGGTGGCGCCGGCGGCGTAGGCCGGGTCGCGCTGCCAGTCGTCCCAGTGGATGGCTGCCTTGCCGACGGCGAGCAGTTCCTCGCCGGCCTTCTTGACCGTGCCCGGGCCGCCGATCGATTCGGCCACCGCCGCGGTGATCGGGCTGGAGACGATCGCCACGTTCAGGGCGATCTGGCCGATGCCCTTCCAGGTGGCCGCGAAGGTTTCCCCGTCGGTGAAGTTGACCATGTTCCACAGCCCGGTCACGGTGCCGGTGATGCCGCTCCAGACGCCCTTGCCGAATGACACCACGCCGTCCCAGGCGTCCCGGTACCACGGCTTGTCCCACTCGGTGGGCTGGCCCCACGGGATATGGCCTTCCCCGGTGGCGGAATCCAACTGCTCGGCCGAGTAGCCGTAGGCCTGTTTTCCGGTGCCCGGGCCTTCCTGCGTGGTCTCGACCAGGGTGATGCCGCCGTACAGCGCGGTGATCGCGTTGTGGCAGGCGCGCTCGGCCGCCATGTGCTCGGCGGCCAGCGCGTTGGCGTCCTTGAGGATCTGGTTGTCGTCGTTGACCAGGTCCTCTTCCTTGCGCCAATCGTCGCCTTCACTGGCAATCCGCGCCCGCACGCCGTGCCAGCGGACCACCAGCGCGTCATAGCGTGCCTTGAAGGTGTCGGCCCAGTCGGCAAAGGTTTCGATGGCCGCCTTGATGGCGGCGGTGTCGGCCTTGATCTCCTCGGCGGTGGTCTTGACCGGCTTGACCGCAACGTAGACCTGGGGCGCTTCGGGCGACTTGTAGACCGCTTCCAGCCCGCTCCAGTCGCCCTCGATCAGCTCGACGGCGTCGACAATGCCCTCGGCCGTCTCATCCAGCGTTCGGGCGTGCGAGCGCAGCAGTTCCGCGTCGGGCCGCGGCGGATATGCCTCGGAATAGGGATCCCAGGCCGTCATTAATTCCCCTTAGGTGGTGCGAGAGACTTGCGTGGTGAGGGCTGTCAGAGTGCCTGCGGAACCGGGCCGTGCGGGCTGTGCGGGCGCGCGGCGTGCTCCTCCTCGGGCAGGGTGCCGATCAGGTCCTGCGCATCACCGGCCATCCGGGCGTCTCCGAGGACGTAGGCGTTGACCGCGTCCATGGTCCCCTGGAACGTGGTCTGCAGGCGTCCGCCGACACTCTCCAGGCCCGGCTGGACCGTTTTCTCCGCCCACCCGTTCAGCGCTTCCATCACCGGGCCGGACTTTGAGGCGGTGGCCATCTCGGACAATGCCGTGCCGAGCGCCGGAAAGTCCTTCTCGAAGCCCTCGGTCCGCCCGCTCGCGGTGCTGACGATCGCCTGGACCTTGGTGGGGTCGATGTCCCAGCCGTCGAGTGCCACTGCTGTCCGCCTTCCGTACTAGATGTTGTCCATGCCCCGGATGTTGCCCGGCGCACGGATTGCCCGGCGCACGGATTGCCCGGAGCCTGAATCCTGCGGCGGTGCTAGATGTTGGCGATCTTTCCGCCGGCGGTCTTGATGGTGCTGCCCGCGGTGCTCTTGGCGTCCTCCAGCAACTTGTGCACATCGGCCATGATGCCCGCGAAGGCTATACCGGCGTCGGCCCAGGCCTGCTCCACGCGGTCGTACTGCTCGGCGATGTCGGTGGCCTGGAACTTGGCCTGCAGGTCCGCGGCGTCCTTCTTGCGGGTCTCCACCAGCGCGTTGAGCTTCTTCTTCACCCGGTCCAGGTTGTCCTGGGCCTGCGATGCCCCGCCGTCGGAAAAGGCGAATGAATTCTGGTCTGCCATGATGTTTCCTCCCTCATGCCCGGCCTCGGCCGGAAAAGTCTTCTATGGGTGCGTGCGTCTTTTCGCCGCCGGTGCCGCTGGCGGCCGATTGCCGCTCCATGCGGCGGGGGCGCTAGCCGCGGTTGCGGAAGACGGCGTCGTCCCAGGCTGCCTTGCCCTCGGTGGCGTCGGCGTCGTCGGCCTGCTGCTGCTCGCCCTGCTGCATGGTGGTGTTGACCTCGGACTGGCCCTGCTGGATGGACACCAGCGACTTCTGCAGTCCCGATGCCACCATGTTGGCCCGGCCCATGATGCCCTTGAACTTCTCCCAGAAGTCACCGGCCGTGTTGCTGCGCATCGGCTCCGGCACCGCCTCGAGTTCCTTCATCAATGCCTGCAGCTCGGTGTCGGCCGCCGCGCTGGCCTTGCCGGCGTCGACGAACGCGCTCTTCTCCATTTTGATGAACTGGTTGCCGCTCATTGCTCCACCTCCGTGCCCCGTCGGGGCTGTCGCTGCCGCTGTGCCGGCGGGCATGGCTGGTCCGCCGAATGCCGGGTTGCCGCCCGGCCGGTTGTCTTGAGGCGGTTCCCCGCCTTTACCATAGAACGCGCTGGCCGGCACCGGCGTCAATCGACGTTAATGGGTACATCTCCCCATCCTGCGCGGGACGGCGGCCGATTTGTCCATCAATTGGAACGATAAGCTCGAGAAGCGGCACACCGTGCAGCGCACCGTTTGGGAGGAGAGGGATGGCACACGATTACGACAATCAGCTCATCGAGTCCGTGGCTGTCCGGCGGACCCGCCTGGCCACCGCCCTGCTCTACGGCAACAACCCGCTGCAACGGCGGTGGAAGTCCAGCGTGCGCACCTTCTTCTTCAGCGTGGCCCTGGCCGCGGTGATTGCTGCCGTCTGCGTCGGCTATTCGTTCGTGACCAACCTGCTCGAAGACCTGCGGGCGCAACAGCAGCAGCGCGCCCCATCCGCCGTCGTGCTCCAGATCAGTGGTGATTTTACGGACGACGGCGGCGCTGGCGGTTTCCGTCCCACGCTCACCCCCCATTCAGGAGCCGCCTGACCATGGCCGAAACCTTTACCCGCGTCACCGTGGCCGGGCCGCAGCGCCATGTTGATGTGCTGCTGCCGTCGCAGACCCCCGCCGGCCTGCTGCTGCCCCAAATCCTGGAGCTGCTGGACGACCAGCCCACCGCCGCCGTCTCGGTCAAGACGCTGATCACTCCGGCCGGCGACCCGGTGCGCGAGGACGCCTCGCTCAGCGACGCCGGGATCGCCGACGGCGCCATGCTGAGGCTGGTGAACGTGTCCGAGGCGCCGCCCGCGCCCGTGGTGTACGACATCACCGACGCCGTGGTGGAACAGACCGAGGACATCGGCGGCCGCTGGACGGAGATGGTCCGCCGGGCCACGGGAGCCGTCTTCGCGGCCGCGGGGCTGTATCTGGGCGTGCATTTGCTGCTCGACGGCGCCGCCACCGGTTTGGCTGCCTCGGTCTTTTTCGGCCTGGCCGCGGTGCTGCTCGGCACCGGCATTTACCTGGGCCGGGCAACCACCACGGTGCTGGGCCCGCTGCTGGTGGGTACCGGCTGGCTGCTGGCCGTGGGCGGCGTGCTGCGGCTGCCGGTCGGTCCCGGGACGCACGTGCTGCTGGCCGCGGCGGTGAGCGCGGTGGCACTGGTCTGCGCGGGCCTGATCTCGCAGCGCCCGCGTGCGCTGATGTCCGCCGCCGGGCTGTTGGCCCTGCTCACCCTGTTCTGGGCCGCTTCGCTGGCCTTGTTCGGCACTCCGGTGCAGGCGGCCAGCGTGGCCGCACTGCTCAGCTGCGCCACCTTGGGCCTGCTGCCGCAGATCGCCCTGTCCGTCTCCGGCCTGGCCACGTTGGACGACCGCCGGGCCAAGGGCGGCCGGATCGGACGCACGGACGTGCATGTGGCGATCGGCTCCGCGCACCGCGGGCTCAGCCTGGGCACCGCATTGGTGGCGCTCTCGGTGGCCGCCGGCTTGTGGATCCTGGGCACGGACACCGCCGGGCAGGTTTGGACCATGCCGCTGATCGGCTGCCTGGCCCTGGCTACCGGGCTGCGGGCACGCGCCTTCCCGCTGGCCCCGGACCGGATTGCGCTCTACCTGGCCGCGGCAGTGGGCACGCTGGCGCTGGCCCGTTCGGTGCTGGCCTTCGCCCCCGCGCAGGGCTGGCTGGTGGCGGCCGGGCTGCTGGTGCTGGCCGTCGTCGTCGTGATTTCGCTGACCGTGACGCTGCCCGACCATTCCGCGGCGAAACTGCGCCTGCTGGCCAACCGGTTCGAGACGCTGGCCATCCTGGCCTCGGTCCCGCTGGTCATCGGCCTGTTCGGCGTCTTCGCTTCGCTGCTGACCACCTTCGACTGATTCAGGCTGGGACCGACGCTATGGAACCGATTTCGCGCAGGGATTTGATCGCCCGGGAACAGGCCGCCACCGGCCACCTCACCGGGGGCCAGCTCGCCGCGGGCCAGGCCGCCGCAGGCCACGCCCATCCGGGCAGCCTGCCGCCGGGTGCGCCGTCGGGGGCAGGCCTTTCGGGTGTCGCGGCGGCCGATCCGTGGAGTTCGCCCGTCCCGGCCGCCGGACCGGTGGCCGCCGGTCCGTTCGAGTCCGATGCCGAACAGCGCCGCCGCCGGCTGCGCAGCCGTCCCGGCGAGCCGTGGCTGGTCCGCACCGCGCGCGCCGCGAAGGGCTTGGTGTCCGCCGACGACTATCCGCAGCGGCTGGTCGCCGCCACCGCCGGCGCGCAGGCGGCCGTGAGCACCGGGCGCCGGATGGCAGTGATCGGCAGCCGGGGCGGAGCCGGCAAGACCACGACGGCGGCGCTGCTGGCGTCGCTCTATAGCGCGGCGCGGCAGGACACCATTGCCGCCGTGGACCTGGCGCCCGCGGGCGGCACCCTGGCGCTGCGCCTGGGTGTGCCGGATGCGCCGGCCATCGACGAGGCCGCGGCGGTGCTCCAGCAGGTCCCCGCCGCGAGTGCCGACGACCTGCGCCGGCAGTTGGCTGCGGCCGGTGCCAATCTGTGGGTGGCCGGTGAGCGCGCGCTCGGCGGCCATGCCGGGGGCGCCGCGCTTTCGGCGGCCGGCCAGAGCATCTCCCGGTACTGCCCGGTGGCGGTCTACGACTGCGCCACCGGCCCGGGCGAGAACCCGGATACCAACTGGGCCATCGGTGCCGCCCAACTGGCCGTGCTGGTGGCCCCCGCCTCGGTGGCCGGGGTCCAGGACGTGCGCCGGACGGCCGCGGCCTGGGCGGCCACCCCGGAGCTGGCCGGCACCGGGCTGCTGGCGGTGCTGACCCAGACCGACGCCGATGCCCCGCTGGACCCGATGTCCGAAGCCAAGGCGCTGGCCCGGGACGGGCTCACCGTGCTGCCGCTGGGCTACGACCGGCATCTGGCCAGCGGCGTGGAGTTCGAACCCGGGCTGATGTCCCGCGCCGTCCGGCTGCAGGCGGCGGAGCTGGCCTCCACCGCCTTGGCCCTGGCGATGGAGCACACCGGCCAATGAGTGTGAAGATCATCCACCGGCCGGCCCGCACCACCGCCCCGGCCCGCGAGGCTGCCCCGTTCAGTCTGGAAGCACCGCCGCCGATGGCGGAGAAGTCCGGCCGGATGAACGCCATGGCACTGATCCCGCTGCTGGGCGCCGGCCTGTCCATGACCGTGATGATGCTCTTCCGCGGCAACAGCCTGGCCGCCGTCGGCGCCATCGCGATGATCGTGACCGTGGTGGCATCCATCATCATGATGCTGGGCCAGCGAGGCCGGGCGGCCCGTACCCGGGCCGAGGAACGCGACCGCTATCTGGAGTACCTGGAGGAATCCCGGGCCACCCTGCGCACGGACGAGCAGCGGACCATCACCACCGCCCGCACCAGCAACCCGGAACCCACCGCGCTCTTCGACATCGTCCGCAACAGCAGGCGGCTGTGGGAACGGCGCCGCGGCAACGAAGACTTCCTGCAGGTCCGGATCGGCTCCGGCGAGCGGATCAGCCGGCAGATCACCGTCAACGAGCAGGGCCCGGCCACCGCGCAGCGCGACACGTTCATGGACAACGAAGTGCGGATCCTGCAGCAGCGCTACGAAAGGTCGCCGGACCTGCCGCTGACCCTGCCGCTGGACTCGGCCGGCAACGTCAGCATCATCGGTTCCCGCGAGTTCGTGCTCAACGCCGCCCGGAACCTGCTCATCGAGGCCTGCGCCTTCCACTCGCCGGAAGACCTGCAGGTCGGCATCGCGGCCCGCGAAGACCGGCTGCGCGACTGGGACTGGACCCTGTGGCTGCCGCATCTGGCCGACCAGAAGCAGGCCCATGCCACCGGTCCGGTGCGCCGGATGGCCCGTTCCGTGGACGAACTCGGTGCCGTACTTGCCGACGAATTGAACCGCCGCGCCGTGGTGGCGGCCGAATCCTCCAAGAACCTCAAGGGCGCCAGCCAGCACCTCCCCCGGCTGCTGGTGCTGGCCGACTGCTATGGCGCCCTGCCGGAAGATCTGGTGCTGCCGGACCGGCACGCCGGGCTGGCCCAGTTGGGCATCACCGTGGTGTATCTGGTGGCCGACCGCGGACAGGAGCCCGGCGAGGTCAGCGTGCGCGTCAGCCAGGACGGCGCCGCCGCAGACCGCGGTCCGGCGGGGTCCAGGAGCTACCGGGCGCAGGCCGAACGCAGCCAGGCCGCGGCCGGCGCCCGTGCGGGTGCACGTGCCCGTGCCGGGGCGGACCGCTCCCCCGCGGCCGGCGCCCGGGCAGGCCAGGCGGCAGGTGCCGCCGCCGCTGAAGCCGGCGCCCCGACGTCGGACGCGGGATTCCTGATCCAGAACTACCGCCAGGATCCGGTGGAACCGGTCGAAGAACGCGGCACCCTGGACGGCCTGGCCGTGGCCACCGCCGAGGCGCTGGCCCGCGAGCTGGCGCCGATGCGGCTCTCCGCGGACTCGCTGGAACACAACACCGCCGCGGGTTCGGACAGCTTCCTGGAGATGCTGGGCCTCAGCCCGGCACTCGATGAAGCGGACATCAGGCGGCTCTGGAAACCGCGCAGCGAGGTGGACTTCCTGCGCATCCCGCTGGGGCCGGACGACCGCGGCCGGCCCGCCCTGCTGGACTTGAAGGAGTCGGCGCAGTTCGGCATGGGCCCGCACGGGCTCTGCGTCGGCGCCACCGGTTCCGGCAAGTCGGAAATGCTGCGGTCGCTGGTGCTGGGCTTGCTGGCCACGCATCCGCCGGAGTTGCTGTCCATGGTGCTGGTGGACTTCAAGGGCGGCGCCACCTTCGCCCCGTTCGCCGACGCGCCGCAGGTCTCCGGCGTGATCACCAACCTGGCCGACGATGCCAGCCTGATCGAACGCATCTACTCGAGCCTCAACGGCGAGGTGGTCCGCCGGCAGGAAGTGCTCAAGGCCGCCGGCAACATCGCCAACATCACCGACTACCAGCTGCACCGGCAGGAACGGCTGGCCCGCGGCGAGGCCATGGACCCGCTGCCGCATCTGGTGGTGATCATCGACGAGTTCGGTGAGCTGCTCACCGCCCGGCCGGACTTCATCGACCTGTTCCTGTCCATCGGCCGGATCGGTCGGTCCATCGGCGTGCACCTGCTGCTGAGCAGCCAGCGGATCGAAGCCGGCAAGCTGCGCGGGCTGGAAACCTACCTGTCCTACCGGATTGGCCTGCGCACGCTCTCGGAGTCCGAGTCACGCACCGTGCTGGATACCCCGGATGCCTTCCATTTGCCGCCGGTTCCCGGCTTCGGCTACCTGAAGGTGGACACCACCGTCTACACCCGGTTCAAGGCCGGCTATGTGTCCGGCCCGCTGGAAGACGTCCAGGTCCAGGAGGCGCAGGAAACCGCCGACGACGACGGCCCCCTGGTGCTGCCGATGCCCACCTACGCGGCGAGCCTGCAAAAGGCGAACGACGACGGCAAGTCCGCCGGCAAGCCGGCCCGCACCGGCGCGTCCAAGCGGACCACCGGCCCCACCGTGATGTCCACGCTGATGGACACCCTGGCCCGGTTCCCGCGTGCGGTGGACCCGATCTGGCTGCCGCCGCTGCCCGCCGCCGTCGCGCTGGACACCGCCGCCGGTTCGGTGACCAGCACCAGCCAGGGCATCCGGCTGACCACCGGCGGGTCGCTGAAGATCCCGGTGGGCCTGCTGGACGACCCGGCCAAACAGTGGCAGGGCGTCTGGGAGCTGGACCTGAAGTCCGCCGGCGGCAACGTGGCGATCATCGGCGGCCCGCAGTCGGGCAAGAGCACCGCGCTGCGCACCATCGCGGCCTCGCTGGCCATGACCCACAGCCCGCAGGAAGTGGGCATCTACTGCGTGGACCTGCTGGGGAACTCGCTGATCCCGCTGGAGGGCCTGCCGCATGTGGGCGGGGTGGCCGTGCGCACCAACCGCGAGGTGGTCCGCCGGACGGTGGAGGAACTCCTCGCCATGCTGGCCGTGCGCGAGAACGTCTTCGAGAAATACCAGGTGGACTCGCTGGCCACGCTGCGCAGGCTCTGCGCCCAGGGCCGGATTCCGGAACTGCCCAGCGCCGACATCGTGCTGGTGCTGGACGGCTACGGCCTGCTCACCGACGAGTTCGAGGACATCGAACCCGCCGTGCACGCCTTGATCGCCCGCGGCGGCGGCTACGGCATCCACGTGGTGACCACCGCCAACCGGCAGAACGAGATCCGGCTGGCCCAGCAATCCTTCTTCGGCACCAAGATCGAGCTGCGGCTGGCCGACCCGGCGGACTCCTCCTACGGCCGCAAGCTCGCCGAGACCATGCCCGCGGACCGGCCCGGCCGGGCGCTGACCGACGCCAAGCTGTTCGGCCACTTTGCGCTGCCGCGCATCGACGGCGTGGCCGACGCGGACACCGCCACCCAGGGCACCCGGGACATGGTGGCCGCCGTCGCCGCCTCCACCGACGCCCGCGCCATGCGGGTGCGCATCCTGCCGCAGCTGGTGGAGGCCGCCGAGATCGAGGTCCCGCCGCTGCCGGGCCTGCTGCCGCTGGGCCTGCGCGAGACCGATCTGGGCCCGGAAATGCTGGACGTGGTCCGCGGCGAACACCACCTGATCGTGATGGGCGACGAGCAGTCCGGCAAGACCAACGTCGTCCGCTCGCTGGTCTCCTCGCTGGTGGCCCAGTATCCGTCCCGGGACCTGGTCTTCGCGGTCTTCGATCCGCGCCGGGCGCTGGCCGACGTGGTGCCGGACGCCTATCTGGGCGGCTACGCCCCCAGCGCCGCGCAGGCCGAACCGCTGGCCAACGCCATCGCCTCCGAACTGTCCAAGCGGACCGCCGGCGGCGACGCCCTGCAGGACAGCATCGGCGAGCCGGACAGCATCCCGCGGATCGTGCTGCTGGCCGACGACTACGACATCCTCACCGCCGGCGGCGCCGGGCCGCTGCGGTCGCTGATCGAGTACCTGCCGATGGGCCCGGAGCTGCAGCTGAACGTGATCCTGACCCGCCGCGTGCGCGGAGCCGGCCGCGGCATGTACGAGCAGTTCTTCGCGGCGCTGCGCGACTCGGGCAGCACCGGCCTGATCCTTTCCGGCGACCGCTCCGAGGGCGGCCTGCTGAACAACGTGCGGGCGCGCCGGCTGCCGCCCGGCCGCGGCCTGCTGGTCCGCTCCGGCGGCCCGGTGCAGACCGTGCAGACCCTGTGGACCCCGCTGGAGGCAACCGCCGATGTCTAACACCGTCACCGTCGTCGCGCTCGACGAACCGGACCAGGACGTGGTCATGGTCTCGCTGCTGGCCGTGGTCCCGCAGGAGTACGTCCGGCAGGCCGCGGACAGCACCCTGCTGGAAGTCGAGGACGGCCACGGCACCACCATGCTCGCCGTCGAGCTTCCCCGCCTGATCCGCGTGCCCGGCGAGGTCTCCAGGCTGCTGGCCGGCGCCAGCGTGAACGCGGTGGAGGGTGCGCCGATCCCGTCCGTCTTCTCCGACGACCCGGACTTCGCCGAACCGGAGCACCAGGACCTGTGGTGGCAGGAGATCACCATCCGCAACGGCATCCCGGACGGCGAATCGCTGGGCTACCGGCTGGCGCAGAACATCGCCGTGCGCTGCCGCGGCGCCGTCGTCGGCCACCAGCTGCCCGGCTCCGGAGAACAGCGATGACCATGCACGCCTCGGCCTTCGATTTCCACACCGACCGCACCGCCGTCGTCTTCCAGGACAAGCCGCTGGTGTTCCTTTCCCCCGCGCTCACCCGCGCCTACGTGGCCGCGCGCGAGTCGGAGCGCCAGTTCGTGGTGATGACGCCCAGCGCCAGCAGACTGACGCTCCCGCTGTACCAGTTGCTGCAGCGCGACGGCTGTATCTGGATGGCCAGCGCAGCCGACGGCACCTTCTACAACGGCTTCACCGGCCAGCAGTACCGCTGGAACGGGGACGTCTTCGCCGCCGAGGAACAGCTGGCGCCGGAATACCTGCAGGCTCCGGCCGGCTCCGACGGCGTGGTCCAGGCCCGCGGCGAGATCCTGCATCCGGCCAGCGAATCCACCCGGATCGGCGAGTTCGCCGCGGCCGCCTTCCGCGAGCTCACCGGCGCCGAGCCGGCCGGCTGGGGCATCCACGAGCCGGTCAGCGAGCCGTGGGACACCGCCGAACTGACCCGCTACTGCTACGAGACCGCGCCGATGACCAGCAACATCATCGTGGTCGGCCGGCCCCGCCCCGGCACCGAGGTGCCGTCCATCGGCGTGCTGACGGTGACCCGCTCTTCCACCGGCGTGCACGAGTCCGTGGAGCTGTTCTGCGAATCGGTGGATCCGCTGGCCGAGGACGAACTGGCCTCCTTCGGCTCCGCCATGCACCGCGCCCACGCCCGCACCGCACTGGCCGGCCACGCCATGCTGCTGGAGCAGCTCTCGTTCCCGGCCCGCTTCACCGGCGTCAGCGTTCCGGCCTGCGCGTTCTTCGGGCCGGAGGCGCTGCAGCAGTTCGGCCCGCAGCAGGCCCTGGCCGCGGCCGGCGAGCGCGCCCGGCTGGTGGGCGTTCCGCCGCTGCAGTCGCTCGCGGTCACCTACCACCGCGACCCCTCCGGCGGCCGCCAACATCCGCTGGACGAGTTCACCGAACTGGTCGGCAAACTGGCCGGCGGAAAGTTCTGACCGCGGCGGGTACCTCGGGATACCGTTGGCATAGAACCCAGCGGAATAGAACCACGTGACCGGAGGTTGTCCCAGCGTGTCAAAGAACGACGGCGGTGCCTCCTCCCAGCCTTCTGCCCCTGCCGCTGTGGAAGCCGAGGCTGGCGTCCGCCGCGGACCCGGCCGGCCCAGCAAGCAGGGCGGCCGCCCCAGCGAGACCGGAGCCGGCATCGGGTTCGGGCTCGCAGCCTACGGACTCTGGGGCATCCTCCCGCTGTACTTCACCGCGCTGATCCCGGCCGGTCCGCTGGAGATCGTGGCCAACCGGATTGTCTGGTCGCTGCTGTTCTGCTTCCTGCTGATCACCGCGCTGCGCGGCTGGCGCACTTTCCGGGCGGCCCTGACCAACTGGCGCACCTTCGGGACTTTGTCCCTGGCCGCCGGGCTCATCGCGGTCAACTGGTTCACCTACACGTTCGCCGTGCTCAACGGCCAGGCCATCGAAGCCTCGCTGGGGTACTTCATCAACCCGCTGGTCTCCGTGCTGCTGGGCGTCATCCTGCTCAAGGAGCGGCTGCGCCCGGCACAGTGGGTCGCGATGGGCGTGGCGTTCATCGCGGTGCTGGTGCTGGCCTTCGGCTATGGCAACGTGCCCTGGATTGCCCTGATCCTGGCACTGAGCTTCGGGTTCTACGGCCTGGTCAAGAATCGCGTCGGCGGCCGCGTCGATGCCGTCACCAGCCTCAGCGTGGAAACGCTGGTGCTGGCCCCGGTCTCCGTGGTCATCATGCTCATCCTGTTGGCCGGGAGCCAGGCAACCCTGCTCTCCGAGGGCCCCGGCCACTTCTGGCTGATGGCGGCCAGCGGCCTGATCACGGCCCTGCCGCTCTTGTTCTTCGGCGCCGCCGCCCGCCGGCTGCCGCTGAGCACCGTCGGCATGCTGCAGTACCTGGCCCCGATCCTGCAGTTCATCACCGCCCTCGTCTTCCTGCACGAGCCCATGCCGCTGGAACGCTGGATCGGCTTCAGCCTGGTCTGGCTCTCGCTGGCCATCCTGACCGCCGACATGGTCGTCGCCCTGAAGAGGGCACCCAAAGCCAGCGCCTTAACCGCGGGCGTGGCTTCGCACTAGTTCGCCGAGGGCTGACGGTTATGTCGAGTCTGCCGGTGCATCTGGGCCCAGGCGTCACGACACGGCCGGCTCTTACCTCTCGCCTCCGGGCCAATGGGAGACGCTAGCAGGTTAGTACCTGATCGCGTCGATGACCTTCACGCGGACGGCCACCAGCGCGGGAATCAGGCCGGCCAGCGCGCCGACGGCGGTGGCGGCGCCGATGCCGATCAACGCCGCCTCCACCGGGAACGGCGGCAGTTCGCTGATGCCCTGGGCAATCAGGTCCTGAATCCACGGGCTCTTCACCACCGCGACGGCGAGCATCACCCCGACCACGCCGGCCACGAAGGTCGCCACCACCGATTCGAGCATGACGCCGAAGAAGATGCGCCCCGACGTCGCGCCGAAGCTGCGCCTGATGCCGATCTCGCGCACCCGGTACTTGACCGTGACCATGGAGATGTTGAGCAGCCCCACCGCCCCCAGCAGCAGCACCAGGCCTGCGATGCCGCCCACCGCCCACTGGATGCCCTCGAACGGGTCGCCCCAGGCGGCATAGTCGCTGCGGTAGACCTGCACGTGCGCGGCGGGGAATTGGGCCTGCAGATCGCCGGTGATGGCGGCCGTCAGGCCCGGTTCGGCGTCGACCGGGAGCCACATCTCCAACGCAGGAGGCGACCCTCCTGCCCCGCCCAGACCCCAGCGTTCGTACTGGGCGGTGAGCATCATGGCCGTTGGCATGGCGCCCTCGTGGAGGTCCGGCGTGACACCTACGACCGTGGCGGCGATCGGCCGCTGCTGGAAAATCTGCACCACCGGGTTCACCGCCAGATCGGGTTCGCCCAACTGTCGGTGGAACGCTTCGTTGATGATCACCGCCGGCGCCAGCGCCGCAGCGTCGGCCTCGGTGAACCAGCGGCCTGCAACCAAGTTCACCCGCCGCATCTCGCCGTAGCTTCTGTCCACCACCGTGGTTTCGGTCGCCAGCACGCCATGCGGAAATTGGAACGGGACCTGGCCGAAGGCGCGCCGGCTCGCGTACTCCACGGCGTAGCGTTCCAGCAGGGAATCGAAGGCAGCTTTGAGAACCGCCGGGTCCTCGTTTCCTGTCTCCGTGAAAACCTCAACCGACACAGTGGCCGCCCGGCCGCCGGATTGCTCCTGCGCCTGCACCATGCCCTCCCGGGCCATGTTGCCAAGTCCGACGACGGTGGTCAGCGCCGCGACCGACAGCGCCACCCCGATCAGTGCCAAGAGGATCCTGGTCTTGTGGATGCGCAGCTCGGCCCATGCCTCGACCAACAGAGCCACGAACCCGGTCATGCCACCAGCTCCGGCGCGTTGAGGATGCCATCGCCCAGCCGGTAGTGCCGCTGGGCCAGCGCCGCAACGTTCGCGTCGTGGGTGATGGTCACCAGCGCCGCGCCCGATTCCAGCGCCACTTCGTCCAACAGCGCCATCACCCGCTGTCCGGTCTCGATATCCAGGGCGCCGGTGGGCTCGTCCGCCAGGATCAGCTTGGGCGAACGCACCAACGCCCGTGCAATCGCGATCCGCTGCTGCTCGCCGCCGGAGAGCTTGTGCGGCTTCTCGCGCAGCCGGTCGCCCAAGCCAACCCGCTCCAGCATCCTGGCGGCCAGCCGCTCGCGCTGCCAGAACTGGCTGCCGCGCGCATAGAGCAGCGGCGTCATGACGTTCTCCAAGGCGGTGCGGCCGGGCAGCAGGTTGAACTGCTGGAAGATGAATCCCACCTGGGCGCCGCGGGCGACGGCGCGCTGCTTCTCCCCCATCGAGGAAACCGGCCGCCCGTCGAAGTACAGCTCGCCGGTGGTGGGCACGTCCAGCAGGCCGAGGATGTTCAGCAGCGTCGATTTACCGGATCCGGAACGCCCCTGGATCGAGACATGGTCTCCGGTGCTGATGCTCAGATCAATGCCCTGCAGGATGTGCAGCGGGTCGCGGTCCGGGATGTGCACGCTCCGGGTCACACCGTGAAGTTCCAGCAGCGGTGCGCCCGTCGCCGCGGCGCTCATCCGCCGATCATCCCGAAGCCGCCCTCCATACCGGGCATCATTTGCTCCCCGGGAGCCCCCGGGATGAATTGCAGGACCATGTCGCCCTCGGCGATCCCGTCAACGATCTCCACCTGCATGCCGTCGTTCAGGCCCAGGGTGACGGAGCGCTCGACCGGGGCACCGCCGTCGTTCTCCACCACCCAGACCAGCCCGGTGTCGACGGATCCTTGGACCGCCGTGGTGGGTACAACCACCACGTTCTCCGCGGTTCCTGCGGTGATGTCGATGGTGGCGCCCAAACCGGCGAAAACCTTCACGTCCGTGGGTACCGCGCACTTGACCGTGCCGGTTGCCGCGGCCGGAAGTTCCATCGGCCCGAAGGGATCCATGGGCTTGCCCGGCACCGGCTCCGCGTCGGCGTCGTCCGGTGCTTCCCCGACCGTCACTGCCTTGCAGTCGAACGGTGCCGGACCGCCGTTGACGGTCACGGTGGCCGAGCTGGGGCGGTCCAGCAGCCGGAACTGCTGGTCGGAGGTCAAGGTTCCGGTGACCGAAAACGTGCCGGGCGAAATGGTGGCGGCGTCGGCACCGACCGAGACCTGCTGGTCCACCAGCACCGAGAGATCGGTGAGTTTGCCGGCTGCCGGGGCCACCACGTTCACGTACGTGTACACCGGGACGGGCGGCGGGGCCGGTTCCTCGTCCGGGTCCGGCTCAACCGCCACCAGGGCGGGGTCCGGTTCCACCAGCTTCTGCACCTGGAACAGCGGGTCGCCCTTGGACACGTTCGCCCCGGCGTCGACAAAAAGGAAGTTGACCGTTCCCTCGGCGGTGCTGCGCACGGGCACGGCCGCGTCGCTGGCCACCGCCCCCTCGATCTGCACCACATTTGTCACCGTGCCCAGCGTTGCCGGGACGCTGGGCGTGACCAGCTGGGCGGTGGGCTGCTCGGTGACCGCCTCGGCGCGCATGCCGTCCACAAAGGCGAGCTTGAACAGAGCGGCGGCGATGACGGCGAAAATTGCCAGCCAAGCCACCGGAAAGACGTAGCGCCGCAGAGCGCGCATGCAGTATCCCCCTCTAGACGATGCACGCCGCGGCGCACGAGACTGCGGGCCACCGACGGCACTGCCTGCGACAAACTCCGCTTGTGACGGAGGCTACCATCGTAGAATCGCCGAATCTGCGGTCTGGGCGGGCAGCCAAGAGGAAAGTTACACAATTGTCGCTATTTGGTTAATGCCGGAATCGCTCCCTGCCACGCGCCCGGGACTTCAGCATTTTCGCCCGGTCTAACAAGGGAAAATCGCGCCGGCATGCCGAACAATCAACATGTGGGAATCATTTAATGAATCGGCTAGCCTAAGACCACATTCACAAATCCGCCCCGTTATCGGGCGCTGAAGCGAACCGGGGAAGCTGTTGAAAATGAAGCCCAGCATAAGGACGACAGCTGTCCTCTTAATAGTCGCGGGTTTCGCCCTAGGATTCTCCACGTTCACCGGCGCGCAGCCGCCCGGACCTTCCGTTGCCGCGGCTCCTGCCGACTTGCCGCTGCCTGCGCAGGATGCCGGCTCCCCCAGCCCCGCAACGAATGTCCAATTCCCGGTGGATAACCCGGGGACGAAAGAGTACGAACCCTTCACGGAGTGCTCCGCGGACTATGCCGGAGGGCCCGGCGGGGATCTCGACAGAAAGAACATGATCGGCCCGGAGAACAGCGTCATGATGACACCGGAGGAAATGAAGGCCCTGGGCATGCCCGAGGCCGCGGTTCAGTCACAGACCGCGGCGTGGCAGGCCCTTTCACCGGAAGAACGCGAAGAGCAGTTGTGCCGCGCAGCCCAACAGGGCCGTGTCATTGAACAGTAGTGGCGGAAGCATCCGCGATGCCCTGGGCAGCAACCTGGCGGGCAGCGCTCAAGCCAACCGTCCCGCACGATTCATCAGGCACGGGACGGAGGGCAATGCGTAGAACCGACGTCATCACGGTGGTCTCTGATCTTCGGGATCATCCTGGCCATCGCGGGCCTGCACTTGTCCGGCCGGCCGGACTGGGCGGGGTATGGCATCCAAGGCCTGATGCTTCTCGCCGCCGTGGCCGTCGTGGTCCGGTTGGTCTTCGCACGCAAGGACAGCGTGACCGGCCCGATGGCGGATTCCGGAAGCGCCCTGAACGATCTCTATTTGGGGGCCACCTATGGCGGACCACGGCAGGTCGCGCAGCCGCAAGAGAAGCAGATTGCGCTGGTCATTGACGACAACGAGCGGCGCGAATTCCTCGAAGCACTCGACGCGGCCGATGCCCGCAACGCTGATGCCGAAGGCAGGGAAGACCGGGCTAAACGCCAGCCGTGACGGCGGCAGCGACAACGAAGCCAACAGCCGCAACACCCAGCACGCCACTGAGGACTTTCAGGGCGAGCTCTCGCCGCGGGGGTGCCAGGAGCACTCCTGCGACCACGATTCCGGCAAAGATGGCCGTCAATGTGATCGTGCCTGTCGATGTGTAGATGCTCGAGTCGGCTGCAGCGCAGGAAGCGGGAGCTGGATAAATTGCCGGGCAATACGTGGGCCGGCCGGGAATGGCCCACAACGCGAAGACTGCCAGCGCGGAATACGCGAACGTCGGCACCGTCCACGTCCATAAGCGGAACGGCTTGTCCAAGCTCCCCACGCTGACACTGTAGCCCGGAACCGCCTGGATTTGGCGGCTGCGCTTCGAAAGCGTGAACCGGCCCGAAGTCCGGGCGCTAGTCCCGCAGCCCGTCGACTTCCCGCGGGACCACCACCATGGGCACCGGCAGGGAGCGGAGGACCTTGTGTGCGGTGGCGCCGAGGAACAGCCGGTTGTGCTGGGCCAGCCGGCTGGAGCCCATGACCACCAGCTCGCCTTCGTCCCAGTCCAGCGAGTCGATGGCCTCCTCGATGTTCCGCCCATGCGCCACGGTCACCGTGGCCTTGCCCGGCGGCAGTTCGGTGGCGGCTTGCGCGAGGACCGAATTCGCATGCAGGTGGGCACTGTGGATGGCTTCGCCGCTGTCGGAGTCTTCGCGTGTGTCCAGTGATACCAGGGAGACCAGCCGCAACTGCAGGCCGCGGCGGGACGCAGCGTTCAGGGCAACGTCCCGCGCGGCCTGGGCACCCTGCCGCTCCCCGATGAACGCAGTCAACCGGGTCAGCGGCTCCGTCCGCTGGTAGCCGCGGGGCGCCAGCGCCACCGGAATCGGCGAGGCATGCAGGAGCGCGTTAGCCACGCTGCCCACCGTGAAGCGCTTGAACAAACTGCTGCTGCTGGCGCCGATGACGATCAGCCGGGCACGCGCTTCTTCACCGGCTGCGATCAGTCCCTCCGCGAACGAGTCGGCCGACCGCACCTTGAATTCGGCCTTCACATCGGGCGGAATCAACTTCAAGGCCTCGCGGCGCGCCGTGACGACCTCCTGCTCGCTGGCGCTGACGCGCTTGCCTTCGGGGTTCAGCGCTGCATAAGGAGCACTGTCTGCCACCACGTAGACAATATCCAGGCCGGTTCCCTGGGTCCGGGCGATGGCCACGGCCAGCGCCACGGCATCGGCTCCCCGCTCGTCCGGTTGGTAACCCACCACATAGCGCATGCGACAAACCCCTGTCCGTGTCCATAGGGCAGAAGATGCGACGGGCCGGCACATCCGCATCCCATGAGGTGACTATGGTTCCGACTCTAGCCCGCGGGCGCCCACCGCAACAGGGCGGCAACGGGCTGGCGCCATCGGCCGGGGCCCTGACGCGGGCAACTGCCGGTAACCGCCGCGGGGCGGCCACCGGACACCCGTCCGGCAGGACGAGGGGATCCGGCGGCCGCCCCGGCGGGACGCAGCGAAGGGCTAGGCAGCTACCTTGCGGATGGCTGCTTCCAGCACGTCCAGGGCGTCGGCCAGCAGCTCGTCGCCGATGACCAGCGGCGGCAGCAGGCGCACCACGTTGCCGTAGGTGCCGCAGGTGAGGATGATGACGCCTTCCTGCAGGCAGGCGGCGGCAATCTCCTTGGTGGCCTCGGCGTTCGGCTCCTTGGTGGTGGCGCCGGTGCCCGGCTTGACGAACTCCATCGCCAGCATGGCGCCGCGGCCGCGCAGGTCGCCGATGATGTCCACGTCCTCGGCCAGCTTCCGCAGCCGGCCCATGACCTGCTCCTCGATGTGGCGGGCCCGGGCGCTGAGGTCCTGGGCTTCCATGGTTTCGATGGCAGCCAGCGCGGCGGCACAGGCCACCGGGTTGCCGCCGTAGGTGCCGCCCAGTCCGCCCGGGTGCACGGCGTCCATCAGCTCGGCCCGGCCGGTGATGGCGGACAGCGGCATGC
Source organism: uncultured Actinomycetota bacterium (assembly GCA_963696055.1). Taxonomy (GTDB): domain Bacteria; phylum Actinomycetota; class Actinomycetes; order Actinomycetales; family Micrococcaceae; genus Crystallibacter. The sequence continues at coordinate 473,829 of CAVOIE010000004.1, read as the reverse complement.
CGCCGGCAATGCCCTTGGCCATCGTGATGATGTCGGGCACCACGCCGTCGTGATCGGAGGCGAACCAGGAACCGGTGCGGCAGAATCCGGACTGGACTTCATCGGCGATGAAGACCACGCCCTTCTCCTTGGCCCACTCCGCCAGCGCCGGCAGGAAGCCCTCGGCCGGCACAATGAAGCCGCCCTCGCCCTGGATCGGCTCGATCAGGATGGCCGCCACGTTCTCGGCGCCGATCTGCTTCTCGATCATCGTGATGGCGCGGCGGGCGGCGTCTTCGCCCTTAATCTCTGTTTCCTCGCGGTACGGGTAGCTCATCGGCACCCGGTAGATCTCCGGGGCGAACGGACCGAAGCTGCCGGCCGGGCTGGACTTGTACGGGTTGGCCTTGGCGGTCAGCCCCATCGTCAGGTTGGTACGGCCATGGTAGGCGTGGTCAAAAGCGACGACGGCGGTGCGCCCGGTGGCGATGCGCGCCACCTTCACGGCGTTCTCCACTGCTTCGGCGCCGGAGTTGAACAGCACGGAGCGCTTCTCGTGGTCGCCCGGGGTCAGCTCGGCCAGCTTCTCGGCCACCGCAATGTAGCTTTCATACGGGCTGACCATGAAGCAGGTGTGGGTGAACTTGGCAACCTGATCCTGCACCGCGGCGACGACGGCGGGGTCCGAGGCGCCGACGCTGGTAACGGCAATGCCGGAGCCCAGGTCAATGAACGAGTTGCCGTCCACATCGGTGATGATGCCGCCGTCGGCGTCGGCCACGTAGACCGGGACGCTGGAGGCGACGCCGCCGGCCACCACCGCGCTGCGGCGGGCAGCCAGTTCGGCGGACTTGGGGCCGGGGAAGCCCGCTGACACATCGCGCTTCTGTTCCAGCCGGTACTGGGTCGTCTGAGTGGTCATGGGGTGCCTTTCGCGTTGGGGTGGTGATGCCGCCGGCAGTCGGGACGCCCGGCGCGCGCTGCGGAAGCCGCGGCCCGTTTGTGGAGGAGGTCGGTCAGCCGTCGAACAGCGCGTGCCAAGGGAAGCCGTGCTCTACTGCGAGATTACGGTTTCCGGCCGAGTGCTGCCTATGGCGTCCCGCACAGCCGATCTGCCATCCCGCCGTGCAATTGGCCAGAGCTGGCGACGGCGGCGCCCTCCGGCACATCGGCCGGAGGGCACCGCCAGGGAATCGCGGCCGGCTAGAGTTCCGGCGCGTGCTCCGCCGGCATCGCGCCGTCGTCCTCGGGGTGGCGGTTGAGGTTGACCAGTGCCAGCGCCAGCCCTCCCCACACGGTGATAATGGCGATAATCAACATCACGATCGCTGCGGTGCTCATCGTTGTGCCTCCTGCAGGGTTGGGGAATCCAGTTCCGGATCATTGGCGGCCGAGTTCCTGCCCCACGGAATCAGCGAGAGCAGGAACGCCACGACGATGAGCGCGCCGGCCATCCCCCAGCCGAAGACACCAACAAACCAGTCGGGCATGGCCGGATCGCCGTAGCCTTCCTGAATCCTCTTGATCACTTCGCTGATCAGGATGTAGCCCAGCACGATCGGCGAGACGATGCCGACCATGATCCGCCACCACAGTCCCAGCTTGATGGAGGAAACCTCGCTGACGTGTCCGCCCAGCAGCGGCAACTTGCGGAAGCCATAGGTCACCAGCAGCACGGTCACCAGGGCGCACGCCATGATGCCGAAGTTGTTGACGAACGCGTCGGTGACGTCCAGCAGGTTCAGGCCGGTGGTGGTCGGGAACAGCAGGATGGAAATCAGCGCCAGCGGGATGCCCACGCACCAGGTGGTCTTGACCCGGCTCATGCCCAGCTTGTCCTGCACCGCCGCGATGATGACCTCAATGATGCTGATCAGCGAGGTGAAGCCGGCGAACACCAGCGAGCCGAAGAAAAGCACGCCCAGCAGTCCGCCCAGCGGCGCCTGGGAAATGATCGTGGGGAACGCGATGAAGGCCAGGCCGATCCCGCCGGCGGCAACATCGCCGACCTCGGCGCCGGAGCTGAAGGCCATGAAGCCCACCGCGGCGAAAACACCGATGCCGGCCAGGATCTCGAAGCCGGAATTTGCGAAGCCCACCACGAAGCCGGAGCCGGTCAGGTCCGTCTTGTGCTTGAGGTAGGACGCGTAGGTAACCATGATGCCGAAGGCCACGGACAACGAGAAGAAGATCTGGCCGTAGGCCGCGGCCCAGACCGTGGTGTTCGTGAGCGCGCCCCAGTCCGGAGTGAACAGGGCATTCAGTCCATCAGCGGCGCCGGGCAGGAACAGCGACTGCACCACCAGGATCAGGAACATGACCAGCAGCAGCGGCAGGAAAATGATGTTCGCCCGGCCAATGCCCTTCTGCACGCCGGCGGCCAGCACCAGCAAGGTCACCGCCCAGACGATGACCAGCGGGATCAGGACCATGGGCACGAAATCGAAGCCGATGTTCACGTCCTCGCTCACCTGCAGGAAGGAACCCAGGAAGAACCCGGCGGGGTCATCGCCCCACGCCTCGGTGACCGAGAAGATCATGTACATCGCGGCCCACGCGATGATCACCGCGTAGTAGACGCAGATGACGAAGCAGATGGCGACCTGCCACCAGCCCAGCCCTTCGGCGCCACGGGCCAGCCGGCGGTAGGCCAGCGGGGCGGACCCACGGTGGCGGTGGCCCACGGCGTAGTCCAGGAACAGCAGCGGGATGCCGGCCGTCAGCAGGGCCACCAGGTACGGGATGATGAACGCGCCGCCGCCGTTTTCGTAAGCGACATACGGGAAGCGCCAGATGTTGCCCAGGCCGACGGCGGAGCCGATCGCCGCAAGGATGAACACCTTGCGGGTGGACCACATCTCGCGCTTGGGCTTGGCGCCCGGCACGGCCTGCGGTGTAGGGGTACTCATGAATGGACCTCAAGGGGTAGGGATTTCGGTGCTGTGACGGCTGTTACGCCGCGGACCATCCTAACGGCGCTGCCCGGGCGCCGGAAACCGCGAAGACGCGGCCGGACGCTGCAGCAGCGCGATCTCCGCGGCAGCCGGCCAACCTCCCCCGCGGGCGGCAGCCAAGTGGGCACCGCGTCATAGTGCAGCTGCACAACGGGCGTCCGTATAGTTGGAGCATGGCTGTGACTCTCGCCAAACTTCTCGCTTCCCCTGCGCTGCACCTGAAACTGGTGGGCACCGCGCAGGGCGACCCGGACGCGCCCATTACCTGGGTGGCCTCCACGGAGCTGGAGGATCCGCTGCCCTTCCTCAGCGGCGGCGAAGTGGTGCTGACCACCGGCCTGCGGCAGAAGACCGCGGCCGCGCAGCGCAGGTTCGTGGCCCGCGTCCACCAGGCCGGCGCGGTGGGCATGGGCTTCGCCCTCGGGCTCACGCACCGCAGGGTCCCGCCGGGGGTGCTGGCCGCAGCCAATGAGCTGGAACTGCCGGTCTTTGAAGTGCCCTATGAGACTCCATTCGTGGCGATCAGCAAGATGGTGGCCGATGCGATTTCCGCCGACCACTACAACCGGCTGGAGCACCTGCTCAAGGACCACCAGGCGCTGGCGGCCTCGCTGCTGGGCGGTGGTGGTCTCCCCGCGCTGCTGCGCAAGCTCGCCGCGATGGTGGGCACCGACGTCGTGCTGTCCCAGTACGGCACCCGGCTGTACGGAACCGGCGGCAAGCGCGCCAGCTGGCACGAGGTTCCGATCGCCACGGGGCTGAAGGACCGCTGCACGCTGGCGCTGGCCGAGCCGTACGAGCGCAACGCCATCGTGGACTACGCGCAGAGCCTGATCAGCCTGGAGCTGAGCAACCAGGCCCACCGCCGCGCGGCCGACCGGCGCTCCGTGGGCCAGGTGCTGCTGGATGTGGTGGGCGGCGTGCTGCAGGGCGGCGACGCGTCGCTGCGGCTGAGCAACGTGGGGATCGACGCCGGACGGCGGCAATTGGTGGTCATGGTGCAGGTGGCCGGCGCCCAGCGCCGGGCGCTGCCCACGTTGCCGCTGCCGGCGGCATTCGACGGCGTGGTCACCGGCCTCGTCGACGAGCGGCTGGTGCTGGTGGTGCAGGGCGCGGAATCGGGTGAAGCGCTGGGCCGCGAGCTGAGCACCTACCTGCAGGACGCGGGCATCACCGCGACCGTGGGCGTGGGCGGCAGCTATGCGCAGGCGAACGGGCTGCGCTGGAGCTACTTTGAGGCCAAGGAAGCCGTGGGCCGGGGCGGCCGGCTGAACGCGCCGCAGAGGCTCTCGCTGACCTCCCTCCTGCTGGCATCCGAAGACGTGCCGCTGGGCGATCTGGCGGCCGAAGCGCTGGACCCGCTGGCCGACTTCGACGCCGCACACGATGCCGCCCTGTTGCCCACGCTGCAGACCTATCTGGAGCTGAACGGATCGGTCGCCGCCGTGGCGGAGGAGCTGGGGCTGCACCGGAACTCCGTCCGCTACCGGCTGTCCCAGATTGTGGAGCTGACCGGCTACGACCCGGCCCTCACCGCAGACCGGGTGCACCTGTGGCTGGCCCTGACGGTGCGGCGGCTGGGCTCCGACTCGGGGTCGCAAGGCTAGCCCGGGCGGCCGCTCCCGAACCCTTGTCAGAACCGGGCGCAGGCACAAGGCTGGGGGTCATGGGACACGAGACTCACGAGAGCCGCACGGTGACCTGGCTGGGAACCGATGATCCGCAGCGCGCCGACACTGCCACGATCAACCTGGAACCGGAACGGCTCAGCGCTCACGGCGCCTCGCGCACTGCCGACTACGCCGCGAGCTGGTCCCTGACCACCACCGGCAATTGGTTCACCGAGAACCTCACGGTCTCCGTGCACGGGCAGGGATGGAGCCGGTATCTGATGCTGGACCGGGCCACCGACGGCAGCTGGCGCGCGGCAACGAAGGTGTCCGGAGACACCGACATGCCGGAGCCGGGCATCGTCGATCCGGCGTCGCTGACCGGGGCGGTGGACTGCGATCTGGGCCTGTGCCCGGCCACCAACACCATGCCGATCCTGCGCCTGGGCCTGGTCCACGACGCCGAAGCCGCCGCAGAGCTGACGGTGGCCTGGGTGGAGATGCCCAGCCTGCGGGTGCTCGGCCGGCAACAGATCTACAGCGGCTCCCGCGCGTACGACGACGGCACCGGCACTGCCGCTGTCACCTACAGTTCCGGCGACTTCAGCGCCGAGATGGTGGTGGACTCCGACGGCATCGTGATCGACTACCCCGGCCTGGCCACCCGCCGCCGGGACTGACGGACGCGAGGTGGGCACCGTCGTCGTCATCGGTTCGAGCCAGCCGGTGCCGCCACATAGGATGGTAGCCAAGCCCGCCTATCAACCGTTCCAGGGAGAAACCATGCCCGAAATGTTCGTGGACAAGTTCCGTGCCCTCGTGCCCAAGTACCTGGACCGGGCGTGGACCGAAGACGACGGCATCTCCTACGACGAACTCGAGGGGCTGCTGGGCGAGCACAAGTTCCAGGTTCCGCAGGCGCTGGTGGAGTTCTACCACGCTCTCGGCGGCTGCGAAGACCTGATGGAAGCCCACGACTTCTTCTTCGATCCGGACGAGCTCGAGATCGAGGACGGCTACCTGCTGTTCCTGGACGAGATGGACGAAGAAGCGAACTGGGGATTCAGGTCCGAGCACTTGGATGTGCCCGACCCTATCGTCTGGATCCGCACGAACGGCCCGAAGCCGCGGTGGCAGAGCGAAGAGTCCACGTTCAGCGAGTTCGTCTTCGACATGTTCGACTGGGTCTTCGGGGACGACGAAGAAGAAGACTAACTAGCGGGCCTCCGCCGCCAGCGCCACGCCGAAACCGACCAGCACGGTGCCGGTGACCCGGTCGATCGTCCGCACCACGGCCGGGGTGCGGAGCCAGGAGCGGGCAACATGTGTGCCCCAGATGATGGCCGAGAAGAACACCAGCCCCTCCAGGTTGTGCACCAGGGCCAGCGCGGTGCCCATCAATGCCGGCGAGACATCCGGCGGAATGAACTGCGGGATCATCGCCATGTAGAACACGCCGACCTTCGGGTTCAGCAGGTTGGTGCCCATGCCGGTGAGCCATGCCCTGGCGTAGGACGCCGATGCATCCGGTTCTGCCGCGCCGGGCGGGTGGTCGGTCCGCCGGCGGAACGATGTCCACAGCATCCGGCCGCCAAGCCAGACCAGGTAGACGGCGCCGGCCATCTTCAGCACGGTGAACGCCGTCTCCGAGGCGGCCAGAAGGGCCGATGCTCCGACCGCTGCCGCAATCCCCCAGACCAAGGCTCCCGTGTTGATGCCCAGCGCGGTGGCGTAGGCCTTGCCCCGACCTTGGCTGACGGCCGAACGGAGCACCAGCGCGGTGTCCATTCCCGGCACTAGGGTCAGCAGGCCGGCCACCAGGGCAAAGGACAACAGTGCCTGTTCGACGCTCACGGGCTCACCGGCCGGTCAGAGCGCGCCGCACCGGTTAGACCTCGCGGTCCACGACGGCTTCGGCAAAGGTGGTCAGCGCGAACTTCACCGTGCTCTCCGGCAGCGGGTCCAGGGACGCCTTGGCGGCGTCGGCCCATTCGCCGGCGATGGACCAGGCCTTCGCGGTGACCGGGTGGGCGCGCAGTGCGGCGACGGCCTCGGCCAGGGCTTCGTCGGAGGTCAGGTCTGCCTCCACCAGTGCCAGCACCGAGGCGGCGGAAGCATCGCCGTCGGCCGCTGCCTTTCGGAGCAAGAGCACCGGCAGCGTGGGCACGCCCTCGCGCAGGTCGGTTCCAGGCGTCTTGCCTGACTTGGCCTTCAGCCCGGTCACGTCGATGACGTCGTCGGCCAATTGGAAGGCGACACCCACCTTCTCGCCGTAGTCCAGCATCACGCTGACGGCCTGCTCCCCGGCACCGGAGAACATGGCACCCAGCTGGCCGGAGGTGGCGATCAGCGAGGCAGTCTTGTCCGCGATGACGGACAAGTAGTGCTCCACCGGATCCTCGTCTTCGCGCGGTCCGACGGTCTCGTGCAGCTGGCCCAGGCAAAGCCGCTCGAAGGTGCGGGCCTGGATGCCCACCGCCTCCGGACCCAGCTGGGAGACCAGCAGCGAGGAGCGGGCAAAGATCAGGTCGCCGGCCAGGATGGCCACCTGGTTGCCCCACACTTCGTGCGCGGTCGGTGCGCCCCGTCGGTACGGGGCGGAGTCCATCACGTCGTCGTGGTAGAGCGTGGCCAGGTGCGTCAGTTCAACCACGACGGCGGCCGTCACCACGTCGGGGACCGAACCGTTGCCCAGCTGCGAGGCGAGGATGGTCAGCAGCGGGCGGATCCGCTTGCCGCCGGCCTCCACCAGGTGGCGGCTGGTGGCATCGGCGAACGGATCGGAATGCGCAATGGCCGCGCGCAGCTGCTTCTCCACCCGGGCCAGCGCGGTGGAGACCTCGGGACCGAGCACGGCGTCTTGGGCCACCGGGTCGAAGCCGGCCGGCAGGTTCAGGCTGGTGGCAAGGGCGGCGGTTGCTGTATCCAGCTCCGGCGACTCCGGCGGGTTCTGGCCGGCAGGAGTCCAACTCGGTTTAGCGTCAGTCACGGTTCAACACTAACTAATCGTCGGGGCGGTATGGCTGGTCGGCTTGCGGCCGCCAGTCTGGTTGGATGCCGGCGGCGTGAGCTGCTCCAGCAGATGAATAACTCTATCCTCAAATCCCTTGCCGCCTGAGTCTGTCAGGTTGGCCAGCATCCGCACCACAAAGCGCATCAGCGGCGGGACCGGCATTCCGGTTCGCAGCGCCAGCTTCATGACTGCCGGTTTGCCGATCAGCTGGGCGAAGATCCGGCCCAGGGTGAAGTGGCTGCCCCACTGGCCGCGGATGATTTCCGGGTAGCTGGCCAGCGCGGCGTCGAATCCGGCCCGGCTGAGCAGCTTGCCGCCGGACCCGGACAAGCGGGCATGGGCATCGGCAATCAGCTCCGCGGCGTAGCGGGCAGACTCCATCGCGTAGGAGATGCCCTCGCCATTGAACGGGCTGACCATGCCGCCGGCGTCGCCCAGGAGCAGCAGTCCGGGGCTGTAATGCGGCGTGCGGTTGAAACCCATCGGCAGCGCCGCGCCGCGGATCTCGCCGACCTGGTTGTCCTCGGTGAAGCCCCAGTCCGCGGGCATTCCGGCGGTCCATTCGCGGAGCACTTGCTTGTAGTCCAGCTTGCCGAAGGACTTGGACGAGTTCAAAATGCCCAGGCCCACGTTGGAGGTGCCGTCCCCCACGCCGAACACCCAGCCGTAGCCGGGCAGCGGGTTGCCGGCCGCGTCGGGCAGTTCCAGCCAGCCTTCCATCCAGTCGTCGTCGTGCCGGGGCGAGTTGAAGTAGGTGCGCACGGCCACGCCCAGCGGCCGGTCGTCGCGCTTTTCGATGCCCAGGCTCAGCGCGGTGCGGGTGGAATTGCCGTCCGCGGCGAGCACCACGTCGGCGAAGAAGTCCTTGGTCGCGCCGGTCTTGCGGCCGCGTTCGTCCAGCAGGTTGGCGCGCACGCCGATGACCCGTCCGGCGTCGTCCCTTAAAGCGGTGGAGACAGAGTGGCGTTCCAGCACCACGGCGCCGGCCGACTCGGCATGCCGGGCCAGCGCCTCGTCGAAGCCCAGCCGCGTGCGGATCAGCCCGTAGTCCGGAAAATCACTCAGTTCCGGCCAGGCCAGCTCAAGCTGCCGGCCGCCGGCAATCAGCCGCAGCCCCCGGTTACGGCGCCAGCCGGCTGATTCCTCGTGCGGCAGGCCCAGCAGCTGCACCTCGCGCACCGCGCGCGGCGTCAGGCCGTCGCCGCAGACCTTTTCGCGCGGGAAGGCGGTCTTTTCCAGCACGGTCACGTCTATCCCGGCCGCCGCCAGGTAGTACGCCGCGGTGGCCCCGGCCGGACCGGCCCCAACAATCAGAACTGACATGGCTACAGGGCGCGCCGGCTGCTTTGGTGCTTCAGCGAAGCCTGTGCGCCGGCGTTGGCCACCTCTTCCCGGCCGGGCTTGGTGGCCCGGTGGACGGCCACGATGCCGCCGGACAGGTTGCGGTAGGCCGCGCCCTGCCAGCCTTCGCCGGTGATCCACTCGGCCAGCTGGTCCTGGTTCGGCCAGGCGCGGATCGACTCGGCCAGGTAGACGTAGGAGTCCGGGTTGGAGGAGATCTTGGACGCGATCGCCGGCAGCGCCCGCATCAGATACTCGGTGTAGACGGTCCGCCACGGCGCGAAGGTCGGCTGCGAGAACTCGGCAATCACCATCCGGCCGCCGGGCTTGGTGACGCGCAGCATCTCGCGCAGCGCCAACTTCGGATCGCTGACGTTGCGCAGGCCGAAGGAAATGGTCACCGCATCGAAGGAGTTGTCCGCGAACGGGAGGTTGGTGGCGTCGCCGGCCACAAAATCGATGTCCGGGCGGCGGCGCTTGCCCACGCGCAGCATGCCCAGCGAGAAATCGCATGCAACCACATGGATGCCGGCGTCGGCATACGGCTCGCTGGAGGTGCCGGTTCCCGCAGCCAGATCCAAGACCTTCTGGCCACGCTCGGCGCCCACCGCATCCACCACGATCCGGCGCCACCGGCGGGTCTGGCCCATCGACAGCACATCGTTGACCAGGTCGTATTTCGGCGCCACGTCGTCGAACATGGCGGCCACTTCATCCGGGCGCTTCTCCAGCGATGCACGATTCACCGCTTCATTGTCTCAAAGACCGGCACCCGCCCGCGAACCCGGGCGTGCGCGTCCGGCGTTCCCCGCGCGGCCGGTGTTCCCCGGATGGCAGAGTAGGCTTAATGTCCATGACCTCCGCGCTCTCCCCCTCGTCCGGCCTGCCCGGAACCCGGCCGGCCGCCGCTGCCGTCGGCACGGCCCCAGAGGCGGCAGTCCCGGAGGCGGCGCAACCAGAGGCAGCAGCCCCGGAGTCTGCGCAAGCGCCCACCGGCACCCTGCGCGGCATTACGGTTGAATGGCCCGCGGTCCCGGACACCCAAGGACTGATGGAGTATCTGGTGCGCGACGACGTGCTCTGCTGGGTGCGCCGCGAGGGCGGCCTGGCGGGCTTCGGCGAGGTTGCGCGCTTCACGGCCAGCGGGCCGGACCGCTTCCAGCGGGCCGCGGAGTGGTGGCGCGGCCTCCAGGCCGGCGCCGACATCGACAACCAGGTGGGTGGACCCGGCACCGGACCGGTCGCCTTCGGCTCGTTCGCATTCTCCTACACCTCGTCCCACAGCTCCCGCCTGGTGGTGCCGGAGGTGCTGGTGGGCCTGGATGGGGACCGCGCCTGGCTCACCTATCTCACGTACGACGGCGATGCCCACCTCAGTGCCGCCACCGCCGAAGCGGCGCTGGCAGCGTGGATGGAGGAAATCTCGGTCGAACGCAGTCCGGATCCGGCCGACTCATTGGTGCCCGGACAGGTGTCCGAGCAGGCCTACATGGATGCCGTGGCCGCGGGTGTGGAGCGTATCCAGGCCGGGAAACTGAGCAAACTCGTGGTGGCCCGGGACGTGGTGGCCAACCTGTCCACGCCCATCGCCACCGCGCAGGTGCTGCGCGAATTGGCCGCCCGGTACACGGACTGCTGGACCTATTCCGTGGACGGGCTGATCGGTTCCACACCGGAAATGCTGATCAAGGTGGAAAACAACGTGGCCCGCGCCCGGGTGCTGGCCGGCACCCTGGACCGCTCGCGGACGCAGAACCGGGCCGGCGAGTCGGACACCGACTATGCCCAGCGGGTGCTGGCCGGCTCCGATAAGCAGCGGCACGAGCACCAGATCGCCATCGACTCGCTCACCCGCAAGCTGGAACCGTTCACCACCGCCATGACCTCGCACAGCGAGCCGTTCGTGCTGGAACTGCCTAATGTGTGGCATCTGGCGTCCGACGTCTCCGCCGAGTTGGCGCATGACGCCGGGCAACCGCCGTCGTCGTTGGAGTTGGCCGAAGCAGTGCACCCCACGGCGGCCGTCTGCGGGACCCCCACCGAGGTTGCCGGAGCACTGATCCGGGAACTGGAACAGATGGACCGCGGGCCCTACGCCGGCCCGGTCGGCTGGACCGACGGCGCGGGGAACGGCGAATGGGGAATCGCGCTGCGCGGCGCCGTCGTCGAAAGCCCACAGCAGGTCCGGCTCTATGCCGGATGCGGCGTCGTGGATGGCTCCGACCCGCAGGCAGAACTGGCCGAAACCTGGGCGAAGTTCCGGCCGATGATCGAGGCGCTGGGCCTGCCCCGCTGATAACTATTCACCGTCAATCCGCGGGTTTCACTGTTTCCCAATAGGCAATCAATGTAGCCTGTGGTGCATATCACCAGCGACGGATACGTTCCCGCTACACTTAAGCCGGATTTCCAACGAGATGAAGGTAGTAACAATGCGCAAAAAGGCATCCAAGGCGGTTCAGGGGCTCTCCCTTCTGGCCGTGGCCGCACTCGCTTTGACCGCCTGCGGCGGTTCGGACAACGCCGGCAGCAGCGGCGGTACCGGCAGCGCCAGCGGCGCGGCTAGCGATCTGTCCCTGGTCCAGGCCGGCACACTGACCGTCTGCTCCGACATCCCCTACCCGCCGTTCGAGTTCGAAAAGGGCGGGAAGTACACCGGCTTCGACATCGATCTGATCACGGACATCGCTTCTGAAATGGGCCTTAAAACGGCCATCAAGGACGTGGGCTTCGATGCCCTGCAATCCGGCGTTACCTTGGCTGCCGGTGACTGTGATCTCGGCGCCAGCGCGATGACCATCACCGAGGACCGCAAGAAGAACATCGCCTTCTCCGACCCCTACTACGACTCGCTGCAGTCGCTGTTGGTTCCGAAGGGCTCGGACATTAAGGCCATTGGAGACCTCTCCGGCAAGAAGGTAGGCGTCCAGCAGGGCACCACCGGCGCGTCGTACACGCGGGAGCACGCGCCGAAGGACGCCGAGGTTGTCGCCTTCCCGTCGGATGCCGAGATGTACCAGGCAATCCAGGCCGGACAGGTCGATGCCCTGCTGCAGGATCTGCCGGTGAACATCGGACACACCAAGGACGGCAAGTTCACCGTGGTGCAGGAGTACAAGACCGACGAGACCTATGGCTTCGCGGCGAAGAAGCAAGGCTCCGAGGCGCTGATCGCGGCCGTTAATAAGGCCCTCAAAACGCTGCGCGACGACGGCAAGTACAAGCAGATCTACGACAAGTACTTCACCCAGTAGCACGTCCCTCCGGCCTCCGTCCGTGCGTTGACGCCACGGACGGAGGCCGCCGACTCTCAGCTGGAAGGCATCACCAGTGAAACCTTCGACCCGGCGCCGGCTTTTCCGCGGGAGCCTCTACGCTATTTTCATTGCGGCCGTCGTCGCCCTAGTTTTGGTCGCCGATTGGGAAGCCATCCGGACCAACTTCCTTGATCCGGAAATCTTTCGCGAGCAGTTCCCCGCCATCGTCATCATCGCGGCCAAGAACACCGTCGTCTACACTGTCATCGCCTTTATCGGCGGACTGCTTTTTGGCCTCATCCTGGCGCTGATGAAGCTCTCGCCCGTGGCTCCCTACCGGTGGGTGGCGACTGCTTACATCGAGCTGTTCCGCGGCTTGCCTGCGCTGCTGGTGATCTTCGGCTTCGCCTTCGCCGTCCCCATCGCTTTCCAGTGGAAGCCGCCGGGAGGCAGCACCGGTGCCGGGTTGATCGGTTTGATCGTCGTATCCGCTGCCTACATAGCCGAGACCATCCGTGCCGGCATCGAGGCGGTGCCCACCGGTCAGCCTGAGGCCGCCCGATCCTTGGGCATGAACCCATCCTGGACCATGGTCTCCGTGGTGCTGCCGCAAGCGTTCCGCATCGTCACTCCACCGCTGACCAATGAGCTGGTCATCCTGATCAAGGACACCTCCCTGCTCTTCATCGTGGGCATGTCCCTGGACGCCCGAGAATTGACCACGTTCGCGCGCGACGGGGTTTCCCAGTATGCCAATGCCACACCTCTTATAGCCGCAGCCCTCATGTACCTGATCATCACTTTGCCGCTCACCCAGCTGGTCGCCCGGCTGGAGAAGCGCAACAAGAGAAGCCGGTGACCCCATGACTGAACAATCACTGCATCAGGACGCGCCCGCCATCGAGGTCAAAAACCTCTGCAAGAACTTCGGCAGCAACGAGGTCCTCAAGGGCATCGACTTCCACGTGAAACAAGGCGAAGTCGTCTGCGTGATCGGACCGTCGGGTTCGGGCAAGTCCACCCTGCTGCGCTGCGTGAACCGGCTCGAAGAGCCCACCAGCGGCACCATCCTGGTGGAAGGCGTCGACATCACCGACCCGGAAACGGATCTGGACAAGATCCGCACCCGGATCGGCATGGTGTTCCAGCAGTTCAACCTGTTCCCGCACCTGAACGTCCTGGCCAACCTCACGCTGGCCCAGCGCCGGGCCAAGCGGCGCAATAAGGCCGAGGCCATGGACGTTGCGCGGAAGAACCTGGAGAAGGTGGGCCTGGGCAACCGCGAGAACGCCTATCCGGCCCAGCTCTCCGGCGGCCAGCAGCAGCGCGTCGCGATCGCCCGGGCGCTGTCCATGAACCCGGACATGATGCTCTTCGACGAGCCCACCTCCGCACTGGATCCGGAGCTGGTGGGCGATGTCCTGGCAGTCATGCGCCAACTGGCGACGAAGGCATGACCATGATGGTGGTGACCCACGAAATGGGCTTCGCCCGCGAGGTCGGGGACCGCGTGGTCTTTATGGACGGCGGCGTAGTGGTGGAGCAGGGAAAGCCTGAAGACGTCCTGGGGAACCCGCAGAACGAACGCACCCAGGCGTTCCTCTCGAAGGTTCTCTAGCCGCTCTCAGCCCACCAGCTCAAGCCAACAGCTGCACCTCAACGCAATAGCTCGGCAGTGGCGGTCGCAATAGCGGCCGCCACTTCTGCATGGAGGCTGCGCAGCCGGCTTCGGTCCGTCCGGACTTCCACCACGCTGCGCCCGATGACCGGCTCGGACAGGACGGTGTCCAGCTCGTCGGCGTCCTTGACCAGCCGGTGCTGGATTCCATAGCCAGCCGCCAGCGAGGCAAGGTCCGCCCGGTGGGGGGTGCCGAAGAGCCGCTCGACGGCGGACGCGTACGACGCCTGCTCCCCCACCTTTCCGTGCTCCAGGGTCGAGAAGATCCCGCCACCTGAATCGTTGACCACCACGATCTGCAGATCGGGCTCGGGCTCCCCCGGTCCGAGCAACAGCGACCCGGCGTCGTGCAGGAAGGTCAGGTCCCCCATGAGTGCCCTGGTTCCGGTTCCAGTCCCCAGCGCAATGCCCGACGCCGTGGCCACCGTGCCGTCGATGCCCGCCAGCCCGCGGTTGGCATATACGAATGCGTCCGGGATATCAATGGGAATCCCGGCCAGGTCCACGTCGCGGATCGGGTTGGAGGAACCCAGCACCAGCCGGCCGCGGGTATTCAGCCATACGGAACGGCCCACCCGCAGCCCGGTCAGTCCCGGTTCGGCGTCCAGCTGGTGGATCAAGGCAACATCGGCGGCTCCGGCCGCCTGCCTCCACAACTCAAGCCAGCCGTGCGGGCCGGAACCGGCGAAAAGGGACAGGTCCTCCGGCTCGGAGATGACGCGTTCGCGCCGCCGCCCCGGCTCGTACCAGGCGACCGGTTCGGGCTGGAACAACGCAGTCTGCACGTCCTCGCGTGCCAGCAGCGCGGCGACCGGACGGGACAGCGTGGGCCGCCCGAACACCACGGCCCGCTCGATCTGCGTTCCAAATCGACCCAGCAGCATGCGGTAGGGGCCGATCGCGTTCGGGCCGAAGCGCGCGTTGGAGGAGGGCTCCGCCAACAGGGGCAGCCGGTGGGCCCGGGCGAAGGCCTCGGCCACGGCCCCGGCACCGTGGCCGGCGACCACCACGGTACGGCGTTCATCGGTGCCGTGGACGGCCGGTTCAATCAGACTCGTCGGCCAGTTGAAGGTCCCGCCAGGTTCCCACCCGTCCGCCTTCGGGGGCACGTCACCCATGGGACTCCCGCCCGGTTCCGTTGCCAGCGTGGCGGAAGCACCGACGTCGTTCTGGGCGTTGAAGTCGAGTTGCTGCCGGTCTTGCTCCGGCTCCGGTTGCCGGTCCGGCTCCGGCTCCGGCTCCGGGAACAAGGGATCGCGGAACGGCAGGTTGATGTGCACCGGACCCACCGCGCCTTGATGCGGGCCGAGGTCGGCCGACGAGGTGAGCTGTCCAGGCGTCGGCGTGGCTGCCATGGCGCGAAGGTCGTCCAGCAACGGAGCCAGCGGGAAGCCCTTGGCGCTGAGCAGGCTGATGCGGAGAGCATCCGTCGGGTCATCGCCGGCCGGAATGTCGACGGCGGAGCGCACGTGGATGCCGAAGAGGCCGGGCTGAACCGTCGTCTGGTTGGCGCCGGTGCCGCGCATTTCCTCCGGCCGGTCGGCGGAGATCACCAGCAGCTCGACGCCGGCGTGGTTGGCTTCCATCACGGCCGGCAGCAGCTCGCCCACGGCGGTTCCGGACGTGGTGACTACCGGGACCGGACGCAGCGAGCCCAGCGAGAGCCCGAGCGCGGTGAAAGCGGCCCCGCGCTCGTCAATGCGTACGTGCAGCCGCAGTTCGTCCCGGGCTTCCGCCTCGGCGAGCGCATAAGCGAGCGGAGCGCTGCGGGAACCTGGGGCGATGACGACGTCGCGCACGCCGCCCCAGACCAAGGCACTCACGGCCAGTCGGGCGGCTTCCATCGAGCTCAGCTGCGCAGTCACCCCCTCATGGTAAGCAGATGGCCATGTCCGGGTGGACATGGCCATCTGCTATCTCTTGCCGCTGCAGGCTGTGTCGGGCTGCTGCTGCATTGCTGTGCGCGGCTAGCGCTTCACGTGGCCGTTCTTGCCCTTGAACATCTGGATCACGGCCGGGCGCGGCAGCGCCGCGTCGCCACGCTTGGCGCGGCGGCCTTCCTGGACGTAGTCCGGGAACAGCGAGCGCTGCGCGCCCCAGCTGCCGTCCTCGCCCGGGTGCTGGACCGCGACGAAAACCAGCCCATCGTCGTCGTGAATCAGCGGTCCGCAGGTTTCGGCATCGATCGGCACGGCCATGAACTGCTCCACCTTGCCGCGGTCGCGTCCTTCCAGCGTGACGCGGAAGAGGGCGTCGTTGCGCTGGATGGTCCCGGGCTGGCCGTCGGTGGAAACCCACAGGTTGCCGGCCGAATCGAAGGCCAGGTTGTCCGGGCAGGAGATCGGCTGCACCTGATCTGCCGGGTAGCCGCTGAAGTAGACGGATTCGTCCACGGCCGGGTCCCCGGCCACCAGGATCACGCTCCAGGTGAACTCGGTGGAGGTCTGGTCGCCGGTCTCGGTCATTTCGACGATGTGGCCGTGGCGGTTGTTGGCCCGCGGGTTCGGCTCGTCCACCTGCGCACGGGTGCGGGAGGTGTTGTTGGTGCAGGCCATGTAGATCTTGCCGGTGGCGGGATTGATCTCAACGTCCTCCGGGCGGTCCATCTTGGTGGCGCCCATCGCGTCGGCCGCCAGGCGGGTGTAGACCAGCACCTGCTCGATGCCCATGCCCGGCACCAGGGACTTGCCGTCGCGGGTCAGCTGGATCCACTGCCCGGTTCCGTCGAACGCGCCGTCGGAGGGCAGCACGCCGGAACCGTCGATCTGGTTCTGCGGCGAGTTGCCCTTGAAGCTGGCCACAAACAGGTCGCCCTCGGTCAGCAGGGTCATGTTGTGCTTCTTGTCGCCCTCGCGGTATTTGCCCTTGGAGACGAACTTGTACAGGTAGTCGAAGCGCTCGTCGTCGCCGGAGTAGGAGACGGCGTGGCCGGAGGCCGCAATGGTCACGTTGGCGCCCTCGTGCTTGAAGCGGCCCAGCGCGGTGTGCTTGCGGGGCGTAGACGTGGGATCGAACGGATCGACCTCCACAATCCAGCCGAACCGGTTGTCCTCGTTCTTGCCTTCGGGACGATCGGTGTCAAAGCGCGGTTCCGGAATGTGCCAACCGCGCGACGGGTTGGCCGAGGTCAGCCCGTACCGGCGCTGCTCAGCGGTCGGCGCAGACACCTTGAAGTACTGGTTGAAGTTCTCTTCGCCCGAGAGGACCGTGCCCCAAGGGGTGGTG
This sequence comes from uncultured Actinomycetota bacterium, assembly GCA_963696055.1. Lineage (GTDB taxonomy): Bacteria > Actinomycetota > Actinomycetes > Actinomycetales > Micrococcaceae > Crystallibacter. The sequence continues at coordinate 456,772 of CAVOIE010000004.1, read as the reverse complement.
CCGCCCGCGCAGTTGTTCTGCGTGCCGAGCACCTTGCGGCCCGTGGGATCGGCCTGGGTCTTGAGCAGGTCGGAGCCGGCGGCCGGTCCCGTCAGTTCGTATTCGGTGTCCATCAGGAACCGGCGGTTCAGCTGGGCGCCGCGGACGTATCGCCACGGCTGGCCCTTACCCTTGCGCTCCAACTCCACCACGGACAGGCCGTGCGCGGCCATCGCCACCTCGCGCTGGCGTTCGACCGGCATGTCCGGCGGGAACATGATGCCCTCGTTGGTGTACTCGTGGTTGGCGAACAGCACCGCACGCTTGCCCTTGCTGCCCGGAATCTCGATGATGTCCAGGTAGTCGTTGTTGTAGCCGAACTGGCCCGACTGGGACTCCTTGGTCTGGTTTTCCGGGTCGAACTCCGGGGTGTCGTGGAACAGCGGGTCGCCCCAGCGGATCACCGGATCCCAGTTGTAGCCCTTGGGGACCACCACGTCATCCACGTTGTTCGGCACAGCCTTGATGCCGTCGAACTTCAGCTTGCTGCGGTTGCCCGCGACCTGTCCGGCCTTGGCGGCCGGGGCGAGCCCGACCTGCGCCTCGGCGGCCGCCGCCCCGCCGCCGAACATCAGCGCCAGCGCACCTGCGCCGCCCAGCCCCATCATCCGGCGGCGGGAGTACTCGGCCGAGACAATGTCCCGGAAGTAGTTGTTCTCCGAAGTGTTGCAGACGCCCTTGGCACAAGCGTTGTCGCACTTGAGCGCGCAGGTCACGGCGCTGCGCTTCCCGGCCACATGGCCCAGCATCGGCAGGTAGCGCTTCTTGGTATCGGTCACGATTTCGCCTTCCACATTCAATCTGTCGGTTTCCCTCCTTCAGCGTTTCGATTGAAATCGACCGGAAGGCCGAGTGCTGGTGAATTCTTGGCCAACACTGGGCAAAGAACCTGACCTCAGCTTCCCGTCGTGCCGCCGGAGAAACGTCGCCCTGCGATACAACGACAGGGTCAGAACGGTGGTGGTGCGTTCGGGTCGGTGTCCTCGTCGTCGGGCAGTTGGATGCCGCCGAGGGTCCGCTTGGGCTTCCCATCCCTGGTTCGGGCGGTGTTGTTTCCGCCGCTGGCGTCGCCCTCGCCTTCGCTCTTGTCTCGGGCTTCGCTCCTGCCTTGCGCTTCGCTCTCACCATCGTCTTCGCCACCGCCGCGCCCGCGGGCAGCGCGGGGCAGGATGGTGTCCCAGCCTTCATCCGGGAAGGTGGTCTTGCGGTGCCCTGTGCGCGTGGTCCACGTGATCTCACCGTTCGGGCCCGCCTCTGCACTGGACTCCCCGGCGGTCTTCGCGGCATGGTGCGCCTTGCAGAGGCATTGCAGGTTTTCCAGCACGGTCAAGCCGCCGTCTTCCCACGCGACCACATGATCGATCTCGCAGTATCGTGCAGCCCGGCGGCAGCCGGGGAACCGACAGTGCCGGTCCCGGATCCGGACGAGCCGTTTCAGCCATTCGGGCGGGATCCGCAGCTTCCTGGCCGCAGCGATGGCTCGGCCTTGGTCATCGGTGAGGACCAGCAGCCAGGATTTCGCCAACTGGGAGAGTTGCCGGCCCATGTCAGGCGGAATCGGTCCGTGCCCGGCCAGGTCGCCGGGCTCCTCGCTGAGCCCCAGCAGCGTGGTGAGCGGCATCGTGACCAGCATTCCCGGCCCCGCGCTGCCGGGCCTCCCCCGTGCGGCCCCAGGAACCACGCTCGTGCCGGTAGGTGCCGCTTGTTCCGCGGCCGGGACCGCGTCGGACAGCAGCAGATCGGAGAACACATCGGCCCGCAACTGCGGCAAGGTCCGTTCTTCCCCTGGACCTTGGAGGGAGCGGGCGGTGGACTGGATCCGGTCGAAGACCAAATGGGCCTTGTCAGCGCTCATCCGGACCCACAGTTCGGCCATGCCGTCATCCTGATCCGTCAATTGCAGGTCCCGGGACTCGTTCGCACGCCGGTGCCTCTCTGAAAGCGACTCCGGGTGCAGTCGGTCGCGCATCCTTCGGGCCCGCGACCTCACGGACTCCAAGGTGATGTCCCCGGCGCCAGGCAGCACTGCGGCTTCAAAATCCTCGAGACATTCCACCGGAAGATCGGCGGAGCCCCGGGCCAGCGCTTTCGCCCGCGCTAGGTCCAGGTCACCGCGGGTCATGGCTCGGAGTGTTCCCGGCAAGTTCGTGCAGATCTGGTTGGCGTCTGCCAGCATGGCCCTCGCGGCGACCTCCCCGGTGGACAGGTGCGCCGAGATCTCCTGCGGCGCAGACCGGGAAAACCCTTCCGGATCCCGGTCCCCGCCCTGCCCGGTCCGCAGCAGCGCGAAGCGGTTGAGCGCCTGAACCTGGCACGACTGCACCCAGGCTTCCACCCGAGCGGCAGCCTTCAGGTAGTCAATCGCTTGCGCATCGTCCAGCGCCGTAGGATCCACGACGGCGAGCAGACCGGCCAACTCCGACGGTGCGCCCGCGCCATCCTCCGGTATCAACGGATCATCGCGAACGTCTTCCGGCACGACGCTGTAGCGCCGCAGGAGTGCATCTGCCAGTAGCTGTTGCAGCAGCGCCTCCAGCAGGGAGCTATCCGGACGCGCTGGAACACCAAGATCCATCACCAGTCCCTGACCCGGGACCGGAAGCTGAAGCTCGATGCCTTCGCTGTCCATAGGCTCACGCTATCGGCTGCCTCGGACGTTTTAGCAGCGAGGAATTGCTCCGGGGAAATAGGGTCGGGAGACCGCAGAAGCACCTCCCACCGATTGGAACGGTACATTTCAGGGGCGGGAGGAAGCTGCGCCAGGATTGAGCGCCGCCTGGCGGGTGGACGTTGATAAGCCGCGCTCCGACACGGGCCCGGCAGGCCGCCGCTCACCGCCCGCCCGCGGATTTACCGCTCGAGCCGGATGGCCGCCGCTCACCCCGTTGCCCACCGCTCTCTCCGCTAGATCACGCCGCCAGCAGCCGGTAGGTCCGCGCCAGCCGGTCCAGCCACCATTGCCGGCGGTCCTCCGGCGCGGCAAAGCGGTCCAGCAGTGCCGGGTCCGGCACCACCTCGCGCACCGGCAGCCGACCGGCCACCGGCACCAGCGATTGGGTGGTGACGTCGCCGCCCATCAGGGATACCGTCGCCAAGCCGCAGGCGTACGGAAGGTCCGGCAGGGCCGCGGCCAGGGCCACGCCGGCGCGGATCCCCACCGAGGAATCCAAAGCAGAGCTGACGACGGCGGGGAGTCCGGCTTGGGCGACGATGTCCAGTGCCCGGCGCACTCCCCCCAGCGGCTGCACCTTGACCACGATCAGGTCCGCGGCCTCTTCGCGGGCCACCCGCAGCGGGTCGGAGGCTTTGCGCACGCTTTCGTCCGCGGCGATGGGAGTTTCGATTCCGCGCCGGCGCAGTTCGGTCCGGACGGCCCGCAACCCGGCGATATCCGGCACCGGTTGCTCGGCGTACTCCAGCGAATACTCGGCCAACCTGGTCAGCGCGTCGACGGCCGCCTCGACGTCCCATCCGCCGTTGGCATCCACCCGCAGCACGGCGTCCGGAGCAGCGGCCCGCACGGCCGCCACGCGGGCAACATCCTGCTCAATGTCCTGGCCGGTCTCGGCGACCTTGATCTTCACCGTCTGTGCCCCGTCGTAGCGGGCCAGCACGCCGGGCACCTGCTCCGGGGTCACCGCGGGAACCGTGGCGTTCACGGGAACACTGTCACGGACCGGGGCCGGGAAGCCCTGCCAGCCCGCCTCCACCGCGGCGGCCAGCCACGCGGCGGCCTCGGCGTCGTCGTACTCAAGAAAAGGGGAGAATTCCGCCCAGCCTGCCGGACCTTCCAACAGCAGCACCTCGCGCTCCGTCACCCCGCGGAAGCGGACCTTCATCGGCAGCGAAACCACGCGTGCGGTGGCCAGCAAATCGGCAAGCGCGGGCAGATCGTGGCGCCCGGAGAGGTCTGGAAGCTGGTGCGGTATCATCAATCCCACTGTACGGCTGGCGGCCCCTCCCCGGATGCTGCCAGCATTGTGTGCGACCCTTGAATCGATGACTTCGCAGCGTTCCAGCCTCCGCTCCCGGACCGCCAACCGCCGTCCGGCAGCGCATGCTCCTGCCCTTTTTTGGCTGGGTGCGCTGCTGTGCGCGGGCGCGTTTGTGCTGAACTACTTCGCCTTCGTGCGGACCACCACCGGGCAGTTCGCCGATGAATCGGCCTGGGCCGAGGCGGAGTCCGGCTGGCGGTTGGGCCGGGGCGTCTTCCTCGACTTCCTGGACCTGCTGCCGGACGTCTCCGTGGCAGTGGCGGCCGCCGTGCTGCTGGTGGTGGCATTAGTACGACGGCGGTGGGTCCCCGCTGCGGTCGGCGTCGGCGTGGTCGCGGCGTCGGCCGCCACCACCTGGATCCTGAAGAACTTCATCCTTGACCGGCCCGACCGTGGTGTGCCAACCCTGGACCACAATTCGTTGCCATCCGGGCACACGACCATCGCCGCGGCCGCAGCGCTGGCCATCTTCCTGGTGGTATCGCCGCGCTGGCGCCCGTTCGCGGCGGCGGCGGGAGGCCTGTATGCCGTGCTGGCCGGCGCGGCCACCCTGATCAACGGATGGCACCGGCCCGCCGACGTGGTCGCGGCCTTCCTGGTGGCCGGGTTTTGGGCCTTGGCTGCCGGTCCCTTCGTGCTGCGGCACGGCAACGACTGGAACGTCTGGTCAGGCTACGGGAGTTTCTGGGCCGCGTCGGTCTGGTGGCCGCGGCTCTGCTGGCTGCTGGCCGTGCTGGGAATCGGCATGGCCGCCGGCTTGTACCTGCTGGCGCAACAGCTCGGTGCCGCCGAGGTCCCGGGCGAGGGTACGATCCCGTTCTTCTTCTGGGCCGGCATGGGCCTGATCGCCGGCACCGGCATGCTGCTCAGCGCCCTGCTGACGTGGCTGTTCGGCTTCCAGTCCCGCAGGCACTGAGCGGCGCAGAGGACTAGGCAACGACGGCGCGCGCTTCGTTGGCGCCGGAGGGCCGATCCGCTGAATAGGCTGTACGGATGGAAGCCATTCTCGACGATGAACCAGGCCGATGGCTGCTTCCCCGGCTGGGCGCCGGGCGGTCCATGCACGTGGCCGTACCGCACGGCTACCCGGCCTACGCCCGGATCTTCCACCCTGCAGAGCGCGACCGGCCGGTGTTGGAGGGAAGCCAGCAAGGGCACGCCGCGGGCGGCGAATTCCGTGTCACCTCGGAACAGGTGTCGTGGACCGAGGTGGCCGAGGCTTTCGGGACCATCATGCATCCGCTGGCACAGTTCCACCGTCTCATCGGTTCCCCGCAGGATGACGGAAATGGTGTTCATGACGCAGCCGGCTGGCGGTATTTCGAGCCGTTGCGAGGCAATCTGAACGCGGAAGCACTCGCCGCTGTCGCCGGTCACCTCGTCGATCACACAACCACCCCCACCGAGGGCGTGGCAGCCGTGTGGAACGGCTGGGGTGGACTGACCAGTTCCGCCGGCTATGCGGTGCTCGCTGCGTCCGACGGGCCGATGCCGGTCGGCCCGGGATACTTCGTGCCTGATGGTGGCCCCGGCTCGGGCATCCTGCCGATGGACGTGGTCAACGGCCCGGTTTTGGAACTCCCTGATCGTTCCTATTACCTGTTCCGTGCCGGCGCACGGTGCTTCGCCGACCATGGATGGCCCGCTGGCGCTCCCTGGCACGATGGTTCGGCCTGCCCACAGTCGCCCAGCATGGTGTGGCCGGACGATCGCAACTGGGTACTGGTGACGGAGATCGACTGGGACTCGACGATCGTGGCCGGAAGCTGGGACCTCATCAAGGCCCTGGTCTCCGATCCAGCAATCGAAGCCCTGCCGATTCGCGAAGGCGCCGACCTGAGCTGGGACTCTGACAACGAAAACCGGCCGACAAATCCCTCGGCCTAGCTGCTCCTCACCCGGTTGGGCTGTCACGCCTGCCGGCTTGGGCCCGGACCACCGGTCCGGGGACTTCGGTCGGGCGGGTCCGAGGGATCCAGTAGCCCAAGGCGACCGCGCCCAGGATGGCGAGCCCCGCCGTCGTCCATATCCCCACGGAGAGCGACACGAGTGCGGTGACGGCGCTGAGCAGCGCCGGACCGCCCATGACACCGGTGTCCGTGACCAGCCGCCAGAGGCCCAGGAACTGCGGCCGCCCCGACGCCGGAGCGTGATCGGCGCCGAGCGTCATCACGATCCCGGAGCCCATCCCGTTGCCCACGCCCATCAGCAGCGCCGCGAGCAGCAGCGCGGTGAAGCCGGTGGTGAACGGGATCCAGATGAGGCCCGCGGCCATGATGGCCATGCAGGGCACCGCCGTCCAGATCCGGCCCTTCACGTCCATCAGCTTGCCGGCCGGGTAGAACAGCAGCATTTCGACGGCGCCGGACATGCCGTAGATCAGCGACGCCGCCGAAGCATCCAGACCCAGGTTCTCGGCCCAGAGCGGCAACACCGCCTGCCGCGAGGCGCGCACGGCCCCGACCAGCATCACCCCGATGCCGATGGTGGCGAAGGTCCGCCAGTGGCGCGTGAAGATGCTGCCGATGGTCACCGGCGGTGCGCCCGGCGCCGTCGTCGTCGCCGGTTCGAAGTCGGGAACGGTCAGCGAGAGCGCCGCCGCCAGCACCATGGTCGCCGCGCCCAGCCAAAACGCCGCGGGGATGCCGCCCAGCGCGATGGCCGCGGCGGCCAGGAACGGGCCGGCGAAGATGCCGATCCGGTGGGTCCCGCCGAGGGTGGACATGGCGCGGGCGCGCAGGTGGTGCGGCACGGCAGCGGTCAGGTAGGACTGCCGGGCCAGGTTGAACACGGACCCCGCCATCCCCACCATGAAGATGGCCGCGGCGAAGAGCGGCAGACTGGTGGCGGTCGCCCCGAGCACCATGGCCGCCATCGCCCAGACCGCTGCCGCCACCAGCGCAGTCCGTTCGCCGAACCGTGCCGTGAGGGAGGACGCCGGCAGGTTGGTCAGCAGCGAGGCGAGCCCGACGACGGTGGTCATCAGGGCGGCCACCGCGAAGCTGGCGCCGAGGTCGTGGGCCCGCAGGGCGATCACCGGGGTGATGGCGCCCATGCCGACGCCGTACAGCACCGACGGTCCGAACGCCGGGAGCGCTATCTGGCGGAGGCTGAATTCGCCCGCGCCGCTCACCTGTTGACTTTGAGCCGCTGCAGCAGGGAGCGGGACTGCACCGGGCCGTAGGGCAGGATCGGGATGGCCTTGGTGGCGTCCGCGGGGGTGTCGCGGCTGGCCTGTTCCCCCATCCGGACGGCCAGGGCCATGGTCTCGCACATGTTCTTCACGAAGGCATCGCTGACGGTCTGGCCGTGGCCGGGCACCAGCACGTCGTACTCGTGGCGCAGGCCGGAGATCCGCCGCAGCGTCTCGACCCAGTCGCGGGGGTAGGAGTCTTCGAACGCCGGCGGGGCACCTTGCTCCACCAGGTCGCCGGCGAACAGTGTGCTGGGCGAGCCGGCCAGCAGGTCGCCGTCGGTGTGGCCCAAACCCAGATGGAAAAGCTTGACGTTGACCCCACCCAGATCCACGGTGGTCTCCGTGTCCACCAGCCTGGTGGGAATCCTGATTGCGGTGTACTGGCCCTCGGCGGCTGCCATTTCCGGTTCCGTCTCCGCGACGGTGGCTCGTTGCAGCGCCCCATTTTCGGCGATGTCGTTGGCACAATTGCGGTGGGCGTAAAAATCCTGCACACCCTGTGCGGCGAAGTAGTCGTTGCCGAAGACGTGGTCATAGTGGAAGTGCGTATTGACGACGGCGAGCGGCAGCTTGGTCAGTCGGCGGACCGCGGCGTAAATCCGCCGGGCCTGCCGCGGGCCGGCACCGGTATCCACCACCAGGGCCTTGTTCCGGCCGATGACCAGCCCGGTGTTGAGCAGGTACTCAGGGGTTCTGATCACGTAGTTCCCGGGCGCAACCTGCACGGTCTCCACCGGTTCGCCGGTCGTGTCCTCTGATCGTGCGGCATCGCTCATCCGGCCGTCACCCTCCATCGCCTCGCACCCCGGCCGCGCAAGCGGCGCGGCCTTTCCCTGTTACCGTACCGCGCCGCTGCTTCCGCTGCTTCGGCCGAACGGTGGCACACAAGAAGACCGGGCCGCGGCTACGGCCGCCGCCCACTCACGACTGGCCCCAATGATCAGTACTCGTGGGCGTGGCGGACTTCCTCGCGGATTTCGCCGAACGGCACGGAGTCGTCGACGTACGCCTGCACATGCTTGGACCCCATGCCGCGGATCGAGACGCCGTGTTCCCCATCGGCAGCCGACTCGAGGAACACCGGCCGGAGCGCCTCGGCATGGTGTGCAGACAACCCGGAGAGATACTTTTGGTACGCCTCTGGCAGAGTGATCATGCCTAAGCGTAGCGCCGGCACATCGGGTCAGCTAGGGGGAATTTTCCAGAGCTTTTCGGCAGCACCGGCGAGAAACCGAGCCCGCCATCAGTGACGCGGGGCCCGGTCACCGTTAGAGATCGGCGAGCACGCTGCCGGGGTTTTCGATGGCGTCCGCGACGTAGCGCAGGAAGCCGCCGGCTGTGCCGCCGTCGCACACGCGGTGGTCGAAGGCCAGCACCAGCTCGGTGACCTTCCGGACGGCGAGCTCGCCGTTGACCACCCAAGGCTTGTCGATGATCCGGCCGACGCCGAGGATCGCCACCTCGGGGTAATTGATGATGGCGGCGCTGCCGTCCACCCCGAAGACCCCGTAGTTGTTCAGCGTGAAGGTACCGCTGGTCAGCTCGGCGGGTGTGGCCTTGCCATCACGCGCGACGGCGGTGAGCCGCCTGATCTCGGCGTCCAGTTGGCGGGCGCTGAGCTTGTGAGCGTTGCGTACGCTCGGCACCATCAGACCGCGGTCGGTCTGGGCGGCGAAGCCCAGGTTGACTCCGTCGAAGCCGACGATCTCCTCGCCTTCCAGCCGGGTGTTCAGCTCCGGGTACTTGGCCAGGCCGGCCAACACGAATCTGGCGATGAAGGCCAGCAGCCCCGGGGTGTTCTCCGGGTCGCGCCGCTTGAGGTCGGCGCGCAGCTGCAGCAGCGCGGTGGCATCCACGTCCACCCAGACGGTGGCTTCGGGGATTTCCGTGCGGCTGCGCGACATCGTCTGCGCCACGGTCTTGCGGACGCCCTTCATCGGTGTGCGGGCCGAGATGCCGAGCCCGGTACGCGCGTCGGTGCCAAGGGCGGTGCCCGCGGTGGTCGATGGAGGCGCGCCAGCGCCGAGCAGAGACCGGTCGGCCACCGGGGCTCCGGCGAGCGCGGCCTCAACGTCCTTGCGCAGGATCATGCCGTCGGCGCCGGTGCCGGAAATGTCGGTCAGGCGAAGGCCGGCGTCGCGGGCCAGTTTGCGGACCAACGGCGAGATGACCAGCGGGGCCGTGCCGATGTTGTTGGTTTCCACGCGGGTCTCCACGCGGGCTCGCACGCGCTCGCTGGCGCTCGCTTGGTCGACCACCGGGGCGCTCGCCACCGGGGCGCTGCCCACTGCTACCCGGCCGGTCTTGGGCTTGCGGGTGCGCTTGGAGCCGGCGGATCCACCGGGGGTTCCATAGCCGATCAGCACGTTGCCGGAGCCGGACTCTGCCGATTCCTGTTGGGCCGATCCCTGCTGGCCCGATCCCTGTTGCGCCGGCACCTTGATGCCGGCGCGTTCCTCGTTGCGGTAGGCCTCGCCGTCGGGGTGGGTAGACGCCTCCCCCGCCTGCGGTGCCGATCCAGCGGGACCCGGCGCACCGCCGTCGTGCACGTAGCCCGGCGCATCCACGGAGATCAGGGGCTTGCCCACATCCATGGTGTCCCCGGCGGCGCCGTGCAGCACCGCGACCGTCCCGGCGTAGGGGCTGGGCACCTCCACCATGGACTTGGCGGTCTCCACTTCGGCCACCGGCTGGTCCACGCGGATCTCGTCGCCCACCTTGACCAGCCAGTTGACCAGCTCGGCCTCGGTCAGGCCCTCGCCGAGGTCCGGCAGCTTGAATACTTGTCGCGTCATGGCTACGCGTCCTCCCACTGCAGTTCGTCCACGGCGTCCAGGATGCGGTCCACGCTGGGCAGGTAGAAGTGCTCCAGCTTCGGCGCCGGGTAGGGAATGTCGAAACCGGTCACGCGCAGGACCGGGGCGGCGAGCGAGTGGAAGCAGCGTTCCTGCACCCGGGCCACGATTTCGGAGGCAACCGAGGCGAAGCCGGGGGCTTCGGCGACCACGACGGCGCGGCCGGTCTTGCGCACGGAGGCCATCACGGTCTCGTCGTCGAACGGGACGATGGAGCGGATGTCGATGACCTCCAGCGAGCGGCCCTCCTCGGCGGCGGCCGCCGCTGCCTTCATCACGGTGGGCACGGACGGCCCGTAGGTGATCAGCGTGGCGTCGGTTCCCTCGCGGGCGATGACGGCGCGGCCGATGCTGGAGTCGGCTGGCGCAGCCGTGGGTTCCGGGCCGTCGGTCCGGTCCAGCGCCGGGGTTCCCCAGCGCGACTGCAGCGCCTCAAGGTCCAGTTGCTCCTTGGAGAAATACAGCTTCTTCGGCTCCAGGAACACCACCGGGTCCGGGAAGCGGATCGCCTCGCGGAGCATGGTGTAGGCGTCCTCCACGGTGGCCGGCGCCACCACGGTCAGCCCGGGGGTGTGCGCGTAGTACGACTCGGAGGAGTCACAGTGGTGCTCCACTCCCCCGATCCCGCCGGCGTACGGAATCCGGATGACCATCGGCAGCTTGACCTTGCCGCGGGTGCGGTTCGGCATCTTGGCCACATGCGAGACCACCTGCTCGAACGCGGGGTAGGCGAAGGCGTCGAACTGCATCTCCACCACCGGGCGCAGGCCGTTCATCGCCATCCCGATGGCCATGCCCATGATGCCGGATTCGGCCAGCGGGGTGTCGAAGCAGCGTTCCTCGCCGAATCGTTTAGTCAGCCCGTCGGTAATGCGGAAAACCCCGCCCAGCGGGCCCACGTCTTCGCCGAAGACGACGACGGAGCGGTCGGCTTCCATTTCATCGGCCAGGGCCGTGTTCAGCGCCTTGGCGAACGTCATTGTTGTGCTCATGGTGTGTCCTTCGGTGGGCGGCGGTCAGGCCGACTCGCGCGAGAGTTCGTCGCGCAGCATGGCGGCCTGCTCACGCAGCTGGCTGGTCTTTTCGGTGAAGACGAACCGGAACAGGTCTTCCGGGTCCACCTCGGTCTCGGCATTGAGCCCGTCGCGCATCTGGGCGGCCACGGTCTCGGCCCGGCCGGCGATCTCCTCTTCCAGCTCCTCGGTCAGGACGTTCAGCTCCTTCAGGTAGGCCCGCAGGCGCACCAGCGGGTCCTTGGGCGCCCACTCGGCCACTTCGTCGTCGGTGCGGTAGCGGGTGGCGTCGTCGGCGTTGGTGTGCGACTGCATCCGGTACGTGTGCGCCTCCACCAGGGCCGGGCCGCCGCCGTCCCGCGCGCGGTCCACTGCCTTGCCCAGCACGGCCAGCAGCGCGGCGGTGTCGTTGCCGTCCACCCGCTCGCCCGGCATGCCGTAACCGATGGCCTTGTGCGCCAGCGACGGCGCCACGGTCTGCTTGTTCAGCGGAACGGAGATGGCGTACTGGTTGTTCTGCACAAAGAACACCACCGGCAGGTGGAACACGGCGGCGAAGTTCAGCGCCTCGTGGAAGTCGCCTTCGCTGGTGGCCCCGTCACCGCAGAGAGCGACGACGACGGTGTCCTCGCCTTTGAGTTTGGCCGCATGGGCCACGCCCACGGCGTGCAGCAGCTGGGTGGCCAGCGGCGTGGCCTGGATGGAGACCTTGTGCTCGTACGGGTCGTAGCCGCCGTGCCAGTCGCCCTGCAGCAGGGTGAGGGTCTGCACCGGGTCCACGCCCTTGGCGATCACGGCCACGGTGTCGCGGTAGGTCGGAAACAGCCAGTCGTCCGCGCCGATGCAGAGCGCGGAGGCCACCTGGCAGGCTTCCTGCCCGTGCGAGGACGGGTAGACGGCCAGCCGGCCCTGGCGGACCAGGGCGTTGGCCTGGTCGTTGACCCGGCGGCCCACCACCAGCTCGCGGTACGCCTTCAGCAGGGCCTCGCCGTCGGGCAGCGGGTACTTGTCGTTGTGCACGTGCCGGCCGTCCGGATCCACCAGCTGCACGGGCTGGCCGGAGGGCAGCATGTAGGCCTCGGCGGTGACCGGATCGTCCATGCCGGCGCGGCGGGACGGATCGGCCATCGATCCCTCGATCGGGTTGCCGGTTGAGATGGTCATGGTGTCTCCCTCGAATCCTTGGTGGGCCGCTGGCGGTGTTGCCGCCCCTGCCGGGCCGCCCGGCCATGCTGCCGGGGTCTCTGCCTGAAGAAACTGTGTAGCTTTAGTATGGGATTCGGCTACTTTTCGTATCCACTTCTGCGGCAAAGCGTGGATAATTTGCCTGATTGGCCGTAGCCTTGGAGACAAATTGTTAGTGTGAGCTGGATAACCCCACGAGGTGTAGACGTATGGCAGAAGGCGCCGCGGTGAAAGTCCCCCAGTTGGACGAGATTGACCGCAGGATCTTGGCGGAGCTGACCCGGGACGGCCGGCTGTCGGTGACCGCGGTGGCCGAAAACGTGCACATCTCCCGGGCCCACGCCTACTCGCGGATCTCGCGCCTGACCGAGGCCGGCGTGCTGACCAAATTCACCGCCCTGGTGGACCCGATCAAGGCCGGCCTGAAGGCCTCCGCCTATGTGACGTTGAAGCTGCGGCAGCACTCCTGGCGCGAGTTGCGCGAGGCCCTGCGGTCCATCCCCGAGGTGCACCACATCGCCTTGGTGGGCGGGAACTTCGACGTCATCCTGCTGGTCCGCGCGGTGGACAACGTGGACCTGCGCCGGGTCATCTTCGACCAGATCCAGTCGATGCCCGGCATCCTGGACACCCAGACGTTCCTGGTCTTCGAAGACCTGGATACCCGCTGAGCCGGCCGGCGGCCCCGTCGGCCGTTGCCCGGGTGTCAGCCGGCGGCCTCGGTTATCAGCCGTCGCCCTCGTGTCAGCCGGCGCCCGGGTATCAGCCGTCGTCGTCGCTCCGGGCCGCCACGACCTCGTCCATGTCGCCTGTCTCGACCTCGCCCGCGCGCTCGTAGACCAGGCTCACCGCGCCCTTCGCGAAGGTGCGGGCCGGTCCGACGAGGCGGAACGACGCCGGAATCGTACCGGAGCCAAAGAGACGCTTCCCGCTGCCCAGCGTGAGCGGATAGAGCCAGAGGTTCAGGCGGTCCACCACGTCCTCGGTGAACAACGACTGCAACAGGTCGCCGCTGCCGAACAGGTGCACCTCATCATGCCGTTCGCGCAGGTGCGCGGCCGCCATGGCGTTGGGCAAGGCGGTAGTGCCCGCCCAGGACGGCTCGGTGAGAGTAGTGGACACGACGTACTTCGGCACCGCGTTGAATTTCACCGCGATTGGAGAATCCTCGCCCGCCTTTGGCCAGTAGCCCGCGAAGATGTCGTATGTCTTCCGCCCCAGCAGCAGCGCGTCGATGCGGTCGATGACGTCGCCCATCGCCTCCCCGGATTCGTCGTCGAAGAACGGCGTTTGCCAGCCGCCATAGCCGAAGCCGTTCTCCGGGTCCTCTTCGGTCCCGCCCGGCGCCTGGTACACGCCGTCGAGGGTGAGGAACATGTTGGCCACGATGATGCCCATCGGTCATCCCTCCTCCGGCGCTGGGCGGCTGCCCCGACGCGCCGTTTCCATCCTGCTCGCGCCGCCACACGGTGTCCAGCCCCCGGCGCGTCGCGGGCGGCGCCAAGCCCGGCGGGTTGGCTCTAGGGTTACCCGGTGCCGAACCGGCCTGGCTGCACCAGGTTCTGCGGGGCCTTGCCGGCGGCGACCGCCGCTAATTGTTGCTGGAGGAGGCGGACGATCCGCGGCTCGAACGCCGTGGTGTCGCCGCCCAAGTGCGGGGTGATCAACGCGTTGTCGGCCCGCCAGAGCGGGTGGTCCGGTGGCAGCGGTTCGGGATCGGTGACATCCAGCGCGCAGCTCAGCCGGCCGGCGACCACTTCGGCGGTCAGGGCCTCGGTGTCCACCACCGGTCCGCGCGCAATGTTGACCACCAGCGCACCGTCCGGGAGGGCCGCCAATACCGCGGCGTCGATCAACCCGTGGGTGGCCTCGGTCAACGGTGTAATGACGACCAGCACCTCGTGGGACGCGGCAAGCCGCTCCAGCTCAACGGTGCCGTGGACGTGGCCCTCGCCGTCGTCGCGCGCGTGGGTCCCGACCCTGGTCAACTGCACCTCGAACGGCTCCAGCCGGCGGGCGATTTCCCGGCCGATGCCGCCCACGCCCACCAGCAGGACTTTCCGGTCGGCCAAGGAGAGCCGGCGCTCATGGCGCCAGCGTCCGTCGGGCTGGTCCCGCGCGGCAACGTCGATCCCGCGCAGCGAGGCGAGCATCAGGCCGACGGCGAGCTCGGCGGTGGAGGCGGCATGCACGCCGGCAGCACTGGCGATTGCGACGTCCGGACCGACCGCGGCGGCAACGCCGTCAACGCCGGTGGTCTGGGTCTGCACCAGCTTAAGGTTTTTCAGCTTGGCCAGCTGCGGGAGGGCGTCTGCGGTGTCCGGATACGGCAGCACCACGGCGTCGATCTGGTCCAGTCGCGCCCCGTCCGGCTCGCCGTTGAAATCCCAGGGGACGGCCCTGATTCCGGCGGGAAGCGGTCCCAGCGCAGACAGCAAATCCCGGTCCGGGATGGCAACAGTCCAGTCAGCCGCCGTCGCGGCGGTCGGTTTGGGGCTCATGGAGCCATCCTGCCAGAGCCGGAGAGCTCTGGCAGGAGTCGGACGCTCAGCCCTTGAAGACCGGCTTGCGCTTCTCTTGGAAGGCCTTGAAACCCTCGGCGTAGTCGTCGCTCTTGCAGAGCCGTCCCTGAGCGGCGTTCTCCTCTTCGGTGGCCAGCCACAGGCCCAGCCGCTGGTCGCGGATGTTGGCCACCAGGTCCTTGGACGCACGGAACGCGCCGGTGGCACCCTGCGCAACCTTGCCGACGATGCCGCGGGTGGTCTCCAGTAGTTCGTCCGCGGGCATGGCGCGGCTGAACAGCCCGGCCCGGACCGCTTCCTCGCCGCTCATCAGCTCGGCGGTGTAGATCAGGTCCAGGGTGCGGTGCGCGCCGAGCCGCTCGGTGAACAGCCAGTGGCCGCCCGAGTCCAAGGTGGCCCCCAGGTTGGCGAACGGGGAACCGATCTTCGCGGAATCGGCAACGTAGACCACGTCCGTGGCGATCAGCAGGCCAAGCCCGACGCCGAGCGCGGCACCCTGCGCGGCGGCGAACGTGGGAGCGGGGAATTCCGCCATTTTCCGCAGCACCGGGGTGACGACGCCGGAGAGGTAGCCGTAGGCATCGTCCGTAGCGGGATCCACCTGCGAGATGTCACGGCCGGCGCAGAACCCGCGGCCCTCGCCGCGGAGCAGCAGCGCGCGCACGCCGGCGGCAGCGGCGTCGTCGTACGCCTTGCCCAGATCCATCAGCGCCTGCTCATCCAGGGCGTTCATCTTGCCCGGCGCGTTAAGCACCACTTCGGCAACGTTGTCCTCGATAGACAGTTCGATCATGCTCATGCGTGGTTCCTCTCGGGTCCGCGGGCGTGGTCTCCACGCGCTCGCTGGCGCTCGCTTGGTCGACCACCGGTCGTCAGCTGCGTTGTCGACCACCGGCGTCGGTTCGTTGCTAAGCGTCGTAGTCGACGGTGATTTCTTCGCTGGTCGGGTGGGTCTGGCAGGTGAGTACGTAACCGCGCTCGATCTCGTCCGGCTCCAGCGCGTAGTTCTCCTCCATGGTGAAGGTCCCGGAGACCACCTTGGCGCGGCAGGTTCCGCAGACACCGCCGGCGCAGGCGAACGGGACGTCCGGGCGGACCCGGAGCGCCGCGTTGAGCACCGACTCGCGGGCGTGCTTGGGCGAGGCGACCTTGCCGGTGAGTCCGTCGAGCGTGAAGGTGATGTCGTAGTTGTCCGCGCTGGGGTCTACCTGCACCGGGCGGCCGATGTTGCCCTGCGGCTTGGTCGGCTCGCCGGTGGAGAACAGCTCGTAGCGGATCTTGTCGGCCGGCACGCCGCGCTCGGCCAAGGTGTCGCGGCACAGCTGCACCAGCTCGTACGGGCCGCAGAGGAACCATTCGTCCACGTCGTCGGTGCGCAGCACGTTGTCGAACAGGCTGGTGAGCTTTTCGGCGTCGATCCGGCCGGAGAGCAGCGGCGAGATGCGCTGTTCGCGGGAGAGCACGTGGTGCAGCGCGAACCGGGTGGGGTACTTGTCCTTCAGATCCGCCAGTTCCTCCACGAACATCACGTCCATGGCGGCCTTGTTCGCGTACACCAGGTCGAACCGGACGTTGGTGTTGGCGGCCAGCACGGTCCGCGCAATCGAGATCACCGGGGTGATCCCGGAGCCGGCGGCGAACGCCACGAAGGTGGCCTCGACGTCGGTGTTGATCCGTTCAGGGTGGTTGATTTCCGTCATCTGGTGCTTGGAAATGAACGCGCCGGCGGGGCTCATCACGTCCAGCACGTCTCCGGCCGCGAGGTTGTCGTTGGCCCAGTTGGAAAACAGGCCGCCGATGTCCCGCTTGATCGCCACGCGGATCTCGCCCGGCTTCGGCTCGGCACAGATGGAGTAGCTGCGGCGGATTTCCTGGTCCTCCAGCGTGGTCCGCAGCGCCACGTACTGCCCGGGCACGTAGTCGAACTGACCCTGCAGCTCCTCCGGCACAGCGAACGTGACCTCCACGGCCTCGTCGGTGAGCTTGCGGACCTCGGCGACGGACAGCGGGTGGAACGTGCCGCGGCGCTTGGCTGCCGGGGCCTCCGTGGTGGAAGTAGTCATCTAGAGCACCTTGAAGTAGTCGAAGGGTTCGTGGCAGTCATTGCACTGGTACAGCGCCTTGCAGGACGTGGAGCCGTAGCGGGAGAGCTCGCGGGTGTTGAGCGAATTGCAGAGCGGGCACTTCACGCTCAGTCCCACCTTGACCGGTCCGGTGCGGATCGGCGCAGAGCCCGACGGCGGGGCGATGCCGTATTCGTTCAGCTTCGCTTTGCCCTCGGCCGTCATCCAGTCCGTGGTCCAGGCCGGGGCCAGCACCAGCTTCACGCGGACGTCGGCGTAGCCCTGAGTGGCCAGTGCGCTGGCGACGTCTTCGCTGATGGCATCCATCGCGGGGCAGCCGGAGTAGGTCGGGGTGATGGTCACCTCGACAGCCGGCCGGCCGCCGTCGTCGGTTTCATCCAGCACTGAGACGGACCGCAATATTCCGAGGTCCTCGATGGTCAGCACCGGAATCTCGGGATCGCAGACGGTTGCCGCGACATCCCAGGCGCGGGCTGCCTCGGCTTCAGCCGGCCGCTGCGCGGTGTTAGTGGACATGAATTGCTCCGTTGTTCCGAAAAGGACTGTTCCGAAAAGGACTGTTCCGAAGGGACCGGCCGCTGTTACCAGGTGGCGCCGGGATGTTCGCGGGCCAGCACCTGCATCTCGGCCAGCAGGTAGCCCAGATGCTCGCTGTGCTTGACGCGGGTCTTGTCCGTCATCGCGGGCTGGACGTCGGGGACCTCCAGCGTGGCCTCCGCGAAGACCGCCGCAATGTAGGCATCGAAGCTTGCCCGCAGGCCCGAGGGCCGCACGGCGATGCCGTCCAGGCGGTCGATCAGGTCGTCGTCCTCGAACAGCTGCTGCACGTACGGCCACACGGAGGTGAACCCGGCGGCGATCCGGCGGTGCGACTCGTCGGTGCCGTCGCCCAGACGCAGGGTCCACTGCTCGGCGTGGTCGCGGTGGTAGTCCACTTCCTTCACGGCCTTGGCCGCGATGGCTGCCAGGGTTTCGTCCTGCGAATCGACCAGCCGCGAGTACAGTTCGTGCTGGTAGGCGGCGATCACCAGTTGGCGGGCGATGGTCCTGCCGAAGTCGCCGTTGGGCTGTTCCACCAGGTAGCTGGAGCGGAATTCGCTCTCGCCGCGCCAGTAGGCCAGATCGTCTTCGGACTTGCCCCAGGCGGAGCCGGCATAGGTCAGGAAGGACCGGGCGTGGCCGATCTGGTCCAGGGCAATGTTGCCCAGCGCCACGTCTTCTTCCAGCTCCGGCGCGCGGGAGATCCACCAGCCCAGGCGCTGGGCCAGGATCAGGGCGTCATCGCCCAGGCGCAGGGCGTATTGGGCGATGTCCTCGCTGGCCTTGCTGCCTTCGGTCACCTGCTGCGCAATGTCTTCAGGCCGCAGGGCATTGCCCGGCGTGATCCGGGTAGCGCTTTCGCCGCTCACAGGTGCTTCACCCCTTCGCTCTTGGTGTAGTACGTGGCATGGCGGTAGTCCTTGCCCTTGGGCGACTCGAAGAATTCGCCCTTGGCGTCCGGATCGCTGGCCACAATGGCCGACGCCGGCACCACCCACAGCGAGACACCTTCGTTGCGCCGGGTGTACAGGTCCCGGGCGTTGCGTACGGCCATCTCCGCGTCCGGGGCATGCAGCGAACCTGCGTGCACGTGGGAGAGCCCGCGGGACGAGCGGACGAAAACTTCCCACAGCGGCCACGGCTGCTTGTCCGACAATGCCGAAGCCTCCTCGGGTGCCGGCTTGACGGGTTGCGCCATTGACGTCTGGTCTCCTGTTGCCATTTAGGCCACCTGTGCTTTCTGTGCCTTCTTGGCCGCGTAGGCCGCTGCTGCTTCGCGCACCCAGGCGCCGTTCTCATGTGCCTCGCGGCGGCGTTCCATCCGCTGCGCGTTGCAGGGGCCGCGGCCGGCGAGGACTTCGTAGAATTCGTCCCAGTTGAGTTCGCCGTGCTCCCACAGGCCGGTTTCCTCGTTGTAGCGGATCTCGTCGTCCGGCAGGGTCAGGCCCAGGACCTTGACCTGCTCCTGGATCATGCCGACGAACCGCGAGCGCAGCTCGTCGTTGGAGAAGCGCTTGATGTTCCAGGCCATCGACTGCTGCGAGTTCGGCGAATCGGTATCCGTGGGGCCGAACATCATCAGTGCCGGAGCGTAGAAGCGGTTGACCGCATCCTGCGCCATCTGCTTCTGCGCCGGGGTGCCGTTGGCCAGTTCCAGCAGGATCTCGAAGCCCTGGCGCTGGTGGAAGGACTCTTCCTTACAGATGCGAACCATCGCGCGGCCGTACGGACCGTAGGAAGCACGGCAGAGCGGCACCTGGTTGGCGATAGCGGCGCCGTCGACCAGCCAGCCGATGGCGCCCATGTCCGCCCAGCTGTTCGCCGGGTAGTTGAAGATGGAGGAGTACTTGGCCTTGCCCGACATCAGCTGCTCGTTGAGCACGTGGCGCGGGGTGCCCAGCGTCTCCGTGGCGGAGTAGAGGTAGAGCCCGTGGCCGGCCTCGTCCTGCACCTTGGCCATCAGGATGGCCTTGCGCTTCAGGCTGGGGGCGCGCGTGATCCAGTTGGCCTCCGGCTGCATGCCGATAATCTCGGAGTGCGCGTGCTGGGACATCTGCCGGGTCAGCGTCTTGCGGTACTTCTCCGGCATCCAGTCGGCCGGCTCGATCCGGGAATCCTCGGCAATGATTTTGTCAAAGTAGGCCTGTCCGGCCTCGTCCTCAGCGGACGGCACGGCGTGCAACTTCTGGTCGCCGGCGTCGGTCTGCGTTGCCACGATGGTCACCTCACTGTACGTAGTCCGGCCGCGAAATAATTACCGACCGTTCGTTCAGGATATAGGGGGTCCCCGGGGTCGTCAAGGCTGGAACAGGGCATCGCAGTGCTGTGGGCGAAAGTTACCCCGGCTGCGCTCTTCCACCCTCAGCCAAACCCGCCCGGCAGCCCGGCCGTCGCTCTATATATTGGTGCCATGACGCACACCCCCGCCGAAACCGTCCGCGACTCCCCCATGGCCCCAGCTCCGGCCAGCCGGCCCGAACCGCCGGTGGCCCGAAAGCTTCCCACCGAACGCTTCCACCACGGCGACACCTTCGTGGACCACTACGAGTGGCTGCGGGACAAGGAGAACCCGGAGGTCGTGGCCCACCTGCAGGCGGAGAACGCCTACACGGAAACCGTGACGGCGCATCAGCAGCCGCTGCGCGAGGCGATTTTCCAAGAGATCAAGAACCGCACCCAGGAAACGGACCTCTCCGTGCCGGTGCGCAAGGACGGCTGGTGGTACTACGGCCGGATGGAAGAGGGCAAGCAGTACGGCATCCAGTGCCGGGTCCAGGCCTCGGACACCGGCGATCCGGCCGCGGACTGGACTCCCCCGCAGGTGGAGGCCGGCCGGCCGGTACCCGGCGAGCAGATCCTGCTGGACGGCAACGCGGAGGCGGAAGGCAAGCCGTTCTTCTCCCTGGGTGGCTCGGCCGTGACCAAGGACGGCCAGCTGTTCGCCTACGCCGCGGACTACGCCGGCGACGAGCGCTTCACGTTGCGCATCAAGGATCTGGACACCGGCCAACTGTTGGACGACGTCGTGGAGAACGTCTTCTACTCCCTCGCCTTCGACCCCGACGGCAGCCGCGTGTTCTACACGGTGGTGGACGAGTCCTGGCGCCCGTACCAGATCAAGGCGCACACCATCGGCACCTCGGTGGACTCCGACGTCGTGATTTATCAGGAAGACGATCCGGCCATGTGGATGGGCTTTGAGCTCTCCGCCGACCGCCGGCACCTGGTGATCGGCATCGGCTGCTCCGAATACTCGGAGACGAGGCTGCTGGACTTCGCATATCCGGATGCCGGGCTGCAGACGCTGATTCCGCGCAGCGAGCGGGTGCTCTACGACGCCGAGCCGTTCCTGCTGAACGGTGCGCAGAAGGTGCTGCTCACGCACAACAAAGACGCCGTGAACTCGATGGTCTCGCTGGCGGACCTGTCGGAGTTCTCCCGGCCGCTGGACGAGCAGCACTGGGACACCGTTGTGGAGCACGACGACGGGGTACGGGTCAACGGCGCGGGCGTCACCTCCACGCACGTGGTGCTGTCCATCCGCAAGGACACCATCGAACGGGTGCAGGTGCTGCCCCTGGCCGGCCTGGGAACTGCAGCCCAGGCGGCTCCGGTGGAGCCGGGGTTCGACGAGGAGCTGTTCACCGCCGGCGTGGGCGGTTCCGACTACGAGGCGCCGGTGATCCGGCTGGCCTATACCTCGTTCCTGACCCCTCCCCGGATCTACGACTATGAGCTGGCCACCGGCACGCTGCACCTGCGCAAGGAAACGCCGGTGCTCGGCGGCTACGACCCGGCCGACTATGTGGCCGAACGGGAGTGGGCCACTGCGGCCGACGGCACCAAGATCCCGCTCTCGGTAATCCGCAAGGCCACGGTGCAGCGCGACGGCGGCAACCCCGCGCTGGTCTATGCGTACGGCAGCTATGAAGTCAGCATGGATCCGGCCTTCAGCACCGCCCGGCTGTCGCTGCTGGACCGCGGCGTGGTCTACGTGGTGGCCCACGTGCGCGGCGGCGGCGAGATGGGCCGGCACTGGTACGACGACGGCAAGAAACTGCGCAAGAAGAACACCTTTACCGACTTCGTGGACGCCACCGACTGGCTGGCGGCCTCCGGCTGGGCGGATCCGGCGCGGATCGCAGCGATGGGCGGCTCGGCCGGCGGCCTGCTGATGGGCGCCGTCGCCAACCTGGCACCGGAGAAGTACGCGGCGATCGTGGCGCAGGTGCCGTTCGTGGACGCACTCACCTCCATCCTGGATCCGGACCTGCCGCTCTCCGCGCTGGAGTGGGAGGAATGGGGCAACCCGATCACCGACCCCGAGGTCTACGCCTACATGAAGTCCTACTCCCCGTACGAGAACGTGCGGCCGGCGGGCTACCCGAAGATCGCGGCGGTGACCAGCTTCAACGACACGCGGGTGCTCTACGTCGAGCCGGCCAAATGGGTGGCCGCCCTGCGGGAGACCGGAACCGGGTCTGAGCCAATCGTGCTCAAGACCGAAATGGACGCCGGCCACGGCGGCGCGTCCGGGCGGTACGAGGCCTGGAAGGACCGGGCGTGGGACTACGCTTTCGCCCTCGACGCGATCGGCGCCACGGAACTGGTCTAGCGCCGGCCTAGCGCCGGCCGGGCCGCGCCTAGCCGGGCCGCGGGCTGAACCGCCCGCGGCACGGCCCGTGGCACCGTCCGCATCTCGAGGACGCGGGACCGCGCCGCCGGCCCGCGCTACCGGCCCCGTCGGTTCCCGCCTTGACTTGGGTCACAATTCAGGATTACCTAATGAACATTCGGTATTAAAAGCAAGGGGCCTCCATGACGGACATCGACGTCGACACTTCCCGCGACAATCCGGCGGACAGCAGCGACCTGCAGCCGGGAGAACGACCCATGCATCCCGCCTTTATCGATGACCAGGCCGCCCGGTGGATGGGCGTGGAAGTCGTCAAGGCGGAGTTTGGCGACGTCGTCATCCAGATGCGGCTGCGCGAGGAAATGCTCAATGGCTTCGGCATGGCGCACGGCGGCATGGTGTTCGCCTTTGCCGACGTGGCCTTCGCGCTGGCGTGCAACGACCCGGACGGTGACGGCAGCACCATCACGGTGGCCTCCGGCGTTGATGTGAATTTCCTCAACCCCGGTTTCGCCGGCCGGCTGCTGACCGCCAACGCCCGGTTGGTCA
The DNA here is from genome assembly GCA_963696055.1 of uncultured Actinomycetota bacterium. Taxonomy (GTDB): domain Bacteria; phylum Actinomycetota; class Actinomycetes; order Actinomycetales; family Micrococcaceae; genus Crystallibacter. The sequence goes on along the minus strand of CAVOIE010000004.1, from coordinate 434,158 downwards.
ACCTGACTGGCCGCAGCGGCCTGTACGACATCACCGTCACGCAGGAGAATCCGCAAGGCGGTGCTGACGTGCTCCTCGAGTTCCGTGGCCGATCCCGCACCGTGCCCAACCCTGCCCGCAAACCCTCCGCCCCCTGATCCCGCCGCCCCACAGCCACCCGCCGAGCAGCACAGCCCGACCCGCATCGAAGGACCGTTCCATGACCGCTATCACCGGCACCAAAGCCCGCAAGACCACCCCCGCAGCCGAGGACACCCTCGACCCCGAGGAGTTGATGAGCCGGGACGAACTGGAAGCCCTGCAGTTGAAGCGACTGCAGCACACCGTCGCCTACGCCTACGAGCGGGTGGCGATGTACAAGAAGAAGTTCGACGACGCCGGTGTGCGGCCCGAGGACCTCAAGGAATTGTCCGATCTGGCCAAGTTCCCGTACACGGACAAGGAAGACCTGCGCCAGGCCTACCCGTTTGGCATGTTTGCCGTGCCGCAGCAGGAAGTGGCACGCATCCACGCCTCGTCCGGCACCACCGGGCGCGCCACCGTGGTGGGCTACACCCGCAAGGACATCGAGACCTGGGAGACCCTGTTCGCCCGCTCCATCCGCGCCTCCGGCGTGAAGAAGGGCTGGAAAGTCCACAACGCCTACGGCTACGGCCTGTTCACCGGCGGACTCGGCGCCCACTACGGCGCCGAGAAGCTCGGCTGCACGGTGATCCCGATGTCCGGCGGCCAGACCGAGAAGCAGATCCAGCTGATCCAGGACTTCGAACCGGACGCCATCCTCTGCACGCCCACCTACTTGCTGACCATTGTGGACGCGATGGAGCGCGCCGGACTCGACCCGGCGAAGACATCCCTGAAGGTCGCAGTGCTCGGCGCCGAACCGTGGACCGACGAGATGCGCCACGAGTTGGAGAGCAAGCTGGATATCGACGCCTGCGACATCTACGGCCTCTCCGAGGTCATGGGCCCGGGCGTGGCCGGCGAATGCGTGGACTTCAAGGACGGCTCCACCATCTGGGAGGACCACTTCCGCCCCGAAATCATCGATCCGCTGACCGATGCGGTGCTGGACGACGGCCAGGCCGGCGAGCTGGTGTTCACCTCGCTCACCAAGGAAGCCATGCCGGTGATCCGCTACCGCACGCACGACCTCACCCGGTTGCTGCCCGGCACCGGCCGTCCGAACATGCGCCGGATCGGCCGGATCACCGGCCGTTCGGACGACATGATCATCCTGCGCGGCGTGAACCTCTTCCCCACCCAGATCGAAGAGATCGCCCTCCGCATCCCCGGCCTGAGCCCGCACTTCCAGCTGGAAATCACCCGGCCGCACCGGATGGACGAGCTGACCGTCAAGATCGAGCGCCGCGAGGACTGCACCGCTGCGATGGCCGTCGAGGCGTCCCGCGAGCTGCAACGGCAGATCAAGATCCACGTCGGTTCCAGCTGCAAGATCGTGGTCGCCGACCCCGGCACCCTTGCCCGCTCCAGCGGCAAGCTGCGCCGGGTCTACGACCTGCGCGACAACGGCTAAGGGACCCAACACGATCAACGCACGACGGCGGGTGCCCGGCTTGGCCAGGCGCCCGCCCTCCGCATTACCGACCTAACGGTCGTGGGAGAATAGAACAATGGTGAAGACAAAGGACCAGGAGACAGTACGCCGTGGTCGCCCCGGCTACGACCAGCAGTCGGTGCTGAACGTCGCCGTCGGGGTCTTCAACAAGCACGGCTACGAGGCCACGTCGATGGGCATCCTCGCCGAGAACCTGGGCATCTCCAAGAGCGCCATCTACCACCATGTTCCGTCCAAGGGCGACCTGCTGCGGTTGGCCCTTGAAGAAGCGCTGGGCAGCCTGGAAGCCGTCCTGGAGAACCCGTCGGCTTCCGCAGGCCGTGCCGACGCGCGTCTGGAGTTCGTGCTGCGCGGAACGGTTCAGGTCCTCTGCGACAAGCTCCCCTACGTCACCCTGCTGCTGCGGCTGCGCGGCAACACCGAGATCGAGCGTGACGCGCTGGAGCGCCGCCGCACGTTCGACCATACCGTCGCCGAGTTGGTGGATGCCGCCCGCAGGGAAGGGTCCCTCCGCGGCGACATCGACCCGCGGATCACTGCGCGGCTGCTCTTCGGCACCATCAACTCCATCGTCGAATGGTACAAACCGGGCGGACCGCTGACGCCGCAGAAGCTCGCCGACGACCTGATCGCCATGATGTTCGACGGCCTCCACCTGCCCGCAGCCGCCCGCGTCATCGCCTGACCCGAGCCGCCCGGACCCACCGCTGCAGCTGTCCCGGCGGGTCCGCTGCAGGCTCCTGCGACGGGCCCGACTTTCCTGCTGAATTCCCCCTCCGCGCCTGCTAGGCTGGCGTCAACCAGTCGGCGTTATGGGGACGTGATCGATATGGATGGGGTGTCCTGGTGGGTGTCGGGGCTGAACATGACGCTCACTATTGCGGCCATTTTCTTGTTCTCCTACCGCGTGCCCTGGGCCTGGCTGCTGCCGGTGACGGCCACCGCCGTCCTGCTGGCCACCGGAATCCCCAACGGTCGCTTGAACACCAGCACCGTCTTCGTGCTGGCCGCGGCCCTCTACGGCCTGTGGAAATGGACCCAGTACCGGCGCGAAGGCATCCAGGTGCCGCTTCGCTCGGCGCACGGCCGTGAATGGGGAATCGGAGCCGGCCTGTTGCTGCTGTTGTACCTCCTCAACGCGTTCGCCGGCGTGACGCCGGTGGCCGAGATCGGCCCGCTGTATCTGTTCAACGCACTGCTGGCCGCCCTTCCAGCGGTCATGTACCTGGGCTTCGCGCACGGGATCACGCAGTCCTGGTGGCTGGGTGTGGCCCTCTCGCTGGCCACCATGTTCCTCTCCACCATGCAGAACGCGCCGGTGTGGTTCCCGGTGTACGGTGCGATCGCGGCAGGACTCCAAGTTTTCGGTTACCTGACGTGGCAGCACGCGATGCGCCCGGCGCGGAGCAAACATCGACTGGCTCCAGCGCCTCCCGGCCGTCCCGCCACGCCCGGCACCGGCGCACCGGGCCGGACCGCCTAAACCGCCACGCGGAGGTCGGCAGCATGGACTGGATCATGGCGTTGAAGGTCCCCGACGGTTCGGCCGGCGCACTGGTTTCCGTGGGCCACCTGCAGGCACTGGTGGGACTGCTCGCCGTCTTCCTGTTCGGGCTCCGCACGCGCTGGGCCTGGCCCGTACTGCTGGTCCAGCAGGCGATGGTCTTCCTGCTGCTCGTGATCCCGAATTTCGAGGGCGGAACGGCCTTCTTCGTCAACGCCTCGATCGCCGTGGCTCTGTTGGTGCCCTGCTACGGCGCCTGGCGCTGGCGGGCCGCGACCGTCCCCGTTGCCCCGGAAGACCCCGGCGCCGCGCCTGCCGCGGTGCAGGTCCGCCGGGCAACCGGCCGGCATTGGGCTGTGGCCCTGCTGGTGTTGGCAGTCGCCACCGTGGTGTTCATGGCCAGCGACGTCCAGGCGGGCTTTCCCCTGGAAGGCGGCCTGATGACCGTCCTGGTGCTGCAGGCGCTGTACGCGGCCGTCGTCGTGGTGGTGTATCTGGGACTGGCCCACCGCATCTATGAGGCGTGGTGGCTGTGGCTGGCTTTCGCCGTCGTGCAACTGGCCACGTCGCTGGTGTTTCCCAGCCCGCCGACCTCCCAGCTACTGAACGGCGCCACGGTGCTGCTGGTGCTGATCGCGTTCTGGCGCTGGCACACCGCGCTCTACTACCCGCCGGTCCCCGGGGCCGAAGCCGCCGGGGACGCGGCAGGAGGAGCTCCGGCTACTTCTCCACCAGTGTGAGCACGTCGTAGGTCGCCACGATCTCGTCATTCTGGTTGGTCAGCACCGCGTCCCAGGCGACCTCGCCATACTCGTCCGTCTCCCGCGGCGTGATGCGCTTGGCGGTAAGCGTGACGCGGATCGAGTCTCCGGCGGCCACCGGGGTGATGAAGCGCAGGTTCTCCAGGCCATAGTTTGCCAGCACCGGTCCCGGCGCGGGTTCCACGAACAGGCCGGCGCCCCAGGCGAGCAGCAAGTAGCCGTGTGCCACGATCCCGGGGAAGAACGGGTTGGCGGCCGCCGCTTCCTGGTTGGTGTGCGCGTAGAAGGTATCGCCGGTTTCATTGGCGAACGCGGTGATGTCCTCCAGCGTGACCTGGCGCAGTTCGGAGCGCAGCGCATCGCCGATCTTCAGTTCGGCCAGGTTCTTGCGGAACGGGTGGACGTCGTCGAAATTCTGGTCCGCGCCGGTGTGCCACACACCGGTCACGGCGGTGAGCATGTTCGGCGACCCCTGCAGGGCGGTGCGCTGCATGTGGTGCAGCACGGAGCGGATGCCGCCCAATTCCTCGCCGCCGCCGGCGCGGCCCGGGCCGCCGTGAACCAGGTGCGGCACCGGCGAACCGTGTCCGGTGGACGTCTTGGCGTCCTCGCGGTTGAGGACCAGCACGCGGCCGTGGTGGGCGGCGATGCCGGTCACCAGCACGCGCGCGGCTTCCGGGTCGTTCGTTGCCACCGTCGCCACCAGCGAGCCCGCGCCCATCGCGGCCAGCCGCACGGCGTCGTCCAGATCCTTGTAGCCGATCACCGAGGAGACCGGCCCAAAGGCTTCAAGCGAGTGCACCGCCTCGGCTTCCGCGTCCGCCCAGGTCAGCAGAACCGGGGCCATGAAGGCGCCTTCGGAGTCGCCCACGGTCCCGTCGGCACGGGTGACCTGCGGCGCGTCGAGCGTGCCGTAGGCCAGTTCGCCGCCGGCGTCGACCATGGCCTGGACCGCCGCCCGGACGTCGTTGAGCTGCTCCAGCGACGCCAGCGCGCCCATGGTCACGCCCTCCGCCCGCGGATCCCCGACCACCACACGCTGTTCGATGCGGGCGCGGACGGCGTCGGCCACATCCTGGATGCGGTCCTTGGGAACGATGGCCCGGCGGATGGAGGTGCACTTCTGGCCGGCCTTGGCGGTCATTTCGGTGACCAGCGACTTGATGTACGCGTCGAACTCCGGGGTGCCCGGCACCGCATCGGGGCCGAGGATCGCCGCATTGAGCGAATCAGCCTCTGCGGTGAAGCGGATGCCGCCCTGCGCCACGTTCGGGTGGGACTTCAGCAGGTTCGCGGTGGAGGCGGACCCGGTGAAAGCGACGGCATCGCGGTAGTCCAGATGATCCAGCAGGTCACGGGCGGAGCCGGAGATCAGCTGCAGCGAACCGGCAGGCAGGATGTTGGACTCGATGATCAATTTCACCGCGGCCGCGGCGACGTAGCCGGTGGGAGTGGCCGGTTTGACGATGGTCGGCACGCCGGCGATGAAGGCCGGGGCGAACTTTTCCAGCATGCCCCACACCGGGAAATTGAAGGCGTTGATCTGCACGGCGACGCCCGGAATCCGGGTGTAGATGTGCTGGCCCATGAACGAGCCGTCCTTGGCCAGCACCTCCGCCGGGCCGTCCACCACGATCTGGGAGTTCGGCAGTTCGCGCCGGCCCTTGGAACCGAAGGTGAACAGCACTCCGATCCCGCCATCGATGTCGATCATGTTGTCGATCTTGGTGGCGCCGGTGCGGTGCGAGACTTCGTACAGCACGTCGCGCCGGGCGTTCAGGTACTGCGCCAGTTCCTTGAGCTTGAGCGCGCGCTGGTGGAACGTGAGCTTGCCCAGCGAGGCCTGGCCGACCGTGCGGCCGTGCTCGACGGCGGCAGCCAGGTCCAGCCCGTCGGTGCTGACCCGGGCCAGCACATCCCCGGTGCTGGCATCGCGGACCTCGGTGCCGGAAACATCACCGGCGGGAGTCCACCAGGCATCCTGGATGTAGCTGGGAACAATCTCGACATCAACGGCGGTAGAGGTCATCGTTGACAGCCCTTTCTCTTCCCGGGCCGGACGCTGAACGCGCGGATGCCCGGCGGGAACTAAAATACTGAACGGTCGGTCGGTAACGTACCTAGCCTACATGACCGTGCTGCCGCGCACAGCCCCTTGCCTACCATCCGCCGAACCAATCAGGCCATCCGGGCGCGGAGCGTCTCGATGTCGCTGCGGGCCAGCCCGTGGCGCAGCAGGAACGGTTCCACTTCGAGCTGGGACAGCACTTGCAGCAGCGATCCGCGCATGTCCGCCACCCGTGCTTCCAGTTCGTCGCCGCTGATGTAGCTCTCCACCGGATGCCGGTAGGGGCTGATCCGGTGCCAGTCGTTGATGCCGCGGATGCCCAGCTCATGGGCGTCCGCGATCTGCGCGGCGGGAACTCCGGCGAGCTGCAACAGCATCATGGAGACCATCCCGGTGCGGTCCCGGCCTGCGGAGCAATGGACGACGACGGCGCCCTCCGCGTGCGCCAGCGTGCGGAAAACCTCGGCGATCAGCTGCGGGAAGATCCGAACGTTGTCCAGGTAGAAGCGAGGGTGGTTCATGTACGGCGCATTGGCCGCCAGTTCCGGGTGGCCGGGCTCTTCGGTGGGCCGATTCAGCACGGTGAACCTTTCCAGCGCCGCCGGCGGAACCACCGGGTCGGTCGGACGCCGCGAACGCTCACCCGGGTTCCGCAGATCCACAATGGTGCGCACCCCGTCGTCGTACGCCTGCTGCCAGCCGGCGGCCGTCAGCCATTCCGCACGGCCCATCCGGAAAATATCGCCCGCCACGCGGCGGGCATTGACCGCACCTTCCCAGGCCACGGCACCGCAGGCCGCCGTGCAGCGCTCAGGCATCAGGGCGGCGCCGCCGATCTCCGGTGCGCCGTAGCCGGCGGGGCCGGAATCCGTTCTCCGGCCGCTCACGGCGTGCGCACCTTGTCCACCCGCTTCCGCAGCCGGGCCTTAACGTCCGGCCATTCGGAGTCCAGGACGGAGTAGACCACGGTGTCGCGGATCCGGCCGTCGGGCATCCTGGTATGCCGGCGCAGCACGCCGTCCTGCCGCGCACCGAGCCGTTCGATGGCGTCACGGGACTGCCTGTTCAGCCGGTCCGTGCAGAATTCCACCGCACAGCAGCCGAGCGTTTCAAAGGCATGGCCCATCAGCTGCAGCTTGCTGTCCGGGTTGGTGCCCGTGCCCTGCGCGCTGGCGCGGTTCCACGTGTAGCCGATCTCCACCCGCGGCGCGGCTTCGTCGATATGACAGAAGCTGGTCATGCCCAGCACGGTGTTGTCGGAGAGCCGGCGGACGGTGAACGGGAGCATCCGGCCGTGGTCCTGGAGTTCCAGCCGCCGCCGGATCTCCAGCTCCATGGTCTGCGGCGACGGGATCTGCGTGTACCAAAGCTTCCACAAGTCGCCGTCGCGCACCGCGTCCTGGAGCTCAGGCAGGTGCCGCAGGCGCAGGGGCTGCAGCTGCACCAGACTGCCGGTCAGCGTCAGCGGTTCAAACAGGGCCATCCCAGCAGCCTACAACCGTGCGCCGCGAAGGCGCTGCGGAGGCACAGCTATGGCTACTTCTCCCAGTCGAAGAAACCCTTGCCGGATTTGCGGCCGAGTTCCCCGCGGGCCACCTTGTCCCGCAGGATCTGCGGCGGAGCAAACCGGTCCCCGAGCGTGGAGTGCAGGTACTCGGCGATGCCCAGGCGGACGTCCAGCCCCACGATGTCGGTGGTCTTGAGCGGGCCCACCGGGTGCTTATAGCCCAGCACCATGGCGGCGTCGATGTCCTCCGCCGAGGCCACGCCTTCTTCCACCATCCGCATGGCTTCCAGCGCAATGGCCACGCCCAGCCGCGAGGAGGCGAAGCCCGGCGCGTCATTGACGACGACGGCGGTCTTCTTCAGTGCCTCGACCCAGCTTCTGGAGGCGGCGGCGAGCTCTTCCGACGTCTTCGGAGCCAGCACCACTTCCACCAATTGCGACGCCGGCACCGGATTGAAGAAATGCAGGCCGCAGAAGTTGGCCGGCCGCTGCAGCTGGTCGGCCAACTTGGTGATGGACAGCGAGGACGTGTTCGTCGCCAGCCAGGCCGTCGGGGAAAGCTGGGCTTCTACGGCCTTCAATGCGGTGGACTTGAGGTCGAAGTCCTCGGGCACGGCCTCCACCACCAGGCCGCAGGCGGCGAACGATCCGTAGTCGACGGATACCGACAGCCGCGACGTCAGCGCAGCAAGCGATTCGTCGGTGGTGCCGCGCTCCACGCTCTTGGCCAGCGCGCCGGCCACCCGTTCGTGGGCAGCCTGGGCCGCCGCCTCGTCGCGCTCCACCACGACGACGTCGGCTCCGGCGGTCAGGAACGCGTGGGCAATGCCGGCGCCCATGCGGCCGCCGCCGAGGACACCTACGTTGTTGGGAATGGTCTGCACAGGGTTCATCTCGCTCACTTGGATTCGTTCTGCTTGGCGGCACTGCGGGCGGCGCTCTTGTCGAGAAACGACTGCATCCGGTCGAATTTGGCCTGGGATTCGAACAGAATGCCCTGGGCGATGGTGTCGATCACCGGGTGCGCTTCACGCGGGGTGTGGAACACGGTCTTGGTGAGGCGGACGGCCAGCGGGTCCTGCTTGCCGATCCGGTCGGCCAGCTTATGCGCGGCCTCGATCAGCTCGGCGGGCTCGTGGATTTCGGTGACCAGCCGGGCCGCCAGCGCTTCGTCTGCGTCCAGGATGCGGCCGGCCAGCAGGATCTCCTTGGCCAGCGGCTCTCCCACCAGTTCCTTGAGGCGCCAGGTGGCTCCGGCCGCCGCCATGATGCCCAAGCCGGTTTCCGGCTGGCCGATCTTTACCGACGGCGTGGCGATGCGGAAGTCGGCGGCGTAGGCCAGTTCCGCTCCCCCGCCGAGGGCGAAGCCGTCAAGGGCAGCGATAACCGGCAGCGGCAGCCGCGCAATGCGGTGGAAAACCGTGGAGTTGATGCCCGCCAGCGCGTCGTCGCGGCGCCGTTCACGCAGCTGGGAGATGTCCGCGCCGGAGGCGAAGATCCCCTTGCCGTTGACCTCGGTGCCGGACAGGATCAGGATCCGCGGTTCACGCTCCAGCACGGCGCACACGGAGTGCAGTTCGTCCACCATGGCCTGGTCGATGGCGTTGCGGACTTCCGGTCGGTTCAACGTCACGTGGACGCGGTCATCCCGCTCGTCCACGCGCAGCGTACTGAAGGAGTAGTCGGCGAAGAGCATCAGACCCGCTCGACGATCATCGACGTGCCCTGGCCGACGCCCACGCACATGGTGGCCAGGCCGCGCTGCGCGCCCTCGCGCTCCATCCGGCCCAGCAGGGTCACCACCAGACGGGAGCCGCTGGAACCGAGCGGGTGCCCCAAAGCGATGGCACCGCCGTCGTTGTTCACAATGGCCTGGTCCAGCTTCAGGTCCCGCAGGACCGCGAGCGATTGCGTGGCGAAGGCTTCGTTCAGCTCCACCGCTCCGAGGTCATCGATGCTCCAGCCCGCGCGCTCCAGCACCTTCCGGGTGGCGGGCACCGGGCCGATGCCCATGATCTCCGGCGCGACGCCGGCCGAGGCACCGTCGACAATGCGGGCGCGGGGTGTGAGGCCGAACTTGTTGACGGCGGCCTCGGACGCAATCACGATCGCCGAGGCGCCGTCGTTGAGCGAGCTGGAGTTGCCGGCGGTGACCACGCCGTTCGGCTTGATGATGGGCCGGAGTCCGGCCAGGACCTCGAGCGTGGTTCCGGGGCGGGGTCCCTCATCGGTGTCGACGACGGTATCGCCCTTCCGGCCCTTGACCGTCACCGGGACGATTTCCTCCTTGAGCCGGCCCGCCTCGATGGCGGCGATGGCACGCTCGTGCGATTGGACGGCGAACGCGTCGGCGTCCTCGCGGGAAATGCCGTAGACGTCGGCCACTTCCTCCGCGGTCTGCGGCATGGAGTAGGTCATCTTGCCGTCGCGGCTGAGGTCGCCCTTGGCGAAACGCTGGTTGACGAAGCGCCAGCCGATGGAGGTATCGAAGATTTCGCCCGGCTTGGCGAAGGCCTTCGCCGGCTTCTCCTGCACCCACGGGGCCCGGCTCATCGATTCCACGCCGCCGGCGATGACGATGTCTGCCGCGCCGGCCTTGATCATGTGCGAGGCCTGGATAATGGCGCTCAGGCCGGAGGCACAGAGGCGGTTGACCGTGATGCCGGGAACATGGTCGGCGTAGCCGGCCAGCAGCCAGGCCATCCGGGCCACGTTGCGGTTTTCCTCACCCGCGCCGTTGGCATTGCCGAGGATGACCTCTTCGACCGCATCCGGATCGATGCCAGCCCTGGCGACGGCTTCCTTGACGACCAGCGCCGCCAGATCGTCGGGACGGACCGCGGACAGTGCGCCTCCGTAGCGGCCAACCGGGGTCCGCGCCCCGCCAATCAGGAATGCCTCAGCCATAGAAATAATCCCTCGCTTGATCGATCAACGATGACGGTGAGCGGCCGCTCCGGCTGCCTGACAGCAGAAATTACCGACCGACCGTTCTATAAAGAATCCCACGCCGTTCTGGGCCGGTCAACTGGTGTGACGGCCCAGGGGCGGAGACGACGCGGCTGGCACCCGCGGGGCTTCGGGAGTCCGCGGACACCGGCGCGGGCTGCAGCGCCGCCGTGGTCCAGCCTCACGTTGCGGTTTGGGCCCGGCCCTCGGCCTTGGCCGCGATCTCTTCCAGGTCCCTGGCCATCTGCTTGCGCGTGATGCCCATGGCGAGTTTCCCGAACAGTGCCAGCATCACTTTGCCGAAAGCCCCGGGATTCTCCAGCTCCGCGCCGAAGTACATGGTGAGACGAGTGCCGCCGCCTGCCGGCGCGAGGGTGAATCGGGTGGTGTAGTCGGCACCGTTCGACGTCGCCTTGACCGTTGTGGACGTGGGCGCATCCACCTTCGCCACCCACATTTCCTCGGTGGCTTCCTTGCCCATCATTTTCCGGGTCTCACGCCACCGGTAGCCCTCGGCGTAGTCGCCGGGTGTCAAAATCTCTACCCGGGAGATGGAGCTCAGGGTCCGGGCGGAACCAGGGATGTCGGTCAGGACGCGCCAGACGGCTTCGGCCGGCGCGTTGACGTGCTGGACTAGTTCAAGGTGGTGGCCCACTGTGGCTCTTTCGGCAGGAGTCGTTGGTCTGCCAACAGCCTAGTGGAGAGCCTGCGTGTCGCCGTGGAGCCCCTACGAGTCCGTCAGGCGAAGCTCCCGCTCGTCGCGGGGCAGAGAACGGTACACCTGCCACGCGGACAGCAAGTCCCGGCGGTTGCCGCCAGGGTGATCGCGGTGCCAGCGGCGAGTAAACCGGTTGAACTCGAACTGACCGGAGATCTCCCGCGGTGCATCGTTCCGTGACGCATACCAGTGAGCCAACGCGTCGCCCAGCGTGGTGGTGCCGTCGGCGACGGCAAAAAATTCCCGCATCGGCTCATCGAACCGGAATCCGGGACCAACCTCTGCCTGGAACCACGCCCGCAGCACTTGGCTGCATCGTTGCCCGGCCGGAACAACCGTGCCGGCGTGCACTGACCCCGCCAACTGCCGGCCTGATGTTCGGGGTACCCGGCGCTGAGGCGGCGGCACCGGCGCCGGGTCGCCGCCAAGGACGGCGGCGATACGCGCAGTGATGTCCTCTTTACCCCCGGCGGCGCTGATGCCCAGAGCCCGGGCGAACTGCTGCAGCTCCGTTTTCAGCCAGTACCACCTCAGAAACTCCTGCGCGCTCAGGGAAGCGGTTGGCGCTGGTCGTGAAAATATGGCGTGGTCGGTCATGGTGCCTTCGAGTCAACCACTCCGCCGGGGAGATCTCCCCCCTATCGGGGACAGATACCGTCCGCGTCCCCCTACCGCAGCCGGGCGGGAGCCCCTACGCTCTACGCCATGACGTACAACATCCAGATGGCGGTTGACTGCAAGGACGCGCATGCCCAAGCCGATTGGTGGGCGGAAACGCTGGGTTGGGCGGTGGAACCCACCGACCAGGACTTCATTTCCAGCATGATCGAGCAAGGCTTCGCCACCGACGCCGACACGATCATCCACAACAACGTTCGTGTATGGAAAGACGGTGCGGCGATCTGCCCGGCGGATCAGGTGGCGAGCAAGGCCCGGCAGCGGATCCTCTTCCAGCCGGTTCCGGAATCCAAGTCGGGCAAGAACCGGGTGCACTGGGACGTCCGTCTGGCCGGGGAAGACAAGGACGAGGTCCGGGCACGGCTGGAGGCCCGTGGTGCCACCTTCCTGTACTCGGAGTCGCAGGGGCCGCAGGGCTGGCACACCATGGCCGACCCGGAAGGCAACGAGTTCTGCATTTCCTAACGGCTGCGGGCAGCGCGGGGCCCCAGAGGTCAATCCCCTGGGGCCCCGCGCGGCGACATACGCCTGGCGATCAGTGGCGCTTGCGGCCACTCAGATCATCATCGGCCTCGACTTCTTCCTTGCGCACATCCGCGGAAACGGTCTCCTGGTCGGTGACGGTATCTTTATCGAGCCGGACGCGTTCAACCGGTACGGTCTCCTTGTCCACGACCGACTTTTCCGCGTGCAGGGTCACCTCGTGCTCGGCCTCGCTGATGTCCGGCCCGGAGTGCGCCTCGCCGCGGTTGGCGTCAGTAATCGGTTCGCGCTCAAGGCGCACCTCTTCATGCTGAACGGGGACCGTGCGGGTGACGTTCTCGGTGACAACGTACTTGCGCAGCCTGGCCTTTCCGACTTCCTGGGACTCAGTGCCCACCCGCAACCGCTCCTCCGAACGGGTCATGGCGTCGTCGGTCCCTGCGCGGGAAGTGTCGTAGTCAGCGCCGCGCCCGCCGGCGGTTTCGCGGGAGGTGTTCCTGTCCGTCAGGCCAGTGGTCCCGGTGGTACCGGAGGTGCCCCTGTCCGTCAGGCCAGTGGTCCCGGTGGTGCCAGTGCGGGCCTTGCCGCCGGCTCCGCTGTAGCCGGCGTTGCCGGTGTTGCCCGCCGTCAGGCCGTAGTGGCGGTAGAGGCGGTCCTCCTCCGCCTCCTCCAGATGTCCCTCCGGGTCCACCCGCGGGGCGTCCTTGATCTGGTCCTTGGTGTAGGGCACGCGGAGGTCGCCGCCCTCGGTGGTGGCATTGTCAAGGGGGACGAAGCTTTCGGACATGCCGAACAGACCGGTCTTGACCGTCGCCCAACTTGGCTCGTTGGTCCGGTCGTCGAGGTAGAGTTCCCCGAGCGATCCGATCTTGCTACCTTCGGAATCGATCACATTGGCGTTGCTGCCGACCAGACGGTCGATTTTATCCTTGGCGATCATTTCATCTCCTTATTTGTTTCCACCTGCCACGGCTTGACCGCGACGAGTACGCTCCGGAGGCACGGTTGTGCACCGGGCATGATGATGGCTTTCATGGTTCTGCCGCACCGCGAGGCGGTCTGGCCAGCGAGGCTGCCGGCCGTGGTTCCCATCCCTCGGCGGGCTGCGGCCCCAATCTGATGGGAGGCCGGGAAGGGTTCACCGTGGTTCTGGTGACCTCTTCGGGAAGGTTGCTTACGTTGTAAGCAAAGCATGCTTAGCATTCACCCGCAACCCCCACGGCCGAAAAATTTTGCTGCAGCCTGCTCGCGCCGGCGGTCTCCGCCGGGCAATCCGGCCACGCCGCGCGGGATGCCTTGGCGGGCTCTCTTTGGGATGCCTTGGCAGGTCGACTCCGCAGCCGTAGTCCCGCCGGGTGGCGCGGGCCGGCGTCCGTCCGGATCGCAGCCGGGGTCCCGGCCGGGTTCCCGGGCAGAAGGCCCGGCAGAAAGTCCGGCAGAGGTCCGCAGAATACTCGGCAGAAAACCCGGCAGGAGGTCCCCGCAACCGCAACGATAAACTCGAAGGGTGACTTCCGAGACCCCTGCCCCAGCCAGCACCACCTCCGCCAGCAGCACCGGCCAGACGCAGCCTGAGCTGCCGGAGAAGGTTTCCGACCTCTTCGACCCGCAGCGTTGGCGGGTAGTGGAAGGCTTCGATTTCCAAGACATGACGTACCACCGCCAGGTGGAGCGCGACGCCGACGGCGCCGTGGTCCGCGACCTGCCCGCCGTCCGCATCGCATTCAACCGGCCGGAGGTGCGCAACGCGTTCCGCCCCGGGACCGTGGACGAGCTCTACCGGGCGATGGACCATGCACGAATGACGCCGGACGTCGCCACGGTCCTGCTGACCGGCAACGGCCCCTCCGCCAAGGACGGCGGCCACTCGTTCTGCTCCGGCGGTGACCAGCGCATCCGCGGCCGCGACGGTTACCGGTACCCGGTGGAAAACGCCGCCGGGGAATCCGCGGAATTTATCGACCCGGCCCGGGCCGGCCGGCTGCACATTCTGGAAGTCCAGCGGCTGATGCGCACCATGCCCAAGGTGGTCATCGCCGTCGTCAACGGCTGGGCAGCCGGTGGCGGGCACTCGCTGCATGTGGTCTCCGACCTGACCATCGCCTCCCGCCAGCACGGCAAGTTCAAGCAGACCGATGCCACCGTGGGCAGCTTCGACGCGGGCTACGGCTCGGCCTTGCTGGCACGACAGATCGGCCAGAAGGCGGCCCGGGAGATTTTCTTCCTGGCCCGCGAATACTCCGCCGAGGACATGGTCCGCATGGGTGCGGTCAACGAGGCCGTGGACCACGAGCGACTCGAAGAGGTGGCGCTGGAGTATGCCGCGGACATTGCACGGCAGTCGCCGCAGGCCATCCGGATGCTCAAGTTCGCCTTCAACCTGGCCGACGACGGGCTGGCCGGCCAGCAGGTCTTCGCCGGTGAAGCCACCCGGTTGGCGTACATGACCGACGAGGCCGTCGAAGGCAAGGAAGCCTTCCTGGCCAAACGCGACCCCGACTGGTCTTCGTTCCCCTACTACTTCTAAGGCGGCGGGGATGGACATCCAGCCGGCGCTCTCCGCGCTGGCGGCGGCGCTGGCCGGCGAGGGCCCAGCCGTCGAAATCGCGGCCGATGGGACCCCGCAGCCGGTGACGTCGCCCGGGCTGGCTCCGGACACGGCTGCGGTTGTCCGGACCTCGGGGTCCACCGGTACGCCCAAGGCCACCATGCTGGGGATCGACGCGCTGGCTACGTCGTCGATGGGCACCGCGCTGCGGCTGGGCGGCGAGGGGCAGTGGCTGCTGACGCTGGCACCGAATTACGTCGCCGGCCTGCAGGTGCTGGTCCGCTCGCTCTACGCCGGCACCCGGCCGTGGGCGATGGACCTGTCCCACGGTTTCACCGCGCAGGCGTTCACCGACGCCGCTGCCGCACTGACCGACCGGTTCCGGATCACCTCGCTGGTGCCGACCCAGCTGCACCGGCTGCTGACCGCCGCGGCGCCGGAAACGGTCCAGGCGCTGCGCCGCTTCGACGCGATCCTGCTGGGCGGGGCCCGGATGCCGGCTGCGCTGCGCACCGAGGCGGCCAAGCATTCCCTGAAGATCGTGCGCACCTACGGGATGAGCGAGACCTGCGGCGGCTGCGTGTACGACGGCGTGCCGCTGCAGGGCGTCAGGCTGCAGCTCCAAGAGGGCCGGGTGCTGATCGGCGGCGACGTGGTGGCCGGCGGCTACCTGGGGGATCCGGAGCTGACCGCAGCGCACTTCAGCGAGTCCGGCGGCACCCGCTGGTTCCGCACCGAAGACCTGGGCGAGGTCGACGACGCCGGGGCGCTCACCGTGAGCGGGCGCGCGGACGACGTGCTGATCACCGGCGGCGTCAAGGTGTCCGCGGCCGCCGTCGCCGAGGCAATTGAGGGGCTGCCGGAGGTGCGGGCGGCGCTGGTGGCCGGAGTCGCGGATCCGGAGTGGGGCACCAAGGTGTGCGCCGCCGTCGTCGGCTCCGCCACGGTGGATCAGATCCGGGCGCACGTCCGCGCGGCCTTGGGCAGTCCGGCCGTCCCGCGGCACATTGTGCAGCTGGATGCGCTGCCGCTGCTGTCCAATGGCAAGCCGGACCGCCTGGCCGTGGCGGACATCCTGCGCCGGTCGGCGGCGGAGGCCGGGCCGCACGGCGGCCGGCAACCTGGCACGGTACCGCCGCAACCGTGACATCCGGCACTCCTGCTCCGCCTGCTGCACGGCTCACGGGCCCCCATGGGCGAGAATAGAACCTTGCTGCGGATGGCCGCAGCCGATGATGTACCAGTCCCCCACAGGTAAGGATCTTCCACAGTGGCTACAGCCGGGCAATGGCTCGAAGGGGCACGGCCCCGCACGCTTCCGATGTCGATCGCGCCGGTGATCATCGGCAGCGCTGCCGCCTACGAACTGGGTTCCTTCCGGCCGCTGCTTGCCGTGCTCGCCGCGCTGGTCGCCATTCTGTTCCAGGTCGGGGTGAACTACGCGAACGACTATTCGGACGGCGTCCGCGGCACCGACGACGTGCGCGTCGGCCCGCTGCGGCTGACCGGCTCCGGGCTGGCCACGCCGCAGGCGGTCAAGGCCGCCGCGTTCGGCAGCTTCGGGCTGGCCATGGTCGCCGGGCTAGCGCTCATCATCCTGTCCCAGACCTGGCCGCTGCTGCTGGTGGGCGTGGGCTGCGTGATCGCGGCCTGGGGATATACCGGCGGCAACAACCCGTACGGCTACCGCGGGCTGGGCGAGGTCTACGTGTTCCTGTTCTTCGGCATCGTCGCGACCATGGGAACCACCTACACCCAGGCCCTGCAGGTCAGCTGGCAGTCCTTCATCGGCGCGGTCGGTACCGGCCTGATTGCCACCGCCTTGCTGATGGCCAACAACGTCCGCGACATCCCCACCGACCGCGAGGTGGGGAAAATGACGCTGGCGGTCCGCTTGGGCGACGAGGTGGCACGCATCAGCTACGTCATGATGCTGGCCGTAGCCATCCTGCTGCCGCTGCTTCTGGTCTACGACTACCCGTGGATCCTGTTGGTCCTGCTGCTGGTGCCGGCGTGCCTCACCCCGAGCTGGCTGATGCTCAAGGGCAAAAAGCGCGAGAGCCTGATTCCGGTGCTGAAGCAAACCGGGCTGATCAACCTGGGGTTCGCCGTCGCCTTCGGCCTTGGCCTGGTGCTCAGCGAGATCATGTAGGCCGCTCGGCTCAGCGCTGGTTCTCGGACCGGGGTTCGTTCGGCTGCTGCTGCCCCGGCTGCTCGGGGGCCCGTTGCTGCCCTGGCTGCTCGGGGGCCTGTTGCTGGGGTGCAGTCTTGGGCTTGCGGTCAGAATCCACCCGCAGCTCGCCGTACTGCTCGACCGCGGTGTCCTCGGCCAATGCATCGGAGATCTCCGTGGAGGTCCGCGGTGCTGCCACGCCCTTGCTGAAACGGCTGGCGAGTGCCCTCCCGGCTTCGTCCCGCATCTTGCGGAAGAACAGGTAAGTAATGCACCAGCCCATGACGGCAGCCGCCAGGGCGGAGTAGACGACGCCCAGCCTCAGGAACAGGCAAATAACAAAGATGACGGCCATGATGCCGAGCCGCAGGGCACTGAATTTCCAAAAAGCCACGCCTCAAGTTTACGCTGCCCGCGAGATCACCCGGACAGTCCACGGTTTCCGCAGTCCGCAGGGCAGCGCTCACCTACAATTAAGTCATGGTCCGTCTCTATGTCCTGCTCGCGGTACTGGCTCTCTCGGTGGTGATCTATGCCCTGATCGAGTGCATCCGGTCCAGGTCCCATGAGGTGCGCAGCATTTCCAAACCGGGATGGATCCTGACCATCATCCTGGTCCCGCTGATCGGGGCCCTGATGTGGTTCATGTGGGGCCGCCCCCGCGCGGCCGGCCGGCAACCCCAGCAGGCGCCCCGCCCGGCAGCCCCGGACGATGACATTGCGTTCTTGCGCACGCTCGATGCGCAGCGCCGCGCCAAACAACGCGAAGAGGAATTGAACCGGCGTGAGCAGGAACTGAAGAAGACCGACGACCCGAAGCACGGGAACAAGGACAAGCCAGCCACCCGTGACGGCCGGCAGTTGAGCGAAGACGACCCGGACAACGGTCCGCGCTCATAGGCGCGGAGCCCCCCGGTTTCACAGAAGGCCCGCAGCTCTGGGTAGATCCAGAGCCGCGGGCCTTCGACGTTGCGGCATAGTCCGGGGTTAGGTCACTTCGGCGAGCCCCGCCCGGTTAGGGGATTCGCGAGCCCCCGCCCGGTTAGGGGACGGGACTCTTCAGCGAGGCCCGCCCCCGGTTAGGTCCTAGACCCCGGCGTAGCTGTGCAGGCCGGCGAAGAAGACGTTGACAATCGTGAAGTTGAAGACCACGCAGAGGTAGCCGACGATCGACAGCCAGGCGGCGCGGGTGCCGGTCCAGCCGCGGGTTGCCCGGGCGTGCAGGTAGCCGGCGTAGACCACCCAGATCACGAACGTCCAGACCTCCTTGGTGTCCCAGCCCCAGTAGCGGCCCCAGGCCTCTTCGGCCCAGATGGCGCCAAGTACCAGCGTGAAGGTCCACAAGACAAACGCCACCGCATTAATCCGGTAGGCGGCGTTCTCCAGCGTCAGGGCGGAGGGGACCAGCCGCATGAAGCCGAGCTTGTCCGTCTTGCCGGCGCGGCCGCGGGCCTCGCGGTTGGCCTGGATCAGCTGCAGCACGGACATGGCGAAGGTCAGCGTGAACAGCGCGGATGCCAGCACCGCCACCGAGACGTGGATGATGATCCAGTAGCTCTGCAGGGCGGGAATCAGGTGGGCCACCGGCGTCGGGAATCCAATGGTGGCAGCGATCAGCATGATCACCACGAGCCCGATGACGAACGAGCCGAGGAACCGCAGGTCCTTCCGGGTCAGGGCAATCAGGTAGACCACCGCCACCATCAGCGCGCCGGTGGTGCAGAATTCGTACATGTTGCCCCACGGCACCCGGTGCGCGGCCATCCCCCGGGCCACCACGCCGGCGGCCAGGATGACCGTTGCCAGCACGGTGAGGGCCACACCGACTCGCGCGGCGGCGCGGCGTTCCTTGCCGTAGTTCATCGAGTCCGAGGCCATTTCGACCGCGGGCGCCCGGCCTCCGTTGCCGCCGGTGCTGCTGCCGGATGCCGATCCGGATGTGGCCCCCGCCGTGCCGACCAGCACCGCCGAGTCCGCCGTGGCGTGCTCGGCGGCCAACCGGTCTTCGACTGCCTTGATGGTCTTGCTGGATTTCGCCAAATCCCAGCAGAAGGCGATGAAGGCGACGGTGAACGCCATCGCACCGAGCAAGATAAACAGCTCGCTGTACTGGGCCAGTGTTTGGTCAATCGTGGGCATGGGAAGAGGTTTCCTTAGGAGTTGTCAACGCCGGCGGCGCTCTTGCTATTGTGCGCCTGTGGGACGGCATCCGTCAGCCACTGGTCGCGGAGAAGTTTGCTGATGGTCGCTGCTTCGGGGGCCAACCGGTGGTCTTCGCCGCGGGCCAGCAAGCCCCACTCCACCATCGTGCGTCCGTCGTCGTGGGTGCCGGCGCGCACCCAGACGCGGCGCCGCCCAATGAACAACGAGGCACCCAAACCGGCCATCGCCAGCGAGGAGAAGACCAGTGCCCCGAGCTTGCCCGGGTCGTGGTGGATGTCCAGCGCGGCGTAGCGCACCAGCCCGTCGAAGGTGATGCTGCCCATTCCGTTGGGCAGTTTCTTCGTCTGGTACGCGGCGAGTTCGATGCCGCCGCTGGCCTGGTTGCGGTCGTTGAGCACGGTGAGGTTGCTGGTGTCCAGGACAAACACGTTCTTCGGGTCGCCGTTGTCCAGGCCCAGATCGCCGTAGTAGGAGTTCAAGTACAGCCGCGGATTCAGCGGGTCCGGGTCGCTGCCGTAGGCCACGCCGTCGGAGCCTTCCATCGCCGTCGGCAGGAAGAAGCCCACGAACCCCAGTTGCTCCGGCTTCGCGTCCGGAACCTTGATCACCATCGTGGAGGTGTAGGCGCCGTCGCTGGGAATGGCGACGACGGGGCCTTGGAAGGCGATCTTGCCCTCGCCGTCCCGGATGGTCACCACGGGCGCGTAGCCGTTGCCCATCAGGTAGACGTTGCTGCCGCCGATGGTCAGCGGGTGGTTGACCTTCAGGACCTGCTTCTCTGCCGGTGCCCCGGGCTTATCGCGCACCGACATGGTGGCCGTGAAGTCGAGCGGCTGGCCGTAATGGGTTTTCGATTCGCGGTCGAACACCACGTCGAATTTATCCAGGGTGAGGGAGAACGGGTCCAGCCGGTCCTCGGTGAAACCGGTCCCCGGGTTGAAACTGTCGTAGCCGATCAGCGAATTGACGAATGTTTCGCCCTCGACCAGCACCCGCTGGCCGGTGTAGCCGAACTGGCCGCCGACCGCCACGGAGACCAGCACGCCGATCAGCGAAGTATGGAAGATCAGGTTCCCGATTTCCTTGGCGAAGCCGCGTTCGGCGCCGACCGAGGGCCGGTCTGTGTCCGCATCGCGCACGTTCACCCGGTAGCCGCGGCGCTTCAGCAGCCGGGCGGCATCTTCGACCGCCGAGCGTGCGGAGACGCCGGCTTCGGCCGGGACCGCCATGGAACCATACTCGGGCAGCCGGGACAGCCGGCGCGGAGTCCGCGGCGGCTGCGACCGCATGGCCTTGTAGTGCTGGATGGCGCGCGGGATGACGCAGCCAATCAGCGACAGGAACAGCAACAGGTAGATGGCGGAGAACCACACCGAGGAGTAGACGTCGAAGAGTTGGAAGCGGTCCAGCCACGGACCCACGTCCGGATTGTCCGCCAGGTATTGGGTCACCACGGCGGGATTGGCCGGGCGCTGCGGGAAGAGTGAGCCCGGGACCGCCGCCACCGCCAACAGCAGCAGCAGGAACAGCGCGGTCCGCATGCTGGTCAGCTGGGTCCAGGCCCAGCGCAGCATGCCAAGGAAGCCCAAGGCGGGAACGGCGACGTCGCCCCGCTTGCGGTTGTGCTTGCGGTCGGTGCCGGCACGGCCTTGGCCGCCGCCGGTGTCCGGTCCGCCCGGTGCGGGGGCACCGGCGTCGTCAGGGCGCCGAGCGCCGTCGGGGGTCTGACTCATCAGATCGGGAGCCTCACTTCATTTGCAAACCAATCCTGCAATTGCGTCACCCAGTCCCCCCAGAGCCCGGTGGCCATCAGCAGGCCTAAAACTACCAACATGGCTCCGCCCGCCCGCTGCAGGAACAGCCGGTGCTTGCGGAAGAACGCCATGGCGCCCATCCCCCGCCGCACACCGAGCGCGATCAGCAGGAACGGGATGCCCAGGCCCAGGCAGTACACGAAGGCCAGGAAGGCGCCTTTGGCCGCATCCGCGCCGCCGGAGTACGCCAGCGCCTGGACCGCGGAGAAGGTGGGGCCGATGCACGGCGCCCAGCCCAGCCCGAACGTCATGCCGAGCACCGGGGCACCCCACAGCCCCGCGGGCGGGCGGGAGTGGATTTTGCGGTCCCGCTGGAAGAAGGACAGGCCGCCCATGAAGATGATGCCCATGACCACGACGACGACGCCGAGCAGCTGGGTGATCCAGTCCGCGTCGCTGCCCTTCAGCCAGGCACCCAACTGGCCGAAGACCGCCCCGATGAACACGAAAACGATGGAAAACCCGAGCACGAACAGGCCGATGCCGGCGAACATCCGGCCGCGGCGCTGGCGTTCCAGGTCCACGCCGGTCAGTCCGGTGACATAGCCCATGTAGCCGGGAACCAGCGGCAGTACACACGGAGACAGGAAGGAGACCAGCCCGGCCAACATGGCCACGGGGATGGCCAGCAGCACGGAGCCATTCAGCACCGTGTCGCCGAAGGCTCCCCCCAAGGTCATCGGCAGCGAGGCCGTCGCCCATCCCACGGCTACGCGGCCACTGCGTCTTTGATCAGGGCTTTGAGCGTGCCCTTGTCCGCCACGCCCAGGATCCGGGCGGCGACCCTGCCGTCCTTGTCCAGCACCAGCGTGGTGGGGACGGCCTGGGGCGGCACATAGGAAGTCATGGCCAGCAGAATCCCGCCGTCTTTGTCCATGAAACTGGGGTAGGTGATGCCGAAGTTGCGCTCGAAGGCCTCGGCGGTGGGCCGCTCGTCCCGGATGTTGACGCCGTAGAACCGCGCGCCGTCGGCGAACTCCTCGCTGAGGGCCTGCAAGTCGGGAGCTTCCAGCCGGCAGGGCGCGCAGGAGGCGTACCAGAAGTTCAACACGGTGACCCGGCCGGCCCAGTCGGCGGCATCGACGGTCGTGCCGTCGAAGAGCTTGGCGGTCAGCCGCACGGGTTCGCCGCGGGATCCGGGCGCATACTCGGTCACCGACCCGTCGCCGGCGATGTAGTTCTTGTTGTCTCCGGCGTTCGCCTGCTGGGCCAGCGGGTCCTCGACGGAACACGCGGCCAGCGACAGGGCGCCAAACAGTCCCGCACCGACTTTGAATACGGTACGGCGGTTGAACGAACGGGGATTATCGGCAGTCACAGTCACACTCTTCTTCGTGGGGTTGAGGGCATCCCACTTCTACAACGCGTAGTAATTCTATTATGCTCCCGGCAAGTTCGCCGCACCGGGCAGCAAGTCGGCGCAGGGCTCGGCATAACGGACCGCGCTCAGCCGCCCGCCGTCGAACTCAAGGGAGGTCACCGACGCCAGCGTGCACTGCCTGCGGCGGGGATCGTGCCAGAGCGGTTTGCCCTCGCTGGCCAACCTGGTGACCCAGATGGGCAGCTGGTGGCTGACCAGGATCGCCTCGGCCCCCGGGCCGCCGCGTTCGACGGCCTGGCGCCGCGCGTCGGTGATGGCGTCACGCATGCGGGCGACCTGCGCCGCGTACGGCTCCCCCCACGACGGCCGGAACGGATTGTAGAGGCGCGGCCAATACCGCGGATCGCGCAGGTGCGAGCGGATGTCGGTGAGGCCCTCGAAGTGGTTCTCGGCTTCGATGATCCGCTCGTCGGTGACAATCTCGAGGCCGAGCGACTTCGCGGTCGGTCCGGCGGTCTCCTGCGCCCGGGTCAGCGGCGAGGCCACCAGATAGCTGATCGTGGCCCCGTTTTTCCCGCGCTCCGAAAAGTAGTCCGCTGCACGCCGGGCCATTTCCTGCCCCAGCTCGGAGAGCCGGAAGCCCGGCAGCCTGCCATAAAGCACACGGTCGGGGTTGTAGACCTCGCCGTGGCGGAGCAGATGGACAATGGCTTCGGGCATGCGTACAAGTGTCTCAAACTGGGCGAGATTGCCCAAAAACCCTGACCGCTTGCCGGTCCGGGTGGTCCGGCGGCGGGAGGGCCGCAAAATCATCCTTCCGGGCGACCGCCGCGGCGCTGACCTGCATTGTAGTGTGGCAGTAACAGCTGCCAAAAGCCTCGGCGGCCGGGCGCGCAGACCCGGCCCGTGGGGATGAGATGAAAGGGATCGGGCCATGAGCACCCCCCAGAACGAACCGAACCCGCCCGGTGACGGGGAAGGCCGGCCCAGCGGCCAGGAACAGCCTCAGTACGGACAGAACTTGCCGCAGTACGGCCAAAATGCTCCGCAGCAGCCCGGCTCCGGCCAACCGCAGTACGGACAGAACGCCCCGCAGTACGGGCAGAACCTGCCCCAGTACGGTCAGGGCCAGCCGCAGTATGGGCAGAACGCCCCGCAGTACGGCCAGCAGCCCTATGGCCAGGGCCAGCAGGGCCAGTCTCCGTACGGCCAGCAGTACGGGCAGCAACCGTACGGTTACCAGAACGCCGTGCCCGGCCAGTACGGTTACCCGAGCGGCCAACCGCAGTCCGGTGCCAAGCCGACCCGGCCGCGCGAAGTGGTGATCGCTTTCTGGCTGATCATCGCGGCGGCGGCCATGACGGTCCTGCAACTGCTGATGGATGCCCTCAACCGCGACGACGAGATCGCCATGCTCCTCAAGAACCCGGACTTTCGGCGGGCCATGGAGCAACAGGGCGGCCAGGTCTCCGAGGCGCAGCTTGCAGAGGTGTTGAATGGCTTCTACGCCGTCACGCTTACCGTTGTCGGCGTCATTGCCGTCGGGCTGTACCTGCTGGTGGCCTTCGGCGTGAAGGCGGGCAAGAACTGGGCCCGGATCACCGGCACCGTGTTTGCCGCACTGTCGCTGCTGGGGCTTTTCAACATCTGGTTCGGCACGTTGGCCGTGCTGCTGGGCGTCGCGGCGATCGTGCTGCTGTTCCTGCCGGCGTCGAACCAGTTCTTCCAGGCCACCAAGGCCCACAAGTACGGCATCTACGGCCGCTAGGCCAGTACGGCAGCCGGCTGCACCACGCCGGCTAGGGACGGGCGCTGGACTCGGAGTTGTTCTCCGTCTCCTGCGCCCGTTGTGCGTGGTAGGCCAGAATCTGCAGTTCGGTGGCCATGTCCACCTTGCGCAGCTGCACCGACGGCGGCACCTGGAGCACCACCGGCGCGAAGCTGAGGATGCTCATCACTCCGGCGGCGACCAGCCGGTCGCAAAGTCCTTGGGCCACGCCGGCCGGCACGGCCATGACCGCCATATTGGCCCCCGTATGACGCAGCACGGATTCCAGCTCGGCGATGGGGCTGACACGCAGCCCCGCCACCTCCGCCCCGACAACAAGTGGGTCCGCGTCGAAGAGCGCCACCACGCCGAACCCCTTGGTGCTGAAACCGGAGTAGCCGGCCAGCGCCCTGCCCAGGTTGCCGACGCCGACGATCGCCACTTTCCACTCATGCATCAGGCCCAAGGCGGCCGAAATCTCCTGGCTGACCAGGCCTACGTCGTAGCCCACACCGCGGGTGCCGAATGACCCCAGGTAGGACAGGTCCTTGCGCAAGGTGGGTGGGCTGACTCCGGCCGATTCGGCCAACTGCTCGGAGGAAATGCGTTCCGTGCCGGCGGCCATCAGCGAATTCAGTGCCCGGAGGTAGATGGTCAGGCGCGCGAGCGCCGCCGGCGGGATTTCCTGGCCGGAAGGCTTGGCCGCCTCTGTATCCGGGAGGTGGGTCACTGTTCTCGCTCCGATGCCTGCTGCGGGCTCCGGCCCGGGCTGTCTCCAGCCGTTCCGGAACATGGCTGCCCCGGCGGTTGCCCGACCGATGGCTGGTGTTCCCTTAGATTAAGCTCCGCCGCGCCGGTCTCCAACTCGGATGACGCCGGGGTCCGCCGCCCTAGTGCGTGAGCAGGTGGCGCAACCGCTTCGGATCAATGTGCCAGAAGTCCCGCTGCACGCCGTCGATCATCACCACCGGGATCTCTTCGGCAAAGCGGCGCTCAAGCTCGGGGTCCTCGAGGATGTTTTTTTCCTCCCAGGGCACACCGAGTTCGCCCGCAACGTGCTCCACCGTCTCCCGCGCCGCCTGGCACAGATGGCAGCCGGGTTTAGTCAGCAGCACCACTTCGTGGTTGCGGCCCTCGGTTCCGTTCATGCCTTCCACGGTAGCCGTCGGCGGCGGTGAACGGGGAATCCCCGGCGCCTCGCTAGACTCGACGTATGTCCAAGTCCGCCGCCGGCCATGCACAGCGCGCCTCGGTCTCCGCAGACCCGGGGACGGAGGCAGCCTTTTTCGACGTCGACAACACGCTGATGCGCGGTGCCAGCCTGTTCCACGTGGCCCGCAAGATGTACCAGCGGGGCGCCTTCCGGATGCGGGACGCTGCCAGCTTCGGTTTCAAGCAGGCACGGTTCCTGATGCGCGGGGAAAGCCTGAAGGACATCCAGTCCATTCGGGAGACGGCGTTGGCCCTGGCCACCGGACTGTTGAGCGATGACTTCAAGCAGTTGGGCGACGAGGTCTACGACGAAGTGATCGCCTCCAAGATCTGGCCCGGCACCCGGGCGCTGGCGGACCAGCACCTGCGCGTGGGCCGGAAAGTCTGGCTGGTTACCGCCACACCGGTGGAGGTGGCCGCCGTGATCGCGGACCGGCTGGGCCTGACCGGCGCCTTGGGCACGGTCGGCGAAATCGAGGACGGGGCCTACACCGGACGGCTGATCGGGGACATCCTGCACGGTCCGGCCAAAGCCGTGGCGGTGGAAGAGTTGGCTGCCCGGCAGGGCCTGGACCTGGCGCGCTGCTGGGCCTACAGCGACTCGTACAACGATGTCCCGCTGCTGACGCTGGTGGGCAATCCGGTGGCCATCAATCCGGATGGCAGGCTGCGCCGGCACGCCCGCGAGAACAACTGGCCGGTCTACGACTTCCGCAGCGGACGCCGCGCGGCCACGCTCGGACTCAAGGCCGCTACCGGCGCGGGCGCGGTCTACGGGCTCTGGCGCGGCGTGAGCAAATTCCGCCGGCCGGTAGCTTAAGCACCGGGCCGCCCCTTAGCCGGGCATGGCATTAAATGCACACGGCCCGCCAGTTTCCTGACGGACCGTGGAAGAAAAGGGAACCGACTAACGGGTCCTACTTCTTGTTGCGGCGCTGGTGGCGGGTCTTACGAAGCAGTTTGCGGTGCTTCTTCTTGGCCATACGCTTGCGGCGCTTCTTAATAACTGAACCCACGAGTCCCTCATTCACTGATAGTTTCCGTGCTGCCGGTGCCCGGCGGGGCACACACCAACTTACGGTTTTTCGACGATGACGTAAAACGTTCCTTAACAGGGTACAGCTTCCGCGCGCCCGTTTTTGACCGCCGGACGCCGTGGAACCGGTGCCCGGGCGTCAGGCGGTGCCGGTTTCCCGGTCAATCACCGCGCCGCGCAGGTACTCCTCCACGGCCGATTCGGGCACCCGGTAGGAACGTCCGAAGCGCACCGCGGGCATCTCGCCCGAATGCACCAACCGGTAGACGGTCATCTTGGACACGCGCATGACTGCGGCCACTTCCGACACCGTCAAGAAGCGCACATTCGAGAAGTTGTTCTCGTCAGCCATTTCGCACTGTTCCTTTACTGTAAGCAACGACGACGGCGTGCCGCCTTGCCCTGCCCCAAACCCTCTTCCTAGATACTTTAGAGGCTGTTGTGGCGAAAGTGAAAGCGGCCACTGTAGCTTAAGGGATTTATTGCTGCACGGTCTTTGTCGGCGCGGCACCGTCTGCACCGCGATGTCCGGCCGCGGCCGCCAGTTGCGCCAGCACATCGGCGGTGACGTCCCACTCCATGCAGGCGTCGGTCACGCTCTGTCCGTAGACCAATCCGGCCCCGTCGGCGTTCTCAGACACGTCCATTTTCTGTGCCCCGCCCACCAGGAAGCTCTCCAGCATGATGCCGGCGATGGCGCTGCCGCCGGCCTCCAGTTGCGCCGCGATCTCCAGCGCCACCTCGGCCTGGCGGTGGTGGCTCTTGCCGCTGTTGGCGTGGCTGGCGTCCACGATCAGCCGCGGATTCACGCCTGCTTCAGCCAGCGCCTCGGACGCCGCCGCGACATGGCCGGCACCGTAGTTCGGGCCGCTCTTGCCGCCGCGCAGGATCAGGTGGGTGTCCGGATTGCCGTTGGTCGCCACCAGCGCAGCCCGCCCGTCGCCGTCGATGCCCAAGAACGACTGTGCGGCGGAGGCTGCCTGGCAGGCATCGAGTGCCACCTGCAGGCCGCCGTCGGTTCCGTTCTTGAAGCCCACCGGCATGGACAGGCCGGACACCAACTGGCGGTGGATCTGGCTCTCCGTGGTCCGTGCACCGATCGCACCCCAGCTGACCAGGTCCGCCAGGTACTGCGGACTGATCGGTTCCAGGAATTCCGTGGCCACCGGCAGGCCCAGCTCCGCCACCTCCAGCAGGAAGGTCCGTGCCAGCCGCAGCCCGGCGGCGATGTCATGGGAGCCGTCCAGCCGGGGGTCATTGACCAGGCCCTTCCAGCCCACGGTGGTACGCGGTTTCTCGAAGTACGTGCGCATCACAATCAGCAGCTTTTCGCGGTGTTCCCGCGCCAGCTGTGCCAGCCGGCGTGCGTAGTCCAGGCCGGCCACGGTGTCGTGGATGGAGCACGGACCGACGATCACCAGCAGCCGGTCGTCCACGCCGTCCATGACCGCACGGATTTCCTCCCGGCCCCGGGCAACGACGGCGGCGGCTGCGGCGGTCAGCGGCTGCTCCCCGATAAGTTCACCCGGCGACGGCAGCGGCTTGAAGCTGCTCACCCGCAGGTTGTTGGTGCCGCGCGCCGTGGTGTGTCCGCCAGCCCCGCCGCCGGCGCCAAGCGCCGTCGCATCGGACTGCGCGGCCGCTTCCAAGAGGTGGTTGGCAGGTGCGTTCATGGTGGTGTCCCGTCTGTTGGTGGCGGGACCTCGAATCCAGAACCCGCCGAAGAAATGGCGAAGGGCAGAGAATCATCTCTGCCCTGTTGGCTCTGAAGGTTCGGTATGCGTACGCGCTAAGCGGTTACGTCAGGCCCCTCCAGAGCCAACGCAAAATACGCATACCAACGAGTCGTCATACCGGCACTCTACGCCGGACCCGCCGGAGCCGGAAAACCCGCCGTCGCGAGATGACCGAATATGACGACGGCGGCTCGGCCGCCTCATGGCTGCCAGCCGCCGGACGCTGGCAGCCATGAACACCGCGCCTGTTTCCGGCACCGGGCCGGGAAGTCCGGCCTAGGCCAGTCCCGCGAGGACGTCGATGCCGAAGACCGGTTCCCGGTCCAGCGGGTGGATGTCGGTGATGCCGTGCGGCTCCAGCGCAGCGGCTACCGACCGCTGGAAGCGCCGGACGTTGACGCCCAGGCCGCCGCCCAGCACCACCGGACCGGCGACGCCGAGCCGATCCGCCACCAGGCGGATCTGGCCGGCCAGGTCGGCCGCGGCCCGATCAACGATGGTTATTGCCGGCAGTTCGCCGTCCTCGGCGGCGTTCACCACCACCCGGGACTTGGCCGCCCAAAACCGCCGGTCGGTTTGCGGCGAGTGGAACAGCGCTATCAGCTCCACCGGTTTCCGCAGTCCGCAGTCAGCCAGCAGCAGCGCGGACAGCCTGTCCGGCGGGAGCCCGGCGTCCAGCCGGGAGAGCGCATGCCGGACGGCTTCGCGGCCCAGCCAGTAGCCGCTGCCTTCGTCCCCCAGCAGGTGTCCCCAGCCGCCGGCGCGGGCTTCCCCGCCGGCGGCGTTGACGCCCCACACGGACGACCCGGTGCCGGCAATCACGCCGATTCCCGTGCTCCGGTGGCCGGCGGCCAACACCAGCCGGGTGTCGTGGACAACATGGATGTCCGCCCCGGGTGCCAGCGGGGCAAGCAGCGCGCGCAGCGCCTCGGCGTCGGCGTCGGTGTCGACTCCACCGGCACCGGCGTAGACCGCCGCGACGCGGGCTGCACCGAGCCTGCCGAACACCTCGGACAAGGCGGCTGCGGCCTGGGCGGGGCTGGTGTTCTGGACGTTGGCGCTGCCGGCCGTCGCTTCGGCGGCCACCCGCCCGTCGTCCAGCCGGATACCGTGCGTCTTGCTGCCGCCTATATCCAGCCCGATCAGTGTCTGAACCATGGACCGAGCTTACAGTTCTGCCCCGCAACCACAACGACGACGGTGCCCGCCCGAGGGGGCGTGCACCGTCGTCGTGATCAGGACGTTGCCGGGGCAGCGGGCCTAGATAAGCCCCTGCGCCATCATGGCGTCTGCAACCTTCTTGAAGCCGGAGATGTTGGCGCCGGCCACATAGTTGCCGGGCATGCCGTACTTGTCGGCGGTCGCGGCGCAGCGGTCGTGGATGCCCACCATGATGTCGGTCAGGCGCTGCTCGGTGTATTCGAAGCTCCACGCGTCGCGACTGGCGTTCTGCTGCATCTCCAGCGCTGAGGTGGCCACGCCGCCGGCATTGGCTGCCTTGCCCGGGCCGAACAGCACGTTCGCTTCCTGGAAGATGGAGGCAGCTTCACTGGTGCAGGGCATGTTGGCCCCCTCGGCGACGGCGATCAGGCCGGATTCCACCAAGCGGCGGGCGGCCTTGTCGTCCAGTTCGTTCTGTGTCGCGCAGGGCAGCGCCACGGTGCAGTTGACATCCCAGACGTTGCCCTCGGACACGTGGCGGACGGACCCGCCGCGGCGCTCGGCGTAGTCGGAGATGCGGCCGCGCTCAACTTCCTTGATCTGGCGCAGCAGTTCGACGTCGATGCCGGCCTCGTCCACCACGTAGCCGCCGGAATCGGAGGCCGTGACGACCTTGGCACCCAGTTCCTGGGCCTTTTCGATGGCGTTGATCGCCACGTTGCCGGAACCGGAAATCACCACGCGCTGGCCGTCGAAGCTCTGGCCCCGGGTCTTGAGCATCTCCTGGGTGAACAGCACGGCGCCGTAGCCGGTGGCTTCGGGCCGGACCAGGGATCCGCCCCAGCCGGTGCCCTTGCCGGTGAGGACGCCGGACTCGTAGCGGTTGGTGATGCGCTTGTACTGGCCGAACAGGTAGCCGATCTCGCGGGTGCCCACGCCCATATCGCCGGCGGGGACGTCGGTGTATTCGCCGATGTGGCGGTACAGCTCGGTCATGAAGGACTGGCAGAAGCGCATCACTTCGTTGTCGGAGCGGCCGCGCGGGTCAAAGTCGGAGCCGCCCTTGCCGCCGCCGATGGGCATGCCGGTCAGCGCGTTCTTGAAGATCTGCTCGAAGCCCAGGAATTTGACGATGCCCAGGTAGACCGACGGGTGGAAACGCAGGCCGCCCTTGTACGGGCCCAGTGCGGAGTTGAACTCGACGCGGAAGCCACGGTTGATCTGGACGTTGCCGGCGTCGTCCATCCACGGGACCCGGAAGATGATCTGGCGTTCCGGCTCGCAGATGCGCTGCAAGATGGCGGCGTCGGTGTATTCGGGGTGCCGGGCGGAGAGCGGCGCCAGAGTGTCAAAGACTTCGTTGACGGCCTGGTGGAATTCCGTTTCGCCTGGATTGCGGCGGAAGACTTCGTCGCGGACTTCAAGCAGATGGGCATCCATGGGTGCGTCCCTTCCCTAGCTGACGTATTGGGGCACTCAACTTGCTTCAGGCCCTCCCAAAGAAAACCATACGCAGGCGGGAACCAAGAAACACATCTGACATATCGCCGAAGCGCCTCGTAACGCGCCGGCCCGCTGTGTCGCCGGCCGCTGCGACCCTCGGAGGCCTATAATTCCGGTCTGGTCCGGCGTTCAGCGGCGTGGATTGTGCGGCCGGTTACGTGCGGTCGGGACGGCCCACAGAGCGCTGAATGTGCGGGTCATCACCGTCCGCGGTCCGGCGGCGGGGCGCTCGCGCGGCGTTCAGCCGCGGCGTCGGCGCGGCAGTTTCGGTAGATGCGCAAAGAGGTCCGCGGCCTTGGTTGTTGCCTTGTTGGCGGCCTGGCCCAGCGACCGGCTGAGGTTGGCCGGGACCGGCACCTCCAGGCTCCGCCCGGACACGGCGTGGCCCGGCTCCTGCGGAGCAACTACGGCCGCCGCCACCGCGGGCGCCACCGGTTCGGCCGCGGGCAGCACATCGATGCCGAAAGCGACGATCCATTCCGCCACATCCTGCAACGGCCGGGTTTGCAGCGAGTAGTAGCGCTTCTGCCCCTGCGCACGCATGGACACCAGACCGGCCTCGCGCAGCACCTTCAAATGCTTGGAGACGGTCGGCTGGCTGACTTCGAGTTCTTCGACCAGCTCGCCGACCGCTTTGTCTCCGCTGCGAAGCGAGCCGAGTATGTCCCGGCGCGTACCTTCAGCTATCACTGCAAAGACGTCATCGATGGCCATTCCATTACCCTAATCGCATATATACCCGGCAGGCACCCCCGGCGACGTTCCGTAACGCTGAAATTGAGGAAATCGTTACACCAGGCCGGGCAGGACGGCACCGGGGCCGTACGGGGACAGTTCAGTCGAACCACGGATCGAGGCCGTGGTAGGGGAAGATTTCCTTGCGGGTTGCCATCACCGTGCGGTCCACGCTGTCGTTCGGGTCGTAGCCGACTTCCCACGAACGCCACCACAGGTCTGCGTCGTCGCCCATGTACAGCGGAGCCTGCTGGCCGTACCGGACTTCCACGTAGTCGTGCCAGGACTGCGGCACCTCGCTGTGCAACGGGATGGGGCGGCCGGCAACAATGGCCAGCATGTGGGTCCAGGACCGCGGGACCACGTTGAAGACGTCGTAGCCGCCGCCCCCGGTGGCGATCCACCGGTCGCCGGCGACCTCACGGGCCAGATCGGCCATGTCCAGCATCATTTGCCGCTGGGCGTCGATGCTCAACCGAAGGCTGCTCAGCATGTCGCGGACGTGGTTGTCGCAGCCATGCTGGCTGACGATCACCTCCGGTGCGAAGGCCCTGATCAGTTGCGGGACCACCGCGTGGAAAGCGCGCAGGAAGGCGGCGTCGCCGGTACGGGGCGGAAGGGCCACGTTCACCGAGCCGCCCAGCGCGTCCGGGCCACCGCTTTCGTTGGCAAAACCGGTCCCCGGAAACAGGTGGGTACCGGTCTCGTGCAGCGAGATGGTCAGCACCCGCGGGTCGTTGTAGAAGATCGACTGCACGCCGTCGCCGTGGTGGGCGTCCACGTCCACGTAGGCGACGCGTTGTACACCGCCGTCCAGCAGGTGCTGGATGGCCACGGCGCAGTCGTTGTAGATGCAAAAACCGCTCGCCTTGCCCCGCGCGGCGTGGTGCATGCCGCCGGCAAAGTTGACCGCGTGCAGTGCCGAACCGTCCAAAATGGCGGCCGCGGACTGCAGCGAGGCTCCCGCAATCCGGGCGCTGGCGGCGTGCATGCCGGGGAACACCGGGTCGTCTTCGGTGCCGAGTCCCCGCGCTTCATCCACCGCCGCCGGGTTGTCGCTGACCGCCTTCACCGCGGCCACATAGGCCGGATCGTGGACGGTTTCCAGCTGGGCGTCCCCGGCCATCTCGGCCGTAGCGAGGGTGACGTTGGGCCGGTGGAAGATGGCGTATTCGTCGGCCAGCCGCGCGGTCAGCTCCAACCGGATCGGGGACATGGGATGGTGCGCGCCGAAATTGTAGGCCAGGAGGGAATCGCTCCACACCGCCAGAGTGGGAACCGCGGGAACTGGGGTAGCTGACATCACAGTCAGGCTACGCGAAACCGGTGCCCCGTACGCATTCCTCCCGCCCCTGCGCGGATAAATGATGATTTACTACTGCAAGGAAGAATCAGCGATTTCGGAGCCGGACAGAAGCGATCGGAATGACCAGACAGCAGCCGTCGTGGCTGGCCGAGCAGGAGCACGGACGATTCTGGCTCCTGCGCACGTTCCGCGACTTCGTGGACAGTGTCGCCAACAGTTCACCGGCGCGGCTGGCCCTGATCGTCTACGTGGCGGTGATCCTGGTCTTCACGGGCCTGCTGTCGTTGCCGGCTGCCTCTCGCGACGGGCAAATCACCCCGCTGTATGACGCCTTCTTCACTGCCGTCTCCGCCGTCTGCGTCACCGGGCTGACGGTGGTTTCCACCGCCATACATTGGACGTTTCTCGGCCAGGCCGTGATCCTGCTGGCCATTTTCATCGGCGGTTTGGGCACGTTGACCCTGGCCTCGCTGCTGGCACTCATGGTGAGCAAGCGGCTGGGCGTACGCGGCAAGCTGATCGCCCAGTCCGCCATGAGCAACGCCGGCCGTCTCGGCGAGGTCGGCACGCTGCTGCGGATCGTGATCACCACCTCGGTCATCATCGAGGTGGTCCTGGCGCTGATCTTGTTCCCCCGCTTCCTGATGCTTGGCGAATCCTTTCCCGAAGCCGTCTGGCACGGCATCTTCTACGCCATTTCGTCCTTCAACAATGCCGGTTTCACCCCTCATACCGACGGGTTGGTTCCCTACGAAACCGACGAGTGGATCCTTATCCCGCTGATGGTCGGAGGGTTCCTGGGCAGCCTCGGCTTCCCCGTGGTCATGGTGCTGCTGGAGCGCGGCTGGCGCTTCCACACCTGGAATTTGCACACGAAGATCACCGTCGAAGTGTCGGTGATCCTGCTGGTGGTCGGCGCCCTGGTGTGGGGAGCCATGGAGTGGAGCAATCCGGCGACGATAGGCGGCATGTCCGTCTGGGATAAGACCCTCCACGCCGCGTTCGCCTCGGTCATGACCCGCTCGCTCGGCTTCAATCTGGTGGACATGAACAACCTGGAGCCCACCACCATGCTGTTCACCGACGCCTTGATGTTCGCCGGCGGCGGTTCCGCATCGACTGCCGGCGGCATCAAAGTCACCACCATCGCCATCGTGTTCCTGGCCATTGTCGCCGAGGCCCGGGGCGACCGTGATGTAAAGATCCACGGACGGTCCATTCCGGAAGGCGCCATGCGGGTGGCCATCTCGGTGATCGTCATGGGTGCCACGTTTGTGGCCCTCGCGGCCGGCTTGCTGCTGGCCTTCACCGGCGCAAGCCTGGACCGCGTGCTGTTCGAAGTCATCTCGGCGTTCGCCACCTGCGGCCTGAGCACCGGTTTGAGCGCCGAGCTGCCGCCGGAGGGCAAATACGTGCTCTGCGCGCTGATGTTCGCGGGCCGCGTCGGCACCATCACCCTGGCCGCCGCGCTGGCGTTGCGCG
The DNA here is from genome assembly GCA_963696055.1 of uncultured Actinomycetota bacterium. GTDB lineage: Bacteria > Actinomycetota > Actinomycetes > Actinomycetales > Micrococcaceae > Crystallibacter. The sequence goes on along the minus strand of CAVOIE010000004.1, from coordinate 399,953 downwards.
AACGGCGCCAGCTGTTCCACTACCCCGAAGAGAGGCCCATCATTGGCTGACAAGTCCGCATCGATCAAACGCCCCGCCCACAACGCACCTGTGCTGGTCGTCGGTCTGGGCCGGTTCGGCGCCTCCACCGCCGAACAGCTGGTCAGGCAGGGCCGCGAGGTACTGGCGATCGAACGAGATCCGGCACTGGTGCAAAAGTGGTCGGGCCAGCTGACCCATGTGGTGGAGGCGGACGCCACGAACATCGACGCGCTGCGCCAACTGGGCGCCCAGGAGTTCAGCGCAGCGGTTGTCGGAGTCGGTACGTCGATCGAATCCTCGGTGCTGATCACCGTGAACCTGGTGGACCTGGGCATCGAACATCTCTGGGTCAAGGCCATCACACCGTCGCACGGCAAGATCCTCTCCCGCATCGGCGCCAACCATGTGATCTATCCGGAGGCCGACGCCGGCCGCCGCGCCGCCCACCTGGTGGGTGGCCGGATGCTGGACTTCATCGAGTTCGACGACGGTTTCGCCATCGTGAAGATGTACCCGCCGAAGGAAACGCAGGGCTTCACGCTGGGCGAGTCGCAGGTGCGGTCCAAGTACGGCGTCACCGTGGTGGGCGTAAAGTCTCCGGGCGAGGACTTCACCTATGCACGTCCGGAAACCAAGGTGTCCAGCCGGGACATGCTGATTGTCTCCGGCCATGTGGACCTGCTGGAGCGCTTCGCCGCCCGCCCCTGAGCCGCCCCGCCGCAGTGCAAACGGCGGGCGGGGGCGCTGCCCGGCAGGTCCGGCCGAGCCGCTGGCTCAGGCCAGCTCGCGGGACAATTCGGCCGCCCGTTCCGCGGCGGCCGCTGCGCCGCGCGCGATGATCTTGGACAGCCCGGCCTCATCGAAAGCGGCGATGGCCCGCTCCGTGGTGCCGTTGGGGCTGGTCACGTTGCGGCGCAGGACCGCCGGGTCGGCGTCCCGCTCGGTCAGCATAATGCCTGCCCCGGCCACCGTTTCGCGGGCCAGCGTCATGGACAGCTCAGGGTCCAGGCCCAGCTCCACACCGGCGGCAGCCATTGCCTCGGCCAGGTAGAACGCATAGGCGGGACCGGAACCGCTGACCGCGGACACCGCGTCCAGCTGCTCCTCCGGCACGACGACGACGGTGCCTGCCCCGGCGAACACCTCACGGGCGGCGTCCAGCTGGGGACCGGTCACGTGGCTGCCGGCCGCGATGCCGACGGCACCGCGGCCCACCTTGAGCGGCGTATTGGGCATGCTGCGAACCAGCGGCTGGCCTTCCGGCAGCGCCGCCTCCATCGTGGCAATGGTGACGGCCGCCGCCACGGAGACCACCACCGTCGTCGGCTCCAACGCGGGCCCGATGCTGCGGCACATGTCGGCTATCCCCACTGGCTTGACCCCCAGCACCGCAATATCGGCGCCGCGGACGGCAGCGGCGTTGGCACCGGCGTCGTCCTGTTCCGCCAGCACCGTCAGGCCCGGATAGCGGCCCCGCAGTTCCTCGGCGCGCTCACTGCGGCGTACCGTTGCCGTCACGTTCCCCGCAGGCGTTCCGGCGGACAGCAGGCCCACGAGGATGGCTTCACTCATGGAGCCACAGCCCAGGAAGACGGTGCGGCGGGTGGATGGGGTCGCAGTGGCTTCAGCAGTCATGTCTGCCATTGAACCACGAGGGTCAGCATGGCCCGCGCCGCGCGGTTTCCCCTTCGGCAGGCGGCGGAAGCAACTCACAGCTGCTTTTCAGGTTCTTAAGGGGGATATCCCAACTTCGCCCTCTAATGTCTATAAGACCTCATCAAGGTGCGAGTGATGAAGGACCGGATCTGCTGGTCCGGTCCGGGCGCCGGCGAACAGCGGTTGACTCCCCCAACCGACCGCAACGTTCGCCGGCGCCGCCATTAAGCCCCTGACTCCCTTCACCCCGCGCTTGAACCGGCAGGCCCCGCGCTTCAACCGGCAGGACTCTTATTGACGTCCCACGGTCTCGACGGCGGGGGCCGGCTCCACGGCCTTTTGCACCAGCATGGTTCCCACCGGGCTGACCGGCGCATCGCTGTCGAAGAGCAGGTGGTCGAAACGTTTGAGGATCAGGCCTTCGCGCAGCGCCCACGGGCAGATCTGCAAGGTTTCGATCCGGAACATCTCCATGGCTGCTTCGGCGACCATTGCGCCCGCCAGCAATTGCGGCGCCCGCACGGCCGAGACCCCGGGCAGGTTCACGCGGTCGCTGACCGGCATGGCCGCCAGTCTTCGGGCCCACAGGGACAGGTCCGTGCGGTGTAATTCGCGCCGTACGTAGGGTCCGGCCGCAGAGGGAGCGGCCCCGGCGATCCTGGCCAGCGAGCGGAAGGTCTTGGACGTTCCCACCACCATGTCCGGGCGGCCCAAGGCGGCGAACTCCGCCACGGCGGGCGTCATGGTCTCGCGGATGTAGCCGTGCAGGTCCTTGATGCTCTTCACGCTCGGCGGGTCCTCGGGCAACCACTGCCTGGTCAGCCGTCCGGCTCCCAGCGGCACCGATACGGCCAGGTCGGGCTGTTCGTCATGGCCCATCGCCATTTCGAAGGAGCCGCCGCCAATGTCCAGGTCCAGAACGGTGCCGGAGCCCCAGCCGTACCAGCGCCGGACCGCCACCAGGGTCATGCCGGCCTCTTCCGGGCCGGTCAGCTCCTGCAGCGTGACGTTGGCTTCGGCCTTGACGCGGTCCAGCACGGCCCGGCCGTTGCCGGCCTCGCGGATGGCGGAAGTGCAGAAGGCCAGCATGTCATCGGCACGGTGCAGCCCGGCGAACCGCCAGGCCTCCTGCACGAAACCGATGAGTTCCTGCTGGCCTTCCTCCGTGATATTGCCATCGGCGTCCAGATAGGCCACCAGCGACAACGGCCGCTTGTGCGACGCGAACGGCACCGGACGGGCGCCGGGGTGGGCATCCACCAACAGCAAGTGCACAGTGTTGGAACCGATGTCGAGGACGCCCAGACGCATGCTCATATTATGCCGCGCCGCCGCCCCGGCACCGCAACCGGACCGGCTTCGGCAGCCGGCCAGGCTGCCGAAGCGCGCGGCCGGCTACTTCTTGGCGGCTGCCTTGCGCCGGGCAGGTTTCTTGGCGGGCCCCTTCGCCGGTCCCTTGGCCCGCTTTTCCGCCAGCAGTTCAACGGCCTGTTCGCGCGTCAGTTCCTCGAGGCTGGTGGAACGCGGCACCGTAATGTTCGTGACGCCGTCGGTAATGTAGGGCCCGAACCGGCCGTCCTTGACCACGATGTTCTTCTCCGACACCGGGTCCACACCGAACTCGGCCAGCGGGGCGGCGGCGGTACGGCCGCCGCGGGTCTTCGGCTGCGAGTAAATCTCCAGCGCCTGCTCCAGCGTGATGGTGAAGATTTCCTCTTCCGACCCGATCGACCGCGAATCCGTCCCCTTCTTCAGGTACGGGCCGAAGCGGCCGTTCTGCACGGTGATTTCCGCGCCCTCGGCGTCGGTGCCGAGCACACGCGGCAGGCTCAGCAGCTTCAGCGCGTCCTCGAGGGTCACCGTGTCCACGCTCATCGACTTGAACAGGGAGCCGGTGCGCGGCTTGACCTTGGCCGGCTTCTTCGGCGGCTTGGGCTTGCCGTTCTTGTAGTACTCCACCGGCTGCGCGGCCAGTTCCTCGGCCGTCGGCTCGTGGATCACTTCGGTGACGTAGGCGCCGTACCGGCCTTCCTTGGCCACAATGGTCCGGCCCGTCTCCGGATCCGTGCCGAGCTCGCGCTCGCCCGGGCCCTGGGTTTCCATCAGCTCGACGGCCTTCTCCGCCGTCAGCTCGTCCGGGGCCAGGTCGTCGGGGACATTGGCGCGCTGCGGCTCCTCCCCTTCGCCGTTGCCGTTGCGCTCCAGGTAGGGGCCGAATTTACCCACCCGCAGGGTGATGCCATCGGCAATGTCGATGGAGTTGATCTGGCGTGGATCGATTTCGCCCAGGTCGTTGACCACCGTGTTCAGGCCGGTTTCCTTGCGGTCCCCGTAGTAGAAGCCGGAGAGCCATTCGGTCCGGCTGGCCTCGCCGCGGGCAATGCGGTCCAGGTCCTCTTCCAGCTCCGCCGTGAAGTCATAATCCACGTAGTCGCTGAAATGTTCCTCCAGCAGCCGGACCACGGAGAACGCGATCCAGCTCGGCACCAGCGCGGACCCGCGGGTGCGCACGTAGCCGCGGTCCATGATGGTGGAGATGGTGGCGGCGTAGGTGGACGGACGCCCGATGCCGCGGTCTTCCAGCGTCTTGATCAGCGACGCCTCGGTGTAGCGCGGCGGCGCGGAGGTCTCGTGGCCGACGGCGTCGACCGACTGGGCTTCCAGCCCGTCGCCCTGGGCGAGGTTCGGCAGGCGGCCGCCGCTGGCGTCGTCGTCCTCCTCCCGGCCGGCGTCCTTGCCCTCCTCATAGGCGGCCAGGAACCCGGGGAAGGTGATCACGGTGCCGGACGCGGTGAATTCGGCGTCCCGGCCGTCACCGGCAATGGCGCCCAGGCGCACCGTGGAGGTGGAGCCCTTGGCATCGGTCATCTGCGAAGCCACGGTGCGCTTCCAGACCAGCTCGTAGAGCCGGTATTCGTCGTTGGACAGCTGGCTGCGGACCTGGCCGGGCGTGCGGAACGAATCACCGGCGGGCCGGATCGCTTCGTGGGCTTCCTGGGCGTTCTTGTCCTTGCCCTTGTAGACCCGGCGGGAATCCGGGACGTATTCGGGTCCGTACAGCTCCGAGGCCTGCCGGCGGGCCGCATTGACGGCCTGGTCGCTCAGCGCCGGCGAGTCGGTACGCATATAAGTGATGTAGCCGTTTTCATACAGCTTCTGCGCCACCTGCATGGTCGAGCGGGCGGAGAACCGCAGCTTGCGGGCCGCTTCCTGCTGCAGCGTGGAGGTGGTGAACGGGGCGGCCGGGCGGCGGGTGTAGGGCTTGTTCTCCACGGCACGGACGGAGAACTCGGCGCTGCGCAGCGATTCCGCCAAGCCGGTGGCGGCGGCCTCGTCCAGATGGACGGCCGAGCGGGCCTTCAGCCGGCCCAGGTCGTCGAAGTCCTTGCCCACGGCAACCCGGCCGCCGTCGACGGCAACCAGCTTGGCCTTGAACGCCGCGCCCTTGGACGCGTCCTCGGGCTGCACCGTGGCCAGCAGGTCCCAGTACGAGGCCGCACGGAAAGCCATCCGCTCGCGTTCGCGCTCCACCACCAGCCGGGTGGCCACCGACTGCACGCGTCCGGCGGACAGGCCTGCCTTGACCTTGCGCCAGAGCACCGGAGAGAGCTCATAGCCGAACAGCCGGTCCACGATCCGGCGGGTTTCCTGCGCGTCCACCAGGTCGGTGTCGACGTCGCGCACCTCGGTCAGGGCACGCTGCAGGGCTTCGCGGGTGATCTCGCTGAAGGTCATGCGGTGCACCGGCACCTTGGGCTGGAGCACCTGGAGCAAGTGCCACGCGATGGCTTCGCCCTCGCGATCACCGTCAGTTGCCAGATAGAGTTCGTCGGCGTCCTTGAGCATCGATTTGAGCTCGGACACCTTCTTCCTCTTGTCCGGCGACACCACGTAGTAGGGCTCGAAATCGTGCTCGATGTCCACCGCAAACTTGCCGACCGAGGTCTTTTTCAGTTCCGCAGGCAGGTCGGAGGGCTGGGGCAGGTCACGGATATGACCCATGGAGGCCGTGACCTCGTACCCCTCGCCGAGATACCCGGCGATGGTCTTGCCCTTGGCTGGAGACTCGACGATGACGAGTTTCTTGCCGGTTTTCTCGCGGGCCTTGGCTGGCACTGTGCTCCTACGTAAAGAAAGAAAGGTATTGATGCGCTTGTAAGTACGTCCCCCGACCCGGCGGGGCGGAGGACCGTCAGCACTAGGTTAGCCGCAACAGTACCGCGAACCAGAACACGCGAACTGGAGAGGCGGCTGGCTCCGGGCTGCGCGGGAGGCTCGCGGCGGCCCCGCCGGAGCCCTAGTCGTTGTCGATGTCGCCGGGCAGGAAGGAGAAGACATAGTAGAGTTTCTCCGCCCCTTCCCCCCTGTTCTCCGGGTTGGTGGTCGGGCTGAATTCCAGCAGGATCTCGCCGATCCGGCGGCCAAGGTCCTTGCGCTGGTCCTCGGTCAAATAGAACCGCCCGGTGCTGAGCGCAGCCAGGTGTCCTTCCTGCCGCCAGGTGTCCGGATCCGGCGCCTGCTTGTCCCGCTTGACATATTTGGACAGGCGTTCGCGCAGATCGTTCAGTTCCACGTCCACCACGCCCAGGGTGGCGGCGCGGCTGTCCGCCACGCTGGTCACGTCCAACCGCCCGGCGGCCGCCTGCCAGTGCCGCTCGCGCCCGTCGCCCTGGTTGGCGCACCGTTTGACGAATCCCCACTTCTCCAGGGCGCGCAGGTGGTAGCTCATCGCGCTGGGCGTCAGCCCGTGCCGCTGGGCCAGCTCGGTGGCGGTGGCCGGCTGCTGCGTATCGAAGAGCTCCTCGATGACTTTCAACCGCACGTTGTGGGCCAGTGCCCGGATGGCCCGGGCATCGGAAATGTTGACCCGGTCCCCGGCGGCAGGCTCCCGCTGGGGGTCCGCTGCAACAGCAGCAGCCCGGCCGGTCGTGGTGGTTGAACCCTTAGTCATGATCAGTAAGTGTAATGCCGCTCACGGCCCACGGCGGCGGTGTTCCTCATTCCCACAGGCTGCAGTCAGGAAACCATCAGGTCTACTGGCCGGTAGGCACCAGGAAGCCATCGGCCACCAGGTTCCGCACCTCCTCGGACAGCTGCCGGGCGAAGTCGGCTTCCGGACGGTCCAGCAGCGCGGCCAAGGCGCCGATGATCTGGTCCACGCCGAGCTCGCCGTCACTGGCGGAAACGAACCCCGCCAGTTCGGTGCTCATCAGGTTGGTCCGGCGCAGCCCCGCGCCCTGGCGCAACAAAATCACGCCGGGATGTTCCGCTCCGGGCCGCTGGTGCCGCTCCTCGGTCACATCCCCGGCCACCTGCAGATGCTGGCGGCCGAAGTCCGCGGCGTGCGCGGCCAGCCAGTCGGAGCGCTCGACGGCTGCTGCCAGATGCGGGCCGATGGGCTGCTCAATCGGATAGGTGATCTCCTCGAACCGGCGCAGCGCACCCCCGGGCCTTGCCCCGGGACCGCCGGCCGCGGAACGTCGCAGCCAGACCATGCCGAAGCCAACGGCCTCCACCGCACGGGACTCGAAGTCGTCAAGGTAGGCGGCGTAGGCCGACGCGAACAACGCGGGGTCGCGGTTCTCCGAGGCGTCGCGCAGCCAGGTTTCCGCATACTGTGCCGGACTGAGCTGTTCGCGCTGGATCACCCAGGCGTCGGTGTCCGGCGCCAGCCATTGCTCGAGCCTGGCATGCCAGCTGACCGCGCCGTCGGGGATTTCCCAGTTGCCCAGCAGCTGCGCAGCCCCGCCGTCGGCCAGCACGGACGGGAGCGTGCGGAAGAGGGAACCCACGATGTCGTCCCCGGGCAGCCCGCCGTCGCGGTACGTGAACTGCTCGTCGGCGCTCTCCGCCGGCCGCCGCGGCGTGATCACGAACGGCGGATTGGACACCACCAGGTCAAAACGCTCCCCCGCCACCGGCTCCAACAGACTGCCCAGCCGCAGGCTGACCCGCGCCGCCAGGTGGTCCGGGTCCAGCCCGAGCGCGGCGGCGTTCAGCACCAGATTGAACCGGGTGAACGCCAGCGCCCGCGCCGAGATGTCGGTGGCCGTCACGTGCCGGCAGTGGCCGAGCAGGTGGAACAGCTGGATCCCGCAGCCGGTACCCAGGTCCAGCGCCCGCTCCACCTCGGTTCGGATGGTCAGCTGGGCCAAGGTCAGCGAGGCCTGGCCGATGCCCAGCACATGGTCGCGCCGGAGGACGCCGGGCCGCTGGTGCGCGCCCAGGTCGCTGGCCACCCACAGCTCGGTGCCGCCAAAGGCGTACGGACGGAGGTCGACGGCGGCACGCAAGGCACCGCCGTCGTGCTCCACCAGCCCCAGCGCGGCCAGACCGTCCAGCCCCGTCCGCGGGAACGCCGGCGCCAACTGCCCCGGCTCCACCGTGCCGCCCAAGAGCCAGCAACGCACGACGGCGGCCAGGCGGCCGCGTGCCGGATCCTCCAGCAAGCGGGCGGTGGCCAGCACGGCCGGGACCAGCTGGTCGCGGTCAAAGGCCGCCCAGGCCTGGCCGCCCAGCAGCGCCGCCACCCCATCCACGCTGAAGTCCAGGGCGGCCAGGTCGGCGGCCAGGTCCGCCAGCAGCCGCGGGTCGCTGCTGGCCGGGGCACCGGGCACATCGGAGAAGTCTGCAAAGTCCACCCGCCAAGTCTAGTGAGCCGGCGGGTTTACGTGCTGTTCACCCGGGAGCCGCAAGCGTGTGGTACTGACTGGGGCATGGATTCACGTGCCAACGGGGCGGCCCTGCCCCGCGCGGACCGGCCGCAACGGGTCGGCGACCTGGGCCGTCAGGTCCCGGTGGTGTCCGCCGACACCCTGATGATGGAGGTCAACGGCTGGTTCCAGGCCGACCGCTCGCTGCAGGCCGTGGCGGTGGAGGCCGACGGGCCGCACTGGCTGCTCCTGCGCGAGCGGCTGGAGTCGGAGCTCAGCGGGCGGCTGGGCTACGGGCGTGCCTTGCACAGCCGCACGCGGGTGGGCCAGCTCCGGCCGGACCACTCCTTCGAGGTGGACCCGGGGTTGTCCATGACGCAGGCCGCGCGGCGGATTCTGGCCCGGCCGGCCGGCGCCCGGTACGAGGACTTCCTGGTGGTGGGCCCCGACGGGCCACGGGTGGTGGCCGTCTCGCGGATCTTCGAAGAGGTTTCAGCGTTGTTCCAACATGACGCGATGCACGACCCGCTGACCGGGTTGCCCAACCGGCGGCTGCTCGACGAACGCGGAGCGGAGCTGGTCGGCGACTGCGATCCAGGCCGCGTAGCGATCCTGTGCATCGACCTCGACCGGTTCAAGCACGTCAACGACACGTTCGGCCACCGGGCCGGCGACAGCATTCTGACGGGCTTCACCAGCCGGCTGCAGCGGACCGTGCGCGGCCGCGACATCGTGGCCCGGCTGGGCGGCGACGAGTTCGCCGTGCTGTTGGTCGACGTCGGTCCCGAGCAGGCGCGCAGCATCGCGGACCGCATCCTGGCCGAGGCAGTTAAACCTTTCCCCTTCGATGACCATGAGCTGCACATCTCCGCGTCCATCGGGCTGGCGTTGGCATCCGATGTGGTCGAGGAAGAGCAGCTGAGCCAACTGGATGTGCTGCTGCGGCAGGCGGACGGCGCCATGCTGGCGGCCAAGCGGGCGGGGAAGGGCCGGGTGGTCTGGCTCAGCGCCGACGGTGAAACGGCACCGGTGGCCAGGCAAGCCCAGCTGCGGCGCCGGCTCCAGCTGGCGGTGGCGGCGGGCGGCTTCCGGCTGCACTACCAGCCGCTGCTGGACCTGGCCACCGACGGCAGCCTGGCGGTGGAGGCACTGCTGCGCTGGCACGACGAGGTCCTGGGCACGGTCCCGCCCTCGGAGTTCATCCCGGTGGCCGAAAGCGTGAACCTGATCCAGCAGATCGGCCGTTGGGTTTTCAACGAGGCCTGTGCCCAGGCCGGCGCCTGGCTGGAGGCAGGCAGCCCGCGGACGATCTCCATCAATGTCTCGCCGATCCAGCTGGCCGCGAACAAGGTGGTCGGCGAACTGCTGGCCGCCATGGCCGCGCACCGTGTTCCGGCGGAACTGATCCGGGTGGAGATCACCGAGAGTTCCGCGATCGCGGACTTCCCCCGCGCGATCAAACAACTGGCCCAGCTCAGGGAGGCCGGCATCGGCGTCGATCTGGACGACTTCGGCACCGGGTACTCCTCCGTGGGAATGCTGCGCGATCTGCCGCTGAACACCGTCAAGATCGACAAGTCCTTTATCGACAACATCGACACTTCCGCGCGCGAAGCCGCCTTCGTCGGCGGCCTGATCAACATCGCCCACGCTTGGGGGCTGAAGGTGACCGCCGAGGGCGTTGAGCGGCCGGAGCAGCTGGAGGTGTTGCGGGGGCTGGGCTGCGACACCGCGCAGGGCTACTACATTTCCCGCCCCGCCAGCGCCTCCGATCTGCCGGGGGCGCAGGTTCTGGCAGCGCTCCGGCGGCCGCAGCCGGCGGCTGTGCGGTGAGCCCGGCACGGCCGCCCGGTGGTTAAATGACTGCATGCTCGTCACCACCACCCACCTTGAACAAACCGATCCCGCCCAGCTGGTTCCCGGGTCGCGCCCGCTGCCCGACGACGCCGCCGTGGTGCAAGTGCGCCAGATCAGCCCGGAGTTCAGCAAGTTCCTGTACCGCAGCGTAGGCAGCAGCTGGAACTGGGGCGACCGGCTGGCGCTCACGCGCAGCGAGTGGGAAGAGGTGGTCCGCACGCCCGGCTCCGAAACCTGGGTGCTTTACCTCGGCGGCGCTCCGGCCGGCTACGTGGAACTGCTGGGCCGCCCCGCCGCGGCGGGCACCGACGTCGAAATCATGTATTTCGGGCTGTTCCCCGAGGCGATTGGCCGCGGCTTGGGCGGGGCCCTGCTGGCAGAAGGCATCCGGCAGGCCTGGCTACTGGACGGACGCTGGGACGGGTTCCCGCCGGTGCGGCGGGTCTGGGTGCATACCTGTTCCCTGGACGGCCCGGCGGCCGTTGCCAACTACCAGGCGCGCGGCATGAGCGTGTTCAAGACCGAAGTCGAGGAGACCGAACCGCAGGATGCCGCCGTCGGGCTGTGGCCGACGACCGCGGCCGTGTAAACCGCGGCTATGCCGGGCAGCCGTCCGGGCAGCGCAGGGTCTGCGGATCCGCCGCACACGCGGAGCAGTAGAGCGTCAACTGCCGGCATGCGGCATTGGAGCAATTCTCGAACTTGCTGGTCGGCGACTGGCAGCGGACGCATTCTCCGATGGTCTTGGCGTCCGGCGTGAACTCGAGGTGCATGCGCTGATCAAAGACGTAGAGCGAACCTTCCCACAGCCCGGCGTCGCCGAAAGTCTCGCCGTAGCGGACAATCCCGCCGTCCAGTTGGTAGACCTCCTGGAAACCCCGGTTGACCATCAGGGAGGAGAGGACTTCGCAGCGGATCCCCCCGGTGCAGTAGGTGACCACCGGCTTGTCCTTGAGGTCGTCGTACTTGCCCGAGTCCAGTTCCTTGATGAAATCGTGGGTGGTGGCCACGTCCGGGACGATGGCGTCTTTGAACTTGCCGATCTGTGCCTCGAAGGCGTTGCGGCCGTCGAAGAAGACCACATCGTCGCCGGCAGCCTTCTTCGCATCGATGAGTTGGTGCAGTTCCTCCGGGCGCAGGTGCTTGCCGCCGCCGACCACGCCGTCTTGGTCCACTTTGAGCTCGCCCGGGGCGCCGAAGGAGACGATCTCGTCACGCACCTTGACGCTCAGGCGCGGGAAGTCCTCCGCCCCGCCGTCGGACCATTTCACGTCAAGGCCGCGGAACGCCGGGTGCTCGCGCGTGGTTTTCACATACTGCTTGACCGCGTTCAGTTCGCCGCCGACGGTGCCGTTGATGCCGTCCGTGGAGATCAGGATCCGGCCGCGCAGGCCGAGTTTCTCGCCGAGCGCGCGCTGCCATAGCCGGATTGCCTCCGGGTCCGGCAGCGGGGTGAAAGCGTAATAAAGCACAATTCGGTTCAAAGCCACCCATCAAGATTACGCGGTGGTAAGGCATCCAAAATTGCGGGCTCGCATGGAATTGGGAATTGTGACAGGGTTGTCATCGCTTACAGGTGCCGCCCGCGGCCGCTGTTAGGTACAGTCCTGCTATGGGCACCGAATACACAACTGACGTTCCGGACGACGTCCTTTCCGTCTGGGTTGCCGGCTGGTCTGCCTGCCGGGGTTACTCCTCCGAAGAAGTTGCCGGCCACCCCGCCGTGCTGCTGGCTGACAAGACCGGAGACTGGGAATATTTTGCGTTTGAGCCGGGCGATGAAGAGTTCGCCGCGGTTGCCCGCGACACGACCAAGTCCCCCGGACGTATTTTCACGGTACTGACCCGCGATGCGCAGCGGATCCACCAACTGGCCCCGCAGCACGGACTCCGCGTACACAACAATGCCCAGTCGCTGATGGTCACGGATATGTCCGGGCAGGACGCCGAGGATCCGTGGTACCGCGACGCCGACTTCAAAACCGAGTTGGAAAAAACTGGCAACGTCCACCGGGTCCGCGTCGTCCATGAAGACAACGAGGCGGCCCACGGCGTGGTCGCCGTCGTCGACAATTTCGCTGTCTTCGACCACATCGAAACCGACATCAACTACCGCCGGCGCGGGTTGGCCACACACGTGATGCGCGCGCTGATCGCCTCCACCTTCGAGCACGTGGTGGATACCGGCCTGCTGATCGCCTCGTACGACGGACAAATGCTGTATAACCACCTGGGCTGGGACACCGTCTGCGACGTGATGATCCTCAAGCCCGCGGCGGAGAGCTGATCGCTTCCGGCTGGCGCTGGAGGCGTCTGCTCTGACGCACGGCTGCGGCTGGCGCTGGAGGCGTCTGCACAGACGCACGGTTGCGGCTGGCACTGCCCCCGGCTGTGCCAGGGTGCCCGGCCGTCCCGGCGGTCCCGGCCGGAGTGCCCCGTCGCGCCCCGAGGTGATGACACAATATTCGGGTGGCGATGCACGACTCTTTGATTCCGTTGCTCGGTTCCGGTCCGGAGCCCGAGCAACTGGTGCATGTCCGCGAACTCCCGGCCAGGGAGGCAGTCATCGAGCCCTGGCCAGGCTGGGTCCACGACGATGTCCGCGCCGCCTACGCCATGCTCGGCGTGCACCAGCCGTGGCGCCACCAGGTGCAGGCGGCCGAGAGCGCCCACGACGGCCGGCACACGATCATTGCCACCGGCACCGCCTCCGGAAAATCGCTTGCCTACCAGGTGCCGGCACTGGATGCCATCCACCGGACTGGGCTGGCGGACGCCGTGAGCCTGGAGCCCAGCGGCGCCGTTGCCCTGTACCTGGCCCCGACCAAGGCGCTGGCAGCGGACCAATTGGCGGCAATCAAGTCGCTGAAGCTGCCCACCGTCAGGGCCGAAACCTACGACGGCGACACCGACCCGGGTGCCCGCCGCTGGATCCGGGACCATGCCAACTTCGTCCTGGCCAATCCGGACATGCTGCATTTCGGCATCCTGCCCAATCATGCGTGGTGGGCACGGTTCTTCCGCCGGCTGCGCTACGTGATCATTGACGAAGCACACAGCTACCGCGGCGTTTTCGGCTCGAATGTGGCCAACCTGATGCGTCGGTTGCGCCGTATCTGTGCGAGCTATGGGGCCGACCCGGTATTCATCGGGGCCTCGGCCACCTCCGCGGACCCCGGAACCTCGTTCGGCCGGCTCATCGGCGCCGAAGCCGAGGCCGTCACCGAAGACTGTTCACCGCACGGATCCACCACCGTGGCGTTCTGGGAGCCCCAGCTCACGGAGCTTAAGGGCGAGAACGGAGCCAAAGAACGGCGCACGGTGGTCGCCGAGACGTCCGACTTGATGGCCAATCTGGTGTCCGCGCAGGTGCGCACCATCGCCTTCATCAAGTCGCGCCGCGGCGCCGAGACGATTTCCTCCATCACCAAGCGGCTGCTGGACGATGTCCACCCGTCGTTGCCGGGCCGGGTTGCGGCGTACCGCTCCGGCTATCTGCCCGAGGAACGGCGCGAGCTGGAAGCCAAGCTCCGGTCCGGGCAGTTGCTGGGCGTCTCCAGCACGTCGGCGTTGGAACTTGGCATCGATATTTCCGGGCTGGATGCCGTTTTGGTCGCGGGCTGGCCCGGAACCCGCGCCTCGCTGTTCCAGCAGATCGGCCGTGCCGGCCGGTCCGGCCAAGACGCGCTCGCTGCCTTTGTGGCCAGCGATGATCCGCTGGACACGTATCTGGTGCACCACCCCGAAGCGGTGTTCGATGTCTCGGTGGAAGCCACCGTGTTCGACCCCTCGAATCCTTACGTCTTGGGCCCACACCTGTGCGCGGCGGCCCAGGAGCTTCCGCTGACCCCGGCGGACATCGGGTTGTTCGGTGCGGCGGCCCCGGGGCTGCTCGACCGGCTGACGGCCGAAGGCTACCTCCGCCGCCGGCCCGCCGGCTGGTATTGGACCCATCCGGAAAGCGCCGCCGCCATGGTCAATCTGCGGGCCGACGGCGGTGGTCCGATCAGCATTGTCGAGTCGGAATCCGGCACGCTGCTGGGGACCATGGATTCGCCGCAGTCGCACTACCAGGCCCACAGCGGGGCCGTGTACGTGCATCAGGGAACAACCTATGTGGTGGATGAACTCAACGAGCAGGACCACTGCGCGATGGTGACACGCGCCAATCCGGACTATTACACGCAGGCCCGCGACATCACGCAGATTGAAGTGCTTGGAGCCGAACGGACCGAGGACTGGGGTGAGGTCCAGGCATGCTTCGGCGACGTCAAGGTCACCACCAAGGTCATCTCCTTCCAGCGCAAAGCGTTCATCTCCAATGAGATTCTGGGCGAAGAGCCGCTGGACCTCGGTGCGCGGGAACTGTTCACCAAGGCCGTCTGGTTCACCATCGGCGAGCAGCAGTTGGCCTCGGCCGGTTTGGTCACCGCCCGCGTTCCCGGTGCCCTGCACGCCGCCGAACATGCCGGCATCGGGCTGCTGCCGCTGGTGGCCTCCAGCGACCGGTGGGACATCGGCGGAGTCTCGACGGCCCTGCATGCCGACACCGGCAAGCCGACCATCTTCGTCTACGACGGCCATCCCGGCGGCGCGGGGTTCGCCGAACGCGGCTTCGAGGCGGCGCGGACGTGGCTGGCTGCCACCCGGGATGCCATCCGTTCCTGCGAATGCGAAACCGGCTGCCCGTCCTGCGTGCAGTCGCCGAAATGCGGCAACAAGAACAATCCGCTGGACAAGTCCGGCGCGGTCACGCTGATCGAGGCGCTGCTCTCCCACGCCGGCCCTGCCCAGGCAGAACGGCACCAGACAACGGCGGTGTAGCGGCAGCACCGCGCGAGGCCGGACTACGGCTGCTGCCCGCCGCCGACCGTCTATCTCTTCGGCGGCGGCGGGCCTGCCCGTGCCCGGGCTTCGGCATGCGTCCACTGCCCGTTGATCCATCCAAAGACGTCGGGCAGCGCGGTCCGGGAACGCACGTCGACCACCACACCGCCGGGTCCCGACCGGCTGCACGCGGACAGCTCGGCGCCCTGTTTGCCCGCTACTTCCGCGGCAAGGCTGCAAGGCTCGCCTGCCAACAACCCGCGGGCAGCATCGGCGCCGGCCAGGGCAGCCAGATCGGCTGCCTTGCCGGCCCGCGCCGATGCCATTCCCGCCTGCAGCACGGAGGTGACCGCAGCGAGCATCAGGCACAGCAGCAGCACCAGTCCGACTGCGAGGACGGTTCCGGCCCCGCGCTCCCCGCCCTGCCGGAAGGCTGGGCTGGCAACCGAACGGTGAAGCACCGCTTGGGGAGACGGATGCTCGTTAGCTGCCACCGCTGCCTGCTCCCGCTGGCACCTCGGGCCCGCCGCCCAGCTCGGCCGGCCCGGTGGCCTCCGCGGCCAGTGTCCAGCCGCCGAACTCCGGCCAGGGGCCGGGCACTGAGGCCGTGACCCGGACGGTTACCCAGCCGCCGCTGTTGTTAGCCGACACTGCAGCACCCTCACCTGCAATGGAGCGGACGGTGCCGGCCGCTGCTGCCGCCGTCTCGCCTCGGCCCAATTGGCGGACCGCCGCCTGCGCCGCCTTCTCCAGATTCAGCTGGGCTGCCCCGGCCGCCGCGCCCGCCAACAAGAACGCGAGCACGACGACCACTGCCGGCAGGGCGACGGCGAATTCCGCGGTGACGCTGCCGCGCTCACCGGTGCGCCGCCCGTGGGTGGTCGCACCGCGCCGGAGGTGACGGAATGGTCCGCAGCGGCTCCGCATCTGTCAGACCGCCGTCAGCGCCAGTTCCACCAGGCGCGTGAGCATGCCGCGGACTTCGCCGCTGCGCAGGATCAGGACCAAAAGACCGGCGAAAGCTACGGCGGCGAGCGTCGCTATGGCGTACTCGGCGGTAGCCATCCCTGCTTCGGAACCGCCCAGCTGGCGCCAGCTCCTCCTGGCCCGCCGGTTCTGTCCTCCGACGGGGAACGCGATCACCTCCGCCACGCGGTCTGTTTCATCGTGCTCGGCCTCGGGCCGTTCCGCCGGCGCAGGGCGCAGCGGCAGCCGGCCCGGTACTGTCCGGTCCCGCCAGTTAGTCAGTGACAATGACATGTTTTCCTCCTGGATGTGACCGCCGGATTGCGGTTATTCGAGCTTCTCGGACAACGTCATGCCCCCGGCAGAGCTCATGTGCTGCTGGTGCACAACTGCGGCCTCGGCTGCACTGTGGAGGAATGCTTACAACCGGGGCACGAGGGCGACCAGGACCGGCACGACCCCCAGCGCGATGAAGGAAGGAAGGGCGCAAAGGCCCAGCGGGAGGACGAGCTTGGTGCCAAGCGCGGCCGCCCTCTGCTGGTCTTCCTGTCGCCGGCGCCGGCGCAGCTGGTCGGCCTGGGCAAAGAGCACCGCTGCAGACGGAGCGCCCGTGGCGGCACCGAAGCGCAAAGAGTCGCGGAGCAGGTCCAGCCCGCTTCCGCGATCGCCCAGCGCCCAGGCCTCCTGCCAGTCCACCCCCAGCAAGAGTGCCGAGGCGACCCGTTGCAAAGCTATGTGCTGCGGCCCGCGGGTGGTGGCAGCGAGGGCAGCCACGGCATGCGGCAGCGACAAACCCGCGGCCAGCATGGCTCCGAGCAGGTCGAGTTGCAGCGCCGGATCTTCGGGCGCTCCGTTCCCGTCGCCGCTCCCCCGGTCTGTGCTCGTGTTCCGTCTGGCCGCGGTTGGCCCCGTCCCGGACAGCCCCGGCCACAGCAACAAGGCGGCGCCAAGGAGCAGTGCACCCGTCAGGACCGGGATCACAGGGCGTCCGGTCCGGCTGCCCGTCGGACAAGTTCGCGCGACCAGAGGCGGGCGCCAATCATCAATGCCACCCCGACGGCCAGGACCGGCCACCCCGACGCGGACAGCAGCAGCGTGCCGATGGGGTCGGCTCCCATGGCGGTACCGAGGCCGAGTCCCAGCAGTGGCAGCCAGCCGAGCAGGGTGGCCGTCGCCTTCGGTCCTGCCAGCGCAGTCCGACGCCCGGCCCTGCCATCGAGCCGATCCTGCAGGTGCCGCGCATAATTCTCCAGTAGCAGTGCCAGCGGTGCACCGGTCCTTTCGGAAACCTCCCAGCAGGAGGCCAGGTCCTGCCACATGCGCTGTGCCGCGGCGGTGGCAGCGTCCACCCGCCTGCCGCTGGCCGGCCACGGCCGGCGCAGAACCGGTCCGATGCCCAGTCCCAATTCCGCGGCTTGCGCCGCCGCCTGAAGACTGGGCAGCAACAGCGCTGCCCCACCCACCGGCGCACCGGGTGCGGGCCCGGTCCGATCCGGTTTTCCGCTGCCCTGCGGCTCTCCGCCAGGTGGTCCGGGTAGAGCGTAGACCGCGATGAGGTCCGGCCACAGCTGTGACGGGGTACGCCCCGAACGCAGCAGCGCGGCCAACTGCCGAACGAACAGCGGCAACTGGTCCACTTGCGCCGCGGCGACCTGCCGCCTCCTGCCCTTGGCGAACGCCCTTCGCCGGGTCCCCTCCGCCATGTCCGTTGGGCCGGTCTGCCTCCATGGCAACAACAGCAGGCAAGCGGTCGCCGTCAGCAGGAACACGACAAGCCCGCTCACGGGAACAGCCGTCCGCGGAGTTCGTCCCAGCCGTGGCACTGCCGGACACCGGCTGCGTCGGCAGCCAATGCCGTGATGGTGTGCAACCGTCCGGAGTCGGTGGTCTGCAGCAGGCAGATTTCCTGCACGCAGCGCCCTGCATCGGTCCGCTGCATCGAGATCACCAGGTCCAGTGCGCTGGCTGCCTGCAGCGCAATCGAGTCGGCGTTCATGCCTGCGAGCGCGCCCATGGCAGCCAGCCGGGCCGGCACGGCTGCCGCCGAATTCGCGTGGATGGTTCCCCCGGCCCCGGCATGGCCGGTGTTCATCGCGGCCAGAAACTCACGGACTTCCGCCCCGCGGCACTCTCCGACCACCAGCCGGTCCGGGCGCATGCGCAGGGCCTGCCGGACCAACTCCGCCATGCCGACCGCGCCTGTTCCCTCGACATTGCTGGTCCGGCTCTGCAGGCCCACCACATGCGGATGGCCCGGGTTAAGTTCGGCGGCGTCCTCGACCAAAACCATCCGTTCCTGAGGGGAAGCGGTCCCCAGCATGGCCGCGAGCATCGTGGTCTTGCCGGAACCGGTTGCTCCGCAGATCAGGAAATTTAGGCGCCGGAGCACGATGGCTTCGAGGTAAGGCTGCCACTGCGGGGCGGCGACGAGCAGTTCCGAAAGTGCGAAGCGGCGCGGCCGGTGCAGGCGGATCGACAGCAGTGTGCCGCCCGTGGACACCGGCGGCAGCACGGCATGGACCCGGTAGCCCGCCAGATGTACATCCGCGCACGGATTTCCGTCGTCGAGCCTGCGCCCGCCGGCGGCGACCAAACGTGACGCCAGTGCCCGCACGTCGGCATCGCTGCCAAAAGCGACCTCGGCCCGACGCAGGCCTCCTTCGCCGTCGGTCCAGACGTCGTGCGGCCCATTCACCAGAATGTCCGTCACCTGCGCATCGGCCAGCTGCTGCAGCGGCCCCAGCCCCCGCAGCTCCGCGGCCAGTGAATCGACCGCCTGAAGGGTGCCGGCCGTTCCCAACAGCCGTCCGCTCGACTGGACCGCTGCCGCCAGTCGAACCCCGGTCACCGGCGACGGGTCCGACAACACGGCGCTGCGGAAGGGTTCCAGGCTGATGCCGTGGGTTTCCGCCGGTGCAGCCCGGCGCCCCCGGCCGACGCCGTTCAAGGCAGCCTCCCCGGTTGGTGTCCGGTATCCAGCCGGTCCAGCAAACCGGCGCACAAGGACCGGATACGCCTGTTGGACACCAGCTCCGGCAGCCGTCCGTCGCGCTGGCTGGCCGGCACGGACCGTAGATGCGGCAGATATCCGGCCAGCGGCACACCCAGCCCATCGGCAATCAGTTGTTCATCGGTCCCCGCCGGCAACGGCCCCCTGACCACCACGTGCACGTCGGCGCCGGTGCCGACCGCGGCCGTTACCGCAGACGCGGCGGCCCGCCGGGAGCGGGAATCTGCCCTGGTCAGCAGCACAATGTCGTCAGCCGGTGGCCCGGTATCAGGCCCCGTTCCCAGCCGTCCGGCGTCGAGCACCACCAAACCAAACGCGCCCGCGGCGGCTGCCATGACCGCCTCGGCAGTGTCGGCCGCCGGCATCTCCGGTAGCACCGCGTCCCCCGTCCCGGGCCAGGACAGCAGGGAGAAGCCGGCGACCGCCGGCAGCGACGCCGCCAGTTGCACCGGGTTCACCGTTCCCCGCACTTCCGTCAGATCCGGCCACACCAGTCCCGGAACGTCGGCGGCGCCCAGGGCAGACGAGAGTCCACCGCCCAGCCGATCCCCATCCACCAGCACCGTGGCTGTTCCGGAACGTGCTGCCGTCGCGGCCAGCCAACCGGCCAGCGCCGACGTCCCGACTCCGCCGCTGGCCCCGTGCACGGCCACCAGCTTCCCTGCTGTTTCCCGCCGCCAGGTCCGGCTCAAGTATTCAGCCAGCCAGGCCGCACCGTCTGGCAGCACGGCCACCCGGCCCGCACCGGTCGAGGCCGCCAGGTCCCAGAGCGCCGGCGCCTCGTCGACGAAGCCCACCACGATGACTTCCGCAGTGGTCCGCGGAACCCGGGCGTACCCGGTTCCCAACAGCACCGGTGTGGCCCCGGCAGCGGGCACCGGCGCTTCCCTCGGGGACTCGGGGCGAAGCGCCAGCCCTGCCGCCGCAGCAATCCGGGCGATGTCATCGCGCAACCGGTCCGTCCCGCCCAGGAGCACGACGTCGGTCGCTTCCGCCGGCCTCCAAGTAGCCCGTTCTTTGACCGTCTGGTGTCTTGGCATGCTCCGATCCTGCACTGAGTCCTTCCGGTGCCGGTCCCGGGCGCCGGCCGATGTGTACGACGGCGGACCGCCGTGCCTGTGTGGAGGACGGGTCAGGGAGAATTGAGGCGTGTACATCGTCCTGGCCTCCGCAGCGCGGAACATTCCCGTGCCCGCAGGGACGGAACCCGAAGCGTACCTGCAGCGCACCGACGCGCACGGCGCGCCCGCCGGGCCCCCCGCCGTCGTGCCCGCCGGAAAACTGCCCGAGACGGTCCGCGGCTTAGACGCAGAGGCACCTCGCTGGGTCTTCGAATCCACCCGCGACGTTTATCTGCCGCTGCTCGCCGCCGGGACAGGCGTGGACCGCAGCCACGATCTGGCGTTGGTCCGCAGCATCCTGTCGCTGTCTGTCTACGCCCCTGACACGGAATACGTCCGCATGCTTCGGGAGGAGCCGATAACGCACCAGGATGACGAGCTCCCGCGCCATCTGCCGCCGCTGCAGCAGTCCCCGGACCAGTTCACGCTCTTCGAGGCACCCCGGGCCAACGGGACGGCGTTGGAAGACCTGGTGGCTGAATTGCAGGACCAGTTGGCCGCCGTTGCTGCCTCGCCGCAGCGCGCTCGACTGCAGCTGTTGCTGGCGGCCGAATCGGCCGGCGCCCTGATTGCCACCGAAATGGAGCACTCTGGCGTGCCGTGGAACGAGGACATCCACCTGGACATCCTCACTTCGCACTTGGGTGAGCGGCCGCGGGAAGGTCAGCGGCCGGAAAAGCTGGAGGATCTCGCCGTCCAGCTCGGGCAGGAGTTGGCCAATTCCAGCTTCAGCCCGGACTCCCCGCAGCAGCTCATCCGTGCCCTGCACCGGGCCGGCATCGAGGTCAAGACCACCAGTTCCTGGGAGTTGAAGGAGCATTCCCATCCCGCGATCGAACCGCTGCTGCAGTACCGCAAGCTCTCCCGCCTGTTCACGACCAATGGCTGGGCGTGGCTCGACGCCTGGGTCCGGGACGGCCGCTTCAGGCCCGAGTACGTTGTGGGCGGCGTGGTCAGCGGGCGCTGGGCGTCGCGCGGCGGCGGTGCCCTGCAGATACCCGGCCAGATCAGGGATGCCGTCCGCCCCGACCCCGGCCGCAAGCTCCTCGTCGCCGACGCCGCCCAACTGGAACCCCGGGTGTTGGCGGCACTGGCGCAGGACTCCGCCTTGGCCGCGGCAGGGCGGGGCAAAGACCTCTATCAGGGCATTGCCGACGCGGGCTTCGACGGCGACCGGGCCAAAGCAAAGATCGCCATGCTGGGTGCCATGTATGGGGCGACCACCGGCGAATCCGGCCGGCTGATGCCCCAGCTCACGCGCACTTATCCGCAGGCCATCGCGGTGGTCGAGCGCGCGGCACGGGCCGGCGAAGCGGGCCAAGTGGTCAGCAGCTACCTCGGCCGCAGCTGCCCCCCGCCGTCCGACCGGTGGCTGGCCGCGCAACGGACCACCACAGCGGAAGAGCAGCGACGCGCCGACGGCGTGGCCCGCAGCCGGGGCCGCTTCACCCGCAACTTCGTGGTGCAGTCCACCGCTGCGGAGTGGGCGCTGTGCTGGCTGGCTGAATTACGACGACGGTTGCGCGCCTGCGCTGCCGAGGGCACCTCTGTGGGGGACATGGTGTTCTTCCTGCACGACGAGGTCATGCTCCATGTCCACGAGGACCGGACGGACGTGGCCCGCCGGCTGGTCGAAGAGTCGGCCGCGACGGCCACACGCCTGGTCTTCGGCCGGATCCCCGTGGAGTTCCCGGTCAGTGTTGCCGTCGTCGATTCCTACGCCGACGCCAAGTAACTCCTCCGCAGGGTGAGGTTATCCACAACGCTGAACCTCGCCATGGTCGGTCTCCTCCAACCGCCGTAGCGTTGTGCCCCACAGCGGGCGGTCGCCTGTTGGCGGTGCGGGAGGAGGGATGCCGATGGTAGTGCTGAACATCGACACTGCCGCCTTGGAGCGGGCCGCAGCGGCGGCGGGAACGGCAGCCGCGGGCTACGAGAACTTGCGGGAATCGGTAAACGGCCGGTTGAGCCCGGGCGCCGGAATGTCGGGCTGGGAAGCCGATGCTTCATTGTGGGGACAGACCTACGACCGGGACGCAGCGCTGCTGCTGCGCGGGCTTGAAGAACTTGCCGGCGCCTACGGCCGGCTCCGCTACGCCACGCAGTGCGCCGCCGCGCTCTACCGGTTTGCGGAACAGGCGGCCGCGGGATCCGCCGCAGCCTTCGAACAGCCCGCTCCCCCGTCCGGCGAGCGCTGCCTTCCCTTGCCGGCTTCAGCCGTTGGCGGGAAGGTTCCGCTGCTTCCGGAACTCGGCCAACTGATCGCCGATGCCGCCGGCGTTCTCTGGCCGTCCGGCGACGCGGACGCAGTGCACAGCGTAGCCGGTGTCTGGCAGGACATCGCCCGTGAGACGAGGACACATGCGACCGCCGCAGACCGAGCGGCGGAGCGCGCGTTGTCGGGCCTCCGCGGGACGGATGTGCTGCTGCTCCTCGAGGCGCACGGTGAGCTCACGACGTGCGCTTCCGTGCTGGCCGATGGTTGTGACGCGGTCGCCGAGGGATGCAACGAGTATGCCGGAGCCGTGGAACTGGCGCATCGTCAACTGGTTGAGGAGGCCACCGCTTTTACCCGCGACGTCGCCCTGACTCTTGGCGTGAGCATGGCGCTGGCGCCGGTCAGCGCAGGGCTCTCGGTCTTTATCTCCGGCGCAGCCGGTGCCGCGCGACTGGCAGCTGCGGCATCAATTTTCCGTTCGGCGATCGGGGCGCTCGGGGCAGCGTCCGCGAGGGCCGCCGGCACCAGTGCCGCCGCGATGGCACGGATCGCCGCCGCGTCACACCGCATGCGCGGGGTCGCAGCTGCCTCCTCCGCCTTGACCTCCCGCGGGATGGTCAAGGCCTCCAGCCGCGCAAAGCTGGCCCTTGCCTCCGAGAACATGGCGGCGGCCCGGGCTCTGGTGCGCCGCCACGGCGACTCCGTTCTCGGCGTGCTGGCCGCCGGGCCGGAGAGTCTGGTCCTGCAGCTCGCCGGCCAGACCGCCCAACGCCGGCTGACGGCTCAGCTGGCGCCGAGGCTTTTCTCCCCGGTGCCCGCAGCGAACCCGGCGACCTCCGTCCTGAGGCCGGGCAGGTTGGTGCCGTTCGTTTTCTCCGTTTTCACGGCTTACAACTGGGCCCAGCGGGCCGAGAACGCGTGGACGCTGTCGACGAAGGACTCCTGGTTGAAACACGTCCTGGGCGGCGCCGGCACTGGGCCGCCTGCACGGGACAAGCGGTCGCCCGTGCCGCGCCCGGGACCCGAGTCAACCCCGGTTCCGCGCCCGGAACCCGCATTCACGCCCGTGCCGCGC
The DNA here is from genome assembly GCA_963696055.1 of uncultured Actinomycetota bacterium. Lineage (GTDB taxonomy): Bacteria > Actinomycetota > Actinomycetes > Actinomycetales > Micrococcaceae > Crystallibacter. The sequence continues at coordinate 376,549 of CAVOIE010000004.1, read as the reverse complement.
CCGGGACCCGCACCCACGCCGCCGCTGAAACCTGGCCCCGAGCCAACGCCGCTGCCACAACCTAAGCCCACGCCCACGCCGCTGCCTCGCGCAGAGGCCACAGCCAGACCAACGGATCCCTTCCGGCCGCCCGCTGGCATGATGAGGCGGCCAGTCCCGCCGCCCGCGACGGCTCCCCCGCCTCGCGCGGATCCGCCTACGTCAGGCATCCGGGATATCGTCAGTCGTCGCCCGGGGGCGGAGCGATCGGCGCCGGGATCTCCTGGGACGAATCCCATTCCAAGGTCCAGCCCAGATCGTCAAAAAGATGGCTCAGCAGGATCGCGGTAAAGCCCCAGACCACCACTCCGTGAACCAGGAACGCCGGGCTGCGGAAAATATGGTCGCCGCGCCGGAGCACCGACATTCGCCGGTTGGCAGGATCCAGCAGGTCCGCGACCGGAACCCGGAAAACCTGTGCGGACTCAGCGAAATCCACCACGGCCACCGGCGAGGGAGAAGCCCACCAGGCCAGGACGGGAGTGACCAGGAAGTTGCTGACCGACAGCGGGATGTCCGGCAGGACCCCCAGAACCTCGACCCCGGTGGCGTCCAGCCCGGTCTCCTCCACCGCTTCGCGCACTGCGGCGCCGACGGGGCCGTCGTCGTCGGGGTCAATGGCGCCACCGGGAAAGGCCACCTGGCCGGGATGCGAGGAAAGGTTGGCGGCGCGCTCCACAAAGAGCACGTCGAGGTCATCGGGCACGGCGGAGTCGTGGAAGTGGGCAGGGGCGTCGTCCAGCGCACCGAAGAGCAGGAGCACTGCCGCGGACCGCACCGCTTCCGCGTCCAAGGCGACGTCGTACCACCGCTCGCGTTCACGGACGGAGAGCCGCTGTTCCATCGGCAGCTCCATGAGCCGCTGCAGATCCTTTTTGGCGCTCATTGTCAGGCTCCCAGCGGGAAACCTGCGGCGCGAAGCTCCCGGCGGGTCTCGCCGGCCATCATCCGGGCCAGGAGTTCTTCACGTCCCGGGGCCAGTTCGTACTTCAGCAGTTTCCGTGCCTTCTCCGGATCAACTTCCCCTTCGCCATAGGACGGGCACCATTGGGCCACCGGGCAGGCGCCGCAGGCCGGCTTGCGGGCGTGGCACACGCGGCGGCCATGGAAGACCACATGGTGCGAGAGCATGGTCCAGTCCTTGGGTTCGAACAGCTCTGCCACGTCGAACTCCACCTTGACGGCATCGGTGGAATCGGTCCAGCCGAAACGGCGCGACAGCCTGAGGAAATGCGTGTCCACGGTGATCCCCGGGATGCCGAAGGCATTGCCGAGCACCACGTTGGCGGTCTTGCGTCCTACGCCGGCGAGCTTGACCAGGTCATCCAGCTTGCTCGGGACCTCGCCGTCAAACTCATCGACAATCTGGCCGGCCATCTTGAGCAGGCTCTGGCTCTTGGCACGGAAGAACCCGGTGGGCTTGATCAGCTCCTGCAGTTCCGTCTCGTCTGCCTCGGCGAGCGCGCGGGCATCCGGATAGCGGGCGAAGAGCACCGGGGTGGTCATATTGACCCGGACATCGGTGGTCTGCGCGGAGAGGATGGTTGCCACCAGCAGCTCGAAGGGGTTACTGAAATCGAGCTCGGCCACCGCGTAGGGGTAGTGCTCGGCGAGTTCCTTGTTGATCCGCCGGGCCCGGCGTTTGCGTGCCAGCAGGGATTCTTCAGTCTTGCGCCGGCGGGTGGCCGGCGCCTTGTCAGGCACGCTCAATGTTCGTCAGGTCCCGCAAAACGCCCACCCTGCCGTCCGTGTGCTGGACCAGGAATTCATCCCCCCGGTCCTGCAGTGCCAAGATCCATGACCCCGGTTCAACCGTGAACATGACCTGCCCGGTGTTCTCGTCCAGGACCGGCCGGGTGCGTCCGACGGCGAACCAGAAGGCTTCATACTCCTCCTCGGCTTCCTCGTAGTGTTCACGCGTGGCGCTGATCGGAGAGGACGCCGAGGCAGCCTCGGCAGGCGCGCGGTCAGCGCCGTTGGCCGCGACGGACGGCATGGCCGTGGTCGCCGTTTCCGCGACGTCGGCACGAGTCGACCCGGTTCGCGCGGTGGGCTCGACGTCGGCACGAGTCGACCCCGTTCGGGCTGCGGCGGGCTCGACATCCGGACGGGTCGACCCGGTTCGGGCTGCCGTTTCCGCGATGTCCGCGCGGGTCGACCCGGTTCGGGCTTCGGTTGGCTCGGCTGCCGCCCCGCCGACCGCTCCTCCGGCAGGGCCGGCCGTCTCCGCCTGCAGGTCGCCAACGCGAGTCTGTGCCGTGCCGTTACCGTGGTCCTGAGCCTCGGTGCCGGTTCCTCCGGCGGACTCCGGGATCCGCTGGCCGCCCTCGGACGGGTTAGGGCTTCCCACCACCGTTTTGGCGGAGTACCCCACATCGCGGGCAACGCCGCCTGCCGCGACGGCACCTGCCCTTGTGGTTGCCGAACCGCTCGAGTCCTCAGTAACCGGGATGCCCACGGCCTCCCCGTCTGCGGCACCCGGCGCAACCGAGTCGTCGGCTTCGAGGTCGGTGGCCCGCTGGACGCCGGTCGGGCTGGCGGCGGTTTCCCGCCCCGTGGCGTGCGGCGAGTCGCCGGCGCCTGATTCCGGCGCTTGCGTTGCTTGCGCCGCTGCGGCGGCACCGGCAACCCCGGCCGCTCCGTTGGCCGACGGGGCGGCAAACTGTCCGGTGGACGGTTGCTGCGCACTGCTTTGGTCCCAGCCCGGTGCAGCCCCCGTTGCAGCCGGGGAGCCATAGCCGCCGGCCGCGCCGGCCGAAACGGTTTGGCGCTGGCTAGCAGCGTCCGTCGCGTACCCGGCGGCGGCGGCGCCGGGATGCTGCTTGGCAGGCCGCGGCGCCTTGGGCCTGGGGGCGGCGGGGACTGCATCCCGCGCCACCGGGTGGGCCGGCGTCTCGGGACGGCCCACGAAATCTGCCGCCAACTGCGGGATCCATCGTGCGCAGACGGTCCCGGCGAAGAGCACCAGCGCGCCGATGAAGCCAATGATTCCGCTGACGCTGTAGACGGTGACGATGGTCAGGAAGTAGAAGGCCAAGGCCAGAGATGCCACCACGGAGGCGAATTGGTCCACAGACAAGGAGCCGATCCGCAGCGGCGTCTGCGGGGCCAAACGGCGCACCACGAAGAGCACCAGCACCACCGCCGGCAGCAGGATGCCCAGGGCCAGCTGGAACAGTCCTGCCGAGTTCCACAGGTTCACCCCGATGCCCCGCAGAACTTCGAGCGGCAGCACTGAGGAGAGGAACAGCAGGATGACGCCGATTCCCACCACCAGATCTCGCACGGTGAAGGGGCCGGCCACCGCAGTTCCTGCCGTGCCGTGGTTTTGGGAGCTCTGTGACATCGTCGATCCTCCGGGTCGTTGCGGTTGCAGAGCGGGTCCTGCCCACCGTGCAACGTTCTGGCGCTGGTCTCAGCGTAGTCAAGGAACCCACCCTTCACTAGCCGGATCACCGCCGTCGAACGCTCTTGCATGTGCCGTTCAGCGCAGATTCGAGACCTTTTGCATCGAGCATTGTGACGGTCGACACTGCGGACGGCGTACAAAGGATTAGGCTGAAAAGCAGCAGATGCGCCCGGCCAAACGAAAACCGGCGCACGCCAACGACCGCAGCAAGAACGAAGGGGCCTTCATATGTCTGAAGCCAACGGAACGCAGACTTCCACCGCCGCCGGCAATGCTTTGGAGAACCTGCTCCAAGAGAACCGCAAATTTGCGCCCAGCGCTGAATTCGCTGAGGCAGCGGTGGCCAAGCCGGGTGTCTACGCGGAAGCCGAGGCGGACCGGCCCGCCTTCTGGGCCAAGCAGGCCCGCGATGTCCTGTCCTGGGACACGGACTTCACCCAGGCCTTGGACTGGTCCGATGCCCCCTTCGCCAAGTGGTTCGTCGGCGGCGAGCTGAACGCAGCCTACAACGCGCTGGACCGGCACGTGGAGAACGGTCTGGGTGACCGGGTAGCCATTTATTTCGAGGGTGAACCCGGCGACACCCGCACATACACGTACGCGCAGCTGACCGAGGAAGTGAAGAAGGCAGCGAACGCGTTCGAATCCCTCGGCGTCGCCAAGGGCGACCGGGTCGCCGTTTACCTGCCGATGATCCCGGAAGCGGTGATCACCATGCTGGCCTGCGCCCGGATCGGCGCCGTGCACTCGGTGGTCTTCGGCGGTTTCTCCGCCGAAGCGCTGCGTTCCCGGATCGACGACGCCGAGGCGAAGCTGGTGGTGACCGCCGACGGCACCTGGCGCCGCGGCAAGCCCTCCCCGCTGAAGCCCGCCGTGGACGAGGCACTCTCCGCCTCCGGCCACACCGTGTCCAACGTGGTGGTGGTCAAGCGCAACGGCGAGCCGGTCGACTGGCACGAAGGCCGCGACCAGTGGTGGGCGGACACCGTGCAGACTGCCTCCGCGGAACACACCCCCGTGCCGCACGACGCCGAGCACCCGCTGTTCATCCTCTACACCTCCGGCACCACCGGAAAGCCCAAGGGCATCCTGCACACCACCGGCGGCTATCTCACGCAGTGCGCCTACACGCACAAGGTTGTCTTCGACCTGAAACCGGAAACCGACGTCTTCTGGTGCACCGCCGACATCGGCTGGGTCACCGGCCACTCCTACGTCACCTACGCCCCGCTGATCAACGGCGCTACCCAGGTCATGTACGAGGGCACCCCGGATTCCCCGCACCAGGGCCGCTGGTGGGAGATCGTGGAGAAGTACAAGGTCTCCATCCTCTACACCGCGCCGACCGCAATCCGCACCATGATGAAGTGGGGCGAAGACATCCCGGCCAAGTTCGACCTGTCCTCCATCCGCGTGCTCGGCTCCGTGGGTGAGCCCATCAACCCCGAAGCCTGGATGTGGTACCGGCGGGTCATCGGCGGCGACAAGGCACCCGTCGTGGACACCTGGTGGCAGACCGAGACCGGCGCGCACATGATCGCCCCGCTGCCCGGCGTCACCGCCACCAAGCCCGGCTCCGCCCAGGTCGCCGTGCCCGGCATCGCCGTGGACGTGGTGGACGAACTCGGTGCCTCCGTCCCGGACGGCCACGGCGGCTATCTGGTGATCCGCGAGCCGTGGCCGGCCATGCTGCGCGGCATCTGGGGCGACCCGGAACGGTTCAAGGAAACCTACTGGTCCCGGTTCGAGAACATGTACTTCGCCGGCGACGGCGCCAAAAAGGACGACGACGGCGACATCTGGCTGCTCGGCCGGGTGGACGACGTCATGAACGTCTCCGGCCACCGGCTCTCCACCACCGAGATCGAATCCGCCCTCGTTTCCCACCCCGCGGTGGCCGAAGCCGCCGTCGTCGGAGCGAAGGACGAAACCACCGGCGAAGCCGTCGTCGCCTTCGTCATCCTGCGCGGCAACGCGGTCGAAGATCCGGACATCGTCTCCACGCTGCGCGCTCACGTGGGCAAGGAAATCGGCCCGATCGCGAAGCCGCGCACCATTTTGGTGGTGCCGGAACTGCCCAAGACGCGCTCCGGCAAGATCATGCGCAGGCTGCTCAAGGACGTGGCCGAAGGACGCGAAGTCGGCGAGGCCACCACCCTGGCCGACAACACCGTCATGCAGCAGATCGCGGCCTCGCTGAAAGCCTGACACCCGGCCCGGCCGCATGCCGGGGGCTGCCCGCTGATTGCTGGCGGGCAGCCCCCGGCGCGCCTTGGGCTCTGCCGGGGTACGCGTAACAGGAGATCTCGCCTGCGGCGGGATTGAGGCATAGTAAGGGCATGACTGCAGACGCTCCCGGATCCCGCCGCCTCCTGGTACTGAACGGCCCGAACCTGAACCTGCTCGGCACCCGCGAGCCCGAGGTGTACGGCACCGCCACCCTGGCGGACGCGGAGAAGCTAGCCGCCGAGGCCGCAGCGGCGCACGGCTGGAGCGCCGAGTGCGTTCAGTCCAACCACGAAGGTGCGCTGATCGACGCGGTCCACGCTGCGCGGGGCACTGCCGATGCGATCATCATCAACCCGGGCGGGTACAGCCATACCTCCGTGGCCCTCCGCGACGCGCTCTCCGGCGTCGCACTGCCGGTGGTGGAGGTGCACATCACCAACATCCACAAGCGCGAAGAGTTCCGCCACCACTCCTACATTTCCGGAGTGGCCGACGCTGTGATCGCCGGCGCCGGCATTGCCGGCTACCGGTTGGCGGTCGAATATCTCGCCGAGGTCCTGTAGCCGCCGAACCGTCAGCGGGTCACGCACTGACCGGCGGAGATGGTCTCCTGGTAGCCGGAGGCCGCGTCCACGACCGGCTTGACCTCTTCCAGCGTCAGCGCATAGCCCACCGGCACGTTCTGGGTGGACTTCGCGAACACCACACCGGCAACGTTGCCGTCGGCGTCCAGCAGCGGACCGCCCGAGTTGCCTTGCTTCACGTCCGCGGCCAGGGTGTACACCTGAAGCGAGGACGGGTCAGCACCGTAGATATTCTGGACCAGCACCTGGGATCGGCCTTGGATGGTGGCCGGGTTGCTCTGGAAGGGGCCGCCGGCAGGGTAGCCCTGGAAGGCAGCAAAGTCGCCTTCGGACAGTTCGCCGCCCAAAGGCAGCGGCCGAACGTTCAAGTCGTCCACGGCCAACACTGCCAGGTCGCGCACCGCGTCGAAGAACACCACTCGTCCGGGCAGCACCCGCCCATCCGGGATCTCCACCACCGGTTCATTGACGCCGGCCACTACGTGCGCATTGGTCATGACGCGGTTCGGCGCCACCGCAAAGCCCGAACCCGTCTGGTTCTGCCCGCATTGGAAGGCCGTTCCGGCGATCCGGAGCACCGATGCCGATGCTTCATTCAGCGCCGGGGTGTCCGTGCTGGTGTCGGGGATCGGCGCCGGTTTTCGGGGCGCCTGCGGGTCGAGCACCAACGGGATGCCGTCCGCCACCACGGCGGACCGCACCTGCGCCGCCCACGCCTTCACGGGGTTCGGGGTCAGGTGCTCGATCGCCGCAATCACCTTGGACCCGGCGATCTGCTGGGAAATAAACGGCACGCCCATGGTGCCCAGGCTGAACGCCAGCATGGAGATCACCAGCGCGGTCACGGCCAGGTTCATGGCACCGCCCAGCACACGGTCTACCGGCCGCAGCGGCGGGAAGTCCATCCGCCGCCGGATGCCGGCGCCGATTCCGGATCCCAGGGCATGTCCCAGCACCACCAACAGCACCGCCACGGCGATGGCTGCCGTCAGCCGCCATCCGCTGTCCGGCACCCACTGGCTGACCAGCGGGATTGCGAAGAAGGCCGCCACCGCTCCGGCGACGATGCCGACAATGCCGCCGAGCGTGACCACGAACCCCTTGCGCAGGCCTGAAACCAGGTAGGACAGGAGGATCAGAAGCAGGACGATGTCCAGGATGGTCAGGCCGAAAATCACACATTCTCCGTAGCGGTCGGATGTGCAATAGTCTAAGCCGTCCACCTGTGGGAATTATTCAGGCAGGTTGCCCGTTGACCACTCCGGTAGAGACTGCGCGGCCCACGACGCCGCCGGTTTTCCCGTCCTCTGGGAGCGAAAAGCCTTGTGGAAGATGTCACAACCGCTTTACATACGGCAAAATGGAAGCCAGTGCCCCCACGGGAGGGCAGCCTGCCCCACGCCGAACAGTACTAAATTGGAGAATTCATGGACGTAGAGATCCTTCGCCGCGCACCTCTTTTTGCCACCCTTGACGACGACGTGTTTGCAGCGCTGACCGACGAGTTGACCGAGGTCGACCTGTCCCGCGGCGCTTCGGTGTTCCGCGAAGGTGACCAAGGCGACCAGCTCTATTTCATCGTCTCTGGCAAAATCAAGCTCGGCCGCACCGCAAACGACGGCCGCGAGAACCTGGTGGCCATCCTCGGCCCGGGTGAGCTCTTTGGCGAAATGGCGCTGTTCGACCCGAGCCCGCGCAGCACCTCGGCAACGGCTGTTTCCGAAACCCGTCTGGCCGGGCTGAAGAACGAGAACCTGCGCGGCCTGCTGGAGACCCGTCCCGAGGTTTCGGCGCAGTTGCTGCAGGCCTTGGCCCGTCGCCTCCGCCGCACCAACGACTCGCTGGCCGACCTTGTCTTCTCCGACGTTCCGGGCCGTGTTGCCAAGGCCCTGCTGGACCTGGCCGACCGCTTCGGCCGCCCGGCTACGGACGGCATCCTGGTGGCGCACGAACTGACCCAGGAAGAGCTGGCCCAGCTGGTGGGCGCTTCCCGCGAGACCGTGAACAAGGCCCTGGCCGAGTTCGTCCAGCGCGGCTGGCTGCGCCTGGAAGCACGCGCCGTGGTCATCCTGGACATCCAGCGTCTGCGTCAGCGTTCCCGCTGATTTTCTGAAAAAGTACGACGGCGGGGGCTCACCTTAAGGTGGGCCCCCGCCGTCGTACTGGCTGCACGGTGGTAGAGAGGGCGCACTCAACGCCCGCCTAGCGACCCCGCTGAACGGCTCCGCCCTCGGCAGCGGCGCTGGCCTCAACCTGCAGCATCGGCACGCCATCCACCAGCACCAATTCCGGGTGGTAGATCCGCTGCGGGCGTTTGTGCGAGAGGTAGGCAATGCAGCCGCGGGCCGACGCGATCTTCTCGACGATGACCTCTACCGCCGGCGACGTCACTTCGCTGAAGGTCAGTCCCCGGGTATCCGGCTGATCCACCAGATCGCCCAACGCGGTGGTTTCCCGCCCCGCCATCAGTTCCTGCGCCGGCAGCCAGGCGGCCCACACCCCCTTGCTTTCCAGCAGTGACGGCCGCTGGTTGGCCGGCTGGGCGGCAGCGAAGTAGCGCGTGTCGAAGCGGCGGTGCGCGAAGTCCGGGCTCAGCCAGTTGGACAGCGGCTTGAGCAAATCAGTGCGTACGCCCAGCCCGCGCCGGGTAAGCGCCTCGGCGAAGGACTTTTCCTGGCCCGCCACCGCTTCGCGGCTGCGCATCCAGTCGGCGCCGGAGGTGGATTCCGGCAGGCTGGACTCGTCCGGGCCGGCCAGCAGCACGCCTGTTTCCTCGAACAGCTCGCGGATGGCGGCCACCACGTGGGCCTGGGCAACACGATGGTCGTTGATCCCCATCGTCTCGGCCCACTTGGCCGGCGACGGCCCGAACCAGGTAACGGGCTCGCCGTCGGCATCGTCCACGCTGCCGCCGGGAAACGCCACTGTGCCCAAGGGCGAGGAGCCCGAACGGTAACCGAGGTAGGTTTCCGTGCCCGCAGCCCCGTCCCGGACCAGGACCACGGAGGAGGCCAGGCGCGGCTTCCTCGGTGAGCGTTCCCCATGCTCGAACCAACTCTGGGCCGCTCCCAGTTGGTCCGGAGGCACGGGGAAGAGCCGTTGCTCCTCTCGAAGCGGACTAGCTGAATTCGGCAATCAGTTCTACCTCAACCGGCGAATCCATCGGCAGCACTGCCACGCCGACGGCGGAGCGCGCGTGGGCGCCGGCCTCGCCGAGAACCTGTCCCAGCAATTCGGATGCCCCGTTGATCACGCCCGGCTGGCCGGTAAAGGCCGGATCGGACGCAACGAAACCTACAACCTTGACGATCCGCGTGATCCGGTCCAAGTCGCCGATGACGCTCTTGACCGCCGCCAGCGCATTCACCGCGGCCGTCGCGGCCAGCTTCTTGGCCTCCTCGGCACTGACCAGGCCGGCGCCGTCGCCCACCTTGCCCACAGCCGGCAGCTGGCCCTTGATAAACGGCAGCTGCCCGGAGGTGTAAACGTAGTTCCCGGTCACAACGGCCGGTACGTAGGCGGCCACCGGAGCTGCGACCTCCGGCACGGACAGGCCCAGTCCGGCGAGCCGCTCTTCGACGGCGGACATCCGGGCTTCGGTCGTTCCACTCATGGCTACTGCTTCTCCCTCTTCAAATAAGCGACCGGATTGGTCCCGTTCGGGCCCGGGAACACCTGGACGAGCTCCCAGCCGTCGTCGCCCCACTGGTCAAGAATTTGCTTTGTCGCGTGGATAATGAGCGGAATTGTCGCGTATTCCCATTTGGTCATGAATGAAAGCCTAGCGCTTGCTTGTAAAGTGGACCCCATGGCCGCTCGCAAATCCCCCTTCTTCGACACTGCGACCACCCTCGGCAAGATAGTTGGCTTCCTGGGTATCAGTGCGCTCTGTGGCGTGCTGGCAGCAGGCCTGCTGGTCCCGGCCGCTGCCGTAGCCGGTGTCGGAGCAACCTCCTCGATCGAGTACTTCGACCAGTTGCCGGACGAACTGCAGACGCAGCCGCTGTCCCAGCCGTCGCGGATCCTCTCCGCCGACGGCAAGCTGATCGCTACGTTCTACGCCGAAAACCGTGTCCCGGTCAGTCTGGATAAAGTCTCCCAGCATATGCAGGACGCCATCGTCTCCATCGAGGACGTGCGCTTCTTCGAGCACAACGGCGTGGACCCGCAGGGCATCATGCGTGCAGCCGTGACCAACCTGGCGGGCGGCGATCTGCAGGGGGCGTCCACATTGACCATGCAGTACGTGAACAACGTGCTGATCGACGCCGGCGCGTCCGCGGGCAAGGGTGCCGAAGAGCTAACCATCAGCGGCACCAAGGACATCGGCGACAAGCTCCGCGAGGCGAAGCTGGCCATCGCCGTCGAGAAGGAATTCAGCAAGGAAGAGATTCTGCAGGGCTACCTGAACATTGTGTTGTTCAGCGGCCAGGTGTACGGGATTGAAGCCGCTGCCAAGACCTTCTTCGGCGTTTCCGCCGCGAAGCTGACCATTCCGCAGTCGGCCATGCTGGCCGGCATGGTGCAGTCGCCCAACTACTTCAATCCGGTGAACAACCCGGAGGCCACGCTGGAGCGGCGCAACACCGTGCTGGCGGCCATGCTCAGCGCGGGCAAGATCACCAAGGCGGAATACGACGAAGCCGTCGCCACCGACTTGGACCTTAACCTCAAGCCCGTCCGTTCCGGCTGCGTGGCGGCCAACTTTGCCGACTACTTCTGCAGCTACGTCCAGCACACGATCATGCAGTCGGACGCCTTCGGCAAGGACTCCACCGAACGCGCCAAGCTGCTGGCCCGTGGCGGCCTGACCATCAAGACCACGCTCGACTCCCGCCTCCAGAAGGAAGGCCAGAAGCAGATCGAGCAGCAAGTCCCGAAGGGCGATAAGTCCGGCGTCGGTTCTTCCATGGTTTCGGTCGAGCCGGGCACCGGCAAGATCCTGATGATGGCCCAGAACACCAAGTACAGCCCGGAAGAGGGGGCGGCCAACACGGAGCTGAACTACAACGTGGACGCTGACATGGGCGGCGGCAACGGCTGGCAGCCCGGCTCCACGATGAAGCCCTACACCATGGTCGCCTGGCTGGAAGCGGGCAAGGCGCTCAATGCCTCGGTGGACGCGCGCCGCACCTCCTACCCGGCGCAGTACCCGTGGAGGGCCAGTTGCCTACCCCCGGAGGCATGGTTCAGCGAATGGCCGTTCCGGAACGCCCTGCCCGGCTTCGAGCGCAGCATGACCGCCAGCCAAGGCCTGACCTGGTCGATCAACTCCGCCACGGCCGCGATGGCCGCGCAGTTGGACCTGTGCGACATCCAGGACGCGGCAACCCGACTCGGCGTCCGCACTGCGACGGACAAAGAGCCGATCAGCATCGAGCACCCGTCCTTCATCATCGGCACGACCAACGTTTCCCCGATGACGATGGCCGCCTCCTTTGCGGCATTCGCCAACGACGGTGTGTACTGCAAGCCGATAGCGCTGACCTCCGTCAAGGACGCAGCGGGCAACAAGTACAAGGTCCCGAAGAAGTCCTGTGACCGGGCGATCTCCGAAGACGTCGCCGCTGCCATCAGCGTCCCGCTGGAAAACCTGGTCAACCTGCGGCTCGGAGGGATCCACCCGATCGGCGTTCCCGCCGCTGCCAAGACCGGTACCACGGACAAGTCCGAGTACACCTGGACCGTGGGCTACACCAAGGGCATCTCCACCGCTTCCTGGGTGGGCAACCCGCACGCTTACAAGTCGATCAACAACATCCCGATCAACGGCGTGACCCGCAGCTACGTTGACGGCGCCACCATCGCGGGCGGCCAGTGGACCGACTACATGGAGAAGGTCGCCGGGTTGTACAAGACCGGTGGCTTTGGCTCCGCACCCAGCAGCATGCTTTATCCGCCGCAGCCCAAGAAGGTCGAGACCGACGACAAGAAGAGCTCCGATTCCGGCAACAACGACGACGGCGGTGACTCCGGCGATTCAGGCAACCGCAACGGCGGCGGCAACGGGAACGGCGGCGGCTCCGACAACGGCGGCGGCAATGGGAACCGTAACGGGAACAACGACTGACCGTGGACGCTGAAGCGCTGCGAGCACGGCTCCGCACCGCAGGCAAGCTGGCCCTTGGGGCTGCTGCCGCGGGCGGGGCCGCGCTCGTTTACGGCTCCGTCATCGAGCGCAACCTCTTCGGTCTGCGGGAAGAAACGCTGCCTATCCTGCCTGCGGGGCAGCCGCCGCTGAAGATCCTGCACCTGTCGGACATCCACATGACGCCCGGGCAGACGCTCAAGCAGAAGTGGCTGCGGCGGTTGGTTGCGCTTGAACCTGACTTGGTGGTTAACACCGGCGACAACCTCAGCCACCGCCAAGCAGTGCAGCCGCTGCTGGACTCGCTGGCTCCGCTGATGGACGTGCCAGGTGTTTTCGTCGCCGGCTCCAACGATTACTACGCCCCGGTGCTGAAGAACCCGTTCTCCTACCTCACCGGACCATCGAAACAGCCCAAGGACTACGGTTCACGGGAACTGCCGTGGCGTGAAATGCACGCAGCCTTCGGCACCGCCGGCTGGATCGATTTGTCCAACCGGAACCAGTCGCTGGTAGTGGGCCGAGTGAGGCTGGACTTCACCGGCGTGGACGACCCGCACCTGCAGCGAGACCGGTATGTCGGTTTTCCCAACGGATCCAGCTCTGCGGGCAGCGCCGCCCACCTACGCATCGCCGTGGCCCATGCACCGTATCAACGGGTGTTGGACCAGTTCACCGCCGGCGACGCCGATCTGATCCTGGCCGGCCATACCCACGGAGGCCAAGTCTGCCTCCCCGGTTACGGTGCCTTGATCAGCAACTGCGATCTGCCGACCTGGCGCGCCCGCGGCCTGACGTACTGGGATCACCACGGGCGCAGCGTCCCGTTGAACGTCTCGGCGGGGTTGGGAACGTCACGGCTGGCTCCGATCCGCTTCGCGTGTCGCCCGGAAGCAGTGCTGCTGACGTTGACTCCTGCTCCATCCGCCACCGCCGGTGAAGTCCCCATGGGCGGGCTCCGGCTCGGCTGAGCGAGCAGGCTGTAGCGCTGCTGGCTGGAGCGCTACAGCCTGTTGGCTGCTGGCGGCTGGTTGCTGGTTGCTGGTTGCTGGTTAAAGCCTGCCGGTTCAATCCGGCCAAATCCTGCCGGTTCAAGAAGGCGCGGCCCATGCCGATCGGCGGCCCATCGATCCGCTCTACCTCGCGGCTTGCTCCCGCTTCTGTCCCGTTCCCGGACCGGGGCGGAGCAGCCGGACCGGAACCTGGGTTTGCCAGTAGGTGTTTCGGAGTGGTTTGCGGCGGGGATCGATGTAGTCCGGTGGGGTGAACCAGGGGATGCCGTTGAGGACGTTGATTTCCCAGTTCCCTTGTTCAATCAGGTCGTGGTGGAGGCCGCAGAGGCAGACTCCGTTGTTGACGTCCGTCCGGCCGCCGGCCCACCAGGGCACGATGTGGTGTGCCTCGGTCCAGAGAGCGGGCATGCTGCAGCCAGGAAAGGCACAACCTTTGTCCCGCGCTATCAGCGCCTTGCGGATGGCCCGGCTGAAAAAGCGTTGCGACCTGCCCAGATCCAGGACCTCGCCCTCGGAGCCGAGGACCGCGGGAATGATTTCAGCGTCGCAGGCCAACCGGCGCACCGTTTTTGCCGAGAGCGACCCGTTGTAGACGGCGCTGCCGCCGCCCGACAACAGCCCGGCGAGTTGTTCATAGCCGCTGGTGACAATCATCTGCGTGCGCAGGCCGCCGGATTCCGGGAGCTTGCCAACGTTCAGGGCGATGCGGCAGGCACCGATCAAGCCTGCCAGAAGTTTCTGCGCCCGGGTGAACTGATCAAGACCCGCCAGGACCACGGGATCGACGCCTTCGGGACCCATTCCTTCGGTAGCGGTACCTTCGGGATCTGCACCTTCAGGATCGGTATCTTCGGGATCAGTGCCTTCAGGGTCCGGGCCCTTGGGACCCGGGCCGTCGGAATCGTGCCCCACACCGGCTGCTTCTGCACTGTCTGCGAGATTGCCGGCACCGGTTTCATCAATGTCCGCCTGACCGGGGCCGGTTGCTGCCGTTTCGATGGCTTCTGGGCGGACGCGGGGGTTCGCGGCGCTGTTCATCACCGTGGCGAGGAGCTCGTACTGGTCATCCGTGGTGTTGATGACAAACTGATGCAAGCCCCGCCGGCGTCCGCGGTAGAACATGCCCTGCCGTGCCTGCAGCTCCTCTTCGGAAGGTTCTGCTCCGTCCTGGTCCACGGCTGTTTCCCAAGTCTTGGCGACCATCGCCAGCGTGTCAGCGTCGGACTCAATGGCCTGGGCGACCAGCGCGGCTTCCATCGCCTCCAAGGTCCCGGGATCAGCGGCGTGGCGGGCACGGGCGATCGAATCGGTAACCAGGGCTGCGGCTTCTCCGCTGATGTCCCCCTGGGCCATGGCGTCTGCCAGTGCGGGCAGATCGGGAGTACCGGCCCCGCCGTCCAGCCGGACCGGGGCACTCACGGCTTTACCGACCCGCAGCCGCCGCCGCGCTTCGAGGATGCTGATCCCGAGCCGCGAGCGCAGGTACTCGGCGTTGTTCCGAAACTCGGTCTTGCGGCGGCGCTGCCGCTTCTCCGACCCCGCGGCGTCAGAGTTGCGGGTGCCGCCAACGCTCTCGAAGGGCTCTCCTCCGCCCGAGGTAATGGCAGCAGCGGGATTGGCCCACTCCCCTGCGCTCCCGGGAGCGCAGCCCTCGGCGTAGGCTGCGGTGTGGGAGGCGGATTCCCCATTGGCGGCTAGGTCAGCGCGCTCCACGGCGTGCGCGCCGGCTGCCTGCAGATATTCCAGAGTCTTTGAAATGTCTTCGACCGCCGCTACCCTGTTAGCCAGATCCCGGGTAGACAGGGACGGCGCTTCGGCCGCAAAGCGGTCAGCGATGTCCTGGAGCATGGCGCGCACCTCGGCCAGAGACGTATCTGTCTCCTCCACCCGGTCCATCGCTGCAAGCGCCATACCACAATTTTATTCGCACATACCTTCGAGCCCTAGCGAATACCCGCAGTGTGTAGGAGTAGTCGGCGAGCACGGGGCCACCGCAGTCACGGCCTGCGCGGCGCCACCGCAGTCATGGCCTGCGCGGGGCCACCGCGCTCACAGCGAGCACTCGGCCACTGCAGTCACGGCCTGCACTGCATGGTCCGCCGCGGTGACGGCGAGCGCATCCAAAGGTTCTGCCGCAAAAGCCTCCGACGGCAGCACCGAGGAAAGGCGGCCGGGTAACGGCCTTCGCCTGTACCCCATCGAGGCGTTCCCGGCGCGTGCGATCAGGAAACGGGTGTCTGACTACGTGCGGCCCGCCACCGGGACCAGCCGAACAGGTAGAGCAGCCCGGACAGCACGGTCAGGGCCAGTCCCTCCAGCAACCAGATGACGCCCGGACCCGCTGAGCCCGGGGCAGCGATGGCATTGGCCATTCCCGTCAGCGAGAGGGCGATGCCGAGCCACCATGCCTCAACTACCCCGCGCGCCAGGCCAAAGTACAACAGCAAGGTGAGGGCGGTGACCAACAGCGTCTGGACTATCGCGGACACGCCCGTCATGTACATGATCATCATCGGCAGGGTCTGGATGCTGGTGACCACAACTGTCAGCACAAGGAATGCAGCCGCGGCAAGCCAATCCTGCCGCTGCACAGAATGCACCGGAGGCGACCCATCGGCAGCGCGCTTGCGCCACCGCCACCAGCCGTACACGGCGACCGCCGGAAGCAGCAGGGCTGCGAAGCTGAACCCGCCGCTGCCGGCCATCAAGACCAGAGACAGCGCAGGCTCCACAAACAGCACCAGCCAGCCTGCCCGCTTCCGCAGCGCCAGCAGCAGCACCGTCAGCATTCTCACCAAGGGGAGGAGCACCCAAAAGACAACTGTCTCAACGCTGCCGAATGCCTCGAAAAGTCCCCATGCACTCCCCCGGGTGAACGGTTTCGCCAAGGCTACCAAGCGCTGCCACGGAGCGGGTGTGCATCCCTGCAGGCTCCCTCGGGGTGACCGGCGCCTCACCCGGCTCGCTAGGATGGTTGCTGCGGTACACAAGGCACCCGTGACGAAACCCCTGGCGACGAATCGACGAAATGACTGAGCTTTCCCTCTGGCGGACCATTGCCAGGCTCAAGGACTATGTACGGCCCATCCTGCCCCGGCTGATTATGGGATTCTTCAGCGCCCTCGGTGCCAGCCTCGTGGCGTTGGCCATTCCGCAGGTGCTCCGCGGTCTCGTCGACACCATCCACGCCGGCGGCGATCCCTCCGAAGTCTGGGGCCCCGCCGTCGTCATTGCCGTGCTGGGCTTGGCCGAAGCGGGCCTGGTGTACCTGCGGCGTGTTTTCGCGCTCGCGCCGGCCACGGATGTGGAGATGGGCATGCGCACGCGCTTCTACAAGCATGTGCAGCACTTGCCGGCCGCCTTCCACGACCGGTGGGGGTCGGGCCAGCTGCTTTCCCGCACGATGGCCGACCTGGGCTTGATCCGCCGCTGGCTGGCGTTCGGGTCGCTGATGCTGGTGGTCTCCTTCGTGACGGTGATTGTGGGTTTGGCGTTGATGTTCGCGCTGAACCCACTGCTGGGACTGATCTTCCTGATCGCTGCCGTGCCGCTGGTGTGGCAGGGGTTCCGCTTCCGCACGGCGTTCGGCGCCTCCTCCCGGCTCAGCCAGGACCAGGCCGGAGACCTGGCCACCACGGTGGAGGAATCGGTGCACGGCATCCGCGTGCTCAAGGCCTTCGGCCGGGGCCCGTACGCATTGGACAACTTCCACGGTCAGGCAGAAGAACTGCGCCAGACCGAGCTCGCCAAGGCCCGCACGTTGTCCAAGTTCCTGGCCACTGTTGTTTCGCTGCCGGACCTGGTGCTGGGCGCTGCCCTGGTCATCGGCATCATCCAAGTTGCCGGCGGACATATGACCGTGGGCGAGTTGGTCGCCTTCTTTGCCACCGCCGCAGTGGTGGCCGGTCCGGTGGAAGCAATCGGGTCCCTGATGGGCATGACGCTGACGGCCAAGACGGCCCTGGACCGGCACTTCGACGTGATGGACACGGAAAACACCATCACGGATCCGGAAGAGCCGGAGCCGATGGACTCGGTCCGCGGAGACCTGCGCCTGGCCGGCGTCGTCTTTAGCTATCCGGACGCCGCGCCCGGCACTGCACCGGTCCTCGACGGCGTGGACCTGCACGTACGCGCCGGCGAAACCATGGCGCTGGTGGGCGTGACCGGCTCGGGCAAGAGCACGCTGCTGCAGCTGGTCCCGCGGCTCTATGAGGTTTCCGACGGCGCCGTGCTGCTGGACGGCACGGACATCCGCCGCTTCCCGCTCACCGAACTGCGCGGCCACGTCTCGGTGGCCTTCGAAGACTCCACGCTGTTCTCCACCTCGGTCCGGGAGAATGTGCTGCTGGGCGCCCGGCCCGGCGACGGAAACCCGGACGAGCTGCTGGCCCGCGCACTGGAGGTGGCGCAGGCCCAGTTCGCCTACGACCTGCCGCACGGGGTGGAGACGACGATCGGCGAGGAAGGGCTGAGTCTTTCCGGCGGCCAGCGCCAACGGATCGCGCTGGCCCGGGCCATCGCGGCCCGGCCGGCCGTGCTGGTGTTGGACGACCCGCTCTCCGCCCTGGATGTGCGGACCGAAGAAGCGGTGACGCAGCGGCTGCGCCAGGAGCTGCAGGGCACAACCACCCTGATTGTGGCCCACCGCCCTTCAACCGTGGCGCTGGCGGACCGCGTGGCGTTGCTGCAGGACGGGCGCATCGCCGCCGTCGGCACCCACTCCGACCTGCTGCGCACCAACGAACATTACCGCTACGTGATCGCCTCGCTGGCGGCGGAGCCCTCCGTCGAAGACGTCCTGGACGCGAAGGAATCCCGATGAGTTCCATGACCGGAGTCGCCGGCGAAGACAACATCAACCTGGACAAGGCCGACCGCACAGCCGTCCGCCGGCGTTCGCTGCACCTGCTGGGCGAGCTGGTCTCCCCGCACCGGCGGCTGTTCGCGCTGTCCGTGGTGTTGGTGGTGGTCAGCAATGCCGCCCGCGCGGCCGGCCCGGTACTGGTGGCCTTCGGCATCAACAACGCCCTGCCGGCCTTGACCGCCGGCGACGCCGCCCCGCTGGTGCTGGTGGGCGCCGCCTACGCGGCCATTGCGATCGCCGGCGGCTCGCTGCTGGCCGCCTACACCTACGTCACCGCCCGGCTCAGCCAGGCCATGCTGCTGGCCCTGCGCGTGCGGGTTTTCCGGCACACCCAGCGGCTCAGCCTGGAGTTCCACGAGACCTACACCTCCGGCCGGATCATCTCAAGGCAGACCTCTGATCTGGAGGCGCTGCGGGAACTGCTGGACAACGGGGTGACCCAGCTGACCTCGGGGGTGATGTTCATGGTCTTCACCGCCATCAGCATCGTGGGCCTGGACTGGAAGAGTGGCGTGATCATCTTGGTCGCCGCCATTCCCATCGCCTTCGTCACCCGGTGGTACCAAAAGGGTTCGGAGCTGGCGAACCGCGCGTCCCGGGTGGTCTCGGCCCGGCTGATCGTGCACTTCGTGGAAACCATGACCGGCATCCGGGCGGTCAAGGCCTTCCGCCGCGAGCGGGACAACGCCGCACGGTTCGACGAGCTGGCCGGCGACTACCGCCGTGCCACCCTGCGGAACATCAAGTACTTCGGCGTGCTCCAGCCGGCACTGAACGGCATCGGCAACCTGACCGTGGCGGCGGTGCTGCTGATCGGCGGCTTCCGCGTGCTGGACGGCGGCCTGGCCATCGGCACGCTGGTGGCGGTGCTGCTGGCCACCAAGCAGGTCTTCCGCCCCACCGAGCAGATCGCCATGTTCTACAGTTCGTTCCAATCGGCCTCGTCGGCGCTGGAAAAGGTCTCCGGCTTGCTGGAGGAGGAACCAACCGTAGTTCCCCCGGCGACTCCAATTCCGCTCAAAAATGCCACGGGCGCCATCCGGTTCCGCGACGCGGTCTTCGGTTACGGCGACGGGCGGGTGGTGCTGCCGAAGCTGAACCTGGACATTCCCGCCGGCCAGACCATCGCCGTCGTCGGGCAGACCGGAGCCGGCAAGTCCACGGTCGCCAAACTCATCGCCCGCTTCTACGACCTGACCTCGGGCTCGCTCACCCTGGACGGCGTGGAGCTGCGGCAGCTGTCCAACGAGGACCTGCGCCGCGCCGTCGTCATGGTCACGCAGGAGGCGTTCCTGTTCAGCGGCAGCGTCGCGGAGAACATCGCCCTGGGCAACCCGCAGGCCAGCCGCGGGCAGATCGAAGATGCCGCCCGGGCCGTCGGGGCCCACGAGTTCATCCTGTCCCTGCCGGCGGGCTACGACACCGATGTGAACAAGCGCGGCGGCCGCGTCTCCGCCGGGCAGCGGCAGCTGGTCTCCTTCGCCCGCGCCTTCCTGGCGGACCCCGCCGTGCTGATCCTGGATGAAGCCACCGCCTCGCTGGACGTCCCGAGCGAGCGTCAGGTCCAGGAAGGCCTGCAGACGCTGCTCGGCAACCGCACCGCGCTGATCATCGCGCACCGGCTGTCCACCGTGGAGATTGCCGACCGCGTGCTGGTGATCCACGACGGCCGCGTGGTGGAGGACGGGTCCCCCGCGGAGCTGATTGCCGGCAGCGGCCGCTTCGCGCAGCTGCACGCCGCGTGGAAGGATTCGCTGATCTGACCCGGCCGGGCACACGGACGCCGATTTCTCGTTTCGGACCTGTCTCCGCTATCCTTGAACAGTTGCTTTCGCTGTCATCATAACGACGGCGGGGCATCGGTATCGGGGTGTGGCGCAGCTTGGTAGCGCGCGTCGTTCGGGACGACGAGGTCGCAGGTTCAAATCCTGTCACCCCGACCATGACAAGAACTCCCGCTGCTCTTCGGAGCGGCGGGAGTTCTTGCTTTTCCTACTCCACACCCGATTTGTACCGCCCGGAAGTTGTGAACCCGCCCCTAAAGCGGGAAGTATGGACCCATGGCTTCACAGCAGCGCTCGGCGCTCATCGTAGGGGCCGGAATCGCCGGGCTCGCCACTGCGCGGGCTTTGCAGCGGACCGGCTGGAAAGTCCATGTGGTCGAACGCTCCGGAACGCTGCAGCCGATGGGCACCGGACTAACCATCTGGGCCAACGGGACGCGAGCCTTGGAGCGCCTCGGTTTGCTCGGTGCCTTCCAGGACGCCTCGCTGCCGGTCGGCGGCAGCTCCCACGACCAGTTCGGCAACGTGCTCGCCAGCTTCAGCAGCGATGACATGCGCCACCGGTACGGCCACCCCCTGCGGGCGATCCACCGCTCGGACCTCACCACGCTGCTGAACGACTCGCTGTACGTCAACACCGTTCACCTGGGCCTGCAGGCAGTGAAGTTCCGCCGCGACCCGCACGGCGGCACCGTCATGCTGAACAACGGTGGCAGGATGCACGCCGACCTCGTGATCGGCGCCGACGGCCTGCGCTCGCTGGTCCGGCACGATCTGGTGGGCGACGGCGCCCCGCGTTCCTCCGGCATCACCGCGATGCGCGCCGTCTGCCCGATCGGGGACCTTGATCCCGAGTGGCTCCCGTGGGGTGAATCGTGGGGCAACGGCGAGGTCTTCGGCATGGTCCCGCTGCCCGGCGGCCTGATCTACTGGTATGCCACCATGCCGAATGCGGCGTTGGTACAAGACGGCGACGTCCTCTGGCGCACCCTGGCGCTGCAGCGCTTCGACAGTTGGCACCCGGGCATCCGGGGGGTCATCCTTGCCACCAAGAGCCAGGACATCATGGCCCACGAGCTCTTCGACCGGAAGCCGGCCCTGGCCTGGTCCGGCAGCCATGCCACCCTGGTGGGCGACGCCGCGCACCCCATGCTGCCGTTCCTCGGCCAGGGGGCGGGCCAGGCCCTCGAGGACGCCGTCGCGCTGGCCGATGCGCTGGCCGCGGATTGGAACATCACCACCGCCCTGCGCAGTTATGAGCAGGAGCGGGCCCCGCACACGGCCAAGGTGGTGAAGGACTCCCGCAAAATGGCCAACATGGCCCGGGAGCAGAAACCGTGGAAGCAAAAACTCCAGCGGTCGCTGATCAGCATGTTGCCGCAGGCAGTGGTGTACCGGCAGTTGGACGACGTCGTCGGCCGCGTCGACCACTGACCCGCGTCGACAACATATCCACACGGCGGGGAACAGGACCCGCGCCCTGGGCCGCACCGCGGCATCCCTGCGTCGCCCAGCCGCGGCCATGAGCCCGTCGGCCGCGGCTCTGGGCCCGTTCGCTCCCATGTTTCCGGGAGCGCGCCGGAAGAAACCGCAGGTCAGGGCGCTGCCGGCCCCGCAAGACATGGGACGTTAGTCCGAGACATGGGAGCGAAGGCTCCACCGTCCCGACGCCCTCGGCCTTGACGTGCCACGCCCAAGGCCGGCACAGGCAACCCGCGCCCCATTGACTCTGCGCCGCGGCGGGACTGCAATAGAGGTAACTCAGTCCTTCAGGGGTGCAGATGTTCCTCGCAGAGTTCGCGCAACTGGCCGTAGCCACCGTGGTGCTGGCGGCTGTGGTTTTCCTGACCTCTTACGCGGTCGAACGCGGCCTGCGCCGCTCCCCTGACGCCGACACTGCGTTCTGGTACTGCTTTTCCGGGCTGTGCTGCGCGCTGACCGTGGTGCTCGCCGCCGCCGCGCTCTTCCCGGCGGCCGTGCCGCTCTGGCTGCTGCTTGCCGCCGGTTGCGCGGCCCCGGCCGTCTGGCGGATCACCCGCCGGGCCGCCGCCGCCGTCCGCTACCAGGACACGCGCGACTGGCATGAGGCGGCCGCCCGCCACGATGCGGCCCGCACCCGCTGGCTGGCCTACGAATTGGATCCGGGCCTGGCCATCGACTACCCGGACATGTCGGACGTCACGCGGCCGGAGACTGCCGCCATGCTCCGTGCCATGAAACGCGCCGATGCGCTGCGTTCCCTGGGTCCGGATGACGACGGCGGTGCCGGCGCCTTCGCCACGGCGGTCGCCGAAGCTGCGGCCCGCCTCTCGGTGGCCGAGCGGGCAGCGGGCCGCCTCGCGGAAGCCACCCCGCAGGGCCCTCTCCCGGAAGCCGGCCCGCAAACCGGCCGGAATTTCCTGCCGGTCAGGCGAACGTCCGGCCGGTGAGCCGCTCGTAGGCTTCCACGTAGCGGGCCCGGGTTTTCTGCACGATCTCCTCGGGCAGCGCCGGCGGCGGGGTGTTTGAGTTGTTGTTTTTGTCCCAACCGGAGGCCGGCGAGGTCAGCCAGTCGCGCACGAACTGCTTGTCGAAGGATGGCTGCGCCTTGCCCGGTTCGTACGTATCCGCATCCCAGAACCGGGAGGAGTCAGGGGTCAGCACCTCGTCGCCCAAAGTGATGTCACCCGTCGTCGGATCGATGCCGAACTCCACCTTGGTGTCCGCCAGGATGATTCCGCGGCCGCGGGCAATCTCCTCGGCGCGGGTGTAGATCTTCAGGGTCAGCTCGCGCAGCCGGCCGGCGGTCTCCGCGCCCACGGTCCGGACCACGGCGTCGTAGGTGATGTTCTCGTCGTGCTCGCCCACCTCGGCCTTGGCCGACGGGGTGAAGATGGCCGGCTCCAGCCGGGAGCCGTCCACCAGGCCCGCGGGCAGCGGGAGCTCGCACACCGTCTGGGTTTGCCGGTACTCCTCCAGCCCGGACCCGGTCAGGTAGCCGCGGGCGATGCATTCCACCGGGAACATGTCCAGCTTCTTGCAGACCATCGCGCGGCCGGCGACGGCTTCGGGCACATCCGTGGACACCACATGGTGGGCTATCGGGTTGTCGCCGGCGGAAAGCTGTTCGAACCACCAGAGGCTCAGCTGCGTGAGAACCCGGCCCTTGTCCGGAATCTCGCTGGAGAGCACGTGGTCGAAGGCGCTGATCCGGTCGCTCGCCACCACCAGGACGGTGTCGTTGCGCTGGTCCAGCAGGCCTTCGGCGGCGATGTCCTCGCTGGGGGTCTCTACCTGCTGGGACGCGGCCGGGACGTACAGGTCGCGGACCTTGCCGGAGTAGACATGCTTCCAGCCGGGCAATTCCAGCACGTCGGGGGCGAATGCCATGGCGTTCCTAGTCTCTCTGTGCTTCGGCCCGGGGCAGGGCGTGCGTGGCCGGTTCGGGCACGGTGATGGCGTCTTGGGCCGCCAGCAAGGCGATGTCGCTGCGGAACTGCGAGCCCTCGAGGCCGATGGCGCCGATGCCTTCGTAGGCCCGTTCGCGGGCTTCCACCAGGTCTTCGCCGAGGGCGACGACGGCGAGCACCCGGCCGCCGGCGCTGGTCACCTTGCCGTTCTCGTCCAGCGCCGTGCCGGCGTGGATCACATGCACGTCGTCCAAGGCGTTGGCCTTCTTCAGGCCGCGAATCCGGTCGCCGGTGCGCGGCGTTCCCGGGTAGTTTTCCGAGGCCAGCACCACGGCCACTGCGGACCGTCTGGACCACACCAGTTGTTCGGCGTCGTCCAGTTCCCCCTTGGCCGCGGCCAGCAGCAGTCCGCCCAGCGGCGTCCGCAGCCGGGCCAGCACGGCCTGGGTTTCCGGATCGCCGAAACGGGCGTTGAACTCGATGACGCGTATTCCGCGCCGGGTCACGGCCAGGCCGCAGAACAGCACGCCGACGAACGGCGTGCCGCGGTTGGCCATCTCGCGGATTGTGGGCAGCGCCACGCGGTCCATCACTTCGTCGACGAATCCGGCCGGCAGCCAGGGCAGCGGGGTGTAGGCGCCCATGCCGCCGGTGTTCGGGCCTTCGTCGCCGTCGAAAATCCGCTTGAAGTCCTGCGCGGGCACCAGCGGGATGGCGCGTTCGCCGTCGGAAATCACAAACAGGGAGACTTCCGGGCCGTCCAGGAATTCCTCGATCACCACGGAGCCGCCGGCGTCGAAGCAGGCCTGGGCATGGGCCAGTGCGGCATCGCGGTCCCCGGTCACCACCACGCCCTTGCCGGCGGCCAGCCCGTCGTCCTTGACCACGTATGGCGCGCCGAACGCATCCAGGGCCTCGGCTGCTTCCGCGGCGTTGGTGGCAACATGCGCCATGGCGGTGGGCACGTTGGCCGCGGCCATGACCTGCTTGGCAAAGGCCTTGGAGCCCTCCAGCCGGGCAGCTTCCTTGCTGGGGCCGAACACCGGGATCCCGGCCGCGCGCAACGGGTCCGCCACGCCTGCGGCCAGCGGCGCCTCCGGGCCCACCACCACCAGGTCGGATTCCAGCCGCTGGGCCAGCGCGGTGACCGCGGCCGGGTCGCTGGCGTCCACCGCGTGGGTGGGCACGATCCGCGCGATGCCGGCGTTGCCCGGGGCCGCGTGGACCTCGGTCACAAACGGATCGGCCAACAGGGAACGGATTATTGCGTGCTCGCGGCCACCGGGGCCGATCACAAGTACCTTCACAAAGAACTAGCCTACTTGGCGCGGGGCGGAGCCTCGAAGTTGTTGCGCCGGACCTAAACTAAGTCCATGCCCGAGACATTCAAAGCCGCGGATGCCGTGGAACTGGCCGTCGTTGAACGCAACGGTTTCATCGAATCCCGCCATCTGGGCTCCGCCGTCGTGATGGCCGCGGACGGCACCGTGGTGACCGAGCTCGGCGACATCACCGCACCGATCTTCCCGCGCTCCACGCTCAAGCCCTTCCAGGCCCTGGCCGCGATGCAGTCCGGCGTCCCGTTGCGCGGCGACCAGGTGGCCCTGGCCTGTGCCAGCCATGTGGGATCGCTGGAGCACATGGACGTGGTGGAGGGCATGCTCAAGGCCGCCGGCCTGACCGACGCCGACCTGCGCTGCCCGCCGGCCTGGCCGCAGGACGAACAGGCGCGCGGCTGGCTGGTCCGCACCGACCGGGGCCCGCAGCGGCTGGCCTTCAACTGTTCCGGCAAGCACGCCGCGTTCCTGTGGGCCTGCGTGGAGAACGGCTGGAACACCCGCAACTACCTGGAGCCGAACCACCCGCTCCAGCGCCGCGTGATGGAAGTCCTCGAGGAATACGCCGAAGAGAAGATCGAGCACATCGCCGTCGACGGCTGCGGCGCGCCGGCGCCGGCGCTGTCCCTGACCGGCCTCGCCCGGGCCGTCGGCAAGCTGGCCAAGTCCCCGGCGGACAAGAACGCCGATGCCCGCGCGGCCACCATCGCCACCGCCATGCTGGACTACCCGTGGGCGGTCCACGGGTACGGCCAGGAGAACACCGTGGTGATGCAGGAACTTGAGATCATCGCCAAGTCCGGCGCCGAAGGCGTGATGGTGATGGGTACGCCGTCAGGGGTTTCGGTGGCGGTGAAGATCCTGGACGGCAGTTCCCGCGCCGGCTCGCTGATCGCGCTGACCCTGCTGGCCGCCTGCGACGCCATCGACGTGGACAAGGTCGGCCCGGTGCTGGAGGACGTGGTCAAGCCGGTGCTCGGCGGCGGCCAGCCTGTTGGCCGGCTCCGGCTGGCACCGCCCATGGTCGCCCTGCTGGACTGAACCGGAGCACCAGGCATGGGAGTACGACGCCGGATCGCGGCGGAAGAGGGCAACGCCGCCTTGGCTGCGTGGCGGGCGGGCGCCACCGACCGGAAGACCACCGCCACGGCCGTGCGGTACGCGTTGGAGGAACTTTCCGAGCGCGCTCCCGGGAACAGCGTGGAAGTACGGGTGCCGCCGTTCGGCGTCGCCCAATGCATCGAAGGTCCGCGGCATACCCGCGGCACTCCCCCGAACGTGGTGGAAACCGACCCGGCCACGTGGCTGGCGCTGGTGACCGGTGCGCTGGGGTGGGACAGCGCCGTCGCCGAGGGCAAGGTGGCTGCGTCCGGCCTGCGGGCCGGACTGGCGGATTGGCTGCCGCTCGTCGGCCGGTAGGCTGGAACGCATGACTTCTGAGCAAGAACCGGCCCGCGATAACCGGCCGGATGAGACGGAACACCGGGACGTCACCGTCCGCCGGGCGCCGAAATTCGTGCCCTTCGTCCTGATCTGGGCGCTATTGGGCGTCATTGCTGCCGCCATCTCCGCCTACACCGGCCCGGAGAACCCCGATTTTACCCGCGGCACCATTTTCGCCTTCCTGGCCGTGCTGTTCGCGCTGGCCGGCGTGCTGATCGGATCGCTCCTTTTCCTGCTCATCGACCGGGTCAGCGTCAAGCGTGCCAAGCCGGCGACGGCCGTTGCCGAGCCGGGGCAGGAAGCCTCCGCCGGCTCCGCGCTGGAGACCGGCCAGCCGGATGCTCCGGTCCTCGACGTGCCCGCCGCGCCCGCGCAGCGCAATGAAGTCCCGGGCGAGTCCACGCAGCGGGACGGCGGCGCAACTGCCGGCGGCGAACCAGACGCCGAATCCAAAGGCGAACGCCGGACGTAACCTGCGGGCCGCCGGCCGTAATTCCCATCACCTCGGTGATGCTGCCCGCCGGGCACATGAGAGAATAAGCGGGTGGCACGCGGTGACGGAAAACTCTCCCATGATCTTCTTCCCGGCGAAAAGGGACCCCAGGATGCCTGTGGCGTTTTCGGCGTCTGGGCCCCCGGTGAAGAAGTAGCAAAAATGACCTACTACGGCCTGTACGCGTTGCAGCACCGCGGACAGGAGTCCGCCGGCATTGCAACCAGCGACGGCAAACGCATCAACGTCTACAAGGACATGGGCCTGGTGTCGCAAGTCTTTGACGAAACCACGCTTAACACGCTGACCGGGCACATCGCCGTCGGCCATTGCCGCTATTCCACGACCGGCGGCTCCACCTGGGCCAACGCACAGCCCACCCTGGGCGCTACGGCCACCGGCACGGTGGCGCTGGCGCACAACGGCAACCTGACCAACTCCGCGGAGCTGTACGAGAAGGTGCTGGAGAAATTCGGCAAGCCCGACCGCGGCGAAATGGCCCAGGGGAACACCACCGACACCGCACTGGTCACCGCGCTGATGGCCGGCCAGGAGGGCCAGACGCTCGAAGAGCGCACGATGGAACTGCTGCCCAAGCTGCGCGGCGCGTTCTGCTTCACCTTCATGGATGAAGGCACCCTCTATGCTGCCCGCGACACGGCGGGGGTCCGCCCGCTGGTGCTCGGCCGGCTGGAGCGCGGCTGGGTGGTGGCCTCGGAGACCGCTGCGCTGGACATCGTCGGCGCCTCCTTCGTCCGCGAGGTTGAGCCGGGCGAATTCATCGCGATCGACGAGAACGGGCTGCGCTCCCAGCATTTCGCCGAGAAGAAACCTGCCGGCTGCGTCTTCGAATACGTTTATCTGGCCCGGCCGGACACCGCCATCAACGGCCGCAGCATCCACGCCGCCCGGGTGGAGATGGGCCGCAAGCTGGCGAAGGAACATCCGGTCGAGGCCGACCTGGTGATCCCCACGCCGGAGTCCGGCACACCCGCAGCCATCGGCTACGCCGAAGCCTCCGGCATCCCCTACGGCCAGGGGCTGGTCAAGAACGCCTACGTGGGCCGGACCTTCATCCAGCCCAGCCAGACCATCCGCCAGCTGGGCATCCGGCTGAAGCTGAATCCGCTGAAGTCCGTCGTGCAGGGCAAGCGGCTGGTGGTGATCGACGATTCGATCGTCCGCGGCAACACCCAGCGGGCCCTGGTCCGGATGCTGCGTGAGGCCGGTGCGGCCGAGGTGCACGTGCGGATCTCTTCGCCGCCCATCAAGTGGCCCTGCTTCTACGGCATCGACTTCGCCAGCCGGGCGGAGCTGATCGCCAACGGAATCGGCGTCGAAGACGTCCGGGCGTCCCTCGGAGCCGACAGCCTCGGCTACATCTCCGAAGAGGGCATGATCGCCGCCACCGAACAGCCACGGGAGCGGCTGTGCACCGCCTGCTTTACCGGCGAGTATCCGATCGAACTGCCGTCCGCGGACCGTTTGGGCAAGAACCTGCTCGAGCGCGGGGACGAACCGGAGCACGGCTCCTGCGACCCAGGGCCGGACTCGGACCTGGAGAACCTCCTGACCGCCGAAGACAAGAAAGAGCGAGTATGACCTCCCCCGAACAGGGCCAGATCACCTATGCCAGCGCCGGCGTCGACGTCGAAGCCGGCGACCGGGCGGTCGAGCTGATGAAGGGTGCCATCAAGGCCACTCACAACTCCAACGTGATCGGCGGAGTCGGCGGATTCGCCGGGCTGTACGACGTCTCGGCGCTGCTGAAGTACCGCAAGCCGCTGCTCGCCACGTCCACCGACGGCGTGGGCACCAAGGTGGCCATCGCGCAGGCCATGGACATCCACGACACCATCGGCTTCGACCTGGTCGGCATGGTCGTCGACGACATTGTGGTGGTGGGCGCGGAACCGCTGTTCATGACCGACTACATCGCCTGCGGCAAGGTGGTTCCGGAGCGCATCGCTGACATCGTGCGCGGCATCGCGGCCGCCTGCGAGGTAGCCGGCACCGCGCTGGTGGGCGGCGAAACGGCCGAACATCCCGGCCTGCTGGGAGAGCACGAATACGACGTTGCCGGAGCTGCCACCGGGGTGGTGGAGGCCGACGCACTGCTCGGTCCGGAGCGGGTCAAGGCCGGCGACGTCGTGATCGGCATGGCGTCCTCCGGCATCCACTCCAACGGGTACTCCCTGGTCCGCCGCGTGATCAACCACGCCGGCTGGGCGCTGGACCGGCAGGTGACCGAGTTCGGCCGGACGCTGGGCGAGGAACTGCTGGAGCCCACCCGCGTCTACGCGGCGGACTGCCTGGACCTTGCCCGCTTTGAAGCGGCCGGAGTCCACGGCTTCAGCCACGTGACCGGCGGCGGTCTGGCCGCCAACCTCGCACGCGTGCTGCCGCAGGGTCTGATGGCCACCGTGGACCGCTCCACGTGGGAGCTGCCGGCCATCTTCAAGCTCATCGCCGAACTGGGCAACGTGCCGCAGGCCGATCTGGAGCGGACGCTCAACCTCGGCGTCGGCATGGTCGCCATCGTGGACGCCGCCGGGGCCGATGCCGCCCTGCAGCGGCTGAACGAACGCGGTGTGCCCGCGTGGGCGATGGGGCAGGTTGCTCCCATCGACGCATCGCTGGCCGGCGTCGACTTCGTCCAAGGCGCCAAGGGCGTCGACGGCGGTGCCGTCCACCTGGTCAATTCCTACGCCTGATCATCCGTTGCAAAACCGCCCTGCGCCAACCGGCGCAGGGCGGTTTTTGCTGTGCCGCACAGGTCGACGATCCACAGCCGGTGGGACACTGGGCGTATGGGTGCGTATGTGGTCGTGGTGTTCGTCCGGCCGGTGCGGGCCGGGCACACGTTCCCGCGGAGCGAGTGGCCGCTGCACATCACGCTGGCGCGCTTCGACAGCAAGGAGGCGCCCGACGGCGTAGCCGAGCGGATCCGCCGCGCCCTCGCCGGCCTGCTGGATTTTGACGTACGCACCGGAGCGGACGACTTCTTCGGCAGAAACCATTCCGTGCCGGTCTCGCTGGTGGAGCCGGATCCGCAACTGCAGCTGCTGCACGACCGTCTGCTCGACGCCCTCGGTACGGATGTCCACCTGCACAGCCCGCAGCACGCCCGCCGGAACTTCCGCCCGCACATCAGCCACCAGTCAGAAGGACGGCTGCAGCCCGGCGAAGTGGTCCGGGTGCAGCAGGCAGCGCTGGTGGACATGCGGCCCGACGGGGACTCAAAGCACCGACTTGTCCTCGCCGTATGGAACTAAGCGGGAAGCCTTGCCGAAAGAGTTCGACCGGGACGTAGCGACCGAGGCCGGCTAACCGACGTTGCGGCTGCCTTCGTCCTCGTCGTCGTCGTACTGATCCGCGTACTTGTCCTCATAACCCGAATAATCCGGCTCAGGCGGAATATCGGAGAATGCGTCGGAGGTGTGGCGTTTCGCAGCGCCGAGTTCGCGCTGGAGAGCAGTGAGGTCAGTGGCCGGGCTGAAATACTTCATGTCCCGGGCCTGCCTGGTTGCTTTTGCCTTCTGACGGCCGCGCCCCATGGCGTGACCCCCTTTGTACGTCGATCCGGAGGTGGTCGCACGGTAAGGCGCACGAGGCTCCGGAATAATTGATCAATTCTGTCGTACCTCTAGGGTACATGGTTTTCCGCACTGCTCGTGGCAGGGCGGCCGGCGCCGCGAAGCGACTCCCCCACGTCCGGAATCGACAAAATCGTGCCGCACAACGGGATTGTTGGCTAAAGTCATCGTGGACCAGTTCTCCTTTTCTCCCGGAGGACAACACGCACGGAAGGCAAGTTTCCCCATGAGCGAACAGGACAAGCGGCCTGACGACCGCGGGAGGCCTCCGCAGGAGGACCCGGAGAGCCTCGACGCGGCGAGCCTCAAGGTGCCTGAGCCCGATCTCAACGTCAGTGCCGACGACGTCGAACTGGCCGAACCGACCCTGCACGAGGCGCGGATCAGCGACGAAACCGCGGCCGAGGCCGATCTGGCGGTCGCCGCCGCCGAAGCCCAGGCGGTGGAGGAGGAAGCCGAGGCTGCCGGGAGGTTGGTCGGTGGCCCTCGCGACGACGGTGGCATCAAGGCCAGCGGCACCGCGCCTGCCGGAGCGGCGGCGGGCGATCAGGGCCAGATGGAAGGCGCAGAGGCGATCCCGGCCGCGCACGCACCGGAGGCGGGCCCGGCATCCCCCGCCGCCCCGACCGGGGCTCCCGCCGCCCCGCCCGGGGCTCCCGCCGTCCCGCCCGGGTCACCCGCCGCCCCGCCCACGTCACCTGCCGCCCCGCCGATGTCGCCCGCGGACTGGGACACAGCCCCGGCGAGCTCCGACGGTTCCGCGCCGGAAAAGAAATGGTATTCGACCCCCGCCGGAGCCACGCCCGGGCACACTGCGGGCGACGACGCCGCCGCCACCGAGGAGCCCGCCGCCGAAGATTCCGCCGCCGGCTCGGGTCGGAACATCGACTGGAAGCCGCTGGTCATCATCGGTGCGGTGGTGCTTGTAGTCATTGTGATCATCGCCATCATCGTTTCCAGCCTGACCAGCAGTTCGCCGGCCGGCGGCGCGAGCCCCTCGTCGTCGCAGAGCGAGGCACAGACGGCGAACGCCGACGGAGTGGTCGCCGAAGGCGTCTCGCCGTTCGACTTCCAGCAGGGGCAGTGCTTCACCAAGTTCGAAGCCGTCATGCGCGCCGCCACCGTGGTCACCTGCGCCACCCCGCACACGGCCCAGTTGGTCGGAACGTTCTCCTACGGCGACGATGAAGAGTTCCCGGGTGCCGACGAACTGAACATCAAGGCACAGTCGGTCTGCACCGCCGTCGTCCTCAATGACGCCGCGGCCAAGGCGCCCGAGCTCAAGGACTCCTACGGGATGCCGTCCAAGGAAACCTGGGCCCAGGGCGACCGCAGGATCGATTGCTTCAAGATCGCCGCCGACGGCGAGAAGATCACCGGCACACTGGTCAGCCAGTAACCCCGCCTACACAGGAAAGTCCGGCGACACCGCTGATGCGGCGTCGCCGGACTTTTCAGTTCCACGAGCGGTCCGGCCTCAGCCGTTCCGGACCGCACCCACCTTTGCCTGCACGGTGAGGCCGCCGGCCCCGCCCTCTCCGCCGATCTCCGGCGCATCCACCAGCACGGTGTCGCCGTCGCTGATCTCGCCCGCCAGCAGGCCGCGGGCCAGTTTGTCACCGATCTCGCGTTGCACCAGCCGGCGCAGCGGCCGGGCGCCGAAGGCCGGATCGAAGCCGGTCAGGGCCAGCCACTCCCGGGCCGCGTCCGTGACCTCCAGCGCCAGCCGGCGGTCGGCCAGCCGGGCGCCGAGCGAGGCCACCTGCAGGTCCACAATCCGGGACAGCTCGTCGATGCTCAGCGGGTCGAAGATGATCACGTCGTCCAGCCGGTTGAGGAACTCGGGCTTGAAGCTCGCGTGCACCACGCTCAGGACGGCTTCGCGCTTCTTCTCCTGGTCCATGGACTGGTCCACCAGAAACTGCGAGCCCAGGTTGGACGTCAGCACCAGGATCACGTTGCGGAAGTCCACGGTGCGGCCCTGACCGTCGGTGAGACGTCCGTCGTCGAGCACCTGCAGCAAGATGTCGAAGGCCTCGGGATGGGCCTTCTCCACCTCATCCAGCAGCACCACCGAGTACGGGCGCCGGCGGACGGCCTCGGTGAGCTGGCCGCCCTCTTCGTAGCCCACGTACCCGGGCGGGGCGCCGACCAGGCGGGACACGGAGTGCTTCTCCGAATACTCGCTCATGTCGATCCGGACCATGGCGCGTTCGTCGTCGAACAGGAAGTCCGCCAGCGCCTTGGCCAGCTCCGTCTTGCCGACGCCGGTGGGGCCCAGGAAGAGGAACGAGCCGGTGGGCCGGTCCGGGTCGCTGATCCCCGCGCGCGCCCGCCGCACCGCGTCGGACACCGAGGCAACCGCTTTGCTCTGGCCGATCAGCCGGGAGCCGATGACCTCTTCCATGTGCAGCAGCTTCTGGCTTTCGCCCTGCAGCATGCGCCCGGCCGGGATGCCGGTCCACGCCGAGATGACCTCGGCGATGTCGTCCGCGGTCACTTCCTCGGAGACCATCAGATCGCGGCCGGCGCCGCCCTGCTCCTCGGCGGCCTGCGCGCTGGCCAGTTCCTTCTCCAGCGTCGGAATCTCGCCGTACAGGATCCGGGAGGCCTCGGCCAGATCGCCCTCGCGCTGGGACTTGTCCGCCTGCGAGCGCAGCTCGTCCAGCTTGGCCTTCAGGTCGCCCACCCGGTTCAGCCCGGCCTTCTCCGCTTCCCAGCGGGAGTTGAGGCCGGCCAGCTGCTCCTTCTTGTCCGCCATGTCCGCGCGCAGCGCTTCCAGCCGCTCCCGCGAGGCCACATCCGTTTCGTTGGCCAGCGCCAGCTCTTCCATGGTGAGGCGGTCGACGGCGCGGCGCAGCTGGTCGATCTCCTCCGGCGCCGAGTCGATTTCCATCCGCAGCCGCGAGGCGGCCTCGTCCACCAGGTCGATGGCCTTGTCCGGCAGCTGCCGGCCGGAGATGTAGCGGTTGGACAGCGTCGCGGCGGCCACCAGGGCCGAGTCCCCGATCGAGACCTTGTGGTGTGCCTCGTAGCGTTCCTTGAGCCCGCGCAGGATGCCGATGGTGTCCTCCACGCTCGGCTCGCCCACGTAGACCTGCTGGAAGCGGCGCTCCAGGGCCGGGTCCTTCTCGATGTTCTCGCGGTATTCGTCCAACGTGGTGGCGCCGATCAGCCTCAGCTCACCGCGGGCCAGCATCGGTTTGAGCATGTTGCCGGCGTCCATTGACCCCTCGGAGGCCCCCGCGCCGACCACGGTGTGGATTTCGTCGATGAAGGTGACGATCTGTCCGTCCGAGTTCTTGATCTCCTCCAGCACGGCCTTCAGCCGCTCCTCGAACTCGCCGCGGTACTTGGCGCCGGCCACCATGGCGGCGAGGTCCAGCGACATCAGCGTCTTGCCGCGCAGCGATTCGGGCACGTCGCCGGCCACCATCCGCTGCGCCAGCCCCTCCACCACGGCGGTCTTGCCGACGCCGGGCTCGCCGATCAGCACCGGGTTGTTCTTGGTCCGGCGCGAGAGCACCTGGATCACGCGGCGGATTTCCGCGTCGCGGCCGATCACCGGATCCAGCTTGCCGGAACGCGCGATGGCGGTCAGGTCGGTGCCGAATTTCTCCAGCGCCTGGAACGTATTCTCGGGATCCGCGCTGTTGACCTTGCGGTCGCCACGGACGCCGGGCAAGGCCGCGAGCAGCGCCTCATGGGAGGCTCCGGCGTCGCGCAGGATCTTTCCGACGGCGGCGCTGTCAGTGGAGAGCCCCAGCAGCAGGTGTTCGGTGGAGACGTAGGAATCCCCCAGCTTCTCCGCCTCCTGCTGGGCCGCTTGGACCGTCTGGAGCAGCCCCCGGGAATACTGGGCCTGGGCCACCGAAGACCCCGACGACGACGGCAGCGCCTTGATTGCGGTACTCGCCTGCACACTCACCGAATCCGGGTCCGCCCCGGCCGACTTCAGCACCGCGACGGCCACGCCGTCGCGCTGGTCCATCAGGGCCTTGAGCAGGTGGGCCGGCTCGATCTGCGGATTGCCTGCCGTTGACGCATTCATGGCGGCAGCCGACAGCGCTTCTTGGCTCTTGGTGGTGAATTTAGCGTCCAACGCTCATCTCCCCTGTCCCTCTGTGATGGATCCGGCCAGCCGCAGCGGTGCTGGTCAAATTGACTAACTTGAGTCTAGTCAACTCAACTTTCAAAGTAAAGTTATCCACAGGTTGCGGCCCCCGTTGACACCTTCCATCCTCTCCCTCCCCCGCCCTGCCCGGAAGGCCTCCGGACGCCTAGGCTGTAGGCGGGACGTGCTCGAACATTCTGAACCGAGGTGGGCGGTCAATGGAAACGATGCTGGAAACGGCCCGGCTGCTGCTGAACCAGCCGACACCCGGAGACATCGACGCCATGTTCCGCATCCTCTCCGACCGGCGCACCACGCGCTTCAACCCCTCGGACGCGCTGCAATGGAACGAGGAGGCCGACGGACTTTTCCAGCGCTGGGAAGCCCAGTGGGAGAAGCACGGGGTGGGTTACTTCGCCGTCCGCCTGCCCGGCCGGGAGGAACCCATCGGTTTTGCCGGCGTGAAACACGTGTCGCTGTCCGGCCGACCGGTGCTGAACCTCTATTTCCGGTTCGACGCCGCCGTGTGGCACCGAGGTTACGGGCGGGAGGCGGTGGGCGCCGTCATCGTCCATCTCAATGAGTTCCTGGAACTGCCGCCCGTCCTGGCGCTGGTGCATCCGGACAACACCGCTTCCATCCGCATCGTCACGTCGCTGGGCTTCGAACGCAACGCGGCGGCTGCCATCAGCGGCCCGGACGGCTACCAGGACGCATATGTGCTGAACTGGGACCGGCAGCTTTAGCATCCGGACAAGGAGTCCCATGGAAATCATCCCTGCAGCGTCGCTGAAGGAACAGCGGTGGCGGAACGGCGGCGGGGTGACCCGGGAGGTGGCGGCGGGCGGCGTTGATGCCCACGGGCTCCCGGCCTGGCGGCTGAGCTTGGCGGACATCGGTGCGGACGGCAGCTTCTCCGAGTTTCCCGGCATGGACCGGATCTTCACCGTGGTGGACGGCGACGTCGCCTTCCTGACGGTGGACGGGACCGAGCACCAGATGGAGCGTTTCCGGCCGTTCCGGTTCGACGGCGGCAGCAGCGCCGAATGCAGCCTGCCCACCGGACCGTGCCGCGCGCTGAATGTGATGGCCCGCCGCGGGACCTGGGGCGCGGGCTTGTTGATCGTCGAGCTCTCCAAGAAGCAGCCGCTGGCGGTAGCCGAGGGACAGTTCCTGATGCTGCTGCAGGGCCAGGCGCAGGCGACGGCGGACGGCACGGCCCACCCGCTGAACATCTACGACACCGTGGCCGGCTCGGCGGTTCCCGCGGAGGTCAGCGGGCGCGGCTTCGCGGCACTGGTCTCGGTGTATCCGGCCGAGGACTGATCCCGGCTCTGTGGCCAGTGACGGTGGCCGCCTCCGGCCAGGCGTGGCCAGGAGCTCCCCTTACCGGCCGGCGGGCTCGACCTTGACGGCGGAGACCTCGAATTCCAGCATCACACGGTCGGAAACCAGCATGCCGCCCGAATCCAGTGCCGTGTTCCACTTGACCCCGAACTCCTGGCGGTCGATGCGCCGGGAGCCTTCGAAGCCTGCGCGCAGCTGGCCGCCCGGGTCCCGTTCCACGCCGATGAAGTCGATCGGCACCGCCACCTGCTTGGTGACGCCGCGGATGGTGAGGTCGCCGTTCACAATAAAGTTGCCGGCCTCCACCTGATCGATCCGGGTGCTGACGAACGTGATTTCCGGGTAGTTGGGCGCGTCGAAGAAGTCGTTGGTCCGCAGGTGCTCGTCGCGCTGCGGGCTGCGGGTATCGATGCTGGCGACCTTGATCCTGAGTCTGACCGAGGAATTGGCAGGGTTGTCCACGTCGGCCTGGATGACGCCCTCGATGTCGTTGAACGCTCCCCGGACTTTGGTCACCATGGCGTGGCGGGTGGAAAAGCCGATGCGTGTGTGCGCCGGATCGAACCGCCATTCGCCGGATAGGTCCGAAGTCAGTTCGGGCATGGCAGCCTCCTCCTTGTGGGCACAGGCGCCGTCTCCCCAATGACTGAACGATGCGTCTGGCCGTCCCCTTCAGCCGCGTGCGGCTCGTGTGGTAATTCCAACACATATTGGGGAGCAATGCACCACATTCGCGCCGAAATTCCGAGCCGGCCCCCGGCGGCAAAGGCGCGCGAGACCGACGGAGCCCTGCCTCTGTCCCGGCCCGCCCGGGACCAATACACTGATGCCATGACCACCGCGAACGAGATGCCGTCATCAATCACCCAGTTGCCGGCGGACGATTGCTGGAAGTTGTTCCGCAGCGCCGACTTCGGCCGGCTCGGAGTCATCGTCGAGTCCCACCCGGAGATTTTCCCGGTCAATTACGTGGTGGACCACGGCAGCTTGGTGTTCCGTTCCGCCCCGGGAACCAAGCTCGACGCCGCCCTGGCGAACGAGGTGGTGATGGAGGTCGACGGTTTCAATCCGGATACCAGCGTGGCATGGAGCGTGGTGGCGCGGGGCAGCGCCCAGCGGATGACCAGCATCGAAGACGTGCTGGAATCGGCCCTGCTGCCGCTGTTCCCGTGGCAGTCCGGCGAGAAGAACAACTTCGTCCGCGTCGTCCCCTCCGTCGTGACCGGACGGCGGTTTGTTGTGCCGGCCTCGGCCCGCCGCGGCCCGGGGCTCAGCGATAGCCGCCGGTTCCGGATCGAGTAGCACGCTGCCCGGCTGGCCGACGGTTGCCGCCGGCGTGGGCAAGCCGTAAGTTCAGCGCCAGTTAGCAGTGCCCGGCTGATAACCCGCGACGAAGCCGCGGAACGTCCGGTCCGTGGACACTATCTGCTTGCCCAACGGCGCGAGGGACACCGGAATCATCTTGAGGTTCGCAATCGCCAACGGGATGCCGATGATGGTGATGGCCTGGGCGACGGCGGTCAGCACGTGCCCGATCGCGATCCAGATGCCGGCAACCAGTATCCAGATGATGTTGCCCAGCGTGGACAGGAAGTAGGTGCGCCCGCCTCGGTCCACCACCATGCGCCCGAACGGCCACAATGCGTAGCCCGCGATCCGGAACGACGCGATGCCGAAGGGGATGGTCACGATCAGCAGGCAGCACACGACTCCGGCCAGGAAGTATCCCAGGGCCAACCAGATGCCGCCGAAGAGCAGCCAGATAATGTTCAGAAGGGCCTTCATCCCACCATTGTGACCGCTGGTGCGGCCGGCCGCTATGCGGGACGCCCCTGAGCCGCCCCTGAACCCTGACTTCCGGCGGCGCCTGCTCAGGACCGGGCACGGCGAAGGCCGCCGGGCGGCCCTCCAGTTGGAGGGTCAGCCCGGCGGCCTTCGTCTGCGGTGGGGCCCGGTGGGGCCCGGTGCGGGCCCGGCCAGGCTAGCTTGCTTGGTCGGCTTGCCGCCCTGCCTAGCCGGCTTGGCTAGCCGGCTTGCCTAGCCGGCTTGCCTAGCTGGTCCGGCGCTTTTCCTGCGATGCCGGAGCCGTTGCGCGGCGCGGGCCGCGGCGGGCCGGACGCTCGGCGGCCGGTGTTTCGGAACGGTACACCGGACGGGTGCCGCCGGCAGAACGCTGCGCACCGCCGGCGGAGCGCTGCGCGCCACCCGCTCGGCCGGCACCGCCGGAGCGAGCGCCCGAGCCGGTGCGGCTGCCGCCAGCAGCAGCGGCCTGGCCCTGGCGCCCGGCCGAAGCCGAGTTGCCGGTGGCGCTCCGGTGGCTGCCGTGGCTGGGGGCTGCTACGTCCTGTGAGCGCCCGCCACGGTTCTCCCCGCGCGAGGACTGGCGTTGGCCGCCCTCGGACCGACCGCCACGGGCGGCGCCGGCCTGCTGGCGGGCTTCGCCGCTGCGGGCTCCCCCGCCACTGCGGGCGCCTCCGCCGCTGCGGCCGCTGCCGGTGCGGAGCGCCCGCTTGCGCTGGGCGTTGGCGCCGGTAGAGGTGCCGCCGCCGCGCTGGGGCTGCTTCGATGCCTGCTGCTGGGCCCGAAGCTGCGGATCCACCGGTGCGGCGACCTCGCCCACCAGATTCGCCAACAGCTCGGAGGAGGCGGTGACGTTCTCGAAGGCCACGTCCACTCCGGCGGCCTTCATCAGTTTGCCGACTTCCAGACGTTGTTCCGGCAGCGCCAAGGTCACCACGGTGCCGTCCGACCCGGCGCGGGCGGTCCGGCCGGAGCGGTGCAGGTACGCCTTGTGTTCGGTGGGCGGGTCCACGTGGATCACCAGTTCCACCTCGTCCACGTGCACGCCGCGGGCCGCCACGTCGGTGGCCACCAGCACGCGCACGTCGCCGGTGGAGAACTCGGCCAGGTTGCGGTCGCGGGCGTTCTGCGACAGATTCCCGTGCAGGTCCACGGCCGGGATGCCGGCAGCCGTGAGGGCCTTGGCCAGCTTGCGGGCGTGGTGCTTGGTGCGGGTGAACAGCACCCGGCGGCCGGTGCCGGCGGCAAGCTTGTTGAGCACCTGCTTCTTTTCGGAAGCGTCGCGGGTCACCAGCACGTGGTGTTCCATCGTGGTGACCGCTGCCTGCGGGTCGTCCACCGAGTGGGTCAGCGGGCTGGACAGGTAACGCTGCACCAGCTTGTCCACACCGTTGTCCAGCGTGGCGGAGAACAGCATGCGCTGGCCGCCGGCCGGCGTGGTGTCCAGCAGTTTCTTCACCACGGGCAGGAAGCCCAGGTCGGCCATGTGGTCGGCCTCGTCCAGGACGGTGATTTCCACCGATTCCAGCGTGATGATCTTCTGCTTCATCAGGTCTTCAAGCCGGCCCGGGCAGGCAATCACAATGTCGACGCCGGCACGCAGCGCCTTTTCCTGGCGCTGCTGCGAAACGCCGCCGTAGATCACCGTGGTGTTCAGGCCCAGCTCGACGGCCAGCGGCTCGATGGTGTTGTTAAGCTGCGTGGCCAGCTCGCGGGTCGGAGCCAGCACCAGGCCCAGCGGGCGTCCCGGCTTGCGGAAATGGGCGGCTTCGCGCTCGGCCAGCCGTGCCACCAGCGGCAGCGCGAAGGCCAGGGTCTTGCCGGAACCGGTGCGGCCGCGGCCCAGCACGTCGCGGCCGGCCAGCGTATCGGGCAGCGTCTCGGCCTGGATGGGGAACGGGGCATCAATGCCATTGGCGGCAAGCTTCGAAGCGAGGGGCTTGGGCACGCCAAGGGCAGCAAAAGTAGTCATAATAAAGTGCGAATGTCTTCCGGTCAGTGTCCCCGCGGCAGGTTAGCCCAGGGTCGCCGAAGAAAAATCAGACAGTGCCAACCGCCCCGGATCAGCCCGGTCACGTCCTCAGACGGAAAAGCGGCGGTGCAAATGAAAGCGTTCATCGACGCAGGAAAACGCGTCAATTGCGTTTTCGAGTACCCCCAGTCTAACAGCACGGCCGGGCCGCACCCGCACTGGCGATACGCTGGTAGGGATGACCAGCAACTCCCCCACCCCTGATTCTTCCGCGTACGACGACGGTGCGCGCCCCGCGCCGCCCGTCCACCTCGCCCAGCCGGTCAGCTTTGTGCGCCGCGGCTCCCGACTGCAGGGCCGCCGCCAGCAGGCCTGGGACGAGTACGCCCCGAAGTTCGCCGTCGACCTCCCCCGGGACGGCGGCGACACCACCGTGGACCCGGACTACGTCTTCGATGCGGCGGCCGCCTTCGGGCGCACCGCCCCGCTGGTGGTGGAGATCGGCTCCGGCCTGGGCGAGGCCGTCTGCCACGCCGCCGAGCAAAACCCGGAACGGAACTTCCTGGCCCTGGAGGTCTACCGTCCCGGACTGGCGCAGACCCTGCTGCGGATCGGCCAGCGCGACCTGGCCAACGTCCGCGTTGCCCAGGTCAACGCACCGGATGCCCTGGCCACGATGCTGCCCGAGTCCTCGCTGTCCGAGCTCTGGGTGTTCTTCCCGGACCCGTGGCACAAGACCCGCCACCAGAAGCGCCGGCTGGTGCAGGAAAGCTTCGTCGAGCTCGCCGCGCGGGTGCTGCAGCCCGGCGGGATCTGGCGGCTGGCCACGGACTGGTCCGACTACGCCATCCAAATGCGCCGGGTCGTCGATGCCTCGCCGGACTTCAGCAACCTGCACGCCGGCGAGCGCACCGGTGCCGACAGCCCGTTGACCCAGGTGTGGGAGAGCGGTGTCGAAGGCGTCGTCGGCGGCGCGCCGGTCCGCGAGGGCAAGGTCCCCGTCAGCACCGGCAATGCCAGCACCGGCGAAGGCATGGACGATCTCGGCGGCTGGGCACCACGCTTCGACGGCCGGACCATGACCAGCTTCGAGCAGAAGGCGCACGACGCGGGCCGGATGATCTTCGACCTCGCTTACCGCAGGAACTGATCCAATCCGCCCCCGGCCGGGCTCAGTTGGTGGTCACTGCCGCCAGCGTGGCATCCGCGTCGTTGCGCAGTTCCACCTTGGCGATCTCGTTGGTATTCATGGCGCAGGATGCGGTGAGGGTGGCCCGGCCGGCCGCGGTGGCCTGCCAGGACGCCACCTGATAGGTGTAGCCGGACTTACCGGTCACCCACAGCGTGAGGATGCCGTCCTGGGGCAATTTCTCCCCGGCCACGTCCATCTCCGTCCCCCACGTCTGGTGCACCAGCGCCAGCTCAACCTGCAGGCCGCCGTCGGCAGTCATGGTGTAGCTATCCGACGGCGGTTGCAGCTGCTGGGCCAGCAGCGGCCCGGCCGATGCCCCGGCCACCAGGCACACCGCCGCCACCGCCGCCACCAGCCCGGTCCACCGCCGTCGTTCTTTCCGGCGCCGCAGGGCGAGTTCATCCACGAGTTCGCGGGTGCGTTCTTCGAGTTCATGCGGCGGCGGGGATTCC
The DNA here is from genome assembly GCA_963696055.1 of uncultured Actinomycetota bacterium. Classification (GTDB taxonomy): domain Bacteria; phylum Actinomycetota; class Actinomycetes; order Actinomycetales; family Micrococcaceae; genus Crystallibacter. The sequence continues at coordinate 335,401 of CAVOIE010000004.1, read as the reverse complement.
AGGTCCAGTGCCGTGCCGCGCGGCAGCGCGTCCAGCAGATCCGGCAGCGATTCCAGTTCGGCGGCATCACGCCGGCACTCCGGGCAGTCCGCCAGATGCTCTTCGAACGCCGCCCGTTCATGACGATCCAGCCCGCCCAGGATATAGAGGCCGAGCAGTTGGTGCTGTTCCTCGCTGGTGTTCACGGCTGACCCACCCCCATCTCGTCCAATACCGACCGCAGGGCCTTCACGGCGTAATACGCCCGCGACTTCACGGTACCCAAAGGAATGCCCAGCGACTGCGCGGCCTCGGCAGCAGTGAGCCGCTGGTAGTGCAGGGCCAGAATGATATTGCGGTGGTCCGTGCTGATTCGGGCCAGGGCTTCCTCCATGACCACGCGCAGCAGTAGTCGATCAAACTGGTCTTCTTCACCGGCGGGTTCATCCTCGCCGAAATCGGTTTCCTCCGGCCGCCGGCTGCGGCGCCGGTAACCGTCGATGATGACGTGCCGGGCGGTCTGGTACAGGTAGCCGCGCATGTTCTCCGTTTCCGGCCCGCGCTTCCACACCCGCAGGATCGTTTCCTGGACAACGTCCTCCACTTGGTCCGCGTTGGAGGTGGCGGCGCGCACGAATCGCCGCAGCGCTGTGGCGTGCTCGCGGTAGATGCGGGCCACAGCCTCGTCGTCGAGTGACACGGCTGCCTCCTCCCTCGCCGGGAATCCGCCCTGTCAGTAACCGGCGGCGTCGGTGCCGTTCCGGCTCTTCTATCCAGTACGACGACGGTGGCTGCCTTCCGGTTCAGCGGCGCCGAAAATCGTCCTGCCAAAAATCCGCACCGCCGGTGTTGAACCATTGTGGGCGCGTCCAACGTCTTTTCCAATAGCGGGTCGCGCCCCGCGGCTCCGCACTCCGGGCAGCGCCCGGGAGACGGCAAAGGAACCCCCATGAAAATCACACAGACAGCCCGGGCCGCCCTGCTGGCCGCTGGCATGCTGGTCCTGGCCGGTTGCGGCGGCAGTTCCGGCACGCAAGCGCCCGCGACCACCCAGGCGCCCCCGTCGAGTGCCTCCGGCATGGCCACCGAATCCGGCATGGCCACCGAATCGGCCTCCCCGCCGATGTCTTCGCCACCGATGTCAGAGGGCGGCCAGACCGGTGGCGAAATGGGCGCGGCCGGCACGCTGGCCACCGCGCAGACCAGTCTCGGCAAGATCGTCGTGGACGGCAAAGGAATGACCGTCTACGTCTTCACCAAAGACGTTGCCAATTCGGGCAAGAGCGCCTGCACGGGCGACTGCCTGTCGGCGTGGCCGCCGGTGCTGGCCGAGACAACGCCGAAGCTCAACGGGGTCACCGCCAAGGTGGGGCTCATCGCGACCCCGGATGGGAAGCACCAAGTCACCCTCAACGGCATGCCCATCCATTACTGGGCCCAGGACAAAGCCGCAGGCGACACCGGCGGGCAGGACGTGAACGACGTCTGGTACGTGGTCGCCCCCAACGGAGACATCATCAAGTAATCCGCGCCACCATCCGCCCGCAGCTGCCCGGTTGGGGCAGGGTAGCTGCGGGTTCCCTTGGCGCGGCACGTCCGTGCGGACTGCCCAGGTTGCTGCTGGCTAGGCACCGCCAAGGGCAGTCTGCCTCCACAGGCGTGGGTCGGGAACCGGATGTCCACACCTGTCCGGCAAGGACGGCCGGCAGGGTCGCCGCGACCCTACCGTGAAGGCATGAACAGCCATACCAGCATTGCCGAGATGCCCGAAGAAGACCGGCCGCGCGAGCGGCTTGCCCGTGTCGGAATGCGCCGGCTGCGCGACGCCGAAGTCATGGCGCTGGTAGTCGGCTCCGGCTCGCGCACGGCCAGCAGCGTCGAACTGGCGCAACTGGTCCTGAAGAAGCTGGGGGGTCCGGCCGGGCTGCGGCAGGTCTCGGCCGAGGAACTGCTGTCCGTACCGGGGGTGGGCGGAGCGCTGGCCGCCCGCATTGCCGGTGCCATGGAACTGGCGCGACGGGCGGACGCCCGCGAACGGATCAGCGCTGCGGGCGCCAAACCACCATCGCCTGGCTGCGCGGACGGGGCCGCTGGCCGCGGACCAGACTGACCACGTCGCCGGCCAGCCCCGCGGCGAACACGCGGCTGGAGTCGGCGCGGCGCTGCCTGGCCAGCAGTTCCTCGGACAGGTCCCGGACCTGGGCCCGCAGGGATGTGACCTCGTTCTGCAACTGGAGGATCCGTTTGATCCCTTCCAGCGAGACGCCTTCCTGGGACAGCCGTTGGACTTCGCGCAGCGTGTTGACATCCTGCTGGGAATAGCGGCGCTGCCTGCCCCGCTGCCGCGACGGGGAGACCAAGCCGAGGCGGTCATACTGGCGCAGGGTCTGGGGGTGCATGTCAGCCAGTTCGGCGGCCACCGAAATCACGAAAATCGGCGCATTCACATCTATCCCCACGGTAACTCTCCCTCCTGCGCTGTGCGCGTCTGCCGCCCGGTCCTTCCGGCCTGCTGTCACTCCGACCCGCTACAACCGCGCCTTGGCGGCGAGGCTGCCGCGCGGATCGGATCCTGCGGTCGCCGCCGCGAAGGCGTTGACCGCGTCTTCTGCTTCCTTGCCAAGGTTTTGCGGGACCACCACGTCGATGGTTACCAGCAAGTCGCCGGTGTTCTTCGCGGTCTTCACCCCGCGTCCCTTCACGCGCAGCGTCCGACCGGACGGCGTTCCGGCCGGAACCTTGACCTTGACGAAGTCGCCGGCAAGCGTCGGCACTTCGATCTGCGCCCCGAGGGCGGCCTCCGGGAAGGTGACCGGGACGTGGATCCGGATGTTGTCGCCGTCGCGCTGGAAAAAGGTATGTGGCTTGACGTTGACGGTCACCATCAGGTCGCCCGCACCGGCCGGACCCGGCTGGCCCTTGCCGCGGACGCGGACCTTCTGGCCGTCCTTAATGCCGGCGGGGATCCGCACATCGATGACCTCGCCGCTGGGCTCGCGCAATCCGATGGTGGTGCCGTTGATGGAACCGGCAAAGGAGATGCTGGTGCTCGCGGTGCGGTCCGCCCCCTTGCGCGGCGCCTGCTGTTGGTAGCCGCCGAAACCGCCGAACAGGTCCGCGAACTCCGGCGGGACGTTGCCCGAGGAGCTGGTGCGGGTGCGGGCGCCTTGGCCGAACAGGTTGCCGAAAATGTCCTCGAAACCGCCGGCACCCGGTCCGCCGGCGCCGCCCGGGCCTCCCGCGCTGAAGCGGGCGCCGCTGCCCATCGCCCGGATCGCGTCGTATTGTTCGCGTTCCTCCGGGTCGGACAGCACCGAGTAAGCCTCGGAGACATCCTTGAACTTCTTCTCGGACGCGGCGTCGCCCGAATTGGTGTCCGGATGGTGCGTCCGGGCGAGTTTGCGGTACGCCTTCTTAATGTCGGCGGCGGACGCATCTTTGGAGACACCGAGGATCTTATAGAAGTCTTTCTCGACCCAGTCCTGGCTAGCCATGCAGGCGCCTCCTTTCAGTTTCACAAAGTCTATGGGCCTTTCGGCCCGGACGAGGACGGGTTGGTCTCCGGCGGACCGGAAACCAACCCGTCATCTGTTCTGTAGCGTCATGGCACCCTCGCGGGCGTCATTCAGCCGGTACAGCCACCACTACCTGGGCTGCGCGCAGCACGCGGTCGCCCGACTTGTAGCCCAGGCGCAGGATCTGGCTGACCGAGTCCACTTCCACCTCTGCGTCGGGCTGCTGCATCAAGGCCTCGTGGATGTTCGGGTCGAACTCCACACCGGTCTCCTCGATACGGGTCAGGCCGTAGGTCTTGAGCACGCTGTCCAGCTTGGTGGCGATGGCAGCGAACGGACCGTCGGACAGGTCGCCGTGCTGGCGTGCCGCGTCGATGTCATCCAGGACCGGAAGCAGCGAGTTCATGACACCGATGACGGCCATCTCTCCGGCCACCGCGCGGTCGCGTTCCACCCGCTTGCGGTAGTTCACGTACTCGGCTTGCAGCCGGAGCAGATCGTTCTTGAGCTCCTCGGCTTGCTGCGATGTGGCGCCCTGGGCGACGGACTCCCCCGCCGGGACCTCGGCCCCGTTGAGGATCTCCTCCGCCTGGGCCAGCGCGTCCGCGTCAGCCCCCTGACCGGCCGCGGGGGTCTTTCCCGCAGCCTGGTCCGGGTTGCCGTTGCCGGCGTCGGCGGCAGCTCCGCGGACCTTTCCGGTCTCCGGATCGATCTTGCGGTTGTCCCGGAAGTTCACCGGCTCTGACCGCTGTTCTTCTTCGTTACCGTTTTCCGCCATGGTTACTTCTTCTCGTCTTCTTCGTCGACCACTTCTGCGTCCACGATGTCCTCGTCGGCGCCGGCCTCGGAGGCACCCTCACCGGCGGAAGCGCCGTCGGTACCGGCCGCGCCGGACTGGGCCTGCGAGTAGATGGCCTCGCCCAGCTTGGTCTGGGACGTCTGGAGCTTCTCGAACGCGGCCTTGACCTCGTCGTCGTTGTCCTGCTTTTCCAGGGCGGACTTCAGGGCGTCGACGTCGGCCTTGACCTCGGTCTTGACCTCTTCCGGCAGCTTGTCGTCGTTGTCGGCGAGCAGTTTGTCGACGGAGTAGGCCAGCTGCTCTGCCGAGTTGCGGACGTCGGCGGCCTCGCGGCGCTTCTTGTCCTCGGCGGCGTGCTCTTCAGCTTCGCGGACCATGCGGTCGATGTCGTCCTTGGACAGCGCAGTGCCGCCGGTGATGGTCATCGACTGCTCGGCGCCGGTGCCCTTGTCCTTGGCGGAGACGTGCACAATGCCGTTGGCGTCGATGTCGAAGGTGACCTCGACCTGGGGCACACCGCGCGGAGCCGGGGCGATGCCGGTGAGTTCGAAGGTGCCCAGCGGCTTGTTGTCGCGGGTGAACTCGCGCTCGCCCTGGAAGACCTGGATGGCCACGGACGGCTGGTTGTCGTCAGCGGTGGTGAAGGTCTCGGACCGCTTGGTCGGGATCGCCGTGTTGCGCTCGATCAGGTGCGTCATGATGCCGCCCTTGGTCTCGATGCCCAGCGACAGCGGGGTGACGTCGATCAGCAGCACGTCCTTGCGCTCGCCCTTCAGGACGCCGGCCTGCAGGGCTGCGCCCACGGCCACGACCTCGTCCGGGTTCACGCCCTTGTTCGGCTCCTTGCCGCCGGCCATTTCCTTGACCAGGTCAACGACTGCCGGCATGCGGGTGGAGCCGCCCACCAGGACGATGTGGTCGATGTCGGAAACCTTGATGCCGGCTTCCTTGATCACGTCGTGGAACGGCTTCTTGGTCCGGTCCAGCAGGTCCTTGGTCAGGTCCTGGAACTTCGCACGGCTCAGGTGCTCGTCCAGGTGCACCGGACCTTCCGGGGTGACCGAGAGGTACTGCAGCGAGATGTTGGTGGAGGAGGCGGAGGACAGTTCCTTCTTGGCCTGCTCGGCCGCTTCCTTCAGGCGCTGCAGGGCGATCTTGTCCTTGGACAGGTCGGCGCCCTTGGCCTTGGCCTGCTGCAGCAGGAAGTCCACGACGCGCTGGTCCCAGTCGTCGCCGCCGAGGCGGTTGTCGCCCGACGTGGCGCGGACCTGGATGGTGGAGAAGTCGTCCTCGTCCTTGCCGACTTCCAGCAGGGACACGTCGAAGGTGCCGCCGCCGAGGTCGAAGACCAGGATGAGTTCGTCTTCCTTGCCCTTGTCCAGGCCGTAGGCCAGCGCCGCCGCGGTCGGCTCGTTGACAATGCGCAGCACGTTCAGGCCGGCAATTTCGCCGGCCTCCTTGGTGGACTGGCGCTCGGCGTCGTTGAAGTACGCCGGCACGGTGATCACCGCGTCGGTGACCTTCTCACCCAGGTAGGACTCGGCGTCGTGCTTGAGCTTCTGCAGCACGCGGGCCGAGATTTCCTGCGCGGTGTAGTTCTTGCCGTCGATCTCGACCTTCCAGTCGGTGCCCATGTGGCGCTTGACCGAGGCGATGGTGCGCTCGATGTTGTTCACGGCCTGGCGCTTGGCGATCTCGCCGACCAGCACCTCGCCGGACTTGGAAAAAGCGACAACGGACGGAGTGGTGCGGCCACCCTCGGCGTTGGCAATGACGGTGGGTTCGCCACCTTCAAGAACAGAAACAACGGAGTTGGTGGTTCCGAGGTCGATACCTACTGCACGAGACATACGCGTGTCCTTCCTTTGCGGCCGCAGCGGCGGCCTTGTTCACTGTGGCGGCCCGGTCGTCGAGAGTGAACCGACGGCCGCCGCCGGGGAACGGCGGCTATTGAGCCTTCTGCACTCAAGTTTACTCAGGGCTGTGGCTTTGTCAACCAAGTTGAGTGTACTCCGCTCAACTTTGACGGCGCCCGTTAAGACGACGACGGCGGGGCCGGCGGTCGTTACCCTCGCCCCCGCCGTGCGCCAGCGGCCCGCGGCCGCCCGGCCTCAGCCCGCGCCGTGCCCGCTGCCCGCTCCGAGCAACTGGCGCTGCTGCGACTCTTTCCGGGCGAGCTTGGACGGCCACCAGATGTTCGGCCCGATGTCGTACGCCAGCGCCGGGATCAGCAGCGAGCGCACCAGCACCGTGTCCAGCAGGACACCGAAGGCCACGATGAACGCGAGCTGGCCCAGGAACAGGATCGGGATGACACCGAGGGCGGCAAAGGTAGCAGCCAGCACCACGCCCGCCGAGGTAATGACGCCACCGGTGGAGCCCAGACCGCGCAGGATGCCGGGCCGGGTGCCCAGCCGCAGCGATTCCTCGCGCACCCGGGTCATCAGGAAGATGTTGTAATCGATCCCCAGCGCCACCAGGAAGACGAAGCCGTACAGCGGCACCGTGGCATCCGCCCCCGGGAAGCCGAAGACATGGTTGAAGACCAGCGCGGAGACGCCCAACGCGGTCAGGTAGGACAGCGCCACGGACAGGATCAGCAGCACCGGCGCCAGGATGGAGCGCAGCAGCAAGATCAGGATGAGCAGGATGACGCCGAGCACCATCGGCGTGATCTTCAGCAAATCGGCCTGCGCGGTGACGTTGGTGTCCAGCGCTACCGCCGTGACACCGCCGACCAACGCCTGCGGATCGGCCGCGTCCAGCGCGGTGCGCAGGCCGGCAACGGTGGCCTCGGCCGCGTCGGAGTCCGGCACATCCTGCAGCGTGGCATTGATCATCACGCGGCCGTCGATCTCCACCACCTGGCCGTCACGGGTGAAGAACTCGGCGGAGGCGACCCCGTGCTCGCTGCGGACCACCTCCAGCACCTGGTCCCGCTTGCTGCTGTCGGCGACGACGACGGCCGGGCTGCCGGCGCCGGCGTCGAAATGCCGGACCAAGGCGTCCTGCCCGTCCGCCGAATCCGTCTTCACCAGGACCAGCTCCGACTGCGGGACACCGTGGGCCTGCAGTTGCAGCACACCCAACGCTCCGGCGGCCAGCAGCAGTACCGAAACCATCCAGGTGGCCCGCGGCCTGCGGGCCACCAAGTTGGCCACCCGGAGCCACAACCCGCGCAGGCCCTCGGTTCCGGGCACTGCGTTTTCGTTTTCGGATCCGGCGACATGCGCATGGTGCCCGGGTCGCGGCACGATGGGCCAAAAGGCGCTGCGTCCGGTCAACAGCAGGACCGCGGGCAGGAAGGTCAGCGCCGCCAGCACCGCGAACACAATGCCGATGGCGGCGATGGGACCCAGGCTGCGGTTGGAGTTCAGGTCGGAGAACAGCAGGCAGAGCAGCGCCAGGATCACGGTGGCTCCGGAAGCGGCAATCGGTTCGACCGCACCCCGGTAGGCGGTCTTCATCGCCGCCCACTTCGACTCCTGCTCCCCCAGCGCTTCGCGGTATCGGGCCGTCAGCAGCAGGGCGTAGTCGGTGGCGGCGCCGATCACCAGAATGGACAGGATGCCTTGACTCTGGCCGCTGAGCTGGATCCAGCCCTGCAGGGCAAACCAGTACACCACCAGGATGGCCGCGCAGAGTGCGAACACGGAGGTCAGCAGCACCAAGAACGGCAGCAGGAGCGCGCGGTAAACCAGCAACAGGATCACGAACACGGCAGCCAGCGCCACCCCCAGCAGCAATCCGTCAATGCCACCGAAGGCCTCCACCAGGTCGGCGATGAACCCGGCCGGGCCGGTCACGTAGCCGGTGGCGGATTCCGGAAGCTCGGCCGTCAGGACCGCGCGCAGGTCGGTGACCACTTCGCCGGTGTCCAGGTTTTCCGGCACCGGCACGATGAACTGCACCGCCCGGAAGTCTTCGGACGGGATGGGACCCACCACCTGGTTCGCGCCGCCGCGCTCCAGCCCGGCCGCCTCCGCCAGGCGTTCGGCCAGCGGGGCGTAGTCCGCCAGCTGCTGCGGGCGGATCGGCGCGTCGAATTCGACGACGGCGATGGCCGGCACCGCACCCGAGTCGCGGAAACGCTCCTGCCATTGGCCTGCGGTGGTCGACTCGGCGCTGGCCGGCAGGAACCCGGCCTGGTCGTTGGTGGAGACATCGGAAAGCTTGCCGAAAGTCGGCCCGCCGAGGCCGGCGGCAGCCAACCAGGCGACCACCACCAAGGCGGGGAGGAGCATTCTGAGCCAGCGGGCCATGGCGGTCGGTCCTTCGGATATCTAGGCAGCGGAAAACAAGCTCCACTATAGAGTAGTTCCACCTTAGAGATAAACCCTCAGTGAACTATCCTGAGGGTGGATTGATGGAAGGGAGGGGCACGTGGAACACCGCATGGACAGGCTGATGCTGCTGTTGCAGCAGTTCGTGGTCGAGAGCGAGCGCTACGTCGAAGCGGTCAGCGAACGGGATGCCCTGCACCGCACCGACCTCAACGCCCTCGCCGCAATGGTCCGGGCGGCCGCGGCCGGCCGCACCGTTACTCCCGGCCTGCTGCGGACCGAACTCAACCTCAGCTCTCCCGCGACCACTGCCTTGGTCGACCGACTGGACCGCTCCGGGCACGTCAACCGCACGCGCAGCGACACGGACCGCCGCAAGGTGTACTTGGAACTGACAGACAAGGCCCGCGCCACCGGCGGCGCGATGTTCGCCCCGCTGGCCCGGAACATCGGCCAGGTGCTGGACGGCTACCCGGCGGAGGACCGCCAGCGGTTCGCCGGCTTCCTGGCCGACATCATCACCGCTACCTCGGCCGCCTGTCTCGAGGTCGCCGGCAGCGATGGGACCCGCGGCGGCGATCCGGACCGCGGGGCAGGCACAGCCGGCGATGAGGCGGCGACCGGGACCGGCAGCGCCGACAAATAGCGCAACATTCCGGCACGGCGGCTCCGTGCCGGCAGGGGCGCAGAGTAGTCTCCCACTATGAAGGACGAGGTCTACTCCCACGGCCACCACAAGAGCGTGGTCAATGCCCATGCGATCCGCACCGCAGAGGACTGCGCAGCCTATCTTCTGCCCGAACTCAAGCCCGGCATGATGTTGCTGGACGTGGGCTGCGGCCCCGGCAGCATTACCGTTGACTTGGCCGAGCGAGTGGCCCCCGGGCAGGTCATCGGCCTGGACCGGTCCGACGACGTGCTGACCCAGGCGGCCGAACTCGCGGCGCTGCGCGGCATTGAGAACGCCACGTTCGTCAGCGGCAACATCTACGACCTCGAGTTCGACGACGACACCTTCGACGTGGTCCACGCCCACCAGGTCCTGCAGCATCTGACGGATCCGGTGGCCGCGCTGTACGAGATGCGGCGGGTGGTCAAGCCCGGCGGCATCGTGGCCGTGCGGGACGCCGATTTCCACGGCATGAGCTGGTATCCGGAACTGCCGGAACTCGCCGACTGGATGGCTACCTACCAGCAGATTGCCCGGGGCAATCGGGCGGAACCGGATGCCGGCCGGCACCTCATTTCCTGGGCGCAGGCGGCAGGCTTCCGCGAGATCACGCCGTCGTCGTCCAATTGGTTGTATGCCACCGAAGAACAGCGCCGCTGGCAGGGCGATGTCTGGTCCGAGCGCGTCCTGCACTCGGCCTACGCGGAACAGTCCCTGGAGCGCGGGCTGCTGGACCAGGCCGGGCTGGAGCGGATTGCGCAGGGCTGGCTGGCCTGGGCGGACGCCCCGGATGCCTGGTTCCTGATTCCCAACGGCGAGATCCTGGCCCGCAAACCCTGACCCAACAGCAGACAGGACCTGGCGCACATGCGCGGACAGTATGACGTAGTGGTCATCGGCGGCGGCCACAACGGTTTGGTCGCCGCCGCCTACCTTGCCCGCGCCGGGCAGAGCGTGCTGGTGCTCGAGCGCGAAGACCGGCTCGGCGGGGCCGCCGTCTCGGCGGAAGTCTTCCCCGGCACCGGAGCCCGCATCTCCCGATATTCGTATCTGGTCAGCCTGTTGCCGCGGCGCATCGTCGAGGATCTGGACCTGGACCTGCGGCTGCTGCGCCGGCGCTACTCGTCCTACACACCGCTGCCCGGCACGTCCGACGGGCTGCTGGTGGACAATCAGGACCCGGATGCGACCCGCTCGTCCTTCCGCGCCGTGGGTGCCGCGGCGGACTTCGGCCCGTTCACCGAGTTCTACCAGCGCACCGGCCGGCTGGCCCGGGCAGTGTGGCCCACGGTCACCGGGCCGCTGCCCCGCCGCTCCGAGCTGCGCCGCCGGCTGGGCGATGACGAGGTGTGGAACGACTTCATCGAGACGCCGATCGGCAGCGTTGTGGAACGCACGTTCGCCTCGGACATGGTCCGCGGCGTGGTCCTCACCGACGCGCTGATCAGCACGTTTGCCCGCGCCCACGACGCCGACCTGCAGCAGAACAAATGCTTCCTCTACCACGTGATCGGCGGCGGCACCGGCGACTGGGACGTGCCAGAGGGCGGCATGGGCGCCGTCACCGCCGCGCTGGAGACGGCCGCCCGCCGCGCCGGTGCGGAACTGCGCACCTCGGCGGAGGCCACCTCGGTGACCCCGGACGGGGAGGTACGGTACGACGACGGCGGGACCGCCGTCGTCGTCTCCGCCAAACGGGTCCTCGCGAACGTCTCGCCCGTGGTCCTGAACGGACTGCTGGCCGCCGGCGGCGCGGAACCGGCCGCGCGGTCTGGTCCCCCGCCCGAGGGCGCGCAGGCCAAGGTGAACCTGTTGTTGTCCCGGTTGCCGAAGCTGCTGGACAGCGCCGTGGCGCCGGACGCGGCCTTCGGCGGTACCTTCCACATTAACGAGCTGTACTCACAGCTGGAGCGGGCCCATGACGAAGGTACCGCCGGCCGGATCCCGGATCCGCTGCCCGCGGAAATCTACTGCCATTCCCTCACCGACCCGTCCATCCTCTCCCCTGGGCTGCAGGCAGCCGGCGCCCAGACCCTCACCGTGTTCACGCTGCAGACCCCGCACCGGCTGCTCACCGAGGAGAACAACGACGCGGCCCGTGCCCAGCTGCAACAGGCCGTGCTGGACTCGCTCAACTCGGTGCTCGCCGAGCCGATCGAGGACTGCATCCTGCGCGACGACCGCGGAGAGCCGTGCATCGAAACCAAGACCACGCTCGATCTTGAACATGCGCTGAACCTCACCGGCGGGAGCATTTTCCACGGACCGCTCGATTGGCCGTTCGCCGAAGACGACGAGCCGCTGGACACCCCGGCGCAGCGCTGGGGCGTGGCCACCGCCCATGAACGGATCCTGCTCTGCGGTGCCGGCGCCCGCCGCGGCGGCGGCGTCAGCGGCCTCGGCGGCCACAACGCGGCTATGGCGGTACTGGAAAACGGCGCGCCGGAGAAGGGCGCGCCGGAATACGGCGCGTAACCTCGTCGAGTACCTGAACGGGTTGCGCCGCCCCGCGCCGTAGGATCATCTGGTGCAAATCTCCTTATGGCTGGCGCTGCTCGGCGCCACGGTAGTGATTAGCTTCACCCCGGGCGCCGGTGCCATCAACACCATGAGCAACTCGCTCAACGCCGGCTTCCGCCGGTCCATCTGGGGCATCTTGGGCCAGCAGGCCGCCTTGGTCATCCACGTGGCGATTGTGGCGCTGGGCCTGGGCCTGCTCGTCTCCAACTCCCCTGCCCTGTTCGCCGCGATCAAATACGCCGGTGCCGCCTACCTGATCTATCTGGGCCTGCGCCAGTTCCTTGCCAAGCCCCAAGGCAGCGCGGAGGTCGAAGCAGCGCGCCGCGACGAGCCGGCCTTCTCCATGTTCCGTCGCGGCATGTGGGTCAACCTGCTCAACCCGAAGGCCATCGTCTTCTTCCTGGCGTTCATGCCAGGCTTCATCCGGCTGGACCAGCCGCAGCTGACGCAGTATCTGGTCCTGATCGCCACGGTGCTGGCCGTGGACATCCTGGTCATGTGGTTCTTCTTCGCCGCGGCGGCCAGGTCTTTCCAGCGGTTCACCCGGACGGTGCGCGGGCTGACCATGATGAACAGGGCCTTCGGTGTACTTTTCATCGCCGTCGGGCTGATGCTGGCTTTCCTGTAGCCGCCTTCTCATAGACTCAAGTCATGTACCGCATCATCGCCGTCTGCACCGGAAACATCTGCCGCTCCCCCATGGCCGAGCGGATGCTGGCCCGCGCGCTCCAGGAAGCCGGACTGGGCAGCCAGGTCAGCGTGGACTCCGCCGGCACCACCGGCTGGGAGCTGGGGCGGCCGATCGACCAGCGGGCAGGCCAGCGCCTGGAGCAGTCCGGCCTCAACGCGCTGGACCACCGGGCCCGCCAGTTCGAGGCGTCCTGGTACGACGAGCGCGACCTGATCCTGGCCCTGGACGTGGACCACTATGACCAGCTGCGCAACGGTGCACCGGACGAGGCGGCGCGGGGCAAGGTCAGGCTGTGGCGCTCCTTCGACCCGGCCGTCAGCCATCTTGGTCCGTCGGAGCAGGGGATCTACGATCCGTGGTTCGGCGAGGCCTCCGACTTCGAGGCCAGCTGGCAGATGATCGACGCCGCACTGAAGGGCATCATCGAGTTCGTGCGCAGGGAACTCGATGCCCGCTAGGCCGGTCCTGATCGCCGTCGACGGACGGTCCGGATCCGGCAAGACCACCCTGGCCGTGGAACTGGCAGCGCTGCTGCGGGTGCACCGCACGGTCTCGCTGTTCCACCTGGAGGACATCTATCCGGGCTGGCACGGGTTGGCCGGCGGACAGCGGCGCTATCTGGAGACCGTGCTGCGCCCCTTGGCGGCCGGGGAGGCCGCGCGGTGGACCGCCTGGGACTGGATCAATGACGGCGACGGCGCCGCCCGCAGCACGGAACCCGCCGACGTCGTGATCCTCGAGGGCGTCGGGGCGGCGCACGCCGCCGGCCGCGGCCTGCTCGATGCGGTGGTGTGGCTGCAGGCTCCGTCCGCTGACCGGCGGACCCGGGCCCTGTCCCGGGACGGTGCCGCGTACGAGCCGTTCTGGGACATGTGGGCCGCCCAGGAGGAGGCCTGGCTGGCCGGCGACGACGTGGCCGCCGCCGCGGACATCGTCGTCGAATCCGGCCCCGCCGGCACCGCCCCCGACCTGGTCCTCGGGGCGCTGGCCTCGCTGCCGGCGCTCGAACACGCCCTGGCCGCCGAGCGGACGGCCCGCGAAGGCGTCCGGCTGCTGGCCGAACGCGTGGAGGCCTACCCGGACGCGGAGGCGGTCTACCGCCGCTTGTACGCCGGCGCGGCCCGCAGCGTCTGGTTGGACAGTTCCAACGTCCACGAGGCCGCCGACCGGAACCGGATCAGCATCCTGGCCGACGACGGCGGCAGCTTCGGCCGGTGGGCCGAGCACCGCAACGGCACCACGCTGGTGAGCCAGCAGCACACCACCGCGCGGATCGGCGGCGGGTTCTTCCGCTGGCTGGACGGCGTCTGGGGACACCGCACGGTCACCGCTCCCGAGGACGTGCCGGGCGGCTTCGCCTTGGGCTGGCTGGGCTACCTGGGTTACGAGCTCAAACGTGAGACCGGCGGCAAGGACACCGACACCGGGGTGCTGGACCGTTTGCCGGAGAGTGGCAATGCCCCGGACGCCGCGCTGCTGTTCGCCGGCCGCGCCGTCCTGCTGGACCACGTCCGGCACTGCACGTGGCTGCTGGCCCTGGCCGAACCGTCCCACGCGGGCGAAGCGGCCGATTGGATCGCCGGCACTGCGGCAGTCATCCGCGGCCTGCCACCGGCTTCCGGCCCGTCCCCGGAAACGGCACCGCCGCCCGCCGGCCTGGTCTTCCAGCCGCGCGACTCTCGCGAGGCCTACCTGGCCAAGATCCGCGAGGCACAGGCCGAAATCGGCGAGGGCAACACCTACGAGGTGTGCCTGACCACCCAACTGCACGCCAACGCGGCGGAACCGCCGGATCCGCTGGGCACCTACCTGGCCCTCCGCCGTCGCAATCCCGCGCCTTTTGCCAGCCTCTTGCGGTTCGGCACGCTCACCGTGGCCAGCACCTCGCCCGAGCGGTTCCTCAGCATCGCTGCCGACGGCGGCCTGCGGGCCGAACCGATCAAAGGCACGCGGCGGCGACTGGCGGATCCCGACGCCGACGCGGCAGTCGTCTTGGAACTCGCCGGCAGCGCCAAAGACCGGGCCGAAAACATCATGATCGTTGATTTGCTGCGGAACGATCTGAGCCGCTTCGCCATACCCGGTTCGTTGCAGGTCAGCCGGCTGTGCGCCATCGAGTCCTACGCCACCGTGCACCAGATGGTCTCCACCATCGACGCACGGCTGTTGCCCGGGGCCGTTCGGGCCGAGGCCGTGGCGGCGGCCTTTCCTGCCGGCTCGATGACCGGCGCGCCGAAGATCAGCACCATGGACATCCTGGACCGGCTGGAGACCGGACCGCGCGGCGTCTACTCCGGCGCGGTGGGCTACTTTTCGCTGGACGGGGCCGCGGACCTGTCCGTGGTCATCCGGACGCTGGTGATGGACGGCACCCGGCTCAGCCTGGGCGTGGGCGGGGCGATCACGGCAGACTCCGTGCCCGACGACGAGTGGGACGAGGTACGGGCCAAAGCCTTCGGAGTGCTCTCGGCGCTCGGGGCGGTGTTCCCGGACTAGCGCGCCCGGCTACTGCAGGGTGGCGGTCAGCCGGGCCACGTTGTCCACGTAGCGTTGCCAGCGCGGCCGCTGCCGCCACTGTTCAAGCGTCAATTCCTTGGAAATCAGCCGATAGCTGTCCTGGATATCGGACAGCTGCTCCACGATGTGGTCGCCGAGCATCATCACGGAGACCTCCAGGTTCAGCGAGAAGGACCGCATGTCCATGTTGCTGGAGCCGATGACGGCTACTTCGTTGTCCACCGTGAAGTGCTTGGCGTGCAGCACCAGCGGCCTCGGGTAGCGGTAGATCCGAACGCCGGCCTCGAGGAGAGCCTGGTAGTAGGACTGTTGGGCATGGTGGACCAGCGCCTGGTCGCCGACCTCGGACACGAAGAGCTCCACCTCCACCCCGCGCTGCGCCGCCGTCGTAATGGCATAGAGCAGCGAATCATCGGGCACGAAGTACGGGCTGCAGATGGACAGCCGCTCGACGGCCGCATAGATCAGCGTGTTGAACAGGCGCAGGTTGTTCTCGGTGGCAAAGCCGGGGCCGCTGGGCAAGGCCTGGCAGGTCATCGGCCCGGGCTCGCGGGACGGAACCGGAGTGAACAGTTGGGTTTCGAGGATGTCGTCGGTTTCGCTCAACCAGTCGGTGGCGAACACAACGTTCAGCGCGGTGACGATGGGACCTTCGTAGCGTGCCATCAGTTCCACCCACTTGCGGCCGATCTTTTCGCTGGAGGTGCGCCGGTAGCCCGGTTCGATCAGGTTCTGCGATCCGGTGAAGGCCACGCGCCCGTCCACGACCAGGATTTTCCGGTGGTTGCGCAGATCGATCCGCCGCCACTGGCCGCGCACCGGCAGCACCGGCAGCGAACGGCGCCAGTCGATCTGGGTGGTGTCCAGCCAGCGGCGGAACTTACGGTAGCCGGTCACGCGGAGGGCTCCGATGTGATCGAACAACAAGCGCACGCGGACGCCCCGGGCGGCGGCTTCTTCCAGCGCAGAAAACAGTTCGCCGGTGGTGTCGTCCCTGCTCATGATGTAGAACTCGATGTTCACGTACTCGCGGGCCTCGCGCACGGCCTCGGTCATGGCGGCAATCGAAGCGTCGTAGTCCGGGTAGAGCTCCACGTGGTTGCTGTCCACGATGGGGAAGGCGCCGAGCCGCCGGTTCAGCTCTGCCGCCGAATGCACCCAGGCCGGTGCATCCCGTTCGCTGCGGGGCTCCTCCAGATCATGGGTGGCGGCCCAGACACGGCGGTTGACCTCCGCCTGCTTGGCGATCCGGCGTTCCGAGAGCCGGTAGCTGCCGAACATGAAGAACAGCGCAAGGCCGATCAGCGGGATGAAGAAAATGGCGAGCAGCCAGGCCATGGCGGTGTTGGGCCGGCGGTTGCCGGGAATCACACCCAAGGCGATGACGCGGATGGCCATGTCGATCACGCCGAGAATGGCGACGACCCAGTCGGGGAATGTGCCCAGCCCCGCAAACGACCACAGCACGCGGCTGCTCCTCCCCTCCCGCCGTGTGCCGGCGCAATCCTCCCCAGCCTACCCGGCGGCCAGCGACAAACTAAGCTAGGCGTATGACAGTTCTGGTGTTCTTGGACCCTGCCTACGAGGCGGGCCGCATCGCAGATGCTTCACAGCCGCAACTGATGGCCACCGACCAGGGGGCCACCCGGGGGGACGGCATCTTCGAGTCCCTGCTGGCCGTGAACGGAATACCGCGCAAGGTGCAGGCCCACCTGGACCGGCTGGCGACCTCCGCCCAAACCATGGATTTGCAGCTGCCACCCGCCGACGCCTGGGAGCGTGCGATTAAGACGGCGATCGCGGAGCACCCGCCGGTCGAGGAGCTGGTAATCAAACTGTTGGTGACCCGTGGCGAGGAAGGGGCAGCCGCGCCCACGGCCTGGGTCCAGGCGTCGCTGCCGCCGTCGGCCGGACAGCGCCAGCGCACCGACGGGATCTCGGTGCTGCTGCTGGACCGCGGCTATGACAGCTCGCTGGCCGAACGCGCCCCCTGGTTGCTGATGGGCGCCAAAACGCTCTCCTACGCGGTCAATATGGCGGCCCTGCGCTACGCCCGCAAGAACGACGCCGACGATGTCATCTTCACGTCCAGCGACGGCCGCGTCCTCGAGGGACCCACCTCCACCGTGCTGATGGCCCGGGTGCGCGATGGCGTCCGGACTTTGGTCACGCCGCTGCTGGAGAGCGGCATCCTGCCGGGCACGTCCCAGGCAGTGCTGTTCAAGGCGGCCGCCGCGGCCGGATGGCAGCTGGGCTACGGACCCCTGGAACCGGACGACCTCTATGAGGCCGATGCCGTCTGGCTGGTCTCCAGCATCCGGCTGCTGGCACCGGTGAAGAGCATCGACGGCAAGGAAATCCCGGTGTCGCCGGAGCTAACCGAGGAGCTGACCGCCCTGCTGGCCGAAGGCAGCCGGGAGTAGCTCCCGCGGCCCGGCCGCCCTCCGGCTCCAGCTCAGACCCAGATGAAGTTCCAGGTCCCGGCAGCCACGGCAGCCGCGGCCGCTGCACCGGCGATCAGCAGGCCGCCCAGCAGCACCCAAACGTCCACGCTGCTGTAGCTGGATTCACGCGCCCAGGTCCGCCGACCCGCGCCAAAACCGCGCGCCTCCATGGCAACCGCCAGCCGGGTGGCCCGCCGGATGGCCTGCACAATCAGTCCGAACGCCTGACCCACGAATGCACCGGCCTTGGCCACCGGCCGGTTCTCGGCACCGACGCCTCGGGCGCGGCGGGCCAGACCCAGGGTGCGCCATTCCTCCACCAACAGGCCGACCAACCGCATGGCGGCCAGCGCCCCCAGGACGAAGCGATGCGGCAGCTTCAGTTTCTGCGCCAGCGCGTCGGCCAGGTCCGTGGGGTCGGTGGTCAGCAGCAGGAAAATGCCCGGCAGGGAGACGGCGAGCGAACGCAGGCCGATGGCGAGGCCGCCGGCCACCGAATCCTCGGTGAACACCACCGGCCCGAGCTGGAACAGCGCGGCCCCGGTCTTCTCCGCCAGCAGCGCCGTGGCCCAGGCGCCGGTGGCCGCCGCCGCCAGCAAGGGCCAGCCCCGCTTCAACAGCAGCCAGGGGTTCACCCCCAGCACCGGCATCAGCAGCAGTTCCGCCGCGAGCACCACCGAAGCGCTGACCCAGTCCACGCTGAGCATGACCACCACGGTAATCACGGCGGCGGCCGCCAGCTTGGACACCGGGTTGGCGCGGCTGAACGGCGAAGCGGCAAGCCGCGGAGTCATCAGATCCGCGCTCATGCTGCCCGCCTCAGGGTCTGCATCGGTCGGACCCCGCCGTCGGCCACGCGCACGGCGGCACCGCCGAGCGCCGCGGTGAAATCGGCGTCGTGCGTCACCGACACCACGCTCTTGCCGTCGGCAACCAACTCGGCCAGCAGGGTGACCAGCTCCGCCCAGGTGTTGGCGTCCTGCCCGAAGGTGGGCTCGTCCAGCATCAGGATGTCCGGGCTGGTGGCCAGCATCGTGGCCACCGAGAGCCGGCGCTTCTCGCCGCCGGACAGGGTAAAGGGGTTGGCCCGCAGCAGCCGGGTCAGCCGGAGCCGCTCGGCGATGGCATCTACGCGCTGCCGGATCTGCGCCTCGGGCAGCTTCGCCACCCGCCGCGGACCGAACTCCAGCTCATCGAGCACCGTGCTGGTCAGGAACTGATGCTCCGGCTCCTGGAACACGCTGCCGATCCGGGCCACCAGCTGGGCGGACTTCCATTTCACCGGGGACCGTGCCGCGCCGCGCTGCAGCGCCGGAGTGGCGGACAGCTCCCCGCGGGCGGGCGCCAGCAGGCCGCCCAGCGTGAGCGCCAGCGTCGACTTCCCGGCGCCGTTGGGCCCGGTGATGCTCAGGGCCTGTCCGCTGCGCAGGGCCAGCTCCACGCCGCGCAGCACCGGCCCGGTCTTCCGGCTCCGGGCCGCGTCCAGTCCTACCGCCTGCAGCAAGGGGCCGCCGGGTACCGCAGCGGCGGGCAGCTTGAGCCGAGGCGTATGTCCGGGGACCCATACCCCGGCTTCCACCAGCCGGGCGCGGGTGGCACGTTCGGCCAGCACCTTGTCCGGCGGGCCGTCCGCCAGCACACCGCCTCCGGCCGCCAGCACGATCACCCGGTCCACCACGTCCGCCCAGACGGCCACCCGGTGCTCGACCACCACCAAGGTGGCGCCGGTGCGGTCCAGCACCCGGGCCACCGCGTCGCGCACTTCCTGCACGCCCTGCGGGTCCAGGTTCGCGGTCGGCTCGTCCAGCAGCAGCAGTCCCGGCCGCATGGCCAGCACCGATGCCAGCGCCAGCCGCTGTTTTTGGCCACCGGACAGGGCGGCGGTGGGATGGTTCAGCGGTACGTCCAGGCCAACATCGGCCAGGGATTCGCGGACCCGGCCCCAGATCTGTGCGCGCGGCACGGACAGATTCTCCGCCCCGAAGGCCACCTCGTCGCCCACCCGGGCCAGCACCAGCTGGCTTTCCGGATCCTGCAGCACCAGCCCGGCCCGGCCGCGGGCCTCCGAGGGGCGCAGCCCGGCCACGGTCAGCCGCCCGGCTTCCTCGCCTTCCCCGTCGTCGCCGAGGACGCCCGCCATGGCGTGCAGCAGCGTGGACTTCCCGGCGCCGGACGCCCCCAGCAACAGAACCCGTTCACCGGCGGCAATGCTGAAGCTGGCCCCGCTGACCGCCGGATCCCTCCGGCCGGCGTGGCGCCAGCCCCATCCCTCGGCGAGAACCGGCACCGGGCCGGGCACCGCCGTCGTACTTTGCAGTCCCATGGAACGGCTCAGGCGTCTGCCGTGCGGCCCGCCGCGAAGGAGGACAGCACGCCCGTCCTCGCCAGGCCCCTGACCGCCAGCCAGGGCAGCACCCCGGCAATCAGCACGCCGGACACCGCGGCGAAGCCCACGTAGGCCAGCTGCCATTCGGGGGCCCAGAGCATGTTGTACAGGATGTTCTCGCTGATGGACAGCGCCAGGCCGGCGCCGAGGCCGGCCAGCATCGCCACGACCAGGTTGAACTTCCGGTACAGGAAGAGCAGGAAGATGACTTCGGCGCCCAGGCCCTGGATCAGGCCGGAAACCAGCACGCTCATGCCGAAGCTGGTGCCCAGCAGGCCGGAGACGATGGCCGCCAGCACCTCGCAGTAGATCGCGGCGCCGGGCTTGCGGATGATCAGCCCGCCCAGCACGCCGGCCATCAGCCAGCCGCCGGTGTAAAGTCCGGCCGAGGGCGGGAAGGCGACGGTGAGGCCTTCGATCAGCGGCCACGCCGCCGACCAGGCCCAGAAAATGACGCCGACGGCCACGGCCACCACCGAGGCGACAACGATGTCCACCACCCGCCAGCCGTAGCGCTGCCTGCGCGCTGGAGTGGGCGTGGACGGCGCATTCGAAAGGGTACTCATGGAATCCTCCTGGGTGCAGGAGGGGAGGGCGGCCGTGCGGCACACCCCGAGAACTCGACTCCCTTCGCCGGTACTAACCGGAGCAGGTTCGAGGGTCTGCGGTCTCTCCGCACTCTCAGCGTCCCTCCCGGTGCCCGGCGTGTGCCGGTCGGTCGGACGCTCCCCTGTCGTTATCGGTGCTGTCTAGCAGCACGCACCAGTCTACACTCGCCCGGCTTGGCGGGCCCATTCGGTCACCATCCGATGGAAAATGCACGACGGCGGCGGGATGGGCGGGTACCGGGCAGTAGGCTGGGAGCGGCAGAGCTGATGACAAGGGGACGCGGCGCCCCGGTAAGGAGCAGGCATGACCGTTGTATTAAAGCTCTTGGGCACCCTGGTGAGTCTTGGCGCGGGTCTGGCAGCCACCCACCTGCTGGGCTACGTGTGGAAGAAGGTCACCGGCCGGGACGCCCCCCAGGCCGACGATGACCTGGAGAACAGCGTGGCTTCGGCTCTCGTTTTCGCTGTGGTCTCCGGCACGGTTGGCCGGGTGATCCAAGTACTGCTCAAGCGGGCCACCGCCAAGGCAGTCCTGCACTACGAAAAGACCCCGGAAATCGTCTAACTAACGCGGTACGTGCGGCGGGCGCTGGCGGGGGCGGGGCTGCGGCCCCGCCCCCGCTGGCGCAGCTAGTCCTTGCGTGTCCCGGTAGAGTCCTGGTCCTTCCTGACCGGACCAGCCGCGCTCGCCGCGGCGTCGGCCTCGCCGGGGCCGGGCTCCGCGACTGCGGTTTCCGCAGCTGCGTCACCGGCGTCACCGCCGTCCCCGGCAGTGACGTCACCGGCGGTGATCTCCGCCTCGGGCTCTTCTTCGGCTGCCGCTTCCACCACCGCGTCGAGGTCGTCCACGCTGAGGATTTCCCTGCGCAAGTGCTTGGTGCGGTAGCCGGCGCGGCCCACCATATGTGCCGAGACCGGCACGGTGAGCAGTTGGAACAGCCACGCGATGAGCAGCAACGGCACGGCCGCCCAGCTGCCCAACTGCAGCCCCAGGCCGGTCAGCAGCAGCAGCAGGCCGAACACCTGCGGCTTCGTGGCGGCGTGCATGCGGGAAAGCAGGTCCGGGAACCGCAGCAGGCCGATGCCCGCGGCCAGGGACATCAGCGAGCCGGTGATCAGGCAAACGGCAGTGATGATGTCGAGGATCAGGTCAGTGTTCACGCGGCCGCCCGTCTGTGACGAACCGGGCTACGGCGACCGAGCCGATGAAGCCGACCAGGCAGATCACCACCACCAGCGTCAGATTGTTCATGTGGCCGCTGGCGGCCATGTCCACAATCAGCCCGGCGCAGACGACCGCCAGCAGCACGTCGATGGCCAGCAACCGGTCCAACAGCGACGGCCCGCGGGCCAGGCGGACCAGCGCCAGCACCGCGGCCAGGGCCAGGACCGCGCTGACAATGATTTGGGCAACCGACAGGACTTCCACGTTTACGCTGCTCCTCCTCTGCCGGTGCCTTCGGCCTTGACCAGTTCCAGTTCTTCCTTGGTGCCCATGACCCTGATCAGGCCCGCCTCGATCTTCCGCACCTCGGCCTGGAAGTCCTCGGCTGCTTCCTTGGTTGCCACGTCGATCACGTGCAGGTAGAGCGTGGACGTGGACCGGTCCACGTCCACCACGAAGCTGCCCGGGATCAAGGAGATGGCATGCCCGGTGGCCGTCACCAGCAGGTCCGAATGGCTTCGCAGGTGCACCGCCACCACCGCATTGCGCAGCTTCGGGCCGGCGGTCAGGGCCAGCCAGAGTACCTCGAAGCTCGCCACGGCCACTTTCCAGACGAAGGTCGCGGCGAAGACCACCGCGGCCAGCGGATTGAAGCGGCCGCTGAGTTCGACCGGCGGCAGATAGAACAGGTTCACGATGACCAACGCGATCAGCAAGCCGAAGATCAGGTTGCCGGGGCTGAAATCCTGCCACAGGGCGCCCCAGAGGAAGACCAGCCAAGCCAGCAGGGGCAGCTCGACCCAAATGGAGATGCGCGGTTTCCTCATGGGGCAACCCCCTGCATGGCACCTTGGCCCAGGACCGCCTCGATATAGGGCGTGCGCTGCAGCATCTCCCGCGCCGCCTGGTCGCTCAGCTCGAAGAGCGGCCCGGCGAATACCGTCAGGGCAACGCCCAGCACCACCAGCCCGACCGTCGGCCAGACCATCTGCATGGGCAGCAACTGAACGATGCCCCGCCCGGTGAACCGCCCGTGCGGACGCTCCTCCACGTGGCGTGTGGTCCGTACCGCCGATCCGTCGGGCTTGGTCGCCACCAGGACCGGATCCGGGTGCTCGGCGTCTTCCGGGCGCCGCCAGAACACGCGGTTCCAGACCCGGGCCAAGGCAAGCAGCGTCAGCAGCGAGGTGACCATGCTGCCCGCCACCAGCACCCAGGCAATCGGAGTGCCCAGGTCCACGCCTCCCTGCACCAGACCGATCTTGCCCAGGAAGCCGGAGAACGGCGGGATCCCGGCCAGGTTCATGGCCGGCACGAAGAACAGGATGGCCAGCATCGGCGACAGCTTGGCCAGGCCGCCCAGCCGGTCCATGTTGGTGGTGCCGCCGCGGCGTTCAATCAGGCCGGCCACCAGGAACAGGCTGGTCTGCACCGTGATGTGGTGCGCCACGTAGTAGACCGCTGCGCCCAGCCCCACCACCGAGGACATCGCCAGCCCGAACACCATGTAGCCGATGTGGCTGACCAGCGTAAACGAGAGCATTCGCTTGATGTCGATCTGGGCCACGGCGCCCAGGATGCCGACCAGCATGGTCAGCACGGCCACCACCATCAGGAAGGTGTTCAGGCGGTCGCCCGGGAACAGCAGCGTCTCGGTGCGGATCAGGGCATAGACGCCCACCTTGGTCAGCAGGCCGGCGAACACCGCCGTGACCGGCGCCGGCGCCGTCGGGTAGGAGTCGGGCAGCCAGAAGGACAACGGGAAGACCGCCGCCTTGATGCCGAAGGCCACCAGCAGCATCAGGTGCAGCGTCATCTGCGTCGACGGATCCAACTCGCCGAGCTTGATCGCCAGGTCGGCCATGTTGATGGTTCCGGTCGCCGCGTAGATCATCGCGATGGACACAAGGAACAGCATCGAGGAGATCACGCTGACGACGACGTAGGTCACCCCGGCGCGGATCCGCGGGCTGGTGCCTCCCAGCGTCATCAGCACGTAGCTGGCCGTGAGCAGCATTTCGAAGCCCACGTAGAGGTTGAACAGGTCGCCGGTCAGGAAGGCGTTGGACACACCGGCCACCAGGATCAGGTAGGTCGGGTGGAAGATCGAGACCGGACCCTCTTCGTCGCTGTCCGCCATGCCCTGGCCGGAGGCATAGAGCAGCACCGCCAGGCTGACGGCGGAGGAGACCACCAGCATCAGCGCGGACAGTTCATCGACCACCATGGTGATGCCGAAGGGCGGAATCCAGCCGCCGATGTTCACGGCCTGGGCGCCGTTGGCCCAGGCCGAGGCCAGCATGACCACTTCCAGCGCCAGCGTCACGGTCAGCGTGATGGCACCGGTACGGCGCTGGGCATTTGGATGGCGGATCAGCACGAACGCCAAGGCAGCGCCCAGCAGCGGCAGGACTACTGCCAGCGGAGCAATCTGTGCGGCGTTCACTTCTCCCTCTCCGTCCGGACCCTGTTGGTAGCAGGCGTTTCCTCCGCCTCGTCCGGCGGGACGAACTCGGTGGTTT
Organism: uncultured Actinomycetota bacterium; assembly: GCA_963696055.1. Classification (GTDB taxonomy): domain Bacteria; phylum Actinomycetota; class Actinomycetes; order Actinomycetales; family Micrococcaceae; genus Crystallibacter. The sequence goes on along the minus strand of CAVOIE010000004.1, from coordinate 311,302 downwards.
CCGCCGGAATTTCGGCGTCGTCTTCCGCATCGAAGGTCGGCTGGTTGGCCACGCGGCGGTCTTCGATATCGTCCTGGACCTCGTCCTGCCGTCCCAGCACCCAGGAACGGTAGATGATGGCCAGCATGAACGCGGTGACCGCGAAGGAAATAACGATGGAGGTCAGGATCAAGGCCTGTGGCAGCGGATCGCTGTAGGTATCGGCGGGGACGTCAACGCCGAAGATCGGTGCCAGCCCCGCGGGCCCGCCGGTGCTCAGCAGCAGCAGGTTGGCGCCGTTGGTAATCAGCATCAGGCCCAGCATCACCCGGGTCAGGCTGCGTTCGAGGATCAGGTAGACGCCCACTGCGAACAGCACGCCCATCACCAGCAGCAATGTCAGGTTGACCGTCATTTGGACACCTCCTCCTCGATCGTTGCCGGCGCATGGAGCTCTGAAGTCTTCCGGCTGCGGGCAGTACGCTCTTCGGTTCGTTCGTCGATTTCCGAGCCGAAGCTGCGCAGTACGTCCAGCACCAACCCGACCACCACCAGGTAGACGCCGATATCAAAAATCGTCGAGGTGACGAACTTGTGGTCACCGAAGACCGGCAGGCTGAACTCGATGATGGCGCTTTGGAAGACCTGGCCGCCCAGGAAAATCGGGACCACGGCGGTCAGCGCCGCGGCGGCCAGCCCCAAGCCCAGCAGCAGGCCGGCGCTGATCGGCGTCGCTTCGGCCAGTTCGACCCGCCCGCCGGCCAGATAGCGGACGGTCAGCGCAATGCCGGCCAGCAGCCCGCCGGCGAAGCCGCCGCCGGGCAGGTTGTGGCCGGCCAGCAGCAAGTAGACGGAGAAGATCATCACGGAGTGGAAGAGCAGCCGGGTGATCACCTCGAAGATGATGGACCGGCGTTCCGGCGCCAGCGTCCGGCCGGCCACGAGCCAGGCGTCGCGCGGCACCACGGCGAACTTGCGGGCAGTCGCCAGGGCCGCTGCCTCGCGGTCCGAGTGCGCCACCATCTCGTAGCCGCGGCCCACCGAGCCGCTGGCGACCGCGTCAACGGACGGCGGGCGCTTGTCCCCGCGGCCGCGGATGAAGATCAGGCTGGCCACTCCGGTTGCTGCCAGCGCCAGCACGGAAATTTCCCCGAAGGTGTCCCACGCGCGGATGTCCACCAGGATGACGTTGACAACGTTCCTGCCGCCGCCGCCCTCGTAGGCCAGCTTCGGCAGGGACAGTGATACCGGATCTGCGGTGCGTGCTGCCATCGCCGTCATCGCGATCACGATCATGGTCAGGCCGAAGGCGGCGCCAATGACGGCGCGCAGCAATTTGAACCGGCCGGGAGTGCGCAGCCACAGCCGCGCCGGCAGGGAACGCAGCGCCAGCACGATCGCCACCAGGGAGATCGTTTCCACCAGCATTTGGGTCAGGGCCAGATCCGGAGCACCCTGGATGGCGAAGATAAAAGCCAATCCGTAGCCGGTCACCGAGACCATCAGCACCGCCATGAAGCGCTTGTTTGCGCGGATGGCGCCGAGCGCTCCGGCCGCCACGATCAGCCCGGCGATGGCCTGCGCGGGCGTGTCGAACCAGACCAGGCTTTCCGGCAGCGGGGCTTCCATCAGCACGACGGCGGACAGCGGCGTCACGATGGCCACCAGCAGGATCACGCACAGATAGAAGACCAGCGAACCGCGCTGGGTGCGGCCGGTGACCCAGATGGCCACCTCGTCCAGCACACCGATAATGCCGCGGTAGATCCGGTCGGCCTCCGGAATGAAGTGGATCTTCGCTTGGAAGGCGGCAACCGGGGTGCGCAGCAGGAACAAGGCGACGCCGGCGGCAAGCGTGATCGCCGTGAGGCCCAGCGCCGGTGTCAGACCATGCCAGAGCGCCAGATGCGTGACGACCGTGTCCAGCGGGAAAAGCCCGGCATACGGCTCGACGGCGTTTTCCACCGGCACCGGCCACAGCCCGAACAGCAAGGTGGCCGCGGCCAGAATGGCCGGCGCCGCCAGGAAGGCCCAGGGAACCGGTTTGAACTCGATGGCAGCCAGTCCCGGTTTGGCGGCGAACCCGCCCCAGATAAAGCGGGCGCTGTAGGCGAACGTCAGGATGGATCCGACCACAATGCCGGCCAGCAGCAGACCGCCCACCCAACCGGAGGCCTCCTCGCGGTGAATGAAGGCTTCGTAGACCGATTCCTTGGCGACGAAGCCCAGCAACGGGGGTAGGCCGGCCATGGAGGCGGCACCGATTAAGGCCACCACAAAGAGCTTCGGGGCTTTGCGGTACAGATGGGACAGCTCGCGGATGTCACGGGTTCCGGACTGGTGGTCGATGATGCCCACCACCAGGAACAGCGTGGCCTTGAAGAAGCCGTGGGCCAACAACAGGCCCAAGCCGGCCAGGGCGGCCTCCTGGGACCCCAGCCCGACCACGAGGGTCAGGAAACCCAACTGGCTGACCGTGCCGTAGGCCAGGATCAGCTTCAGGTCGTGCTGGCGCAGGGCCTGCCAGCCGCCCACCAGCATGGTCAGCAGCCCCAGTCCCAGCACCACGGCGTGCCAGTACTCGGTGCTGGAGAATCCGGGAGACAGCAGGGCCACCAGATAGATACCGGCCTTCACCATGGCCGCTGCATGCAGGTAGGCGCTGACCGGCGTGGGCGCGGCCATGGCCGCCGGCAGCCAGAAGTGAAAAGGCACCAATGCCGACTTGCTGATCGCCCCGACCAGCATCAGCAGGATGGCTATATCGATGATCTGACCGTGGGCCATCAGCGAACTGGCTTCTGCGAGGATCTCGGAGATCCGGTAGGTGCCGGCGGTCTGGCCGATCATCAGGATGCCGACCAACATCGCCAGGCCGCCCAGGGTGGTGACCATCAAGGCCTGCAGCGCCGACCTACGCGCGGACAACCGGTGTCTGGCATAGCCGATCAGCAGGTAGGAGAGAACGCTGGTCAGTTCCCAGAAGATGTACATCAGGATCAGGTCATCGGCGGTGACCAGACCGAACATGGCACCGCTGAAAGCCAGCAACTGTGCCCCGAAAGGACCGATGTCGGGATCGTCGGCCTTGAAATAGCGGGCGCAGTAGAACAGCACCAGGGCCCCGACACCGAGAATCAGGATGCAGAGCACCGCGGCCAGCGCGTCCATCCGGAAGGCCAGCTCCAACTGCAGGCCCGGCACCCAGGCGTAGACTTCCGACGGCGGAGCGTTAGGAGCGCCGTCCAGTGCCGTCTGGTTGGCGTGGGTGTAGTTGCCGAACGTGGCGATCAGCCAGATGAAGCCGGCCGCGGGAACCGCGGCCAGAATGTAGAAGGTCGACCGACCCAGTTTCCGGAAAATCAAAGGCGCTACAAAGGCCACCGCAAAAAGCAGGGTGAGCACAATCAGCACGGGGACACTCCGGAACTTCCTTCAGAATTAGCAAGGATCAGGCGGACGAGGGCATGCTCCATTCTACCCATGGCATAAATGTTTCCGCGCCCGCGGGGCGCGGCACCCGGCCGCCGGGCGGCCGCCGCCAGGCCCTCAAACTCACGGTTTGGCAAAGATTCAGGGGGGCTCACGGCGCTGCTCAAAGTTCGCACCGGGCGAAACGGATAGCATCGCGGTATGACTGACTCGGCCGGCATGCCGGCAACCCAAGAAGCGGGCGGTGCGGCAGCGGAACGGCTGAACAAGAAGCATGTGCTGGCCTGGGCGTCCTGGGACTGGGGATCCGCGGCATTCAACGCCGTGATGACAACGTTCGTCTTCACTGTCTATCTGACCAGCGATGCCTTCGGCGGCGACGCGTTCGCCTCGGAAATCCTCGGCTACGGACTGGCCATCGCCGGGCTGGCCATTGCCCTGCTGGCGCCGGTAACCGGCCAGCGTTCGGATACCGGCGGCCGCCGCAGATTCTGGCTCGGCGTCAACAGCGTGGCGGTGGCGGTTCTGACCGGCCTTTGCTTCTTTGTCTACCCGTCGCCTGGGTTCCTGTTCCTGGGCGTGGCGCTGATCGCGCTGGCCAACGTCTTTTTCGAGTTCGCGAATGTGAACTACTACGCGATGCTGACGCAGATTTCCACCCCGTCGACCATCGGCAAGGTCAGCGGCTTCGGCTGGGCCATGGGGTATGTTGGCGGCGTCGTGGCGCTGGCCCTGGTGCTCGTCGGGTTTGTTCTGCCGGAGACCGGCTGGTTCGGGGCCACCGCGGACAACGGGCTGAACATCCGGCTGGTGGCGGTGTTCTGCGCGGTCTGGTTCATGGTCTTTGCGCTGCCCGTACTTTTTACCGTTCCGGAGATCCCCCGGCAACCGGCGGCGGCTTCGCTGGGTTTCTTCGCGTCCTACGGGCTGCTCTTCCGCCGCATCAAGGCGATCTTCCGCTCCAGCCCGCACACGATTTTCTTCCTGATCGCCAGCGCCATTTTCCGCGACGGGCTCGCCGCGGTGTTTACCTTCGGCGGGGTGATTGCCGCCGGCACCTTCGGTTTCTCGCTCAGCCAGGTGATCGTCTTCGCCATCGCCGGCAACGTGGTGGCGGCGCTGGGGGCGGTGGGCGGCGGGGTGCTGGACGACCGGGTCGGCCCGAAGAATGTCATCGTCTGGGCCTTGTCCGGACTGATCGTCGCGGCTGCCGCCATCTTCGTTCTGGGCGCCGGCGACCATGTCTTCTTCGGCAGCGCCTGGACCGGCGATACCACTTTCTGGGTGTTCGGGCTGCTGCTGTGCCTGTTCGTCGGACCGGCCCAGTCGTCGTCGCGCGCCTATCTGGCCCGGCTCGCGCCGCGCGGCGAGGAAGGCGAGTTTTTCGGCCTCTACGCCACCACCGGCCGGGCTGTCAGCTTCCTGGCGCCCTCGCTGTTCGCTCTGTTTATCACCGTCTTCGGCGAACAGCGCTACGGCATCCTGGGCATCCTGGTGGTGCTGCTGGCCGGTCTGCTTTTGCTGCTGCCGGTCAAAACCCCGGCCACCATCCAGCGGGCCACCACCCCGGCGGCGTGACTCCGCAGGCTGCCCGAGTCCCGCCGGCTGCTGCACCGCCGGGTTCCGCCGGGCGCCACCGGGCGCGCCCGGATCAGCGTTCGATGATCGTGCGGTGGAAGTTCTGGTAGCTGCGCGAGGCGGTGGGCCCGCGCTGGCCCTGATAGCGGTTGCCGTATTCGCCGGAGCCGTAAGGGTGCTCTGCCGGCGAGGACAGCCGGAAGAAGCACAACTGGCCGATCTTGGAGCCCGGCCACAGCTTGATCGGCAGCGTTGCCATATTGGAGAGCTCAAGCGTCACGTGTCCGGAAAAGCCGGGATCGATGAAGCCGGCCGTCGAGTGGGTCAGCAGGCCCAGCCGCCCCAGCGAGGACTTGCCCTCCAGCCGGGCGGCGATGTCGTCGGGCAGCGTCACCGTCTCGTAGGTGGAGCCGAGGACAAATTCGCCCGGGTGCAGGATCAGCGGCTCCTCCGGATCCACCTCCACCAGGCGGGTGAGCTCGGGCTGCTCCAGTTGCGGGTCGATGTGCGCGTACTTGTGGTTGTCGAACAGCCGGAAGAACCGGTCAAGCCGCACGTCCACGCTTGAGGGTTGGATCATGTCCGGCTGGAACGGATCAAGAATGATGCGTTCGGAGTCCACTTCGGCACGAATATCACGGTCGGAGATCAGCACACTCTAAAAATACACGGGACCGGGCCCCTCCCCCGCCGCATGACGCGGCCGTCCCCCTGGAGCATCCGGGCGCCGGCCCCTGTCCTGATCTGTGTTGGGGTGCGACCATGGAATCAGTCGGGCCGCGTGAGATCAGCGGCGGCCACCAAAGCGCTGCCGGCGGTGGAACGAACGGCCTCCGCCGGCAGCCCCCTTCCACGGCCTTTTTGACACAGCCTTATTCGGCGCGGCCCTTATTCGGCGCGGCCCTTATTCGGCTCGGCCTCATCCGACACGGCCCTTATTCGACCGGTCCGGCCTTGCCGATCTCCGTGCGCACCGCATACAGCTCCGGGAAGAAGGTGAGCTCCAGCGCCCGGCGGAGGAAGCCGACGCCGGAGGATCCGCCGGTGCCGCGCTTCATGCCGATGGTCCGTTCCACGGTCTTCAGGTGCCGGAAGCGCCAGAGCTGGAAGTTGTCTTCCAGATCCACCAGCTCCTCGCAGGCCTCGTAGACGTCCCAGTTCCGCCCGGCGTTCTCGTAGACGTAGGTGAAAGTCTCCACCAGCTGCGGGTTGAATACGTGTGCCTCGGTCACGTCCCGGTCCAGCAACTCCGCCGGGATCGGGTAGCCGTGCCGGTGCAGATAGGCCAGAAACTCGTCGTACACGCTGCTCTGCTCCAGCAGCTCCGCGAGCAGGGCCTGCGCCGCCGGATCGTTCGCGAAGACACCCAGCATGCCCTTGTTCTTGTTGCCCAGCAGGAACTCCACCGCCCGGTATTGGTAGGACTGAAAGCCCGAGGACGACCCGAGCGCCCCTCGGAACTCCGCGTATTCGGACGGCGTGAGCGTTGCCAGCACCGACCATTGCTCGGTCAGCGAGCGCTGGATGTGCTTGATCCGGGCCATGCCCTTCATCGCGAAGCGTAAGTCGTCGTCGCGCAGTTTCTGCCGCACCGTGCGCAACTCGTGCAGGACCAGTTTCAGCCACAGCTCGGAGGTCTGGTGCTGGATGATGAACAGCAGCTCGTCGTGGTGCTCCGGCCGGCTGACCGGGTGCTGGGCAGAGAGCAACTGGTCCAGGGACAGGTAGGAGCCATAGCTCATCTTGTCCGAGAAGTCGGTCTCGATATTGTCTTCGAGCCGGCGGGTGTTCTTGTCTACGGTCATGGCGGCTTCCGTCGGTACCCCTGCCTCATCGCAGGACTGTTACCAGCCTACGGCCCGGTCCAGGTTCCCGCCCTGCACCCTCCGCCTCAGTCGCGGACCGACGAGTCCCAACGCCACTTCTGGCCGCGGGTTTCGGGGGTCCTGCCGCTGGCGCTCAACAGGTCCTGCCAGGGATCGCCGGTGCGCCCCGCAGCCGGGAAGATCCGGTCCAACACCCGAGAGACCACCGCTTCATCCGGGCGGTAGCCGATCCCCTGTGCGGCGAGGATATCGAAGCCGTGCAGCACCGCTTCGGCCACACCCATCGCGGCGAAACCGGACGCGTCCGACGTTCCCGCCGGATGGTAGCCCCGGTGCCCCGCCGGCGCGGTGGCCGTGACGGCATAGAGCAGCCCGGCCGCGGCGTCGAAACAGCTGACGATTCCGGCCGTCCCCGTGGCGGGATCGGGCCAGAACAAGATGTCCGGCCCGCCCGACTGCCACGGGGGCGGATCCACCAGCGCCACGTAGTCATCCCGCGGCGGTCGACGGCCGGACAATTGCATCGCATAGAAGGCGAAGTCGTCCATCAGGTGTGCGGCAGTCTCGCGACAGTCCCAGTCCAGCTCCAGCGCGGGCTTTCCCCAGGCATCGTCCGGCAGTTCCGCGAAGCGGCCGGTCAGGTCATCCGTGATGATGCGGAGGTCGTCCGCCGTCGGTCCCATCCGACGATCCTCCCGCACGTTGGCATCCGGCGCCACCATTCGGCCGGGAAGTCAGCGCGCCCGGCGTTCACCCGCTTCCACCGGGGCCGCGATGACGTTGCCGTCAACCGGCATCGGGCAGGTGCCGAAGTCCGTGAAGGCGCTGGGAAAATTCGTGGCGCGGTTGAAATCGATCAGCACGGTGCCGTCGGGGCCGGGGCGGCGGGTGGCGACGGAACGCCAGCCCGCCGTGGTGGCCCCGTTGGTGTCGTCATGGAAGTTCAGTGACAACGCACCCAGTTTCTCCGGCTCGGCCACCAGCGTGTGCCGGGTGCCATCCAGTTCGAAGCTGACCGTGCCCACCGCCGTGATGGCGCCGGGCACGTCCGGGTTGGACGTGGCGATCGGCAGGGTCCGCGGCTGGTCGTATGCATCGAACTTGCCGGCCACCACCAGGTCCGGGTTGTAGTCGAAGACCGGTACGGCCTCGAAGCCCGTCTGCACCGGCGAATCATTGTCCCGGGTCCGGATGGCATAGCGGTCGCCACGGGCGGCGAGTTCGACGGCGATGCTGCCGCGGCGCACCCAGAGCAGCGATTCCTCGTTGCCCAACGTGGCGGTAAACGTCCCGACCGCCAACTCGCCGGTTTCCATGAAGTACAAGCCGTCGTCGGCGCCTGCCGTCAGGGTGGCATGTCCGCCGGCGGATGCCCGGCCGTTGGCGCTCCACAAACCCGTGACTTGGTCCAGCGGTGCCGGCTCGGCGGGCAGCCACTGCAGCGAGGTCAGCGTCAGCCAGCCGTGCTCAACGGCCAGCGCGCGGTTCCGGTGATCCCGGAAGCGCAGCCAGCTGTCCCGCCGCCGTGCGTCTTCACTCGAATTCCCCATGCTTGCCTTCCCTCACGCTACGCCCGCGGTTGCCGGACAGTACGCGGCACAACGCCCCATCCTGCCCGCCGTATTCCCCGCTGCCAGCAGGTTCCGGGCCAGCACGACCCATGGCGCATTTGCCTGCGGGAGAATACGCTCTACTTTTACGAGGCTGGGTGGCACATAAGAGCGACAGAAGCCGCGCAGCCGGAGCGTCTACCAGAACGTGGAGGCTAGTGCCGATGCCCAGAGACGGATACCGGCCGCGCCACCGGCGCGGCACAGCTCGAACCGGAGCAGCCGTGGTGCTGGCGCTCGCAGCCACGCTGCTGGCCGGCTGCAGCGCCGAGCAGGGACCTCCCACTCTGACGTGGTACATCAACCCCGACGCGGGCGGACAGGCGGCGATCGCCAAGAAATGTACCGACGCCGCGGGCGGCAAGTACCGGATTGAAACCTCGCTGCTGCCCAATGACGCCGCCTCGCAGCGGGAGCAGCTGGCCCGGCGGCTGGCGGCCAGCGACTCATCGCTGGACATTATGAGCCTGGACCCGCCGTTCATCCCCGAACTGGCGGAGCCCGGCTTCCTGGCTCCGGTCCCGGACGCCGTGGCGCAGCGGACCTCGCAGAACGTCGTGGAGGGGGCTCTCACCGGGGCCACCTGGAAAGACAAACTTGTGGCCGTTCCGTTCTGGGCCAACACCCAATTGCTCTGGTACCGGAAGTCGGTGGCCAAGGCTGCCGGCCTGGACATGACGAAGCCGGTCACTTGGCAACAACTGATCGAGGCCGCCGCCAAGGAAGACAAGTTCCTTGGTGTGCAGGGCCAGCGCGGCGAGTCCATGACCGTCTGGCTGAATGCCCTGGTCGAATCGGCCGGTGGCCACATTCTGGAGAACCCCGAGGCCAAGGCCGACCAGATCAAGCTGGGCCTGGCCAGCAAGGCCGGAACGGAAGCCGCCCAGGTCATCTCCACCATCGGCAAGGACGGACTGGGCGGGCCGGGGCTGCCGACCCAGGACGAGAACAATTCGATGATCCTGTTCCAGGGCGACAAGGGCTCGTTCATGGTCAACTGGCCGTTCGTCTGGCCGGCCACCAACGCCTCCGTGAAGGACGGCACACTGGATCCGTCGCTGATCAAGGACATCGGTTGGACCCTCTACCCGCGGATGACCGCAGGCGAGCAATCGGCGCCGCCGCTCGGCGGCATCAACCTGGGCGTCGGGGCCGCCAGCAAGCACCCCGATCTGGCCTACGCCGCCATCGAGTGCATCGTCAGCCCGGAAAACCAGGCCGAGTACTTCATTACCAATGGCAACCCGCCGTCGAACACCGAGGCGTACAAGGATCCGCGGATCAAAGAGGCCTTCCCGATGGCCGACACCATCCGCGAATCCTTGGAACTGTCCGCGCCGCGTCCGCAGACGGTCTTCTACAACGAGGTCTCCACCAGCCTGCAGCAGAACTTCGCCCCGCCGGATCAGGTGGATCCAGCCGTCACGCCACAGGAGACATCGGACTTCATTGTTTCCGTCCTACGGGGGGAGAACCTGCTGTGAGCACCACGACCGAAACGCCCACCCTCCCGAGCGGCCAAACCGGGCGCACCGGCCGGCGCCGCACCATCCAGCAGTTCAGCGACCGTGCCCGGGCCGAGCGTCGGCTGGGCTGGTGGCTGGCGGGCCCGGCCTTCGTCGTCATGTTGGCCGTCACGGCCTACCCGATCCTGCAGGCATTGTTCGACTCGCTGTTCAGCTACCGGCTCACGGCCCCCGACGAGCGCGCGTTCGTCGGGCTGGGCAACTACGGTGTGATCCTCACCGACGTGGTCTGGTGGCGGGACCTCGGGGTGACGCTGTTGATCACGGTGGTGACCGTCGTCGTCGAACTTGTTCTGGGTTTCGCTCTGGCGCTGGTGATGCACAAGGCGCTCAAGGCGGTCCGCGGCTGGCTGCGCACCGCGATCCTGGTCCCCTACGGCATCATCACCGTGGTCTCCGCGTTTGCCTGGTTCTATATGTTCGATATCAACTCCGGGTTCGTGAACACCTGGTTCAGCTGGGTGCCCGGGATCAGTCCGGACCTGAACTGGTTCGCCGGCACATGGACCTCGCTGGCCGTGATCATGGCCAGCGAAATCTGGAAGACCACCCCGTTCATTTCGTTGCTGCTGCTGGCCGGGCTGGCGCAGGTGCCCGACGAGCTGACCGAAGCAGCGGAAGTGGACGGCGCCACCTGGTGGCAACGGATGCGCCGGGTGATCTTGCCGAACATGAAGGCCGCGATCATGGTGGCCGTGCTGTTCCGGGCGCTCGATGCGTTCCGAATATTCGACAACGTCTTCATCATGACCAACGGCGCGTTCAACACCGAAGTGCTCTCGCTGCTGGCCTACCGGACCTCCATCGGGCGGCTGGAAATCGGCCTCGGATCCGCGGTGTCGGTGCTGCTGTTCGTGTGCGTGCTGCTGATCTGTTTCATCGCCATCAAGCTGTTCAAAGTGGATCTGGCCAGCCAGAGAGGAGACAAGTGATGAAAGCAGCACGGAGCAAGGAGCGGGTGACGTGGATCATCATTTCCATCCTGGTGCTGATCTACGCGCTGTTTCCGGTGGCGTCCATTATGGCCACCTCGTTCAAGCTGCCCAGTGAGTTGACCTCGGGCAAGTTCCTGCCCACCACGTGGTCGGGCTCCAGCTATGAACAGATCCTGGTCGGCTCGGCGCAGGATCTCTTCCTCAGCTCGCTACGGAATTCCATCGGCATCGCGCTGATCGCCACGTTCATCGCCGTTGTCCTGGCCACGCTCTGCGCCTACGCCATTGCCCGGCTGGATTTCCCGGGCAAGAAGGTCATCCTCACCACCGCCCTGGCGGTGTCCATCTTCCCGGTGATCTCGATTGTCACGCCGCTGTTCAACCTCTGGCGGAACATCGGCCTGTACGACACCTGGCTGGGCCTGATCATTCCCTACCTGTCCCTGACCCTGCCCATCTCCATCTGGACGCTGGCGGCGTTCTTCCGCCAGATCCCGTGGGAACTGGAACAGGCCGCGCAGGTGGACGGGGCCACCACGTGGCAAGCGTTCCGCAAGGCCATCGTGCCGCTGGCCGCGCCCGGCGTCTTCACCACGGCGATCATTGCCTTCTTCATCGCCTGGAACGACTTCGTCTACGGCATCTCGCTGACCTCCACCGAGGCGGCACGGCCGGTCCCCGCGGCGCTGGCCTTTTTCACCGGCGCCTCCCAGTTCGAGTCACCGGTCGGGGCGATCTCCGCGGCGGCAATCATCGTCACCATTCCCATTGTGCTGCTGGTCTTGTTGTTCCAGCGCCAAATCGTCTCCGGCCTGACCCAAGGCGCCGTCAAGGGCTGAGCCCGCGGCAGGAAAGGACATCCCATGGCATCGATCACGTTGCAGAACCTCGTCAAACAGTACGGCGACGGCTTCCCCGCGGTCAACGACGTCAGCATCGACATCGACGACGGCGAATTCATCATCCTGGTGGGCCCATCCGGCTGCGGCAAGTCAACCCTGCTGCGCATGATCGTGGGGCTCGAGGACATCACCTCCGGCGACTTGCTGATCGACGGTAAGCGCGTCAACGAGAAGGCGCCCCGGGACCGGAACCTGGCCATGGTGTTCCAGAACTATGCCCTCTACCCGCATCTGACCGTGTTCGAGAACATCGCGTTCCCGCTCAGGCTGGCCAAGGGCAAGCACACCGACGACGAGATCCGGAAGCTGGTCACGGACGCCGCGAAGACCTTGGAGCTGACCGATCATCTGGAGCGCAAACCGGGCAATCTTTCCGGCGGCCAGCGGCAGCGCGTGGCCATGGGCCGGGCCATCGTCCGGCAGGCCGATGCGTTCTTGTTCGACGAACCGCTCTCCAACCTGGACGCCAAGCTGCGCGGCCAGATGCGGTCGGAAATCTCGCAGATGCAGCGCCGGCTCGGCGTCACCAGCGTCTATGTCACGCACGACCAGACCGAAGCAATGACGCTGGGCGACCGGGTGGCGGTGCTGAAGAAGGGGGTGCTGCAGCAGATCGCCTCCCCGCGTGAACTCTACGAACAGCCGGTCAACCTGTTCGTGGCCGGCTTCATCGGGTCTCCCTCGATGAACTTCCTGCCGGCCACTTTGGAGGGCAACGTCCTGAAGACGCCGATTGGGGACATCCCGGCCACCGAGGACCAGGCCCGGGCCGCCGCGGGCAAAAAAGTAGTGCTGGTGGGCCTGCGGCCGGAATTCTTCGAGGACGCTTCGCTGGTGGAAGAGCATAAGAAGGGCCTGGGTTCCACGTTCATGGCCGAGCTGACCCACACCGAGTGGCTCGGCAACGAACAGTACGGCTACATCAACTTCGACCCGGATCCGGAGGTCCGCGAGCTGCTCAATTCGCTGGCCGCGGAGATGGATGCCGACGAGTTGCGGCCGCAGATCGTGGTCACGCTGGACGCCGCCAGCCGGATCCGCGGCGGGCGCGCGGCGGAACTGTGGCTGGATACCCGCAAGATGCACTTGTTCGATCCCGAAACCGGCGACAACCTGACTCGTGATGCCGAAGCCGGGGCGGCCCTGACCCAGGAGGCCACCACCGCCCGGGCCGAAGAAATCAGCGAAGCCCGCGAGCGTGAGGCCTCCACGGCCGGGCAGCCGGTCTGAATTCCGGCTGGCCGCTGACCTGGGGTAAACTCGGTTTCGTTGTTGACCGGATCCGGCTTCCTCGCCGGATCCTGTGCGGGCGTAGCTCAATGGTAGAGCGCTAGCTTCCCAAGCTCGATACGCGGGTTCGATTCCCGTCGCCCGCTCCATTCGCACCGCGCACCCCGGCCCTTGGGCCGGGGTGCTTCTTTTTGCCCCGCCGACTGCCGTCGAGCAGTACTACTCGAGGTCCTCGTCGGGTTCGAAGCCGGACCGGTCAACGGCGCGGTGGTAGCGCATGCCGGTGGCGCCACCCAGCAGTGCCCCGGCCAGACTGGCCAGCAGCACTACTGCCAGCGCGATCAGGCCCGGAAAAGTCAGTTCGTGGAGGGGACGCCCAAGGAGCGGCACGGGCGCCGGCCCGGTCAGCACACCCAATCCGCCCACGGCCAGGCCGATCACTCCCGCCAGGAGCGACATCACGATGCCCCACAGCCATACCGCCAGACCCTGCCTGACGCCGTCGAACCGCGCCATCCGTCCTGCCACGTAGCCGCCGCCGAAATACGCCAGCAAGACGATGACCGCCAGCGCTGCCCCCGCGGTGATGGCAGCCGCGCCGCCGCTTTTCGTGACGTTGTCCAACCAGCCGCGCACTTCGGCTTCATCCGCCATCCCGAAGGCCGCGGCCACGCCGACAACCACGGACGTGATCAGCACCATCAGACCCGCTGCCGCCAACCAGCCGAAGAATGCCGAGCCCAGCCTCACCCCGCCGAAGGAATTGTGTTCCCGCAGATACAACGACTCCGCGTCGAGGGCGGCCTCGGGCCGGTAGGCACTGGTGTCGCTGTAGTTCCGTTCGGCTGCTATTGCCCCGCCGGGACTGCCCCGGCCGGCATCCGGGTCCATGCTGTCGGCGGTGGGCCGACGGTCGAAGGCGGTGCTCTGTTGCTGGTCCGTGCCCACGACGGGCGTCGCCTGCGTGGGTGCGGCGGCTGATGGCGTAGCGGCCGGCATGGCCTGGGTGGGCGGAGTGGATGCCTCCATCGGCGCTGGTCCGGGTTCTTGAGGTTCCCCCGAACCTGCCGGAGCATCGGCCCCCGGCCGGGGACCGCCGTCGTCGTATCGATCCCTGCCGATATCCGAACTCATGATGCCTCCTGCGTGGATGGATCACATCGCTGCCTTCCGGTGGCTTTACCCTAGTCGCGGCGCTACCGGCAAACCAGAACCGGATCCGTTTCACCGGCGGCTGGAGGGGGACTAAACTTGGACCCGATGATGCGCAAAATGTTCAAGTCCAAGATCCACCGTGCGACGGTGACGCACGCCGACCTGCATTACGTCGGGTCCGTGACCGTGGACCTCGACCTGCTGGACGCTGCCAACATCCTTCCCGGCGAGCTGGTGTCCATTGTGGACGTCACCAACGGTTCCCGGCTGGAGACCTACGCCATCGCCGGTGAACGCGGTTCGGGCGTCGTCGGCATCAACGGGGCCGCCGCGCACCTGATGCATGTCGGTGACCTGGTCATCCTGATCACCTACGCCGACATGACCGACGCGGAGGCACGGTCCTTCGTTCCCTCCGTGGTGCATGTGGACGGGGACAACAAGATCGTTGAGCTGGGCTCCGACCCCGCTGAGTCCGTGAACGAAGGGCTGATGCGGCCGCCGTACGCGGTCAAGTAGCCTCCCCGCAGTCCCCGCCGGCAGGCCGTTCAGCGCCGGTGAAAGCGCTGGTGCAACGCGCGGACCTCGTCCGCCAACTCGACGGACGGTCCGCCAACCTCGATCCCCGGCGCCACCGTCTGGATCGGCAACGCGGCCACCGGCGCCGGTCCGATGCCCCATTCCGCGAGCCACCGGCCCAGCTGTTCCGACGACGCAGCGTAGACGATCCGTCCCAGTCCCACCCAAGCGTGCGCGGCCGAGCACATCGGGCAGTGCTCGCCGGAGGTGTAGACCGTCGCCCCCAGACGTTCGTCGGCGGGGAGGTTGCGGGCCGCCCAGCGGGCAATCTCGAACTCCGGATGCCGGGTCTGGTCCCCGTCCTTGACCCGGTTGCGGTCCTCGAACAGCACGTTGCCGTGGGCATCGACCAGCACCGAGCCGAACGGTTCGTCGCCGTCGTCCAAGGCTTCGCGGGCCAGTTCCACGCAGCGGCGCAGGTGGCTGAGGTCCTCTGTTGCCAGTTCCATCCGCTGATTATGGCAGAGACCGCCGCGGCCGGGTCTATGGCTGACATCCGGCGTGGTCTACGCTTCTGCCATGGTGCGGACTCCGGCAGAACATGTGGCAGCAATCCAGCAGGGTTACAGCTTTGACGGGGCGGCCGTCCATCTGGGTGCGGCACTGGTGGACGGCCAGGTGCATCCGGAGGCAGCGGTGCGGCTGCCGCTGTCCATGATGAACCGGCACGGCCTGATTTCCGGCGCCACCGGCACGGGCAAGACGATCACGCTTCAGGTCATCGCCGAGCAGCTCTCGGCGCACGGCGTGCCGGTGTTCTTAGCGGACATCAAGGGCGACCTGACCGGTCTCTCCACCCCGTCGGCCGGCAGCGCCAAGCTCGCTGAGCGGACGGCCAGCGTCGGGCAGGACTGGAAGCCGTCCGCCTACCCGGTGGAGTACTTTTCGCTGGGCGGTGACGGCACCGGTGTCCCGGTCCGCGCCCGGATCTCCGACTTCGGCCCGCTGCTGCTGTCCCGGGTGATGGAACTGAACGAGACGCAGGAATCCAGCCTGCAGCTGGTCTTCTACTACGCGGACAAGAACGATCTGGAACTCTACAATCTGGCGGACCTGCGCGCCGTGATCCAGTTCCTGGTCTCCGACGACGGCAAGGAGGCCCTGGAAAACCTGGGCGGTCTGTCCAAGGCCACTGCCGGGGTGATCCTGCGCGAGCTGGTGTCCCTGGAGGCCCAGGGCATGGGCCCTTTCTTCGGCGAGACCGAGTTCGACACCGCCGAACTGCTGCGCACCGCCGCAGACGGCCGCGGCATCATCTCCTGCCTGGAGCTGTCCTCGCTGCAACAGCGCCCGCTGCTGTTCTCCACCTTCATGATGTGGCTGATCGCCGACCTGTTTGCTGAATTGCCGGAGGTCGGGGACGCGGAACAACCCAAGCTGGTGTTCTTCCTGGACGAGGCGCATCTGCTGTTCCGCGACGCGTCCAAGCCGTTCCTGCAGTCGATCGCCACCACCGTGCGGCTGATCCGCTCCAAGGGCGTGGGGATCTTCTTTGTCACCCAGACGCCGCGCGATGTTCCGGCGGACGTCCTCGGCCAGCTGGCCAACCGCGTGCAGCACGCGCTCCGCGCCTTCACCCCCGAGGACGCCAAGGCGCTGAAGTCCACCGTCTCCACCTTCCCGGTCAGCGACTACGACCTGGAGGAAGTGCTGACCAGCGCGGGGATCGGCGAAGCGGTAGTGACCGTGATGAATGAGCAGGGCGCCCCCACGCCGGTGGCCTGGACCCGGCTCTGCTCCCCCGGCTCCGCCATGGGCCCCTCCCCGGCCGCCACCGTGCAGGCCATCGTGGACGGTTCGTCGTTGCTGCCGCTCTACGGGCCGGTGGTGGACAGCCGCTCGGCGTTCGAAAAACTCACCGGCGCCCCGGTGCCCGCCGCCTCCGGAGCCGGCAGCCCCGGGAACGGCAGTTCCGCGTCCGGCAGCGTTCCTGCCAGCACGACGCCGGACGCCTCGCCCCCGCAGCCGGCCGCCCCGCCGGCACCGGCGCCGGCGCCGGCGCCGGCCAAGGCACCACCGCGGCAGGCCTCGCCGCGGGACACCGACAATGACGAGCTGAAGGATTTTGCGTTGCAGACCGCCTCGGTCCTGGGCCGTGAACTGATGCGCGGCCTGTTCGGGACCAGACGGCGCCGCCGGCGCTGATAAGAGCTGCCCCGCCGTCGCTGGGAGGGGCGCACCGCCGTCGCCGGCGCAGCAACCCGGATCATGCCGGTCCCGGGAACCGTCCCGCCAGCGGGTAACGTTGGGCTAGTGGGAAATTCAAAAGTACTGAGGACCGTAGCCACGTGGCTGCTGTGCTTGATGCTTGCCGTGGCCGCCGCCGCGCTGACTATCGTGCTGGTCAACGCGTTCGTTTTCAGCCCGCAGCACCAGATCAAGGCCTACTTCAACGCCTTGGAAGACGGCGACGGCGGGACCGCGCTCGGTTTGCTTCACGCCACCGTGCCCGATGCCAATGCCGCCATGCTCGACGGCGCCGCGCTCAAGGCCTCCGTGGACACGCTCGAAAACCTGGAAATCCAGGATCCGGTTCCGGCGGGCGACGACAGGGTGGACCAGCCGGTCAGCTACACGGTCAACGGCGTTGCCCACACCACCACCTTCGCCTTGGAAAAGACCGGCACCACGTGGCTTTTCTTCAACCAGTGGTCCTTCGTTCCCAGCACGCTGCCCACCATCAGCGTGGACGTGGTCAACGGCAACGAGGCCTCGCTGAACGGCACCCGGGTGGCACTGCCGGAAGGCAAGAATTCCTTCGCCGTGTTCTACCCCGGCAGCTTCGAGGCCCACTACGCCAGCGACTACTTCGCCGCACCGGTGGTCGAATCCGTGCTCACCGGCCCGCACACCGCGCAGGACGCCCGGCTCTCGCTGGCAACGGAGGCCACGCCGAAGTTGGTGGATGCCCTGAGCGGCCAGGTCAACGCCTTCCTGGACTCGTGTGCGGAGCAGCGCGTGTTGCAGCCCTCCGGCTGCCCATTCAGCGCCTCGATGGACCGGGTCCAGGACAACACCATCGACTGGTCGATCGTGGAGTATCCCGAGGTCAAGGTGGAGCCGTTCAAGGGCAGCTGGGTGCTCAGTCCGCTGCGCGGGGTGGCGAAGCTGAACGTGGTGGAGATTGACTTGTTCACCGGCGCCTCGGTGGAACGCGAGCTGAAGCAGGAGTTCGATTTCACCGGCCGGTTGTCCGTCAATGACGGACATGTCACCCTGACCCCAGTGGTGGAGTACTAAAGACAACCCGGACATCGATGCCTCAATGCCGGAGGCGGACAGGGAATCCTGTCCGCCTCCGGCATTGATCGATTGCGGGCTTGTCTAATCCAGTCCGCGCAGATCCAGCGTCAGGTCCCCGGTTCCCGCGCCGATGACCACCGGGATGCCCCAGTCCTGCTGATACAGGTGGCAGGCGGCGTGGTCCGGGATCTCGCCGCCGGGCTCGCCGTCGCACGCCGCCGCCCGGGCGGTGATGTGCAGGACGCCCTCGGTGACTACGTCGGACAGCACCAGTTCACGCAGCAGGCCCACCGAGGTGCCGGCGCCGGAGACCAGCAGGTTCTCCGGCGAGGAGGAGATCTTCAACTGGGTGGGGTCGCCCCAGCGGTCGTCCAGCTTCTGGCCCTTGGGGGCGGCGAAGCGCACGGTCAGCGCCAGCGGGCCGGCCGACACTTCGGTCTTGGGCCGCTGCGTCTGCGAGGCGCCTTCGTCAACGGTCAGCGCTTCCTTGGGGATGGGCAGCCGGATGAGCTGATGCTTGTTCGCCTCGACCACCAGCAGCAGCGGTTCGCCGCCGTCGGCCACGGCCGAGGTGTCCAACAGCACGTCGGATGGCTCGGCCAGGCCCCGCGCCAGCGTGGAGACGGTCTCGGTGGCCGGATCGTAGCGGCGCACCGCCCCGTTGTAGGTGTCTGCCACTGCTACGGAGCCGTCCGGCAGGACCGCCACGCCCAACGGATGCTGCAGCCGCGCCTCGGCGGCAGGGCCGTCGCGGAAGCCAAAGTCGAAGAGACCGGCGCCGATGGCGGTGGACACCTGCACCCGGTTTTCGCCGTTCACATCCACGAAGGAGATCTTGCGCAGCGCCGACGTCTCCGAATCCGCAACCCAGATGTTGCCGGCCGCGTCGCCGGCGAGACCGGAAGACTGGGCGAACCAGGCCACGGTGGCGTCGCCGTCCTGCAGGCCCTCCAGCCCGGTGCCGGCCAGGATGGCTACCTTGCCGGACACCGGATCGAGGGTGAAGATCTGGTGCACGCCGGCCATGGCGATCACCACGGCGTTCAGCCGCGTGGACCAGTGGACATCCCAGGGCGAACTGAGCGAGACGGCCAGCGGATCGGCAGCCAGCGGCGCCCAGTTGGAAGCGATGGCTTCGGCCAGTTCCTCTTCCAGCGCCCCGCCGGAAGAAGCCTCGTCCGCCACCGAGCCGGGACCCGCTTGCGCCATCCCCGGACCAGTCCGCTGGGTGTCGGCATCCAGCAGGCGCTGCACGCCGTTGCCTGCCACCGTGGTCACCTGGCCGGTGGCCAGCGACAGCCCGCGCAGCCGGTGGTTCACGGAGTCTGCAATCACGACGTCGTAGCCCGCCCGGCTGCGGATCTCGTCCGGCAGCAGGGCCAGGCCCTGGGGCTCGTTGAACTTGGCCTCGCCGGCGGCCCCGTCCTGCCAGCCCTTGTCACCGGAGCCGTAGGTCGCGAGTACCGTGGTCAGGTCGGCCGCCAGTTCCACCAGCCGGTGGTGGCCGGTATCGGTGACCAGGAACGAGCCGCCTTCGGACCCCACGCCGTCCGGCAGCGGAATCACTTTGCCCGGGAAGCGCAGGTCGCCGGCGGTGGTTTCTGCGGGAACGTAGGGGCCGTCGCCGCGGTGCAGCGTGCCCTTCGCTTCGTGCTCGGCCACCAGTTCCTTCACCAGCGACTCCAGGCCGCCGGCGTGCCCCTCGCCGGACAGATGCGCCACGATGTAGCCCTCGGGGTCAACGACCACCAACGTCGGCCACGCCCGGGCGGCATAGGCCTGCCAGGTGTCCAGCTCCGGGTCGTCCAACACCGGATGCTGGATCTCGTAGCGCTCCACGGCCGCGGCCAGCGCCACCGGGTCAGCTTCATGCTCGAACTTTGGCGAATGCACGCCGACCGTGACCAGCACGTCCTTGTATTTCGCTTCCAGCGGCCGCAGCTCGTCCAGCACGTGCAGGCAGTTGATGCAGCAGAACGTCCAGAAATCCAGCAGCACGATTTTGCCGCGCAGGTCTTCCAATCCCAGCTGCTTGCCGCCGGTATTGAGCCAGTTGCGGCCCACCAGGTCGGATCCACGGACCCGGTAGTTAGTGCGGATGGTCTCGGCAGCCTCAGTCATCTGGATTCTCCTTGGGTCCGGCCGGCGTTATCCGGGTCCGGAGCGGGCTCCTGCCCGTTGGTGGTTTTCGGTGCGTCTTCGTGGTCTGCGGACGCGCGGTGGCCGGCGGCCGGCCTGACGGCCCCGGGCGGGACCATACGTGCGTCCTGCCGGGCCATCTTGGCAAACATATCGTTATAAGCTGCCAGCTCGGCGTCGTTATTCCTCTCGGCTGAACGATCTTTACGCTTTGTTTCCCGGGCGTCGGAACGCGACCACATGATCGCCACTCCGACGGCGACGCACAGGGTGGGGATTTCGCCGACGCCCCACATGATGGCTCCGCCGACTTGCTGGTCGTCCATGGCCGACAGGCCCCACTCACGGCCCATGCTGCCGAACCAGGAGGCTTGGATCAGGGCCGTCGAACTGGTCAGGGCCACGCCGAAGAAGGCGTGGAACGCCATGGTGGCGAAGAGGATCAACAACCGCATGGGATACGGTGCCCGCCGCGGCAGCGGATCCTGGCCGATCATCGTCAGGATGAAGATGTAGCCGGTCAGCAGGAAGTGCAGGTTCATCAGCTCGTGGCCGGTGTGCTCGTCCAGGGCGAACCGGAACAGCGGCGAGTAGTAGAAGATGACGATCGAGCCGGCGAAGTTCGCCGCGGCAAAGAGCGGGTGCGTGATGACCTGCGAGTATTTCGACTGCACCAGCCAGAGGATCCATTCGCGCAGCCCCTTGCTCCCGTCCCGGCGGGGCGGCAGCGCCTTCAGCGCCAGCGTAATCGGCGACCCCAAGACCAGGAACAGCGGCACCACCATGGTCAACGCCATGTGGTCGAGCATGTGGGCGCTGAAGAGCACCATCCCGTAAACGGCCGGGGCGCCGGAGGTGACGTAGGTGAGCGCCAGCAAGCCGACAATCCAGCTGACCGTCCGCGCCATCGGCCAGCGGTCCCCGCGGCGGTGCAGCCTGACGGCGCCCACCAGATAGGCAATGCCGGTAACCAGGGCGACCGCGACCCACAACCAGTCCCAGCGCCAGACAGTCAACCAACTGCCGCTGACGAGCTCGGGCGGCAGGTCGTAGCCGGTCAGGATGCGCGCCGGGGACGCGTCCACCGGCAATTCTTCCGGCGTGGGCGGCGCCGTGCGCCCCAGCGCAGTGGCGATCCCGAACACCGCTGCCATGATCAGCAGCTCCACCGTGATGAGCTGCCACAGGACCCGCCTGCCGGACCTGGTACCCAACTCCGGGATGATCCACTGCCGGTGCATGAAGCCGATAGCCCCCAGCAGCAGCGTGGCGAGGGCCTTGATCACCACCAGCACGCCGTAGGGGCTGGAGAGCTGGTCCAGCGAGGTGATCCGGATCGACGCGTTGATGATGCCGGAGAAAAAGACCAGGAAAAAGCTGATGAGCGCCAGCGACGAGTAGCGGCGCAGCACCTGGCCGGTGATGTCTTTGGTGCCCAGCGTTCCGGAGATGACCGCAAGCACTATGATGCCGCCCACCCAGAGGCAGGCGCCCAGCAGGTGCAGGCCGATCGAGTTGACGGCTCCGTAGTGGTCGTCGCCGCCGGCGGAGTGCCCGATCAGGGCCATCGGCAGCAGCCCGCCGATGGTGGCCAGCGCCAGCGTCATGCCCAGCCCCGGCAGCGAGCGGACCCCCAGAACGAGCGTGGCCACGATGGCGGCCACGATGGTAATGGAGAGCCACGCCTGGCCGGTGCCGATATCCGTCATGAAACCCACGAATCCGGCGGTGTAGTGGGCATCCCCGCTGATCGGCAGGCCGGCGATGTCGGAGAAGCTGAAGACCAGCACGGCCATCGCGGCCAGCGTCCAGACGACCGCCGCAATCGCGGCCAGCCGCAGCGCGGCCGTGAACGCCGGGTGCTCGGGCCCGTCCTCGCCTCTACCGGGCCTGCGGTTGGGACGCAGCTGCTTGGGCAGGATCCCGACGGCGAACAGCAGCGACGCGATGACCACGGACAGTGCCGCGTTGTTGGCGGCCTTGGCCACTGGCAACGCCCAGCGGGTCAGGGCGCCGGGATCGGACAGCTGCCGGGCGGCCGCAGCCCCGGAATAGAGCAGGGCGGCAACCAGTGCCAGCGCCAGGACGACGGCCCCGGCCAAGACCCAGCCCCTGCCGATCCCGTCGGCAGTGATCGCCGCGGGACGTGGCTTAGCCGGTGGGGCCAACCGCTCAGCCACGACCGTCCGTGCCTCCGCCGCGCTTGCTGATCACGAACGCGGCCAGGCCTGCGGCGATGGCCAGCGCGCCGGCGCCCAGCGCGACGAAGAGACCGATGTTGCTGGAGCCGTTTTCTTGTCCCGTGGTTTCGGAGGCGTTGCCGGTACCGGTGGCCGCGGATGAGGCTGCGGGGCTCGAGGACGCCACCGAGAACTTCAGCGTTCCCTCGATCGGGTGGCCGTCACTGGAAACCACGCGCCAGCCCAGTTGGTAGTCACCGTCCGGCATGCCGTCCCGCAGCGGAATACTGACTTTGCTGCCGCTCAGCACCGGCGCCCCGGCCGCCCAGTCAGTGCCCTTGCCGTCCAGCACCTGGGTCGTGGCGCCGATGTCCATGACATTCGCGCTGAACTTGAGCGTGACCTCCGCTGGCGGGGTGTCCAGGACGGCACCGTTCTCCGGCGTCGAACCGATCAGTTCGTCATGGGCAGCGGCCGGGCGCGCCACCGCCAGCGCCAAGGCCAGCCACAGCAGCATGGCGATCAGGGCGGACGCGAGCAACCGGCGGGCCGTCGCTTGCCGGGCAGCGCGGAGGCCTTCCTCCCGGCGCCGCCGGGAGGAAGGAGACCCGTCGGTGCTGATGCGCACCGGGGCAGGGATGTTCAGGTGGTGTTTCATCACGTTCTTTCGTCAGGGGATGCGCAGTGCGCGGGTCAGAAAGCGTGACGCAACGGCGGCCCCCGGTGCCGCAAGGACAGGAGAGGCACCCCCAGGGCCGCGAAGGGCTGGGTCGGCAGGTTCAGCGGCACGGCCAGCCGGGCCCGAGGAATCGGGCGCCAACCGCTCAGCCTGCGGGGCGCGGCGAGGGCCACTGTTCCGGCCAGCGCGGCCGCAGCATGCTCGCCTCGGCGCAGCAGCAGGACAGTGGCGGCAGCGGCGGCCAGATGGGCCGCCAGCATGGCCGGAGTCGCCGTGGCCGTCTGGGCCGATACTTCAGGCACCAGCGATCCGGCCGGCAGCGGCGCAAGGTGGTGGCCCGCGTGGCCAACCGCCGTCTGGACGCCCGCAGGCATAGCGTGGCCTGCCTGGAACAGCAGGTGGTAGATCGCCTGGCTGATTCCCACCGCCGCCAGCAGGCGTGTCCAGGACAGCGCTTTGCCGGCCAAGCCGACGCAGGCCAACCCGGCGAGGGCAAACGCCAGCAGCCCGACGGCCGGCGCGGGGACGTGGCCGCCGCCGGCCACGTGCGAGAGCGAAGCGAGGGAAGTGGCCACGGCAGCGCCCAGCCAGCCGCGCAGCAGCCGACCTTCCCGCTGAACCATGCCCTCAGTCCTCCGTCCTGATGATTCTTCGGTTGGCGCCCTACGGCGCGCACCCGGCCTCTATTTTACCGCCCGTAGAAGCCAAGGGGTTAACAGCAGGACCGCCACCGGTTGCCGGTGACGGTCCTGCGGAAGTAAAGGTGTGGACTACTTCTTGGAGACAGCAGCCTTCAGCTTGGAACCAGCGGTCAGCTTCACGCTGTGGCCGGCCGGAATCTGGATGGATTCGCCGGTCTGCGGGTTGCGGCCGGTGCGGGCTGCACGGTCGGTGCGCTCGACTGCGAGCCAGCCCGGGATGGTGATCTTCTCACCCTTGGCGACGGAGGTTGCGAAGATGTCGAAGACAGCGTCCAAGACACCGTTCACTGCGGTCTGGCTGGTGCCAGCCTTGTCTGCAACAGCTGCAACAAGTTCACTGCGGTTGATAGCCAATTTTTGTCCTCCTGGACTGCTTTGGTTTGGTCAGAGCTTCCGCGGCTGCGGAAAGCTACTGTGCGAAAACTTACCAGCTTGGCCAGCCAGATCCGGCAAAATCCGCGGAATCTGGCGGAATTTTTAGCGAATTACCCGGAATTTGGGTCGATTCCGCCCCCTGAGGGCCGCTTTTTCCGCCCAGAGCATACGATGTGCGCCTTCCGCGCGTCGCGCAGAGCGTGCCGGTACCGGCCGCAACCGGGGGGCACCGTCGTCGTGATTTTGAGGGTAAGGGAGGGTGCTCCCGTGCGACCGGAAGGTGCCCAAAAGGCGACTTCCGGGCACGAAACGCGGGCACCAAAAAGGGCGGCGGTCCCGGACTGGGACCGCCGCCCTTCAAGCAGCTTCATGGTGAAGCCAGCAGGTTTTTACCAGCTGGACTTCTTGATGCCCGGCAGTTCGCCGTTGTGCGCCATGGTACGGAAACGCACGCGGGAGATGCCGAACTTCTGGAGCGTGCCGCGGGGGCGGCCGTCGATCTGGTCGCGGTTGCGGACACGGACCGGAGAAGCGTTGCGGGGCAGCTTCTGCAGGCCCAGGCGGGCCTCTTCGCGGGCCTCGTCGGTCGCGTTGGCGTCGACCAGGGTCTTCTTCAGCTCGGCACGCTTCGCGGCGTAACGCTCGACAACGACCTTGCGCTGCTCATTGCGAGCAATCTTGGACTTCTTGGCCATGTTTAGCGCTCCTCTCGGAATTCGACGTGCTTACGGATAACCGGGTCGTACTTCTTCAGGACAATGCGGTCCGGGTCGTTACGACGGTTCTTCCGGGTCACGTAGGTGAAGCCGGTGCCAGCGGTGGACTTCAGCTTGATGATGGGACGTACGTCCTTGTCCTTTGCCACTAGAGCTTCACACCCTTCGCGAGGAGCTCGGTGACGACTGCGTCAATGCCGCGGACGTCAATGGTCTTGATGCCGCGGGCCGAAACCTGCAGCGTGACATTGCGGCGCAGGGACGGAACCCAGTAGCGCTTCTTCTGAATGTTCGGGTCGAACCGGCGCTTGTTGCGGCGGTGCGAGTGCGAAATGCTGTGGCCAAAGCCGGGCTCGGCTCCGGTCACCTGGCAGTGTGCTGCCATGATCTCTCCTCCAGTTGTAGTAAATATGACGGACCTGACGCAGAGACGAAGTAAAGCGGCCTGCGAATCTGCGTGTAAGAGCGCCCGCCACCAGTTGTGACACCGTTATTACTGCGACTTTCCGGAGGTGAACCTGGCGGGGTGAGATCCAGCCGAAGTGCCTCGCCGCGGGGAAGACGGTGAAGTCAGGTGCAAATAAACCACATCTTCCCGGGGGAAGAACGGCCTATCCGCGATCCTCATTTCTAGGTAAACACGGACGCCACGCAGTTTCCCGCACCGCCTTACCGTGGCAAGGAGGTGCCGATGCTGCGTGACTTAACGCCTTTCCATCTTAGGGGCAGCAGCCGTTTCGATCAAACCAACGACGGCGCACCGCCCCCGGGGCAGCGAATGCGCCCCTCAGGCGTTCAGTCGGGGCTCGCGCAGCACCCAGCTGCCGGGCTCCAACTGCTGCACGATCTTCTTGCCGATCCGCTCCAGGTCCTGCACATCCCGGCGGTCCAGCCCATCGAAAACCGCCTGGCGGACCGCTGCGACATGCCCCGGCGCCAGGGACTGGATCGCTTCCATCCCCGCATCGGTGAGCAGCGCCATGGTGACCCGCGCATCTTCGGCGCACTGGGCCCGCTCGACCCACCCGCGGCCCTGGAGCTTCTTCACCACGTGCGACAACCTGGACAGCGAGGAATAGGTCCGGGACGCCAGCTCACTCATCGGCAGCGAGCGGTCCGGAGCCTCGGACAGCATGGCCAGGACGTGGTAATCAAACAGCGTCAGCTTGCCTTCCCGGTACAGCGGGGCGTCGAGCGTGCCCGGCAACAGGGTGGACACCGCCAGCAAGGCCAGCCAGGCCTGGCGTTCTTCGGGATCGAGCCAGCGTGCAGAAGTCATGCCTCCATTCTGCCACAAAGCTTGATCCTTCAACTGTTGAGGGGAGGGAGGGCCGGCAGGGGCCTTAAACCACCCCGGAGCTGCCCAGCCAGGTGCCGATCAGCAGCGTGGCCACCAGAGCGAGTGCACCGCCGATCACCACCCGGCTGGCAGCCCGGAAGATCTTGGCGCCGCCAAGCCAGGCGCCGACCGCTCCGGTGGCGGCCAGCGCCACGAGCACCGCAACGAACGTGATCGGGATCCGCAGCTCGGGGGGCGGCAGCAGCATGGCCAGCATCGGCAAGGCGGCACCGAGCAGGAAAGCCGTGGCGGAGGCGAAGGCCGCATGCCACGGGCTGACCAGGTCGTCGCCCTGAATGTTCAGCTCCGCATGCAGATGCGCCGCCAGGGCATCGTGGGCGGTCAACTCCTTGGCCACTTGCATTGCCGTCCCCGGCGCCAGCCCGCGGTCTTGGTAGAGCGCGGCCAGTTCGGCAAGCTCTTCTTCCGGTTGTTCCTGCAGTTCCCGTTTTTCCTTGGCGATCAGCGCTTTCTGGCTGTCGCTGGAGCTGGAAACGGAGACATACTCGCCCAAGGCCATGGAGATGGCGCCACCGATCACCGCCGCCATGCCCGCCGTCAGCAGCGTCCCGAAGTCGCTGGTGGCGCCCGCGACACCCACTACCAGCGCGGCAACGGAAACAATTCCGTCGTTCGCACCGAGCACACCGGCGCGCAGCCAGTTCAGGCGGGCGGCGAGACCGACGACGTCGTGCGGTTCATCGTCGTGGAACTCGGGTTGGTCTGCGGGCTGGATCCGGGCATCTGCGTCCATGGTCTAAGCCAAGCACTCCGCGCGGCCAGCTTCCAGACAGGACAGCCAAACCTCACCAGCCGGCCGGGCACTTTGTCCTGTCCGCCCTTTGTTCAGGCGGTGGCGTGGAGCCCGGTCAGCTGCGGATATTTTGGCGTGAGCGAATCACCGGAGGAGGTGCCCCGCAGCCGCCGCCCGATCCACGGGCCCAGGTACTCGCGCGCCCAGCGGACATTGGCCACCATGGCAGCGCGGCGGGAGAGCACCGCCAGATCCGGCAGCATGGGCAGATCGATCACGTCCTCCGCCCGGAGCAGTTCCAGCACCTTTTTGGCCATCAAGGTGTGGCCCGCGGTGGACATGTGCAGCCGGTCGGCGTCCCAGTAGCGCCAATCGCGGAACTCGCGCATCCGCCAGTAGTCAACGATTTTCGCATCGTGCAGGTCGGCAATCTCCCGCACCCATTCGTTGTAGATGGCGGTGCGGCCCCGGGTCTTGCCGAAGACCGCCGAGGCGACGCTGTCAAAGCCGGTGAACAGCACGACGTCGGCGCCGGTGGCTGCCAGCTTGGCCACGCCGGCCTCGTAGCCGGCCATCAGGGCGTCGATGTCCACCCGCGGGCGCAGGATGTCATTGCCGCCGGCGTAGAGGGTAACCATGGTCGGTTTGAGTGCGACGGCGGCGTCAACCTGTTCGTCCAGCACCTGGGCAATCTTCTTGCCCCGGATGGCAAGGTTGGCGTAACCCCAGCCGGAATCCGCCAACATGAGCTGCTCGGCCACCCGGTCCGCCCAGCCGCGCACGCCGTTGGGCAAAGTGGGGTCGTAGTCCCCCACTCCTTCGGTGAACGAATCCCCCAGAGCCACAAAACGCTTTGTAAATGTCACCCGAACAGATTAACAAAGAACGGCTCCGGCCGCGGCGCGGCGCACCAACCGCTGCACGAAGCTGAGCACGAAGCTTCCGACCTGGACGTGGCCGTTAGCCGCCGCTGCGCGGGGCGTACATGATGACCGCGACGCCGGCGAGCGCGATTCCCGCGCCGAGGTAGTCCCAGCGGTCCGGCTGGAATCCGTCCAGCAGCATGGCCCAGGCCAGCGACCCCGCAATGAACACGCCGCCGTACGCGGCCAGCACCCGGCCGAAGTTGGCATCCGGCTGCTGCGCGGCAATGAAACCGTACAGACCCAGGGCCATCACGCCCAGACCGGCAAACCACCAGGCACGGCCCTCGCGCACGGCCTGCCACACCAGCCAGGCTCCGCCGATCTCGGCAACGGCGGCCAGGACAAACAGGATGGCGGATTTGGCGAACGTCATGCAGCCATTGTCCCAAGCCGCCGGCCGGGCCGGTGCTTCATCGGCGGTCGGTCAGCTCCCGGATGGCTTCTTCGAAAATCTCGTGGTGCCGCTCGACGTCGGCGCTGGTAGTCTCCGGGCTCATCAGGGCCATGTTGTGGAACGGGGTAAGCAGGATGCCGCGGTTGGCCAGGTACAGGTGCAGGAAGTCTTCCAGCGCAGCGTCGTGGCTGGCCGCCGACTCGGTGCCGTTCCGGGGCGCCGGGCTGGCGAACCGGTATTCGGCGCGAGCGCCCACTTGGGAAACCGACCAGGGCAAGGAATACGTGTCGATCACTCGCTGCACGCCGTCTGCGAACTCCGTGGCGCGGCCGATCATCGATTCGAAGGCCTGCTCGGTCAAGACGTGTTCCAACGTGGCCCGCATGGCCGCCACGGACAGCGGGTTTCCGGCCAAGGTACCGCCGACGCCGCCCATGTCCACCAGGTCCAGGTCGGCGCGGCCCAGGGCCCGCTCGGCCAGTTCGGCGCTGAGCCCATAGGCACCGCACGGAATGCCGCCGCCAATCGACTTCCCGATCACCACGATGTCCGGCTCCAGCCCCCACGCCGCCGTTGCCCCGCCGGGACCGGCGGAGAAGGTGTGCGTCTCGTCGATGATCAGCAGCGTCCCGTGCCGGCGGGTCAACTCCCGCACGCCCTGCAGGTAGCCGGGTTCTGGCAGCACGATGCCGATGTTGGTCAGCGCCGGCTCCATCAGCACCGCCGCCACATCGCCGTGGGCAAGCTGCCGCTCCAGGGCGGCGAGATCGTTGAACTCCGCCACCCTGCTGGTCTCCGTGACTTCCACGGGCG
Source organism: uncultured Actinomycetota bacterium (assembly GCA_963696055.1). GTDB lineage: Bacteria > Actinomycetota > Actinomycetes > Actinomycetales > Micrococcaceae > Crystallibacter. The sequence continues at coordinate 282,291 of CAVOIE010000004.1, read as the reverse complement.
CGCCGACATTGCCCGGGCGGCTGATTCCCTCGCCGTCCGGGCCGGCCACGATCAGCGACTCATCCACCGATCCGTGGTAGCAGTACGGGTTGAACAGGATCTTGCCCCGGCCGGTCAGTGCGCGGACCAGCCGGATGGCCCAGCGGTTGGCATCCGTGGCTGTCAGCGAGAAGCTCCAGCGTTCCACGCCGAACCGCCGCGCCAGCTCGGCGCCCACCCACTCGGCGTCGGCGGTCGGCAGCATGGTGGCCAGTCCGCCGTCGTCGGCAATCCGCCGGATGATGGCGTCGACGGTGGGCTGCGGGGAATGGCCGGCCATCGCGCCGGTGTCCCCCAGCGCGAAATCGACGTATTCCAGGCCGTCCACGTCCCACACCCGGCATCCGCGGGCGCGCTGAACATAGAGGGGGAAGCCGCCCGCCTTCTTGTTCATCCAGGTCATCGGGACTTTGCCGAAGAGGTGGGCGGCGCCGTCGTACAGCGCTTTGGACTGCGGGTGCTTGGCTTCGAAGTCCTGCAGCTCGCGGCCGAACAGCTCGGCCAGCCGGTTCCGATCGATCAAGACGTACTCCTAGCAACGGGCCGGCAGCACGCCGGCGGCGGGTGTCAGCGAGCGGCCAGCATCTTGCGGCGGCGGTGCGCCAGGACCTGGCCGCCGATGACGATCAGCAGCGCGACGATGAACATCGCCGAGCCGATCACGTTGGCTTGCGCCGGAATGCCGCGGGTGGCGGCCACGTAGATGAACTTCGGGAAGGTGGCCACATTGCCGGAGTTGAAGTTGGTCACGATGAAATCGTCGAAGCTGATCGCGAAGCTCAGCAGGCCGGCCGCCACGATGCCCGGCAGCAGCAACGGGAAGGTCACCCGCCAGAACGCCTGCATCGGCGAGGCGTACAGGTCCGCCGCTGCTTCCTCCAGCTTCGGGTCAAGGCTGGCCACCCGGGCCTTGACCGTGACCACCACAAAGGAGATGCAGAAGACGGTGTGCGCAATGATGATGGTTCCCTTGCCCAGCTCCGCGCCCACATTCAGGAATTGCGCCAGCAGCGAGGCGCCGAGGACCACCTCCGGGGTGGCCAGCGGCAGGAAGATCAGCATGTTGGCGGTGGCATTGAACCGGAACCGGTAGCGGACCAGCCCAATGGCGATGGCCGTTCCGAGGACGACGGCGATCAGCGTGGCCGTGGCGCCGATCTGCAGGCTGTTGCCCAGCGCCGAGCAGACTTCCGGAGCGCCGCACGGATTGCGCCAGTTGTCCCAGGTAAAGCCGCGCCAGGTGAGGTTGGTGCGTCCGGCGTCGTTGAAGGAATACACGAAGACGTAGGCGATCGGGACCAGCAGGAAGACGAACGCCAGTCCGCCGATCACCGGAACCAGCCAGCGGCCGAAAGAGTTTTTCACCGTGGTTTCCCCCTACAGCAGTTCTTTGGTGCCGAAGCGGCGGACGTAGACGAAGACCAGGGCGAGGATCGCCAGCATCAGCACGAAGGACAGCGCCGAGGCCCCGGGGTAGTCGACCACCCGGAAGAACCTGGAGTCCACCACCTGGCCGATCATGGTGGTGTCCCGGTTGTTGCCCAACAGCGCGGCGTTGATGTAGTCGCCGGTGGCGGGTATGAACGTCAGCAGCGTCCCGGCGATCACGCCGGGCATCGACAGCGGCAGCGTCACCGTCCGGAAGGTGGTGAAGCCGCTGGCATACAAGTCGTTTCCGGCCTCGATCAGGCGGATGTCCAGCCGTTCCAGGTTCGCGTAGATGGGCAGGGCCATGAACGGCAGGAAGTTGTAGGTCAGGCCGCAGACCACGGCGAAGGCGGTGGCGGTGAGCCGTCCGTCGTCCGGCAGCAGCGCGAACATGCGGAGCACGGAAACCACCGGCCCCTCGTCGGCGAGGATCTGCTTCCAAGCCTGGGTGCGCAAGATGAAGCTGGTGAAGAACGGGGCGATGATCAGCACCAGCAGGATGCCGCGCAGCAGGGCATGATTGCGCAGCCGGACCGCAATCAGGTAGGCCATCGGATAGCCGATCGCCAGCGCCGCGGCCGTCGCGATCAGGGCGAAGCCGAAGGAACGCAGCAGCTCCGGCCAGTAACTGCCCAGCATCCGCACATAGTTGTTGAATTCCAGTGCCGGCACAAACTGGCCAATGTCCGCTCCCGGCGGCTTCGTATAGAGCGACGTGGCGAGCAGCGAGAACACGGGCAGCACAAAGAACAGCAGCAGGAACAAGAACCCCGGCAGGATCAGCCAGTAACCCATCCGCCCCCGGCGTCGCTCCTCTGTGAGCTCGCCGCCGCCGCGCCCGCTACCGCCGCGCCGTTTAGCCGGCGCCGGTGTCTTGTCAGCCGTGGCCTGGGCGCTCATCAGTCGTCAACCTCGGGCGCCCCATACTGCGCGTCATCGACGCCGTCCAGACCGAAGGCGTGCTCCGTGTCCCAGCTGAGCGCCACGCCGTCGCCCGGCTGGGCCAACTGCTGGCCGTGGTTCTGGCTGAACACGCCCAAGGTACCGATGCCCGGCACCTCCACCAGGTAATCGGTGCTGACCCCGGTGAAGGAGGTGTCCAGCACCGTGCCGTGCAGCACGTTGGCCGCATCGGCCGGCGCGTCCTGCGGCCACATCATCCTCAGCTTTTCCGGCCGGATGCCGATCATTGCCTTCCCCTGGTGCACGGTGGAGCGCTCCTTGAGCACGGCCAGCCTGTTCCCGTTGGCATTGACGACGACGGCGTCGCCGCGGTCCTCCACAATGTCGCCGGCAACCAGATTGGATTTGCCCAGGAAGTTCGCCACGAAGACGGTGCGCGGCAGTTCGTACAGTTCGCGCGGGGCACCCATTTGCTCCACCTTGCCGGCGTTCATGACGGCCACGGTGTCCGCCATGGTCATGGCTTCCTCCTGGTCGTGGGTGACGTGCACAAAGGTCAGCCCGACCTCGGTTTGGATCTTCTTCAGTTCCACCTGCATCTGCCGGCGCAGCTTCATGTCCAGCGCGCCCAGCGGCTCATCCAGCAGCAGCACGGCCGGGTGGTTGACGATCGCGCGCGCCAAGGCCACCCGCTGCTGCTGTCCGCCGGAGAGCTGGGCCGGCCGGCGTGCGGCCAGATGCGACAACTCGACCAGTTCCAGCGCCGCCTCGGCTTGTGCCCGGGCATCGCGGACTTTGCGCCGGCGAAGCCCGAACGCGACGTTGTCCAGCACACTCATGTGCGGGAACAGCGCATAGTTCTGGAAGACCGTGTTGACCGGTCGCTGGTGGGCGCCGGACCGGCTGATGTCCTTGCCGCCAATGCTGATGGTGCCGGAGGTGGGCTGTTCCAGACCGGCCACCATGCGAAGCGTGGTGGTCTTGCCGCAACCGGAGGGCCCCAGCAGGGCGAAGAACTTCCCTGCCGGGATGGTCAGGTCAAGGTCCTCCACCGCGACGAAATCGCCGAACCGCTTGGTGATGGCTCCCAGCACCAGGTCCGCTCCGCTCTCTTCGCCGACGGCGCTGGCATTCTCTGTCCGCAGGGGTGCCTGAGTCATCAGTTGCCAATCGTCTGCTGGAAGCGGTCGCTGAAGTCCGTTTCCTCAGCGGCTTCCAGGCTGCGGAACACGCTCACTCTCGCCAGGTCCTCCTCGGTCGGGAAGATCAGCGGATTGTCCACCAGCGTCGGATCGATCTTCTCCATCGCCTCCTTCGCTCCCTCCACCGGGCAGATGAAGTTGACGTAGGCGGCGACTGTCGCTGCGTTCACCGGATCGTAGTAGTAGTCCATCAAGGCTTCCGCGTTCTTCTTATGCGGCGATCCGATCGGCACCAGCAGGTTGTCCGACCACAGGGTGCCGCCGGCTTCCGGAATAGCGAACTGCCATTTGTCGCCTTCCTCGAAGTTCAACTGGGTAATGTCGCCGGACCAGCAGAGCACCGCGAGGGCATCGCCGGAAATCAGGTCTTCCTTGTAGGAGTTGCCCTTGACCTGCCGGATCTGGCCGCTGGAAATCTGCTTCTGCAGGACCTCCAGCGCGGCGTCGTATTCCTTCGTCCCCCAAGCGCCGGAGATGTCCACGCCGTTGTCCAGCATCAGCAGGCCCATCGTGTCGCGCATTTCGTCCAGCACTTCCACGCGCCCCTTGAGCTCGGGCTTCCACAAGTCCGACACGGTTTTCAGTCCGCCCGGAACGGCTTCCTTGTTCCAGGCGATGCCGGCGTAGCCGGACTGCCAGGTCAGCGAATTCTTCCGGCCCGGATCGAAGTCCACATCCTGCAGGGGCTTCAGCAGATTGGCCATGTTGGGGATGTTTGCGTGGTCCAGTTCCTGCGTATAACCCAACCGGATCAGTCGCGCAGCCATCCAGTCGGTCAGCGTGATGATGTCCTGTCCGATGTCCTGCCCGGCGGCCAGCTGGCCCTGGATCTTGCCGAAGTAGGTGTCATTGCCGTCAATGTCCTCGGAGTACTTGGCCTTGATACCGCTCTTCTTGCTGAAGGCCTCGAGGGAAGGGTACTTCTGGTTGGAATCGTCGTAGTCCAGGTACAGGGTCCAGTTGGCCCAGTTGACTGCCTTTTCCTGGTCCGAGGCGTCTTCCGCCGGCGTCAGTGCGCCCGCTGCACTGGTATTCGACGAGCTGCCGGTGCCGCCGGTGCCGCAGGCGGCCAGCAGCCCGGCCAGCGTGAGTCCTCCGGCGCCCATGAGAACGTTGCGGCGGGACATCTGCGCCGCAATCAGGCCGCGCAGGCGTGGGTCTTCAGGTAGTCGTTTCGGCATCTGATGGCTCCCAGTCGTCGGGGTGGACCTCGGTGCGTTGATACTCCCAGACACCCGAGGGCCCGACAATAGTTTCAGTTGTAAATTTTTGGTTACACGACGGAATCCGAAGCGGGACACGGCCCTTGGCTTGCGATTGCCCCGACCCCTGCGCGGTGCACCCGCGAAGTATGCACCGCTGGACCGGACCGACTGCAGCCGAAAAGGCTTGTGACCCGCTTCACAACAGATAGTAGCCCGAAGAAGTTCGTATTTCGATAGCTGCAGCTGCATATTTTTTCGAATCCACTACTTGCGCAAGCCGCAGACAACGGATTCAATAGCTAGCAATCCCGCCAACGGCGGAGATCCGTTTCACAGGAGGTGGATACGCTTGACCTTGCTCCCCCATGCCGGGCACGGCCACAACGGCAACTCCCACAGCGCTGCGGTGGACGAGGTCTCCAAGGCCATCATCGAGCAACTGCAGGAAGACGGCCGCCGCTCTTACGCCGCGATCGGAAAGGCCATTGGCCTCTCCGAGGCGGCCGTTCGGCAACGGGTGCAGAAACTGACCGACGCCGGCATCGTCCAGATCGTTGCGGTGACCAACCCGCTGCAGTTGGGCTTCGCCCGGCAGGCCATGCTGGGCATCAAGACCGCGGCCGATCTGCTGGAGGTGTCGGACAAGATCGCCGCATTGGACCAGGTGGATTACTGCCTGGTCACCGCCGGGTCATTCGACATTTTGGCCGAAGTTATATGTGAAAACGACCAGGATTTGCTGCGGCTGGTCAACCAGATCCGCGGCATTCCCGGCGTCCTGAGCACCGAAACATTCATGTACCTCTCGCTGCGCAAGCAGGAATACAACTGGGGAACCCGATGACACAAACATCTACATCGCCAAGCACCAGCATTCCGGGCCAAGGCACGCCGGCCGGGACCACCACCGACGCACCGATGCGCCGGACTTACACCACGCCGAGGGGAACGGACCGCCAGCAGGCGGCCCGCGACCATTTGTGGATGCATATGGCCCGGCATGCGCCGCTGGCCGCCGGAGGCAACGTTCCGGTGATCACCCGCGGCGAAGGCCACCTCCTCTACGACGACCAGGGCCGCGAGTACATTGACGGCCTCGCCGGGCTCTTCACGGTGCAGGTGGGCCACGGCCGTGAAGAACTGGCCCAGGCCGCCGCCCGCCAGGCCAAGGAACTGGCCTTCATGCCGCTGTGGTCCTACGCCCACCCGGCCGCCATCGAACTGGCCGAGCGCCTGGCCCACCATGCCCCGGGCGACCTGAACCGCGTCTTCTTCACCACCGGCGGCGGCGAAGCCGTGGAATCCGCGTGGAAGCTGGCCAAGCAGTACTTCAAGCTGCAGGGCAAGCCCAACAAGACCAAGGTGATCTCCCGCGCCGTCGCCTATCACGGCACGCCGCAGGGCGCGCTCTCCATCACCGGAATCCCGGATATGAAGGCGCCGTTCGAACCCCTGGTCCCGGGCGCCTTCCGCGTTCCCAACACCAATCAATACCGCGCGCCGGAGGGCCTGGAGGACCCGAAGGCGTTCGGCCGCTGGGCTGCCGACAGGATCGGCGAGGCCATTGAGTTCGAGGGTCCGGACACCGTAGCCGCGGTGTTCCTGGAACCGGTGCAGAACTCCGGCGGCTGCTTCCCGCCGCCGCCCGGATACTTCGAGCGGGTGCGCGAAATCTGCGACGAGTACGACGTCCTGCTGGTCTCCGACGAGGTCATCTGCGCCTTCGGACGGATCGGCTCGATGTTCGCCTCCACCGATTTCGACTACGTGCCGGACATGATCACCTGCGCCAAGGGGATGACCAGCGGTTACTCCCCGATCGGCGCGCTGATCGCTTCCGACCGGCTGTTCGAACCGTTCAAGCACGGCGACACCACCTTCTACCACGGCTACACTTTCGGCGGCCATCCGGTCTCTGCCGCCGTCGCGATGGCCAACCTGGACATCTTCGAACGCGAGGGCCTCAACAACCACGTCAAGGAGAACGCCCCGGCCTTCCGGCGGACCCTGGAAAAGCTGCTGGACCTGCCGATCGTCGGTGATGTCCGGGGCGAGGGCTACTTCTACGGCATCGAGCTGGTCAAGGACAAGGCCACCAAGGAAACGTTCAACGACGAAGAATCTGAGCACCTGCTGCGCGGCTACCTGTCCAACGCGCTGTTCGACGCCGGCCTGTACTGCCGCGCCGACGACCGCGGCGACCCCGTGGTCCAGCTGGCACCGCCGCTGACCGTGGGCCAGCGCGAGTTCGACCAGATTGAACAGATCCTGCGCTCCGTGCTGGTGGAGGGCATGAACCACCTCTGACCGGCACCCCTTGACCCCCACGGGAGGGGATCTCCACGCGGCCGCAAGCGGCCTTGGTCGATCACCGGGACCTTGGGACGAGAAGGCGGCGGGTGGCCGGCGCACAGCCGGCCACCCGCCGTCGTTGTTTAGACTTCCCCGCGCACCTGCCGCAGCCAGACGCGCCGCGCCTCCAGGTACGGTTCGATGTTGTCCACACGCTGCAGCGCCAGCCGGTCCGGGTCGAGTCCGGCGGCCTCGATCATGATGCCGTAGCCGTCACGCTCGGCGCCGGCCCACCATTTGCCGCCTTCCTGCCAGAGCGCAAACTCCACCTCGTCGCCGTCGACGGCGATGCCCACCATCCGCGGCTCCTGGAGCTCCAAGTCGTTGAGCTTCTGCCGGAACGAGTCCTTGTCCGACGCCATAGCGCCCGCCCCCAGCCGCATGGTTCGGATGCTCTGGTTCACGCCGTGCACGGTGGTCAGGACCTGGGCATGGGGCACGCCCAGGCCCGGATCGCCGTGCAGCAGCCCGTGCGGGCCGTTATCTTCAATCCACTCCCCCACCATGACGGGGCCGTCCCACTCGGCGAGGGCGAAGCAGGGCAGCTCGGGGAAAGTCTCCCGAATGCGCCGTTCACCTTCGGTCACCATGGCCCAGAATCCGTCCGGCTCCACCTGTCCGTCAACGTCCATGGATTCAGTATGGCAGCGGCGGGGTCAGCTGCGCCCGGAAACTTTGTCGGCCACCCGGGCGATCAGCGAGGTGGATTCCGCCCGGCCGTTCTCGGCGCGGTCGGCCGCGTAGTAGGCGGCATACATGGCCTGGACGGCGATCCAGCGCAGCGGTTCCACCTCCCAGCGGCGCACCTTCCGGTTCACCCACGGCATCCGCGTCAGCTCGCTGTCCGGATCGACGATCAGGTCGCGCAAGGTGCGGGCGGCCAGGTTGGTGGCGGCGACGCCGGTGCCCACATATCCCCCGGCCCAGCCCAGTCCGGTCTGCGGGTCCAGGCCGACCGTGGCCTTCCAGTCGCGCGGGACGCCCAGCACACCGGACCAGGCATGCTCCAGGCGGGCGCCGCGGGTGGCCGGGAACATCGAATGCAGGATCTCGGCCAGCTGGGCGACGGTTTTCGGCTGCGTGGCGCCGTCGGCGTCCAGCGCGGAGCCGTAGCGGTAGGGCACGCCCCGGCCGCCGAGCGCGATCCGTCCGTCCGCGGTGCGCTGGGCATACATGTAGGCATGGGCCATATCGCCCAGGGCTTCCGCCTCGTCCCAGCCGATCTCCGCCCAGACGTCCTCCGGCAGCGGTTCGGTGACAATCAGCGACGAGTTCATCGGCAGCCAGTCCCGGTGCGCCGACTTCAGGCCGGCGGTGAACCCTTCGGTGGCGCGCAGGATGTACCGCGCCTGGACCGTCCCGCGGTCGGTGCGGGCCTCGCCGGGCAGGATCTCGGTGACCGTGGTGCCTTCGTACAGCCGCACCCCCATCCGCCGGACGGTCTTGGCCAGCCCGCGGACCAGTTTGGCCGGCTGGATCCGCGCGCAATGCGGCTGGAACAGCGAACCCGCTGCCCGGTCGATCCGGATCCGTTCGTTGGTCTCCGTCGCGTCCAGCAGCCGGGCGCCGGCCTCCGGCCAGACCGACTCCGCCGCGGCCCACGCCTGCAGCCGCTGCAGCTGCGCCGGGTTCCGGGCCACGATCAGTTCGCCGCCCTTGGACATGTCCGCGTCGATGCCTTCGGCGGCGGCCACCCGGATGACCTCGTCCACGGTCTGGTTCAGCAGCGTCTGGAACCGGCCGGTCAGCTCGCGGCCGTGGCTGGCGGCATAGCCGTCGCGCCCGCCGGTCATGCTGTTGGTCAGCCAGCCGCCGTTGCGGCCGGACGCGCCGAAGCCGGCGAAGCGGCTCTCCAGCACCACCACGTCAAGATCCGGCCGGGCCTGCTTCAGGTAGTAAGCCGTCCACAGCCCGGTATAACCCGCACCGACCACGGCGACGTCCGCCGTCGTGCTCTCCGTCAGTGCCGGGCCCGGCTCGGGCAGCCCGCCGTCGGCATACCAAAAAGACACTTCGCCGTTGACAATCGCCACACCAACTCCTTGTCCCGGGCCGCCGGAGCAGCGGCCCGCTAGGGACAGGCTAATGGCAACCGCTACGGTTCTGCTGCACCGGCCCGTGCATAATCAAGTCATGCCACTTCCCATCGTCCTGCTGCACGGCTGGGCCTGCTCCGCCGCGTACTGGAAACCGCTGGCGGACCGGCTCTCCGCCGGCGGCCGCACGGTGGTGGCCGCGGACCTGCCCGGCTACGGCAGCGACCCTTGCGCGGACTTCGACTGGACGGTGGAGAACGCCGCCGACGCCCTGGCCGAACAAATGGCCAGTCAATTCGGCGGCGTGCCTGCGCACTGGGTGGGGCACTCGCTGGGCGGCAGCATTGCCGCCACCATCGCGGCACGCTTCCCGCGCACGACGGCGTCGCTCACCTTGGTGGGGATGGTTCCGGTGGCGCCGTCGGCGGCAACGGTCGACAAGCTGACCCGGCTCTTCGGCGGGGATTCTTCCGATCCGGCTGCAGACCTGGCCGCCGGCGAGGAATTGCTCGGTGCGTGGTTTCGGGGCGGCGCCGAGCCGCAAGGCGACGAGCGCGAAACCTTCCTGGCCGCCTTCAGGCGACACCCCGCCGTCGTCCGCCAAAGCCTGCGGGCGGGAGTGACCGGCGCGGCTCCGGAGGTGGCGCAGTCCGTATCGGCGCCGACCCTGGTGCTGACCGGCACGCGCGATTCCACCCGGCCGCCCGCCGCCGTCGCGGATTTTCTGGCCATGCACCCGCTCTGGCGGCACACCGCCGTGCAGGATGCCGGGCACATGGTGCATTGGGAGCAGCCCGCCGCCTGCGCCGAGGCGATCCTGCGGCACGTCGAGTCCGCGGAGACCGGTTAGGGCTGTTTGGCCGGATGGGTTTCGCGCTGGATGACCGGCATGATTTCGGTGGCCAGCAGCTCGATGGAACGGGCCGTGTCCGCGAACGGGAGTCCGCCGAGCCCCACCTGCGCCATGTAGCGGTCGTGGCCGAACAACTGGTACTGCTCCATGATCTTGTCGATCACTTCCTGCGGGCTTCCGGCCAGGAGTCCCCCGCCCGGGCCGGCCCAGGCCTCGAAGGTTTCGCGCGGGAAATGCCCCGCCGGCCGCGGCATGTTCTGCTCGAAGTAGGCGCGGTAGTACGGGTAGAACGTGTCGCGCGCCTGTTGGGAGGTGGGAGCCACGAAGAAGTGGCCGCCCGTTCCCACCGGCAGCGTGGCCGGGTCGTGGCCGTGCGCGGCGGCGGATTCGCGGTAGTACTCAATGTGCCGGGTGAAGTGCTGCGGCCCGGAGAGCAGCGCCAAGTACAGCGGCAGGCCCAGCCGGCCGGCGCGCTCGAAGGAGGAGGGTGTGCCGCCCACGCCGACCCAGACCGGCAGTTTCTCCTGCAGCGGCCGCGGCACCACGTCCATGCCGCGGATGCTGTGGTGGTGCGTTCCGTTCCAGCTCAGGTTCTCCTGCTCGCGGGCGGCCAGCAGCAGCTGCAGCTTCTCTTCGAACAGGCCGTCGTAGTCGGCCGTGTCGTAGCCGAACAGCGGATAGGACTCGGTGAAGGCCCCGCGGCCGGCAATGATTTCGGCCCGGCCGCCGGAGAGCAGGTCGAGCGTGGCGAACTGCTCGAACAGCCGCACCGGATCCTGCGTGGACAGCACCGTAACGGCGGTGGCCAGGCGCAGTGTGGTGGTCTCGCGGGCGATGGCGGCCAGCACCACTTCGGGGGCCGAGATGGCGAAATCCTTGCGGTGGTGTTCGCCGAGCCCCAGGAAGGAGATGCCCGCCTGATCGGCGATCTTCGCCAGCTGGACCAGCTCCTCCAGCCGCTGCCGGGGCGACAACGCCTCACCGTCCGGGCCGTGTGTCAGTTCGCCGAAGGTGAAGATGCCGAAGTCCATGAGTGCTCCCGGGTCGCGTACAGAGTGTTCCATTAGTTGAAGCTTCAGGTAATCCGGGATATTCCCCCGGGCCGAAAAAGACCCTCGGCAAAAGAGCTACCGGGAAGTAACATGAGGGGACAGCACAGGGCCTGAAGCCCGGCAGGCCCGCGTCGAAGGGGACTGCCATGAGCGCCGAGACCGACCAGAAAAAAGCCAGCGCGGATGCCACCGCTGGACCGTTGCCGGCCGAAGCAGGAACGGCCGGCCCGGCGGAAACCAGCGAACGGGACGCGCGCGAACTCGCCGAGGCGTCGCGCGAAACGGAATGGACCCGGCCAAGCTTCGCCAAGGGCCTGTACATGGGCCGGTTCGACCTCGACCTGATCCATCCGCATCCGCTGCCGAGCCCGGCCGAGCGTGAGGCCGGCGAGGCGTTCCTGGCGTCGCTGGAGGAGTACGCCCGCACCATGGACGGCGCGCGGATAGAACGCGACGCCAAGATCCCGGACGAATACATCGCCGGCTTGGCCAAACTGGGCACCTTTGGCATGAAGATCCCGGTCGAATATGGCGGCCTGGGGCTGTCACTGCTCTATTACGGCCGCGCCCTGATGCTGCTGGGCTCGGTACATCCTACGCTCGGGGCGCTGCTCTCGGCCCACCAGTCCATCGGAGTTCCCGAGCCGGTCAAGGTGTTCGGCACCGAGGAGCAAAAGCGAGAATATCTGCCCCGATGCGCGGCCGGCGCCGTGACCGCCTTCCTGCTAACGGAACCCGACGTCGGCTCCGACCCCGCGCGGCTCGGCACCACCGCCACTCCCACCGAGGACGGCGAGGCGTACCTGCTCAACGGCAGCAAACTCTGGACCACCAACGGTGTCATCGCGGAACTGGTGGTAGTGATGGCCAAGGTCCCGGAGCATGACGGCCAGCACGGCGGCATCTCAGCGTTCGTGGTGGAAGCCGACTCCCCCGGCATCACGGTGGAAAACCGAAACGCCTTCATGGGCCTCAAAGGCATCGAAAACGGCGTCACCCGGTTCGACAACGTCCGTGTGCCCGCGGCCAACCGCCTGGGCCGCGAAGGGCAAGGCCTAAAGATTGCGTTGACCACGCTGAATACCGGCCGCCTCTCCATCCCCGCGCTCTGCGCGGCTGGCGGCAAATGGTCGCTGAAGATCGCCCGGGAATGGTCCAACGCCCGCGTGCAGTGGGGAAAGCCCGTCGGCAAGCATGAGGCGGTCAGCAAGAAGATCGCCTTCATAGCCGCTGGGTCTTTCGCTCTCAACGCAGTCTTTGAACTGTCCGCCGGACTCGCCGATGCCGGCATGAAGGATGTCCGGATTGAAGCGGCGCTGGCCAAGCTGTGGTCCAGCGAATTCGCTTACAAAATTGCCGACGAGTTGGTCCAGATCCGTGGTGGCCGAGGTTTTGAGACGGCCGATTCGCTGGCTGCCCGCGGCGAACGCGCCGTGCCGGCCGAGCAATTGCTGCGCGACATGCGGATCAACCGGATTTTCGAAGGCTCCACCGAAATCATGCATCTGCTGATTGCCCGCGAGGCTGTGGACGCGCACTTGTCCGCCGCCGGAGACTTGGCCTCGGCCGACGCCGATCTCCAGGCCAAGGCAAAAGCGGCCATGGGCGCCAGCGGTTTCTACGCCAAATGGCTTCCTCAGCTGCTCGCCGGCCAAGGCATGAATCCCACGGCCTATAAAGACTTCGGCCTGCTGGCCAAGCACCTGCGCTACATCGAGCGATCTTCACGCCGGTTGGCCCGGCAGACCTTCCTCGGCATGGGCCGATGGCAGGCAGGGCTGGAGAAGCGGCAGGCGTTCCTCGGCAGGATCGTGGATATTGGCGCCGAGCTCTTTGCCATGGCAGCCAGCTGCAGCCATGCCGAGATGCTGCGCAGCCAGGACCCGGCACAAGGCAAGGCAGCGTACCAGCTGGCGGACGCCTTTTGCCTGCAGTCCAGGGAGCGGATCCACCAGCTCTTCAGCGAACTCTGGCGCAACTCGGACGCCAGCGACGGCAAGCTGGCCTCTCGGGTGCTCGCCGGTGACTACACCTGGTTCGAAGCCGGCGTCCTGGATCCTTCGGAAGGCACCGGACCGTGGATCTCGGAACGCCCAACCGGGGTCTCCAGCAAGGAGAACCTGCACCGCGCCTACCGCTGATTCAACCCACGCTTACAGCAGCGGCCAGACCCGTCGCTGCGCGTCGAAGACGTCCCAGGCCCGCGGCAGCAAGCCCAGCGACACATCGCACATCCGCCGCAACTGCTCCATGCTCCCGGCCCGGAACGTCCCGGTGCCGGATTCGCTGAAAGGATCCGGATAGCGGGCTCCCCCCACGGCCGCCCATTCCAGCCCGTGCGAGTGCCCGCTGCAGAACTGCCAGACATACATTAACGACGGCGGCAGGTCCTCGGTCCGCAGGTCCTTCAGGATGGAGGTCTGGGTCCGGTTCTTGGTGGCGTAGCCCCAGGAATTATCGGCCTTCTTGGAAAAAATCGGCGGCAACTGGAGCGACGCCGCCACCTCGTTGACCGTGCCGCGCAGCCCGTTGAAATACTCCATCGCCCGGGCATGCCGCTCCGGTTGAAAGTCCGCCAGGTAGGCATCCCAGAACGACGCCGCGTTGAACACGTCCCGTGCAACGAGCACCAGACTGCGCCGGGCCCGCTCGGTACCCTCGGCCGGCAGCAGCGCCCACAACACGGTGGAGGTGCATTCGATGATCGTCCGCACCAACGAGTAGGGCGCGTGCGTCTGCAGCCGGTATTCCGCCGGCCCTTGCCCGCCATGTTCCTCGAACAACAGCCGGCGCAGGGCCAGCACATTGTCGGTCGCCGCAGCCAAGGACTGGCGCAGCAGACTGCTCACGCTTTGGGCCGCGGTGAATTGCTCGTCCAGCTGGGCCAGCGGGGACCCCGGCTCGACGGTGGCTTCGTCCCGCCGCAGCCACGGCTCCAGGTCCTGCAGCATCTGCAGGACGGCCAACGCCGCCCGGCCTTCGGGGTCCGTTCCGCCGACCGAGCGCATCTGGCCGAAGGAAGCACCGCCGTCGTCCATTGGCCCATGGTAGCGCCGCAACGGCGCGTAGCTCCCGCCAGCGGTTATCGTGGGAGCAACCGGCTGCCATCGAGCCGGAAACCTTGTTCCGAGTGAAGGGGCTCCACTTGTCCGCCGAAGCCGATCTGATCAACCTCGACTCGCTGCTCAGTGACGCCGAGCGCGCGCTGCGGAACGACGTCCGTTCCTTTGTGGATGCCTCGATCAGGCCCCATATTGCCCGCTGGTATGAGGACGCCGTGTTCCCGCTGGAGATCGTGCCCGAGATGGCCAAGCTCGGCCTGCTCGGCATGCACCTGGACGGCTACGGCTGCGCCGGCCGCTCGGCGGTGGAATACGGGTTGGCCGCCGCCGAACTGGAAGCCGGCGACTCCGGCCTGCGCACCTTCGTCTCCGTGCAGGGCTCGCTGGCCATGAGCGCCATCCACAAACACGGCTCCGAGGAACAGAAACAGCAGTGGCTGCCGCAGCTGGCCGCCGGCGAAGCGATCGGCTGCTTCGGCCTGACCGAACCCACCGCCGGCTCCGACCCCGCCAACATGAAGACCTTCGCCCGCCGCGACGGCTCCGGCCCCGACGCCGACTGGGTGCTCAACGGCTCCAAACGCTGGATCGGCCTGGCCTCGGTGGCCAAGGTCGCGATCATCTGGGCCCAAACCGACGACGGCGTGCGCGGCTTCATCGTCCCCACCGACACCGCCGGCTTCACGGCCACCCCGATCGAACCCAAGCTCTCGATGCGCGCCTCCATCCAGTGCGACATCGAACTCACCGACGTCCGGCTGCCCGCCGACGCGCTGCTGCCGAACGCCAAGGGCCTGCGCGGGCCGTTCGAATGCCTGAACGAGGCCCGCTACGGCATCATCTGGGGCGCCATGGGCGCCGCCCGCGACGCCTGGCAAACCGCCGTCGACTACGCCAAGGAGCGGATGCAGTTCGACAAACCGCTGGCCGGCTACCAGCTCACCCAGGAGAAACTGGTCAACATGGCGCTGGAGATCAACAAGGGCTTCCTGCTCGCCCTGCACCTGGGCCGGCTCAAAGACGCCGGCCAGCTCGCCCCGCACCAAATCTCGGTGGGCAAGCTCAACAACTGCCGCGAAGCCATCGAGATCGCCCGCGAATGCCGCACCATCCTCGGCGGCAACGGCATCACCCTGGACCACTCACCAATGCGCCACGCCAACAACCTCGAATCCGTCCGCACCTACGAAGGCACCGACGAGGTCCACACCCTGATCCTCGGCCAGAAAATCACCGGCCTCCCCGCCTTCCGCTGAGGGGCGGCGGCGCTGAGGTGCCAGCGGCGCTGAGGGGCGGCGGACCGGCTCCCGTTCAGCCGGCCTGACGAGTGCGGCCCGCACGCGCCGCAATGAGCAGTCCCGCGCCGGTCAGTCCGATGCCCAGCAGCGTTTCCGGGCCGACCATACTCCCCGCCGACGGCCAGAAAATATCCACGGACAGCGCTCCCACCAACTGTCCGCCGATCACGGTCAGCGTCATCAGCAGCACGCCGGTGCTGGCCACGCAAACGGTGGCAGCGGCCAGGATCAGGGTGCCGAGCGGACCGCCCAGATACAGCCACCACTGTCCGGTGAGCAGGTCGGCCCGCCCGATGAGCACGGCCTGCACAACCCAGACCGCCAGCAGGGCCACCGTGCCAACGCCGAAGTTCAGCAGTGTGGAGATCACCGGACTGCCGTGCGCCGTACCGATCTGGCCCAGGACGCCCTGCTGAACGCTCTGCAACAACCCTGACAGCAGCGGGATCAGCAAGAACAACACCAAGGGGCCTACTGCCTTCGATGCGCCGAAATGGGCGCTGGCGGCAAGGACCGCTGCCAAGAACGCGAGCACGGCACCGGTGATCCGGGCCCCGCTGACCGCAATCTTCCGGCCTGCACCGATACCCAACCGGTCCATCAGCAGGCCGGAGGCCATCTGCCCGGTCACGATCGCTATGGTGAACAGCGACAATCCGATTGGCCCGACAGTCGCCGCCTGTGCGAACACGTAGAGGGCACCGACGACGCCAGCCAACAGGTACCAGCGCGGGTACGCCCGCCGTCGCAGCAGCCCTGGAACGGCACGCAGTTTGGCCCGCAGCTTCGGCCGCACGAACGCAAAAAGCACCACCGCCGCGAAGCCCGTGCCGAAGCTGACCAAGGCTGCCCCCACGCTGTCCTGCAGCACGATTCCCAACTGGCTGTTGACCCGGCTTTGCACAGCCAGGCCCACTCCTGCGACCAGCGCCAGCAGCAGTGCCAGCGGAACCGGCAATTGGATGCCCTCGCGTTTGGCGGGAGCCCTCCCGCCGGGCAGATGCACCCTGCCGCGGCTGCCGCGGGGAGAATCAGCGGGCCGGTCTGCGTGCACGTGCCGATGCTATCCCGCCCGGCTGCTCCTGTCTGCGCCTGCTGGTGCCGACCGTACGATGCGCCGATGAATCCGCCGTCATGGGTCTTGACCTTGACGCCGCGTCAACCTGCATAGTGGGTGCCATGGGTATGACGCCGGAGGGCAAAACGTATTCGATCCAGGAAGTGGCCAAAGTTGCCGGGACTACCAGCAGGACCTTGCGGCATTACCAGGACGTTGGCCTGCTGGAGCCGAGCAGCACGGGCCACAACGGCTATAGATATTACGACGACGAGGCCTTGCTTCGGCTGCAGCGGATCCTCCTGCTGCGCCAGCTTGGATTGGGTCTGCCTGAGATCAGCAAGGTGCTGGAAGGCACACGGGATACGACGGCCGCCCTGCGCGGGCACCTGGAACTTCTCTTGCAGGAGCGCGATCGACTTGAAAAGCAGATCGCCTCCGTCAAGACCACTATCGACAAGACGGAAAGGGGCGAACAGCTCATGGCAGATGAAATGTTCGGCGGATTCGACCACACCCGCTACAAGGAGGAAGTCGAAGAGCGCTGGGGTAAGGACGCGTATGCGAAGGGCGACCGGTGGTGGCGCGGCATGTCCGACGCCGAGCGCACG
Organism: uncultured Actinomycetota bacterium; assembly: GCA_963696055.1. Classification (GTDB taxonomy): domain Bacteria; phylum Actinomycetota; class Actinomycetes; order Actinomycetales; family Micrococcaceae; genus Crystallibacter. Next base: position 265,193 of record CAVOIE010000004.1, on the reverse strand, counting down.
TCCTGGAAGGAACACTCCAAGCAGTTGATGGCAGATTGGGTTGCCGCCGGCCAGGCCGGAATGGCTGCCGATAGCGATGACGCTCAGGCTTTGGCACGGCGTCAATTCGACTGGCTCTCCAGCGCCAACGGCGGCCAGGAAGTAACCTTCGGCTATTTCACCGGCCTGGGCGACATGTACGTGGCCGACCCGCGGTTCGGCGCCAACTACGGCGGGGCGCAAGGCGCAACCTTCGTACGGGACGCCATGAAGGTCTACGCCGACCGGCACCTGGCCTAGGCTCCTCAGCGGCGTGGGAACCAGCCTCAAGGTTGTCCCCACGCCGCTCTTTCCCGTCAGGCTGCAGGTCGAACCAGTTCCTCCCGCGGAATCCGGACAACCACCCATCCCCTCGCAGCACTGGTTCCAAGGCGGCCACCGTCGCCCGCACCCGCTTGCCTGAGGGCAGCCTCCACCAGCATCAGCGGCTCTCTTGCTGTTCGTTTTCCACGCGGCGCAGCCGCTGTCCCTGCTGTCGGTCCGCTCGCAGTGGTGCCGGGCAGTGGTGGTGCGGTGGAGGTGTAGGTGTGGCCGGTCGGCGTGGTTGTCTCGACGCTGCGCCGGCGGCCCGTCGAGGGGTTTGGCGGACCAGCCGTCGGCTTCCTTGGCGTGGTTGCAGCGCTCGCACAGGCCCTGCCCGTTGGCCAGGGTGGTGGGACCGCCCTCGGACCAGGCGACGATGTGGTCGATGTGCCGGATCGGCGCGTCGCACCAGGGACCGCCGCAGAACGCGTCCCGGGCCATGACCATCCGCCGGATCCCGTCCGGGAACTTCCGCGCCTTCGAGTCCATGCCCAGCAACTGCCCGGTCCCGGGCGCGGTGTACAGCCGCCTGATCCAGACATCCTCCACGCCGCCGACCTTCAGGGTCCGCAGCCTTTCCTGTTTGGCCAGCTCGCGGGCGGTCTGCCAGCCCGGCTCGGTCCCGGCCGGCGGGGCCTTCTGCCCGGTTCCCGCACCGGGCGGCGCCTTCTGCCCGAAGCCGCTGCCCGGCGGGCCGGGCCGGTTCTGGTCCGGCGGGCTTTGGCCTGCCCGGTTCCCGCCGGCACCTGCACGGCCGGACGCGGCCGGGTCGGGTGGCGGGTCCTGGGGCAGGCGGATCAGGTCGCGGGCGTATTGGGCCGGGACGATGCCGTAGCCGGTGAGCCAGGCCGGTTCGTTCCCGCCCTGCAGCAGCGCCCGGTCGGTCATCACCAGCTGCACTTCCAGCCTGGCCGGGTCGGCGGTGCTGCGGCCGGTGACGCGTTCGAACACGGTATCGGCCATCACCTGCCCCCGGGTCCGGGGGTCCCCGGCGTTGGCCAGCCGGTCCGCTTCCCGGTGCAGCGCGGCCATCACCGCGACCCCCTGTGCCACCGGCAGCAGGGTCCTGACCGAGACCATCACATCGGGTTCGGGCCGGGAGGAGACATACCGGTCCGCTTCGGCCTTCGCGGCCCGCTTCACCACCGCGCGCGCGTCCAGCCGGTACGCGGCGCGTTTGGCTTCGGCCTCCAACTGCCGGTTCCCCATCCCGTGCAGGCGCTCCGGGTTCCCGGCCAGCTCCTGATCCACCGCGGCCCGGTCCTCGGGGGTCAGGCAGTCGGTTTCAGTGACCAGGATCGCCGCCCGCCGCTCGTTCAGGTACCCCGCCTGAAGTGCTGTGAGCGTGTGTGGCATCTGGTTGACCAGGACCTTGGCCCGGCCCAGCAGCAAAGCGCCCTGGTTCGGGGACTCCCGCCGCGCCAACCCGACCTGCTTGGCGATCCCCTCGCCCTGCCGGGCGGCCGGAACCCCTTTGGCCGCCCGCTCGGCCCGCATCCGCTGATCCAGGGCCACCATGAGCCTGGCCTGATCCGCGGCGATCGCGTCCTTGGCGTCCTCCCGGGCAGTGATCTGGTCCACCAACTCCGCCGCCGATGCTTCCAAATCGACCGGCGGCAACAAGACCGCCGGGCCGTTGGCAGCGGGCACCCCACGGCCAACATGCGGCGCCCCGTCGGGTGGTTCAGTTGCTGCCGGATCAAGCATGAGTGCGTCTCAATCTTCAGCGCGCCGCCAAGCGGCGCGGCATCGACTACGAACGGTCGCGGACCAAAGCCCGCCGACGCCACCAGGAAATTCCCAACCAGGTGGCCAACGTTTGGTGCTGAACTGCTACTGAAAACAGCCTATAAGCCGGCACTGACAATTTCGGCTGACAGGAAATTGGGCCATCAACGGGAGGACCCCGTTGGCGCCGACCGTCTGTGTTGATGTGCGCCGACGTGCCCGTGGCAGACCTGCTCGCCCAGGGTCAAGAACATGGGACTCATGAGGAAGGGCAGCTGCTGGCTGCGGCTCATGACTGGAACGCCTGAGCTCGGACGCCTTGTGCGCGTCCATGATTCGCTGCTCGGGCAGGTGGCCTAACCGGCCATGCCGGCGGGAGTCTGTCGGCAGGCTTCGACGAAGGGCTTGAGCAACGCTTGGAGCTGGCCGTCGGGCGAGCCGGGCTCTTCGGGATGCCATTGCACGGCGAGCAGCCAGCCTTCATCGGGACGGGCTAGTTCCACGGCTTCGACCACGCCGTCGGCGGCGGTGGCCACCACGCGCAGCCGGTCGCCGAGTCGACGGACTGCCTGGTGGTGGCCGGACTGGACCGTGATGGCCTCGGTGCCGAGGGCACTGGCCAGCAGGCTGTCGGGCGCGATCTGCACGGGGTGGGTGGCCATGGGCGGCTGCGGCTGGTGGATCTTGTGCAGGGAATCGGAGCCGAGGTCTTCCACCAGCGAACCGGCGAAGGCAACGTTGATGAGCTGGAGCCCGCGGCAGATGCCGAGCACGGGTCTGGCGTTCTCGACGGCTCCCTTGACCAAGTCGATTTCGGTCTCGTCGGCTGCAGTGTCGACACAGTGGACGGTCGGTTCGTCGATGTCGCCAGCGTAGCGGGCCGGGTCCACGTCGCCGCCGCCGAGGATGACCACGCCGTCGTAATCCAGCGCACTGAAGACGTGGCCGGAGGCCGAATTCAGGACGATGGGTTCCGCTCCGGCGGCGCGCAGGCCATCGGCCGCCCGCTGGGCCAGACCCGCCAGTACCTTCGAGAACCACGCCGGATGGGACGGCGCGGCTCCGCACGTAGCTGACGGCAATCCGCGGGCGGGCACCGCCGTCGTCATCCACCGGGCGGGCACCGCCGTCGTCACCCGAGGGGCGCGCACCGCCGTCGTCATCCACCGGGCGGGACACGGCGATCAGGCGGGGTAGAGCGGGTTGTGGCCGGGGGTGACGCGTTCGGATTCCCGCACCGGGCCCGGCGCGGTGCCGTCTCCGAACGGGCTGCCGCCGAGGGCTTCGCGGCCGTGCTCGGTCAGCCAGCCGGAGAGGTCCGGGCCTTGCGGGACGATCCGGGTGGGATTGATGTCCTCGTGCACGATGTAATAGTGCTGCTTGATCTGCACGAAGTCGGTGGTGTCGCCGAAGCCCGGGGTCTGGAACAGGTCGCGGGCGTAGCCCCACAGCGCGGGCATCTCGCTCAGCTTGTTCCGGTTGCACTTGAAGTGGCCGTGGTAGACAGCGTCGAAGCGGGCCAGCGTGGTGAAGAGCCGGACGTCGGCTTCGGTGATGGTGTCGCCCATCAGGTAGCGCTGGTTGGTGAGCCGCTCCTCGAGCCAATCCATGGCGTCCCAGAGCCTCTCGTAGGCGGCGTTGTAGGCTTCCTGCGAGCCGGCGAAACCGCAGCGGTAGACGCCGTTATTGACCTCGGTATAGATCCGCTTGATGACCGGCTGCATGTCCTCGAGCTTGTCGGCCGGCAGCAGGTCCGGGGCGCCGTCGCGGTGGAATTCCTTCCACTCGGTGGAGAAGTCCAGGGTCATCTGCGGGTAGTCATTGGTGACGACGGCGCCGCTCGCCTCCTCGACCATGGCCGGCACCGTGATGCCGCGGGGATAGTCCGGGAAGCGTTTGAAGTAGTTCTCCTGCAGGCGCTCGGTGCCCAGCACCGGGTCCCGTCCGTCGGGATCCAGGTCGAAGGTCCAGGAGCGGGCGTCGTGGGTGGGGCCGGGCAGGCCGAGCGAGATGGCGTCTTCGAGCCCGAGCAGCCGGCGCACGATGATGGCGCGGTTGGCCCAGGGGCAGGCGCGGGCGGCGACCAGGCGGTAGCGGCCGGCCTCCACCGGCCAGGCTTTGGCGCCGTCGCCGAGCCCGCCGTTCGGGTTGCCGATGGTACCGCCGGTGGGCCCGTCCGAGGCACGGACGGCATCGGGGTCGGCCACGATCCGGTCCTCGATGTAGCTGGTGTCCCGATCGAAATCTTCGCCGCTGTGGACGTAGGCGCCTTTGGTGCTGAATTGTGCCGTATCGCTGGTGTGGCTCATGCTTCCACCCTATCTGCGAGATGGCTTCGGTGGGATGGGAAGCCTTCGTCAGCTGCGCAGTCTGTGCAGCAGCAGCGCAACGTGGAGCGAGGTGCGCGACTCGGCGTCATCGAGCGGGACGCCGAGCTTCTCCTGCAGCCGCGCCAGCTTGGCGTACAGCGTGGGGCGGCTGAGGTAGCCGTTGCGGGCCAGCAGGGCCTTGTTTCCTCCGGATTCCAGATAGCGCAGGAGCAGGTCCAGGGCTTCGGCGTCCTGGCTGATGGGGGCGAGTTCGGCGTCCGCGAAGGCGGCGGCCCGCGGATCGTCGCGCAGCATGGAGAGCAGTCCGCGCAACCGGACATCGGCCGATCGGTAGAACCGCCGGCCGCCGAGCCCCGGAGCCGAGCCCAGCCCCGCCGCAGATTCGGCCACGTGCGCGGCTTCGTCCAGTCCGGCCGCGGCGGCGAGCAGGTCCGGCCGGCCGCGGCCCACGCCAACCGCCCAGTCGACGCTGGTTTGCTCGGCCAACTGCCCGCACAGCCGTTCCAGCACCGGGTCTTCCAGTTGCCTGGCGGGCACGGCCACCAAGAGCCCCAGCGCGCCGGCTTGCAGGCTGGCGGCCAGGGCCGGCACCCGGGCTTCCGCCAGCACGCTGTGCAACCTGTCCAGCAGCGCCCGCTCGCGCCGCTGCAGTTCGATCGGTTCTTCGCCGGGACGCCGGCTCAGCCGGAACACCACCGGCAGGTACACCGGAGCCGCGGCCAGGCCCAGGGCGGACGCGCGGGCCAGCGCTTCGGCTTCTTCCAGCGCCCCGGGGCGGCGGAGTTCGTGCAGCAATCCGGCGCGCGCCTGATGGCCGAGTTCGCGCTGGTCCCGTTCGGCCATCCGATTGATGGTCAGCGCCTGGCCGGCCCGCTCCAACACCATCGCGCCGTCGCCGTCGAACTCCGCTGGTCCCGCTGATTCCGCTGATCCCCTGGCGCCGGCACCACCAGGCGGCCCCAGCGCTGGCCGCGCACCCGACGGGCGTCTGCAGCCATCCCGCGGCTCCGGCCCGTGCGGTCTCCTCCCGGTAATGCACCAGCCGCGACCGTTCGGCCCACCCGTTGAGTAGTTCCGGGGCCGGCACCCCGGCGGACGCGAAGGCCAGCACCAGATGCGCCACGTCCTCGAGCACCACCGGCGCGCCCATCAGCTCGGCGGCCCGGGCCACGATCTCTTCCGGCGGCGCGTTCTCCAGGCTGAGCATGGTGAAGACCTCGTGCACCTGCCGCGACCGCTCCAGCTGCGCCAACTGCCCGGACACCAGCATCCGGTGCACCACCTCGGTCACCTCGACGAACCGGATCCGGCGGGTCAGCAGAACCACCGGCAGCCTGGCACCGCCTGCTGCCTGGCGCAGTGCGGCTGCGGTCTGCGGCCGCTGCTCGGTGATTTCGACGACGACGCCGGCGGCACCTGCCGCTGCCAGCTCACCGAGGTAGCGGGCTGCGTCCGCGGCGGAATCCTCGAACGCCAGGCCGGTGGTGAGGACCAGCTCGCCGCCTTCCAGCAGACCGGCCAGGCTCTTCAGCTCGGCCACGTGCACCCAGCGGACGGGTGCGTCCAAGCCATCGTTGCCGGCGAGAACCTCCGGCCCTCCGGCGCGCACCACTTCCAGGTCCAGGACGTCCCGCACAGTCAGCATTGACACAGTGTAATGCTGAGAGCGACATTTCCGACGTGATGTAAGTGGTGCGCCCCACGCTGGCGCCGGATGATGATGCCAAGACAAGGGATTCGGCTCGACGCGCCCCGTACCAGCGCCCGCTGCTGTCCGGATCAGACACACCCAGAACTACACCGAGGAGCACCCATGCAGACCATCCAGCACTGGATCGACGGCAGCTACGTCAACCCTGAACCGGACAGCCGGCTGGGCGAGGTGACCAACCCGGCCACCGGCAAAGTCTCCTCCCGCGTGGCCTTGGCGAGCACCGCCGTCGTCCATCAAGCGGTGCAGGCAGCGGCGGCAGCATTTCCGGCCTGGCGGGACACTTCGCTGGCACGGCGCGTGCAGATCCTCTTCACCTTCCGCGAGCTGCTGAACGCCCGCAAGGGCGAGCTGGCCGCGATCATCACCTCCGAGCACGGCAAGGTGCTGGACGACGCGCTCGGCGAGGTGTCCCGGGGGCAGGAAGTGGTGGAGTTCGCCTGCGGCATCCCGCACCTGCTCAAGGGCGGTTACACGGAGAACGCTTCCACCAAGGTGGACGTCCATGCGCTGCGGCAGCCGGTGGGACCGGCGGCGATCATCTCCCCGTTCAACTTCCCGGCGATGGTGCCCATGTGGTTCTTCCCGGTGGCCATCGCCGCCGGCAACACCGTGGTGCTCAAGCCGAGCGAGAAGGATCCGACGGCGGCCAACTGGCTGGCCGAACTGTGGAAGGAAGCCGGGCTGCCGGACGGCGTGTTCAACGTGGTGCACGGCGACAAGGAGTCCGTGGACGCGCTGCTGGAGCACCCGGAGATCAAGTCCGTTTCCTTCGTCGGTTCGACGCCGATCGCCCGCTACGTCTACGAGCGCGGCACCGCCTCCGGCAAGCGGGTCCAGGCGCTGGGCGGGGCGAAGAACCACATGCTGGTGCTGCCGGATGCGGACCTGGACCTGGCCGCGGATGCCGCGGTCAACGCCGGCTACGGCTCCGCCGGCGAGCGCTGCATGGCGATTTCGGCGGTGGTAGCGGTGGAATCGGTCGCCGACGAGCTGGTGGCCAAGATCGCCGAGCGCACCGCAAAGCTCCGCGTGGGCGACGGCATGCGCGGCTCGGACATGGGGCCGCTGGTCACGGCAGCGCACCGGGACAAGGTGGCCGGGTACATCGCGGCCGGTGCGGACGCGGGTGCCGAACTGGTGCTGGACGGGCGCACGGTGGAACCGGATGCCGAGGGCGACGGCTTCTTCCTGGCCCCGACCCTGTTCGACCGGGTGACGCCGGAGATGTCCATCTACACCGACGAGATCTTCGGTCCGGTCCTGTCCGTGGTGCGGGTGCCGGGCTACGACGAGGGGTTGGCGCTGATCAACGACAACCCGTACGGCAACGGCACTGCGATTTTCACCAACGACGGCGGGGCAGCCCGCCGCTTCGAGAACGAGGTGCAGGTGGGTATGGTGGGCATCAACGTCCCCATCCCGGTGCCGATGGCGTACTACTCGTTCGGCGGCTGGAAGAACTCACTGTTCGGCGACAGCCACGCACACGGTTCCGAGGGCGTGCACTTCTTCACCCGCGGCAAGGTGGTGACCACCCGCTGGCTGGACCCGAGCCACGGCGGCATCAACTTGGGTTTCCCGCAGAATGCTTGATCCCGATTCGTGATTCCGATTCTCATTGATTCCACGGGGCCGGCACGCACCTGCCGCAGCCGCCCCGCCGAGCCGACCGTCCGCCGTCGTAGTTTGAGGAGAGACAGATGACCACCACCACCGGCACAGCGTTGAGCGCCGAGGAACTGGAAGCCGGCCGCCGCGCGTACCAGTTGGACCGGCAGCATGTGTTCCATTCCTGGTCCGCGCAGGAACTGATCACGCCCATGGTTATCAGCCGGGCGGAAGGCTCCTGGGTCTGGGACGGCGAGGGCAACAGGCTGCTGGACTTCTCCTCGCAGCTGGTCAACACGAACATCGGCCACCAACATCCCAAGGTGGTGGCCGCGATCCAGGAGCAGGCGGGGCTGCTGTGCACCGTCGCGCCGCAGCATGTGAACGCCGCCCGCTCGGAAGCCGCCCGGTTGATCGCCGAGCTGACCCCCGGCGACCTGGACCGGGTCTTCTTTACCAACGGCGGCGCCGAGGCCGTGGAGCATGCGGTCCGGATGGCCCGGCTGCACACCGGCCGCTACAAGGTGCTCTCCGCCTACCGTTCGTACCACGGCGGCACCGCGCTGGCCGTGAACATCACCGGCGACCCGCGGCGGGTGGCCAACGACTACGGCAACGCCGGCACGGTCCACTTCCATGCGCCGTTCCTGTACCGCAGCCAGTTCCATGCCGCGGACGAGGCGCAGGAATGCCAGCGCGCGCTGGAGCATCTGGAGACCACCATCCAGTTGGAGGGCGCCGACCGGTTTGCCGCGATCGTGCTGGAATCCATCCCCGGCACCGCGGGCATCATGGTGCCGCCGCCGGGCTACCTGCAGGGTGTCCGGGAGCTGGCCACCAAGTACGGGATCGTGTTCATCGCCGACGAGGTGATGGCCGGCTTCGGCCGTTCCGGCAAGTGGTTCGCCATCGACCACGCCGGCGTGGTGCCGGACCTGCTGACCTTCGCCAAGGGAGTGAACTCCGGCTACGTGCCGCTGGGCGGCGTGGCGATCTCCGAGGCGATCTACGCGACCTTCGCCAAGCGGGTCTATCCGGGCGGCCTGACCTATTCCGGGCATCCGCTGGCCTGCGCCGCGGCGGTGGCCACGATCAACGCGATGCGCGAGGAGCAGATGGTGGAGCACGCCGCTTCGCTGGGCACCGAGGTGTTCGGCCCGGGGCTCGCGGAGCTGGCGGCCAAGCACCCCTCGGTGGGCGAGGTGCGCGGCGTCGGGGCCTTCTGGGCGGTGGAACTGGTGCGGAACCGGGCCACGCGCGAGCCGCTGGCGCCGTACGGCTCCTCGAGCCCGGAGATGAACGAGCTGATTGCGGCCTGCAAGTCCCGCGGGCTGCTGCCGTTCGCCAACTTCAACCGGATCCACGTGGTCCCGCCGCTGAATATCAGCGCCGAGGACGCGCGGACCGGCCTGGCCATCCTGGACGAGGTGCTGAAGCTGGCGGACGCGCACGCCGAGGGCTAAGGGCTAGGGCTAGGTCTGAGGCTCGCGGGCCGGACCGGGCGAACTGTCCGGTTCCGGCCCCGCGGGCGAGCCTTGGTAGGTTGTTCTTCAGCCACACATACCTACCGCAGGAGAGCCAAGCACGCATGGGCATTCATTGGGACCGGTTGGACGAGCGGCTGCGGGCACAGGTGGAGGCCAACACCGCTCGATACGAGCGGGTGCGCCCGGCACTGGCAACCGTCACGTCCCAATTGCAGTCGGGCATCCGGGACATCTTCAGCAATGCCGAACTGACGCCGCTGTTCGTCACCGCCCGGACCAAGAGCGTCGAATCGTTCCGGGACAAGGCGTCGCGGATGCTGCAGCCGGCCGAACCGGGCGGCGCCCCGGCGCTGGAGTTCCCGGATCCGTTGCGGGAGATCCACGATCTGGTCGGCGTCCGGGTCATCGTGAGCCTCCCCCACGAGATCCGGGAGGCCGCGGCGCTGATCAAGCGGCAGCGCAGCGACTTCGACTGCCGTGCCGATCGGGAGAAGGACATCGGCTCGATCGAGTCCGGCACCTATGGCTACGCCAGCCGCCACCTGATCCTGCGCACGCTGCAGAACAACACGGTCAAGGCCTACCAGCAGGCCTTGGGCGAACCGGCCCGCGCCACCGGCAGCTACCTCTTCGAGGTGCAGATCCGCACGATCCTTTCGCACGCCTGGTCGGAACTGGAGCACGATATCCGCTTCAAGTCCTCGGATCCGCGCGCCTGGAGTCCCTATTTCGACCGGCAGTTCACCGCCACCGCTGCCATGCTGGAGGCGGTCGAGTCGGCCTTTGCCGAACTGCACGAGCGGTACGAGACCGTCACCGGTTACTGGGACGAAGAGGGCGAAGGCGCGGCGCCGCTGACACCCCGCCGGGTCCGCGAGGTCTGGCAGACCCTGCTGCCGCATGTGGACCGCAAGTCCGACGACGACTGGGGCTGGGCTGCGGAACTGCTGGCCGCACACGGCCTGAAGACCACCACCGAGCTGGCCGCCTTGTTGAATCCGGAAACCATCACCGACGTCCGCGCCGCTTTGGAGCACCGCTACTCCCCCGGCCCGGACCGGCTGCTGGACGACCTGCTGCTCTGGCGCTTCGGCCGGAGCCACATCGAGCTCACGGCCGGCGAGGACGATCACCGCCGCGAGTCGCTGCAGCGCCGGTTCCGGCAACTGGAGACATACCGCTTGGGCATGTAGCGGGCGCTCCAGCACCTGATGCCTAGGTTTCCCCGCGGTGCTTCCCTACGCTGTGGTGAAACGTTGGATGATGCGCGGCGAGGCAGCCGTGGATCCGAACAGGAGGTGCCATGTCCCCCGCAAGCCAGACGCGATCCAATCCGGTATCCGCCGCCATGCGGCCGGTGAATTCCCTTGTTGAACGGTTCATCCCCAGCGCCTTGGTCTTCGCGATCGTCCTCACTGTCGTCGTGGCCATCATGGCCTTGGTCCTTACCGGTTCACACCCGGTGGAGGTGGTGCAGGGCTGGGGCGACGGGCTGTCCGGCCTGCTGTCCTTCATGACCCAGATGGCACTGATTCTGCTGCTGGGCCACACGCTGGCGAACACTCGGCCGGTCCGCCGGCTGCTCTCCTTCCTGGGCGGCGTGCCGCGCGGCCCCATCCAGGCCTACGTCTTCGTCTTCGTGGTCGCGGCCGTGGCGTCGCTGATCACCTGGGGCCTGGGCCTGGTGGTCGGCGCCCTGCTGGCCAAGGAAGTCGCCGCACAGTTGAAGGCCAAGGGCATTCGGCTGCATTTCCCCATGCTGGTGGCCGCAGCCTTCTCCGGCTTCGTGGTCTGGCACATGGGCTACTCGGGTTCCGGTCCGCTGACCGCCGCGACGGAAGGTTCCTTCCTGGCGGAGCAGCTCGGCCGCACCATCCCGGTCAGCGAAACAACATTCTCGCTCTGGAACATCCTGGCTGCTATCGCCACCGTGATTGTGGTGGGGGCGGCGCTGTCTCTGGTGGCTCCCCGCGGCGATGACAAAATCGTGGAATTGGAAATCGACGCGCGCGACGGCGAGGCGGATTACGACGACGACGTGGTCACCCCGGCCGACCGGCTCGACGCCAGCCGCATCCTGACCTTGCTTGTAGGCCTGGCGCTGGTGGCCTACCTGGCGATCCACTTCGGCGCCGGCGGCACCCTGACGCTGGACATCGTCAATTGGTCGTTCCTGGCACTGATTTTCCTCCTGGTCCGCAACCCGTTCGAACTGATCGCCCTGATCAAGAATGCGGCGTCCAACGTGGGCGACATCCTGCTGCAGTTCCCGCTCTACGCCGGGATCATGGGGATCATGACCGCTACCGGCCTGATCACCGTACTCTCGGACTTTTTCGTGGACATCTCCACGCCGCAGACCTTCGGCGTGCTGGCGCTGCTCTCCGCCGGTCTGGTGAACTTCTTCGTCCCCTCCGGCGGCGGCCAGTTCGCGGTCCAGGGCCCGATCATGCTGGACGCCGCGGCCCGGCTGGACGTGGACCCCGCCGTCGCCATCATGGCGGTGTCCTACGGCGATCAGTGGACCAACATGATCCAGCCGTTCTGGGCGCTGCCGCTGCTGGCCATCGCCGGACTGAAGATGCGCGACATCCTCGGCTACACCATGGTCACGCTGATCGCCTCCGGCCTGGTGTTCGCGGCCACCCTGCTGATCGTCGGCGCGGGCTAGCCGGCGAAGGCGAAGCGGTCCCGCCCCACCAGCAGGCCGGTAGCCGCCTGCAGGACGGCGATGACGCAGAGCAGGGTCAGGGACGCCGCCCAGGCGCCGGACGCGGCGAAGAGTCCGCCGAAGATCGGCGGACCCGCCGCGGCCAGCAGATAACCGATCGACTGGGCCATCCCGGAGAGCGCGCTGGCTTCGCGGTGCGTGCGGGTGCGCAGGCCGAAGAGCGCGAGCGCGGTGACCAGCGAGCTGCCGCAGCCGAAGCCTGCCACCAGCACCCAGAACAGCATGATCTGGGGCATCAGCAGGATGCCCAGCACCCCGGCGAGCACCAGCAGCGGCGGGCCCGAGGCCGCCAGGCGCTGCGTCGGTCCGCGCAGGGCCACCGGGGTCAACAGGCTGGACACCACACCGATCAGCTGGAACATCATCAGGTCCCAGCCGGACGCCAGCCCGCTGCGGCCGTGGAAGCGTTCCAGCGTGGGCAGCCAGGTGATGAGGATGTAGAAGATCATGGACTGCAGGCCCATGTACAGCGTCACCTGCCAGGCGATGCCGGACTTCCAGACCGCGCCCCGGACCAGGGCCGGCGCGGCAGCGGCTTCCCGTGCCTGGCCGGGATGCCGGCTGCCCCGGCGCAGGCGGGGCAGCCAGAGCAGCACGGCCGGCACCGCCAGCACCACGAAGGCCGTCAGGGCGAAGCGCCAGCCGGCCGGTTCGCCACCGATCGGAACCAGCGAGAGCGGCACGGCGAGGCCGGCGCCCAGCGAGGCGCAGCCGCCGAGCACGGCGGAATAGCCGCCGGTGAGCGAGGCCATCCGCTCCGGGAAGTCGCGCTTGAGCAGTGCCGGCAGCATCACGTTGCACACGGCGATGGCGGCACCGATCAGCATGGTGCCGATCCACAGATTCGCGAGCGAGCCCGGGATGGGGCGCAGCAAGGTTCCGGCCACCAGCAGCAGCAGGGCACCGAAGACCGTGCGTTCCACGCCGAACTTCTCGCTGAGGCCGTGCGCCAGCGGCGACACCGCACCGAAGGCCAGCAGCGGGACCGCGGCCAGCACGCCCAGGGCGGCAACGCCCAGGCCGGTCTCCGCGCCGATCTGGTCCAGCAGCGGGCCCACGCTGGTCAGCACTGGGCGCAGATTGGCGGCCACCACCAAGATGCCGGCAATCAGCAACCCGGCCGAGAGCGCCCGGCTGGTCCCGCGGGTTTCCCGCACGCCCACTCCCTTCCACAATAGGTAGTCTCAGGCAACTGTATGCGACAGGACACCCAAAGGGGCACCCTCTCAGAAAACCGTTGACAAAGTTCGCCCGCCCCTGTGTCATAAGTGAAACTCGTTCATTTCCGGCACGCGCCGGTGACCCGGGAGCGGCCATGGCGGCAGGTTGGATTTTCCACTCCGGCAGGATCTTCGATGGCCTGCGCGTGCATCCAACTGCCACGGCGGTGGCCGTCGCGGACGGTCTGGTCACCGCCGTCGGAACCGATGGCGACGTCCGGGCGGCCGCGGGTCCGGGTGCTACGGCCGTTGACCTGCGTGGCCGCCTGCTGAGCCCCGGCTTCACCGATGCGCACGTGCACGCGGTGATGGCGGGGCTGGAGCGGCTGGGCTGCGACCTGTCCGACTGTGCCGGTGCCGATGCCGTGCTGGCACAGGTTGCCGGCACCGCGGCTTCCGGATCCGCCGCATCCGGCAGCGGCTGGATCACCGGCGGCGGCTGGCACAAGGCGGATTTTCCGGGCGGCTATCCCACCCGCGAAATGCTGGACGCGGTGATTCCGGACCGGCCGGTGTATCTGGTCAACGCGGACCACCACAGCGCCTGGGTCAACAGCAGGGCGCTGGAGCTGGCCGGAATCGACGCCGCGACCGCCGATCCGGAGGACGGACTGCTGGAGCGCGACGCCGGCGGCTTCCCGAGCGGGACGCTGCATGAGGGCGCCATGGACCTGGTCAACCGGGTCATTCCCCGCGCCACCGCAGAGGAGATGCGGGCCGGGCTGCTGGAAGCCCAGCGCTGCCTTCACTCGGTGGGCGTCACCGGCTGGCAGGAGGCGATCCTGGGCGACTATGCCGGCTATCCGGAGGCCAGTTCCGCCTACCGGACGCTGCTGGACCGGGGCCTGCTGACCGGCCGCGCCGCGGGAGCGCTCTGGGTACCGCGGTCCACCACGCTGGACTCGGTTCCCGACCTGGTGGCCGAGTTCGTCGCGCGGCGGGAGCAGAATGCGGCCGCCGGTTTCCGCACCAGCAGCGCCAAAATCATGGTGGACGGCGTGCCGGAGAACCGGACGGCGGCCATGCTGGAGCCGTATCTTCAGCCGTGCGCCTGTGACGGCATGGCAGGGCACGACGGCGGTGCCTCCACCGACCGGGGGCTGAGCTACCTGCCGAAGGACGTGCTGGTGGCAGTGGTGGCGGCGCTGGACGCGGCCGGGTTCGACCTGCATCTCCACGTGATCGGCGACCGCGCGGTGCGCGACGGGCTGGACGCCGTCGAGCACGCCCGCCGTGTCAACGGCCGCGGCACCGGGCGCCATCACATGGCGCACCTGCAGATCATCCATCCCGCCGACGTGCCCCGCTTCGCCGAACTGGACGTCACCGCGAACCTGCAGGCGCTCTGGGCCTGCAACGATGCCCAAATGCGCGAGCTGACCGTGCCGTTGATCGGCGAGGAGCGCGCCGGCTGGCAGTACCCGTTCCGCTCCCTGGCGGCGTCCGGCGCCCGGCTCGCGATGGGCTCGGACTGGCCCGTTTCCTCTCCGGACCCGTGGCAGGCCATCCATGTGGCGGTCAACCGCAGCCACCCGGACGACGGCTCGGACGCCCCGCTGCTGCCGGCCGAGGCACTGTCCTTGGAGGCCGCGCTGGCCGCCTATACGTCCGGCTCGGCGTGGCTGAACCGCCATGACCACGGCGGCCGGATCACCCCGGGAGCGCCGGCCGATCTGGCGGTCCTGAGTGCCGATCCGTTCGCCCTGCCGGCGGCGGAACTGCATACCGTCGGCGCGGACATGACGTTCGTGGCCGGCGAACCGGTATTCGAGCGACAGGCGGTGCGGGCATGAAAACGTTCTACGATCGGGCCGAGGAAGAGATCCCCGCCGCCCGGATCGACGCGGCACTGGCCGGGGCATCCCCCACGCCTTTTTGGCTGGACGATCCTTCCCGTCCCGAGTCGCTGCCGCCGCTGCGGGGCTCGGCGACGGCGGACCTGGCGGTGGTCGGCGGCGGCTACACCGGGCTGTGGACCGCGCTGCTGGCCAAGGAACGCGACCCGGGCCGCTCGGTGGTGCTGTTGGAGGGCAACCGGATCGGCTGGGCCGCCTCCGGCCGCAACGGCGGATTCTGCGAGGCCAGCCTGACGCACGGCAGCGCGAACGGGCAGAAACATTTGCCGGAAGAAACCGAACTGCTGGGCAAACTGGGCCTGCAGAACCTGGACGAGATCGAACAAACCCTGGCCCGGTACGGAATCGATGCCGGTTTCGAGCGGACCGGAACACTCTCGGTGGCCACCGAAGAGCACCACGTCGCCTGGCTCCGGGAGGAAGCCGCCGAGGACCCGGCGCTGGAGTTCCTCGACCGGTCCGCCGTGCAGCGGGAGGTCGCCTCGCCGGCCTACCTCGCGGGATTGCGGGACCGCCACGGGACGGCGCTGGTGCACCCGGCCAAGCTGGCGTGGGGGCTGCGCGACGCCTGCCTGAGCGCCGGCGTCGAAATCCATGAGCACACCCCGGTGCGTTCCGTGGCCGGGCGTGCGGGCTTGATGGCGCTGCGCACGGACTTCGGCTCGGTGGCAGCCCAGCGGGTGGCGCTGGCGACCAACGCCTTTCCGTCGCTGTTGGCGCGCACCCGGCTGCACACCGTCCCGGTGTACGACTACGCCCTGATGACCGAGCCGCTCACCGGCGCCCAGCGCGAAGCACTCGGCTGGGCCGAACGGTTCGGCCTCTCGGACAACGACAACCGGTTCCACTACTACCGGCTGAGCACCGACGCCGACGGCCGGGACCGGATGCTGTTCGGCGGCTACGACGCCGTCTACCACTACGGCCGGTCGCTGCGGCACAGCCACGAGCAGCGCCCGGAAACATTCCGCCGGCTCGCCGCCCACTTCTACGCCACTTTCCCGCAGCTGGCCGATGTCCGCTTCAGCCACGCCTGGGGCGGCGCGATCGACACCTGCAGCCGCTTTTTCTCCTTCTTCGAGACCGCGTACGGCGGCCGGGTGGCCTACTGCGCCGGCTTCACCGGGCTGGGCGTGGGTGCCTCGCGCTTCGGTGCCAACGTGATGCTGGACCTGCTCTCCGGCCAACCGACCGAGCGCACCCGGCTGCAGCTGGTGCGGAAGAAGCCGCTGCCGTTCCCGCCCGAGCCGCTCGCCTGGCTGGGCGTCAAGCTCACCACCGCGGCCATGGTCCGCGCCGACCGCAACCAAGGACGCCGCGGCCCCTGGCTGAAAGCCATGGATGCGGTCGGCATGGGCTTCGACTCGTAATCCGCTAGTCTGCGCCGATCGCGGCAGCATCGGCGGGCACGGTGTGCGGGTCGGCCGGTGCCTCGCGCTTGCGCAGCAGCAGCATGCCGGCGGCCACCAGGCTGCAGGCGGCCCCGGCCCAGAACGGGGCGGAGACGTTGCCGAACCATACGGCCACGTGCCCCACCAGGATGGCGGACGCGGCGCCGCCGAGCCAGCGCATGAAGTTGTAGCCGGCGCTGTTCACCGCCCGCGGTCCGGAACCGGCGCTCATCGCGCTGCCGGTGAAGAGCGTATTCAGCACGCCGGAAACAATGCCGGAGACCACCACGCCGGCCACCACCACGGACTTGATGCCGGTGGACATGGCCAGCAGGATCACCGCATAAAGCACGACGGCGGCAATCGCACCACCGCGCTCCCCCAGCCAGCCGGCGACCTTCGGCGCCAGCACAACCCCGGACACGGCCACGCACAGGCCCCAGCCGAAGAACACGAAGCCGATGAACAGGGCGCCCTCCTCCAGCACAAACGGGGCCCACGCGATGATCGCGAAGAAGGCTGCGGTGTAGAACGCCGAGCCGATCGAGGTCAGCAGCAGGTTGCGGTTGCGCAGTGCCAGCAGCGGATCCACCAACCGCACGGGCTGCCGGTGGGACTTGTCCTTATCCTTCTCCAGCATGCTCACGCAGAGGATGGCGCCGACGGCCATCAGGATGGCGGTTCCGGCGAACGGTCCGCGCCAGCTGATGTTGCCCAGCACGGCGCCGAGCAACGGGCCGATCGCCAGCCCCACCCCCAGTGCGGCTTCGTAGAGCAGGATGGCGCCCTGCTGCCCGCCCGCGGCCGCTCCGACAATCACCGAAAGCGCCGTCGCGATGAAGAAGGCGTTGCCCAGCCCCCAGAGCGCGCGGAGCCAGACCAGCGTCTCGATGTCGCCCGCGGCCGCGCACAGCCCGGCCGCGACGACGATCAGCAGCAGACCGGCCACCAGCGTCCGCTTGGCCCCGAACCGGTAGGACATCATGCCGGTCAGCAGCATGGCCACCACCTGCACGCCCAGATAGGACCCGAAGAGCAGCGTGGTCTGGGACGGCTCGGCCCCCAGCGACTCGGTGATCACGTTGAGGATCGGGTCCACCAGGCCGATACCCATAAAGGCGATGACCGCGGCGAAGGCGGTTACCCAGACGGATTTCGGCTGGCCCCTCAGCGCATCGGTGAGCCTGGCGTGCTGTTGCGGTGCCGCAACGTTGGACATGGTTGTTCTCCTCATTGTTCGGTCGGCAGGCCGTTTGCTGCTTCCACGGCCAGCAGCCTGGACATGGCCGGCGCGGCGGCCGCCAGCAGGTTCCGGTCTTCGGGCCCGAGGTCTGCCAGCAGGCGGGCAAACTCCCGGTCCCGCTCGGCGGCGAGCGCAGCGATCTGCGAGCGCCCGTCGGAGGTCAGGTCCACCAGGACACGGCGCCGGTCATTCGGGTCGGCCAGGCGCTCCACCAAACCGATCCGGACCAGCCCGGCAACCACACTCGTGGCGGTCGGCATCTTCACGCCCTCCAGTGCGGCCAGCTCGCCCATCCGCAGTTTCCCTTTGTCCAGCAGCGTGGTGAGCACTGAGGACTGCGCGGCAGTCACGTCCCAGCCCGGGCTGTGCCGGCGCACCATCTGGTAGATCCGGGTCAGCAGCGGCCGCAGTTGCCGGGACAGCTCGAGTTGTTCATCCTGCATACTTAGATGGTCTAACTATTAGCTCCCTGAAGCAAGTCGGCCGCACTCCCGGCAAGAGGGCTGGTGTGTCCGCCCGCTCCGGGAGCCGGCCGGCGGTAGGCTGGCCCGGATTGCCCCGCACCGGGCGGGGCTGAGCAAGCAGGGACGGGGCAATGGCATTGTTTTCAACACTCGGGGTGTTGTACGTCGTCTTCCTGATCGGGATGGCCGTGCTGGTGGTGTGGGTGCTGGTCCTGCTGATCAGTTTCCTGCGCCTAAAAAATGCTGAACTTCGCGACGCCGCCGCACGCCGGCAGACCGAATAAGCCCCGCCATCAGTAGCCGCCCGGAACAATAGCCAACCGAAGCCTCACGTTTCGGCGCGCTGGAACGTCTGCACAGGAGAGAATGGAAGCGGACGAAGGAGCGCCATGAACCGCGTGCACACCCTCATCGATACCCCGGTCGGGGAGCTGACGGCCGTCGCCGAGGACGGTTCGCTGACCGCGCTCTACTTCCCCAGCCACAAGCGGATGCCGGACGCCGCGACGTTCGGCGAGCGCACCGCCGTCGGCTTCGAAGCAGTCACGGAACAGTTGGCGGAGTATTTCGCCGGCCAGCGCAGGGACTTCGACCTCCCGCTGGCCCCGAAGGGCGACCCCTTCAAGCGACGCGTGTGGGCTCTGTTGCGGGAGATCCCGTACGGCCAGACCCGCTCCTACGGGCAGCTGGCGGCCGCCCTGGGCGATGTGCATCTGGCGCAGGCGGTGGGCCACGCCAACGGCAAGAACCCGATCTCCATTGTGGTTCCCTGCCACCGGGTGGTCGGCGCGGACGGCTCCTTGGTGGGCTACGCCGGCGGGCTGGAACGCAAGCGGTTCCTGCTGGAGCTGGAGGAGCCGTCCGAGGTGAAAGCCGGCAAGCTTTTCTGATGCGTCTACCGGGTGTGCAGATCAAACCCTTCGAGCAGTTGGTGGCCGACCATGGCCCCACCGTGCTGCGCGTCTGCCGGGCGGTGCTGGGACCAGGCCCGGATGCCGAGGACGCGTGGTCCGAAGCCTTTCTGTCCGCGCTCACGGCGTATCCGGAGCTGCCCCCGGACGCGAACCACGAGGCCTGGCTGGTGACCATCGCCCACCGCAAGGCCATCGACGCGGTTCGGCGGCGCGCACGGACCCCGATGCCCACGGAGTACCTGCCCGAAGCGCCGTCCTCGCTGGGCATCCCCGGGAATGACGACGACGAACTGCGCCAGGCCGTCGCGGCCCTGCCGCTGAAGCAGCGCGAAGCCGTGGCGCTGCATTATCTGGCCGGGCTGCCGTACGCCGAGGCCGCGGAACTCACCGGCTCCAGCACGGACGCGGTCCGCCGCGCGGCCGCCGACGGCATGGCCAAACTGCGGGCGTTCTACCGGCGCGGCCCGCAGCGCGCCGATGTGGCCGCGCCCGATGCAAGCGAAGGAGCATTCCGATGACAGCCGAAGGAACCGCGGCCCAGGACACGGTGGCCGGAGAAGAATTGGACGTGCTGACCCGCCTGGACCCGGCACAGCTGGAGCGGCTGCACAGCCGGCTGGAACACGAGGCTGCGGCCGCCGGCGCCGTCGACCTTGCCTACGCCACCACCGATACTCCGGTCGGACGCCTGCTGCTGGTCGCCACGGACGAAGGCTTGGTCCGGGTGGCCTTTGCCAGCGAACACCACGACGACGTGCTCGCCGGCCTGGCGGCAACGGTCAGCCCGCGCATCCTGCGCTCCCCGGTCCGTCTGGAGGCGGCCGTCCGGCAACTGGACGAGTACTTCGCGGGCCAGCGGCGCCTCTTCGACCTTCCGCTGGACCGGCGGTTGTCCAAGGGATTCCGTGCGGAGGTGCTCAACCACCTGCCGGAGATCCCGTATGGCCGGACCGAGAGCTACGCGCAGGTGGCCGCCGCCGTCGGGAATCCCAAGGCGGTGCGCGCGGTGGGAAGCGCCTGCGCCACCAACCCGCTGCCCGTCGTCGTGCCCTGCCACCGGGTGCTCCGCTCGGACGGTGCGTTCGGCGGTTACCTGGGCGGCCCGGATGCGAAGGCCTACCTGCTGGGGCTGGAGTCCGCGGCATGAGCACGCTGTTCGGCGACGCTCCGGCCGGTCCCCGGGAGGTCGCGCCGGGAGCGGTGCACGTGCCGGGCTGGCTGAGCATGGAGCAGCAGCGGGACCTGGTCGACGCCTGCCGCCAATTCGGCCGCGGGCCGGTCCCCTACCGCGCGGCCAAGCTGCCGGGCGGTCACGAGATGAGCGTGCGGACGCTGTGCCTGGGCTGGCACTGGGCGCCGTACAAGTACACCCGCACGGCCGACGACGTGAACGGCGAACGCGTGCTGGACCTCCCCGGCTGGCTGGCGGAATGGGGCCGGCGGGCACTCGTCGACGCGTACCAGGACCCGGCCGCGGGCCGGGAGTACAAGCCGGACACCGCGCTGATCAACTTCTACGACGACACCGCCAAGATGGGCATGCACCAGGACAAGGACGAGCAGGCAGACTTCCCCGTGGTGTCGCTCAGCATCGGCGACGACTGCCTGTTCCGCTTCGGCAACACCGAAGCCCGCACCAAGCCGTACACGGACATCCGGCTGCGCTCCGGTGACCTGTTCGTCTTCGGCGGCCCGGCCCGGTTCGCCTACCACGGCGTGCCCAAGATCTACCCGGCCACCGCCGACCCGGACTGCGGGCTGACCGGAGGCCGGCTGAACCTGACCATGCGGGTGACCGGTCTGGGTTGAGCGGCCTTCGCCTTGTCCACAGGGCCTATCCACAGCATTGGAGCAGGACGGGACAACCCCCGGCGCGCTAGGAGAGAATCGATCCATGGAGAAAACCGCTTCCGGCGTCGTGCTCTGCGAGGACGGCCTGGCCCGGCCGGCCTGGGCCGCCACCGATCCGCTGCTGCGCGAGTACTACGACACCGAATGGGGCATGCCGGTCCGCGGCGAGCAGGGCGTATATGAGCGCATCACGCTGGAGGGTTTCCAGGCCGGGCTCTCCTGGGCCACCATCCTGCGCAAACGCCCGGCCTTCCGGAGCGCGTTCCACGACTTCCAGGTGGACACCGTCGCCGCGTTCACCGATGAGGACGTCGAACACTTGATGCAGGACGCCGGCATTGTGCGCAACCGTGCCAAGATCCGCGCCGCCATCACCAACGCCAACGCCACTATCGAACTCCGGGCCGAAGGTGGTTTGAGCGACTTCGTCTGGTCCTTCCAGCCGGACAGCACGCCGTCGCCGCGCCACATCGGGGACGTACCGACCACGTCGCCCGAGTCCGTCGCGCTGTCCAAGGCGCTGCGCAAGCGCGGCTTCGCGTTCGTCGGGCCCACCACCATGTTCGCCCTGATGGAGGCCATCGGCATGATCGACACCCATCTGGTGGACAGCCACCGCCGCGGGTCCTCCGGCGTCTGGAACTGACGCCCGCTTTCACAATCACTTCACGCATCCGGCCGCACGCTGAGATGCATGCCACAATAAGGTCCACCCGCTGGCTTCGCGGGTCCCGGACGTGCCCGCCCGGCCGCAAGCCAGACACTGCAGGAGTTATCCGGTAAGGAGACCACGTTGACGATTCTTGTTGCCTACGCCCCGCGTCCCGAAGGCCGAGCGGCCCTGAGCAAGGGCATCCAGATGGCCACCCAGAACAACGAGAAGCTGGTGG
This sequence comes from uncultured Actinomycetota bacterium, assembly GCA_963696055.1. Taxonomy (GTDB): domain Bacteria; phylum Actinomycetota; class Actinomycetes; order Actinomycetales; family Micrococcaceae; genus Crystallibacter. The sequence continues at coordinate 243,424 of CAVOIE010000004.1, read as the reverse complement.
TGGTCAACGCCAGCCCGGGCGGGACGCACAAGGACGAGTCCTTCTCGGACGCCCACGACGCGTCATGGGTCAAGCAGGAACTGCACAACTCCGGTCTGGACACCGACTTCAAGCAGTTCGTCCGCGGCAAGGACGCCGTGGAGGAAATTGTTGATCTGGTCGACGAACTCTCGGTCTCGCTGCTGATCATCGGCCTGCGCAAGCGCTCGCCGGTGGGCAAGCTGCTCATGGGCAGCACCGCCCAGGAAATCCTGCTGACCGTCGATTGCCCGGTCCTGGCGGTCAAGGCCCGCTGATCCATGCAGGTCAACCTGCCGCTGGCTCCCCCGTTCGACGCGCCCGCCGCGCTGGCAGCCCTGGCCGCCCACGCGGTCCCCGGCCTCGAGCGGGTGGATCCGGCGGCCGGCACCTGCACCCGCCTTTTCACCACCGGCACCGGACCGGTGCCGGTCACCGCCACCCTCACGCCTGACTCCGTCGCTCTCGACGTCGGCAGCGCTTCCCCAGCCGTCGCGGCGGAGATCACGACGGCGGTGCGCGGCTGGCTCGATCTGGAGCTGGAACCGGAGCGGGTGGCGGCGATGTTGGGCGGCGACGCCGTGGTCGGTCCGCTGATTGCCGCCCGCCCCGGGCTCCGGATCCTCGGCTACCCGGACGGTTTTGAGGGCGCCGCCGCCACCGTGGTGGGCCAGCAGGTTTCGCTGGCCGCGGCGCGCACCTTCACCGGCCGCCTGGTCTCCGCCTTCGGCTCCCCCGTTGGCGACCTGGCCCTGTTCCCCACCCCGGAGACGCTCGCGGCGGCCGGGCCGGACGCCATCCGCGAGGCCGTCGGCCTGACCAACGCCCGCGCGCGCACCGTCCAGGCCCTGGCCGAGGCCTGTGCCGACGGGTTGCGCATCAGCCCTGACTCCGACCACGCCGACACCCGGCGCCGCCTGCTGGCGTTGCCCGGCATCGGCCCGTGGACGGTCGAATATCTGGCCATGCGCGCGCTGCACGACCGCGACGCGTATCCGGAGGGCGACCTGGTGCTGCAACGGGCCCTGCAGGTGAAGACCGCGAGACAAGCCCGCGAGATCGGGCAGGCGTGGGCTCCGCTCCGCGCCTATGCGGTCTTCCACCTCTGGACCGCGTCGGCGTACCTGCCGTAAGGCGGTCCGAGGGGACCTAGGCCGTTCAGCGGACGACGCCGGTGCGGTTGCCGTAGGCGCGCAGGGCGAACCCCAGCACCGAGCACAGCAGGTAGCCGACGCCCACCAGCACCCAGCCGGTGCGGAAGCTGCCCGTGGCCTCCAGCAGCAGGCCCATCAGCAGCGGTCCGGCCGCGAAACCGGCATACATCCCCATCGAGACGATGCCGGAAGCCGCCCCGACCCGCTGGGCCGGGACCACGCGCATCACGCCCGCCATCACCACCACGTTGGCGCCCAGCACGGTGGCGCCGTGCAGGATGACGCCCAGCCAGAGCAATGCCGGCAGGTCGAGCGTCCCGGCGGCAAGGAAGGCCGCGGCCCCGACCAGCGCACCGAATCCGAGCAGGATGAGCAGAGTGGAGGCCCGCACGCCCTTGGCCATCCGCCGCCCCCACAGCACGCGGGAGGTCACACCGACGACGCCCGACACGCCGGCCGCGACGCCGCCCATGACCAGGCTGAAACCGAGTTCCCGGACGGTGAACAGCGGCAGGTAGACGTTGGTGGCCTGCATGCCCAGGCCGGCGAGCAGGGAGTAGCCGGCGAACAGCCAGACCGAGAGCGGGAACCGGTTCTGCGCGCCGGCACCCTGCGGCGTTGCCGCGGACCGGGAGGAGGCATTGTCACCGCGCTGTGCACCGCGCGACGGCGAGGTGGCGGCGGAAGCGGGCACCGCCGTCGTGAGGGGATTTTCCGGCAGTTTGCGCAGGCCGTAGAGCAGCAGCCCGACGGCGACGGCGGCGGCCAGGGCGGTGGCGCCTTGCCAGCCGGCCCACAGGGCGACGATGGGGAAGAACAGGCCGGCGAAGAGCTGGCTGCCTTGGACGCCGGACTGCTTCACGCCGATCCAGCCGGGCCGCTTGTGCGCCGGGACCTGCGAGATGATGATGCGGTTGGTGGTCGGGTTGGAGATGGCCTGGGCGGGGCCGGCCAGCAGCGCGGCGATCACCAAGACCAGGTAGCTGTGGGCCAGCGATGCGATCACCAGGGCCGCGGCCGTGCCGGCGAAGATCAGCACCAGCTGGGCCCGGTTGGAGATCCTGTCGCTGAGCTTGCCCAGCCACATGCTGCACACCGCGGCGCTGGCGAAGATGGCGGTGGCCAGCAGGCCGAACTGGCCCTCGCTGATGTCCAGGTCCTCGATGATCAGCGGGCTGACGGTGCTCAGGCCGTAGTTGAGCAGCGGGCCCACGCCCATGGCGCACGTGAGGACAAAAAGCAGCGCGCCGCTGGGCTGTTTGGACATGCTGCACTCCTTGCTGCGCGGATCGGGCTCCGTCCAGCAGGGTACTCCCGGTGCCGGCCTTCCCCGCGGCAGGTGTCGCAGCGGTCCGGATCCCCCCGTAACAATGGAGAGTTAGCTCACCTTTGCCGGCGCCGGCGCGGCCGGCTCAGGCGGCCGGCAGCGGTCCTATTTTTTGCCCTTCTGCGTATCCGCGTGCGCGTCCACGAAAGCCCGGCGCGGATGCCGGGTGGCTCCCATCGAGGTGATGTCGCGTTCGCCCAGGATCAGCGAACTCCAGCCGGCCAGCAGGCGCCACTTGTGGATCCAGGTGGGCAGCGCCAAGCCGTGGTAGCCCATCGCCGCGTACCAGGCCGGCTTGCCCTTGATGTCGCGGCCCAGGATCTTGGCCGCACCCCGGCCGACACCGTAGGTCGCAACCGTGCCGAGGGTCTTGTGCCGGTACTCCGCCGGCCCCTGGCCCTGCACGGCGTTGACCACATTCTGGGCCAGCACCTTGGCCTGGCGCACCGCGTGCTGGGCGTTCGGCGGGCAGTAGGCCGGTTGCTGCTCGGCGGCCAGATCGGGCACCTGGGCGCAGTCGCCGGCGGCCCAGGCGCCGGGGACCACCTGGCCGGAATCGTCGATGACCTGCAGCCGGGCGTTCGCGTTCACATGCCCCTTCGGGCCGCGCGGAACATTGGTATCGTCCAGCACCGGGTTGGGTTTCATGCCCGCCGTCCAGATGATCAGCCCGGCGGGAATGCGTTCGCCGGTGCTGAGCTCGGCGACCGAGTCTTCGCAGGACGGCATGGTGGTCTTCAGCCGCACGTCCACGCCGCGTTCGCGCAGGTGGCCCAGCGTCCACTGGGACAGGTTCGGCCCCACCTCGGGAGCCACCCGGTCCAGCGCTTCGATCAGCACCCAGCGCAACTGGGAGCGGTCCAGCTCCGGGTGCGCGTCCACGGCGAGTTTGGACAGATCGCTCAGCTCGGTCAGGGCCTCGACGCCGGTATAGCCGCCGCCGACCACCACGAAGGTGAGCGCCTTGGCCCGCTCCTCCGGGTCGCTGGTGCCGGCCGCCAGCGCCACGTTGTCCAGCACCTTGTCCCGGCAGTAAATGGCCTCTTCCACGGTCTTGAAGCCGACGCCGTGCTCGTCCAGCCCGGGAGTGGGGAACGTCCTGGTCACCGCGCCGACGGCGAAGACCACCTGGTCGTAGGCCAGCGAGCGGTCGCCGCCGCCGATTTCGCGCAGCGTGGCCGTTTTGGCGTGGACGTCCAGGGAGACGAGCTTGCCGCGGACGATGTCAACGTTCTTGAGCGCGCTGCGCAGGTTGACGGTGACGATCCGCGGTTCGATTTCACCGCCGCCTACTTCGGGCAGCAGCGGCTGGTAGGTCATGTAGGAGTTCGGCTCTACCACGGTGATCCGGGCCGCCTCCGGCCCCAGCCGCTTGCGGATTCCCCACGCCGTGTACAAGCCGACGTAGCCGCCGCCCAGAATGAGTATGTGAGGCGTCGCTGAAGTGGACATAGTCCAGGCTCCCTCCCTGTTGTGGACAGTGATTCAGTCGTCCTGGTGCATCCTTCGCCGGCAGCCTTCCGGGCCGGCCTGCGGCCACACTAACACCGGACCGGGCGCAGCTGAACCCTCCATCCGGGCGCAGCCGCCGGCAGGGCTGCTTTCCAGCGCGCGCACCCACCGGCGAGCCCTGCCGGTTCCGGCGCCGGCAGCGACTTACAATGTGCTCAAGTGCCTCCGTCAGTGGGGCTGTTGCGGGGGAGCAGGAAGCGGTGGAGGCGGCAAAGCACACGGTGCGCGGACGGTCGCTCCGTACCTACCGCAGGGCACGCACCACGCTGATCTGCGTGGCGGTTTTCTGGCTCTGGCTGCTGCTGGGGGCCGCCGCGTTCGTCGCGGGCATGTTCGACTCCCCCACCAAACTTTTCCTGGCCATGTACGCCGGCGCCGTGGCCGTGTTGGTCTCCATCCCGATCGGCCTGCTCGCGGCCATCTTCATGCTGCTCAACCGGCCCGCGGCGGGAGGCCGGCGGCCGGCCGGGGAACGGCTTTCATCCGCGGCCCGCGCCGCCGGCGCGGCCATCGCCGCACTGCCGTGGGCTGCCGCTGCCGACCGGGCCAAGGAGCTGGGCGGCAAGCTGGGTCCGGCGGTCGGCGGCTTGGGCACGGCCGCCAAGGCCGGCGTAGGTCAGCTCCGATCGGGGGCGCAGCAGCTGCGCGGAGCCGGGGAACAACCGCGTTCGCACGCCGGGCACCAGCCGGACGGCGGAGAGCAGCCGGCGGTCAAACGTTTGCCCGGCATCGCGACCAGCGTTGTGCAGAAACCGCCGGTTCCCCGCCGGCCGCCGATGCCGCCCCGGCGCCCGGCCGGGCCGCCGGGTGGAGACCGGCCAGCCCTGTCAGGCCGGGACGGCCGGAACGGCCGCGATGTTGAAGATCTGGCGTCCTAGCATTCCACCACGTTGACGGCGAGGCCGCCGGTGGCGGTCTCCTTGTACTTGTCGCTCATGTCGCGTCCGGTCTCGCGCATGGTCACAATCACCTGGTCCAGCGACACCCGGTGCGTGCCGTCGCCCATCAGCGCCATCTTGGCCGCGTTCACGGCTTTGGCGGCCCCGATCGCGTTCCGCTCGATGCACGGGATCTGCACCAGCCCGCCAATCGGATCGCAGGTCAGGCCCAGGTTGTGTTCCATGGCGATCTCGGCCGCGTTCTCCACCTGCATGGCGGTTCCGCCGAGCACTTCGGCCAGGCCCGCGGCCGCCATCGACGATGCCGACCCGACCTCGCCCTGGCAGCCGACTTCGGCGCCGGAAATGGACGCCTGTTCTTTGTAGAGGACCCCGACGGCGCCGGCGGTCAGCAGGAACTTCACCACCACCTGCTCCTTGTCCTCGCGCGTGGCGTGCTCCATGCCCGGGGCGTAGTGGGTGGCGTAGAACAGCACGGCGGGGATGATCCCGGCGGCGCCGTTGGTGGGCGCGGTGACCACCCGGCCGCCGGAGGCGTTTTCCTCGTTCACGGCCAGCGCCACCAGGTTCACCCATTCCTGCCAGTACTTGTGGTCCCGGTGGGGGTCTTCCTTGCGCAGCCGATCATGCCATCCGGGCGCACGACGGCGGACGTTGAGCCCGCCGGGCAGGTCGCCTTCGCGGCGGAGCGCCGAATCCTTGCACTCCTCCATCACATCGAAGATGTGCACCAGCCCGGCCTCGATCTCCTCGCGCGGGCGCGCGGCCTGCTCGTTGAGCATCATGATGTCGCTGATGCCCAGGCCCGTGCCGCGGCAGTGTTCCAGCAGTTCGGCGGCGGTGCGGAACGGATAGGGCAGCTGCTGTTTGGAGGACTCCAGTTCCTCCTGGGCGGCTTCCTCTTCGCCGTCGCGGACAATGAATCCGCCGCCCACGGAGAAAAAGGTGGCCTCGTGCAGAACCCGGGCATCGCCGTCGTCCGCTGCCGACAGCACCTGGAAGCGCATGCCGTTGGTGTGCCGTGGCAGCACGGTCAGCGGGTGCAGCACCATGTCCTGCACGCCGTAGTCAAGCGGCCGCGCGGTGGCGCCGGGCAGTTCCCCGCCCAGCTGCAGCCGGCCGGTGGCGGCGATGTCCGCCAGCCGCTCGTCCACTTGCTGCGGCAGGATGGCCTCCGGTTCGAAGCCCTCCAGTCCCAGCAGCACGGCGGTGAAGGTGCCGTGGCCGCGGCCGGTGGCGGCCAGCGAACCGTACAGGTCCACGCGGAGCCCGCCCACCGTGTCCAGCAGGCCGGCATCGGCCACCTCGCGCACGAACACGGCGGCGGCCCGCATGGGGCCCACCGTGTGCGAACTCGAGGGGCCGATGCCCACGGAGAAAAGGTCGAAAACGCCTACAGCCATGTCTTCCCTGTCCTTTCGGCGGTCGGGAGGTACGGCGGTGCCGTCCGCGCGGTCGCGGGGACGGCAGATGCCTTGGTGGCGGGAGCGGCTACTGTTCCCGCCGGTAGAAGGGCAGCTCGACGACGTCGAACGGCTCCGGCTTGCCGCGCAGGTCCACGTCCACGCGGGTTCCGGGCCCGGCGTACTCGGCGTCCACATAAGCGAGCGCGATCGGATAGCCGAGCGTGGGGCTGGGCTGGCCGGAGGTGACTTCGCCGATGGTCCGGCCGTCCTTCAGCACCGGGTAGTGGGAGCGGCCGGCACGCCGGCCGGCGCCCTTGAGGCCCACCAGTTTGCGGGCCGAGCCCTTTTCCTTCTGCGCCTCGAGCGCCGCGCGGCCCACGAAGTCGCTGTCCTTCTTGAGCGAGACCACGCCGCCCAGGCCGGCGTCGAAGGGGCTGGCCTGCAGGCTGAGCTCGTTGCCGTACAGCGGCATGCCGGCTTCCAGCCGGAGCGAATCGCGGCAGGCGAGCCCGGCCGGCAGCAGGTCGGCGCTCCGGCCGGCCTCCAGCAGGGCGTTCCAGAGCGAGGCCGCGTTGGTGTTCGGCACGTAGATCTCGAAGCCGTCCTCGCCGGTGTAGCCGGTGCGGGCCAGCAGCAGTTTCTGCGGCGCCCCGGCCACGGTGAAGTCCACCTCGTCGGCGGAGTAGTACTTCATCTCCCGCACGGTGTCGTGCTGGGCCGCCGGCACCAGCTGGAGCAGGATCTCCACCGACTTGGGACCCTGGACGGCCACCAGCGAGGTGTCCGCCGTGGCGTCCTCCACGGTGACGTCGAAGCCCTTCGCCCGCGCCGCCAGTTCCGCGGCCACGGTCGGGGCGTTGCCGGCATTGGGCACCACCAGGTAGCGGTCCCCGTCCTGGTTCGCGGGACGTCGGTAGATGATCAGGTCGTCGATGATCCCGCCGTCGGCGTTGCAGATCAGCGAATACTTGGCCCGGCCCTCGGCGACGGCGGAGAGCTTGCCGACCAGGGCGTAGTCCAGGAACTTTCCGGCTTCCGGGCCGGTGATCCAGACTTCGCCCATGTGCGAGAGGTCGAACAGGCCGGCGCCGTTGCGCACGGCATGGTGCTCGGCCAGTTCGCTGCTGTATTTCAGCGGCATCATCCAGCCGCCGAAGTCGGTGAAGGAAGCGCCCAGCCGCTCGTGTTCCTCGTAGAGGGCGGTGTGCCGGGGCGTGGTGGTGGTCTCGGTAGTCAAGGGAAGCAGACCTTTCCTAGTTCTCGAAGGCTTCGGGCGGCGGGCAGCTGCAGATCAGGTGGCGGTCGCCGGCGGCGCCGTCGATCCGTCCGACCGGAGCGAAGTACTTGTCCACCTGCAGGCCGGGCACCGGGAAGGCGGCCTGTTCGCGGGTGTAGGGACGGTCCCAGTCGGAGCTGACCACGGCCGCGGTGGTGTGCGGGGCCAGCCGCAGCGGGCTGTTCTCCAGCGGGAAGTCGCCGTTGAGCACCTGGTCGATTTCGCCCCGGATGGAGATCATCGCGTCGATGAACCGCTCGATCTCCTCCAGGTCCTCGGACTCGGTGGGTTCCACCATCAGCGTGCCGGCCACCGGGAAGGACAGCGTGGGGGCGTGGAAGCCGTAGTCGATCAGGCGCTTGGCCACGTCTTCGGCGGTCACGCCGGACTTGGCGGTCAGTTCGCGCAGGTCCAGGATGCACTCGTGCGCCACCAGCCCGTCGTTGCCGGTGTAGAGCACCGGGAAGTGCTCGTCCAGCCGCTTGGCCACGTAGTTGGCGGCCAGCAGTGCGCTCTTGGTCGCCTCGGTCAGCCCCTCGGCGCCCATCATGGCCACATAGGCCCAGGAGATCGGCAGCACGCCGGCCGAGCCGTACTCGGTGGCGGAGACCGGCACGCCCTTGCCCTCGTGCTCGGCCAGGGCGGCGTTGCCGGGCAGGAACGGCACCAGGTGCTCGGCCACGGCCACCGGGCCGACGCCGGGGCCGCCGCCGCCGTGCGGGATGCAGAAGGTCTTGTGCAGGTTCAGGTGCGAGACGTCGCCGCCGAACTTGCCCGGCTGGGCCAGTCCGACCAGCGCGTTGAGGTTGGCGCCGTCAATGTAGACCTGGCCGCCGGCCGCGTGCACCGCGTCGCAGACGTCGCGCACATCCGCGTCGTACACCCCGTGCGTGGACGGGTAGGTGATCATGATGGCGGAGAGCGCCTCTGCGTGCTGGTCGATCTTGGCGCGCAGGTCGGCGTGGTCGATGGTGCCGTCCGGCGCGGTGGCGACCACCACTACCTTCATGCCGGCCAGCACGGCCGAGGCCGCGTTGGTGCCGTGCGCGGAGGCGGGGATCAGGCAGACATCGCGCTGGTCGTCGCCGTTGGCCAGGTGGTAGCGGCGGATGGCGAGCAGGCCGGCGTATTCGCCCTGCGAGCCGGCATTGGGCTGGATGGAGACGCCCGCGTAGCCGGTGATCGCGGCGAGGCGTTCCTCCAAGTCGGCGATCAGTTCGCGCCAGCCGGCGGTCTGGCTGGCCGGAGCAAACGGGTGGATGGAGGCGAATTCCGGCCAGGTCATCGCTTCCATTTCCGCCGTGGCGTTCAGCTTCATGGTGCAGGAGCCCAGCGGAATCATGGTCCGGTCCAGCGCCAGGTCGCGGTCGGAGAGCCGGCGCAGGTAGCGCAGCATCCGGGTCTCGGAGCGGTAGCTGTGGAACACCGGGTGGTCCAGGTAGGACGAGCTGCGCAGCAGGTCTTCCGGCAGCTCGAAGCCGGCGGCGGCCTCGGCGGTCTTGCCGGCCGCGTCCGCCACGCCGAAGGCCTCCGCGACCAGGGCGAGGTGCTCCGCCGTCGTTGTTTCATCGGTGGAAATGCCCACGTGGTCGGCGTCGATGCGGCGCAGGTTCACGCCCTTGGCCTCGGCGGCGGCGGCGATCTCCGCGGCCTTGCCCGGAGCCTGCACCGTGAGGGTGTCGAAGAACGTCTCGGCGGCCAGGCTGAAGCCGGCGCCGGTCAGCACGCCGGCCAGGGCGCGGGCTGCCTGGTTGGCGTGCTGCGCAATCGCCTTCAGCCCCTCGGGGCCGTGGTAGACCGCGTACATGCTGGCCACGACGGCAAGCAGCGCCTGCGCGGTGCAGATGTTGGAGGTGGCCTTCTCGCGGCGGATGTGCTGCTCGCGGGTCTGCAGCGCCAGGCGGTAGGCGGGGCGGCCGGCGTCGTCCTTGGACACACCCACCAGGCGGCCGGGCAGCGAGCGCTCAAGCCCCTTGCGCACGGCCATGTAGGCGGCATGCGGGCCGCCGAAGAACAGCGGGACGCCGAAACGCTGGGTATTGCCGACGGCGATGTCGGCCCCCTGCTCGCCCGGAGGCGTGATCAGGGTCAGGGCCAGCAGGTCTGCGGCCACGGTGACCATGGCGCCGCGTTCCTTGGCCTGGGCGATCACCGGGGCGTGGTCGAAGACGCGGCCGGAGGCTCCCGGCTGCTGCAGCACGATGCCGGAAATGTCGCCCTCGGGCAGCCCGGCGGCGAGGTCGGCCACCTCCACCTCGAAGTCCAGCGCCTTGGCCCGGCCCTTGACCACGGCGATGGTCTGCGGCAGCAGGTCCGCGTCCAGCACGGTCTTCCCGGCGGCCTTGGACTTGTTGGAGCGGCGCATCAACAGCACGGCTTCGGCGACGGCGGTGGCCTCGTCCAGCAGCGACGCGTTGGCGATGGGCAGCGCGGTGAGGTCCTGCACCATGGTCTGGAAGTTCAGCAGCGCCTCCAGCCGGCCCTGCGAGATTTCCGGCTGGTACGGCGTGTACGCGGTGTACCAGGCCGGGTCCTCCACCACGTTGCGGCGGATCACGGCCGGGGTGATGGTGTCGTAGTAGCCTTGGCCGATCATCTGCACGGCCGTCACGTTCTTGGCGGCGAGGGCGCGCAGGTCCCCCAGGACCTGGGACTCGCTGCGGGCGGCGGGCAGGGCCAGCGGTTCCTGCTGGCGGATGTCTGCGGGTACCGCAGCGTCCACCAGATCGTCGATGCTTCCGTAGCCCAACTGCTTGAGCATGGCTTCCGCGTCGTTCCGGCGCGGGCCGATATGGCGGTCTGCAAAGGAAGTGCTGCCGGGCCGGGTGTCGAGGTTGGCTTTAGCCGTCATTGAGGAACTCCAGTTGATCCCCGGCATGGGGTGGCCATACCGGTAGTGAAGGGTTCCTCCCCGCTCTGTGGCTGAACCTGAGAGATTCCGCAGGCGGCCCGGGGGCCGGTTCCTGCTTGCACCGTCGGTGAGCCGGTCCTGGTTCGTTCCGGCTGCTTTCCAGAGTTGCCTCTCCGCGGCGGTACAGGGGCCTGAGAGATTCCTGGGGAGGTATTGCTCCTACGGCGCCTGCTGACCTAGTGCTCAGCAGGACTCTCCCGCCGCATGTCGAAGGCTGTATGCAGTTGTTTCTAACTCCTTGAATGGTAGTCCAGCCGCTGGCGGGCAACAAGGTGGTGACCGCCAGCGGGCCGGCAACGGCACAGCACGACGGCGGGGCACCGGCTCCCGCGGCGCGGCAGCTGGACTCCGGCTCCTGCGGCGCGGCAGCTAGACTTCCCCGCGGGCGAGCATGCCCTTGACATACGCGGCCTGGCCGATGTGTTCCATGCAGTCGTCCATGACGCTCACCAGTCGGACGCCCAGCTTCACGTGCGGCTCCCACCGGGTGTCAACAATCCGGTCCAGATCGTCCTCGGTGAGCCCGGCCAGGTAGCTCAGCGTGCCGGCATGCACGTCGTCGTAATAGTCGCGCAGCAGGTCTGCCGACTCCACCCGGACGGCCGCCACCTGTTCGGGAGTGTGGCCGTAGCCATGGTCCTTCTCCGCCAGCGGCAGGTCGAAGCGCTCCGACCAGCCGGCAAGCCAGTACTGCCGGGTGCCGGCGACATCGGCAATGTGGTCGTCCTGCACGCGGGTCAGGTGCCAGACCAGCCAGGCGATCGAATTGCTGTCGCCGCCCGGCCGGGCAGCCAGCTGGTCCGCATCCATGCCGGCCAGCACATGGTGGACGCGTTCCTGGATCCGCCCGTAGGCATCGGCCAGCAGGTCGTTGAACTTCATGGCGCCTCCTCGTGTGGACTCTGCGTCAGCCTACCGGCGCCCGGCCGGCCGGGGAACGGGCGGCCGCTTCAGTCCCGGCCCAGATCCTCCAGATAGCGCGGCCGCCCCACAATGACCAGGCCCACCGCCAGGAGAAGCAGCGCCGCGCCCAACAGGCCAAAGGATGCCGCCCAGCCGCCGCTGACGTCGCGCAGCAGCCCGAAGGCCAGCGGGCCGGCGCAGGCGACCGTGTAGCCGATCCCCTGCGCGAACCCGGACAACGCTCCGGCGCCGGCCGTGGTCCGGGTCCGGAGGTTGACCAGCAGCAGGGCCAGGGCGAAGGTACCTTGGCCCAGGCCGGCCAGGGTGATCCAGAGCCAGGTGCCGAACGACGGCGAGAGCAGCAGGCCGGCGTATCCGGCCGCATAGAAGCCGATGAAGAGCAGGCCCAGGCCCAGCGGGTTGCGCAGCCGGGACGCGATCAGCGGCACCAGCAGGCTGGTCGGCAGGGCCAGGATGGCGTAGTAGGCCAGCATGGTGCCCGCCATCGGCGGCATCATGCCGCTGTCCACCAACAGCGGCGGCAGCCAGGTGAACATCGCAAAGGTATTCGACGAGGTCCCGGCGAACACCAGGGCCAAGCCCCAGGCGAGCGGCGAGCGCCAGACGCGCACCGCCGTCGTGCTGCTGGCTGCGGCTATCGCCGTCGCTGCGGCCGGCGTGCCCGGTGCGGGGCCGGCTGCGGGACCCGGCGCGGGGCCGGCTGGGCCGGCAACGGACGCCGCGCCGGCTCCGCCCACCCCCGCCACGGCCAGGGCGTGATGCGCCGGCGGCCGGGCGCCGTCGTCATATTCCGGCTCCAGGCCGCCGGGCCGGTAAGGCTGCAGCACCAAGCGGGAAATCTTGCGCCGGGAATGTTCGGTCCACGCGGTCACCAGCCACGGCAGCAGGGCGGCCACGCTCACGGCCGCCCAGACCCCGATCGAGAAACGCCAGCCGGCCGCCTGCTCAAGCGGCACAGCCAGCAGCGGGCTGAACGCGGTGCTGACCGCCAGCAGCGTCACGTACAGTGCGGTGATGAGGCCGATCCGGTCGGGAAAATAGCGCTTCACGAGCGGGGGCAAGAGGATGTTGCCGACGCCGTAACCGGCCATGGTCAGGCCGGACAAGACCAGGAAGGACGGCACGTCGGAGGCCATCGCCCGGCCGAGTTGGCCGACCGCGGCCATGACGATGGCGACCAGCAGCAGGGCTTCCAAGCCGAACCGCCGCATGAGTACCGGCACGGCGAACCCGGCGGCGGCGAAGGCTGCGGTGGGCAACATGCCCAGCACTCCGGTGGAGGCGGTGCCGAACGGGAGCTCGGCAGCAATGTTGGCCAGCACCGGCGAGACGCCGGAGACGGCCAACCGCAGGCTCAGCGCGAGCAAGAGAATGCCGGCGAGGACGGTCAGTCGGCCGGTCAACGGGGAGGTCTTCCGGGGTGCCGGACTGTGGCTGGAGCGCGGGCGGTCCTCGGAACGCGGGCGGGAATCGGCGGTCTGTTGTGCGGGCGAGGTCAAGCTTGGTCCAGGGGGTCGAACGGCTGGGCGGGACGGCCGTGTGGATCCGGCCGCGTTTCACCTTATCCCGTCATGGCGCTGGCTCCCGGCAGACCCGCAGACCGGCTACGAACTCTCCGCCGCCAGCTCCTCGGCGAGGATCCAGAAGGTTCGGCGCAGCCTTTCCACGGCAGCCTCGGTCTGGCCGCGCTGCAGGTACTGCACGGTCTCGTCCCAACCGTCGGTCCAGATGGGATAGGCGACGGCGTGTTGGAAGAGGTGCAGCCGGGCCAGCGAACGGCCGAGTACGTGGGTGTTCACGTCCCGCAGTTCCTGATGATCGCCCGCTTGGAGGATGACGCCCACCAGTTCGCCATTGGCGCGGTGGGACGCCAGCATGTCTCCGTGCTGGAGCGCGGTACGCAGATCGTCCACCGATGCCGCCATTCTGCCGATCTCACCGGCCGACAACCGCGGGGCGGCCCGTTCGAACAGCGCCACCAGCACCACGCCCATCACATCCAGGAGTTGGACGGCCTGCTGCCGGCCGAGGCTGGCGATGCGGTGTTCGTGCCCGGCGGCCTCGATCAGGCCTTCTTCCGCGAGGTCCGCGACGGCCTCGTGCATCAGCACGTCTGCGGTGCCAAAGCGCCTGGCCAGCCCGGACACGGTCACCGTGGTGCCGGGCGCCAGTCCGCCGGACAGGATCTCGTCCCGCACCCCCTGGACCGCCTTGTCCACTTTCGCCGGATCGGCTTTGCTGCCCACCATAAAGATCTCCTGCCGATTGCACTATGACTGGCGTCACATATAAGTAATGTACGTGAAAAGCTGGATCGGGGTCAGGCCGCTGGTTAGTCTAATGAGACCTGCGGCACAGCGTCGTGCGGCAGGTTCTCAACGTGCAGTCAGGAGGTGCCCGGTTGAACGCCATGTATGGTGCTCGGATAAACGTGAACGCCACCTATACGGCCTCCGCCACCGCCAACAGCAAGAATCCCCATGATTGGGGCCGGGCCATGGCCGCCGCGCTGACCGACCTGGTGCAGCAGAGCGAAAGCGACGCTGCAGCGCATGACGAACTGTACGGCGAAAATCTGCGCCTGGTCATCGAGGAGACGGAGAACGGCGTGCAGATCCATCTCTCCTGGTCGCTGGGCGGCCAGGACGCTGTTGCCGGAGGCGCCGGCGGCTGAAGCGTATCGGCCAACTGCCTGCGGGCAAAAGACTGTTCCGCAGCAGCCGATACTGCCAAGATGAGTTCATGGTCTACCGCCAGCCGTATGTCCATGACCTCACCGGAGTCTTTGCGGCTCCGCTCCAGGCGTGGAGCGAACCCCACGGACAGATCCGGGGACACGGTGCGCAGGGCGTGTACTTCGGGGACGACCGGGTCCTGGCCCGTTGCCTGCTGACCGTCAACGGCCAGGAACCGGAATGGATCTCCACCCAATCGCGGTCCGCCGGCAGGGCAGACTTCCACTCGTTCCTCCGGACCGCGGCGGAGGGGACGGACCCGCTGGTCACCCTGAACCGCTCCCGTGCGGTGGAAGGCGGCCGGCTGGGCGAAGCGTTGACTTTCACCTCCGCGCTCCAGGATGAGCTGGAACTTCAGGTCCGGGTCGACCTGGTCGCGGATGCCATCCCGCTGGAGCAGGTGCGTGCGGGGGCGGCCGGCGAGGCCGGTTCGGTGGCGCCCGGCGAGGCCCGGTGGAGCTGGCGTGACGGAACCCGCGCCGTGCTGACGGCGGAGGGCGCCGAAGCCGGCTTCGACGGCAGCTTGATCCGGCTGGAGTGGACGGCGCTGCTCAAGCCGGGCACCGTCGTCGTGCTCTCCTGGAGTATCGATTACGACGACGCCGGGGCTCCCCTCACCGCCGCCTCGGCCCCGGTGCTGCGCACGCCGTCGGTAACGGGAGACTCCCGGCTGCAGCGGCTGATGAGCCGCTCGCTGACCGACCTCAACAGCCTGCGCATGGCCGGGCGGCATGCCCCGGCCGATGCCTTCCTGGCGGCCGGCGCCCCGTGGTTCCTGACGCTGTACGGCAGGGAGTCGCTGGTGGCCGCCCGCCTGCTGCTGCCGGTCGACTCCGCCGTCGCGGAGGGGACGCTGCGTGCGGTGGCCCGCTGGCAGGGCACGGCGGAGAGTGAAGAGACCGGCGAACAGCCCGGCCTGATGGTCCAGGAAGTGCGGCAGCGCCGGCTGTCGATGGCCGTGGACGCCGCGGTCCGGGAGCTTCCGCCGGTCATCTACGGTTCGCCGGATGCCACGCTGCTCTGGATCGTCCTGCTGCACGATGCCTGGCATTCCGGCATGCCCGAGGACGCTGTCCGCGACCTGCTCCCCCCGCTCGAGTCGGCGCTGGATTGGCTGCGGCGCCAGTCGGACCCCGACGGAGACGGCTTCATCAAGATGCCGGTCCCGCCCCTCCAAGGACCCGGACACCAAGGCGCCGGGGATACCCGCGGTGCCTACCGGTATCTGGATGGCAGGACGGCCACCGGAACCGTTGCGCCGGCCGACCTGCAGGCCTATGCCTACGAGGCGGCACGCGCGGCATCGGTGCTGCTGGACTACTTCGGCGAGGCCGACGCCGGCGACGAGTGGCGTCACTATGCCTCGCGGCTGGCGGTCAACTTCCGCAACCGGTTCTGGTGTTCCGATGACGCCGGCCCGTACCCGGCGATGGCCCTCGACGACCGGAACCGGCAGGTGGACGGCGTCGGATCCGGCATCGGGCATCTGCTGGGCACCGGACTGCTGGACGCCGAGGAAACCCGCACGGTGGCCGGCCGGCTGATGGACCGGACGTTGTTCACCGGCTACGGCATCCGCACGCTGTCCACCGCGAACCCGGGGTACTGGCCCACCCGCCGCCGCGCGGGAGCGGTCTGGAGCCAGGACACGGCGTGGATTGTGATGGGGCTGCTGCGCACCGGCTTCCAGGAGGAGGCCGCGCAATTGGCGGCCGGCCTGCTCGCTGCCGCGGACGGTTTCGATTACCGGCTGCCGGAACTCTTCAGCGGCCAGCCCGCGCTGGAGGTCCGTCCGCCACTGCCCTACCCGTCGGCCTGCCGCCCGCACGCCGGTGCAGCCGCGGCCGCGGTGCCCGTGGCGCTGGCCTTGGGCGGCTTCAGGGCCAGCGCGCTCTAGTACTGGCGTCCGCCGACCCGGGCAGGAGGTGGTCCTGCCCGGGTCGGCCTTGTCCTGGTTGCGCCTCGTTAGGCCGCGGGTACGGAGTTTCGCCAGGCGGTCCAGCCGGCGTAGCTGCCGTCGAGTTCGACGACGGCGTACCCGGCCCGGCGCAGGGCGCTGGCCGCGACGGAGTTCCGCACACCGGACTGGCAGTAGGTCACGATGGTGCCGTCCGCGGGCAGTTCGTCCAGATGCCACATGACGCGGCCGCCGCTGAGCTGGTAGGAGCCCGGGATGTGCCCGGCGATGTGCTCGGTCTTGTTGCGCACGTCCAGCACCATCGCGGCGTCGAAACCGCCGAGTTCCTCGGGCTGGATCAGTTGCGGGACAACCGTGGGCAACCCGTCGATGCCGGTGACGTAGCCGGCGACGTTGTCGATGCCGACGCGGACCAAGTGGTCCCACATGTCCTGCGCGGCATCCTGGTTCGGGGCCAGGAGGACCAGCGGGTTCTTGTCCGTCTCCGGGTTGACCACCCAGGCGCCGTAGCTGGCCACGGACTTACCGGCCGGGACATTCAGTGAGCGTGCCACCGTGCCCTCGTGGACCTCCGCGTTGGAGCGGGTGTCGATAAAGGTCAGGGTGTCCGCTTCCAGGCCTGCTGCGACGATGCCGGTTGCGAGCTCGGGCAGCGGGGAGCGGTTGCCCATCACGGCCGGGCCTTCGCGGTTTTCGCGCTTCATCCGCCCGAAGTACGCGTGCGCGTCGGGTTGGCCGTCGAGGAGCTCATCGATGAAGCCCTGCTCGTCGTTCGCGGCAAGGTAGGGCCCCCACCAGGCGTACAGGCGTTCGTAGCCGACGGTGGAGGACGGGATGGCACCCAGGGCCTTGCCGCAGGCGCTGCCCGCGCCGTGCGCAGGGTGGACCTGGACATAGTCGGGAAGCGCGAGGAACTTGTCCCGCAGGCTGGCAAAGAGCTGCTTGGCGCCCTCGAAGCGGGTGTCGATGCCACCGGCGGCCTCGTCCAGCAGGTCAGGGCGGCCCAGGTCGCCGGAGAAGACGAAGTCTCCGGAGAGCAGGTAGCCGGGCTGGTCGCTGAAGGCGCCGTCGGTGACCAGGAAGGACAAATGCTCCGGGGTGTGGCCGGGGGTGTGGACCGCCTTGAGGCTGACGTTGCCCAAGGTGACGGTGTCGCCGTCGTACAGCCGCTCGCCGTCGAATTCGTACTGCCAGTCCGGCCCGCCCTCGCCCGACAGATAGATCTTCGCGCCGGTGGCGGCGGCAAGCTCGCGGGTTCCGGAGAGGTAGTCCGCGTGGATGTGGGTCTCCGTGACCGCCACGATCTTCATGCCGTTCTTCGCGGCGAGGTCCTGGTAGACGGCAATATCGCGGCGGCCGTCCACCACGATCGCCTCGCCCTTGGCCTGGCAGCCGATCAGGTAGCTGGCCTGAGCCAGGTCTTCGTCGTAAATGCGCTCGATAAGCATCTGGTGCTCTCCATTCAATGATGGAACGGCTAGGCCTGTGCCAGGCTCTGAACCCTAAGTCGGCGGGCACCGGACGCCTATGTTTCGCCGCCGCGGCCCGGTGATCCCCGCTAGCCCCGCGGCACATCGGGTCCGGTGGGCCAACGGAGCAACGCCGCAATGTTCTTCCCGCCCGGCAGCGCACCTTCCGGGACCATGGCGACCCTGGCGTCGGTCAGCGCCGCCGCCCGCACCAGCGCAGCCGGCGCAGGAAGCTTGGCCAGCAGCTCGCCGTTGACCGGTTGCTCGCCGGCCGTGGCAATCCAGGGTTCCACCTTCAGCACATTCACGTGGTGATCGGCGAGCGCGTTGTCGTTCATGATCAGCGTGCCCACCTGCGCCTGCTGCAGCGCGCGGATGCACTCGCCCAAGCCCACGGTCCATTCCGGATGGGCCTGTCCGGTCTGGTTGGCCAGCCGGTTCAGAATGGCTTTGCGCTGCTCGGTCCAGACGTGGGCCACCCGGGCGGCGATTTCGGCCCGGAGCGCTTCCTTGTCGGCGCCGCCGGTGCGGGTGTGCGATTCGAACGTGGATTCGATCGAGCGGCTGGCTTCGGAGAGCTGCTCGACCACCAGCTCACGGGCCCGGATATCGCCCGCGATGATCAGCAGCCGCGCCTTGCTGGCCTGCACCACGCGATCGATTTCGGCCGCGATCTCATCGGCGTTTTTCCGCCAAATCTCCTCGGTGCGGTGCTGGTAGCGGCCCTGCGACCAGCCGCCGCCGGGGATCTTGGTGAGGTTCTCCCGGTCGCCTTCCACCGTCGTCGTTTCCGCCACCCCGTTTCGGCGCGCGTACTGCAGGTGGACCTCGCCGCCGTCCCGGCCAACCTCTGCCACAACATAGGGGAAGTCCTCACCGCGTGCCTTCAGCAGCGGCACCAGATCGGGAATCGGACCGGCCTCCACGACTTCCGGCCCGGACATGGCGCCGGGAAGCACCTCGTTGACCTCTGCCTCGCCGCCGCGGACCAGCACATAGCGACTGACCGGCGAGGGCACGCCGGTGGCCGGGGAAACGGCGTCGATCACGGCCCGGATGTCCGCTTTCGCGGCGCCTTGCTTTTCGAGCGATTCACGCAGTCTGTCCGGCAGCACGTCCCCCGCTCGGAGCGTTTCCACGGTCCCGGTGCTGGCATCAACATAGACCGTGATCCACGGCCCCGGCTTCTTGTACAGCTCGGCGTACTTCTTGTTCGCTGCGTGGGTCGTATTGACCTGCTCGGCCATCATGATCACCTTCCCAGGCGAATAGAAAATGCGGGTTTTCTTGATCAGTAGCCCTCACGGTAGCACCGGAAGTTTTGCCCTTGAAGGGCCTACCGAACTTATCCAGACGGGTCCGGCCAAACAGTTCACCGGCCCCGTTTCCGCCCCCGACTAATGGTTCCCAGGGCGCGCATTTTCGCTGTCCCGGACCCTGCCCGCGGCTGCTCTTGGCGGCCGCGGCCCGGCCCCCGGTCCGGAGGAGCCAGGCGAGGCCCCTCCGGACCGGGCCGGTTTACCCCCTTTGATACTCCGCGTGTTGGCGGTGCGCTTCGGCGACTTGTTCGCGGATCTTTTCCACGTCCTTGGCCTTGTTGCGGTACTTCGGCTCCATTTGCTCAATCTGGCGCTCTTCCTCCAGCAGCAGCCCATAGATCCGTTCGCGCTCTGCAATGTCCGCCGTGTAGGACAGGTCCAAGTAGTTGACCGCATGGCGGCGCGCGTTGTTGATGGCATTCTGCGCCTTGCCGGCCTTGCTCACCAGCGAGGCGACGACGGTGAGTATCAGGACGCCGATGATCACGGTGAGCGAGAGCCCCGTCGAGATCTCGATGACCGGCACCGGGTTGCCGTCGTTGATGAAGGGCAGGTTGTTCTCATGCAGTGCATGCAGGATCAGCTTCACGCCAATGAACGCAAGGATGGCTGCCAGGCCGTAGGACAGGTAAATCAACCGGTCCAGCAGTCCATCAATCAGGAAGTACAGCTGGCGGAGGCCCATCAGCGAGAACGCCGTGGCGGTAAAGACGATGTAGACGTTTTGCGTCAGGCCGAAAATTGCGGGAATGGAGTCCAGCGCGAACAGGATGTCCGTGCCGCCGATGGCCACCATGACCAGCAGCATGGGAGTCAGGGCACGCTTTCCGTTCTGAAGAGTGAACAGCTTGTCGCCGTCGTAATAATCGGTGGTGTGGAAGAAGCGCTTGGCCATCCGGATGATGAAGTTGTCCGCCTCGTCGCCGCCGTGGGAGGGCTTGAGCAGGTTGCCGGCCGTGATGATGAGGATCAGGCCGAAGACGTAGAACACCCACGCGAACGAATTGATCAGCGCCGCGCCCAGGAAAATGAACCCGGTGCGCGCGATCAGCGAAAAGAC
This sequence comes from uncultured Actinomycetota bacterium, assembly GCA_963696055.1. Taxonomy (GTDB): domain Bacteria; phylum Actinomycetota; class Actinomycetes; order Actinomycetales; family Micrococcaceae; genus Crystallibacter. Next base: position 223,496 of record CAVOIE010000004.1, on the reverse strand, counting down.
GATGCCGAACAGCAGCACCTTCTGCTGGTCTTCGCGGGGAACTTTGAAGCTCGCGATGATGATGAGGAAAACAAACAGATTGTCCACCGAGAGCGCCTTCTCGGTGATATAGCCGGCGAAGTACTCGGAGCCCATCGCCGTGCCGCCGAAGACCAGCACCAGAATGCCGAAGACGATGGCGATGCCCACATACAGGGCAGACCAGATGGCGGCTTCCCGGAGCGACGGCACATGGGCTTTACGGATGTGGAAGAAGTAATCGAAGGCGAGCAGAGCGACAATAACTGCAATCGTGATGCCCCAGATGAGGGGAGAAACGCTCATGGTTCCCTTTCGTAAGCGGGTAGCGGTTTAGCCCGCAAGTCTCTCCTCCGGCGTCGCCGGTCGCTGCAGCCGGCCGGGCGTCGGTGCCCTACGTGTTGACGGCTGCAGCGCATGGGGATACTCCCTTACGCAGTTGTCAGTCTAACGACGACGGCGGTGCCCGCCTAATGATGCAAGGGAAATCCAAGGTGGTCCGGACAGGATCTGTTTATGGAACGGGCCCTGCCGCTGCTGACCGCTGCCGTCCTGCTCGCTGCCCTAGCCGGCTGCTCCGCTGACGCGCTCGACGCCACGGTGCCGCCTGCGTCCGAACGGGGATTATCCGGAAGCACCTCGACGACGGATGTGGCTGCATCCGGCAGCAACGCGACACCCGGCGCACCTTCACTCGGCGGCAACACGACACCAGGGGCGGCTTCATCTGGCGATCCCCGCGGCGCGGCGCCGGGTCCCAGGCCGGGCGTTACCGAGATGGCAGCTCCCCCTTTGCAAAACCGGCCCACGGGCGAGGCCGCCGCTGGCGAGGCCAAGGCCCGGATCGTCGCCGTTCCCGGCGGCATCCTCGGCCAGAACGGGCACGGCGGCTACGTCTGTAAGCTCATTGGCGCCCCCATAATCAGCGTGTCTTCGGCCGAGAGCTCAATGCCCGACGGCAACGTGGCGCAGGCCGTCAATGCCAGCGAGGGCGGCACCACGGTGCTTGAATTTCCGGCTGGCGAAAGCACCCTCGCTACTTACTGCACCGACCCCGGAGGGGTTGGACCGAGCTTCACCGGCACCAGCGCGGCCTTCGTCGTCACGGAAGGCGGCAGCACCGACGTCGTCATCACCGCAGCCCCACATCCTTAAGCATCCGCGCCGCAGCCTCGCATCCTTAACCGTCGCCCGGCCTCGCATCCTCGGCGCCCCGGCCGCAGCGAACTCGCGTGCCTGGTGCCTCCACCCGATGCCACCCTGTAGGACAAGCCGGGCTTGGGTGATAGCTTTCGACGAACTGTCGGCAGCGCCACGAGCTCGAAGCCGGCCAACGCTGAAGGGAGCACCACTATGTCCTATTACATGGAGTATGCCGTTCCGGCCGATCCGGACGAGGGGAACTTCGAGTTTCCGGTCAGCGAAGAGCAGCGCGGCTATACGGTGCCGCTGAGCGAAACCGACGCCGACGTCATCAGCACCGACACCCTGCCCGTCCGCACCGAAGTGTTCGGCGCGTCGTTGGCGGAAGCCAAAGAGGCTGCGGAGTCCATCCTGTCCCACAGCAAAGCGGACCAGGCGCGGCTCTTCGACGACCCCGACGATTCAATGCAGCCGGGGGCGGGCACCTTGATCGCCAGCTACACCGAGAGCGATGGCTGGCGGGACCACGAGTAGCCCTGCGCCGCCACGGGCTACGCCCGGCGCTGCCGCTCAGGACGCCGCGACGTCGCTCCCCCAGCAAGGCGCTCGATTACAGCCCCGGACCTACCGAGCCGGTTCGTTCCATCTGCCCTGCTTCCGACCCCCGCCCACGCGTCTTCCCCGCCGCTGGACCAAAACCGGCCCGGTCCTGCCCCGTCTCTTCACGTTCCATCCGGCGCTGCTTTCGAGCCCCGCCCAAGCGTCTTCCCCGCCTTCCCAGCTCCCCGGCACTGCTATCACCGGCAGCTCTGACTTCCGAAGTGGGACGAGCCCAAATTGTCCTACCTAGATGGTTGAGTTGGGTTATGGATGGGATGGCGGAGCGGGATCCGGCTTCCGGGCAGGGCCGGCGGTTGCCCACGCAGGAGGAGCGTGAGGCGGCGATCGCGCGGATTCTGGCCGGGATGAAACCGGCCCGCAAGGAACCGGTGCCGGTGCCGGAACGCTGGCCGGAACCGGTGTTCGAGCCGGGCCCTGACCCGTACGCGGGCCTTCAGATCCCGCCGGTCCCGGATGAGGAGCTTGACCAGGGGAACCGGGCCTACCGGGAGGACTTCGCGGCCTGGGAACTCGACGACGAGGTTGACCGGCCGCCGGGGCTGGGGGCGGTGCCGGCGGAGTTCGCGGAGCTGCCGAACCTGCCCGAGGGGTGCTGGCTGCCGGAGGGCTTGTTCGAGTCGAAAGCGAACGCGGACTATTACGCCGAACGCCTCGAAACCCTGGTGGGCGGCGCGGAACCGGCGGTGCTGCTGGCCATGCTGACCGGTTCGGAAACCGCGTCGCTGGGGTACCAGGAAACGGTGGAGCATCTGGCCGCGGTGAAGCGGGTGGAGTGTTGGCTGGACGCCCGGAACGTGGCGTTGGAGGCCCGGCTGGGGCAGACCGCGCTGGGACAGCTGCCGCCGCCGACGCCGGGCTGTAAGACGTTGCGGCAGCGGCAGTTGCTGGCCGCCACGTCGGCGGCCGAGGAACTGGGCTGCCTGCTGGGGCTGGAAGAGCAGCAGGCGAGGGCCCGGCTGGACCAGGCCACCGACCTGCACGAATCGTTCCCCGCCACACTGGCGGCGATGGAGGCCGGGGACCTGGACCGTGATCAGGCAGCGGTCATCGTCGTCCAGGGCCGGTCCCTGCCGGAGGAGGCGATGGCCGGGTTTGAACAGAACCTGTTGGGCAAGGTGAAGGGCCGGTCGCTGCGGTCGTTGCGGGGCATGGCCCGGCGGCTGCGCGAGCGCACGCACCCGGAGACCATCGTGAAGCGCCGCCGGCGCGCGGAGGAGCGGCGGAACGTGGGTGTGGAGCCGGCACCGGACGGGATGGCGTGGCTGAACGCGTACCTGCCGGCCGAGCAGGCCGCCGCGATCGATGACCGGCTCACCCGCGCCGCCCTTCATCTGCGTGGCCAGGACGGCGAGACCCGGTCGACGGGGCAGTTGCGGGCCGACGTGTTGACGGACCTGCTCGTGCACGCGGGCATGGACACCGGCCCGGCGGCCGGGATCCACGCCGAACCGGCGGTCACCGTCCCGGTGCTGGCGCTGCTGGGGTTGAGCGAGGAACCGGCCACGCTGGACGGCTACGGGCCGATCCCGGCGGACGCGGCCCGGCAGCTGTGCGCCGACGCGAAGTCGTTCTACCGGATCCTGACCCATCCGGAGACCGGGGCCAGGCTCTCCTACGGCCGCACCCGGTACCGGCCGCCGGCGGATCTGGCCCGGGCGGTGCGCAAACGCGACGAGATGTGTCCGTTCGCCGGCTGCCGCAAACACGGCAAGGCCTGCCAGATCGACCACACCCGGGCGTTCCGCGCCGACGGCGGCCGGGGCGAGACCGATGCCGGGAACCTCGGTCCGCCGTGCGAGACCCACCACGGGCTGAAAACCCGCGCGGGCTGGAAGATGAAACAGCCCATCCCCGGGGTGTTCGAGGTGACCACCCCGGCCGGCCGGACCTACACCGACCGGCCCGGCGAAGACAACGACCCGCCCGGCCAACCGGCCTATCCGCCCGCCGTCGCCGCCGCCCTGCCCGAGCAGCAACGCCCACGAATCAAACCGCTCACCGCCAAGCCGCGGAGCAGAACAAGCGCCGCCGAGGGCCAGCCCGACGACGACGATTGGCTGCCGGCCTGGCACCCCGCCCGCAAAGCGCGCGCCACGGGTGACCGGCCGCAGCAAGCACCGCCGCCGAGCCAACAGCAGGACCCGCCGCCGTTCTGATGCAGTGCCCGGCACGTTGGCTTCATGGAGATGCCCTCTGCGTCGTTCCACTAACGAATAACGCGGATGCAAAGACGGACGGACCAACAACGCCGGGTGGCACAGGTTGAGCATCGCAGCCATCTCGGGGCGCAACTGTCGGAACCCCGAATTCCTTGATCCAGGCCCGGCGGCCTATTCGCGCAGGACCACGTCCGAGGCTTCGGTGGAACGATCGGTGACGGTGGTCGGCGATTCCAGGTGAACGGCGCCGGAGGGCAGGATGCCGGCACCGCCATAGCGCTCCATGACTTTCAATTGCGCCACCACGTCCTCGCCGGCGTGACCGGGCGGCAGTTCCCGCCAGAACTCGAAGCCTCCGCAGTCCAGCAATGCGTCCCGCCGGTAGAGCACGCAGCCGCCGGCCCAGGCGATCTTGTAAAGCCGCCACCCGCCGTCGGCAATCCCCAACTCGGCTGCTATGTGGGTCAGGTTGGCCGCGTTGTGCAGCTGCCAGCGGGCGAACCGCTCGTCTGAGCGGCGGATGCGCTCCGGGACCACAGGACCGTCCCAGAGCTCGAACGGCTCCTGCTCCCCCGGGCGGACATCGTCCAGGAAGGACATGCCTTGCACGGCCGCCCCGATAAACCCGCAGTCTTCCTGCCGGATAGCCGCAGTCATCCGTGCGAGCATGCCCGGTTCCAGCCACACATCGTTATCCAGGAACAGCACGAACTCGGCGGTGGCAAGACCGAGCAAGAAGTCGCGCTGCTCGGCCAGGCCGCGCCGGGGCAGATGCCGTTCCAGCCGGACCGGCCGGCCTTGGGCTTCCAACACCCGGGTCATCGCAGCGACTGCCGGGTGCTCCCAAGCGGGCGCACCATCGGACTGATCGCTGATCGCCACGGAGAACGCCGGGCCGTCCTGGGACGCCAGCCCGGAGAGCGTCACCGCCAGTTCCGCTTCGCGGCCGTAGCTGGGCACCAGCACATCCAGCTCGGGCCCTGAGTCCGGTGGTGGCACGGCCCAGCTGCCCGCGCTCCTGCGGCTCATGCCGGATCCGCTCCGGTTGCCGGCGCCGGGTTTGCTCCGGCCGCGGGTGCCGGGTTTGCCCCGGCTCCCGGCGGTGGGTTTGCTCCGGCCGCCGGACGCCGGTTTGCACCGGTCGCGGGCGCCGGATTTGTACCGGCCGCCGGCGCCGAGCCGCGGATGCGGCGGACCACGGCCGTGGTGGAGTGGTCGGCGACGTAATCCAGAATGCAGACCTCGCCGCCGCAGGCCTCCACCACCGCCGTCTCCTCGAGCATCTCCGGCGAATAGTCCCCGCCCTTGGCATAGATATCCGGCCGGATCGCTTCGATCAGAGGGATGGGCGTGTCCGTGTCGAACACGGTCACGTAGTCCACGCAGCTGAGCGCGGCGATGATGCCGGCCCGGTCCGCAGCCGCATTGATCGGCCGGTCGGGTCCCTTCAGGCGCCGAGCGGACGCATCGCTGTTTAGCGCCACCACCAACACATCGCCCAACTGCTTGGCCTGGGTCAGGTAGCGGGTGTGTCCGCGGTGCAGCACGTCGAAACATCCGTTCGTCAGCACAATCCGCCGGCCGGACGCCCGCTCGGCCGCCACCGCTTGTCCGAGCTCTTCCGCGTCCAGTGCTGCATCCGAAAAGGTGCCCAAGTGCGCGGCCAGGTCCGTGCTGCTGCAGACCGAGGTGCCGCGCCGGTGCACCACCACATCCGCGGCCGCTTGGGCCAGGTCCAGGCTGGTGCTCAGCGGCAGGCCTGCGGCACGGGCCAGGGTCAGGCACGCCACGTACGTGTCGCCGGCCCCCGATGCCTGCTTCTCGGTGACCGGGCTGGCCCACGTGCGGTGGGTTCCGCCGTCGTGCATCATCAGGAGGGAGCCATCCTTGTCCAGCGTGACGACGGCGGCGCCCGCCCCGGTTGCCTCGAGCAGCTTGCCTGCTTGGCCGGCCACTGCGGCCGCGCGGTCCGTGTCCGGGTTTAGCGTCACGCCCAGCAGGGCGGCAGCCTCTGCAGCGTTCGGGGTGACCAGATCCGGCCCGATCCCCGACCAAAGCCGCGGGTCGTGGGCATCGACCACCAGCAACCGGCCGCCGCGGTGCCGGGCCAGCTCGCTGCGCACGGCACCGCCTAACCCGCCGGTGCCGTAATCGCAGACCACCACTGCATCGCTGCCGGCCAGGGCAGTGGGCACGGCCGCAGCCAGCCGCTGCTGGGCGGCTTCGGGCACCCGGTCCATGGTCTCGTCCAGGCGCAGCATGATCTGGTCGCCTCCGATGATGCGGTACTTGGTGGTGGTCAGGACGTCTTCGTGTTCCACCAGCCCCGAGGTGTCCACCCCCGCATCCTGAAGCAGCGCACGCAGCCGCCGTCCGGCGTCGTCCGGTCCAATCAAGCCGACCATCCGCACCCGCGCGCCCAAGGCGGCCAGGTTCATGGCCGTGTTGGCGGCGCCGCCCGGGGCGTACTCCCGAGTGGTCATGTCCACCACCGGCGCCGGCGCCTCCCGGCAGAACCGTTCGATCCGTCCGCTGAACCAGCCGTCCAGCATCACGTCGCCCACCACGGTGACCTGCGGCGCGGCCTCGGCCAACCGGGCCGGCAGCCAGCCGGCCAGTCCGGAGACATCCGAGAGCGGGCTGCTCATGGCCGCGCTCCGCCGGGCAGGCCCAGATGGACCACCTTGACCGCGCTGAATTCGTCCAGCAGTTCAGGCCCGTAGCCGAAGCCTGCGCCGCTGTCCCGGCGGGGCTGGGCGGAACCGCCGGGCGCGCCGCCGAAAACCGCGTTGACCTTGACGGTGCCCACCGGGAGCGCCGCCGCGGCGCGGTGCGCATGTTCCATGTCCGCCGTCAGGACGGTAGCGGCCAGGCCGTACCGGCCCTCCGACGCTAGCCGGAGCCCGTCGTCGAAGCTGTCCACCACCTGGACCGGGGCCACCGGGCCGAAGGTCTCCTCCTGCATCACGGCCATGTGGTCGGCGCAGTCCAGCAGCACGGTGGCCGGGTAGTGCGCCCCGGGGCCATCGGGCACCGCACCGCCTTCCGCCGCGGCGGCACCGAGTGACAGCGCCTGGGCCACCTGCGCGTGCACGCTGTCCCGCAGCCTGCGGTCCACCAGCGGTGCCGTCAGTCCGCCCGCGTTGCGCCTGCGGGCCTCGGCTGCGAGCGCATCACCGAACGGCCCGGCGAGCGAGCGGTGCACATAGATGCGTTCCACCGAGGTGCAAATCTGCCCGCTGTTGGTGAACGCGCCGATGGCCGCCTGTTCGGCCGCCCACAGCGGATCGACGCCGTCGTCCACGATCAGCGGGTCATTGCCGCCGTTTTCGCGGATGACATGTGCCCCGGTGAGCGCTGCCGCCCGGGCAATGCGGGCGCCGGTGAGGCTGGAGCCCACGTGCGCGATGACGTCCACGTCCGGATTGCTGGCCAGCGCCGCACCCACTGCCGGTCCGCCGTTCAGTGTGGTCATCACCTGCGGCGGCAGCACCTCGGCGAAAATCCTGCCCAGCAGCGCGCCCAGATGCGGGCAGCGTTCGCTGGGTTTGTGCAGCACGGTGTTGCCGGTCGCCAGTGCAGCTCCCAGCAAACCGGCCGCCACCGCCACCGGATCGTTCCAGGGCGTGAGCACCACCGCCACGCCGCGTGGTTCGTTGACGGTGTAGTCGACGGCCAGCCGACCGCCGCGCAGGCTGCGGCCGCGGTGCACGGGGCCCAGCTGCGCATACTGCCGCAGCGTTCCGGCCCCGGCCATGACACCTTCCAGCGCTTCGTGTTCCGGCCTGCCGGTTTCGCGGGTGTTCATCTCGGCCAACTCGACGGCGTGCTCCTGCAGCGCCGCGGCGGCGGCCTCCAGCAGTTCACCGCGAGCGGCTGCGTCGGTGCCGGCCCAGCCCGGATGGGCCGCCCGTGCGGAGGCGACGGCGGCGCGCACCTCGTCGAGGGTCGCTTCCTCCAGCGCTCCCACCAGGCTGCCGTCCCTGGGGTCGTGCACCTCCAGCAAGGCAATGTCCCGGGCAGTATCGGAATCGGTGGTCATATCGCTCCTCCCGTCCAAGGCGGGGCCAAGGCCGGCCCGCTGGTCTCTGGTCTCAGTCCACGTTCACGTTCACGTTCACGCACCGACGGTGCATTGGCCGCCGCAGGCAGTATGCCGCCGGCGGCAACGCCTGCCGCATCGCGTGGTACTGGTCTCCTACCCCTCGCCGGGCGCTTTCAGACAGTCCTCACCGGAGCCGGATTTCTCCGGTGCGTTTCCGGTTTTCTTCACGGTGCGTCCGCGGTTTCCTTCGCGGCGCGTCCGCGGTTTGCTTTCGCGGCGAAGCAGGGTTTCGGCCGGGGCCGTGAGCACGTCCGGGAGGCTTGCGGGCTCTGGCCAGCGCCCCAGAAGCGTTTTAGGGTGAAGTGCACGAGGGGGTCCCGTGCGCGGGACATATGGGGGCTGTGGCATGCAGGAAGCACCGGACTGCTGCAGCAATGAATACCCAGCAGCCGGACTACACCGGCTGCCGCGGGCATACATCCAGGAGGTGGAGATGGCAGATTCCCCTACGGGCGGCGCCGCTTTCGGCGACCAGCGGTTGAGTACCGAGGCCAGACACGGCCTCGGAGTTGGACCGGTGCTGCAGCCTTTCGAGGACGTGCGGCGGATTGCGGTGCTCCGCGGCGGCGGCTTGGGCGACGTGCTGTTTTCGGTTCCTGCGCTGGAATCGCTGGCTGCCGCCTATCCGGAGGCGACCCTGACGCTCCTGGGCACCGAGGCCCACGCCGCCTCTGTTCCGCGGCAGGCCCGGCCCGGTGCACCAGGTGGAGCCGCTGCCGTTTGCGCACGGTGTCCGGCCGGGACCGGAGGACCCGCAGGCGGTGGCACAGTTCCAGCGGCGGATGCGGGGGGAGCAGTTCGATCTGGCGGTGCAGTTGCACGGCGGCGGCCGGTTTTCCAATCCTTTCCTGCTGGAACTGGGTGCACGGCACACGGTGGGTACCCGGACCGAAGACGCGGCGCCGCTCGAGCGGTCCATCCCGTACCTCTATTACCAGCACGAGGTGCTGCGTGCGCTGGAGGTGGTGGGCTTGGCCGGGGCCGCCCCCGCCGCGCTCCAACCGGAGCTGAAGCCGCTGGCCGACGAGGAGGCTTTGCTGGCCGGGCTGCTCGACGACGGCCGGCCCTCGCTGGTGACCATCCACCCGGGTGCCACTGACCAGCGGCGGCGGTGGCCGGCGTCGCACTTTGGAAAGGTGGCGGCATGGGCGGCCGACGACGGGTGCCAGGTCCTGGTGGTGGGCGACCAGTCCGACGCCGCGCTGGCGGACGAAGTGGTGGAACGGGCCCGCGAGAGAGCCGCGTCGGGCAGCGGCGGCAGCATCAGTTCGGTGGCCGGCCGGCTCGGGCTGGATGAGCTGTCCGCGGTGCTGCGGGCCAGCGACGTGATGGTGGGCAACGACAGCGGGCCGCGGCATCTGGCCCAGGCCGTCGGTACGCCGACGGTGGGCATTTACTGGTCCGGCAACATGATCATGGCCGGTGCGCTGGGCCGGACCCTGCACCGGGTCCACATGTCCTGGATGACGCGCTGTCCGGTCTGCGCGGCCGATCTGACCCAGGTGGGCTGGACGGCCGAGCGTTGCCCGCATGAGTTCCCGCTGACGGACCAGATCCGCGCAGAGGATGTCTACGCGGATCTCCGACAGCTTAGGGCCACGAGTCTTCTTCTTCGTGGCAAATGACCATCTCGCGCACTTCGCAGCCCTTCGGCTGTGAAAGCGCGAAGATGATGGCGTCGGCCACGCGTTCCGGGTCGTTGAGCCTGGAGTCGTCCTGCGGCTTGTACTGCTCGGTGCGGTCGTCGAAGAACCTGGTCTTCATGCCGGCCGGAATCATGGTGGTGACCCCGATCTGGCCGCGGGTTTCGGCCGCCAGCGCGCGGCTGAAACCGACCACGCCGAACTTGGAGGCGCAGTAGGCGGTGGCGTCGGACACGGCCTTGATCCCCAGCGACGAGGCCACCGTGATCACCCGCCCGTGCGAGGACATCAGGTGCGGCAGGGCTGCCCGCACCACCGAGACCGTGCCCATCAGGTTGACCCCGATGACCTTTTCCCATTCCTCCGCGGGGACGTCCTCCAGCCGTCCGCAGCGGTCAATGCCCGCTGCCGTCACCACGGCGTCCAGGCCGCCGAGCGTGTCCGCGGCCTGCTGCACGGCTGCCTCGACGGCGCTGCGGTCGGCGACGTCGACCTGCACGCTCTTGGCCTGGCTGACCCGGCTGACGTCGCGGTCCAGCACCACCGGGGTGCCGCCGGCCGCCAGAACCGCTTCCACGACGGCGGCTCCGAGTCCGGATCCTCCGCCGGTCACCAGGACACGGCCTGGGTTGGTTGCTGCGCTAGTCATGTTTTCCTCCTCAGGTTCGAGAAATCAGGTTCGAAAAGTGGGGGCCGGCCCGGGCTCAGCCGACCTTGGCCAGCGCGGCGGCCAGGCCGGTGGTGGAGCGGGCCGGGTAGTAGGGCACGGTGAGGGTCTGCCCGCCCCACGACTGGAGCAGCCGGGCTTCGGGCAGTTGGTCGGCGGTGTAGTCGCCGCCCTTGACCCAGATGTCCGGCCGCAACCGTTCCAGCGCGGTTTCGGGCGTGGCTTCGGCGAAAACCAGCACGGCGTCCACGCATTCCAAGGCCAGCAGCAGCTCGGCGCGGTCCTCCTGGTTCATGATCGGGCGTTCCTCGCCCTTCAGGCGGCGGACCGAATCGTCCGAATTGAGGCAGACGATCAGGCAGTCGCCCAGCTTCCGCGCGGCTGCCAAGGTCCTGGCGTGGCCCGCGTGCAGCAGATCGAAGCAGCCTCCGGTGGCCACCACCGTGCCCCCGGCCTCGCGGGTCTGGGCGGCGACGCGCATGGCGTCCACCCCCGGGCCGCGCAGCTGGACCGGTGCCGCGTCCTGGCGCAACGAGGCCACGCCGCCTGCCGCGAGGAAGGCCGCCGCCTGCCCGACGGCTTCCTCCACCGAGGCGTTCAACGGACGCCCGGTGGCCAAGGCCGTCGCCAGCGAAGCGGCGAACCGGTCGCCCGCCCCGCAGGTATCGGCGGCGTCCATCGCGGGGGCGGGAATGGCCTGCGGCAGTTCCCCGTCCTGCTGGATCATCGCCCCTTCCCCGCCCAGCGTGACGACGACGGCGCTGCTGTTCCAGCGTGCGCGCAGTTCGGCGGCGGCGAGCGCTGCTTCGCCGGCGCCGCCCTTCTCCAGTCCGGCCATCCGCAGCGCCTCCGGCAGGTTCGGCGTCGCGGCAGCCACGCCCTCGACCGGATCCGGGCCGGCCGGGTGCGGATCCCAGACGACGGGGACCCGGTGCACCAGCGGTGCCAGCGCATCGCGCAGCGCCGGTGCGGCGGCCAGACCGCGGCCGTAGTCCGCCACGATGATGGCGTCGGCCGTCCCGAGCGCCTCCAGCATCTCCGGTGTCGGGACCGGCAACGGCGCGGGGGCGCAGCCTTCGTCCACCCGAACCACCGACTGGCCGCCGGCGCGGATGCGGGTCTTCACCGGCGTCGGCGCTCCGGACGGTCCGGCCACCACGGGGATGCCGTCCAAGGCATCGCGCAGCCGGGAGGAGGCCTCGTCGTCGGACAATGATGTGACCAGGAGGACGTCCCGGCCGTCGCGGACCAGCATCCGGGCAACCAGTCCCGCTCCGCCGGCACGGTAGGCCGTTTCGGCGGCGTCCACCACCGGCACCGGTCCGTCCGGGCTCAGCCTGGTAGCTGCCCCTTCCACATCGGCATCGAGCAGGACGTCGCCCACCACCACAATCCTCATGATCTTGCCGCCCCGCCTCGTGGCCCGTGTTGAGCTCCGGCGTTCGCGTGCCACGCCACCTCGGCGTCGAACGCCCGGCACAGGGCGTGCAGCGCCATCAAGTGGCCCTCCTGCACGTTGGCGGGCAGCGCGTCCACGGCCACATAGTCGTCGCAGAGCCGGGTCAACGGGTTGGGTGCGCTGCCGGTCAGCGCCCAGCTGGTGACGCCGATGCTGCGGGCTGCCTCGGCCGCACGCAGCAGGTTCTCGCTCTTGCCGCTGGTGGTCAGCAGGAGCAGCACATCGCCGGGCCGCCCGTGGCCCAGCACCTGCCGGGCGAACAGGTGGTCGTAGCCGTAGTCGTTGGAAATCGCCGTGACCGCCGAGGTGTCCGCGTGCAGCGAGATGGCGGAGAAGGCCTGGCGTTCGCCCTCGAAACGGCCCACCAGTTCCGCGGTCAGGTGCTGGGCTTCCGCGGCGGAGCCGCCGTTGCCGGCTGCCAGCAGGCGCCCGCCCGCCAGCAGCCGACGGGCCAGTTCGCTCCCCCAGCCGGCCAGTTGGCCGGCCTGGGCACGCAGCGACTCCACCGCGGGCTCAACGGCCTGCAGGTGTGCCAGCACGGCGTCCACCGCATCGGTTCCGGTCGGATCCACCGCGTCGGTTCCGGTCTGCCGCCCGGGAGCCGTCGGCACCGGGACGAGTGCGGGGCCCGGCGGCCGCAGATAGGCTTCGGCCCGGGCCGAGGGGCCGGCCGAGGCGCGGGCCGAGGCGATCGGCGCCGCAGAGGTCAGCGCACCGGTGCTGGCGGTTGTTGGGCTGGCGGTTGTTGGGCCGCCCGTGACTGCGCGTTTCACAGTGCCTCTCCTTCCAGTTGCCCTGCTCCGGCGGTGACCGCGCTGGACGCCTGGCTGACTGCCAGGTGATAGGCCTTTTCGGTGTCGGCCGCCACCCGGTCCCAGGAGTAGCGGGTGCGGACGCGTTGTTGCCCGGCTTCGCCGAGCTCCCGGCGCAGCTGTGGATCTGCCAGCAGTTCGGCCACCGCGTCCGCCACCGCCTGCGGATCGCGCGGCGGCACGTGCAGACCGGTCTTCCGGTCCACCACGGTGTCGATCAGGCCGCCGACCGAGGCCGCAACCACCGGGACACCGCAGGCCATCGCTTCCAGCGGGACAATCCCGAACGGTTCGTACCACGGCGCGCAGATGACCACGTCGGCGCTGCGCAGCACCGGCGGGATTTCCGCCTGCGACAGCTGGCCGCGGAGCACCAACTGGTCTTCCACACCGAGTTCGCGGGCCAAGCCGCGCAGTCGCTGCGCTTCCGGATCGGCCGCCAGCCCCGCCGCTCCGGCCGCGCCGCCCACCACCAGCAGCTCGACGTCCTCGATGCCCCGGTCCTTGAGCAGCCGCAGGGCTCGCACGGCCAGATCGGTGCCCTTGCGCGGTACCAGCCGGCCGAGCGTGACAATCCGGTGGGTCCGGCCGCGCGGTTCGGCCTCGCCGTCGGCGCTGAAAAGTCCCAAATCCACGCCGCAGGGGGCGATGGACACGTTGCCGCGCGGAATGCCCATGGCCGCCAGTTCGAACACCTCGTCCGAGCAGGTGGCGATGATCCGGTCCACTTCGCGGCCCACGGATGGTTCCAGCCAGGCACGCTGTGCCGGGCTGGTGTCCTGTGCACCCTGGTGACGCCGCTTCACGGTGCCGAGCGCGTGGAAGGTCTGCAGCACCGGCACCGGGCAGCCGCCCGGGCGGCGGGCGGCATCGAGGGCAGCGACGCCGGACATCCAGAAGTGCGCGTGCACCACGTCCGGCGGGTTCTCCGCCCAGTCGGCGCTGATGCCGTCGGCCAACTGGCCCATGAACGGCAGCAGCTCGTCCTTCGGGACCGGTTCCGGCGGCCCGGCGTTGAGGTGGACCACTTCCACCCCGGGCCTCATGGTGACGCGGGCCGGCAGCAACGGGTCGTCGCGGCGGGTGTAGACGCTCACGCTGTGCCCGCGCCGGGCCAACGCTGCGGAGAGGGCCGCCACGTGCACGTTTTGGCCGCCGGCGTCCACCCCGCCCAGCGCGGCCAGCGGGCTGGCATGTTCGGAAACCATCGATATCCTCACGGCTCTCTCCTCTCGTTGGCGGCCATGGCCCGTCCGGTGCGTGTTGTGGTCTCGGCCAGCAGGCTGTCCCAGTTGTCCAGGAAGGCCTGCAGCCCGTAGTTCTGCAGCGCGGCCTCGCGCGCGACGGCGCCTCGTGCCGCGGCCTCGTCCGGATCCGTCAGCAGGCGGGCCGCTTGCCGGCGCAGCTGCTCCACGTCCGTAGAGATGGCCCCCGCTTCCGGCGGAACGGCCCGGGCCGCCTCCGTGCTGGCCAGCGCCACCACCGGCATGCCCAGGTGCATGGCTTCCAGCAGGGCCAGGCCCAGCGACGTCCAGCGCAGCGGGTGCAGATAGAGGCGGCAGCGGGCCAGCTCGGCATGCAGCCGGTGGCTCGGCAGGTCGCCGCGGACGCGCAGCTGGTCGGGGCCCAGCCCCGTGGCCGCGGCCAGCTGGTCTGTTCCCATGCCGAACACTTCCAGCGGCCCCGTCTGTGCAAAAGCCGGCAGCAGATCCGTCCCGGTGACCCGCCAGCGGCGTACCGGCTCGTTGACCACCACGCCCTGACGTTCCAGTTCCCCGGTGTAGAGCTGGCCGGGGTCCACGATGCCGTGCTCGATCACCGTGGTCCGCGCCGTTCCGCAGTCCCAGAACAACTTATTGAAGTGGGTCACATGCACCACCGTCATGTCCTGCTGGTCGGCCAGCGGATGCAGCGAGTTGGGCACGTCCCCCTTGGGGGTGTTGTGTTCCAAAAACACCGCGGGAATGTCCCGGCCCGGGCGGCGGCCGAGCAGCCGCTCACATTCCTCAATCTCCTCGGGCCGCTGCAGCACCACCACGTCCGGTTCCTCGTCGCGCAGCCGGCCCGGCTCCACATCCCGCACCGACGGCGGCCAATCACGGCCGGCTCGGCCCAAACCCCACGCGCCGCCCTCGGCCGTGGCAGGGAGCAGGTACTCGTGGCGGCCGCGCACAAAAGCGTCGGTCCAGCCCCCGTGGACATGCCAGAGCAAAATCTTCATGCGTTCCTCGTCTTTCTCCGGGCGGACAGGTACGTCACGCCGCGGGTCAGCCGCTGTACGGCCTCCAGCACTTCTTCCGGGGCCACACTGGACAGGCAGGGGTGCCCCGGGACGGGGCAGATGCGGGCGCGGCTGAGCCGGCACGGCGCATGCTGGTCACCGAGCAGTTCCACCGGGACCTTGTAGGGCGCCCAGCGGATGGCCGGCACCACCGGCGCGAACAGCGACACCACCGGGGTGCCCACGGCGGCGGCCAGGTGCGCGGGTCCGGTGTTCCCTGTGACGACGGCGGAGGCTCCGGCGAGCACCCCGGCCAGGCCCCGCAGGTCGGTCTGCCCGCCCAGGTCCAGCGCCCCGGGCACGGCCACGGTGGCCGTCAGTTCCTGTTCCTGCGGGCCGCCGGTGACCACCACCCGGTATCCGGCGCCGATCAGCAGCTCGACGGCGGCGGTATGGTGCAGGGGCGGCCAGGCCCGGGCCGGAACCGCCGCGCCGGGATGGACCGCGATGTACGGCTCATCTCCGGTCAGGAACGAGGTATCCGGGATGTCGCGCACCTGCAGCCGGCCGTCGTCGCCCGCGGGCAGCCGGTAGCCGGCCGCCGCGGCAATCTCCAGTGCGCGCTCGGCCTCGGGCTGGTCCTCCGGGAAGTCTTCGCCGGGGCGGAGCCGCCGGTCCAGCAGCGTGCCGGCGTAGTCGACGGATGCCCCGGTGATCTGCCCGACGCCGGCCAGCCGCAGCAGCAGCGCCAGCGGCAACGGCGACTGGTGGAAGGAGGTCAGAATGATGGCCTCGGAGATCCGGGTTTTCCGTACCCAGTCCGCCAGCGCGGCAACGTGGTCCTGGGTTGCCGGCGGCGCCGGGTCCACGATCCACGGGCTGGCCCAGCTGAAAACCTCGGCGACGCCGGGCAGCAATTCCGCGGCAGCTTTGCCCTGCGGGCCGCACAGCATCATCACGTCGTTAGGCCCGCCACCGCGGCCGGCCGCCACTGCCCGCACCGCCGGGCCGGCCAGCAGCACGTCTCCGGCGCTGTCCAGCCGGGCCACCAGCACGCGGCTCATGGGCGGCCCTCCAGCAGCAGCGAAATGGCTTCGGCCAGATTCCCTGCCACCAGCCCGGCGGCCTCGACCTCTTCCCGCCGGGTCACCGGCGTCGGCACCAGCACCCCGCTGGCGCCGGCCGCGGCGGCAGCCTCGACGTCGGCCCCGATGTCCCCGATGTAGGCCACCTCGGACGGATCCAGCCCCAGCCGGCGGCAGGCCGCCAGGATCATCCCGGGCTGCGGTTTGCGGCAGCGGCAGCCGTCGTCGGGGTGGTGCGGGCAGATCTCCCAGACGTCGAACGGGCCCAGCAGTTCTTCGACCCGCGCGTTGACCGCGTCGACCTGCTGCCGGTCCAGCAGTCCGCGTCCGATGCCTGATTGATTGGTCAGCACTCCGCACGGCAGCCCGGCAGCCCTGACGGCCTCGAGCGCCGCCCGGGCGCCGGCTACCGGCCGGACCTTGGCCGGATCCGGGTTGTAGGGCACGTCGGTGACCAGCGTGCCGTCCCGGTCGAACAGGATGGCGCGCGGCGGGGAGATTGCGGTTGCGCTCATACCAGCACTGTTCCCAGCAAAGCCTCGACCTAAACACTTTGCTGCTACTGGTTTTGCCATGCACCTTCCCGCCGGCGGCAGGATGGGGGGACGGGAAGCGGATGCTGCGGGCATCTGGCAGGATGGGCCACAGCCGGCTTGGAAGGACTCGGAAGGAAGGAGCGTAGTGGCGGAATCCGCAGAACTGGAACGCGACGGACGGCCGGAGCTGCTGGTGCTCCGGGCGCTGAAGTTGGGCGACCTGCTGGTGGCGGTTCCCGCGCTGCGGGCGCTGCGTGCGGCGTACCCCGAGCACCGGATCCTGTACGCCGCCCAGGCCTGGCTGCGGCCCGTGCTCGAGCTCACCGGGTCCGTGGACGACCTGCTGCCCACGCACGGGTTGGATGTTCCGGTGGCCTTGGCGCCCGGCCGGGTGGAGATCGCCGTGAACCTGCACGGCAACGGCCCGGAGAGCCGCGGCAGGCTGGAAGCTCTCCAGCCCGCGGTCCGCATCGGCCACCGGGCGCCGGGCTGGAACGGCCCTGCCTGGCCGGAAGGCGTGCACGAACGCGAGCGCTGGGCCCGCCTGCTGCAGTGGCACGGGATTGATGCCGATCCGCTGGACTACCGGCTCAACAAGCCGGAGGTGCCCAGCCCCTGCCCGGGAGCGGCGGTACTTCACGTCGGTGCGGCCTACGGCAGCCGGCTCTGGCCGGCCGAGCGGTTCGCCGCCGTAGCCCGCGAACTGGCATCGCAGGGGCACCGGATCCTGTTCACCGGGAGCACTGCCGAACGGCCGCGGGCACAGGCCGTGGCCGAGCTGGCCGGGCTGGGGCCGGAATCCGTCGTCGCCGGCACATTGTCGCTGGCGGAATTCGCCGCCGCGGTCGCGGAGGCCGCCGTCGTCATTTCCGCCGACACCGGCGCGGCGCACCTGGCCTCCGCTTACGCCAGGCCGTCGGTGGTCATCTTCGGTCCCGCGCCGGTCGGCGTGTGGGGGCCGCCGCCGGGGCCGCACACCGTCCTCACCGACGAGAAGCTGCGGCTGGGCGACACGTTTGCTGCCGACCCCGACCCGGCGCTGCTGGCCGTCAGCGCCGACGATGTCCTGACGGCGGTGGCGCAGCTTCCGGTGGCTACGCCGTCCGCATCGGCTGCCGGGCCGGCACTGACTGCTCCCCCAGCACCCGGCGCTGAAGCTTGACCAAGATCCGGGCCAATGCCCGGGACACCTGCATCTGCGTCATGCCGATGCGTTCGCCAATGCGGCGCTGCGATTCTTCCTGGAAGTAGCGGTAAAAGAGCAGTTGCCGTTCCCGCGGTTCGAGCTCGCGGATAGCGCCGCGCAGCATCAGCAGTTCCTCGGTCCGTTCGGTCCCGCCGTCCGTTACCGCCAGCGACTCGGCGAGGCTCTGCCCTTCGGGGGTTCCGTCCAGCGATTCCGGCCGCATGCTGCCGTGGCAATTCAGCGCTTCGGCCACCCTTTCCGGCGTCTCCGCGAGTGCACCGGCCAATTCGTGGAGCCGCGGTTCGCGGCCCAGCCGCTGCGCAAGTTCCGACGTCATCTTGATGGCAGCCGTCCGCAGGTCCTGGAGATGCCGCGGCGGCCGGACCATCCACGAGCTGTCCCGCAGATACCGCTTCAGTTCGCCGTGCACGGTGGGGACGGCATAGGCGGCAAAGTCGGCGCCGTGGTCGGGATCGAAGCCGCGGACCGCCTTGAGCAGTCCCAGCCGGGCCACTTGCTGCAGGTCCTCGACCTCCCGGCCCGGACCGGAATAGTTGCGGGCAATGCCTTCGGCGATGCCCAGGTGTCCCAGCACCAGTTCCTCTTCCAAGGCCCCGCGCAAGGATCCCTTGGCGCGCCTCGCTCTGCGGAACAAAACCTGCACGTCAGCCTCGTTGCAATGCATCGTCAATCCACTCTCACTCGGGGAAGTGCGGGACCAGAACCGCTTCTCCCCCAAGAAAACATAAGCATGCTGATTATGCAACAGGCCGGAGTGGGAAAAATGATCAAAAGCCTTTTCTTCTCCGCGGAGAAGAAGGTATAAGCCGCAGGAGGGCCAGGGCGGAGTCAGGACCAGGGAGTGTCCGGCCGGTCTTGCGGGACGCCGTCCACCACCAGGTCCACGCGCTCGTTGAAGAAGCAGAAGAGGTCCCGGATCTTGGGGTTTTCCGGGATCGGATCCGGATAGCTCCACATCACGTCGCGGACCATGTTCTGGCCGAGCCGGACGGACCAGTACCGGGCCATTCCCTTGTACGGGCAGCTGGTGACGGTGTCGCTGGCCTCCAGCAGGTCCGTCCGCACGTCTTCGGCCGGCAAGTAGTAGCGGACGGGCAGGTGCGTTTCGAAGAGCAGCAGCGGCCGGATGCTGTCGGCCACCTTCTGGCCCTCCAGGTAGACCTGGACCCGGCGCGAACTGCGCAGCGTATCCACCCGCTTGTAGGGATCGCGCGCATGCACCTGCGCCCGTTCGTCTTCCTCGTACCATTCCAGCTGCCGCCAGGAGAACGTCACATGCCCGGCCAGTTCGGCCAGCTCTCCGGTGGGGTTGGGGTGCTCCCAGGCGCCGGCTTCCGCCCGTTTGCTGCCAAGGGCCACGTCCCAGATCTGCTGCCCGGCCGATCCGGCGCGCGGGTTCGAGAGCGCTCCCGCCGCCACGTCCTCCCGCGGCAGGTAGTACGTGGGCAGTTCACCCCGTCCGTACTGGACCAGCAGCCTGGCCCGGGTGCTGTCCGCCACCAAACCGCCGCCCAGCCGGACCCGGATCCGCCGACCGGTGGGCTCCGCAAACGGTTTCTCGAATTCCATGGGGCACACGCTACTCTTCTCGGGCCATGGCGGGCAGGTGCCAGAATGGGAATTCACCCCAGTGACCAGGAGGCTTGAGTGAGCACCGACGAACGTCCGGCCAACATCTACATCGACAAGCAGACCCCCGCGGCGTACCGCGCCCTCAACGGCCTGGCGCTCAAGGTCGGAGAGGCCGCGGACGCGGCCGGCCTGGACCGGAAGCTGGTCGAGTTGCTCAATCTGCGCATCTCGCAAATCAACGGCTGCGCCTACTGCCTGAACATGCATACCCGGCTTGCGCTGGGCGAAGGCGAAACGGCGCAGCGGCTGTCCGTCCTTCCGTCGTGGCGGGACACCGAAGTGTTCACCGACAAGGAACGCGCGGCGCTGGCCCTGGCCGAGGCGCTGACCGAGCTTCCGGCCCACCACAGCCAGGAGCGGGAGTACGCCGCCGCCCGGGAACAGCTCACGGACGAGGAGTTTTCCGCGGTCAGCTGGATCACGGTCGCGATGAACGCGTTCAACCGCGTCTCCATCGTGAGCAAGCACCGCGTCCGCCCCAACACATAAGGTACGACGGCGGGGCGCGCCTAGCGAGGGCGTCGCTCCCCGCCGTCGTGGTGCCTTGCGGCTACCAGGCGGCGCGCCAGTACTGGTCGGCACGGGGGTTCCCGTCGCGGGCGACTCCGAGAACCTTCGCCGCGTTCGCCGGCCAGTGCGCGTCCTTCAGCGCGGCGCGGCCAACGCTCACGCCGTCGGCCTGCCCGGTGACCACCACATGTTCCGCCTGCGCCGGGTCCGTCAGCAGCCCCACGGCGGTGACGAACGAATCCGTGCCCTCCAGCGCCTCGCGCACCGCGGCGGCAAGCGGCACCTGGAAGCCCGGGCCGGAGGGGCCGTGATACGCCCCGATGCCGGCGCTGGAGAGGTCGAACGCGGTGACGCCGAGTTCCCGCGCCTCGCGGACAAAGCGGACCGTGTCGGCCAACCGCCACCCACCCTCGACCCAGTCGTCTCCGGAGAGCCGGATGGCCAGCGGCTTGTGGTCCGGCCAGACAGCCCGCACCGCCGTGATGACCTCGCGCGCGTACCGGGTGCGGTTTTCATAGCTGCCGCCGTAGGCGTCGTCACGGTGGTTGGTCAGCGGGGAGAGGAACTGGTGGATGAGGTAGCCGTGGGCGGCGTGGATCTGGACAACGTCGAACCCGGCCTCGTCCGCTCGGCGGGCAGCGTCCGCCCAGGCCTGGACGGACGCCTGGATCTCGGGGATGTCCATGGCCTGCGGCCGCTCCAGCCCGAAAACGTCGGTCGTTGACGGGGCCACCGTCTCCCAGCCGCCGTCGCCCAGCGGGATGGAGCCGTCGGGCTGCTCGGGCAACCAAGGGTAGGTGGAGGCCTTGGCGCCGGCGTGTGCCAACTGGATGCCGATGGCCGCACCCTGCGCATGGGTGAAATCCACCACGGGCTTCCAGGCGTCGCGCTGCGCGTCGTTCCACAGTCCGGCGTCGCGGTCGGAGATCCGGCCTTCGGGGACCACGGCGGTCGCCTCGGCGACCACGAGCCCGAAGCCGCCGGCGGCCCGGGCTCCGAGGTGCACCAGATGCCAGTCGTTGGGCACTCCATCGCGGGCGCTCACCGAGTACTGGCACATCGGTGCCAGCACCGTGCGGTTGCGCAACTGCAGGCCGGCGCCGTCGGGGGTGGTCAGGGTAGCGGGTTCAAAGAGCTTACTCACGATGAGCCCCAACCGTGCCGCGGCAGCAGCTATTCCCGCCGGGTACCGCCGCCGTGGCACCTTCGGGCCTCAGGACGCGGCCCGCCCGGGCGGCGGAACATCCGGGACTGCAACCCGTCCGTCACGCCTTTTCCGGCACCTGCGCGAGGGCATCGATCTCCACCAGCACGCCGGGCCGGGCCGAGCCCACCTGCAGCACGGTGATCGCCGTCGGCACCTGCCCCCAGACCTCGGCGGCGGCGGCGAACCCTTCATTCGGGTCCTGTCCGGCGGCCAGATAGATGTTCAGCTTGGCGACGTCCTGCTGCGTTGCGCCGGCTTCCTTGAGCACTGCCAGCACGTTGCGCATGGCCTGCCTGGTCTGGCCGGCGAGGTCATCGCTGACCATTTCGCCGTCGGCATTGATGCCGTTCTGGCCCCCGACCATCAGCAGTCGTCCGGGCCCGTCGACGAGCACGCCCTGGGAAAAAGCCGGGCTGCGGAACATGCCGGCCGGGTTGATGTGCTTCAGGCTCATAGCGTTCCTCCGTAGCTGCTCCGGGTTGAGGTTCATCACGCTAGGCCGTTACGGCGTCGGGCACCAGACCCGCCGCTGCGAAAGCAGCCGTGGCGAACACCACATGAACGGCCTGTGCCGGATATGAAAACATAGGGCATGCGTCCGATGCAGCACTCCAGCAAACTCCAGAACGTTCGTTACGAGCTCCGCGGCCCGATTTTGCACGCGGCCAAGAAGATGGAGGCCGAGGGCCACCGCATCCTGCGGATGAACCTCGGGGACCCTGCGCCGTTCGGACTGGAGGCGCCGGAATCGATCGTGGTGGACATGATCCACCACTTGCGCGGAGCCCAGGGCTACAGCGATTCCAAGGGCATCTTTTCCGCCCGCACGGCGATCTCGCAGTATTACCAGACCAAGGGCCTGATGCAGATCGGTGTGGAGGACATCTTCATCGGCAACGGGGTCTCCGAACTCATCTCCATGACGCTGCAGGCGTTCCTGGAGAACGGCGACGAGGTGTTGATCCCCGCACCGGACTACCCGCTGTGGACCGCATCCGTGACCCTCTCCGGCGGCAAGGCCGTCCACTACCTGTGCAACGAAGACAACCACTGGTGGCCGGACATGGCGGACGTCGAAGCCAAAATCACCGCCCGGACCCGCGCCATCGTTCTGATCAACCCCAACAATCCCACCGGCGCCGTCTACCCGCGGCACGTGCTGGAGCAGTTCGCGGCGCTGGCACGCAAGCACGATCTGGTGCTGTTCTCCGACGAAATCTACGAAAAGATCACCTACGAGGACGCCGTCCACATCCACACCGCGTCCGTGGCCCCGGACCTGCCGGTGCTCACCTTCAGCGGGCTGTCCAAGGCCTACCGGATGCCGGGCTACCGGGCCGGCTGGGTGGCCATCAGCGGACCGCGCGCCGAAACCGCCGCGTACCGGGAATCGCTGGAGCTGCTGGCCTCGCTGCGGCTGTGCTCGAACGTGCCGGCGCAGCACGCCATCCAGACCTCGTTGGGCGGCTACCAGTCCATCGGCGACCTGGTGAAGCCCGGCGGCCGGCTGCGCGAACAGCGCGACCTGGCCTGCCGCCTGCTCAACCAGATCCCCGGCGTCAGCTGCGTCCCGGCAGCCGGTGCCATGTACCTCTTCCCCAAGCTGGATCCCGCTGTCTACCCCTTCGAGGACGACGAAAAGTTCGTGCTGGACCTGCTCGAGGAGGAGAAGATCCTGGTCTCGCACGGCACCGCCTTCCATTGGCCCACCCCGGACCATTTCCGCTTCGTGATCCTGCCTTCGGTGGAGGACATCGAAGAAGCGGTGCGCCGGATTTCCTCCTTCCTGGCCATCTACCGGAAGAAAACGGCCGACGCCGCCGCTGCCACCGCCGTGTGATTGCGCCGGCCGTGCCCAGCATCCCGAATCACACGGCAGTCCACTGTTAGGCTGCAAACGTTCCGGCTGCCTTCGGATGCGGCCTCGGCACTGTTATCGGGGGACCATGCGGACCAAGCTGGCGGCAGCCTACGTGGTGATGGGCGGGTTGCTGCTCGCCGGATGCTCGGAGCCTGCTGCGCCAGAGGCCAGCGCGGCACCGGTGGGCACGAAGGGCCCGACGGCGGCGCCAACCGCCGGCAGCGGACCCTCCGGTTCTGCGAGCCGCGCCGCTCCGGCGTCCGGCAGCTTTGCCACTCCCCTACCGTCCGGTTCCTCGATGGACTCGTCCGCTGACCTGGAGGTTGCCCTCAACGAAGAGGACTCCACGGCCAACACCGCCTACATCGACAACTTTCTGGCCGAGCGGTGGAAGTCAGGAACCAAGCCGTCCACGTTGGGCGCTGCCCTGCCCGGCGACTGCTTGTTCTTCGACTGGGAGTATTCCTCCGGCCCCACCCAGACTGCCCTGTTCGCCGTGCCCTGCACTGAGCCACACGAAGGCGAGGTCTTCGGCGTCATCACCCATGCGAATCAGGCCTATCCGGGAGAGCAAACGCTCAGCCAAGAGGCCACCCGCTTGTGTGCAGATTTTCTTGAACACCACCTGGAGAAGCTCGCTCCCGGTCATAGCTTCCGGCCATTCTCCCCCACCGAGGCAGATTGGAAGGCCGGCGAACGCAACTCCGTCTGTTTGTACAGTCCGCCCGGGCTCTTGTCAGAGCGAAGCCACTTCGGGAGTTAGCATCTCCCGGCGTCGTGTGTTAATTCGTCGTGAACATCGGGCCGATCCTCTTGTGGCCGCCGCGTCCGCCCCGCAGTGTTGAGGAGAGACGCAACGGCCGTTGACCGACTTGAGGAGCACCGCATGCCTGATACCCCGCTCGAAAACTGGGACCTGGTTCCCGGCACCCTGGTGGCAGTCCACAAGGACGGAATGATGCTGCGGACCGGTCGGATTGATGCGGTGACGCTCGATGCGGACATCGTCTGGCTGGCCAACAACGGCTCACACCCGCGCAGCCTGTTCGAAAAGTCCGAGGGGTACCAGCTCTGCCTGCTCAAGGGCGGGAACTGACCGCTGCTGCGGCGCCTCCCCTATCCTCCGAGGGGCGCCGGCAATAAGGTGTCCGACATGGACATGAAACTTGAACTCGTGGCCGTGCCGGTCACCGACGTGGACCGCGCCAAGAAGTTCTACGTGGAGCAGGTGGGCTTCAACGCCGACCACGATCACCAGGTGAATCCGGAGTTGAGGTTCGTGCAGCTCACGCCGCCCGGATCAGCCTGTTCCATTGTCATCGGCGACGGCATCACCCAGATGGCGCCGGGCTCGCAGCGAGGCCTGCAGATGGTGGTGGCCGACGCAGCGGCCGCCCGGCAGGAACTCATCGGCCGCGGGGTCGAAGCCAGTGACGTGGACGAGCAGCCGTGGGGACACTTCGTGTATTTCAGCGATCCGGACGGCAACACCTGGTCCCTGCAGCAACTGCCGCCGCGGGACACTCCCTGACCTCAGCCGCGACAAAAGCCTGGCCTCCGGTTCGCCGTGCAGGCTGTCTTCGGCGTGCGGCCAGTAAACGAACGCCCGAAACAACGTTTGAGAGGTCAAACTTTTTTGCCCGCGTCGGAATAATCCCGGCTGGCGGCCCGTTCCATTACGTGAAACTGCGAATGGACTATCGAGGGATCAGCATGCTTGGAGCAGGAGATCAGCGGAGAAGTTCTTTCCCGCGCCCTGCCGCTTTGCTCCCCCGCCCCCATTGTTAGCGCCTTTCTGCGGCCGGTGTGAGCCGGCCTTTTTTGCCTAACCCGCAGTCCCCGAACGTTGCCGCGGCAGGCCGGCCTCACCGCTGGTCCGGCCTACTGAGGCACCCCTTTTCCCGCCCGCTACACAGGAGGTCATGTATGACACTATCCACCACAGGTCAGTCCCCGCTGGTCAATTCAACTCCCACCCGGATCCGCAACCTCGGGCATCTGCGCCGCGGCGATTCGGTCGAGGCCCGCATGGACAACGCCGTCCAGTACCGGGGCCGCGTCGACCGCACCGCGCCGGGTGTCGGCCTGGTCTGGATCCGCGACGACGCCGACGGTTCACGGCGGGCCATCAGCACCCAAGATTGCACGGTCTGGCGTTTGCCGAGCCGGCAGGCTTAAAGAGCAGCACCACCCCCTCCAGGCGGACGACGCCGGCACCTCACAGATGTGCCGGTTCGTCCGTTACTGCGTTAAGGCACCGTCGCTGCTGAAGCCGGACCTTGTCCAACGGTCGGACGCCGAGTTGAATGGAGCCGAAACCGCCGGGCAGGACACGGGAGGCCCGGCCACCGGACATCGGAGAGCGTTATGGCCGTCTCGTTCAACCACACCATCGTTTATGCCGCGGACAAGAGAGCGTCGGCTGAATTCTTTGCGGAAATCTTTGGACTCGATCCGCCGCAGCCGGTGTTCGGACACTTCATGACGGTCACGCTGGCGGGCGGCGTGGCGCTGGACTACGCCGACGCGGACGGAAGCGTCCGGCCGCAGCACTACGCCTTCCTGGTCGGCGAAGACGACTTCGACGGAATCCTCGCACGCATCCAGTCGGCCGGCCTGGACTACTGGGCCGACCCTGCGAGGAGCCGGCCCGGGCAGATCAACCATAACGACGGCGGCCGCGGTGTCTACTTCACCGATCCGGACGGCCATTTTCTGGAGGCCATCACCCGCCCCTACGGTTCCGGCACCGCCTGAGGCAAGGCACCGCCGTCGTACGCTGGACGCACATCCGCTAGGAGGGACGCATGGACGAACAGCACGGGACCGGCGGGAACGTCCGCCTCAGCGCGACGGTGAGCGGCCGGGTGCAGGGCGTGGGCTTCCGCTACTGGACCCGCGACCAGGCCGAGCAACTGGGGCTGGTCGGATCGGCGGTGAACCTGCCCGACGGAACCGTCGGCGTGGTGGCCGAGGGCCCGCGGGATGCGGTGGAGCAACTGGTGGCGGCACTCGAATCCGGCAGCGCGCCGGGCCGAGTGAGGGGCGTTGCCACAACCTACGCGGCCGCGACGGGCGGACTCAGCGGCTTCGACGTGGGCTGAGGCTCCGGCCCCTTGGGTACGATCGGGTCATGAACAACCCAGTAGCCGCCGTCCGGACTGCCTTGGTGGAACGGGGCGTTGCGGATACCGTCACGGTGCTCGACGACGAGGTTCCCACCGCCGCCGAGGCGGCGAGGGTGCTGGACTGCGACGTGGCGGCCATCGCCAACAGCTTGATCTTCGATTCCGGCGGCAGCCCGCTGCTGATCTTGGCCAGCGGAGCGGCACGGGTGGACACCAAGCTGGTGGCGGCTGCGCTGGGAATGGACCGCATCCGCCGGGCCGATGCGGACTTCGTCCTCACGCACACCGGCCAAGCCATCGGCGGGGTGGCGCCCGTCGGTCACCCCGCGCCGATCCGCACCGTGCTGGATCGGTCCCTGGCCGGCCACCCCGTGCTGTGGGCGGGCGCCGGCGATCACCGTGCGATGTTCTCGATCGGCTTCGACGACCTGCGCCGGATCACGTCGGCCGTGGTGATGGACGTCAGAGCGGACTGACACCGGCCCGGCGCGCCGACAGCACTGCGTGACGTTTAAACTGGCCAGCCCCGCGGAATGGTCACGCGGGGCTGGCTCTTGGGGGATTCACCGGCCCGGTAATCATGGGGGGTCCGGAACCGGCTAACGCTGAAAGTATGCCACTCGTCGTGCTGCGAATTACAGCTTTGTGATTTATATTACGAAATGGCGTAACAGTCCGGTTCCGGCCCGGCCGGGAGCCGGGCTCTGTCACCGGAAGATCAAGGAAACACCGAGGGAAACAGTGCGCCGTAACGGTTTCAGCGTCATCTCGGAACCGTCGGGGCCGGCCGCCGAAAACGCTTCTATCCTGAGTGCATCTGTCACCGGATGAAAGGCGGTGTGCCATGAGGAAGCTCCCCACATGGCTGTCCGTGATCCTGCTGGTCCTCGGCCTGGGTTTGGTGGCGCCCGGCCCCGCGGCCGCCGCGCCCTATTGCGGGATTTCCTGGGGATCGGCGGCAAAATCCGCACCCGGGAGCACCTCCGCCCCGATCACCAATGTCCGCACCGGGCGGCACACCTGTTACGACCGCATGGTCATCAGCATCCGCGGTGATGTTGCCGGCTACTCCGTTCGATACGGAACGGTGCGGGCCGAGGGCTCCGGCCGCGTGATCCCGCTGCGCGGCGCCGCCGATCTGGCCGTGGTCGTGAGGGCACCGGCCTACAATTCCAGCGGCCGGGCCACCTATCGTCCCGCCAACCCGAGGGAACTGGCCAACGTCCGTGGTTACGCCACCTTCCGCCAGCTCGCCTGGGGCGGAAGCTTCGAAGGCTACACCACCATCGGGCTGGGCGTGCGTGCCAGGCTGCCGTTCAGGGTCTTCACTCTGGATGGCCCGGGCAACACGTCCCTGCTGGTGGTCGATGCGGCCCACCGCTGGTAGGCGGAGCCGCAGGTAGGCGGAACTGCCGGCGGGCGGCCTAGCGGGCAGCGGCTTCCAGGAAGGCCTCCGCCAGCGGGCCGGCCGTCTCGGCGCCCAGCTTGCCGTCCTCCACGAACACCGCAATGGCCAGGTCGCCGTGGCCGGCGATCACCCAGGAGTGGGTCTGCGGCGGATTCTCGGAGCCGTATTCGGCGGTTCCGGTCTTGCCGATCGCGGGCTTGCCGGGCAGGTCCGCCAGGTTGGCCAAGTAGCCGTCCACCACGGCCGAGCGCATCATGGTGCGCAGCTGCTTGGCCTCCTTCTCGGTCAGCTTCGGCACATCCGGAAGCTTGGCCTCAGGATCGTGTCCGTCCACCAGGGTGGGCACCACGGTTCCGCCTTTCACCACGGCCGCCATCATGGTGGCGAGGGACAGCGGCGACGTTTGCACGCGGGACTGGCCGATCATCGAGGCGGCATGCGCGGTGCCCTCGGAGTCTTCGCGCGGTACGGTGCCCAGGAAGGCCTCGATCCCGGGGTTGGCCGTCATGCCGACGCCCAGGGCGCCGGCGGCGTCCGCGAGCTGGTCCTGCGAGAGCTTCTGGTGTTCGGAGATGAACGCCGTATTGCAGGAGTGGGCGATGGCCTCGGTCAAGGTGATCTTGCCGGTGAAGGCCGCCGGGTAGCTGTCCGCGTTCTCGAAGGTGCGGCCGTCCACCACCAGCTCCGGATCGCAGGTGACGGGGGAATCCGGCGTCATGCCGTTGCGCAGCAGGCCCAGTGCCGTGGCGATCTTGAAGGTGGAACCGGGCGCGTACTGGCCCAGGAATGCCGTGTTGTAGCCTTCGCTGTCGGGTCCGTTGGCGGCCGCCAGGACGGCGCCCGTCGACGGCCGCAGCGCCACGATCGAACTCGGCGACTTGGTGTTCGCCAGGATCTCTTCGGCGGCGGACTGCAGGTCCGGCACCAGCGTGCTCTTCAGGTCCTTGCCGTCGGCCGGGTCCTGGTGGAACAGCTGGCGGGTCGGTGCGTCGGCGCCTTCTCCGGCCGGCTGAGCGACGGCGGAGACCGTCACTCCCGGGGTGCCGGAGAGCTCCTTGTTGAAGGCCGCCTGCAGACCGGATGAGCCGACCGTCTCGCCCGCCACCACCTTGCCTTCGGACTTCTCGATGTCCTCCGCCGTGGCCTCCCGGACGGAGCCCAGCACCGGCCCGGCGAAGGTGCGGCTGGGAGCCAGCGGGAGCTGGTCGTCCACGGCCAGGAAGCCGTCGATGCCCTCCAGCTTCCGCTGGTCCAGCTTCTTGAAGGCGCCCTCGCGAAGGGTGATCGCGTCGACGAAGGCCTTCGGACCGTAGGCAGCAACCTTCTTCGCGTAGCCAGCGGCGTCCACGTCTACCAGCGCTGCCAGCTCCCGGGCGGAGTCCTCGGCGGCTGACTCGTCCAGTCCGGTCTTGTCGATCCCGACGATCTTGACCGGGCGGTTCTTGACGATCGCTTCGCCGTCGGCGTCGAGGATCTGGCCACGCTGCGGCTCTTTGGTGGCCAGCACCAGGCGCTCACCCTCTGCCAGCGAGGGTTCAACGACCTTCGGTGTCCACCGCACCTGCCAGCGGTCGTCCGCATAGTGCAGGTCCGCCGTGGTGGTGTAGCTCCAACCCTTTTCCGAGTCCGGCGCCGGCCAGTCATAGGAAAGCGTGGCCCGGAACAGGTTGGATTCGACTTCTTCGACGCTGGCCACGGTGACATTCGGCTTCCACGCGTCCATGCCCTTGGTGAGCTCGGCGAGCTGCTCCTGCACCTGGGCCCCGGTGGCATCGGCGAAGGCCACCGTCGAGACGTCTTTGGCGGCCAGCCCTTTGGCCAGCGCCTGGGCGGTAGGGTCCGGCGATTCCCGCTCCGGAGCACAAGCAGCCACCGCCACCGTCAGCAGCAGGGCCATGATGAGTGCAATTGCGCGCCGAAGCATACTTCTCCTGGATCCGGGATTGTCCTGTTCGAACTTATAATCGCCCCGAGGCGATGTCGAGCCGGACGGCGTCCGGCGAATGCTGCTTGAATGGGTTTCGTCGGGTTGCAAGGCCGCGGCGCCGGCCGGACAGGACCCAGGTAAAGGACATCATGACCGAATTCGCTCCCTCAGCCTCCCGCCGTGCCGCGGTGGTCTGGAATCCATCGAAGAAGTTCAGCTTTGATTTGGTGGCGCTGGTCGAGGAGGCGTGCGCCGAAACCGGCTGGCAGCCGCCGCTGTGGATGGAAACCACGCTGGAAGACCCCGGTGCCGGCCAGACGCAGCAGGCGATGGAAGCCGGCGTCGACCTTGTCATTGCGGCCGGCGGTGACGGCACCGTTCGCCGCGTGGCCGGGCGGCTGGCCGGAACCGATACGCCGCTGGGCGTGATCCCGCTGGGCACCGGCAACCTGTTGGCGCGCAACCTGGACCTGCCGGTGGACGACCCGGAGACCGCGGTGCGCATCGCGTTGTCCGGCCGCGACCGGCCAATCGACGCCGTGCTGGCCAAGGTGGACGGCTCGGGCAGCGGCGCGGTGTTCCTGGTCATGGCCGGACTCGGCTTCGACGCCGCCGTCATTGGCGGTACGGACGACGGGCTCAAGGACCGAATCGGCTGGCTCGCCTACGTGGAAGCCGGTTTGCGCAACCTCCCGGGCAAACCGGTCCGTGCCACGCTGTCCATCGACGGCGGCAAACCCATCACCCTGCGGATGCGCAGCGTGATGGGCGGCAACTGCGGCAAGATCCAGGGCGGATTCGAGATGTTCCCCGGCGCGCAGATCGATGACGGGCTGTTGGACATCATGACCATCTCCCCGCGCGGCCGGCTCGGCTGGCTCGGCGTGCTGGCCGGGCTGGCCAAGCGCGGCCGGAGCGTGGACCCGTCGGTGGACTACTACCAGGGCAAGGAAGTGGAGATCACCGCCGGCCGGCCGCAGGAGATGCAGCTGGACGGGGACCATATTGGCCTGGGTTCCCGGCTCTCCATGCGCGTGGATCCGGGCGCGCTGCGGGTGCGGGTGGCGGCGGACTGATCCAAGGACGACGGCGGTGCGGGCCGCCGGGCAACGGTGCGGCTGCGGGCCGGCGGCGACCCGGGCGGCGTGCGGCCGCTCACAGCATCGACACAGTTCGGAACATATCTTGAGGTCACGGTTGTTGTACGTGCTAGCGTTCAGCGTCCGCCGGCCACCCCACCGGCAGGCTTACCGTCCTAGACCACAAGGAATTTCCACCATGATTCGTCGTCGTTTGTCCGTGCTCGGTGCCGCCGTAGCTGCCGCCCTGGTGCTGGCCGGCTGCAGCACCTCCGCGCCGTCGGAGTCGCAGCCGTCGACCTCCGCCGCAGCCAGCTCGCTTCAGGAGATCAAGGACGCCGGCGTGATCACCGTGGGCACCGAGGGCACCTACCGCCCGTTCAGCTTCCACGAGGGCGGCAACGGCGAACTGACCGGTTACGACGTCGAGATCGTCAAGGCCGTAGCGCAGAAGCTGGGCGTGGACGTGAAGTTCGAAGAGACCCAGTGGGACGCCATCTTCGCCGGCTTGGATGCCGGCCGGTTCGATGTGATCGCCAACCAGGTCTCCATCAACGAACAGCGCCAGGCCAAGTACGCCTTCTCCGACCCCTACACGGTGAGCACCGGCGTCGTCGTCGTGAAGAGCGACAACAGCGATATTTCCTCGCTGGCCGATCTGAAGGGCAAGACCAGCGCGCAGTCGCTCACCAGCAACTGGTATGAGCTCGCCAAGCAGGCCGGCGCGAAGGTCCAGGCGGTCGAGGGCTGGGCGCAGGCCGTTTCGCTGCTGGAGCAGGGCCGCGTGGACGCCACCGTCAACGACAAGCTCACGTACCTGGATTACCAGGCCAACCACGCCAACCAGAAGATCAAGGTAGCCGCGGAAACCGATGAAAAGTCGCAAAGCGCCTTCACCTTCCGGAAGGGCAGCGAGGACTTGGTGAAGGCCTTCGACAAG
Source organism: uncultured Actinomycetota bacterium (assembly GCA_963696055.1). Taxonomy (GTDB): domain Bacteria; phylum Actinomycetota; class Actinomycetes; order Actinomycetales; family Micrococcaceae; genus Crystallibacter. The sequence goes on along the minus strand of CAVOIE010000004.1, from coordinate 192,128 downwards.
GCGCTCGGCGAGCTGCGCGACGACGGCACGCTGGCCAAAATCTCCGAGAAGTACTTCGGCGCAGACGTCACCAAGTAGGCGGGCAGGGGCAAGACAGTAACGTAGCCGTATGAACATCGACTGGGAGCTGCTGCGCAGTTCGTTCTGGCCTATCGTCCAGGGCGGGCTGACCGGCACCATCCCGCTGTCGCTGGCCAGTTTCGCCATCGGCTTGGTCCTGGCGCTCATCCTGGCGCTGATGCGGATCAGCGGCAACCGGATCTTGGCCGGTGCCGCGCGGGCCTACATCTCGGTCATCCGCGGCACTCCGTTGCTGGTGCAGCTGTTCGTGATCTTCTACGGCCTGCCGACCATCGGCGTGGTGCTCCAACCGTGGCCCAGCGCGATCATCGCGTTCTCGCTGAACGTGGGCGGCTATGCGGCCGAGGTGATCCGGGCCGCGATCCTGTCCGTGCCGAAGGGCCAGTGGGAAGCCGGGCACACCATCGGCATGGCCCGTACCACCACGCTCCGGCGCATCGTTCTGCCGCAGGCGGCCCGGGTGTCCGTGCCGCCGCTGTCCAACACCTTCATTTCGCTGGTCAAGGACACGTCCCTCGCCTCGCTGATCCTGGTCACCGAAGCGTTCCGGGTGGCCCAGGAAATCGCCGCCTTCAGCCAGGAGTTCCTGCTGCTGTACATGGAGGCCGCGGCGGTCTACTGGGTGTTCTGCCTGGTCCTGTCCGCCGGGCAGACCCGACTGGAGAAGAGGCTGGACCGCTATGTCGCCCACTGAAGTTCCGCCCGCGGCGTCGGCCTCCGCCGGCCCCGGCAATCCCGTGCTCTCCGTGGAGGGACTGCGCAAGTCGTTCGGCGGCAACCAGGTGCTGACCTCCATCGACCTGTCGGTGCAGACCGGAGGCGTGCTGGCGCTGATCGGGCCCTCCGGTTCCGGCAAGACCACCGTGCTGCGGTGCCTGAACGGCTTGGAAACTCCCGACGGCGGACGGGTCGCCTTCGCGGGCGGACCCGCCGTGGACTTCGGCTCGCCGGTGAGCCGCAAGCAGATCTCCGAGCTGCGTGACCGCAGCGCCATGGTGTTCCAGCACTACAACCTGTTTCCGCACATGACCGTGCTGCAGAACATCATCGAGGGCCCGGTCCAGGTCCAGAAGCGGCCCCGGGCCGAGGCAGTACGTGAGGCCATGTCGCTGTTGGAACGTGTGGGGCTGACCGGCAAGGAAGACCAATACCCGCACCAGCTCTCCGGCGGCCAGCAGCAGCGGGTCGGCATCGTCCGGGCGCTGGCGCTCAAACCCTCGCTGCTGCTCTTCGACGAGCCGACCTCGGCGCTGGACCCGGAGCTGGTGGGCGATGTGCTGCGGGTGATCAAGGAACTGGCCGACGAAGGCTGGACCATGGCCCTGGTGACGCACGAGCTGGCGTTCGCCCGGGAGGTGGCCAGCGAAGTGGTGTTCATGGACGGCGGCGTGGTGGTGGAACGCGGCCACCCGGACCAGGTGCTGCGCGAGCCGCGGGAAGAGCGCACCCGGCAGTTCGTCCACCGGCTGCTGAACCCGTTCTAGGGGCAGCGGCCCCCGCTATGTCCCCGCGCCTGCCAGGCGCAGCCCCCCGGCAGATCCACTGTTCAGCAGGCGTCCTTCTCGGTGCCGAAAAGGACGCCTGCTGAATAGTCGATGGCGGCTGCCGCTACCGGCCGGGCTGCGCCGGACCGCGCAGCGGCATCGGTGGGATGCTTGGGGAGCCCGCCCCGACTGCCTGCGGGCGCCCGGGACCCTGATCCGGTGCCGCCGGCAATGGCGCAGGGCGTGGGGCCGCCGCGATTCCCGGGTGCAGCGTCCGGAACCAGCCCTCGTAGCGCTGGTCGGCGCGCTTCACGGCGCGGGAAACCCCCACCGTCAGCAGCACCAAGCCGGCGATTGAAACCATCGCGAACAGCACCGCAAAGCCGGTGTAGATGTCCGCGTCCGAGCTGTAAAACATGCTGGTGGCATCCAGGAAGGACTCGCGTACTGCCGAGGCCGACATCCAGCCGCTCATCGCACCTCCTGCAACGAAGAGGACAATGCCCCATACGGTCAGGCCGGCAGCTGGGGGGATGTAGCGGTAGCTCATGCTCCCCACTATCGGCAGTCCACCCCGTTGCGTCGGTCCCCTCGGCGTATTCTTGACCACACTTCGCTGCCGCCCATCCCGCAAGATCCGCGCCACCGTTGCGAAGTCGCGAGAGGGTGTTGCGCGCCACGCCGCTTGAAAATTCATCTGATGTCCATTGGAATGGCAGAATGTAATCTTCCATGCACCGTTCCGCATGGCACCACGTTCCGCCCGGAAGCTACCCCTCCCGCGTTTTCTCCTCTGCGGCAGCCTCCGGTCATGAAAGGCAGAACCATGGCCACCACTTTGGCTACCAAGTCTTTGACGGCACAAACGGCCTCCGAGGCCCACGATCTACTCAACGCTGCGGTGGAAGAGCTGCAAAAAATCGCTGCCCTCGACGGCGATTGCGGCATTCTGGTCACCCGCACCGGCCCCGGACAGTTCACCGTGGAGCTGAGCGACGATGTGCCCTACGGCATCACCCAGGAATCCCACCTCGGCTAGGACCCGCCGCACCGGCTGAGTCCACCGGCACGCGCCCGCTGCCGGCCTTGACTCACGGGTCTGGGCTGCTACCGTTTCGCTCGTAAGTTCAGGCTTTTCCGGCAGATCTGAGGAGCGTTCCTGTGGCAAACGTCAGCATCATCGGTACCGGCAACATGGGCCAGGCCATCGCCAGCGTGGTCAGCAAAGGCGGAAACGTGGTCGAGACGTTCGACAAGGACGACGACCGGCCCGTCACCGGCGACATTGTGGTCCTCGCGGTGCCGTACCCCGCCCTGTCCGACATCGTCCGCAGCCGTGGCGACCAGTTGGCCGGAAAGGTCGTCGTCGACATCACCAACCCGGTGAACTTTGAAACGTTCGACTCGCTCACCGTGCCGTCCGACAGCTCGGCGGCAGCCGAACTCAGCGCCTCGCTGCCGGATTCGCGCGTGGTCAAGGCCTTCAACACCACCTTCGCCGCTACGTTGTCCTCCGGGACCGTCGGCGGCCTGCCCACCACCGTGCTCATGGCGGGGGACGACGCCGCGGCCAAGTCCCAGCTGGCCGAGGTGGTCACCGCCGCCGGGCTGAACGCCATCGATGCCGGCGCGCTGTCCCGGGCCCGGGAACTCGAGGCCTTCGGATTCCTGCAGATCTCCTTGGCCGCCTCCGAAAAGCTCCCGTGGACCGGAGGCTTCGGCGTCGTCGCCTGACCGTTCATCTTTCCGGCGGCCGGCAGCAATGCATCGCAGCCCGGCCGCGGTGGCGCGGTAGGAGCGGGACAGCAGCGGCGCCGGCGCCAGAGCCACGCTCACGGATGTGTCCCGTCGGCAAGCAGGACCACCTTGCCGAAGCTTTCCCGCGCCTGAAGCGCACGGTGTGCCGCGGCCGCCTGCGACAGCGGGAAGCGGGTGTCCGTCAGCGGGATCCGCGTGCCGTCCGCCGCGCGTTGCAGCGCTTCCGCCTCCAAGGAACGCAGCCCTCCTGCGCGCGCTGTGAGGGCCGGCCCCAACACCGTGACCGCCGTCTTGCCCTCGTGCCGGTAAGTGTTTTCCTCACCCGATGACCAGCCGAACACCAGCTGGGTTCCGCCATCGGCCAGCAGTTCAAAGGCGAGCCGCCCCACCTCCCCGCCCACGCCGTCGTACACCACGGTGGGACGGCCGAGTTTTCGCAGTTGCTGCTGCCAGCCCCGGACACGGTAATCAACAACGACGCCGGCGCCCGCCTTCAGCGCGTGGGCCGCCTTCGCGGGCCCGCCGGCAAGTCCGATCACGGTGGCACCGGCGTTTCGCGCCGCCTGAACCAACAGAATGCCCAGCCCGCCGGCAGCCGACGGAATCAGTACCGTGTCCTCGGCGCCAAGGGTGAGCTGGTCGAGAATGCCGGCGGCGGTCCGGCCGGTGCCGATCGCAGCGACCGCGGCGTCAAAGCCCAGGCCGGCGGTCAGCTCATGCAGGGAATCCACGGCTGCCAGCGCCTGGTCAGCATAGCCGCCGCTGGCCATGCCTAGATGGACGGCCACCCGCTTGCCCAGCCACTGTGCGTCCACGTCTGGCCCCACCCGGTCCACCACGCCCGCCACTTCACGGCCGGGAACCATCGGCAGCTTCGGCCGGGGCATCGCGCCGAAGCTGGTGCCGCTGCGGATGCTGGTGTCGAGCAAGTGCACACCGCTGGCGTTGACCGCAATGCGCACCTGGCCGGCCTGGGGATCAAGATCCGGTAGCTGTTCGTAGACCAAAACCTCGGGGCCGCCGAATTCGCGCTGGACGATTGCGTGCATAGTTTCTCCTTGGGTCTGTTGCCCGCAACTGCGGGACTTCCCCAGTGGACAACCTCAACTAGGCTTCAGGTCAAGAGGAAGGAGGGCGACCATGACCATGCCCGCGGCGAACGTGAAGGAACTGACGCCCGGCGAGCTGTCCGAGCGCAGCGGGGCTGCCATTTCGGCACTGCATTTTTACGAACGGGAAGGGCTGATCAGCAGCCGTCGTACGTCCGGAAACCAGCGGCGCTACCCACGGCACATGCTGCGCCGAGTCGCGTTCATCCGGGTCTCGCAGCAGGTGGGCATTTCGCTGCGGGAGATCAAGGCAGCGCTGGACTCGCTGCCGCAGGACCGGGCGCCTACCAAGGCCAACTGGGCAAGGCTGTCTGCGCGATGGCGGGATCACTTGGACGCGCGGATCGATGAAATGCAGCGGTTGCGCGACGATCTCACCGGTTGCATCGGCTGCGGTTGCCTCTCCTTGCGGACCTGCACGCTCAATAATCCGGCCGACAGGCTGGGGCAAACCGGCCCGGGCGCGCGCCGACTGTTGCCGAGGGGAACGGTGGATGGCCCTGCTGAGAACGCCGCGGCCAGCCCGACAGTTGACCCGGGCGCCGGCGCCTGACTGCCCGAGGGGCCCTACCGCCGCCCGGACCGCCTGGCGGCAATAGCCATGCCGGCCAGCACTCCGGCGCCGATAAGCAGCAGCACGGACACCACAATCAGCGGTGGCATGATGTCCAGCCCCATGATGGACGGCATCACGGTCAGGCTGACGGCGAAGAGTGCGACGACGGCAGCGGCGAGCCAGAGGGCAACGGCACGGGGGTTGGATCCTTCCACGCTCTCCACTCTAGCGGCGCTTCGCTCCGGCTTTATGACGCCGGCCGGACCCCGCGGAATAAAGCCCCGGGCGGTCCCGGTGGGATAATTTCGCCCATGGCTCCAGCAATCGCGTACCAAGGTGAACCCGGCTCGAACTCGCACATGGCGTGCCTTGAGGTCCGGCCCGGCTGGGACGCGGTGCCGTGCGCCAGCTTTGAAGACGCCTTCGCCGCCGTCACCAGCGGCGAGGCCGAACTGGCCATGATCCCCATTGACAACTCGATCGCAGGCCGGGTGGCGGACATCCATGCCCTGCTGCCCAGGACCACGCTGCAGATCGTGGAGGAATTCTTCCTGCCCATCCGCTTCAGCCTGCTCGGCATCCCGGGGGCCACGGTGGAACAGGCCCGTGAGGTGCACAGCCACATCCATGCCTTGGGCCAGTGCCGCAAGCTGATCCGCCGGTTGGGGCTGACCCCGGTGATCGCCGGCGACACCGCCGGCTCGGCCCGTGAAGTGGCCGAGTGGAACGATCCCACCAGGGTCTCGCTCGCGCCGCCGATGGCCGCGGAACTTTACGGCCTGCAAGTCTTCGCCGAGAAGGTGGAAGACGATCCGACGAACACCACCCGGTTTGTGGTGCTGGCCGACCGACGGCCCGTCCCCAGCCGCGAGGAACTGCCCGGTCCCGCCGTGACCAGCTTTGTCTTCCGGGTGCGGAACGTTCCCTCGGCGCTGTACAAGGCCCTCGGCGGGTTCGCCACCAATGGCATCAACATGACCCGGCTGGAGAGCTACATGGTCGGCGGCGAATTCGCGGCCACCATGTTCATGGTGGACGTGGAGGGCCATCCGGAGGACCAGTCCATGGTGCATGCCTTCGAGGAACTGGAATTCTTCACCACCGAAATCCGGATCCTGGGCGTCTACCCTGCCCATCCGTTCCGGCTGAACCGCGGCGCGGAACAGCCGGTCGGCGCCTGAGGCAGCGGACCCCGGGCACCGATGCGTGGCACGCGGAGCTCATGACGCAGTTCTTAACGAACTGTTGCGGGCGTTTGACCGGGGCCATGTCCCGCTCTTACCTTGGAAATGAATCACGAGCGCCAACTTCACAGCCCTGGCTGGTTGGCCGGCAACCCTCTACCGTAGCGGGGTGCTCCAGGTGATGATTCGGCCCGCCGGGTTTGTCGGCAGGCAAGTACGCGTATCCTCCGGCAGCAGCGGATGCGCCTGAGCTTCAAGGATGGCCATGTCCCTGCACAACGACTTGACCCCGAACACCCTGCGCTCCGCCTTCGGGCGCTTTCCCTCCGGAATCGCAGCGCTTTGCGCCGTCGTCGACGGCAAGCCGCAAGGCATCGTCGCCTCCTCCTTCACCGTGGGCGTTTCGCTGGAGCCGCCGCTGGTGATGTTCGCCGTCCAGAACACCTCCAGGACCTGGCCGCTGGTCCGCCAGGCCGGCCGGATCGGTGTTTCGGTGCTGAGCACAGAGCACGACGGCGTCTGCCGCCAGATTGCTTCCAAGGACGGCGACCGCTTCGCCGGACTGAGCCTGCACCGCACCGACCAGGACGCGCTTTTCCTCGACGAGGCAGCGCTGTGGCTGGATTGCTCGGTGCATCAGGAGTTCCCGGCCGGCGACCACCGGGTGGTGCTGCTGGAGGTACACGGACTGAGCACGCACGACGGCGCGCACGAACCGCTGGTCTTCCACGACTCCGCGTTCCGCCGGCTGGTACAGCCCGCCTTCGTCTAGGGCAGCGGGCGCCCTCGTGCCGCCACCCACAGCGCGTACCATTCCTGCCGGGTCATCGCGGCACCGATCTCCTCGGCCTGCGCGCAGGCCTTGATCCGGTCCGGATTGCTGGTACCCACGACCGGCCGGATCCTGGCCGGATGGCGCAGCAGCCAGCCCAGCACCACGGCTTCCTGCGTGCAGCCCTTGTCCCGGGCCAGCTCCGAGACCAGCGCCGCCGTCGAGGCATCAGCAGCTTCCGCACCGCCGTCGCCAGCGGTGCCGTCACCTTCGTCAGCTGTGCCGGCGGCGGGCTCCGCGGGCCGGCCGCTGTAGCGGCCCCGCGCCAGCGAGCCCCAGGCCTGCAGCTCCACCGCGTGCGCAGCGCAATACTCCAGGGTGCCGTGCGGGAAACTGACGGCCGCGCCGTCCGGATGGTTGACCAGCACACCTGATTCAAGCCAGTCCCGCCGGTAGAGGCTCATTTCCAGTTGGTTCACGGCGAGCGGCTCGTCAAGCGCGGCCTGCAGCCACCGCATCTGCTCGCCGGACATGTTCGAGACACCCAGGCGGCGGACCTTCCCGGCCAGCCGGAGGCGGCTGAACGCCTCGGCTATCTCTTCGGCCGGGGCCAGCGGATCCGGCCGGTGGATCAGCAGCGTGTCCAAGTGGGCGGTGTGCAGGCGGCGCAGGCTTTCCTCGACGCCGGCCACGATGGCCGCGCGGGATGAATCATAGTGGCCGGCCAGTCCGGGAACCGGCAGCCGGATGCCGCATTTGCTCTGCAGCTGGATGGTTTCCCGGAGCTCCGGACGCTCAGCCAGCACCCGGCCGAACGCAGCCTCCGCCTTGCCGTGGGCGTAGATGTCGGCGTGGTCAAAAGTCCTGATACCGATGTGCAGTGCCGCCTCCACGGCCGCGTGGGCCGCGGCGACGTCGGCGGCATCCAGCGGGCCGCTCCCCCAGCCACCGCCCAAACCCATACTGCCGAAGATCAGGCGGGATCCGGCGTCGTCCATTGGTGTGTCCCTTCGCTGGGCAGGCTTCCAGCGTACGTCAGCGCCGTGCCGAAACCGGGGGTTGTGCCGCTCCGCGGACGGCAGTACGGTAGCAGTCGCGGGGCGGATCGCGTCCCCAGGCAACCATCATCAGGCCGCCTGCGCCACCCGCACCGCCAGGAAGTTTCACCATGGCAGTTCCTCCCAGCCCGGACCGGGGCCCTCAGCAGCCGTCCGGTCCTGCACCAGCAGCAGTTTCCGCACGCACGGACCAGAACCGGGCTCAACGCCCGGCCGGCCCGTCCGCTGCGCAGCCCCGGGTCATGCTGGTGTTCCTGGGGCTGATGCTCACCGTGCTGCTGGCCGCGCTGGACCAGACCATCGTGGCGACGGCGCTGCCCACCATCGTCGCGGATCTGAACGGGCTGGAACACATCTCCTGGGTGATCACCGCCTATATTCTGGCCGCCACCATAGGGCTGCCGATCTACGGCAAACTCGGCGACCTGTTCGGGCGCAAGAGCATCTTCATCTTCGCCATCGCGGTGTTCCTGGGCGGTTCCATGCTCTCCGGCATGGCCCAGAGCATGCCGCAGCTGATCGCCTTCCGTGCCATCCAGGGGGTTGGCGGCGGCGGGTTAATGATCGGCGCCCAGGCGATCATCGGCGACCTGGTTTCGCCGCGCGAGCGGGGCAAGTACATGGGCCTGATCGGGGCGGCCTTCGGCCTCGCCTCGGTCAGCGGGCCGCTGCTGGGCGGGTTCATCACCGACCATTGGAGCTGGCGCTGGATCTTCTACATCAACCTGCCGCTGGGCGCCGCGGCGCTGACCGTCATCACCACCACCCTGCACCTGCATAAGCCGGGCGGGCCTCGGCCCAAGCTGGACTATCTGGGCACCTTCCTGCTGGCGGTCGCCAGTGCCGCAGTCATCCTCTTCACCAGCTGGGGCGGGACCACCTACCCCTGGGACAGCCCGGTGATCATCGGGCTGGGAGCGCTCACCGTGATCGCCTCGGTGTTGTTCGTGCTGGCCGAGCGCCGGGCGGTGGAACCGGTGCTGCCGCTGCGGCTGTTCCGCGACCGGGACTTCACGCTGCCAACCTTGATGGGCGTGTGCGTGGGCATCGCAATGTTCTCGACGATCGCCTATCTGCCCACCTTCCTGCAGATGGTCAACGGCGCCAGCGCCACCGAGTCGGGCCTGATGATGATCCCGATGACGGCGGGGATGGTGGGAGCCACCACCACCACCGGGCAGCTGGTGAGCCGCACCGGCCGCTACAAGATCTTCCCGATCATCGGCACCATCCTGATCGCGGCCGGGCTGGTCATGCTCTCGCAGATCTCCGACACCACCCCCTACGCGTTCACGGCCGCCGGGATGCTGGTGCTCGGGCTGGGGCTGGGATCCATCATGCAAAACCTGGTGCTGATCGTGCAGAACAGCGTCCGGCGCCGGGATCTGGGCACGGCCACCTCGGCCACCAACTACTTCCGGCAGATCGGTGCCACCTTCGGCATTTCGCTGTTCGGCGCTATTTTCATCAGCCGCCTGACCGAGCAATTCGCGACGGCGCCGCAGGGCTTGGTGACGACGATAGGTTCCGGCGGCGGCCAAAACTTCAGCTCGCTCGGCCCCGCCGTGCTCAAGTCGCTGCCGGTCCCGGCGCAGGAATTCATCGCGCATGCCTTCGCCCAGGCGCTGCCGCCAATCTATCTTTACGCCGTGCCGATTGTGCTGGCTGCGCTGGTGCTCGCCTGCTTCGTCAAGGAGATCCCGCTCTCGGAGGAAGTGGGCACCCCGGCCAGCCGGGACCGGCCGGAGTAAGCCGGCGGTAAGGCCCGGCAGCACGGTGCGCACCTGCGGATGTAACGTCAAAGCATGACTACGCGAACCATCGGAACGCTCGACGTCGGCAGCATCGGGCTGGGCTGCATGAACCTCAGCCACGCGTACGGGGTTCCGCCGGCCCGCGAGGATGCGGCGAAACTTCTGCTGCATGCCCTGGACTCGGGTGTGCGGCACTTCGACACAGCCGCACTGTACGGTGCGTCCGCGAACGAAGAGCTGATCGGTGAGGTGCTGGGCCGGCGGCGGGACGAGTTCTTCCTGGCCAGCAAGTGCGGCATGACCAGCGTGGCCGGCCGGCGGGTCATCGACGGGCGGCCGGAGACGCTCAGGGCAACCTGCGACGCGGCGCTGCAACGGCTGCGCACCGACCACATTGACCTCTACTACCTGCACCGCTGGGACAAGAGCATCCCCGTCGAAGAGTCGGTCGGCGCGCTGGCAGAGCTGGTCGCCGCCGGCAAGATCGGCGCGATCGGGCTGTCCGAAGTCTCCGCCGCAACCCTGCGCCGGGCGCATGCGGTCCATCCGATTGCGGCGCTGCAGACCGAATACTCGCTCTGGACGCGCAACCCGGAACTGGGAACGCTGGCAGCCTGTGCGGAACTCGGCACGGCCTTCGTGGCCTTCAGCCCGCTGGCCCGCGGCTTCCTCACCGGCACGCTGGATGACCCGTCGGCGCTGCCGGAGAAGGACATCCGCCACGGCATGCCCCGCTTCTGGCCGGAGAACTACCCGCAGAACCTGGCGCTGCTCGGTGGCTTCCGTGCCATCGCGGACGACGCCGGCTGCTCGCCTGCCCAGCTGGCCCTCGCCTGGGTGCTCTCCCGCGGACAGCACGTGGTCGCGCTGCCGGGCACCAGGAGCATCGCCCATTTGGACGAAGACCTGGGTGCCGCGGAGGTGGCACTGGATGCAGACGTGCTGCAGCGGCTGGAGGCGCTGATCAACCACGGCACGGTCCACGGCCCGCGCTACAACGCAGCCGCCCAGGCCGACGTGGACACCGAGGAGTTCGCCGCGGCTTAGCAGGGAGGGCGCGGATAGTCAGCCGGTGTGCTGGCGGAGGAAGTGCACGCTGCGCTCCAGCGCCCGCCACGCCGCCTCCAGGTCCAGGTTGAATTGGAATTGGTGCCCCAGTCCGGCAGCCGTCTGCGGGAAGAATTCCTCGACCGTCGTACCGTTCTTCTTCAGCTCCTTGACCAACGCCAGCGAGTGCGGCAGCAGCGGGTCGGTATTGCCCGCGGAGACGAAAGCCGGCGGGAACTTGTCGCTCACATACCGGGCAACCGAGGCCAAGGCGGTATACGGCCGCTCCAGGTAATCCTTGGCCCCGGTGTAGGACCACAGCACGGTGCGCAGATAGTTCTGGTTCCCGGCTTGGTCCGCCCCGGTCAGCGACAGATCGTAGCCGCCGCAGTGCAACAGCACCGCGCGCAGCCGGTCCGGAGCCGTCGGCGAGGCGATGCCCAGCTTTTGGGCATAGTCCGGGTCGGAGACCACCAGTGCCAACTGCGCCGCGATCTGTGCGCCGGCCGAGTCCCCCGCGAGCACCATCCGCTCGGTATCTATGTGCAGCCGCTCGGCATTGTGCTCCAGATAGCGCAAGGCGGCGGCGCTCTGGCGCACGGGCGCCGGATACCGTCGCTTGTGCGCCAGCGAGTAGTCCACGCCCACTGTGGTGAAGCCGTAGGAGGCCAAGATCCGAAGGTAATTGGCGACGTCGTTCTTGGTGCCGGAGATCCACGCCCCGCCGTGGATCCAGACGATCGTCGGCAGGCGTAGCGCATCGCGTGCTGCCTCGTCCGGGAAGAACACGTCCAGGTAGGTGTGGCCATGGTTGCTCAGGTACTGCTGGTCCAGGATTTCGCTGACGCCGTCCGGCACATGGCGGGCCATGGCGCGGGCGGTGCGACGGCCGTCCCGCTCGGCCAACACCCGAAGCAAAACCGCCAACGGCCGCGGGCTGAAGCGCAGCCAGAAGACCACGCCGCCGGCGAGGGCCGCCGGGACGGCCACAATCGCAGCAAGGGCAATCAGCGCGCGGCGGAAACGGACCTGCATGGCTGCCTCCTGATCGGCCGTAGTGAACCAATCGTGAGCCTGCCGTGCGCTCGGGGCAAGCCCCGATTTTTGTCTCCCCGGAACGGCCGGGCGACAGCCCGTCAGCCGAGCGCAACCGCCAGGCTGAGCACCGCCAGCACCAGGGCCACGGGCGTCATGGTCCACCGCTCGGGCTTGCTGCGCGAAATGGCGTTCATCAGCACCCCCACCAACAGATAGGCGGTCAGGACCCAGATCAACACCACAGACACGGTGTGCGGCAGCGCGTCCAGAAGCTGCGCCCGGTCCAGGATGATGATCCCGAAGGCGGCATACAGGACCACCGAGACGGCGCTGCCAATCCGGAACTTGGCCGGCAGGACCCGGTGGCTGCCGCCCCAGGCGAAGCGGCCCAGCGGGAGGCCGGCGGCAAGCAGGATCTGGAAGATGGCCAGCAGGGCCAGGACGCAGCACGCGGCAACGGCCGCAACAGTGATCACGAGGGCAGTGTAGCCGTGCGGGGCGCAGCTACCGGCGCCGGCGCCAAAGTACGGCTAAGGCGTGTCGCGGTCAGCCGAAGCCGGCCTTGCCGGTCAGCGCGAGGCGACCATGCCGGTCAGCCGGAGGCGGCTTTGCCGGTCAGCGGGAGGTGACTTTGCCGGTCAGCGAGGCGATCGGCCGGAGGAAGATCGGCCGGGCCAGGAACCACGCAGCCACCGTCACCGCGAGCGAGGCGGCGAAGATCCAGAAGCCGGCCCAGCCGCCGTCGTCCGATGCCGCATACATGTGGTTCAGGTTGCGCAGGGCACCGGTGGCCAGCACCAGCGTCACGTGGACCACGACGAACGCCACGAAGTACACCATCACCGGGAAGTGGATGGCCCGGGCGGCCTCGATCGGGAAGTACTTGTTCACCGCGGCCTTCTTGGGCCAGGCGGCCGAGGTCCGCAGGCCGGAAATGATGGCCAACGGCGCCGCGATGAAGACGGTGGCGAAGTAGGTCAACAACTGCAGCGCGTTGTAGTTCACCCAGCCGTTCTCCAGCGGCCAATCGAGCGAGGCGTACTGCAGGGCCGCGGAGAGCGCGTTCGGGAAGATGTCCCAGCTGGTGGGCACAATCCGCACCCAGTGCCCGGTGGCGAAGATCAGCACCATGAACACGATGCCGTTGAGCACCCACAAGGCATCCAGCGTCAGGTGGAACCAGAGATTCAGCGTGATCTTGGTCGGCTTGTTCTTGGTCTTGACCAGGCCCTGGTTGTTGCGCGTCCAGTAGGCCGGCGAGCGCGTGCCGGTGCGCACCTGCAGCCCGGTGCGGATGATCAGCACCAGGAAGAAGAAGTTGAGGAAATGCTGCCAGCCCAGCCAGGCCGGCAGCCCCACCGGGGCCGACTCGGGAAGTTCGGAGGTGCCCGGGTAGGCGGTGAGGAAGTCCTGCACGCCCGGCATGGTCCGCAGCCACTTGGCCAGCAATACCAACAGCAACAGCACGACGACGGCGCCGGCCACTGCCGCGGTGATCTTCAGCCACGTCTTGCGCGTGCTTCCGGACGGTTTCGTCGAAGTGGACATTGCCAGCTTTCCTCGTTCCTGCTTCCCGTGCGTTCCGGGGTTCGTGATTCAAGGTACCCCGGCCGCGCGCGATCGTGCCACAAGCCCCACCGGTGGCCGGCTGTGGGCTGCCCCATGTGCTCCGCGCTCCGTGCGCCATGGCGCTTGCTGCGGCCGGGCCGTCCGTCTGACTGCCTGCCCTGCCTGCGTGCCTGCCTGTGCTAACTGCCAGTGCTGATTGCCGCCGCCCGCTTATGGTTTGCGCGGCGGCATCCATTCCAAGCAGTACTGCAGGTTGGCTATCACCGTCTGCGCCGCAGCATCGGGGTCGCCCGCGGCGATGGCGTCCGCGAGGTCCTCGTGGCCGGCGCGCAGGCACCCATCGAAGCCGTCACGCAGACGCTGGGCCATCTTGGCCCCGTGGAACACGTCGCCGAAACTGGAATACAGCTCGTGCAGCAGCGGGTTCCCGGAGGCCGCCGCCACCGCTTGGTGGAAATCCCAATCGGCGGCGATCCAGCCCTCCAGATTCTGCTCCTCCCAGGCCTGCCGGCGCCGGGCCAGCATCTCGCGCAGCGCCGCTATCGTGCCGCCGTGCGCCGGAGACGCCTCTTGCGCGGCGTGTGCCGCCTGTGCCGCTTGTGCCGCCAGCCGGGCGGCCTGGGTGTCCAGGGCAAAGCGCACCTGCAGCACGTCCTCGTCGTCGTACTCGCGGTAGGCACGGCGGGCGGTGCCGCTGATCTCGCTGGTGGCGCGCACGTAGGTTCCGTCGCCGCGGCGGACCTCCAGCATGCCGGCGTGGGCCAGGGCCTTGATTGCCTCGCGCAGCGTGCCGCGGGAAACCCCCAGGCTGGCCACCAGTTCCGGCTCCGGCGGGATCCGCCCACCCAGCGGCCAGCGCCCCGCCACAATGGACTCGCGCAGCCGCGCGGTGACTTCCTCCGCCAGCGGCGGCCGGTGCAAGGGGCCCTGCCCCGGAACCGCGGTCATTTCCGGCCCTCCCGCACCAGCGAGCTGACGCCGTGCGCCAGCAGCAGCTGCAGCACCGCACCGGCCACCAGCAGCACCAGCGGAACGGTCCAGTCGGCCAGCGCGTCATGCAGCAGGCCCAGTCCGAACGGACCCAGCGCGGCAAACAGGTAGCCCACCGATTGCGCCAGCGTGGAGAGCGCGGTGGTCTCGGCGGCGTCCGAACCGGTGCGGCTGATCACCAGCATCAGCAGCGGGAAGACGCCGAATCCCAGCCCGATCAGCACGGCGGGGACCACGGCCAGCTCCGCGGGCAGCACCAGCAGGGCGAGATAGCCGGCCAACGAGGCGGCGCAGGTGAGCATGAAGGCCCGCCGCAGCAGGCCCGGCCGCGCCGCCATCGCCAGCAGCAGGACGACGGCGGGAATGGAGACCACCTGGACCAGTGCCAGCGTCTGCCCGGCCGCCGCCGGGGTCATCCCGCGGGAGATCAGGATGTACGGGAACCAACCCATCACGGTGTAGACCAGCAGCGCCTGGATGGTGAACAGCCCGGTGAGCAGCAGGCCCTTGCGCGTGCGCAGCAGCGGCCAGGGTGACAGGTGGGCGCGGGTCCCGGGAGCCGGTGGGCGCCCGACCACGAAGGTCATGGGCAGGAAGACCGCCAGCCCGACGACGGCCAGCAGCGCCCAGACGGCCAGGCCGAGCAGCGGCGACTCCAGCTGCATGGCCAGCGGCACGCTGACCGCTGCGGCCACCGTTGCCCCGACGGACATGGAGATGGTGTAGGCACCGGTCATCGTGGACGGCCGGTGCGCGAAGTACTTGCGGATGAACGTCGGCATCGCCACGTTGCAGACCGCCAGGCCGGACATGGACACCACCGTGCCGGCCAGCAGGAAGCCGACGGACTCGATGCCGCGCAATCCAAGCCCGGCGGCCAACAGCGCCAGCGCCAGCGCGATGGCCCTTTCCAGCCCCATCCGGCTGCTCAGCCAGGCGGTCGCGGCCCCGGCCAGCGCGAAACACAGCACCGGCACCGTGGGCAGCAGCGCGGCGACCAGCGGCCCGTAGCCCAACAACTGCTGCAGATCGTGGAACAGCGCCGCCGCGCTGGCAATGCCCGCCCGCAGGTTCAGCCCGATGAGGACGACGGCGGCCACCGCCGCCGCGATCAGCCAGCGGCGGCGGGCCGCAGGCTCCGGGCTTGGATTCCGGATCGGAGCCGGCTTGTGGCCCGCCTCCGGCAACTGCACCTCCGGCGCCAGCGCGTCAGCAAACTCCGTCGGCGGGACGTCGTGGTCGCCGTCCTTCACGCTCGGGGGAAGCTCTGTCGGGGGCCGGTCCAATGTCATCCCTAAACATTAGACGTTTGATGTCTGTCGAAAAAGTCAGCAATCGACAGGAGTCCCGCCGGCAGGACGGACGGGTGAACCGCAGGAGCAGCAAAATCCGACACCGTGGCCCACCGATCCAAAGGACGCCGGCACTTGGATCAGGTTGGAAGCCTGCCCAAGCACCGACGTCGTTGGTAAAAAGGATGTTCTCCGTTAGTTGGCGAAGACGTCCTGCAGCTGCCCCTGCGGGCTCCACAGGGCCACCGAGTCGCCGCCGTTGTTCAGCACGGATGCGGTGCCGCCGTTGTAGTAGGCGTCCGCGCTGTTGGTGCCCGGACCGGTGTAGACGCGCAGCTCGGCGCCCGGGGCAAGGACGTAGCCGTCGCCGATTTCCAGCACGTTGTTGGCCGCGTCGCGGATGATGTAGCCGCTGACGTCCAGGTTGTGCCCGGTGGCGTTGCGCAGCACCACGTGCTCGCCGGTCTCCGGCTGCACATCGTTGCCGGCCGGATCGTTGACCGCGCCGGCGATTTCCACTCCGGAGCCGGCCGGGAAGGGCTTGAGCCCGTCCAGGTAGCGGGCGGTCTGGATCGGGAAGTCGCCGGTGACGGCGTCGACGCCCAGGTCGATGGAATGCTGGACGGCTTCGGGCGAGTTGGCGGTGTACACGCCGATGACCAGGCCGGCGGCCTTGGTGTCGGCCACGTTCTGCGCCGTCAGGGTGCGGTAGTTGGTGCCGACCGAATCGGCGAAGCCGGCCCAGGATTCCAGCACGGCCGGCCCCGGCACGGTGCTGGAGAGCTGCTGCAGCACAATCTCCGGAGCGAGCTGGGCGAACGTCCGGTTGGAGGCCTCGTCGAAGCCGAGGACCTGGATCTTGTCCGCCGCGACGAGCTTCTTCCACTTGGCGTCGGTGCGCAGCTCGTCGGCGACGAGCTGCTCGATGCCCGGGGAGTTCTTCGGCGACTTGATCTCGATGTACACCCCGGTCTTCATCGTGGCGGCCTTCGCGGCATCATCCAGATGCGGGATGCGTTCGCCGGCAAACTCGGCACCGAAGTAGGATCCGGCGTCGAGCTGCTGCAGTTCATCCCAGGTGAAGGAGGTGATCGGGTCGCCCGAGCGCTCCGGGAAGACCTCCTCCACGTTGGTGGTCCGGGCAGGGGTGTCATCGTGGAACAGGAACGGCACGCCGTCGGCGCTGAGCTGGACGTCGATTTCGAAGAAGTCGGCACCGGAGGCGCGGCCGTCCTTGAACGCGGCTACGGTGTTTTCGGGAGCGGTACCGGCGGCCCCGCGGTGGCCGATCAGCAGCGGGGCTTCTTCCTGCCCGGCCTTGTTCAGCGCGCTGTTCTGGGCGGTGTTCTGGGCGCTGGCCGGAACCGCGCCGAGGGTGGCCCCGACGGCGGCGGCCGCGATGGAGCAGGTCAAGGTTCTGATCAAGCGAGATGCCATGGGAATGACGCCCTTCGTAGGTGATGTTCGTGCGGTTCCCCCTGCGATCGAGCCTCACAGCGGTTGCGAACCTGCCGGCCAACTGGCTGTGAACACCCGGTGAAAGGAAAAATCACTTCGGACGGCGGAGGGGCGGTCGCGTTCTGCCCTGAGGCCGACATCGTGTCCGGCGCTAGACTCGGAAGGGCATGAACACTTCAGCCAATCCCCCGAGTTCGGTGCGCGTTGATGCGTGGCTGTGGGCCATCCGCGCCTACAAGACCCGCTCCGCGGCCACCGCCGCCTGCCGCGCCGGACACGTGCGGTTAAACGGCAATCCGGTCAAGGCCTCCCAGTCCGTGGTGCCGGGCGACACCGTGCGGGTGCGGCAACCGGGCTACGAGCGGATCCTGGAGGTGCGCCGGCTGATCGCCAAGCGGGTGGGCGCGGAGGCTGCCTCGCATTGCTTTACCGACCACACACCGCCGCGCCCGGTGGCTCCCGCCCTCGGTATCCCGCAGCGCGACCGCGGCACCGGCCGGCCCACCAAGAAGGACCGGCGGGACATGGAGAAACTGCTCGGCGAACGCTAGGAGCAAAGCTGCCGGGATCGAAGTGGCTCAGACCGAGTGGCTTTGAAGCTGCCGGCTAACACCGATTGCGTGTCCCGGCCTTGAGGCTGCCTCAGTTCGCCGGTACAACCAGCAACTGTTGCAGTCGGGCGAGGTCTGCCCGCAATCCTCGGCCCAGCTGGAAACCCAAGACGGGTTCAAGCATCCGCAGGGCACCGGCCAGCCTGACCTCAAGGTCCGCCGTCACCTCCGTGCGGTCGTTCAGCGGCCGAACGGTGTAGGCGCCGCCGCCCTGCCACGGCCCTCCGGTCAGCTGCCACGACACATGCCGGCCGGGATCGAAGGAGCGGACGCGCCAGTCCATCCTGACCTGCTTGCCGCCCATCGAGACTTCGGTGTAGCCAACGGTCCCCACCGCTGCGGCTCCTTCACCGACGTATCCGGAGCCGGTGACCGAGTCCCGCCAGCTGGTTTCGTTGCCAACGTCGGCAAGGAAAGCGAACACCTGATCCGCCGGCCGGTGGATGACGATGGAGCCGGACCGTTTCATTTCCCACCTCTTGGCCGTGTTGCGTCACGATGCATCCCCGGTGCGGGCATTTTCCCCGTCATGCCATGAGCGTAACCCACTTCACAGAACCGGCCGGACGGTACAAGATGGGAGGCGGAGACGGCCACGCCGCGTCCCTCTGACTAGTCATTATCTGAAGGAGACCAGGGCTGTGACCACCACTTCCCATGCCGCTTCGTCCACCCAGCCGGGCTACCGGGTCCAAAACCCGTCCACCGGTGAGGTGGTAGCGGAGTTCCCCACCGCCACGGATGCCGAGATCCAGGACGCCATCGCCAAGTCCCAGGCCGCTTACACTTCCTGGCGCGAGGTGCCGATCGCGGACCGCGCCAAGGTGGTGGCCCGCCTGGCTGAACTGTTCACCGAACGCGCCGACGAGCTCGCGGCGATCATCACCGAGGAGATGGGCAAGCCGCTCTCCGAATCCAAGGGCGAGGCCGAGTTCTGCACGGAAATCTTCGACTACTTCGCCACCGAGGGGCCCGCGCTGGCCGCGGAGCAGGAGATCAAGGCCATCGGCGGCGGCCGCGCCATGATCCAGCGGCTGCCGGTCGGGCCGCTGCTGGGCATCATGCCGTGGAACTACCCCTACTACCAGGTGGCACGCTTCGCCGCGCCGAACCTGATGCTGGGCAACACCATCGTCCTCAAGCACGCCGAGACCTGCCCGCGCTCGGCGCTGGCCATCCAGCAGATCATGGACGACGCGGGTGTCCCCGAGGGCGTGTACATCAACGTGTTCGCCAGCCACGAGCAGATCGCCGACATCATCGCCGACCCGCGCATCCAGGGCGTCTCGCTGACCGGCTCGGAGCGGGCCGGTGCGATCATCGGCGAGCTGGCCGGCAAGAACCTGAAGAAGGCCGTCCTGGAGCTGGGCGGCTCCGATCCCTACGTGGTGCTGGATACCGACGATGTGAAGGCCACGGCTTCCGAAGCCTGGGCCACCCGGATCGAGAATACCGGCCAGGCCTGCAACTCGAACAAGCGCATGATCGTCATGGAGGACATCTACGACGACTTCGTGGCCGAGCTGACCAATCTGGCCAAGGACCTCAAGCCCGGCAACCCGGCCGAGGAACTCGAGGGCACCTTCGCACCGCTGTCCTCCCGGGCGGCCGCCGAAGGATTGCACGAGCAGCTCATGGACGCGGTGAACAAGGGCGCCACGCTGCACGCCGGCGGCACCCTGCACGACGGACCCGCCGCCTACCTGGCCCCGGCCGTGCTCACCGGCGTCACACCGGAGATGCGTGCCTACCGCGAAGAGCTCTTCGGTCCGGTGGCCGTGGTCTACAAGGTTTCCAGTGACGAAGAAGCCCTGAAGCTGGCCAACGACACCGACTACGGCCTCGGCGGCGCGGTGTTCTCCACCGACGAAGCCCGTGCCCGCAAGATCGCCCAGCGCCTGGAGGTCGGCATGGCCAACGTCAACGGCGTCGGCGAGGCCGCGGACCTGCCCTTCGGCGGGGTGAAGCGCTCCGGCTTCGGCCGCGAGCTGGGCCCGCTGGGCATGGACGAATTCGTCAACAAGCGCCTCTTCTACATCGGCGACTGACCCCGTTCCTGCATCCACTATTGAGCAGGCGCCCTTTCCATGCATGGGAAGGGCGCCTGCTCATCTTTCGTTCCAAACGACGATTCTCGGGGGATCCGCGCTGGCAGTGCTTCCTCTAGGGAGCCTCTGCAAGCCGGCACCGCCGCCGGAGTCACTATCGCCGTATCTGGTGACAGGCCGTTCCTACAGGAGTAGATTCCAGCCAGAGACCGGTGCTCCTGCGGTATTTCTGCTGTACCGTCACCGGTTGGTTTCGAGGTATCCACATGGACCCCCAGCCCGAGTCGGCCGCGCCCGTTTTTCCGGCACCTGCTTCCCAAGGTCCGGCCCCAAAGACTCCGAACAGCATTGCCGCCGGCTATCTGGCCCTAGCGGAAAAGATCAGACAATCGGGACTGCAGAAACGCCGCCGCTGGTACTACATCACCCTCTTCACGGTCCTGCTGGCCCTGCTCGCCGCGGCCTGGACTGGGTTCTCCCTGCTCGGCAACAGCTGGTACCAACTGCTGATTGCGTCTGCGATAGGGGCGCTGTTCACCCAGTTCGCTTTCCTTTCCCACGAGGCGGCGCATCATCAGGTGTTCACGTCCAAGCGGGTCAATGAATGGGCGGCCCGGCTGGTCGGCACCAGCCTCGTGGGCATCAGTTACGCCATGTGGATGCGCAAACACACCCGGCACCATGGCTTCCCTAACACCGTGGATAAGGATCCGGACATCAAGACCGGGTCAATCGCGTTCCATCCGGATGCTGCTGCCGGGCGCCGCGGGGCCATGGCCCGCGTCACGCGGCTCCAGGGATACCTGTTGTTCCCGCTGCTGCCGTTCCTTGGCTTCAGCCTCTATGTGGATTCCTTCAAGTACCTGATCCGGCAGGACAAGGTGGAGCACCGGTGGCTGGAGCTGTAGCATCCTCGCTTCCCGCGCCGCGGTGCTGCTTGCGGTTGTCTTCTGGTTGCTCCCGTTGGGCCAGGCGTTCGCGTTCATTGGCGTTCAGATGGCGGTTTTCGGCTTCTACATGGGCGCGTCGTTCGCGCCGAACCACAAGGGCATGCCGATCTATTCCAGATCCAGCCGGCCTGACTTCGTCACTCGCCAGGTGACAGCCTCCCGCAATATCCGCGGCGGCTGGACCATGGATCTGCTGATGGGCGGCCTGAACCGCCAGACCGAGCACCATCTGTTCCCTGACATGCCCCGTCCTTGCCTGAGCAAGGCAGCGCCGATGGTTCGCCAATACTGCCGCGACCATTCCATTCCGTACACGGAGACCAGCCTGCTGGCATCATATGCGGCCATAGTCCGCTATCTGGGCGCTGTCGGAATAGCCGCTTCTGACCCGTTTCACTGCCCAGTAGCGGACATCTACCGCCGGGTCTAAAGCCTCCAGACGGATGGTGCGGGCACAGTTTCCGCAATGCCCGCCGGGATTCCTCCCGATCCCTTAACCGCGTCCCTGTCCGCGAGGGCATGGACACTGGCTGGGCCAGCACGCAGAATGGGCGCATGGACCTGCCGCTGATGCCGCCCGTACCGCCCATGCTGGCCAAGGGGGTGGCCAAGATCCCCGAGAGCGGAATGAAGTACGAGCCGAAGTGGGACGGCTTCCGCTCGATCATCTTCCGCGACGGCGACGCCGTGGAGATCGGCAGCCGGAACGAGAAGCCGATGACCCGCTATTTCCCCGAGCTGGTGGAGGCCTTCCGCGAGCAGCTGCCGGAGCGCTGCGTGGTGGATGGGGAGATCATCCTGGTGGGCGAGGGCGGCGACCGGTTGGACTTCGAGATGCTGCAGCAGCGCATCCACCCGGCGGCCAGCCGGGTCAAGCTGCTCTCGGTGCAGACCCCGGCCCGGTTCGTGGCGTTCGACCTGCTGGCCCTCGGCGACGAAGATCTGACGTCCCGTCCGTTCGAGGAACGGCGGGCCGCGCTGGAGAAGGCGCTCTCCGCCGTCGTCAATCCCATCCATTTGACCCGGACCACGGATGATCCGGCGCTGGCCGAGAAGTGGTTCCACGAATTCGAGGGTGCCGGGCTGGACGGTGTGGTGGCCAAGCCGCTGGACGGCACCTACCAGCCGGACAAGCGGACCATGTTCAAGATCAAGCACGAGCGCACGGCCGATTGCGTGCTTGCCGGCTACCGCGTGCACAAGAGCGGCCCGGGCCGGGTGGGATCGCTGCTGCTGGGCATCTACAACGACGGCGGCACGCTGGTCCACGTGGGCGTCGCCGGGGCATTCAGCATGAAGCGGCGCGAGGAGCTGTTCGAGGAGCTGCAGCCGCTGATCGCCGAATCGAACGATCATCCCTGGAACCGGGAGCAGCACGAGGCCGGCGAGCGCACGCCGCTCGCGTCCGAGGGCAGCCGGTGGAGCGGAGGCAAGGACCTGTCGTTCGTGCCGCTGCGGCCGGAGCGGGTGCTGGAGGTCAAGTACGACCACATGGAAGGCGAGCGCTTCCGGCACACCGCGCAGTTTGTCCGCTGGCGGCCGGACCGCGATCCGGAATCGTGCACCTACGGGCAGCTGGACGAGCCGGTCACCTACGACCTAAACGACGTGCTGCAGTAACCCGGGCGGCTCCCGCTTGAGCATCTGAGCATCGACTGTACCGATCTGGCCCCTCAAACCTGCTGGGAGGGGCCAGATCCGCACAGTCGATGGGGGTCAGCGCCAGCCGGCGGCCGGCGCCACGTGCTGGACGATGTTACCCAGCAGCTTGGCGTTGTACTCCACGCCCAGGTAGTTCGGCACGGTCAGCAGCACGGTATCCGCGGCCTGCACGGCCTGGTCCGCGGCCAGCGCCGCAGCGATCTTGTCCGGCTCGCCGATGTAGCTCTTGCCGAACCGCGAGCGGGCGCCCTCCAGCATGCCGACCTGGTCATGCTGGTCAGCCTGGCCGCGCAGCCCGAAGTAGCGGCGGTCTTCGGCGTCGACAATCGGCATCACGCTGCGGCTGACCGACACCCGCGGTGCATGGGCATGGCCGGCTTTCTGCCAGGCCTCGTGGAACAGGTGGATCTGTTCGGCCTGGAGCTGGTCGAACGGCACGCCGGTGTCTTCGATCAGCAGCGTGGAGCTCATCAGGTTCATCCCCTGCTCGGCGGTCCAGACCGCAGTGGCGCGGGACCCGGCGCCCCACCAGATCCGCTCGGGCAGCCCCGGCGAGACCGGCTCCACCGGGAGCATGCCGGCATGCCCGCCCTGCATGTGGTTCGGGTCGGCCGGAACCATTCCCGCGCCGGTGATGGCCCGGCGGAACACCGTGGTGTGGCGGCGGGCCATGTCCGCGTCGGTCTCGCCCTCGGCCGGCCGGTACCCGAAGGCGGCAGCGCCGTTCAGTGCCGGCTCGGGCGACCCCCGGCTGATGCCCAACTGGAGGCGGCCGCCGCTGATCAGGTCCGTTGCCGCGGCTTCCTCGGCCATGTACAGCGGGTTCTCGTAGCGCATGTCGATCACGCCGGTGCCGATCTCGATCCGGCTGGTCCGTGCGGCGATGGCGGCCAGCAGCGGAAAGGGCGAGGCCTGCTGGCGGGCAAAGTGGTGCACGCGGAAGTAGGCGCCGTGCACGCCGGCTTCCTCCGCGGCCACGGCCAGGTCGATGCTCTGCAGCAGGCCCTCCGCTGCGGTGGGGACGGGCGAGCCGACAGCCGGGCTCCAGTGGCCGAACGAGAGAAAACCTAGACGCTTCACATTCGGCTCAACACCACGGAGGCCCCGGTGATTCCGTCACGGGCAGTCCCCCGGACACTCCACCAACCAAAACACCCCGTCCGCTCCTTGAGCCCACGGGGTGCTTCTTTCGTCCTGGCAATCACCTGCTGGCAGCCAGGGGAACGCGCTTTGCCTACTTGCCGTTTAGCGCCGCACACGCATGGGAATCTGAGACAGAAGCGACCTGAACCTTATCCAAGATCGTCTGGAGTTCGTCCGGATCAGGCACGCCCTCCTGCGAATCGGCCAAAAAGGTGTAGAACTCGGCGTAAACCTGCTGGTTCGGGCTGTCGACCTCGCCCAGGCGCTTGTATGAGTTCAGCATGTCCTCGGGCGTCTGCTCCGACTCCCGCATGCCGGCCATGACGTCGCAGAATTGCGCCGAAACGGAGCCCTCCGCCGTCGGGGCAGGCAGATCCTCGGCCTCGGTCGGCGCCGGTGCCGACTGGGGGATGCCGCGAGGCGCTTTGCTGTCCAAAACACCAAACTCCGAAGAAGCGGGCGACGCCAGCGCCACCACAATCAACAACACGGTAAGAGCCAGGCCCGCCAGCGTACCCAGGTAGCCGAGGATCAGCCCCGCCAAGGCGAGCCCCCTGCCCCTTTCGCCGGTTTTCTTGATCTCCGACAGGGCCATGTGGCCCATGACGATCGCCGGCACCGACAGGAAGAACGCGCTGATGAACGAGATGAGCGAGAACAGGTTGTACTTCGGCTCGGGCTGGTACTGGTTCGGGTACGAGCCCGGGTACCGCTCTTCCGCCGATGGTGGGGGAGCCGGCATGAAGGTGGTGGGCATGGAATCGCTCATGAGGGCATTGTTCTTTCGTGTAATTTGTGTGACTGATTTGTTTCATTCTATGGCATCTTTTTCTTTTCAAGATCCCCCGACAAAAGACCTGTTAATCTGGACCGATATGGATTCCGCTGGTAATTTGCGGGCCACAATCGACCCACTCCTGGTCGCAAACACCCGCGATTGACCCACATATCGCCCTGGACCATTCCGCTGGGCAATAGCTGCCCATTGCTGGCTATGGCTGACGAATTCATGCCCAGATTCGTCCGTGGGCGGCGGTGGTGGTGGATCTTCGAGCACCAAGGTAGGTCACCAAATCCCCACTCGCGAGCATACTGAGCCCCGTATCATATGTTCATTCAATTTTCATAAACAAGGGACAAATTCGTCGGCTGAACCGGCGGCATAAACAGTGAATATTGACGCTTTTCCTGACCGTTTATGGGATCGGTCAAGTGTTGTCCGGGCTAGCGCCGACAGTGATTGAATGTGCCGGCGACGAGGGCAGTGACACATGGTGGTGCCCGCCGGCGCCGTGTTTACCCGCCAGCCGAGCCCATCGAAGAAGGTGGGCCGGCCTTCAGAGCCGGCCCACCGCCGTCGGGCCATGACTTCGGCTAGCTGCCGTGCGGGACCACCACGGCACGGCCGGAGATTTCGCCGGCCTGTAGCTTGCGGTAGGCGTCCAGTGCCTCATTCATGCTGAAGCGCTGCACCTCCGGCACAATCTGGCCGGCCTTGTACATGTCCACCACCTCGTGCAGGTCCTCGATGGTGCCCCAGTAGGTGTTGGTGATGACCGACTCGTACGGGTTGGTGAAGAAGCTCCATTCCAGGGTGCCGCCGGCGATGCCGACGATGGTCAGCCGGGACAGCCGGGCCATCGAGGCGGCGGCCGTCTTGACGGTGGGGCCGACGCCCACAAAGTCGAAGGCGGCGTCGACGCCGCGGCCGCCGGTGATCTCCCGGATCCTCTCCGCCTGCCCCTCGCCGCCGGGGACGGTCACCGCGCCGGCTTCTTCGGCCTTGCGCATGGCGTCTTCCTTCATGTCCGTGGCAATCACCGTGGCACCGGTCAGCGCCTTCAGGATCTGCACGGCGATCTGCCCCAGACCGCCGAGCCCGATCACCAGCGCATACTTGCCGCCGCCGGCCAGATGCGGCAACGCCTGCTTGATCGCGTGGTACGGGGTGAGCGCGGCGTCGGCCAGCGGCGCCGCGGCCACCGGATCGGCGTCGCCCAGCGGCACCAGGTTCCGGGCGGGCACCGAAACATACTCGGCCATCCCGCCGTCGCGCCCCAGCCCGACGCCGAGGTACGGCATCTTCGCAGCGTTCTCGCAGTAGGTGTCCTGGCCGCGCGAACAGGCCTTGCAGTGCCCGCAGCCGATCGGCCCGTAGACCAGGTAGGCGTCGCCGACGTTGAACCCCTCAACGCCTTCGCCCAGTTCCTCCACCCAGCCGGAGTTCTCGTGCCCCAGCGTAAACGGCGGCGGCACCGCGCCCGGACCACCGGCCTCGAAGTCGTGGTAGATCGCCACATCGGAGTGGCAGGCGCCGGCGCCGGCCACCTTCAGCAGCACCTCACCGGCCCGCGGTTTCGGCCGCTCCACATCCTTGATCGTGGGGAAGGTCTTGAATTCCTCGAACACTACAGCGCGCATGCTCCGCTCCTTCGGTCGATCCTGATGGATGGTTCCGCCAGCCACCCTACCCACCTCGACAGAATTAGTCAGCAAGCTGTCTTTTGTGTACCGTGGGGGTTGTGAGGCCGTCACGAACCCGCAATGGCGGGGCCGGCCGGATTCCAAAGGAGGCAATGAATGCAGACCGTGGAAGAAACCATTGATGTAGCCGTTCCGGTCCGTACCGCGTACGACCAGTGGACGCAGTTCGAATCCTTTCCCAACTTCATGTCCGGCGTGGAGTCGGTGACCCAGCTGACCGACACCACCAACCACTGGAAGACCAAGATCGGCGGCGTGGAGCGCGAGTTCGATACCGAAATCGTCGAGCAGCAGCCGGACCAGCGCATCGCCTGGCGCAGCGTCGACGGCAAGTCGCACGCCGGCGTCGTCACGTTCAGCCAGCTCGGAGCCGAGAGCACCAAGGTGTCCGTCCGCTTCGAATGGGACCCGGAAACCTTCACCGAGAAGGCCGGCGCGGCCCTGAACCTTGACGACAAACAGGTGAAGTCGGACATGAAGAAGTTCAAGGAATTCCTTGAAACCCGCGGCACCCAGACGGGCGCCTGGCGCGGCGAAGTGAGCGACAGCGGCCCCACCGGCACGCAGCTCTAGACCCCGCTACTCCCCATAACGACGACGGTGGGCCGGCTCTTGGAGCCGGCCCACCGTTGTTGGATCCCGCCAGGGCGCCTTCACCCCCAGGGCAGCAGGAGCATTACGGCCCGGACCGGCCCCATGACCACGGCACCGGCTCCGGTTGCCGACCGTCGCTGCCCGCCGCGGACGGCAGCCCCTCCGCCAGCAGCAGCGGCCGGGCAGCGCCCAGATCGAACTTCAAGACTTCGCCCACGAGGAGAACGTGGTCGCCGCCGTCGTACACGTTCCACGGTGCGCACACGATCGTGGCGGCGTTGCCGCTCAGGACGGGGACACCGCCGTCGTTCCGCCATGCGAGGCCGGATGTCGACCCGCGGGCAATGCGGAGCGCACTGTCCGCCTGGTCCTGCGAGAGCACGTTGACCGCGAACGTGGAATTGCCCACCACGCGCCGCGCCGCGGGGCTGCGCCACAGGGTGACTTGGATCAGCGGCGGATCCTGCGACACCGGGCCGGCAGCACTGGCACCGATACCGCAGGGCACGCCGTCTCCGCCGTTCACCGTCACGACCGTGGCCGCACCACCCCAGCCGGCGAAGGCTTCCATCAGCCCCCGGGCATCAAATCCGGGCAGGGCGGAGTGCAGCGACATGGGTCCTCTTGGCGTCGGGACGGCCGGCTAGGACGCGGGGTCCAGGACGAAGTCGTAGGTGGTCTGCACGCCGGGGCCGGATTCGGCCGGCTTGATGTCAAGCATCAGTTCCGGCTTGACCGCGGTGGCGATGTCGTCCTCGTTGTGCGGGTCGCCCGGGAAGTACAGCTGGGCGGTCAGCAGTTCGTGGCCGGGTGCGGAGACCTTCAGGTGCAGGTGGGCCGGACGCCAGGCATGCCAGCCGGCGGCGGCGATCAACTGGCCGCAGGCGCCGTCGGTGGGGATCTGGTACGGCGCCGGCTGCATGGTGTCGATGTGGAAGTTTCCCTGCGCATCGGCGATAAAGCTCCCGCGCAGGTTCCATTCCGGAATGCCCGGAGCGAACTGGGAGTAATAGCCCTCCTCGTCGGCGTGCCACAGTTCGATCATGGCGTTCGGCAGCGGGGAGCCGTCCGTGGAGCGGACCTGGCCCTGGAAGAGCAGCGGGGTGCCCTTCTCATCCGGGCGCATGCTGATCTTCGCCGGCGACTTCTGCTCCGGAGCGTCGGGGATGTAGTACGGCCCCTCGATGGAGCCCTTGTTGCCATGGCGGTGGCTGGTGGCTACGTCCTCCACGGAGTGCTCGACCCAGACGTCCAGGAACAGCGGCCATTCGCCGTCCTCGCCCACCTTGATCAGCCACGCCTTGAAGGCGTTGTACTCGTCATACGTCACGCGCTCTTCGAGCACAATGTCGTTGACGGCGTTGACCAGCTTGCTGGCCAGCAGGTTCACCCGCTCCTGGCTGGCGTGGACCGTGGCGGTCTTGCCCGACTGGCGGAAACGGTCGGTGGCGGCGCTTCCGGAGGCTGCGGCGCTGGCGGTGGATTCGATGGACATGGCGCTCCCTCGTGCAATGTGGTGGATCAGGTGGGGGTGTCGGCGAAGGCCGGCGGTGATATGGCTCTCAATGTAGGCCCGCGGCACCCCCGAGGGAAATACCCATTGGGCCGTTATTGGGACCGATTCAATATGAATCCCCCGGCGGTCACTTGATGGAGTTGGGGTGCTTGGCCAGCGGCGTGACCTTGATCTTCATGTAGGGGTACATCGGGAAACCGCTGAGGATTTCGTGCAGCTCGTCATTGGAGGCGACGTCGAACAGCGAGTAGTTGGCGTACTCCCCCACGATCCGCCAGATACCCGCGAACCGGCCGTCCCGCTGCAGGCCCTGCGAGTACTCTTTCTCGAGTCCCTGAAGCCGGGCGACCTCCTCCGCGGACAGGTGGGCGGGAAACTGGACTTCCATTCGGGCGAGGAACAGCATCTGTGAATTCTCCTGGGTGGTTGGTGAAGGGTTCAGGACAAGCGGTACTTGGCGAGTTTGCCCTCGTCGATGGCGGCGCCGACGCCGGGCACGTCGCGGACGGAAATGGTTCCGTTTTCAATCCGGATCGGCTCGGCCAGCAGGTCGTCGGCCATGTCCAGGAAGTTGGACAGCTCGCCGGCGCGCCGGCTGGTGGCCTCGTGGGCGGCACCGAAAGTGACCGTGGCCAGGGAACCGATCTGGGTGTCGATCTGGTTCCCCATGGTGACGTCCACGCCCAGCCCGGTGCACAGGCCCAGGATCTGCTGCGCCTCGGTGAACCCGCTGCGGGCGGTCTTGATGCAGATCGCGTTACAGCCCCCGGAAAGCAGCTCGCGGGAGACGTCCCCGGCGGTGGGGACGGATTCATCTCCGACCACCGGGATGGGAGATTTCTCCACCAGCCGGCGTCGGCTCATGGCCTCCTTCGCGTCGCACGGCTCCTCCAACAGGCTCAGGCCGAGGCCTTCGGTGCGGCGCAGGACCTCGAGGGCTTCATTCGCGGTCCAGCCGCGGTTGGCATCCAGATAGATGTCGACGTCCTCGCCCAGCCCTTCCCGGAGCACATGGCAGGCCTCAATATCCAGGCCCAGCGGCCGGCGTCCTACCTTCAGCTTGAATGTGGTGATCCCGTACTCCTCGCCGAACCGCAGGGCCTCGTCCAGCAACTCCTGGGCGGGACGGAAGCCCAGCATGTGGCTGACGCGCATGTGGTCCGTGTAACCGCCGAGCAGCTTGTGCACCGGGGTCTCCATGGCCTTGCCCATCAGGTCCCAGAGGGCAATGTCCAGGGCGCCCTTGGCCACCTGGTTGTGGATCGTACGGTTCAGCACCGCATGGATCTTGCCGCGGTCCAGCACATCCAGGCCGGTCACCTGCGGGGCGAAGACCTGTTCCACGATGGCCACGATCGACGCCTGGGTCTCGCCGTAGGTATACGGGCGCGGCGGCGCGTCCGCGACGCCCACCAGCCCGGTGTCCGTGTGGACGCGCAGCAGAACGTGGTCCGCGGTCGTCACCTCGCCGCTGGCGAACTTCAGCGGGTGCGTGTAGGGGATGGCGTAGGGAATGGCTTCAATCCGCTCAATCTTCACGTGCGGTTCCTTCCGGGACAGGAGATGTTTCGAACAGGTCGACAAAGTTCTTGATCAGCGGGGAATCGCTTCCGCGCCGCCATGCCAGCGCCAAATCCACCGCCGGGGCGTCGCGCAGCGGGCGCAGCACCGTGCCCTGCAGCGCAAACACCCGGCGCGTCATCGGCACGAGCGCCAGCCCCATGCCCGAGGCAACGAAGGCCAGCAGGGTGGATGTCTCGCTGGCTTCCTGCACAATCCGGGGCCGGAAGCCGACCCGGCGGCAGGCGTCCATGAAGATGCCGCACACGGCCGAGGTCCGCGGATAGGAAACGAACTTCTCCCCGGCGAGGTCGGCCAGCTCCAGCGACCCGTGTGACGCCAAGGGATGGTCTTCCGGAAGCGCGACGACGAGTTCGTCCTGCTCCAAGAACCTCAGCTCAAGCTCTCCGGACCGCACCGGCGGACGCAGCACGGCGACGTCGATGCGGTTTTCCTCCAGCGCCTCCTCCAAGGCGGGGGTGAGCATTTCACCCAGCACATGGAGCTTCAAGCCCGGCAGCCGCCTTCCCGCCGTCTCGACAATGCGCGGCATCAGCCGGTACGTGGCGGATCCAACCACGCCGACCCGCAGCACACCGCTGGCACCCTGGCCCACCAGCTTCACGTCCTGCCCCAGCTGATCGATCTCGGCCAGCAGCCCGCGGGCCCGGACCAGCAGCAACTCGCCTGCCGGCGTCAGCTCCACCTTGCGGGTGGTGCGGACCAGCAGCTGCGTGCCCAGCTGTTCCTCGAGCTGCTTGATCTGGTGCGAGAGCGGCGGCTGGGCCATGTGCAGGCGCGACGCGGCGCGGCCGAAATGGCGTTCCTCGGCCACGGCCACGAAATATCGCAGCTGGCGGGTCTCCATGCCGGCCTCCCATCCGTTCCGGTCGCAGCCTGGTCGCTGGCTCTGACCCACTTTAGGCCCGGGAATTAGGCAGGTAAAATACTTAGTTTGCTGCCACTGATACGCGCTGCATATCAATGCTCCCCTCGCTATGTGCCGCCGTTCATACCCCTCCGTGGCCGCGGCAACAGGAGGCCGGGAGCAGACTATGACTCCTGAAGTATCAATGAGGCCCAAATAAGTACTTCTGTTGGCCCAGTCGCCTGACTACGGTTATGTGGTCCCCGTCGCACAACCAAGGACGATCCATGTCACAGGAAACCCAGAACCGCCCCGAGGCGGCCGAAGCGCGCCCCGGCGGCGACGCCGAACAGACCACAGCCCCCGAGACCCGCACCGGCAGGAAGCTCGTAGCGCTGCTCGCCGGACCGCTGGCCGGGCTGGCCCTTTTCTTCATCCTGCCGGATTCGCTGGCGTTCGAAGGCCGCGCCGTCGCGGGCTGTGCGCTCTGGATGGCGATCTGGTGGATGACCGAAGCCGCCCCCATCCCGGTGACCTCGCTGCTGCCGCTGGTCCTCTTCCCGCTGTTCGGGATGGACAGCATGGCCAATGTCGCCGCACCCTACGCCAACCCGGTGGTCTTCCTGGTGATGGGCGGAGTGATCCTGGGCCTGGCCACGGAGAAGAGCAACCTGCACCGGCGCATCGCGCTTTTGACCATCCGAACCGTCGGAACCCGCCCCGCGCAGATCGTCCTCGGTCTGATGGTCGCCTCGGCCATGATCTCCGCCTGGGTGTCCAACACCGCCACGGCCGTGATCATGGTGCCCATCGGCGTCTCCATCCTGCAGTTGATCCGCAACATCGACCGTGACGCGGTGGACGCCAAGTTCGCCGCCGCCATGATGCTCGGCATCGCCTACGGCGTCACCATCGGCTCCATGGCCACCCTCATCGGCCAGCCGCCCATGGCGCTGATGGCCGCCTACCTCGGTTCCGAACAGAACTACGAGATGCAGTTCGGCCAGTGGATGCTGGTCGGCGTGCCGTTCGCGGCGGTCATGCTGTTCATCGCGTGGTTTGTGCTGACCAAGCTCGTCTTCCGTACCCGGCTGGAGCAGATTCCCGGCGGCGCACAGCTCATCCGCGACGAAATCGCCAAGCTCGGGGCCATGACAACCCCCGAGCGGCGCGTCGGCGCGATCTTCCTGGCCGCCATCTTCTTCTGGGTGGCAGTGCCCTTCATCGCCCAAATTCCCGCCGTGGCCCAGGCCCTGCCCTTCCTCGCCACCATCTCGGACACGCAGGTGGCCATGGGCGCCGCCATTGCCTGTTTCCTGGTCCCGGCCAACAAGCGTTCGGCCGGCAAGGGATCGGCGCCGCTGCTGCAGTGGTCCTCGGCCCGCGACATCCCGTGGGGCCTGCTCCTGCTGTTCGGTGGCGGCCTCTCGCTCTCTGCCATGTTCACCGCAACCGGCCTGTCGGAATGGATCGGCAACCAGGTCGGCGGGCTGAACGGCATGCCTCCCGTGGTCATCGTGCTGGTCGCTGCGGTGGTCGGCCTGGGCCTCACCGAGCTCACCAGCAACACGGCCACCGCGGCGGCATTCTTCCCGATCATGGGGGCCGTCGCCGTGGGCGTCGGCATCGATCCGCTGCTGATGACCATCGTCATGACGCTCGCTGTCTGCTCGGCCTACATGCTGCCCGTGGCCACGCCGTCGAACGCGGTGGCCTTCGGCTCCGGCGAGGTGTCCATCAAGCAGATGGTGCGGGCCGGCCTCTGGCTGAATCTCGTCTCCTTGGTGCTGATCGTGGTGACGCTCTACACCCTGCTCCCGTTGGTCTTCGGCGTCAGCCTCTAGCCCTCATGCCTCGGCAGCTCTCAACCTCACTACCCATACAACGACGGCGGTGGGCCGGCTCTCGGAGCCGGCCCACCGTTGCCTGTCACATCCGTCTGCCTGATCCCCGCACCGGGTAGGGTTCCGGTGAAGCCATAAACCGCGCAACCAAAGGAACCGGACAGATGAAGAGGATGATCGGCACGCTGCTGTTGGTGCTGGCCGGACTGCTGGGTGCGGCACCGGCCGCGCACGCCGTGACTCCCACCGAGGTGGTTGTGGAGGACACCGCCGGCGTTCTCGACCAGGCCACGCTCCTGCCCGCGGTAGAAGCGATCGACTTCTATGAGCCGACCAAGGTGGCCGTCTACACCTACAACGGTTCCGACTCCGCCAACCTCAACGAAGAAGTGCTTCGCTTCGCCCGCGCGGAGCATCCGGAGTGGCTCAGCGCCGACGGCCAGAAGTGGGCGGACGGACTCTTCATCTTCGCGCTGGACCCGGTCGGCCGCTGGGTCGGGACCTACATGGGCGAGGACCGCAAGATCCCGCTGGAGCAGCGCGAGGACATCCAAAAGGCCACCAAGGAACTGTTCCGGGATGCCCAGTGGACGGACGGAACCATCGCGGGCATCGAGCGCGGCGCGGAGCTGATCAACCGGCCGTGGTACCGTTCCGGGGCCTTCATCGGCAGCCTGTGGGCGGCGGGCATCGCCGTCGTCGGGTTCTTCGCAGTCCGCTTTGGTGTGCGCCGGCAGAACCTGGCCAGGGCACGCCGCGAGATCGAACGCGGGGACCGCAGCTTCTCCAACGTGTCCATGGACCTCGACGCCACGGAGGTCAACGCGAACACCATTCCCCCGACGTCTGAGTACGGTTCGCGGGTGCTGGAAAAATACCGCGGCTTCATGACCGGCTACACCGAAGCCAGCAAGCTCAACGACAGGGTCCATGCCATGGGCGAGAAGGAGTTGAAGTCGGGCAAGAACGTCACGACGGCGGTGGAGTACGCGCGCATTTCGACGGAGCTGGATGCACTGGATGACGTCATCGCCGACACCAACACGTTCTTGAACCTGGCCTCCGGATGGGAGCGGGCCTGGGACCGGCAACTGGCGCCCTTGCGCGAGGATCTGGACGGCATCGATTCGCTGCTCGAGGAGGGGCCGGAAACCGCAAGGTCCGCGGCAACGGCTGCCGCCCTGCGCTCTTTCCGCGACCGTACCCGGGAGGATCTGGAGGACTGGGCCGCCGGCCTCGCGGACGGAAGGACCACACCGGACGCCGCCCTGCGTTTGATACAGGACAACCGGAGCGAATTCACCGAGCTGCTCAAGGCACATGCGGACACGGTCATCGACGCGTATGCAAAAACGTCGTCGGAGAAGGACAAGATGCGCGAGGACATGGACGAAGAACTCCGCAGCGGAGAGCGCCGGTCCTCCCCCACGATTCTGGACACGGTGTACCCGCCGTACATGTTCTACTCCGCCTACTCGTTCAACGCCGGCTACAGCTCGGCGCAAAGCAGCGTCGATTCTTCACGCAGCAGCGGCAGCACCACCGGCTATGGCAGCAGCGGCGGGAGCTTCAGCGGCTCGGGCAGCTCGTCCAGGTTCTAGGACCTGCGGAGCCGCTGAGACCGCGGCCCCGCCCCTGGAACACGGCGGTGAAAGGGATTCGGCGATGGAACGATCCGTCACGCGATGAGCGGGCAGAAAATTTGTCGGGATTTTTCAACCATTTTCGCCAAATCCGGTTTACTCTAGGCCGCAGGGGATTTACCAAGCAGCCAATGGGGGCACACAATGCGGGAAAAACAGGAACGGCGCGACGACAATTCATCTGAAGCGATGGAGCGTATGGGCCCAAAGCCACTTCACGGGATGGGCAGAGACATCGGCATGCCGAACCTTGCCGCCGCCCAGATACCCGGCCCGGGGACCGCACATGTTGTGGCGGGCGAGGACCGACGGCTGCCCGACGACGCCGCGGATCCCATGGAACAGGTAGGCCATCTCAACCAGCCGCGCCGAAGCCGCAGCTGGATTCCGTGGAGCCGCGGAACCGGCCGGCACCGCCTGGCCTGAAAACCGTCCTCGGACCAACGCCACGACAGAGACGGGGCGCGGCTCGCAACCGCGCCCCGTCTCTGCGAGGCCCACGCCTCTCAGTGAACGTCCGGAGTTTTCAGGGAAGGAAAAGCCGGTCCGTCATTTCGTCGGTCGGCTGAAAGCCTCGAGGCGCGACTGCATCTCCCAGTAGGAGGTGGCCGACGGCGCCTGGCCGCCGTCGCGCAGCACGGTGGCAACGTTGACGGCAGCGTCCACGGCCGCGCGGTACGGCAGCGACCCTGAACTCACCCGCCGGATACCCAGTTCGCCCAACTCCGCGACAGTCAGCGTGGGATGTGCCAGCACGTTGACCGGCAATCCGATCCCGGCGGTAATGCGCCGGATGTCTTCCGGGTCTGCGAGTCCGGGGACAAAGATTCCGTCGGCCCCGGCGTCCGCGTAGGCATGGGCGCGGAGCAGGACGGCGTCCACGGTGGCTTGTTCGGCAAACCAGAAGTTGTCCACCCGTGCGTTGACGAACACGTCCGGCGTGCGTTGTTTGATGGCGGCGACCTTGCCGGCCAGGACTGCGGGCTCCACCAAGTGCCCGGCTTTGCTGTCCTCAATGTTGATCCCGGCAACGCCGTGGCCCGCCAACTCGGCCACATAGTCGGCAACCTCGTCGGGGTCGTCCGAGTAGCCGTCTTCGATGTCCGCTGTGATGTGGGCCGGCAACCGAACCAACTGCGCCACGAGGGCGGCCGTTGCCGTCATGCTGGACCCGCCGCCGTCGGGCTGGCCGGCGCTGGCCGCGACGCCAAAGCTGGTGGTGCCGACGGCGGGGAAGCCTGCCGCCGCGAAGGCCAGGGCCGAGCCCACGTCCCACGCATTCGGCAGCAGCAGCGGCGCACCCGTGTGGTGGAGTTCCAGAAAAGTGGCCATGTCAGTCCATCCCGGGTTATCCGCATAAGGGTGAGTTCCCCGTCATCCTACAAGCGCGGCCGGAGGGCGCAAGCTGCAGGCACGTCAGGAGCTCACGCCTGATCAGGACAGCACGTCCTTGGTGCTGAAGCGGCCGTAGGCGAGGGCGCAGAAGACGGCGATGTAGCCGCCCTGCAGCAGGGCGTTGGCGCCGAAGGTATCCCAGGAGATGGGCTGGCGGAGCAGGTCGGCGAAGTCGAGCCAGTGGTAGGTGAACAGCCAGGGGTGCAGCCAGTCGAGCTGCGGCAGCGCGCCGACGATCTGGGTGACGACGGCGAGCACCGCCGTCGTCGCCATCGCCCCGACGGGGACTTCGGTGAGGGTGGAGATGAAGAGGCCGATGGCGGCGAGACCGGCCAGCGACAAAGCGACGTAGGCTGCCACCAGCAGCAGCCGGACCAGGGACTCGCCGACGCCGATGGTGTCGCCGGACAGCAGGGTCACCGGCCCGGTGCCGAAGAGGATGGTGCCGATGACCGCGCCGGCCACCACGATGGCGAGCGCGGCCGCGATGCAGAAGACGACGGCCGCACCGTACTTGACCGCCAGCAGCCGCAGCCGGCCGGCCGGGGCGGTGAGCAGGTAGCGCAGCGTGCCGTGGCCGGCCTCGCCGGCGATGGTGTCGCCGGCCACCACGCTGATGGTCAGCGGCAGGAACAACGGGATGGAAACCACCAGGCCGGTCAGCGCAACGAACAAGCCGTTCTGCGTGATCTGGTTCAGGAACGGCGGCCCGCCGTCGGGCCCTCCCTCGTCGGCGGCCAGCCGGACCACCACGGCAATCAGCACCGGAACCGCGGCCAGGGCCAGCAGCATGGCCCAGGTCCGAACCCGCCGGAACAGCACGCTGAGTTCGGAGCCGAAGAGCGCCCAGCCGGCGGACCGCTTGCCGGCTGGAGGGGGCGTTGATGGGCGGGGGCTTCCCTCCGAACCACCGTGGGCCTCGGTGATCCGGGGATCCGCCTGCTCATTGGCGGCCGCCGCGGAAACAGGCTGCGCGTCACTGGACAACGTCGAACCCCTCCCCCGTCAGTTCCACGTACCGGTCCTCCAGGCTGCCGGCCTCCACCACGAACCCGCGGATCCGCACGCCGTCCGCCACCAGAGCGGCCGCGATGTCCTCGGGCAGCAGCTCGGGCCGGTTCATCGGGGTGGAGACGTGCCCGTCGAGTGCCGCTGCCGATCCTTCGGGTTCCAGGCCGAGCCGGCGCAGCACGCCCCGGGCGGCCTCGGCATCCGGGGTCTGGATGCTCAGGTGGGTCAGGCCTACGCGGCGCAGTTCGTCCAGGGTCCCCTGTGCCACCAGCTTGCCCGCGCGCATCACGGCGGCGTGGCTGCAGATCTGTTCCACCTCGGAGAGCAGGTGGCTGGAGACGAACACCGTGGTTCCCTCGCCGGCCAGCGAGCGCACCAGGGAGCGGACTTCGCGGGTGCCCTGCGGGTCCAGCCCGTTGGTCGGCTCGTCCAGCACCAGCAGCTGGCGCGGCATCAGCAACGCGTTGGCGATGCCCAGCCGCTGCTTCATGCCCAGCGAATACGCGCGCACCTTCTTGTTGGCCGCGTGCGTCAGCCCGACCCGCTCGAGCGCCTCGCCGATCCGGCGGCGGCGGGTTGCTGCCGGGGCGTACCGGTCCGCGGTGTCCAGCCGGTGCAGGTTCGCGGCGCCGGAGAGGAAGGGGTAGAACGCCGGGCCCTCGATCAGTGCGCCGACCTGCGGAAGCACGCTGCGCAGCGACGCGGGCATGTCCCGGCCGAAGATCCGGACGGCCCCGCTGCTGGCGCCGGCCAGCCCGAGCATCACCCGGATGGTGGTGGTTTTCCCGGACCCGTTCGGGCCCAGGAAGCCGAAGACCGAGCCGTGCGGAACGGCCAGGTCGAGGGAGTCGACGGCGGTCTGCCGGCCGAAGCGTTTGGTCAGTCCGGAGGTCTCGATGGCCAGCGCGGCGGAGGTGCCGCTGCCCTTCACCGGCCCTCCGCGGCTGCCTGCAACTGCTCCAGCGGGACGGAGCCGGCGAAGACACGCCCGTCCTTGGTCAGGTACACGTTAACCAGGGCGGTGGAAATCAGCCGGCCGCCGGCCACTGCTTTGGTGGCCTGGGCCAGCAGCGGAGAATCCGCCCAGCCCTTTGGCAGGGCCGCCGCGGGGACTTCCGTGACCGTCTCCCAGCCGGAGCCATGCTGGGTGACCTGATCCCCAACGCCCGCACCGCCGTCGTTGTTGCCCTTGTGCTGCGGCATCTTGGCGCCCGGGCGGTGCTGCGGCACGGCATGCTCGGTCACCGTGGCGCCGGCCGGCGGCGAGAAGTTGAACAGCGCGGCATCCGGGGCCCCGAGGCTCAGCTTGGTGTAGCCCAGCTGGAACGCCGGCTCCTGCTGTCCGCGCGCCTGGACTTGGACGTTCAGCGGCAGGCCGGTCTCGGCGTCAACGGCCAGCACCATGGAACCCACCAGCGTTTGGGGGCTGTTCGGCTGCACCACCAACTGGTACGCACTGCGGCCGGCGACCGAGGTGTCGTCGCCGACGGACACCTTCGAGTCCGGGGTCATGCTCTTCAGCAGGTGGTTGGCGAGCTGCTCTGGCGTGTATGCCTCGGCTTGCGGTGAGGCACCGCCGTCGGATTTCTTCCCCGTGCCGGCCGGCAGGGACAGACGGACGGCCTCGTTCTTCTTGGAGTTGTAGAACCACGCCTTGGTGCCGTTGCGGATCAGGTCGCGCTCGGCGAAGCGGTCGAAAACCTGCAGCCGGGCCCGGTCGGGGCCGTCCCGGTAGACGCGGGCGGTGTGGGAGCCGGTGAGCAGCGCGAGCGCGTCCGCCATCTGGCCGCCCTCGCCCGAGGGCTTGTCCTGCGGCAGTTCGGGGAGCCCCAGCGCGGAATCCTGTTCCACGGTCCCGGACAGTGCCCGGACGTTGCTGCCGGCCACCATTTCCAGCAACTGCTGCGGTGTTTTGTCCGGCAGGTTGACTGCGGCACTGGCCTGCAGCGAACCGGCGAGCACGCCGCCGGCAAGCACGGCAGGCACGACGGCGGCGGGCAGCCACCGCTTCCAGGTCCGGGCCATGGCACATCACCTTCCGATGCTGAAGGGCTAGATCCCAGACTACGCTCGCCGGACGCCCCGGTCACTGGTCAAGGCACCCGCCCCCTCCGGACCGCGCCCGGCGAACCTGGCCGCGCCGCCAACATCGTGATGCACACGTGCTTGTACCTGCCCGGGCCCCGTGTTGTAGTTGACGCACGCAATGACACACGGATACTCCGCGGCGCGGCGGCGAACCTGCCGACGTTGCGGGCATCCTGAAGCCGGCCACCACCCAGGCCGGCAGCCGGAGGGGTGAGTGACCATGGTTGTGCAGCGCTTGTTGCCGTCGGAGGAAGCGCAGGACCTGCTCGAGCTGGTGCGTGGCATCGCCGCCCGCGAGTTGATGCCGCAGGCCGCCGCCGCCGAAGAAGCCGAACGGTTTCCGCGCGAGGTCTTCCGGACGCTGGGCGAAGCCGGGCTGCTCAGCCTGCCGTATCCGGAAGAGTTCGGCGGAGGCAGCCAGCCGGCCGAGGTCTACCTGCAGGTCCTCGAGGAGCTCGGCGCGGCCTGGAGCAGCGTGGCCGTGGGCGTCAGCGTGCACGCCCTCTCCTGCTTCCCGCTGGTGCACTTCGGCAGCGATGCGCAGCGCAAGACCTGGCTGCCGGACATGCTCTCCGGCGAAACCCTGGGCGCGTACTGCCTCTCCGAAGCGCACGCCGGTTCCGATCCGGCGGCGATGCGGACCCGGGCCGTGCGGCACGGCGACGGCTACCTGATCCGGGGCGCGAAGGCCTGGACCACGCATGCCGGCCAG
Source organism: uncultured Actinomycetota bacterium (assembly GCA_963696055.1). Classification (GTDB taxonomy): domain Bacteria; phylum Actinomycetota; class Actinomycetes; order Actinomycetales; family Micrococcaceae; genus Crystallibacter. The sequence continues at coordinate 152,849 of CAVOIE010000004.1, read as the reverse complement.
GCCGACTTCTACACGGTGATGGCCAGGACCTCCGACGATCCGCGGCGCGGGGTCTCCTGCTTCCTGGTGCCGGCCGACGCCGCCGGGCTGAGCGCCGCGCCGCCGGAACACAAGATGGGACTGACCGGCTCCACCACGGCCACCATGCACTTTGACGATGTGCACGTTGCCGCCGACCGGATGATCGGCGAGGAAGGCCAGGGCCTGGCCATTGCCTTCGCCGCGCTCGATTCCGGCCGGCTGGGCATTGCCGCGGTGGCCACCGGGCTGGCGCAGGCCGCGCTGGACCTGGCGGCGTCCTACGCCAACGAACGGGAAGCGTTCGGCAAGCGGCTGATCGAGCACGAGGGGCTGGCCTTCCTGCTCGCCGACATGGCCGTGGAAACGGAGACCGCGCGGGCCGTTTATCTGTCCGCCGCCCGGTTGAAGGACGCCGGCCTGCCGTACGGCCGGGAGGCTTCGATCGCCAAACTGGTGGCGACCGACAACGCCATGAGCGTGACCACCAATGCGGTTCAGGTACTGGGCGGGGCCGGCTACACCCGCGACTTCCCGGCGGAGCGGTACATGCGCGAGGCGAAGGTGATGCAGATCTTCGAAGGCACCAACCAGATCCAGCGGCTGCTGATCTCCCGCCAACTCATGCGCTGACCGCGCGGCCGCCATCCCGGGTAAGGACTACATCCGGTTCTTGGTCCGGGCCGTGGCCGGGGCCGTCCACGGGTCCTCCGGCCACGGATGCTTGGGGTACCGGCCGCGCATTTCCGCGCGCACCTGCGCGTATGGGCCGGACCAGAACGAGGCCAGGTCGTCGGTCACGGCCAGCGGCCGGCCGGCGGGCGAGAGCAGATGGAACAGCACCGGGACCCGCCCGTCCACCAGTCGGGGCGTCTCCGCCCAGCCGAAGCACTCCTGCAGTTTCACCGCCACCACCGGGCGGCCGGCGTCATCCGGTGCCGGATAGTCGATCCGCACCCGCGAACCGCTGGGCACCTGCAGCCGCTCGGGGGCCAGCTCGTCGAAGCGGGCGGCGTCGGGCCAGGGCAGCAGCCGGCGCAGCGGCTCGGCCAGGTTGACGGCCGCGGCCGGTTTGCCGCCGGCCAGCGCCTCCAGTTCCGGAGACAGCCAATCGGAGAGCCGGGCCAGCAGCGCCGGTTCGGCGACATCCGGCCAGGGCTCCCCCAGCTCCCGGTGCAGCAGGGCCAGGCGGCGGCGCAGCGCCTCGGCCGCTTCCGACCAGCCGATGATGCCCAGCCCGCCGGACTCCAGTGCGCGCGCCACCGCTCCCCGGCCCTCGGCGGCCGAGGGTTTGACCGGCGTCGAGGAGAGCACAATCGCCCCCAGCCGGCGCTCGCGGCGGGCCGCCACCCGTCCCGCTTCGAACCGCGCTTCCACCCGGTCGGTCAGCAGCGTTGCCGCGGCGGCTTCCGCCGTGTCCGCCTCCAGCGGGGCCGCGGCGCGGATCACCGCCCCGGTCCCGGCGGCATCGCGGCCCTGCGCCCTGGACACTTCGGCCACCGCCAGCCACTCGTGGCCGGCCAGCGGGCTGCCCGCTGGCAAGCCGGCGCGGGTGCCGGACGCCAGCAGGTAGGTCTGGCCGGTGGCTCCGTTGACGCGGCGGGCGACCCGCTCGGGGAAGGCCAGCGCCACAATATGTCCCGCCGTTTCCGCCGCGCCCACCGGTGCAGCGCTGCGGGAAGGCACGACGGCGGCGCCCTCCTGGCGCGCGATCTCCGCCAGCCGCCGCGCCTCCTCGCGCCAGCGCCGGGCTGCCGGGTCGCCCCGGCCGGCGGCGCGGAGGGACGCCAGCAGTTTGGCCAGGTCGGCGCCGGGTGCGCGTTGGTCTCCGGCCACCAGCGCCACCACGTCGGCGGCGGCCTGCGGCCCGGCGAGCGCCGCACCGTCCAGCAGCGCCCGGCCCAGCCGCGGGTCGGCCGGCACCCGGGACAGGAGCCGGCCCAGTTCGGTGGCCCGGCCGTCGTCGTCGATGGCGCCCAGGTCGTGCAGGGTGCGCAGGGCATCGCCCATGGCCGCGGCCGGCGGCGTGTCCGGAAGCCGCAGCCCCTCGCCGCCGGGGGCGCCCCAGCAGGCCAGCACCAGGGCGGCCGCGGTGAGGTCCGCGACGGCGATCTCCGGCGTGGGGTGCGCCGGGGCGGCGCCGAAGGTCTTCTGGTCGTAGCAGCGCAGCACGGTGCCCGGCCCTTGGCGCGCGGCGCGGCCGGCGCGTTGCTCGGCGGAAGCTCGCGAGGCCGAGACGGTGACCAAACCGGACATGCCGCGGGCGGCATCCCGGCGCGGCTCGCGCGACAAACCGGAGTCGATGACCAGCCGCACGCCCGGCACGGTGAGCGAGGACTCGGCCAGCGAGGTGGACACGATCACGCGCGGCGCGCCGCCGGGTTCCCGGCCGGAGACGGCACGGTCCTGCGTGGCCGCATCGGCCTGGCCGTGCAGTTCCAGCACCTCGATGCCCCGGGTCCCGGCCTCTTCGGCGCCGGCCCGGCCGCCGGCGCTTCGGACCTTGTCCCGGATCAGCGCTGCCACCTGCTGCACTTCCCACGCTCCGGGAACGAAGACCAGGGCATCCACGCTGGGATCACCGGCGAGCGCTTGGGCGTGGGCGGCGGCCGCGGTGGAGGCAATGTGGTCAAGGAAGCCACGCGCCACGCCCCGCTCATCCAGCCGCGGTCCGGCCGCAGGCGCCCACCGCACCTCCAAGGGGTGCAGCGCGGACGGGCAGTCGACCACGGGAGCCGGCCCACCGCCGTCGGGCGATCCGATCAGGGCCGCGAAGCGCGGCGCATCCAGGGTGGCGGACATCGCCACCAGCGTGAGGTCCGTGCGCAGCTGGCGCACCTCGCCGAGCATGCCCAGCAGCAGGTCGGTTTCCAGCCCGCGCTCGTGCACCTCGTCCAGGATCACCGCGTCCGTGCCCTCCAGGCCGGGGTCGGAGAGCAGCCGGCGCAGCAGGATCCCCGGCGTGACGAACTCGACCAGGGTCTGCGCACCGGCCTGGCGCTCGCCGCGGACCGTGTAGCCGACGCGGCCGCCCAGCTTGCTGCCGTCGAGGAAGGCCAGCCGCCGCGCCGCCGAACGCGCCGCGACCCGGCGCGGCTGGGTGACCACGATGCGCGGCGGGCGGTTGGCCGCCGTTCCAGCCGCGAGGTTGGCCACCAGCGGCGGCACCAGCGTGGTTTTGCCGGTGCCCGGCGGGGCCTGCACGACGGCGGTGCCGCCTTGGGCGGGCTCAGTTGCGGAAGTGCCGGGCGGGGAAGCGGCCGCCCCCGCCGTCAGCGCCGCGGCCAAATCGTCCAGGGACCGGGCGAAGACCAATTCCGCGCCGATGGCTCCCAGGTCGAACGGACGGTGCTGGCTGCGCGGAGGTTGGGTGGTGCGGGAGGCTGGCTGGGTCACCCTTCCATTGTGCCGGGCCAGGGACACGCCGGCGGGCGCCGGTCCGGGTCAGTGCAACTCGAGCGCTGCGGAAGCCGGGAGCACCGACAGCCGCCTGAAGGGTGTTGCGCAGGCCAGCAGGAGGGCCGCGCAGCCGATCAGGAAAAGTGAAGTCGCGGGCCCGGATTGATCGACGATGACTCCTGCGACTGCGGACGCAATCGAGGCACCGAAGTTCACCGTCGTATTGATCCAGGCTGAGGCTTCGGTCTGCGATGCCTTGGGCACGGAGCCATCGGCGATGAGGTATCCGGTGATCAGCGTCGGAGCCAAGAACATCCCGGCAAGGGCGAGGCCCACCGCCAAGACGATGACGGATGGCGCCCAGGCCACGAGCGAGACCAGCACCCCCATGCCGCAGCACAGCACAAACAGGGTGCTGACCAGCGATGCCTTCAGCTTGAGGTGGCCGTAAGCGATGCCACCGAGAGCGCTGCCGGCGGCAAACGCGGCCAGCAGCCACCCGGAAAGTTCGACGCTTCCGTACTCGATCGCGAAGGCGGGAGCTGCGATCTCGACCACACCCACCACCCCGCCAACCCCGGCGAGCACCAAGAGCACGCGCGCAAAGCCGGGCTGGCGCAGTGGCTGGTCACCCCTCGCCCTCGGCAAGCTCACCCAAGCGAGGCTTCGGGATGCTCGGCTGAGCACCATTCCGAAGGTCCCGATGAGAGCGGTAACGGCGGTGAGAACGAGCCCGGTGCTCGGTGAAGCCGTGGTGATCACGGTCGTAATGACGACGGGGCCAGCCACGAAGAGGAGTTCTTCGCTGACCGCGTCGAGGCTGAACGCTTTCCGACGTTGGTCGCCGGCAACCGTCAGGGATGACCAGATGGCCCGCATCGACGCACCTAGCGGCGGCGCACTCAACCCGATCAAAGCTCCGAGGGCGAGCAACCACACGAATGCACTGCTACCGGGGGCGATGATGGCTGCCAGTCCGAGGAGCCCTGCGGCGTGGGCGGTGGCCATTATCGAAAGGGGCACCCGCTGCCCCCAACGATCAACGGCGCGCGCCCGCCACGGGGAAGCGGTGACGTTGGCGAAACCGAAAACAGCTGCGACGAATCCTGCCTGCGCGAATGAGCCGGTGGTCTCCTGTACAGCCAGCAACAGACAAAGTCCGACCATCGCCAAGGACAGTCTGCCTGCCAGCGCCGGGATGAAGGCACGGAGCAAGCCCGGGATTCGAAGAACACTGAGCACGTCGACAGCTTAGGGGCCCGGTGGCGGAAATCACGAGCCGACGACGACTCCGTGCCGTTCCCCGGAACGGCACGCCCAGCGCATCTGACCATCGTGTCGACGTGACGGCGGCGAGGACCAAATGCGCTCGTTCTTCTCCTACACAGGGGCGCTATGTCCCTTGGCACGGCTGTGGAACTGTGCCACGTTGGAGGTGGAAACGGGAACAATCTCTGGTGAAGGGACGTGGTCCGGATGCCCAAGACGACCAAGAGCGGGAAGCCGAAGCAGAGCGAGCTGCCGAGCACGCTGCAGCGTTCCGGCAAGAAGGCGCAGGAGACGTTCGCGGAGGCCCACGACTCGGCCGCCGAGACGTACGGCGACGAGGAACGCGCGCACCGCGTGGCCTACAGCGCGCTCAAGCACACGCATGAAAAAGTGGGCGACCACTGGGAGCCGAAGGAGAACTACGGCCCCTCGGATCAGCAGGCCAAGGGCGGCAAGGACACGTCGCGGGAGACCAAGGGCGGCGTGGACGCTAACGCCTCCAAGGAACACCTCTACGAGCTGGCGAAAAAGCTTGACGTGCCCGGCCGGTCGAAGATGGACAAGTCCGAGCTGGTCGAGGCGCTGCGCAAGGCCAACAACCGGGAGACCCGGAAGTCCCGCTAGACGGCTGCGCCGTGGCTGAGCGGCACCGGGAACAGGTCCGATTAGGCTAGGCCGCATGGACCTGGAGAGCGCGGCGCGGGAGCTGTATGCGCTGCTGCCCGGTGAGTTCACCGCCGCCCGCAACGCGAAGGCCAAGGAAGCTGCGCAGGACGGGGACAAGGCTCTGGCCGCGCGATTGCGCAGCCTGTCGAAGCCCACGGCCGCTGCCTGGCTGCTCAACATGATGGCACGCCACCGCCGCGACGAGATCGACGGGGTCATCGAGCTGGGTGCGGCAATGAGCCAGGCGCAGCAGGACCTGGACCCCGGTCAGATGCGGACGTTGGGCGATCAGCGCCGCGGGCTTCTGTCCGCCATGGCGCTAAGCGGCCGCCAGTTGGCCGACGAGCTGGGCCATCCGGTCAGCCCGGCCGTGGCCAGCGAAGTGGAGCAGACGCTGCGGGCCGCGATGTCCGACCCGGCAGCGGGGGCTGCGCTGGCCAGCGGGCTGCTGACCCAGTCATTCTCGTCCACCGGGCTGGACCCGGTGGACTTGGACGGAATCGTTGCCGTGCCGGAAGCCGTCGGCTCGCCCGCGCCCGCTTTAGCTCCCCCGCCCCGCCGCGGTGCAAAGACTCCGGCGAGGGACGAGCTCGCCGACCGCCGGGCCGCCAGGGCCGACCGGGCCGCCAAGCAGGAAGCCGAGGCGGCGGAGCGGCAGCGCCGGCTGGCCCGGGCCGAGGTGGAGAAGGCCGAGCAGCGTAAAGACGACGCCGAGGCAAAAGAACAGAAGGTCCTGGACAAGCTGGACCAGTTGCAGAACCGCCGCGACGCCCTCGCCGGCGAACTGTCCGAGCTGAAACAGCGGATCGAGGATCTGCAGCGTGAGGTCGCGTCCACCGACCGAAAGATCGAAGCGGCCGAGGAAGATCTGGTGTCTGCGGCCAAGACCGCCGACCGGATGCGGAAAGCTGCCGCCGCCGCACAGCGGGAGCTGGACGAGCAGGCCTAGCCCCTCCCCGCTGACCGCCCATCGTCGCCCGCTGCCGGCAGTCAACTGCACCTTGCGGGCCATGTAACCTAGGTCTCACGTCCAGTCAGCTGCCGCGCGCCGGCCAGAACCTCTCCAGGGGGCACCATGTGGAGCATTGATGCGGCCCGGTCCGCACTGCTGATGATCGATATGCAGAACGACTTTGTGCTGGAAGGCGCGCCGATGGAGGTGCCGATGGCTCGCAAACGGCTGCCCGAGATGGTGACCGCCGTCGCCGCCTGCCGACAGGCCGGCATCCCGGTGATCTACAGTCGGCATGTGCTGCTCGACTCGTTCGATGTGTCGCCGCTGGAGACCACCTACAACCAGCGGCTGCAGACGGTGGGCATGCGCCGCGGAACCGACGGCGTGGAAGTTGTCGAGGAGCTGAAGCCCGAAGCCGACGACTACGTGCTGGACAAGCACCGTTACGACGCATTCCACAACACCCCGCTCAAGAGCGTGCTGGCCACCATCCGCGGGCTGAACGCCGTGGACACGGTGATCATCGCCGGCACGCTGACCGAAGTCTGCTGCGAATCCACCGCCCGAAGCGCCTACATGAACGACTACAAGGTGGCGTTCCTGTCTGACGCCACCGGCGGCCGGTCCGAGGCCGCCCAAGCCGCGACCTTGGACGCGGTCGGCACGTTCTTCGGCCGGGTGCTGAGCACCGCGGACATGGAACGGGAAATCGGCACCACGGCGTAGGACGCGCGCGGCTGGCGGTCAGGCGGCTGGCGGTCAGGCGGCTGGCGGTCAGGCGATCTGGCGTTCCCGCTGCCGGCGGTATTCGTGCCAGGTCAGCACCACGACCAGTGCGTCGAAGACGGTCAGAGCCACCAGTCCCAGTGTGGGCGAGACCGCGAACTGGTAAAGCTGGTAGGCGATAAATGCCAACAGGACCCCGATCATCCACGGGTAGGCCCAAAGCTTGTTCAGCAGCACGGCCGTCACCAGCACCACCTTCACCGCGCCGTGCACCAGCAGGTAAGCGGCCGCGTAGGCCACCGCGCTGCCGGTCAAGCTGTCCGACGCATGCAGCAAGTGCGTGGCGATGAAGTCCTTCGGATCTTCGGCGAGTTCGGGCTGGGTCAGCCGCAGGACCAGGCCGTGGATCTGGGCTGGATCAGCGACCAGCAGCAGCAGGCCGCCGATAATTTCGACCGCTCCGTCCAGTCCCTTGAAGGCCACCCCGGCGATGAACAGCCAGTCCCACCAGTCCTTGCCCTCACCCCTCAACAGGCTCACATTCTGAATGTACAGCGTCCATGCGTAGTGCAGAATGTTTCCATGAGTGAGCTTTTGGAGCATCTGGCTGCCAATGTCCGCCGGTTGCGCGATGTCCACGGGATGTCGCTGTCCCCAACCGGCATCCAGCCCTTCCCCGTCGGCTACCGGCTCAACCAGCCGTGGACCGCTGCCACCGACCCTGCGGTAGACAGGGATGGTGTCGGCGTCCGGGAGTCAGGAAACTCCCCTGGTGAGCGCCACGCCCAAAGTTTGCACCGCCGTCGTCCGTTGCACTACTGATTGACACATCAACAGGCTTCCACAGGACTAGGAGCAGGACATGAAGATCAATGCGCTGGTAGTCGAGGAGAAGAACGCCCCGTTCGTGCCCGAGCAGTTGGAGCTGGACGCGCCCGGGCCGGGCGAAGTGCTGGTGAAGGTGGCCGCCGTCGGGCTCTGCCACACGGACCTGATCACGCAGGCCGGGGACATGCCGCTGCCGCTGCCGGGCGTGCTGGGCCATGAGGGCTCCGGCGTGGTGGAGGCCATCGGTGCCGGTGTGACCAACGTGGCCGTGGGCGACCACGTGATCATGGGCTGGCCGTTCTGCGGCGAGTGCAAGAACTGCCTGCGCGGCGAGCACCGCTACTGCCTGCGGCTGGGCGAGGCGCTGGTCAGCGGCTCCCGGTTCAAGGGGCCGGACGCGGGGAAGTCCGCGTACACCCGGGCCGACGGCAGCAAGATGTCCGGCCACTTCTTCGGGCAGTCCTCCTTCGCGGACTATTCGCTGGCGCTGGCGACGTCGCTGGTGAAGGTGGACCAGGACATTCCGCTGGAGCTGGTGGGTCCGCTGGCCTGCGGCATCACCACCGGCGCGGGCGCGGTCTTCAACACCGCCAAGCCGGAGCCGGGCCAGTCGCTGGTGGTCTACGGCGCCGGAGCGGTGGGCCTGGCCGCCATCATGGCCGCGAAGAACACACCGGCGGCCACCATCATCGCCATCGACCTGCACGACTCGCGGCTGGAACTGGCGCGCGAACTCGGTGCCACGCACACCATCAACTCCGGCAAGACCAACGCGCTGGAAGAAATTCAGCGGATCTGCGGCGGCCCGGCCGACTACGTGCTGGAGTGCACCGGCAACATCAAGGTGCTGGAGGAAGCCGCGGAGGCGGTGGGCATGCTGGGCACGCTGATTTTGATCGGCGGGGCGCCGGCCGAGGCGCGGTTCTCCGTGGACCATCTGCGCACGCTCTGGGGCAAGCGCATCATCGGCACGCTGGGCGGTTCCAGCACCTCGGCGCAGCTGATCCCCGGCCTGATCGCCCTGTACAAGGCCGGGCGGTTCCCGTTCGACAAGCTGGTGAAGTACTACGACTTCGACCAAATCGACGCGGCCGTCGCCGACTCCACCTCCGGCGGCACCATCAAGGCCGTGCTGAAGATCGCCGGCTGAAACCCAGACCCCTGGCCGCTTCGCCGCGGCCGGAACGAACCTACCCATGATTGAAAGGACGGGACATGTCCCTGCTTGATGCCTCCCTGTGGGAGGGCAAGATCTACCTCAACGGCTGGCGCGACGGCGGTGCCGGCACCGCTGCCTCCGTGGAACCGGCCACCGGCGACACGCTGGGAACCTACGGCTTGGCCTCGGTCGAGGACGTGCACGAGGCGGCGGCCGTTGCTGCCGCCGCGCAGAAGGAATGGGCCGCCCGCAAACCCGAGGAACGCGCCGCGGTGCTGCGCCGCGCCGGCGCGCTCTGGGAAGAACACGCCGAGGAGATCCAGTCCTGGATCGTCCGCGAATCCGGCGGCATCGGCCCCAAGGCCGGGCTGGAAACCCACATCGCCGCCAACGAATGCTACGAAGCCGCCGCGCTGCCCTCGCTGCCGGCCGGCGACGTGCTGACCTCCAACGAGGACCGCTGGTCGTTCGCCCGCCGCCGCCCGGTCGGCGTGGTGAGCGTGATCGCGCCGTTCAACTTCCCGCTGATCCTCTCCATCCGAGCGGTCGCCCCGGCGCTGGCGCTGGGCAACGCGGTGCTGCTCAAGCCGGACCCCCGCACCGCCGTCTGCGGCGGCGTCACCCTGATGCGCATCTTCGAAGAAGCAGGCCTGCCCGCCGGGCTGCTGTCCCTGCTGCCCGGCGGCGCGGACATCGGTGCGGCCGTGGTCGAGGCCCCCGAGGTCCGGGTCATCTCCTTCACCGGCTCCACCGCCGCCGGCCGGAAGATCGGCGAATCCGCCGCCCGCAACCTCAAGCGCGCGCACCTGGAACTGGGCGGCAACAACGCCATGATCGTGCTGCCCGGCGCGGACCTGGCCAAGGCCGCGTCCGCCGCCGCGTTCGGCTCGTTCATGCACCAGGGCCAGATCTGCATGACCACCGGCCGGCACATCGTCCACGAAGACATCTACGAGGACTACGTCGCCGCCCTCGCCGAGAAGGCGAAGAACCTGCCCGTCGGCGACCCGAAGACCGGCACCGTGGCGCTCGGCCCGATCATCGACGAGAACCAGCTCAAGCGCATCGACTCGATCGTGCAGGACGCGGTCGCCGCCGGCGCGCGGCTGGCCGCCGGCGGAACCAACAACGGCCCGTTCTACTCCCCCACCGTGCTCGCCGACCTCGACCCGGAGAACACCGCGTGGAAGGACGAGATCTTCGGCCCGGTGGCCCCGGTGATCAAGTTCTCCACCATCGACGAGGCCGTGGAACTGGCCAACGCCAACGAGTACGGGCTCTCGCTCTCCATCCTCGGCGACGTCGGACTGGCCATGCAGGTGGCCGACCGGGTGGACTCCGGCAAGGTCCACATCAACGAACAGACCGTCTCCGACGAGGCCAACTCCCCGTTCGGCGGCACCAAGAACTCCGGCAACGGCTCGCGCATCGGCGGCCATCAGGCCAACATGGACTCCTTCACCGAAACCCAGTGGCTCACCGTCCGCCCGGAGATCGCCAACTACCCGTTCTAAGCAACACCGCTCGTGCCGACGGCGGTGCGGCCGGCCGACCGGCGGCACCGCGCTACTCACCAAGTCGACGGCACCCGCGTTCCCACAGCTGGAACCCGGGTGCCGTCGTCGTACTTGCCGGTCCGAGGAATGCAGTAAAGTACGCGTCAGTAGTCATTTCCGGGATAGCAGACTGACCCGAGTAGGAGCCGGTATGCGCGTCGCTGCAGCATCGATCTGGCAGGTGGTCCATTCCGAGAGGCGCCGGCTCGCCGCTGATCTCTCCGGGCTGCGGGACGAACAGTGGTGCCTCCCTTCTCTTTGCCCAGGATGGGATATTCACGATGTCCTTGCCCATCTTGTTGACACGGCCCGAACCAGCAGGCTCTCTTTCGTCCGTGATCTCGTGAAGGCGCGCCTGGACTTCGACCGCGCAAACGAGAACGGCATTGCCCGAGAGAAGCGGCAGGATGCTCGGGAGACGATCGCGGCGCTGACGGACACTGCGAACCTCACGCGCACACCGCCGGCGCGCCTCGCAACACGTCTGGTCGAAGCAATCGTGCACGGAGAGGACATCCGTAGGCCGCTGGGCATGGGCGGAAGCTACCCCGAAAGTTCGGTTTCGCAGGCCCTGGCCTACCAACTGCGCACCCCCGTATCCTTCGGAGGAGGACGCGAGCGTGCGGCAGGCCTGAGGCTAATCGACCGGAAGACCGGGGCGGTTTGGGGGCAAGGAGACGATGTCGAAGCTGATTCCATCGATCTGCTGCTCGCAGTCTCCGGGCGACAAGTGGACCGGGAGCGGCTCAAGGGAAGTGGCGCTTCCCGCCTCGCAGATAAAGCAGGGGACACGTCGACGAACTCGAAATCGCGTCACCGATGAGAAGTGGCGGCGGCGATACGAAGAGATCGCGGAGCAACCAACTATGGCCACTGGTGCATGCCGAGCGAGCCGCTTTAGCTGAGGACCTTTCCGACCTCAAAGCGGAACAGTGGCGGCGCCGCACCCTGTGCGGGCAATGGGACGTCGAGGAGGTCCTCGCCCACCTTACGGCAGCAGCCAGCTTGAACCAGTGGCAGTGGCTTCGGAGCATGCTCGGCGCGCGGTTCCGTGCCGATGTACACAATCAGCGCAGGCTGGCCGAGTGGCGCGGCGAAACTCCCGTAGAAACACTGGAGCTTTTCCGCACCATCATCACGAGTACCACGGCACCCTCCGCACACACCCCTGCCTACCTTGGCGAAGTCGTCGTGCACGCCCAGGACATCCGCCGGCCGCTCGGGCTTCACCGGACACCGGCCGTCGACGCGCTGACACCCGTGGCTGAATTCTTCGCCCGGCGCGATTTCACCGTTGCCAGCCGAACGCACGTCACCGGTCTGCAGTTGCGCGCAAACGACGGGCCGTTCGAAGCGGGCAGCGGGCCACTGGTCAATGGATCGACCCTCGCCCTGGTAATGAGCATGGCTGGCCGCGAAACCTACCTCGATGAGCTCGACGGACCAGGCGTGTCTATCCTGCGGTCACGCATCCAGGGCCCGGCGGCTGGAAACGCCGGGCTGCCGCATCAGCTGTAGTACCTTCGGTCGGCCCGCCGCTCTGGCATCGGCGTCGTTGTGTGCTGCCGGACCCGGGGTCTACGGTTAGTTAAACCGCGCCTCCGGGATCCGGGTACCCGCGCTTCCCGTGCCGGCGGACCAGGAAGAGCACACCATGACGATCGAGGAACACCTCGTCAGTTCCCTGGAGCAGGGGCTGCACTGGCAACGGGACCTGTACAAAGAACTGCACCGGACCCCCGAGCTCAGCATGGAAGAACACCGTACCGCCGATCGGATCGAAAGCGAGCTGACCGGCTTCGGCTACCAGGTCCAGCGCATCGGCGGCACCGGCGTCGTCGGTGTCTTGGACAACGGTTCGGGCCGCACCGTGCTGTCGCGGGCGGACATTGATGCGCTCCCCGTCACCGAGGCCACCGGACTGGACTATGCCTCCGAAAATGAGGGCGTGATGCACGCCTGCGGCCACGACATGCACATTGTGGCGCTGCTCGGCGCGGCGAAGCTGATGGCCGCCCACCGCGACGGCTGGGCCGGCACCCATGTGGCGCTCTTCCAACCCGGCGAGGAAACGGCCGCCGGCGCGCAGGCAATGGTCGACGACGGCCTGGCCGCCAAACTGCCCAAGCCCGACGTGGCCTTCGGTCAGCATGTGATGCCTTTTGAGGTGGGCACTATTGGCACGACGGCGGGACCGATCCTCTCGGCCGGTGATTCCCTGAAGGTCACGGTCCACGGACGGGGTGCGCACGGCTCGATGCCTCACAACGCCGTGGACCCGGTGGTGCTGGCCGCGTCGATCGTGTTGCGGCTGCAGACCATCGTGTCCCGCGAGACCAAGCCGGGCGAGTTCGCGGTGGTGACCGTCGGCGCCTCCAACGCGGGCACGAAGTCCAACATCATTCCGGACCGCGCGGAACTGCTGCTGAACCTGCGCACCTACGATGTGGCGCTGCGGGAACGGATCATGGCATCGATCGAACGGATAGTCCGGGGCGAGTGCGCGGCGGCCGGGTCGCCCCGCGACCCGGAATTCGAGTACTACGACCAGTTCCCGCTGACCAATAACGATGCCGCAACCACCCAGAAGATCACCGCCGCGTTCACGGAGCATTTTGGCGGCAGCCAGGTCTTCCACGCCGAACCGGTCACGGCCTCCGAGGACTTCAGCCGGATTCCAGACGCGTTCGGCGTTCCGTACACCTACTGGACGGTGGGCTCCGTCCCGGCAGATATGTACCGGAAAGCCCTGGAGAACGGCACTGTCTCCCAAGACATTCCGGCGAACCATTCACCCTTCTTCGCTCCCGCCATCGACCCGACGCTCTCAGTCGCTACCCAGGCGCAAATCGTGGCCGCACTTGCTTATTTGGCACAGTAAAGGGTTGTTTCCCATGACCTCATCAACTTCAGTCCCGGTCCGGACCGATTGGAAACCGACCGACAAGTGGCTGCTGGGCATCGTCCTGGCCGTGATCAACTTCTGGCTCTTCGCCCAGACCCTGCTCAACGTCATCCCCGGCATCAAAGACCAACTCGGCGTCGAACAAACGCTGGCCAACCTGGCCGTATCGATCACATCGCTGTTTTCCGGGATCTTCATCGTGGTTGCCGGCGGGCTTGCGGACCGGATCGGTCGCGCCAAGATCATGTATATCGGCATCTACCTGAGCATCCTGGGGTCGCTGCTGATCGCGCTGACGCCGGAAAACCTCGGCTGGCTGACCGACTTCATGCTGCTGGGCGGCCGCGCCATCCAAGGCCTGTCCGCGGCGTGCATCATGCCCTCAACCATGGCGCTGATCAAGAGCTATTACGAGGGCAAGGACCGGCAGCGCGCGCTGTCGTTCTGGTCCATCGGCTCCTGGGGCGGGTCCGGTTTCTGTGCACTGTTCGGCGGACTAATGGCCTCCTCCTTCCTGGGCTGGCGGTCCATCTTCTGGATCTCGATTGTGCTGTCCGTGCTGGCGCTGTTCCTGGTCCGCGGCACGCCGGAATCGCGTGCCGCGGCGGATCCTGATACCGCTTCGCATCACTTCGACTGGGGCGGACTAGCGTGTTTCATCATCATGCTGGTGGCCATCAACGTCTACATCTCGCAAGGCCCGGTGATCGGCTGGTTCAGCGGGGCAGGCCTGGGCCTGGTGGCCGCGTTCGTGGTGTTCGGCCTGCTCTTCCTGCAGATCGAGACGCGCCGCAGCTATTCGTTCGTGGACCTGAAGCTCTTCAGCAACGGCACCTTCACCGGCGCGACGTTGTCCAACTTCCTGCTCAACGGCGCCGCCGGCACCCTGATCGTCGCCCTCGGGCTGGTTCAGGTCGCCGCCGGAATGAATTCGCTGCAGTCAGGCCTGCTGACGCTCGGCTACCTGATCGCCATCTTGGCCACCATTCGCGTGGGTGAGAAACTGCTGCAGCGGTTCGGGCCGCGGAAACCGATGCTGTGGGGCAGCATGATCACCGGCATCGGCATCCTGCTGTGCTCCACCACGTTCCTGCGCATCGGCGAGTACATTGTGCTGACGGTCATCGGGTTCACGCTCTTCGGCATTGGCCTGGGCTTTTACGCGACCCCGTCCACCGATGCTGCCCTGTCCAACGTCCCCGATGCCCAGGTCGGCGCAGCGTCAGGCATCTACAAGATGGCGTCCTCACTGGGCAACGCCATCGGCGTGGCCATTTCGGCTGCCCTCTATGTGGCCGCCCAGGCGGTGGACCCTCGAATCATCCAGTCCTGGGGCCTGTTCATCGGACGCCAGGACAACGTGGCGCTGCGGTTCGGCGGTGCCGTCGGGTTGCTGTTCAACGTGTTCATGGTGGTGATCGCCATCGCCTCGATCATCCTGACCGTGCCGTCCGAGCGCAGCAAGAAGGAGAGGGACGCCCGGCCCGACGAAGTCGCTCCGCCGGCCTTCGGCAACTGAGCCGTTGACCCTACCGGCGCCGCGGAGTATTAATGGCCGCTCAGGGCGCCCTGCGCCAATCCAGACAATGGAGGCACTGCCATGTCGGTCCATGCATCCAGCGGTTCAAACATTCCGGGCTACGAGTACGGCACGGTAGCCCCCTCACCGGTCACGCTGACCGAGCTTGACGACCTCAAAGCGAGTGTCATGTTCGGAGAAGAGGACGCTGCTTCGCTGCGCCGTGCCGGCGAGATTTTGGACGAGCAGGTGGAGGACGTGCTCGACGTCTGGTACCGCTTCATCGCCGGGCAGCCCCACCTGGTGGCCCACTTCTCCCGGCCGGACGGCCCGCCGATCGAGGACTATCTGTCGGCGGTTCGTCTGCGGTTCGGCCAGTGGATCCGGGACACCTGCACCAAGCCCTACGACCAGGAGTGGCTGGACTACCAGAACGAGATCGCCCTGCGCCACACGCCCGAGCATAAGAACGACACCGACCATGTCGGGTCCACCCAGGTTGTCCCGCTGCGGTACCTGATCGCGCTGATCGGGCCGGTGGTGGCAACCATGCGGCCGTTCCTGTCCCGCGGCAGCGATTCCGCGGACGACGTGGATGCGATGATGCAGGCCTGGCTGAAGGCCGTGGTCCTGCAGATTGCGTTGTGGTCCCGGCCCTACGCCGTCCCCGGCGAGTGGTGACTACTAGCGGGGGCGGCCGGCGCCGGCATGAGGCTCTCAGCGCCGGCCCAACTCCGGCTCGGCGACGGGCGCCGGCACCCAGCGGCGTGCCGCGGCGATCAGCATGAGTACCAGCAGGATGATCAGGACGCCGTCCGCCGCGATGTACACGTAGTGGAGGGCGGAACCGCCGTCGTCGGTGCCTGCCAGCACCATGTCCGTCCGGCGGTTGAGAAGCGGCCGGATCACCATCACCTTGGCCAAGAGCACGACGACGGCGCCACCCACCAGGGCCCAGAACCTGCGGTCCACGCGCTGCCCTAGGAGGGAGAGCAGCAGCAGCCCGGCGAGGACCAGTTCCACAATGTTCATCGCGGTGAACACCAGTCGGCCGATGCCCAGCCCCAGCGGAATGGTGATGCCGGGAGCCCGGAACTTCAGCGGTGCCTCGATCAGCGAAATTCCGATGATCAGGCCGAGCCAGAGGGCCGGCAGCACCAGCCGTGCAGCAGTGCGCAGGCGAATCATGATTGGCCTCCGTATCCGGACCCATCCTACGTCCGGGCAAGGCAGGATCCGTTGTCGCCGCAGGTTATCCGCGGCCAGCCCGATGGTGCTCTCTGCCGGTGATCCCGTCGATGTCTACCGGGAGATGGGACGGTCCCCGCAGGAACGGGCTCGGCCGGTATGGCGGCGGGTCGTCCACCAGCCGCGGGTTCTCGATCCTGCTGGCGAAAGCGGTGAGGGCGATCTGGGCTTCCAGCCGGGCCAGCGGTGCCCCGAAGCAGAGGTGGATGCCGCCGCCGAAGCCCAGATGGCCGTTGTTGGGCCGGTCCGGGATGAAGCGGTCGGGGTCGGCGACATGGGCGGGGTCGCGGTTGGCGGCGGCCAGGAGCAGCGTGAAGGAGGCACCTGCCGGGATGGTCGTGCCGCCGATGTCGATATCGTCGAGGGCGGTGCGGAAGGGGACGAAATGCACGGGCGGCTCGTAGCGCAGCAATTCCTCCACCATCGGGATGGCCAGCTCTGGGTCGTTGCGCAGCCTCTGGAGTTCGTCCGGGTGGCGGAGCAGGGTCAGTGCGCCGTTGGCGATGAGGTTCACGGTGGTTTCGTGTCCGGCAATAAGCAGCAGCAGTCCGGTGCCCACCAGTTGCTCGGCCGGCAGGCTGCCTTCCGCGCTGTCGTCGGTGGCCATCGCCGAGAGCATGTCGTCGCCCGGTGACTTCCGGTGGGACTCGACCAGTTCCTCCATGAACGCGCGCAGCTCCGCACCGGCTTCCGCCCGCTTTTTCTGCTGGGTTTCGGGATCGAGGCCGGGATCGATGGATTGCAGGGCGATGTCCACCCAGACTCGGAAGCGCTGCCTGTCGCTCGGAGGCACACCGAGCAGCTCGCAGATCACCGTGACCGGCAGCGGATAGGCCAGCTCGTCGACCACGTCGATCCTGCTGCGGCCCGCCATCTTGTCGATCAGGTCGGTGACGATTTCCTCCATCCGGGGCTCCAACCCGGCGATCCGGCCTGGCGTCGTCGGCGGTCCGAAGTGGCGCATGGTCATCCGTCGAAACTTATCGTGATCCGGCGGATCCATGCTCAGGAACGTTGGCGTCATGCCGGCGCCGTCGCCCTCGTCCGCGGTGACGCCCGCCGCGGCTGCGGCCGGATTGCGGCTGATCTCGGAACTGACCCGCGGATCGTGCAGCAGCGAGGCGATCTCGGCGTAGGTGCTGACCAGGTAGGTCCCGTCCGGCAGCCGTGTCACCGGCGTCTTGCGGAGCTCAGCGTAAAACGGGTAGGGGTTGGCCCGGTTGGAGTAGTCGAGGACCTTCTCCCAGGAGCTCGCTTGGGTCATGGTGAATGCTCCTTTGATCTCGGGGCGGTTTCTGCGGGTCTCCGGGACGGCGTGTCTCCGGCAGCAGGATTGGTCAGTCTGGCGCGGCGTTCGTTGGGGTCGTGGCCGGTCACCACCACGGTTGCGTCCTGGGTGGGGCTGATCGCCGGCCTGAAGCCAGCTGGCACGGCATGCCCATCGGCCGACTCGTCCACATGGTGGAACGAGGGCGGGAAGGGCGCGGCCTGTTCGATCAACGGCTCGTAGAATTCGAGCCACTTGTTCTGGTTGAAGGCGACAGCCGCCACGATGCGGCCCTTGTAGCCGTAGACGGCCAGGAAGCGCCGCTGTGCCACCGATCCCTGGACGATGGCGACTTCATCGGCGGCCGAGGGAACCCCGACGCTCTTGATTTCGGTGCCGAACTGGACCGACCAGAATTGCGGCACCGCCAGGTGCGGCCAGCGTTCGGTCTCGCGGCTGACCATATTGTGCGCCGCGACCTCGGCCTGCGAGATGGCGTTGCCCCAATGTTCAACGGCCAGGAATTGGTAGCCGTACATCGGCTGCGGGGCGCGCGCTATGTCCCCGGCGACGAAGACGTCATCGGTGACCAGCCCGTTCGCATCGAAGGCGCGGCAGCCGGCGTCGCAGGCGACGCCCCACACGCCGCAGGCCAACCCGGAATCTGCGAGCCACTCGACATTGCGCACGGAGCCCAGCGCGGCGACCGCCACCTCGGCCTCAACGGTTGTCCCGTCGGACAGCACCGCCCGGCGCAGCTGCCCTGCGGCATCACCTTCGAGGGACGTGACCCGGACGCCGCAGCGCAGATCCACGCCCTTCTCGACGTGCAGCTCACCGGCGATGGCGCCGATCGTACCGCCGAGGGCAGCCACGAGCGGGGCCGGCCCGGCCTCTGCGACGGTGACCGGCAGGCCGAGTTCCCGGCACACGGACGCGACCTCGCAACCGATGAATCCGGCGCCGATGACCAGCACCCGGCGGGGTCGGGCGGCCAGAAGCTGCCGTAGCTTCGAGGCGTCCTCCCGGGTGCGCAACGTCAGCACACCGTCCAGTGCTGCCTCCGCAGGGTTCGGCCAAGGGCGCGAGCGCAGGCCGGTGGCGATCAACACCTTGTCGAATTCGATCCGGCTGCCGTCGGCGAGCCGGACTTGCTTCGCCGGCAGGTCCAGGCCGGTCGCCGCGACTCCCAGCCGCCAGCTGGCAGCGATGTCCCGGCGGCGCGGCAACGAGGTATCTTCCGAGCGCAGCGACCCGGCCAAGAGCTGTTTGGACAGCGGCGGCCGGTCGTAAGGCTCGTGGGGTTCCTCGCCGACCAGGGTCAGCGAGCCGGTGAAGCCTTCCTCGCGCAGCCGTTCCGCCGCGTGCAGCCCCGTCAGGGAGGCTCCAACGATGACGATTCGCCCCGTTTTCTTGAACGTGTTTTCGCTGTCCCCGGCAGGGTCAGTCGTCCCCGGCCGGGTATCCGGATGCTGCGAGTCGTGCGGCCCGTCCCTCTGATCAAGGGTGATCGCCTGGACCGGACAGGCAGCGGCGGCGCGCCGGATCCGGGTGCGCTGCGCGTCGTCCGGGTCGGGGTCGTACGTGAGCGCCTCGTCCCCTTGGATGCGGAAGACCTCCGGGGCAAGAAAGGCGCACTGGGCGTAGCCCTGGCATTTAGTGAGATCGACGGCGATCCGCATGCCGCACTTCTTCCTCTTGCCGGCGTCCGGCCGCGATCCGCCGATCGGCCGGTGTGTCTCTCAGGCGTGAGCCGTGACGGCCCCCGTCCCGGCAGGTCTTGAGGCCCCGCGGCGGTCCCGGGCAGGGGCCCCAAGATGATTCATGATCAAGTGAATCGAGTCTAGGCCGCGCGGGCGGGGCGGCGGAAGGGGCCTTCCCGGTGCTTCAGCGGCGGGCGTCTTGTCGCTCTGTCCCGCCCACCGGGTAGAGCGCGGCCTTGCGCCTGCGGCCGGCTGCCGGCAGGTCCTCAATCCGGCGCGGACCGTTGATCATGACCGCGCCTACGAGCATCACCACAATGCAGACGCCCAGCATGGCAAAGGAAGCGGTCCACGAACCGGTGGATTCGTGCACCACCCCGAACAAGAGCGGAGCCACGCTGGCACCGGCGTAACCGATCCCTTGGCTGAAGCCGGACAGCACGGCCGAGCCGTGGGTGGTGCGCGAGCGCAGGTTGACCATCAACAGCGCGGTGGCGAAGGTGCCCTGGCCCAGCCCGGACAGGGTCACCCACCACCAGGTGCCGGTGTCCGGCGACAGCAGCAGGCCCGCATGCCCGCCGATCCAGCAAGCGGTGAAGACCAGGATGGCGGCGATCGGCTGCTTCAGCCGCGGCACAATCAGCGGCACCAGCAGGCTGACCGGCAACCCCAGGATGGCGAAGTAGGCCAACGCCGAACCGGCCGTCGCGGCGTCGACCCCGTGCTCGGTCAGGTACGGCGGCAACCAGGTGAAGTACACATAGGTCTGCGCGGAGTTGCCGGCCAGGAAAATCGCCAGTCCCCAGGCCACCGGCGAGCGCCAGGGATTCAGCTTCCCGGGCGCAGGCGAGGAAGCCGCCGACGCCGGGGCACCGCCGTCGTACGTCCTGCCCTTCCGGCGGTCGCGCGCCGCCTGCACCGCCCACGGGACCAGCACCACGGCGCTGACCGAGGCCCAGAGCGCCAGCGATACCCGCCAGCCGGCGGCATCCGCCAACGGGACCGAAAACTGCGGGCTCATCGCGGTGCCCACCGCCAGCAGCGTCACATAGCCGGCGGTGACCACCCCTATGCGGTCCGGGAAGTATTTCCGCACCAGCGGAGGCAGCACCACATTGCCGATTCCGTATCCGGCCATCACCACCCCGCTGAGGGCCAGGAAGGGCCAGACCCCGTCGACGGCGGCGCGGCCCAGTTGCCCGGCAACCGCCAGCAGCACGGCCGCCACCAGCACCTTTTCCAGCCCGAGCCCGCGGATCAGCGCCGGGGTGCACAGGCCCGCCACCGCGAAGACCAGCGGCGGCAGCATGGCCAGCGCACCGGTGGTGGCCGCGTCGAAGCCCAGCTCGGGTCCCAGCTCACCCAGCAGCGGACCGACCGCGGAAACCGCAGCGCGCAGGCTCAGCGCCATGGTCAGGATGCCCAGCAGCGCACCGATCCGTCCGGTCCAGGGCTTGCGGAGGAAGGAGTTCACCTGCCTACCCTAGCCGGGGGTCGCCCCCACACCTGCGCAGGATACGGGCCGCGGCGCAGCAGTTGGGCCGTGAACGGCCTTCCGGGCAGCAGCCGCGGTGGTCCTGACTTCGGGAGTTTCCGGCAGGTCCTGGAAAGCCACTCTTGAAATGGCCGGCCAAGGTAGCTCATCATTTCGCTTCATAGTGGAACGACCGATGAGCAGGCAAAGCGAGGAAAACCGTGAAGCAGGGTCACATCTCCGACGACGGCGCCGCGGCCAGCCAACGCGGTTTAGATCCCGGCGATTCACCCGGGACACTGACGATCAACCAACTACTCCGTGAGAGCCGCATCGGGCTGGAGCGTGTTCATGCTTCGGATCTTGGGCGGGAGATGGCAGCGGGCGCCCTTGTTGTTGACACACGGCCGGCCGATCAGCGAGACCGCGACGGGGATCTTCCGGGAGCGGTCGTCATTGACCGAAACGTTCTCGAGTGGCGGCTCGATCCTTCCAGCCCCCACCGGCTCCCGATCGCCGGCGACCCCGATCGGCGGATCGTGGTTGTCTGCAACGAGGGCTACAGCTCCAGCCTCGCGGCACACACCCTGCAACGGCTGGGGCTGACCCGTGCGACCGACCTTATCGGCGGTTTCCAAGCCTGGGCAGCGCTGCGCCAGGAGTCCTGCTAGACGACTTGCCTGCCGGTGTGCGGCCGGCTCACGGCGATTCGGCGATGCCGTGCCCTGGGCCGCCCGAGGAGGCACCGCCGTCGTTGTTCCCACCCGCCGTAACCAACTTACAAAGGGTGACACGCGCCACCGTAAGATGGTGCAGGCGCCCTTTCCGTGCGGCGCCGGGACCGCACCGCCGCCCAGCTAAAGGGCCAGCCGCGGCCCTGAGGAACAAGGAAGTGGTGCCACAAGCATGCTTGACCAGTCAACGATCGAGTCCATCGCCGACGAGCTGGTGGAGGCGGGACGGACCCGGACGCCGGTGCAACGGCTGACCGCCCGCTACCCGGAGATGACCATTGAGGACTCCTACAAGGTGCAGAACCTGTGGCGGGAGCGCAGCGAGGCCGCCGGACGGACCCTGGCCGGCCGCAAGATCGGGCTGACCTCCAAGGCCATGCAGTACGCCACCGGCATCAGCGAACCGGACTACGGGATCATCTTCGATGACATGATCCTGGAGAACGGCTGCACGGTGAAGTGGGACCAGTACACCCACCCGCGGATCGAAGTTGAGCTGGCCTTTGTGCTCAACCGCGACGTCAAGGGCCCCAACGCCACCATCTTCGACGTCCTGAACGCCACCGAATACGTGGTTCCGGCGCTGGAGATCCTGGACTCGCGGATCGAGATGGAAGGCCGCACCATCGTGGACACCATCTCGGACAACGCCGCGATGGGCGCCATGGTGATCGGCGGCAACCCGGTCCGCCCGCAGGACGTGGACCTGCGCTGGATCTCCGCCATCCTGTACAAGAACCAGACGGTGGAGGAGACCGGCGTGGCCGCCGGCGTGCTCAACCACCCGGCCGCCGGCGTCTACTGGCTGGCCAACAAGATCGCCCCGCACGGCGACCACCTCAAGGCCGGCGAAACCATCCTGGCCGGCTCCTTCACCCGCCCCATGTGGGTGCACGAAGGCGACACCGTGTTCGCCGACTACGGACAGCTGGGAACCATCACATGCCGTTTCGAGTAGAACCCGATCCGTCCTTCAAGGACGCGCTGGCCGCCGCCGACCGCCCGCTGGCCGGCATCTGGGTCTGCTCCGGCTCGCCGCTGATCGCGGAGCTGTGCGCCGGCGCGGGCTTCGACTGGATCTTCATTGACGCCGAGCACTCCCCCAACGGGCTGGAGTCCGTGCTGGCCCAGTTGCAGGCGGTGCGCGGCTACCCCGGCATTCCGGTGGTCCGGCCGCCGGTCAACGACACGGTGCTGATCAAGCAGTACCTGGACCTGGGCGCGCAGACGCTGATCATCCCGATGGTGCACACCGCCGAGCAGGCCGCGGCGGCCGTGGCAGCCACCCGCTACCCGCCGGCCGGCGTGCGCGGGGTCGGTTCCGCGCTGGCCCGGTCGGCCCGCTGGAACCGGATCCCGGACTACCTCACCCGCGCGGAGGAAACGCTGACGCTGATCGTGCAGATCGAGTCCGCGGAGGCGGTGGAGAACGCCGCCGAGATCGCCGCGGTGGACGGCGTGGACGGCGTGTTCATCGGCCCGTCCGACCTCGCCGCGTCGATGGGCGTGATCGGGCAGCAGGAGCACCCCGAGGTGGTTGCCGGCGTGGAGAAGGCGCTGAAGGCCGCCAAGGCTGCCGGCAAGTTTGTGGGGGTCAACGCCTTCGCCGAAGCCTCGGCCCGCCGCTACATGGAGTGGGGCGCCGACTTTGTGGGCGTCGGCGCCGACGTGGCGCTGCTGGCGCGCGGCTCCGAAGCCCTGGCCGCCAAGTACCTCCCCTCCGGACGGGGACGGCGCGGCCGGGACACCCGCCAGCTACTGATCCTGCAGATCACGACGGCGGTGCTTGGGTGGGGTTTCGCGGCCCACCGGAGCGCCGCCGTCGTCATGCATCGGCGTTAAGGCCGCCGCGGCGTTATGGGCCGTCCCGGGCGTTATGGGCCGCCGCGGCAGCGTTAAGATCAGAGCAACGAATTGCGCGTGGTCGAGGAGGTGGAAAAGTGGCAGCTGCAGGCGGCCGTACGTTCGGTCATGCGGCCATGAACCCCGCTCTGGCGCGGACCTCGGCAGAGCCCGGCGGTGTGGGGCTGATGGACCATCCGCTCCGCGCTCCGGGGGCAGACGAGGTGGAGTTGCGGGTCAGCCTCTGCGGACTGTGCGGATCGGACGTCATTGTCTACCGCGCCGACCCGGCGGCGGCGCCGGTTCCGCTCGGCATGGTGCTGGGACACGAGTCGGTCGGCTCGGTGGTCCGCGCTGGGCTGCTGGTTCCGGAGTGGCTCGCGCCGGGGACCCGTGTAGTGCCGATTTCCACCGTCGGCTGCGGCCACTGCGAGGCGTGCCGGGCGGACCAGCCGCACCTGTGCGCCAGGCGCTCCGGGCTGGGGCTGACCCAACATGGCCAGGCAGCCGCACGGGCGTTGGTTCCATGGCGCAACCTGGTGCCCGTGCCGGACTCAGTTCCGGACACCACCGCGGTTCTCGCCGAGCCCGCCTCCATCGCCTGGCGGGCGGTCTCCACCGTGGCCCGGATTCAGCCCGGGGAACGGGTGGCGGTCTCGACCACCCGCAGCATCGGCCTGCTCGCCGGTTTGATGGCCCAGCGCGCCGGCGCCGCGGTGACGATGATCGGCCGCGAGGGTCCCGGGCACGCGGCCCGGGTCGAACTGGCCGCAAGCCTTGGTTTGGACAGCACCACCGAGCCGCAGCCCGACAGCTACGATGTGTGGATTGAAGCGACCGGTGCGGGCTTAAATTTGGCCCGGGCCGTCCAGGAACTGCGGCCCCTCGGCCGGCTGGTCATGGTGGCGATGTATGCCACCGGAACCGCCCCGGCCCCCGTGGTCCGGACCAGCAAGAACCTTGAGGTGCTGCACAGCTTCATCTCCATCCGGCAGGATTTCGAGCAGGCCCTTGCTTTCCTCGCAACCCTGCCGGATCTGGGCGAGCGCCTGATCACCACCTATCCGATGGACCGGGCCGTGGAAGCGCTGCGGCTGACCGCTGACGGCAGCACCGACGCCGCCGGGCGGCCGCTGATCAAGGCCGTGCTCCAGCCCAACCTTTGATCCGGAAAGCCCTCGACATGTGACTAATTGGTCACCTATTATGGGCCTATGGATGCCGTGTTCAAAGCGTTGGCGGATCCCACCCGGCGTGAACTGCTGGATGAACTGTTCCGCGAGGACGGGCAGACCCTCTCCGCGCTCGAAGCGCATTTCAACATCACGCGCTTCGGCGTCATGAAGCACCTGAAGCAATTGGAAGAGGCCAACCTGGTGGTCACCCGCCGGCGCGGCCGGGAAAAACTCCACTTCCTCAATCCGGTGCCCATCCGGCTCATCCACGACCGGTGGGTGAGCAAGTATGCACAGCCGTGGGCCGCTGGGCTCAGCGACCTCAAATCCCGATTGGAAAATCCGATGGAAAAGATCTTTGAGATCTACATCCGCACCACCCCGGAAAAGCTCTGGGAGGCCATCACGGACAGCGAGATCAGGAGCAAGTACAACTTCGGCAACCGGATCGAAACCGACTGGACACCGGGCTCCGGCTACACCATGACCAATCCCCGGGCGGATGCCCCGCTGGGCGAAGGCGAGAACCTGGAAGTGGACCCGCCGCGCAAATTGGTCCAGACCATGCGCGCACTCTGGGGCGAGGACGTGATCGCCGAAGGCACATCGCGGGTGACCTGGGAGATCGAGCAGGTGGAGGACTCCTGCCGGCTCACTGTCACGCACGACCAGCTGCGCGAAGGCGCCAATGAGCAGCTGTTCGGCGGCTGGCCCATGATCCTCTCCGGGCTGAAGACCTGGCTGGAAACCGGCGACACGCTCACCACCCCGGGCTCGTTGATGTACACCTGAGCCGGGCTGATGCGCCGCCGCACCGGCCAAGAGCAGCCAGGCATTTTCGGCCGCGGTGACGGCCGCACGCCACCTCCGGTCGAAGAATCAGCAGGCGCCCTTTTCACGGCTGAAAAGGGCGCCTGCTGAATAGTCATCCCGGGGTGGGGGCCGGAGCTGGGGGCCGGCCTCGCCGGGACTCGCGTCGCGGGGCTCGCGTCGCGGGACTCGCGGTTCGGGAACGGGGTTAGGAGAGCTTGGACGCCACCAGGGAGGTCAGGTCCACCAGGCGGTTGGAGTAGCCCCACTCGTTGTCGTACCAGCCGATGACCTTGATCTGGTTGCCCATCACCTTGGTCAGGCCGGAATCGAAGATGGCCGAGGCCGGATCGGTCACGATGTCCGAGGAGACGATCGGGTCCTCGGTGTAGGTGAGGATGCCGGCCAGCCGCGGGTCGGCGGCGGCCGCCTTGAACGCGTCGTTGACTTCCTCCACGCTGACCTCGCGGCCCACGGTGACGGTCAGGTCGGTGGCGGAGCCGGTGGGCACCGGCACGCGGATGGCAAACCCGTCCAGCTTGCCCTTCAGCTCCGGCAGCACCTGCCCGATGGCCTTCGCGGCACCCGTGGAGGTGGGGACCATGTTGATGGCCGCCGCCCGGGCGCGGCGCAGGTCCCGGTGCGGGCCGTCCTGCAGGTTCTGGTCCGCTGTGTAGGCGTGGATGGTGGTCATCAGGCCCTGCTCAATGCCGAAGTTCTCGTGCAGCACCTTGGCCAGCGGCGCCAGGCAGTTGGTGGTGCAGGAGGCGTTGGAGACGATGTGGTGCGCCCCGTCGTCGTACTCCTCGTCGTTGACGCCCATTACCACGCTGAGCACGTCGCCCTTGGCGGGAGCGGAAATCAGCACCTTGCGGGCGCCCGCCACCAGATGCTTTTCCGCATCCGCTGCGGCGGTGAAGCGGCCGGTCGATTCGATCACGATGTCCACGCCGAGCTCACGCCACGGCAGGTTGCCGGGGTCGCTCTCGGCGAGGATCTTGATGACCCTGCCGTCCACCACCAGATCGCCGTCGGCAACCGCGACGTCGGCGGCCAGCCGGCCGACCACCGAGTCGTACTTCAGCAGGTGCGCCAGGGTTTCCGGCGAGCCGAGGTCGTTGATGGCCACGATCTCCAGGTCGGAACCCAGCTTTCCCTGCGCCATGGCGGCCCGGAAGTAGTTGCGGCCGATCCGCCCGAAACCGTTGATACCAACCCGAACTGCCATGGGAACTCCTTTTATTTAGCGTCTAAATTTATGTTCCATTACTATTATCCTGATGCTGCCGGACAAGGTCAAGGGGAACGATGTGAGCACCACCGCCACCACTCCGCAAGTGCTGCGGCTGGCCAACCTGAAAGCCGTGTTGTCCGTGATGCGGGCGAACGGCGCGGTCACCGGCACGGACTTGATCGCAGCCACCGGCCTCACCCGGGCCACGGCCATCGCGGTCTGCGACGACTTGGCGGCCCGGGGCTGGGTCCGTGAGCTGCCGGGTGAACGCCTGGTGGGCACCACCAAGGGCAGGCCCGCCCGGCGATTCGAATTCAACCCGGCGGCCGGCTGCGTACTGGGGATGGACGTGGGCATGGCCACCGCGACCGTGCTGGTGGCCGACCTGAAGGGCCGGACGCTGGCCCGGGTGTCCGAGCGGTTCGAGAAGCCGCCCGCCAGCGCGGACTCGCGCCGCGCCACCATCAAACAGGTTGTCGCCACCGCGCTGGCCGAGGCCGGGCAGCCGCCGTCCGCCGTGCTGGCCGCCGCCATCGGCGTCTCCACGGTGGTGGACCGTCATGGCAAGGTGGCCGCCGGGCACGAGCTGTCCGAGCACTTCGACATCGGCCTGGAGACCGAGGTATTCGCCGACTACGGCTGGCCGGTGCTGCTGGAGAACGATGCGAATCTGGCGGCGCTGGCCGAGCGCTGGAGCGGCGTCGGGACGGGCGTCGACGATCTGGCCGTGATGCTGGCCGGCGAGCGCCTGGGCACCGGGCTGATTGAATCGGGCCGGCTCCTGCACGGCTGCAATGGCGGCGCCGGCGAAGTGGGCACGCTAGAACTGGTGGACGGGGTGGGCAGCCAGGACGGCATCGCCCGGCTGGCCCGCTACTGGGGCAACGAGGCCCTCGCCGCGGACCAGCCAACGCTGATCCGCGAACTGGTCGGGCCGGGAACCAGGCGGGTGTCGGCGCGCTACGTGTTCGAGGCGGCGGCGCGCGGGGACGAGGTGGCTCAGGGGATCTTGGAACGGATCGGCCTGCGAATGGCCCGCGTGATCGCCGTGCTGGGGACCTTCTTCAACCCCGAACTGGTGGTCATCGGCGGCGCGGTGGCGGCCTCGGCGTCGGCCCTGCTGCCCACCATCACCCGCGAACTCCCCCGGCTCACCGCAACCCCTCCGCGCGTGGCCGTGTCCGAGTTCGGCGATGCCATTGTGGCCGCCGGCGCCGTCCGCCTGGCACTGGACTACGTGGAGGAACACGCCATGGAACTGGTCCCGGCCGACGCACCGACCTGATCCACAGCACGACGGCGGTGTCGCGCCAGCGTGGGTCTCTCCCGACGGCGGCCCGGCACCCGGGGCGGTCAGGTCAGGACATTGATGGGTGCGCCGTCGAGGTAGGCCAGGATGCCCTCGAGCATCTGGGTGTAGCCCAGCCGGTGGGCCTCCACGGTGACGAAACCGATGTGCGGGCTGAGGATCAGGTTGGGCACGCCGAGCAGCGGGCTGTCCCGCGGCAGCGGTTCCACGTCGTAAACATCCAAGGCCGCCCCGGCAATCTTCCCCTCGGCCAGTGCTGCAACCAATGCCGCCTCGTCAACCAATGGCCCGCGCGACGTGTTGACCAGCCGGCCCGCCGGACCAAGCAGGTCCAGCTCCGCGGCGCCGACGATTCCGACGGTCGACTCCGCGAGCTTCAGGTGGATGCTGACAATGTCCGAGCGGCGGAACAAGTCCTCCTTGGACACCAACTGCGCCCCGTGCTCCACCGCGCGTTCTGGAGTCAGATGCGGACTCCAGGCCAGCACCTCCATGCCAAAGGCCCCGGCGTAACCGGCCATCAGCTGGCCCAACCGGCCGAGTCCGAGCAGCCCGATGGTTGACCCGGCGAGATCGATCCCCATCCGGGCCTGCCAGACCCCGGCGCGCACATCCCGGTCATTCTGCGGGATCTCCCGCGCCACCGCCATCACCAGCGCCCAGGCCAGTTCGGCGGGTGCCGCGGTGCCTTTCTGCGTCCCGCACACGGTCACCCCGCGCTCGCGCGCCGCATCCAGGTCGATCGAGGCGTTGCGCATTCCCGTAGTGGTGACCAGCTTGAGATCCGGCAACCGGTCCATCAATTCGGCGGTGATCGGCGTCCGCTCGCGCATGGTGACCACCACTTGCGCACCGGCCAGGCGCTCGGCGAGCGCACCGACGTCGTCAAGATGGTCAGTAAAACGTTCGACGGCGATGCCCGCCGGCAACTGCTCCCACGGCGCGCTGCTGAGCGCTACGTCCTGATAGTCGTCGAGAATGGCGATCTTCACGAGGCCAGCCTAGCGGCAGGCGAGGCCCGCCCCCGGACCAGGACAACCCCGGATCATGACGGGCCGCCGGAGCCAACACCACACGGTTAAACGCAACAGGCAGGGTCCGGACAACTTCCGGACCCTGCCTGCGTGGCGCGGGGATTAGTTGGACGGCAGAACGAAGGCCGAGTCCAGCGTGATGGTGACCTTGTCGCCCACCAGCACGCCGCCGGCTTCGAGGGCGGCGTTCCAGGTGATGCCGAATTCCTTGCGCGAAATCTGCGTGGTGGCGGAGAAGCCGGCGCGGGTCGCACCGAACGGGTCGACCGCCATGCCGCCGAACTCGACGTCGAAGACCACGGGCTTGGTGGTTTCCTTGATGGTCAGCTCGCCGGCCAGCTTGAACTCTTCCGGGTTGCCCTCGACGCTGGTGGCCTTGAAGGTCATGTTCGGGTACTGCTCCACGTTGAAGAAGTCCTCGCCCTTGACGTGGGCGTCGCGGTTGTCATCGTTGGAGTCGAACGACGCGGTCTTCACGACGGCTTCGACCGAGGACGAGGCCAGGCTGTCGCCGACCACCAGGGTGGCGTCGGCATCGGTGAACTGGCCGCGCACCTTGCTGATGCCGGCGTGGCGGACGGAGAAGCCGACCTCGGTGTGGGACTTATCGAGGTTCCAAGTTCCTGGGGTGAGCTGTACGGCCATGTGGTGCCTCCTGGTTGAAGTCTGGATCTGAAGCTCGAGTGAACTCCATGCTTATGCATCTACAATAACACCTGATGGTTGAAGTGTCAACCAATTTTTTCTGAACGGGCTGAAAATTTTTCGCCGGGCGCCACATTGACTGCCGCTGTCAGAGTTGGATTCCGCATCCTCGGCGCAAAAATGGCTCGCGTCCCGCAGTTGCGGAACGGCTCGCGGCTTCGGGCAGCCCTCTGTGACCAAATGTGGCGCCCAGTGAACCAGCCGGGAGTCTGGCGGGGCGCGCAATCTGGCGTGGCTGAGAACGGCGGCACGGCGAGACGGCGAACCGCCCGCGGGCTGCTCCGGCCGGAGATCGGCACGGTCTGGCAGTCCCCGAACCGGCCGCGATCCGGCGGCCGGAGAATCAGCCGGGAGAGGTTGTGTTGCGGTGATGCCGGGTAGATGATCGAACCAGGGTCCAAGGCGTCCTTCGTGCGGGGATGCAGGGCCCGGAACCGATGGAAGGGCAAGGACCGGCATGGCAGCACCGCCTGTGTCGAAGGCCGCAGTGTCTGACGGCGTGGGTGCCGGCAATGCTGGCGGGCATCGTGTCCGCGGGGGTGCTCTTTGCCGTGGCGGAGTTGGCCGCGGCCTTCTTCGGTCCGGCCGCCTCGCCGTTTGGCTCGGTGGGCGCCGTCGTGGTCGAACTCTCGCCGCCGTGGCTGACCGAGTTTGCCATCTCCACGTTCGCAACGGCGGACAAACTGGTCTTGTTCATCTCCATGGGGATCGGCGCAATTATTCTGGCCGCGGGGATCGGCGTGCTGGCCCTGCGGAACTGGACCGCCGGCGCGCTCGTGGTGGCGGCGCTCGGCGTGGGCATGGTGGTGTGTGTCCTCACCCGGGCCGGCGCCGTCCCTGCTGATGCCATCCCGACCGCGCTGGGCACCGCCGTTGGCCTGTTCTGCCTGCGCTGGCTGATTCGGCTCCTACCCGGCCCGGCCGCTCGCGCCGGCTCGCCGGCTCGCCAAGACGTTGCTGGACACGAGGCCGCCCCAGCCGGCGGAGCGGGAACCGGCTCGGACACGGCCACCCGAGAACCGGATCCGGGGCGCCGGAAATTCCTCGCGACCGCAGGGCTCATGGCTGGCGCCGCCGTCGTGATGGGGATTGCGGCCGGCGCGGTCTCCGCAGCCCGGAACGGCGCCCGGCAGGTGCGCGAAACCTTGGGGCTGCCGGCGCCGGCGCGGCCGGCCAAGCCCTTGCCGAAAGGGGTCCAGGCCCCCGTGGACGGGGCCATTCCGTTTGTGACGCCGAACGCGGACTTCTACCGGATCGATACCGCGCTGATTGTTCCGTCGGTGGATCCCGCGCAGTGGACACTGCGCGTCCACGGGCTAGTGGAAGAAGCCGTCAGCATCGGCTTCCAGGACTTACTCAACGCCGATCTGGTGGAAAGCTACACCACCCTGACCTGCGTTTCGAATGAGGTGGGCGGAGGGCTCGCGGGGAACGCGCGCTGGCTGGGCTATCCGCTGCGCGAACTGCTGGCGCGGGCGCGGCCGCGGCCGGAGGCGGACATGGTGCTGTCCACCAGCATCGACGGATTCACGGCTTCCACCCCGCTGGCGGTGCTCACCGATGCGCGCAACGCGCTGCTGGCGATCGGAATGAACGGCGAACCGCTGCCGCTGGAACATGGTTTCCCGGTGCGGATGGTGGTGCCGGGGCTGTACGGATATGTGTCCGCAACGAAGTGGGTGGTGGACCTGGAAGTCACCCGGTTTGCGGACAAGACGGCGTACTGGACCAGCCGCGGTTGGTCGGACCATGGACCCATCAAGACCGCCTCGCGGATCGACGTGCCGCACGCAGGGGCCAATGTCGCCGCCGGCCGGACGGCCTTCGCGGGAACGGCTTGGGCGCAACACCGCGGCATCTCGAAAGTGCAAGTGCAAATGGACGACGGCGCTTGGGCCGACGCCGAGCTGGCCGCGGAGGCCTCCGTGGACACGTGGCGCCAGTGGTACCTGGTGCGGGACGACGTTTCCGCCGGCCAGCATAGGCTGCGGGTCCGGGCCTGGGACGGCGACGGCAAGCTGCAAACGGAAACCCCGGCGCCTCCGGCCCCGAACGGTGCCAGCGGTTGGCACAGTATTGAGTTCACCGCGGATTAACGGCCGGGTCATCTTGGTCACAGGGCGGGCATGCCGGGCGCGAGAATCCGCACCGCGGCGCCGGGAGGCTCCCAGCTTCGGTTGCTATGCTCAATAGCCGCCTCCCGCTGCGGCAGGCGGCCCTCCCGCCACAGGCGGGCACCGCCGTCGTTCACGGCAGACCGATTCGCCTCACGTTCACCTTCCCTTCCCGTCCAGGAGCCCGCACCCCGATGACCAGCCCCGCAGTATCCGATCAGCACAAGGACCTCATGGACCGCAGGTACGATTCCGGCGTAGCCGACATCAACCACCTGATCGACGAACTACGCGAGCAGAAGCCGGGCACCGAGGTCCCCTACGTAGACCCGATCCACAACGCCGACGAATGCCGGATTGTGTCGCTTTACTCCAACATCGGGCTGGCATCGGACACCGGCTTTGTCTGGCCGGGCGACGAGGAGGCGACGACGCGGATGCTTGGCCTGCAGTGGCAACTGGGCCTGCGGCCGGAATATGTCATGCCGTGGAATGTGCATCCGTGGTTCACTCCCGGTGAAGCCAACGGCAAGCTCACGCCGAACCAGATCAGCGCCGGGCTCAAGCCCCTGCTGCGGATGCTGGCGCTGGTGCCGCGGGCCTCCGTGCTGGTGGCCCATGGAACCGAGGCCCAGCGGCTCGCCGCGCTGCTGCTGAAGACCGAGAACCCGCTGCTCTGGCGGCGCGGCTTCAAGACGTTCAAGGTGCGGGCGCTCAGCGGCCGGGCCTTCGCCGGTTCGCCGGCACGCCAGCAGGAATGGCTGGACATCATGCACGAGGCCTACGCGGATGCGATGGCGCGCACCGGATTGGGCCGTCCAAGCAAGTAGCGCATCTGGGCCCGGGGCGGCATCACGGACCCTCCGGGACACACCGGCCCCGGGCTCCCTCTTGGCGACCACGCGCGGCTTCGTGCCGTAGCGATTTCGCCACCCCGCCGCTAGCCTGAGCGGGACGGGGAGGAGCGCATATGCCCTGGTGGATGACCGCGTTGACGTTCCGGCTGCCCGGCGGGGCCGCGCAGGTTTCTGATGCCCTATGAGCGCGCCGGAGAAGCCGCCCCGGCCATGAAAGCTACGGTGCCCGCCCGCGGGGCGGAGGAGAAGTCCGGCGTTCTGACCGTCATCATTGCCTTTGGCGCCAATGCGCTGGTGGCGGTGGCCAAATCTGTCGCTGCGGCCCTGACCGGGTCCGCGTCGATGACGGCGGAGGCCGCGCACTCGTGGGCGGATACCGGAAACCAGGTCTTCTTGTTGATCGCCGAGCGCCGCTCGAACAAACCTCGGGATGCACGCCACCCGCTCGGCTACGGGCGCGAAGCCTACGTCTGGTCGATGTTCGCGGCCTTCGGCTTGTTCACCGCCGGGGCCGTTGTCTCGGTGTGGCACGGCCTCCAGGTCCTGGCCAATCCCGAACCGGCGGGCGACTTCATTGTGGCCTACGCGGTGCTGGCGCTGGCGTTCGTGCTGGAGGGGATTTCCTTTGCGCAGGCGCTTCGACAGGCCCGGAAGGGCGCCAGACGCTACCGGCGCCACACGCTGGAACATGTCGTCGTCAGTTCCAATCCCACCTTGCGGGCGGTATTCGCCGAAGACTTTGCGGCCCTCATCGGCATTGCCATCGCGGCGTCTGGCATCGCCCTGCATCAAATCACCGGCTCCCCGGTCCCGGACGCTATCGGCTCCATCTTGGTGGGCCTGCTGCTGGGCGCCATCGCGGTGGTGCTGATCGACCGTAACCGCAAGTTCCTGGTCGGCGAACCCGCGACCGGCGAGGCGCGCACCGCCGTCGTCAATCTGCTGTTGCAGAATCCGGACGTGGACCGGGTGACGTACCTGCACATGGAGTTCGTCGGACCCTCCCGGCTGTACGTGGTGGCAGCGGTAGACATGGCCGGCGACCTGCCCGAGCACGACGTGGCGGTGGCGCTGCGCCGGGTGGAACGCGCCCTCGAGGAGCACGACCTGATCGAAGAAGCCGTCCTTACCCTGGCGACACCGGACGAGCAGCCGCTGCTGGGAGATTGAAGCGGCCCATCCACCGCTCGTGCCCGGCCGACGCCGGATCTATACTGTGGAAGCGCCCCGCGACAGGGCCTCAAACCGGGGTCCGCCGGCCGGGGCAACTGGAGAATCCGGTGCGTTGGTCGCTTGAACATACGGTCCCGGCCGTTGTGCCGAGACCTGCTCCCCCGCCGCCGCTCCGCCACCCGTTGAGCCGCTGGCTGGTGAAGGAAAAGGTCCCGCCGGTGGGCCGGGAAAGCGCGCCGGGAACCGCGTCCTACCCTTGGTGGAAGGTCGTGTGCCTGACCGGCGTCGACTATTTTTCGACGCTCTCCTATCTTCCCGGAATCGCCCTGATCGCCGTTGGACCGCTGTCCCCGCTGGCCACCTTGCTTATTGTGGGGCTCACCTTGCTGGGCATGCTCCCGCTGTACCGGCGTGTGGCCGCCGAGAGCCCGTATGGACAAGGGTCGGTGGCCATGCTTGACCGGCTGCTGCCCTTCTGGAAGGGAAAGGTGGTCATCCTCGTCCTGCTCGGCTTCATCGCCACGTCATGGATCATCACGATCACGCTGTCCGCCGCCGATGCAACCGTCCACGTGCTCGAAAATCCCTACGCCCCCGATTTCCTGCAGGGCGGTGCCGTTCCCGTCACCATCATCCTGCTGCTGGTCCTCGGCGGCATCTTCCTCACGGGCTTCAGCGAGGCGGTGGCCATTGCCGTACCGCTGGTTTCGGTATTCCTCATCATGAACGTCATCGTGATCTCGGCGGGACTGGCGGCGATCGCCCAGGACCCTGGGCTCGTCTCCGATTGGACCCAGGCGGTGACGTCGGCGGGCTCCGGTCCGGGCAGCGTGGCCTTGACCCTGCTGCTGGCCTTTCCCCTCCTGGTCCTGGGGCTGTCCGGCTTCGAAACGGGCGTGAGCATGATGCCGCTGGTCGCCTCTACCGGCGAAACGCGGGCCCAGCGCCTGGCCTCGCGCATCCACAACAGCAGGAAACTGCTCACCTTGGCCGCGGTGGTGATGAGCGGATTCCTGCTGGGCAGCAGCTTCGTCACGGCGGTCCTGATTCCGCCCGCTGCCTACGCTCCCGGCGGCCCCGCTGACGGCAGGGCCCTCGCTTATCTGGCGCACGGCATGTTTGGCGAAGGAATCGGGACCTTCTATGACGTAGCAACCGTCCTGATCCTGTGGTTCGCCGGAGCCTCGGCCATGGCGGGGCTGATCAACATTGTCCCGCGCTACCTGCCCCGATTCGGCATGGCACCCGAATGGACCCGGGCCATCCGGCCGGTGGTCCTGGTCTACACCGGTGTGAGCGTCCTGATCACCCTGGGATTCCAAGCCGACGTCAATGCCCAGGCCGGAGCCTACGCAACCGGCATTCTGGCCATGATGGTCTCGGCGGCCGTCGCGGTCACGTTCACCGTGGCCCGCCGGCAGAAGCGTCGCGCCGCCGCCGGCTACGCGGCGCTGAGTCTGGTACTGCTGTATGCGCTGCTGGCCAACTTGGTGGAAAAGCCGGACGGCATCGCCATCTGCGGACTCTTCATCCTCGGCATGGTCACGGTGTCGCTGGTCTCCCGGGTGACCCGGACGACCGAGCTGCGCACCGAACGAATCGAGTTCGACCAGGCTGCCCGGCGCTTCATCAGCGATTCACTGGACTACGACGGCGGTCTGGACTTCATTGCCAAACGCCGGCCCGGCAGCCAGGCCGACTACAGTGCCAAAGAGGCTTCCCAACGGTACACGAATGCCGTCCCCGGAACCGCGGACGTCCTGTTCCTCGAGATCGACATCGTTGACCCGTCTGCCTTCACCAAGGTGCTGCGCGTCCGCGGCGTCGACGTCGATGGGTACCGGGTGCTGCGGGCGGACAGTCCCGCCGTGCCGAACGCGATCGCGTCCATCCTCTTGGCGGTCCGGGACGCGACCGGCGTCCGACCCCATGCCTATTTCGAATGGTCCGAGGGCAATCCGCTGGGCCACCTCTTCCGCTATCTGCTCCTGGGACAGGGGGACACCGCCCCCGTCGTCCGCGAAATCATCCGGCAAAACGAGCCCGACCCGGCGCGCCGCCCCGGAATCCATGTCGGCTGATAGACCCCGGAGGCATGAGGAGCGTCATTGCGGTCCCAAGGGGCGGCGGTTAGATTACTGGCATGTCTCATGAACCAGGACCGGGGGCGCCTGGAGCTACCGGGGGTTTGTCCGGCGAACCGGAACGTCCTGCGCCGCCGCGTCCGCCACTGTCCGACCACACACCGGCCCCGATCAGAGAGATCCTGACGCCGCCGCCTGCAGTCAAGCGGGTTCGTTTCCTCTGGATCCTGAGTTTCGCTTCCGGGCTGATCGCGGGGATGTTCGCGTTCTTCGCCCGGGACGCGATCCTGGAACACGTGCGCGGTCTCATCAACGGTTTGGAACGGGGCGACGACCAAGAGACCGTGGAGGCCCTCGCGGTGGTGGTCTTTTGGGGGACCTTGGGCCTGTTGGCGCTGGTCATCCTGATTGAAGCAGCGCTGCTGGTTGTCCTGCTGCGCCGGCACGGGAAAGTGCGCTTCGTGCTGCTGGCCATGTTGTTTGTCCACGGAGTGGTGACGCTGATAGCCGATGCGTTCCTGGCGGCCCCCGGCGATCAAGAACTCGGCATCAGGGTCCTGCTGGTGCTACAGCTGGCCCTAGCCGGCGCGGCGGTAGTCGCCAGCGTGCTGCACGGCGCCAGCCAATGGTTCCGAGCCGAGGGCCAGGCGCGCGGCCGCCCGGCCGGCTGAGCCGGGCTGCATGCCGGCCAGCAGTTCCTCGCAGCTGCGGACCACCGTTTGGCAGGCTTCGGCGACGGCCCGGCCGCGCAGTGGATCGGCCGCCACAGCGTGCCAACGGCGCACGCACGCCAGCGCGTTTTCCCGCAGCTCGTCGTCGGGCGTGTCCCGGGGCAGTCCCAGCCGCTCATGGGCAGCAACGCCGTCGCCGCCGATCATGCGTTCGGCTTCGGCGGCCAACGCCGGTTCCAGCGGCAGCCCCGTGGTGCGCGCTACCGCCAGCAGCCGCAGTTCGCGGAAGGCATGGGCGCCCGCGAGCAACCGTTCCAAGGTTGCCGCGACCGCCTCCGTGCCGGAACGCGGATGTTCCTTCAGCAGCTTTTCGACGCCGACCAAGGCGGTGCGGGCTTTCAGCTGGCCGGCACGGGCCTGGAACTGCCCGGTCATCACGGCCAGCAATTCGTCCAGCCCACTGCGGCGGGCCAGCTCGTGGGCCAGCACGGTCGGATCCGAGATGCCGCCGCGGAGCAGCGCCGCCGCCAGCCGGAGCCCGAAGACCCCGAACCGGTCCAGCAGGTCCGCACGCGCTTCCGGCGTGGCCGTCAGCGGTCCTCCGGGGCGGACGAACCGGTCCGCGGACAGCAGGAGGCGCTCCCGCTCCCGCCGGTCGAGGGACGCGAGTTCGCCGAGCATGGAGAACTCCGCCTGCCTCAGGCTGCGGGCGGTTTGCGCCAGCAGTCCGGCGATCGGAACCACGCCCAGTGCCAGCGAGCGCAAGGCGCCATCGCGTCGGTAGCGCGCGGCGATCTCCTGCGCGGAGAGCAGGGCATCGATCCGGCCCGCACCGACCTCGTCCGCGCGGGACAACACGGCCAGCGCGTTCACCGTGCCGCTCTGCCCGGCCGCGGTGTCCCGGAACGACTCCAGGAAGCCGAGGTCGGAGGCGTGGAGGTGCCGCAGCAGGTAGATGATGGCGTCCGCCTCCGAGGGCGCGTCGCTGGGCGCCAGGAACTCGGTGGAGCGGGCCGACACGTCCCGGGAGAGCGAGGCGATGCCAGGCGTGTCGATCAGCGTGATGTCCCGCAAGGTCCGGGATGGCCAGTCAACCACCAGCCGTGCAATGTCGGCGGCCTGCATCCCGCCGAGCTCGAAGACCAGCCGGCCGTCCGTTCGCCTGATCGGCACGTTCCGCGGCGATCCGGCGTGGGGGTACAGGGTGATCCGCGGAGTGTCACTGTAGCGGTACCAGGTGACCACCCTGGTGCACTCCCCCGTGTCGGTCGGCGCGATCTCCTCACCAATGATGGCATTGAGCAGCGTCGATTTGCCGGCCTTAACCATTCCCGCAATGGCCACCCGCAAGGGCTCGTCGAGCCGGCGCGCGTAGGCCTCCAGCACCTGGCGCGCGGCCGTGTCGTCGCGGTAGACGTCGATCGCCTCCCGGACCAGCCCGCGGGCCGCCTCCAGGTCCGCTTCCGCTCCACTCATGCCCGTCCCACCGTTCATGCCTGAGCCGCCAGTTGCGGGGACGTATCCAGCGCCAAGGCCTGTTTGCGCAGCGATTCCACCAGGGCGAGCGACGCCTTGATCTCCCGGATCCGCAGCTCGCGTTCCTGGTTGAAATGGCTCGCCGCCTTCTGTGCGGCCAGCACGGAATCGGCCAGCGAGCGGTGGTGCTCTTCGGCCAGCGCGGTGAAATGGTCTCGGGTGGCACGCTGGACCATCCGTAGCCGGTCCTTGAGCTGCTTGCCCACCTGGAACACCACCTCGTCAACCTGTTTCCGGACCAGCGCCTTGGCTTCCTGCTGGCGCCGTTTCAGCCGGGCTTCCTTGTCTTCCCGGTACGCCTTGCCGCCGAGCAGCAGGCCGGCGCCGACCGAGATCGGGTTGATCAATGCCAAGCCCATGATGCCGGTCAACAGGCCGAACATCAGCACTCCGCCGTACGAGCCGCGCATGCCGATCAGAATTTTCTGGACCGGTCCCATCCGGCCGGGATCCAGGCCCGGGACCCGCTCCACCGGATCCAGCACGTTCTCCGTGGAGTCCACTTGCAGCAGCGGCAGGGTTACCTCGTCCCGATTGAAGTGCTCGGCGACGTTTTCCGCCAGCCACAGCGACCGTTCGTTCGTCCACACGAAGGTGTCCGATACGGCCGAAGCGACC
This sequence comes from uncultured Actinomycetota bacterium, assembly GCA_963696055.1. GTDB lineage: Bacteria > Actinomycetota > Actinomycetes > Actinomycetales > Micrococcaceae > Crystallibacter. The sequence continues at coordinate 114,261 of CAVOIE010000004.1, read as the reverse complement.
CGCTGTTCCAGCCAGTGCACGAATTGGTCCCACTGCGGACCTGGATCGCCCGCATCGATGGACTGCTCCGCGTCCCGCAGGATGCTGCGCAGCCGGTCACGCAGGTCATGTTCCATGTCTGAGATGAGATCGCTCATGCCGTCGTTGAGCGTGACCTGCCAGCGGGAAGAACGACGGCGGAGCTCGTCGGCGCGTTCCTTGGCCGCTTCCAGCTCGGCGAGCATTTCCGGCGTGCCGCCCGGATTCTCCAGCGCGCTCAGTTCGGACTTCAGCGAGAGCCGCAGGTGATCGGTGGCCGAGACCAGGTCCTGCGCCACCGAGCGCCGCTGGAGCCGCTCGGTCTGGGCCAGGATGTTGTTCCGCAGGTATGCCACCAACTCCGGGAACCCTGATTCGGCATTCAGTTCAGCGTCGCGCAGCGCGGCGGCCTGCAGGCGCAGTTCCGAAGAAAGCGGAATCAGCGGCATGTCCGCCCCGATCCGCTGCAGATGGCCCCGGTCCAGATCCGCCACCTTCCGCCACTGCGGGTACAGGTCCGTCTTGGACAGGACGCCGGCCACATTCGGGCAGATCCGCTGGGCCTGCCGGAGAAACCGGAGTTCCGGTTCGGTGAACTCCTGCGATGCATCGGAGACCAGCAGCATGGCGTCGGCCGTCGGCAGCGCGGTCAGCGTGGTCAGGGAGTGCGCGGAGTCCAGTCCGCCGACGCCCGGAGAGTCGACCAGGGCCAGCCCGCCGTCCAAGACCTTGCGCGGGAGCAGGACTTCGGCGGCTGCCAATCGGCGTTCGTTGCCCGGGTTGCCCCGTTCCGAAACGTGCTGGGCGAGCTCCTCGAGAGCGATCGGGCGACGCTCCAGCTCCCCTTCCCCGTCAGCGGATTCGCTGCCGCCCTTCGGCACCAGGATCACGGCCGAGGCGGGATCCCCCTGTTTCACCACGGTCGGCACGGAAGTGGCGACGTCGTCGTCGATGGGACACACCGGCGCATGCACAAGCGCATTGATCAGCTGGCTCTTGCCCTGCTTGAATTCGCCGACGACGATCACCCTGGTGGTGGGGTCCTTCAGGCGCTTGCGGGTTTGTTCCAGGCGCCGCTGCAGGTCTGCGCGGTCGCCCTTCTTGGCCAGTTCCAGACCCTGTTCCACCAGCTTGACTAGCTCGGCCACCGTATCCCCTCCCGTTTCCGGCCTTAACCGGACCTGACGCCGTCCAGCAGGAGGTCCCCCCGGCCTCCTGCTGGACAGCTGATCTGTCGTGATTCAGTTGTCAGATCGGTTAGTCGACCACAACATCTGCATCGACCACGTCGTTATCGGTCAGCAGATCGTTGTTGTCGTTGTCCGCGATGACGACCGAGTCGTTGATCGACTCGTCGACCCCGGTGAACTCGGCGTCGATGTCACCGATGGTGGTGGAGTTGTCGTTGAACGAATCCTCGACCTCGATCTCGGCGTCCACCTGCACGTTCGTGTTGGTGGAGCTGTCGTTGAGCGAATCCTGGACGTTGACCTCGTTGAACGAATCTTCGATCTCGACCTCCTTGTTGAACGAATCCTCCACGTTGATGTCGGTGTTGGTCGAGTTGTCCTCGTTGAACGAATCCTCGACCTCGATCTCAGTGGTATTGCCGTTGAATGAGTCCTCGATCTCCACGTCAGTGGAGTTATCGGTCGAGTTATCCGTCGAGTGGTCGGAATTGTCGTTGAACGAGTCTTCTACCTCGACGTCCAGGTCGAGATCCGTGTTGTAGGAGTCCTCGACCGAGTGGTCATCGTTGGTGGAGTGGTCGTCGTTGTAGGAGTCCTCGACGGAATTATCCGTATTGCCGATCGCGATGCCGCCGCCGAGGTTGCCCGTTGTCAGGTTGATCGAGTGGTTGTTCTCGTCGCCGGTGGAATTATCCACGTCCACATCTCCGCCGGCCGCGATCGAGTGGTCGCCCGAGGCCACCACGGCGTCGTTGTCGAACCACTGGGTGACGTCGCCGTTGGCCCAGATGTTCTGGTTCACGGACTGGTCGGTGATGGTGTCCCGATCGTCCACGACGGAGGTATAGGAGTAATTGTTGACGATATGCGTCAACTGCTGCACCGCGTGATCATGGTCGTGGTCGCCGCGTCCCCCGCCGCCGTGGCCATGGTCGTCATCGTCGTCCCGGCCACGCCCGTGCCCATGATCGTCATCGTCGTCCCGGCCACGCCCGTGCCCATGGTCGTCATCGTCGTCCCGGCCACGCCCGTGCCCATGGTCGTCATCGTCGTCCCGGCCACGCCCGTGCCCATGGTCGTCATCGTCGTCCTCGTCGCGTCCGTGACCCCAGCCGCTGTTGTCGCTGGACCAATCGCCGGAGTTGCCGCCGTGGTTGCCGCCGGTGTTGTACTCGCGGTCGAAGGACGACCCGGAACCAACCGGGGCGTAATCCATGATGACCGGCATGATCGCGTCCACGTCATCCGAGCACACGTTGGACAGGCCGGCGCTGGCCAAGGCCGCGTCCGGGTCTGCGTTGAATTCGTCGGCAGCGCGCGGATCCCGGAGCAAGTTCATGATGAATTCGAGAAGAGAGCTAGCAAGCGTAGGCATTATGTTGATTCCCCAATCTAGGTCCTACTGGATGTGGCCAAACTATGGATGGTGGCCCGCCGAGCAATGTTGCTTGGCGTGATTCAAAGCTACGGTCGGGGTGCTGCTGCCGGCATCGGGGCTTCCTCCCCCGCCGCCCGCTCCCCGGAGGGGGATTGCGGCTTCCGGGGACTAGGTAGGGTGCGTCCAGGTCCCGCTAAGACGCGGAACTACGGGCCTTGGGCGCCGTCTTCGCCCAGCGCAAGCCGCAGCTGGGTCAGCAGCTCGGAACGGTTTGAAGCCCCTAACCGCCGGCGGATCCGCGCAATGTGGTGTTCTGCCGTGCGCGGCGAAATAAAGATCGCGGCGCCGATCTCCCGGTAGGTCTTGCCCTCCAATACCAGCCGGGCCACTTCGCGCTCCCGCTCGCTCAAGGCCGCGCCCTCGGGAGCAGGTGATTTTCCGGTTGCCCGGATCATCCGCGTTTCGTCCTCGGTGGCGGGCTGGGCTGGTTGGTTAGCCTCCGTTGCGCCGCGCGTCCCCGGGTGCAGGTCCCGGGCGCAGGCCAAGAGGCGGCTCATGTCCTTGCGCTCATCCGCATGCGCTGCCGCGTGTCCGGCCAGCCGGGCCCCGTCCCAGGTCAGGCCGACGGCTGCGAGCGCGCGGGCGGATTCCTCGACTGCCCGCGGTTCGATCCTGCCCGCGAGAACGGAAACCCAGGACCGGCCGGCTGCCGCCAGCACGGCCGCCAAGCGATACCTTCCGGACGCCCGCGCCAGCGCCGAGGCATGGGGGGCTAGCTCGCTGGGCTTCTCCGCCAAAATAGCCGCCTGGACGGCATACCAGCGCAGCGGAGTGGACCACAACACCGGTTCGTCCAGCCTTTCCAGCAGAGCCCAGGCGTCGGCCAAGTGCGGCCGCAGCCGTTCGGAATCGCGCAGCCGAGCCGCAGCCACCGCCAATTCGCCCAGCGGTAACAGGTTGTAGAGGTCGACGGCGACGTGCAGCAGCCGTCCCCTCGCCCGTTCCCAGGCACGCACCAAACCCGCCATGTCATCGGTTCGGCGGGCCAGGCCCACGTGCAAAGCGTCCAGCAACAATTCGTCGCGCGGCGTAGGACCCGTTCCGCCGGCTGTTGCCTCCGCTATCGCCGCTGCGGCGTTGTCTGGATGGTCCTGCAGCATGGCCACCCACGCGCGCAGGAGCAGCAACCGGAGCCGGCCGGCCGGCCCGCCCTGGCCTCCGCACAGCGCATCGTCGAGGACCGATTCGGCCACCGCAAGCTCTCCGCTGTGCAGTGCCACGAGCGCGGCAAGTGCCGCGGGACTGTCGGGCATCGGGATTGCGGCTCCGGAGGCGGTCAGCATGTCTGAAGCACGGACCAGGGCTGGAAGTGCGCGCTCGGTGTGTTCACCAACGGACTCCGCGATGCCTTGCCCCATGAGCGAAACGGCAACGTTCGTCAGCGTTGGTGATTCTTCCAGCCGGTCGGCGGCCAGCAGGCTCCTGGCGGCAGCGCGATCACCGGTGCCGACCATCACGACGGCGGCGAGGGCCTTGGACTCGTCCAGGTCAGGGTCGCCAAGCCAGCGGTAGACCTGAGCACTCCGCGCCAGCATGCCGCGCTGGGCCCACAACGACGCGGCCACATTCGCGCCACGATGTTTGTCTGGTGCCTCAGGTTGCGACAGGAGAGGGTCCACAAGCCGGCCGGCGCCTTCAAGGTCTCCGCTGGCCAAGGCTGCCTGCGCGCGGCGCGCCGCCGTAGATATTCCCGGCGCACCGGCAGCAGTCGCTTCCTCGTAGAGCGTTGCGGCCACATGCGGCTCCGTTGGCAGAGCACTATCGCCGGCCGTTTGGAGGGTGCTGGCCACCCGCGCATCCTGGAGTCCGCTTTGGGCCAGAGAACGCGCCACGTCAGTGGGATCCGGGATCATTCCGCTGGACAGGCGGTCGGCCAGGGCATGCTGAGCCGTCCGCACCTGGTGCAGCGGGGTGGTCCGCAGCAGGACGCTGCGCATCAGCGGGGGAAGGGTGCCCTCCGGCAGGAGCACTCCCGCCGCCGACGCCTGCGAGAGCAGAGCGTCGATGCCGCCCTCCACTTCGGCCGGCATGGGCCCGGCTGGATCGAAACCGACCGCCAACGCCAGCAGCAATTCGCGAAGGTTCGGCTCCAACCGTTCCAGCTCATAGCCCACTTGGTCGACTAATCCGCCGTACTCCAACGGATCTTTCGGTAGCGTCCGGCCCCTATCAGCCGTAGCTTCCAAGGCATGCTGGACCAACCACGGCATTCCGCCTGTCAGCTCGAAGATTCGGTCAACGACGGGACCAGGAAGCGGTTCGCCGCGGGTGTCCGCAGCGTGGCCGGCGACGTCGTCACGGGTCCATGGGCCCAGCAGGACCGGCCGGCGGTGGGCCTCAAGCGTTGCCGTCAGCCTTTTCAAAGCCGGCAGTTGCGGCCACAGGCGGTAGGCGACGACGACGTTGACAGGCTGCCCATCCACCAGCCGATGGATGCGCTCCAATTCAGGGTCGTTCCACTGGTGTGCATCGTCGATCAGTACGGTGGTGCCCTCGTCCACAGCGCCCTGCAGCAGGACTTGCTTTCCCGAGCTGACGGGAATTCCTGCCTCGCAGTAGACGGCCGCCAAGTTCTCCAGCAGGGTGCTCTTGCCCGAGCCACCCGGTCCAGACACGCTGGCCAGCAATTGCGACCGAGGATCCATCGAGGCCTCGGTCAACAATTGCGCGGCCTTCCGGTTTACCAGCCGTCGCCCAGCGGCCACGTGGACGGTCTCCGCAGCCGTCATGCCGGCACCGAGGGAGTCGACTCGGCGGCGGGAGCAGGCGGTTGCTCGGTGCCGGTCGAAGCGGGTGAGGTCGGAGCGTCGGCAGGCGGAGCTTCGACGGCGAACGTCTCTGACGGCGTCGACTCCGGCGCAGAGGATGTCTCCGCCGGTAGAGGTTCTGGCTCCGTCGTCGGTCCAGGAACGACCGGCGCCGGCGCTGGAGTGGACGGCGCCGGACTTTGCTGTGGTGGTGGGGTCGGCACCGGGTTGCCAGGCTGCGCCGGAGCAGGCGTGCCGGTGCCGCTGTTGGTGCCGGAATCGGATGCCGGGCCAGGGGTACTTGGCGGCGTGCTGCCGGAATCCGTGGTGGGCGTGCCGCCTGGCGCCGTCCCCGGGGTGCCGTTCGGCGCCGTCGTCGTTGTTCGCGCTGCCTTATTCTGCGGGGCCTTCCCGGTGGTGCCGGACTTGGCAGTGTCCTCGGTGCTCTGGCCGGCTTTGTCGGCCGCCTTTGCGTCCGGGCTGTCCCACGAAACAACAGGGCTCATCCCGGGCGGAGGTGTGTCGGCGGCCAGCACGGAATTTGCCGGACCGGCGCCTTCGCTGTGCTGGCGGGCACTTCCGGGTACGTAGCTGTTCCGTTCGGCGGCGCTGCCTTGCGCGATGCCCGGCATTGAGCCGAACAGACCGAAATCTTGGGGACTTTGAGCGGCCGTTGCGGTCAGCGCCGTCAGGGTGGCCACTGCCACTGTCACAGCGGCGGCGCGCAAGGCGAAGGCAGGCCTTCGGACGGCACCTACACCGCCGGTCGCCGAAACGGCGTCGGCCGGAAGAGCGAAGGACGGAACCTTCCGTTCGTCCGCCATATTCGTGACTGCTCCCGCTTCCGCACTGAGATCGTGGGCCAGGGCCTGCTCGTGGGCCAAGGCCAGACGGTTTCGTGCCACGAAGTAGGCGGCGCCCAAGCTAATCGATGCCTTCGGATCCGCGTCCACGGCGATGGGACGTCCCAACTCTGCGGACAGCATTTGAGCGACCAGCGGGATCCGGGACGAACCGCCCGTCAGCAGAATCGCGGTCAGATCGGCAGCGGCAACGTCCGCAGCCTCAAGCGCCCGGTCGAGGGAACCGATGGTATCGCGCACCAGGGACTCGATCAGGTCTTCGAATTCTGTCCGCACCAGGCGGATTCCGGTCTGCGCGTGCGGCAGCAAAACGGGGATCGTCGCCTCGGAATCGGCCGAGAGGGCCTCTTTGGCTTCGACGCACTCGCGCCTGATTCGTTCCAGCGCCACCCGCGTCTGCGGGGCGCTCAGGTCTACTCCGCTGAGTCCGCCGTCCAGGTTTGCGGCCACGTGGGAAAAGACAAGGTCGTCCACATCCGCACCGCCCACCCGCTCCAGCCCTTCGGGCCTGCCCAGCAGGGTGAAGGAGGATGTGTCGTCCTTGCGCAAAACGGCGGCGTCGAAGGTGCCGCCGCCGAAGTCATAGACGGCGATCAGGCTTCCGGCCGGCACCCGTGTCTGCGAGGCGTAGTGCAAGGCGGCAGCTTCAGGCTCGCTCAGCAGCACCACGTCGGCCAGACCGGCGGCGGCCAAGGCGTCCCGGATCAGTCCCGTCTTGTAGTCGCCCCAGCTAGCCGGGTGGGAGACCACCACGCTCTCCGGGGCTTCGCCTTCGCGTTCCTGGGTCCGGTCGACAACCCACCGGACTACCGTGGCGAAAATACTCTCGGGCGAAACAAACAGGTCCCCCACCATGATCGGCACCGGATCGCCGACCCGGCGCTTGAATTCGCGTACCACCCGCTCGGGGGAACTCGTTCCCCGTCGCTCGGCGGCCTCACCGACCAGGACGGTACCGTCATCGCCGAGATAGATGACTGACGGCACGGCTGCAGCGCGCGAGCCCAGGCCAACAGCCTGCGGCGGCTGAGCGTTACGATCCCCTTTCCCGTATCGGACAGTCGCTGCTGCCGTGAAACTTGTGCCGACATCGACACTCAGTACATAGGCCATGAATCCCCCATTGGACGTCCAGCGAGGACGTTCCCCCACCGCTCTTCATCCCGTTTCCAGAGCCCGGCTCTGCTTCCCCCGCGGCCCGCCCGCGTCCGTATGTAGCCTCTGCGGATGACTCCCTCAACTGTCGTCCGCATGCCCCAAAAGTGAATCCGGCATCCGTGGGGATGCCGTTCCAACACCGTTCAGCGTAGGAGCGCTGCAAAGTGAAGACAAGGGAAGATTGAGGCTTGGAGGTGAGGAATCCCGTGCCTCCGGACTTGGTTAATGGTTCACTCCAATATTGGTTAATGGTTACCTCGCGGCGCCACAAGTCTCCCGTCACTGCAGCACCCCTCTGCTACATATGCCGTTCTTTGCATCTACGGGACCCCAAGGTTTCACCGGCCGGCGGGTCAACCGATTACACCTGCTGCATACGATGTAAAACCGACCCGTCCTCGACGCTCAAGAGAGAATAAAAATATGTCTGTCACAACCCGGCCCCCTCACCCCTTTGCGGTCTTCCTGCGGGGCATCAATATCGGCGGAATCCGGATTGCCATGAAGGATTTGAGCCGGGTCCTGGCCGAATCCGGCTTCGCGGAGGTGCAAACGGTGCTGGCGTCGGGCAACGTGGTGCTCCGCGCCAAGACGGATGATCCGGCAGCCGTTAAGGAAAGCGTCCAAGCAACCTTGCGCGCAGCCTTCGGCTATGACGCCTGGGTGATCGTCAAGAACCGGGAACAAGTAGCGGCCATCATCGACGGTTACCCTTTTACGCCTGCCGACGACGGAGTCCCCCGGCATGCGTACGCCGTACTCGCCACCGGTCAGGACGTGGTGAACCAGATGCTCGAGGACTGCCCCGGGCTTTCACCCGAAGAGCGTGCTGTTGCTGGCGGCGACGTCTTGTACTGGGAGGTGCCCAAAGGCAGCACGTTGGAGTCGAAGCTTTCCAAGCACCTAGCCAAGCCGAAGTACAAGCCGCTGACCACCACCCGGAACCTCAACACGATGCACAAGGTGCTGGCCAAGTTTCCGCCACAGAACTAGGGGGTCGCAGAGGGCACGTGCTACCCCGGGTGGAGAGGACGAGCACCGAAATTCATCCTCTCGGAGGATAGCCCGCCGCAAGGTGGCGATTCTAGACTCGTAACAGCAAGTCCATGGGCCGGCGCAGCCCGCTCATGGCAATTCAGGGAGGGGGGCCTTTGCTGTTCGATTCAGTCACGTGGATATCAGCGCTTGTCTGTGCCGGCCCGTTTGCCCTTCTCCTTGCAACCGGGGCCTTGGTCAGCATTTGGCGGAGCAACCGTCAACCCACAGCTAAGTCCGGCTGGTCCTTGGTGGTGCTGGCACTGCCACTTCTCGGCCCGCTGGTCTGGTTCCTCACCGCGTCGCGCTGGGCGGCCGCCAGTTTGCCCCGGCCCGACCTTGCTCCCGCAAATCAGGCCACAGGGTCTTCGCCCTCCTGACTCCCCGGGGCAAGCTTCCCCTATCTGGACATCCGCGAGAGGCTAAGGGCCACGGTGTCTCCATCGTCAAGGGTGGCTTGAAGGCCGTCGGACGCGACGATGGCTTGGTTTGCCCACCGCTGCTGCAGGGCCTGCCGGAGAAGGACATCGCCGATCTGTCGGCCCTGATCGACGACGCAGCCATCAGGCCGGCTGATACTGTCCTGCAGAACGCCTAGATTCGATGCCCGAAGCGGCCGCCCGAGACGGGCGGCCGCTTTCCGGCCCTCAGCCACAGCCGATTATCCGCAGTATCGAAGCAGTAAAGAAGGAGCACCCGATGCCCACAACGCAGACAACCCTGACTGGCCATTCGATCATTGCCGGCGAATCCGTCACCGGCACCGGCGGTACCGTCAACGGCTTCGACCCTGCCAGCAACGAAGTCCTCGAACCGGCCTACAGCCTCATCGACGCAGCCCAGCTCGCCACCGCCACTGCTGCAGCCGAGGAAGCGTTCGCATCCTTCAGCTCGCTGGACCCGGAAACGCACGCCGCTTTCTTGGAAAAGATCGCGGACAACATTGAGGCCGTCGGCGCCGAACTGGTCGAGCGCGCGATGGCCGAAACCGGACTCCCCGCGGCTCGGCTGAACGGCGAACGTGGCCGTACCACCGGCCAGCTGCGCCTGTTTGCCGCGGTGGTGCGCCAGGGCGATCACCGCGGCGTCCGCATTGATCCGGCCCAGCCCGACCGCCAGCCGATGCCGCGCGCCGATATCCGCCAGCGCAAGGTTCCGGTGGGCCCGGTCGCCGTCTTCGGCGCGAGCAACTTCCCGCTGGCGTTCTCCACTGCCGGCGGCGACACCGCCTCGGCGCTGGCCGCGGGCTGCCCGGTGGTCTTCAAGGCCCACAACGCCCACCCCGGCACCAGCGAAATCGTCGGCCATGCCATTGCCGAGGCAGTGCGCGACTCCGGCCTGCATCCGGGTGTGTTCTCACTGATCTACGGCCCCGGTGCCAGCATCGGCCAGTCCCTGGTCGCCGACCCGGCCATCAAGGCTGTCGGCTTCACCGGTTCCCGCTCCGGCGGCACCGCCCTGGTGGCCACCGCCGCAGCCCGCCCCGAACCCATCCCGGTCTACGCGGAGATGAGCTCGATCAACCCGGTCTTCTTCTTCGACGGCGCGCTCAAGGGCGACCTGGACGCGCTGGCCTCGGCCTACGTCGGTTCGGTCACCGGCTCCAGCGGCCAGCTCTGCACGGCACCGGGCCTGGTCTTCATTCCGGCCGGCGAAACCGGAGACGCTTTCGCGGCCGCCGTAAACCGCGCCATGGCTCCGGCCGCCGGACAGACCATGCTGACCCGCGGGATTGCAAACTCCTGGATCGCCGGCGTCGATTCCCTCGGCAAGCAGGATGGCGTGGAGCTGGTGGCTCGCGGCCAGGACGGAGCCACGGAGAATGCCCCGGCCCCGGCCGTGTTCGGCACCGACGTCCGTACCTTCCTGTCCAACGACGTGCTGCACGAGGAAATCTTCGGCGCGGCATCGCTGATGGTCCGCTACACGTCCACCGAAGACCTGCTGGCGGCGGCCAAGCGGCTGGAAGGCCAGCTGACCGCCACCCTGCACATGACCGACGAGGACCAAGCGACGGTGGCTCCGCTGCTGCCGGTGCTGGAGCGCAAGGTGGGCCGCATCCTGGCCAACGGCTGGCCGACCGGCGTCGAAGTGGGGCACGCCATGGTCCACGGCGGCCCCTTCCCGGCCACCTCGGATACCCGCACCACCTCGGTGGGCACGCTGGCGATCGAGCGGTTCCTCCGCCCGGTGGCGTACCAGAACATCCCGGACGCCCTGCTGCCGGCGCCCCTGCAGCAGTCCAACCCGTGGCAGCTGAACCGGCGCATCGACGGCACCCTCGAAGGCTAGGACCTTCCGCCCGCTCCGCGCACCGCGGGGCGGGCGGATTTTTCTGTTGTATCGTGTGAGGCTCTGTCCGGTCGGCCGTTTCTGGCCGGCCGGACAGCGCGGACCCGGTGGTCTCGGTGCTGCTGGCCCAGCTGCTGGTCATCGCCCCCATCTACTTGTCCATCTTCGCGTGGTGCCAGCGGAAGGCCGCGGCGGTTAAGCCCCATTATTCCGACGGCGGTGCTCCCGCGGCCGTCCCGCTGTGGCGCACCGTGGTGAGGTCCATCCTCAACCCCGTCACCGTTGCCACCGCCGTCGGCGCCCTGATGTCGCTGACCGGGCTGCACCTTCCGGAGGTGCTCTGGGCGCCGATAGAAATGGTGGGCAACGCTTCCATTCCCCTGCTGCTGATGCTGTTTGGCATGAGCCTGTACGGGCAGAAGCCACTGGCCCAGCGGAGCCTGCGCGCGGATGTGGCACTGGGCAGCGTCGTGAAGCTCATGCTGATGCCGGCGCTCGCGTGGGCGATCGGGCATTTCCTCTTCCACTTGGACGGCGTCCCGCTGCTCGGCGTCGTGGTCATGGCTGCCCTGCCCACGGCGCAGAACGTCTTCCTGTTCGCCAGCCAATTCAGGATGCAGTCCACCCTGGTGCGGGACATCATCTTCCTCAGCTCAATGCTCTCGCTTCCCGCGGTCCTGCTCGTAGCCCTGCTGCTGGGCTAATCTTCCGCCGAAATCCTGACGCGCTCAGGCGGCCGCCGGGCAGGCGGCAGGCTGGGGTGAACCGTCAGGCTCCAAGGTCAGACTGAGGTCCAGATGGATGCTCTCCTTCGATGCCAGAGTGTCTTCCAGATACTCCGCCAGTCCACGTTCGGTGACTAAACGGAGGTCAGCGATGATCTCCCCCTGCAAGACCGCTTGTGTGCGGCCGATTTCCACAGGCACGAAACTGGCACCCCCGACACCGTTTTCCGCCATCTTTTCGATGCTGTTGCGGAAGACCTGTTCACCGCCCTCCCGGGGTAACGCGGCTACGGTGAAGACAATCTTGTTCTGTGTCACACTTTTCTCCTTAATCAATGCGCGGCGTGTCTTTATGCAACTCACGCCGGTCAGTTTGTTGTCAGCGCCTTTCCTGTTGCTCCCGGATTTCATCCAGAGCGCCGGCTTCGGGCTGCCCGAAAGGCGAATTGCTGATGACGCCATACGCTCCGGCCGCGGCGAGGATGAATCCGATGACGGCGACGATGGCCAACTGCGTAGCGATGCCTAGGGGCAAGACCATCACCCCGATCATCAGCATGAGCGGCACCCAGATATTCGACACCTTGACCGTAGTGCCCCCGGATCCTGTCCGCAGTTTCTGCACAAGATCAGGGTCCTCCAGGCTGAGGTAGTGTTCTATGGCCTCAAGCTGCTTTTGTTCTTCAGGGGATAAGGGCATCCGCATCTCCTCACGGGCTGCACCCTCGAGAGCTTCCGTCTTCGTGGTGTTTATTTGGCGGCCGCGATAAAACGGTCTAGAGGAGCTTTATCACGACGTCTGGCTGGGGGAATCCCTGCAGACCTGACGCGATGAAAGTTGAGAAATTCATTCTGGCCACAGCGCCGGAATGCAGGAGTGTTGCTACCTACGCGATTATATCCAGCGGCATGCTTTAAGGCCAATATCCGTTTCACCTTGGGCAAATAAAAAATAGCCGGAGGTTATTCGTATTTCTTCAGCTGTTCCTCAAAGATTGTTTTCCTGTTGCGAGTCCGTTCGCGAAAACAGAACCAGACGACGCATTATCCGAAAGGCGCCTGCAGTCCGCACGGACGGCACAGGACCAGCCATTAAACGCCAACGGCACCCGGGCTGGTCAAGACCAGAACCCGGGCACCGCCGTCGTTGGTGAGGTGACCACTCAGCCCCAGGGGATGACGCCGAGCAGGATGCCGACCGCCAGCATGACCAGCGAGACGATGGCCGCGCGCCAGAGCACCTTCTTGTGGTGGTCGCCCAGTTCCACGCTGGCCAGCGAGACCAGCAGCAGGATGGCCGGGACCAGCGGGCTCTGCATGTGCACCGGCTGGCCGGTGATCGAGGCGCGGGCCATTTCGGCCGGAGCAATGCCGAAGTGGGCGGCGGTCTCGCTCAGCACCGGCAGCACGCCGAAGTAGAACGCGTCGTTGCTCATGAAGAAGGTCATCGGGATGCTGAGCAGGCCGGTGATGACGGCCATGAACGGGCCCATGGAGTCCGGAATGATGTCCACCAGCCAGGCCGCCATGGCGTCCACCATGCCGGTGCCGTTGAGCACGCCGGTCAGCACGCCTGCTGCCATCACCATGGAGACGACGGCGACGATGCTCTTGCCGTGCGCAACCAACTGGGCCGCCTGCTCCTTGACGTTCGGGAAGTTGACCACCAGGGCGATGGCGGCGCCGACCATAAAGACATAGGCCAGCGGGACGATGTCCAGCACCAGGATCACCATGACGGCTACGGTCAGGGCCAGGTTGAACCAGAACAGGTGCGGGCGCAGGGTGGAGCGGTTGGGGTCCAGCGCCGAATCGGTCAGCGACCCGCCGGCAGCGTCCTCATCGGCAGACCCTTCCAGGACTGCCACCGAACCGCCGGCCGGAGCCGTCTCGGCCGGAGAGGATCCGGCCGGGGACGGTGCCGGCCGGGACGGTGCCGGGAACCGGCTTGCCGGAACCGGCGCCGCGGCCCCCGCCGAAGACCGAGCCAGCGGTTCCGCGGGAGGTGCCGGCACCGCCGTCGTTGTTCTCCGCAGTCTCGGCCCACAGGTCGGGCTTGCCCTTGGCCGCGGCCTTCGGGTTGCCGCCGGCCAGGCGCTTGCGCTCGCTCAGGCCGAGCGTCCAGGCGAACACCATCACAATGATCATGCCGGCCAGCAGCGAGGGAATCATCGGGACGAAGACGTCGGTCGGCGAGACGTCGAGCGCCGCGGCAGCGCGCGCCGTCGGACCGCCCCAGGGAACAATGTTCATGGTGCCGTTGGCCAGGCCGGCCACGCAGGTCAGCACCACCGGGCTCATGCCCAGCCGCAGGTAGATCGGCAGCATCGCGGCCGTGGTCAGAATGAAGGTGGTGGAACCATCGCCGTCCAGCGAGACGACGGCGGCCAGCACCGCGGTGCCCAGCACCACCTTTGCCGGGTCATTGCCCAGGGTGCGCAGGATGAAGCGCACCAGAGGGTCGAACAATCCGACGTCGATCATCAGGCCGAAGAAGATGATGGCGAACATCAGCAGCGCTGCTGTGGACGTCAACGACTTCATCGACTCGAGGACCATGTCGCCCAGGCCCAGGCCTGCCCCGGCGAAGAGGCCGAAGATCGTGGGCACAATAATCAGGGCCAAAACGGGCGTCAGTTTCTTGGTCATGATCAGCGCCATAAAGACCGCGATCATTGCGAAGCCGAGAAAAACCAGCACAGCAACTCCTTTGTTTTAACGCAGCCGGTGTGACCGGCCCTACAGACAGTAGGGTGGTCCGGGTCACGGATGGCGGTTTTGCTCCCTTCAGGTGCATACTGCTTATTGCGTACGTTTTGCTCATTTAGCTCACAGTCGGCGGAAGTCGCACCCGGGAGGCACCATGGAGAACGGGGGCGGCCGCCGTCCGCGGATGGGCTTCTCCGGCCGCATGCTGCTCCTCCAAGTAGCAGTTGTGGCGGTGGTGCTGCTGCTCTCCGCCCTCGTTCTGGGCTGGCTCACCTATCAGCGGCTGGGCGAAGACGCCGAGGGCCAGGCCCTCGCCGTGGCCCGCACCGTGGCGGCCTCAGATGCCGTTCGGGCCGGGACCGCCGCGCTGGCTGACGCCGGACCTGAACAGCTTTCCGGCAAGGCGCTGGCGGGCGGGCCGCTGCAGGAGTTGGCCGAAGACATCCGGCTGCGGACCGGCGCGCTGTTCGTGGTGATCACCGATGATTCCGGCCTGCGGCTGGCACACCCGAATCCGGCGGAGCTGGGCCGAATGGTCAGCACCGACCCGTCCGAAGCGCTGGCCGGACGCGAAGTCACCGTGCAGGAACAGGGCACCCTGGGCCACTCGGCGCGGGCGAAGGTCCCCGTGTACGCCCCGGGTTCCACAGCCGTGGTGGGCGAGGTCAGCGTGGGGTTCTCCAGCGAGGACGTGCTGCAGTCCCTGGCCAGCAGCATCCTGCCCATCGCCGCGACCACCGCCGGAGCGCTGGCCCTGGGCCTGGCGGCCTCGCTGCTGCTGGGCCGGCGGTTGAAGCGGCTGACGCTTGGACTCGAACCCGAGGAGATTGCCGCCCTCACCCAGGACCAGGAGGCGGTGCTGCGCGGCGTGGACGAGGGCGTCATCGGCGTTTCGGCGGACCGCCGGATCACCGTTTTAACCGCGAAGCCAAACGGTTGCTGGGCTTCGCCATCGACGCCGATCTGGTTGGCCCGCCGCTGGCGGAGCTGCAGCTGCCCGGCCAACAAGAATCCGCCCTGCCGGCCGCGCTCGGCCGGCTGCTGGATGCCGCCGACCCGCAGTCCCCGACGGTGGAACTGGTGGTCGGTTCCCGCGTGCTGATCCTCTCCGCCCGGGAGGTGCAGGCAAGCCGAACTCCAGGCCGGCGCGGCTACCGCCCCGGGACGGGCACCGGCACGGTGGTTCCGCGCGCCCCCGAGCTGGGCTGGGTGATCATGCTGCGTGACCGCACCGCAGTCCAGTCGTTGACCCGCCAGCTGGATGCCGTGGGAGCGCTGAGCACCGCCTTGCGCGCGCAACGGCACGAGTTCGCCAACCGGCTGCACACGGTTTCCGGCCTGCTGGCCACCGGCAATCCCGACCAGGCGCAGGACTACCTCACCTCGATCATGCAGACCGGCCCGCTGAACTACCCCGCCGAACAGGCCGAACTGCTGCAGGATGCCTACCTGCAGGCCTTCATCGGCGCCAAAAGCATGGAGGCGGCCGAGCGCGGCGTGACGCTCCGGGTGGGCCCGGAAACGCTGGTCCGGGGCCGGGTCACCGACCCGCAGGACGTGACCACCGTGATCGGAAACCTGGTGGATAACGCCGTCCGGGCAGCAGTCCACGGGAGCGGCCCGGAACGGTGGGTGGAGGTGGAGGTTATGGACGAATTGACCGACGACGGCGGAACGCTGCACCTGGTGGTCGCGGACTCCGGGGACGGGCTGCCCGGGCTCGGCGGGCTGGCCGGCGGCGCGGAAGCAGAGGATGGCTCCGTGGTCGAGCGGATCTTCGCCGACGGCTTCTCGACGGCGGCCGGCGGCTCGCGGAACGGGCCGGCGGACGCGGCGGCGGCAGGCCCCGCGGAGGCCGAGGCCGATCCCGTCGGGCTGCCGGATATCCATGGCCAGGGTATCGGCCTGTCGCTGATCCGCAGGCTTGCGCGCCGCCGGGGCGGGGACGTTTGGGTGGCCGATCCCGGGCGTCCGGGCGGCCCGGGAGCCGTATTCTGTGCCCGACTGCCGGGCACCGTCCAACCAGCACCATCAGGAGCAAACCATGACTGACTTATCGGTACTGATTGTCGACGACGACTTCCACGTAGGGCGCCTGCACGCCGGTTATGTGGCCTCCGTTCCGGGCTTCAGCGCGCTGGCGCCCGTTGGGACAGCGGAGCAGGCCTTGCGCACCGTGCACGGGCATGCCCCGGACCTGATGCTGCTGGACGTGTACCTGCCGGATGCGCTGGGCCTCGACTTGCTGCGCAAGGTGGACGTGGACACCATCATGCTGACCGCGGCCGCGGATGCCCCGTCGGTCCGCAAGGCCCTGCGCCGCGGTGCGCTCGGCTACCTGATCAAGCCGTTCACGGCCGAGGAACTGGCGCGCAAGCTGCGCGCCTACGCCCGTTACCGGCGGCTGTTGGCCGAGCAGCCTGCGGTGGACCAGGACACGGTTGACCGGGCGCTGCATGCGCTGCATCCGGCCGAGGCGGCGGTGGCTGCCCGCACCCGCTCGGCCACGGAAGCCGCCGTGCTGGAAGCGCTGGCATCCGGGCTGAAGCAATCGGCGGCGGAAGTGGCCCAGTCGGTCGGTGTCTCGCGGGCCACCGCCCAGCGCTATCTGTCCGCGCTGGCTGACGACGGCGCGGTGGAGATCCACCTGCGCTACGGCAGCACCGGGCGGCCCGAACACCGCTACGGACGGGCCGGCTGAGAGCAGGCGGGTAACCTTGCGGTGCGCCTCCGCCCTGACGATCAGTGGAAGGACGGCATGAAAACGGAGCTGAGGATGATTGGATGGCTGGCATGACCATTGCCCTGGTACTGGACCTCTTCGGCACCTTCTTCTTTGCCATGTCCGGTTGCATCCTGGCAGCCCGCCGGAAATTCGACATTATCGGCTCGCTCTTCTTGGGCGCGATGGCAGGTTTGGGCGGCGGAATCATCCGGGACCTGATTCTTGGCACCGTTCCCAGTGCCTTCGAGAACCCTGTGTACTTCGTCCCGCCGGTGCTGGCGGCACTGCTGGTGTTCTTCCTGTTCCACAGGGTGCAGCGCTTCCAGCGTCCGCTGTTGATCTTCGACGCCGGCGGCCTGGCCCTGTTCTGCATCACCGGGACGGTCAAGGCTTTGAGTCTGGGCATGAACCCCGTTGCTTCGGCACTGCTGGGCCTGACCACGGCAGTGGGCGGCGGGATGGTGCGCGATGTCGTTGCCAACCGGGTCCCGCAATTGTTCAACCCGAACGACCTCTACGCCGTACCGGCCATGCTGGGCTCGGCCCTGGTGGTGGTGTTATGGTACGCCGGGATCTACGGCACGGCGGCCGCCGTGGCCGTGGCCGCCGTCGTGTTCGGACTACGCGTGGTGTCCCTGCACTACGGCTGGCATATTCCGCACGCAGCGCCCGCCCGCCTGATGCCGGACGACGAGTAAGCGGATCACTCCCGTCCGGCGCCCCAGCGTGCGGTCCTCAGGTCAGATTCTGCCGGTGGATCTCCTCGATAATACGTACCGCGTCCAGGGCATCCACCGGCTCCACCGGAACGGGCCCGCCGTCGTTGATAGCCGCGGCCAGTTGCCGGTAGAACTCCGGGTAGGCGCCGCGCTCGGACGGCACCTGGCGGGCATCCCCCGGTCTGCCGAGGGTGCCCCAACGCTCTTCGGGTTCCACGCCGTAACCATCCGCCCCCGGCACGGCACCGGAATTGAGGGCGGCCTCCTGACCGTCCATCCCCCAGGACGTGAAGGCGGCGGCCGAGCCCAACACATGGAAGCGCGGCGCCGGCAGCGCGGAGATCAGGTTCATCGACAGCCGCGAGCGCACCCCGGATTCGTGCAGCAGGGAAACGAATGCGTCCTCCTCGGCGGCTGCACCGGCCGCGGATCCCGCCGCTGCCCCGGATCCTGCCCCAGCCCCTGACCCAGTCCGGGCGGACGCGCTGTGGCGGGCGGTCTCGCCGTAGACGGTGGCCGCCGGGCCGAAGAGCGTGAGCGCCTGGTCGATCAGGTGCACCCCAAGGTCGAACAGGATGCCGCCGCCCGCCGTGGTGTCCGCCGTGGCCTTCCACGCCCGCAGCCCCTCCGGCTTCCACCGCTCAAAACGTGATTCGAATGTGTACACCCGGCCCAGTTCGCCGGCGTCGATCAGCTTTTTCAGGGTCAGGAAATCAGCATCCCAGCGGCGGTTCTGGTACACGGAAAGCACGACGCCGGCCTGCCGTGCCTTGGCGATCAAGGCCTCACCTTGAGCGGAAATCGGGACGAAGGGCTTGTCCACCACCACATGCAGCCCGAGGTCCAGCGCCGCATCGGCGAGCGCAAAGTGGCTGGCCGGCGGGGTGCCCACCACCACCAGATCCAACAGTTCCGGCTCCGCGAACAGCTCGTCCGCTGTTTCCACAATCCGCGCCCCGGGATGCGCGGCCGCGGCCTGCGCCGACCGCTCCGGATGGGACGTCACGATGGCGTCCAGCGAATAGTCGCTGCTGGCTTCCAGGAACGGCGCGTGGAAGACCCGGCCGGAGAGGCCGTAGCCGATCACGGCGGTGCGCAGCGGCCGGTGTCCGGTCATGGTTAACTCCTCGCATGCTCCCGGTGCCGACCCACGTCGGCGGCTGCGTCTGAGCCTACCGGTGCGGGTGGCCCACCGGCAGGGTCCGAGCTACCGGCCGGCGCTCGGCTGCTCGCGCAGCTTCTGCGTGAGCTTGTGCGCTTCCTCGAGCAGCAGCTTGCCCAGGAACTCCTGCCGGTCGGGGCGGAAACGCTGTTCGATGCCGGTCAGCGACAGGGCCCAGGCCGGCCGGCCCTGCCGGTCGAAGACCGCGGCGCCCATCCCCCAGCTGCCTTCCAGGATCAGCCCGGGATTCACCGTGTAGCCGCGTTCCCGCGTCGCCGCCAGGTTGCTGCGGATCTGTTCCGGCGCATGGGCCGGACCGAACCGCTGCAGCCGGGCACCGCCGTCGTCAAGCAAGCGGTCAATCTCCTCCGCCTCCAGGAAGGCCATGATGGCCAGCCCCGCGGAGGCGACGCCCAGCGGGAAGCGGACGCCCTCGTGCAGCACGAAGGAGCGCACCGGGAAGCTGCCCTCCACCCGGACCAGGCAGACGGTTTCGTCGCCGCGGCGGATGGAGAGGAACGCGCTCTCGCCGGTCTCGTCCGCCAACCGCTGCAGGCTTGGCCGGGCCAGGTCTTCGATGGCGAACCGGCTGGCGGCGACCGAGCCGAGCACGTAGAGCTCCGGCCCCAGATGCCAGCTGCCGGTTTCGGCGTGGTGGTCCAGCAGCCCTTCGGCGGCCAGCGAGTTCAGCAGCCGGTAGACGGTGGGCCGGGTCAGGCCGGAGGCCTGCACGATGTCGCCGAGCACGGCCCCGGTCTCCGGCGCGCGGCCCACGATCCGCAGCAGCCTGGCCACCCGGCTGACCACTTGGGCGCCCTGCACTTGCTTCTCCGGCATCGGAGCTCCCTTCTCGACCGGCGGCACTGCCCGCGGGCAGCCTTTCACCGGTAGTAATCCACAATGTGGACAGTCTATCCGACCTTGTCCACAGTGTGAATGCCCGCTCCGGGGCCTCGTTGACGTGACCTGCGAAACACCTCTAGGCTGCCGGATAGACGCTGTCCACAAGATGGACAAGACCGCAGGAACCCGTGGACTACCGCAGGGGAAAGCACTCAACGAGGAGGAAGCAGATGTCCAAACTGACCGCAGGACCCGCCGCCGCGCTGGCCGGCGTGCTGCACGACGGCATGACCATTGCGGTGGGAGGGTTCGGGCTCTCCGGCATCCCCGCGGACCTGATCGACGCGGTGCGTGATTCCGGCGTCAAGGACCTGACCGTGGTGTCCAACAACATGGGCATCGACGGCAAGGGTCTCGGCGTGCTGATCGAATCCGGGCAGGTCCGCAAGGTGCTGGCCTCCTACGTGGGCGAAAACAAGCTGTTCGCCCAGCAGTTCCTCGCCGGCACCCTGGAGGTCGAGTTCAATCCGCAGGGCACCCTCGCCGAACGGCTCCGCGCCGGCGGGGCCGGCATCGCGGCCTTCTACACCAAGACCGGCGTCGGCACGGTGATCGCCGAGGGCAAGCCGCACCAGGAGTTCGACGGCGAGCTCTACGTGCAGGAACGCGGCATCGTGGCCGACCTGTCGCTGGTCCACGCGCACACCGCGGACACCGACGGCAACCTGATCTACCGCCACACCGCCCGCAACTTCAACCCGGTGGTGGCCACCGCGGGCCGCGTCACCATCGCCGAGGCCGAGGTGATCGTGGAGCCGGGCCAGCTGGACCCGAACCACATCGTCACCCCGAGCGTGTACGTGCAGCGGCTGGTGCAGGCGTCCGACCGCGTCAAGGACATCGAGCAGCGCACTGTCCGCCCCCGCCCCGCCGTCGTCGGCGCCTGAAGACAACCCCTGAAGGAGAGAATTATGGCCTGGACACGAGACGAAATGGCGGCCATCGCCGCCAGCGAACTGAACGACGGCGACTACGTCAACCTCGGCATCGGCATTCCCACGCTGGTGGCCAACAACCTGCCCGACGGCGTGCGCGTGGTGCTGCAGAGCGAGAACGGGCTGCTGGGCATGGGCCCGTTCCCGTACGACGGCGACGAGGACGCGGACCTGATCAACGCCGGCAAGCAGACCGTCACGGTGCTGCCCGGCGGCTCCATCTTCGACTCGGCCACCAGCTTCGGCATGATCCGCGGCGGCCACGTGAAGATCGCCGTGCTCGGCGCCATGCAGGTTTCCGCCACCGGCGACCTGGCCAACTGGACCATCCCGGGAAAGATGGTCAAGGGCATGGGCGGCGCGATGGACCTGGTGGCCGGCACCCCGCGCGTGCTGGTGCTGACCGAACACGTGGCCAAGGACGGCACCCCCAAGATCGTCAACGAATGCTCGCTGCCGCTCACCGGCGTGCGGGTGGTGGACCGGATCATCACGGACCTGGCGGTCTTTGACATTGATAACGACGGCGGTGCCCCCTCGCTGCACCTGGTCCGCCTTGCGCCCGGGGTCACCGTGGCAGAGGTGCGGGAGAAGACCGAGCCGGACTTCGCCGTCGCGCCCGGGTTGGACGAGACGGCCGGGGCCGGACTGGAAGCCGCTTTGGAAGGCCCCCTGGAAGGAGCAACCCGATGAGCCTCAAGGAACAATTTGGGAAAGACATCCTGCTCACCGGCTGGGGACACTCCCCGTTCGGCAAGCTGGCCGATGAGACGCTGGAGTCGCTGATCGTGGGCGTGGCCCGGGACGCCATCGCCAACGCCGGGCTGGAGCCGGGGCAGATCGACGAGGTCTACCTGGGCCAGTTCAACTCCGGCATGGTGCCGCTGGGCTTTGCGTCCTCGCTGGCGCTGCAGGTCTCGGACGAGCTGGCCAACGTGCCGGCCACCCGGGTGGAAAACGCCTGCGCGTCCGGCTCGGCCGCGGTGCAGCAGGGCGCCAAGTCGCTGCTGGCCGGCACCGCGCGCAACGTGCTGGTGATCGGCGCGGAGAAGATGACCCACGCCGGCGCCGACGTGGTGGGTGCCGCCCTGCTCGGCGCCGACTACGAGGCGGCCGGCAAGCCGAGCTCCACCGGCTTCGCCGGACTGTTCGCCGAAACCGCCAAGCACTACCAGAAGCGCTACGGCGAGGTGGGCGACGTGCTCGGCTCGATCGCGGCGAAGAACCACCGCAACGGCGTGGCCAATCCGTACGCCCAGCTGCGCAAGGACCTGGGCGAGGAGTTCTGCCAGACCATTTCGGAGAAGAACCCGGTGGTCGCCGAGCCGCTGCGCCGCACTGACTGCTCGCCGGTCTCGGACGGCGCCGCCGCGGTGGTGCTCAGCACGGAAGCGCCGCGGTCCGGTGCCGCCGCCGCCGCGGTGCGGCTGGCCGGGTTCGGCCATGCCAACGACTTCATGCCGGCCGAGAAGCGCGATCCCACCGCCTTCGCCGGCAGCCGCGCTGCCTGGCAGCGGGCGCTGGGCATGGCTGGTGTAGGCCTGGAGGATCTGGACCTGGCCGAGGTGCATGACTGCTTCACCATCGCCGAACTGATCATGTACGAGGTCATGGGACTCACTGCTGCCGGCGAGGGCCGCCGGGCCATCGAGGAGGGCATGGTGTACCGCGGCGGCAAGCTGCCGGTGAACCTGTCCGGCGGCCTGAAGGCCAAGGGGCACCCGGTCGGCGCCACCGGCGTCTCGCAGCACGTGGTCACCGCCATGCAGCTCTCCGGCACCGCCGGGGACATGCAGCTGCCGGGTGCGCGGCGCGCCGCCGTGCACAACATGGGCGGCTTGGCGATCGCCAACTACGTCAGCGTGCTCGAAGCCCTCTAGCCCGCGGCCGGCTGCCAGTCCACCATCCATCGACTGTACCGATCTGGCCCTTCCGGAATGTCCGGGAGGGCCTAATCGGTACAGTCGTTTCTGCCGTACCCATGGCGCCCGCTTTATCTATCGCAGCGCGCGCAAATACCGCCTGCGGGCAAAGCGCTGCGCGATCAGCAGCAGTGGATAGAGGGTCCGCCAGGGCTGTTGCGGCGCCGCCCGGGTCAGCGAGCGCACCGTAAAGTGGACTTCCTCGCCGTCGCGGTGCACGATGAACGCTTCCTCACCGCTGACGGGATGCCCGGGCCGGGTGCGGTAGGCGAACCCCACCCGGTCGGCGGATTCGACAACGGCCACCACTTCAACCGGCTCCACAATTCTCGCACCGAGCAGGCTGGCCGTAACGAGAACCCGGTCGCCTTGGCGCACCGGGCCCGTTGAGTCCACAGAGAATCCGCTTGCGGTTTTCACCTTCCAGCGCAGCACCTGCCTGACGGCCCGTTCCCACAGATCATCGCCGCTTCCCAAGACCGTCGAAACTTCCGAGCGGCGGAACGCGGGGTTGGACGGTGGCCACGCCGGAAGCTGTGGGCTGGTCATATAGCAAGCTCCGGGCTGGTCACGGCGCGCCTCCGGCCCAGGCGTACTCGCGGTCATTGGCTTCTCCGGATGAGGCCGGCATCCAGCAAATCCTGAAGGCCTTGCCGAAAGAGTTCCTTGCCGCCGTGGGCGGGATGGCGGATCTTGGGCACTTTCAGCCCGCTGGCGGTTACGCTCCGGTGCCCGATGTTCCCCACCGCGACGACGGAGTCGATACCGAACAGCCGGGCCAGATCCTGCCAGAAGATGGTGCCGGCCGCGATCTCCGGCGCCGACGGCGTCCGGTTGGACTGCGGCCGGCCGGGCTGGTGCGGATGGAACGGATAGGCACTCCAGAGCAGCGGCAGGAAGTCCAGTTCGGCCAGCACGTTCCACATCACCGTGGCGGTGGGTTCGGCCGGCACGGTCAGCACCTCCGGGGGCATCGTGTACCCATTGTCCGGGCCGAACATACCGAAAGGGTCGTTGCCGGAGATCAGCGTCTTGTTGGTGAACGGGACCCCGGTGACGGTCATGCCGCGGTAGCCCGGGGCCTCCCCTACCAGCAGGACAGTGGGCCGACGTTCCAACATCTGCTCAAAATAGCGGGCGACGTTATGCCTGCGGGTCGCATTCTCGGGCAACTCCGTGGAGAAGAAGTTGCGGCTCGCCGGGCCCGTCTCGAACTCCCCCAGCCGCTCCACGAACTCCCGGATCCCCTGCACGGTCATGGATGCTGTCCCGTCATGGTTCGAGCCTAGCGTCCCGGTTCCGCCCCCAGACGCCGCAGCAGCTACTTGCGCAGAACCGGGGCGGTTCACGGTTCTCCGAAGGTTGACAATCCATTGGCTGAATATGGTCGCCCCAGGGCTCGAAAAACGACCACTTTTCGCCAATGGAATTTAGCTGTGGGTCAGTTCCCGTCCCTCGCACGCGGACAGGAGAGAAAGGCTGCCACCGCGGACCGCCGGCCGCACCGCAGCGCACCGAGGCACCGCACGCCGACCGCACGCCGCGCCGCGGCTCGCCGGCCGCCGACCTCACCGCAGGGTAGGGACGTACCCGACCGAGGACACCGATGTTCGGGTGCATCACCGACCACCGTGCCCACCCCCTGCCTGGACACACAGCAAACGCCGGCACCCAGGGCGAGGAAGAATCCCCGCCCGGGCACCGGCGTCGTGCTGTGAAGTTGTCAGGATGCGGCGGGCGCGGAGCCCGCCGCTAACCCGCTAGGCGCGGGCGGAATCCTTGGGCAGCCGGGCGGCCAGCTTCCACGCCGCGGGCATGGCGGCGGCAGCGATCAGCGACTTCACGATGCCGCCGATGATGAACGGGTACAGGCCCCACTCGAGCGTCTGCTGCAGATCGGCGCCCAGCGAGATGGACAGCCAGGCCATGCCGAAAACGAAGGTGATCACGGTGCCGGCGAAGAAGGAGACCGTGGCGCCCAGGAACTTCTTGTCCCAGTTGCGCTTGGCCAGCCAGCCGGTCAGCCCCGCGGCGACGACGAAGCCCACCAGGTAGCCGCCGGTCGGGCCGACGGCGGCGGCCAGGCCGGAGGAGGCCTCGGAGAACACCGGCATGCCGGCGACACCGGCCACCCAGTACAGGGCCATCGCCAGCATCCCGCGGACCGGGCCGAGGGTGCTGCCGACCAGCAGCACGGCCAGGGTCTGGCCGGTGATCGGGACCGGCCACAGCGGCACGGCCAGCTGCGCCATCACAGCGGTCAGGCCCGCGCCGCCGACCACCAGGGCGGTGTTGGTCAGGGCGGTGCTGGGAACGAGGGCGTCGGCCAGAACACCCTGGCGTGCGACGACGGCTGTACTCATGTTTGCTCCTTCTCGAGGGGTCTATCCCTGCGAACTCCGGGTCCGGATCTGGCACCACTGTACCGGCAGCCTCGAACGGCGTGGAGGTTTATGGCGCAGATTACGGCTCAGGCGGCAAGGCCTCCGGCCTGCGCGGTCAGCTCCAGTGCGCGCAGCCGCTGCGCGACGGTCGGCGCCTGGAACGCCACGATCAGCTCGTCGGCGTCGGCGTGCTTGGCGAATCCCTCCAGGTATTCCGTCACGGCATCGGGCGTACCGACGGCCGAGTACTTGACCATCTGCTCCACGTGCTGGCCCTGCGGCGAATCCAGGATCAGGTCGGCTTCCTCGTCCGTGAACTTCCGGTCGCGGCCGAACAGCAGCGAGACCCGGCTGCGCCGGACAATCCGGAACTGCTCCTGCGCTTCCTCGTTGCTGTCCGCCGCGATGGCATTCACCCCGGCGATCACATACGGTTCGGCGAGCTGCTCGGAGGGCTGGAATTCGCGGCGGTAGACGGACACCGCGTCCTGCAGGGCATTCGGCGCGAAGTGCGAGGCGAACGAATACGGCAGCCCCAAGGCAGCGGCCAGCTTGGCACCGAACAGGGAGGAGCCCAGGATGTACAGCGGCACATTGCTGCCCTTGCCCGGAGTCGCATCCACGCCCTTGATCCGGGTCTGCCCGGTGAGATAGCCCTGCAGTTCCAGCACGTCCTGCGGGAACGAGTCGGCGCTCATCGGATCACGGCGCAGTGCCCGCAGGGTGTTCTGGTCGCTGCCCGGCGCGCGTCCCAGGCCCAGATCTATCCGGCCCGGGTGCAGCGCTTCGAGCGTGCCGAACTGCTCGGCGATGGTCAGCGGAGCATGGTTGGGCAGCATGATGCCGCCGGCGCCCAGCCGGATCGTGCTGGTGTGTGCGGCCACGTGGGCGATCAGCACGCTGGTGGCCGACGACGCGATCGACGCCATGTTGTGGTGCTCGGCGTACCAGACCCGCCGGTATCCCAGTTCCTCGGCCCGTTGTGCCAGCGCCACGCTGCCGGCCAGGCTTTCGCCCACGGTTTCGTTGGTGCCGATGGTTGCCAGGTCAAGGATGGAGAGGGGTACGTTCACGCCGGCGGGCCTTTCGTTGCGGGATGGCCCACGGTAGTTGCCGCGGGCACACGTCCGGCATAACGACGGCGGTGCCCGCCTTATTTCTTCGCGCACCTTCTTCTCCGGGCATCCTCCCGCGGCCCTACCATGGTGCACGGCAAATTGTCCCACCCACCGCCTACCATTGACTGTGGATCTTCGACCACGACCGATTAGATTCCGGGGCTTCATGGACTACTACGCACTGAATTCGCTGCGGGAGAACCACGCTGGCTGGTTGCTGCTTCGGGCCCAGAATGCACCGCTGGCCTTGGCGTTCTTCATGTCCGCTTTCACTGGCCCGAACCAACGCAACATCGGCCGGCAAGCGTTGATTGACACCCTTGACGATGTCTTGTTCGGGCTGCGGGATTCGCTCGGCGAGGACAAGTTCCCCCGTCCGGCAGCCGAGTATCTCGATGATTGGGCAGCACCGGAAAAGGCTTGGTTGCGCAAATATTATGCCCCCGGCCAAGACGAGCCGATCTATGACCTGACGGCCACGGCCGAGGACGTGCTCCGGTGGGTGGAATCACTGCGCGGCCGGGACTTTGTGGCCACGCAATCCCGGCTGACCAGCATCTTCCAACTCCTGAAAACACTGGTCCAGGAATCGGAAACAGATCCTGAAGTCCGGCTGGCCGAACTCCAGAAACAGCGTGATGCAATCGACCAGGAGATGGCTCAGATCAGGGACGGGAAGGTCCGCGTGATGAGCGCACCGGAAGCCTTGGATCATTTCCAGCAGCTGACCGCCTTGGCCAAGGACCTGCTTGCGGACTTCCGTGAGGTGGAGCAGAACTTCCGCCGACTGGACCGGGAGGTCCGGGAGCAGATCGCCACTTGGGACGGAACCCAGGGCGAGCTGCTCGAATCGATTTTCTCCAACCAGCAGGACATTTCCAGTTCAGTGCAGGGCCGCACGTTCCAGGGTTTCTGGGACTATTTGATGTCCCCTCAGCTGCGCTTCGAATTGCAGGATTTGCTGGAGCGGGCCACCCGGATCGAGGCGCTGGCGCGGCTGGAGGACATTGGCGCTGTCACCGACCTTCACCAGGACTGGCTGCCGGCAGTCGAGCAGACGCAGTCCACCGTGCGCCAGCTTTCCCAGCAGATGCGCCGGCTGCTGGATGACAAGGTTTTTCTGGAGAACAAGCGGGTCATGCAGCTGATCCGCAGCATCGAGGCCAGCGCCTTGGCGGTCCGTAACCAGCCGCCGCCAGGCTCGATCATGGATGTGGCAGCGCAATCGGTCGAAGTAGTGCTGCCGTTCGAGCGTCCGCTCTACACGCCAAGCCGCCGCGTGCCGGTGGAGGATGAAGTCTTCGCCGCCGAGGACACGGATGTGGATCCTGCCGCCCTGTTTGAACAGTTCTACGTGGACAAGGAGCGGCTGCAGGAAAACATCGAGTCGATGCTCGGCGAGGCAGATCAGGCCACGCTGGCGGACATCACCGACGCCTACCCGCTCAGCCAAGGCCTGGCGGAGATCCTCGGCTACTTTCAACTGGCCTCGGATTCACCGTGGGCCAGCATCAACCCGGATACCACCCAGCAACTCGTCTGGACCCTTCCCGACGGCAGCATCCGCGAGGCAACCGTGGAACAGATCATTTTTGTGAGGCCCTCATGAGCACAGAACAGCACACCGTCGAAGCGGCTGCCACGCCTGAAGAGTTGCCCGCTGTTGTCACCAAACTCTTCCGAGGCGTGGTGTATGCGGAATCGGACGAGAAGGTCTGGCAATCGCTGCTGCCCCTGGCCCCCCAGGTAAGCGACTACGTGACTGTGCTGGGACTGGAACTGATCCTGGACGAAACCGAGGGCTACGCGTTCCTCAGATCCCGTGAAGATCCCGACGGCGACCTGCCGCGGTTGGTGCCCCGCCGCCAGCTCAGCTTCAACGTCAGCCTCCTGCTGGCGCTGCTGCGGGCACGGCTGGCCGAATTCGACCAGCAGGCCGGCGAATCCCGGCTGATCATGACAGACCAGGACATCGCGGACATGGTTGCGGTGTTCCTGCCAAGTTCCACCAACGAGGCCCGTCTCTTGGACCAGCTCGCCACCAACATCAAAAAGGTGGTGGAACTCGGCTTCCTGCGCAAGCTCCGCGGCCAACCCGGCACGTATGAGGTAGTGCGGATCATCAAAGCGTTCGTCGATGCGCAATGGCTGGAAGAATTCGACTCCCGCCTTGCCGATTACCGCGCTTCCTTGGACGGCACGGACGGCGCCGATGCACCAGTTGACCGCACGGAAGGTTCCATGGCATGACGGCTGAGGCGCAGACAAGCCTGTTTAATCTGGAGGACTTGGGCGATCCCGGCGGACCTGCCCCAGGTTTCCGGCTCCAGCGGCTGGAGCTGCTCAACTGGGGAACCTTCCATCAAGGAGTGCGTACCTTCCGCTTGGGCGGGGAGAACAGCCTCCTCACCGGGGACATCGGTTCCGGGAAGTCGACGGTGGTGGATGCTGTCACCACCTTACTGCTGCCAGCCAACCGGATTGAATATAACAAGGCCGCCGGCGCGCAGAAGAAGGAACGCAGCCTGATGTCCTACGTGCGCGGCTTCCATAAGAGCGCCCGCACCGCCGCGGGGGACAACTCCAAGCCGGTGGCGTTGCGCGGGCCGGGCAGCTATTCGGTGGTGCTGGGTGTCTTCCACAATGAAGCCCTGGGTAAGTCGGTCTCGCTTGCCATCACCCTGTGGGCCATTCAGGAGGCCGGCCAGCCCAACCGCTTTTACTCACTGGCGGAGGCGGATCAGACCATCGCTACCGACTTCGCCGACTTCGGCAAAGACCCCGCCAAGCTGAAGAAGAAACTGCGCGCCGCCGGGGTTGCGGTCCACGATTCGTTCGACCCCTACGCGGCTGCCTTCAGGCGCCAGTTTGGCATCACGGGAACCCAAGCCATGGACCTGTTCCACCGCACAGTCTCCATGAAGCAAGTGGAGAACATCACCGGATTCGTCCGGAGCAACATGCTCGAACAGGACGATGTGGCTGTCCGGATCAAGAACCTGATCAGCCACTTTGACGACCTGAAGAAAGCCCACGACGCTGTGCTTCGCGCTCGGGACCAGATCCAGTTGCTAACACCCATTCGGGACGGAGCCGCCAGGCATGCCGAGCTGGCTGTCCGTGAGGGGCGCGGACGCTTGCTCCGGGATCAGCTGCACCCGTGGTTCACGGCCCAGCGGCTGGACCTGAGCCTGGAGCACCAGCGGGAACTGGAGAGGACAGCGGTCCGGCTGGAGGGAGAACGGGAGTCGCTTGCCGCTGAACTGACCCGGTTGCGCCATGAACTGGCGGGCATCCAGGAGGACATCCGCACCAATGGCGGAGGCAGGCTGGCCGCCCTAGACGCCGAAATCAGCCGGTTGTCCGAGGACTCCCGCGCCCAGCGGGCCCGGTATGACAATTACAGTGCGGCCGCCGAGGCACTGCAGCTGCAGACCCCAGCGGACCGTGTTCTGTTCGACGGCAACACGGCGCGGCTGGCTGCAGTGGAAGAGGACCTGCGCACCGAAAACACCGAGCTGCAAGACCGGCGGACCGCTGATTCGACGCGGCGTGCTGACGTCCAGGCACGCGCCGAGGAACTGCGCGCCGAGCTGAGGAGCCTGCAGTCGCGGCAGAACTTGATGCCGCGCACCCAACTGGAGCTCCGCCGTCGTCTCAGTGAAGGAACCGGAATAGCAGAAGGCGAGCTGCCGTTCGCCGGCGAGCTGCTCAAGGTCCGGGAAGCGGAGGCGGCCTGGGAAGGCGCGGCCGAAAGGACGCTCCACGGTTTTGCGCTGTCGCTGTTGGTCCCGTCCCAGCACTATGCAGCGGTCAGCAGCTGGGTGGACGCCACGCATCTGGGCAACCGGCTCGTCTATCTCAAGGTCGGTCAGGCCTCCGGCGCCGGCCACGCCGACCCCGGGACCCTGGCCTCGAAGATCGCGATTAAGCCGGCCACTCCATTCCGCGAATTCCTGCTGGCAGAGCTGGCCGGCCGTTTCGACCATGTGTGCTGTGAATCGCTGGAAGACTTCCGCCGCTACCCGAAGGCGTTGACGCTCAACGGCCAGCTCAAGGGGGGCCGCGGCAGGCATGAGAAGGACGACCGCCGGGCGCTGACCGACCGCCGCAACTATGTGCTGGGCTGGGACAACCATGCCAAAATCAGCCAGTTCCACGCTGAACTGGACGAGGCGGAAGGCCACCTGCGCGCCGCAGATACCGGTATCCGCAAGCTCGATGAGGCGCTGGGACAGTTGGGACGGCAGTGGCAGCATCTGGGGACCATCCGCGGGGTGAAGGACTTCGGCGAGATCGGCTGGCAGCACACGGCCCGGCGGATCGAGGAACTCAAGGCGGAACGAGTAGCCCTCGAAGCGGCCAGCGACGTGCTGCTGAGGCTCTCCGCCCGCGAGGGCGAAGTCCAGGAGAGCGTGGCGCGGTACGGCAAGAAATCCGACGAACTCCAGAAGCGGATCGGCGCCAATGAAAACGCGGCCAAGGACATTGGCGAGGCTATCGAAGACTGCCGAGCGGTCCTGGCGGAAGCTCCGCTGACCGACGACGTCGGACTGTTGGCTGAGCTGGGCACGTTCGCTGACCGGGCGCTCGGCGATGCCGCCTTGACCTACAAGAACACGGACAAGACCGAAGCAGCCGTGCGCAACGAACTCAGCGCAACGATCGACGCGCTCACCAAGCAGATCGCGCGGGCTGCGGAGTCCACCGTCCGGCAGATGGCGGACTTCCGCAACAAATACCCCACCGAAACCACCGAGATCGACGCTTCCTTGGAGGCGGCAGAGGACTACAAGCGGATGCTGGACCAGTTGGTCAGCAACGACCTGCCGCGTTTTGAAGCGCACTTCAAGGATTCGCTCAACCAGAACACCATCCACGAAGTTGTCGCCTTCAACGCGTTCCTCGATTCGCGCCGACAGGACATCATCAACCGTATCGCTGAGATCAACCGATCTCTGGGCACGATCGAATACAACCCCGGGCGCCACATCCAGCTTGAACACCAAAACACCACGGACCTGGACGTGCGCGAATTCGGACTGGATCTGCGCGCCTGCTCCGAAGGAACCCTGGGCAATGAAGACCAGTATTCGGAGCAAAAGTTCCTGCAGGTGGAAAAGCTGGTCAACCGGTTCCGCGGCCGCGAGGGCCTGACGGCCCTGGACGAACGGTGGACCGCCAAGGTCACGGATGTGCGCAATTGGTTCACGTTTTCCGCGTCCGAGAAGTGGACCGAAACCGGCGAAGAACACGAGCACTTCACTGACTCCGGCGGCAAGTCCGGCGGCCAGAAGGAGAAACTGGCCTACACCATCCTGGCCGCGGCGTTGGCGTTTCAATTCGGGCTGGCCCCCAAGCTGAGCGGCAGCAGGACTGCCGGTGGCAACCGCAGCTTCCGCTTCGTGGTCATCGACGAGGCCTTCGGTCGCGGCTCAGACGAATCAGCCCGCTACGGACTGGAACTGTTCAAGCGGATGCAGCTGCAGCTGCTCATCGTCACCCCGCTGCAGAAGATCCACGTGATTGAACCGTACGTAGCCAATGTTGGTTTTGTGGCCAACCCGAACGGCGATGATTCCCAACTGCGGAACATGACCATTCAGGAGTACCGCGAGGAACGCGAGCGTCGTGCCGGCTGAGTCACGCCGTTGGACCACCCTCGCTGCGCTGCGCGCCCAGTCGCTGAAGAGCTGGGATAAGGGCGATCTGCTGCGTGAGTTGCTTGAGCCCACAGACACCTACCCGCGCCGCCGAACGTTGAGGCGGCCATCGGCCACCGAGCTTCGGGACAGTTACGCTGCAGCACGCGCTTGGGCCGCCGAGTTCCACCCGGAGGTGCCCGGATTCACGCTCGAATTCGCTGCCGTTGGCCACACGACCATCGGTTCCAACCGTGTTCCCGCGGCCGCGGTCTTCGGCAGCGCCTTGGAGGAAATCCAGTTCCTCGGCAGGAGGCGGGAAGCCGAACGATTCATGGATCTCGCCCGCAAACTGGAGGAACTGCGTGCTGAACTGCGTGCCTGGGCAGCCAGACGGCCGCTGGCCTTATTGGAGCTGGGAGCAGACTCACTGACGGCAGCCCGCGTTGCCCTCTGGATCGTGGAGCACCCCCGGCCGGATATCTATCTTCGCCAGCTCAGCCTGCCCGGTGTACACACCAAGTTCGTCGAGAACCACCGACGCACAATCGACGAAATGATTGCCACGCTCCGTCCAGACGTCGCGGCCGCCCCGGCGCCATCCTCCACTTCACTGGGACCTGCCCCAGGTTCCCGGTTTGCCGTCAGGCATGGCTTCCGCACCGCTCCCGAGCCAGTCCGCTTCCGCATGCTGGATCCCGACGTTCCGCTCCTCGGCAACGCCACGGACCTGACGGTCACCGCCACCGCATTCTCCACTCTGGACCTACCCGTACGCCGTGTGATCATGACGGAGAACCTAGTGAACTTCCTGGCGCTGCCCGAGCAGCCCGGAACCCTGGCACTCTTCGGCGGCGGCTATGGGTTCTCGGCGCTGGCGGCCGCTGGCTGGCTCCAGTCCTGCGATGTACTGTACTGGGGCGATCTGGACACTCACGGCTTCCGGATCCTGGATCAACTGCGAGCCGCCCACTCCCATGTCCACAGCGTGATGATGGATGCCGGCACCTTGTTGGCACACCGCTTGTTCTGGGGCCGTGAGCCGAAGCCCTCCCGCGCAGCCCTGACCCGGCTGACATTCGAAGAGCAAGCGGTCTACACCGCGCTGGCGACCGACGAGTACGGGCCATCCATTCGTTTGGAACAAGAACACATCCAGTGGGAGTGGGCACGGGAGCGGCTCCTGCCCGGCGGCCTCAACTGAACGACTCGGGGAGCATAGGCTCCGGGGGCCCACCCCGGAGTAAAGTCTGGAGGCATGGAACATCGCCATCAAGGCCAGGCGGAGGATCCCGATGCGTTCTGGGAGTCCTTTTACGCTGAGCGGGACCAGATCTGGAGCGGACGGCCCAACGCCATGCTGGTCCGCGAGCTCTCCGGCCTGCGGCCCGGCACGGCTCTGGAACTCGGATGCGGTGAGGGCGCGGACGCCATCTGGCTCGCCGAACAGGGGTGGCAGGTCACCGGCCTGGACATGTCAGCGCTCGCTTTGCGGCGGGCTGCACAGCACGCCGCTGAAGCCGGCGTCGGGGATCGGATCCAATGGCACCGGCAGGACCTGACCGGTTGGGAAGCCGGCGAGCAGTACGATCTGGTCTGCGCGCAATTCCTCCATTCACCGGTCGAGTTGCCGCGGAACGCGATCCTCGCAGCTGGAGCTCGCGCCGTCTCCCCCGGCGGCCGGCTGCTGATCGTCGGCCACGAGTCGTTTCCGCCGTGGTCCAAGCATCCTGAGCCGGAGGAAGCTCTGCCCACGGCAGCCGAGCTCGCCGCTGAGCTTGGGCTCGACGGTCCAGCGTGGACCTTGGAGACTGTGGACTCGGTCGAGCGAGCTGTCACGGGTCCGGATGGCGAAAGCGGCACCCTCACGGACAGCGTGCTGCGCGCCCGCCGGCTGGCCTCTTAGCGCCCAAGACATAGCGGCAGCGCTTAAACGACAGCGCTTACCCGGTGGGGTGTTTAGCCGGCAGCGCGCTCGATGCTGCAGTCGGTGCCTGGGAAGACCACGCTCTCGTGTCCGTCGTCGAATCTGACGAAGTAAGGCGGGGCGCCGCTGTCGCCGCGGACTTCGATAACTTCGCCGTGCCGATCCGCGGACTCCACGGTCTTTCCCCTGATGACGATGCGGTCGCCGGGTGCTGCGATCATGACCGCTCACCTCCCTCCCCCATAGCGTAGGGCAACGAGGTGCCGCCGACCAGAGTCAGCGCACCCAGCGGTGCGGAGCGGGACGGCGGGTACTGGGCAGCGCGTTGTTCTCCCGCCACTCATGCAGCCATTCGGGCAGCACCAGCTCGGCCGGCGGTTGCTGGCCGGTTGCCGCGAAGATCTCCTCGTTAGCGACAGGCCCCTGCTTCGACACCAGCCGGGTGGCGATGTAGGCGCGTGCGTAGATCTCGCCGTCGGAAACCATGCGCTGCTCAAAATAGATGGCCCGGTCGTCGAAGCCGATGATCCGGGTCTCAATGCTGTACCGCTGGCCAAGCGTGAGCGACTTGCGGAAGGCGATGGTCTCCGCACTGACCACCGGCGACCAGCCCTTGCGGCGGAAGACGTCCCAGACGCCGGCGCGCACCATCAACTCGAAGCG
This sequence comes from uncultured Actinomycetota bacterium, assembly GCA_963696055.1. Classification (GTDB taxonomy): domain Bacteria; phylum Actinomycetota; class Actinomycetes; order Actinomycetales; family Micrococcaceae; genus Crystallibacter. Next base: position 79,986 of record CAVOIE010000004.1, on the reverse strand, counting down.
TCCGAGGTCCATCAGCGAGAAGTACATCCCGTTGTTGACGTGCAGCGCAATGTCGATGTCGGTGGGCAGCACGCGCAATGACAGGGTCGACGAATCCCAAATCCCCAGCGCGGGCCGGCGGCGCGCCGTGGCAAGTAGCAGCAGCGTACGAAAGATCAGGTGCATGCCGCCATGCTACCCGTTGGTAACTTAGCTGCCCAGCACCTGAACCTGTCCCCTGCGGCGGCGGAGGACTACGAGAAAGTCTTCACTCCCGATCTGAAGTCCGGGGAAGACATCTTCGAGCTGCGCGGCATCGACCGCCAGCAGGGCGCCCTGCTGGCGGTCCGGCCGGACCAGTACGTCGCCCACGTGCTGCCGCTCGACGCGCATCGGGAACTGGCGGACTTCTTCGCCGGGATCATGCTCGGTTAGCCGTCGGCCCCAGCAAGTGGAGGGCAAGGGGGCGGGGCCGGCGCCCGTGCGCCGGCCCCGCCCCTGATGGGTTTAGCTACGGGTGGTGTCCGTGTTTCTTTCCGTCGCCGACGTCTTCGGGAAGGCCTCCGGCTGGATGGTTCGGCCCGCCCGAACCATTCGTGAACCGCGGCTCTTCCTCCTCGACCACCCGCATCTCCGACGTGGTGGTCGGCACCGCAAACGGCACGTTGCTGGGCACACTGACCGCGCCGCGCACCGGCCCCAGCCGCCGCTGGCGCAACGGATCCCGGCGCAGGTCCACGTACAGCGACACACACAGCCCGATGATGATCAACACGAAGGGTGTGGAAGCCAGGATGGTGAACGTCTGCAGCGCGTCCAGTCCGCCAACGAACAGCAGCACAGCTGCCACCGCACCGGTGAGAACGCCCCACACGATGACCAGCGGCTTCCACGGCTCCTTGCGACCGCGGGAGGACAGCGTGCCCAGCACCACGGCGCCCGCGTCGGCACCACTGACGAAGAACACGGCGGTCAGCACCATCACCACGATGGCCGCGCCGATGAAGAACGGATAGTGCTGCAGCGTGGCAAAGAAGGCGGCCGCCTCGTTGCCGGCCCCGGCGATGTTTACCCCGCCCAGCTGCAGGTTGATGCCGGCTCCGCCGAAGATGGAAAACCAGATCACGCTCACCGCGGTGGGGACCAGCAGCACGCCCAGGACGAACTCCTTGATGGTCCGGCCGCGGGAAATCTTGGCAATAAACGTGCCCACGAAGGGCGTCCAGGAAATCCACCAGGCCCAGTAGAAGATGGTCCAGTTGGCCAGCCATTCGGTGCCGCCAAACACGGCCGAGTGGAAGCTCATGGGCACCAGGTTGGCCAGGTAGTCGCCGATCGAGGCGGGTATGAGGTCAAGGATGAAGACCGTGGGGCCGAGGACGAACACAAACAGCAGCAGGACAAGGGCAAGCACCATATTGGTATTGCTCAGCCATTTGATGCCCCTGGAGACGCCGCTCGCAGCCGAAATCACCACGCCCACGGTCAGCACGCAGATGATCAGGATGGGGGCGGCCGCTCCCGGATTCTCCTCGAACTGGCCGGTCCGCAGCAGCGCCAGGCCGGCAGCGATCTGCAGTGCGCCCAAGCCCAGCGAGGTCGCCGAACCGAACTTCGTACAAATGATGGCCAGGATATCGATCGGCTTGCCCCAGCCCTTATTCTCGATCCTTTCCTTGCCGAACAGCGACTGGAAGGGCGAGCTCATCAGGTTGCCCCGCCCCATCCGGTAGGTGGAGTAAGCGAGCGCCAGGCCCACCACCGAATAGATAGCCCACGGATGCAGGCCCCAGTGGAAGAGCGTGTAGGCCATCGCGTTGTTCGCCGCCTCCGGTGACCCAGGGGCAGCGTCAACGAAAGGAGGGGGCGAGGCCAGGTGCGTGACCGGCTCGTAGACACCGAAGAACATCAGGCCGATGCCCATGCCCGCGCTGAACATCATGGAGATCCAGGACAGCGTGGAGAACTCGGTCGACTCGCCCTCGCGCGAGAGCGGAATATTGCCATAGCGGCCAAAGGCGAGCACCAGCGAAAACGCCACAAAGCCTGTTGCCCCGAGAATGAACAGCCAGCCGAAGGTACTGGTCACCCACCCGAGAAGAGCTCCGGTCACTTCGGTAACCTGCTCCGTAAAGAAAATACCCAGCAGGCAAACGGCGACAATTATGCCGCCCGAAACGAAGAGAACCGTCTTATCGACGGTTTGCCAGCCCCGCCGCCCGTCGTCCGATTCCTCGGAGACCGTCGGCAAAGGGCCGGTGTGTTCGCTGCTCATCATGGTCCTCACTGTTGTCTCCGGTTGCGTGTTGCACAGCACCGGGCTTCTGTGGCTCTTCGATGTGAAACGTCCCGTAAGTATAGTTGCAGGCATGAATGAACGTGGCGAATCAGTAGCGAGCAACCAGGCCGAAACCGACCATTATGGGGACTCCGGCCGCACCGTGTTCGGCAGCCACGGCGAAGTGTCCAAGAACGATCCGAGGGTGGTCGCGCACGCGGAGGTGGATGCCGCCAACGCCGCCGTGGCAGTAGCCATGGCGGGCGGCGGGCTGCCCGCCGAGGTCAACGCGATGTTGGTCAGCGTGCAGAACGACCTGTTCGACCTGATGGCCGACTTGCTGGTGCCGTACCCCAGCGACCTCCCCGTAGACGCGCGCATCATCCCGGAGCATGCCGAGCGGCTGGAACGCGCCATTGAACACTTCAAGCAGGAGGCGGACGATCTCAGCGGAATGCTTCTCCCCGGAGGAACACTCTCCGCCGCGCTGCTCTACCAGGCCCGCACCACGGTGCGCCGGGCAGAACGAACGGTGTGGGCCGCGCTGGACGAACACGGCGACGTGGTCAACCGCGAGACCGGGCGCTACCTCAACCGGCTGTCGGGCCTGCTGTTCGTGATGGGCCGCGCGGCGAACGCCGAACACGGCGACGTGATGTGGGTTCCGGAGTCCTCCGTGCTGGGTGTCCTGGAGGACCGTCCCGACACGGACTGACGGCACTGCTACGCACGGTGTAACCGACATCACGGTCGGCTGGCCGGCCGGGTATCCTCTCCAGTGATGACCATCACCAGCGAGCCCGCCCTCCGGGCCGGTACCGAGCCGTCCGTGCGCACCTTGGCGCGCGGGCTCTCGGTGCTGAGCGTGTTCGACCATGGCAATCCGTCCATGCGTGCCGCCGACGTGGCGGCCCGGGCCGGGCTGAACCGGGCGGCCACCGCCAGGGTGCTGCGGACGCTGGTCCGGCTGGGCTATGTGCGCTGCCACGGGGAGAAGTTCGCGCTGACCCACCAGGCATTGGAACTGGGCTACGGCTACCTGTCCGGCTCTCCCCTGGTACTGGCCTGTCGCGAAGGCGTCGAGTGGCTAACCGGCGAGTTCGAGGAACCGTGCACCGCCGGCGTGCTGGCCGGCGGCGACGTCATCTGCATCGCGGCCACCCGGGTTCCCGGCATGATCCGCGCCGGGCTGACCGTCGGCGCCCGGATTCCGGCCCACGCTTCCTCCATGGGCAAGGTCTTGATGGCCGGCCTCGCCGAGGACGTATTCCGTGCCGCCCTGGACGGCAGCCAGTTCAGCCGGCTGACCGAGCAGACCATCGACAGCACGGAACGCTTCCGGCTGGAAATCGAGCAGGTCCGCCGGCAAGGCTACGCGGTCAACGACAGCGAACTGCAGTCCGGCCACCGCACCGTTTCCGTGCCGGTCAGGGACGCTGCCGGAGCGGTGATTGCCGCCGTCGGCGTCAACATGCTGGCCACTCCGGACACCCTCCAAGCCGCGACAGCCGCCCATCTTCCGCCGCTTCGCCGTGCCGCCGAGCGGATCGCCGAAGGCTGCACAGCCGTTTAACGGCACGACGGCGGTGCCGAGGGTGGGATGCGAATCCTCACCCGGGCACCGCCGTCGTTATTCCGGTGGTTCAGCGGATCAGGGCACCGGATCCGCTGCCGCCGCGAACTGGGACATGTAGAGACGGTAATACGGGCCTTCGGCGGCCAGCAGGGTGGCGTGGTTGCCCTGCTCCACGATCTGGCCGTCCTCCATCACCAGGATCACGTCCGCGTCCCGGATGGTGGAGAGCCGGTGCGCGATCACAAAACTGGTCCGGTCGGAGCGCAGCGCGGCCATCGCGTGCTGGACCAGCAGTTCGGTGCGCGTGTCCACCGAGCTGGTGGCCTCGTCCAGGATCAGCAGCGACGGGTTGGCCAGGAAGGCCCGGGCGATGGTGATCAGCTGCTTCTCACCGGCGGAGACGTTGTTGCCCTCTTCGTCGATCACGGTGTTGTAGCCGTCCGGCAGCGCGCGGACGAAGCGGTCCACGTAGGTGGCCTTGGCCGCCGCCATGACTTCTTCCTCGGTGGCGTCCAGGTTGCCGTAGCGGATGTTGTCGAAGATGGAGCCGCCGAACAGCCACGCGTCCTGCAGCACCATGCCCACCTTGGACCGCAGTTCGGCCCGGCCGAGCGCGGTGATGTCCACGCCGTCCAGCGTGATCCGGCCGGCGTCCAGTTCGTAGAACCGCATCACCAGGTTCACCAGCGTGGTCTTGCCCGCGCCGGTCGGCCCCACGATGGCAACGGTTTGCCCCGGGTTCGCCGAGAAGGAAAGATCTTCGATCAGCGGCTTGTCCGCGGTGTAGCTGAAGCTGACGTGGTGGAACTCCACGTGGCCGTCGGTCTTGGCCGGCAGCGTCTCGGTGGCCGTGTCCGGCTCCTGCTCATCGGCGTCGAGCAGTTCGAACACCCGCTCCGCGGAGGCAACGCCGGACTGCAGCATGTTGGCCATGCCCGCCATCTGGCTCAGCGGCTGGTTGAATTCGCGCGAGTACTGGATGAACGCGGTGGCGTCGCCCAGGGTCATCGATCCCGAAGCCACCCGCAGGCCGCCGACCACGGCGATGCCCACGTAGCTCAGGTAGGAGATGAACTGCATGACCGGCATGATCATGCCGGAGACGAACTGCGCGCCGAACGAGGCCTTGTACAGCTCCTCGTTCTTCTCGTCGAACTGTTCCACCGACTGCTGTTCGCGGCCGAAGGCGCGGACCAGATCGTGGCCGCTGAACGACTCCTCGATGTGGCCGTTGAGCGCGCCGGTGTGCTTCCACTGCGCGGTGAACAGTTTCTGGCTGCGGGTGCCGATCAGGCCGGCGCCGACGGCGGACAGCGGCAGGGCAATCAGCGCGATCAGGGCCAGCTGCCAGGAGACGATGAACATCATGATGGTGATGCCCAGCAGGCTCAGCGCGGACATGATCAGCTGCGCGAAGGCCTGCTGCAGCGCCTGCTGGATATTGTCGACGTCGTTGGTCACCCGGGAGAGCATGTCGCCGCGCTGGCGGGTGTCGAAATAGTTCAGCGGCAGCCGGTTCAGCTTGGCTTCCACGTCCCGGCGCAGCCCGAAGACCACCCGCATCACAATCCGGTTCAGCAACCAGCCCTGCAGCCACATGAACAGCGACGAGACCACGTACATCCCCAGCACCAGCAAGATCAGGTTGCCCAGCAGCTGGAAGTCGATGCCCACGCCGGGCACCAGTTCCATGCCGGAGAGCAGGTCCGCGAACTGGTCCTGGCCCTGCGCGCGGAGCCCGGCGATGACCTCCGCCTGGCTGGCCCCTGCCGGCAGGTTCATGCCGATGGCGCCGTTGAAGATGACGTCCATGGCGTTGCCCAGCACCTTGGGCGCAATCACGTTCAGCACCACGGCCACCAGCACCATGGCCAGCACCAGGGCGATGCTGGCCTTCTCCGGCTTCAGCAACCCGAACAGGCGCTTGGCGGACGGCCAGAAGTGCTGGGCCTTGCGGGCCGGGGTCCCGGTCATGAAGTCCTTGTCGGCCTCGCCCGGCTGGAACTGCTCCTCCAGGACCTCGGCCTCGGCTTCCGCGGCAGCGGCCGGGGTGGGCGCTACCACCGGGGTGGGCGATGCGGCCGGGGTGGGCGCTGCGGCCGGGGTGGGCGCTGTCACCGGGTCGGGCCCGGTGGCCAGCTCGGACTGGGTTTCTTTGTCCGGGCTCATGCCACTTCCTCCACCGCGGTCTGCGAATTGACGATTTCCTGGTAGGTTTCGGAGCTTTCCAGAAGCTCCTCATGGGTGCCGCGGGCCACGATCTGGCCGTGCTCCATCACGAGGATCTGGTCCGCCTCGATGATCGTGGCCACGCGCTGGGCCACGATGATCACGGTCGCGTCCTTGGTGGTCCCCTTCAGCGCGGCCCGCAGCCTGGCATCGGTTGCCACGTCCAGCGCGGAGAACGAGTCGTCGAAGAGGTAGACCTTGGGCTTGGCCACCAGTGCCCGGGCAATGCACAGCCGCTGGCGCTGGCCGCCGGAGACGTTGGTTCCGCCCTGCGAGACCGCTGACTCGAGCCCGTGGTCCTTGGCGCGGACGAAGCCCTCGCCCTGGGCCACGCGCAATGCCTCCCAGAGTTCGTGGTCCGTGGCGTCCGGATTGCCGAAGCGCAGGTTGTGGGCCACGGTGCCGGAGAACAGGTACGGCCGCTGCGGCACCAGGGCAACCCGGTCGGTGATGTCGGTGCGGGTCATCCGGGTGACCGGAACGCCGTCGATCAGCACCTCGCCGCTGCCGGCGTCGATCAACCGTGGCAGCATGCTGATCAGCGTGCTCTTGCCGGCGCCGGTACTGCCGATGATCGCCGTCGTCTGTCCGGGCCGGGCGGTGAAGCTGACGTCGCGTAGCACCGGCACTTCGGCGCCGGGATAGGCGAAGGTCACGTTGCGGAACTCGACCACTCCGGCGGGCTCGCGCACCGCCTCCGGCTCGGTGGGTTCATGCACCGAGGGCTCGACGTCGAGCACCTCGCCGATGCGGTCGGCGCAGACCGAGGCACGCGGGATCATCATCGCCATGAAGGTGCCCATCATCACCGCCATCAGGATCTGCAGCAGGTACTGCAGGAAGGCCGTCAACGCGCCCACCTGAATTTCCCCGGCGTCCACGCGCAGGCCGCCGAACCACAGCACGGCGGCAGTGGCCAGATGCAGGATCATGCCGATCGAGGGGAACATCAGCACGAACAGGTTGCCGACCGAGACCGAGACGTCGGTCAGTTCACGGTTGGCCTTCTCGAAACGCTTGGCCTCGTACGGCTCGCGGACGAACGCCCGGACCACGCGGATGCCGGTGATCTGCTCGCGGAGCACACCGTTGATGCCGTCGATCTTCTGCTGCATGGAGCGGAACAGCGGCATCAGCTTCCAGACCAGCAGGCCGACCACCACGAACAGCAGCGGCACCGAGACCCACACCAGCCAGGACAGTTGCAGGTCTTCGCGGACGGCCATGATGATGCCGCCCACGCACATGATGGGAGCCATGACCATGAAGTTCAGGCCCATCAGCACCAGCATCTGCACCTGCTGCACATCGTTGGTGCCGCGGGTGATCAGGCTGGGAGCGCCGAACTGGCCCACCTCGCGGGCGGAAAACCCGGTGACCTTGTGGAAGATCCCGCGGCGCAGGTCGCGGCCCACCGCCATCGCGGCCTTGGAGCCGAAGTAGACGCCGGCAATCGCCGCGGCCACCTGGACAAAGCTGACGGTCAGCATCACGCCGCCGGTGCTCCAGATGTAGTCGGTATCGCCGCGGGCGACGCCCTCGTCGATGATCTGGGCATTCAGGCTAGGCAGATACAACGCCGCGATGGTGGCAATCAGCTGCAGCACCACCACGGCGAACATGAAGGGAAGATAGGGGCGGCCATAATGGCGAATCAAACGGAGCAGCATCGGTATGTGACGCAACTTTCGGCAAGGGGTTGAAGTGAGGCCAGATAGAGGCTACACCTTTTCACTGATTGGCGAAACTCAATCGGAAGAGGGTTTCATCACTTAGGCCTCAAGTGATGAAACGATTTTGCCATCGACGGTGCCCCGGAGGGCACTGTGGCTGGCCTCATATGTACGCGCGATGGAATACTGAGCCGCACCAAACCGCTACTTGGGGAGGACCCAATCTTGGACGACCAGATTTTCCAGATCATCGCGATGCTGATTTATATGGCAGGCATGCTGGCCATTGGCTGGTGGGCCTACCGGCGCACCAACGATCTCGACGACTACATGCTGGCGGGCCGCGGCCTCAAGCCCGGCGTTGCAGCATTGAGCGCCGGCGCCTCGGACATGTCCGGCTGGCTGCTGATGGGGCTGCCGGGCGCGCTCTACGTCGGCGGCCTGTTCGAGGCGTGGATTGCCATCGGCCTGACCATCGGCGCCTGGCTCAACTGGAAGTTCGTGGCCCCGCGGCTGCGTTCCTACACCGAGGTATCCAATGACTCGATCACCGTGCCCAGCTTCCTGGAGAACCGACTGAAGGACCGCTCGCACCTGCTGCGGGTCGTCTCCGGCGTGATCATCCTGGTGTTCTTCACCTTCTATGTTTCCTCCGGCATGGTGGCCGGCGGCATCTTCTTTGAATCGTCTTTCGGCTCCTCCTACGAGGTCGGCATGCTGGTGGTCGGCGGCGTCACGGTTCTGTACACGTTGTTCGGCGGCTTCCTTGGCGCGAGCTACACCGACGTCGCCCAAGGCCTGCTGATGTTCGCCGCCCTGCTGCTGGTGCCAATCGTCGGCGTCTTCGCCACCGGCGGCCTCGGCGCCACCATCGAATCCATCCGGCAGGTCGACCCGAACCACCTGAGCCTGTTCACCGGCGGTGCCGTCGCCGGCATCTCGGCTGCCGCCTGGGGGCTGGGCTACTTCGGACAACCGCACATCATCGTCCGCTTCATGGCGCTGCGCACTCCCGGCGAGGCAAAGACCGCCCGCCGGATCGGCATCGGCTGGATGCTGATGACGGTCTTGGGCGCCACCGCCACCGCACTGGTGGGCGTGGCGTACTTCCAGCAGAACCCGGGCGCTACCCTCACGGACGCCAAGTCGGCCGAATCGGTCTTCCTGGACCTGTCCCAGATCTTGTTCCACCCGTTCGTCGCAGGTTTTGTGCTGGCGGCGGTGCTGGCGGCGATCATGAGCACCGTCTCGTCGCAGCTGATCGTCTGCTCCTCGGCCTTGGTGGAGGACCTGTACAAGATCTTCGCGCGCCGGCACGCGCCGGCGAAAACCCAGGTGATGCTCGGCCGGATGGGCGTGCTGGTGGTCTCGATCGTTGCAGGCATCCTGGCGTGGGCCCGCAACGACACCATCTTGGGCCTGGTGGCCTTCGCCTGGGCTGGCTTCGGCGCCTCGTTCGGCCCCACCATCATCCTGTCCCTGTTCTGGCGGAAGCTCACCGTCGCCGGCGCGCTCTCCGGCATGGTGGCCGGTGCGGCAACGGTCTTCATCTGGCGCACGGCGGCGCTGTCCGACACCATGTACGAGATTGTTCCGGGCTTCATCCTCAACGTGGTCGTCGCCGTCGTCGTCAGCCTCCTGACGCACCAGCCCAAGCCGGAGATCGAGGCGGAGTTCGACGAAGCCGTCCACCGGGTCCACGCGGCCGAAGCTCCGGTGCTTGCCGCGGAGCGCTGATCCGCTCTGTGCCACCCGCACAGGTGCCCCGCCCCGACGTCGCCCCTTTCCGACGCAGGACGGGGCACCTGCTGCATTGCGGACACCCGCCTCGGCGCCGCCCGAGGCACCGCGCCGGTCCGGTCTCGGGCGAGGGGCCAATGACCGGTCCGCTGCCGCCCCGACAACGGATAGATTCTGTCCCGGCAAAGCCATCGACATAACTACCTCCATAGATATAGAGTCGTGGTGTCTTGGGATTGTGCACTGCATCACAATCCGGCCGCCATCGAGGAGGACAAGTACCCATGAGCGCAAAGAACCTTCAGGAAGTCCTGGACCAATCCGGCAATACCGTCGAGATGCTGCGGAATTCGCAGCTGGGCGCGTACATTTACCCCGTCGTCGCCCCGGAATTCACCAACTGGCGCAGCGAGCAGCGCGCCTGGCGTGAAAGCGCCGTGCTGTTCGACCAGTCGCACCACATGGACAACCTGTTCATTAAGGGCAAGGACGCCCTCAAGCTGATTTCGGACACCGCGATCAACTCGGTGGCCAACTTCCCCGTCAACAAGGCCAAGCAGTACGTTCCCACCACGCCCGCCGGACACGTGATCGGCGACGGCATCCTGTTCCACGAGGCCGAGGGCGAGTACGTCTACGTGGGCCGCTCCCCTGCCGCCAACTGGCTGATCTACCACGGCGAAACCGGCGGCTACGACGTGGACATCGAGGTGGACCGCCGGTCGCCGTCGCGGCCTATGGGCCAGCCGGTGAAGCGCAAGTACTGGCGCTTCCAGATCCAGGGTCCGAACGCCTGGAAGATCATCGAGAAGGTCAACGGCGGCCCGGTGGAGCAGCTGAAGTTCTTCAACATGGACCACATGCAGGTGGCCGGGCGCCAGGTCCACACCTTGCGCCACGGCATGGCCGGTGCACCGGGACTGGAAATCTGGGGCCCCTATGAGACCTACGACCAGGTCCGCGACACCATTTTGGAGGCGGGCCAGGAGTTCGACATGCTCGCCGTCGGCTCCCGCGCCTACCCGTCCAACACGCTGGAATCCGGCTGGATCCCGTCCCCGCTGCCGGCCATCTACACCGGCGAGGAGCTGCGCCCCTACCGCGAGTGGCTCGGCGCCGACAGCTACGAGGCGGTCAACGCCGTGGCGGGCAGCTTTGTCTCCGACAGGATCGAGGACTACTACCTGAACCCGTGGGAGCTCGGCTACGGCCACATGGTGAAATTCGACCACGACTTCATCGGCCGCGAGGCACTCGAGAAGATCGACCCGGCAGCGCAGCGCAAGAAGGTCACCCTCGAGTGGAACGCCGAGGACCTGGCCAAGATCTTCGCCTCGCTCTTCGACGCCGACGGCACGCCGTACAAGTACTTCGACCTGCCGCTGGCCAACTACGGCTCGTCGAACTACGACGCCGTGCTGGACGCCGCGGGCGAGACGATCGGCCTGTCCATGTTCACCGGTTACTCCGCGAACGAGAAGAAGGGCCTGTCCCTGGCCACCGTGGACGCGGATGTGCCGGAGGGCACCGAAGTTACCGTGGTCTGGGGCGAGCCCGACGGCGGATCCCGCAAGACCACGGTGGAGCCGCACCAGCAGCTGAACGTGCGCGCCATCGTCAGCCCGGTGCCGTACTCCTCGGCGGTCCGCCAGGACTACCCGGGCGGCTGGCGCTCCGGCAAACAGGCCTGACGCCCGGCTGCTCCTCAGCGGGCACGACGACGAACGGCGGGGAGGGTACCCGAAGGCACCCTCCCCGCCGTTTCAGTTAAGGGACGGGCCGCTGGCCGGAGCTGCCGGCCGGCGCGTCAGTGCTGAGGCTGGCCGGTGGTCCGGCCGGCGCGTCTATGCCGAGCTGCCCGTGCCGCCCGGGTCACCGCTATTCACGGCCCCGGAGATCCATCGGCGAAGGCAGTCCGCGGCGAACGACCGCGGGCCGTCCCGCGTGTCAGTCGCCGTCCTCCGGCAGGACCGTCTCTTCGACGTACCGCTCGCCCGACTCCGTCTCGCGCACGCTGTAATGCTGTTCCATGTGCTCAATGGCGGCGGCATCCTCGGGGCCAGGCGCGCTGATGGGGTCATCAATGGCGGTGCGATCGGCATCGCCGTAGACATTGGCCAGGCCCTGCTTGGCATCCGGGGGTATTTCGCCCGGCGGCAGCACCTCTTCGTCACGCGCCGTGTCACCCGGGGTGTCGCCGTGGCCCTTGCGCTCGTTTCGGTCCGGATTGTTGATGTTCTCGCTCATGGAACTCCTTCCCTCAGGCGCCGGTGCGCCCTGCCTTCACCTAATCACAGAGCAGTCGCGTGCAACAGGGCCGACAGACGGCCCTACCCGTGTCCCGGAGTCAGCCCAGGCGGCCGTTCGCTCCCACGTCTCAGGAGCCAGGCGAAGCATTCGTCCTAGTCAGAGCTGGGCAAACGTTTTGAAACTCGGGAAGTTACTCCTATACGTGGGAGCGAAAGCCGGCTCCCACCTGCCGCAAACACTCGGCACTGGCCGCCGCGAAGCCCGTCACCGTCCGCCGCGGAACTCCTCGATCCATTCCGCGGTGGCCTTCATGCCGCCGAAGGTGTAGAAGTGCAGCTTCACCGTGCCGTGGACGAACGGGTCATAGCGGCTGGCGAATTCCTCCAGGAACTTGTCCGGCCCGGCGGTGCCCAGCAAGTTGGTCAGCGAGAAGCCGTACTTGTGCACAATTCCGGCCGAGGAGGCCACCCCGAAGCGCTTGGCATAATTCAGCAGCCTCTTGACCCCGGCCGGTCCCGGTACGCCGATCCGCACCGGCGCATTGATCCCGCGGCGGCGGACCTCCGCCAGCCACGCGAACACCGGGTCGGCGTCGAAGCCGAACTGTGTGATGATGACCGATTCCAGATTCTGCTGCTGCAATTCGGCGTATTTGTCCTCCAGCGCCTGCCAGAGCACGTCGTCGGAAATATCCGGGTGGCCCTCCGGATAACCGCTGATGCCCACCCGGCGGATGCCGTACTTGGGCAGCAATCCACTGCGGATGACCGCCAGCGAGTCGGCATAGGGACCCATCGGCTCGGCCGGATCGCCGCCCACCACAAAAACATCCTCCGGGGCAGCGTCGGCGGACAAGGCCTGCAGGAAATCCTCCAATTCGGCCTGGGACGCCAGTCGTCGGGCGGATACATGCGGCACCGGCGCGAAACCATGCCGCTTCACCGCAGCGGCCGCGGAAACCCGCATGGGCAGGTCCTCGTTCCCCAGGAACGTCACGTTGATCGACGTGCCCGGAGGAATCGCGCCGGCCGCGTCTTCGAGTGCCGGAACATCCTTACCTGTCATCTCCAGTGAGAAATCGTCGAGCAACGCACGGGCAGCGTCCGACGAGGCGCGCTTCGGGTCGGCCATGATTCAAGTCCTTCCACCTGTGGTGCCGGTCACTCCGGCCCGGCTTGCTGCGAGTCTAGCCGTAAAACCACTACGGACATAGAGGGTTGGGAGTGGTTTGCTTTTCTCAATCACTGGGCGGATACTATCAAGGCCTTTCCTTCTAACTCACAGGAATCACTATGTCCCCGCCCCGCGTGCTGAGGCCCTTCGCCCACCGCAACTACCGGATCCTCATTTCGGCCTTGGCCATCTCGGTTTTCGGCACGGGCATGTGGGCCGTGGCCATGGTCTACCAAGTCATCGCGCTGGGCGGCGGCCCCATCCAACTGTCGCTCGTTGCCACCTGCGCCAGCGTCGGGCTGCTGGCCTTCGTGCTGATAGGCGGCATCGCGGCCGACCGGCTTCCGCGCCGCCGCCTGATCATCAGCGTGGAGGCCGCCAACCTCGTGGCCATCGCTGCCGTAACGCTGCTTGCCTTGACCGGGCTGCTGCAACTGTGGCACCTCGCCGCGGCCGCTTTCCTCCTCGGTGTGGGAGCGGCCTTCTTCTTCCCCGCCTACTCGGCCATTCTGCCCAGGATCCTGCCGGCCGAGCACCTGCTGGCAGCCAACGGCATGGAAGGCACCATGCGCCCGCTGCTGCAGCAGGCCGCGGGCCCCGCCGTCGCGGGAATGGTCGTCGCCTCCTTCTCTCCGGGGGCGGCCATCGGCTGGATCTCGCTGTGCCATCTGGCAGCGCTGGTCATCCTGAACTTCCTGGGCCAGGAACTGGTTCCGGATCAGGGAACCGCCGCGTCCGTCGCGGCCGAGGACGAGCCCGCCGCCAAGCGCAGCTCCGTCCTGGCCGACCTGCGCGAAGGGGTCTCGTACACCCTGAAGACTCCCTGGCTGCTCTGGACGCTGCTGTGGGCCGTCGTGAGCGTGCTCATTTTCATCGGCCCGATCGAGGTGCTGCTGCCGTTCGCCGTCGCCGACCAATTGGGCGGGGATTCGAAAACCTTCGGATTCCTGCTTGGCATCTTCGGTATTGGCGGGGCGGTGGGGGCCTTGATCACCGCCTCCCTCCGGCTGCCCAGGCGCTACCTCACCGTGATGCTGCTGTGCTGGGGCGCCGGCGCCCTGCCCATCGCGGTCATCGGCTTCACCGACAGCTTCTGGGTGATGGCTGTGGCGCTGTTCGTGGTCGGGGCCACCGGCAGCGCGGGCCAGGTGATCTGGGGAACGTTGCTGCAGCGCAGGGTGCCGTCGCACCTGCTCGGCCGCATTTCCAGCCTCGACTTCTTCGTCTCGCTCGCCCTGATGCCGGTGTCCATGGCGCTGGCCGGGCCGGTGGGCGAAGTGGTGCCGATCTGGCTGATCTTCCTGCTCGTGGGCCTGGCCCTGCCGCTGCTGGCGGTGCTGGCGCTCACCTTCGGCGGCATGCTGAAGGACGAGATCGCGCACCCGCTGGAGCGCAGGCTGGAACCGGTGGAGCCGGCCAGCGCTTAGCGGCAAGCCACAGCAACTGACGACGACGGCGGCGCCCGCCTGGGTGCCGCCGTTGCCCCCTGCAGTGCGGGCTTCCTTTCCTTCCCGAGCCCGCGGCACTCCGAGCGCTACGCTTGACGGCAAGGAGACTGGGCCTTCCCGGGACAGTAGCTGAAACCGTACCGCCAGGCGTGCCCGTGCGAGCGGGCCGCGCGCCTGCCACCCATTTGCAGGAGACATCATGGTTGCACACCAGGACCTCACCCAGGACCCTGACCTCCAGAGCGCGCTGCTCACCGCCCGCCGCGGGACCGTCTTCTTCGGCCGCAAGCTCAAGGAGCTTTCCGATGACGAACTCGACGCACCCTCGCTGCTGCCTGGCTGGACCCGCGCTCACGTGATCGCCCACGTCGGCTACAACGCCCGCGCCATCGCACGATTAATCGAGTGGGCCAACACCGGCGTGGAAACGCCGATGTACTCCTCGCGGCAGGCCCGGAACGAAGAAATCGACCATGGGGCCACGCTCTCCCCCATCGAATTGCGCGACCTCTACGAACAGTCCGCCAACCACCTCGACGTTGCATGGCGGGACACACCGCAAGAAGCGTGGGAGAACGAGGTCAAAAGCGCCCAGGGCCTCACCGTCCCGGCCTCCGAAACCGTGTGGTGGCGGACCCGCGAAGTCTGGATCCACGCCGTCGACCTCGACAACGGCGCCAGCTTCGGCGACATGCCCGCCGACGTCCTCGAGCGTCTGCTCCGAGACATCACCGAAGCCTGGCACCACCGCGGCGACGACAAAGACCTTCGCCTGGTCGTCACGGGCTCAGACCGCGTCACGCAACTCGGCGACACTGCGGCCGTCGACCCGGTCATCGTCACCGGCTCCCTGCCCGACATCACCGCTTGGGCGGCCGGCCGCCCGGCCCGCGGCATCACCTCCAACAGGCCGGACACGCCCCAAGCACCGCGCTGGATCTAAGTCGGGCGACAGCCGCCGATCGGCCGGGATCTCCACGCAGGCGCAAGCGCCTTTGGTCGATCACCGCGTCAGGCGCAAGCGCCTTTGGTCGATCACCGGGGGTTAGGACACGTCGATGGTGACGACGGCGGGGCCGCGGCCGGGCGCGGCGTCGGCTTGCGCGCCGGTGCCGGAGGTGACGGCCCGGGAGACGCAGCAGCACATCTTTTCCGCTGCATGCTGCTGGCGCTCACTGTAGAAGACGTCCCGGTGGTCGATCGCGCCGTCCAGGGCCAGCACCCGCACTTCGCAGAGCCCGCATTCGCCCTTGCGGCAGTCGAACATCATGTCCGCGCCCGCCTCTTCGAGGGCCTCGAGCATGGAGCGGCCTTGGCCCACCGTGGCCTCGATGCCCAGCCGCGGGATCCTCACCACGAACTCCTCCGGGTCGTACCAGCCGCTGTTGCCGAAGGTTTCGTAGCGCAGGTTCGCCACCGGCAGTTCGCGTTCCGTCCAGGCCCGGCGGACCGCGTCCATCAGCCGGATCGGCCCGCACATGTACAGCTCGGTATCCATGTCCGCGCCGGCCACCAGTTCGCCCACCTGCAGCGAGGTCGCTTCATCGTCCACGTGGACCTGCAGCCGGTCCCCGTGCTCCTCCCGCAGCTGGTCCAGGTAGGCCATCGCCTCGCGGCTGCGGCCGGCATACACCATGCGGTAATCGGCTTTCACGGCCTTGAGCACCCGGGCCATGTTGACCATCGCGGTCACGCCGATGCCGCCGGCCAGCAGGATGTACCGCTCGGCCCCGACCCGCAGCGGGAAATTCTGCAGCGGCTGGGTGATCTCCAGCGTGTCGCCGGCCGCCAGCGTGTGCATGAATTCCGATCCGCCCCGCGATGCCGGCGCCTTCAGCACGCTCAGCGCCAGCCGGCGTCCGCCGTCGGCCGAGTCCACGATGGAGTAGGAGCGCTTGTCCTCCTGGCCGGCGATCCGCACCTTCAGGTCGATGTGCGATCCCGGCTCTGCGGTCTTCGGCAGGGCCGGCTCCAGCACGATCCGCCGGATGCCGGCCGCCACGTCCTGCACGTCCACTACCGTGGCGTGCTGCCAGACTTCTACGTTTGTTGCTGCCATGTTGCCGCCTGCACCTTCCTTCAGCGGCCGGCCGGGACGGCGGAAGCCATCCGGCCTTCGGCCACCATCATCCGCTCGATCAGCCGGCGCACCCACATGCCGCCGGCGTCGATGTTGAGGTTGTAGAACTCGTAGTCCGGATTGGCGTCGATGGCTTCCTGCTGCGCCTTGAGCATCTCCTCGTCCTCGCCGAACACGCCGTGCACGCCGTCGCGCAGCTGCGTGGTGATCAGCTGGCTGTCCAACCGGTAGTTGCGCATGAACGCCCAGAAATAGTGGCAGGACCGGTCGGTTTCCGGCGAGATCGTGTTCATCACGAAACCGTTCACGCCCTGGCTGCGGTCCCCCTCCGGCGCACCGGTGCCGGCCTTGGCCACGCCGACGTCGATGCAGATGGTGGACGGTGCTTGGAACGTGATGATCTGCCAGCGGTCCACCTTGCCTTCGAAGCCGGGGAACTTGTCCCGCATGTTCTTCAGCCAGAACGGCGGCGCGTCGATGTTGTGCATCCAGCGCGTCACGGTGACGGTGCTGCCCTCATGGCTGACGACGAAGTCCGATTCGCTGAGCTCCTCCTGCCCAATGGAGGACGAGTGCACGAACTCTTCGTGGGTCAGGTCCATCAGGTTGTCCAGCACCAGCTGGTAATTGCAGTCGGCGTGGATGGTCTCGCCGTCGCCCGCCCACTCGGGCGAGTCCATCTGGTGCATGTCCGGGACCAGGTCCGGATCGGCCTGCGTCGGGTCGCCCAGCCACACCCAGACGTAGCGGTGGCGTTCCACCACCGGGAAGGACGGGACCGTGGCCGACGGGTTGATGGTCTCCTGCGCCGGCATCGAGACGCACCGACCGGCCGAGTTGTAGACGATGCCGTGGTACGGGCACTGGATCCCGTCCTTGCCCATGGTCTTGCCCATGGAGAGCGGTGCCAGCCGGTGCCAGCAGGCGTCGGCCAGGGCCACGGCCTTGCCGTCCTCCGTGCGGTACAGCGCCAGCGGCCGGTTGGCGATCCGCCGGGCCATCGGCTTGCGGGTGACCTCGTGGTCCCAGCCCGCCACGTACCACGCGTTCAGCGGGTGGCCCATGACCTTGTGGGTGGTGGAGCTGGCGGTCTGCACAGCAGCAGTCACAGTGGATTCCTTCCGGTAGCGCGAGCCGACAGCCACAGCGACGCAGGCTCAGTTATATTTGCCGATGGCGGTCCGGACCCCGGACCGACCCAACTAACTATGCACATAGGTAGTGGCGTGAGTCTCAGAGTATCGATGGATATAGTGATTGGCAACACAGCCGAAAAGAAAGTTGGATCCATGAGTCTCCGCTACGCCCTGCTGGCGCTGCTCAGCGTTGAGCCCATGACCGGCTACGACCTCTACAAGGAATTCGAAGCCTCCGTGGGGCACGTGTGGCACGCCCCGGACTCACAGATCTACCCGGAACTGCGGCGGATGGAGAAGGAGGGCCTGCTCGAGGGCGAGGAGGTCACCTGGGGCCAGCGCGGCAAGAAGCGCCGGTACCACATCACCGATGCCGGTGTGAAGGCGTTCCGGGACTGGATGAACACCACGCTTGAGTACACCCGGGTGCGGGATCCAGCCCATCTGAAGGCCGCCTACCTGGAATGGGCCGAGCCCGAAGCGGCGCGCGAGCAGATGCGCGCGCACATCGCACACCACACTGGCCTGCGCCAGCAATGGGAGCAGCGGATCCGTGAGATCGACCAGGGCCGCAGCGAAATGCTCAACCGCCGCCTGGCCGGCACGCCCGAGGCAGACCGCGACCGGGTCAAGGCCTTCAAGCGCTTCACCTATGAAGGTCTGGTGGCCCGGGCCGACCAGGAGATCACCTGGGCCCAGCACGGGCTGGCCCTGATCGACGATCTCTACGCCAACCGGCCCCGCCCTCGGCAGGCGGCCGCCGGCAAGAAGTAACCGGCGCCAGAAATCAGTCTGGCGCCCGCCGCCACGAAGTAGCCCGGTGCCCGGTTCCGGAAGATCCGGAACCGGGCACCGCCGTCGTGAGCCGCAGGACGGAGCCGGGCACCGCCGTCGTTGCCCTCAGCGGGAACGGGCCGCGGCACCCGGGCGGCCGCGGGCTAGTTGGAGTATTCCTTGCGCAGGTCGGCCTTGCGGATCTTGCCGCTGGCGGTCCGCGGCAGGTCCTCCACGATCACCACCGACTTGGGGATCTTGTAGCGGGCCAGCCGGCCGTCCAGGTGCTGCTGGATGTCCTCGGCGGTCACCGCAAAGCCTTCGCGAACGGTCACCACCGCGCGCGGGACCTCGCCCCACTTCTCGTCCGGAATGCCGATCACGGCCGCGCTGCTGACCGCCTCCAGCTCCAGGATGATCTGCTCCACTTCGGCCGGGTAGATGTTCTCGCCGCCGGAGATGATCATGTCCTTGAGCCGGTCGGAAATGAACAGGAAGCCGTCGTCGTCCACGTAGCCCATGTCGCCGGACTTGAACCAGACGCCGTCGGCGTAGCTTTCCGCCGTGGCGTCGGGCCGGTTCCAGTACTCGTGGATCACGTTGGGGCCGGAAATCTGGATCTCGCCCACCTCGCGCGCCGGCAGCACGTCGCCCACCGGGTCGGCAATCCGGATGTCGGTGAAGAAGTGCGGAAGCCCCGCCGACCCGGCTTTCGGGCGCGATTTCTCCGCCGCCAGCGTGGTGGCTCCGGGCGCGGTCTCCGTCATGCCGTAGCCGTTGGTGAAGGACAGCCCGCGGGCCTCGTAGGCCTCCAGCACCCGCATCGGCACCGCGGAGCCGCCGCAGGTCAGTTTGTTGAGCGAACTGATGTCGGTCTTGTCCCAGTCGGGGTGCTCGCACAGCAGTTGATAGGTGGTGGGCACGCCGCTGATGAACGTGGCCTTGTGCTGCTCGATCAGCTGCAGGGTGCGACCGGGTTCGAACTTGGGCTCCAGGATCACCGTGGCACCCTTCAACAGGCTCGGCAGCACGCCCATGCCCAGCGACGCCACGTGGAACATCGGCGCGATCATCAGCGCCACGTCGGTGCTGGCCATGTCGAAATCCACCAGCACGTTGATGCTGTTCCAAGTCATGTTGCCGTGCGTGAGCAGCGCGCCCTTCGGCCGGCCAGTGGTGCCGGACGTGTAGAGGATCATGGCCGGGTCGTCGAGCGAGACGGCCACATCGCGGCGCTCCTCGCTGCCGGATCCAATGACCTCTTCCAACAGCTCGACGGCGGTGTCTTGGCTGCCTGCCTCGGCTGCGCTTACTGCGGGGCCACCGTTCACGCGTCCCGCGGGGCCGTCCTCGACGACAATCCGGTGGCTGATGCCCAGCAGGCTGCTGCCGCGGACGGCCAGCGGCTCCAAGGTGCGGGCATGGACGAGGATGCGGCTGCCGGAGTCCTGCAGGGCGAACTGGACTTCGGGCGGGGCCAAGCGGGTGTTCAGCGGAACGAAAATCGCACCCAGGGTGCCGCAGGCAAAGAAAGTCTCCAAAAAGGCCGGGTGGTTCTCGCCCAGGTAGGCCACCCGGTCACCGCGGGCGATGCCGCGGTCCGCCAGCGCATTGGCCAGCCGGTCCACTCGCTCGGCAAATTTGCCGTAGCTCATCTCGCCCGCGCTGCTGATGATCGCGGTCTTGGCCGCCGACTTCATGCGGCGCTTGTGGATCCAGGCACCGAGTCCCTGATTCTGCATCGTTCAAACCCTTTCGACGTACCCGGCGCCCGGGCTACCCAGCGGAGCCGCCGTGAAGCGCATCACTACGGCACCCACTCAACCTAATGCGTTTTAGTTGAAAAAGTCAATAGTTGAGAATGCCGTCCGACTATACTCAGCCAGCACCTGCAGAGACCAATGATGCCCCTCCCGCCAGGGAAGGGGCATCATTGGCGCGTGGTGCGGGAATTACTGCTGCGGCAGCAGCGCCTCCATGTCCGGAAGCTTTTCGATCAGCCCGTTCTTCATCGAGATGTCGGCGATCTCCTTGATCGAGTCGGCGTTCACTTCCTGCGGGAACTTCGGCAGGGTCAGCTTCTCGATAACCGCCGGATCCAGCTTCGTGTAGGTCGGCAGGATTTCGCGCACCTTGTCAGGATTCTCATCGGCGAAGGCCAGCGACTTCTTCATGGCGCGGACAAACGCTTCGCTGACTTCCGGCTTCTCCTGCGCGTTCTTATCGGAGGTGAAGTAGGCCGCCACGGTCAGGTCCTTGACCGGATACGCGTAGTTGGAGAAGACCGGCACGGCACCATCGCCCGCCACAATGGTCGCGAACGGCTCGACGGCGGCAATTGCGTCCACCTGGCCGTTCGCCAAGGCCGCCGGCATGTCCGGGAACGGCATTTCCACGAAGTTCAGGTTGGACGAGTCACCGCCGGACTGCTCCACAGCCTCCCGGATGGTGGAATCGCTGATGTTATTCAGCGTATTGACACCGATCCGCTTGCCCACGAGGTCGGGGATGTCCTTGATGCCACTGTCCGGCTTCACCATGACAGCGGCGAAGTCCTTATCCCGGTTGCCCGTGGTGGCCACACCGTTGGCCACCATCTTCATGTCCAGACCCTTGGATCGGGCGATGACCAGCGAGGTGACGTTGCTGAAGCCGAAGTCCATCTGGCCGCTGGTGATGGCCGGAATGATGGCGGCACCGCCCTGTGCCAAGGTCAGCTCCAGGTCCAGCCCCTCATCTTTGAAGAAGCCCTCCTCTTTACCGAGGTAGATCGGTGCTACGTCCACGATGGGGATGACACCCACGTTGATCTTTGTCATTCCGCCGGCTGCTTCGCCGCCGCCCGCGGGGGCTGTTTCCCCGCCGCCGCCCGACGGGCTTCCACCGCCGCAAGCCGTCAACGCCAGCACCGCCGCCAGTGCCACTGCTGCCCTGATTTTCTTCACGGGTTCCCTCTCCGATCAATCCCTCACAAGGCACGGACGTGCCCCAGATCACTCACAGTATCTACGTCCATAGTGATAAACGTCAACGAAGCATCCGGATTGTTATCAACGCGGGTCCTCCGGCCGCGGTGGCGGGTCGGCGCGGCCCGCCACCGCGGGTCGGCGCGGCCCTCAGGAGCGGGTCGGCGCGGCCCGCCGGAGCGGGTCGGCGCGGCCCGCAGGAGCGGGTCGGCGCGGCCCTCAGGAGCGGATCACCGGAGCCCGCCGGAGCAGCAAGCGGACCCCTTGGAACCGGCCAGGCCACCCGCTTCCGCTACCGGCATCACTGGCTTTCTGCCGGCAGCAGGGCATCGAGCTCCACTTGCTTGTCGACGGTGCCGTACTTCAGCACAGCATCAGCGAGCGTCTGGGCGGCGTCGCGGTCGAACTGCGGGTCGAAGCGCGGCAACACGATTTCCTGCAGCAGCGCCGGGTCGGTCTTGGTGTAGGTGCCGATGATCTTCCGGACCTCGTCCGGGTTCTCTTGGGCGTAGTTCATCGACTTGGTCATGGCCGCGGTGAACTTCTGCACCAACTCCGGATCCTGCTTGATCTTGTCTGCGGAGGTGAAGTAGCCACCGATATCCAGATTCGGGTGAGTTCCGCGGTACGGCCAGGACACCACGCGCGCCCCGCTCTTGATGGCGGAGGTCAGGAAGGGCTCCAGGATGAGGGCGGCATCCACTTGGCCGTTCTCCACGGCGGCCAGCGCGTCCGGGAAGGCGACTTCCACGAACTTCAGACTGGAGCCGTCGCCGCCGGCCTTGTCCACGGCGGTCCGGATGGTGGTGTCGCCAATGTTGGCCAGATTGTTGGAGGAGACCGTCTTGCCTTCCAGATCGGTGACCGATTTGATGTCCGAATCCTTCGCCACCACGACGCCGGCAAAGTCGACGTCATCCTCGTCGGAGGCACGGGTTCCATTAACCACATACTTCAGGTCCAGCCCCTGGTCGCGGGCCACCATCAGCGAGACGGTGTTGCCGAAGGCAAAGTCGAAGCTGCCGCTCACCACGCCTGGGACGGAGACGGCGCCGCCGGTGGTGTTCTCGATGCTCAGGTCGAGCCCTTCCTCTTCGAAGAACCCTTTGGCCTTGCCGAGGTGGAGTGGGGCCACGTCGCCGATCGGAATCGCGCCCACTTTCACCGCGGTCATCCCCTCCGCCGGCGAAGCGCCGCCGTCGTCCGTTGCAGCCGTCCCTCCGGAGGGCGACCCCGAGCCACAAGCCGCCAG
This sequence comes from uncultured Actinomycetota bacterium, assembly GCA_963696055.1. Taxonomy (GTDB): domain Bacteria; phylum Actinomycetota; class Actinomycetes; order Actinomycetales; family Micrococcaceae; genus Crystallibacter. Next base: position 57,432 of record CAVOIE010000004.1, on the reverse strand, counting down.
AGTTGCCGCGACCGCGGCGGCACAGACCATGGTGACAAGTCGCTTCATACTGCACTCCCTCGTGTCGTTTCACCGGTGCCTGGGAGTCTAGGCAACGGCTGTCCGGCACACCACGGTAGGGGTGGGCCGGCCGGGATAAATGCAGCGAATATTTTGAATACCGGCCGACATCTCCGGACCGGCGTGGCTTCACACGCCGCAGGGGCGGCCCCCGGAATACCGGGAACCGCCCCTGCTCACTGCTGGATCTAACTACTTCACGGTCATGGCCGGCACATCCGGCTGGTTGTCCACGTACTTGTACTTGACCATCAGCTCGCCCATGTCGCTGAGAACACCCACGGGCAGTTCGGCGTCGAACGTTTCCATCTTCAGGTTCTTGGCCACCTCTTCGGGCATGCCCATGAAGTCCGGCAGGACGGCGCGGACGCCGGCCGGATCAGCTTCGGCGGCCTTCAAGGTTTCGGTCATGGCCGCCTTGAAGTCGGCGACGACCTTGGCATTCTGCTCCGCGTAGCTGCCGCTGGTGAAGGTCACCATGGTCGGCAGGCCCGGCAAGGACTTCTGGTTCGAGTAGCCCAGCAGCTTGTAGTCCTTGTTGGCGAGCGCCTTGGACTGGAACGGCTCCGGAACCCAGATGGCGTCCACGTTGCCGCGTTCCAGCTGGGCTTCCATGTCCGGGAAGGGCATTTCGCTGAACTTCAGCTTGGACGGATCCCCGCCATCAATGGCAGCCGACTCCATGATCGTGAGGTCACCCTGGGTCTTGAGCGTGTTCACGGCGGTGGTCTTACCCTCCAGATCCGCGAACGATTTGATCCCCGAGTCCGCCTTGACGATCACGGCGTTGATGTCTTCGCCCTCGGCCTTGGAGTTGCTGTAGCCGGTGACGATCTTCATGTCCAGGCCCTTGTCCACCGCGGTCATCACCGACAGCGGGTTGCCCACCGCGAAGTTCATCGTGCCGGTGGAAACGGCCGGCAGCATGGCCGCCCCGCCCTGCCCGGTCTGGAGCTCGACGTCGAGCCCGTGCTTCTCAAAGATGCCTTCGTTAATGCCGTACTGCATGGCGCCGGACGGGGCGATGGGCAGCACCCCCACCGCGATCTTGGTCAGACCGCTGTCCGCGGCGCCGGATTCCGCGGCTGGGGCTCCGCTGGACCCGGACGGAGAGCCGGATCCGCAACCGGTCAATGCCATGGCGGCAATCGCGCCGCCGGCCAACAATTTGGCCAAGTGCTTCTTCATGAATCGCTCCTTGGTTCCGTGGTGCCGTCCCCCGACCCTCGGAGGCTGACTGTGACTAGCACCACAGCTAAGTACAACGTAGATACAATAGTTGAATAAATCAATAGTTGTGGCCGGTTTGTGATACTTGCCCGGCCACGGGTCCGGACGCGCCCGGGTTATCAGACGTAGAAGCGCGCCAGGAACTCGGCGATGACCGCGGGACGTTCCTCGCCCTCGATCTCGATGGTGTTGTTGGTCTTGATCTGCACGCCGCCCTTGACCTCGGTGACCTCGGAGATGGTGGAGTGCATGCGGACCTTGGCGCCGGCCTTGACCGGATTCGTGAAGCGCACCCGGTCCAGCCCGTAGTTGACCTTGGTCTTGACGCCTTCGACGTCGAACAGCTCGCTCCACAGCGGGATGACCAGGGACAAGGTCAGGAATCCGTGGGCGATCGGCGCGCCGAAGGGGCCTTCCTTGGCCTTCTCCACGTCGGTGTGGATCCACTGGTGGTCATCGGTGGCGTCCGCGAAGGTATTGATCTGGTCCTGGGTGATCTCGCGGTAGTCGGTGTAGCCGAGGTCCTTGCCGACCAGGTTGGGCAGATCTTCGAAGTTGACGACGGTGTTGCTCATGATTGCTCCTTGGGGAATGTGTTGTGGCTGTGGTCTAGCGGAATGCGCCGGTGCCGGTGATGGCCCGGCCAACGATCAGGGCGTTGATCTCGTGCGTGCCCTCGTAGGAATAGACGGCTTCTGCGTCTGCATGGAAGCGCGCGACGTCGGTGTCCAGCGTGATGCCGTTGCCTCCGACCACTTCGCGCGCCAGGGCGACGGTTTCGCGCATCCGGGCGCTGCAGAACATCTTGGCCAAGGCGGAATTCTCGTCCTTGTAGATGCCTTCCTCCTGCTGCTGGGTCAGCCGCACCGCCATGCCGAGCGACGCCGTGACGTTCCCGAGCATGGTGGCGAGCTTCTCCTGGATCAGCTGGAAGCCGGCCAGCGGCTTGCCGAACTGCTTCCGCTCCTTGACGTAGCGCAGCGCGGCCTCGTAGGCCCCGGCCTGCAACCCGGTGGCGATCCAGGCCACGTCCGAGCGCATGTTCCGCAGCAGCGCGGCCACGTCCGCGAACGAGTTCACGTTCTGCAGCCGGGCCGAGTCCGGGACGCGCACGCCGGCCAGCGTGATGTCCGCGTTCTGCATCATCCGCAGCGAGGTCTTGCGCAGGATTTTGGAAAGCTCGACGCCGGGGGCATCGGTCGGCACCAGGAAGCACTTGACCTGGCCGTCGGCCTGGTCGCGGGCGAAGATCGCCAGCACGTCGGCGGTCACGGCGCCGCCGATCCAGCGCTTGGCGCCGTCGATGATCCAGTCGTCGCCGTCGCGCCGGGCACTGGTTTCCAGCCCGCCGGCAATGTCCGATCCGTGCTCCGGTTCGGTCAGCGCGAAAACGCCCTTGAATTCAAAACTGCGGATCTTCGGGTCCAGCTCGGCGGCCTGCTCTGCGCTGCCGCCCAGGTTGACCGCCGTGCGGAACAGCCCGGACTGTGCGTTGTAGAAGGTGGCAACAGAGGCATCCGTCCGGGCCAGCTCGAAGTTGCGGAAACCCTCGTACAGCCCGGACGGCTTGGCGCCGCCTTCGGTCAGCTCCGCCGGAGCCATCAGGTTCAGGTCGTAGAGCGGCTGGGCAATCTGGTACGGGAACTCGCCCTGCTCCCAGTAGTCGCCCAGCAGCGGATGGACCTGCTCCTCGAGCACCGTGCGCAGCCGGGCGAGCACGCCGCGCTCGGCATCGGTCAGCAGCGTGGCATAGCCGTACTGGTCGGACGGGTAGAACTGCTCGGCCATGGTCCCGGCCCTTTCTTCGGCGACGGCGCTCATCGCCGCGCCCCGTCCAGCCCCAGCAGGCGCACGGCGTTGTCCTTGAGGATCTTCGGCCGCACCTCGTCCTTCAGCGGCAGATCCGCGAAGGCGCCCAGCCACTTCTGCGGGGTGATCAGCGGGTAGTCGGTGCCGAAGAGCACCTTGTCCTGCAGCACCGAGTTGGACAGCTTCACCAGCGACTCCGGGAAGTACTTGGGCGACCAGCCGGAGAGGTCGATGAACACGTTCGACTTGTGCGTGGCGATCGAGTTGGCCTCGTCCTGCCACGGCACCGACGGGTGCGCCATGATGATCTGGAACTCGGGGAAGTCCGCGGCGATCTCGTCCAGCAGCAGCGGGTTGGAGTACCCCAGCTTGATTCCGGATCCCCCGGGCGTGCCGGCCCCCATGCCGTTCTGGCCGGTGTGGAACACCGCCGGCAGGCCGAGCGACTGCAGGGCCTCCCACAGCGGGTAGTACCGTTCATCGGACGGGTTGAAGCCCTGCAGGCTCGGGTGGAACTTGAACCCGCGGACCCCGTAGTCCTCGACCAGCCGTTTGGCACGGTCGATCGCTTCGGCGCCGGTGAGCGGATCAACCGAACCGAACGGGATCAGCACGTCGTTGTTCCGGGCCGCCCCCTCGGCAATGTCCTCGATGCTGTTCGGCTGGTGCTTCAACCGGGTCCGGGCATCCACGGTGAACACCACGGCCGCCATGTTCAGCTCCCGGTAGGTCGCGGCAATCGCATCCAGCGACGGAGTCCGCTCCTCGGCCTTGAAGTACTTGCTCGAGGCGTCCATCAGTTCCTGCGGCAGCGAGACGTGCCCGTGGCCGTCGATCTCGATATGCACATGCATGTCGATGGCGGTCAGCGAGGCGACATCCAGGCCCAGTTCGTAGCGGGTGGCTGCCATGGCTACTTCGCCGCCGGCTCGGGCTGCAGTTCGGCCGGCAGCTCGGGGAATTCCTCGCCCACGCTCTGCAGCCGGCCGCCGAACAGGTCCTCAAAGCGCTCGTTCAGGGCTTCGTAGGTCCAGCCGCCGTCCAGGAACTCGGTGGCCACGGCCTCCGGATGGGACCACAGCTGCAGCCGGTCCCCGCCCACGCCGATCGCCTGGCCGGTCACCTTGGCGGCCGCATCGGAGGCGAGGTAGGCAACCAGGCCGGCAACGTCGTCGGCCGTGCCAAAGCCCAGGTCCTTGCGGAAGAAGTCCGGCATGGCCTCGCCGCGCTCGTCCGCCTCGACGGCCTTCTGGAAGAACGGAACGGTCTTGGTCATGGCCGTGGCGGCCACCGGGATGATGGCGTTGGCGGTAACGCCGGCCTTCTTCATCTCCAGCGCCCAGGTGCGGACCATGCCCACAATGCCGGCCTTCGCGGCGGCGTAGTTGGTCTGGCCGAAGTTGCCGCGCTGGCCGGTGGGCGAACCGATGGTGATGATCCGGCCGGCCACGCCGTTCTCCTTGAAGTAGGCGTAGGCCTCGCGGACGCAGGTGAAGGTGCCGCGCAGGTGCACGTTGATCACCAGGTCGAAGTCCTCGTCCGTCATCTTCAGCAGCGACTTGTCCCGCAGCACGCCGGCGTTGGTTACCAGAATGTCCAGCCCGCCGAAGGTCTCGACGGCGGTGCTCACCAGCTGCTTGGCGGTTTCGGTGGAGCCCACCGGAGCGACGACGGCGGTGGCCTTGCCACCGGCCGCGGTGATGCTGGCGACGGCCTGCTCGGCCACCTGTGCGTCAACATCATTGACCACGACGGCGGCGCCCTGACGGGCGAGCTCCTGGGCGTAGGCCAGGCCGAGGCCGCGGCCGCTTCCGGTAACGATGGCTACTTTTCCGGCCAGTGACATTTGATGCTCCTTGTTCCTGCCCCAGAGGGGTGCATGGGTTTATGCTGGTCTGAAACCAATGACAACCCATATGATTGAAAAAGTCAATCATATTTTCCGGTATCAAGATGTAGCGAGGGAACATGCCCGCACCAACTACGGCCGAGGCGACCACCTCCAGCCAGCCCACGGCAGGAAACGGCCTCGAGCGGCTGTACACCACGGATCTGGCCAGCGAGATCGAATTCCTCACCGCGCGGGCGCGGTCGCTGGGCTCCGGGCGCGCCAACAACATGCTGGCCGAGCTGGATCTGAAGGTGCGGTCCTACTCGGTCCTCTCGCTGGCCTGCAGCGGACAGAACCCGTCGCAGCGCGAACTGGCGGATTTCCTCAGCCTGGACCCCAGCCAGATCGTGGCTCTGGTGGACCAGCTGGAGAAGCGCGGAGCCGTGGCACGGGAAGCCGATCCGCGCGACCGCCGGTCCAAGGTCATCGCGCCCACGGCCGCAGGCCGCCGGCTCTATAAGCGGGCCGAAGCGATTATCCGCCAGGCCTCGGACCTGTCTCTCGCCCAGCTGAACGAGCAGGAGCGCGAGACGCTGCGCGACCTGCTCCGCCGCATCGCCTTCTAGCCCGCGTGGAGGACGCCTTCTTCCTCCTCCACGCGCCCAAACGCCCCTCCGGGCGCCCCCACCCGCGCCTCCATCCGCGCCCCCATCCGCGCCCAAACACCCCTCCGGGCGCCCCTACCCACGCCTCCACCCCCATCGACTGCTCAGATAACGCCCTTTTCAGCGCCGAAAAGGGCGTTATCTGAGCAGTCGATTTCAGTACGGGCAGGGGTCGGGCGAGGACGGGGCGCCTGACGGGGCCAGGGCTGAGGCGCCGTGAAAGGGTTAGGAAGCCGCTTAAAGTACGGAGCCGGCCACCTCCGCGAGGGAAGTGGCCGGCGTCCGTCCGTTCTGGTGCTTGCCTAGCTTGCGCTGCTGGCCTGGGCGGCGGCGGCGGGGCGGTGGCCCTGCTTGGCGAGCTGGATCTGCTCGTACACGTGGTGGCGCAGCTCGGTGAACCGCGGCAGGGCGCGGGTGTTGAGCTGGTCGCGCTCGTCCGGCAGATCGATCTCCAGGTCTTCCTGGACCACGGTCGGCGAGGAGGACAGGATGATCACCCGCTGGCCCAGGTACACCGATTCGTCGATGTCATGGGTGACGAACAGGACCGTCACGCCGAGCTTCTTCCAGACCGTGCGGATCAGGTCCTCCAGGTCGGCGCGGGTCTGCGCGTCGACCGCGGCGAACGGTTCGTCCATCAACAGCACCTCGGGCTGGTAGGCCACCGCACGGGCGATCGCCACGCGCTGCTGCATACCGCCGGAGAGCTGCCACGGGTAGGACTGCGGCACGTGGTCCAGGCCCACGGCCTCCAGCGCCTCGTCCACCAGCTTGTCCCGCTCGGCCTTGCCCATGCCCGCGTTCTTCAGCGGCAGCTCCACGTTCTCGCGCACCCGCATCCACGGGAACAGCGAGCGGCCGTATTCCTGGAACACCACCGCCATCTTCTTCGGCGGACCGGTCACCCGTGCCCCGTCCAGCAGCACCTCGCCCTCGGTCGGGGCGAGCAGGCCGGAGATGCACTTGAGCAAGGTGGTCTTGCCCGAACCGGACGGGCCGACCAGGCAGGCCAGCTCCCCCGCCTTCAGGTCGAAGGTCAGGTTGCGCACCGCCTCGATGTCGCCGCCGTCGGTGTGATAGACCTTCTTGAGCCCGCGGACCGAGAGCATCGCCTGGCCATCGGGCAGGGTCCTGCCGGTGGAAACGGGAGTGGTTTCAGGCTGCATTTTCTACCTCTCGCAGGCCGTGGTACCAGCGCAGGATCCTGCGCTCGGTCCATTGGAAGATGAATGACATGGCAACACCGATCAGGCCCAGCACCACAATGCCGGACCACATCTCCGGAATCGCGAAGGAACGCTGGAACTGCACGATGGTAAAGCCCAGCCCCGAGGACGAGGCGAACATTTCGGAAATAACCATCAGGATCAAACCGATCGACAGGCACTGGCGGACGCCGGCCATGATCTGCGGCCCCGCCGAGGGCAGAACCAGGTAACGCACCCGGGCCCAACCGCCGATCCCGTAGGTGTGGGCCGAATCGGAGAGCACCGAGTCGATCGCCCGCACCCCCTCGATCGTGTTCAGCAGCACCGGCCAGATGCAGCCGGAGATGATGACCACGACCTTCATCGAGTCGGTGATGCCCATCAGCAGCATCAGGACCGGAATCAGCACCGGCGGCGGGATCGCGCGGAAGAACTCCAGCACCGGTTCGGTGAAGTCGCGCAGCCACTTGACCGAACCGATCAGCAGGCCCGCGGCAATACCGATCACGATCGCGGCCACCACACCGACCAGCAGGCGGCCGATCGAGGGCAACACGTCGGAGACAATCCGCTCACCGAACCAAGTCTCGGCGAACGCCTCCCCCAAAGTGGCCGGGGTCGGGACGAAGAAGTTCGTCGTGCCCAGCGTGGAGGCCCACCAAATCAGCACCAGGATGACCGGCAGGGCCAGCCCGTAGGCAAAACCTTTCAGGACTTTCATGCGATCACCTCGGAACGGATCGATTCGTGCCAGGACAACGTCTTGCGCTCAATGAAGCGCATCAGCAGGTTGATCAGCACACCGATCAACCCGGTGGCCAGCACCAGCGCATACATACCGGAAATCGCTCCGCCGGACTGCGCCAGCGCGATTTCCCGGCCCAGGCCCGGAGAACCGATCACCAGTTCGGCAGTGATCGCCAGGATCAGCGCCACCGCAGCCGCCAGCCGCACACCGGTCATCAGGTACGGCAACGCGGTCGGGAACACCACGTAGCGGACCCGGGCGAACCGGCCCAGGCCGTAGGACTTCGCGGTCTGCATCGCGACGTTGTCCACATCGGCGACCCCGTAGAGCACCTGGATGAAGACCTGCCAGAACGAGGCGTACACGATCAGCATCAGCGAAGACTCGATCTTCACGCCGAACAGCAGCACGGCCAACGGAATCAACGCCACCGACGGAATCGGGCGCAGGAACTCCACCGTGGAGTTCGTCACCTTCCGCAGGAAGTTGGACGAACCGATGATGAAACCAAGCACCACCGCCAGCACCACGGCCATCAACAGGCCGAGCAGCCACGCCAGCATGGTCTCGCCCACCGCCAACCAGAAGGCGGTCAGCCCGAAGTCGTTGAACAGCATCGCGATGACCTCGGACGCCGGCGGCAAAAACCGCGCCTCGACAATCCCCACCCGCGGCACCAGTTCCCACACCAGCAAAAACGCCAAAATACCGGCCAGCCCCAGCAACTGCTTCGTCGGCCGCTTCCTCGCCGGACGCCGGCGCGACCGGCTGACCGCGGCACCCTGGCTTTCTGTTGTCACCGCCGGAGCGCTCATGGCAGCAGCCCGTCCCGGTGCGGCGCCTTATTCAGCGCACATTTCATTTCCACTCCTTCTGCCCCGAGGAGAACGGGGATTCAGACCGCGCTTGTTCGCTGACCGAACACGCGTTCACTATTTCAAGTGTGGTCGATGCCACTCAGTGACGTCAAACACTCTAGGGCATCGTTACGCAGCCGAAACCACAAGACGGTGTTTGACGCCGCCTGAGGCCGGTGAATTGAAATAGTCAACGAATTATGCTTGGAGTTTCAGCGCTTTCGGCCGAAGAGGAAATAGGCCACTGGCCCGAAGAAGTTGATAAACGACGCCGCGAACCATGCGGGCTTCGGCCCGTTGACCAGGGCCGCCGGGCGCTTCTTCAGGTCCCGCAGCGCGGCGGCCTGCAGGGCAATCTGCACCGCGGCCGTCAGGACAACACGTAGCTTCTGGCTCCCGCTCAGGTCCTTGAAGGACTTTTTCTTGGTGGCCCTCGTCAGTGCGTTCTTCATGGCGGTCTCCCGGTCGATGCAGGCAGCAGGTGCCAACAGTCTAGGCGCGCATCCGCAGACGGAGTAGGGGTTTAGCGGTCGCGTTCGTACCGCCACGGCAGCGAACCGGTGGAGAGCCGGTGTCTGGCCCCGGCCGACGCCGCCGGCCCGGGACCGGGGTAGGCATCATCGCCCGCCCAGACGATGGACTGGCCGGTGACCGGATCATCGATCACGTAGCTCTCGAAATCAAAGGGCTGCGCCCCGCGTGCCGCAGCCAAGGCGTCGGCCACGGTGGCAAAGCCGCTCAGGTCGTGCAGCGTGACCCAGGTCGGCGGGACCAGTTGCATGCGGGCGGACTGGTGCAGGCGGAGCGCTTCCTGCGGCGTCAGCCACGCGTAGCCGGCCAGCTCGCCGTCGTTCAGCCGGATCTCCCCGGCCGGCGCTGCCGCCACGAAAAACCACGTCTGGAAGCGGCGAACCAGGCTGTGCCGGGGCACCCAGTTGGACAGATGCACCAGCTCCTGCCCCTCGATCCGCAGCCCGGTTTCTTCGAACGTCTCGCGGACGCCCGCATTCCTCGCAGCTGCCAGCTGCCGGGCAAGGCCATTGACGACGGCGGTGCCCGCCGCTGCGGGTAGGCCGGCTTCCGACTGGGCCTCCGGATAGTCGTCCGGGTCCACCTTGCCGCCGGGGAATACCCAGGCCCCGGCGAAGGTTCCCTTGCCAGGCCGTTCCAGCATCAGGACCTCGAGTCCGTCCGCGCTGTCGCGCAACAAAACGACCGTTGCCGCCAGCTCTGCTTGGCTCGCCTGACTGTCCACCGCGTTGTCCACGTCCCCTAGCTTAGGTCCGTGGCCGAAACCTTGGTGCCAGTCGACCGCTTCACCCCACGAGAGGACTTCCAGATGAAGATTGCCGTCTACGGCGCCACCGGCATGGTCGGCAGCCAGATCGTTGCAGAGGCACTGCGCCGCGACCATCACGTCACAGCGATTTCGCGCAGCGGCACCGCGGTGGACGGCGCCACGGCCCGCGCGGCGGAACTTTCCGATGTGAAGACCTACAAGCAGATTGCCGGCGAGCACGACGTCGTCGTCCTTTCCATCCCGCCGTCGCGCACCGGGGAATCCCACGCGCCGTTCGTGGACGCGCACGAGGCGATCTCCGAGACCCTCATTCCGGCGCGGCTGTTCGTGGTGGGCGGCGCCGGTGCCACCGAGGTGGACGGTGTGCAGCTGAAGGATCTGCCCGGCTTCCCGGAGGACTACAAGCCCGAAGCCACCACCATGGCCGAAGTTTTGGAACTGTACCGCTCCGCGTCCGGCCTGGAGTGGACCATGCTGGCTCCCGCGCCGCAGATCGCGCCCGGCGAGCGCACCGGCAGCTACAAGCTGGGCGCCGACTCCCCCGCCGGCGAGAGCATCTCCACACAGGATTTTGCCGTGGCTGTGCTGGACGAGCTGGAGAACCCGCAGCACGAAAACCGGCGTTTCACGGTAGCCAACTAGGAACTCTCCGCGGGGCCGGGGCGCCGGCGCTCTTCAGTGCCGGTGCCTTGGCCGCGCCTACTTCAGGGACAGCAGGCGCTTGACCCGCGGCTTCACCTCGGTGGCCAGCAGCGTGATGGATTCGAGCAGGTGTTCGTGCGGCAGCCCGCCGATGTCGGTTTGCAGGAAGTGCCGCATGTGCCCCAGATGGCCGTGCAGGTGGACGATGCGCTCGGCCACTTCGTCCGGGTCGCCCACGTAGTAGGCGCCCGGGGCGTCCGCCTGGGCCAGGAAGGCGCGCTTGTCCGGCGCGGGCCAGCCGCGCAGCCGCCCCATTTCCACGTTGAGGTTGTGCCAGCCCGGATAGAACCGGTCGAGGGCCTCCTGCTTGGTCGGTGCCACCAGCCCCAAGGCTGCCACAGACACCTTGATCTCCGGACCTGCATGGCCGGCCTGGGCGGCGCTGCGCCGGTACAGCTCGGCCAGCGGCGCGAACCGGTGCGGGGCGCCGCCGATGATCCCGTAGGAGATGGGCAGGCCCAGCTGTCCGGCCCGGGCCGAAGAACCGGCGTTGCCTCCGGTGGCCAGCCAGATGGGCAGCCGCCCGGCGGCGGGGCGAGGCACCACGGCCAGGTCCGCGATGGCCGGACGCCGGGAGCCGCTCCAGCTCACTTCGGGAGCGGCGCTGTTGTTGATGGTCATCAGCAGGTCCAGCTTCTGCGCATACAGCTCGTCGTAGTCGCCCAGGTCGTAGCCGAAGAGCGGGAAGGTCTCGACCGACGAGCCGCGGCCCGCGGTGATCTCGACCCGGCCGCCGCCGGAGATCGCGTCGGCGGTGGCGAACTGCTGGAAGACGCGGACGGGGTCGTCGGTGGAAATGATGCTGGCGGCGCTGCCGAGCTTGATCTGCTTCGTCGCGGCCGCGGCTGCTGCCACGATCGCGCCGGGTGAGGACGCGGGCATGCTGGTGGTGTGGTGTTCGCCGATGCCGAAGTAATCCAGCCCGGCGCCATCAGCGTGGACGATCGCCTCGAAGAGATTGCGGACCGCCTCGGAGGTAGCACGCTGCGAGCCGTCCGGATTCAGCTGCGTGTCGCCGAAGCTGTAGGCACCGATTTCCATGCTGTTTCCTGTTCTGCCCGCTGACGTCGTCAGGGAAGGGCTGGTTCGTTTGCCTGGGCCAAGAGGCCGCGGAGTTGCTCGGCGGTGTGGGCCGCGTTGAAGATGGCGGTGCCGGGCTGGAAGAGGCGGCCGGCCGACAGCGGGCCGGCATCGATCGGGTCGTAGCCGAGCCGATCGATGAATCCGGCAACCAGGGCCTTGGCGTCGTCGTCGTCCGAGGCAAGCGCCAGGGCCCGCCGGTCGGCTGAGCCGGCTTCGCGGCCGTCCACTTCGAGCTCTCGATAGCCAATGTGGTTCAGCGATTTCACCAACCGCGCGCCGGCCAGGAACTCCTGAATGACCTCGCTGCTGCCGCGTGCGTCGTCGTCGAAGTCGGCAATCACACCGTCGGTCTGCGCCCAGTAGTTCATCGCGTCGACGACGGTCCTTCCGGCCAACAGGTCCGGACGCAACGTGCGGTACTTGTGCAGCGGGACGGCGGCGACGACGAGGTCCGCCGCCGCAGCTTCGGCCGCCTCGACAGCTTCTGCTCCCGGTGTGATGATCTCGGCCAGCAAGGCGATCTCCGCTGCCGGCTTGGCCGTGGCGATCTTCACCCGGTAGCCGGCTTTGAGTGCCTGCCGGGCCACGGCGGTGCCCACCCGTCCCGCTCCCAGAATGCCAATCACGCCAAGCTCCACGTCAACTCCCGTTGCGAAAAATATGTTGCTGGACAGACTATATTGCCAACAGATTATCTGCGCAACTTCGTGTAACCCGTTATGATGTGTGGCATGACAGGAGCACCCGCAGCGGCCGCCCACCGGACGCACGACCAGATCCCCGGCGATCTCGGCTGGAACCTGGGCATGGTGCTGCGCGGATACCAGTCCCGTTTCGAGGAGGCGGTGGCGGACATGCCCGAGGGGATCCGCGGCTACCAGGTCCTCTCCGCCGTCGTCCACCGGGATCCGCCGAACCAGCAGGCACTGGGCGCCCATCTGGCCATCGACCGTACGGTGCTGACGTACCTGCTGGACAAGCTGGTGGCTGCCCGGCTGGTGGAACGCATCCCCGCGGCCAATGACCGGCGCGCGCGGAAGATCATCCCGACCGGACAAGGGCGCACGGTGCTCTCGACGTACGAGGTCCGCGTGGCCGCTGCGGAGCAGAGCCTGCTTTCGGGCCTGGCCGCGGAAGAGGTCACCCAGCTGTCCGGACTCATCCGGCGGCTTGCCATGGAGATCCACCGCGCCCAGCCGAACTCCAACCCGTGCGACGCGATGGACCACCTGCCCTAGACTCGTCCGCATGTGGATCGGCTGGATTGAGTTCGACCTGCTCCTGGGCGATGTGCATTCGCTGAAGGAAAAACGCTCCGTGCTGCGGCCGATCATCGCCGAGGTGCGGAAACGGTTCGACGTTTCCGTGGCCGAGGTCGGCCAGCAAGGCCTCTACCGGCGGGCGGAGGTGGGCATCGGCCTGGTCGGCGCCGACCGGGCCCATGTGGTGCAAGTGCTGGACACGGCCGAAAACTACATCGCCTACCGCCCCGGCGTCGACCTGCTGAGCACCAGGCGGAAGGTCCTCTCCAGCGAGGACTGATGTCCAGCGCGGGGCGCCCGCGGACCGCGGGGCGCATGGTCCGAGACGGATCTTGGTAGCGTGGGTCACGCCCATGATCCACGCCACGTCCGGGAGGACCCCCGTTGACCACCCCCGCCGCCAACGCGCAGTTTGCCACGGTCGAGGACCTTGTCCGCCACCGTTACGCGTCCGACAAAGCATCGCAGCACCTCGGCATTGAGGTGCTCGAGGCCGAAGAGGGCCGCGTGGTCATGGCCATGGCCGTCCAAGACTTCATGCTGAACGGCCACCACATTCTGCACGGCGGATACTTGTTCACCCTGGGTGACACCTGCTTCGCTTTTGTGTGCGAGTCGTTGGGCCGCCCGTCCGTCTCGCGGCAGGCCGAAATCACCTACATCGCCCCCGGTGCTGCGGATGCACGGCTGGTCGCCACCGGCGTCGAGCGCACGCGCTTCGGCCGCAACAACATTGTGGATATTTCCATCCACGACCAGGACGGGCAGCATCTGGCCGAACTGCGCGTGTTCGGCGTGCTGGTCCCGAAGAAGTAGTTCCACATCCACAGTACGAAGGAGCATCCCATGGTCACTGTGCCCACGATCGACCTCAACAACGGCGTCGCCATCCCGCAGCTAGGCTTCGGCGTTTTCCAGGTGCCGCCGGCCGAAACGCAGCAAGCGGTCGAAGCCGCTCTGGAGGCGGGCTACCGCCACATCGACACGGCCGCCGCGTACCGGAACGAGTCCGGCGTCGGCGCCGCCATCAAGTCCAGCGGAATTCCCCGTGAGGATTTGTTCATCACCACCAAGCTCCGCAACGGTGAACAGGCCGATGCCCGGCAGGCTTTCGACAACAGCCTGCGGGAACTCGGTTTGGACTTTGTGGACCTGTATTTGATCCACTGGCCGGTGCCCTCGCAGAACCTGTATGTGCAGGCGTGGCAGACGCTCGAAGAGGTCTACACCGAAGGCCTCAGCCGCGCCATCGGCGTTTCCAACTTCCTGCCGGAGCACCTGGAGACCCTGCTGGCCGCCGGAGGCACGGTGCCGGCGGTCAACCAGATCGAGATCCACCCGACCTTCCAGCAGCGCGAAGTGGCCGCGCTCAGCCGCAAGCACGGCATCGCCGTCGAAGCCTACAGCCCGCTGGGCCAGGGCGCGGATCTGGAGAGCCGGACGGTCACCGCCATCGCGGCAAAGTATCTGGCGACCCCGGCCCAGGTGGTGCTCGCCTGGCATCTGGCCAACGGCAACATCGTGATCCCCAAGTCCGCCAATCCGGACCGGATAGCGAAAAACCTGGCTGCGGCACGGCTCACGCTCGATGCGGAGGATCTGGCCGCCATCACGGCGCTCGACGCCGGCGGCCGCGTGGGCGCCGATCCGGCCACGGCAACTTTCACCCAGCTCTAAAGCGGATCCGCGCGCCTTAAGCGAAATCGACTGTGCCGATAACGCCCATGACCGCCGGGAAAGCGGGCGTTATCGGTACAGTCGATGAGCCGGGGAACCTGCTGTCTACGTGCAGCTAGAGCCGGCGGTACTCGGCCACCATCGGGCAGTCGAACGGATTCCGGGCGGAGAGCCCCACCTTGTTCAGGTACTGGACCACAATTCCGTAGGACTTGGGCAGCGACGTTTCCGTGTAAGGGATCTTGTGGGTGGCGCAGTATTCGCGCACAATCTCGGCGGCCTTGGCCAGATTGGGCCGCGGCATGCTGGGGAAGAGGTGGTGCTCCACCTGGTAGTTCAGCCCGCCCATGAAGGCGTTGATGGAGCTGCTTCCCAGCCGGGTACGGCCGATGATGTTGCGGCTGGTCAGGACCTGGCGGCTGAGGAAGTCCACCTTGGAGTCCTTGGGGATCAACGGCATGCCCTTGTGGTTCGGCGCGAAGGACGCACCCATGTAGACGCCGAAGACGGCCAGCTGGACCCCGATGAAGGCAAACGCCATGCCGGTGGGCAGGAAGATGAAGATCGCTGCGATGTACAGCGACAGCCGGGCGAAGAGGATGGCCAGTTCGCGCTTGCGGCCCTTGACCTGGCCGCGGGCGAACAGCGACTTGATCGACGTGGCGTGCAGGTTGATGCCCTCGAGCATCAGCAGCGGGAAGAACAGGTAGCCCTGGCGGCGGGTGAACCAGGCCATCAGGCCCTTGCGCTCGGCCGCCTGCTCCGGCAGGAAGGAAATGGTGTCCTGCTCAATGTCCGGATCTTTGCCGATGGTATTCGGGTTGCCATGGTGGCGGCTGTGCTTGTTCATCCACCACTGGAAACTGATTCCGACCACCGCGTTGGCCAGAAACCGTCCGGCACGGTCATTGGCGGGACCAGACTCGAAGACCTGCCGGTGGGCCGCCTCGTGGGCCAGAAACGCCAACTGCGTGAACAGAATCCCGAGTGCCGCGGCAATCAGCAGCTGGAACCAGCTGTGGCCCAACAACACGAACCCGGTCACCGCGCCGCCGAGTCCCAGCGCCAGCGCCACGAACAGGCTGATGTAGAAACCGCGGCGCTTCCTCAGCAGACCGGCATCCCGAACCGTATTCAAAAGCTGGGAGTAGCCGGTGGCGGCCGACGACCCACGCATACTGCGTGTAGAGGTTGCGGGTGGAGATACAGATATGCTCATGCGGCCTTCGGTGGATTGAGTCCGACTTCCCAGCCGCTTCAGTAGGGCGTTTACCCCGTAGATGAAGATCACTCTACGTTGCCTTGCTGAACGCGCGCTGAACGCGGCACGCACGTGGTAGTGCCATTCGGCATCTCCGCCGCTATCGTGTACTGTGAAACTTGTAGTTGTTGTGTTGCGCATTTGATTTTGAGCAACAGACCCTTCACCGAAGGGTTTGTGCTTCTCTGAACGGCGGACGAAAAACACCGCTGCAAGCGATTCGTGAAGTCCGCGGATCGTGAATTACTCGGAGGAGTACAAAAATGGCAACTGGAACCGTCAAGTGGTTTAACTCTGAAAAGGGCTTCGGCTTCATCGCTCCGGACGACGGCTCGGCCGACGTCTTCGCTCACTACTCGGCCATCGAGAACAGTGGCGGATACCGCGAACTGCGTGAAGACCAGAAGGTCGAATTCGAAACCGTTCAGGGCCCCAAGGGCCTGCAGGCTGCCAACATCCGCGGCCTCTAAGACGGCAGCGGCAACGCCGCACTAGTCTTCCAATGGAGCCGGTTCCCGCACGGGAACCGGCTCCATTGTTGTGCCGGCGCTTCCCTGTTTTGCCGGCAACTTGTCCTCCCACTGGCAGCAACAGGGCCTCCGGGGGCAAACTTAAGGCATGTCCTTGACCCCAGCGACCGCCAGTTCCGGATCTTTCTTGGCCGACATGGTCTTGCAGATCCTCTTGTTCACCGGCATCACCATGCTGTGCGTCGGCACGGCTGCCGCCGTGGGCGTGTGGTTGGTGATCCGCCGGATCCGGCGCTCGCGCAGGCTCCAGAACGGACTACGCTCGGGGTCCCTGACCGTGCGCAGCTACACCAAGGACGACGCCGGCCGCCGCCTTGCGCGGCAACGGCTCGGCCTGCAGCGCTCGGCCGAAGCGACGCGACGCGCCTTGGCTGCCGCGGTCGCGGAGCGGCGCTTCGTCGGTGAACTGCCGCTGGTGGCGGACCGACTAAAGGCCGCGTCCCGGTCACTCGATGAACAGCTGAAACTGGCCGAAAAAGAGCCGGAGCCGGGAGTGAAGCGAGCTCTGGCGGCCAGCCTGGACGGCCGGGCGCAACAGCTGAACCGGCTCTCCGGCGAACTGCGGCAGCATCTGATGGAAGCCGGCTACTCCGCCGATGCCGAACAGCTGGAGCTGGCAGGCAGGCATTTGTCCCGCGAGATCGAGGCGCTGCACGCGTGGTCTTCGGCCTACCGCGGCACTGGTGGCAGCCACGGCAGCACTGTCCCGCCCCGCGGCTGGCTGAACGTCCAGCCGGGCCGCCGGCCCAACCCGGCGCAACACCGGCCCAACCCCACCAGGAGCTAATGTGTCCATCAAACGCCGCATCGGACGCATTATCCGCGCCAACCGCACGGCCAAAGAGGCACCGGTGGACCCTCTGGCCACCATCGCGGCCAGCCAGCAACAACAGTTCGACGCGGTGGACCAGGCCCGCCGCAGCGTTGCCGACATCGCCGCCGACTGCCGGCGGATCGAGTTGTTGCTGGGCGAGGCCAAGGCGGAGCAGGCCTACTGCGACCGCTACGCCGAAGACTCCGTAGCCAGGGGCGACGACGACGGTGCCCGCGAGGCCCTGCACCGCAGCATCACCGCGTCCAAGCGCGTGCAAGCTCTCTCCCGACAGTATGAGCGCATGGCCGAACAGTGGCGCCAGCTGAACGGCGAGCTGGGCCGACTGTCTCTTCGGATCGACGAAAGCCGGATGCAGTTCCAGACCCTGCAGGCCAGGCACAGCGTGGCCCAAGCGACGCTCGGCATGCAGCAGGCCGCGTCGGCTGCGGCCGGAAGCGCCACCGACATTCAGTCGGCGGCCCGCGAGGCCGAGCGAGAAACCCGACGGATCGAGGCAGAGGCCGCTGCCCGGAATGAAATCGCTTGGTCGGATCCGGACTCGCCCCAGGTGCAGGCCGCCTTCGAATGGCTCGAGGCCAGCGCGGAAGTCGAGGGCCAGCTGGGCGAACTCAAGACCAAGGGCAACCAGCCGCCCCGCACCTAAAACTTGGCTGGCGGTACAGCGCTTCCTTCCTGTTCTTGACCGCCCGCCCAGCGGAAGCCCCCAGCGGATGCCCTATGGCTCATGCCTGCAGACTTTGCCAACAACAACCGCCTGCTCGGGCGCGTCCGGGGCTCTCCTCGACGCGGCGCAGCTCTGCGCAACCCCAACCGCTGACTGCTCTAGGATGGTGGCGGCCCCCGAGGCTTGAGCAGCCCGGCGACGGAAAGATGGATGATGGCTGGAATGCACGAGACCTTGACCGAACGCGAAGCCCTCGAGCCCAGCGGCGCGGAGCGCCTGATGGCGGCCGACAAGCCGGTGGTCGCCGTCCTGTACAAGGACGACCTGCCGCCGGGCATGGCGGACGTGGAGGCTGCCGCCGAGGTACGGTATGCCACCGCGGACCAACTGGCCGAGGCGCTGGAAGGGGCGCAGGTGCTGTTGCTCTGGGACTTCTTCTCCTCCGCGCTGGAGGAGGCCTGGCATGCCGCCGGCTCGCTGGAGTGGATCCACGTGGCAGCCGCCGGCGTGGACAAGCTCCTGTTCGAGGACCTGCGGGAATCCGGTGTGGTGGTGACCAACGCCCGCGGCATCTTCGACCGGCCGATGGCCGAATTCGTGCTCACCGCCATGCTGGCCTTCGCCAAGAACCTGCCCGGCCTGCTCTCCCTGCAGCGGGAGCGGACCTGGCAGCATCAGGGAAACCGAGCGGCTGGAATCCGGCCGTGCGCTGATCGTCGGCACCGGGGCCATCGGCCGCGAGATTGCCCGCGTCCTTAAGGCCATGGGCCTGCGCGTCGCCGGGGCCGGGCGCACGGCCCGCCGCGGTGACCCGGATTTCGGCGAGGTCTACGCATCGTCGGAACTGGCCGACGTCGCCGATGGGTTTGACTGGGTGGTGATGGTGGCGCCGCTGACGGAGCAGACCCGGCACCTGGTCGACGCCCCCGTGCTGAAGGCCATGAAGCCCACCGCCCGGCTGATCAACGTGGGCCGCGGCGCCAGCGTGGATACGGAGGCGTTGGTGGAGGCCCTGCAGACCGGCGCCATCGCCGGAGCTGCCCTGGACGTGTTCGAAATCGAGCCGCTGCCGTCCGACCACCCGTTGTGGGCGATGGACAACGTGATCATCTCCCCGCACCTCAGCGGAGACGCCCGAGGCTGGCTGCCGCAGCTCGCCGGCCAGTTCGCGGACAACTTCGGCCGCTACGTCCGGCAGCAGCCGCTGGAAAACGTGATCGACAAAAAGCTGGGCTTCGCCGCACCGTCCTGAACGTGCTGGTCCGTGACTTGCCTTTCGCATTCAACAGCGTGGGGTCCAGCCGATGGGTCCTCGGGACCCCGAACGCAGTCGTTCGAAACGGCGAGCGCAGTTACCTCGAAGGCCGGGTATGTCGTCGAGGGCAGGGTATTTCAGCCAGGGCACGGTCCATGGACCCTGCCCTCACCGATTAACCGTGCCCTGACCGATCAACCCTGTCCTCGCCGGCGGCTGCCCCGGAAGTTTCCGACACCGCGCCGCGGACGGCGGGCCCGGAAGCTTCCGGTACTGCGCTGCCCACGCTGCCCAGCCTGCCGAGCAGCTCCGCGGCGACCCCGACGGCGATGGCTGCCGGGGCTTTGCCGCCGATGCCGGGCAGGCCAATGGGGCAGCGGATGGAGTCCACGTCGTCGTGCCCCTCCGCGCGCAGCCGCTGGCGAAACCGGGACCATTTGGCCGACGAGCCGATCAGGCCAACGTCCAGGCCGCCCCGGCGCAGCGCGGCGTCGCAGAGCAGGAAATCCTCGGCGTGGTCGTGGGTCATGATGTAGACGTGCGCGCCGGCGGGCAAGGCCTGCAGCACAGTCTCCGGTGCCGGCGTGTGGTGGACCGTGACCGTGGCGCTGCCGGCGGTCACATCGGCCAGCCGGAGCGGATCGAGCTGCCCGGCCCGGCTGTCGATCAGGTGCAGGCGCAGGCGCAGCCGGGAGAGGATCCGGGCCAGCTCGAACCCCACGTGCCCGACGCCGAAGATCGCCACCACTGGATCATTCCGCAGCGGCTCCAGCAGGACCTGCACCTCGCCGCCGCAGCACTGGCGTCCGTGCTGGTTCGCCGCGTGCTCGTTGAGCGCAAACGTCAGGGTTTCGGGCGCGCCGGACGCCGCGGTGATCATGCGGCGGGCACGGTCGATCACCTCGGCCTCAAGGTTGCCGCCGCCGATGCTGTCCCACAGGGCGTCCGCGGCGATGACCATCTTGGCGCCCGCCTCGCGCGGTGCATGGCCGCGCACGGAGACCACCGTGGCGAGCACGCCGGGGCGTCCGTCGTCGCGCAGATTCTGCACCGCTGCGAGCCAGTCCGTCATCAGCCCGCTCCCGATGCGGCCGGCGTCGTCGCGGGTACTGCCCGCGTACCGCCGGCGGCAGCCCTGGCCTCCTGGACAGCCCAGAAGACCGCCTCCGGCGTGGCCGGACTCGGCAGCTCCAACGGACGTCCTGCCGGGCCGAAGGCAGCAGCGGCGGCGCGCAGGGCTTCGCGCACGCTGAAGGCCAACATCAACGGCGGCTCGCCCACCGCTTTGGACCCGTACACCACGCCGCTTTCGGTGGCCCGCTCGTACAGGTGGACGTTGAACTCCTCGGGCATCTCGGAGAAGCTGGGGATCTTGTAGGTGCTGGCCGCCTGCGTTTCCAGCCGGCCACGGTGGGGCCCGGCGGACGTGTCCCAGCGCAGTTCCTCCAGCGTCAGCCAGCCGGTGCCCTGCACGAAGGCGCCTTCGATCTGGCCCAGGTCGATCAGCGGGGAGAGGCTGTCGCCGACGTCGTGCACGATGTCGGTGCGCAGGAACCGGTAGGCGCCGGTGAAGCCGTCCACCTCCACCTCGGAGACCGCGGCGCCATAGGAGAAGTACTTGAAGGGCTCCCCCTGCATGTTGGCGGCGTCCCAATGGATGCCCTCGGTCCGGTAGAAGCCGGCGGCGAAGAGCGGCGTGCGCTGGAAGTAGGCCGTGTGCACCAGCTCGGCGAAGGACAGGCTCTCGGTTGAGCCCAGGCTGGTCACGCGGCCGTCGACGAAGCGCACGTTGTAGGGCTGGGTGTCCAGCTTGCGCGCCGCGACTTCGGCCAGTTGCTCGCGGATCTGCTCGCAGGCGTGCTTCACCGCCCCGCCGTTGAGGTCGGCGCCGGAACTCGCTGCCGTGGCCGAGGTATTGGGCACCTTGTCCGTCCGCGTCGGGGCCAGCCGCACGAAGTCCAGCGGCACGCCCAGGGCGGTGGCGGCCACCTGGCGCATCTTGGTGTGCAGGCCCTGGCCCATCTCCGTGCCGCCGTGGTTGACCAGCACCGAACCGTCCTTGTAGACGTGCACCAGCGCGCCGGCCTGATTGAAGGCGGTGAAGTTGAACGAGATGCCGAACTTCACCGGCGTCATCGCCAGCCCGCGTTTGCTGTGCTCGTGGCTGGCGTTGAACTGCTCCACTGCTGCCCGACGCCGCTCAACATCCGCCCGCAAGGACAGCTGGGACCAGATGTCCTGCAGCCGTTCGGCGTGCCGGACCGGCTGGCCGTACGGCGTGCTCTGGCCCGGTGCGTAAAAGTTGCGGCGGCGCAGCTCGGCCGGTTCGATGCCCAGCGCCGGCGCGCAGCGGCCCAGGATGTCCTCGATGACCAGCATGCCCTGCGGCCCGCCGAACCCGCGGAACGCCGTCTGCGAGGTCTTGTTGGTCTTGGCGATCCGGCCGAGGACCTCGACGTCGGGGATGAAGTACGCGTTGTCGATGTGGCAGAGGGCGCGGGCCAGGACCGGCTCGGACAGATCCAGGCTCCACCCGCCGTCGGACGTGATGGTGGCGCGCAGCGCGAGGAGGAGTCCGTCGTCGTCGAACCCCACCTCCCAGCGGGCGTGCATCGGATGCCGTTTGCCGGTCATGGTCATGTCCTGGGTGCGGTTCAGCCGCAGCCGGACCGGCCGACCGGTGAGCACGGCGCCGAGCGCGGCGACGGCGGCCAGCCCGTGCGGCTGCATCTCCTTGCCGCCGAACCCGCCGCCCATCCGCAGGCACTGGACGGTGACCTCGCTGTTGGACAGGCCCAGCACGTGGGCGACGATCTCCTGCGTCTCCGAGGGGTGCTGGGTGGAGGACTGGACGAAGACCTGCCCGGACTCGTCGACGTGGGCCAGCGAGGCGTGGGTCTCCAGATAAAAGTGCTCCTGGCCGCCGAACTCGAACGTGCCGCTGAACCGGCGCGGCGCGCGCTGCAACCCGGCCTCGGCGTCGCCGCGGGCCACCACGGGCTGGTTTCCCTGATAGCTGGCCGCGTCGATGGCCTCGGTGAGGGTCAGCAGCGAGGGCAGTTCCTCGTAGTCGACCTCCACGGCCGCCGCCCCCAGCCGCGCGGCTTCCGCGGTTTCGCCCAGCACCCAGCACACGGCGTGGCCGTGGTACATCACCTCGCGCGGAAAGAGCGGTTCGTCGTCCTTGGCACCCGCGTCGTTGACGCCGGGCACGTCGGCGGCCGTCAGGACCCGGACCACCCCCGGAATGGCCGACGCCGGCTCCGTGCGCAGCGCCGTCACGTAGGCATGGGCGTGCGGTGCCTGCACCGGCCACGCATGCAGGCACCCGCGCATCCGGCCGACCAGATCGTCCGTGTAGAGGGCGGCTCCGGTCACGTGCAGCGCCGCGCTTTCGTGCGACACCGCCTGGCCCACGGCCGGGTTGACGGGCCGGTCGGCTAGCGAGGTCACCGGATCACCTCCAGCTCCGGCGCGTTCTCGGCGAAGAAACGCAGCACCGCCTGCTCCAGCATCGCCGCGCGGTAGCGGGCGCTGGCCCGGTGGTCGTCCATCGGCGTGCCTTCGCCTGCCAAGATGCCGGCGGCTTCCGCCGCGCTCTCGGCGGTCAGTTCCGTGCCCGTCAGCGCCTCCTCGGTGGCCCTGGCCCGCAGCGGCGTCGCGGCGACGCCGCCCAGTCCGATCTTCAGCTCGGTCAGCACGGCGCCCTCGAACCGGGCCGCGAAGGCCACCGCCACGGAGGAGATGTCGTCGATGCGCCGCTTGGCCACCTTGTGGAAGGCGGTGCTCGGGGCCAGCGGCAGCGGCACCCGAACGGCGCGGATGATCTCGTCCGGTTCCCGCACGCTCTGCCGGTAACCGGTGAAGTAGTCGGCGAGCGCCACCGACCGGTCTCCGCGTTGGGAGGTCAGCAGCAGGGTGGCGTCGAGCGCCAGCAGCACGGGCGCGGCGTCGCCGATGGGAGATCCGGTCCCGAGGTTCCCCCCGAGCGTGGCGCTGTTCCGGATCAGCCGGGAAGCGAACTGCGGGAAGAGTTTGCTCAGCAGCGGCACCCGCCCGCCCAGTCCGCGCTCCACTTCGGTGAGCGTGAGGGCCGCCCCGATGTCCACGTAGTCGGCGCCCAGGTCCAGGCGCCTTAGTTCCTCCAGCCGGTCGATGGCCAGGACCAAGCGCGGGCGGCTGTGCCGCAGGTTGCGTTCGACCCCGACGTCGGTGGCGCCGGCCACGAGGACGGCGTCGGGATCCTGCTCCAACCGGTTCAGGAGCTCCTGCAAGGTCTCGGGACGGATAAATTCCGTCCCGCCGGAGACGAATCGGGTCCGTTTGGCGGCGGGCGCCGGCACTTCACATCGGGCGGCCAGCGGATCCGCGTCCGGCGGCGCGCCGAGGGCGTAGGCGGCGTCGCGGATGGGCCGGTAGCCGGTGCAGCGGCAGAGGTTTCCGCTCAGCGCGTGCAGATCAAAACCGTTGGGGCCTTGGTCTGCTCCCCGCTCCCCCGCAGCGGCGGGCCGCCGTTCGGGACGGTAGTACTCGGCCGCCATGGCGCAGACAAAGCCGGGCGTGCAGTAGCCGCACTGGGAACCGCCGCGGTCCGCCATTTCGCGCTGGACCGGATGGAGCTCCCCGGCGCTGCAGGCACCCGGAGCGCGTCCGAGCCCCTCGGACGTGACGACCTCCCCGCCGTCGAAAGCCAGCGCCGCCGGCAGGCAGGAATTGACCGCGGTCCAGCGGGTGCGGTCGGGCCCGTCGGCGCGCGCCACCAGCACCGCGCAGGCGCCGCATTCCCCTTCGGCGCAGCCTTCCTTGGCGCCGGTCAGCCCCTGGCCGCGCAGCCAGTCAAGCAGGCTGACCTGCGGTCCGGCGGCCAGCACCCGCGGCACGCCGTTGACCTTCACCTCATGCGGCTCCATTGCCTCACGCTCCTCCGCCGTCGGAACACGGGCTGGATCTCAGCAGTCCCCGGCCGGCTCGTCGCCGTAACTGCCCATGATAAAACGTGACGACCTGCATGGGAATGGCTGCCCCGAAACCCAATTCAGGGCACGACGGCGGGCGCCGGCTTCCGCCGGTGCGCCGAGTTCCGTTCCGTGGCAGACGGGGGACGAGGCCGCCGGCGCAGGCTAGCCCTGCCTGCGGGCTAGCCGAGGGCCTTGGCGATTTTCTCGGCCGTGATGTGCAGGTGCTCCACGATGCTGGGCAGGCGGCCGGACTTCATCCGCTGGTCCGGCCCCGTCGCGGTGAGTCCGCCGATGAGGAATCCATCGGCATCCCGGACGGCGACGGCCACGGCAAAGAGGCCTTCCTCGAGCTCGTTGTCGAGCACGGAGTACCCGTTCCGCCGGACCTCGTGGATCTCCTGGAGCAGGACACCGCGGTCGGTAATGGTCCGCCGGGTGATCGGGGTCAGCTTTTCGGGCAGCAGCTGGATGATCTTGGCGTCGTCCAGGTCGGCCAGCAGGATTTTGCCGGTCGCACTCGCATACAGCGGATATTGGCGGTGCACATACAGCTGCGAAACGCTGAGCATCCTCGACGCCGAGGCCTCGGCAATGAGGTCGTACTCCGTGGCGCTCTTGTTCAGTGCGAACGTGGCGGTTTCGTTGATCTCCTGGGCGAACCGTTCAAGGATCGGCTGGACCTTCGCTCCCACTCCTGCCGTCGGGTCGGCCAGCCGCCCGAGCCGGGCCACTTCCCAGCCGAGCGTGTAGTTGTTGTCGGTGCGGTCGACGAACCCGACCTGCTCCATGCTCAACAGCAGCCGGAAGGCCGTGGGCCGGCTCAGTCCGACGTTCTGGGCCAGTTCGGTGACAGTGATTCCCTGCGGGTGGCGGCCCAGCTCGCGCAGCAGCGTCATGGCTTTGACGACGGACTTGTTCGTCAGGTCCGGCGCGTCGACGCTTTCGGCGTTTGATTCTGTCTCCGGCATGGTCCTGCATTCCTCTCGGCCGTACGGGCCGTGTTGTGACGGGCACTACCACCTTATGTCGGAAATACCACCGCTCCCGTTCGAACATTGAACGCTGCGTTCGACCGGACCGAGCTTCCCCCGGTGCCAAACGGCGGTTTCAACACCATTGACACTACCGCCGCACAGGACTAAATTGAACGCCACGTTCAGATATTGAACATACAGCCCTCCTTTTCCAACGGTGCAAGGAAGTGTCGCTGCTATGAAAGACCAACCCCTGAGCCTCTTCGCCTTCGATACCAACTCCCCGGCCCACCTCACCGCGGGCTCCTGGCGCCACGAGGCGGACCAGGGCCACCGCTACAAGGACCTGGCGTACTGGAAGGACCTCGCCCGGATGCTTGAAGCCGCCGGGTTCGACGGGATCTTTCTCGCCGACACCATCGGCTACCACGACGTCTACGAAGGCCGGCCGGACGCCGCGCTGCGCGATGCCGCGCAGTTCCCCGTCAACGATCCGATGCTGCTGATCAGCGGGATGGCGGCCGTGACCGAAAGGCTCACCTTCGGCGTCACGTCCTCGCTGACCTACGAGCCGCCGTACCTGATGGCGCGCCGCTTCAGCACGCTGGATCACCTGACCGGCGGCCGCGTGGGCTGGAATATCGTCACCTCGTACTCGGAGTCAGCGGCCCGCAACGTGGGGATGTCGCAGCAGCTTGAGCACGACGAGCGCTACGAGCTGGCCGAGGAATATATGGAGGTCCTGTACAAGCTGTGGGAGCAGTCCTGGGAGCCCGGCGCGGTGGTGCGTGACCAAAAGGGCGCCACCTTCGTTGATCCGGCCCGCGTGCACGCCATTGAGCACAGCGGCAAGTACTTCTCCGTCCCGGGCATCCACCTGTGCGAACCTTCCCCGCAAAGAACTCCCGTGCTGTTCCAGGCCGGCTCCTCCCCGCGGGGAATGGCCTTCGCCGGGCGCCACGCCGAGGCCGTGTTCATCAACGCCGTCTCGGTGGAACAAGCCCGCCGCGGCGTCGACAAAATCCGGCAGGCCGCCGTCGAAAACGGCCGCGATCCCTACGACATCAAGGTGGTGGTCCTGCTGACGGTGATCGTCGCGCCGACCGATGAAGAGGCCGAGGCCCTGCACCGGCAGGCCCGCGCCAACGTCAGCGTCGAGGGCGCCCTGGCCCGGTTTGCCGGCTGGACGGGCGTCGATCTGTCCACCGCCGACCTCGACGCGCCGCTGCAGCACGTCAAGACCCGCGGCGTGCAATCGATCGTGGATATGTTCTCCAAGGCCGACCCGGACCGCGAGTGGACACCGCGCGCCGTCGCCGAATTCCTCGGGATCGGCGGCACCGGAAGCACCATTGTGGGCTCGCCCGGTACTGTCGCCGCCGACATCAGGCGCTGGCGCGACGAAGCGGACGTGGACGGCATCAACCTCAGTTACACCACCAAGCCCGGCAGTTGGCAGCGCTTCATCGAGCACGCCCTGCCCGAACTGCGCCGCCAGGGGCTTGCCGCGGAGGCCCCCGAGGCCAACGCCGCGCAGTTGACGCTGCGCGAAAAGCTGTACGGTCCCGGGCATCAGTACACACTTCCGGGACACCCGGCCAGCGGATACCGCGCGGGCGCCGCCGTCGCCGTCGCTTCCTAAATCAGTCCAGGCATGCCCCACGAACACACGAAGCAGGAGAAACACCCTATGACTGAAACAACCGATGTGGTCGTCGTCGGCGCCGGATTCGCCGGACTGATCACGGCCCGCGAACTGACCCGCCAGGGCCTGAACGTCGTCGTCTTGGAGGCCCGGGACCGGATCGGCGGCCGCACCTGGACCGACCACCGGCTCGGCCGCGACCTGGAGATGGGCGGCACCTGGCTGCACTGGACCCAGCCGCATTCCTGGGCCGAGGTCACCCGCTACGGCCTGGAGGTGACCCGCGGCCCCCGCTCCGAGGAGACCTTTTGGCTGGCCGGCCGCCAGGTGCGCCGCGGCAACCTCGAGGACTTCATGAAGCTCATCGACCCGGGAATGACCCGCCTGCTCGAAGACACGATGAAGTGGATCCCCCGCCCGGACATGCCCCTGACGGCATCCGGGCTCGAGGAGGTCGACCAGTTCAACCTGCAGGAGATGCTCGACAAACTGGACTTGTCCGTGGATGAGCGCAATGCCAACGAAGCGGCCTGGGTGGGCCACTTCAACGCCCCGCTGGACCGGTGCGCCTACACCAACGCCCTGCGCTGGACGGCCGCTGCGGCCGGCTCCTGGCACCTGATGCACGAGGCGTCGGCCATCTTCCGGCTTGCGGGCGGCACCCGCAGCCTGGTCGATGCCATCGCCCGCGACTCGGGCGCCGACATCCGGCTTGACTCCCCCGTCCACTCGATAGAGCACGACGCCGAGTCCGCCTTGGTCGGCTACGGCGCCGGACGCAGCATCTCGGCGTCCCGCGTGGTCCTCACGGTCCCGCAGAACACCTTGCACCAGCTCGACGTCGCACCCGCGCTGCCGGAGGGCAAGATCCGCCCGAGCATCGAGAAGACCGCGTCGCAGGGGGTCAAGGCCTGGATCCGGGTCCGCGGCCCGATCAAGCCGTTCTTCGCCTACTCCTCCCAGCACCATCCGCTCTCGGTGGTGCGCACCGAATTCATCGGCGAGACCGACGCCGTGCTGGTCGCGTTCGGCGCCGATGCCACGCGCCTGGACGTCAATGACGTCCAGGCCGTCCGCAGCGCGCTGAAGGTCTGGCGCAATGACCTCGAGGTCCTGGAAACCACCGGCCACGACTGGATGGCCGACCAGTACTCGCAGGAAACCTGGCTGATCCAGCAGCCGGGCCAGCTGACCCGGTACCTCACCGCGCAGCAGGAAAACACCGGCGTGCTGTACTTCGCCAGCAGCGACTACGCCAACATCTGGGCCGGCTTCATCGACGGCGCCATCGAAAGCGGTCTGCGCGCCGCGCGGGACGTCCAGGCCAGCATCAGCACAGCCCCCGCCGAACTCGCCCCCACGACCTAAGGAAGAGCCATGAGCCTCGCGGCCGTCTCCCCGGCAATCCAGCCCGATCTATACCGCGCCGTCATGCGCCGCTTCCCCACCGGCGTCGCAGCGCTCTGCGCCGCCGACCAGGCCACCGGCAGACCCAGCGGTTTGATCGTGGGGACGTTCCAGGCGCTCTCGCTGGACCCGGCGCTGGTCACCTTCAGCATCGCCCGCACGTCCACCAGCTGGCCGAAGATCCGCCGCTCCGTCATGTTCAGTGTCAACCTGCTCGCCGACGGCCAGCAGCCGGTTTGCCGGGCACTCGCGGGCAAGGCCGAGGACAAGTTCGCGGCCATCGAGTGGAAACACTCCGCGTACGGCACCCCGCACATCGCAGGCTCCCTGGGCTGGATCGACTGCACCATCCAGCAGGAGCTCGACGGCGGCGACCACGTCCTGATCATCGCCAAAGTGCTGGAGATGGCGGCCGACGACGGCGACCCCCTGGTCTTTCACGGCGGCCGGCTCGGCGGCTTCCGCGACAGCACCGCCGCCTGAGGCCGGGCCGGGAGCCGGAGGTCCCCGCCATGAGGTGCCGGGGCCGGCGGCGAGACAACTCCGGTGCCTGTCCCTAGACTGATGCCGTATGCCCCGAGCGATCAGGAGTAGGACTTTGGCTGAAAACCCGACCTTTCAGAATGTCACCTTCGAGTCCGCAGGCGGCGAGGCCCACGGATATCTGGCCCTGCCGGAATCCGGGTCCGGCCCCGGCGTCATTGTCATCCAGGAGTGGTGGGGCCTGGTGGACCACATCCGCGACGTGGCCGACCGGCTGGCAGCCGAAGGTTTCGTGGCGCTGGCCCCGGACCTGTACGGCGGCCGCATCGCCCATGACGGCAAGGAAGCGGGGCAGATGATGTCCAAGCTGCCCGAGGCGGAAGGCGCACGCCTGCTGGCCGGAGCCGTGGATTACCTGCTGGCGCACGATGCCGTCACCAGTTCCACCCTGGGCGCCATCGGCTTCTGCATGGGCGGCGGCTTTGTCCTCGCGCTGGCCGCGCAGCAGGGCGAGAAGATCAGCGCCGCCGTGCCGTTCTACGGCGTGGGCCAAGGGCTGCCGGATTCCTACGAGGGTGTCCGCGCCGCCATCCAGGGCCACTACGGCGAGCAGGACACGTCCTACCCGGTGGAGAAGGCCAAGGCGCAGGAGGAGCAGATCCGCCGCGAATCCGGTGCAGAAGTGAACTACTACTTCTACGACGCCCCGCACGCCTTCCACAATGACGAGAACCCGCAGGGCAACTACCGCCCCGAGCAAGCCAAGCTGGCCTGGAGCCGCGCGGTGCAGTTCCTCAAGGACAAGGTGAAGTAGCCTCCCCAACCCAAAAGGTACGACGTCGGTGCCCACCCGGGCACCGACGTCGTACCTTGCTCTATCGAGACCGGAAGAAGAAACAGTGAAGGCTGATAGCAGTCCGCCGTGCGCCGAGCAAAGCCGGGACGAAGCTCAGGCGTGGCCCCGCAGCATTGCCGTCATCGGTGCGGCCGGGCTCATTGGTTCGGGCGTGGTGTACCAACTGGCCCTCGCCGGCATCGGCAACACAATCCAGCTGGTCGATGTGAAAGAGAACGTCGCCCGGGCCCACGCCATCGACATTGCCGAGGCCCAGGTCCTGGCCGGCGTCAGGGCACCCCGACTGAGCGTTGTTAATCCAGCAACTGCTGACTCCTGGGAGGAAGTGGACGTGGTCATCGTGGCCGCATCTGCCCCGGAGGTGCCAGGCGGGGACCGGCGCGACTTTCTGGCCGCGAATCTGCGGTTGCTCAGGCTGCTGGCCCCGACCATTGAGAAGCTGTCGGGCGGCGACGGCATCGTCCTGCTGCTATCCAACCCGGTAGACGTCCTCGCCGAGTGCCTGCACCGGATCACCGACATCAGCCCGGACCGGATCCTGGGCTACAGCATCAACGACTCGGTGCGGTTCCAGGCCGCCATCGCTAAGGAAATGGCAATAGAGCCGCATCGGGTTCGTGCCCAGGTCCTCGGCGAGCACGGCAATGGGCAGGTGCCGTGCTTCAGTTCCGTGCAGGTCGACGGCGCACCCGTCGCGTTGTCCGCTTCCCAGCAGGAACATATCCGCGAGGACATCGATGGCTGGTTCCAGCGCTGGTCTGCGCTGGAACCAGGCCGGAGTTCAGGCTGGACCACCCCGCTCGGCGTGGTCCGCATGATCGGGATGATGGCCCGCGGCGAAACCTTTCCGGCAGCCGCATGGACCGCGGGAGCTCGCGGCCTTGATGAAGCCTTCATCGCCTTGCCGGTCACGATGAGCTCCGGCAGGGTCAAAATGGCCGACTGGCAGGGCTCCGCCGAGGAGCAGGCCGCGCTGGTCAAGGCTGCGGCGTCTGTGCGTGAGGCAGCCGCCCTCAATCTCGCGCAAGAGCTTGGGCAGCGCTCGGCGTGATCAACGCAGTGACGACGAACAACGGAAATATGAGGAAGGCAGAGCAGTGGCGAGCATAAAGAAGACGGTCCTGGAGACCAGCTTGGACGTGTTCCGGGCGCACGGCATGACCACCATCTTCGGCAATCCCGGGTCCAACGAGCTCCCCTTCCTCGCCGGCCTGACCGAGGAATTCGACTTCATCCTCGGGCTGCACGAGCAGGCGGTGGTGGGGATGGCCGAGGGCTACGCCCGCGCCACCGGCAGGCCCGCACTGGTGAATCTGCACGCCGCCTCCGGCTCGGGCAATGCCATGGGCGCGCTGACCAACGCCCACTACGGCCACATCCCGATGGTCATCCTGGCCGGGCAGCAGGTCCGCCGCACCGTGGGCCAGGAGACGATGCTGGCCAGCGCCGACGCCTCGATGCTGCCGGCACCGCTGGTCAAGTACTCGCACGAGCCGCTGGCCGCCGCGGACGTGCCGCGCACGCTCTCGCAGGCCGTGTTCGAGACCTCCGCCCAGCCGCGCGGGCCGGTCTACGTTTCGGTCCCGCTCGATGACTGGGCGGAGCCCGCCCTCGACGACGACGCCCTGCTCACCGAACGGTCGGTGGTCACCGCGGGCGGCCTCACCGATGCCCTGGCGCAGGAACTCATCGCGGCAGTCGACGGCGCGAAAAAGCTCGCACTCGTCGTCGGCCCGCAGGTGGACGCCGCCGCCGTCGACGATCCCAGCGTCTTCGACGCCGTCGTGTCGCTGGCGGAGAAAAGCGATGCCTCCGTCTTCGTCGCGCCGTCGCCCTCGCGCGGCCCCTTCCCCACCACCCACCCGAACTTCGAGGGCGTCATCGTCCCGGGCATCCAGTCGGTGCGCGACCGCCTTGCCGGCCACGACGTGGTCCTGGTCCTCGGCGCCGCCGTCTTCCGCTATCACCGCTGGGAGCCGAGCAACTACCTCGAGGCCGGAACCCAGGTCATCCAGCTGACCCAGGACCCCCGCGAGGCGACCCGCGCCCCGTTCGGCCGCTCCGTCGTCGCCGACGTTGCCGGTGCCGCGAAGAGACTGGCCCGGGGCGTGCAAGGACCGCGGCCAGCGGCGCGGCGAGCCCGGCACCCGGCAACTCCCGGCGGCGAAGACCTCGCCGGACGGCATGACCGGCACCGAAATCCTCGAAGTGCTGAACGCCCATGTCAATGACACGGTCGCCTACGTCAACGAGACCACCACGCTGGACCTGGACTACCTCGAGCGCATCGCCATCGACCGCCCGGGCATGTACAACTTCCCGGCCTCGGGCGGCCTGGGCTTCGGCCTGCCGGTGGCGGTGGGCATGTCCCTCGGCGACCCGGAGAAGACCATCGTGGCCACCGTGGGCGACGGCTCCGCGAACTACGGCATCACCGCGCTGTACACCGCGGCCCAGCGGCAGACCCGGACGGTGTTCGTCATCGTCAACAACTCCAGTTACGGTGCCCTCGCCGGCTTCGCCCAGCGGATGGGCGTGCCGGACGTGCCCGGCCTCAAGCTCGGCGGCATCGATTTCGTCTCCATCGCCGAGGGCTACGGGGTGCCCGCCGAGCGGACCAGCACCCGCGAGGAGTTCGACGCAGCGTACCAGAAGGCGCTGCAAGCCACCGGCCCGGTGCTCATCGACGCGCAAGTAGTCGGCGGCTGATCCCGGGAACGCTCCGCATTTTTGAGGACGACGTCGGTGCCCACCCGGGTGCCGACGTCGTCCCTGTGGTTTCCCCGCCTTTCTGTCGCCCACAGCCCACGCCCGGTGTTGTTCGGTCCGGGCGGCCGCTACTCTGTTCCCCATGGACCCCGCGACGGTGCCGCTCGACTGGATGCTCGATTCCGACCCGGCCCTGCGCTGGCAGGTTGAGCGGGACCTCGCCCACGCTCCGCCCGAGCAGTGGAGGGCGACCAGGGCGCGTGTGGCAACCGAGGGATTCGGGGCGCAACTCCTGGCGCTTCAGGACGCCGATGGCCAGTGGGCCGGCGGCGCCTATTTCCCGGCCGACTTCGACTTCCAAGGCCCGGAAGCGGACGCCGGGCAGCCGTGGACGGCCACCACCTGGACGCTGAACACGCTGCGCGATTGGGGCCTCGGCGCGGCCGCACTCGACGGCACCGCCGAACGGCTCGCCGCCAACAGCCGCTGGGAGTATGACAATTTGCCCTACTGGGACGGTGAAGTGGACTGCTGCATCAACGCGTTCACGCTCGCCAACGGCGCCTGGCTCGGAGCCGATGTCGGCGGAATTGCCGCCTGGTTCCTAGAGCATCAATTGCCCGACGGCGGCTGGAACTGCCAGTGGGTCGAAGGCTCCACCCGCTCCTCGTTCCATTCCACCCTCAACACGCTGAAAGGGCTGCTGTACTACGAGTCCGCCACCGGGGGAACCGACGAACTTCGCGCCGCCCGGCACACCGGCGAGGAGTACCTGCTGGAACGCCGCCTGCTCTACACCAAGTCCACCGGGGAAATCGTTGGGCCGTGGGCCACCCACTTCGCCTACCCGTTCCGGTTCGTCCACAGTGCGCTGCACGCCGCGGACTATTTCGTCTCTTCCAACCTGCACGACGGCGGCGCACCCGACTCCCGGCTGGCCGATGCGGTGGAAGTGATCCGCTCCGCCCGCCGCCCCGACGGGACGTGGCTACAGGAACGCCGCCACCCCGGACGTGTCTGGTTTGAGGTCGATGTGCCGCCCGGCGAACCGTCCAAGTGGCTCACCTTCCACGGCACCCGCGTTTTGGCGTGGTGGGACGGTGCGGCGATACCTCTCGGCAGGCAGCCGTAGATTTACCGGCAGGGACGAGGACATCATGGATGACGCACAGAACCGCCAGGACCTGACTCGGCAAATCGACCAGCGACGTGATGACATCAGGGCCTTTCTCCGCCACGCGCGGCCCAGGCGCAATCGGCTGACCACCGTCAGCATCGTCGCCAGCGCCGTCGTCGCCGCGTTGACGGCCGGGCCGGGCTTCGGCCAGGACACTTTCAACGCAGCCGTGGCCAGCATTTTCTCGCTATCCAACCCGGCGATCGTCTGGCAGGTCATCTGCATCCTGGCTTCGCTCCTCTCCCTTGTCGCTGCCATAGCGTCCAGCCTTGCCAATTCACGCAACAGCGCCGACCAGATCTCAACGGCGGAATCGGCCAGCGCCCAGCTCGACGGGCTGCTGACCGCCTTGAAGTACGGTGACCTGCCGCTGGGCGATGCTGCCAGGCTCTATCAGGAGTACAGCTCGAAGGCTGCGTTCATCGACTAGCCGCGTCAGCCGCAGTCGCCGCCACCACCGCCGCCGCAACCAACATCTCCCCCGTAGGCAGTGGCTCCAAAGCCTGCCGTGCTTGCTGCATCCGTGTTCACGGGGGCCCGGGAACTCATGCTCCGACCCGTTCGGCGGTCGGCGCGGGCACCGAGAACCACCCAGGCGATGCACGCCGCACAAAGGACTGCAAAGATGATGGCAAATTCCATGTCTGTCTCCTGTCGTTGAGTGGTTACGGATTCACCAGCAGGTTCGGGTGCAGCGGTCGCCAGCCTTCAGCCAGTTCCTTGCCGGCGTCATAGTCATCGACCACGAGCTTCGCTTTCACCCCAGCGGCACCCAGTTCCGCGCTGGGGAAGCGACTGCAGCTGGCAGAAGCCGTCTCGGCCTTCAGGTTCTCCACGACCAGACAGATGTCACCTTTACCAGGTTCATTCGGTATGGCGGCATAGAACGCGTGAGCTTCGTCCTTGACCAGCAGCCGCGCGCTGTCTGCCTTGACGCCGAATAGGTGCTTGGCGTCGCCGGTCAAGGTGTCGGCCGGTTCTTCCGGAGCTTCGAGAGCAGCCAGCCGGGGTTGCGCATCGTCCAGCCCGCGCACCAGCAGGTTGGGGTGCAGGTAGCGCCAGCCTTGGGCCAGATCCTGGCCGGCGTTGTAGCCGGCGAATGCCAGCTTCGCTTCCAGGAGATTGTCACTGTCACCAAATCCCAGGCCCACGTAGGGGTTGGTCTCGCCGCAGCCCATGGACTCGCCGCTTTCTTCAAACTGGATGACCACGCACAGGCTGCCGCCGCTGCTCTCGGTACTGCCTGCCACTGGCACCAAGGAGTAGAACTTGTAATCGCCCTCTTCCGCCAGAAGCTGCTTGTTGGACGATTGAACCGCCCCGTTCCCGGAGCCTGCTGCGGCGTCGTCGATCAGATCGGCCGAGACTTCCGGATCCGATGGCTCAGACCTGGGTCCATTGGTGCAGCCTGCCAGCACCAGGAGTACCGCGGCACCGGCTGTCAGTTTGGTCAACGTGCGCATCATGTCCCTGTCTGTAGGTATTACCGCTTCCCGAGTACTGGCAACAAAGAGGAGTTTTCCCCGGGTGCCTGCTCACAAGCGTTCGCCCTTCTTCGTGGCAACGTTTGTCTCAGGCTAATCGCGGGCCGGCGGGCAGGCGAGAGTTCCGATGTTGCGAAGCAATAACTTCCTAAATGTGGCTCAGTCAGGAGGGCGGTTCCCCGCGGGAACGATGCAATACCATCCGGGCGGCAGCGTCTTCGATTGGGCTTGGCGCTGCGGTAGGACCAGATCTGCGCGCTGTTCTCCCCCATCGGCAAAAAGGGTATGCGCGGCAGGCCATCCTGAGAATACTGGTCCCATGAGCCTCTTTCGGACCAAGTCGATCGAACAGTCCATGGCGGATTCAGAGGAGCCAGGGCGGCAGCTTAAACGCACGCTGAGCACCTTCGACCTGATGATCCTCGGCGTGGCAGTTGCCGTCGGGGCCGGCATCTTCTCCGTCGGGGCGAAGGCTGCCGGCAGCTTTGCCGGGCCGGCCGTAACCTTGTCCTTCGTACTGGCGGCCGTCACCTGCGCACTGGCCATCATGTGCTACGCCGAGTTCGCCTCAGCCATTCCAGTGGCAGGGAGCGCCTACACCTATACGTACGCAACACTTGGCGAACTGCTGGCGTGGATCATCGGCTGGGACCTGATACTGGAATTGTTCACGGCTGGGGCGGTCATCGCCAAGTACTGGGGGATTTACCTCAGCAATGTTTTCCTGCTCTTCGACGTCCACATCCCCACCACCGTCAGCTTCCTGGGCCTGGAGCTGACTTGGGGTCCGCTGCTGATCGTTGCCATCTTCACCACCCTCCTGGTGCTCGGCACCGAACTATCGGCCCGGGTGAACAACGTTTTTACCATCATCAAAGTGGCCATTGTCCTGTTCGTGATCGTTGTCGGCTTCACGTACGTGCGGGCGGAGAACTACACCCCGTTCATACCGGATCCGGTTCTCACCGCGGGCGCTGGGGGAAACGCCTGGACCCAGTCGCTGTTCTCCTTCCTCAGCGGTGCCGAGCCTCAGCAGTACGGCGTGACGGGCATCCTGGCAGGCGCGGCGCTGGTGTTCTTCGCCTTTATCGGTTTCGACGTCGTGGCCACCAGTGCGGAAGAGGTACGCAATCCGCAGAAGACTCTTCCGCGGGGCATCTTCGGCGGCCTGGCCATCGTGACCGTTCTGTACATCCTGGTTACCCTGGCCCTGACGGGAATGGTCTCCTACAAGGATTTGGCGGCGGCCGACGAGCCTTCGCTGGCCACGGCGTTCATTGACGTTGGAGCGGACTGGGCTGCGCAAGTCATTTCGGTCGGCATCCTGATTGGGCTCACCACCGTCATCATGGTCCTGCTGTTGGGGCTCGCCCGAGTTGCCTTCGCGATGAGCCGTGACGGCCTGCTGCCGCGCTGGCTGAGCCACACCACCGCGCATCAAAAGACCCCGGCCCGGGTGCAGATTCTGTCCGGCGCCCTGGTTGCCTTGGTCGCCGGCTTCACTAATGTGGACATTCTGGAAGAGATGATCAACATCGGCACTCTCTCCGCCTTCATTCTGGTGAGCATCGGCGTCGTGGTGCTGAGGAAGAAGCGGCCGGACCTGCCGCGCGCCTTCAGCGTGCCGGGCTCTCCGGTGGTGCCGGTCCTGGCCGCGGTGCTGTGTTTCTGGCTGATGCTGAACCTGACCACGCTCACCTGGCTGCGCTTTGCGGTTTGGCTGGTCATCGGCCTGGTCATCTACTTCCTGTACGGCCGCAAACATTCGCGGCTGAACCATCCGGAGCTGATCCCGGTGGAACATGAGCGGGAGGAACATCACCGGCTGGACCACGAGCAGCGCGTCCGTGAGCGCAAGGAACACCGGCACCCGCCGGAGCCGTAGCCCGAGGAAAATTTCTCCCTGTTCTGCTGCCGCGACGCTCTGGCCGCCGTCGTATTCGTCAACCAGCCCGCCGACTGCTCTCCGCCAGCCGGCCCCTCACCCCCGAACAAGCCTCCGACCCCGACTTCGGCCTCAAGGCCTGCTCCAACAGCAACCCACAGCCGGTGTAGCTCGGGTCTTTCGGGGAAACCGTGCTGCTGCCGGCCTGTTCGGTGGCAATCGCGTGGGCAGGAGTAGGGAGCCCGGCAGACGTTAGGGGCTGATCTTTGAATCTTGTCCGGGCATACTGGTTGCATGGTCGCCACACAGGGTCCGTTGTCGGAGGAAGATGGGGGTTCTGCCGCGAGAATGCGACCGTCCAAGCTTCTACGGAAGACAATGAGCCGGGGTCACGGCGGTTCACACACCCCAGCGGACGTCCGTCCCTAGCTTCTCCCGGAAAAGAGCAGCTCATGATGCCAGATCAAGAGCATCCCGTTCTAGAACTCGATTCAACCGACTCGTGGAACCTGCTGGCCGGGTCCGAGCTGGGGCGACTTGCCGTCTCTGTGGGCGATGTGCCCGAGATCTTTCCCATCAATTACCTCGCAAACGAAGGCGTTGTTCTTTTCTGCACGGCGGAGGGGAGCAAGCTGGTTAACCTGACCATCAACCGTCACGTGGCGTTTGAAACCGACGGGTTCACGGAGGATTTCGCATGGAGCGTTATTGTTCATGGCACGGCGGAAATCCTGCCTAATGGGGCCGAGACGGAGGCCGCAACGAAGCTGCTGCAACATTCGTGGATTCCTACGGTGAAATACGTCTTCGTGGCCATCACCCCTGAGCAGGTCACCGGGCGCCGCTTCGCCCGAGGCCCTGCCCCTGATCGCTGGTAATCGCATAGAACGCTAACCGGCGCGGCAGCCAAAAGGAACAACCGCCGCATTATGCGCTGAGGGCGTCAGGCGCAACCTTCCATCTCGGCGGCCCTGACCGCCGCGGGCGGGAATGATGTGTCCTCCCGCACGGGACAATGGCTGGCACGGGTGGGAAAATGACAGTATGAGCATCAACGTGTCATCCCACGAACCGGCACGGGGAAACTCGCCGGACTCGACACTGCGGCTGACGTCCGTGGTGGCGGTTTCGCGGGAACTCTACGGTGCTGATGCCCCGGCCAGATACACGGTTTCGGTTGCATTTTCCCGGCGTGTACTTCCGGCCGAAGCGCGCCTGATACAGGGACCGGCGACTCACGAGCGGCTCAGGGAGCAGGGTTACGGCCACATCAGCCTGGTGATCACCGAAGCGCGGCTGGAGATTGTGAACACCAGTCTGGAAGAGCTGAAAGCCGGTCTGGCCTCCGTTATCGGTTCCCTGATCCGGGAAATCAGCGACCAGACACGCCGAGAGCAGGAGCAACTGGATGAAGATGCACGGTCAAAGCGTCTAGCCCATGAGGCCCGGCGGGAGGAAATCGAGACCCTGGCCCACGACATTTCCTTCGACTAGCCCTTACGTGGGGCCAGCGTCCCCCACTTCTCCGGCGGCTTCAGAGGGGCTCTGACCGCATTGGTCCCTTCTCCTGACGTGGCGGCTCAATGGCGTCTTCCCGGGACCTGCCGAAGAGTTGAGGCAACTGCGGCCTTGCGCTCGGCAATGTGTGACTTCCACAGCGCTCGGGAGCTGCCCTTCGTTCCCACCCGGTCCGGCCCGGTGTCGGTCATTGGTT
Source organism: uncultured Actinomycetota bacterium (assembly GCA_963696055.1). Taxonomy (GTDB): domain Bacteria; phylum Actinomycetota; class Actinomycetes; order Actinomycetales; family Micrococcaceae; genus Crystallibacter. The sequence continues at coordinate 19,163 of CAVOIE010000004.1, read as the reverse complement.
GGGTCCAGATTTGGATAATCGCCCAAGTCACCGCCGCCAGCGGCACCGCCAGCAACGCGCCGATGATTCCGGCGAGGATGACACCGGCTGCCAGGGCCAGGAGGATGACGAGGCCGTGCAGGCGCAGCGACCTCCCCATCACTATCGGCTGCAGGATATGGCCATCGAGCTGGTTGATAGCGATGACGATGGCCACAACTATCAGCGCAACAACGGGTCCGTTGGCAACTAGCGCGACCAGGGCGGCAAGTATCCCGGCCACCGCCGCCCCAACCATGGGTACGTAGGCCCCGAGGAAAACGACGACCGCCAGCGGAAGGGCCAGGGGCACCCCGAGTATGAAGAGAGCCACGCCGATGACCACGGCCTCGATCAGGGCGATAATCGTCGTACCCCGCACATACTGGCCCAGCACCACAAGCGTCCTCGCGCCCGAGCTGCGCAGTCGACGCCGGCGCTCACCGTGAAAGGGCCGGAGGAAAAAGTCCCAGATCCGCCCGCCGTCCTTGAGGAAGTAGAAGAGTACAACCACGGTGAGCAAGACACCCGTGATGACCTCCGCCGCCGTCGAAATCCCAACCAGCGCACCGGCCCCGAACTGGCTGCTAGTGGCAAATGCCGTCACGGCGTTGATGCCTCTGTCAAGCGTTTCCTGGTCCAGCGGTAGGGGCCCGGAAACGACGAACTTCTGGAGCTCCTTGAACCCGTTGACGGCGGCCGTGCCCAATTCGTTCCACTGGCTGCGGACAGCGAAGACGACGCCGGTAACTATGCCTCCGAGCACGACGATGGCGGCCAGCAAAGTGATCCAGGTCGCCAGCACACCGGGAAATCCTTTGTCACGCAGGAAGCCGACCACAGGGTTGAGCGCTGCCGCCAAGATGAGGGCCACCATGAGCGGGATCACGATGAGCTTAAGCTGTATCAGCCCATAGATCGCCGCGGACACGGCGATCAGCAGCAATATGAATTGCGCGGCACGAGTACCTGCCCGGCCGAAGCCATCGGACCACAGGCCGCGGATCTGGAAGGCACCGCCGGTAGACGATGTTGTTGCCATAGAAACCATCCCCATCTCTCGTGCTGCATTGGTTCCTTCAGGATGCGCCTCCCCACTCGGCCCGCCAACATACCAAGACCTGTCGGAGATCAGTTCACGCTCCACGCCCTAGGAGATGCTGATCAGCACCAGAATCGAGCTTCAAAACTATGGGCCCAGAAACGGATCGCCGCCGGAGCGTCCTTCGGCGCGATAACCGACGCCGTGCGGCTTCTCAAACCCCCTGTTCACGGTTCACACACTCCGGCTCAGACGCGCAGGGCAGCCTGACCTCCCATCCATAAGTGAGGTGAGCAACGTGCAGAGATCCATTCGAACTTGCTGATTCAGGGTCTCTGAACGGGCAGAACTGCGCCCCCGGACCAGAAGGTCCGGGGGCGCAATTCGTTCGTGTCGTTAGAGCGTGCGGATGTTCTCGGCCTGCAGACCCTTGGGGCCCTGAACCACGTCGAACTCCACCCGCTGGTTTTCCTCCAGGGAGCGGTAGCCGCCGGAAGAGATGGCCGAAAAGTGCGCGAACACATCCGGTCCATCGTCATCCTGGCTAATGAAGCCGAAACCCTTTTCGGCGTTGAACCACTTGACGGTGCCTGTTGCCATGCTGATTATCCTTCTTGGCCGCACCGCCGGCTCCCGGTCGGGAACCTATCCCCGCAGGCGTCCACCTCCAACCTAGGGGCGTCGAACACCGGCGGCAAGACCCCAGCGGAACTCGGCGGAACCAGCGCCCCATTTGTGGGTCGATGTGCGCTGCTGAGCTGCATCGTCGAAGCGGCAGATGCACCGCTCAGCCGGCCTCCGAACGTCTGTAGATATTGATCATGATCCCGGAAGGCAGTGCGCGGGACTCGGCCAGGCTGAACCTGCTGAACGGGAACCCGTCGCCGAACAGCTTCTTGCCGGTGCCCAGCACCAGCGGGTAGACAACCAGCCGGTATTCGTCGATCAAGTCGTGCTCGGCCAGCGTCCTGATCAGCTGCGTACTCCCCCACACGCGGATCTCGCCGCCCGGCTCGGACCGGAGCTGCTTCACCGCCGTCGGCACGTCGGGGGCGAGCAGCTGCGAGTTCTTCCAGCCGAGCTCGGTCAGCGTGCGCGAGGCGACGTACTTGGGGATGCGGTTGTATTTCCGCGTCAGCTCGCCCAGCATGCCTTCGGCATTCTCGTCCCACACGCCCCAGGAGCCGGCAAAGATGTCATAGGTCTTGCGGCCCAGCAGCAGTGCCTCGGTCCTGCTCTCCCACTCGCTGACGACGTCCCCATCGTCGTAACCTGCCTGCCAGCCGCCGTGCTCGAAGCCGCCTTCGCGGTCCTCGTCCGGCCCGCCGCCCGCCTGGACAACCCCGTCCAGGGTGATGAACGCCTGCACCACAACCGTACTCATGCCCGATTCTCCTGCTCTGCTCTTGGCCCGGCCCTTCCCCGGGCACAGCTTGAGTCCGAGTCGACCCGGGAATCGGCACCCTGTCAAGGGTGCTGCCACCCGCGCAAAGGAGGACGTCGGCGCCCGGATGAGCACCGACGTCGTCCTTGGCGTTGTGGTTGGGTGAGGAACCCCTGCCGTTAGCTCTCTACTGCAGCCGTGCGGGAGCCGAGTTGGTCGTCCAGGCGGAGCAGGCCGGGGCCGTCGTCGTTGACCAGCTTGACGCGGCCGATGATCTCGCCGACGCTGGCTTCCTCTTCCAACTGCTCCTCGATGAACCAGTTCAGCAGCGGGATGGAGTCGATGTCGCCTTCCTGCTGCGCCAGCCGGTACAGGTCGCGGATGGATTCGGAGACCTTCTTCTCGTGCGCCAGCGAGGCTTCGAACGCCTGCAGCACGGTCCCGGCGGACACCATCGGAGCGGTGATCGCTTGGATCTTCGGGTGGGCGCCGCGGTCCGTCATGTGGTCGATGAACTTGTTGGCGTGGACCACCTCTTCCTCGGCCTGGGCCCGGAACCAGCCGGAGATGCCGGGCAGGTCGATGGCATCCATGTCAATGGCCAGCTGACGGTAAACCACGGAGGCCTGGAGTTCCAGCGTGACCTGGTCGTTGAACGCTTCTGCAAGTTTTCCTGTGAGTCCCATGCTTCCCAGATTATGTGTCGTTTTGTAGCACCGCCACCAAGGTAAGGCAAGCCAAGATAAGGGAAGCCTGCGCTATCGGCAGGCTCAGCCACCGGTGGCGTGGGCCGGCACGGCGGGCTTCGCCAGCCCCTCAACAACGACGGCGTGGGGCAGCTTGGCCAGTTCCTGCGGCTGGAGCAGCAGCTTGCTGGTGCGGTTGCCGCCGCCCATCACCACCTGGTCACGGTCCAGCACGGCGGCATCGATGTAGATGGGCTGGCCCGAGGTTCCGACGGCGGTCACTCCGCCGATCTCCATGCCCGTCACCGCTTGGGTGGTCTCCGCATCGGCGAAGGACGCCCGTTTGACTCCCAGCAACTCGCGGACCGACTTGTTCACGTCCAGCCGGGTGGTTCCCAGCACCACGCAGACCGCGTATTTGGCCGGCTCCACCTTCTTGGAGGTCACCAGGATGGTGTTCGCCGACTGGTCCAGGGTGAAGCCGTAGTGGTCGCAGAACGCAGCGGTGTCCGCCAGGTCCGGGTCGCAGGCCAAGACCTCATAGGACAGGCCGTGCTCGGCGAGCGCTGCCGCGACCGCGGGCAGCAGGGTGGCGGTGCTCACGATGCCTGCGTTGCCCCCGCCGTCTTGGTGACCGCGGCCAGAATGGCCTCGCCCAGTTCGGCGGGTTTGGTGAATTGCGGCCAGTGGCCGGTGGGCAGATGGACGTACTCCACATCCTTGATGCTGGTCAGTTCCACCATCTGCGGGGCCCCGGCGTCGATCCAGCCTTGGAGCTGTTCCGGCGTGAACTCACAGGTGATGATCGTGACAGGGACAGTGAACCGGCGCTCGTCGGAGAGGTGCTGCGGGTCCTGGGCGACGCCCCTCGGCTGCGGAATGGCGCGGGCCCGGAAGGCGGCCCGGAGTCCCTCGTCCAGGTCCGTCAGGTCCTCTTCGCTGAAGAGGCCCCAGTCCGGCAGCGGCACCTCGTCTCCTTCGGCGGGCAGCTCGTCGTTGATCACGCCGCCTTCGCCCAGCGGGCCGCTATCCACATAGATGGCGCGAAGGATGCGGTCCGGTCGCTGGTCCACCACGCCGTGGATGATGGCTCCGCCGCCGGAATGTCCCACCAGGACCACCGGCCCGCCCAGCTCGTCCACCGCTTTCAGCGTGGCGTCGATGTGGTCGCGGAGGCCGATGCCCGCCCGCGGGGCGTCCACGGACTCCAGCCCGGGCAGCGTCAGCGGGTAGACCCGATGCCCTGCGGCTTCCAGCGGCGGAAGCACCTCCGACCACGACGACGCGTCCAACCAGAATCCGGGTACCAAGATGATGTCCATGTCAGGTGACTCTAGTGCCCGCGCCGTGACCCGGGACACCCCTGGAGCCGAATTCAGGACAGCTGCCGTCCTAGGACTGCCGCGCGGGCGGGCTGCGGCCGGGCGGTGCCGCCGGGGACCCATAGGCTGGGTTGTGACAACATCGCTGAGCCCGGCGCGGAGGACCACTTTGGGGATCATGAACGACCTGCTGGGTCCGTCCGCGGTGGCGCAACTGCGCACGTCGCTGGCCGCGGCAACCGGCCAGAATGCGTGGCCGGCCCTTGATGTAGCCGACGGCCGGCTTGAACCGCTGGCGCTGCGGGCCCGGGCCGGCCTGCTGGCAGCAGCGCTGATCGACGACCTGGATGCCGGCTACGCGCGGGCCGCCGCGGTTGTCCGCACCGCCCTCGCCGATGACGGCTTCACCGGGTGGATCCTTTGGCCGGTCGGCGAGGCCGCGGTCACCCTGGCACTCCGGGATGGAGGCCGGCGGGCCTTCGACGACGCGCTGGCCCTGCTCGCGGAACTGACGCCGCGGATGAGCAGCGAGTTCGCCATCCGGCGGCTGCTGATCCAGGATTTGGACCGGGCCTTGGGCGCCATCCGCGGCTGGACCGCGCATCCGGACGAACACGTCCGGCGGCTGGCCAGCGAAGGCACCCGGCCGTATCTGCCCTGGGCCGTCCGGGTGCCCGGCATCATCGCCCGGCCGGCGGCGACGCTGCCGATCCTGGACGAGCTGTACCTGGACGAGAGCGAGACCGTCCGGCGCTCGGTGGCCAACCACCTGAACGACCTGTCCCGGCATGCCCCGGCCGAAACGGTGGCCACCGCCGAGCGCTGGAGCACGACGCCGGGCGACCGCGCGGCCTGGGTGGTCCGGCACGGGCTGCGCACCCTGGTGAAGAAGGCAGATCCCGGCGCCCTCGCTACGCTTGGCTTTACCTCCGGCGCCGTGGCGGTGTCCGCTCCGCAACTGGACCAGAGCATCGTCCGGCTGCCCGGGGAACTGGGCTTCGCCGTCGAGCTCCGCAATGAAGCGGCAGTGCCGGCACGCGTTGCGGTGGACTACGTGGTGCACTACGTCAAGGCCAACGGTTCGCTGGCCCCCAAGGTGTTCAAGCTGGCGGTGGCCGATCTGGCCCCGGGCGAGACGCGCCGCTTCCGCAAAACGCACGGCTTCCGGCAGATGACCACGCGCGTGCATTACCCCGGCCGGCACTTGGTCCAAGTCCAGGCCAACGGGATGCTGTCCCCGCAGGCGGGCTTCGACGTCGTGGCCTGACGGCGGCTGCCCGCGGACTTGTCCAAGTTCGCTGAGCGCATGATCCGGCGCTGATCGCGGCGCTCGGCCGTCGCCATTCGATAACCTTTGTGCAACCTGTTTCTGTTATGCCAGCGGATACACCGTCTCTTGCCGATGCGACAAGTACCGATAGAGGAACGTTTCATGAACTCTGACCTGCCCCCGCCGCAGTCCATGTGCACCGCACAACGCCCTCTCCGTTCCGGGCTCGCGAAACCGACGTGGCTCCGATGAGCGCCGCCATCGACCAGCAACGCAGGCTGCACGTTTCGCACCACGACGTCGCGGAGATGGGGGCCGTCGCCGCAGATCTGGTCGCCGGGCTGGTCGAAGACCTGCCCCGGGCGGTCATCGGCCTGGCCACCGGCTCCTCCCCGCTGCCGCTGTACCAATCCTTGGCACGACGCCACCTGGACCTTGCCGGCGTCCGCTGGTTCGCGCTGGACGAATACATCGGGCTGCCCGCCGGTCATCCCGAGAGTTATGCCGCGGTCATCGAGCGCGAACTGATCACACCGCTGGGCATCGACCCCGCCGCGGTTCTGCTGCCGGACGCCGGCCGGCCGGATGCGGACCGGGCCGCCGCTGACTACGAGGCGGCCATCGCGGCAGCCGGCGGCATCGACCTGCAGATCCTGGGCATCGGACACAACGGCCATCTTGCCTTCAACGAACCCGGTTCGGCCCTGGATTCCCGCACCCGGGTGGAAGTGCTGACACCACGCACGCGCCGGGCCAACGCCCGCTTCTTCGACCGCCTCGATGACGTCCCCACCCGCTGCATCACCCAGGGCCTCGGCACCATCCTTGCCGCCAAGCGGCTGCTGCTGCTGGTGCAGGGGCGGGACAAAGCCGAAGCGCTCCGCCAGGCCCTGACCGGCCCTGTCCACCCGGACTGCCCGGCCTCGGTGCTCCAACTGCACCCCGACGTCACCGTCCTCACCGATCCGGAGGCGGCCTCGCTGCTTCCGGCCGGGGCCGCATCGGCGCGGTGAATTTCGGTCGACGGAATAGCCGCCGGCTGGCCCTGTTGTGACTGGTATGCATCTGCCGTCGATTCCGCTCTCCATCCTGGACCGCGCCAATGCCCGCGAAGGCAGCTCGGCTGCCGACGCCCTGGCCGCCACGGTCCGGCGGGCGCAGCATGCCGAGCAACTGGGCTACCACCGGTTCTGGGTGGCCGAGCATCACGGGGTGCCCGGGATCGCCGGTTCCGCACCGACGGTGCTGATGGCCGCGGTTGCGGCGCAGACCGAGCGGATCCGGGTCGGCTCGGGCGGCGTGATGCTGCCCAACCACCAGCCGTTGGTGGTGGCCGAACACGCCGCCACCCTGCAGGCGCTCTTTCCCGGCCGGATCGACCTCGGGATCGGCCGTTCCGTGGGCTTCACGCCCGCGGTGCGCTCGGCGCTGCGGCAGGACAAGGACGCCGCGGACCGCTTCGCGGAGGATCTGGCCGAACTGCTGTCCTACCTCGGCGGCACCGCCGCCATCACTGCCCGTCCGTACGACGGCGGTGCCACGCCGCCTTTTGTGCTGGCCACCGGCAAAGGTGCGGAGATCGCCGCCAAGGCGGGCCTCGCCGTCGTTGTTGGTGGCCCGGCCTTCACCGGGCGCAAGCCGGAACTGGCCCGCGGCGTGCTGGAGCGCTACCGGAAGAACTTCCGGCCCTCCACCTATTACGCGGAGCCGTACGTGATCGCTTCGGCGAACGTGGCGGTGGCCGATTCGTCCGAAGCGGCACGGGAACTGCTGCTGCCCGAGGCATGGGCGATGGCGCAATCACGCACCCGCGGCGAGTTCCCGCCCCTTGAACCGGTGGACTCCATCCGGGCGACGTCGATGACGGCGCGGCAGCAGGCGCTCCTATCGGAGACCCTGGCCGCCGCGGTGCACGGGACCGCAGACCAGGTGGCTTCGCGGCTCGCCCTGCTGCTGGAGGCCACCGGCGCCGACGAACTCATGGTCACCACCAACACCTTCGACACCGCCGCCCTCGCGGAGACCGACCGCCGGCTGGCGGCCCTCTTCGGGCTGCCCGGCCAGACGCGCTGAACGGACAGGCCTTTTGGGGGGAAGGCGTCCCGCACTAGTCTGAGCGCATTAGTCTGAGACCGTTCGGTGGACCCATGGTTGGGGGGCGGCGCGCATGCGGGTGCTGATCGTCGGGGCAGGGATCGCGGGTCCTACGCTGGCTTACTGGCTGCGGCATGCCGGACACGAGCCGACCCTGGTTGAGCAGGCTCCCCGGCTGCGGCGAGGCGGCTACCTGGTGGACTTCTGGGGATCCGGGTTCGATGTGGCCGACCGGATGGGCATCGTCCCCCGACTGATGGCTGACGGCTACCGGGTCCGCGAGCTGCGCGAAGTGACCGCCAGCGGCCGGCGGATCGCTCATCTGGATCCGCGCCACGTCATCGGCGGGGCCGGTGGCCGGTACGTCAGCATCGGCCGCTCCGATCTGGCGGCGGCGCTCTACGACGCGCTGGACGGCGAGGTGGAAACGATCTTCGGCGACACCGTCCAGGCGCTCGACGACGACGGCGTGCGCGTGCGCGTCGAGTTTGCCCGCGGCGCTCCGCGGGAGTTCGACCTCGTGGTCGGGGCCGACGGCCTGCACTCCCGGGTCCGGGCGCTGGCCTTCGGGCCGGAGGAGGAGTTCGAGCGCTACCTGGGCATCACGGTGGCCGCCTTCGACGTGGATGGCTATGTTCCGCGCGACGAACTCGTCGCAGTGACGCATACCGAGGTGGGTGTGCAGGCACTCCGCCTCTCCCTTCGCGACGGCGCCACAATGTTTTGCTTCATCTTCCGTTATGCCGGGGACGTGCCGGTGGAGGATGTGGCGGCGCAGCAGGAGCTACTTCGTTCACGTCTGCGCGGCGTCGGCTGGGAGGTTCCCGACATGCTGCGGCGGCTGCCCGAGGCCCGGACCTTCTACCTCGATCGGGCAAGCCAGATCCGGATGCCGGCGTGGTCGCGCGGCAGGGTGGCGCTTATCGGCGACGCCGCTGCGTGCCCGTCCTTCTTGGCCGGTCAGGGCTCCGCGCTCGCGATGGTGGAGGCCTACGTGCTGGCGGCCGAACTGCAGAGGTCTGCCGGCGAACATTCCGAGGCGTTCGCTTCCTATGAGCGGCAGTTGGCGCAGCTGGTGCGTGTGAAGCAGGATGCGGCGATCGGGCTCGGCGCAGCATTCGCACCACGCAACCGCGGGCAGCTGCTGTTGCGCAACATCGTGCTGGGCCTGATGGGAATCCCGCTGGTCGCCAAGCTCGCGCTGGGACGGAGCCTGCGCGATCCGATCGAGCTTCCTCCGCCGCCGAGAGATTGAAGCCCCGTGTTGCGCCGCGGATCCGCCTTTGGCCGCTAGAATCCGATTGCGATGAGTCGTAGCCTGCCCAGTCCGGATGCCTCTACGCACCGTTCCTCGTAAGCATCCGGAAGAAGAGGCCATGTCCGCACGTCTGCTCGTCGCCCTTGCATCGGCCGCCGCCGCGGTTGGCCTCATGGTCTTCGCCGGGCAGCCGGCCTCCGCTGCCGGATCCGTGTCTATTCAGGCCGCCCCAGCCTCCGAGGCGCCCGTCCTCTACGGATCCTCCTTGGACAGCTACCCCTGGGAGCCGGCCAAGAAGTTTACGGTTTTGCATGATCCGGGGTCCTCCGGATACCGGATCGCCCTGCAGCTGAAGAGCGGAAGCAGTTGGAAGACGGTCGACTCCAAGGCGCCGGGCAAGCAAGGCACTACAAGGCTCGGCTACAAGCTGGCCAAAGAGGGCACCGTACAGGTCCGCATCGCGGCGACCGCGGGCAGCAGAACGCTTTCCGCTAGCCCGGCCCAGAAGGTCACGTGGAAGCGCGACCGCTCCGAAGTCCGCCACCGCTACTCGAACTACACCAGGCCGTTCGCGGAGGCCGAAGGCAAGGTGGCGGCCGGCGACCAGGCCCGGCACGGGGTCTACGTCTGGACCGGCAGATCTGCCCGCACCGGCGCCCTGCAAATGCACAAGAACGGTCAGTGGGTCACCGTGCAGAAGCTGGCTTGGAAGAAGAAGAACAGCGGCACTCCGCCCCTGGCCACTGCGAATACCCCGACGACGAAGTCCAACGTCACGCGGAAATATCGGATTGTTGTGAACGCCTCGGCCTACGAAAAAGGCTGGACCTCCAAGACCGGCACCGTCCGTCACGAGAACCCCCGCAGCTACACCGGGTACCGCAAGCTTTCCTACGACTACATGAAGAAGTACTGCCCCAACCAAATCATCACCGTGAAGAAGGGAGGGGCAGCCAGCACCGCCCACTCGGGCTCGCTTCGGATCGAAATGGCACCGGGTTACCAGGGCAGCCAGCACAAGGCGATCGCCCTGCACGAGTGCGCCCACATCATCACCTTCCGCCTCTACGGCAACGGCCTGGAGGCGATGGATCGCCGGTTGAACAAAATCTTCAAGTCCAGCAACGGCGTCGAGATGGTCGCCGACTGCATGGCCTACCGGATGGGCGCCGATCGACATGCCGCGGTCGACTGGTACACACAAGACTGCAAGGGTGCCCGCGGAACGGCGGCAAAGAACATTCTGGCCGGCACGAAACCCTGACCGGGGCCGACGCGGTAGGGCAGCCAACTCCGCCAGGACGCCGCGAGCGACCGGAACGCCCTGCCCTGTACCCAAGGCGGAGTTTCTAAGGCGGATGCCGCTTAGTCTGCCAACGAGAACCGGCAGCCTTTCCGCGAGATAGCCCGGGTCCACCCGGAACTCGTTTCTGTGGCTGCCGCCGGGTGTTCCGTCGACGAGTGCATGGGCCTCGACCGGGCAAGGAGCAGGGTGACACAGATAGGGCCGCCTTGTCCGCATCGTTAAGCACGTCCGGCCCTAAGTTCATCTAAAATTCCTGTTCGTTTGCGAGTGCCCCAGCTCCGATGTAACGGTTAAACCGCAACATTCCCACAAAGAATTGGAGCAAAAAATGACGTTTCGAATTGCCAAGACCGGCCGTCTCGCAGCAGCTGTAGTTACCGCAGGAGTGGTGACCACTGCAGGAGCAGGAATCGCCTCGGCAGCCGAGGACCCGACCATTGCAGAAGCAGGGGTCACTTCGTCCGTCAACGAAACGCAAGACTCGTTGGTGTCGATCACGGCCGAGAATGTGTACATCTCGCCTAATCTGATTGTCGCCAGCCAGCTCGCACCGGTTGAAGAAGCACCCGCCGAGGACGCGCTCGAGGCGCCGGTTGAGGATGCACCGATGGAAGAGCTGCCTGTGACACCGGTTGATGAGGCTCCCGTCCGACGAAGCACCGGCTGAAGAGGCACCCGCCGACGAAGCACCGGCTGAAGAGGCACCCGCCGACGAAGCACCGGCTGAAGAGGCACCCGCCGACGAAGCACCGGCTGAAGAGGCACCCGCCGACGAAGCACCGGCTGAAGAGGCACCCGCCGACGAAGCACCGGCTGAAGAGGCACCCGCCGACGAAGCACCGGCTGAAGAGGCACCCGCCGACGAAGCACCGGCTGAAGAGGCACCCGCCAACGAAGCACCGGCTGAAGAGGCACCCGCCAACGAAGCACCGGCTGAAGAGGCACCCGCATTTGCTTGGAAGGCCGTCAAGGCCGAAGCAGACGCTAAGTGGAAGGCCGCTAAGGCCCAGGGCCAGGCTGACTGGAAGGAAATCAAGGCCGAAGGCAAGGCTGATTGGAAGGCCGCCAAGGCCGCCGAAAAGGTTGGCCTGCAGGGCCGCTAACCCCTCGGTTTTGCCTGTTAGGGGCGGCATCCCATCCAGGGATGCCGCCCCTTTCGTGGATCGGGATGTTTAGGACCCCTGCTCCTGCTCAGCTGGGCCGCTCCCCAGATAACACTTCGTGTTTCCAGGTCGAGTTCAATGTCAACAACTTCGTCAGGACTCGCAGCCGACCCCGTCGCCGTCGCGGTCGAACTTTGCGTCCCAGCCCGGATCACCGGCCTTGATGGGTGCCGCACCGGCCTCCTTTACGGCGGTGCAGTTTGAGTAGTAGACATTGCCGCCAGTCGGGACCTGCGCAGGAGCCTCCTTGACCGGGACGGGTTTGGGCTTTGCCGCCGGGGCCGGGGCTTCGGCGGCCGGCACAGCCACTCCCCCGTCCGCCGGCACCGGCTGGTTCGGACATGAGGTGCTGAGGATGTTCTTGATCGCCTCCCGCTCCGCTTTGGTCATCCACAACCCGTACTTGGCTTTCACCGCGGTCTGCAGCGCCACGTACTCGCAGCGGAACGCCTTGTTCGGCGGCAGCCAGGAGGCCGCGTCACTATCGGACTTGGCCCCGTTGGTGGGCCCATCGACCGCCAGCAGGTTCAGCGGATCGTTGGCGAACGCTTCCCGCTGGTTCGGGGCCAACTGCTGGGCACCCTTCTGCCATCCGTCCGAGAGGGCAACGACGTGGTCGATCTGCACAGCCCCGCTGGTGGTGTTGCCGCGGATGAAGTGGATGGTCGTGGCGGTGAACGGGTCGGCGAGCACCCCGGAGGTCACTATGCAGCCGCCGGCCTTGAGCACAGCGTGGTCTAGGTCGCGTTGGAGGATGTCGTTGCGTGCATCGCACCCGTTGCGGTCAGGATCCTTCCAGCCTTTGCCGAACTGGTCGCGGGAATACCCGGTTTTCGGCGCCCGGCCCTTCACTTCAATGGTGGCCAGCTGCTCCAGCGCGGTGCCGGCAGCGGGTCCCTGTTCAGCTTTTGGCTCGGGCGCCGCGGACTTCTCATGTGCGTTGGGCTGAGGAGCCACCGGCGATGAGGTGGCAGAGGGCGACGCGGTGGCAGAGAGTGTTTCGGTGACGACGGGTGCTTCAAGGACCGGGGCGCTGCAGGCAGTCAGCCCAGTCAGCAGCCCGGCGGCGAGGGCAAGGCGGATGCGTTTCATATTCCTTCATATGTACGGCAAGTCCAGGCCGCGGGGCTGGCGGACACACCGTTGTGCCGCCCACACCAGCACTTGCGGCCGGCTCATGGGCGTCTCCCTCGCCGCCTCAAGGCGCAAAGATTATGAGCCGATCCGCAGGCCGTTCCAACCACCGACACCGACGGTGACGCGCTTCTGAATCTTCTTTGAGGACACCGGGTAGAAGTACAGATTGCCCTTCTTGTCGCGGGCCAGGATGCCGGGCTGACCGGCGGCCAGATGCCCTTCGGCCGCTGACAGATGCGTCATGGCGTTCCAGTTTGAACCGCTGACCACCTTGCGGTTCTCTTTGATGAGCCGGCCCTTGCCGTTGGAGCGGTAGAGCTTCAGCTGTCCGGCAGCGCTGCGGGCGACGAGATCCATCTTGGTGTCGCCGTCGAAGTCCATGGCCATTACTTGCTGACTCTTCCACTTGCCGGAGCTGAGCAGCTTCCGCGGTCCTGGCTTTGCTCCGTCTTTGTTTGCGTACGTGTACAGCTTGCCGTCGCGGTTTTTGGCAATGATGCTCGGGAATTTGTCGGCGGTTCTCCATTGGGCGACGAGGATGGTGTTGCGGTGCCAGCCCCTCGTGCCCAGCGTGGAGCGTTTGAAGCCGCCGTTCTTCAGTCCGTAGTCAACCGTGAGCCGACCGTCCTTCCAGTTGGCGATCAGGTCTTGGATGCCATCGCCGTTCCAGTCGGCGATTTCCACGGCCATGGATGTTCCCCAGCCCGCGGAAACGTAGCGGCGCTTGTTCAGGTCCCGGCCCTTGGCGGACGGGTAGATGTAAAGCTTGCCGGCGGAGTCCACAGCAACAACGTCGCCGGATTTGGCCTTGGGCGGGGCGAGAGCGGCTGGCATAGCTTTCAGGTCGTTGGCCAGCAGTTTCGGCATGTCGTAGGTGTAATGCGTAACGCCCGGCAGGACGGTCATCCTCGTGCTGGTGAACCCGAGGGCCTTGTATTTTTTCTCCGCGCGCTTGGCGGTGCCCAGGGCAGACCAGGTCTTCAGACTGGTGCCGCCCTTGCCGTCGCGGCTGCCGCTGATCCAGTGCAGCTTCATTTTCTTCACGGCAGGGGTGGGTGCGGTCTGCATCCCGTCGTAGCCGCCGCCGCCAACGATGGTGGCCCCGCCGCCCTTGATCCATTCCTGGCGGTCCGCGAGGAGCTCATAGGTGATGAATTCGGCGCCACCAGAGTAGCCGTGGAACCAGATGCGGCGGGCGTCGAGCTTGTATTTGCTGATCAAGCTCGTGGCCAACGAGCGAAACCAGTCCCCATTGCGGTCGGCATCCTCCCACCAGGTGATGCCGCCCTTTTTGTCCGGCGTGATGACGGGGACCATGATCATGTTCTTCTTGGCAGCCTCGGCCGCCATCTTCTTCATAACGGAGCCCTTGGGGTGGTGGACGTAGGACTGTTTGGGCTGGGAGTAGTCTCCGTGGAAGACAAACAGGACGCCGACGGGCTTCTTCGAATCGATGCCGTTGGCGTAAACGTGGTATTTGCTGCTGAGACCATTGGGGGCGGTATAGGTCTGGTAGGTCGCGCTGGCCGGTACGGCGGCCTCGGCCGGGATGCTGACAACCAGTGCTGACGCGAGCAGGGATGATCCGAGGGCTGCTCCGAGGAGCGCGCGGATGAGGGACTTCATCAAACTGGATCCGTTCCTAATGCTGCCGACCGCAGGAATGCGGGCACGGCTGTCAAGAGTTGCAATCGGACGTGAGCGCGCAGGCGTAAGCGAATCTACGGAAAACTTCCGGATTCCGCGGGAGCGCGGCCGTAGCTGGGTGGACCAGGCCGAGGTGGCGCAGCGGCAGGAATCCCCCGGGCACGCAAAGCCGACAATGAAGTCGGGCTACATATCAGGAGAACAAAGGCCCCTACTTCCCTTTATCTACAGGGAAGCAGGGGCCTTTCTTTGAGTGGAGCTTAGGGGAATCGAACCCCTGACCTTTTCATTGCGAACGAAACGCTCTACCAACTGAGCTAAAGCCCCGTGCCACTGCGTTCGATCATAAGACCGCGGCGCGCCGATCGCCAAGCTGACAGGATGCAGTGTTGCGCGTCAGACACGTTGCCGTGGTGTTCGGCACAACCAGCGGCCCGCCCCAGTTCACCCATTCTGATAACGAATGTGCAGCGCTTACTGCGTCCGTGCAGGCAAGGCGAAACCCCGCCATAAACTCTGCCCATGGACAACAAAGTTCTCAAGGCCGTCTACACGGTCTTTTTGGGGGTCATCATCGCGCTCTTCGTTGGGCTCGGCATCCGCACGTTTTATGCCCCGCCGGAGGTACCGCAGTTTCCGGTTGAGACGATCTTCGACAAGACCAACCCGACGGATGAGGAGCTGGCGAAGCAGCGGGCGGTGCAGATCCAGCAAGAGGCAGCATTCCGCGATTACCAGGAAGCATCCGAAACCTATAACCGCAACGTCACTATCGCGGCACTGATCAGCTCGGTCGCCCTACTCGGCCTGAGCTTGGTGGTCGAGAGGCGCAACCGGGTGTTGGCGAACGGCGTCATGCTCGGCAGCCTGTTCACGCTGATCTACAGCATCACCCGCAGTTTTATGTCCGGGAACACTACGCTCTCGTTTATCGTGGTGACCGTGGGCCTGGCCATCGTCCTGTTTTTGGGCTCCAAACGCTTCTTCCAGCCACAGGAGAAACGAAACACTCTCCCACGCAAACAGGGCAACACTCCGGCGGATGCGGCCTAGTCAGTGCTAATAGGCCCACGCGGCAATCCTTCTTACCCCCTTAACCAGCGAGACCCCTGGCGGTCCGGAATCCGGACAGGCAGGGGTCTTCGGCTGTGTGAACAACAAGGTCCGGGCTTTGCGGGCCCGCAAACACTGCCCCGGCGTCGTGAGCCTGGACCGTGCACCTCAACGGGCTGCGGCTTGTGGCTTCGCCCGATCTGATAGTTATTTCAGCAGCATGACTACAATCCGCGCAAGCGGCTGCCGTATACTTGATCAGACTGTTCAAGCAACCCTCGAGCGAGCGACAGGAAGTGGTCAAATTGCAGCAACTGGACGCCACCGACCGGCGAATCCTGCTCGCACTAGACGAGGACCCACGGATCCCGGTGATGATGCTGGCGCAGCGCCTTGGACTGGCGCGCGGCACGGTCCACTCCCGACTGGACCGCCTCGCGGTCTCGGGTTCCCTGCGCCCCCACTCCGCCCGGGTGCTTCCGCAGGCTTTGGACCGCGGAGTGATGGCGATGGTGAGCGCCGAGCTGGACCAAAGCATGCTCAATGATGCAGTGGACGCCCTGCGGAAGATTCCGGAAGTGCTCGAATGCCATGCCCCGGCCGGCGACACCGACCTGCTGATCCGCGTGGTGGCGCACAGCCCGGACGACTTGTACCGGGTGAGCGAGGAAATCCGGTTCTGTCCCGGCATCACTCGTACGTCCACGCAGATGTTCCTGCGCGAAGTCATTCCCTACCGGACCACCGGCCTGCTCAAGCAGGACTGACTTCTAGACGAACTGCACCAGCACGCCGACCACCCAGACGGCCCCGGCCGCGAACGCGCAGCCCAACTCCACCAGCATGCCGAAACCCACGGCCTTGAGCGCCGCCCAACTGGCCCCGACCGCCTGGGCGAGGTGCCGCCGTCGGGCATATTCGCTGAGCAGCAGGCCGGCCGCAAAGCCGATGAACAGCCCCACCACGGGAATCACGAACATCCCCACCACGCCCGTCAGCACGGCGACCATGATGGACCAGTTGGGCACCTGCCGCTGCTTCAGCCGCCGGCCGGTGAGCACCAGGCTGGCCAGCATGCCGGCGGCGACGAACACCATGCCGATCGCGAAGACCACCCAGCCCACCGTATTCTGCAGGGCAATGGCCCAGACCAGCAGGCTGATGCCGATGGTGATGGTGCCGGGCAGAACGGGCACAACGATGCCGGTGATGCCGACGGCGATGAGCAGACCGCAGACGACGGTCGCAAGAATCTGGGCTTCCATTCACCCCACACTAATAGGGATCCCCCGGCTATTTCCGCGGCCGGACCTTGTCCGGCGCCGCTGAGCCCGGGGCTCAGGCGGGCCTGTGCTTGGGGCTCCGGCGGCTGATGACCCTGCGGCCCGTACGCCGGGGTCCCCGGGGTCTTGACGGTGCTGCCCGGCGAGGTTGTAGACTGCGCCCACGTTCTGGAAGGGTTCTAGGCTATCCGGTGCGGTGGTGCCGGGAAATCGGAGGTGGGTTCCATGAACTTCGGGACTTCGTTGTGGGACACTATCTGGTGGTTCTTTTGGGCGTTCGCTTTCATTGCCTACCTCTTCGTACTATTCGGAATCATCACTGACCTATTCCGTGACAGGTCGCTGAACGGGTGGCTGAAAGCAGTCTGGCTGATCTTCCTGCTTTTCCTGCCCTTCCTGACGTCGCTGATTTATCTGATCGCGCGGGGCAGGGGAATGGCCGAGCGCAGTCAGGAAGCGTCGCAGGCGATGCGAACGGATACCGAGTCGTATATCCGCGGTGTGGCTGGCAAGAGTCCGACTGAAGAGATAGCAAAAGCCAAGGAATTGCTGGACTCCGGCGCGATCAACCAGCAGGAGTTCGAACACGTCAAGGCGCGGGCCCTCGGGCTTGAGGCGCAGCCGAGTGCACCGGGCGCGACGCCGGGGGCAGCGGGCGCAGGCCCGGGCGCGACGCCGGGGGCAACGGGCGCAACACCGGGCACGACGCCGGGGGCAACGGGCGCAACACCGGGCACGACGCCGGGGGCAGCGGGCGCAGGGCCGGGCACGACGCCGGGGGCAACGGGCGCAACACCGGGCACGACGCCGGGGGCAGCGGGCGCAGGCCCGGGCACGACGCCCGGTGCCACACCGACGAATCGCGGTGTTGACTGGTAGCTCGGGCTTGTCCAGCTCCGGTCCGTCACTTACCGGCCGGCGGGGCCGCTGTCGGCGGCTCCGCCGGTGCCGGGTTCAGGCCCGTCAGCCCGGGTCGTGTCGCCATCGTCGTGGTCTGGCGCGGGCTCGTCGGGCTCGGCCTGGCCGGCAGGCTTGCCCCCGGCGTTCCTGAGGCCGACTTCCACGGCGCTTAGGAACATCTTGATCACCAGCCCCAGAAGCACCAGCCCAGTGACCATCTGCACCATGACGACGATTCGGGCGGCCTGCGTTACCGGGGCGATATCGCCGAATCCCACCGTGGCCAGGGTGGTGATGGTGAAGTACAAGGCGTCGGTTCGGTTTAGAGGTTCCGTGAAGGCCTCCGGATCCCACGCGGACATGGTGGCGTGGGAGATGGCGAACAGGACAATGTAAAGCGGGATCGACGTGGCCAGCGACTCCGCGGCGCGCAGCCGCGGCGACGGCGACCTGGTCACCGCCCGTATTTGCCAGGCGACCAGCGCGGTCAGCGCGCCGAGGCCGATCAACAGCCCAGGGATGGAACCTTGCCGGTTTAGCGGCAGGGTGTAATAAACCACCACCAAGGCGACGCCGGTCAGGGACGGTCGGAGCAGCACCCACAGGCGCTGCCCACGCCGCCGAGCGGAAGGCTGGTGGACCGTGCTCATCGCCCACCATTATCCTCCGCGCGCACATTTGGGCCATCGCCCACAGCGAATGACGTCTGGGACGGGATCCATCTGCTCGACCCGGGCAACGGCCTGACTCGCAGAGTTCATCTGGTGACCGACGGCGTCGCGATGGGCCCCGAGGCCGGATCACCGCCGGCGGGCGTCCCCTGCTCCACTCGCCGGAACCGCAGGGGTCACCGACGACTCCGGACAGCGATGGTCGGTGCCCTGCGGCCGCTCGACCGGGCCTTCCCGCCCAACCGGAGCACCGCCGTCGTCCGCCGCCTGCTGATGGCGCTTGGCGCGCCGCCTCCGCTTCTCCAAGAAAAGTACGACGACGGCGAGCGCCACCGCTGCGCCTGCAGCAGCCCACGGGGACGCGAGGATGAGGGCCGCCCAGGCCGCGATCGCGGCCAGGCCGACCGTTGCGTAGACGACGGCCCAGATCAGGCTGCCGGCGATGACGGCGGGCAGGAAGCGGCGCAGCGGCATGCGGGCGATGCCCGAGCTGCCGATCACGGCGGTCTGCAGGCCGACGGTCAGAAAGCACAGCGTCACGGCAAACGGTCCCAACTTGGCCATCATCGCCTCCGCCCGGCGCATCAGCGGACCGTCCACATGCTCCTCCAGTCGGGTGTGGCGGCAACCAGCGGCAACACCGCGGCCCAGCCAGTAGGTGGCATTGGACCGGATCATCGCAACGCCAAACAGCGCGGCGACCGCCCAGCCCAGCGGCAGCCCAAGGAAGATGTCCATGACCGTCCTTTCACTGGCGAGCGGACCGGACAGATCAATTCTACGCTCTGTAGAAACAGGTCGGACTGTCAGGCTTGTGCGCATCCTCGTCGCCGCCTGCGGGATCACGAGCAACGCGGTTGGCCCCTCCCCGCCGAGGAATCGGTACCGGCGCGGTGCAGAAAGTGCTCCTCAACCCTTCGACTCGGTTA